>NZ_FQXB01000016.1 GCF_900129845.1 Cognatiyoonia sediminum
TGATCCTCCCCCTTTGAAGTGGTCCGCCCCTATAGTTAGGAAACGGAGGATCAGATATGGGAATCAAGCGTCATAAACCGGAAGAGATTGTCACTAAGTTACGGCAGGTTGAGGTACTGTGCGGGCAGGGAATGCCGCGCGCCGATGCTATCCGACAGGTGCAGATAACAGAACAGACGTTCTATCGCTGGCGTAAGCAATATGGTGGAATGGGAACTGACCAACTGAAGGAACTCAAACGGCTTCAGAAAGAGAATGATCGACTGCGTCGAGCCGTGTCTGACCTGACGCTGGACAAGTTGATCCTATCTGAGGCTGCACGGGGAAACTACTGAGCCCTTCACGCCGTCGTGCCTGCATTGACCATGTTCGCAGCCAGTTCAGGGTATCGGAGCGGCGAGCCTGTCGTGTCCTGGGACAGCACCGGTCCACACAACGTCGTTTGCCGGTTGGTCGTGCTGACGAGGAGCGTCTAGTGGCCGACATGATTGAGCTGACGCGCCAGTATGGTCGATACGGCTACCGCCGGATCGCAGCGTTGCTCAGAGACGCAGGCTGGTTGGTGAACGATCAGCGTGTCGAACGGCTGTGGCGACGTGAAGGGCTAAAGGTTCCAATGAAGCAACCCAAGAAGGGGCGACTCTGGACGAACGACGGATCATGTATCCGGCTCCGGCCTGAGTATCGCGACCACGTTTGGTCGTATGACTTCGTACATCATCGAACCGATGACGGGAAAGCGTTCCAAACGCTCAACATCCTGGATGAACACAGCCGGGAATGCTTGGCGATCTGGGTGAAACGGAAGCTGAACTCGACAGAGGTCATCGATGCGCTGACGGACTTGTTTATCTTGCGCGGCGTTCCAGACTTCATTCGGTCAGACAACGGCCCGGAGTTCATTGCGCAGGCCGTCCGCGATTGGATTGCAGCCGTCGGCGCTAAGACCGCCTATATTGAGCCGGGATCACCTTGGGAAAACGGATATTGCGAAAGCTTCAATGCACGGCTTCGGGACGAGCTGCTTAACGGCGAGGTTTTCTACTCGCTCAGGGAGGCGCAAATCCT
>NZ_FQXB01000015.1 GCF_900129845.1 Cognatiyoonia sediminum
AAGCCTCGATCGCTTTCATAAAGCGGTCCTTGATGATGACGGGGTCCATGGTGATGACGGGCATCTTGGCGTTGCCGCTGTCGCATTTGACGATCATCACGGTGCCGACCTGTGCGTCGATGGCCTCTTGCAAGGCTGTGCCGGTGTCCACGTCCTGCACCTCAACCACGTTGTCGCAGCCTGCCGCGCGCGCCATGGCGGCGAGGTCGGTTTTGCGACCCGTGTAGGTCGGTTGATCGCCGGTGGAGCCATAAGACCCATTGTCGATGATCATCAGGATGTAGTTCTTCGGCATGTTGTTCCCGATGGTCGGCAACGTGCCCAAGTTCGTCAGGACAGAGCCATCGCCATCGATGGAAATCACCGTCTTGTCCTGCGCTAGCGCCACGCCAAGCCCAATCGACGAGGCAAGCCCCATCGTGCCCAGCATGTAAAAGTTACTCGGCTGATCCATGATCGCATGCAGCTCTTGGGATGGAATGCCGATGTTGCAGACGATCAGCTGGTCTTTCAGGATCGGGGCGATCTCTTTGAGTATCTCAGAACGGATCATTGGTCGCCATAGCCTCCCCAGAAGTTCGCGTCTGTGAGGATCGCGACGGGTTTGTTGCACATGAAGGTGTACTTCAGAATCATGTCGAGCTCTTCCACATCCGACTGGTTGTGGAAGTGATAGGTCGGGATGTTCATCTGGGCCAGCAGAGCCTTGGTGTGCACCGCCATCTCTACCTGACAGGCGACAGGTTCGCGCAGCTCTCCGCGGTAGCTGATCAGCATCGGCAGCGGCATGCGGTAGTATTGCGTCAGCGTTGCCAGCGTGTTGATCGTCACCCCAATCGCGGTGTTCTGCATGATGATCATCGGGCGTTTGCCGCCCATCCACGCCCCCGCGCAGAGCCCCATGCCTTCGTCTTCTTTGTTCGACGGGATGTGGAAGATATCCGGGTGCTGGTCAATCTCTTCGATCACACCGGCCAGCTGCTTGCAGGGCACGGTGGTCACAAAAGAGATGTCATTCGCAACAAGATCATCCGTGATCTTTTTGTCGATGTTCATCGATAGTCCTTTCTTG
>NZ_FQXB01000013.1 GCF_900129845.1 Cognatiyoonia sediminum
AAAAAAGCGGAATTGACGTCATCGAGTGGCGCGTCTGATGTGCATGACACGGTTGTGTCGATCCTGTCTGAGATTGAGGCAGGGGGAGATGCGGCGGCTCTGGAGTATGCGGCGAAGTTTGATCGCTATGAGGGCAATGTCATCCTGACGCAGGACGAGATTGACGCGGCGATTGAATTGGTGCCGGAGAAGCTCAAGGCCGACATCCGCTTTGCCCATGACAACGTCAAACGCTTTGCCGAGCTTCAGAAAAGCACCGTGGCCGATGTGGAGATGGAGATCCAGCCGGGCTTTGTCGCCGGTCAAAAGGCAATCCCCGTGGATGCGGCGGGCTGCTATGTGCCAGGCGGGCGCTATAGCCATATCGCAAGCGCGATCATGACAGTGACCACGGCGAAGGTCGCTGGCTGCAAACATATCACGGCCTGTTCTCCTCCGCGCCCCGGCGTCGGTGTCGCCCCTGCGATCATCTATGCGGCCCATATCTGCGGTGCCGATACGATCATGGCGATGGGCGGGGTGCAGGGCGTTGCGGCGATGACCTTTGGCCTCTTTGGCCTGCCCAAAGCCAACATCCTTGTGGGCCCCGGCAATCAGTTCGTGGCAGAGGCCAAGCGCATCCTCTTTGGCCGCGTGGGCATCGACATGATCGCAGGGCCGACCGACAGCCTGATCCTCGCTGACAAAGACGCGGACCCGCATATCGTGGCGACCGATTTGGTCTCTCAGGCCGAGCATGGCTACAACTCTCCGGTTTGGCTGGTGACGGATGACCGCGCACTGGCCGAAGATGTGATGGCCCGCGTGCCGGCGCTGATCGATGACCTACCAGAACTCAACGGCGACAACGCCCGCGCGGCTTGGCGCGACTACGCCGAGGTGATTGTGTGTGCCGACCGCGAAGAGATGGCCGCAACCTCGGACGCCTATGCGCCCGAACACCTGACAGTGCAGGCGGCAGACATTGATTGGTGGTTGGAGCGCCTGACCTGCTATGGCTCTCTCTTCTTGGGTGAAGAGACCACGGTGTCTTATGGCGACAAGGCCTCTGGCACGAACCACGTGCTGCCGACCTCTGGGGCTGCGAATTACACTGGGGGTCTGAGTGTGCATAAGTACATGAAGATCGTGACCTGGCAGCGCGCCACGCGCGAGGCATCGAAAGACGTCGCCATCGCCACTGCCCGCATCAGCCGCCTCGAAGGCATGGAAGGCCACGCCCGCGCCGCAGACGTCCGCCTCGCCAAATACTTCCCAGGGCAGAACTTTGATCTAACGGCGGCTGAATA
>NZ_FQXB01000012.1 GCF_900129845.1 Cognatiyoonia sediminum
CCGTGCTTAATTCGTCCGTTTGCTCAATGAGTGTGGATTGCAATGCCGACTTGGGTAGCTACTAAACGACGTTCGCCGTCACTTACAGTTTTGCATCGCAAATTATAGAGCCGTAAAAGTCTTGGAGAGAGCCAATAATATTTATTGCAGGCAAGTTAATCTTGATAAGTTTATTTGTAGGATACTCAGAATACTCAATTGACCTGAATATTTTTGCGGGTCTTCAGAATACTGCACGGCGGCGAAAGTCGGGAGTGAGCGCAAATCGACCGGTGCTGAGCCCTGTTCTACTGGCCGTAAAGCTCTGAAGGACCCTATGATTGGTCAGATAGATCTCACAAAGACACGAGAACAATGTTTGGGCGCTCTAAAATTTTGTTCTTGATCTTCATTCAACCATTAAAATGAAGGTCGACCCGTGCTCGATGTAAAAGTTTTCGAGCGCGGGTCCGACGTGTTTTCTAGGCTTGTTGTTTTCTCTGACGGCGAGACACAAAACCAAATCCAGCAAGAACCGTTCCCATCAACACAAACCCTGCTGGGAGAGGTACTGGCGCCAGCTGCTCAGCCGCTAGCTCTGCTTTTTGTGCAATGAACCCATGAGTTGTGTCAGTAGGGTGGAACGGATCATAGTAGAAAAACCCGTTTGCATTGGCCAAATCACAGCCGTTTACAAAAGTCTGCCCGTCGAAGCATGCATCCTCATCATTGGTGTAGTCAATGGTACCTTTAGCCTCTAGTGCAAGGGTCGGGACGTCGAGAAATGCCAAGTCGATTAGCTCGTTCAAGGTTACGCCTTGCGCGACTTCCGCCTCTCCAATTCCAACCAGAGCACGGTTGAACTCTGTAGTGAGAAAACTTGCAAATGCGGCACCCTCAACACCACTAGCTTTGGCTAGCGGGGTGTCGCCAATGTCTGGCGACGTAAACACCAACGCTTGATCAAAACCAGTAGTTGCCAGTGCAGCTAGGCCGGTTGCCAATGCCGTAACACCCTCAGTGAGTCGATTTACGGCGTTTGAGGGGTCTCCAAACAAAGCATTGGCAATATCATTTCCACCTAACCACACTATGGCAAGTGCGCTATCGCCCAAGGTTTGATTGGTTCCCATGAAGGTCTCGATTTGCTCCATGAAGTCGCCACCGCCATCTGTTTTCGCAGTCGCACCAGAAACCGCAAAATTATTGGTGGATGGATCATCGTAGCCTAATTTTACCGCCCAAGTATCGCCGTTTGTGACTTGGTCGTTAGGATAGATAAAGCTTGTTGGTGGTCCAAAATTATTGACGGGGTCGCTCAGACTGTCCCCAAATATGACAACATCACTAAATCCATATTGCTCTAGCGTAGAAGCACTTACTGTTGCTGCTGAAATCCCGCTTGCTACGCTCAAAGTCGCGATTAAACCAAGTTTCTTGAGTTTCATTATAACCCCCCATTTGTTACTTTTGTAATATTAGTTCGCATGCGGCAAGATTTCTCGCTTAACCTTGCGTAAACGAGAATAAGAACAACATTGGTTCAACTGAAAATAGAATCAATCTGAGGAAAGATAATTGGTGTTGATCCTCATTCTTTGATTGGCCTCGGAACTGACAAAGAGAAAACTCTTTCTGAAAACAGGAATGCCCAATCCTCGGCTGAACACTCCGCTAGTCGACACTCGTCGAGTTTTCGAATGTAGATTGAGCCCTTCTGGTAAGCCGGTTTTTTTGAGGGGGTACTGGTGTCTGACGTCAGCGCTAATGGGACAGTTTAGGGTGATTTGATAAGAGAGGGTTTCTGGCACATCGCAACCACCAAGGAGTGGAGATGAGACAGA
>NZ_FQXB01000011.1 GCF_900129845.1 Cognatiyoonia sediminum
CGCCTCGAAGGCATGGAAGGCCACGCCCGCGCCGCAGACGTCCGCCTCGCCAAATACTTCCCAGGGCAGAACTTTGATCTAACGGCGGCTGAATAGACCAATGAACGATCCGCGCGATCTTTTTGATTTGTCAGGTCGCGTGGCCTGTATCACTGGCGCAAGTTCCGGCCTTGGGCGACAAGCAGCTCGTGCTCTTGCCGCCGCCGGAGCGAATGTCGTTGGCGTTGCGCGACGACAATCAGCTCTGGACAGTCTTTGCGACGAACTCGGTGCGAAGGGAGCAGCTGTTGCGGCAGATGTCGCTGACCGTGACAAGCTGGATGCCATGGCTGCTGCTATCTCAGAGCCTTTCGGCCCGCCAGATATTGTCATCCACGCCGCGGGCGTCAACACCCGCGAACCCGCTGATGATGTGACTGATAAAGGTTGGGATCAGACCTTGGCCCTAAACCTCAGCACTCCATTCTTTCTAAGCCGTGCTTTTGTACCTGCGATGAAAGCAAAAGGTTGGGGCCGGATCGTGAACTTTGCCTCGCTGCAAACCACTCGCGCGTTTCCCGGCGGCATCGCCTATGGGGCCACCAAGGGCGGCGTCGCACAATTGACCCGCGCGATGGCCGAGGCTTGGTCGCGCTATGGTATCACCGCTAACGCCATCGGCCCCGGGTTTTTCCCAACCGAACTGACCCAAGCGGTATTTGACGATCCAGACCGAGCGGCGCGAAATGCGGCACAAACATGCATCGGGCGAAATGGCGAGATGTCTGACATGGATGGCCCGATCTTGTTTCTGTGCTCTGACGCATCCTCCTATGTGACAGGTCAGGTCCTCATGGTTGATGGAGGGTTCACCGCAAAATGAAAGCACTGGTTTATGATGGTGTTGAAACACTTGGGTACCGCGATGTGCCCGATGCGACGCCGCAAGCAGATGAACATCTGATCCGCGTTGATGCGGTGGGTATCTGCGGATCCGATATGCACGCCTATCTCGGCCATGATGCAAGGCGTCCGGCGCCGCTGATCTTGGGGCACGAGGCGGCGGGCGTTATCGTCGGCGGACCAAAAGATGGCATGCGCGTCACCATTAATCCGCTTGTGATCAACCCCGATTCTGCGGCCTCACGCGCGGGTCGCGAAAACCTTTGCCCCGACCGGCAAATCATCTCGATGCCACCGCGAGAAGGAGCCTTTGCCGAACTCGTTGCGATGCCGGAACGCAATCTTGTCCAAGTGCCAGATCATGTGCCGCTGACGACGGCAGCCTTGGTCGAACCGCTCGCAGTGAGTTGGCACACCGTCCGATTGACATTGGAAGCCATCCATCCAGCGATGGACCGAACGGCATTGGTCATCGGTGGCGGTGCCATCGGTCTCGCCGCCGCATTGGCGTTCAAAGCGCAAGGGATTAATGATGTCACGGTCGTTGAGCCCAATCCAGAACGCCGCGCCTTTTTGCGAGATCTTTGTGGGCAGAACACTGTAGCCGCGGCCGAAGGCAAATACCCGATGGTGGTGGATGCAGTTGGCTTCTCTGCCACGCGGGCTGTTGCCAGCGCTCATACCCAACCCGGGGGCGTGATCGCACATGTCGGCCTAGGGGACAGCGACGGAGGCTTTGATATTCGCCGCGCGACGTTGCAAGAGATTACCTTCATCGGCACTTATACCTACACCGCACAGGATTTCCGTGACACCGCCGAAGCCCTCTTTGATGGCCGTCTAGGAGATGTCAATTGGATTGAGCTGCGGGGCCTATCGGAAGGCGCTCAAGCCTTCAAAGACATTCGCGCGGGGCAGGTGGCCGCCCCAAAAATTGTTTTATTGCCCGGAACTTGATCGGGCTGAGGAGACCAAAGATGTATAAGAAAATCTTAGTTCCAATGGCTTTAGACCACGGCCTTTCAGAGAAGACTTTGGAAATTGCCAAAGCGCTTGCCGGTCCCGATGGAAACATCGTGGCGCTTCACGTCTACGAAGCCCCGCAAGGGTCGGTGCAGACCTACCTCGATGCCGATGTGAAAAAACAAGCAGTCGATAATGCCATTGCGCAGTTGGAGGCCAAAACCGCCCATCTGGAGGATATCCAGACCGAGATGGTTATGGGACATACCTACCGCAGCATCATCGATTATGCCGCAGCCAATGATGTGGAATGTATCGTGATGGGCTCGCACAAACCCGGGTTCAGCGACTATTTGCTGGGCTCTACTGCCGCGCGTGTGGTTCGCCACGCGCCATGCGCCGTTCATGTATACCGCACAACTTAGCAGCGCTTACCCGCTCTCAAGAAAGGACTATCGATGAACATCGACAAAAAGATCACGGATGATCTTGTTGCGAATGACATCTCTTTTGTGACCACCGTGCCCTGCAAGCAGC
>NZ_FQXB01000003.1 GCF_900129845.1 Cognatiyoonia sediminum
AGTGACAATCTCTTCCGGTTTATGACGCTTGATTCCCATATCTGATCCTCCGTTTCCTAACTATAGGGGCGGACCACTTCAAAGGGGGAGGATCAGCAAGGGCATCTTCCAATTCAACGCCGAGATACCGGACGGCGCTGTCCATTTTTGTATGCCCAAGTAGGAGCTGGACCGCCCTTAGGTTGCCAGTCTTCTTGTAGATCTGTGTGACTTTGGTCCTTCGCACCGAATGCGTTCCATACGCGCTGGCCTCCAGACCGATCGACATGACCCAATCCCGGACGATCCGGGCATACTGGCGTGTCGAGATGTGCAGACGTTCATGGAACCGACCCGGCCATAGGTACTCCGAGCCGACCATGAGTTCATCCTCCATCCACTTTTCTACAGAGGCGCGTGTGCCTTCGGATATCTTAAACCGCACGGGTTTCTTGTTCTTGCTTTGTAGTACAGATGCCCGTTCTTTGATCTGACCAGACGCCATGACGTCGACGACTTTCATCTTCACAAGGTCGCAACCGCGCAGCTTGCTGTCGATCGCCATGTTGAATAGTGCAAGGTCGCGATGATTTTCGGCCAATTCAAGTCGGACCCGGATCGCCCAGACATATTTTGGATTCAACGGTCGCTTCTGGCCGACGATCCGCCCCTTGTTCCAAGCGGGACGGAGTGCGCGAATGGCTGGTAGGTTCAGTGTGGTTTCCATGGCTGATCCTCCGATCCGCCATGTCCTCCCAGAACGACAACCCCGCGTTGCCATTTCGACGGTAGCACAAATCTCAAAAGAGCCTTCGGGCCTTAATCTATCCGACGCATCCACAGCATGCATCGCGCCGCGCATTCGACGGGATCAATAACCGTAGTAGACAGTTTGCTTCTAACCGTATCTGCGACTTCGACCATGCCTGCACAGCCAAGAATGATTGCGGATATGTCGTCTTCTTGTTCCGCAAGCAGAGCTTCTTGTGCAACCACCTTACAGGCACGTTTGGTGTTCGTTTCTAATTCCAGAACCGGAATTTCCGACGCGCGGACCTTCGATAAAACGTGATCGAACCCATACCGTTCAATATTTGACTGAATGATGGGCTTTGAGACTGAAAGAGTTGTTATGACGCTGAAACGCCAGTTTCTGAGGGCCGCATAGTGATAGGATGCCTGGCCAATGCCGATCACCGGGCAATCTGCCAAGCCTGCTGCGACCTCAAGCGCAGTGTCATCAAAGCACCCAATAATGATGCCGTTAGCGCCTTGCGAGGACGCTTGCTGGACCAACTTGAGCAATGGCGCGCGCGCAGCTTCTCCGTCGGTGACGCCTTGAATAGCAGGAGGGCCATCATGTGAGGTCCAGCCCTCGAACGCCAACTTGGGAGCTGACCTGCGTGCTTGGGCGAGCATGGCATCAGTCATTGAGCGCGTGCTGTTGGGGTTTATGATGATCACAGCCATCAGATCATGCCTTTGCCAGCATCGGACCCTTGGCGTGCGCGGCGGTGGTTCAATAGCCAAACGACAAGCAGAAAGACACCGATCACAAGCAGGGAAAACACGGTCGTCAGCGTGCCCAAGGCGAACAACACCGGCGTAGTCACGTTAGTCGTCATGCCGAAAATCTCGAGCGGCAGCGTGTTGTAGCTGCCGGAGGTCAGCAAGGTTCGGGCGAATTCGTCGTAGCTGAGCGTGAAGCCGAAGAGAGCAACTCCGATCAGTGAAGGCGCGATAATGGGCAGCACTACATGACGGATGACCTGCCACGGACTTGCCCCCAGATCACGTGCGGCTTCCTCGTAAGAGCGGTCAAAACGATTGAATACAGCGAACATGATCAGCAAGCCGAACGGCAATGTCCAAGTCAGCTGCGCGCCAAAACCGGAGCTCGACCAGTGCACTGGCAGGCCGGATTGTGACCAGATGAGTCCAACGCCCAGAGATATCAGGATTGAAGGGATCACCAGCGACGTAATGATGAGGTAGAACAGGACCGTGGACCCTGCAAAGCGCTTGCGAAAGGCCAGCCCGCCCATGACCGAGACCACAACAGTCGTCACCATCACCATTAGTCCCAGCACCAGTGAGCGGCTGAATGATCCCCATATATCGCCCACGGCTTGTTGTTCGAACAGGTCACGGAACCAATGCAGCGAAACGCCACGCATCGGGAAGGTCAAACCGCCGCCCGGGCCTTGGAACGACAGAATCCCAATCGTCACGGTTGGGCCGTAAAGAAAGATCAGGAACAGCACGAAGAAGGCTGTCAGCGCGTAAAATGATTTAGGCCGCGGCTCCATGATCACAGTTCCTTCCGGATATCGACGAGCCGTAGAAGCGTTCCGATCAGGATAAGAACCGTAACCAGCAGGATCACAGCGGTTGCTGACGCAGACGGGTATTGCAGCAGGGCAATGTCATTCTGGATCAGACGCCCCATGTTGGCGGATTGACTACCTGACATGAAACGCACCGTGATGAAATCGCCCATTACAAGTGCCACGACAAAGATTGTTCCGATCATGATCCCTGGTTTGGTAAGCGGAATGATCACATGCCGAAGCGTCTGCCAACCAGTTGCCCCCGCGTCTACCGCCGCCTCGATCAGAGATTTGTCGATCCGCATCATGGTGTTGAAGATGGGGACGACCATGAACAGCGTGTAGAGATGCACGAAGGCGAGGACGACGCTGAAATCGCTGAAAAGCAGCCATTCCAGCGGTTCATCAATGACACCCATGGAAATCAGCGTCGAATTGGCAATCCCATTGCGCCCGAGAAAGGGGATCCATGAGATCATCCGGATAATGTTCGAGGTCAGAAACGGGATCGTGCAGAGTAAAAACAGCGCGATCTGCCAGGTCAGGCTTCGGATGTGAAACGCCAAATAGTAAGCGACCGTAAACCCGATCAGCAGGGTGAAAGCCCATGTGATCGCGGCGTATTTGAACGTGTTGAAAAAGACCCGGTACGTCACATCCGAGGTCAACAGGAATTCATAATTGTCGAACAGAAATGCAGGGTAGATCGACCATTCAGTAGCGCCCCAGAAACTGACAACTACGATCATGACGATCGGGAGCACCAGAAAGACTACCAGCACAAGCGCTAGTGGCGCCGCCAAAAGCCAACCTATGACTGTATTGTTCCGCAAACCTGCCCCTGCCGTCTGTCCAAGGGTTTCTGTGTGCCGGAGGGCTAAAGCCCTCCGACGTGCATCGCTTAGGCTGCGATGAACTCGTTCCATTTGCGGACCATGTACTGGTTCTCGTCCATGACGGAGTTCCAGCAGACCACAGAGCCCATACGCTCGAGGAAGGAGCCGCCATCGCGGACTTCGCCGGGCCCGGCGAGCTTGGCGCCTGTCGGGGAGACGATATCGCCTTTGGATTCCTTGCCTTCGTACCAGTAGCCCCACTCATCTTCGGACATGAACTCTTTGGAGGTGCTTGGCACAGCAGAGTAATAGCCCTGACGCATCAGATAGCCGCCGACCCAGCCGGAGAGATACCAGTTGATGTACTCATAGGCCGCATCCAGTTCCATGCCCGACAGCGAGGCCGAGAGACCCAAGCCGCCACCCCAGGAGCGATAGCCCTCTTCAAGCGGCTGGTAGACACATGGGATGCCTTGGCTGCGGACAGCCGTGATCGCAGGCGACCACATGGACTGGATGACGACTTCGCCCGATGCCATGAGGTTCACGGATTCGTCGAAGGATTTCCAGAAGGCGCGGAACTGACCATTCTTCTTGGCCTCGGTGAAGATGCCAAGCGTCAGGTCGATCTCCTCTTTGGTCATGTTGCCTTTGTCGGGGTAGGTGTATTCGCCCATGGATTCCACGACGAGCGCCATATCCATGATCCCGATGGACGAGATGTCGAGGATCGAGGCCTTGCCTTTGAACTCGGGGTTCAGAAGCTCAGACCAGTTGTTGATCGGGCGGCCGATCAGGTCGGGGCGAATGCCCAACGTGTCGGCGTTGTAGATCGTCGGGATCAGGGTCATCCACCCCGACTCCTCCTGCACAAAGTCCTTGCCGTTCACACCGGATGTAAAGCCAACCGTGTGCGGCGCAGTGCCTTGTGCGATCGTGCTTTCGGGCGTCAGAAGACCGCTGCGGAAGGTGCCCGCGATGTTGTCGTATTGGGCAATCTTGGAAGTGTCCATCGCCTGCAGGTTGCCTGCGGCCCAGACTTTTTTACAGATAAAGTATTCGATATCCGCGATATCAAAGCTATTGGGCTGTGTCGCCGCTCGTTGGGTCACGCTGTCGGTGTCCAGGGCGGTCATTTCCAGATTGAAGCCCAAATCCTCTTTGACTTTCAGGGCTACGTCGTTCAGATTCGACACCCCGGTGCCAAACTGGCGCAAGGTGATGTCTTTCGTCTCTTGCCCCCATACCATTGGAGCCGGAAGCGCGGCGGCCGCCACCGCCGCGCCACCCGACTTTAGAAGTGAGCGACGCGAATAGCGTACTTTGGAGATTGTCGTCATGGTTCGTCCTCTCTGTTGAACGGTTCGTTATCCAGCCAAGGCATGTGCTGCCTCAGCCTCCCAGTCGAGGCCGATTGCCTCGCCCAACTCCTTCGGATTGCCGAAGAAATCCTTGTCAGACAGCAGCGCGGTAACTTCCTGCGCGCCAGGAACGGCGGCGGTAAGAGCGACATGCGTGCCTTGGTATTCGATGTTTGTGATGGTGCCCGGCAGCTTTGCTCCGGTCTGGTCCGTCACCTTCATGGCATCAGACCGCACAGCGACCAAGCCTTCGGGCATAACAACCACGTTGTGCGATCCCAGAAACCGCGCCACAAAGGCAGTACTGGGCGCGTCAAAGACCGCGCGTGTTTTGCCTGCCTGCTCAATCCTGGCGTCGTTCATCACGACGATCTCGTCGGCCAGCGCCAAGGCCTCATCCTGACCATGGGTGACATGGACAAAAGTTAGCCCCAGTTCCCGCTGCAGCTTTTTTAGCTCTGCCCGCATACGTATCCGCAGAAAAGGATCGAGGGCAGACAACGGTTCATCCAGCAACAAGACATCTGGTTTTGTAATCAAGGCCCGCGCCAGGGCCGCGCGCTGTTGCTGCCCCCCGGAAAGCTGTGCAGGCAGACGGTCCGTCATGGCTGTCATATCAACGAGCTCCAAAAGCTCGTTGGCTCGGGCGTGACGCGTGCCTTTGTCGACGCCTTTCATCGTCAGGCTGAAGGCTACATTGTCAAGCACACTAAGATGCGGGAACAGTGCATAGTTCTGAAACATCATTGCGGTGCCCCGCTTGGCAGGTGGCAATGTCGAGATGTCCCGGCCCCCAAGGGTAATCGCCCCATCCGAAGCAGTTTCATGTCCGGCAATCATACGCAGTGTCGAAGACTTCCCGCACCCTGACGGCCCCAAAAGACAAGCATAGGTTCCCGCATCGAAATGGTAGCTGATCGCGTCAACTGCGACCGTAGCGCCGTAGCGCTTCGTCAGGCTGATCAGTTCGAGATCGATCTTTTGAGTCATGCCGCCCCCAGATGTAGTGCCGAAACGCTGCCTCAAGCCCATTGTTGCAACAAAGGTGAATCTGCCAAACTTGTAAAAGCGCTTCTCCGACCTGCTAGAAATCAAGCAGGGCCATGCAAGTTTGTGCAATAAACAGGCAAAACTTGTATACAATCTGACCTCAGATTGTATGGGGTGTTGCCCCGAACCGGCCCGGTCAGCAGGGTTCTGGCGAAGGAATCGATATGTCAAACATCACCAAAGAGAAGCTAGCTGCAGAAGACATTGCCGCACAGCTGACAAACGCTGTGCATGAGCATCGGCTCAAGCCCGGAGCTAAGCTGCGCGAAGATGAGGTGAGCGACGTCTTTGGCGTCAGCCGGACTGTCGTCAGGCAGGCTTTGCGAGCACTGGCGTTTGAAGGCCTGCTGACAATCGAAAGGAACCGTGGGGCGTTCGTATCAAAGCCTTCGCTGAAGGAGGCCCATGAAGTCTTTCAGGCCCGCGCGCTGTTGGAACCCAGCACAGCGCGAGCCGCCGCCGAGCGCACAACAGCTGCTGATATTGTCCTGCTTGAACGGCACATCAAGGAAGAGCATGAGGCGCTTGATCAAGATCGGCCCGGTCTGGCATTGAAGCTTTCGGGGGACTTTCATCTGGAAATCGCCCGAATTGCGGATCAGCAAACGATTGAGCAATTCCTAAAACAGCTCGTGTCCCGTTCCTCGCTGGTTATCGCGCTCTACTGGAAACGGCGCAATGCCTTGTGCGAAAGCAACGCCCACCACGCCCTTGTTGATGCATTGCGCAACCATGACGGTTCCGCCGCCGAAGAACTTATGAAGGGCCACCTTCTGGACATCTATTCCCAGCTCGATTTGCGCGAATATGATGAGGGGGCAACGTCTTTGAAAGAGGCGTTGCGGAAATAAAGAACTTTCGAAACGCAGTCGGTTTTTTTCACTTAAACGAGACGTCACAGCGAATGTCAGGAATGGGGGCTGCAGCTGCGGCATTGATAGGTGCCAGCCAATGACCGCTCTGGGCCGGTTTGCGCCTGTGATTTCAATCCTTCGTTAGCTGGTAAGGGGATAAACTAGCTTCGAAGTACTCTATGAATTCGAGGGTCAAGAGAGACGGTTTCTTTAGGATTGGCCGAACCAATGAAAGGGAATGCGGTAAAGATGGATAGAACGGTCGGGAACAAAGACCGCTTTCCCTATATTTGACCGCATCCAGCTCGCTGACGATTGCCACTCCTGCGCCGTTGCAAACCAACTCGCAAGCGGCAGTAAATTGTCTAACTTCCACGCGCGGCTGAATAGGAACATGTGCATCGCTAAATGCCTTCGAAATTTGGTGGTAGAAGTCGCTGTCGCGGTGGGGTTGAATGAAGTCTTTGCCAACTAAGTCCTGAGGAGTGACGGTCTCTAGCTTCCCTAGGTCATCTCCCGTCGGAAAGACGCAAACGGTTCGAATGTCCACGTTTATGCTCTCGACTGCGGGGTGACCCGTGAAGCCATCAGTGATCCCAAAATCATATTGCTCGCCGATCATCCACTCCAAGATGCGTTCTGGGCGATCTGGTTCGATCGTCATTCTTACACCTGGTCGCTTCTCCAGAAACTTTGAGACAACACCGGGCAAATGGCTGGTTGCGAAACCGGGCAAACAGGCAACGCGAAGATGACCGGCTTGCCGGTTGGTGATGTCTTTGCTGACCTCCGAAATTTGCGACATCAGTTCCAAAACGCGCTGAATATCCGGCTGTAGCAATCGGGTTTCTTGCGTTGGAATCAAACGACCGTCTCGTTTGTCTAGAAGCTGAAAATCGAACTCTTTTGAAAGGTCAGAAAGCAATCGACTGGTCGCGGGTTGGCTAATTCCAAGGTCCGCGGCCGCAGCTGTCACAGAACCGTTGAGAATCACGGCCATAAGGGCCTCGAGCTGACGGATCCGAAGGGTGCGAGATTTTGACATAATGAGGTACCTAATCGATGAGCTTTCGCTTCATAACATCTTGTTATGCGAATTCAACAATTTGCACGCTTGCATTATGGATCGGTGGAGCTAAGCTCGGAATCTCCAACAGCTGCTGCCAATTCAACACGCGCACAGAAACAATTTCGCATCTGAAAGATGCCAGGGAGGAAACCATGAAAAAGTTATTGATCGGCGCTATTGCCGGCTCAACGTTATTATCGCCAATCGCGGCAATGGCTCAAACCGAAGTTCAATTTTGGCATGCCTTCACAGGTCGACTGGGTGAGCTTGTTGCGGCCCAAGTTGAAGAGTTCAACGCTAGCCAATCCGACTACGTCGTTGTCCAAAGTCATAAGGGCAACTACTCCGAAACACTGAACGCTGGGATCGCTGCGTTCCGCGCCCAAGAACAACCTCACATCCTGATGGTGTTCGAGGTCGGTACGGCCACAATGATGGCGGCCGAAGGTGCGGTTCGCCCAGTCTATGAAGTCATGGGCGAAAGTGGCGCAACCTTTGACCCGGATGCCTACATCGGTGCGGTTAAGGGCTATTACACATCCACAGATGGCGACATGCTATCGCTGCCCTTTAACTCATCCACACCTGTTCTTTGGGTGAACCGTAACGCGTTTGAAGCGGCTGGTGTCGATCCTGACATGGACCTGTCCACTTGGGAAAACGTGGGTGCTGCATTGGATGCATTGAAAGCAGGTGGCGAAGATTGCCCGCTTGTGACCGCATGGCAAAGCTGGATCCATCTTGAAAACTTCTCAGCTTATCATGACGTGCCATTTGCAAGCAAAGACAACGGATTTTCTGGTCTGGATACTGAGTTGATGCTGAATGGCCCAGCTCAGATTGCTCACCTAACTGCGATGCAAGAATGGGCGCAGGACGGCAAGTTCATCTACACAGGTCGGCGAAACGAAGGTGGTGCAAACTTCCGTGCAGGTGAGTGCGCTCTCTTTACCGAAAGCTCTGCCGGCTACGCAGGTATCAGTTCCGAAGCTGAATTCGACTTTGATGTGCGCCCGTTGCCGTACTGGAAGGCCGTTGCGGATGAGCCGCAAAATACGATTATCGGTGGCGCCTCTTTGTGGGTAATGGCAGGGCATGATGCCGAAGAATACAAGGGCGCAGGGGAATTCCTTTCCTTCTTGTCCTCTTCAGATGTTCAAGCATCTTGGCACCAGAACACTGGCTATCTGCCGATCACTGCAGAAGCAGGTGAAGCGACAAAGGCCGCAGGTTTCTATGAAGCCAACCCAGGCACAGACATCGCTGTTATGCAGATGACGGCGAATGAACCAACAGCAAACTCGAAAGGTTTGCGTCTTGGTTCATTTGACCAGATCCGCGGTATCATCGACGAAGAGCTTGAGGCCATCTGGTCTGGCGACAAGTCACCGCAAGAGGCGATGGACAGTGCGAAAGAGCGCGGCGATGCCCTACTACGCCGGTTCGAACAAGCCAACGGCTAATCAGCTAACACTGCGTGCGGGCCGAAATTGGCCCGCACCAAATTTACTGGGGACGAGCATTGGAAAAACGGGTCACATTCCGTGGCTGGCTGCTGCCAATCCTGCTGATCGCACCACAAGTGATCATTTCTGCCGTCTTTTTCTTCTATCCGGCCGGTCAGGCGATTTGGCAGTCATTATTCATCCCCGATCCATTTGGCCTATCATCGCAATTTGTCGGCTTTGGTAATTTCGAATTCCTTCTAAGCGACAAATTCTACCGCAAGTCATTTCTGACGACCGCAATTTTCTCAATCCTCGTAACGCTGTGTTCGATGATCCCAGCTTTGTTCTTGGCTGTGATTGCTGACCGGCTGATAAAGGGCTCCGGCGTGTATCGCACGATGTTGATTTGGCCCTACGCCGTCGCGCCTGCCGTAGCCGGTGTTTTGTGGCTCTTCATGTTCAACACCCGCGTTGGCGTCGTGTCTTGGTATCTCGGGCAGCTCGGTTATGATTGGAACCACGTCCTGAACGGCGGAGAGGCAATGGGCCTTGTCGTGGTTGCGTCTGCTTGGGGCCGCATCAGTTATAACTTTCTCTTCTTCTTCGCCGCCCTGCAATCTGTTCCACGATCGGTGATCGAGGCGGCGGCGATCGACGGCGCCCACTTCTGGAGGCGCTTTTTTGGCATTGTGCTTCCACTCATCACCCCTACGGCATTCTTCCTGCTTGTCGTGAATGTGGTCTACGCATTCTTCGAGACTTTCGGCGTTATCCACACGATCACAGCGGGCGGACCGCAGCAATCCACCACCATCCTGGTCTACAAAGTGTTTTCGGATGGCTTTGTCGGCCAAGACTTGGGGTCGTCCTCAGCACAATCCGTCATCTTGTTGGTCGTCGTTGGGCTGCTGACTGTGATTCAATTCAAGTATGTTGAAAAAAGGGTGCACTACTGATGGCCCAGCAACACGGAATGGTGGAAAAACGAGGGCTTGGTATTTGGATGACCCATGCTTTCATGATCTTGGGCGTCTTGGTGATCTTTTTTCCAATTTGGTTGGCATTTGTGGCTTCAACTGTCACCCAACCTGAGATCGTAAAGCCGCCAATGCCACTTTGGCCGGGTGATCAGTTTTGGGAAAACTACAGTCGGGCGCTGTTCTCTGGCGTGAATGTTCCCGTCGCGACAATGCTCTTCAACAGTCTCGTTATGGCCATTGGCATTGCTGTGGGAAAGATCATTATTTCGCTGCTGTCTGCTTTCGCGATCGTCTACTTCCGGTTTCCGGGCCGTCAAACTTTCTTCTGGATGATATTCATTACATTAATGCTGCCAGTCGAAGTGCGCATCGTTCCTACATTTGAAGTGGTTGCAGGTTTTGGAATGCTCAATAGCTATTATGGTCTGATCTTTCCCTTGATTGCCTCTGCCACTGCGACATTCCTGTTCCGACAGTTCTTTCTGACAATTCCAGATGAGCTTGCTGAAGCAGCACGTGTGGATGGCGCACGACCGATGAGGTTCTTTTGGGACATCGTTGTTCCAATGAGCAGGACGAACATTGCCGCCTTGTTTGTGATCCTCTTTATCTATGGCTGGAACCAGTACCTTTGGCCGCTGCTGATCACCACCGATCCAGAAATGAACACCATCGTGATGGGGATCAAACAAATGTTCCCGTCAGGTGACGATGTCGCTGAATGGCCGGTGATCATGGCGACGTCGATCCTTGCGATGATCCCGCCAGTGATCGTTGTGGTTTCAATGCAAAAACTCTTCGTCCGCGGCCTAGTTGATAGCGAGAAATAACCAATGGCAACTGTCTCCCTCAAGGATATCAAAAAGAGCTTCGGCTCCACCGACGTGATCCACGGGATCGATATGGATATCGAAGACGGTGAGTTCATTGTCATCGTCGGCCCATCGGGCTGTGGCAAATCAACATTGCTGCGGATGGTTGCTGGGCTCGAAACTGTCACGTCTGGCGACGTGATGATCGGTGGGGAACGCGCCAATGACAAGGAACCGATGGATCGTGATATCGCGATGGTCTTCCAAAATTACGCGCTCTATCCGCATATGTCCGTGCGTCAGAACATGGGGTACGGGCTCAAAATCGCGGGACTTCCGAAGGATCAAATAGAAGCCAAAGTTCAAGAAGCGGCAAAGCTGCTGCAGTTGGAGCCACTGCTTGACCGCAAACCCCGCCAATTATCGGGCGGGCAAAGACAAAGGGTCGCGATGGGGCGTGCAATCGTTCGCGAGCCGGCCGTGTTCCTTTTCGATGAACCGCTTTCAAATTTGGATGCAAAGTTGCGCGTCCAGATGCGATTAGAAATCCGAGAGCTGCAAGCAAATCTTGGCATTACGTCACTATACGTGACACATGATCAGGTGGAGGCAATGACAATGGCCGATCGCATGATCGTCATGAACGGCGGTGTCGCTGAACAAATTGGGTCTCCTCTTGAGGTGTATGAAAAGCCGAGAACTTTGTTCGCAGCTCAGTTCATTGGAAGCCCGGCCATGAACATTTTTGATGCGAATATATCGGACGGGAAGGTCAAAATTGCTGATCAAGTGATTGCGCGAACCGACGGCCCTGACGGCGCCGTCAAAGTGGGCATCCGCCCTGAACATTTGGAACAGGATGCCGGAGGACCGATTAGGACCTTTATTCAAATGTCTGAGCCCCTGGGGGCCAACACTTTGCTCCATGGTAAATTGGCAAGCGAAGCTTCGGCGATAACTGTCAGCCTTTCTGGGGTGCATACCATTGACCCAAGCGGAAAAGAGATGGCCTTTAAGGTCACGCCGGAAAATCTCCATTTGTTCGACATCCAGTCAGGGCGACGGCTCGCGAGGTCAACAGGTTCCTAAATTCTGCTTCACTAAGCATCGCTCAATACATCCGTTCGCGTTCACATGACTTTGGCTGCGCGAGATTTGATCCATTGTGCAAGTCGATTGGCGCGAAAGATCAAGGCTGCAAATCACTGCAGCGGATGGTCCATTCGACGTCTATCTTCTTTTCAAAAAATGATCCTAGTCCTGCTTGAGACATGATCTGAATGTCCGGTTCGACGGGCTGCGCTGCAGCATCGCGGGCATCCGGTGAACGTCGGCTTGGGGCGAGGCCAGACCATCCTAAAACAACGAGAAAGGATCAAACGAAAGACCATCGAAACGCGACGCTTGCTTCACAGCAAATCCGCCGCATAATTAAACCAACGAGATGAGCCTGACCCTCTCTTAGCTCAAGCGCCCATCTGTTCCAAAATCCCTGACGACGGACAAAAGCTGGCGGGACTTTTTGCAAGCTTCCGCACAACGTAACGTAAATAAGCCATATTTTTCAGGTGGTTTTGGCGACCCCGGCAGGATTCGAACCTGCAACCTGCCCCTTAGGAGGGATGCGTTCATAGCGCTATTCCTTATGTGATTTCTGCTGCTTGGGTGATTGTACAGGGTCATCCTGTACGTGATTTGTACGAAAACGAGCCCTGATGTCGGCCTCATCGGTCTCTGCGTGGGCATAGATTCGCATGGGCAAATTGGGGTCTGACCAGCGTCCAGCCTTGGCCGCCGTGACGGGATCGACGCCCTGACGGACAACAAGCTCCGTGAAGAAGCCGTGCCGTCCAGCTGGATGCGCTGATAGGTACGGAATGCCCGCCCGCCTGCAAATTGTCTTCCAGCGCGTGTTGTATCCGGTTGAGCTGCCATAGCCAAAAACACGCGCCTTCATCAGTTTACCGGTCTTCCGGTTCTTCGGGCGCTTCGGTGGCAGTGCGAGAAGTTCGTCCATCATCTGAGGCGAAACAGTGATCCAACTTTCCGGATGCCCCTTCTGCGCCTTCACGCGAACTTTGTTTTCGTGCGGTCGAAGGTCATCAGGCTCCAACGATACGGCCTGATCAATACGCGCGGCCGTCTCGAACATGAAACGGACCAGTGCAGCATTGTACGGATCAGCGGCACGGCAAAATGCCTCGATCCATTCCTTATCAGCTGGCGTGCGCTCGACGCGGCTAAGCTTCCCCCGTCGCTTGTCCTGCGCGATCCGCTCGAACTTGTCGTACGGCTTCACGCGGATCAGCGGCGTCCCCTCCAGTTCGTGCGAATTGTTGATGACAGCACTCGCGGGCGTCACAATTTCACGCCACCAGGTATCGGTCGACGCCTTGGGTTTCAGCTTTGGTCCAAGGCTCTTCAATAGCGCGCCAGAAATCGCGCCTAACGACAGGTCGCCGATTGCTTCGACAATCGGGATCAACTGCTTCGCTGCCTTAGGCGATGCGTTGTAGAGCATAATAGCATCGGAGAACGTCTTGCTCGGTTCGTCGCCCACGACATAGCGACGGATCTGACGTTCGGTCTCATGGTTTATCCAGTCCCGTGCGCCCTCTTCTGTAGATGCCTTAGTGCTTCGCCGGTATGGGCCGGCGATTGGCCTGCCGTTGTATTCAATCCACCCCTTGGCCCAGTAGACACGGCCCCTCTTGTAAATTTGGAGCGGCATGACTGGCCTCCTTCAAAAATCGTATCAATCTGCGCGGGCGTGATGAGCATGGTCCGCCCAAGGCGATAGAATGCGCCCGTCTCATTTGCTCGCTCGCGCAAAGTCCGCTCTGAAATATCGATCCCCATCCCGGCCATGACTTCGACCCACTGGGCGGGCGTTTTCCCAAGCCCCAGGATCTGAGAGCTGTCTGAATAGTTGGTCTCTGCCATTTCAGTCGTCCTTGTCCGCTAAAGTTGAATCAGCGACACGCATGGAATCGCTTGTTCTGCACCTTCTGACGTGGTCAGATGGGATTAACTGGAATTTTATGTCATTTTGTGCAGTTTCGCGCAATTTGACAGTCACGTCAATGGGAACCTTGCATGGCGCGGGATTTGAAGGCTGTCTTCTCGGCAATGGGTGCGCGACTTGCGATCGCGCGCAACGAAGTCGGCTTGACGCAAACCGCCATGGCGGACGCGATCGGCGTCTCACACCGCGCCTATCACAGCTACGAAAAAGGCCAGCGCGGCCTTCCTGTTGAGGCCTTGGTAGCGATTTCCGACAAGTTCGACGTGGACGCAGCATGGATCCTTTTGGGCACAAAATCTGTTAGGGCCGCGCATGACTTCGAAGCGCTAAAGAGGATCGAGATTTCGCTCGATCAACACCTCAGTGAGGAAAACATCAAAATTAAGAGCGAGAAGCGCGGAGCAATCGTAGCTCGCTGGTATCAGTCACACGTCGAAGGACGTGAAGTCAGTGACGACGATGTGCACACGTGGATTGAACTCGTCAGGGAGTAAAAAATGAGACACCTGCAGCCAACTAGCCCAAAACTACGCCGTGCAATGATTGAACGTGCAACACGGCGAGCCATCGAACCTCTCAATATCCTAAACGATCTCGCCGTTGTTACGTTTATCGTTTCTGCAACAGGTTTCGTGCGATTTCAGTACTTTGACCCTCTGGATGGATTTACCTTACTTAGTGCCGCTCAGCTTATCATCACGACCATCGCTATGGCGTTTGTGCCATTTTTTTTCGGAGCCATACTCACCCTTGAGCTCGCCCGGCGTCGCTTGGAAGCTATGACCGAATGTTAGGTGAGCTGTGCCAATGTTCTTTACAGATCAATTAACTCGACATGATCCACGCTCTAACAACAATACAATCAGAAAAAACAAAGTACCTGGCGCGCGTACAGTTTCTAACCTATAACAGCCTCATATCAATTGGACTAAACGAATGCGTTTCATCGATCTCTTTGCTGGCTGCGGCGGCCTATCACTGGGCTTATCCCTTTCCGGGTGGAAGGGCGTCTTCGCCATCGAGAAAAATGAAGACGCATTCAAGACACTCATCCACAACTTTCAGAAGAAAAAG
The DNA here is from genome assembly GCF_900129845.1 of Cognatiyoonia sediminum. Taxonomy (GTDB): domain Bacteria; phylum Pseudomonadota; class Alphaproteobacteria; order Rhodobacterales; family Rhodobacteraceae; genus Cognatiyoonia; species Cognatiyoonia sediminum. The sequence continues at coordinate 14,819 of NZ_FQXB01000003.1, forward strand.
AGCATCAGTTTTTCTTGGCCAGAGTGGCTTCCTAAAGAGGCAATGAGTACGTCAGATCTGATTGACAGATACCGCATTGACCTAATCGGACTGCGCGGCACCATAGACATGATTTGCGGTGGCCCTCCGTGTCAGGGCTTTTCTTTTGCAGGTCGCAGGAAAGTTGATGATCCGCGCAATCAGCTTAAGAATGAATACTTAGAGATTGTCGATCTCGTTCGACCCAAATTTCTGATGTTCGAGAACGTAAAGGGTTTCACTGCGCGCTTTCAAAACTCATCGGCCCCAACGCATTCAGAGCAAGTCGAGAAGCAACTTCATGACTTTGATTGGGGGGGGTACAAGACCTTCTCCAAGGTCATAAACGCTTCAGTTTTTGGCGTCCCACAGCCTAGGCCTCGATTTATCCTCATCGCGGTTCGCGCTGACCTACTCCAAGAAGGAGCGACTGTTGATGATCCCTTCGAGGCCATCGAAAGCCATGCAAGAGATTTCAGGGATAGGAAGAAACTCAACGGGCATGAGATAACCGTTAAGGAAGCTATTTCGGACCTAGAAGTGGCATTTTCCGGGACCATACCAAGCGTCGATACCAAAGGCTTTCAGCAAATCGTATACAACCGATCCAAAGGATCCACGTATCAAGCACTGATGAAGGCTGGGGTGAAGAAAGCGGCCTCAGTAAACAGCCTCCGTTTGGCAAAGCACCGACCTGAGACCATCCAAAGGTTTCAAGAAATTCTCGAAACTTGCCCGAAAGGCAAATCGTTGCCAAAAGCATTTCGTGAAAAGTACAACATTCGCAAACAGTGCTTTACCCCGCTGCACCCAGATGAACTGTCGAAAACAATTACAACGCTTCCGGACGACTTACTTCACTATAGCGAACCCCGCATTCTTACTGTGCGTGAATGCGCTCGTCTGCAATCGTTCCCTGATTGGTTTGAATTTTTGGGTAAATACACAACGGGTGGCGCCAGACGTAAACTAGAATGCCCTCGATATACTCAAGTTGGCAACGCGGTTCCCCCGCTCATGGCAGAAGCATTAGGCCATATAATTTTCGAAATGCATGAAAGCATTGGCTAGATGACAAGTGTAAGCAAAGAACTCGCTTTTCGCGCGAACGCGGGCATCAAAGATATTCTTGGTCAAGGACTTATTCTCGATGATAACATCGCGATCATCGAGCTGATCAAGAATGCCAAAGATGCATCCTCTCCGAACGTAAAACTTCGGTTCAAGGATAGGACGAAATCAGCCCCCTCCGAGTTGATCCTTAAGGACTTTGGGGATGGCATGAGCATTGCTGATATTAGCGATAAGTGGCTGAACATCGCCTATTCAGAAAAGAAGGTCGCAAACTCTGAGCGCAACAAGCCTTTCGCTGGGAGCAAGGGTGTAGGACGCTTCTCTTGCGACCGCCTCGGCAAGAAATTGACGCTTTATACCAAGGCTTCCACCGGCGATTTTATCAAGCTACCGATTGAATGGGCTCTTTTTGAAACAGGGATGATCGATGCCGAAATTTCCACAATCAAGCTTCGGTATGAGGTACTATCTAAACAAGAGTTCCTTGATGAGATCGGGGAACCGGACTTCAATACAGGCACGGTCCTAAGGATTTCAGATCTGCGTTCTAGTTGGGATGAACGGAGAATCTTAAGGCTAAGATCAGAGCTTGAAAAATTCATTTCTGACCCAGATTCAAGTTTTGAAGTAACGCTTCAAATCAACGAAGAGCCGGAGCAAAAGATATCAAACTCCGTATTCGAGGATCTAGCGCTACGCACCTACAACATCGAGTCAAACATTGATGCTGCAGGGGATCTATTGACTACCGAACTTCGTTATCACGGGGAACTTGTCTACAGCTACGAAGTTGAAAACCCTTATAAATTTCTGAAGAACATTAGGGTTAGTATTCATTATATGAACTTTAGCTCAAAACTCTTCTTTAAGAGGAAGACTGGATATTCTGCGAACGATTACGGGTCTGTTTTCATGTACTTAAACGGTTTTCGGGTTTCTCCGTTAGGAAACCCGAAAAACGACTGGCTGGGACTAGATCAAAGAAAAACTCAAGGGACGTCGAGATACTTAGGTACGCGCGATGTCATCGGGCAGGTGTCCGTCGTCGATTCTGAGAACCTATTCAAACCAGTCACAAGCCGAGAAGGCTTGGTACAAGACGAACCCTATCGTGAGCTCACAGCTTCAGATCCTGAAGCGAGAGTTAAACTTCGCAATGGCGAGACCGATTATGGCTACATTCCGCACATAATACGCCAACTGGAGCGCTTCATCGTCGACGGGGTTCATTGGGACGGCCTAATGGATCTATCGGATCCAAATCGGAGGAACATCTCCGAGAAGGACATCCGGGCAGACCCAAGCAACTTTGGTATTAGGACGATTGACCAGAGCGCAGTAAAGGATGCCATCGACAAGACACTCAGGACGTCCAATTTCGACATTCGATCGTTCCGCATCAATGAAGAGTTGATCGCGAAATTAGCGCACGAAGCTGAGGACGCCTACAACGAGTACGTACTGTCTTTCATTCAGAACACCACTGATAAGTCGTTTGAAGAGCTAAGCTCTATCGATAAGGGCAATTTTAAGAAGATCGCTCAGCGAAACATGGAGGCGATCAAAGCTGAGAAGGAGGCGCGCCTTGAAGCAATTGCTCAACGAATACGCGCCGAAGAAGCGGAAAGGCGGGCGGAACAAGAGAGGGCTCGCGCTGAACAAGCTGAAAAACAAGAGCATGATGCAAAAGCCCGCGAAGCAACCGCAGCAGCCGCTCGCGACGTTGCTGTTAAGCAAGCTAAGCTAGAAAAAACTGAACGTGAGAAGGTTGAGGCTCGCCTTCGAGTAACTGCCGATGAAAACATGTTTCTTCGTCTGGATGCGACCAAGGATCATGATCACGTATTAAACCTTCACCACCAGACCGCACTTTACAGTTCAATAGCTGCGACAGACGCTGAAAATCTCAAGCACATTCTCCTCGACGAAGACGATTTTGACCGCGATGAAGCACTCGAATACCTCGCATCGATAGAGGAAAGTATTGAAAAGATTTCGAAATTTTCAAACTACGCCACAGGTGGGAAATACAAGGTTGCTCTAAAGTCTGTGAAGGGAAACCTAACCAATTTCGTATCAGAATATCTGGAAGATCTGAAACAAAATCCCTCCGAACTTCGCCGTATCAATGTTGTCAACTCACTGAGTGAAGCCAGTGAGTTCGAGGCCCAGTTTTCGCCGCTAGACGTTATGATCCTAGTCGATAACCTTATATCCAATGCGAAAAGGCACGGTGCGAAAAAAATTGCCTTTCTGCCCTCTCAATCGAAGAGTGGTGTGTTTTGCATTGCCGACAATGGAACAGGATTGGACGCGTCGATCTCTGATCCAAGTCAGATTTTTCACAAGGGCTTTACGACTCGGACCGAGGGGTCAGGTCGCGGACTTTTTCATGTTGCGAACACATTGAGAGCAATCGATTTAGAGATATCAGTTTGCGACGAGCCTATTGATGGATGGTCAGGGCTTGCTTTGGAGGTAACGAGAATTGCTGATTAAGTTTTCGGTATTGTGGGTCGAGGATGACGATAGATGGTACCGAGCTTCGCATCGCGCTCTAGAGCGGTATCTTAAGGATCTTGGGTTTCATCTTGTCGTGACCCGGATATCTGATCCAGAAAATACTCAATGGGATCAACATTTTGTAAACACATCGCAGTATGACCTCATGCTGGTTGATTGGCGAGTTGAAGATACCGACAAGGTTGATAAGCCAGTCGGGGGTGACGTGATCGCGAAAATTCGGGAGCAAGTGCCTTACTCAGACATACTTTTTTACTCCGGCAGCGCTGGCTTGGAGCAAGAAGTATACGACAAGCGGCTGCAGGGTGTGTACACCGCCCAACGAAACGAGGTCCGTGACGAGGCCAGAGAGCTGATCGAGCACCTTTTGCACAAGACACTCCACCCAAAGATTATGAGGGGAATAATAGTCAGTTCGTTGTCCCAGATCGACGACATGTGTTTCAAGATAATCGAGCACAAGTTCAACGAGGAAGGTTGTGACAAGGATGCCTTTGCGGATGGATTTCGGAAAACACTCCTCAAGCAGGCCAAAGGGCAGTTGAAATACAAGGAAAAAGCCGCCGAAAAAGACAACGACGCATTCATAGCCAGCTTACATTCGACGATGATTTTGGACTCGCACAAGCGGGCAAGCAAAATTGTAGAACTAGCTGAGGGTGATCTGCATAAAGATGATCATACGACGCTTTCAAGTTTGCCAGACACAATATCGAAACGTAACTGGCTCGCCCACTGGACTCGCATTGAAGAAACGGATGCACAGATTGTTTTGGCTGAAGACGGAAAGGCAAATTATATTTTCGATCAAACTGAAGCAATTCGCATGCGTAAAGAGATCAACAAAGCCGCCGACATCTTAAGCAAGTACGTCGCAAGCTTGACTAGCGGATAGGCACAGCGATGTTGACAGCGCTTTTCGACATCGACGGGACTTTAGCGAAAATTGACCATAGACGGCCCCTCGTTGTTGGAAAAAATCCAGATTGGAAGACGTTCAACTCTCTAATGGGCGACGACCTTCCAAACGAGCCGATTGTTGACCTATATAGGGCTCTTTGGGAGTCTAATAACTACGAATTGATCCTAGTCTCAGGGCGTGGCGAAGAATTTCGCTCGGTTACCGAGACCTGGCTCACGTGGAATTTGATCCCCTTCGGCAAGCTCTTGATGCGTCCGCACGGGGATTTCAGATCAGATGTTGAAATCAAACAGGACATTTTAGACGGACTTTTGTCCGAAGGTAAAACAATCTCATTTGTCGTCGATGACCGCGACTCAGTAGTAGAAATGTGGCGACGAAACAACATCACTTGCCTACAATGCGCTGAGGGTGACTTCTAAGTGATGGAAATCCTCCGGTAATCCCCCCATCTACTGGAAGTCGAGTAGGAGATTCCAGTCTTCGTCCGGATTGTACCCCTGAGAATTCTCATCTTCGCTGACCCAAGCACCAAAGAAGTCTTCCAATAAACCGTGCGTTCCTAGCGAAACCAGTTCTGATGGATACCTGTATTTCCGAACAAAGTACCCAACACGATGGTAGTCATCATCATCTATCAGCTCCTGCGTCTTTGTGTTGTAACGCATCAGGTCCCAAAGGTTATCTTGCCCTCCAACCTTGAAGGACAACTCCGTGTGTTTTCGAACTGCCGCTTCCAAACAGGATAAGTTAAACTGAGCCAACTCTGCTAAAAATCTCGCCGTTTCGATGGCTTCCTCGACCTTGATCAGATCGTCTTTGAATACACTCAATCCGGTGGCTGGAAATCGGTAAGAAAACAACTCCCTCTGCTTCTGGCCGATCAACAATCTAGATTTGATGGCTAACGCTATGCTCCCATCAACACGCCTGAGTTTGTCTCCAGCTGTATTGATGATATTCTGATGCGTCATTTCTATGGATTTTTCGTCCTTCCATTCGACGCACGGCAGCGTAAAAATGAAAGCCCTCGTACAATTTAGCATCGTATAGTAGTTCAGGTAAGGCAAAGTTATTTTGAGGTTTTCATTGTCAGCGTGGTTTGCAGATGTACCAAGCACGGTCGAAGCGAGAACGAATTTCAAGGCTAAATAGCTGCGGATGAGCCACTCAGCGTTCTTGTCGTCGTCGAAAGACTTTGCAACCGGACCAAATAGCTCTCGTGTTCTCGCCGCATAGTTCTGCAATGATTTATCCGCGATTTTTGTTAACTCTTGATAACGGCAGATTGTATTCAGGCCGGTAAGTGACACTACGTCTTCGTGATCCATTCTTCGCCTTTACCACAGTGATTCAGTTACCTGATCTATCTAGAAAGAACCACTCACCGCCAAAGAAAATACTTGGTGCCAAGCTGATTTGCGGGCACCAAGAAGTGTGGTTCGGCATCGCCACATCAATGTGTCAGCCCTCGATCCGTCTCCACATCCCGCTCTTCTAGCTCTATCTCAATCTCTCTTCGGCGGCTTTCACTAATTTCAAGCTGGTCTCGAGTTGCGTGCGCAGCCTCCCGTAGTTCGAACCCTCGCTCAACAAGCCGTGCAACGCAGCTACGGACGCTGTTTGCGATTGAATGAGCACTGACACGCAGGCGGCCAATCCATCCATCTGGCTCTGCATTCTGGTCGTCGAGCGCGCCTCTAACCCGCTCAATTCCTTTGCTGAGACCTCGCAGGCCGTCACCAACCGCTCGACGCAGGCGAGCAAGTCGCGTTCCAAGGCTGTTAGGGGCTGCGTCATCTAAGGCTCCTTGATCTCGATGCAGATGATTGGTGTTTGCGCCATCGTGCAGGTCTTCAACTCCGTCTGGTTCGGCTCCAACGTAACCCACGTCTGTCCAGCCTGTTCGATCCGCGTCAGACCCAACTCCTTCAATTCCGAGCGCGTGATCAAACCCGTCCAGAACCAACTCGCCATCAGCACTGTTGCGATCCAGACTAAGACCATCCCCACGATCACCCATGGCGAGATCGTCAACCAGCGGCGGATCGTCTCGCTCCGCCTCTCCAACTCGCTCTTGCTGTCGCTGAGAAAGAACCTGATATCGGTCTCGATTGTATGCAGCGCGCTGGTCGCAATGCTGCTGAAATCGCTCCTGAAGTTCTCCAGTTGAGATGCCATCAAGGCGGCGTGGTCGCGCCTGATCGTCTCCAGGTCCGCGTTCAATTTCTCGGCTAGACGGTTCGGCTTGCCAGTCGTCATGGAAAATCTCTCCTTTCAATCGCCAGCGCTCGCCGGTGTCGGGGTCTTGGGCGGTGACGTAATTCTTGCTGGCACGGGGGATCTCGAAACCCGCGTCAGTGAGTGCACCGATCATGCTGGCGCGGTCGTTGATGGTTCCGACGCTGATCTGATCGAGGATCCACTCGTGCAGCTCTTCACGACCTTGCGCGCGCGTCGGTGCTTCAATCGTCGCCCGCACTTCGCGGGCGCGTTCTGGGTCCAAAGGGTCTGCCCAACCGTGCGTCTTGTTCAACAGGTCGCGGAGGCTGGAAAAGGCGGTCTCATGGCCTGGCGGCGCGATGTTCAGCGCTTTGCCGGTGCTGAGTTCAAGGCGTGGCGTGCAGAAGTGGAGCTCGACGTTGCCCTCATGCGAGTGGCGCACCCAGAGACAATCGTATTGATCCCTGTCCAGCCCAGCAAAGGCCAGAGCCTCAAATAGCTCAATGGCCTCTTGCTGGGCGTCGGGACTGGGATCATCGCTATCGGCAAAGCTGATCACGCCTGCGGTGTAGCTCCACTTGTTGGGGCTCGCATCGATCAGGTCGCGGGTCTGATCGGGATTGCCGTGCAGCACCTCGGGCAACGGGTCGCGGATCTTGGTTTGCGGCTGGCCGGTGTCGTCGCGGATCAGGTTGCGGTTCTCATCATAGGCCAGAACTTCGCGCGCGGTCAGGTAGTCAACGGGGGCCGTACCGCCGCCGGTGCCAGTGGAGAAGAACGAGATGATCAAGCGTCACCGCCTGCGTGTGCCGCCACGATCTGCGCTAACTGCCGTTCGATGACCACTAGCTGCGTCGCGACCTTGAGCGCATCGATCTGGCTTGCACGACCAGATTTGACCGCGCCGTTGATCCAGCGGGAGAGCTGGTTGAGGTTGCCGCCGACGCGGGCAATCGCAAAGGTCAGCTTCGGGTCAACACGTGGGACGGGCTTGCGCCGACGTGCCTCGGTCAGCCCCAAGGCCTCCCGCATCAGCGTGGCATTTGGTAGACTAGCGGCGCGCGCTTTGGCCACAAGCGCTGCCTTTTCTGACGGTGTGCATCGAAAGATCACGGTCTCGGAAAGGCTCTCTTTGACGCCGCTTGCGCGCGTCTGGTTGGGGTTTGAAGGGGAGGCTTGCCGCCCCTCACAAGTCCCGCCGATGTAATCGGTGGGTAACCTTGCTCTCTGCTCTTCGTGGGGATCGGTCGCGTTCATGATCTCAGCCCCGCCGCCTCGATTTCAGCAGGGCTAACCAAGTTTGCGGCCAGCAACGCGGTCACTTGGCCGGGTGTGATGTGGCGACACAGCGGATGGTGGTCCGTGACCCAGTCGGCCAAGCCTTTCAGCAACTCGGCCTCTTTGGCCTTGCCCGCTTCTCGTGCCTCCTCAACGTCGTGAAGATATTTCAACCAACGGCCAGAGGTGAACCAGTTGTCGGAGAAGCACACCTTGGATCGTGTGAAACCTTCGCTCTCACTCGCATAGGCCCGCACGGCGTCCTCGAGGTCTTTGGCATCCACGCCGTCGGCCAATGCTTGGCGGATCTGTGAGATGCAAACCGCTTTCCCGCGAACGCGATCCTCGGGATAGGCGGACAAAATCTTCTCAGAAACATCATCCTCCACCGCCGCCTTCGCGTGCGAAGGATTTGGTTTTTGATATGGTTTATATCTGTTCTTATAGGATTTGCCCTCTCGGGCAGATGGCTTGCCCTCAGGGGCAAATGCATCATTTTCCCTTTCGGTCGGATCGATTTGCCCATTTGGGCAAATGGAGTTGCCCAGGGCATACCAGCAGGTCCGATCATAACGATCATCGCTGAAATTACCCTTGATGATCAGCTCTGCGCTAACCAGCTTTTCGAGGGCTGTTCGGATCTGCTTTTCGCTCAGATAAGGGAACAGCTCACCGAAGGCCGAGATCGAGTTGTAGGTCCAATACCGCCCGTCGCGAAGGTTCCGGCGATTGGCTTGGTTCTTCTCGATCCAGAAGGTGATGTTCTGGAAAATCACCGCCGCGTTCAGGCCAACACGTCCGGCGATTTCAGGATCAAAGCTATGGCGGCTCATGATTGACCCCTGAAATACGCACAAACGTGCGAATTTTGTACAGTTTTTGTACGAGAAATCGGCCGTTTTAGCTGATTTCGACCTGAAAGCTCACGGGCCTTTTTGCAGGCTTCCGCACAACGTCCTGTAAATAAGTCATATTTTTCAGGTGTTTTTGGCGACCCCGGCAGGATTCGAACCTGCAACCTGCCCCTTAGGAGGGGGCTGCTCTATCCAGTTGAGCCACGGGGCCTTGCACTGTTCCTCGCCCAGAAAGCTGCGATCGTCAACGCTTTGACTTGGAATGGGTCCGCCCATTGGTTAGACAGTGATAACTGTCAAGAACACAGGACCACCTCTGTGACCGATCCAAGCAAGCGCCCTCTCACTCTTCGCGATGTCTCTGAAGCCTCTGGTGTCAGTGAAATGACCGTTAGCCGGGTGTTGCGAAACAAGGGTGATGTTAGCGCAGCGACGCGCGAAAAGGTGCAGGAAGCGGCAAAACGCCTTGGCTATGTGCCGAATAAGATCGCGGGTGCGCTCGCTTCCCAGCGCGTTAACTTGGTGGCTGTGATCATTCCGTCGCTCGGGAACATGGTGTTTCCAGAGGTTTTATCTGGCATCTCCGAAATGCTTGAAAACACCGAATTGCAACCTGTGGTCGGCGTGACAGACTACCTTCCAGAAAAGGAAGAAAAGGTTCTATTCGATATGCTATCTTGGCGACCCGCCGGTGTGATTATCGCGGGTTTGGAACATTCCGATGCGTCAAGAGCGATGTTGGCGCAAGCTGGTGTTCCCGTTGTTGAGATTATGGACATAGACGGAGATCCGGTCGACGCTTGCGTCGGTATTTCACATCGTCGTGCGGGCCGGAAAATGGCCGAAGCCATTATCGAAGCGGGATATCGCAAAATCGGTTTCATGGGGACCAAAATGCCGCTCGACCACCGTGCCCGGAAACGGTTCGAAGGGTTCACGCGCACGCTCGCCCAAAGTGGTATCGAGATCGCGGATCAAGAATTCTATTCTGGCGGCTCTGCCTTGGCCAAAGGGCGCGAAATGACAGAGACAATGATGGATCGCACGCCCGATTTGGATTTCCTCTATTACTCCAACGATATGATCGGCGCAGGCGGATTGCTGTACTTGATGGAAAGCGGTCGTAAGATTCCAGAAGACATTGGGCTTGCGGGATTCAACGCTGTCGAGTTGTTGGAAGGATTGCCGCAGCAACTTGCGACCATGGATGCTTGTCGGAGTGAGATTGGCCAAAAGGCTGCGGAAATCATCGTCGCTCGTCATCAAGGTCAGGCTGATGTCGAAAACACGGTCAGCTTGCGACCAACGTTGCAGCCTGGTGAAACACTGATCCGCAAAAAGTAAAAAGCCGGAGTTGTGGCTCCGGCTTTGTCTATCTGTGTTTGTGGTCGAAGAGTTCGAAAATCTCTTCCCCTGTTCCAAGGGCCGCGTGAGAGGCGACCGCGATGACTAGGATCGCGCCGCCTGTGACCCAATAGAACCGCGCTGACAGCCGGATCACGCTGGAACCTCGTTACCTGTCACAACAGTTTCAGCTTCTGCTTCAACATCAGCAGCAACGTTCTGTGCTTCTTTTTCGGCTTCCTTGACCACCGCTGTGACAGTACCCGCTGCAATCAGCGCCAGACCGAATGTCAGACCCAGCATCATCAAACCGAAGAGTGCGACGAAGGGCGCTAGAATAACGGCCACGACGATGCCAAAAGATACGGCGAGGAAGTTTTTGATCGAGTTCATTTGTTTGTCCTTTCGTTGTCTATGAAAGGAATATGCGCACCCCACTATACCGTCGCATGGCGTCACTCTTACAAAGATGTAAAGTTACGACTTTTTTGAAAAATCGACTTTGACGATCAATCCGGCGGACTCGCTTTCTGGATTTTCGGACAAGGTCAGCGCCGCTCCATGCACATCCGCAATGGTTTTGACCAATGCAAGCCCAAGCCCTGCGCCATCTTGCGTGCGGCTTTTTTCCAACCGGTACGATGGTTTGATGACGTTTTCATACTCATCCGCAGGAATTCCCGGCCCAGTATCGGCCAAACCAATCGATGCGCCTTCTGCAAACAACGTCAAATCCGACCCGTCCGGCGTATATCGGATGGCATTTTCGATGAGGTTCGCCAAAAGCTGTAACAACAGCACTCGATCGCCGTTGATGATGGTAGGCGATGACAGCTCCAGCTTTAGCACTCTTCCCCCATGCTCCACGACCGGCGCATAAGTATCCTCGATCTCGGTCAGCAAGGCGCCTAGCGCGATGGGTTCAAATTTTGCTTGGGCCGTGCCGGATTCTAATTTCGCGATACGCAGGAAAGCATCGAAAATCGAGATCACCTCATCCGCTTGTTCGAGCGCGGAACCAATCTCCTCAACACTATCGCCTTCGTCGATCTCCGTCGTAAGCGCCTTCTCCAACCTGATCCGCAACCGTGCCAAAGGCGTCTTCAGGTCATGTGCAATATTCGCTGAAAAGTCGCGTGTTTGACGGATCAGCACATCGAGCTGCTCAATCGTATCATCCACCTGATGGGAAAGTTCATCCAAATCGTCACGAGACCGCGTAACGCCGGTTCTGGCGTTTAGGTCACCGTCAGCAGCTGCAGCCAAGGTCCGCGATATCCGCGTCATACGCCGCTGCGAACGCCAACCGAAATAGACGCCCACGCATAGGGTAATCAGGCCGGCACCGAGACCAACAATCCCCATCGCCTGTAAGATGACTTCCAAAAACTCTTCTCGACGGCCAAGGTTGGTTCCCACAACCAAATACTCGTCGCCGACCTGCCCAACGAGGTAAAGCCAATCGCCGTTATCGCGAAGCCTACCATCCGGTCCAGGCCGATGCTCATGGAAACCAAGCCGGACATCGCTCGATTCCGGCAAGACAGAGACATATTCCGTGCCCGTGCGCGGATAAGATGACGCGACGAACCCGCGCTCAGACACATCGGCCGACACAACCACGAAACGGCCGCGCAACTCATCCTCGATGCGGTTTTCAAAGACGCGCTCGAACTCAATGATCGAAAAAACACCTGCCAGAAACAGCAGGACGAGAAATGTCAGGGACAAAACTACGGCCTGCCGCAAAGCGGACAGGCGCGTTATGCGGATCGCGCTAGCCCGTAGGTTCGAAAACATAGCCAGCCCCGCGGCGGGTTTTGATTACGCTGTCGCCAAACGGCTTTTCGATTTTGCCCCTCAGACGGCTGATATGGGTTTCGACAACGCTGGTGGTTGGGTCAAAGTTCATATCCCAAACCTTCTCCAACAACATATTCCGCGTCAGAACACGCCCGTTGGATCGCACAAAAGCCTCCAACAGACGAAACTCCTTCGCGTTAAGGTCGATCACCTCGCCCCGCCGCGTACACCGTTGTTTCAAAAGATCGAGCGAAATGTCCCCTGCCGTCAGTGCCGTGACTTCACCAGTGTCACCACCTGAATTGCGCCGCCCCAATGCGGATACTCGCGCCTCAAGTTCTGTGAACGCAAACGGTTTCGGCAGATAGTCGTCGGCTCCGGCCTGAAGACCCTCAACCCGATCGTCCACATCGCCGAGGGCCGTCAGAAAAATCGCAGGCGTCATGTTCTTGGTCGCGCGCACGGCCTTGAGCACGGAAAGCCCATCCAGCTCTGGCGTCATACGATCCAAGATCAGAAGGTCAAATTCCTGAGTAGTTGCGGCAACAAGCGCATCGCGGCCGTTTTCGTGCCAATCGACAACATGGCCTGCACGGCTAAGCCCGTCGCGCACCCATTCGCCGATTTCCTTGTCATCTTCCAACAGCAAAATCTTCATAGACAAAGAGTTAGTCGAAGTGACCCCAAAGGGCCACCTCAACTTCTGCATCGACCAAGGCCTATGCTTCTTCTTCATCGGACTGGCTGTCGCCATCCTCCAGCTCATCTTTGTCGTGACCTTTGCGGTCATCGCAGTCATCGCGATCCCCCCTTGTGGTCCGACTAACCCGCTCCGCAAACTGCGATGCGTCTTCGACAGTGATCTCTGCGACGACGTCTTCACTGATCCGCGCCGTGTTGGTTTGCGCATATGCGACCGTACCAAGTGCCAATGTTGCGACTGAGCCAGCGATCAAGAATTCACGAAATGCCATTTTATCTTCCTTTCCCTTGTGCGCATTAGTGCGCCGATGAAAGGAACTTAAGTCGAGCACCTAACGCCTGCCTCGCGTCAGCCTTACAAGTTTGTAAGCTTCAAAGAGGGGCCTTGCCCGATAGTCGCAGCAAAGTTTGCCCATCCTTGTGGAATGTTATATTATAACGTAAAGAGCGCTTGAACGAATCTGAGGCCACACCATGGGACAACGCGGCGAACAGCTCCAAGCAGAAATGCTAACGATCATGGACCAAAATTCCGGTCCTATCTCTGCCTATGACTTGCTAGAGAAACTGCGATCAAGCAATGCAAAGATGGCACCTACCACCGTCTATCGCGCATTGGCCAGCCTGACAGAGCAAGGCCGCATCCATCGGCTTGAGTCCATGAATGCTTATGTCCCCTGCCAGCACGACCACCATCACCAATCGTCGATCCTTTCGATCTGCGATGATTGCGGCAGTGTTGAAGAGAATGTAGCCCCTGACGTGCTGAACCAGCTCGAAACCGTCGTGGGCGAAAACGGGTTTTCCGCCAAACGTCACGTGATTGAAGTCCACGGCCTTTGCGGCACATGCGATTCCGAAGAGGCCGTTCAGTGAAACTCGACAGCACAGCCACCCAGCTCCTCTTGGTTGGAGCATTGCCAAGGCTCGCCATCGCTGGAGCTGTTGTTGTGCTGTTGTGGCTCGGATTTATCTGGGCAACAGCCACACCGGGGGGCCTATGACAGCTAGCGTCGCATTTCAGAACCTGACGCTGGGTTATGACAGGCACCCAGCTGTCCATCACCTGGATACAGAGATTTCGGAAGGAAGCCTGACGGCCATCGTTGGGCCAAACGGCGCTGGGAAATCGACCCTTCTTAAAGGAATGATGGGAAGCCTGTCTCCGCTCGAAGGCACCATCGATTTCAGCGGATTTGAGCGTGAAGAGATCGCGTACCTCCCACAGCAGTCCGAAATTGACCGGAGCTTTCCAATCTCGGTTTTGGACCTCGTGTCCATGGGCCTTTGGCGCGAAATCGGCGCGTTCGGCAGGCTAGGTCGTGCCCGGCGCACTCAGGTCAGTGATGCAATCGCGGCTGTCGGCTTGACTGGTTTCGAAAAACGCCCAATCGGTTCCCTATCTGGTGGCCAAATGCAGCGCGCCCTTTTTGCGCGCCTGCTCTTGCAAGATGCAAAGCTTGTGCTCTTAGATGAACCCTTCACGGCCATCGACGCCAAAACGATGCGCGATCTCGTGGAGATCATCGAGAATTGGCACAGTGAAGGCCGGACCGTTCTTGCTGTCTTGCACGACTATGAACTCGTCGGGTCGCACTTCCCTCAAACACTTATGCTCGCCCGCGAGCTGGTGGCGCATGGCCCCACCAATACCGTGCTGACAGCGGAAAACCGGTTCCGTGCGCGGCAGATGTGCGAAGCCTGTAACAGTACGCCCCATATCTGCGGGAAATCTGCTGCATGATTTATGATTTCTTGGTCGCGCCCTTCGCTGACTTTGGGTTCATGCGGCGGGCCTTGCTTGGCTGTATCGCAGTCGCCCTCGGAGCCACCCCTGTCGGCGTATTCCTAATGCTGCGACGAATGAGCCTGACCGGCGATGCCATGGCTCACGCCATCCTACCCGGCGCGGCGATTGGCTATCTGGTGTCCGGCCTCTCTCTCGGAGCAATGACCATCGGCGGCTTGATTGCGGGCATGATCGTTGCTCTTGGTTCAGGCTTTGTTGCGCGCTTCACTGCCCTGCGCGAAGACGCGAGCCTCGCGGCGTTTTACCTGATCTCCTTGGCATTGGGTGTCCTGATCGTTTCGACACGCGGCGGCAACGTCGATCTGATGCATGTGCTGTTCGGAACCGTTCTCGCTTTAGATGACAGCGCGCTCATCCTGCTCTGCTCTTTTGCTAGCATATCCCTAATCACATTGGCGATCTTCTTCCGACCCTTGGTTCTCGAATGCGCCGATCCGCAGTTCCTCCGCTCCGTCAGCAAACTCAGCGCGATCACGCATTTCACCTTCCTAACCTTGGTAGTGATGAATTTGGTCGCTGGCTTCCACGCATTGGGCACACTCATGGCCGTGGGCATCATGATCCTACCCGCTGCAGCCGCGCGATTCTGGGCCCAAGGTATCGGAGGTTTGATCGCCGCAGCCGCTGCCGTCGCAATCCTGTCCAGCTTCATCGGCTTGCTTTTGTCGTTCCACTATAGCCTACCGTCCGGCCCCGCCATTATTCTGGTCGCCGGCGGTGGCTACGTCCTCTCTCTTATTTTTGGCCCGGTTGGAGGCATCGTTGCCCAGAACCTGCCACGTCAACACTTCGAAACTTGAAAGGTTAGTTATGCCGTCTCGTCGTTCCATTTTAATCTCTGCCACAGCGATTTCCGCGCTCACTGTCGCCGCACCCACTTCCGTTTGGGCAGATGAGCCACTTCCGGTCGTTGCGACCTTTTCCATCTTGGGCGACATGGTGGCCGAAATCGGAGGTGAGCATATTGCGCTGACCACACTCGTCGGCCCCGACGGGGACGCACATGTCTACCAGCCAACACCGCAAGATGCGCGTGCTGTTGCTGATGCTGAGTTGCTTTTCATGAATGGTCTCGAATTCGAAGGTTGGCTCGAACGCCTCGCTGAAGCCGCGTCCTTTGATGGCGAGTTGGTTGTTGCGACAACCGGCATCGAACCTATCGAATTCGACGGACACGAAGGTCACGACGACCATGATGACCATGATGACGAACACGCGGATCATGACAAGCATGACGACGATGAAGATCACGAGCACGACGAAGATGAACACGATGATCATGACCATGACGGGCACGACGATCATGGCGACGACAAAGATCACGATGATCACGATCATGACAAAGAAGACGATCATGCGGGCCACGAAGGCCATGATCATGGGGAATTCGACCCACACGCGTGGCAGAGCCTTGATGCAGCGATCATCTACGCCGACAACATCGCAGCCGGCCTAGCGAGGATCGATCCGGACAATGCAGGCGACTACTATGCCAATCGCGCAAGTTTTGTGGCCCAGATCGAAGCCTTGGAGGAAGAAATCCACGCACTGATGGATGCGATCCCAGCGGACAAGCGCACCGTTGTCACGTCGCATGATGCTTTTGGGTATTTCGGGCGGGACCATAACCTCGAATTCCTCGCCCCTCAGGGACTAAGCACGAACAGCGAAGCCTCCGCCGCCGACGTCGCCGCCCTTATCGAGCAAATCAAAGAAGACGGCATTGCAGCGGTATTTGTTGAATCGCTCACCGACAGCCGACTTATCGAACAGATCGCCAACGAAACTGGCGCGACCATCGGCGGAACGCTGTACCCAGGTGCGTTGTCTGGACCTGAGGGCCCTGCTCCGACCTACCTCGACATGATGCGCCACAATGCAACGACGCTTTCGCAAGCACTGAGCAACTGAGCAAAAAAGAAGCGGTCGAAAACCTCGACCACTTCAAGTCTTTCAAAAACCAGCGAGGGCGAACCTCTCGCTGGTTTTTTCCGGGGGAATTACCCTTTGCCTTTCCAAGGCACCAACCACTTTTCAAGCTGACGCATCAGCATATCGATGCTGAAACCGATGATTCCGATCAGGATGATACCCATGATCACGATGTCAGTGTTCTGGAACTTCGACGCCGTCATGATCATCATACCGGCCCCTTTCTGAGCTGCGACCAATTCCGCCGCAACAACTGTACCCCAGCAGACACCCATGGCGACCCGAGCGGCTGTGAAGATTTCAGGCAGAGAGTTCGGGATGATGACATACCGCATGATCTGCCACTTGCTCGCACCCAGTGAATAGGCCGCATGGACTTTGGAAATCCGCACGCCAGAAACACCGGCCCTTGCACCAATGGCCATAATCCAGAGCGCCGCGAGGAACAGTAGGATGATTTTACCTTCTTCACCGATGCCGGCCCAGATGATGACCAGCGGGATCAGGGCAAGTGGCGGTACTGGACGCATGAATTCCACAATCGGATCAAACCAGCCACGGAACCAATCGGACAAACCCATGGCGTATCCCAGAGGAATACCGACCAACGCACCGAGCAAGAAGCCTACGATCACACGGAACAATGAGTACCCAAGGTGCTGCGCAAGGGTGAAGTTACGGAAACCATCCGTGGTGATTTCGCCCATACGCTCCCAAACGCGTTCTGGGGAAGGCAACCAAATGGGCTCCATCTGCCAACCCGTGGAAGGCACGATATTCAACGTACCCTTTTGCGACATGTTCACCTGACCGAACTCAGTGGAAACACTACCACCAGGCTCAATTGGCGTACCGTTCACATGAGAGACAACAGCGCCTTCATCGCGACCAAGTTCGTCGTTAAGGTCAACGCGCAGCAATTCAGATCGATACGCGGCAATTGCAATGCTGTCGTTCTTGGCAAAGCCATCGCCAAGCTCAACCTCTGGCGCTTCGACATCTTCGCCCGTCTGGAACACCAGAAAAGTAACTTCAGCGTCATCGCTCTGATCGCCCGCGGTCGCGGTATAAACAAATGTTCCCTCGCCAGTGAAAGCACCCGGCATATGCATGAAGCCTGGCAAAAGCTTCGACCCTGTGAACGCACCCCAAAGAACGAAGATCAACAGGATCGAAACGACAGACGCGACAGTGTTCGACGTAACCGCGCTTTCATCGCCGAATGTTACCGTCTTAAGCGAGCCGAAATCGCTTTTTGGTGTCAGAACGCGCTTCACCAAATTCCAAATGAACAGGAACAGAAGGATTAGAAGGATGTACCCAGCGATATACGGAATCGCTGCGACAAGGGTGGACAGAACGGCAAGAAGCTCGTTGAACAGTTCGCTAAAAATACTCATGCGCCTGCTCCCTCAGTCCGACCCATAATTTCTTCTTCCATATCCCAGATCATTGAGAGGATTTCTTCGCGCACCTGACCGAAACGCGGGTCTTTCTTGACCTCGCGAAGGTCTTGCCCAACGCCCATATCCGCAAACGGCAAGTTGTATTCCTTATGGATACGACCCGGACGCGGCGCCATAACGATCAGCCTTTCGCCCAACAAAAGCGCTTCTTCAACCGAGTGCGTGATCAAAATGATCGTCTTGCCGGTTTCTTTCCAAAGCTTCAGCACGAGCCCCTGCATCTTTTCGCGGGTCAAAGCGTCAAGCGCACCCAAAGGTTCATCCATTAGGATGACGTCTGGGTCGTTGGCCAAACACCGCGCCAATGCAACTCGCTGCTGCATCCCTCCAGAAAGTTCGTAAATCGCCTTCTCTTTGAAGTCCTGCAGACCGACGACATCCAACAAATGATCGACTTCTTGACTATACTCAGCGGCTTTTTGCCCCTTCATCCGAGGGCCAAAGCTCACGTTGTCACGCACGCTCATCCACTCGAACAAAGCACCTTGCTGGAACACCATGCCGCGTTCTGGGCCTGGTCCTTCAACGGTGTTGCCGTTCAGCTCGATTGTCCCTTCAGTAGGGGCCAAGAAGCCTGCAACGATATTTAACAAGGTGGTTTTACCACAACCCGATGGCCCAAGGACCGACATCAGCTCCCCAGCTTTCAGGTCCAACGACACGTCTTTCAAAGCCTGAACGGATGACCCGTTCGGCAAATCGAAGCGCATCGAGATACTGTTTATTTTGAGTCCCGACATTCCCTACCCCGTTCTATACTCAGAGAAGCTCCGCCGGTACGAGCTTGCCAGAATATAGAGGCTGTGTGCCGAGCGCCGCAAAAGCGACGCCCGGCGGATCTTCAAGCTTACATGGAGCTTACAGTCATCAGCGCGTCTTTAGAGATCGCACCTTCGTAGCTGTCCAATGCGGATGGAATAGAACCCGCACCCACGAAGACATCTGCAACGCCTTTCATGAAGGATGCAGCATTGCCGCCCAACCATGCTTCGGAAAGCTGATCTTCTACAGTTGGGAAGACGAACGTTGCCATTGTTGCAGCTGTCGCATCTTCGTCCATACCAGCGTCCTTTGCGATCACTGGCAGCATTTCAGCCTGCATATCGCCCGCATTCCACATTTCGTTCGCTTTGGCAGTAACTTCTGCAAACTTCGCTACCATTTCTGGGTTTTCAGCGATGAAGGATGCTGGCGCAGTGGTTGCGTCAAACACGAGGATGCCCAGCGCTTCTTTCTCCGCACCAGTCAAAAGAACGTTGCCATGCTCTGTCATGCGACGCAGCGCACCGCCCCAACCACAGGCCATATCAACCTGACCCTGAGCGATCGCAGCAGCACCATCTGCTGGAGCCATGTCAACGATTTCCATTGAAGCAAGGTCAACGCCGAAGTGTGCCATTTGAGACAGGAAGCCGTAGTGCGCAGCCGTACCGAGCGGCACAGCAACTTTCTTGCCAGCAAGCTCGGACGCAGAGTCTTTGTCGATCTCAAGTCCGGATGCCACAACACAGTTGTCGTTGTCAGCGTAGGAAACAGCAACGTCGATGATCTGAAGGTCTTGACCCGCAGATGTTGCAACCACGAATGGTGGGATACCTTGCGATACAGATATCTGTACGTCGCCAGACGCCATCGCTGCAGACATCGCAGTACCGGTGTCGAAGCTGACCCAGTTGATGTCGACGCCAAGCGCTTCTTCATACATCTCGTTCACTTTTGCGAACTGGAATGGCATTGGCCACTCAAGGAAGTACGCAACAGTGATTTCGCCGTGGCCATCCGCCATAACAGCAGATGAAGAAACGGTCATCGCAAGACCAGCTGCGATGCTCAAAACAGTTTTTTTCATGATATTCTCCCGGTTGGTTATTTGAAGCTTTCTCGCGCCAAGCTCCGTATGCGGAACTTTATTTCCACGCACGAATGCTAGTTGTCACATTATTGTTGCGTCAAATGTTTTCTCTCTACATTCGACCAGTCCGAAGCCCCCTGTATAGGATTCTTGAACGTGTCCATGAATTGATCAAAAACGGGGCGAAAATTATATCCAAATCAACGTTTTTCTGAGGCCAGAAGTCGATTGTGATCAACCTGTGAACGAACGGTTTAAACGCGTTATTGCACGCGTTCTTCAATCCTGATTACTGTCACACCATAAAAACCCGCAAACAAGGGATTCGGAAGAAATGTCACGAGCCGCCTTTACGCCAATGGATCCTTTGCTGTTGGATCATCAATTGGAAGATGATGAACGCATGATCGCAGAGGGTGCACGCGCGTTTTGTGCGGATCGTTTGCAACCTCGCGTGACCGATGCGTTTGAAACAGAAAAGGTGGAGCCCGAGATATTTGCCGAAATGGGCGAACAGGGCCTTTTGGGTGTTACCATTCCAGAAGAATACGGCGGCATCGGTGCGGGATATGTCTCCTATGGCCTTGTGGCACGTGAAGTTGAACGTGTTGACAGCGGCTACCGCTCGATGATGTCCGTTCAATCCTCGTTGGTAATGTACCCGATCCACGCCTACGGAACCGAAGAGCAGCGCCAAAAATACCTGCCCAAGCTCGCATCCGGCGAATGGATAGGCTGTTTCGGCCTGACTGAACCTGATGCAGGGTCTGATCCCGCAGGAATGAAAACTCGCGCCACTAAGGTTCAGGGCGGCTATGTCCTGAACGGATCAAAGATGTGGATTTCGAACAGCCCGATCGCGGATGTCTTTGTCGTTTGGGCAAAATCCGATGAACATGACGGCGCCATCCGCGGCTTTATTCTTGAAAAAGGAACCAAAGGTCTATCGGCCCCGAAAATCGGTAAGAAACTCAGCCTGCGCGCTTCCGTCACCGGCGAAGTCGTAATGGATAACGTTGAGGTCGGTGAGGACGCGTTGCTGCCAAATGTCGAAGGGCTCAAGGGTCCGTTCGGATGCCTGAACCGCGCGCGCTACGGCATCGCTTGGGGCGTTATGGGCGCGGCAGAGGATTGCTGGAACCGTGCTTTACAATACGGATTGGATCGCACCCAATTCAACAAACCGCTGGCACAGACGCAGCTATACCAGTTGAAACTCGCAAATATGCAGACCGAAATCGCTTTGGGCCTACAGGCCGCGCTGCGCGTTGGACGCCTGTTTGACGAAGGCAAAGCCGCGCCGGAGATGATTTCCCTGATCAAGCGGAACAATTGCGGCAAAGCACTCGAAATAGCCCGCCATGCTCGCGACATGCACGGCGGCAACGGGATTTCCGGCGAATTCCAAGTAATCCGCCACATGATCAATTTGGAAACCGTCAACACCTATGAAGGCACGCACGACATTCACGCGTTGATTTTGGGTCGGTCACAAACCGGACTTCAGGCGTTCTTCTGACCCTAAAACGTGCCCGTTTAGTTGCGGTTAACGGCCATAGCCTCTATTTGCCTTGATAACTTAAGGAAATTGAGCATGGCCAACCACCTCTACAAAAACGACCTGCCAGACGGGCTGGACCTTGGCCCGATCGTGGCCATCGACTGTGAAACCATGGGCCTCAACCCGCATCGCGACCGCCTGTGCCTGATCCAGATGTCTGGCGGCGATGGCGATTGTCATCTAGTTCAGGTTGAAATCGGCCAGACCGAGGCACCAAACCTAGTTGCGATGCTCGAGAACCCAAATGTGCTAAAGCTTTTCCACTTTGGTCGCTTCGACATCGCCGCACTGTTCCACACATTCGGCGCAACAACCGTACCGGTCTATTGCACCAAAATCGCATCCAAAATGGTGCGCACTTTTACAGATCGACACGGGCTCAAGAACCTTCTCCAAGAACTGCTGAACGTCGACATTTCAAAGCATCAACAGCAAAGCGACTGGGGCGCAGCTGACCTAACAGCGGCGCAGTTGGACTATGCAGCGTCCGACGTTTTGTACCTGCACCAATTGCGCGATGAACTGAACATCCGGCTGGAACGCGAAGGCCGCACTGACCTTGCTCAAGCTTGCTTTGATTTCCTGCCAACCCGTGCCAAGCTTGATATCGCAGGCTGGCCCGAAGTTGACATCTTCGCACACTGATGTCTGACGTGTCCCAACACCTCGACACGGCCCGCCGCGTCATCAGAGAAGAGGCCGCAGGGCTTGAGGCCTTGGCCAATGGACTCGGCGATGGTTTTGCCGAAGCCGTTGCGATGATCCTCTCCGCCAAGGGTCGGATCATCGTTTCTGGTATTGGGAAATCCGGCCATATCGCCCGCAAAATCGCGGCGACTTTGGCCTCCACCGGCACGCCAGCACAGTTCGTCCATCCAGCAGAAGCCAGCCATGGCGATCTGGGCATGGTCACAAGTGACGACATCGTTCTAGCCCTGTCCAACTCCGGCGAAGCACCAGAGCTCGCAAACCTCGTCGCTTACACTCGCCGATTTCAGATCCCACTGATCGCGCTCAGCAGCCGCCCCGGCAGCACCCTCGCGACACAAGCCGACGTGCGTCTCAACATTCCACAATTGGGCGAGGCATGTGGCCACGGCGTCGTGCCAACAATCTCTACAACAATGTCCCTCGCAGTGGGTGATGCTTTGGCCATTGCCCTGATGGAAGCGCGGAATTTCACGCCTGAAAATTTCCGCGAATTCCATCCCGGCGGCAAACTCGGTGCACGATTGGCAAAAGTCTCAGACCTAATGCACGACGGTGATGCGATCCCTCTGACCTCGCCAGATACATCCATGAGCGAGACACTGCTGGTCATCAGTGAAAAAGGATTGGGTGTCGTTGGATTGAGTAACCAAGATGGTACCCTCGCGGGCATCATCACCGATGGTGACCTACGCCGCCATATGGACGGTCTACTCGATAAGCATGCTGGCGACGTCATGACAGAGAACCCGACGACAATCGAACCAAGCGCTTTGGCCGAAAAAGCTGTCGCTATCATGAACGAAAAACAGATCACCTGCTTGTTTGTTGTCGATAACAACACCAAACCCGTTGGCGTCCTAAAAATCCAAGATTGCCTACGCGCAGGCGTGGTCTAGGCTCGTGTCCAGCGACATCAATTTTCATTCCCGTATGGTCGGCTGGGCAAAAGTGATCTTACCCGTCATGGGTATCGCGCTTTTGTCGACACTGTTCCTATTCTCTCGCAGCTCATCGGACTCAAACGAAATCCCCTTCGCGCAGCTCAGCGAGCTAGCCGAAGAACAACGAATCAATGCACCGGAATTCTCCGGCGTGGCCGCTGACGGATCGATTATCAAAATCTCCGCCAGAAGCGCGCAACCGCTCGAAGGCAAGCTCGATACATTGTCGATTGACGGACCCAGCTTAAGGTTGGATTCACCCGATGGTACAGAACTCACCATTTCCGCCGGCGAAGGCCTCATCGATGGCCCTAGTCGCTACGCAGAACTCAGTGGCCTCGCGCGACTCGAAACATCGTCTGGTTACATGATGGAAACCGCCGGACTTCGAGCAGACCTCGCGACCGGAGAAATTGTCTCGGATGGACGGCTTAAAGTCCTCGCCCCTTTCGGCGAACTCGAAGCGGGCAACGTCAGCATTTTGGTACCCTCCATGGACGAAGGCCAACAGATGCATTTTACCGACGGCGTCAGAATGCTATACCAACCGCAATCTAGAATTGAGGAATAGTACTTTGACGCTCTTTCGTATCCTCATTGCGAGCCTTTTGATTTCATCTGCATCAGCCGCGCCAGCGCAGACCAGCATTGATCTAGGCGGCATCGCCGCAAACGCCTTTTTGCCGGTTGAGATTTCAGCGGATTCCCTGTCGGTCGATCAGGATACCGGCAAAGCGACGTTTTCAGGAAACGTGGTGATCGGCCAAGGCGATCTTCGCATGTCCGCCGGAGAAGTCGAAGTTGTTTACGCCGAGGGCGCCGGCCAAATTGCGAGCCTCAAGGCCTCTGGTGGCGCTACCTTTGTAACCGCAACCGAAGCAGCAGAAGCAGAAACGGCGGAATACAATCTCGAAACCGGGTCTCTCATCCTCACGGGCGACGTTCTTTTGACCCAAGGATCAAGCGCCATTTCCGCGGAGCGAATGGCAATCAACCTCAATACCGGAAGCGCTGAACTCACGGGGCGCGTTCGGACAATCATCCAGCAAAGCGGCAACTGATGGCAGAGCTTTCGGTACAAGAAGGTGATCTTGGGCTTCGCATCGTAAACTTGCGAAAATCCTACCGAAAGCGCTTGGTCATCCGCGATGTCAGCATGGATCTTGGCCGCGGCGAAGTCGTTGCCTTGCTCGGGCCAAACGGGTCAGGCAAAACGACCTGTTTCTATTCCATCGCCGGATTGGTCACACCAGAAGGCGGGCAAGTCATCATCGACGGACGCGATGTGACCTCTCTCCCCATGTACCGCCGGGCTCAGTTGGGCATTGGGTATCTGCCGCAAGAGATGTCGATCTTTCGTGGGATGACCGTCGAAGACAATATCATGGCGATCTTGGAGATTGCCGAACCGAAACGGCATCTTCGTCAAAAGAAACTGGACGACCTTCTGTCAGAGTTTTCCATCGAACATATCCGCCGCGCACCTGCGCTGGCTTTGTCTGGCGGTGAACGGCGTCGTGCGGAAATCGCCAGATGCCTCGCCGCGGGCCCAAAATACGTACTTTTGGACGAACCTTTCGCCGGTGTTGATCCGATCGCGGTAGGGGAGATCAGACATCTTGTCGCAGATCTCAAGAACCGCGGCATCGGTGTCTTGATCACCGATCACAACGTCCAAGAAACCCTTCAGATCGTTGACCGCGCCTACATCTTGCACGATGGTCGCGTCTTGATGAGCGGGACGACCGAAGAAGTCGTCCAAGATGAGAACGTGCGCCGCGTTTATCTTGGTCAAGGCTTCCGCGTTAACTAAAAACTTTGCGAAATCTTCTATCTCTTCATTGACAACGCGCCCCTCAATGGCGCTCAATGAAGGAGATGACAGACTCAGTTATCATCTCTGCACTATTCTGGAGCGAGCTTCGTGCCAGCCAGAATAATGCAATAAAAACTGAGTGTTATCTTTTTACAAAGGCATAAATCAGCCTCCCGCAAGACTTGTCTTGCGGTGAATATGTTTTTGAAGCTGAAGGAGAGCAAATGAGATACCAGATTAGCGGCAAACAGATTGATATTGGTGCAGCGCTGCAGACCCACGTAGAAAGCGAATTGTCCGATTTGCTTGAAAAATATGCGGGCCGACCGACAGATGCAGTGGTCACATTCTCAAAATCTGGTCACGAATTTGTCTGCGAAACGGTAGTTCATTTGTCGACAGGCTTGAACGTACAAGCCAAGGGATCCAACCACGAAATCTATGCAGCTTTTGATGCAAGTTCCGAAAAAATGGATAAGCAACTGCGCCGAAACAAGCGTAGGTTGAAAGACCATCACAAAGAACGATCACAACCCGTTGAACTTTCCGACGCAGGCTCCTATATCCTCGCCTCAAGTGACGACTCAGATGTCGCGGAAGAGCAGGATTTTACACCTGTCATCGTGGCGGAGATGGAGACGAAAATACCGTCAATTTCGGTTGGCGAAGCGGTGATGCAAATGGAATTGGCGAATTCGTCAGTCGTTGTGTTCCGTAACGAAAAAAACAATTCGGTTAATGTTGTCTATAAGAGAGACGACGGAAACATAGGTTGGATAGACCCCCGCGCCGACGCATAGACCGGCTGAAACGAACGGACGTATACGAAGATGTTGATGTCAGATATTCTGGATGCCAACGCGGTCAAGGTTTTGAGCGGGTGCACCAGCAAAAAAAGGTTGTTCCATGACCTTGGCGCGCTTGCAGAAGGCGTCCACGGACTCGACCCAACAGTCGTTATCGAAGCGCTGATTGAGCGTGAGAATCTCGGGCCAACTGCTGTGGGCAAGGGCATTGCTTTACCTCATGCGCGATTCGATGGGATCGATGAGGTTTGCGGCATGTTTGTCCGTCTCGAAAAACCTTTGGAATTCGACGCAGCAGACAAGCAACCTGTTGATTTGATCTTCGCGCTTCTCGCGCCAGTAAATGCTGGCGTCCAGCACCTCAAGGCGCTGGCTCTCGTATCTCGCACAATGCGAAACGCTGACATCTGCGCGAAGCTGCGGGCAAATTCAGACGTCGCGGCCTTGCACACCTTGCTGACCGCGACAGAGACAAATCAGGCAGCCTAAGGCCTCCAGTCTTCAAAACCAAACGTGAAATAGTCGCGCGCATAGGCATTGCGCGCGGCTTTTTCGATTTTGGAGCTATAGATCGCAGCGAGCCGGTCGGCGTATGGGTCTGTCTCACCAAGCAGTTCTACATCACCCGCATCTGAAAGCAGGAGCGGCAGGTCCATTTGAAGCTGATCTTCCCTCAAGATCAGATCAATCGGCGCAAACTCATTCATCCCTTGCACCAGCGCGACCTGACTGGCCCATGCTGGATCAACCCGCAACGAAGTTTGTGCATTGAGGTTGTTTTTCACAAACTTCAGAAACCCATGAAACGCTTTGGCATGGGCCTCCATATCGTACTGTTTATCAGTTTCGGGGCGCAGTTCGCGCTTTGGGAGCTTCAAACCGTAGGCAGACTTCAACGTCTGCCTGATCTCGGCATAACCGCCACCCGCCTGCTCAAGGAAATGCTGGCAAAAGGCCGCGTGCGCACGGGCTACAGGATGCCGCACCACGGTAAACCTCCGATGACCGGCGTGGTCCTGCATCCATTGCCGCATCTCTCCTTGCTTCAATCCACTGCTCAATTCGTCCGTCGAAACGCCTTCCAACTGCGCCAACCAACTTAGAACGGCGGCATTGGGGCCCGACTTTATCGGAAGGTAGATCAAATTACTCTTTGGAGCGGCGACATATTTCGTCACCATCGGCCCACGCCAAGGTTCAAAATTTGGGGTCCGGCTCAGATCAAACCGATCCAGTTTGGCCAACCCCGCTTTCATCGCATCGTAGTTGCTCACCTTGTCGGACAAAGGGGCTGGGTTTTGCTTTTTTAGCTTATCATCCAAAGCATCAAGCTGGATATGCGATCCTAGGAACTGCGCAAGGCCATTGATCACATCGATATCGTGCAAATCGTCATAGCCGATATAGAAGGCCGACTGACCGGACACTTGCATCGCCTTTTGGATCTTCAACTGAAAATCTTGTTGAGCTTTCAAATGATCCGCGAACTCCTCCAAATCAAAGCTGATCTGCGTTGATTTCTCATGCTTCGCGTTGGTCATTTTCCATTGATCGGTCTGCGTCGCAATCTTAAGGCTGACGTAACTTTCAATGGGGTTTCGCGTTAAAATAACCTTGCCGCAGCGCTGATCTGCCAGAAGCCGGTCCAAAATTCTCGGGTCATGATCATGAAAATAGCGAAAGCCATTCGTCCCCACCGCAACCTGAATCGCATCCAGCAATAGATGAGGATTGTCCTCGCGTTGTGACAGCGTCACGCCCAGAACAGCCTCTGACTTCGGATACCCAATGAAATGCGAATTGAACGCCTCACCCAAACACGCAAGGTCATCAAATCGATTCAGATTGGCTTCGAGCAAGTTTGATCCGGTGCGCATTTCCGCAAAGACAACGAAGTAGTCGAATTTGGCCATAGTCTAGCGCACCAAATAGGGCTTGCGGCGCTTTTCGGGGCGATGCTCTGGCGCTTGATCTAACGGGAAATCGCCCATCAAATAGGGATGCATCCCCTGGTTCTTGAGGTTCTGCAGGAACTGACCAAATCCGGTCAAGTCATACATCCGCGGTGCCTCGGTCAATCGGCGCTGCGTCTTACCCGTCATTTCGTCCACCACGATTTGCAACGCCTCCATAGGCGTTTCGATGAACTCTGCCATCGACCAAATACGCACCCGTGCCTTGGTATAGGGCGAACGCAAGATAGAAAGGTGGTCATTCTCGATCTGTTGCAACCGCGCGGCCTCATTACGCAAATCGGCAAAGTTTCGATTGGTCTGGAAAAGCGGCACAGCCCAGCATCCAGAGATCACCGAAATCTGTGCATTGGGATCAAGCGCTATTTTCCAATTGATCTCTTGATTATCAAATGGACCAAACTGAAAACACTGCCGTTCGCCTTGCGTGTTCCAAAGAAGGTTCGCAAGGAACATCTGCGGGTTGTGATCGCGCAGCTCCGGCGCATCGGCCAAAGCACCACTGAAATGAGTTTGCCTACCGTCAAACTCAACTCGTTTTGGACCAAAAAGGTGCCCATGCACACGCGTACCAGTTTGTTTGGCCAGCCATGGCTCAAAATTCTCAAAGAGCTCGGTAAATCCTTGGAACACCGAATAGGGCTGGCTGGTTACTCCGCCTTCCCACTCATTGTAGGGGAACCGGCTCTGCATATAGAGCCCCTGCCGACCCCGCATTCGGCGATCCACTGCTTTCGCGAAAATGCGGTCGATTTTCCCGGGGTTCGGCTCCGTCCCGCTCAGGATGGAGCCATCTCCATCAAGGAAGGTCTTATAGAGCCGCGTCGCTTTAGGCCAAATCTTCCGCGCAACAAAACAATCGGACCGTCTGAGCAATTGCAGATGATCGTCGTAGAAAATATGTGGCTTACCCTGATAATCGAACTTTGAAAGCGTCAGGGACCGGCTTTCGATCTTGCCGGAGTATAGCCGCGCCAGCGTCTGGAAATAGCTTTCGTCAGGTATCCAGACCCGTTTGAAATATTTGTCGTACGCTGGCCTATCCGGATCCTGCAAAATGGCCGAAAGCGTATAGCGCGACAAACACCACCACTGTGACCCCATGTGCGGAACAAGGCCTTCTGGAATGCGCCGCTTGAACCCAACAGCCCGCTGCATCGAGACATAGCCATCAAAAAGCTTCCGCTGTGTTTTCCACGAAAACGGAAAGCGCAGGGTAAACCGTTCGCTGTCCAAACCCCCGATGGTCCAAGGCACATCGGCTGTAGTCGCACTCTCGATAAAATCGGTGCGCGGTCGGTCGGCGAGGTACTTTTTCAACTCCTGAATAGGTCGAAGCGGCAAACAGGACCCAGAGGCCAGATACACATGCGTCACATCTGGGAAATCGCGCAGCATCATCTCACACGCGGATTGCGTACCAGCGACAATACCCCACTTCCCCCATTCGCATTTATGACGCTTGGAGAATTTGACCGTCTTCACATCAGAAAGGTCGGCTACAAATCGATCGTAGTCAGCAACGGGCACTTTCTTATCGACGTGGATAACAACAGGGCAGCCGCCCTTGACCCAATGGCGCACCACCTGTTCCGCCCGATCAAGCGCGGTGTGCACCAACATGACGACCCCGACGGTCACGCCCAATTCCCCTTGGACATGATCCCCAAAATCTCAAGCTGACGCCAGTTGATGTATTTCTCGCTCCACTTACACCACAGATCAGGGTTCTGATCATTGCCCGCCGCATAGGCCTTATACTCGCGACCATTGGCATAGTGCTGATTGCGGATCAGCTCTTCATTCGCTTTGTCAGCGAACGTGTCGAGGAATTTCGTATGAAGAAGCGCGCCAGAGGCTTTCTCCCCGCCAACCTCATCATAAACAAGGTTCAAACCACGCGGCAGCAGGTTGTGGGTCGAACTGACGTAGGCGTAGTTCTTTTTCCATTTGACGAGCGGTACCTTGTTCAGTGCCGGTGCACGCTCCGGTTCTTTGCTAAAGAACATCCGTGCCCGCGGGCCACCTTGAATCCAAAGGTTCCAGAAGAGCGAGTTTTTGGAGAAGGAGTAGTTCCCAGAATCAAACCAATTCGCAATCTCGAGCGGGTCTTGTCCGCGCACATACTTTGCATCACCCAGTCGTCCCTTGGGATACATATCCAGCAACATCGCACCGAACGAACGAATGTTGGAACTATCCAACCAATCGGTAAGCGCATGGATCGGGCGACTGTCGCAGAACGGATAAACGAACAGCTCATCCGGATCGACTGTCAGAATCCAATGATCGGTGCCGTATTTGCGTTGCAAATAGTTCAGCCAATCCACGCCATATCGCGCGCTGCGATAGCTGCCTTTCGCGTGCCAAAGCGAAACGTCCTTTTGCTCGGCCAAGTAATCGCCGCCACTGTCGGTGCTTTCGTTGTCGACCATGATAAAATGATCAACGCCCAGCGCGCGATAGTAGGACAAGAAGTAGGGGAGCCGAAGATTCTCATCACGGAACGTGCTAAAGACAATCACATCATCCGGCTTAATCTGGTCAGTGCGGTCAGCAATAGATTTCAGTTCAAAGCTTTTGCGATAGGCCCTGCCCTGCCAGCGCTTCCGCTGCCATCTCAAACGATATGAGGTTGCTACACCCAAGTCGTCTCCCGATTACTGCTCCGCCGGTGTCTTTCGCGGGTCTTAGTGGACCCATCATGCACCTAATATTATTGAGGAATATTCAATAAACGAGCGGGGGCTTTAAGCAAGCCAGCAATTCAGTTTTCAGGCAACTGTCCCTTTGAAATCAGCCCCAACTCAACCAAAAGGTGTGAATTGGTGTATTTTTGTGCCGTTTCGACCCATAAATCGGGGCCTTCCGCCAGTGTTTGGTGATAGTTTTGGTAGAGGTCACTGTTTTGAAAATGCTGTTTTCGGACCAATTCTTCCAGCGATTTTTCCATGATGCTCGGCAGGAATTTTGTGTGAAGAAGAGCTCCAGAGACATGTTTTTGGGTGTCCAAATCCAAGAACTGATGCAGCTTCACTGGCAAAATTTGGTGCGTTGAATTCACATAGGCGTAGCGCCTGTTCCATTTGACCAACGGAAACTTGTTCAACGTCGGCGCGCGCGAAGGGTCGGATACAAAGAAGTACCGGTCCCTCACTCCACCTTGAATCCATTCATTTTCATAGGTCTGGTGAATCTGCGTGCGGTAACCATTTGCGTCGAACCACGGCAGGCTTTCAATCGGGTCTTCGCCAGACTGATAAACCACCTCGCTGATAGACCTACGCGGAAACATATCCAGCATGACCGCACCGAGCGCAGTTTGCCCTACACGCTCCATTTCGGTGGTCAGGTCCGCTAAACCGCGCGTTTCGCAGTCCGGATAAACCAACAATTCATCCGCATCGACGGTAAGGCACCAATGGCCTCCGCCATATCGAAATTGCAAGGCGGTCAACCAATCGACGCCAAAGCGAGAAAGGCGATAGCTCTGATCGGTCGACCAAAGCGAAACGTCATCTTGGCGGCGCAACAGTTCACCGGTGCCATCGGTGCTTGCATTATCGACGAAAAGGAAATGATCGATCCCTAGTCGCCGGTAGTAGTCCAAGAAATAGGGGAGGCGCTCCTCCTCATTCCGGACAGTCACAAAAAGTAGAATGTCCGTCCTTTTGATGCCGGTCGTGCGATCCTGCTTTGGCACTAATTCAGAACGCTTTCGAAGCGAACGAACCAAAAACCTGCGGCGTTTCCACCGCAGGCGATACAGTTTCAAAGCTCGAGAGAGTTTAGCAGGCTGGGTAAAGGGCCGTGTTCGCTGGAACGGTGATTTCGCTTGTCCCGCGTTACCCAATCAATGCACTTTCCTTATTGAGCAGCTTTGCGCACAGCCGTCATATTATCGAGGTAATCCGCAAACCCATCTTTCAGCTCTGGATGCGCCAAGGCGAACGCAACAGTCGCTTCCAAATAGCCCGCTTTGGACCCGCAATCGTAGCGCTGACCGTCAAAGCAGTATCCAAACACATCTCGGCCTTGCGTGATCTCAGCCGCGATCGCGTCTGTTAATTGGATCTCACCACCAGCACCTTCGCCGATTGAATCCATATTGTTCAAAACATCCGGCGTCAGGATGTATCGACCGATCACAGCCAAGTTCGACGGCGCTTTTTCCGCAGCTGGTTTCTCAACCATGGCTTTGACTTTCATCACTTTGCCAAGGTCAGTCTCAACATCCAAAACGCCATAAGACGAAATCTGCTCAGGCGCGACCTCCATGGCAGCAACCATGGCACCGCCAGTATCTTGATACGCTTCGACCATCTGTTGCAGACAAGGCCGCTCGGCAGCAATCACATCGTCCGGCAAAATGACCGCGAACGGTTCGTCTCCGATCAAGCGGCGGGCACACGATACCGCGTGGCCCAGACCCATCGCTTTGTGTTGACGAATATAAGCAATCGCACCGCTGTCCATATTGGTGTTTTCCAAAATTCTTAGCAGATCATTTTTGCCCTTTGCGCGAAGTGACGCTTCGAGATCAGGTGCATGGTCAAAATAGTCTTCTAACGCAGATTTTCCACGAGACGTCACAAAAATGAACTCAGTGATCCCTGCCGCACGCGCTTCGTCAATCGCGTATTGGATTAACGGGCGATCAACCAAAGTCATAATCTCCTTTGGGACCGACTTGGTCGCAGGAAGAAACCTTGTTCCAAGCCCGGCAACTGGAAAAATAGCTTTGGTTACTTTTCTATTCATTTTGTCACTGCCTTACGTGTTTCCCACGTTTCTCCAATCAGATTAGCGATATTTTGTGTCAGACCCAAGGCGAGAAGGTGAATTGTATTCATTTTGAAACCAATTCGTTGGCCAATACAACCATTGGTCGCAAACAATGCGCTTTCTTCATTACTTCACAGATCCTTCAATGCAGTTTGCTTAATGCTGGCGGAATTACAATTTGAGGAATTCCTTACTTCTTTGATCGCCAGTGCTAAGCGATGCCCATTTCTTGTAACATCTTTTCGATCTTCGGAACGTCTTCAGGATTGTTCACTTCCCAAAACTGTCGCCCCTTTGCCTCCACTTCGACACACAAAACATTGTGACCAGCCTCAAGAAAACGAAGCTGCTCTAAACCCTCTAGTTTTTCATATATTCCAATAGGATGCGTCAAATATTCCCGTAATGCTTCAGGGCGATAGGCATAAACGCCGACATGGTGAAAGACCGGCGTTGGTTGATCTGCATCAAACTCTTCCTCGACAAAGGGAATAACCTCTTTCGAGAAATACAGAGCTTTCATATCGTGGGCAAAAACTGCTGTAGTCCCGCCGACGCGCCCATTGCGGCGATCTTCCTTGAGACCGGCCAAAGTCGCACCATCAGCGCACAAAACAGGTGTCGCAACATCGAAGCTCTGATCGTCGCGCAGCCCCTTCACCAAATCCTCGATAAACCAAGACGGTGTGAGAGGCGCATCTCCTTGAAGATTAACAACAATTTCGTAATTCTCACCAATCCGTTCGAGCACTTCGGCACAACGCTCGGTTCCGTTCTTACATTCGCTCGACGTCATCACAACTTCGGCCCCAAACGCCTGTGCAGCATCCCGAATTCGATCGTCATCGGTCGCCACTACAACCCGGTCAGCCCCGTTCACCGCCATTGCAGCGCGCCAGCTTCGCTCGATCAGACTTAGGCTTTCACCTGTAGCACCGACTAATGTCGCCAATGGTTTCCCAGGAAACCGAGACGACGCATAGCGCGCGGGAATGACGATGATAACGGACATTACCGCGCCTTCAGTTCAACGCCGGGAGAATACGCGATGAAGAAAGGGTTGGCGAAGGTATCTTTGCCATAGGTCAACGGCGTATGGTCATCAAAACGAATAACGTCTCCACCCGCCCCTTTCAAAACGGCGTGTCCAGCTGCCGTGTCCCACTCCATCGTGCGGCCAAGGCGCGGATAAATATCAGCCTCGCCCGTCGCAACAAGGCAGAACTTCAGCGAAGACCCTGCGCTCTTCATATCCTCGACCGCATATTTTGAGATGTAATCATCTGTCGCCTGATTGCGGTGCGATTTTGACGCGACAACCAGCAAGGATGAATTGTTCGGATTAGACACTGAAATCGGCCGCGTTTCGCCAATTTCGGCCTTGGAAAACGGCCCTGTTTCCTCAACCGAAGACCCATCAGCTTGCGTGTAGAACAACCGATCTTTCGCAGGGGCGTAGACGATGCCCAGCACAGGCAAACCATCAACGACATAAGCGATATTGACAGTAAAATCACCGCGACGATGCACAAATTCCTTTGTTCCATCCAGCGGATCAACAATCAAAAAGGTGGATGCCGTTTCTGCGTGAGAGGCGGCTTGCTCTTCCGTCACAAGCGCCACATCTGGAAAGGTTTCCCGCAAACCAGCGCTGATCAGAGCATCGGCGGCTTCGTCCGCTTCTGTCACCGGGCTTTCATCAGATTTGGTTTTCACCTCAAAATCCGGACCATTGTAGATGCGCATAATCTCATCACCCGCCTCCAAAGCCAACGTCCGCATCGTTGCAACCAATTTCGCGTTATCCAAGTGCCGCTCTCCACCTCTGAAATGCCTAAGGACGAAAGTTTGATCTTTGCCCTATCTGGCCTTATGGTAGCCCTTAAAGCGAACAGCAAGAATTTCGTGCAATAACATCAGGCTTAACCGCCCCGGCAGGACAAAACATGTTCCAGACGTCTTACAATCGATCAAAGACGCGCAGCGCATTTGCGTTGTTGGAAATCATGTATCACACGATTGTCCGCGACATTCGGAAAGGTCATCGCAACGCTTTCATTGGCCTTTTGTTGAATATGATGCAGGCAATCATCTTTGTCGTCGTATTTTTCGCAATGTTTGAAATTTTGGGCATGCGCGACGCCGCGATTAGGGGGGATTTTCTTCTATATATCATGTCCGGGATCTTTCTGTTTCTGACTCATACTAAGGCAGTCAGTGCAGTTGTTGGCGCCGAAGGACCTGCATCGCCGATGATGCAACACGCACCAATGAATACGGCGATATCGATTACCGCGGCTGCGATCTCGTCGCTTTACACCCAAGTCCTCTCGCTGTTGGTGATCCTGTTTATTTACCATGTCGCATTTACGCCGGTGGTGATTGAAGACCCCGTTGGCGCATTCGGAATGCTCCTTTTGGCTTGGTTCACCGGCGTTGCAGTCGGAATGGTATTCCTGGCGCTCAAGCCATGGTTGCCAGAATTGGTCGGCATTCTAACGATGCTTTACATGCGTGCGAACATGATTGCGTCTGGCAAAATGTTTGTCGCAAATTCTTTGCCAGGTAGCATGCTCGTTCTTTTTGACTGGAATCCACTATTCCATGCAATCGATCAAAATCGCGGATTTGTTTTTATCAACTACAACCCACATTTCAGCTCAATCAGTTATCCATTGTACGTCGGTCTGGCTCTCATTCTGATTGGCCTGATGGGTGAATTTTACACCCGCCGCCACGCATCCCTCAGCTGGGGTGCCGCGCGTTAATTTCTGAATCCACCGAAGTGACCTTCGGGAAGGTCTGAAAATTCGCGCAAACACCCATTTTTCTTGATTCTGTGCCGCTTTGACCGTTGCAGGCCCAAAACCGCATCCCTATATACGCCAAGATCGTCGATCATGGGTCAATCCTATGGTCGAAAAACTTCCAAATAGGCGCGGGTGCCACAACGGGTTCGCGCCGTTCAAACCGCCTAAACGTAAAGGGATTTGAAATATGGCCAAAGTCATTGGTATTGACCTCGGAACAACCAACTCTTGTATCGCGATCATGGACGGATC
Source organism: Cognatiyoonia sediminum (assembly GCF_900129845.1). Taxonomy (GTDB): domain Bacteria; phylum Pseudomonadota; class Alphaproteobacteria; order Rhodobacterales; family Rhodobacteraceae; genus Cognatiyoonia; species Cognatiyoonia sediminum. The sequence continues at coordinate 50,275 of NZ_FQXB01000003.1, forward strand.
CGAGCCGCGTGTGATCGAAAACGCCGAAGGTGCGCGTACTACACCTTCTATCGTCGCTTTCACAGACGACGAACGCCTCGTTGGCCAGCCGGCCAAACGACAGGCAGTCACCAACCCAGAAAACACCATCTTTGCAGTGAAGCGTCTGATCGGCCGTCGGTTCGATGACAAAGACCTCGCCAAAGACAAAAAGAACATGCCATTCGCTGTCGTAGACGGTGGTAACGGTGATGCTTGGGTCGAATCCAAGGGTGAGACATACTCCCCATCCCAAATTTCCGCTTTCATCCTCGGAAAGATGAAAGAAACGGCTGAGAGCTATCTTGGTGAGCCTGTCTCCCAAGCGGTGATCACGGTGCCTGCATACTTCAACGACGCACAGCGTCAGGCGACAAAAGACGCCGGTAAGATCGCTGGCCTCGAAGTCCTGCGCATCATCAACGAGCCGACAGCAGCCGCACTCGCCTACGGTCTTGATAAGAAAGACACACAAACCATTGCGGTTTACGACCTTGGTGGTGGTACATTCGACGTCACCATCCTTGAGATCGACGACGGCCTCTTCGAAGTGAAGTCCACCAACGGTGACACGTTCCTTGGTGGTGAAGACTTCGACATGCGCATCGTCAACTACTTGGCGGATGAGTTCAAAAAAGAGAACTCCGTCGATCTGACCAAAGATAAGATGGCACTGCAGCGTCTGAAAGAAGCGGCTGAGAAAGCCAAGATCGAACTCTCCTCTTCTGCCTCCACAGAGATCAACCAGCCGTTTATCTCTATGGGGTCTGACGGTCAGCCACTTCACATGGTGATGAAGCTCACACGCGCGAAGTTGGAAAGCCTCGTTGGTGATCTGATCAAATCTTCCATGAAACCATGCCAAGCCGCGATCAAAGACGCGGGCCTCAGCACCGGTGACATTGATGAGGTTGTCCTCGTCGGTGGTATGACCCGTATGCCAAAGGTTCAGGAAGAAGTTGAAAAGTTCTTCGGTAAGAAGCCACACCAAGGCGTGAACCCAGACGAAGTGGTCGCCATGGGCGCCGCTATTCAGGCTGGCGTTCTGCAAGGCGACGTGAAGGACGTTGTTCTGCTCGACGTGACACCACTCTCCCTCGGTATCGAAACCTTGGGCGGTGTCTTCACACGCCTGATCGACCGTAACACCACGATCCCAACGAAGAAGTCTCAAACCTTCTCCACCGCGGAAGACAACCAGAACGCCGTGACCCTGCGTGTGTTCCAGGGTGAGCGTGAGATGGCAGCCGACAACAAAATCCTCGGCCAGTTCAACCTTGAAGACATCCCGCCTGCCCCACGTGGCATGCCGCAGATCGAAGTCACTTTCGACATCGACGCCAACGGCATCGTATCCGTGGCTGCGAAGGACAAAGGCACCGGCAAAGAACAGTCGATCACGATCCAAGCCTCCGGTGGTCTCTCTGACGAAGACATCGAAGCAATGGTGAAGGATGCGGAAGATAACGCCGAGGCCGATAAAGAACGTCGCGAGTTGATCGAGGCGAAGAACCAAGCGGAAAGCCTTATCCACTCGACTGAGAAGTCCTTGGAAGAGCATTCCGATAAGGTCGACCCAACAACTGTTGAGGCGATTGAACTGGCGATCGCAGCACTGAAAGACGACCTCGAGGATGAGAAAGTCACAGCCGACAAACTGCAAGCTGGCGTTCAGAACGTGACCGAAGCCGCGATGAAACTTGGCGAAGCGATCTACAAAGCAAGCCAAGACGAGGCTGATGGCGACGAACCTGCGGGTGCTGACGAAGACGACATCGTGGATGCCGACTTCGAAGACCTCGACAGCGACAAGCGCGACTAGTCGCAGCGTTTCAAAGCAGGCCGGCCCTGACCGGGGCCGGTTTGTCTATTCCCGAGGGGGATAAATATCATGTCAAAACGCGATTACTATGAAACGCTCGGTGTCTCGAAAGGCGCTGACGCTGCCGAGATCAAAAAAGCCTATCGTCGCAAGGCGAAAGAGCTGCACCCGGATCGCAATGCAGACAACCCAGATGCCGAAGCTCAGTTCAAAGAAGCGAACGAAGCTTATGAAGTTCTGAAGGACGCGGAAAAGAAAGCGGCCTACGATCGCTTTGGTCATGCGGCGTTCGAAGGCGGCATGGGCGGCGGCGGCGGTGGCCCACGCGGCGGTCACGGCGACTTTGCCTCTGCCTTCTCGGACGTGTTCGACGATCTCTTCGGCGATATGATGGGCGGTCGCGGCGGCGGCGGGCGCAACCGCGCCCAGCGCGGCAACGATCTACGCTACAACCTGCGCGTAAAGCTCGAAGATGCTTATGCAGGGATGCAGAAGACGATCACCGTGCCAACTGCCGTCAGCTGTGGGTCTTGTAACGGCACCGGTGCCGAAGGCGGTTCAGAGCCACAAACCTGCCCGACCTGTTCCGGCATGGGCAAGGTCCGCGCGCAACAAGGGTTCTTTACCGTCGAACGCACCTGCCCGACCTGCAACGGCGCAGGCCAGATCGTCAAAAACCCATGTAAGGTGTGCCACGGCCACGGGCGTGTCGAGAAAGAGAAGTCACTCTCCGTCAACATCCCCGCTGGCGTCGAAACCGGCACCCGCATCCGTCTCGCCGGTGAAGGCGAAGCCGGAATGCGTGGTGGTCCATCTGGCGACCTCTACATCTTTATCGAAGTGCAGGATCACCAGATCTTTGAACGCGACGGGGTGAACCTCTATTGCCGCGTACCTGTCTCTATCGCCTCCGCCGCTTTGGGTGGAGAGATCGAAGTTCCAACAATCGACGGCGGTCGCTCCCGCGTGCGCATCCCCGAAGGCAGCCAATCCGGCCGCCAAATGCGTCTACGCGGCAAAGGTATGCCTGCACTAAGAGGCGCTGGCACTGGAGACATGTTTATCGAACTGGCCGTTGAAACACCGGTGAAGCTAACCGCGCGTCAGAAGGAAATCCTGAAAGAATTCGACACGCTGAGCGAAGAAAACAACCCTCATGGGAGCAGTTTCTTTAGTTCGGTAAAGAGCTTTTGGGATTCGATGAAAGGGTAGATGTACTTTTCGTTTCGTTTCCCAGTGTGTAAAATTCGTACTTTTCAAACGAGTATAGCGGCATGGGAGTAACCCAAAAGTACAATGCCGCATTGGGCACAAACTTTGCTCTAACGGTCCTGTCGACTTTGGCCTATGCGCTGATCATCTTTTGTGTAGTCGGCCTAGTTCTCTCAAGATTTGGCCTTCCGTTTGGGGTAACTTCAATGGTGATTGTACTCTTTGAGTTGCCCGCGTTTTTTGGGATGCTTTTGATTGCTCGGCGGATGTTCAAAAAAGATCACGATTTTTGGTGAACCAAGAACCGCAATCGCTTCCTGCAAAATATCAAGGCATTTGGTGATCAGCCACAAGCCGATCTAATCGCCGGACCGAGGGTTGGCGACCCGCCATCTCCCGCAGAATGCTTTATGGCAGCAAAGGACATCTTCCTTCGCGGCGGATTGCAAGACTAACAAAATCGTCGACCCTCTGGGTCGGTCCGGCGATCAGACCGGCGCCTTCGGCTTGAGTCCGGTCTGCCTCTCTAAACCCGCTCCCGCAACTCCGCACTCAGCTTCCCTAACAAATCCGCCAACTGCTCCCGCTCCTCAGTGGTCAAAACCCCGTCAAACAGTGCAGTGTTCATCTCGATCAGCTCATCCACAATCTGCTCCGTCAGGTCAGCGCCTTTCTCCGTCAGACGCGCCAAAGTGCTGCGAGCATCATCAGGGTTCGGAAACCGCTCAATCAAACCCATCTCCGCCAAGCCCGCCAACATCTTCGCCGTCCCACTCGAACTGGCCTGAGCTGCCTCATATAGCTGCGTTGGTGTCAGCGTGAGCGCCTCATTCGTGAACCGTAACGCCCGCAAGATCAGAAACTGGGTCCATGTGATCCCGTGCTGTTCCGCCACCTTATGATCGTTGTTCCACACGTAGTTCCGACTACGGAACAGACCGGCCACGATCCGTGTTGCCGTATTGGGCGTGGCCTTCCAGGTCCGAGGCTTTGGTGAAGTCACAACGAGTCTCCCTTCAGTCCCACAAAGGATAATCTCAAATCCCCCTTGCTCCCAGCCAGATATTCATTTATCTCTCTAGAGAGATAAATAGGAGACAGCAATGGAACTGGTAAAACAACCCCTCTGGCAACGTGCGCTCCTTGGCGTTCTCGCCCTCATCTTGCTTGTCTTCACCGTCCCCGCCTACATCGACACGGCGAACAACCCAGGCCTCGCGAACCTGAATGGAGAGGTTGCATCACTTGGGTCCGTCGCAGGCGCATTCTTGGCACGTCAATTGGCCTAGGTCCTGATCGCAATTTACGGCGCGGTCAACGGAACCAAACAACCGGTTTTGATCGGGGCTTTTGGCATCGGCTTCTTCAACCTGCACGACGCAGTTTTCCTATCCCTGCTCGGCGAAGGCGGTGCAGGTGCCATCACCGGATTGGTCATCGGCGGGTTGGCATTTGTCGTCCTGATCACGGCGGCGCGAAAATCCAACTAAACTACGCCCAGAAATGGATAGCTCTCAAAAGGAGCTAACCACTCGTTAACCATCATTCCTGCATCTTGGCGCAAATGCCAAATTTTGCCGAGACCCAAACCATTTTCCCGATACCCGAGGCCAAATCGACCAAGAACGATCAACCGGCCTATGTTGCGGGCTATCGCAAACGGATCAGGACAAGATTCAAAGATGGCGGCGCGGATGCGATGCCAGACTATGAGCTTTTGGAACTCATCCTGTTTCGGTCAATAAGACGTGGGGACCCAAAACCACTTGCCTATGAGCTCATCAAGCAATTTGGCGATTTCAACCGCGTACTCGCCGCGCCGCTCGACCAACTTACAAAAGTTAAATGTATCGGCCCGGCAACCGCACTTGAAATCAAAATCGTGGAGGCCGCCGCTCACCGTATGGCACAGTCTCAAGTGTTGAAGCAGCATGTAATTTCAAGCTGGGACGCACTCATTAAATACTGCCACACGGTCATGGCCCACCGCGAAGCCGAACAGTTTCGCATCCTCTTTCTCGACACGAAAAACACCCTGATCGCGGATGAAGAACAGGCCAAAGGCACCGTCGATCACGTCCCTGTCTACCCGCGTGAAGTCGTCAAACGCGCCCTCGAACTCAACGCAGCGTCGATCCTTTTGGTCCACAATCACCCCTCCGGCGATCCGACCCCATCGCAGGCCGACATCACGATGACCGATCAAATCGTTCAAGCGGCTCAAGCGCTTGGCATCATGGTCCATGACCACCTGATTATCGGGAAATCGCGTGAGCTGAGCTTCCGAGCAGCAGGTTTACTCTAACCCTTCACCCAAAGCTCAACACGCCGGTTGGTTCGTTGGCCCAATTCAGTATCATCGCAAGCCATTGGCAAAGCCTCTCCAAACGCCGCGATGTCCAAAGCCACATTCTCCGCAGCATCGCCTAGGCGAGACAGCAAGGCTCGCCGCACCGCCTCCGCCCGCGCACCAGACAACTCGCGGTTCGCGCTCGCATCACCGATCCCATCGCTGAACCCAATCAACTTCAGCTCTTGCCCATCGTATTCGCCGTTCCGAATAGCGGCTGCCAAATCCATCAGGTTCGATCGGGACTGCGCATCAAGTTCTGCCGATCCCGCTTCAAATCGAAAACTCAAAGACAACCGCGTTTGATCCGAAATCAGGCGGACAAAGCGCTGAAGCTCATCAAACGGCACTTCCGTCCCGACTCGTTCAATCGCATTGGCAAACCGCTGGCCCTGCGCGTCCAATGGAATAGGAACCACCGTCTGATCCACATACCCCGTCCGACGCACGATTAACTGAGCTGCAGGAGACCGCGTCCATTCCACGAAATCCTTGAACACCTGCGGCATGATCCGTGGGGGAAGGTACAGAAAGATGGGCGCCGTCAGCGGATAGTCTTCCGTCTTTATGCCGATGGGCGACGGCGCACTGAGGAACCCACAATCATCCAAAAGCGCTACAGGCCTCGCGCCACCCGTTCGCAAGACCGACGACAGGCCAATCGCATTGCGATCCGAGACGACAGCATTGGCCATATCTGCTTGTGTCTCGTGGTAGGTCACACCAACCGGTTCGGCGCCTCCGATCAGATAGCGCAAAGCGGTTTGCGTCGATCCCGATCCTTCTGGTCCCAGATGGACCTGCAGAGGCGCAGCAGACTCGCCAAAGGCTTCCCAACCTGTCACCTCACCTTTCAAAGCACGTTGCAGTTGAACCAACGACAGCGAACGCGTTTTGCGCAACGGCGAAACGATGGGCGTCATCGCATCCAATCCCAATATCCGAGACCGCGTTGAGCTTTCTAAGTCGTCCAATCTTTGGGTTCGGGCGGTGGAGAGTTCTTCATCCGTAATCTCGCGTGTTGCAACAACCGCATTGGCTTTGTGGTCGAACAGATCGGCAAACCCCTGATCGGTTGAAGAACTGGAAATCTCCAGCACAGCCTCGACCGTGCCAGCGGAATTTGTCGCCACGCCAATAGACCCGCCGTCCAGTTCATCAAACTGGGTCGACCATCCTTGAGTCCGAGCAAACCCATCCCACAAGGCCGGAAGCAAAACATCGGCAATCGCCGCCTCGCCCGCAAATTTGAGCCGCGCGACAAAGTTGTCCGGGTCGGGGCATTCAGCGCCCGCGCAATCCACGCGCGCAAAGGACAGGCTCACTGGGCCATACTCTGTTGCGATCTGGATGTATTCGCCATCAAAACCCAGCAGCTCCCCCGTCAGCTCCAAAGCACCAGATTTGGACGTCAGCGTGATCGGCTCATTTGCGAAAGATGCAGTCGCACAAAGAAAGAGTGCGGCACCGAGTACCGCACGCTTTCCATAGTTTCTTAACGGGTCCGCGTTTCGCCAAATCATCTCGCGGCGAATGTCAGGTCCTCGTAGATGTTTTTCAAGACGAGAATTTCACCAATCGCATTACAGTCCGGAAGTGTCATTTCTAGGTCAGTAATTCCGGTGGTGCGGTTCGGGCCAATTTGAATGGCCTGAGCATTGATGACCTTGCCACAGTTTTTGTCTTGGATAACTGCTTCCACACTCAACTGAATGCTGCTTGTGGAGGAAGATTGACCGGCCGGATAGGTGTAGATCTCTGCGGCATAATCGCCATTGGTAAAGCTCGCGACCATGCCGGTTTCGGCAGATCCATTCACGCCCTTCCAGATATGACCGTCTTCGCCATAACTCGACGATTGGCGCAAGGCGTGCAACTCAAAGCCGTGCGCGCCCTGCCACTGAAGCACAGCGCGGTCATAGTCATTCATGTCGGAGACGAAGGCTTGCGCCATTGTGGAGGCGCCATCCTCGAATGTGACAATGAAGAGCGCATGTTCATTCAAAGCAGGGATCGACAATTGCGCGAGGCCCAAATCATCGGTCATGGCAGAGATCGTCATGCCCTGATGATAGATGGCAAAAGACGCTTCTGTTTGGCAGGGTGCGTCAAGCGTAAGGTCCACCATCGCCATGTCAGAGGCCGTAGCGAGAACGCGCAAACCACAGCTTTGCGCAACGTCTTGCACTGTATCAACCACTTCGGCGTCGAGTGTCATCGGTGAAATCGTCAGGTCTTCAACAACGTCTGCGGCCGCCAGTTCCATCTCCGGCGCTTCGGTCGCAGTTTCATCTATCGGGCTCTCGGCCTCTGCCGCCTCATCATAAGGCAACAAAAGGGTCGGCACATTGATATCTTCTGGAATCTCGGTCAGGGCAACATTGCTGGTTGCGGGAGCTGTTACCTCTGGCGTCGGCAACACCGGTGGAGCAACAACGCTTGCCGTTGCAGGCATGATGATCTGCTCATCAGTTTCGGCGGCGGCTTGCGGTTCAGGAGCCGTATCTTGGCCACCAACACGAGACGCAACCGCGTCGCCATATTGAATGACAAAACCAATCGTCAGGGCTGTTGCGAATGTTGCGGCGCCAATGCCGTAACGCTTCAATTTTGTACGATCCATAACCAATTCCCTTCCCAAGAACGGGAAACAATCTGTTCCAGATCAGTGACGGCAGAGGGACCCTAGCGGGGTATTTGATAGGCCTTAATGTGGCAAAGATCAGGCCAAACGGCCGTGACAATGCTTGAATTTCTTGCCAGATCCACACGGACAAGGGTCGTTTCTGCCCGGCGATCCCCATGTTGTTGGATCGTCTTCCACAAAGCCTTCGCGCGGGGTTGAGCCCTGTCCAGTTGGGTCAGACGTCGCACGTTCAACACCTTGGGCTGCGGCCTCTGCCGCGGCCTGCTGTTGCTGGCGCATCTGTTCGATCAACTGAGCCTGCTCTTCCGCGCTCATCGGGCGAATTTGGGCCAGCTTTTGCGTCACATCCGTGCGCAAACCATCCAACAACCGCTCAAATAGCTGGAACGCCTCAGACTTATATTCGTTCAAGGGATCGCGCTGTGCATAGCCACGGAAGCCAACAACAGACCGCAAGTGTTCCAAGGTCAAAAGATGCTCACGCCACTTCGCATCGATGGTCTGCAGCAACAGCTGCTTTTCGATGTTGCGCATGGTCTCAGCCCCGAAGGCCTCTTCCTTCTCGGCCATGTATTTGTCGCTGGCCTCTTCCAAGCGCTCGCGAATGGCGTCGTTGTCGACACCTTCTTCATCGGCCCAAGCCATCACAGGAACATCAACGCCGATGTCCTTAATCACTTCAGCATACAGACCCTCAGTATCCCACTGATCTGCATAGGATTTTGGCGGCATGTAGTCATCGACCAAATCTTCAATCACCTGATACCGCATATCCTGAATAATCTCGGACTGGTCCTGGCTTTCCATGATGTCGCGACGCTGGCCGAAGATGACCTTCCGCTGCTCATTCATCACATCGTCGAATTTCAAAAGCTGCTTACGAATGTCAAAGTTACGTCCTTCAACCTTCGCCTGCGCGCGTTCAAGCGACTTGTTCACCCAAGGGTGCTCAATCGCCTCGCCTTCCTTCATGCCAAGCGTTGAGAGCACTTTGTCCAAACGCTCAGATCCGAAGATACGCATCAAATCATCTTCCAAGGACAGGAAGAATGACGACCGGCCCGGATCGCCCTGACGGCCGGAACGGCCGCGCAACTGGTTATCGATCCGGCGGCTTTCATGACGTTCCGTCGCCAGAACATAAAGGCCACCCGCATCCAGCACCTTTTGTTTTTCGTCCGCATGGCTTGCTTCGATCTCAGCCCGCACGGTATCTGGATCAGCGTCCGGATCAGCGGCCAGCGCTTCCAACACCTTCATCTCAACGTTGCCGCCTAGCTGAATATCGGTGCCACGTCCGGCCATGTTGGTCGCAATCGTTACCGCACCCAGCTTTCCCGCGTCGGCAATGATCTGCGCCTCTTGCTCGTGCTGGCGCGCGTTCAAAACGTTGTGCTCAATCCCCTGCTGTTTAAGCAACTGGCTGAGGAATTCTGATTTCTCAATGGACGTCGTACCCACAAGCGTCGGTTGACCCTTTTCATTCGCCACTTTGATCTGTTCGACAACACCGTCGAACTTCTCCTGCACGGTGCGATAGACCATGTCGTTTTCGTCAACACGGGCGACAGGCCGGTTGGTGGGCACTTCCACCACGCCGAGGCCATAGATTTCGTCAAATTCGTCGGCCTCTGTCATCGCCGTACCAGTCATTCCGGCCAGCTTGTCGTAGAGGCGGAAGTAGTTCTGGAATGTTACCGAAGCCAAAGTCACGTTCTCTGGCTTGATGGTCAGCCCTTCCTTCGCCTCAATCGCCTGATGCAAACCATCGGACAAACGGCGGCCAATCATCATACGACCGGTGAATTCGTCGATCAGCACCGCTTCGTTATCGCGAACGATGTAGTCCTTGTCCTTGGTGAACAGCTTATGCGCCCGCAAACCTTGGCTGACGTGGTGCACCAGCGATGCACTTTCAGGATCATAAAGCGACTGACCTTCGGGTAGCAGGCCCACCTGCGCCAATCGTTCTTCTAGGAAATCGTTGCCTTCATCATTGAACGTGGCAGAGCGGCTCTTTTCGTCGATAACGAAATGCTCGTCTTGCACCTCTGGGATCAGCTTATCAATCTGGCGATACATCTCTGACCGGTCCTGCGCAGGGCCGGAAATAATCAACGGCGTCCGCGCTTCGTCGATCAAAATCGAATCCACCTCATCGACAATCGCAAAATTGTGGTAGCGCTGATGCATCTGAGACAGCTCAGATTTCATGTTGTCGCGCAGATAATCGAACCCCAGCTCATTGTTCGTCGCATAAGTCACGTCACAGCCATAAGCGGCGGCTTTTTCCTCTTCCGGCTGATGCGGGATCACAACGCCAGTGGTCAGACCCAAGGCGCCATAAACCTTACTCATCCACTCCGCGTCACGCTTCGCCAGATAGTCGTTCACAGTGACGATATGCACGCCCTTGCCGGACAGCGCGTTCAAATACGCTGGGAAGGTCGCCACAAGGGTTTTACCTTCACCCGTCTTCATTTCAGAGATGTTGCCTTGGTGCAGAAAAATCCCACCCAGTAGCTGCGTATCAAAAGCACGAAGACCCAGCGCGCGTTTCGCCGCTTCACGACAGTTGGCAAAGGCTTCCGGCAACAGCGCATCCAAGCTTTCACCACCGGCAAGACGCGATTTCAGCTCTTCGGTTTTTTCCTTCAAACCATCATCTGACAGCTTCTCAAATTCTGCCTCAAGATCGTTGATCTTTTTGACCATCGGACGTGCTGCTTTGACCTTCCGATCACTCGGGGTTCCAAAGACTTTTTTGGTTATTGATCCTAAACCAAGCATATTTTCTCCGCGGTCGGCGACCTGTCTGACATCTAATTGAGAGGAGGTTGCTTGTCGCCGTCGAAGCAGACGCCTAAACAGGGTCGAAGCCAGCCCTCTCGAGGCATTTATCGCATGTAAGGGGCTGTGTATGTTGTGTCAACGGCGCGGCAAGCGCGCAAACATCAAGGGAACGTAAAATGCTGAAACATATCACCGTTTTGGGGGCATCTGCGTTTGCCCTGATCACCGCCACAACCGCCGTCGCTCAAGACGCGGATACCGTCGTCGCAACTGTTGGCGACGTTGAGATCACGTTGGGCGAAATGATCATCGCGCGCTCACAGCTGCCGCAGCAATATCAACAGTTCCCGCCAGAAATTCTGTTCAATGGCCTCTTGGACCAATTGATCCAGCAGCAACTTTTATCGAACGACCTGGAAGACGCGCCAAAGCGTCTGGAGCTGAGCATTCTGAACGAGCGCCGCAACCTGATGGCGGCGGAAGTCATCAACGAAATCTCTGAGCAGGTTTTGACCGAAGAGGCTCTACTGGCCGCATATGAGGCGCGTTACGCAGATGCCGAACCGGTTCTGGAATGGAACGCGTCCCATTTGCTTGTCGACACAGAGGAAGAGGCTATCGCCGCAAAGCAGCGCGTTGAAGGCGGCGAAGTCTTTGCCGACGTGGCGCGCGAGGTCTCAACTGGGCCATCCGGCCCAAGCGGCGGTGAACTCGGCTGGTTCGGCACAGGCCGCATGGTGCCTGCGTTTGAGAGCGCCGCGGCAGCACTTGAAGTTGGCGAAGTTTCTGACCCTGTTCAAACGCAGTTTGGCTGGCACGTGATCATCCTGAATGACACCCGCGAGCTTCCTCCTGTCACATTCGAGCAAGCGCAAGGCGAACTGGCCAATGAAATTCGCGAAGCCGCTATTCAGGCGCGCTTGGCGGAGCTTGAAGCTCAGTACGACGTGGTGAAGCCAGAAGCCGGTGCATTCGATCCAAACCTGCTGACCAACTTTGATCTGCTGGACTAAGACATGGAAAAATCCCCGCTTGCTCCGGATCACTTCCCTGATCTGCCTGTCATCGATGGCGTTACCTTCGCGGCGATCGCTGCGGGGGTGAAGTACAAAGACCGCACGGACGTGATGCTGGCCGTCATGGCACCCGGCACGCAGATTGCGGGGGTTTTCACCAAGTCTAGCACACGATCTGCGAACGTATTGGACTGTCAGGCCAAACTTGGCGGCGCGTCAGATGCGGGTGCGGCGATCATCGTGAATTCGGGGAATTCCAACGCTTTCACCGGTAAGGCAGGGGAAGGATCGGTTGCAGCGGTTTGCGAGGCCACGGCGGATGCTCTTGGCATCCCAACGGAACGTGTCTTCACAGCAGCCACCGGTGTGATTGGTGAACGTCTTCCGCACGACAAAATCACTGCCAAGATCGATGAACTCGTCGTCGCGCAAAACGCGGGTGGCTTGGAAGCCGCCGCCAACGCGATCATGACGACCGACACCTTTGCCAAAGGTGCTACGAAAACAGTTGAGATTGACGGGAAACCGGTAAAGATCGCCGGCATCGCCAAAGGCTCTGGAATGATTGCGCCGGACATGGCGACGATGCTGGTCTATATCTTTACGGATGCAAAACTTGGCCAAGACGAACTTCAAGCGACGCTTGGTTCTCTCTGCGATGAGACGTTCAACTGCATCACTGTGGACAGCGATACCTCGACATCCGACAGCCTGATGTTGGCCGCGACCGGCGTGTCTGGTGTAGATGTTTCCGGCAACGCCTCTTTCACCAACGCGCTAAAAGATGTGATGCTCGATCTGTCCCACCAAGTCGTGCGCGACGGTGAGGGCGCGACCAAATTCGTCGAAGTCACCGTGACAGGCGGCGCGACGGACGCGTCAGCGAAAACCATTGGCCTTGCGATCGCAAACTCACCTCTCGTCAAAACTGCCATCGCTGGGGAAGACCCGAATTGGGGGCGTATCGTCATGGCGATAGGCAAATCCGGCGAACCCGCAGATCGCGACAAAATCTCGATCCACTTTGGCGACATCCTCGTCGCTGAAGAAGGCTGGGTCGCAGACAGCTATACTGAAGACGCTGGTGCCAGCTATATGAAGGCGCAAGACCTTAAAATCAGCGTCGATCTCGGTATTGGCACCGGTACCAGCACTGTTTGGACCTGCGACCTGACCCACGGCTACATTACAATCAACGCAGACTATCGGTCATGAAAACCGTCCTCGTTTCCGCCGTCGCCCTGATCGACATCGACGGGCGCGTCCTGCTGGCCCAGCGCCCAGAAGGGAAATCCATGGCGGGTCTTTGGGAGTTTCCGGGCGGCAAAGTCGAACCTGGCGAAACACCCGAAATCGCATTGATCCGAGAGCTTGAAGAAGAGCTTGGCATCAACACATGGGAAAGCTGCCTCGCCCCGCTGACCTTTGCCAGCCATAGCTATGATGACTTCCACCTCCTTATGCCGCTCTTCGCCTGCCGCAAGTGGGAAGGCACCCCGCAAAGCCGCGAAGGGCAGGCTTTGAAATGGGTGAAAGCAAACGCGTTGAAAGACTACCCGATGCCAGAAGCGGACATTCCGCTGATCCCAATTCTGAGGGACTGGCTCTAAATTTCGCTCAGTATACCGTTGTATGCCGTAGACGTTTCTGACGGCTTCGTCTAAAGAGCACTCAAACGTCATAGAGGTTCGATTCCATGTCTACTCCCGATATTATCTACACAAAAGTCGATGAAGCGCCCGAGCTTGCCTCCGCGTCCTTCCTTCCGATCATTCAGAAATTTGCTGCCGCTGCTGGCGTGACTGTTGGCACCAAGGATATCTCTCTTGCTGGCCGTATCATCGCGACCTTCCCAGAAGCACTGACCGAAGATCAGCGGATCAACGACGATCTGGCTGAACTGGGCCGCTTGGTCAAAACGGCGGAAGCAAACGTCGTCAAACTGCCAAACATCTCCGCCTCAGTCCCTCAGCTGGTTGCCGCAGTCGAAGAGATGCAAAGCCAAGGCTACGCGCTGCCGAACTATCCAGAAGACCCGCAGACGGACGAAGAAAAAACCGTGCGCGCGAAATATGATGGGATCAAAGGGTCTGCCGTGAATCCTGTTTTGCGCGAAGGCAACTCTGACCGCCGCGCCGCGAAGGCCGTCAAAAGCTACGCCCAGAACAACCCGCATCGCATGGGCGATTGGGTAAGTGACAGCAAAACACGCGTCGCATCGATGGACGGGAACGACTTCCGCTCCAACGAAGTATCCGCGACTTTGGCTGCGGAAACTGGCGCGAAGATCGTGCTGGAAACAGCGAATGGCGAAACGGTCCTTAAGGACGGGTTGAGCTTCCCAGCAGGCACCGTTGTTGACGCGACATTTATGTCCGCCGCAGCATTGGACGCCTTCCTTGAGGCCGAAATTGCAAAGACCAAAGAGGAAGGCATCCTCTTCTCGCTGCATATGAAAGCAACGATGATGAAGGTCTCCGACCCGATCATCTTTGGCCATGCGGTGAAAGCCTTCTTGAAACCTGTATTCGACAAATTCGGTGCAGAGATGGAGGCACTTGGCGTCAACCCAAACCAAGGGCTGGGCGCGGTGCTTGAACGCGTAGAAGGCAATGCAGAAATCAAGGCCGCCATCGACGCCTGCATGGCCGACCAGCCACCGATGTATATGGTAGACAGTGACCGCGGCATCACCAACCTGCACGTACCATCCGACGTGATTATCGACGCCTCCATGCCCGCCCTGATCCGCGCAGGCGGCAAGGGCTGGGGTCCAGACGGCAAGGAAGCGGACGCAGTTTGCGTAATCCCCGATAACTCCTACGCGCCGGTCTATGATGAAACGATCAACTTCTTCAAAGCCAACGGCAAACTGAACCCCGCCACAGCTGGCACCGTTCAGAACATCGGCCTGATGGCGCAGAAGGCAGAGGAATACGGTTCCCACCCGACCACGTTCGAGATCGCTGAAGCGGGCACCGTTAAAATGATCCTCGACGACGGTACGGTTCTGCATAGCCACGACGTGCAGCCAGGCGACATCTGGCGCTCTGCCTCTGCGCGTAAGGCCCCGATTGAAGACTGGGTGAACCTTGCAATCTCACGGCAAAAGGCCGAGGGGTGCGAGGCTGTGTTCTGGCTTGATGAAACGCGCGCCCACGATGCCGAACTGATCGCCTACGTTACACCGATTCTTGAGGCCGCTGGCGTGGCCGACAAATTCAAAATTATGGCACCGCGCGAAGCGACCCGTGCTGCGTTGGAAACGATCACCGCTGGCAAGAACCACATCGCCATCACCGGCAACGTGTTGCGCGATTATCTAACCGACCTGTTCCCGATCCTGGAACTAGCGACATCGGCGAAGATGCTCTCTATCGTGAAGCTGATGCAAGGCGGCGGCTTATTTGAAACCGGCGCTGGCGGCTCCGCACCAAAGCACGTGCAGCAATTGAACGAAGAAAATCACCTGCGTTGGGACTCGCTAGGTGAGTTCACAGCGCTTGGCGAAAGCTTCCAGTTCCTGGCTGAAAACCGCGGCAACGCCAAAGCGAAGATCCTCGGCGAAGCTGTCGATGCCGCAACGCAAGGCATCCTAGACAACAACCGGTCGCCATCCCGCAAAGTCGGCGAACCAGACAACCGCGACAGCCACTATTGGTTCGCGCGCTATTGGGCCGAAGCTCTGGCAGCCCAGTCTGATGATGCTGACCTTGCCGCGCATTTTGCGCCAATCGCAAAGGCGCTAGTCGATGGAGAAGAGGCAATTGTCGCTGAACTGGCGGCTGCACAGGGGGCGCCAGCTGATTTGGGAGGGTACTACAAGACCGACCCAGCGAAGACGGCTGCAGTGATGCGCCCGTCCGCGACGCTGAACGCGATTATCGACTAAACGAACTGGCGCCCTGTGAAAGCAGGGCGCCGCTAGAAACGTTCGGCCCGCAGGATTTCGGTATCGGTGATTGACACCACGCCGATGTGCTTCTCAACCACCTCAAAGGCCGCTTCGAGTAATCCATCCAAACGCTCTGGCCTGATCAAACAGATCACAGCAAACATCCCAGACCCGCGGGAGATTTGTCCATCCCGCGTCCATGGACCAGACCGACCGGAACCACCTTTCACCGGAAGAACGGTATAGCCGCTGACGTCAGCCGATTGCAAAGAATCCGTCAAACGGGACAAGAGCGCCGCTTCGATGATAATCTCAACACGTTTGGCCTTATGTCGTTGCATGGCTTAGCCTCCGGCAAGGGTCGTTGAAATCGCGGTATAGAGCGGTATCCCAACGGTTAGGTTGAACGGGAATGTGACGCCCAAAGACAGCGTCAGATAGATTGAGGGCTTGGCCTCCGGCAGTGCCACCCGCATGGCAGCGGGAACCGCGATATAGGACGCAGAGGCCGACAACGTCATCAAGAGCGCAGCACCACCTGGAGACAAGCCAATGGCAAGCGCGGCCATCAAACCGAACGCGCTGCCGACCAGCGGCATCAGCAACCCAAATGCAATCGCACCGCCGCCGACTTCGCCGCGGCTGTCTCGCAAGCCGCGACCTGCGACCAGACCCATATCCAGCAGGAAGAGGCACAAAACACCTTGGAACGGCGCGACAATGAACGGCGCGATCTGGTTCAAACCGTCCTGCCCTGTGATCGCGCCGATAAAGAATGACCCGACCAAAAGCACGATGGAGCCGTTGAGCAAAATCTCTCGATAAAGACCCTTCGTTGCAGATGCACCGCCCCCTTTCCTCGCCACGATCCAAAGAGCGGACAAGATGGCCGGAGCCTCCATCACCGCCGCCGCTGCGACCATGTATCCTTCGGCCACCAAACCTTGGGTTTCGAGAACCGACGTCGCCGCCACAAATGTCACAATGGAAATTGACCCGTAGTGCGCTGCCACAGCGGCCTTATCCAGTGTCGTCAGCTTGGTCATGAACCCGAGCAAGCCAAAGGCGATGAACGGCAGACCAAAGGACAGCACTCCAGCCGCAACCAGCGTGCCGACGAGTTTGGCATCAACGCCATGCGCCGCGACGCCGACGCCGCCTTTGAACCCAATTGCAAACAGCAGGTAGATCGACATCCCCTTCGCGACCGCCTCAGGAATAGTCAGATCGGATCGCGCGAGGGCAGCGGCAACGCCCAAAACAAATGACAGAATGATGGGAGAGATCAGGTTGCCAGCGGCAAGGGAGAAAATGTCAGCCATGTTACCCTACGTCGTTTTGAGGGAAGTAGCGCGACAGGGTGGGGCTTTCAATATGATGGGGCGGTTTTTCGGCACTCAGAATAGAGGCGCGATCAATCCAGCGAACGCTCCATAAAATAAACCCTTTCGCGCCATATGTCGGGGACATCGTCAGGTGTTGGCATGAGTGTGAAGCCTGCGTTTTCGTACATTTCATGCACATAAGGAAGGAATGTCGCGGACGAGAAAAAGGCGCGTTTGTAGCAGTCTGATTTCATCTGCTCAAACATGCGTTCCAGCAGCTTGCGTCCGATAGCGTTTCCGCGGGCCGAGGTGCTGACGAACAACCTGTTAAACCGCGCTGACCGGTCTCCGGCATCAGCATACATCACGCAGCCCGCCGGTTGGTCGTTCAGGTACGCCACGAGTATCCCGCCCTTTGGGCGCGCGTGGAGGTTTGGGAGGTCTTCGATGATGGCACCAAAGCGTTTGGAGTCCATCGGGTGGTCGTCGCCTTTGGGCCAATCGTCAGGGTAGATTTCCCAGTGGACCTTTAGCCACTCGCGACAGAGGTGCTGCGCGGCGTCGAAGTCGCTTTCCGTATCAGCGAGTTTGAGGGTGAGGTTGGTCAAGATGGTGCGTCCGGTTCGGCTTTGCTGGACCGTTGCCCGATAGGGTTGTGGTGTCAATAATGGGATATGACGCAGGTCATCGTTCGGTGATCCAACGCGTTGTTCAGGAACGGATGGCAAAACCGTTGTCGGACGTCCCGAAGGCGCGGATCACTTCCCGCGCCCCGTAGATCCAGGTTTCACGAGTGCTGTGCGATTGGGCGCGCAGTGCCAGAGTACCGACCCCCTTGGGGTTGACCGCCAAGGGTTACTGGAACCAATTGCAAGGCGGCCGCCACGCACTGATCTTTCCCATTATCTATGCACACCCCGGTTGCCGATTCAGGCAAGCCGGGCTGGTGGTGCTTGTGGGACGTAAGCTGGGCTCATCGCCGACCCGCGGGGTGGCAAACAGGGTCGGAGACCTAGGCACTCAATCCCAGCAAAGCACATCTTTCGGGTCTACCGAAAGCCACTGCAGCAAAATCGCCTCCCCTCCGGGGTGGGTCGGCGATGAGCCCGGCGCCTTCGGTTAGATTCCGGGCTTGTTTGCACAAATGTACGTTTTGAACCCAACTTGCAAATTTCTCCCCGCTCCACCAACGTCTGCTTAAATGCAAAAGCAGAAGCGATTGAGAGCATGAATTTAAGTTGGAAGAATTTGTCAAATAAGCAAAAAACCATACGAACCGCAATCGGCGGAGGTATTGCTATAGCAGCAAGCCTTTATTGGTTTGATGAAATTTTGCTGTGGGAAAGAGGCAGAGGTTATGTGTTCCTGGCGGCATCCTTTATTGTTGCACCGTTGCAAACACTTTTCTTTGGTATGAAATGGCTCAAGGAGTAATCCAAATAGTCTGAATTTAGCTGTTCTACCACTAGTCAAGAATTACCAATGGGTCCTCGCCCTAAACTAGAGAACGGCGACCTCATCAGAAACTAGCTGAACTGGAAAATTGTCGAGAAACCCGATCTTCAATCAAAAAAGGCGGCCCATCGGCCGCCTCTCTAATCCTTAATCCAACTTCCGTTCGACTTCTTCGCGTTCGAAGATTTCGATCACGTCGTCGGGGCGGATGTCGTCGTAGTTTTCGAACGCCATACCGCATTCCTGACCGGACTGGACCTCGGCCACTTCGTCCTTGAAACGCTTCAAAGTTTTCAACGTCCCTTCGTGGATCACCACGTTGTCACGCAGCAAGCGCACGCCAGCGGAACGACGCGCGACGCCTTCGGTGACAAGACAGCCCGCAACCTTGCCGACGCCTGTGACCTTGAACACCTCTTTGATGTTCGCGTAGCCGATGAAGTTCTCTTTGATCTCCGCTGACAGCAGGCCAGAGGCCGCGGCTTTCACATCATCCACAAGGTCGTAGATGACGGAGTAGTAGCGGATCTCCACACCCTTCTGGTTCGCGGAATTCCGCGCTGGTGTGTTCGCACGAACGTTAAAGCCGATCACAGGCGCGCCGGAGGCTTCGGCCAAGCCGACGTCTGTTTCGGTGATCGCACCAACACCGGAGTGCAGCACGCGCACGCGGACCTCATCGTTGCCGATTTTCTCCATCGCTTGGATGATCGCCTCGGCAGAGCCTTGCACGTCTGCTTTCACAAGGATCGGCAGTTCGGAGACGTTCTCATCCGCTTTGGCGTTCGCCATCAACTGATCGAGCGTCACAGCCGCACCCGCCGCTGCGCGTTTGTCTTTCGCCGCAGATTCACGATAGTCGGCAATCTCACGCGCCTGCGCTTCTGTGTCGACCACGTTCAGAACGTCGCCTGCTTCTGGCGTACCGTTCAGGCCCAAAACCTCAACTGGCACAGATGGACCAGCCACTTTCACACGGCCACCTTTGTCGTCGACAAGCGCGCGAACTTTACCCCACTGCTCACCCACAACGAAGATATCGCCTTGTTTGAGGGTGCCGTTCTGAACCAGAACGGTGGCAACAGGGCCGCGTCCCACGTCAAGCTGCGCTTCGATCACAGCGCCAGAAGCGGCGCGATCCGGGTTTGCTTTCAGTTCCAGAATTTCCGCCTGAAGCGCAATCGCCTCCAGCAGTTCATCAAGGCCCTGACCGGTGATCGCAGAAACTTCGACGTCCTGAACCTCACCCGACATTTTCTCAACGATCACTTCATGCTGAAGCAGATCGGTGCGCACTTTGTCTGGGTTTGCGGCTTCACGGTCGATCTTGTTGATCGCGACGATCATCGGCACGTCCGCCGCTTTCGCGTGGTTGATGGCTTCAATCGTCTGCGGCATCACAGCATCGTCTGCCGCAACCACCAGAACAACGATATCCGTCACCTGAGCACCACGGGACCGCATGGACGTAAACGCCGCGTGGCCTGGTGTATCGAGGAACGTCAGAACCTGGCCGCCTTCGGTTGTGACCTGATACGCACCGATGTGCTGCGTGATCCCGCCTGCTTCGCCGGCTGTCACGCGGGTTTTGCGGATCGCATCCAAAAGCGATGTTTTACCGTGGTCAACGTGGCCCATGATCGTAATGATCGGCGCACGCGGCTTGAGGTCTTCTTCTTTGTCCTCAACAGCGTCGATCACGTCTTCCACGTCAGCGTCAGAAACGCGAACAACAGTGTGGCCGAATTCTTCGACGATCAGTTCCGCTGTATCGGCGTCAATTGTCTGCGTCTGAGTCGCCATGATGCCGTTGGTCATCAGCGCCTTTACAACGTCAGCAACCTTTTCGGACATCCGGTTGGCCAATTCGCCGACCATGATCGCCTCTGGCAGCTGGACTTCGCGCACAACCTTTTCGCGCTCGACCTGACCGCCCATCGCTTTTTGACGCGCACGCTCTTGCTTGCGCTTCATCGCTGCGACGGATTTCTGATGGCCACCGCCACCGCGCAAAGCGTCGTTCAACGTCAGCTTGCCAGACCGGCGGCCTTCATCCTGACGGCCTTTCTGTTGCTTTGGCTGGCGCGTATCGCGCTGTTCGCGGTCTTTGTTCCGCGGTGCGGAAGACGGACGCGCAACGGCTGCTTCACCCGGGATATCTGCTGGGTTTGGCGCGGCGGGCGCAGACTTTGGCTTGGCCCTTGCCGCAGCCGCTTCGGCTTTCTTGCGCTCTTCTTCTTCCGCTTTGGCCTTGGCGCGGGCTTCGCGTTCGCGATCTTCAGCCTCTTTCGCTTCAGCTTCGGCACGGCGCCGCGCACGCTCTTCGTTTCGCGCCTTTTCTTCGGCTTCGCGTTTCGCAGCTTCTTCCGCTTCACGTTCTTTCGCAGCCTGAAGCGCCTTCATGCGGCGCTGATACTCAGCCTCGGAAATCCCACCAGGGCGCCGCGATGGATCACTGCCCGCAGGTTTCGACCCACCAGCAGTTGGCTTTGCGGCACCGGGCTTTGGAACCACAACGCGCTTGCGTTTGGTTTCCACCACCACGTTCTTGGTCCGTCCGTGGCTAAAGCTCTG
Organism: Cognatiyoonia sediminum; assembly: GCF_900129845.1. Lineage (GTDB taxonomy): Bacteria > Pseudomonadota > Alphaproteobacteria > Rhodobacterales > Rhodobacteraceae > Cognatiyoonia > Cognatiyoonia sediminum. Next base: position 71,382 of record NZ_FQXB01000003.1, read on the forward strand.
CTTCACATTGCTTGGACGTGATCCGCCAAGACCCAGTGTTTTTTTGCCGTCGTTTTCGCTCATCTAGCTTCTATTCCTTCTCGGTGGCCGGTTTGCCACCGTCTAACTCACGCAAGCCACGTAGCTTTGTGGCTTCCTCTACAACACGATCGCCGAGTCCACCAGCCGCGAGTGCGCCATGTATCACACTTTGCCGCCCAAATGCCAAACCCAACTCGGCAGATGTGAAGCAGCCGAAATATCTGGCCCCTTCTGGCGTCCATAATTTTGCTTTCCCGCGTTCTGATCCGTCGCTTGCTTGCAACAACACCCGAACCCGTTCACCGCCTGCAAGCCAGCCTTTGACTTTTTCAAAGCCACAGACCGCACGACCCGCCTTGCGGGACATTGCGATCAAATCCAACGCCCGTCTGACCAACTGACGCTCAACTTCGTCAACAAGCCCTTCGGGCACCGTCACAGCCATCTTAGCAGACCGTGAAAATTGACCCTTACTGGCAACCTCCAAAGCCGCCCGATCCGCCGAGACATACATGCCGCGCCCTGGCAGTTTGCCAAGGATGTCGGGCACGACCTGATTGTCTGGCCCGACAACGAACCGGATCAAACCAGCTTTGGGCTGGCTTTCACCTGTGACGATGCATTTGCGTTCCGCACCGCCCGATCGATCTTTCTTTTGGCCGCCCCGCGTCATACGCGTTTCTCCGGAGGCCTGAAATCAGACCTCCGCCTCCTCGGCGGCTTCGCCTTCTTCGGCCTCAGCAGCTGCGGCCGCTAATTCCTCTGGATCGACCCAACCCAGCATCACGCGGGCTGTCATGACCAAGTCTTGCGCTTCTTCGAGCGAGACGTCGAATTTCTCCAAGACGCCATCATCTTTCACGCGCTCGCCATCAACCATGGTCCAACCACCGGCGAGTTCCCAGTCAGCACAGGTTGCGAAGTCTTCCAGCGTTTTCACACCATCTTCGGCCAGCGCTTCGATCATCCGCGGTGTCAGACCCTCGAATTCAACAAGGCTGTCTTCCACACCCAATTCGCGGGCATGGTCCATCGCCTTTTTGTTCTGCGCATCCAGATAATCACGGGCACGGGCCTGAAGCTCACTCGCGGTGTCTTCATCAACACCTTCGATAACGAGAAGTTCTTCGATCTCGACGTAGGCGACTTCTTCCAAGCTGGTAAAGCCCTCAGAGACAATAAGCTGGGCAAAGAACTCGTCCAGATCAAGGGTCTCCATGAACATTTTTGTCCGGACTTCGAATTCAGCCTGACGACGCTTGGATTCTTCTTCTTCAGTCAGAATGTCGATATCAAGGCCAGTCAGCTGAGACGCCAAACGCACGTTCTGACCACGGCGACCAATCGCAAGGGACAGCTGCTCATCCGGCACAACCACTTCGATTTTTCCGGCTTCTTCGTCCAGAACCACCTTAGCCACTTCGGCAGGCTGCAACGCGTTCACAAGGAAGGTTGGCATATCTTCATTCCAAGGAATGATGTCAATCTTTTCACCCTGAAGCTCATTCACAACCGCCTGAACGCGGGAGCCGCGCATACCAACACACGCCCCAACAGGGTCGATGGAGCCGTCATAGGAAATAACAGCAATCTTCGCGCGAGAACCCGGGTCACGGGCAACGGCTTTGATCTCAATGATGCCTTCATAGATTTCAGGCACTTCCATCTTAAAGAGCTCAGCCATGAATTCTGGCGCTGTCCGAGACAGGAAGATCTGTGGCCCGCGCTGTTCGCGGCGCACGTCTTTGATGTAGCAGCGGATACGATCGTTCGGGCGATAGGCTTCGCGGCCGATCTTTTCGTTCCGGCGCAAGACAGCTTCGCCCGCGCCCACATCAACGATGACGTTGCCATACTCTTCGCGCTTCACAGCGGCGTTGATGATTGTGCCTGCACGGTCTTTGAATTCCTCGTACTGCTTGTCACGCTCTGCTTCGCGGACCTTCTGCAAGATCACCTGCTTTGCAGATTGTGCAGCAATACGGCCCATTTCAACAGGCGGCACTTCTTCGATGAACTGCTGACCCACTTCAGGGTTTTCCATGTACTGCTTGGCCTGCTCAACCGTGAACTCGGCCTGATAGTTTTCAAGCAATTCATCCTCTACAACCGTCCGCACACGTGTAAACGTCGCTTTACCGGTCTTGCGGTCAATCGACACGCGGATGTCCATTTCAGAGCCGTAGCGAGATTTCGCGGCACGGGCGAGCGATTCTTCCATCGCCTCAACAACCAACCCAGGGTCGATCATCTTTTCGCGGGCCACGGCCTCTGCTGTTTGCAAAAGCTCAAGCTGGTTTGCGGATGTGATTGCCATCAGGACTTCTCCTCGCCATCAATGATGGTTTCAATTTCGTCAAATTGCTCTTCGTCAATTTGACCTTTGTCTTTGCGACCGCGCAGAACGTCGCGGATCAAGTCATCTGTCAGAACGAGTTTCGCATCTGACAGCCATTCGAATTTCAAGCCAATTGTGCCCTCGGCGATGGTGATCAGAACTTCGTCACCCTCTACGCCAGCCAACTGCCCCTTAAAGCGGCGGCGACCATCGATCAGCTCATCAGTTTCGATCTTGGCCTCAAAGCCTTCCCACTGGGCGAAATCCTTCAATCGTGTCAAAGGACGGTCAATGCCCGGGCTGCTGACCTCTAAGTTATACTGATCGAGGATCGGATCTTCGACGTCGAGAACCGCGCTCACAGCAGTACTGATCTCGGCACAGTCATCAACCTCAATTGTCCCGTCCGGTTTCTGCGCCATGATCTGCAGAACCGTATCTTTGCCCGACATCAGACGCACGCGCACGACTTCATAGCCCATGTCCTCAATGACTGGGGCGATGATCTCTGTCACGCGGCGGTCGATGGCCGCTTTGGCAATCAAATCGTTCATATCTTTCACGCACAAAAAAACGGGCGCGCGGCCCGTTGTCGTTTTCCGGTGGGCGTTGGGTTTGGACCCCAGCGCGCCGCTGTTGCAAGTCATATACGGATTGATCGGTGAGTCTGCAAGGGCTCTCTCATCTTGGCCCGCAAACTCCCGCTGGAGGCATTCAAAAATGAGGACGCCCCGCCAATTGGCGGGGCGTCCATTGTTTCAAATCAATCCGGCTTACGCCACAGACCAACGCTCAGCCATTCGGCCGTTATCCATCTGCCAAAGGTTACCGACAGTTTCAGGCGACGAAATCCGGTTGTTCACCGCTTGTACGTAGTTCGCAAACATTGGCACCAGAACGCCACCATCATCACGCAAGATCTGCTGCATTTCGAAGTATTGCGCGCGGCGCTTGTCACTGTCGAGCTCTGCGCGTGCCATGACCAGAAGTTCTTGGAAGCGGGCGCTGTCCTTCTCATCCCACTGGCTGTCGTTCCATGGAACACCAGCTTCATAGGCTGTTGAGAACATCCAATCCTCCGTCGCGCGGCCAGACCAGTAACACGCACAGAAAGACTTCTTCAGCCAAACATTGGACCAGTAACCGTCAGCCGGTTCTTGGATCACATTGATATTGATCCCGCCTGCGCTCATCGAGGCTTGCATCAACTGAGCTGCGTCAACCGCACCTTCGAAAGCTGCGTTAGACGCAGACAGATCAAGGTCGATGCTGCTTAGGCCTGCTTGCTCAAGATAGAACTTTGACTTGTCTGGATCATATTCCAGCTGTTCCATCTCGGTGTTGTAGTATTGGTTCGCAGGACCGATTGGCGTGTCGTTTCCAACCGCGCCGTGCCCTAGAAGGATCTTGTCGACCAGTTCCTGACGGTTTACGCCGTATTTGATCGCGCGACGGACATTTACGTCATTGTATGGCGCTGTGTCGGTCAGCATCGGGAAGGTATACTGCTGGTTGCCGGTGACTTCCTGAATGCGCAGCGCTGGGTTTGCCCGCAGAAGCGCCTCTGTCTTGAAGTCGATCCGGTTGATGGCATCCACTTGACCCGTCATCATCGCATTCATACGCGCTGTGTTGTCGTTGATGGCGATATATTCGATCTCGTCAAACAGCCCAACAGAATCGCCTTTGTAGTGATCGTCGACACGTGTTGCGACCATGCGTACGCCTGGATCGAACGACTGAACCTGGTAGAGGCCCGTACCTATGCCCTGCGCGATCGCTTCTTCGATCTGACCGGCTGGATACATCAGGATGTGATAGTCAGACAAAAGGTATGGGAAGTCAGCATTCGGAGCAGAAAGAACCAATTCCAACTGATGTTCACCCAGTTTGTTCATCTCAACGATGTTTTCAACAATAGGCTTTGCCGCAGATTTGGAGTCTTCTCCAAGGTGCATGCTCAGCGACTCTATCACGTCGTCAGCGCCGAATGCCTTACCGTTATGGAATTTTACGCCTTGGCGCAGGTTAAACACCCAAGTTTGCGCGTCCGAAGACTCCCAGCTTTCTGCAAGCTCGCCCACGAGGCTACCGTCAGCTGCGACTTCTGTAAGGGAGTCGAATACCGCGCCTTGAGCTGAAGCAATCATAAACAAGTCGGAGTGCGTCCGGCTGTCCCAACTGTCTGATGTGTTTGCACCTGACAGCCCTGCCGTCAGCTTGCCGCCGCGCGTCTGTGCCCGCAAAGGCATACCCGTCAAGCTCAAGACACCTGCCGCGGTGCCTGTCTTGAGCAGGCCACGTCTGCTAATTCCGTTCATATTGAGTTCTCCCTTGTTTTAACAAATGGACCCATTCAGGCCCGCTTATTTTCTCAATCACCGAAGTGATTCGATTTACATCTTATCAACTGCAGCGTCGCCGATGTTATCAACTCCGCGCTCATTGAGTAGATTTGTGAGCCAATCCGGGTCCATTTCGGGTACGGATGACAGCAATAGGTCCGTATAAGCGTGGTGCGGCGGCTGGAACATTTCAGCTTTTGCGCTTTGTTCAATCACACGGCCATCTTTCATCACGACGACCTCATCTGAGATCGCACGCACGGTCGCCAGATCATGCGTGATGAACATATAAGACAACGACAGCTTGTCTTGTAAGTCGGCAAGGAGTCGCAGGATGCCTTCCGCAACCAATTGGTCCAGAGCCGAAGTAACTTCATCGCAGATGATGAATTTAGGTTCCGCAGCCAACGCCCGTGCAATACCGATACGCTGCTTCTGACCACCTGATAGTTCAGACGGAAGGCGGTTGAAGTACTTATCCGGCTCCAACTCAATCTGTTCCAACAATTCGTCCACGCGCTGACGAAGCGCTTTGCCAGAGAGACCCATGTAGAACTGTACGGGCCGCTCGATGATCTTGCCGATCGACATTCGCGGGTTCAGCGCCGTGTCTGCCATCTGATAAATCATCTGCGCCTGACGCAGTTGGAATTTGTCACGAGCTTTGTAGCTCGCTGGCAAAACCTGTCCATCGAACAGGATCTGACCCTTCGTCGGAGGCAAAAGGCCAGTGATGCAACGTGCTGTTGTGGATTTACCAGAGCCTGACTCGCCAACGACCGCAACCGTTCGACCTTCGTGGATGTCAAAACTCACATCTTCCAAAACCTTCACTGTGCCGTATGCGGCATCGACGTTTTGGATGCTGACAACAGGCGTTGCACCTGTGTTGATCGCGGGTTTTGCTGGGCGTTCAAAACTACGAACAGCCCAAAGCGATTTCGTATATTCCTCTTGCGGCTTCGACAGCATCGTGCGCGTGTCGGCGGTTTCAACCTCATCGCCTTTCAGCAGAACTTTGATATTGTCAGCCATTTGCGCCACAACCGCGAGGTCGTGGGTGATGTAGATTGCCGCCGTGTCGTACTCCTCGACGATCTCTCTGATCGATGCGAGCACTTCAATCTGCGTCGTCACATCAAGCGCAGTCGTCGGTTCGTCAAAGATGATCAGATCAGGCCGGCAAGACATGGCCATCGCCGTCATCGCACGTTGTAGCTGCCCGCCGGAAACCTGATGCGGATAGCGGAAACCGATGGTTTCGGGGTTCGGCAAACGCAGCTTGTTGTAGAGCGTGATGCCGTCATCCACACTTTCGTTTCGCCCCATGACACCGTGCTGAGTCGGTGCCTCTGTGTGTTGATCGATGATCTTATGGGCTGGATTAAAGCTCGCCGCCGCGGACTGCGCGACATAGGCGATCCGCTTCCCGAGCAAACCGCGCTTTACAGCCGCAGATGCCGTCAGAAGGTCGATCCCATCAAATTCGACGGACCCTTCAGAAATGCGCACGCCATCGCGGGTATATCCCATGGCCGCAAGACCGAGGGTGGATTTACCGGCACCAGATTCACCAATCAGCCCAAGCACTTCACCGCGATTGAGGGTGAGGTCGACACCATTAATGATAGGCATCCACATTTCATCTGAACGGCCTTCCAACTTGAGGCCGCGAATTTTGACGAGAGGATCACTCATTCTTTCAGCCCCGATGATCTATGCAGCATCCAGTCGACCACGAAGTTCACCGCAACGGTCAGAAGCGCAATCGCGCCAGCTGCAAGGAGAGGTGTTACCGCCGCCAGTGGCGCGAAGGCTGCGAAGTTGATGAATGGTGCGAGGTCGCGAACCATTGTTCCCCAGTCAGCCAACGGCGGCTGAATACCCACGCCAAGGAAGGACAGTGCCGCAATCGTCAGGAACACAAAGCAGAAGCGCAGACCGAATTCCGCTAGCAGCGGTGCGGTTGCGTTTGGAAGGATTTCACGGAAGATAAGGTGCCCCATGCCTTCACCGCGCAGCTTTGCTGCTTCGATATAGTCCATGACGACGATATTCACGCCGACCGCTCGTGCTAATCGGAACACCCTCGTACTGTCGATCACAGCGATAATGACGACCATAAAGATCGTGAGCGGTATACCCCATTCGCTCGCCCAGACGGATGCAATTGTCATCAGCAAGAGCGCGAAAATCAAAGATGGGATCGCCATCAACACGTCAACCGCGCGCGACAGGAGTTGATCCAACCAACCGCCAAGAACGGCGGCCAACAAGCCGAAGGTCGCACCAAGTGCAAAGGCCAGACATGTCGTTGCAAAGGCGATACCGACGGTGTTTTGGGCGCCGTAGATCAAACGGCTCAGAATATCTCGACCGATCTGGTCAGTACCCAGTGGATGTGCAGGGTCGCCGCCCAGCGCAGGATCACCGCCCGGAAGCACGTTAGCCTGTTCGAAAATCTGTTCCTGACCATACGGGGCGATCGCGTCCGCAAAAATCGCGAAAATCGCGTAGATGATGATCGTCAAAATCCCGAATGCTGCGGTAAGCGGCATCGCACGGAACAGTTTCTTCGAATTTGCTGTGCCGATGAGGCGGCCAAGAAATCTAAAGACATAGGCCGCGATCATTGCGATGATGAGGCCTTGAACACCCCATCTAAAGAACATCACACCTGCGTTTGGCAGCCCTTGTTCTGTCGTTACGGGCTGGAAGTAATACCAGATCGCCCATGCAAGGATGGAAACGCCAAGAACGTAGCCGAACGCGACGCCATACGGCATGTCACGAAACCTTGGCGCGTTTCCTGTTACTGTTTGACCAGCAAACCGGAAGACCCAGCCAGCAACCGCAATACCGCCAAGAACGGTAACCAACCAAAGCAAAGTACTCATTTAGGATGCCTCAGTCGTGGGTTGGACAGGATCGATAAAATGTCGGCCATCAAGTTCAGTAGGATGTAGGCCGCTGCAAAGATCAGACAGCAGGCTTGCACAACAGGGATGTCACGGATTTTCACCGAGTCGACGAAGAGTTGCCCGATGCCCGGGTAAACGAACACCACCTCCACAACGACAACGCCAGTGATCAGGTAGGCAAGGTTCAACGCAATAACGTTAATGATCGGCGCCAAAGCGTTAGGCAAAGCGTGCTTCACAATAACACGCATCGGCGAGATACCTTTTAGTCGCGCCATTTCGATATAGGGGCTCGCCAGCAAACTGATGATCGCTGCGCGTGTCATCCGCATCATATGCGCAGTCACGACCAAAGTGAGCGTCAGTGCTGGCAACATTGTTTTTTCGAGCTTTTCGCCGAAGGTCATCCCTTCGTAGATGTTGGACAGCGATGGGAAGATTGGGTTTAGAACCGCAAGGAACAGGATCAGGATGTAGGCCATGAAGAATTCAGGCGAACTGATCGAGCTTAAGGTTGCGATGTTCGCGACTCGGTCAAACACGGTGTTTCTATAAAGCGCCGCTAAGATACCGAGAGTGACGGCCAACGGAACAGCGATCATCGCGGTGACCGACGCAAGGAACATCGTATTCGCGAACCGTGGCGCAATTTGCTCCGCAACAGTCTTACCGCCGGTGCCGCCAAGGTTTGTTTGGAAGTTAAGCTGCGCAAAGCTTGTCCCAAGATCACCAGTGACCATGCCACCAAGCCATGAGAAATAGCGCGTGACCATGGATTGATCCAAGCCAAGGTCACGCCGGATCGAAGCAACCGATTCCGGTGTCGCCGCCTGCCCAAGGATCAATTCAGCGAAATCCCCGGGAAGGAGGTTCACGGCAATAAAGATCACGATGGAAACGACGAGAAGGGTGAGGAGACCAAGCGCTAAGCGCTGCAAGATAATCTTGAGAACATTCTGCAATGGACTTGTTACCCCCCCCTAAGGTTCTGACACCTTAGCAAGGGAGTGAAACCTGTAAACCCTCAAAGTTTCAAGATTTTTGCGCGCGTCGCGAAGGTATCCATGGATCGGACAAGTTCAGCACTAATTCCCCGTTCCGATAAAGCATGCCCAGCGCGGCCCACCATCGTCAGTCTGGCTTCTGGCCATTTTTGAGCGAGATCATAGGCAGATTGAGGCGGGCAGATCATATCAAACCTACCCTGAACAATAACGCCGGGTATGTGCGCAATGCGGTCCATTCTAGCCAATACTTGTTGGCTTTCGTCCAAGAAACCGCTGTTTACGAAATAGTGGTTCTCAAGCCGAGCGAAGGCGCGGGCGTAGTCGGCCGGGCTTTCGCCCGTAACCCCGTCGCTGTCGATAGAGGCTAAAGCATTTTCCCATGACGACCAAGCGCGTGCGTATCGCGTTTCGGTCGTCAAATCGCCGGAGAACAAGCGCCTGTGGTAGGCTGCAATAAAATCATTGTGTTCGTCTTTTGGGATACCAACCGTGAACTGCTTCCACAAATCCGGCCAAAAGCGTCCTGCACCGCCACCATAGAACCAATCCAGCTCTTCCTGACGCATCAGAAAAACACCACGCAATGCCAATGCAGCCGCGCGATCTGGATGTTCCTGCGCATAGATCAAGGACAATGTGGCGCCCCAGCTTCCTCCAAAGACAATCCAACGGGCGATCCCAAGCGTTTCTCGGATCAATTCTATGTCGCGCACCAAATGCCAAGTTGTGTTGTTTTCGACGCTTGCATGAGGGCGCGACCGTCCGCAGCCACGTTGGTCAAAGAGAACAACCCGAAACACCTCTGGATCGAAATACCGGCGCATCGCGGGGCTACACCCACCCCCCGGTCCACCGTGCAGAACAACCACTGGAATGCCATCAGGATTGCCACACTGCTCTACATAGACACGGTGACCGTCCCCAACGTCCAACATCCGCTGGTCAAACGGTTCCACCGGCGGGTACAAATAGGAGATTGCGCTCTTTTGGCTCAAGACCTTGTCCATGTTTGTCCTATATAGCGTTGTACCGGAAGAAGCCACGTTTAGCCGACCATGCAAAGGCCCAAGATGCAAGCAGAAGCAACCAATACAGTCGACCCATCTGAAATCGCTAAGTTTGAGGCGATGGCAGCGGAATGGTGGGACTTAGAGGGCAAGTTCAAGCCCCTTCACATGATGAACCCTGTTCGGCTGGAATACATCACAACACAAGTCGCGGCAGAGTTTGATCGCGATCTTGATGATCCACTTCCCTTTAAAGGTCTGCGCATTCTCGACATCGGTTGTGGCGGCGGCCTTTTGTGCGAACCGATGGCGCGGTTGGGGGCTACGGTTGTTGGCGCCGATGCAGCAGAGCGGAATATTCCTGTTGCACGCATCCACGCCGAACAATCGGGTTTAGAGATCGACTACCGCCACACGACGGCGGAAGCGATGGCCTCAGCGGGTGAGCAGTTTGACGTGGTTCTGAATATGGAAGTCGTTGAACATGTTGCCGATCCACAGGGGTATCTAACAGCCTGCCAACAGCTTCTGCGACCCGGCGGGCTTCACCTGTGTTCGACAATCAATCGCAACCCAAAATCCTTTGCGATGGCGATTGTCGGTGCGGAGTGGGTCATGCGTTGGTTGCCGAAAGGTACGCATGAATGGTCCAAGTTCATAACACCTGATGAGCTTTTTGATCTGATGACCAAAGCGGGGATGGAGCCGGTGGATCGCAAAGGCTACGTATTTAACTTCGCCCGGTTCACTTGGTCGATCTCTGATCGGGATTTGTCAGTGAACTATGTCACCGCGGCAACAAAGCCCGCCTAGTCCTCGTTCAGCTTGATTCGAAGGTCACGCAAAACAGGGAGCGTTGCGCGGACCTTTTCCTCTCCAACGCTGTCGACAGCGTCAGAGATGATCGGAGCAATCGCAGCTATCGCGGCGTCGCGCGCGGCGATGCCAGCAGGGCTGATAGACACCAATTTCTTGCGGGCGTCATCCCAATCTGGCCTGACATGCACCCAGCCCGCCCATTCTAGTTTGGACAGCGTATTTGTCATCGCACCGCGCGTCAGATGAAAGCTGCGCGCAAGCTGGCCTGGCGATTTCTCTCCATTCGCGTGGGCGAGATGGTTCAGAACGGAGAAATGAGACAGCTCCATTCCTTTCGGCAAAACGCGCGCAATGCTCATCCGCGCCAACTGATCGAGGGTCAGCAGCTCGCTAAAGAGAGTGATGGCTAGATTCTGTTTCGCGTCGCTCATTCAGGGTCTTCAAAAGGTCGATCATGGGTCAAAGCCGGAATTTGGCTACGCACCTTAGATACCTCTGAAGGATCAATTTCAACAATTGATACACCTGTCTGCGTTCCAGCGTCACAGATCACCCTGCCCCATGGGTCCACGGCTAGGCTGTGGCCATGTGTGGTGCGGTGGCGTCCTGTGGATGTCGGATGGTTGCCGGTTTGGGCCGCCGCAAACACAAAGGACCCCGTTTCAATCGCCCGCGCACGTAGCAAAGTTTCCCAATGCGCAGCACCCGTGACAGGTGAAAACGCAGCTGGCACAAGCATTAGCCCAGCGCCAGAATGGGCGAGCTTTCGATATAGATGCGGAAACCGGACGTCATAGCAGATTGTCATGCCTACTTTGATTACGGGCATATCTACCGTGACGGCCGTGCCACCCGGCCGATAGCCGTCGGATTCTCGGTAGGTCTCTGTTTCATTCACCGCAACATCGAACATGTGGATCTTGTCGTAAGTCGCGACTACTTCGCCCATCGGATCAATCATAAAGGAGCGATTTGCAAACCGACCTTCGGGATCATGCGTTTTTAGGGCAAGCGACCCAATCGAAATCCATACGCCCAGCGCCTTAGCTTCATCACGCAAAGCCTTTAGCGTGATGTCATCATCCTGATGCTGCAGCACGGATTGTTGGTGCGCGCGGTCAAGCGTCACACAATTCGTCACTTCGGGCGTGAGAATGAGGGATGCACCCTGCCCCGCCGCCTTGCGCACCAATTCAAGAGTGCTCGGCAAGTTCTCAGCTGGCTGATCGCCAGAGGTCAGCTGCAGCAGCGCAATTTTCATGAGGCGAGCATTTTGTCCAATTTGCCGTTGCTTTCCGCGGCGGCGAGATCATCAAACCCACCGACATGCTTACCGTCGATGAAAATCTGCGGAACAGTGCTGCGACCATTCGCACGCTGAATCATCTCTGGGCGCTTCTTTGGTTTGAGCAGAATGTCGGTCTCTTCAAAAGAAACGCCTTTTGCTTTCAGCAAGCGTTTTGCGGCGTGGCAGAAGCCGCAGGTCATCTTTGTATAAATCTCAACGCGGGCCATGGTCTTTCCTTAGGCTGATGTCCCGCCCTATTTAGGTGTCTTTGGCGACGCGGGCCAGTACCAGCACGGACACAGTTTCGGCACCGGCCTTTTTGCAAGCTCCCGTGCAGGCCGCGAGCGTGGCGCCAGACGTCATAACATCGTCGATCAAAACGATTGATCTGCTTTGGATTTGTTTGCTCCGTTCAGAGTTTGGCTTGATCACATCTTGTAAGATTTGAAACCGCTCTTCCCTTGATTTGCCATCCAACTTGGGCGTTTGCTGCGCTCTTACCAACGCGTCTAAGCATACTTCATGCCCCGTTATTCGCCCCATAGATTTCGTGAGTTCTGCAGCCTGATTGTATTTCCGACGAAATAACCGCCAACGATGTAGCGGGACGGGCACCAACAATGGGTTGCCTTGAAAGAGGTCTTTGCCGGACGCCGCCATCCACCGCGACATGGTGGGGAGATAGTCCAATCGATCTCCATGCTTTAGCCCCAGAACCAGTTTCCGCCCAACATCGGCATATGCCAGCGCAGCCCGCCCTCTGTCCCATGGCCGGGCAATCCTCATGCAGTCATCACAATGGAAAACCACACCTCCAGCATCGCCAGGAAGCGGGACACCACATTTGTCGCAGATCGTCCCCGTGATGAACTTTGTCTGAGGCCAGCACTCCCCGCAAAGTCCGTGTTCCATGTCAGTCGGCGCGGCGCAGGCAATGCACTGCGGCGGATAGATCGCTTGAATCAGGCTTTGCATCAGCATTGGCATTCTCTAAAGCAGCGTCATGACAACAAACCGTCCTGACTTGTTTGACCCCAACGCCCTCGCAAAAAACCGAGCGCGCGCCAAATGCGCACCGGTGGATTTTCTGCGCGAGGCAGCGATTGACGATGTTCAGGAAAGACTCAACGAGGTTAACAGATCGTTTAATTCGGTCGCCGTCGTGACGCCTCGCCCTAATTTGTGGGACAGTTTTCAAGAAGCGGCGACATTTGTAGCTGACGACGAAATCCTGCAGCTCGAAGAGACTGCCTTTGACCTCGTGATCCATGATCTTTGCCTGCATTGGTCGAATGATCCGGTTGGTCAGATCGTGCAAAGCCGTCGCGCACTCAAGCCGGATGGGTTGTTTATCGGAACACTTTTCGGAGGCCAAACGCTCAACGAACTCCGATCATGTCTCGCCCAAGCCGAAGCGGAAATCACCGGTGGCCTCTCTGCCCGCATCGCTCCAATGGCCGAAATTCGCGATCTTGGCGCTCTGCTCCAACGCGCTGGGCTGGCCTTGCCGGTTGCAGACGGAACACCGTTTAATGTGAGCTACGCGAGCCCGTTCGATCTGATGAAAGAGCTGCGGCAGATGGGCGAAGGCAATTGCATCACCCAGCGGGCTAAGCACTTCAGCAAACGCGCGATATTCCTTCGCGCCACCCAAATCTACGCCGAAACCTTTGGCACCGAAAACGGCCGCGTCACAGCAACGTTCGAGATTATCACTCTCACAGGTTGGGCGCCGGATGCGGGCCAACAACAACCGCTCAGGCCCGGAAGTGCAAAAAACCGACTGGCTGACGCGCTTGGGGCCGTGGAAACCAAATTAAAACCGTTCTAAGATTGATCTGGCAGTTGTTCCGACTAAATCACACCTCAAATGAATTGAACCGCTAGGATGACGATGTTTGACTCCCAAAACTCCGACGCCACGGGAACCTGCCCGGTCCACGCACCTGCGGACCATCCAAAGGTAAAACCGGCAAAAGTTGGCATCTTGATCGCCAATCTGGGTACACCTGATGCGACCGACTATTGGTCGATGCGCCGGTATCTGAATGAGTTTTTGTCTGACAAACGCGTGGTCGACTATTCGGCGTGGCTTTGGCAGCCACTTTTGCAGCTGATCATCCTGTCAAAACGCCCGTTTTCCTCTGGTGCTGCCTACCGGTCCATCTGGAACAATGAAGCGGACGAAAGCCCGCTTTTGACCATCACCAAAGCTCAGACGGCAGCCATCAAAGACGTGATGCAGCAGCGTCATGGCGATCAAGTACGCGTCGATTTTTGTATGCGTTACGGGAATCCATCAACGAAATCCAAGGTACGCGAAATGGTTGAGGCGGGGTGTACCAAGATCCTGTTCTTCCCGCTGTACCCACACTACGCGGGCGCAACATCGGCGACTGCGAATGACCAATTCTTCCGTGCCTTAATGGAAGAAAAATGGCAGCCAATTGCCCGCGTGGTTGAGCCTTATTTTGAAGAACCGGCCTATATCGACGCTTTAGCCAAATCGATCGAAACTGCCTACGCCAATGCTGAAACCAAACCCGAAAAGCTGGTTTGCTCCTATCATGGTGTGCCAGAGCGGTACCTGCGTGAGGGTGATCCATACCATTGCCAGTGCCAAAAGACGACGCGCCTGTTGAAGGAGCGGCTAGGCTGGAGCGACACGGATATTATGACGACCTTCCAATCGCGCTTTGGCCCCGAAGAGTGGCTAAAGCCCTATACTGTGAATGAGGTGGCTCGATTGGCGGAAGAAGACGGCGTCAAAAACATCGCCGTTTGCGCGCCCGCCTTTTCTGCCGACTGTATTGAGACGCTGGAAGAGATCAACGAAGAGATCAAGGAAAGCTTTGAAGAAGCGGGTGGTGAACATTTCACCTATATTCCATGCCTCAATGACGACGACGCGCATATTCAAGCGCTCGCCGGTGTCATTGATCGCAATCTACTCGGCTGGATTGATCAATAGCGCCTCAGATCAACAAGACCTGAGTGCCAACCTTCGTCATGTTGTAAAGCTCGGCAATATGTTCGTTATAAAGGCCGATGCAGCCATTTGACGACCGGCGTCCGATCTTCCGCGTGTCGTGTGTTCCGTGAATACGGTAGTACTGCCACGTCAGATAAAGAGCGTGCGTGCCCATCGGATTGTCAGGTCCGGGTCCAATGAACTCTGGCCACTCAGGATTGCGTTCCCGCATCGACGGTGTCGGACGCCAAGATGGGCCTTCGACCTTGCGGATGATTTCGGTCCGACCCAATCGGGTCAGGTCTTCAGTCAATGGTACGGAAGTCGGATAGAGTTTGTAGATCGACTCATCCTCTGACCAATAGTGCAACGCCCTACTCTGAATATCGACCAGAACCGCACCGTTATTGAGGTTGTCGAAATACGGTTGCCAATCGAGCGACCGGAAGCTGGAGATATTCCGTTCTACCGCACCACTGATCTCGGCTTCAACTTCGGTGCTGTTTTCCGTCTGCCCAGTGGCAGCAGTTCCAAGTACAGCTGCTGAGCCGGCTACAAATGCGCGGCGGGACAAGGAAGACTTCAAAAATTCGGCCATCTGGGAACCTCCGAAGGCTCAGTATCAGTTTTCAGCGGTTTAGAGCTCCCGGACATTCGCATCAATTCAAAGTTTCGTCAGATTGGCGATCTGTTGCCGCTGTGGGTTTGAACTACTTATGCATTGCAGTTAGAGAAATCAAAACGACGCGGGTGCGATTGCGATGAAAAGAAGAGTGGTCTTGGCAGGATTGGCTGGTTTCAGCTTAGCGGCATGTGCGTCGACCGCGGGCCGCATTGGTCCGGATGGCCTCCCTCTTCCGCAAGTCTACAATATCAGCGCGCAAGAACCCGGCGATATCCAATTCAGAATGCTCGACAGTATCAACGCCTTGCGACAGGCGGCGGGCGTACCTCCGGTTGAATTGGATGCAAAGCTGAACGCGGCCGCTGCGACGCACGCACGCGATATGTCGATCCAGAACAGGCCATGGCTCTTTGGGTCCGACGGTTCATCGCCGCTTGACCGCGCGAGACGTGTTGGATTTGAAGGCCGTGTGCTGGGCGAAAATATCTCCGAAAGCTATGAGACAGAGCTTGAAACGCTGGCCGCTTGGATGAACCAAAACGATACAAGAGCGGTTGTTTTAGACCCTAACGCGAGGCGAATTGGGTTTTCTTGGTTTCAAGAAGAAGCTGGGAAGCTTTGGTGGACCTTGACCGTTGGAAGCGATCCTGCGGAAATTCAGCCGATACAATCGACAGCGCAGATCACGACGCCAGTCTAGGCATAAATGAAGATTGGTGTACCGACTCTTACCATTGCGTAGATATCTTCCATCTCGTCGTCAGAAACGGCGATGCATCCATAGGTCCAGTCGGTTTGACCTGCAAAGAGTCGAGGGGTTCCGTGGATGAATATGTCGCCCCCAGGCTCGCGACCGAGCGACCTAGCATACGCAATGTCGTCTGCGTTGGGGTATGAGATTCCAAGGGACAAGTGATAACGGCTATTCGGATTTTGCCGATTGATCCGATATGCGCCTTCAGGCGTGCGCCCGTCACCGTAAAACGCCTTATGCCCTTCCGGCGCGAAACCGAGTTCAAACTTGTAAGCCGCAAGCTGAGTGTTGTGGTGCAAAAGCTGCATCGCCCGCTGGCCTTTAAACACCTGAACGCGCGTCACTACAGGACCTGTATAAGTCTTGAACTTGCTGCTACACGCGCTCACCGCAAAGGTCGCGCTGCTCGCCAAGAACATCCGTCTTGTGATCATTGCCCTGCCTCTTTTTTTAACAGTTTACAGCAAAAGATACCCTGGCGTCATCACTTTCGTTTCAGACTCGCGTAAATCGGCCAACAAGCTCCACATGGGCCGACCATCTAAATTGGTCGATGGGCCGAACCCAGTTCATCTGGTAGCCAGAATCTATGAGAGTTTCCGCGTCGCGTGCGAAGGTAATTGGATTGCAAGACACCATCGCGATTTCAGAGATATGTGCCTTTGTTAGACACTGTATCTGAGCCTCCGCACCTGCGCGAGGCGGGTCCAGAACAACCGCCTCAAACTTGTTAAGCTCGTCTGGCTCCAACGGCCTGCGGAACAGATCGCGCACCTCGGTGGAAACTTTCTTGAGGCCGGCCGTCTGACGCCACGCTGTATCCAAAGAAGCGATCAAATCGGCTTCTCCTTCGACGGCATGAACTTCTGCCGTTTCAGCCAGAGGGAAGGAAAAGGTACCACAGCCAGAAAACAGATCTGCGACGCGTTTTGCGTCACCGAGACAGTTTTTCACAGCTGCGACCATGACGTTCTCAGCATCTGTCGTCGCCTGAAGAAACGCACCAAACGGAGGAACGACTTTTGCCGGACCCATCGTCACGAACGGCGGTTTCAAGGTGACAATGGTTTCATCGTTCCAAGACAGTCGCGCAAACTGGTGCTTTTGGGCGATATTCGCCAATTGAACGCGAAGTGCGTTGTCGACAGGTTTGTCGGCTTGTACCCACACATCCGGCCCAGCTTCGCTTTGGTTCACGGTGAACTGAACCTCTGACTTTCGGGACGCGCCCAAGGGGACAAGCTCCAAAAGCCCTTCCTTCACCTCGAGAAGCTCTGACACGACCAATTTGCAATCCGGCGTTTCCACCAATACAGCCGATGACGCCCCGTGAAAGCCCACGATCGCGCCTTTCTTCGTCCGACGACCCGAGAATTTTGCGCGGCGGCGGCTTTCCGCTGGTGATGTGTAGATCGGGAGGATCTCAGTCTCTAACCCGCGTGCGGACAAAGCACTTTCGACGATGCCTGTCTTCCATTTTGCCACGAATTCATCAGAGGCGTGCATGACCGAACACCCACCACATGATTTGGAATGTCGGCATGGCGGATTGACGCGATCGGTCGAGGGCTCTAGAACCCGAACCTTGCCGCCGTCTGCGACTTCAATCGTCTCGCCTGGCAATACATTCGGGACCAGATCGCCAGAGGGCGTTCTGCCCAAGCCGTGATGGGTTAATGTTTCGATGACTTCAGGCATCTATTCCGCTGCGCGTTGCACGTTGATGAAGCCGCCCGATTGTCGGTTCCAATAGCGGGTGTAAAGCCCATTTTGAGCGATAAGGGTCGCATGGTTCCCCTTCTCCACAATCCGGCCCTCATCCAGAACGATGATACGGTCCATCTGCGCCAAGGTAGAAAGCCGGTGGGCAATTGCGATCACCGTTTTTCCATCCATGACAGACTCTAACGCTGCCTGAATGGAAGCTTCCACTTCCGAATCCAACGCGCTGGTGGCTTCATCAAGCACCAGGATTGGTGCGTCTTTCAGCATGGCTCGCGCGATGGCGATCCGTTGCCGTTGGCCACCTGACAGCTTTACCCCACGCTCACCAAGATATGCGTCGTAGCCTGTTCGCCCACTGTGATCCTCAAGCCCCTCGATGAACTCATTCGCCTCAGCCCTCTTCGCGGCATTGCGCATATCATCTTCGCTCGCTGTCGGGTCGCCGTATAGGATGTTGTCGCGGGCGGATCGGTTAAACATCGCCGTTTCTTGCGTGACCATACCGATATTCTGACGCAGGCTTTCTTGCGTGACTTTGCTGATGTCAGACCCATCAATGCTTATGGTACCCTCTTCAGTGTCGTAGAGGCGCAAAAGAAGCGCGACCAAAGTAGATTTGCCCGCGCCAGATGCACCAACGATGCCCAAACGTTCGCCCGCATTGATCGTAAGGTTCACGTCGTGAATGCCGCCCACTGCCTTGCCGTAAGAGAACGAGGTGTGATCAAAAACGATCTGGCCTTTGGTGACCTCAAGCTCAGTTGCACCAGGCAAATCCTTTAGCGTATGCGCAGGTGACAACGTTCGAATAGCATCTTCGACTTCGCCAACATCCGCGTACATGGTCATCAGCGTAAAGCTGACCCAACCCGTCATCTGTGACAGCCGAAGGCCGATGGCGCCGCTGGTTGCAATTGCTCCGGCGGTCGAGTCTCCAATCGTCCAGGAATAAAGCGTAGCGCCCACCATCAGGATTGGAATGATCCCAGCGAGGGTCGTCAGAAAGAACCGGAAGCTCGCAGACGTCCAACCGAAATTAACAGATGCGTCCCAAAGTTCAGACATGGCGTCGATAGCGGCGCGGTCTTCACGGTCTTTGTGCGCAAAGAGCTTTACCGTTTTGATGTTTGTGACGGTATCAACAACCTGCCCCGTCACCATCGCGCGCTTGCTTGCCCTTTCTTTCGAGGCCGCGCGGATCTTTGGCATGAAGAAGCGGATCAAGAAGAAGTAACCGATCAGCCAAACCGTCATCAGCAATGCGGTGCGCAGGTCGATTGTCAGCATAAGGATTATGGAACCGATCAACGACGCGAGGGCGAACATGACCGTATGGATCATCTCAACCACCAGATTTGTGGCCGCGCGCGAGGCTTGAAGCTGTTTCTGCGCGATGCGACCAGCAAAATCGTCGTCAAAGAAGGAGACAGATTGACCAAGCGTATGCCGATGCAATCGCGAAAGGATCAAATTGGCGAGTGATGGACCAATTACGACAGATTGCATGATGCCGGACAGGCCCATGACAACAGGTCTAAGGATAAGAAAAAAGAGTGAAATAGCCAGTAATAGAGTCGTATTCTCTGAAAAGAACGACGCGCTATCCGACGTCAAAGCGGCATCAATAACTAGCCCAAGAATTAATGCCGTCGAAACGTCGACAACACCTGCCAAGATGGAAATGACGGACCCAAGTGCGACGTATTTGAAGCCCCCCGAGAATGACCAAACCAAGAATTTGAACAGGGTCGCCGGAGGGGGGCCATCAGCGGGAGCATAGGGATTGATAAGTTTTGCGACGTTCACATCGATCCCTTGCCTTTTGCTACGGTTTCGGCTTGATCACACGTTTTCAACCTCTCGGTGTCAACGCGAATTGTCGTGAACGCTCACGCAAAGATCAAAGCAGAAAAGATCACCAACCCTACCGCCATGATCCGCATGAAAATCCGCCAAGAGGTTTCATCCACTAATAGTCGAGATAGGAGCGATCCAAATCCCGTCCAGAATGAGCAGACAAAAAGGTTCAGTATTGAGAATGTTAGACCGAGTGTGATGGCTTGGCTTACGGGGGGTTGGTCAGCGAGAAAGGCGGTCGCCGTTAGGGCAACGGCCCAAATCTTTGGATTGACCCATTGGAACAAAAGCGCTTCAACGAATGTGAATGGGCGGTCACGGCTATCTACTTCTTTCGGCGACGAGCGCCAGAGTTGGTATGCCATCCAGAGAATCCAGCAACAGGCGATCACCTGAAGCACCACGAATAGGTTTGGGTTCGATGAAAGAACTTGACCAATGCCAAGACCCGTGAGGCCCGCAATAACTCCAACGCCAACCACGATCCCCAAGATGTGCGGGATCGTTCTGTTCCAACCGAACCGCGCACCTGATGCTGTGACGAGAATGACGTTTGGGCCTGGTGAAAACAGTCCGAAGAAGACGAAGCCTGTCAGCGCGAAGTTAATCAAGCAATTGATCCTTGGTCAGTTGGAACTCGGAAATAATCCAACGTTGTTCCAACTCCTTCAATTTGTCCCCTAATGCCTTACCGCTGAGGGTTGGCATAAGATCTAGAGCTTTAACCGGAAACTCTACTGACATACCGATTTTAGCATTTTCGACCTGTTTAGTGTCTAGATTCACACCAAAGTGCGCGGCCTGAATCATCAGATTGTGCAAAGCCAAATCCCTTAGGCGATAGCCCGCCTCATAAGGTGTTTCATAAACATCCCGATAAGCGGATAGTGTTCTCTCTTGGGCTTTGGAAAGTCTCATGTGGTTTTCCGGCTCTCCGCCCAGCGCGCAAAGCCGCGCGATGGGATCAACCACCAAGCCATATTCCGCCTCCAAATGGATCAAGACTGGAAGCGCAGTCGCACTTGATCCCGGCAGCACATGCATGAGAGCGCCGATTGCTTCCATTGAGGCCACAGCCACGGACGGATCGGGTGCACTCAAGAGTTTCAAAAGCTCTGTCGTGACTCGTTCTTTCGACAGGGATGGCAACTGATCCACATGCTCGGCGCAGGCTGCCAAACCCTCTGGCTCGATACCCTCGTTGGTGTCCCCATACCACGCATGAAACCGGAAGAACCTTAGAATGCGCAGGTAGTCTTCCTTGATCCGAAGATTTGCGTCACCGATGAAGCGCACAATGCCAGATTTGAGGTCAGTCAGCCCATCAACAGGGTCTAACACAGTGCCGTCGGGCTTTGCATAAAGCGCGTTCATCGTGAAATCACGGCGCTTGGCGTCCTCGCGATAGTCGTTGGAAAAAGCCACGACCGCGCGGCGACCGTCGGTTTCGACGTCATTTCGGAATGTCGTGATCTCATATGGCACGCCATCCTCAACGAAGGTGACTGTGCCATGGTCGATACCGGTTGGGATGACTTTGATGCCCTCGGCATCCGCTAAGCCCAGCATCTCAGAGGGTTCGGCGTTTGTTGCAAGATCAAGATCGGTCACTTCACGATCCATCAACTGATTTCGCACGCACCCCCCAACGAAAAAGATCTCATATCCACGCGACTGAAACGCGTCGCAAATGCGTTTTGACGCCGATGACGTTAACCAAGGCGCGTTGATCCGTGTCACGACGAGATCCGTTCAGCCAAACCGCGCAACATCCGAGCGGTTGCGCCCCAAATGTAATAGGGGCCAAAGGGCGCGACGTAGAAATGCCTCCGGCGGCCTTGCCAGCGGCGTGATTCAACTCGGAAGTTTTTTGGATCAGTCAGGAAAGAGAACGGAACCTCGAAAACTTCCTCGACCTCGCCCTGCTCCGGCTTTATATCAAATGAGCCCTCAATAACTGCCAATATCGGGCTGACTTGAAAGCCTGTGACCGTTTCATGGGCATCCATTTGCCCTAAGACGGTTGCGTTTTCCCTAGGCAGTCCAATCTCCTCCTTCGCCTCGCGTAGCGCCGTTTCGGCCAAGTTAGAGTCTGTTTCGTCCTGTTTTCCGCCCGGAAAAGCAATCTGACCGGGGTGGTGTTTTAGCCGAGACGAGCGTTTCGTCAGGATCACCGATTGCGTTTCCGCCCTCACCCCGATCAACACAGCTGCGGGTTTAAGCGTCCGGCCTTCCGGCAAGACAATATCGGGATTGAGATCAAAATCAGAGGATGCGCCGCCCGGCCGGGTCAGCGCATCGCTCAATATTTGATGAAGATCAGTTGCCATCGCCTGTAGCTTCAGCTTCAAATCCAAGCGTTGCCGGATCGAAGGCGTAATGTGCACCGCAGAACTGACAATCCGCTTCAACGATGCCTTCGTCAGTGGTCATCGTTGAAATGTCTTTTGCCGAGTAGATTGAAAGACTTTGCCGGACTCGCTCTTCAGAGCAGGTACAACCAAATCGGATCGCCTGCGTGTCGTAGACCCGCGCATCTTCTTCGTGGAACAAGCGCAGCAACAACTCCGTCGGCGTTACGGTCGGGCCGATCAATTCGATTTCTTCGACCGTATCCAAAAGCATATTCGCGCGGGACCAGTTTTCGCCTTCGTCATCGTCCAGCAAACTTGCCGCTGTCAACAGGCCGTCGGAATCCGGCTCGCCCTGTTCCATCAAGGGCGACGCCTTTGGCATGTGCTGCAACATCACTCCGCCTGCCCGCCAATGTTCGTTTTCGCCCGGCTGCTGGCTGCGGCCATATGTCAAAGCAAACCGCGTTGGAATCTGCTCAGATTGTGCAAAATAAGTCTCTGCACAGGCGGAAAGCGATCCCCCTGCAATCGGTGTGATGCCCTGATACGGCTGCATCCCTTCACCTTGGTCGATCAGAATGGCAAAATACCCCTGCCCGATCTGGCTGAATGGATCAGCGGAATGTTCCAGCGTTTCCGCATCATAGCTTGCATAGGCCCTGATCCGCGCCGGTTCACCCTCTTCGGTTGGCCCGTAGTAATCGGTCGCGATCAACCGCGCCGCGCCACTGCCGCGCACCTGCAATGAAAGTTTCCAGCGCAGTTTGACCGTCTGCCCGATCAAAGCGGTCAGCAAAGCCATCTCTGCCACCAACGCCTCTATCACAGGCGGGTAGTCGTGCTGTTTCAGAACAGACTCCAAAACCCCATCCAAACGCGCCACGCGTCCACGGATGTCGGATCGGTCGAGTTGGAACGGCAATACTGTGTCGTCCCAGGCTATTTTTGCGCCTGTGGTCATGTGCTTTCCTAACCTGTACGGAATTGCAATACCGCGCCTATATAGGTGGAACAAGCCAAGGTCCAAGGGGAGACGGCAGATGAAGCGATTTGGCGCAGCACCAAAATCGGGTCAAAAGTACAAATCGCGCCCCGGCGCCTACGCTATCTTACCGCGGCGCGGGCAGCTTTTGCTGACATGGCAGGGCGACCCGCATTTTGAGGTGCAACTGCCAGGCGGCGGGATTGATCCGGGCGAGTCTCCGATCACCGCTTTGCATCGCGAGGTTTTTGAGGAGACCGGATGGCGTATCGCCAAACCAAGGCGATTGGGCGCGTTCCGCCGGTTCACCTTCATGCCAGAGTACGACATGTGGGCCGAAAAGGTCTGCCATATCTATCTCGCCACCCCAACGATGCGTTTGGGCGATCCTGCAGAACCAGACCATGACGCCATTTGGATGCATCCAGATATGGCGATCAAAACCCTTTACAATGATGGCGACGCAGAGTTCGTGGCTGGCTTGCTCTGACAGGTAAATCGCGGTATCGCGCGCTGAAATGGAATCATCGCTGAAAGCTTAGAACATGTCCGCACCTAAGAAAGTCGTGCTTGCCTATTCTGGCGGGTTGGATACCTCGATCATTTTGAAGTGGCTACAAACCGAATACGGGTGCGAAGTTGTCACATTCACAGCCGATCTAGGGCAGGGTGAAGAGCTTGAGCCTGCGCGCGCCAAAGCAGAAATGATGGGCGCGAAAGCGATCTATATCGAAGACTTACGCGAAGAGTTCGTGAAGGATTTCGTGTTCCCAATGTTCCGTGCAAATGCCCTTTATGAGGGTCTATATTTGCTGGGTACATCAATCGCGCGTCCGCTGATTTCCAAACGTTTGGTTGAAATTGCCGAAGCTGAAGGCGCGAATGCCGTTGCGCATGGCGCGACCGGAAAAGGCAATGATCAAGTGCGGTTCGAATTGGCGGCATATGCGTTGAATCCAGACATCAAAGTGATCGCGCCTTGGCGGGATTGGGATCTGACAAGCCGGACGAAGTTGTTGGAGTTTGCAGAGCAGAACCAAATTCCTGTGGCCAAAGACAAGCGCGGTGAAGCACCGTTCAGCGTTGACGCGAACCTGCTGCACACCTCTTCCGAAGGCAAAGTTTTGGAAGATCCGGCGGAGATGGCACCAGATTACGTCTATCAGCGCACCGTAAACCCTGAAGACGCGCCAAATGAAGCAGAGTACATCGAAATCACTTTCGAAAAAGGTGACGCGGTTGCGATCAATGGCGAAGTAATGTCGCCCGCAACGATCCTCACGAAGCTGAACGAACTTGGCGGCAAACATGGCGTTGGCCGCTTGGATTTGGTCGAAAACCGCTTTGTTGGGATGAAGTCGCGGGGCATCTACGAAACGCCTGGCGGAACCGTTCTGCTGGAAGCGCACCGTGGGATCGAGCAGATTACGCTCGATAGCGGCGCAGGCCACCTGAAAGATAGCATCATGCCGCGCTATGCGGAACTGATCTACAACGGTTTCTGGTTCAGTCCAGAGCGCGAAATGCTGCAAGCACTGATCGACAAGAGCCAAGAGCATGTCTCCGGCACCGTTCGGATCAAGCTTTACAAAGGCTCTGCCACAACTGTCGCACGTTGGTCAGATCATTCGCTCTATTCAGAGGCCCATGTGACGTTCGAGGATGACGCTGGTGCTTACGATCAAACAGATGCGAAGGGCTTCATCCAGTTGAACGCGTTGCGTTTGAAGCTGCTGGCTGCAAGGGATCGCCGGCTGAAGGGTTAAGATGGACGTTAAGCTAATACCGATCACAGGCGCAGACGTTTGCCGTTGGAAAAGATCACGGTCACTGATGAACAGGATCGGTTTGTAGCGCCAAATCCAATCACTATTGCGCAAGCTCGT
Source organism: Cognatiyoonia sediminum (assembly GCF_900129845.1). Taxonomy (GTDB): domain Bacteria; phylum Pseudomonadota; class Alphaproteobacteria; order Rhodobacterales; family Rhodobacteraceae; genus Cognatiyoonia; species Cognatiyoonia sediminum. The sequence continues at coordinate 96,282 of NZ_FQXB01000003.1, forward strand.
TTTGAGAAGGGTGCGTATGATTTTTGTATTTGGGATGGCAACCGCCGCGTCGGTTTGATCGCGCTCATCGACATGTCAGAGCACGACGATCTCGACGAAATCGATGATCCTAACGCAGCCTATGTTTGGCGTTTGTTGATTGGACAAGACCATCAGGGCAAAGGCTACGGCAAAGCAGCTATGCATTTGGCCGAAGACTGAGCAAAGATGCGTGGTTGTCCATTGGTACAAATCCAAGCCGTCGAAGATAACGACGCTGCAATTGGATTGTATGAGTCGCTCGGTTACGAAAAGACTGGCAAGCGGGCCGGTAAGGAAATCCAGCTGGAAAAGAAGCTCTAAACCTTCATTTTTGCGAGCTTCTCATAGATTGGCAATGCTTGCTCTAGCAATTCGACTTGATCCTCACAGTCAGGCAGTGGGCCCTCGGCACCGGCGAATCCGGTACTTTTATGAACTGCGTCATACCAATGTTTCGCCCAAACCCCGTCAAAGCGCCTTGGCCCAGCCTCCCAAGAGAGCATCGCGGGATCAAATTCGAGGCCGATTTCAGCACAGATCTGCTCTAGTTTTGATCTTGGATCTGCTCGGATATCCGCGCTGTCTACGATAAGGCCGCCAACTTTCTCATACACATCGAATTGCTGTTGGAAACCGATATCGCTTAGAGTTGCTTGCTCTCGCTTTCTGCCATAGCTCGCGATCACTCGGGCAGGGTGGCGTATGAGATGTATGTTCACGCATTCAGACGCCCAATCCAGGGGAAAACCATCGATCATATGATGCGGCATGTGCTTCATATAGAAGTGCGGTTTTTCGTCTGGAATAGACCCTAAACAGGCGTTTGCGACGCTAATCGGATCGGACTCGTGACTGGCAATGATTTCTTGCGCAAGCGGATGATCCAGACCCGTTGCTTTGAGGTAAGGCGCATAAAACGGCTCATCCCACGCGGCAAAATCTTCGCGATTGGCAAAACTGTACATCATGGCTGTCGATAGATTTCTTGGCCCGGACCACATCGCAATGCGCATTTCACCCTCCGTTTTTTCGGACGCTAGCTTCAAAGGGTGACTATTCCAAGCTGTAAACTTCCTGTGAGCTCACGGGTCAGTGAATTGAAATTTCAGCCGCTACTTGACCAGAAACGTTCGCAAAGGAGATGTGTTATGTCTATCAGCATTCAAACGACTAAAACTGCACTTCTGGCCGCCGGCATTACACTCGCCACAGTGATGTCCGCAAAGGACGCGCAGGCAGAAGATATTCAAACCACTGTTTTTGCAGGTGGGTGTTTCTGGTGCGTCGAATCTGACTTTGAGTCACTCAACGGCGTTGTTGAGGTTGTGTCCGGATATGCTGGGGGGTCCATCGCAAACCCGACCTACAAACAAGTGACAGCTGGCGGATCGGGTCATTATGAAGTGGTCGAAGTCACCTATGATGCAGATGTGGTTTCCTACGGCCAGCTCTTGCACGCATTCTTCCGCTCTGTTGATCCAACTGATGCAGGCGGGCAGTTCTGCGACCGGGGTGAAAGCTATAGAACAGCCATCTTCGTGGAAAACGCTGATGAGCGGGCAATCGCTGAACAAGCAAAGGCGCTTGCGGGTCAAGAGCTCGGTCAGCAAATCGTGACGCCTATACTTGATGCAGCAACATTCTACCCTGCTGAAACGTACCATCAAGACTACTACAAAGGCACATCAACCGTTTGGACGCGTCGCGGCCCAAAATCGCAGGCCAATGCCTACAAGTTTTATCGCGAGGCTTGTGGACGGGATGAACGCGTCAGTGAGCTTTGGGGAAATCAAGCTCTGTTCGCGAGCTAAGGCCTGAAGTCCCGAACTTCCGCTAGGTCGGGGATCACATCTGCGGTCCCCTGCCTTGTGACCATTAAAGCGCCAGCCTTTGTTGCAAGATGAATGGATTGATCCAGCGGCAGACCTCTGTCTAATCCGGCCAGGACGTAGCCGGTGAATGTATCGCCTGCGCCAGTCGTATCAATCGGGCTAACGGGGATGGCTTCAAACGAAGTTGGTTCCCAGTCATTTGAAGACGAATAGAGGTCCGCGCCATAACCGCCTTTGGTGACAATAACAGTGTCTATTCCAAGATCTTTTGGTTCTTTTCCCAACGAGGCGCGCAGTTGGCCCATCTCAATTTCATTCAGAATGAGAAAGTCCAAGTATTCAATCAAGGCCTCCACCGCATCCGCGTCGAAGGGTGCAGCGGCGTAGGCAACCTTTAGCCCAAGCTCACGTGCCATCCGTACGCCTTCAGCCTGAAGATTGGTTTCATTCTGACAGACAAACCAATCACCGACCGCCGCTTCCGCGAGTGCAGATTGAAGAGCATCGAGAGGAATCTGAACATTTGCCCCTTGGAATAGGATGATTGAATTCTCTCCGGACGAATCCACCGCGATGATCGCTTGGGCAGTTTCATGCGCAACTTCGGCAATGCTTCTGGTGTCGACACCGTATTCCAAAAGGCGATCTATAGCCCAACGCCCGTCAGCCCCAACAGCACCGATATGGCGGACATGCGTGCCTGCGCGCGCAGCGGCGACCGACATGTTTGTACCTTTACCGCCCAAGAACACTTGTCGATCGGTTGAGGCGAGGGTCTCACCCGGTGCTGGAATATGCGGCACAGAATAGACGAAATCAGCGTTGATAGAGCCTAAATTCCAGATCGTCATAGCTTACCCAACCCGACAAGCAGCAAGAACGGCCATGTTCATGATGTCGTTGACGGTCGAGACAGTTGAACAGATTTGGACGGGTTTATCGATGCCGGACAAAATCGGACCGATGACTGTGGCACCAGCCATTTCCTGCATCAGCTTTACCGAGATTGACGCCGAATGTCGGGCAGGCACGACAAGCACGTTGGCCGGGCCCGACAGGCGTGAGAAAGGATATTGCTCCATGGCTGCGGCGTTAAGTGCCACATCCACCGTCATTTCGCCTTCATATTCGAAATCAACGTTTCGCTCGTCGAGGATGTTTGGCGCGAGGTTCATTTTCTCTGCTCGTTCCGACACCGGATAACCGAAAGTCGAGAACGACAGGAACGCAACACGCGGTTCCAAGCCCAAATTGCGCGCAACTGAGGCACCGCGTTCGGCAATATCCGCAAGGTCTTTTTCGTCCGGCCACTCATGCACCAAAGTGTCGGACACAAGAACGATCCGACCATTGTGTAGCACCGCCGATACACCAACCGCGCCGCTTTGCGGCGTCGCGTCAAAGACGTGGTTTATAAGCTCCAACACATGCGCGGATTTACGTGTAGCTCCCGTGACCATCCCGTCGGCGTGACCATGTGCCAGCATCAAAGACGCAAAGACGTGCCTGTCCCGCGCGGCAAGGCGGTGAACATCGGCGGCGTCGAAACCTTTTCGTTGAAGGCGCTCGTATAGGAACGATTTGTAGTCTTCGAGATGCTCGGTATTGGCGGCGTTGACGACCTCTATCTCTTGGATTGCATCTGCGAGACCAAGATCAGTCAATTTTGCTGCGACATCGCCCTCGCGACCAACGAGTAGGGCCTTACCCAGACCAGAGCGTTGGTAAAGTACGGCTGCGCGAATAACACGGGGATCATCGCCTTCAGCGAAAACCACAGTCGATTGAGCCGAACGTGCCCGTGTGTTGAGATTTCGAAGGATCGACGCCGTGGGATCCATGCGCGATTTCAACGAAAGCTCGTAACCCTCCATATCCACGATCGGACGTCGTGCGACGCTGGTGTCCATTCCTGCCTTTGCCACTGCAGGGGGAATGCGATGGATCAATCGCGGATCGAAAGGCGTCGGAATGATGTAGTCCCGCCCGAAGCTAAGCTTCGTGCCATAAGCCATGGCGACCTCATCTGGGACGTCCTCACGCGCAAGGTTTGCGAGAGCGTGGGCACAGGCGATCTTCATCTCATCATTAATGGCGCGAGCATGAATGTCCAACGCCCCACGGAACAAGTAGGGAAAGCCAAGGACGTTATTGACTTGGTTGGGGTAGTCGGATCGACCCGTCGCAACGATAGCGTCCTCGCGAACCGCCTGCGCGTCTTCTGGCGTGATCTCTGGATCAGGGTTCGCCATGGCGAAAATAACAGGGTTTGGTGCCATGTTAGACACCATTTCTTGCGTGACAGCTCCCTTTGCGGAAACACCCAAAAACACGTCCGCGCCCTTCATCGCATCATCGAGCGAACGAGCTTCGGTGGATGCGGCATGTGCCGATTTCCACTGGTTCATACCTTCGGTGCGTCCTTGGTAAATCACCCCTTTGGTGTCGCACATGATGCAATTGTTATGCTTTGCGCCCATGGCCTTCAGCAACTCCAAACAGGCGATGCCGGCCGCACCTGCGCCGTTCAAAACGATCTTGACGTCCTCGATCTTTTTGCCGGACAGATGCAGCGCATTGATCAAACCTGCTGCACAAATCACAGCCGTACCGTGCTGATCGTCGTGGAAGACGGGGATGTCCATCTCTTCCTTCAAGCGCTGCTCGATCATGAAGCATTCAGGCGCTTTGATGTCTTCGAGATTGATGCCGCCGAAGGTCGGGCCCATCAGTTTGACCGCATTACAAAACGCATCAACGTCTTCGGTATCCAGCTCAACGTCGATAGAGTTCACATCTGCGAAGCGCTTGAAGAGGACCGATTTCCCTTCCATGACCGGCTTCGACGCTAATGCACCAAGGTTCCCAAGACCCAAGACGGCAGTACCGTTTGAAATGACGGCGACCAGGTTGCCTTTGTTCGTATAGTCGTAGGCCGTGCTTGGCTTTTCTTCGATCTCTTCACACGGAACTGCAACACCCGGCGAATACGCCAGCGACAGATCCCTTTGTGTGGTCATCGGAACGGTGGCCCGAACCTCCCATTTGCCGGGGGTCGGGTTGAGGTGAAACGCGAGCGCGTCTTCGCGTGTCATCTTTGAATTCTTCATAAAGGCCTCCCTGCACCGAGTTGCCATTTTGGGGGAGTTCGAAACAGGGCGCAACAGGTGGAATTTGCACTTTCGTCGCTAACATTGCGTCGGTACTGTGTTTTGAGGCGCTTCGGGGGAAACGATGGCAGGCAAATCGGGCAATGTGACGCCAATGATGGCACAGTATTTGGAGCTTAAGGCCCAATACGCTGATGCACTGCTGTTTTACCGGATGGGCGACTTTTATGAGATGTTTTTTGACGACGCGGTCGCGGCCTCGTCGGCTTTGGACATCGCGCTGACGAAGCGCGGGAAGTTGAACGATCAAGACATTCCCATGTGCGGTGTACCTGTTCATGCGGCTGAAGGGTATTTACTGACGCTCATCCGCAAAGGGTTCCGTGTCGCAGTTTGCGAGCAGATGGAAAGCCCTGAGGAAGCGAAAAAGCGAGGGTATAAGGCCGTCGTTAAGCGCGATGTTGTGCGGTTGGTGACGCCCGGAACCTTGACCGAGGATTCCTTGTTGGACGCACGGCGGCATAACTACCTTGCGGCCTATTCGGAGGTTCGAGATAGTGGCGCACTCGCTTGGGTCGATATTTCAACCGGTGCATTTCATGTGATGCCATGCCCAAGGGTGAGCTTGGGACCGGAGCTGGCCCGATTGAGTCCGCGCGAACTGATCGTGGTTGATGGGTCGGAGGCTGAGTTTCAGGAACTGGCTGACGACGCTGCGATTAGTCTCAGCAGTTTGGGAGGCGCTGCTTTTGACAGCACAGCGGGCGAAAAGCGCATGACAGCATTCTTTGGTGTTAAATCACTGGATGCTTTTGGGCAATTTGAGCGCAGTGAGGTCGCCGCGTTGGCCGCCATCCTTGAGTATTTGGAAATCACGCAGAAGGGTAAACTCCCGCTCTTGGGGTCTCCAGTGCGGGAGCAGCAGAATAGCGCCATGCAGATCGACGCGGCGACGCGGCGCTCTTTGGAGCTCACACAAAGTATGCAAGGCGGGCGGAATGGGTCGCTTCTCTCTACCGTTGATGCAACTTTGACGGCGGCAGGCGCGCGGTTGTTGGAGCGGCGTATTTCCAGCCCGTCACGGAATTTACAGACACTAATAAGTCGTTTGGACCCCGTTTCTTATTTTGTCGACCGCTCCGCCGACGGCGAAAACCTACGCGACTTGCTCCGCGCTGTGCCAGATGTGGATCGGGCGCTGTCTCGTTTGGCGCTCGATCGTGGCGGGCCGCGTGACCTTGCAGCCATTCGGAACGCAATTGGTCAGGCCACACATTTGGCGGATCGTATTATAGACGACGAGCTGCCTGAATTGCTGACGTTCGCGGCATCGTCTTTGGTAGGGCATGACGACATTCTTGATCTCTTGGATCAGGCGCTTGTGGCCGAACCGCCCTTGTTGGCGCGCGATGGTGGATTTGTCGCTGAAGGCTACCACGAAGAGCTCGACGAGATGCGCACTCTGCGGGACGAGGGGCGCTCAGTCATTGCGAAAATGCAGGCCGAATATGCTGAGCTTGCGGGTGTTTCGAGTTTGAAGATCAAGCACAACAACGTGCTCGGATATTTCATCGAAACCACGGCAACCCATGCCGAGAGGATGATGTCGGAACCTTTGAATGAAACCTTCATTCATCGGCAAACCACCGCAAACCAAATTCGATTCACAACTGTCGAGCTTAGCGAAATTGAAACGCGGATCTTGAATGCCGGTGGGCGGACGCTGGAGATTGAGAAGCAGATATTCGAGACACTCAAAGACACTGTTGTTGGGAATTCGGCTCAATTGAACCAACTTTCTGCGTCCTTGGCGGAGTTTGACATTGCGACTTCCTTGGCAGCCTTGGCGCGTCGAGAACAGTGGGTAAGGCCAGAGTTGGACAGCAGCCGCGCATTTGAAATTGAAGGCGGGCGGCATCCGGTGGTTGAGGAGGCTTTGAAATCGTCAGGCGATCCGTTCGTCGCGAATGATTGTTCGCTCACCGACGCGTCGATCTGGCTTTTGACCGGGCCGAATATGGCCGGTAAATCGACATTTCTGCGCCAGAACGCGCTGATCGCTGTTTTGGCTCAGGCAGGGTCTTTTGTTCCTGCGCAATCAGCCAAAATTGGCTTGGTTAGCCAGATATTCAGCCGAGTCGGTGCCTCCGACGATCTTGCGCGCGGGCGATCAACGTTCATGGTTGAGATGGTGGAAACGGCAGCGATCCTGAATCAAGCAGATGATCGCGCTTTGGTCATCTTAGATGAGATCGGGCGCGGCACGGCAACGTACGACGGGTTGTCGATTGCTTGGGCCACTTTGGAACACCTGCATGACGTCAACAGATGCCGCGCGCTTTTTGCGACACACTACCACGAGATGTCAGCGCTCTCGGCCAAATTGGACAACGTGGACAATGCGACTGTCGCCGTGAAGGAATGGGAGGGTGACGTGATCTTCTTGCATGAGGTGCGGAAGGGAACTGCCGACCGGAGTTATGGTGTTCAAGTGGCACGGCTAGCAGGGCTACCGCCAGCAGTCATTGAACGGGCAAAGGTTGTTTTGGAAGCTTTGGAGAAGGGCGAACGGGAAGGGGGATCGAATCGAAAGGCAATAATTGATGATTTGCCATTGTTCGCGGCCACTCCTCCACCGGTGGCGGAACCAGCCAAGGTGTCGGAAGTTGAGATCAAACTAAAAGAGCTTCTTCCGGATGAACTCACCCCGAAAGAAGCTCTGAATTTGATCTACGAATTGCGAGGTCTTGTCGACTAACTCGCTGGCATGGACGACACGCCAACTTGGGCAGGTCGGAGCAGGCGGTCGTGCAGCATGAAGCCTTCGGCCATAATCTCTAGGATGTCGCCGGTTTTCGTGCCTGGTACAGGCGCCTCAAACATGGCTTGATGGAATTGCGGATCAAACTTGTCGCCAACTTCAGGCACGATTGGCTCGATCCCATGCTTTTTGAACACGTTGAGCAATTCGCGCATCGTAAGTTCAACACCTTCCAACAACGCAGCATTGGCGTCGCCTTCAACCTCATCCTTGGATTTCAACGCACGGCGCATGTTGTCGTAGACTGGCAGCAAATCACGCGCCAGCTTGGAGCCGCCATAATTCTCTGCTTCACGACGGTCGCGGTCGGCGCGCTTGCGCATGTTTTCTGCATCAGCCAAAGCGCGCATGAATTTATCTTTGAACTCATCGCGTTCCGCTTCGAGTGCCGCGATCTCTTCAAACGCACCTTCGCCAGCCGCTTCCATCTCATCCGCTTCGGCAGCGAGTTCGTCCAAGCTCATCGGTTCAGCGTCTTGTTCGTTCATTTTGTCATCCTTTAGGAGCGGTCGGTGATGATCTTACCGATGCGCTGCGCGGTGTAGTTCACAATGGGGACAATACGTCCGTAATTTAGTCGAGTCGGGCCGATGACGCCAACGGCGCCAATAATCTTGCGGTCGGCGTTCATATAAGGAGAAACGACGAGAGAGGAACCCGAAAGTGAAAAAAGTTGGTTCTCTGAGCCAATAAAAATGCGAACGCCTTCACCTTCCTCGGTCAGATCGAGAAATTTGGCAATATCTCGCTTGCGTTCAAGGTCATCAAAAAGAACGCGGATGCGTTCTAGATCTGATTCAGATTCGTTTTCGGTTAGAAGATTTCCGCGGCCTCGAACGATAAGGCGTTCGTTGGTTTCGCCTTCGTTCTCCCAAAGGGCCATGCCACTTTCAACGAGAGTGGCGGCAAGGTTATCGATCTCTTGCCGACGCTGTTGGATTTCGCGGGAAATGATCCCACCAAGAGAAGACAACGTTTGGCCCTCTGCAATGGCATTGATGAAATTCGCCGCTTCGCGCATGGATGAAGGTGTCTGGCCAGCGGGAGGAGTAAAGATACGGTTCTCAACCTGACCGTCGGCAAAAACCAAAACGACCAAGGCGCGGTCCGCCGCAAGCGACACGAATTCGATGTGCTTAATTGGCGCTTCGTGTTTTGGCGTGAGGACGAGGCTCGCGCCTTGCGTGACGCCTGAAAGCGCGGAACCGACGCGGTCAAGAAGAGCTGTGACGTCATCCTCGCCGTCTGTCAGTGTTTGGTCGATTTTGCGACGATCTTCTCCGCTCAGGTCGCCAACTTCGAGCAGACCATCGACAAACATACGCAACCCGAGTTGCGTCGGTATCCGTCCCGCACTGACGTGCGGACTGTCGAGTAAGCCTAGATACTCGAGATCCTGCATCACGTTGCGAATGGTCGCGGCGCTGACATTCTCCGAAAGTGTTCTGGTCAGCGTGCGCGATCCGACTGGATCACCTGTTTCGAGATAGCCTTCGACAACGCGGCGAAACACTTCGCGCGAGCGGTCATTCATATCTTCAATGTTTGGTGTCTGATCTGACATTGTAAGAGAGGCAAATTTCGGCTGGTCAATTAAAACCAAGGGCGCGGGAAGGTCAATCGGGGTTGGTTTTTGAAATCAGGGCGCGTATGCCAAACGGGAACAAAAGATGGAGAGTTTTATGCGTCCTTCCGGCCGTCAGATAGATCAAATGCGGAGCGTTACAATTGAGTTAGACGCCACACGTCACGCCGAAGGGTCTTGTATGATCAAATGCGGGGATACGCATGTGCTTTGTACCGCCACGGTTGATGAACGGGTCCCGCCGTTTCTGAAAAACTCCGGTCTTGGCTGGGTGACGGCGGAATACGGGATGCTGCCACGTGCAACACATACGCGAATGCGGCGTGAGGCGAAGAATGGTCAATCCGGCCGGACGCAAGAAATCCAGCGTTTGATTGGCCGCAGCTTGCGCGCGGGTGTTGACCGCGTTGCATTGGGTGAACGTCAGATCGTTGTGGATTGTGATGTCATTCAGGCCGATGGCGGAACTCGTTGTGCGTCGATCACTGGTGGATGGGTCGCGCTTAAATTGGCCGTAAACAAACTGATGAAGGCGGGCGAGATTTCGTCTGATCCGTTGACTGATCCTGTGGCTGCGATTTCTTGTGGAATTTATGCGGGGCAGGAAGTTCTTGACCTTGATTACCCTGAAGACAGCGACGCCGGTGTTGATGGAAACTTCATTATGAACGGATCAAAGTTGGTTGAAGTTCAGATGTCGGCTGAAGGGTCAACCTTCACGCGGGCTCAGATGGATAAGCTTCTTGATCTTGCGGAGAAGGGGATCGGCGAACTGAACGCGATCCAAATGGACGCGGTTTCTTAATGCGAAGGTTTGAAGGGACAGAGCTGGTTGTGGCGACCCACAACATTGGGAAGCTGGAAGAGATTGCAGCCCTTCTTGAGCCGTACCAGATAAAAGTAACATCGAACAGGGATCACACTCTGCCTGAACCGGAAGAAACCGAGACCACCTTTGCGGGCAACGCACGGATCAAAGCCCATGCTGCTGCAAAGGCGACGGGGCTGCCTGCGCTTGCGGATGACAGTGGGATTGAGGTTGATGGGCTTGATGGTGCGCCGGGTGTTTACACCGCGGATTGGGCCGAAGGCCCGGAGGGTCGTGATTTTTCGAAAGCGATGACACGGACATGGAAGGAGCTGGAAGAACGCGACGCGCCTTTCCCTCGAACGGCGCGGTTTTGTTCGACGCTGGTTCTGGCCTGGCCAGATGGGCACGACGAAGTTTTTCCTGGTAAGATCGAAGGCGAAGTTGTGTGGCCCATGCGTGGCGATCAAGGGCATGGATATGATCCAATCTTTCGACCAAATGGGTATGACATCACTTTCGGGGAAATGGACCGTTGGGAGAAGAACAAAATCAGCCATCGGGCAGATGCGTTTTCGAAATTGATCGCTGGTTGTTTTGACTGAAAATTGGCAGCGCGGCGGGTTTGGGCTTTATGTTCATTGGCCGTTCTGCGAGGCCAAGTGCCCCTATTGCGACTTCAACAGCTACGTTTCCCAATCGATTGACCATGATCGATGGAAGGCCGCCTATCTTTCGGAGCTTAATCGTGTTGGGTCTGAAACACCCGATCGTGTTTTAACGTCTATCTTTTTCGGTGGTGGTACGCCGAGTTTGATGGAGCCCAGTGTTGTCGAAGAGATTATCAAGACCGCTGGTAAGCTTTGGCCGTTCACAAACGATATCGAAATTACGATAGAAGCGAACCCATCTTCGGTTGAGGCGGAACGGTTTAAGGGCTTCCAAGCCGGTGGTGTCAATCGCGTCTCGCTTGGTGTTCAAGCGTTGAACGATACGGATCTGAAGGCGCTCGGCCGGCTTCACTCGGTGAAAGAAGCGCGTGAGGCTATCGAAATCGCGCAAAACACCTTCGAACGTGCGAGCTTTGATCTGATCTATGCGAGGCAGAATCAGACACTAAGTCAGTGGGAATCCGAACTTTCAGAGGCTGTGGCGATTGGAACCGACCATCTGTCGCTTTACCAATTGACGATCGAGCAGGGGACAGCGTTTGGGGATCGGCATAAGCGCGGGATGCTACGTGGTTTGCCGTCAGAGGATTTGGGCGCCGACATGTATTTCGCGACGCAAGATATTTGCGAGGCGGCCGGGTTGCCTGCCTATGAGACCTCCAATCATGCGCGGACAGGCGAGGAAAGCCGGCACAATCAGATTTATTGGAGATCAGGGGATTATGTCGGGATCGGGCCTGGGGCGCACGGGCGGGTTACTTTGAACCAAATGCGCCTCTCGACGGAGTCTTTCCTTGCGCCAGGAGAGTGGTTGAAATCCGTGGAAGATCTAAATTCTGGGGAGTCTGAAAGGGATCCCTTGGACCTTGGTGACCAAAAAGACGAATTTCTTCTGATGGGATTACGAATGTCGGAAGGGGTTGATCTTTCTGTATTCGATTTTTCTGATAAATATAATGAAATCAATAATTTATCGGAATTGGGATTGGTCGATAAGAAGGACGATACCCTTAGAGTTACACCTCAGGGGCGGCCGTTGCTCAACTCAATACTGGCGCGGCTCGTTTAACCCCCAGACAGAACGCGCAACAGATCATCGAGCTGCTCAAAGCTCTTGTAGCTGATTGAAATCTTACCACCTTCACCACCAGCTTGATGTTGAATGTTGACCGGCATCTTCAGCGTCGCAGAGAGCTCTTTTTCGATCTGGACTGTATCTGCATCTTTGACTTTGGGGGTTGCTTGTCGCGCGCTCGGTTTATTCAATCCGGTCTTCACCAATTTCTCGGTATCACGGACGGATAATCCTTTCCGGATAATATGAGCAGCGAGTTGGCTCGCTTCTTCATTTCCGACCAACGCTCTTGCGTGGCCAGCGGTAAGAGAGCCATCTTTGATCCATGATTGGACATCTTTGGGAAGCGTCATCAGGCGAAGATAGTTCGCAATATAGCTCCGGCTTTTGCCAAGGGCCGATGCAACCTGTTCTTGGGTATGGCCGAACCGGTCCATCAGCTGACGGTAACCTGCGGCCTCATCGATCGCGTTGAGATCGGCGCGCTGGATGTTTTCAATAATCGCAACTTCCAGCACTTCAGTATCGGTAAAGTCGCGCACGACAACCGGAACTTTGTGAAGCTGAGCGATTTGAGACGCGCGCCAGCGGCGTTCACCAGCAACGATCTCATATCCGTCTCCCTTTTGCCTGACGATGAGCGGTTGGATCACTCCTTTGATCCGGATAGACTCGGCAAGCTCTTCAAGGGCGCTTTGATTGAAACTCCGACGCGGCTGATCTGGATTTGGTGACACCTTCTCGATCGGCACCATTGCATCGAGTTTCTGCGGTTTAGACCCTTCATTCATGTCTTGAGGAATGTCAGCCATCAAAGCGGATAGACCCCGACCGAGGCCGCGTGGTTTGCTCTTTTTATCAGCCATTTTTCCCTCCCACCGGGTTTTGTCGTTGGTCTAATTCCTGTGCCAAGAGACGATACGCTTGGCTGCCCTTTGACGCACTATCGTAGGAAAGCACTGGCATCGCAAAGGATGGTGCTTCACTCAAGCGCACATTGCGCGGAATGACCGTTTTAAAAACCAAATCTCTTAGATTATCGCGCGCATCCTGTTCGACCTGCTGGGAAAGGTTGTTTCTGATATCGTACATCGTCAGCACCACACCTTCGATCCTAAGGTTCGGGTTTGCGGTTTCACGTACATCCCTCACGGACAGCATCAGTTGGGACAGACCCTCCAAAGCAAAGAACTCACTTTGGAGCGGAACCAACACGGAATCAGATGCTACGAGCGCGTTTACCGTCAATATGTTGAGGCTTGGTGGGCAATCTATCAAGATGTAGTCGAATTCAAAAACATCCATACTGAGCTGGTGCAAAGCATCGCGAAGCAAAAAACTGCGTTTTTCGTTTGAGATCAGCTTAATGTCTGCAGAACTCAGATCTGTATTTGCAGGGATAATATAGACATTCTCGAACTGGGTTTTTTGAATCGCAGCACCAGGCGAGACCTCGCCCGCGAGGAAATCATAGGTGGTTATTGTCCGGTCGCTTTGGGAAATGCCTAGCCCCGTTGAAGCGTTTCCTTGCGGATCAAGGTCGATGAGAAGGGTTTTTTTACCGATTTCCGCCAATGCCGCAGTCAAATTGATGGAGGTTGTGGTTTTGCCCACGCCACCCTTTTGGTTTGCAACAGATATTATTTTGGCGCGCCTGCTAGTTGATCGGTTCAATATTCCAAGCCTCGATGATCTTGGCCCTTTTATCGGTCAAACTGGGGTGCGCGACAACGTCAAACTTCCAGTTTTTGCGTGCTTGTTCGATCTCATCTCGAAAGGATTGTCCTTTTTGAAAAACTGCACGTCCATTTGGCTTAAGGTGCTGAATTGCGTGGTGAAAAAGATCGTCTAGCGGAGCCAATGCACGAGCCGAAATAACATCTGCGTCCTGACTTGGCGCCGCTTCAATACGTTTGGCTATCACCACGCAATTTAGCTCCAGTTCTCGGCTTACTGTTCGGAGAAATGTAGATTTTCGAGCGTCGCTTTCTATAAGTGTAAACTTGGCGTTCGGATAGTGTTCCTTCGCAAGTGTCGCGACAACCAACCCAGGGAAACCACCGCCAGATCCGATATCGACCCAGTTTTCTGGGATCTCATGTAGAACCCCAAAAACTTGCGCGGAATCAATAATATGGCGATCCCAAACATAGTCCAAAGTGCTCTTAGCTACGAGATTGATTTTTGGATTCCACTTTTTAACTAGAGATTCGTAGCCCTTCAGCCGATCAAATGTTTCACGTGAAACATCAATTCCCGCGATTTCCACACTCATCCTGCAAAACGCTTCGAGGGATCACGGATTGCAGCCTGTAATACCATCAGCGCCGCCGGAGTCATTCCGTCGATTTTTTTGGCCTGTGCAATGCTACTTGGTTTTGCCAGAAGGACTTTCCGTCTTAGTTCATATGAAAGTCCGCCAAGACCTTCAATATCAAGGTTTTCCGGGATTTTTGCCCCCTCATCCCTTTGCATCGCCTCGATATCTTTCTTCTGGCGCTCGATATAGTTGGCATACAAAGCGTCACATTTGAGTTGTTTCAGCACTTTTTTGTCCATCTCATCGGCTTCCGGAACCAACGAAAAAAGCTCAGATGGTCCAAAATCTGCAAGAGAAAGTGCATTATAGCCTGACCGTGAAGGAGAATCCGGATTGATTTTGGCGCCTGCAGCCTGCAAATCTCTAGCAGAAAGGCTAATTGCCTCCAAATCAGAACGACTGCGGTCCAGCTTTTCCTTGAACTCAGAATAAGCGGCCCAGCGGACATCGCCTACTAGCCCAATCTCTCGACCGATTTCAGTAAGGCGTTGGTCTGCGTTGTCAGAGCGTAAGGAAAGCCGGAACTCAGCACGTGAGGTAAACATACGATAGGGTTCAGCCACACCACGGGTGATTAGATCGTCGATCATTACGCCAATGTAGGAATTTGTCCGCGAGAATGTCGCCACCGGAAGACCCAAAGCCTGTCGCGCAGCGTTTACGCCAGCAACCAAGCCTTGCGCCGCGGCCTCTTCATAACCCGTTGTCCCATTAATTTGACCACCAAGGAAAAAGCCATCCACGCTCTTGCATTCCAATGTCTCATTTAACGACCTCGGGTCCACATAGTCATATTCAATCGCGTAACCAGGCTGAAGAATCGTAGCGTTTTCAAGGCCTTTGATCGATTTGACGTAGTCTTTCTGGATCGGGGAGGGAAGGGAGGTCGATATTCCGTTAGGATAAACCGTTGAGTCATTTAAGCCTTCCGGCTCCAGGAAGACTTGGTGAGACGTCTTATCGGCAAAACGAACCACCTTATCTTCAATAGACGGACAATATCTTGGGCCAACACCCTCAATATGGCCACCGTACATGGCTGATCGCTCTAAGTTCTCCCTGATGATATCGTGCGTTTTCTCGTTTGTATGAGCGATTCCACACGCGACCTGACGGACGGCTGGCCCGTTTGAGAGGGACGAGAACATCGATGGCTCATCATCGCCGTCCTGCATTTCTAAGACATCCCAATCAATCGTATTGCCATCTAGGCGAGGCGGCGTACCTGTTTTCAGCCGACCAAGCGGCAATTCAAACGAATCCAGACGCTCCGCCAACTTTGTGCTCGGCCTATCACCCATACGGCCACCTGGCCTCTGCTCATCTCCAATATGGATGACACCGCGCAGAAAAGTGCCTGTCGTCAGCACTACTGCATTTGTCTCGATCCTTTGACCTGATGCCAAATCCACACCAGCGATAGCTTGACCATTCAAGACAAGATCAACCACCTCATCCTCTATGATCTCAACGGTTGAGTTGCTTTGCGCCTCGTTCTGCATGAACGCGCGATACAAAGCGCGGTCGATTTGAGCGCGTGGTCCTTGGACCGCTGGGCCTTTCTTGCGATTCAACAGGCGAAATTGAATTCCAGCAGCGTCTGCGCCACGACCCATCACCCCGTCAAGCGCATCAATCTCACGGACCAAATGCCCTTTTCCCAATCCACCGATCGCAGGATTACAGGACATTACGCCAAGATCTTCCCGGCGGAGCGTGACGAGTGCCGTTTTCGCACCAGCTCGATCAGCCGCAAACGCCGCTTCGCAGCCTGCGTGACCACCGCCAATCACAACCACATCAAAATGTTTCACGTGAAACACTCCTATTTGCCGATACAGAAGCTCGAAAAAATTTCGCCAAGAAGGTCTTCTACATCTACATGACCGACGATCATGTCAACCGATCGAACGGCCGCGCGCAGTTCTTCGCAGATCAAGTCGACCGGCTCGTCCAAAGCGATCTTTGAAATAACATCTGACAGCTGGCTATCGCAGGATAGCAACGCAACCCGATGACGCTCTTTGATCGCCACGCCAACAGAAGAAACCCTTGCCTCAAAAACAGCAACGATCTCATCAACGAGTTCGTCCAAACCTTCTCCAGTTTGACCAGAAACCCCTAGACCATCGCCCGGACTAAGATCAGCTTTAGGGCGTCGTATGATATCGTCTGCCTGAACTTGGATTTCTAATAAGTCCTTGTTTTCTTTTAGAAAAACTCTAAGGTCAGCATGCTTTGCCCGTGAAACCGCCCGCTCAACACCCAACTTCTCGATTTGGTCATCGGTATCGCGTACTCCGGCGGTATCGATGAACGTAACTGGAATACCTTTGAGATCCATTTGAACTTCGATAACGTCACGGGTCGTTCCCGCAATTTCAGACGTGATCGCCGCGTCCCGACCGGCAAGACGGTTCAGAAGCGTCGATTTGCCGACATTGGGGCGACCCACGATCGCAACCTCAAAACCCTCTTTCACACGCTCGGCGACAAAGGATCCCTCGACTTCACGGGCAATGTCCTCCCGTGTCCGATTGATCAAATCGTTCACTTCGGGGAATACGTCCGTCGGGACCTCTTCATCGGCGAAATCTATCGTTGCTTCAAGCAGAGCAATCGCCCGAATAAGATCAGCCCGCCACGCCTCAGCTTTCGCACTCAACCCCCCCTCGAAGACACGTAGCGCTTGTAGGCGCTGCGCCTCGGTCTCCGCATCAATCAGATCAGCAAGGCCTTCGACCTGCGCTAGGTCGAGCTTTCCGTTGTCCAAAGCTCTTCTCGTAAACTCGCCCGCCTCCGCTGAGCGTAAATCTGGCAGTTTTGAGAGTTCCGCCAGGACAGATTTCAGAATTGCCGGGCTACCATGAAGCTGAAGTTCGACAACGGGTTCCCCGGTAAAACTGGCAGCGCCTTCGAAATTAAGAACGAGGGCTTCATCCAAAACCCCGCCACTTTCATCTCTTAGCTTCCTAACACCACGAGATGTAGGAACGTTCCCACACAACGCTTTCGCTGCTGCCTTGGCCTTTGGTCCGGAAATCCGCACAACAGCAACGCCAGACCGCCCAGGTGGCGTTGCAGCTGCATAGATGGTGTCCATCACCGTACACTCATCGAAACGAACGCTAGGCGTTCATAGAATCGAAGAAGTCAGAGTTTGTTTTAGTCTGCTTCAATTTCCCGATCAGGAATTCGATCGCATCCGTGGTTCCCATCGGGTTCAAGATACGGCGAAGCACATAGGTCTTCTGAAGATCGACCTTATCGACAAGCAGCTCTTCTTTCCGCGTACCGGATTTCAAAATATCCATCGCAGGGAACACGCGCTTATCTGCAACCTTACGATCAAGCACGATTTCAGAGTTACCCGTACCCTTGAATTCCTCAAAGATAACTTCGTCCATGCGGCTACCGGTATCAATCAGTGCGGTCGCGATGATGGTCAGCGAACCGCCTTCTTCGATGTTCCGAGCCGCACCAAAGAAACGCTTGGGACGTTGCAAAGCATTCGCATCCACACCACCGGTTAGAACTTTACCAGAGGACGGCACCGTCGTGTTGAATGCGCGACCAAGGCGGGTGATCGAATCGAGAAGGATCACCACATCACGCTTATGCTCGACAAGACGTTTCGCCTTTTCGATCACCATCTCTGAAACAGCCACGTGTCGCGACGCGGGTTCGTCAAAGGTCGAGGAAACAACCTCACCTTTCACAGACCGCTGCATGTCCGTCACCTCTTCCGGACGTTCGTCAATCAGCAAGACGATCAAGTAGCACTCTGGATGGTTCTTCTCGATTGAGTTCGCGATGTTCTGAAGCAGGACTGTCTTACCCGTCCGTGGTGGCGCGACGATCAGGGAACGCTGACCTTTCCCAATTGGCGCTACAAGATCGATGATCCGCGCAGACCGATCCTTTGTCGCTGCATCGGTCTCAATTTCCATCTGCAAGCGCTCATCTGGATAAAGCGGTGTGAGGTTGTCGAAGGCAACCTTGTGCTTGGCCTTCTCTGGATCTTCGAAGTTGATCTGTTCAACATTCACCAGCGCAAAATAACGTTCGTTATCCTGCGGCTCCTTAATCACACCTGAAACACTGTCCCCGGTCCGAAGCGAGAATTTCCGGATCATGTCAGGGGAGACATAAATGTCATCTGGACCCGGAAGGTAGTTCGCTTCCGGCGAACGCAAGAACCCGAATCCATCTTGGACAACTTCAAGAACGCCATCACCGCCAATGATCCATTCATCATCCGCGCGTTCTTTCAAAATGGCGAACATCATGTCGCCTTTGCGCATGGTGGATGCGTTCTCGATCTCCAGCTCTTCAGCGAGGGAGAGAAGATCCTTTGGGCTTTGCGCCTTCAGGTCGGATAAATTCAAGCGGTCTTGAGACATGTATATTCCAATCCGAGCCCTCACGGACTCTTCGAGTTTTCAAATTTGGAAATCGCGGTACTCCCGGACGGGCGCTTCCCTCACTTAGGGAGTCCACTCTTCAGAGTCAATAATTTCAGAAAGGTCGAACGATAACGGCAATGACGATAATAAACATCAAAACAGTCGGAACCTCGTTCGCGATCCGATAGGTGCGGCCGCTCCTCGTATTTTCGCCAGCCGCAAATTCTTTCTGGCGTGCGGATAGCCAAATATGCGCTCCGGTCATGGCGACGACGGCGAAAAGTTTGATCCAAGACCACGCTGACCCAAAATCAAAGACACCCATGCCGATCAAGAGAAGCCCAAAAAGCCAACTCGCCATCATTGCAGGGCCCATGATCACCTTAAGAAGTTTGCGTTCCATGGTTTGGAATGTTTGATCCATCTCGCTCCCAACCTCAGCCGTTTCTGCATGATAGACAAACAACCGAGGAAGGTAGAACATACCTGCCATCCAGGAGATCACCGAAATAATATGAAACGCCTTGATCCATGAATAGAATGGCAAAAGAAAATCAAGCATTCGGAACCTCCTCGCAATCCAATATCAAAGAATAAAGAGTAAGAAAGAGATTTTGATGATTTAGGGAACGCAAAAACTGTGGATCAAATTTGTGTTCAGAGGTTTATCCACAACAGACAATCTTTGAAAAGATGTTTAGCAACTCCAAAACACCACAAAATATTTAAATTAAACAAACGCTTAAATAGATTTCAATTCATCACACAAGTAGTTAACTCGCACTAGCTGGGCTAGTTCTACACAGCTAAGACTTACTCATATCTACCGTGTGTGGAACTTTGGCGGTTTGGAATAACTTGCACATCTGCACGGTTTTTGACGCATCACCATTTACACACGGCCAAATTTCTTAGTTTTCTGCGCTGTATGTCCCATCTATATCCACAAGAATGAGTAGACTTATCCTCGCCTCCGGATCTGAAATTAGAGCAAGCCTTCTTCGAAATGCGGGCGTAACATTCGACGTCTCAGTGGCAAGAGTAGATGAACAAGCGATCAAACAGTCCTTAGTTTCCGAAGGGGCAAACGCCCGCGATCTTGCCGATGCATTGGCCGAGGTGAAAGCGCGGAAGATCTCGCAGAAGAACCCTACATCTTTGGTTTTGGGATGCGATCAGGTCTTGGACCACAGTGGTACATTTCTATCAAAAGCGACGAGCCCGGAAGAGGCCGTTTGCCAATTATCTGAACTCAGCGGATCACAGCACAATCTTTTGTCTGCGGCCGTGCTTTATGACGACGGAAAACCGCTTTGGCGCTTCGTCGGCAAAGTTCGTTTAACGATGCGCCAGCTGTCGGAAGACTACATTCGCGCTTACGTTGATCGAAACTGGGACGAAATCCAATATTGCGTGGGGTGCTATCAGCTTGAACATGAGGGTATTCGCTTGTTTAGTCGCGTAGAGGGTGATTACTTCCATGTACTGGGATTGCCTTTGATTGAGGTTTTGAACCATTTGACGCTGATTGGAGAGATAGAAGGATGAATGGCCGCTCAATACCTTTGGCTGGCGTCATCGGCGATCCGATCTCACATTCCAAGTCGCCGAAGTTGCATGGGCATTGGCTCCAGCGATATGGGATCGAAGGTCACTACATTCCTCTTCACGTGACAGAAGGGAATTTGGCGACAGTTGTGCGTGCTCTCCCGAAAATGGGTTTTGTCGGTGCCAATGTGACAATCCCGCACAAAGTCTCCGTCATGTCACTTGCGGATCAGGTCAGCGACCGCGCGATCTTGATCGGGGCAGCTAATACACTGACTTTCAAAGAAGACGGAAAAATCATCGCCGATAATACGGATGGTTTTGGGTTCATGGCGAACCTGAAGGAAAATGCACCAGATTGGGATCCAAAGGCGGCCCCTGCTGTTGTCTTTGGAGCGGGGGGAGCGGCACGCGCGGTTCTTGTTGCACTGGCGGATGCAGGTGTTCCTGAAATTCTCTTATCAAACCGAACCAGACCCAAGGCAGAGGCTTTGAAATCTGAGTTTGGAACCCGTATCAAAGTTGTCGATTGGGTTCAGGCGGGCAACGTGCTCGAAGATGCAAGTTTGGTTGTGAATACGACATCACTTGGAATGAAGGGACAACCGGAACTAAGGGTGCCGCTGGACGGTTTGAATGCCGACACACTCGTCAACGATCTTGTTTACTCTCCGATCCAAACCCAACTTCTCCGAACCGCCTCAGAAATGGGCTGCAAGACTGTCGATGGTCTGGGAATGTTGCTGCACCAAGCCGTTCCGGGCTTTGAACGATGGTTCGGAACCACACCAGACGTGGATGAAGATTTGCGACGGGCGGTTTTAGCATGAAGCAGTTTTGCCTTGGATTGACAGGTTCAATTGGGATGGGCAAGACCACGACCGCAAACATGTTCCGTGAGGAGGGCATTTCCGTTTGGGATGCGGATGAAACGGTTCACCGGCTCTATGGCGCTGGCGGAAAAGCTGTGCCTGAGATCGAGAAGGTTTTTCCAGAAGCCATCGTCGATGGCGCAGTATCTCGACCGAAGTTGCGGGAGGTCATTCAGGCCGATTTGGCGGCTCTCGGCACGTTAGAAGCGATCGTGCATCCGTTGGTCGCAGCCGATCGACAGACGTTTCGATCTGAAAATAACGGATTGATTGTTTTCGACATTCCGCTGCTTTTTGAAACATCCGCGGATCAATGGCTTGATGCGGTCCTTGTGGTTTCGACAGATGAAGACACGCAAAAACAGCGCGTCTTTTCTCGCGACGGTATGACCAAAGAGCTTTTCGAAGACATCCTGTCACGCCAGATTCCGGACACCGAAAAACAAGTACGCGCTGATTTCGTTATCGAGACTGCAAGCTTGGAGCAAACCCGTGCAGACGTAAGGGATCTCATATCTCAGTTGACAGAGAAGCTATCGCATGCGTGAAATCGTCCTTGATACAGAAACCACTGGTTTCGAACCGGCCGAGGGCGATCGGATCGTGGAAATTGGTGCGGTCGAGCTAATCGGGCATGTGCCAACCGGCCGGACGTATCACCAATATATCAATCCCCAAAGATCGATGCCGCAAGAGGCCTTTGAAGTCCACGGGTTGGGCGATGAGTTTTTGGCTGACAAGCCAGTCTTTAAGGATATTGCTCAGGATTTTGTCGACTTTGTGGGTGATGCAACGCTGGTTATTCACAACGCAGCTTTCGATATGAAATTCCTCAATGCGGAACTGGGCTGGGTTAACCGGCCGCTTTTGCCGATGGATCAAGCGCTTGATACGCTTGCGATTGCGCGCCGGAAGTTTCCCGGTTCGCCCGCGTCATTGGATGCGCTGTGCCGGCGGTTCGGGATTGACAACTCGTCGCGAACACTTCACGGCGCGTTGCTGGATAGTGAGATTTTGGCGGAAGTCTATCTGGAGCTTATCGGAGGTCGCCAACCGGATTTTGGCCTTGCGACAGCGGCAAGCGTCACCACGTCGCAGAACGATGACGGTGATTGGAAAGCGGATCGCAGACAAACGCCATTGGCATCACACCTCACAAAAGAAGAAGCCGCCGCCCATGCGAGTTTTGTAGACGCATTGGGCGACGGCGCGCTTTGGAAAAAACTGTCTAGTTGACTGGCTTGTCAGCTTTTTGAGCTTCGGCCCGCTTGGCAAGCTCGGCGCGATACAGCGACAAGAAGTCGATTGTCTCAAGGTTGAGTGGAGGGAAACCACCGTCACGAGTCACATCGCTTACGATACGACGCAAGAATGGGAATGTGATGCGCGGGCACTCGATTAGCAGATAAGGGTGCATCTGTTCATCAGGCAAACCTTCGACGTGGAAGATACCAGCGTATTCGATCTCAAGCATGAATAGGGGATCGCCCTTTTCCTTCGACTTGCTTGTGACCTGTAGCTTCGTGATGACTTCGAACTGGTGTTCAGTTTGGCGCTTGCGGGCGTCCAAATTCACCTGAACAGAAATCTCTGGCTGTGGGTCCCCACTAACGCCTTTCTGAGCGAGAATATTCTCGAATGACATGTCGCGGATGTACTGCGCCAAGACGCGGCTTTTGACTTGTGGTTGTTGCGCTGCATCTGCGGCAGCGGCTTGAGGCTCTTTTGCCATATTGGGCTCCGGGAAAATACGTTCGGAACCTCTTAACAGGCTAAAGACCGGTCCTCAATGCTAATGCCGTGTCCAGCCGGATGGTTCATGCGTTGGCTTCTTTGTATCCCCAAGGTTTTCGAACTCACCGTCGATGACGGTGTCATTCGGATACTGGCGCTGCGGCTCTGTCGATTGGGCTGATCCCATTTGAAAATGGGTCACATGTGCTCGACTCTTTGTCCATTTGAAGACAGCGTTTCGAACTGGTGGGACCAGAAGCGCAAAACCGACGGCGTCAGTAAAGAACCCGGGCGTGATGAGGAGCGCGCCGGAAAACAGGATCATGGCGCCATGTGCCAAGGGTTCCGTGGGATCGTTCAGGTTCTCAAATGAAGACCTAAGGTTTGCCATCTCCCGCGCGCCTTGTCTTCGGATCAGCATCGAACCGGTGATTGCGGTGAGCACCACAAATGCAAGCGTGGGGAAAAGACCGATCAATCCACCTACTTGGATGAACAGGGCGATTTCAATCAGAGGTATGATTAAGAACAGCGCAAAGAACCACATAAGTCTTTCCTAACAAATGTTTCAGCTACCTAAGGTGGACTCACCTCCCAGCGTGACCTACATAAGAACAGTCGACGGGCGTTTCCATGCCTGTGAGTGAAATGAGGTCCAAATGAACTCTCCCATCATCCAGCTTCTTGTCCTTGCTGGTATTGCCTTATTCCTAATTTTGCGCCTCCGCGGTGTGCTGGGCACGCGCGAAGGTTTTGAACGTCCGCCGGTTCAAGCTGATCAACATAAGCGGGTGAAAGGGCCCGAGTTTGAAGTGATCGAAGGTGGTCCGGATCGTGACATTACGGATCATGTTGCCGAAGACAGCGATGCCGCGAAAGCGCTTGCTGAAATGAAGCGGGTTGATCCGTCCTTTAACGTCTCTGAATTCTTGCAGGGAGCACGCGGCGCCTATGAGATGATTTTGATGGCTTTTGAGAAGGGCGATCTGGCGAGCGTTACGCCATTCATCTCCGAAGACGTGTATGAAGCGCTGGAGTCCGTTGTTGATGATCGCATCAACAAAGGCCTCACCGTTGAGGCGACGTTTGTTGGTATCAGCGATCTTGGCCTGAAAGATGCCGAATTCGACAGTACGTCGAAAGAGGCTGAATTGACTGTCCGATTCACAGGCGAGCTGACCTATCAAGTGCGTGACAACGCTGGTGATATTGTCGAAGGCAATGCCAACGAGATTAAGCGCCAGAAAGATGTTTGGACGTTTGCGCGCGTGATGGGCACTGACGATCCAAACTGGCGGCTTGTCGCAACGGGCGAATGATTGCAAAGATTGCATTGGCGGCAACCCTTGTTCTAACGACCGCCAGTGCATCAATGTCCGACGTTACCTTTACCAAACGGTCGTTCGAAGACCTGATCGGGTGGGCCGATGATGATCATCAGGCTGCGGTTGAGGTGTTTCTCGAGACGTGTTCCGACATCAATCGACCAGAGTGGAATCGACTTTGTGCGATCGCGTTGGATCGACCGAATGCGAAAGATTTCTTTGAGCTTTTCTTTCAGCCCGTCGAAATCCGAGACGAGAACCCCACGCTTTTCACCGGTTACTTTGAGCCGGAGATTTCGGGCTCATTGGAGAGAACGGAAAGATACCGCTTCCCGATCTATGAGCTGCCGAGAGATTTGGTTCCCGGTCAGCGGTACGCCACGCGGCAGACGATTGAGGAAACCGGATTGCTTGCTGGAAAGGGTCTGGAGATCGCATGGTTGGAAGATCCCGTCGATCGCTTCTTTCTTCAAGTTCAGGGGTCGGGGCGGATCAAGTTACCTGATGGAGATGTTCTTCGCGTTGGGTTCGCTGGTAAGAACGGACATGAATATTCCTCCGTCGGGCAAGCATTGATCGCGCGCGGTGAACTGCAAGCCCATCAAGTTTCCGCCGATGCGATCCGGAACTGGGTCAGACGAAACCCCGAAGAAGGGCGGAGGCTGCTCTGGGTGAACGACAGCTATGTCTTTTTTCGTGAAGTGAACGAAGTTCCGGCCCGTCGAGGACCCCTAGGCGCGATGAACCGGTCGATTACTTCGATGCGCAGTATTGCCGTTGATCCAAGCATCAACATTCTAGGTGCTCCGATCTGGATCGAGAAAGATGGCGAAAACCCGCTGCAGCGATTGATGATCGCGCAGGATACAGGATCAGCGATCAAAGGGGCACAGCGGGCTGATATTTTCTATGGCACTGGGCTGACAGCAGGCATCGAAGCTGGCCGTATTCGTGACGGTGGGCGAATGATCATGTTGATGCCAATCGAATACGCGCTGGCAAAGTTGGGCGAAGACTAGGAATGAAGAAGCCAAGGCATTTGTCCTCGGACGAACGGGCGCTCTGGGACAGTGTTGCGCGGCAGACTGTTCCGATGACTCCGGACAAACAGGCCAAGGTGGCAGAAGAAAGTCCGGTACGAAAACCTGTTAAGCCGGCTGTTCCGATTTCTCCGTTTCGAGTTGGAGAAACGGCGTCTGCGACAGCCACTTTTGGGCAGCAGGTGGACCGCAAACCCAAAGTTGTTATGGATGCGGGAGCCTTCGCAAAACTGAAGCGCGGGAAGTTGACGCCGGAACGTCGGATCGACCTTCATGGTATGACACTGTCTCAGGCACATCCCGCTCTCATTCGGTTTATCATGGAGGCTCATACGGATCAGAAACGGTTGGTTTTGGTGATTACCGGCAAAGGAGATCGCAAAGATCCGAAAGGCCCTTTTGAAGTGCAGCGTGGGGTTTTGCGGCGGCAGGTGCCGATGTGGCTAAGCGCGCCGCCTCTGAATGCCTATATTCTGCAATCCGTGCCGTCGCACCAAAAGCATGGCGGTGATGGTGCATTATACGTGTACCTTCGCCGCGCTCGCTAAAGCGAGATTGCGCGGTAATATCATGATAAAACAGGTGATCAAAAACAGAAGGGCGACGCCGAGTTGCTGCGTCTCGAACGAGATACCCGCGTCGATCAAAAAACCGGTGAGACCAGGACCAACTGCTGACCCAGCAACCATCACCGCAGCAGCAGCGGCTTTGATCGAGCCGATGTATCTCGTTCCATAAAATTCCGACCAGCAGGCGGCCAAGACGGTTGCCTGCCCACCGCCTGCGATGCCCATCAAAATGACAGCAATTGCTGTTATGGCCACGCTTGCTGCAGCCCAATGAAATGTGAAGGCGATGACCAATGGGGCAAGGAAAAACGGCAGCAACCGAATGGCGCCGACGCGGTCGATCAGCCACCCATAGAAAACAGTTGAAATGGCCAATGCGATTGTTCCGAGCGGGAAGACCGAGACAAGCTCTAGGTGGGTCCATCCCTTGATTTCGGCGAAATGAGCTTGGTGAAACCAGAAGGCTGTTCCAAAGGCTGGAAACAGTGCAACGCCCGGGACCATAAGCCAGAACAATTTGTCAGAGATGGCGTCCTTCCGAGTCCAGTGATGCCCTTCCAATCCAAAGGCCTCTGTTTCGTTCGCAACGGCGCTGGGCGTTCGCTCCTTTGACAAAAGCCACCAAACTATCGGTATCAGGAACACGGTAAACCAAGCAAAACTGATCCAAAGCGTCCGCCAATCGACAAAAGATTTGAGCCAAACGAGTGTAATTGGCATCGTCGCTTCGCCGAACATGAACCCTAGCGATGCAATCGCAATCGCCCGCCCCCTTGTGGCTGTGAACCAACGCGACATCGCGACAATTGCCATATGAGCTGCCATGCCTTGGCCCGCAAAACGTAGCAAAAAGATGATGCCCGCCAACATTGGGAGGGTTGTTGCGGTGGCAAGGCTTAGACACCCAATCACCAAAAGACCCATGACCAAAATACTGAGCGATCGGATGCGGTAGGTATCAGCGAGCGTGCCCGCATAAACCATGACAATGGCCGACAGACCTGTGCTGACCATGTAGATCAGCCCCCAGTCCCCATTGGTCAGCCCAAATTCATCGCGGATTTCTGCGCCAAAGATTGAGATGAAATAGGTCTGACCAAGCCCCGAGATGAAGGACAAAAGAAAACCCGCCGCCAGAAACGATAGGTTCTCTTTGATAAATTGAAGGTAGCCAGACGGGGTGCTCATACCGCCTTTGATGATCCGATTTAGGAGATCATGAAAGCCCTAAAGCACGTAACGGCTTACGTCAGTTGATCGGGCTAATTCGCCAAGGTGTTCTTCGACAAACGCGGCGTCGATCACGATCTCGTCGCCGGATCGATCTGGCGCTGTGAACGACAAATCCTCAAAAACCCGTTCGATAACGGTGTAGAGCCGCCGTGCGCCAATATTCTCGACCGACTCGTTTACCTCGGCTGCGATCTTGGCCAAGGTCGCGATCCCACTTTCGTCAAAGGAAACCGTGACGTCTTCCGTCTTCATCAACGCTGAATATTGCAGCGTTAGTGCATTGTCTGTCTCGGTCAGAATGCGGACAAAATCCTCTTCCGTTAAGGCGCGGAGTTCCACTCGGATCGGAAGGCGCCCTTGAAGCTCCGGTAGGAGGTCGGATGGTTTTGCTACGTGGAATGCACCGGATGCAATGAAAAGGATGTGGTCCGTTTTGATCGGGCCGTGTTTGGTGCTGACGGTGGTGCCTTCGATCAGTGGCAGCAGGTCACGTTGGACACCTTCGCGACTGACGTCTGCGCCGCGTGCATCTGCCCGCGCGCAGACTTTGTCGATTTCGTCTAGAAAGACGATGCCGTTCTGTTCCACAGCTTCCAAAGCTGCCTTAGTGACGGTTTCATCGTCTAGCAATTTGTCCGCCTCTTCTGCCAACAAGGCTTCATAGCTTTCCGCGACTGTCATCCGTTTCTTGACGGTTCGGCCACCCATCGCTTTGCCGAACAAATCGCCAAGGTTCATCATGCCGCCCATACCTGCACTAGGTTGGCCGGGGATTTCGAAGCCGCGCAAAGGGTTTGAGGTGTCGGTCAACTCCAGCTCGATCACGGTGTTATCAAGCTCACCAGATTTCAGCTTCCGACGGAACATCTCGCGCGTTGAGTCTCGTGCATCGGTTCCTGCAACGGCTGAAATCACGCGGTCTTCTGCCGCTTCCAACGCTTTGGACTTTACGTCTTCCCGCATGTGTTCACGTGTCTCAACAATCGCCGCTTCAACCAGATCACGGATGATCTGTTCGACGTCCCGGCCGACATAGCCAACTTCGGTAAACTTCGTCGCTTCGACCTTGATGAATGGGGCGCGGGCCAGCTTTGCCAAGCGGCGCGAAATCTCGGTTTTACCTACACCGGTTGGCCCGATCATTAGGATGTTCTTTGGATAGACCTCATCGCGTAAATCTTCGCCAAGTTGCTTGCGCCGCCAGCGGTTTCTGAGCGCGACTGCAACCGCACGCTTTGCATCTTTCTGGCCAATGATGAACCGGTCGAGTTCGGAAACGATTTCACGGGGAGTTAGGTCAGTCATAGCAGTCCTGTCTAAACAGATGGTGGGAGGCGGTGAACCGGAACGAAAGACGGCAGCACCTTTAGGAGGCGTGCACGAATGCGTTCCCAAAATGCACCGAGCAAGAGGAGGGCGATGCCAAGGATTAAGATCGTCGTTGCCGCACCTTCGCCACCGAAAACAGTCGCGGCTAGGGCGACAACGTAGCCAATTGCGGCGATCAAGAAGGATCGGCGGTCGATGATGATTGCGATCAGAGCGAAGACAAACAGCACAAGCGCCAAGGCCAAATTCGTACTGGTTGACTCAGAAGCCAAAAGCGACAGCGCAATCGTGTTCACGAGTGCTGGAGCCGCAACAACGTGAAGCCAAAACGCATTTGCTGATCGGCGTGTCACCCGATGCGGGTCGCTCATGTCAAAAATCATCGCGACGACAAAGACACCGATGCCGAGTGCGAGGGTGATCCATGCAAAAGGCCCGCCCGCAGAGAGGAGGAACATTTCTTCGAATGAAGAGGGTGTCCCACTTTGGCTCGCGGCGACAAGCATGGCCACGATGAAAAGACCAACGGCAATCATTGCCATCGCAAACGGAACTCTGAACCGGAACCAATAGATGAAGAGCGCGAACGTCCCCAAGGCAAAAGGCAAAGGAAGACTGCTGAAATCTTCCTGCGCCACCATGAAGGGTTGCGCAAAATAGGCTGTGAGACTGAAAGCCGCGTTCAGTGCAAAAAGTATGGAAAGCGCGATTGCTGGTGCGACCATCCTCCGACGACGGATAAAATACTCAGACAGTAGCCATAAGATTACCGTCCCCACCAACCCGAAGGGAATTGCCGCTTGCTGAGGGTTATTGATGGAATCCGCATAGGCCACGGCGCTGATGCTCGTCCAACCAACAGTGAGTATGCACAGACCAATAACGATGAAGATTTCATTGAACCCCTTGAAAAGTTCGAAAGGTTCATCGCCAGCCGCAAGGTTTTCTCGGGCACCACGGCGGCTGTGGGACAGCGTCAATAAGGACGCAGCCTGTTGTTCGCTCACGATCCCGGCGCTGACAGCGGCCTTTAGGTCGTCTTGTTCAATCATGCTTTGATGGACTCGACCGTCAAGTTGCCATTTGTGTAGACGCAAATGTCAGACGCAATCGCCATCGCTTCGCGTGCGATTTCTTCGGCTGGTTTATCGGTCGACATGAGTGCGCGCCCAGCGGCCAAGGCGAAGTTGCCGCCCGAACCGATGGCAGTGACATCATGTTCAGGTTCTAAAACGTCGCCCCCGCCTGTGATGACGAAGAGCTCTTTGCCATCGCTGACGATCAGCATCGCTTCTAGTTTTTGAAGGTATTTGTCTGTCCGCCAGTCTTTGGCGAGCTCGACAGATGCCCTTGCCAATTGACCGGGCGTTGCTTCGAGCTTCTTTTCCAGACGCTCCAGTAAGGTGAAGGCATCGGCAGTTGATCCGGCAAATCCGGCGATCACCTCATGCCCGCCGGGCTTAAGACGCCGCACTTTTCTTGCAGTTCCTTTGATGACGGTTTGGCCAAGGCTCACTTGCCCGTCGCCTGCGATGACAACTTCGCCGCCTTTTCGCACACCGATGATTGTGGTGCCGTGCCAGCCTGGAAACTCTTCCTGCGCCATGATTTTATCCTTCATCTGTCGGACCCTATATGGCGATGGGTGCGCGCATCGGCAAGGTTCAACAAAAAAGGGCGCCGCGACGGCGCCCTAGATTGTTTTTTGGTGATGTCCTAGACAGACTCTTCAATCCAGCCTTGCAAAGCTGCTTTTGGCGCAGCGCCGGCACGGTTGGAAATCACTTCACCGTCTTTGAAAATGAAAAGAGCAGGGATGCCGCGAACGCCCATTTGTGCAGGGGAGTTCGGGTTTTCGTCTACGTTGACTTTGACGATTTTGACCTTGCCGTCCATCTCGTCAGAGAGTTCTTCAAGCGCTGGGCCGATCTGCTTACATGGGCCACACCACTCCGCCCAGAAGTCAACGACAACTGGAATGTCGGACTGGCGCACTTCGGCGTCGAATGTTGCATCGGATACTGCGACTGTTGCCATTGTGGCCTCCAAAAATATCTTTTCAGGATGCGAAAGTATGAACGCTTCGCCCAATGGTCAAGGCGTGTTCACGCGGGCGAGTGCGCTTGAAACAAGATCGTTGGAGAGATCGAAAATTTCGGCCGTTTCTGTCCAAAGGATCGCGGTTTTGATTTGCTTGTCGGGATAAATTTGCGAGAGCGCTTCGGCATAGGCCCCCATCTGGCGCAGGATACCTTCGGGTGTTTCGGAAGCCGACGTTGGTGTGGTGGAATTTGATTTGAAATCGACGGCGGTGATGGTTTCATCCTCGATGACGAGGCGGTCGATGATCCCATGCATCCGAGCGCCATTGAGCGTTGGCAAATTTGTGGAGATTGGGACTTCTTTGATGGCGTTTGGTGCAAAAATCCAGCTCAGTTTTTGATCATCCAAAAGCGCGATTGTCTGATCAATGTCGCTTTGGTTCAAAACTGGACCGTCCGGATGATTTGCTAAAATTTTCGTCGCGAACTTGCTGCGCTCGTCAGCGGGCACTCTTGTCATATTTTCGAGCAGATGGTGGATAGCACGACCTCGGGCAAGACCGTCTTCCTCAGAATGGGGTTCACCAGCCAGTGCTTTCGCGCCACCGAGGTCGGAGGGCGATAGGGTTTTGGTTGGCATGCTTGGCTCGATAGATTGCAAAGTTGGAAGCGGTGCGCTGGAGGTGTTCGCTACCTTGTTTTGGAGCGTCGGCGTTGTGTGCCAATCGCCAAATTCGACCCGCTTTATTACTTCTCCGTTGCGAACGATCTCGAAGCGATCCGCGTGATCCAAAGCGGCATCGACAATCGCGTACCAACTGCCCTTGTCGATGTTTGATTGCCCGGCCCCACAGACGATCAGCCAATTCTCTGCCCGCGTCATCGCGACGTAAAGCAACCTCATCCGCTCATTTTCTTGCGCATCTTTTATTGCGCTCAACCCGTCCTGAAGCGCGCTTGGCGTTTCATCGCTAGCTGGCTTCCAGTGAATTTGGCCGTCGAACTTAACAATCGCATCTTGCAGCCGGTTTTGGCGATCGGCTGTGTCAGGCAGGATAACTATGGGCGCTTCGAGGCCTTTGGCGCCGTGCACCGTCATCACGCGAATTTCGTCGGACTGACTGTCGCTTTGGCGTTTGATCTCCGTCATCTCGGATTCGAGCCAGCATAGGAAGCCCGTCAGGCTTGGCGTTCCCTTGGATTCATAATTGATGGCTTGGGTTAGAAGCGCGTCGATCCCATCCGCGGCTTCCACCCCGAGCCGTCGGAGCAACTTTCGTCGGCCGTCGTGGCGAGTTAGAAGGCGTTCAATGATCTCGTAGGGTCGCAGGAAATCCGATTTGGATCGGAGGTCATTCAGAACACCCAATGTTTTAGGATGCTCAGTTGAATTTCGCAGTGCTTGCCAAAGATGATCTTCGGTGCGGTGGTAGGCCAAGGCGTACAGGTCCTGTTCCGACCAATCGAACAGTGGAGACTTGAGCGCATTCGCAAGCGATAGGCTGTCTTCCGGTAGCGCTAGGAAACTGAGGATCGCGCAAATGTCCTTCACCGCAAGTTCAGCGTTGAGTTGGAGCCGGTCTGCACCCGCAACTTTCAGACCCTTCGATTTGCAGGCGCGAATGATCTCATTGAACAGGTCAGATCGGCGCTGCACGAGGATCAGGAAATCGCCCTCGGTGATTTTGCGGTAGCCAATCTCACCCGTATCGCGGTTTTTGACTGGCAGGATTTCTTGCGCAATTGTCTTGCCAATTTCATCCGCGATTTGTTCTGCGAGGCGGACATCGTGATGGGATTCTTGCAGAGTATCGATGGGTTCAAACCAATCTTGACCGTATTCCGCATCGTCTGATTTCTCGATTAACGGCCATATGTCGACCCGCCCCGGAAGATCATCGTTGAAGGCAAAATGGGCCGCAGTTCCGCCAATCGCATCGCCACGATCCCCTTGGAACACATGGTCAACAATGTTGAGGATTGCGGAAGACGAGCGGAACGAATGCCGAAGTTCTGGCGTTTGAAGTGGCGTTTGAGCCTCGTTCAATGCTTGGTCAAAATGTGCGCGCATTCTGTCGAATTCTTTCGGGTCTGCGCCTTGGAACGAATAGATCGATTGCTTTTTGTCACCCACGACGAAGACCGTGCGCTTTTGATTTTCGCGCGCGGAGGCGCCGCTGGAGAACTCTTGTGTGAGCGCTTCGATCACGGACCACTGGATCGGGCTGGTGTCTTGCGCTTCGTCCACAAGCAGATGGTCGATACCGCCATCGAGCCGGTACAAGACCCATTGCGCGACTTTGGAATCCTTCAGAAGGAAGAGGGTCTTTTCGATTAGATCGTCAAAATCTAACACGCCACGCTCGAGCTTTTTGGCCTCATAGATTTGCACAAAGAGCGACCCAAACTGGTGCAGGGTTTGCGCGCGTTCGAAAGCAAGGAAAGAAAGCCGTTGTTCACGCGCATCGGCAACGCTTTCCATGAACTCATGGACGGTTTCGACAAGGTCTGGATGCGCCTTTTGAATCGGTTTGGTTGGAAAGCGATCCACTCTGGCTGCAAATGGGGCTTTCGCTTTATCGCCGTAGAGAAACACATCTTCGAGGTCACGGAGCGTCGAAAGATCAGGGGATTGGCTGCAAATGGGGTCCAGTTTCGCAGCATCTTTTTGATCGTTTTTGCCGCTGGTTCTCAGGACGGTGATAAGGTCCGATAGCGTCTTTTTCCAACCCGGTTCAAACACGGCTTCGATCAGATCAGACACCTTGAAATCAGGCCGGACGCTCAGATCTCGGCGGAGTCCTGCTTCATCAAACGGCGCCAAAAAGTACCTGCTCTCCTTCGATATCGCGGCGGTAAGCTTCAATAATTCTACGCTTGGGAACCGATCTAGCACCCTGCGCAAAATGTCTTTGTTCGGCCCTTCGGCGATGTCGTCCAAACACTCTTCTTGCAACAGTTCGGCCGCGGTCTCGTCCAGTTCGACAAACTGGGGGCTGACGCCAGCCTCAAGCGGGAACCGCCTTAGAACGCTGGAACAGAAAGAGTGGATCGTTTGTATTTTCAAACCACCGGGCGTTTCGATAGCGCGCGCGAACAAGCACCGCGCTTCAGAAAGGCTGATCTGTCCCGATTTATCATCAGCACCCAGCCGTTGGAGATCTTTACGCAGATCAGCATCAGATAACATTGACCACGCCCCAAGCCGTTGGAACAGCCGGTTTTGCATCTCGGAGGCGGCGGCTTTGGTGTAGGTGAGGCAGAGGATGTTTTGCGGGCTGACGCCATCAAGCAAAAGCCGTGCCACGCGATCCGTCAGAACCCGCGTTTTGCCAGAACCTGCGTTGGCCGAAAGCCATGTGTTTCGATGCGGATCGGCCGCATCGACTTGGTTTTGAGAGGCGGCATCCCGGATCATTTCACAGGCTCCGGTTTTGCATCGTCACTGACGCTCCATTCCCCGAAGCGCGACAGGTGGTCGTAGTTTCCAATGTCCGATTTCTTGAACATCGCGATGCGGGCGGAATATCCGCGATCTTGGTCGTTCCAATTGGTGATGAGCTTGAGAAGGTCCGCCCAAACTTGGTCCGCAGACACTTCATCCAATGGCGCGTCGACGGCGGCGACTTTTGACCCGATGCCAAGGAACTTTGCCTCTTTGACGGCGGTTGCGGTGATCCTTTCAAAGGCCCCACGCTCCTGCATCGCGGCCTCCAATAGCAGCTGTTTGTCAAAATGGCGCTGTTGCGGTTTGGACGGAAGGCTACCCGTTTTGTAATCGTAAATCGCGGCGAGACCATCGTTGGTCAGGTCGATGCGGTCGGCAATACCGACGAGCGTGAAATCGGGAAGATCGGATGACAGTTTGCCGCGAACTTCTGTGTAGCCTTTTGTTCGTTGATCCTGACGCTTGGCCTCCTGCGTAAGGAAGGCGGGAATGATCGACTTCAGGCGGCTTTCCCATTGTAAGCGGACGTGAGGCCAAGGGCAGCCTTTGAGCAGAACCTTCTCTGCGATTTTCAGAAGCTCGTCTTCCGCATCCGCTGTTAGCCCGGCCTCGGTGAAATGCTGCAAAATCTTGTGAAACAGCACGCCGCGCAACTGGTATTCTTGGCGAACCGAAAGCTGGTTCAACGGACGCAAACGCAGCAACGCTTCAGCGTAGATTGCGTAAGGATCACGGATCAGGGTTTTGATCTTGGTGACGGAAAGTTGCTTTGGTCGATGATTGATGGGTGGTTGCGGGGACGGACGATGCGTTGGGTTCGGTTGCTCTGTTACGCTAAGCTGGCTTTCCGCCGCTTGAACCCAGACATTCCCCCGCTCTTTCATTTCATCTAGCGCTTTGGGACCGTGATTATTGGGCAAGCCGGATAGAAGGTTCGCAAGGCGATTGACCCAACGCGATGGAACAGTGTCTGAATCTGCCGTTCTGACCGACCGCGAAATCACCACTTCTTTTGAAGACAACGCCTGTTGGTAATCATGCGCGGAGAGGCCGATCCTTCGATCTGGCGACAAAAGCCCAACGTCTTTTCGCATCTGACGATTGAGCCATGGGTCTGGATTTGGGGCAGGTGGCCAGACGCCGTCGTTCAACCCGCCGAGGATCACAAGGTCGGCGGATTGAACCCTCGATTCCAAGGTGCCAAGGATCAAAAGATCTGGCCGACCTTCATCGTGATTGCGAACGGTTTCGTTTGCCAGATATCCGCGGACGAGGTTCGTGTAGTCCCGAAGCGAAACAGCGCCGGAGGACTGCGCTGCTTCGGTAAGTGAAGTGATGGCTTGTTCCACCGAGCGACCTTCGGCTTCTAACCAAAGCTCGCCCATTTCGGATGAGTCCGGTCCAGCAGAAAGATATTCGGCAATGGCAATGTGGTGGCGAAGGTAGTCTTCAAGGGGCGCGTTAGGTGACACTGTGTTGTCGAATACGGCTTTCTTCAACCAGCCCAACCAAACAACGATTTCGGGGTCTGAATTTCTGCGTCTTTCAGCAAAATCACCTAGCGTTTCTACGTCGACGCTCACTTTGCCCGAACGCCTGAGCAAAAGCTCCAACTCGCGGGTCCGTAAAAGATGTTGGCCGCGGTCCATGTTGCCGGTGTGAACGATGGGGTGTTTGAGTAGCGTTACCAGTTTTTCCGCCGTCATCGGTGGGAGGAACAGATCCATAACTTGGCACAGCAATCGCCCGGGCGGTGTGAGCGTCAGTGGAACACCCGCGCTGTCATCGGGCACCAAATCCCAGCGATCCAAAGCGGCTGCAACTTGACGGGTGAGATTTCGGTCGGGCGAAATGAGCGCGACTGTTTTTTGTTCTTGAAGCGCATAGCGCATCCGGATCGCGATGGCCTCTGCCTCGACTCGTGGTGATGGCGCTTCGATCAAGGACAGGGTTTCTGTAGCAACGGTCAATTCGCCGAGCTTAGGGCCTTCTTCAAGCCAAGCATCTGTGACAGGAGCCGGTCGCAAAGAGAGCGAAATTAGATCGTTGAGTGGGCTGTGTTGCGCTGGGCAAGACGACCATTGTTCGACGTCTACAACACTCAAGTCCATCTCTTGGAGGAAATTCCAAAACCGAAACTGTGGATGATCTTCTTGGATCGAAGAACCATCTTTTCCGAGTTCCGGCCACACATCCGCCGGCATCGCCCAATCGAACCCTGGCAATAGAACTGCGCCATGCGGAAGGGCGGCGACGGCTTTCATAAGAATGCGCGTTGTTTTCCGTGAACCAGTCGATCCCAAAACGATGACAGGATGATCGGGCGGGTTGTCTGCCCAATGCTCAATCTGTCGTTCGACCGCTTGCTGTTGCAAGGCACCGGCAATTTGGCCTTGATCCAAAATCGGCTCTACGATTTTGAGGAAATCCAAAGCACGGGACCAGTGGCCGGATTGGTCAGTAATGTCCAGCGATTTCAGGTCTTCGAAACTTACCCCTTCCTCGGCCATTTCATCGAGCAAGCTGACGAGGCTGTCGGTCAAAGGAAAGAGCGAGGACTTGGGTGCAATATCGGGCGCTGCATCCAAAAGCGATGAGATCAGGCGCGAAATTTCGAGTTTCAGTTGCAGCGCATTTGGTGCGGTTTCGGCACCGCTAAACAACGGGTCGGAGCTGATGTCGGTCAGCAATTTAATTCTTGGGACAAGGGAATCTGGCCCGCGGTCAAACGCCTCTCGTAAGCTTCTTTGCATACGCGCCGTGTTGACGAAAACCTCGGACTTGGCGATTTGAACGGGCGAAAGCCCTTCGCAGAAATCATGGAACCCACTTGCGAATGCCTCTGCTACATTCGTTCCAAGAGGCAGGCCGTAGATTTTGGATTTTGGGCGATCACTCATCAGAAGCGATAATGCCATTTAGCATATCTTCGGCAAGTGGAATTGCTTCGGGATAGCCAACATCGCACCAGTGGCCGGGGTAAACGGCGCCGAAAAGTGTACCGTCCAAAATCTGCTGATCCCAGATTACGTTGGACGAGAATTTCTTGGCATTCATTTCTGCGTAAAGCGCGGTTTGAGTAATTTGCAGTCCTGTAAAAATGTATCGTGACCCTCGAATGAGTCGGCCGTCTGCGGTCATGTCAAAATCGCCAGAACCTTTGTGGCCCACAACTGTGCTTTTCTCTGCAACAAGTAAGAGCGCGGCCATACTTGAATGCCAGTGGCTCAGAGCAAAGCGTGTCGGATTTGAGCCGGACCAAACAGCGTCGGAGTTCAAAGTCGCCGTCACCTCCGAATCCAAGAGAGGCAGTGCGTTCTTCAGACCCCCTCCAGTTTCAAGGAGCTGAGTTTCATCGGAGAAGAGAACAGGTCGTTCGAAAGGATGGGTGTGAATTTGAGAAGCCTTGAATTGAGTGTTTACGACGATTTTTGAGATATGCTCTGATGCAGCAGCATCCATCGCGTGATCTATTAGGGCGCGGCCTGCCACCTTGATCAAAGGCTTGGGTTGGTCCTTCGTGAGCTCCCTCATCCGAGTGCCCATCCCGGCGGCATAGATCAACATGGGTATGTTCAATTTTTGATCTCCCATGAGGCGAAAAGCCTTTCGGTAGGTTTAGGGAAATGCTCAAAGACGAGGTCTCGAAGTTCGCTGAATTCTGGCGGCGCTAGATCTTCCATCAAAAGTTCCCAAGTACGGGAAAGAAACTGAAGGTATCTTGCCTTTCCCTCTTCCCGAATGAGCCGACCGAACACGCCTAAAATTCTCAGGTTACGCTGGATCGCAAGGCAGTGAAGTTGAAGGTCAAAATCGTGAGTCAGGTCATAATGTTCCTTATACAGGGCTGTCATTTTGCCTTGCGTTTCCAACGATACCCGCCCGCGTACGTCTCGCAAAAGGGATATCAGATCGTATCCTTTCGGGGCATAAAAAGCGTCTTGATAGTCGAGCAAACCAACTTTTCGATCTGATGTTTGATCATCACGCCAGATGACATTCTCTACATGGAAATCCCTTAAGGCGAGGGTTCGCTCGGTGTCGCAATATTTCTCAAAATAACCTTCGACCAAGGCGGAGATTTCAGCGCCTAATTCAAGCGCATCTGCGTAGCTTATGGCAGCGATAGTCGTCATTTCGCCAGCGGTGCTGTTGGTCAGAACTGGTAGGTCGGGGATGATCAGTGTTTCGACTTTTAAGAGAGCGTTCAGTATCTCTTTATAAACCTCAACTTCGCGGAAGGGCTCTGATTGAAGAACGTCTCGAGCCGTCCTTTTACCTAAATCACGGAGGATGAGGTAGCCTTGATCGAGGTCAAACCCTAGGATTTCCGGAGCGACTAGGTCGGCAGCTAGCAGATGTTCCGTAACGTCGACGAAAGTTGGGGTCTTTGGATTAGATGAGGGAGGCGCGTCCATTAGAATGAGGCGATCTTTCCCGCTTGAGAACTTGTGATAGGTCCGTTGCGACGCATCGCTTGGCAATTTTCTTAAATCGGTTGGTTCGAAGCCAGCTTCGTTGAGAAATTTGAGAGGATTTAACCGCAACTCAGACATCGAGCGATGCTAGTCTCTCAGCCCAGGACTGATCACCAAAAAACCTGATCGAGCGAGTGTCGCCTTCAACCTGAAACGACACTTGCAGCGCAGAGAATGGTACTTCTTCGCCCAATCGGTCGGGCCACTCTATCAACGTTATCGAATTGGCGAAAGCTAGATCTAACCCAAGTTCCACGATTTCGTCAGGTGATGTGAGGCGATAGAGGTCACAGTGCCAGATTTCACCGATGTTGGAGTCGTAAGTTTGAACAAGTGTGAAGGTCGGCGAGGGGACATCAATATTCGATCCCACCGCCTCTCGAATGAAGGTGCGTGCAAAAACGCTTTTTCCGGCCCCTATGTTACCTTCCAATAGGAGGACGTCCCCTGCCTTGGCAATTGATACAAATTGCCTTGCCAAGACTTCCGTTTCTTCGGGGCTATTGGACTGGAAGGATGCGATGGGGGAGGACATGTCCGCAACCTATCTGGTTAGGCATCCTTCGCAACTAGAATTGCGGCTTACTATCTTACTGCGCGCTCCAGAACTTTGGGTGTTTTCAGGACCGCAGCTTTCTTATGGGTGAGATCGAAGCATCTGAACCCACCTTTCATGGGGCGACACCTTAGTTCGAAAGATCGGCCGTCATTTAGACTTACGCCGATGCCGGTCGAACGCGCGACGGATAGGTCTTTATGGTCAGTTTTCTGCCAGGAATGGTTTTGCTATTTAAGAATTCCAGAAAATCAAAAATGTTGCCGATCGTGCCTATCGGTCCGATGGTTTTGGCTGTGACGCGCTCATTATTGGTGATGAAACGTCCGTCAGCGGAGAAGAGAAACGTCGGTTTATCCACCAATTCAAACAGGTCTTGGTAGAGGGTCACTTCTGTGCGGTATCTGCGAGCAAGCGCCAATTCCGAACTTACATCCTCGATCAGCAATGCAATCGATCCTGTGTGATAAGGACGCGCCGTAACCCTTAGGCTCTGACCGTCCGCCAATGTCCAAACGGATTCGTAGGTTCCGCCCTCGGCGGCCCTTTCTATTTTGCGAATGGTCTCTCTTAAATCCTCAAAGTCTTTTGGTTCAGGCGTTTTCCCTTTCTGTCGCATCTCTTCGACGAGCCGCAAAAGCGTTGGCTTGCCGGTTAAGAACACAGGGTCCAAGCCCGAGAGTTCCGAAATAGATGGGTTGTAGATTGAGAGCTGTCTGTTTTCGTCAAAAATCGCAAAGCCAATGGAAAGCTGTGCAAAGATCTGAACAAAGGTCCGAAGCGAAGTGGTTTGCGCTTTTCGGGCTTCAACGGTTTCCGTGGCGTCGATCGCGATATGAAGGTCGCCATCATCCGTCGGGATGCTTGTCACTTTAAACCAGTGGTCTTGCCCGTTGCTGTCGATATGCTGAAAGGATTCGTTTGATCCGACCAAATGCTTCGATGTTGCATGGGTATGAGAAAACAATGACATCTGACTAACAGCCGGATCGTCGTCTGTTTGAATTCTCGCCAACTTTGCAGAAGCGTCTTGGTATTGCCTATTTGCCCATAAGATTTGCCCACTGGAATGTTGCCTCCAGATCATGCCGGGCAACTTATCCATGAATTCGCTTAGGCTTTGAACACGAGCTGCCAACAAGTCTTCTTGTACGGTTTTGCCGAGCGAGTTGGGGTTATAAAGGAAGCGGATCGAAATGCGCTCTCCCGATCTGGCGATTGCTAGGTCGGATACGCCGGTGGTAACGTGTTCCAAAGTGGCGGACTCGAGACTTTCTAAACTGTCCCACGTCATTTCGAGATCTGGATATTCGTCTTCGCAAAGCAGGATGAGGTTCCGTTTGTCGCAACCAAACGTGTCTAGACCGGCCAAAAGGTCCTTTCCGGTCGGCGTCGCATCAATGAGTTCTTCGCCCTCGAACAAAAAAGCCGTTCGCGCCGGAATTTGATTGGCCGCGTCATTCGTAACGGAGACTCGACGCCTATTTGCGAAGAGCATTCCAGCGCAGAAGCATATAAGCGACGCTAAAATTAGAAGTACGGAATCTACCATCACCCAGACCGACAAATTTTAGCTAAATTTGTTCCGCCAAGGTTAAGTTATGATTAATCCGTGGTTCAGGGCAAGTTCAGTTCGTTCTCGCCCAATGCGCTGCCGATGTTTGCCCGCCCCATCTCAATCGACGCCCTCGGCCAAGTGACCGTAACGATCGCGCCAACATGTTCGTTTCCGGACCCGACCTGATCTCCGTTGACGAAAACGAGTTCGGCCGCACTTCTTTCCAACAACGTTTTAGCGATGAACAACCCCAATCCCATCCCTTCGTAGTTGGGTCTATTTCTAAGGTCTTGGCTTTTCCTTCGGCGACGAACGAAAGGGTCGCCGATGCGACCAATTACTGACGCAGGAATGCCTAGCCCATCATCGGCGATGCGAACTGTGATCTCGTTGCTGGTCCATGAAATATCAATCTCGACCCGCTCGTGCGCGAAATCGACCGCGTTTTGTATCAGGTTCCGCAGCCCATGGATGATTTCTGGACGGCGCATGATTGAGGGCTGGGCGAGATGAGACTCCGCCTCCGGGGCCGCGTCAAACAGGACGGTCTTGCCGCGATTCATGTGCGGTTCGGCAGCTTCACGCACCACAGCTTCGAGGGGCGCGGTCCGCAGGTGAACGTCATCTTTCCCCGCGCGGCCCATCGAATGCAAGATTTCTCGGCACCGTTCGGCTTGTTCCGCGATCAGTTGCACGTCCTCGTTGAGATCTTTGCGATCTTCCAGCTCTTCGGCCAATTCGGTGCTAACAAGTTTAATCGTTGCAAGTGGTGTCCCAAGTTCGTGCGCAGCCGCAGCGACCACTCCACCAAGGTCAGTTAGCTTTTGTTCTCTAGACAGCGCCAATTGAGTCGCTACCAGTGCGTCGCCCATTGCTTGCATTTCAACCGTGATTTGTCGGGCGTAGCCAGCAAGAAAAATCACACCAATTGTCATTGCGACCCAAAACCCAAACCCGAAGAGGATTGGGAGCTCGAGGACAGCGCCATCTGCGTCGCGTATTGGAATACTGTTCTGACTTAAGACCGCGATACAGAAGAGTGCGGCGGCCACAACAACAAACATACTGCGACGGTGAAGGACTGTCGCGGAAATGGTCACAGGTGCCAGAATGAGCAGCATGAAAGGGTTGTTGATGCCGCCGGTTAGATAAAGAAGGAGCGACAACTGAATAATGTCGAACAACAACATCAAAGTCGCTTCTCGCTCTGTTAGCCTTCGGTTCTCAGGATAGAGAAAACTGGAAAACAGATTTGCTAGGATCGAGCTGCCAACAACAAGGACGCAGGGGCCAACTTCGATCTGCAAATCAAAGACGTAGACAGCCACCAAGATCGCCATGATCTGGCCTGTGATCGCGAACCAACGCAGCGTGACCAAAGTACGCAATCTAACCCAATTGCTCCTTTGGTTTTCCTGGATTATCTGGAACTGAGTTTCGTTCATCGCGGCCTTGTGAGTTTAGGATGGGCTTTGCCCTTGTTAATCGGGGTGCGACATTCGATCAATGCGACCAAATATTGGGATAGGTCAATGGATAAGAAAATCGCCATCATTTCCGCCACTGCCCTAGGGGCGTTGCTACTGGGTTCGGTCGCTTTTATTCTGAGAGGCAGTGCTTACGCGTCGGCCTGTTCAGCATCAGTGGTTGCGGGCGGAGCTATTGGTGGACCGTTCACGCTGGTTGATGAGTCAGGTGTAGAAGTGACCGATCAGGACGTGATCGACGCACCATCGCTTATCTATTTTGGCTATACGTTTTGTCCTGACTTCTGCCCGTTAGACGCGCAGAGAAACGCGGTCACATCAGATATACTGGCGGACCAAGGGCTCGATTTGAACACTGTATTCATCACAATCGACCCTGCGCGAGACACACCAGAAGTGTTGGCCGAATATACCGATAATTTTCATCCTGACATGGTTGGCCTGACAGGCTCTGACGAGCAAATCAAAGCCGCCGCGAATGAATACAAGGTGGTCTACAGCCGCGCGGATGATGATCCTGAGTTCTACTTGATGAACCATTCCGTTTTTAGCTATTTCGTGACGCCGGAGGATGGTTTCGTCGATTTCTTCAAGAATGATGACACTCCCGAAGCCGTTGCAGAGCGGATTGCCTGTCATATTGGTTAGGTTGATTTGACGCTATTCCTCGCCGCTCTAAATCACTT
Source organism: Cognatiyoonia sediminum (assembly GCF_900129845.1). GTDB lineage: Bacteria > Pseudomonadota > Alphaproteobacteria > Rhodobacterales > Rhodobacteraceae > Cognatiyoonia > Cognatiyoonia sediminum. The sequence goes on from NZ_FQXB01000003.1 coordinate 138,836, forward strand.
AGAGCAAGAGGCGGAACGAAGGATTGTCTATGGAAAACCCAGATTTAGGTCCTGACCCGTCCCTTCTTTTGGTGGACGACGACGAAGCATTTGTAAGGCGTTTGGCCAAGGCCATGGAAAAGCGCGGCTTTAGTGTTGAGACCGCACAATCTGTTGCTGAAGGGCAGACAATCGCAATGGCGCGGCCACCTGCTTACGCGGTCGTTGACTTGCGGCTAGAGGATGGAAACGGGCTTGATGTGGTTGAAACCCTACGCGCCCGCAGACCGGAAAGCCGTATTGTCGTCTTGACCGGATATGGGGCAATTGCAACTGCTGTTGCGGCCGTTAAAATTGGTGCCACTGATTACATGGCGAAACCGGCGGACGCCACAGATGTCACCAATGCGCTATTGGCAACCCAAGATGAATTGCCGCCGCCTCCAGAAAACCCAATGAGTGCGGATCGTGTGAGGTGGGAGCATATTCAACGCGTTTATGAGCTTTGCGATCGAAACGTTTCTGAAACAGCGCGTCGATTGAACATGCACCGCCGGACACTTCAGCGCATTTTGGCGAAACGAAGCCCGCGTTAGAGAGCCATTCGCTTCACAATCCGATCGACCCAACGACCGTCAGCACGCTGATGGTCGCGTTCTATCACGTAGTCATCTATGAAACTGGATCGGCTGTAGTATCCCAAGCCAGAAGCGTTGTCTGATGTGATCTTTGCGATGATCGATTGAAACCCTTGTTCTTTTGCAGCCTTGACGGAATGTTAAATCAGTGCGCGGCCAGCTCCCTTAACCGGATTTTGTTGGTCGGTGAAACTGCCGACCGAAAGTACGCCCTCACTGACATCGAACAAGCCTTGAAAACCGACGACACGTCCCGCCTGTTCCACCACGAAACAAAGGGCTGTGTCTTCTCGGTAGTTCTGATCGAACCCATCAACTGAAAAAGGTTCTTCATATGCTGTCGCGCCACCCAGACTGATCGTATGGTTGATGATTTCTGCGCAGGCTTGCGCGTCTTTTTGTTCAATTGGGCGAACAGTCAGCATTAGATTTGCTCCAAAAGCTGTGCGTGAAGGTCAATAAACTCCTGACGCACCTCCATCGGGGGGCGAAGCGTGAGTTTTAGGTCGCCAGTTATATCGCTACTTACCTTACCGAAGAACTTTGTAGCTTCGGCTTCGGAGAAACCGGCCAACTGGGTTGCTTCCATCCAAGCACTGATTTTGTCGGCTGCTTTGATCTTGCGCTTAACATCTGCAGGAATTTTTGCCGGCAGCCCAAACTTGATATGAATGGCTCTTGTGAGCCGCTCGTCCAAATCCTCGTATCCGGGTCCAACCGCTGCCTTTACTGGAGAGATCATATCCCCAATCACATATTCTGGTGCATCGTGCAGAAGCGCTGCTAACTTCCACTTCATTGGGGCTTTGGGCTCAAGCCGTTCGTAGATTTTTACGACAAGGATAGAGTGTTCAGCAACGGAATAGGCATAGTCGCCGACGGTCTGGCCATTCCAGCGCGCAACGAAAGACAGGCCATGCGCAATGTCCTCAATCTCGATGTCCATCGGCGTGGGATCAAGCAAGTCCAACCGTCGCCCCGATAACATCCTTTGCCATGCTGTTTTCTGTGCCACGACACCCTCTTTCAGCGACAAATGATCCGCCGCAGTAGCCATGTGTTGTCGATATTTCAAACCCGTGCTATCCGCCATCGAAACTTGAGCGCAAAGGTGCACAAAATGTCCAATGATTATGTCGTAAAAGACATCGAACTCGCGGCGTTTGGCCGTAAAGAACTTGATATCGCCGAAACAGAAATGCCGGGCCTGATGGCGCTGCGGGCTGAGTATGGCGCCAGCAAACCGCTGAGCGGTGCGCGGATCGTTGGATCGCTGCACATGACGATCCAGACGGCTGTTCTGATCGAAACTCTGGTTGAACTTGGCGCGGATGTGCGCTGGGCGTCCTGTAATATCTTTTCGACGCAAGACCACGCGGCGGCTGCCATCGCCGCAGGCGGCACACCCGTGTTCGCGGTCAAAGGTCAGACATTGGAAGAACATTGGGATTACCTCGACAAATCCTTCATGTTCCCTGACGGTCCGAACCTGATTTTGGACGATGGCGGCGACGCGACGCTTTATGTTCTGTTGGGCGCACGCGCTGAAGCGGGTGAAGACATCATTCCTGTTCCTCAGTCTGAGGAAGAAGAAGTGATCAAAGCGCAAATCAAGAAGCGTATGGAAGCCAGCCCTGGGTGGTTCACAAAGACCAAAGAGCAGATCATCGGTGTGTCCGAAGAAACGACAACGGGTGTTCACCGCCTGTATGATCTGCACAAGACCGGCCAATTGCCGTTCCCTGCGATCAACGTGAATGACTCTGTCACCAAGTCGAAGTTCGACAATAAATACGGCTGTAAGGAATCCCTCGTCGACGGTATCCGCCGCGCGACCGATACGATGATGGCCGGCAAGGTTGCTGTTGTTATGGGTTACGGCGACGTGGGCAAAGGCTCTGCCGCGTCCCTTCGCGGCGCAGGTGCGCGTGTGAAAGTAACCGAAGTTGATCCGATTTGCGCGCTTCAAGCAGCGATGGACGGGTTTGAAGTTGTCCTGCTTGAAGATGCTTTGGCAGACGCGGACATCTTCATCACCACAACTGGCAACAAAGACGTCATCCGTATCGAGCATATGCGCGAAATGAAGGATATGGCGATCGTCGGGAACATCGGTCACTTCGACAACGAAATCCAAGTGGCAAGCCTGCGAAACCACAAGTGGACGAACATCAAAGAACAGGTGGACATGATCGAAATGCCCAATGGCAATCGGTTGATCCTTCTTTCCGAAGGTCGTTTGCTGAACCTTGGTAACGCCACAGGGCACCCATCCTTCGTGATGTCCGCGTCTTTCACCAACCAGGTTCTGGCACAGATCGAACTGTGGACGAAAGGTGATGAGTATCAGCCGGGCGTTTTCATCCTGCCGAAGCATTTGGACGAAAAAGTTGCGCGCCTGCATCTCGATCGGATCGGCGTGAAGCTGTCCAAGCTGAACAAAGAACAGGCTGATTATATTGGTGTTGCACCAGAAGGGCCGTTTAAGCCAGAGCATTACCGGTACTAATTTGCCGGACCTGAGAGCTTTGAGGACCGCGTGAAGATGCTTCGCGCGGTCTTATTGTTTCTATTCATTGCGATCGCGTTTGCCGTTCCGATTGCCTTGTTTCATCCAGAAAGCCCGTTGCCAGATGAATGGCACCCCTTCGAACCTCTGGCTGTGAGCGATCCGGTCACGCCATTGACCGCATGGAAACTTCGGCGGACGCTAGAGGATCCTCTTCTTTGCTTGGAGGTGTTATCTGATGCGGCTGATTTCGAGGTTTTGGAGGATCAACTGGATGGTCCGAATTGCGGGATTTCTCCGAGGCTGAAGATCACGTCAGTTGGTTCGAGCCAGCTTGATGATCTTGAGACAACTTGCGCAACTGCGCTGACTACCGCTCATTGGGAGCATCACAGCCTACAGCCGCGCGGAAGAATATCTTGGTGGTCCAATCAGCCGTATTGCTCATTCGGGTAGCTACAGCTGTCGCATGATCAGGGCACCGTCCGGCGAAGGCACGAATTGGAGCACCCATGCGCGTGCTTTGGCTTTGGATGTTGCTGGATTTGAGACAATGGATGGTGAGCGGCTTTGACTACTTGATGATTGGGAAGGATCGGATAGCCGTTCTACGTATCTTAAAGCGGTTCGCGATGATGCCTGTGATTGGTTTGGGCTGACCTTATCCCCAGACTTCAACGCCCTTCATGCGGATCATTTTCACCTCCAAGTCTTCGGTTGGGGTGGGTGTCGCTGAGCAGGATATGGCGGAATTCCCCCGTGATTTTCCTTTACCCACGCCAGTTTGTCCCTTTAGTCTGACCGCAATACGTGCGGAACAAACCGTATGTGAGACCCGGTCAATTTTGGCCAAGTACCAACAGAGGGACGTATTATGGGAAAAAGAGATGATTTGATCGCGAAGTATGCCGACGATCTAAAGAATAAGTGCGGCTTGACGCCCGACATGGATTTGCTGACAAAAGTTACGATTGGCTGTGGTCCGGCGATCTATGATGCAGATGCCTCTACCGTAGCCGCGAGCCAAGAACATGAGCTTGAGACCGTCAAACAGAACTACCTGATGAAGAAACTTGGCCTCGCTGATGGTCCGGAGTTGATGGAATCTATCAACAAAGCGATGGATACTTACGGTCAATCAGAGCGGAATAAGTACCGTGCAGTTGTTTACTACATGCTGTGTAAACACTTCGGTAAAGAGTCTGTTTACGGCTAATAGCCTAAAATATCTAGAGAAATGCCCGCCAATTTGGCGGGCACTTTTGTTAGATCAAGGTCAGTACTAGCCCGATGATCGCGCATCCGAAGGCGGCATAGCCGCCATCGATCAATGTCAACTTGAATGGTCGGCCCCCATATCCATTGTTGATCATGATCCACGGGCTGATGAAGAAAAGGCCAACGCCGAGGCCTGAAATGAGCCCTTTCGAGGCCGTATCGATCCCCGACAATGCAAATGTGTGGCGCATCATTCCAGCCACCAAAACCATCGCTAAAGCTGCCATGATATAGGGCAGTGGGTTGTCGTTTTCGGGCCTTCCGTCTTCACCAACTTTGATGTTTGCCGCCTCTATCCATGGTTTGGATAAAACCATGTACCAGAAAGCACCAAACGCGAACCCGGCTACGGCCGCGACGATGACTGATAGAAATCCCATCGTGTTCCCTCCTGTTATTTTGACCTAAGTATGCCGGTCAAATTGTCGCAGGGCTAGGGTTTTGTCTCCCCCAAGGAGCAGACGATGTTCCACTCGTCGTCAGTGACTGGCTGGACAGACAAGCGGGAATTCTTGACCAAAACCATCTCCGACAGGCGTTGATCTGCTTTAATCATGTCGAGCGAAACTGGTTTAACAAATGATCGAATGGCGCGAACATCGACGCAGTCCCAGCGTTCATCGTCGGTTGTGCTGTCTTGATGGGACTCGGCGCAAACCTCTACGACCCCAACGATCTCCAAACCGCTTCGAGAGTGGTAAAAGAAACCGAGGTCCCCCATTTTCATGGCCCGCATATTGTTGCGTGCCTGATAATTGCGAACGCCATCCCACTCTTCTCCAACGTCGCCTTTGGCGGTCAGATCGTCCCAGCCGAAGACGTCAGGTTCTGATTTGAAAAGCCAATACGCCATCAGCCAACCACCTTTTTCCATTCTTGGATGCGAACGTCGGAGAACAGACTCGCTTTGTTGTAAGGGTCATCTTCTGCCCAACTTTCCGCGGCATCTACAGAATCAACGTCCAATACAATCAACGACCCACACATGGCCCCGTCAGTATCCAAAAACGGACCAGCCATCGCGATCACACCTGTTTCTTTAATGTAGGTGAGATGGGCGTCGCGGTTGTCCAAGCGCGTTTGAAGCGCGCCGTCTTTGTCGGTGGTGATTACGGCGACGAGCATGTCATTCCTCCTTTAGGGGTCTCGATAGAAGTGCGGTCAACGCCTCTTTTGGTGTCAATTTTCCAGAGCAGATCGCATCGACGACAGAGCATACCGGTAAATCCAGATCGTGTTTGGTCGCCAAAGACACAACAGCTTGGGCCGTTGAGATGCCTTCGACTGTTTTCTTTGCATCCGGATCTTGCCCTCTGCCAATAGCAAGGCCGTGGCAGAAGTTGCGAGAAAGCTCCGACGTGCAGGTCAAAGCGAGATCACCGAAACCGGACAGACCGTTCAATGTTTCCGGCTTTGCGCCGAGGACTTCTGCCAGTTGCCGCATCTCTCCGAAACCGCGCGTCATCAGCGCGGATCTGGCGCTGTCACCCAAGCCGTTTCCGATGGCGATCCCTGCGCCAATTGCGATCACGTTTTTCAATGCGCCGCCAAGTTCCGCGCCGATCGTATCTTCGGAGCGGTAGACACGAAGCGCGCGTGTGCTGAGCAGGTTTTGCAGAACTTCGCCGTCTTGTCCTTTGGAGGTTGCGAGCGTCAGTGCCGTGGGGAGCCCCCGCGCGATGTCGAATGCGAAAGATGGTCCGGTAAGGATGGCAGGAGTCGAGTCAGGCACGCATTCAGCGATGATCGAGGTTGGGCCTGTTAAGGTTTTGAGGCCGATGCCTTTGCAGCAAGCAACGAGGTATTTTCCGGATAAGGCGGACGAATGGTCGCTCAGAAAGGTTCGGAGTTTCTGAGTTGGAACCGCGAGCAGTATGACGTCAGCCGCCTCGTAGCGTGCGATATCCGAACAGACCTTTAGACTGTTAGGAAGCGGGCACCCAGAAAGCTTTGGGTTCTCCTGACCTATCTTGATCGTGTCCGCCGCAGCTTGGCTTCGAGCAACCAAAGTCACGTCGCGATCAGCATCTGCCAAAGAAATTGCCAAAGCGGTTCCGAATGCGCCAGCTCCGGCAACTGCGATCTTCATGCTTTGGCTCCCTTTTTACCTGACCCCAACATCGAAGGGCTTTCAGAGTCGAGTGGCCATCTGGGACGCGCGGACAGGTCGAACCCGTCGAAGTCACTCCGCTTGAATTTTGTCAGACCTGCATAGGCGATCATGGCGGCGTTGTCGGTGCAGTACTTCATAGGTGGCGCAACAAACTGTGCACCAGCGTCTTGCGCGACCTGCTTCAGATCGCCGCGGATTGTCTGATTGGCGGCGACACCTCCAGCGACTGCAAAGCAAGGGTGCTTTGGTTCAAATTCGAGATAGCGTTGGAATGCCCATTGAGATTTGACCTTTAAAATGTCAGTGACGGCCGCCTGAAACGACGCAGCAAGGTCACATTGATCCTGCCGCGCGATTTCATTTTGATCGTTCAAAACAGCGTCCCGCGCCCGCAAAAGTGCCGTTTTCAGGCCAGAGAAGGACATGTCGCAGCCGTCTCGGTTGAGGAGTGGACGGGGCAAATCAAAACACTTGGGGTCGCCCTGTTTGGCTGCTTCTTCAATCGCTGGTCCACCAGGTTGCGGTAGCCCCAAGATACGCGCTGCCTTATCGAATGCTTCGCCAGGGGCGTCGTCGATCGTGCCACCGATGCGGATGAATTTGTCGTCCGATTTCGCGATCAGGAACTGACAATGCCCGCCCGACACCAGCAGCATTAGATAAGGAAAGGGGCTTTGGCCTTCGATCTGGGGCGAGAGCGCGTGACCTGCGAGGTGGTTCACGCCGATCAATGGAATATTTAGTGCAGCGGCTAAACCTTTGGCGCACATCAAACCGGACACGACACCGCCAACCAAACCTGGACCGGCGGTGGCGGCAACTGCTGTAAGGTCTGTAATCTGGATGTTTGCCTCTTCAAGCGCCTGTTCGACGGCGAGATCAAGTTTCTCCGCATGCGCTCGCGCTGCGATTTCGGGTACCACGCCACCGAATGCCTTGTGTAGCTCGGTTTGACCTATCACAACGGACGACAGCACCGCATGACTGTCGGCATCAGCGCGAAGCACTGCTGCTGCGGTATCATCGCAGCTACTTTCAATTCCAAGGATGTAGACGGGATCGGTCATTTGCAGCTTCGCTAATTCTCGAATTCAGGTAACATGTCGCGCATACCCCGACAATGATCGGATCAAGATGACCACTGCCACACTGCTCCTTTGCCGAACAGAAGCGAAGTCCTTGGAATTCCAAAGGGCGGTTGAGACGAAAGTTGGCCACGGTGTCGAAACAATCATTTCTCCGGCATTTCGAATAGAAGACATTGAGACCAAGCCCGCTAAAACGAGCTATGACCACTTGATCTTCACGTCTGCGAACGGTGCTCTGAGGGCAGGCCAACTGGGCCTCAGGTCTATCTCAACCGTTTTCTGCGTCGGCCCTGCGTCGGCCTCAAAAGCTAGGGCGCTGGGCTTTGAGGCGATCGACGTGGGTGGTGACGTCAACGAGCTCACCTCAACGATCAAAACACAAAACCTGAAAGGGAGCTTGCTTCATGTGTCGGGTGAGCATGTCGCTGGTGACCTTATCGGTGATCTTGGACAGGCAAACATCCAAGTCGAACGTTTGGTCGCCTACCGGCAGGTTCCGCTGCCGCCGACGACCGAGTTTTCGAACTGCTTGGAAAGTGGTGCGCCGAAAGTCCTGCCGTTCTTTTCCCCACGCGCGACGTTGATATTAGAGGGTGTAAATGCCGGCTCAAACACCTACATCATCGCAATGAGCGAAGCTGTGGCGGATTGTCTTGGTGACAGGTGTAAATTTGACATTACAATTGCCCAGTCGCCCAATTTTCGAGCAATGCTGGACGCAACCTGCGCAAAATTGGTGTCGTAACGGAACGCAGCCGTTACTTGAGGCGAAGGGCGAGGCAGGGTATTTTATCCCGTATTCCTAGAATCCCTTTTCTATCGAAGGACTCAACGTGGCGAAGAAATCCTCTCCGAAAAATAATGACTTAGTTGAAGATGTCATTGATGCAGAAGAGATCAAAGAACCGGAAGAATCGGTAGAAGAAGCCGAAGATGCCGTTGCTGAAGCAGTAGAACCTCTGGAAGAAGAAGCCGCAACTGAGGCAGAAGCCGAAGTCGTAGAGGAAGCCACGAAAGTTGACACTTCTGAAGCTCCAGCGTCGGAAGCGCCGGCCAAAGAAGTCATTGCACCAGAGCCATCACCAACCCCGCCATCAGAACCGCCACGTCAGCCATCAACGTTTATGCCGATGTTGCTTGGCGGTTTGGTTGCCGGTGGCCTTGGGTTTGGTGCCGGTTACTATTTGTATAACCAATCCAACCAAGATATTCCCGGTCAGGTCGAGGCACTTCAATCTCAGTTGGAGGAACTCGCCGCTCAGAGCCAAGTTGATCTGAACCCTATAAATGATGCGATTTCTGGTCTTGAAGGAAACGTCGAGCAAGTTCAGTCAAACCTAGCCGCCGCGATCGCTGAACTCGCTGCACGCGTTGATACGGTTGAACGCCAGCCCAATGGCGATGGCACTTTGTCCGAGTCAGCGGCCTCCGCTTATGAAAGCGATATTCAAGCGCTGCGGGATCAATTGACAGCTCAACAGTCTGAAATGCAGGCGATGTTGGACGCGACATCGCAGCAGTTGGAAGAAACGCAAAAAGAAGCCGCGGCGATCGAAGAACAGACTGTCGCTGCTGCCAAAGCGGCAACTGCACGATCTGCTTTGGCACGGATTCAAACCGCGCTCGATGCCGGCGCTCCTTTCGGAGCGGTGTTGGCTGAACTGGAAGCAGTCGTGGATGAACCGATCCCTGATGCGCTCACCCAAGCTCAGGACGGTGTTCCAACGTTGGCGGTTTTGTCGGCGGAGTTTCCAGAAGCAGCACGCGCCGCATTGACAATGGCCCGCGTGGAAGGAGCGTCTGGCGAAGAAACGACTGGCTTCTCGGCGTTCTTGAGAAACCAATTTTCGGTCAGGTCCGTCGTGCCGCAAGAAGGTGGTTCTGTTGATGCGATATTGTCACGTGCGCAGGGCGCGCTGGACGAGGGCCGTTTGAACGACGCTTTGGCCGAAGTCGCGAGCGTTCCAGAAGTCGCCCGCGTAGAAGTTTCGGATTGGGTTGCACGGGCGGAGCTACGTGCGGACGCCGTAGACGCGGCATCGTCCCTCTTTACTACATATAATTCAAATTAAAGGCTGCTTTCATGCTTTGGTCCCTTATCAAGATTTTGTTGTTCATCGCAGTCGTTATCGGCCTCACCTATGGGGCGACGCAGCTTATGGAAGTATCCGGTGGCGCAACTGTCACCATGGCCGGTACTGAGCTTACGCTGACACCGATCCAGCTCGCGTTCGGTCTTGCCGCTTTGGTTTTCCTTGTTTGGTTGGGGCTTAAACTGCTCGCGTTCTTGGTTGCGACGTTCAAATTCCTGAATGGTGATGAAACCGCAATTTCCCGCTATTTCGACCGCAATAGAGAGCGCCGAGGCTACGAAGCGCTATCCGAAGGAATGATGGCGTTGGCGTCTGGTGAAGGCCACCTAGCGCTTACCAAAGCAGCGCGTGCGGAACGTTACCTTAACGAACCGCAGCTAACCACATTGCTGACGGCACAGGCTGCTGAGATGACCGGCGATGGGAAAAAGGCCGAGCAGAGTTATCGCCAGCTTCTTGAGGACGACAAGACACGCTTTGTCGGTGTTCGCGGAATTATGAAGCAGAAGCTGGAAGAGGGCGATACGGATACCGCGATGGCGCTGGCCCAAAAGGCTTTTGCCTTGAAGCCGCGGCATGAAGAAACGCAGGACATCTTGCTTCAACTTCAAGCCGAAAAGCAGGATTGGACAGGTGCGCGTGAAACGCTGAATGCGAAGCTCAAGTCTGGTAGCTTGCCCCGCGATGTCCATCGTCGGCGTGATGCGATTTTTGCCCTGTCGTCGGCCAAGGACGTGATGGACGAAGGCAAGGATATCGAGGCCCGCGAGATGGCGATTGAAGCCAATCGCCTGTCTCCTGACCTGATTCCAGCGGCTGTTTTGGCAGCTGAGGGTTACATTGAAAACGAAAAACCAAAGAACGCTGCTCGTATTCTGACCAAGGCTTGGGGTGTCGAACCTCATCCAGATTTGGCTGCGGCTTTTGCAAAAATTGAACCGGAAGAAACCGCTCAAGCGCGGCTGAAGCGGTTCCGTGCGCTAACGAAACAGAAGCCAGATCACCCAGAAACCAAGCTGTTGCTGGCCGAACTCAATTTGTCAGCGGAGGATTTCCCCGCGGCGCGGAAGGCTCTGGGAGACCTTGTCGAAACTGACCCGACAGCACGTGTACTCACAATCATGGCCGCGATTGAACGGGGCGAAGGCACCGACGAACCCGTCGTGCGCGATTGGCTCGCCAAGGCCCTGTCTGCGCCACGCAGCGAACAGTGGATTTGCGATAACTGTCAGCATATAAATTTGGCCTGGACGCCGACTTGCAGCAACTGCAGTTCAATCGATACGCTGACTTGGAGACGCCCACCCGAGGGTGTGGCTGCCATGCCAACTGGAACAGAGATGCTTCCCCTTCTCGTCGATCCCGTAAAGCCGGAACGGGGAGTTGTCGAAGTCATTGAAAAGGTGGAAGTCGTAACCGATATAGCCGATGGTGAGAAAACGAGTTAGCGCTCTTCGTTAGGTTCCACGAGTGCTAGCGAGCCTCCAGTACTGCTGTATTTCAGCTAGTAGAACAGCTGTCGTGTACGGATATTCTCTGGGTAGTCCCAGCAACGACATAATGCAAACCTTGTATCGAGGGGCTTTGAGAAGCGCATAGATAGGTAATAGCAAAACGGGGGCTTTGGTTCTGGGATGGGAAATTTTGATCCGCATTTAAATAAGCGTTAGTGATTTTCTCGATAGAACTGCCAAGCATCAACAACGCGTTCTACCATAATCACGCACTCACCATATTGGTCGCCGGAGTCACTTGTAACGATGCGATAAGCGCCACCTTGTTCGACACAAAAGACCGCGGCCGGGTTCGCCATACGTTGGCGCGGTGTGTCCACAACTTGGCTCTCGCGATAGAACTGCCAAGCATCGATGCGTGTACCATCAGCCAAAATACAGTCGCCTCTGGCGCCTTCAGCTTCTTGAACGATCTCGTAATCACCACCTTGTTCGATACAAAAGACCGCCGCTGGGTTAGCAATTTGTTGTTGCGCGCTCGAGGCTCCCGCAGAGAGCACGAAACCGGTCAAGACAATGAACAGCGTTTTCAATTTGAATTCTCCAAGGCAAGTAAATTGAGTGCATTTGTTAAGTCCCAGTCTTATTTTGGGCCAATAGTTTAGAATTACATCACTCAGCTACCTTGATGCAATTTCTAACGTCCGAAAGGTAGTTGAATTAGAAAATTCTGCAGAATGAGTGACAACTTTTAGTTTGGTTTTGGAGAAGTCGTTTGGAAATATGGTAATAGTTGGTTTAGGCTTGTTCGAAATATAAGAAAACGTAGCTGACAAATTTAAGGGATGGAGTAGTTCGATGAATTTCACTGAAGCAATCCGGTCTGGGTTTGAAAACTATGCAAACTTTTCCGGTAGAGCGCAGCGATCTGCTTATTGGTATTGGGCTCTGTTTATAGTGCTTGTCACGCTTGCGCTGAATGTTCTCGATACGACATTTTTTTCAGAATTTACCGAATTAGAAGATTTGGCAAATTATGCACCCGGTCCTTTGGCGTCATTGTGGTCCATAGCTGTCCTTATTCCAAACTTAGCTCTTGCTGTGCGCCGCTTACACGATCGGGATAAGTCGGGATGGTTCGTATTGCTAATGTTCATACCGATCGTGAACTTTTATATTCTCTATCTTTTTGTAACACGTGGAACTGACGGTCCAAATCGGTTTGGTGAAGATCCACTGGGTGGTTCAGGAAAGGGTTCTGTGTCAGTCTTGGAAAAAGAAGGTGATGGCTACAGCAAAAGCAATATTCCACCGGTAGATCCTGACAACTGAAGTCAGTTCTGTGAGTATCTTAATTTTTCCTCCTGTAGTCTATGTCGGTCCAAATTTGGAGATTAGTTCAGCTTAGGACCAGCAACTTAGCTGCTAAATTTGTTTTTTGACCGCTTTCTCCAAAGCATTTGGGAACGGGACGATTAAAAATTGCAACAGTACGTTTTTGCAACGCGTGGTCTATTAAAACTCTCATGGTTTCTACCACACTGGTAGTGATATGCACCATTTTGAAAACGAGGAAAGATCAAAAAAGTCATACCTTTAAGCTAAATCTCCACAGCTTCTCTATTAATCTAGGACTCCCTAAGTTAATCAGTATTTAAAAATGCAGGGTTTTACGGGGTATTCGAATGCGTCGTTGGGTTTCAAAGGCTGTAGAGAAAATCGAAGCCGATTATCAGAGATCGGCAGATACGCATCTTTTTAAGCTGGATATCCCAACGCTCAAAGATATCGATATCTACCTCAAAGATGAAAGCACTCATCCAACAGGGAGTTTGAAGCACCGTCTCGCGCGCTCTTTATTTCTCTACGCACTGTGCAACGGAAGAATTTCTGAAAACACGACAATCATTGAAGCATCATCTGGAAGTACGGCAGTTTCCGAAGCCTATTTTGCACGCATGCTTGGCCTGAAGTTCATCGCTGTAATGCCGCGCAACACTGCGCAGAGTAAAATTAATAAGATCACTCTGTTTGGCGGCCAATGTTACTTTGTAGATAACGCAACACAAATGCACGACGCCGCTACATCATTGGCTGATCAAACGGGTGGCTATTTCATGGACCAGTTCATGTTTGCTGAGCGGGCTACAGATTGGAGGGGCAACAATAACATTGCGGAAAGCATCTTCCTGCAAATGGAAAAAGAGACACATCCAATACCGCATACTCTTGTTATGAGTGCAGGAACAGGAGGGACATCAGCAACCCTTGGCCGCTACATTCGGTTCAGAGGTCATGATACAAGTTTAGTTGTGGTCGACCCTGAAAATTCTGTTTTTTATGACAGTTTCACTAAAAAGGACCTTTGCCTCGAGAATAATTCTTCAAGTAAAATCGAAGGAATAGGGAGGCCAAAAGTGGAGAAATCCTTTCAGCCTCATGTGATTGATTCGATGATAAAGGTTCCCGACGCTGCGAGTGTGGCAACTATGTTATGGTTGGAGCGACGAATTGGTCGTAGAGCTGGCGCATCAACAGGTACAAACCTTTGGGGCGCATTACAGGTAGCGATGGAAATGCGCAAAGAGGGCCTAGCAGGCTCGGTCGTATCAATAATGTGTGATGATGGTGATCGGTATCTAGATACCTATTATAATGCAGAATGGGTACGGGCTGTGATTGGAGAAACTCAGACTTACAGCGAGGAGCTAGAAAAACTATTGTGAACCACGCAACGGCCTTTTTGTTTTCAGAAATAGTCTTCTGCGATGTTCGTCAAGCTGGCGTATTTTCTGTGCTGTTCAAATAGAGGCGATTAGCCTAGTTATTGCTGGAGAATTTTCTAAAGTAAGAACGTTCGACGGATAAAAATTTTATATAGAATGGTAGCATGAAGGTCATTTTTGGCGGTTCGTCTACTATTTGCATCCTGCAATTTGGTGGGTTGGCACCGCAAAATATGGCTGGGTCGATGCATGTCAGCACTTATTTTGACTCATATTACCTGGAAACTGATTGATGGTTTGGAAAACGCTGGAAAGTAAAATTTTGCTGGACGTATCTCCCTTTCTACGGGTGCGTCAGGAACGGATAGAAATTCGGCCAAATGAAGTCATTAATGATTTTTATCAAGTTGACTTACGCTCCTTTGCTTTGGTGGTTGCCGTGCTCGAAAATGGAAATTTATTGATGATTGACCAATACAAGCATGGTCCACGCCGGAAGGTATTGAATTTTCCAGGTGGATTTCTTGAAGCCAACGAGCGTCCTGAAGTAGCAGCGCGACGTGAATTACAGGAAGAAACTGGTCTTGAGCCCGCTACACTCTATCCCCTCGGGAGCTTCATTGACAATGGTAATCAGCGTGGCTGTATGGGCCATTATTTTTTGGCGATAGGCTGCCGGCAGACTGCGGCTCCAAACCCTGGTGACTTAGAAGATTTCTCCTATGTTGAAATGACTAAATCCGAAGTTGGTGAAGCTCTAGAAATGGGTCGAATTGGTGTTATTCACCATGTAGCAGGTTGGGGTCTTGCCCAAACAAAACTAGCTGAGTTGGCTGCATTGTAATTCTAATTTTTCTTTATAGAGCTGGAGACCCGCTTCACCCGGCTATTTCGTTTGCGATGGTAGGCTTATACTCTTTAAAACAGTCGTGATTGTAAGTTCTTGTATAGGTTGCGGTGTAGGTATCTGCTAAAATTTCGGTTCCTTAAATTACACGTCTCAACATAAGAGCGAGCGATGTATTCCTTGACTGATAGGGGGTGCTTTTTTGCTGTCGTCATTCAGGCGCTATGAGTGTGCCATATGGAAGCAACTATGAAGATAAACAAATAGCTGAACATCTTTAATGTGCTGCTATTTGAAGCGCTAAGTTTTTCAACAGCATTGATTGAAGAACCACTACTTCAAACTGTCTTGCCATTCAAAATCTGCTGTCCGGTCTGTTACGGAGAAGCCCGTTTCCATTTTAAGCGAAGTCGGCTGACTTAAGCTTTCAATGGCCTTGATGACGTCGACCATCTCTACGCTTTGCGTTAAGTAGGTTTTGTAATAATACTTTACGTTTTTGGTGTCGGCTGCGGAAGTCCAAATTGTATAATCTGTTAGAAGAGCATCGCCGTGTTCCTCTTTGATTGAGCCCTTCGGAATATCAAATGCGTTAAGCATGTGAAATGCCTTAAAAATAGCCTCATCAGCAGTATGTGAAGGGAGTAGGGTGTTGGCAAAAGCCACGGCACGAACAAACCGCGATGGCGAAGAGTGATCTCCTGGCAGGCCAAAAAGGCCGCTTCCTTGCCCAAAAGGTAATATGTTTTCATCCCCAACTTTGATTTGTCCAAGATTGAAGCTTTGTAGTCCAATGTAATTGCGTAGATTTGTTAAATGCCAGTCATATGACGGATTGTTGGTAATGGCAGATACCGTGTTGTCAAAAATACGGAGCCCGTTTGATGTATATTCAATTACTATGCTGGTTCCGGAGGCGTCTGTCACCGCATAGTGAAAGGGAGCAAAGCCATCAATCTCAGTTACATAAGTTCCCACAACCGAGATGGTTGGCAGAGCTTCTTTAACCTCTTCCACCGTAGAAAATTGTCCCAAAATCCAGTTGCCCATCTCTTCTGAAGACACGGCTCGACCGATATTTTCATCTGAGAGCTCTTCAAAGACTGCGTCACCAGCGAAGTAAAAAGCACCAAAGTAGAGACCTTCAGTATTCACGCCATCAAAAACAATCGGCATGTCTAGTCCATTAGCACCCAGAAACCCGAATTTCGTTTCGAAAGTGAAACCTCTTTTTTCGGAGTTCAATCCAAGTGTTTCGATTTTTGTGCCGGCAGGTATTGCAAATATGTTTGAGAATATGTCGAAGCCAAATTCCATAGTGCGAGCTGGTACCGTGGCACCGTCTTTAGATTTTAGGATAATTCCTGTACACATTTTCAGTCGTTCTCCCTATAAGGTTCGTCCATCCAGAATAAAGAATTTCTTAGGGCTCGGCAGAGAAATGCCGTAAATTATAGTTTAAAGTAGGATGCGTTTATAGACTGTTGTCAATTTATGAAGAATGCCGAGTTTCCCGGTGATTGCAAAGATCCGTGGCTTGGCAAAAACTCAAAATCAAAAAGTAATATATCTACCGCAAAACTATCTGGCTCTCGGTTTCAGAACTCGAAATCCGAAAATCATTAAAGTGATCTGGACCAGAAGCGCAATCAGGAAACTGGTGAGGTTTGAAGTGATTGATGATATGTCATTAGAAATAAAATAGTAAATCGTGAATAAGCTAACCGGTATGTTCAATACAATACTCACGATCAAGCCAGGATTGTAACCTACCTTCAGCGACATACCTACGTGGGATAGGGCGTTAATTAGAGAGAAATAGGCAGTCCATAGCCCAACAGTTAAACCTACAATGCCAGACAACAAAGCTGAGATAGGGAAGGCTACAAAAATAATTGGAATATTTATCCAAAAGGATGCTTTTAAGTCCAAGGGGAAATCGGCTGATGTTGATCCGAGCATTTCACGATTAAAGAATTCAACAAATCCACCAGGTAACACATATTCTTCAAATTGATGGACGAAATAGACTACCGTCTGCATCCAGATAAGAAACAACGCCATATCTTCGTCTAAGATGTATGCCATGCTGAATATCAGGACAAAAATTGCCAGAAAGATGGTTGAACAGTACCAATTTCGATATAGCCAATTCATAGCTTGTGTCATGATACGTAAATGTCCTGAGCGCTTTTCAGGAATAGTCAAAACTAAGTTCTTAGATCTGTCTAGAAATATTGAACCATTTGCAAGATTTGAGCGGTCTAATTTTCACGAAACCGCGCTCCGATGCTACCAACAAACGACATATAAATAAAAAGAGGCTAACAAAAGAGAACTAAATGATACTGCCGAGTAAAATTGCAACTTTTGTCATGCTTGCTAGCATTTCGCTTACATTAACTCCAAATTCAAGTGCTGCGCAAAACCAAGGCGTAATGAACGCCGACGATGTCACGGATTTTCGAGAAGACGGGAGTGGCGCATTTCGAACCCATTGCATTGAGTCACACATAAGCTTTGACGATCCGTTAGTCTCGCCAGGCCAGCCCGGAGCTGCACACCAACATGTTTTCTTTGGCAACTCAATTGTTGATGCTTACACCACCCCGCAATCACTCTTTCAAGCCGAAGAGACAACATGCGATGGCGGGACGCTAAACAGTTCCGCCTATTGGGTCCCTACTCTATTTGATACAAACGGCGAACGCGTTCGATTTATTGATCCTCTTTTTTACTACAAAACAGGTTATCATTTGCCTGCAAAATCAATTCAGGCACCCCCACGCGGGCTTCGCATGATTGCAGGTAATGCGGACGCACAGACAGTACAGAGCGCTCGGGTTGTCAAATTTCGATGCAGCAGTTGGATGTCTGATAAAATATGGTTTGATCCAGGCGATCCTTTAGATCATGTGCCCTACCTTCCCGACTGTCCCGCCGATGACGTTTTGGAAATCCGCATTGTATTTCCCCAGTGTTGGGATGGAGAGAATCTGAGTTCTGCCAACTTTCAAGATCACATGACTTATCCATCAGCGGCTACCCCACCAGTCACTGGCACTGGATCATGTCCTGCCAGTCACCCCGTGGCAATTCCCGAAATTTCCTACAATTTCGCGGTACATGTTGACCCAGACCGTGGACCTACTAACACTTGGAGTTTGTCATCGGATATGCAGAAAACACCAAAGCCTGGCGCTAGTCTCCATGCAGATTGGATGAACGGCTGGGATCCTGAAATTATGGAACGCATTGTAGAAAATTGTCTAAATCCGGGTCGCGAGTGTGGCGTTGGTCTCCTAGGAGACGGAGAGATGCTTCGACCAGTTATTCTAGATTGAACAAGCAGAGAATTGAGAATTTACTCCGAAAAGCGCCTGAACGCCGTGCTCATGTTTGGTCCTACGACTTCATGCATTGCCCTACGGATGAGGGAAGAGTGTTCTGCACGCTGAACATCATTGATGAATACAGCTGAGAATGCTTGGCAATCCGTGTCGATAGAAAGCTGAATTCAGGTAATGTCATCGATGTGCTGAGTGACCTCTTCATCCCGCGTGGTGTCCAGTCGTTCATTCGGTCAAATAGTGGTCTTGAGTTCGTTGTTTAGGCCGTACAGAATTGGATCAAAGTGGTTGGTGAGAAAACCAAGTATATCGCACCAGGCAGCCCTTGCGAGAACGGATACTGTTAAAGCTTCAAAGCACTGTTCCGCGATGAGTGTTTAAAGGGCGAAACCTTCTGCAGTCTACGCGAGACGCAAATCCTAATCGAAGAATGGAGGAAACACTACAAAACCAAACGGCCACATAGTGCTTTGGGCTACCGCTCACCGGTCCCTAAAACCATCGTCCAGATAGACCCAATGCCGGTCATGCACTAACAATCAAATTAGACCACTTAAGTGGGGTTGATCAATTGACCGTCTTGGACCTTTATCTTTTGACACCGTTGGTATCACATTTCGAACTTTCGAAAATACGGTGAAGTTACATTTCCTAGCGCGCTTTTTTGATTGCTTGCTCTGTAAGTTCGCGCAATTCATCCAAGCTCGCTAGCCGTGGGTTCGTTGTGGCAGCGCTATCTTGCATAGCCTTTCTTGCAATGCGTTCTGCACAATCAATTGGCACCCCAATCGCACTAAGTGAGGTTGGTATTTTTATTTCATTCAGTATTTTCTCGACTGCTAAATTAAAGGTTTTAGTCGATGAGTCATCTAACCCCATAGCATCTGACATTCGTTTCACCTTGTTATCCATTCCAGGAGTATTGAACCGTAACACAACCGGTAGAATAATGGCGTTGGTCAGGCCATGCTGAGTGTTATACTCGGCTCCGATCATGTGTGAAATTGCGTGAACCAGGCCGAGACCTTTAAGAAACGAAATACCCGCAAGGCATGAGCCCACGAGCATAGCGCTTCGTGCAGCCATGTTATCGGGTTCGCGGACAGCAACCGGGAGCCATTGAGAAATTAGAGCTAAGCTCTCCAATGCAAGTCCATCGCATAAAGGCTCGAAGCCTGGCACCAAATAGGCTTCAATTGCATGCGTCATTGCATCAGCACCTGTCCAAGCAGTGAGATGCGGCGGTAGTCCTCGCGTAAGCTCAGGATCAAGCAATGCCAGAGAGGGCTTAAGGTCGGGGTGCCAAATACAAAATTTCATACCTTTAGCTACGTCCGTGACCATCGCTGTACTTTCCGTCTCTGCACCCGTTCCTGCAGTTGTTGGAATAGTAATTAGTTTAGGAAAACGCTGATCTATTGGAATTTGGGGGGTTGGCTTCTCAAATTCAAAATCCCAAAGACTAATTTCATTATTTGCAGTGAGGCAGATAGATTTTCCTCCATCCATCGCACTGCCTCCGCCAATTGCAATTATGGCATCATGGCCTTTGGTTTTGTAAAATTCACGGCCGGCACCGATCTCATCGTCGCGTGGATTTGGTGAGATTTCACAGAACAAGCCGCTTCGTAGCCCAGAAGTAGAAAGAAGATTTTGCAGCTCTCTGATGAAAGGCAAGTCTTGACTGCCTCGATCTGTGACAATTAGTGGGTAGGAGATACCCAGAGAGCTGCATTTTTGACCAATTTCCGATAAGCGACCGGCGCCGTATGCGATTGGAATGGGAAAGCTCCAGTCCTTCGGCGCTAGAATATCTTGCTGGTTCATTTTTACTTGGCCTCTTACACCATGGAATTTCGAAAATTCGAATATGCCTAAACCTACCGGTTACTGCAGCAAGAATCCAAGTCTTCCAAGTTAATCGACCGAAGCTTTGAATTGACAACTTTTTCTTCAAAAACTTCGGAACTCTGTCGCAATGCGTTAGGAAATATTTGCGTTTCTTTATGGCGTAGAGATCTTGTTTTCGTGACTATTTAGGTTCTGTCGTCTAACCACATGATTTCAAAATTCACTATTACCGAGTGTAGCAAAGGGATTTCTGTGTCTTGAAGAGACTTTGGCAATTCCAGGGAATATTGGCATCGGCACATCTGAGCATTTTGATTGCAGAACTGATCTACAAGCATTTTACTATCAAAAAATGGGGCCTTCACGATGGGGGCATCACAATACTCCGATCAAAAGGCTATATGGGCTTAACTGATACGACAAAAATGAGACCCAGATGATAATCTACAAAAGCAAGTATCCAGATATACCGACTGTTGACCTCACTGTTACTGAACGCGTGTTCGAAGGACTTAAAAGCAGGCTATCTGATGTGGTTCTGACCGATGGTTTAGATGGAAGGACATTTACGGCTAGTGACTTCATGCACCACGTTAAATGCCTTGCTGGGGGATTGGTCGAACGCGGCTACAGCACGGGTAAAACAGTTGCAATCATGGCGCCAAATTCACCAGAGTATTGTTTCATTTTCCATGCGGTTGCTTGGGCTGGCGGGACCATTACGACATTGAACCCAACTTACACGGATCAGGAAGTAAAACATCAGGTTAAGGACTCTGGAGCGGATATGCTAATTGTGTTCGCCCACTTTGCGGATATTGCAAAAGCTGCCCTTAAGGAAATGCCAGATGTAACCCTATATTCAATCGGAGATGTAGAAGGATTACCATCCTTGGACACGCTTTATGGTGCTGTCCTTGATGCTCAAGTTCCAGTCGATCTTGATACGCACAGCGTGGTAGCTCCTTATTCTTCCGGGACAACTGGTCTGCCCAAAGGTGTCCGCTTATCACACCGCAATCTTGTAATGAATATAGATCAGACAGCTGCTGGTGTAGATTTTCGCCAAGGTGAAGCTGCTGCTGCGTTTTTACCTTTCTTCCATATTTATGGAATGAACGTGCTTATGAATATGCATTTGGCCTGTGGCGGCGCGCTGGTCACAATGCCAAGGTTTGACCTCGAAATGTTCTTGAGTATTACGCAAGATCATAAGGCTCGTAGAATGTGGGTTGTCCCGCCAGTTGCGTTAGCTCTAGCAAAACATCCCATGGTCGATCAATTCGACCTCAGCAACATCGACCAAGTGTTTTCAGGGGCAGCGCCGATGGGATCTGACCTTTCAGATGCAGTTTCGGCTCGTTTGAATTGCCAAATGGTTCAGGGTTTTGGCATGACTGAACTCTCCCCAGTCTCTCATGCGACTCCGCTAACCGAACCACGCTCTGGTTCATCTGGCCTCGCGTTGCCAAATACGGAATGTCGTATCGTCGATCCCGACACGGGCGCAGACCAATCTGCTAGTATGACTGGAGAGTTATGGATCCGTGGCCCGCAAGTCATGATAGAATACCTGAATAATGAAGCTGCAACGGCGAGTGCCTTGACTGATGATGGTTGGCTAAAAACTGGCGACTTAGCCTATATTGATGATGACGGGTTTATGTTCATCGTGGATCGGCTAAAGGAGCTGATCAAATTTAAAGGTTTTCAAGTTGCACCGGCTGAATTGGAGGCGGTCCTCGTATCACATGATGGCATTCAAGATGCTGCTGTGATTGGCAAACCTGATGATGAAGCAGGCGAACTTCCAATCGCTTTCATTATAGCTGCTGATCCAGAATTGACGGAACAGGGCGTTTATAATTACATGAGCGAGATGCTAGCCAGCTACAAGCAGTTACATAAAGTCAATTTCGTTACAGAAATTCCAAAGTCCCCATCTGGAAAAATTTTGCGACGGCTTTTACGAGATCAGATTGCGAACAGATAAAGTGCCATCTCTACCATTAATCTTATCACTTGGTTACGATACCTCTTGCTCGTAAAACGCCATTAACTACATGTGCTAAACGATAACAACTTTGGATGACACTTGAGAGGCCATACCAGGCATAATTGTCATTATGTATTCTTGGTTGGTTCAATAATGTGAGATTATTTGATCATAGTTCTTAAAAGATCTTTCCTCACGCGACAGCTGCGAGGGAGACCAAAGCCGTCAGCCAACAAAAAAGCACTTCTACTAACAACGCGGCGTACTGTTTCTATGGTTGCTTCTTAACGAACGTTGCACCGGCCCCAGCACTGAGATTGACGTGAGTTTCCAAGTGCTCTGCATTTTCTGATAATGAGGTATAACTCTTTGCATTTTGAACGTTGAATGTGTTTGAAACCTCTCATGCTATGGCAGACAAGTCTGCGATATTTGATCCGAGCTCATCCGGAAACGGTAATGGTACACCTAATGCAGCCCATATCACTGTAGTTTTGATCACCGCTTTATGAAGACGCAATAAAATATCATGTTTTTCTGGAGCGTGGTTGGAGGCGTAAAGTGCATAACGTTCCAATCCCAGCCAGTAAAAGCAGTATGCTTGCTGGAACAGGAACAACAGACACGTTTGATGGAACAGCAGCCCCATATGTGAGGCCATTGATCGAATAGCTACCCAAAAGAGTTCCAGAGCCAGAAAGAGTATCGATAGATAAAAGTTGATTTGCTTCCGTCAGGCCAAAAAGAGTGCCACCGATACGCGCTAACCCATAGACATTATTGTAACCTATTGGCCCTATCGCCGAACCAACGCCTGTTGATGTATCTATGCTGAAGAGACAATCTGAACCGCCTTCACATCCGCTTAATGAGCTTGCGAAAAGCTTACCTTTTTGATCGAATGCGATGTCTCCAGAAGAATTGAAATTACCACCTACGGCACCGACAAGATTGGAGGATCCAGTTGCCAGGTCTAGTGTATATAGGTTACCTCCACCTGCTCCAAAAAGCACATCTGAATCATCGAATGCTAGTGAATTAACGAATGAGTGATTTCCTAGTCTTAAACCCATAGCTTCGTTAGCTACGTCTATAGAGTATAAAGCTTGCCCAGTAGTGCCATAGACGTCACCAGTGTTGTTAACGGCGATATCAAACCATGCTGGTCCGGCATCATATGACCCAAGTATTGTGTTCGCACTAGTATCGAGGCTTGCAACCGTCCCGTTCGAACCGCCAACGATTATTGTAGCTCCAGTTGATGGTCCGGCGAGCAATGCTGTGAGTAAGATAGACATCCAGATATGTTTCATTGTTTCCTCGCAAATTTTACCACGTCGTAGAACAGCTTTGTTCATGTCGTCAGGTTACTTTTGCCTGCAACTCTTTGCTTCAGATATTTAGATTAGGTTTGCTATACCCCAGCATAGACAGCCAATATGGAGCGTATTGGGTTTAAATTTTTTGCTTCATCAGCAGTGTACAGTCAAAATTTGACACAAGAGTATTATCGTGTGGCTAGAGCTTGCTTTCTGCCCCCACGCGTACGGCGAGGCCACGCAAAGCTGAGTCCCTGTAAATGACTTGTCGTCCCTGGGCATATGGCAAACCGTCGATAGCTGACTTTGTGAAACGAATGTTTGGCATCGGAACCTCCAAGTGACTTCAACTGCCGTAACTGCAAAATCTGAAAAAACAAAGCGTTTTCATATACCTATGCGGTGTCATCGGGTTTGCGCGTGGATTGTCCAAGCGTGTCCAAGCAGGCTGTATCCTCGCGCGCACGCGCGCGCAGAGACCTGTAGAGTCTGCTGAAACAAATGGTTTCAGCGATTCGCGGGAATGGCGGGTTTGCAGGGTTTTTCTCAGACGCAAAAACTAAACATAAGGGCGCTTATCAGGCCGGAACCATCCAATGACAGAAATGAGCGGGAAGCAGACATCGCATTGATACGCCTGCGTTCGTTACAAACTGCAATTTGAAAATGGTCGAATGTTCTTCAGTGCTTCGCCAAAAGCGCCGCCTCAGAAAGTCTCTTGATCTGGTTTTCATATTCTACCTGCGACCAGCCACATTCGCGTACCAAGCGCTCCCAGTTTTCGACTGACAAGAGCGTCCACAGTAGATCTGTTGCAACTTCAATGTTTAGATCAGGTCTCAGCATCTTATCTGCTGCCAAAGCTGCGACTGCTGCTGCACACCCGTGCCTGACAGCTTGCATCCGGTCGTCCCATGCCGCCGCTGCCTCAGCATCACTGTCGCGCATACTTCGCAGGGCAACCGAAAGGCCGTGGATTTCGGGAATGTAGCCGCCCCATGCACCGATAAAGGACGCTAACCGGTCACGTCCGGAAGTTGCTGCTCTGCTATCGGCAAGTCGCGCGTCCACGTTCTTCACAGAATCGATATGTCTAGTCGTGGCAATCAGAAGCTCTGCGCGCGTGGGGAAGTGCAGGTAGAGCGCTTGTCGGCTGATGCCAACTTCTTTGGCAATATCTGACATGCGAACTTTTTTATCCCCGGATTCCAATAGGTTCCAGGTGCAATCGAGGATGCGGGTGCGGGTATCGGATGAATCTCTTGACATGATGTCAAGGTAGCGCTTATTGACACCGTGTCAACTTTACATCGTGTCAAGTAACTGACTCGGTATCAACCTCGAAAGGAGTACAACAATGAAAGTTATCGTATTTGGCGCCACAGGGACTGTTGGACGTCTCGCTGTCGAAAACTTATTGAAAGCTGGACACACCGTCACAGCCTTCGCCCGTTCGCCTCAGAACCTGAACTTAAATGACCCCAAACTGCGCCTCGTCGCTGGAGATGCGATGAAGCTCTCTGACGTGACAGACGCCGTTGCGGGGCAGGAGGCAGTCGTCGTGACCCTTGGCGCTGGGATGTCGCGCAAGAGCAAGATTCGCTCGCAAGGCACAATGAACGTCATCAAAGCCATGCAGACCCACGGGGTTCGCCGTCTGATTGCACAGTCCACTTTGGGTGCGCGCGATAGCTGGCCCACGTTGAACTTTTGGTGGAAGCGCGTGATGTTTGGGGCGCTTCTCGCCCCAGTGTTCCGCGATCACGAGTTGCAGGAACAGTTGGTCGAAGCAAGTGGTTTGGACTGGACCATCGTCCGCCCCGGCGCCTTCACGGATAAGGCCACCGAACGCGCGGTGATAGAGGATGTACCAAATACCGCCCGTGGTCTTGATTTGAAGATCGCCCGTAGCGAGTTAGCCCGTTTCCTGACGCGTCAATTGTCTGACCGCCAATATGTTGGCCGGGCCGTTGGCCTTTCGAGCTGAGGAGCAAGGACCATGGATTGGATATTGATGATCGCGGGTCTAGCCGCTGCGCTGGTAGCTGGAGTGTTTCTTAGCTTCTCTGACTTCATCATGCGGGGACTGATACAAGCCCCCGCATCTCAAGGGGCCGCGGGCATGGTGGGGCTTAACCGAACAGTCTATCGATCAGTTTTTATGGTCCTGTTGCTTGGGCTGGTGCCGGTGTCTGGAGGCCTCGGTTTGTTCGCTCTTTGGCAGTTCGAAGGCGCGGCACCATTACTGACCTTGGTGGGGGCTGTTATCTACCTCATTGGTGTATTTGCAGTGACCGGTATGGGCAATGTTCCAATGAATAAGCGCCTGGATGCGATGGACGGCCAGCCGCGCGAAACCGCAGACTATTGGCCGCGCTATGCACAACGTTGGACACGGTTAAACCATGCAAGAACCTTCTCTTCGGGAATAGCGGCAGTTTGCTGGCTGGTTGCCGCACAGACAGTGTGAGGTCGCGTGGATGCAGGACACTTCCTATCGCGCTTGGCGGTTGCCAATACGGCGGCTTGATCCGCCTAGCCGAGCTCACCCACCCCCGCAAGATTTCGTAACATTTGCGAAATAGTTCTGAAAAACTCCTGTCGAAAACTCTTGTTGATTGGCGCTGCGCATGTTTGCATGGCGCCAACTGGGAGGAAAAATGGGAAACACTTCGTCCGATTTGGTGACGATGCCGCAGCTGTTGGTGCGAAACGTTGCGCGCTATGGGGATAAAGCGGCTTATCGGGAAAAAGAATTCGGGATTTGGCAATCGTGGACCTGGGCGGAAGCCTCTGACGAGATCCATCAGATTGCGCGGGGCTTTGTAGCGCTTGGCCTGAAAGAAGGGGACAGTGTTGCGATCATTGGGCGCAACCGGCCCGTTCTATACTGGTCGATGATTGCGGCTCAGATGTGCGGGGCCACGCCGGTGCCGCTCTATCAAGACGCGGTCGCGGAAGAGATGGCCTATGTGTTGGACCACTGTGGCGCTCGGATCGTGATCGCGGCAGATCAGGAGCAGGTCGACAAAACCATCGAAGTGCAGGAGACCGTCAAGGGCATTGAGCAGGTAGTTTATGTGGACGGGCGCGGCCTGCGGAAATACGACCACAGTACGATGCATTCGATGGATGATCTCAAGGCCATGGGTAAGCCTGAGCATCAGGCGGAGCTAGACGCTCGTGCGTCGCGTCAGAACGGTGATACAACTTGCGTGATCCTCTATACCTCTGGCACGACGGGGCGGCCGAAAGGTGTAGTGCTTTCCAACAGCAATATCATTGAGACGTCGAAGAATTCGTCCGACTTTGATCATCTGCGCGCGGATGATGATGTGTTGGCCTATCTGCCGATGGGGTGGGTCGGCGATTTTATCTTCTCTATTGGGCAGGCGATGTGGACGGGGTTCTGTGTGAACTGCCCAGAGAGCGGCGATACGCTGCATACGGACCTGCGCGAGATTGGGCCGACCTATTATTTCGCGCCGCCGCGGGTGTTTGAGACGCAGCTGACCAATGTGATGATCCGGATGGAGGATTCCGGTCGCTTCAAGAAGTGGTTGTTCGATCACTACATGGCCCACGCCAAGAAAGTTGGACCTGCGATCTTGGATGGTGAGAGCGTCAGCCCTGGCGATCGGCTGAAGTACCGGCTTGGCAATCTTTTTGTCTATGGGCCGCTGAAGAACACCCTCGGGTTCAGCCGTGTGCGCGTTGGCTATACCGCGGGGGAGGCGATTGGGCCGGAGATTTTTGATTTTTACCGCTCACTCGGGATCAACTTGAAACAGCTTTATGGGCAGACGGAGGCGTCTGTTTATATTACTCAGCAGCCGGATGGAGAGGTGCGCGGCGATACCGTTGGTGTGCCGTCGCCGGGGGTGGAGTTGAAGATCGCGGACAGTGGCGAGGTGTTCTATCGCTCACCCGGGGTGTTTCAGGAATATTTCAAGAACGCTGATAGCACGGCTTCGACGAAGGACCCCGAGGGCTGGGTCGCGACGGGGGATGCGGGCTTTATCGAAGAAGGTTCTGGTCATTTGCGGATCATCGACCGTGCCAAGGATGTCGGCAAAATGGCGGATGGATCGCTCTTTGCGCCAAAGTATGTTGAGAACAAGCTGAAGTTCTTCCCCAACATCCTAGAGGCCGTTGTGTTCGGCAACGGGCGCGATCGCTGCACCGCGTTTTTGAACATCGACCTGACAGCGGTGGGCAATTGGGCGGAACGGAACAACATCGCCTATTCGTCCTATCAGGAACTGGCGGGGCATCCTCAGGTGATGGATACGCTGCAGGCCCATGTGGAAGAGGTGAATGCCTCGGTCGCAGAGGATCCTATGCTTGCGGGCTGTCAGGTGCATCGTTTTGTCGTCCTACACAAACAGCTTGATGCCGACGATGGGGAGCTGACGCGGACCCAGAAGGTGCGACGCAAGATCATCGAAGAGAAGTTCGAGGATCTGATCACGGCGCTTTATGACGGATCGGGGTCCGTCTTTACCGAAACCGAAGTGACCTATGAAGATGGGCGCAAGGGCAAGATTTCCGCAACCTTGGAGATCAGAGACGCGGCAGTAGTCGCGCCAATGGCGGTGGCTGCGGAATGAAAGATACAGTGGACAGCTACGTCACCGCAGACGGTCGCACGATTGGCGGCGTGATGATGGAGATGCGCAATATCACGCTGCGGTTTGGCGGGGTGAAGGCGATCTCTGACATCTCCTTTGATATTCGCGAAGGCGAAATCCGCGCGATCATTGGGCCGAATGGGGCGGGGAAATCCTCCATGCTCAATGTGATTTCGGGGTTCTATCATCCTCAGGAGGGTGAGGTTTGGTTCCGAGGAGCCAAGCGCCCGACGATGAAGCCTTATCAGGTGGCGCAACAGGGGATCGCGCGGACGTTCCAGAATATTGCGCTCTTCGAAGGGATGACGGTGCTCGATAACGTGATGACGGGCCGTCTGAACAAGATGAAGGTTGGCATGTTCGGGCAGGCGATCTGGAAAGGGGCGGCTGAGCGCGAAGAGGTTGAAAACCGAGAAGCGGTTGAGCGCGTTATCGACTTTCTTGAAATCCAAGCCATTCGGAAAACGCCGGTGGGCCGTTTGCCCTATGGGTTGAAAAAACGGGTGGAGCTGGCGCGGGCTTTGGCAGCGGAGCCGAAGCTGTTGTTGCTGGACGAACCCATGGCGGGGATGAACGTGGAAGAGAAAGAGGACATGAGCCGCTTTATCCTCGACGTGAATGACGAATTTGGCACCACGATTGCGTTGATTGAGCACGATATGGGCGTAGTGATGGATCTATCCGACCGTGTGGTCGTGATGGATTACGGCCGCAAGATCGGGGACGGCACACCGGATGAGGTGCGCAACAATCAGGATGTGATTGATGCGTATTTGGGGGTGAGCCATGACTAAGGGGCAGAACCATGTCAGCTGATTTTCTCTATGGCATAGAAGTTGTTATCAACGGGCTTATGGCTGGGGTGCTGTATGCGCTGGTGGCACTCGGGTTCGTGCTGATCTTCAAAGCTTCTGGCATTTTCAA
This sequence comes from Cognatiyoonia sediminum, assembly GCF_900129845.1. Lineage (GTDB taxonomy): Bacteria > Pseudomonadota > Alphaproteobacteria > Rhodobacterales > Rhodobacteraceae > Cognatiyoonia > Cognatiyoonia sediminum. Next base: position 167,632 of record NZ_FQXB01000003.1, read on the forward strand.
CTATGCGCAAGGGGTGATGGCCTTGTTCGCGGCGCTCACTCTTGTGGGCATCATGGAAGGGCAGGTGCCGTTCTCACATTTGATCAATGCGATCTTTGGGACTGACCTGCATTACTTTGGCTGGACTGTTCCGGCGCTCTTAGCCATCGCGGTAACGGTTGTGATCATGATATTTTTCGCCTGGGCGGTGCAAAAATTCGTGTTCCGACATTTGGTCGGGCAAGAACCAATCATTTTGTTCATGGCGACCATCGGTTTGGCGTTTTTCCTTGAGGGCGTCGGGGATTTGATGTGGGGATCGGATATCCGCACCATCGGTTTGGGATTGCCACAGGGCGGGAGCCTTTGGATTGAAGAGGCGACGGCCAGCCTTGGCGGTGACGACTTCTATGGCTTCTTCCTTGATAAGTTGGATATTCTTGCCACGGCCGTGGCCGCAGTTTTGGTGGCCGCACTGGTCGCGTTTTCTCAATACACGAAACAGGGCCGCGCGATGCGCGCTGTTGCGGATGACCACCAAGCCGCGCTTTCGGTGGGTATCTCGCTCGATTTCATCTGGATCTTGGTCTGGTCCATCGCTGGTTTTGTGGCCTTGGTTGCAGGTGTCCTTTGGGGCGTGAAATCCGGCGTGCAATTCTCGCTGTCGCTCATTGCGTTGAAGGCTTTGCCGGTGCTGATGTTGGGCGGCTTTACGTCGATCCCCGGGGCCATCGTGGGTGGCTTGATTATCGGGGTTGGGGAGAAGCTGTTCGAATATCTCGTAGGACCGCTCGTTGGGGGCGCGACCGAGAATTGGTTCGCCTATGTGCTGGCTCTGATCTTCCTCGTGTTCCGACCGCAAGGGCTTTTCGGCGAAAAGATTATCGAGAGGGTTTAGGATATGCTCAGAGGAATTGGCAATTTGGTCGTGTTAATCTCGATCCTTCCGTTTTCGATTGCGGCGGCTGCTGGTGCAGATTGGCACGCCAAATATCCGACAGATGATCCTGACCCACCTCGTGTTATGTTTGCGTTGGGTCTTATCGGTCCTGCGTTGCTTGTTTGTGGAATGTTCCTAAGAATGAAGGGGGCTTCTTAATGCTGTATCGTGAGGCCGGTGACTTTAAGACGTCTTATGCGGCGGATAGCCAGACATTCCCCATTGCCTTTGACCGCTATCGCTATTGGGCCGTTTTGGCGGTGGCGTTCCTAGTCGTCCCATTCTTCGTCAATGACTATTGGGCGAACGCAATTCTAGTGCCGTTCCTGATCTACGCCATTGCAGCCATCGGGTTGAACATCCTGACGGGCTACTGTGGGCAGGTGTCTTTGGGCACGGGCGGATTTATGGCTGTGGGGGCTTTTGCCTGCTACAAGTTGATGACCGCTTTCCCAGATGTCTCGATTGTTATTCACCTGATACTCTCTGGCGTGATCACCGCGGCGGTGGGCGCGGCCTTTGGGCTGCCCAGCCTTCGGATCAAAGGGTTCTATCTGGCGGTGGCCACTTTGGCGGCGCAGTTCTTTCTTGTCTGGCTCTTTAACCGTGTGCCGTGGTTCTATAACTACTCTGCCTCCGGTCAGATCAATGCGCCGGAACGGACTGTGTTCGGCGTGCCTGTGACAGGACCGAACACTGAAGCTTGGGCGCAATATTTGATCTGTCTGGTCTTTGTGACGGTCTGCGCGATCATCGCACGCAACCTGACGCGCGGCACACAAGGCCGCACATGGATGTCGATCCGCGACATGGACATTGCGGCAGAGATTATTGGGGTGAACCCGTTGAAGGCGAAACTGACCGCCTTTGCCGTAAGCTCATTCTTTGTCGGCATCGCAGGCGCGCTGTTCTTTGCCGTCTACCTCGGCGCCGTTGAAGTGGGCGAGGTGTTCGGCATTCAGAAATCGTTCCTCGTACTATTCATGATCATCATCGGCGGCTTGGGGTCGATCTTTGGGTCCTTCGCAGGGGCTGCGTTCCTTGTGATCTTGCCTGTCGCGCTGAAACTCGTGGGCGTTGACCTGCTGGGTTGGCCAACCGACCTTGTGGCGCATTTGCAGTTGGTGATCATTGGTGCGTTGATCATGTTCTTCTTGATCAAGGAACCGCATGGCTTGGCCCAATGGTGGCGGGTCGCGAAGGAGAAATTAAGACTGTGGCCGTTCCCCTATTAGGGGCGGTCCAACGATACGACCGGGATGAACCCGGCTTTAATCAATCGGACGAACCAAGGGAGGAGAAACCCGATGAAAATTAAAACTTTGGCCGCATTGGCCCTTTCCAGCGCATTGGTTGCTGGCTCTGCCGCAGCGGATCTTGTGATCCCTGATCTGTCGTATCGGACGGGTCCGTATGCTGCGGGTGGCACGCCTGTGTCTGACGGCTATCAGGACTACTTCAACATGCTTAACGCTCGTGACGGCGGCGTCGGCGGTGTGCCTTTCCGCATTGTGGAATGTGAGACCGGCTATAACACCGAAAAAGGCGTTGAATGCTATGAGGCCACCAAAGGCGAAGGCGCGTTGATCTATCAACCGCTCTCCACCGGCATCACCTATCAGCTGATCCCCAAAGTGACAGCGGACAACATCCCACTGCACACGATGGGCTATGGCCGGACGTCCGCTGCGAACGGTGAGATTTTCCGCAACGTATTCAACTATCCTGCGAACTACTGGGATGCCGCCTCTGTGGCTGTGAACTACCTGTTGGATGAGAACGGAGGATCGCTGGACGGCAAAACCATCGCGCTGGTCTATCACAACTCCGCATATGGCAAGGAGCCGATCCGCACATTGGAAGCGCTGTCCGAGATGCACGGGTTTGACTTCACACAGATCGCTGTAGACCACCCAGGTCAGGAACAGAAGTCACAGTGGCTGCAAATCCGTCGTGAACGCCCAGACTATGTTCTGATGTGGGGCTGGGGCGTGATGAACCAGGTTGCTGTTCAAGAAGCCGCGAACATTGGTTTCCCGATGGAGAACTTCATCGGCAACTGGTGGTCTGGTGCAGAGCATGACGTGACACCTGCTGGTATGGCAGCTGATGGCTATAAGTCGCTGAACATGAACCGCGTGGGTGATCTGGCAGTGTTTGATGACATCAAGACACTTGTTCACGATGCAGGCAACGCAGCGGGTGACGGATCGAACCTTGGTTCGGTGCTTTATACACGCGGCATGTATGCGGCGATGCTGGCAGCGGAAGCTGTGGCAAAAGCGCAGGAAATCCATGGCGTGGCAGAGATCACGCCAGCGATGATGCGTGACGGCATGGAAGCGCTGGAAATCACGGAAGAGCGGATGGCTGAACTGGGCATGGCGGGCGTTGGCCCTGCGTTCTCTGTCAGCTGTGCGGATCACGGCGGGTCCGGCCTTGGTATCGTTCAACAGTGGGATGCGGCAGCAGGAAACTGGGTTGCTCTGACCGACTACATCGCACCCGACGATAGCGTCACCGGTCCTCTGATCGCCGAAGATTCTGCTGCGTTTGCGGCTGAGAACGGCATCGAGCCTGGCTGCTCCTAGGAGCTTTGCGGGCGGCCCTATGCTGGGCCGCCCGTTTTTGAGTTTATTGGCCAAGATGATGAAGAGCGAATTCAATGTTGGATAGTGGCGAACAGTCAGTTGAGACCCTTTTGGAGGTCAACAACATCGAGGTGATCTATAATCACGTCATCTTGGTTCTAAAGGGCGTGTCCTTGACCGTGCCCAAGGGCGGGATCACCGCATTGCTGGGTGGCAACGGGGCAGGGAAGACCACAACCCTGAAAGCGATCTCAAACCTGCTGCACTCTGAACGCGGCGAGGTTACGAAGGGATCGATTGAATATCGTGGAGAGCCTGTCGCAGACAGCTCCCCCTCCGAGTTGGTGAAAAAGGGCGTTATTCAGGTGATGGAGGGCCGTCACTGTTTTGAACACTTGACCATCGAAGAAAACCTGATGACCGGGGCCTACACGCGCCGTGATGGTGGCGCCGCTGCGGATTTGGAGATGGTCTATAATTATTTCCCACGTCTGAAGGAGCGTCGCAAATCTCAGGCCGGCTATACCTCTGGCGGGGAGCAGCAGATGTGCGCGATTGGTCGCGCCTTGATGTCACGGCCAGAGACGATCCTTCTGGATGAACCGTCCATGGGATTAGCCCCGCAGCTGGTGGAAGAGATTTTCGGTATCGTGAAGAACCTCAACGAAAAGGAAGGCGTGTCGTTCCTTTTGGCAGAGCAGAACACCAACGTCGCGCTGAGGTTCGCGCACCACGGCTATATTTTGGAAAGCGGTCGCGTTGTGATGGAAGGCCCTGCGGCAGAGCTGCGCGAAAACCCTGATGTGAAGGAGTTTTATTTGGGCATGTCGGATGAGGGCCGCAAATCCTTCCGTGACGTGCGCAGCTATCGCAGACGTAAAAGGTGGCTGAGTTGACCTATTTTGATGATCTCGAAACTCGTTCAGCTGATGCGCGGGAGGCGGCGCAACTAAGCGCGTTGAATGCGCAACTCGAAATGGTTGCGAAGGCTGCAAACAGTTGCTTGCCGGATGTCGGCAAACTTCAATCACTGACGGATTTGTCGAAATTACCCGTCCTTCGCAAATCTGAGCTGGGCGCGTGGCAAAAAGATACGCCACCGCTTGGCGACATCCCGACGCAAAACATCACACGGTTGTTCCAATCGCCCGGGCCGATCTATGAACCGGGCGGGTCCAGTACGGATTGGTGGCGGTTTAGCCGGTTTCTTCATGCCGTTGGCATCGGCGCGGATGACGTTGTCCAGAACACGTTTTCTTACCATTTCACCCCAGCAGGCGCGATGTTTGAAAGCGCAGCTATGGGCGTGGGTGCCAAGGTCTTTCCCGCAGGGGTCGGGCAAACCGAACTGCAAGTCGAGGCAGCGGCGGCCTTGGGCGTGACCGCCTATGCAGGGACGCCGGACTATCTGGGTGCGATCCTTGAGAAGGCCGACGCGATGAGTGTGGACCTCTCGAAAATCACCAAGGCCGCCGTGTCAGGCGGTCCGCTCTTCCCGCAAGTGAGACAAGCCTATGCGGATCGCGGCATCACATGCCTGCAGTGCTATGGCACCGCCGACGTAGGGCACATCGCTTATGAGACGCCCACGATGGAGGGGATGGTCGTCGAAGAAACGGCGATCGTTGAGATCGTGACACCGGGGACGGGCACACCTGTGGCGGAAGGTGAGGTTGGTGAGGTTGTCGTAACAGCGCTCAACCCAGATTACCCGTTGATCCGGTTTGGCACGGGCGATCTGTCTGCCGTGATGCCGGGACAAAGCCCGTGCGGGCGGACCAATATGCGGATCGTCGGATGGCGGGGACGCGCGGATCAGGCGGCGAAGATCAAGGGTATGTTCGTGCGGCCTGAACAGGTGGCGCGCTTTGTTGACCGGCATCCCGAGATCGACCGCGCGCGTGTGGAAGTCACACATGATGGCAAAAGCGACGCGATGCTGGTGAAGATCGAAGCCGCTCAACCAAATGGCGCAGACTATGCAGCGTCGATCAGAGAAGTGTTCAAGCTGCGCGCGGATATTGAGTTTGTATCGCCCGGCGACCTGCCGCGCGATGGTGTGGTGATTGCGGACTTGCGGGAGTAAATGTAGTAAGTTGATATGAATTTAGGTGACAAGCCATATTGCTTATCTCTAGATAATTCGGATTAATCTGACAAACACGCAACCTTCATTTCGTGTAATGAAGATTATGCTAAATATTGACAATTACAACAAATCAGCCAAATGAATTTGACACCATTCGCTTAACGTAGCTTAGAAAAAATGGTCCGACCATCGAACAAACCGTCGGACCAGAAAGCGCCACAAGCACATTGTTATTGGCGGCTAGAAATGTCCAATCACTGCTTATCTTCGGTCATACAGGTGACCGAGCAACGTTCTTATTTCTTTGCCGGTGCGACTGGTGCTTCGCCAACTTTTGACGAACTTGCCGCCTTTGAACCTGACAAGATAAGAAGTTTCTTTACGTCGACGTTCATTTAAGTACCTTTCCGTTGAATCCCCACCAAAATGAGTGGTGAAAAATGCTAAAACGAAGCACCATCCATTTGCAAGAAAAGTTGATGCAAACTTGGCCAGGACGTGCCCTCGATCCGCGCGGAATTGTTCGTATTTCAAATGAATCAGGCGAAAAACATCCAATATTTTGGATTTTTAACTCCGCGCGTACAGCCGAGGCTCTCGCGAAGTTTCTTGGGCCCGACCAGCCTATAGTCTTTACTAGATCGACAACACTTATGTTTTCCGAATTCGAGGCCAGATCGAAGGGCGCGGAAGAACTCTCTCGGCATGCACTTTTGTATATCAAAAAGGAAGTTGACTTCACCAATCTACGCATCGGCACAGCTTGCGAAGGGAACAAGCTTCTTTCGCTCATTTGTGCAGATTTAAAGGAATCGGGTGCAAAAATACCCGCGTTATACCTCATTAACTGTAGTTTGCTCTTGCCTGCGCTCGGTCTTCCAGCGCTCTTGATCTACGGCGATGAAGATCTTCGATATGACCCGTTCTGCGATCCATCGAGAGACGCTGAATACGAGGCTTCCTGCAAGTTCTCTAAGTTTAGGCGTGTTGTTTTACCCGCAAAGCACGCAAGATATTTTACCCCAAAAAATATTCGAAAGGGTTGGGAAAACTACGAAGAATTTTTGTCGGAGCTTTCTATTAGCGCCGCCGCTAGCTCTTGAACTGTCGGATGGTTCAACACTATTGAAGGGTGTACATCACGGCCCAAACTTTCCTCTAGTTCAGCACACAATGCCACCAAAGCAAGGGAATCTCCGCCTAAGTCAAAGAAATCACTCTCAGCTTCGACGACTTCCCCTGGAAAAAGTTTCTCAAATAGCTTCACCATCTCGGCCAATTCAATCTTAGAAACTGACAAAGGTATCTCCACTAACTTCAACTAGAGCTTTGAGTTCGCGTAGACTGATTTTTTCAGCAGCGTTCCGCGGTAACTTTCGCCTGACATATATACGATCTGGGCGACGGTAGCTCGACAAGGACCTTCTAATCAACGTTCGGACAACAGTTCTACTAATCTCGCTTTCCACAGCTAGGAATACGACGTCGTCACCAGTTTCAGGATCAGCGATAGCGAAAGCGATGCAATCTGAAATGCCCTGGAGAGATCGAATGTCGGACTCGAGATCGGCTAGATTAATGTTTATTGAATGACGTATCGCGTTTTGTTCGGTTCTGCCTGTTAGAAAAAGGAAACCGTCTTCGTCTATGTACCCTAGATCTCCCGTTTCGATTTCAACCGCGTTTGGGTGCAATGTATTTTTTGCAAAGACATGTCCAATACCTCCTGCAGGTGTGGCCTGACCGTTCGGCCCAATGATGCGAACGACAATGCTATCGAATGGGCGACCGACGGAACCACCTTTTTGTAAAGCTTCACCGCCAGAAAGTCGAGAGATTGGTCCGATACCACTCAGTGAATAAGAGGATTCGATATTCGGTGTCAAAATTTCAAAAGCACGCCTGAGATCCCTACCAGAAACGGGTCCGCCGACTGTTCTTAGCTGTTTCAAATGTGGAAATGCAGGTTCGATCCGAGATTTCAAATCCACCACATGGTAGTTGATTAACTCTCGCAGGGCTGCAGGTGATAGACTGGCCACCCCCAAATCTTCACGAGAAAGGTTTTTGTAAACGTCCTTAGTCAGATAAAAGGAAAACAGATCGATGATCGGCGCTCCCAGAAAAAGCCAACGTATCCAAGCAAAGGACATTGCACTAAAAGAAAGGTTCCCAATCATCAGACGAAACAATGAGAGTTCCGCCCCCAATCCGATCGTCGTTTCCAAGTTTGCTATACCGACAGCCAGCCGGCTATGCGTAACGCCACGAACCTTGGGGACCCCTGTTGTACCCGAAGACGTGAACACAATCGCGTCGTCTTCTGGCCGACAAGCAGAGAATGACAAGAGGGTCTCCGAGGGCGCAATATCTCGCGGGATCGCTTCAAAATCGGATCGGCGCTGAAATGTGGGCAGATCGCTAAACTTGAATTTGACCTGCGCCGCGTCACAAATAGCGCTCATGTCCGCGGCCGACTGCCTCGGATCTAGGAAGACGACCCGAGCTCTCAAATCCCAAAGGGCAAGGGCGCATTCCAACCCTCTTCCTGCCGTTGTGCAAAGGATGGCTACCGTGTCTCCCTTTGCTATCCCAAACCTAAGTAAGAGCTTCCTCAGAGTCGAAGCTCGTGCTACAAACTCGAACCTTGTTGTCACTCGTCCTTCGAACTCAACGCAAGGAGCGTCCGGGTACGACCCCGCATGCTCAAGTATGCGTTGGCCAATGTGAACTTCAGAAATCTCATCCATTGACGATCGAATCCGCTGAAGCAAACAACTCCTCACCTAGAAGCGATAGTTTTCCTTCCTTGGATACTGTGACAGCACAATCTCGATAGGCGTTTGCAGAGTCATCAATTATGCTCTGCAACTTTTCTCTATCGAGCTTTGAACTGTTTCCGTCCAAAATGTCGATCCCCGCAGCCACCATTCGTGCCGAGACCCACATCGCATGGAAAATGCCTTCCATCGGACGAGGTTGTTGCCGCAGGGGTGATGAATATGCAGCCTTTTCATCGTTTAGAACAACAGGATCGTCCAAATGGAAGAGGAACATTTGCAAATGAGATGTTTCATGAACCAAGCTAAGGGCGATCTGCTCGGTCGATTCAAACTGATCCGGGTTCATTAATACTGAACCAAAAGCATCAAAAACTGCTGCGCCGCCAAAAGTCCGCGTGGCGACTGCCGAAGGTGACGCTAAATATATCTGAGGGGCCAGAGCTAATATCTCTTGCTTCCACGGCATTGACGACGAACCTATCAAATCCAATGCATCTTGTATCTGGGCTGTCGCTTGAGAAACCTCCTCCTCCGATGGCGCCACTAAAGAAACTGTCAGCCCCACATCATCGGCGTAAGCTCTTTGCAACAGAACAAGTTCGTCGGGGTCCAAAGCGATGTCAGAAAACGCTATTACGTTCAGAGATTGCGGTGCACCTCCAGTCGTTGCCGAAATCCGTTCCAACTGCTCTAGGCGATCGTCAAATTGCGATGCCGCATTTGAGAGAGCCGCTTCTATCAGCGCAGAATTCGCAGCAAAGATGCTAGCACTCGGGAAGTCACCTGGCCCAACCAACGTCCTTTGAAGAGTTTCTCTATCCAAAGCGCCCCGATACTGCTTTGGATTGGCCTCAAAAATCAGATGATCAAGGGATAGAACAATGCGTTCCACAAGTGTCGCTCGGACGTCCGTGATCCACTTCAGATTTGGCAGAACATAATTCGACATTTGCGCTCAGCCTTCTGGCACCAAAAACATTTCTAGGTCGGGCATCTATACATCCCTTTGAATCAAAGACGTTACAACCCAAAAACCTTCAAACTCTCTGGCATCTGTTCAGAAGGCTCCCATCCAAAATACTCCTCTAGAGAGGGTTCTTCGCGACACTGCAAGGGTCCAAATACGGCAGCGACCTGATCACCCTTTCCGGTTATCAAACCCAATGATCTTATTATCGATTGCGGCAGCCAAAACACCCTTGTTTCAATTTCCATCGATTTCCCCAGCATTTCGGCAAGATCCCGTGTGCCGACTTTCCGACCATCATTTGGTTCGAATATTAGACCATCAGCTTTCTTCCAAACGGGATCTCCGGCTTCGACCATTTGTGAAAGAAGGGCACATAGGTTTACGATGGAAAGGTAGGTACGCGGCTCGCTCGCATTCGCGAGCGGCAAGGGCAGACCGCGTTGTACGAACTTGAGCAAGGTGCCAAAAGGTCCAGTAGCCCCCTCCCCATAGATCACAGGCGGTCGCAAGGTGACGATCTGGCAGTTGTTCAATCCATCGGCCAACGCGTGTTCCGCTGCTAATTTCTGCACGCCATAGGGCCGTTTCGATCGGTCATTTTCTTCCGCCAATCTGGCGGCGATAGAACTCAAATGGATAAGGCGTTTCACCTCTGATCGGTTCACGCTGACAGCAACCCGTGCCGCAATGTCTTTGGTCTGCTCACCTTTCGGATCGACGGTGCTGCCTGCTTTCGATGCCGCGAGATGTACGACCACATCGACGTCTTTCAAAAGATCGTTTGGAATATTCTCTCTCGCCAGATCGATGCTTGGCGTCCCGCTCCGCCCTATTCGCACAACGGTATGTCCGCAGCCTTCCAAGTGCTCACATAAATGCTTGCCCACGAAACCGGTCGCGCCGGTAACAAGGATGCGTTTCTTTTCAGTTTGGGACATGCCAACTCAAATCAATTGCTGGAAACCACTGTGGACCGAAAAGGAAACTGTGTCAGCAGGCTAGTATGCCAATCAGGCCTTGATGGCGTCTCCGACACCCTTGCCGCGGATTGTCGCCCAGATAATCGAACAGTCGAGTTTGAAAGACCTGCCTTGCACGTATTCTCGGTCAATCAATGCGAGTTTCTCAGGCACTGACATATCGACACCTTGCACCTGTGCGAGACCTGTAATTCCGGGCGAGACATCATAGACTTTGTGAGCATCCCGTGCAGCAATCAATGCGGTCTGAGACGGGAGGTTTGGGCGTGGGCCAACAAAGCTCATCTGGCCCATCAGGACGTTGAAAATCTGCGGCAGTTCGTCGAGTCCGGTTTTTCGAAGAAATCCACCGATTTTCGTGATCTGATTGGCGGAGGCTTCGTGAGAGGCGACTTCCGCAGTATCGACCGACATTGTTCTGATTTTGTAGCAGGTAAATGGCACCTGCCCTTTGCCGACTCGCACCTGCTTTAAGATTGGCGAATGTCTGTCTTCAATGAATACCAGCGCCATAAGGGCGATCATAATGGGAACCAAAATGATCAATGATACCAAGCACAGGATCAGTTCAACAAAACGGTTCATATATCAGCCAATACCCTAGTTCATAAGACAAAGATCGTTTCGAAATGACCTAAGGTCACTTTGAATTCCAATACCTTCTCAACTCAAGGGTGTCAAAGCAGTGGCTTAGTGAGGTGCGCTTCCAGTTGTCGCAGGTTTGGCTTCAAACCCTTCGACATATTGTTCCAAAATCCCCCGAATGGCATTGGCCGAAGCTGTCTCGCTGGCCTTCTGGAGATCTTTGAGGATTCTCGCCATCTCAAGTTGGGACACCGATGCCTCCTCTGCGCGCAGGATTTTTTCGTGTGGCGTGGGAAGCGCATTGTCCCCGATCAGAAGCTCTTCGTGCATTTTTTCACCGGGTCGCAACCCGACGATTTCAATCTCGATTTGTCCATTCGGATTGTTGTCGTCCTTGATCGTAAGGCCTGACAGCTCGATCATCCTTTTCGCCAGCTCTTTGATTGATACGGCTTTACCCATATCGAGCACGAAAACATCTCCACCAGTCGCGTAAGCGCCCGCCAAAAGGACAAGCCGCGCCGCTTCTGGAATGGTCATAAAATAGCGCGAGATATTGTCATGGGTCAGCGTGATCGGGCCGCCTTCGGCAATCTGTTTCTGGAACAGCGGGATAACCGAACCGGATGACCCCAATACATTACCAAACCGCACCATAGCAAATTTGGATTCTGGCGTTCTTGTTTGAAGATCCTGCACGACCAGCTCCGCCAATCGCTTCGTCGCGCCCATCACATTCGTTGGCCGCACCGCTTTATCTGTAGACACCAGAATGAAACGCTCAACCTCGGCAGCGGCCGCGGCTTCCGCAACGGTTTGAGTACCGACGACATTGTTGAATGTCCCGACAACCTCATTCGTTTCGATCAAGGGGACATGTTTGTAAGCTGCCGCGTGCAACACAATATCGACATTGGATTCGGCAAGAACCTCATCAACCGTCATCCGATCACAGACCGAACCCAATCTCGCAATCAGCTCGACGCCCAATTGCTTCGCGGTCGCTGCAAGTTCTCTTTCGATGGAATAGAGTGCAAATTCGCTATGTTCGAACAGAACCAACCGGTGTGGGTTACATCTTATGATCTGATTGCAAAGTTCTGATCCGATCGACCCACCTGCCCCAGTGACCAAAATGCTGCGCCCAGCATAGGTTCGAGCGATTTCAGGCGTATCCAAATCAACTTTGTCTCGGGCCAAAAGCATGTCAGCATCGACCGGTTGCAGTTTATCGACAATCCCGCTTTCGCCGATCAGTTCGCTGTAAGATGGAAGCGCGTAAACTTCACAATCCAGTTTGGAGAGCTCTTTGATCTTCTGACGCCTGACCCCTTCAGTGGCCGACGGCATCGCCAACAAAACACGCTGCACGCGTTTATTGCGCACCATGACGGCGAGCTTTTCCGCTGAATAAACCGGGAGGCCCGCAATCGTCATGCTTTGAAGCGTTACGTTGTCATCGACGAACAGCACCGGGCGCATCTCAAAATCTTGGCGCAACGCGGCCATAAGCTGAACGCCCGCAGAACCAGCGCCGTAAATTGCCACAGGGACGCGTTCGCTATCTCGACCCGAGATGTACATGAGCAAAGAACGCGCGAGAATACGGACCAGTATGTGAAGCGTCAAAAAGACCGTTCCGAAGATCAATGGCATAGACCGAGGACCATCCAGGCGAAGGAGGTAACTGACAACGATCGCCACGACAGTCAGGCACATCGCCGCCACCACGCCACGCCCGATATCTTGAACTTCAAAGGCAATGAGCTTGATACGATTGAGCTTGGTGAGGCTAAAAATGGGGAGAGATGCGAGCAAGACCAAAACAAACAATGGGATTGAATCTTGCAGTTGCTGTGTTTCAACCTGCACGCCAAATCGCAGTGAAAACGCCCAATACATGCTGATCGGCACCAAAGCACAATCAATCATCAACAGTATGGCTCGCTTTACGCCTCGAGGTAATGAAGCCAAGTATTGAAACATATTTTGAACCCAAACAGTCGCTGCATAGGTAGCCATCAATCCTCAATCAAAGCGCGAGTTACAAATTTTTCCGTGCTCCGTAGATCTTTGGCCAGATCGCCTAGAAATTTAAAGGTAGGTTAGTTTCGACGAAACGCTTTGTCCATTCAGATCAATAAAAGAGGCCTACTTGTTGCCATTTCATGTCGAGCCTCGCAGCTCGCAAGCACAACCCTGAACTGAAGATCCTGAGAGCTGAGCATTTTTGATAACTCTCTGCACGAAAACGAGAACTATTTTGGATTCCCCAAAAGAACTATCTCGTCGTGATCTCTCGATGTGTTCTTCCGCACCGCATCAGAGATCGCCAAGCGTCTAATTTTCCTATAGACATATCTTTGGTCATGCGGCAGCGAACGGCTCCACATTGACCATCTGACTGACATCAATGCCAAGACCGGCCAAAATAAGATAGGTCCTGCCGCTAATCTGTAGACAAAACTAAGGTTTCTGAACCGGTAGTAGTTTTTCCATAGCGGCATGAAGACGCCAGCTGACGCGATCGTCCCACAATCGTGTTCAAATCCTATCTCGGGTGCAAACCCAACGGATCTACCCTTCTTGTTTAGACCAAGAGTATAGAGCGTATCGTCTCCGTAGATGAACAAACGGCCATCTGGATACCCATCCTCGGCAACCGCTTTTGCTCGGATGAACAAACCAACAAAAGACACCCCATCAACAGGCAAAGTACCTTTGGATTGGTAATCCTCATCGGGCGAATGAAAGCCGCGGCGACCTTTAAACATGGTACCGAAAAACGCAGAAAACGAACCAAAGGGGTTGTAGACGGGCCGGTTCATTTCGCAGATCTCTCCACTCGGATAAGTAACTGCCGCCCCGATCAGATCTAGGTTGGTTTTCTGCATCGCTCGAAAAAACGCGATAGCGCCAGGCTTTGGCCGCGCATCTTCATCCATCAAAAGAAGCCAATCAGGCGAAAGGTCGCGCATTGCCATGCGCATCCCAAACTCAAAACCACCTGCCCCGCCGCGGTTTTCTTCCATCAGCGCGAGTGTAAGCTCCGTCTGTGTTTCAAGCCATTCTATCGAGCCATCTGTAGAGGCATTATCGACCACGAGGATGTGGTCGACGCCTTGATCCTTAAGCTCAGAGACCGTCTTTTTGAGTTGCTCCAGCCGATTGAAACTAACAACGACCGCAACCAGCTTTTCCTGCAAGTCAGTGCTCAAAGCGGGTCGTGTACAAAAGTTGGGATTGGTCTGCCTTCTGAGTGTGCCGTCAGGTAGGTTTCAGCTACATCCAATGCTTCTTTGATACAAACATCCATATCCAAATACCGATAGGTGCCTAATCGCCCGATGAAAGTGACATTTTCGGTCGCTCGTGCAAGATCGACATACTCCGACAGCATCGCTTTTTCATCGACCAACCGAATAGGATAGTACGGAATGTCATCAGGACCACACTCCCGAGAATACTCTCGCGTGCACAGAGTTTTCTCGTGTTCCTCCCAAGGCGCAAAGTGCTTGTGTTCGGTGATGCGAGTATAAGGAACATCTCTTAACCCGTAGTTCATCACAGGGGTGCCCTGCCAATCACCTTCTTCGCGGAAGTGATGAAAATCCAAGGTGCGATACCCTAAACGACCAAGTTTATGGTCGAAGTAACCGTCCAACGGTCCGGACCAAAAAACATGCGCGTCATCGGTATCTTTCGGATCAAATACCGTGTTCAGCTGCACATCAATGCGAGGATGATCCAAAATAGACTCAACGATTGGCGTATAACCGTGTTCAGGTATCCCTTGGAATGGGTGGTTGAAATAGCTGTCATCGTAGTTGAAACGCAGAGGTAGGCGCTTCAAAATAGAAGCAGGGAGTTCCGTCGGGCTGCAGCCCCATTGCTTCTCAGTATAACCCTTAAAGAAAGCCTCGTACAAATCGGGGCCAACCATAGACAAAGCTTGGTCTTCAAAACTTTGCGGATCAATTATTGTTCCATCGGCCTGCTCAGCCACGAAAGCACGTGCTTCATCCGGCCGAAAGGCTTTGTTGAAGAATTGGTTGATTGTAAGGAGGTTGATTGGCAACGAAAAGACTTTCTCACCGACCGTCGTTTGGACCCGATGGCTGTACGGCATGAAACTGCCCCATCGCGTCACGTAGTTCCAAATATCCTCGTTTGCTGTGTGGAAGATATGTGGTCCATAGACATGAAGTAGAACACCCGTTTCAGCGTCCCGTTCGGTATAGCAATTCCCTGCAACATGCGACCGCGCCTCAATAACTCGCACATCATGACCAGCTTCAGCAAATTCCCGCGCTATGACAGCACCGGAAAACCCCGCGCCTACGATCACCGGCGATTTAGACATCAATCTTTTTCCTGCTTTTCTACTAAGGTGTCCAGTTTCTCTTCAATTTGCTTGATCTGCGCTTGTAAGACCGCGAGAGAAAACATGACATCGTCCAACTTAAATTCCGATGCATTACGACGGCCGGTCAGATTTCCCATCCCGGAAACGCGACGCCCTACATATTGAGACGCCAATCCCGCCGTGTGCCTAACTCCGGAATAGCGCAAGTGATACAGGCCATCCATAAACGGGTTGTTGGATCTGGTTCGCCCATCAAGGAACTGATTGAACTTAGCTAAGTTATTTTTTGCCAAACTGTCGGAGAGTTTCTTGGCTCTCAGCCCCTTCTTGCCGGCTACGAGCGCAGCTTCAATATCTGCAGCGTCGTACTGGCTATAGATATCTCTCAGGCAATCAAAGAGTGTTTCGCGAAGCTCTTTCGGTGTCCGTTCTGAAATCCACTCCATTTGAGACATCACCCAAGCAAATAGGTTGGCGCGATAGACTTCCTCGATCTCTCTTTCGGTAAGCCAGTCGCGAATAGTGTTGTGGTGAAGGAAGATCTTAAAGAGGCGCTCGTCAGCGGTTGACATAGTCTGTCCGGCTCTGGTCACTCGGTGAAAGCAGAGGACCTCTGGCACAACTGCGATCGACTCTGCAGAAATGATGCTAAACCAGTGGAAAGGATTGTCTTCGTAAAAGTAATCTCCTATCGGAAAACGGATCTTCTCCCTTTCGATCATGCTGCGTTTGTAGATCTTCCGCCAGGGCACCGCGATAAACCGTAAAAAATCTCGCTTGGCTTCGACATCAAGCTCATAAGACCTTTCATCAAGGTCGTTCCAACGGTTGACCTCGGCAGGATCGGCAAGCTCGCCAGTGCTTTCGTCCAACAATTTGTATTTGCACATCGCAAGGTCATGATCGCCTGCTTCAGCTGCATTCAGCAGCTTTTCAAACATATCAAGTTCGCAATAGTCATCGCCGTCAGCAAAACCAATGTATGGCGCAGTCGCCGCATCTAGGCCGAGATTGGCTGGCGTCGCTACACCGCCGATTGAATTCTCCGTCATCAAAATAGGTTTGATACGAGGATCTCTGTCGGCATAAGCCCTGATAATATCAGGGGTTCCATCCGTTGAACCATCATCTACAACGATAACTTCCAAATCTCGCAAGGTCTGGTTGACGACGCTGTCGAGGCACTGAGCAATATAGTTCTCGATATTGTAGCTTGTCACAATGATGGAAAGAGCAGGCATCAGCGAAACCTTCAATAAAGCAAAGAAGATAGAATACTATCTGCCAAAGAAGGCGATCTTCGCCGCCTGATACGCGAATAATCTCTCAGATCAATGCGATTTAGGTGTTTTTTGTATCTTTCATTGAAAGCTGGCTTCACCTGAGGCTCAAGTCGCCCGTATGCCCACCGGGATGTCCTATGTACGAAAGACCAATAGTGATGCGCATACCTGCTCCGCAGTTCAGGTCTCGCGTCCAAAACATCGTAGGTTTCGTCAAGCGCATCAAACAGCGTCAATCGTACCTGTGAAGCCTGATTTGTCAGATTTGAACCTGAAGCCTCAACAATATGAGTACAAACTTCTGAGTCGATCAGCAAAATATCGTCGGCGAACAGCAAACTATACCAATGACCGAGAATATCATTATTAACCGGAGTTGATCCGTAGCGAAGGCCAACCTCCCGGAAGGTCTTGGTTCGAATGACCTTGTTCCAAGGATAGTTAGAGAACCCAAGCAGTGAGGCGGCGTCATCCAGTTTGACAGTTTTTCGCTTCGCCCGACCCATTATGTCAGACCATACTTTGCTATCGTTTAAGTTCATCGCGTCATGCGACGACGAAAGGCTCCGGCGATAGAAGTAAGGCATCATCGCAACGTCAGCGCCGCCCTCGTCCAAACCATTAATGGCGTCACAAATCACATCTGTATGGACAATATCATCCGCATCAAAAAAGATCGTGTAGCGTCCGACGGCTTTTTCAAACCCTACATTTCGCGCTTTTCCCGCTCCTTGATTTGTGCCTTGAACAATACTCTCCACGTTCTCATGATCATCGGAAAACTGATTGGCTAAATCAACACTTCCGTCTGATGAACCATCATCGACAAGTATAACCTGAATTGAGAAATGTGAGATCGAAAGAAAGTCTTCTGTTAGAGTGCGAAGTGTATCTGCGGCATTGTAGACAGGTATAACAACCGACAGATCGTAACTTTCAGACATTCGTTGCTTTCCAAATGTAAAAGGCGGAAATCGATTCCTAAAAACGTACTGTTACGGTCAATAGTGCAACCGCCCCTTTCAACCTCAAGGGGATGAGTAGATCAATCCGGATACGAAAGCAAACGACCATTTGATTGGTTCAATTTTTTAAGGAATGTTCCTATCACTACGACTCCTTACCAAAGTGTTTTAGTTTGGGGACATTTTTGAACTCAGATAGGGTTCGTTAGAAGACTTCTCGTTGACAATTAAAGGACTTTCCACTGAATGTTGGCCACTATACCCGATAAGCTGAAACCACTCTGAGAGAGGGCGCAAATTGACTAAGACTGCCGAACTCGCAGCTCCACGTAGCGTGATGGCTTTGGTGCTACGCGAAATGTCCTCCACCTATGGCAATTCACCTGGCGGTTATGTTTGGGCGGTTCTTCAACCAATAGGAATGATTGTCGTCTTATCGTTTGGTTTTTCACTTCTTTTTCGCACTCCCTCACTTGGCACCAGCTTCATTCTTTTCTACGCGACCGGTTATTTGCCCTACGACATGTATACTCAACTGTCGCAAAAGGTTGGCACCTCAATAAAATACTCTCGCTCGATGCTTACTTACCCAAGAGTGGTTTGGTTGGATGCGATCCTCGCTAGGTTTGTGCTCAACTTTCTTACACTGCTGACTGTTTTTTCTATCGTGATAACGGGCGTTCTATTGATCGTGAACACGCCAACAATAATATCGTTAACACCAATTCTTTTGGGGATCTCAATCGCGGCCTTAGTCGGGCTCGGCGTGGGCGTTATGAATTGCCTGTTGGTGGGGCTTTTCCCTGTTTGGGGCATCATCTGGAAAATCGCTACTCGACCAATGTTCATCGCTTCCGGCGTGCTCTTTATCTATGAGGATATGGGTGGCCTTGTTCAAACCATCCTATGGTGGAACCCAATCCTCCACGTAACTGGATTGGTCCGATCAGGATTCTATGCGAGCTACGAAGCAAGTTATGTCTCGCTTACGTATTGTTTTGGCCTAGCATTGACTTTAATCTGCTTTGGACTGCTGTTCTTGCAGGCCAATCACAAGCAGATCGTCAACAATTGAGATGACCTAGGATCAATATGGCAAAGACGCCTGCACAACCTAAACCTGCGGAAAACACTGCGCCAAAACAGTCGAAGCCAATTGCCGGACCGTCCCGAAAGAAAGGCAGGCATTGGGGCTTATTGCTCTATTTTGTCATTTTGGTTGTTTTGCCAATTGCTGCCGCTGTTTGGTACCTCAACACTAAAGCTGTGGACCAATATGCATCTACAGTGGCGTTTACTGTTCGGTCAGAAGATGTCAGCAGCGCGACAGATCTACTTGGAGGATTAGGTTCGACGTTCAGCGGGAGCACATCTACTGATACTGATATCCTTTACGAATTTATCCGCAGCCAACCACTTGTCGCGGCCGTCGATGAGCGTGTTGATCTAAAGTCGATCTACTCTCCGCCCCACGAAACAGACCCTATTTTCGGACTAAATCCGGATAGTACCATCGAAGAAATGACCGACTATTGGCAACGCATGGTTAGGGTGTCCTACGATGCAAGCTCCGGTCTTATGGAACTTAGGGTCCTCGCGTTCAATCCCGAAGATGCAACAACGCTTGCCCAAGTCATCTTCGAAGAGAGTTCCGCGATGATTAACGATCTCTCCGCAATAGCCCGCGAAGATGCAACGCGTTACGCACGCGAAGATCTTGATCTCGCTCTCGAGCGACTAAAAGGAGCCCGCGAAGCCTTGACATCTTTTCGGATCGCGAACGAAATTGTCGATCCTTCAGCTGATATTCAAGGGCAAGTCGGTCTCGTGAACACCTTGCAAGCGCAACTGGCCGAGGCGCTCATTGAATTAGACCTTCTGACCTCTTCCACTCGGGCAGGCGATCCAAGGTTGGTACAAACGGAAAAGCGTGTTGAAGTCATCGAAGAGCGCATCCGGCAAGAACGTCGCAAATTCGGTGTTGGCAGTGCAGTCGACGACAGCGGATACGCGACAACGATTGCTGAGTTCGAACGTTTGGCGGTTGACCGAGAATTTGCAGAACAAGCTTATGGGTTGGCACTTGCGGCCTTCGACAGCGCCAGAGCGGAAGCAAACCGACAAAGCCGGTATCTTGCGGCTTACATCGAGCCAACAATGGCAGAGAAATCCGAATTCCCCCAACGCCTATTGATGATCTTTATAGTAGCTCTCTTCAGTTTCCTGATTTGGTCAATCGGCTCGCTGGCATATTATGCTCTTCGGGACAGGCGCTAGAATCTCCGATGATCCGTCTCGAAAACGTCTCAAAGAGTTTTGCGACCCCGCGCGGCCCCAAAGTCGTGGCAGACAACATCAATGCTACATTTCCTTCGGGCGTCTCCGTCGCATTGTTGGGCCGCAATGGCGCGGGCAAATCGACATTGATGGGCATGATCGGAGGATCACTAAAACCAGACAGTGGGAATATCGATATACGAGGGTCCATTTCCTGGCCGGTTGGGTTCGCAGGTAGTTTTCACCGCGACCTGACGGGTGCGCAGAATACAAGATTTGTTGCCCGCGTTTATGGCGTCGATACGGATGAACTCCTAGAATTCACCGAAGAATTCGCCGAACTGGGCGCGCATTTCCATTTACCAGTGCGACACTACTCATCCGGAATGAAATCTCGACTTGCTTTTGGGATTTCTATCGGAATTCCTTTCGATACCTATCTGGTAGACGAAGTGACCAGCGTGGGCGACGCAATTTTCAAACGGAAAAGTAGGATCATTTTCAAGGATCGTCTAAAGCAATCCGGTGCTGTTGTAGTTACCCATCAAATGGGTCAAGTCAGGAAGCTTTGCGATACCGGCGCCGTTCTAGAAAATGGGCAACTATTCTATTATGAAGACCTCGAAGAAGCTATTGCGCATCATCACGAATTGATGGGTTCTGATGAAGAAGATTGATTTCTTTTTACGTCTTGTCGGAGCATTTCGCTAAACCACCAACATATCAAACCACATTTGGTCAAACCGCTCTTCAGCAAGAAATTCAGATTCTTGGAAAAGTTTGATCTGTCGTCCAACACAGGTTACCAGAAAACCTAGCTGTCGAAACGCCAAGCGCCTAGGTCCCTATCAATCATAACTTCAAGATCGTCGATGTCGGACTGAAAATACTCGTATAATTTTTGACGAAGTTCAGGCGACATTTTTGGCATCTGATCCCATCCGGCGCGTTTGATCTTTTTGGATTTATCATTGCGCCGAAACTCTAGTTTCTCGGGCCTGATGTCATTTTCTATTTCGAGGTAAGACATAATGCTATCAACGAAGATTACTTTGTCTTCGAGCAAATCATCGTAAAGGAAAACGCCAATATCGGGCATCTTCTTCTGCCAATGGGTTAGGTTTTTTGCGTACTGACCAAGACGAATTAGGCCGAAGTCCTCGGAGAAATTGTCGATGATTGGTTCGTAGGGAAAGCGACCGCGCATCATATGGTGGATGTATGCAGACTCGTATCGTGCGACCGGGTCTCGCAAAACCACAATAATTTTCGCGTCTGGGATGGTCTTCGAAACACGTTCAGCGATATCAACCTTGCCCTTAATGGCGCGAAAATAATGCGGCGTACTTTCAAAATAGTACTTTACTCCACGTTTGTCGGGGAAATTAGACCGATAGGTGTCGATGTCGCCAAGCTGTCCTTTATTGAAATAATTGAGCTCCTTCCGCTTCGAACCAAACACTTGTTTTGATTGCGATAGTGCGACGTGCAACCAAGTGGTCCCACTCTTTTGAGCGCCAGCAATGAGGAGATTGGGTAAATGCATTTTAAAGATCCACTATTTTGCCGAGAAACAGCAAGTCATTTCCGATAAAGAGACACTACGCCGCGGCTATATTCATATCGCAATAGGGTCAAGTTCATCGATCGATTATTCGGATTTGTACCCGCAAGGAACATTTATCCCATGAACCATTTCTCGCCTCAATTTTTGCGTCTGAGCGCTTTAGAACATTGAAACCAATTGAGTACTGGTCCATTGCTAAAACACTTGCTACCTAGCAATCGCGAGCAATTTAGGGCGCGGCACGGCTGTCATTCTGCCCAAGACCAAAAGAGGAGCCAAAATGCCATTTGAGTTTTCAAGCGCTCAACAGGTATTATGGCTGGGAGCCCATAAAACAGGCACCACCTATTTGCAGGGTATGCTCGATGCAACGGCCGGGCGGTTGGAGGACGCACAAATTGTATTTGAGCCGCTAAATTCCTTTAGGGATAGCTACACCAGACCTCTCTTGCACAGAGGGTTCGTTTCAAGACCAGCGCCGGCTAGCGAGTTTCGCCGTGGTGCTGCCCAGACCATACTTTTTGACGAAAACATACCTGGCTTGGTGCAAAACGCTGTATCACCAAAAATCGGGTTGTATCCGATGATGGAAATTCGTGTGCGCAAGGTGATCAACTATCTCGATTACCATCCCGACCTTATCGTTTTTGGAATTAGAAACCTCGTCGGTTATCTCCCTTCGCTTTATTGTGAAATGCTTAAATCTACGCCGTTCCAGACATTCGAGCATTTTATGAAACGGGTCCCGCCGCAGCTACAGTGGTATTGGTTGGCAAAGCGAATGGCGTCGATGTTCCCAGACGTGCCCCTGGTTCTTTATCGCGCCGAAGACCTGCGTGGAAATGAGCGGGCGCTACTGTCGGCTTTGACGGGTCTCCCCGCTTCGGTGTTCGAAGAAAACGCTCAAAAGGAACGAAGCGGCTTTTCCAAGAAGACAATCCGGCGCCTAAAGAAACTGTCAGAAACCCAAGAGGTTACCAGGTCAGATGTATTTCGAATGAATCGCCGTTTCCCCAAATCGGCCGAAAATCCGGGGTTTGACCCGTTCGGAGACATACGTCGCGAGCGGTTTAACAAACTCTACGAGAAAGACCTTGTCGAAATCGCAGCGGATCCGAACATGACCTTGCTGGACTTTGCGAACCTCAGCTAGCAAAACGGCACCTTTTGCGTTTCCGAGTTCCTCGACATCCACAGCAAGCTTGTTCGGACCAAGCTTGCTGCGCCAGTTCCTAAATTTCAGATATTCGAACCCTACTCAGCCGCCTCCAGATACTCTTCCATCGGTGGGCAAGTACAGACCAAATTCCGGTCGCCGTAGACGTTGTCGACCCGATTGACCGGAGGCCAGTACTTATCCACGCGGAAGGCACCGGCTGGGAAACAGCCTTGTTCGCGGGTGTAAGGGCGATCCCAATCGCCAACAAGATCCTCGACCGTATGCGGTGCGTTCTTGAGCGCGTTGTTCTCGCCGTCGATCTTACCGTCCTCGATCTCAGCGATCTCAGCACGGATCGAGAGCATCGCGTCACAGAAACGATCCAGCTCCGCTTTGCTTTCAGACTCAGTTGGTTCAACCATCAAAGTCCCAGCTACTGGCCAGCTCATCGTTGGCGCGTGGAACCCGCTGTCGATCAGACGCTTAGCGATATCATCCACCGTCACATGCGCACTATCCGCGAACGGGCGCGTGTCCAAAATGCACTCATGCGCAATGCGACCCTTTGGACCCGTGAACATAATGTCATAGGCGCCTTCCAAACGCTTTGCGATGTAGTTCGCGTTAAGGATCGCGACACGGGTCGCTTGAGTGAGACCTTCGCCGCCCATCATCAGGCAATAGGCCCAGCTGATTGGCAGCAAAGACGGTGAGCCAAAGGCCGCAGCAGAGACCGCCCCTTCCCCACCATTCGGATCGCCCGGCAGATGCGCAACCAGATGCTCTTTGACGCCAATGGGTCCCATGCCGGGGCCACCGCCACCATGAGGGATGCAAAAGGTTTTGTGTAAGTTCAGGTGGCTGACGTCGCCGCCCAAATCACCGGGGCGGGACAGGCCCACCATCGCGTTCATGTTCGCGCCATCGATATAGACCTGACCGCCATGATCATGGGTGATCTTGGTCACCTCGGTCACGGTTTCCTCAAATACGCCGTGGGTCGACGGATAGGTGATCATACAGCCTGCGAGGTTCTCTGAGTGCAGTTCTGTCTTCGCGCGGAAATCTTCCAGATCAATATCGCCATTCTCTGCCGATTTGATTGGAACAACCTTCCAACCCACCATCTGAGCAGAGGCTGGGTTCGTGCCATGCGCCGACATCGGGATCAGACAGACATTCCGATGCCCTTGCCCGTTGGCGCGATGGTAGGAGGCAATCGTCAACAGTCCCGCATATTCCCCCTGCGCGCCAGAGTTCGGCTGCATCGAAATCGCGTCATAGCCAGTGATGTCACAAAGCTTCGATGACAGATCATCGATCATCTCTTTATAACCCAACGCCTGATCTTCTGGCGCATACGGGTGCAGCAAAGAAAACTCGCGCCAGCTCACCGGCATCATCTCGGCAGCAGAGTTCAGCTTCATCGTACAAGACCCAAGCGGGATCATGGCACGGTCGAGCGCCAAATCACGATCAGCAAGACGACGCATATAGCGCATCATCTCTGTCTCTGACCGGTTCATGTGGAAAATCTCATGCGTCAGATATTCAGACTTGCGGATCAGTTTCTCGGGCATGGAGTAATGCGGCGTGTAATCCTTGTCTTCCCGCTCGATGCCAAAGGCCCGCCAGACGGCTTCCAAAGTCGCAGGGCGCGTGCGTTCATCCAAGGTGATCCCGATCTTGGTCTCACCGACGGCCCGCAGGTTGATCCCCTCATCCACAGCGGATTTCATCACCGCCTTTTGCAGCGGTCCAACTTCTACAGTGATCGTGTCAAAGAACGCCTTAGGGCGCACTTCAAAACCAGCTTGTGAGAGCCCTTCAGCCAAACGCGCCGTCTTCCGGTGAATACGCTGCGCAATCGCCTGCAGCCCTTTCGGCCCGTGGAACACCGCATAGAAACCAGCCATCACAGCCAACAGAGCTTGAGCAGTACAGACATTCGATGTCGCCTTTTCACGACGGATGTGCTGTTCGCGTGTTTGCAAAGACAACCGATAGGCGCGGTTGCCATGCGCATCAATGGACACACCAACAATCCGACCCGGCATATTGCGGCCATAGTTCGATTTCGTCGCCATATATGCCGCGTGCGGGCCACCGTATCCGATCGGCACACCAAAGCGTTGCGTGCTGCCCACGGCAATATCGGCACCCATCGCGCCCGGCTCTTTCAACAGCGTGAGAGAGAGCGGATCAGCGGAAATGATGCCGATCCCTTTATGTTCATGCAGTTTCGAAATCTCATCGGTGAAATCACGCAGTTGCCCGTAAGTGCCCGGGTATTGGAAAATCGCACCAAAGACGGCACTTGCGTCCAGATCATCAGGCGATCCAACGATCACCTCAATGCCCAAAGGCGCCGCACGGGTTTTCATGACCGAGATGTTCTGCGGATGGCAGTTTTCATCGACGAAGAAAGCTTTGACCTTCGACTTAGACACCCGCTGCGCCATGGTCATCGCCTCGGCGCAGGCCGTAGCCTCGTCCAACAAAGATGCGTTGGCAATTTCCAAGCCCGTCAAGTCACACACCATGGTTTGGAAGTTCAACAAAGCTTCCAGACGGCCCTGCGAAATCTCTGGCTGATAGGGCGTATAGGCCGTGTACCAGGCAGGGTTTTCCAAGATGTTCCGCTGGATCGCCGGTGGCGTCACTGTCCCATGGTACCCCTGCCCGATCAGCGAGGTCAGCACCTTGTTCTTCGATGCTGTCACCCGCATGTGGTGCAGCAATTCCCGCTCTGACTTGGCCTTTCCAAAATCAAGCGGCTCCTTCTGCCGAATAGCAGGCGGGAGCGTGTCATCGATCAAAGCGTCCAAGCTTTCCGCGCCCACGACCTTCAACATCTCTTCCATCTCTTCCGGGGATGGGCCGATGTGGCGGCGGTTGGCGAAATCGTAGGGCAGATATTCTGTTGGCTTGAATGTCATGACACGTCTCCCGAATGTGCTTTATTCGACCATTGCTTTGTAAGCAGCTTCATCCATGTACTCGTCCATCTGGGACGGATCGGATGGCTTGATTTTGAAGAACCAGCCGCCTTCCATTGGATCGTCGTTCACCTTTGCAGGTTCGTCACCCAAAGCTTCGTTCACTTCCACGATCTCACCATCAATGGGCGCGAGGATGTCAGAGGCCGCCTTAACGGATTCGATCACAACGACCTCATCATCTTTGGCCACTTCAGTGCCTGCCTCTGGCAGTTCCACAAAAACGATGTCGCCCAATTGAGTTGCTGCATGCTCTGTAATGCCAACAACGACCAAATCGCCGTCCTGCTTGAGCCATTCATGCTCTTCTGTGAATTTCATTTGGGTTCCCTTCCTGTCTTAACGTTTGAAATTGGCCGGTGTGAACGGCAGTGAGGCGACCGTGAGTGGTAGGCGTTTTCCCCGAAGTTCGCCGAACACGACGGAGCCTATGTTTGAATGTTCGACCGAGACGTAGCCCATTGCAACAGGTCTCTCGACGGTCGGGCCAAAACCACCAGATGTGATCTGGCCGATGCATTCGGGACTTGTCTCATCCGCGAAAAGCGGCACACCTTCGCGCATCGGCGCACGACCTTCGGGCAGCAAACCAACCCGCTTGCGCGAGGCTCCGTCGTCGAATTCTTGCAAAATTCGATCCGCACCCGGGAAGCCCCCTGCCCGATCACCGCCTGCGCGGCGCACCTTCTGGATCGCCCAAGTCAAACCGGCCTCAACAGGCGAGGTGCCGCTATCAATATCATGACCGTAGAGGCAAAGCCCCGCTTCCAAGCGCAGGGAATCCCGTGCGCCAAGGCCAATCGCCTCAACATCGTCATGGGCCAATAGCGCTTCGGTCAAAGCAACGGCCTGCGCTTCTGGTACCGAAATCTCATACCCGTCCTCGCCCGTATAGCCAGACCGAGAGATCCAGCAGTCAACACCGACCAATTCAACCGTGGCGACATCCATGAATTTCATATCGGCGACGATTGGGTTCAACGTGGCCAAAGCAACTTCGGCCAATGGGCCTTGCAACGCGATCAAGGCACGGTCGGTGATCGGCGTCACAGTCAGCACTGGCTCCAACGCCGCTTTTAACCGCGCGATATCGGCGTCTTTGCAGGCCGCATTCACGACCATTAACATATGATCACCCCGATTGGCGAACATCAGATCATCCTCGATCCCGCCGTCTTCATTGGTGAACAAGCCATAGCGCTGACGCCCCTCACCCAAACCCATCGCATTCACTGGGATCAATGTCTCAACCGCCGCAGCAACATCGGCATAAGGCGCGCCATCGATCCGTACCTGACCCATGTGGCTGACATCAAACAAGCCAGCTTTGGTTCGCGTATGGACATGCTCTTTCATCACACCCAAGGCATATTGCACCGGCATCTCATAGCCAGCGAATGGCACCATCTTGGCGCCCAAGCCCACATGCAAATCATAAAGCGGCGTGCGCAACAGATCGGACATCTCTTCCTCCCAATCGTCTCGCACTGATGTGACATCACGGCGAGGCATCCAGTCGCGTAAGCAAGCCTTACGCAGCGATGCCCCCTCTGTCCTTTTGCCTGAGATCGTTATCCCTTCGGCGCGCTGGCTAAGCGTCTCTCCAGAGTTTGTTCCAACTCGTCGGTCCTTGGGCCTGAGAGTTTACCGGGGCGGTTGCTCCTTCGGCACGGACGAATCCGTTCTCCCGTCGAGTTGGATGTTTCGTATCGGAAACTTTTTCACCGGGCAAGTCACAAATATGCGACGGCACACAATTGTATACCTGCCCAAATGAAATTGGCGCCCACCAGGGACAGGTGGACGCCAACCGAGCTACAACAATTGGGGGTTATTGCAGGCTCGCGGGGTCTTTATCTTCGATCGCAGGCCAGTTGGTGTCGGCAAGCTGAATGAAGCCTGGGACGTCTTCCAACCAACGTTCTTGAATGTCGGCAGAGATGTTCAGGAATAACTCGCCATCGACAACTTTCCACTGATTTGGATCGCCATCGAACTTGAAGCCCATGGCCGCACCAAAGGCACAGTAACCGCCGTACTGTGGCAGGTAGGCTTCTGGATCAGCATCAAAGGCCGCTTTGTGTTCTTCACTGGCAAAGCGGTAAGTCGCATCGTTGTAGGAAGATGTGATCGTCCAGTTGCCCGGAGTTGCTTCGCCCACGGTGAAATAGGCAACAGGGTCGTAGCCTTGCAGCGCCAAACCTGTGGAGCTTGCGTTCAGCTCAACGCCGGCGGCCAAAGATTGTGTTGCAACAGCGACGGTGAGCGCGACGCCAGTAAGGATCGATTTGATTGGTTTCATGGCTAAGTCTCTCTTTTCAGAATGTGTTAGGAACTAATCGGTTCCGAACTATTGAATGCCATTAGGAACCAATTGGTACAAATAAACTGTTTGTGATAGAACGGTCGAAACGAAAGGACGGCACGAATGGCGCGACCCAGAGAGTTTGAAATGGAAAGCGCGATGGAAGGCGCCATGACGATCTTTTGGCGTCAGGGATTTCGGGCGACCAACCTACCAGAACTTTTGGACGCCATGGGTCTGACCCGCGGCAGTTTCTACAAAGCGTTTGAGGATAAAGAGAGCGTCTACCTTGGCGCCTTGGACCGCTACGATGAAATCGTGATTACGCAGACGCTCGAAAAACTACAGGGCAGCGATGCGCCCACCGCCAGCGCCTGTCTCGAACAGATTTTCCTGCCGTCCGCGACATCGAAATGCGGCTGCTTTATCTGCAACGCGATGGTTGAACTTGGCCCCGACAATCCAAAAGTCGCCGCCAAAACCAAAGCCATGGCCGCACGGCTCAAATCAGGTATCGTAAGGGTTCTTGAACACCATGGCATCGGCGAAACACCTCAGCGCCGAGACGAATTGGGCGATGTTGTCTTACACCTTTATTTCGGCCACCAAGCCGTCGGGAAATCAGGCGCAGCCGACAAAGACTGGGGCGCGACGCTCAAACGAATATTGGGCGAGAGCGACTAGCCAACAATCAACTGCTTCAGTTGCAGCGCCTCAAACTCCAACTCATTCAAGCGCGAATTCACCACATCGCCAATCGTGACCATTCCGGCCAACATGCCTCCGTTAACCACAGGCATATGCCGGAACTTACCCTCAGACATGCGGCGCAAAACCTCGATC
Organism: Cognatiyoonia sediminum; assembly: GCF_900129845.1. GTDB lineage: Bacteria > Pseudomonadota > Alphaproteobacteria > Rhodobacterales > Rhodobacteraceae > Cognatiyoonia > Cognatiyoonia sediminum. Next base: position 196,313 of record NZ_FQXB01000003.1, read on the forward strand.
AACGTATCGTCCTCGCTGCAGGTCACGACATTCTTTGTCATGTTCTCGGCAACTGTCTGCGGCAGGGTCTGGCCCGGTGTCTCTGCCAGTTTCCGTACAATGTCACGCTCCGACAGAATACCCGCCAAGGCCCCCATATCATCCACAACGATCAACGCACCGATGCGTTTGTCATGCAAAACTTGAACCGCGGCAGCGATGGTTTCACTCTGATTGATGGTGATGACATCATTGCCTTTCCGGTCCAGCAAATACTTGATCTTACCGGCCTCGACATTGGCCTTGCTTTCTACAGATTGGCTGGCACTCGCCTGTTTGGCTTTGTCGCCCGCCATCGGCGCTTGATACGAAGTCGGCATGGTCTGTCACCTCAATCTGAATGCTTGGGATAAGGTGAACTTAGCAAACTTGGCGCATATTCCAAATTTATCTGGACCAAAGAGGTCTGGCACCTTCATGCGATCAAACCTAAAGTCTCGCTAACGTAAGCGGGATAAACCATGAAACTCGAATTCCATCACATCAATTTCGTATCGAAAGACGTCGATGGGATGCACGACTTTTATACTAACGTCCTTGGCATGGATGACATCCCGATGGAAAGTTTCCCCCGTACCGAGGCCGAAGATGGCAAAGGGTTTGATGGCAAAATCCGCTTTGCGACCGACAATACGATGCAAATGCACCTTGCCGAACGTGACCTGACCGTCGCCTTCCGTAATGGCCACACCATCAACCCAGTAGACCAAGGCCACATCGCCTTTCGCACTGATGATCTGGCCGCGTTCCTGAAAATTCTCGACGATCGCGGCATCCCCTACTCCGACTACGGAAACGCCTTTTCCAAGGAATGGCATCAGGTGTTCTTCCAAGACCCAGAAGGCAACGTGATCGAGGTGCATCAGAAAGTAGCCTAACCGCGCCAACTTGCGCTGGACAATTCTAACACGCCGCGCTCAACCTGCGCGCATGTCACCGATCGCGCATCTTCAAACATCGACCAAAGCCGCCAGCATCGGCATCGTGCTGGGCGGGGCGCTCTGGGGCCTGTTTTGGATACCCTTGCGCGCCTTTGAAGACATTGGCTTCGAAGGCGCCTACCCCGGCTTTGTCTTCTATATTATCGCTTTGTTGGTGTTCTTGCCGCTGACATTGGCGTTCAGAACACCGATCACATCGAAACGCGATCTTGCCTTAGCTGGGCTCCTGACTGGCACCGCGTTTTCCTTCTATGGCACTTCGATCATTTTGACAGACGTGGTGCGAGCGTTGCTTTTCTTTTACCTCACACCCATCTGGGGCACCGCAATCGGCATCCTCTTCTTGGGTGAACGCCTAACCGCCGCGCGGGTTATCGCGATCCTTCTGGCCTTTGCCGGCCTCTTCGCTGTGATCGGGTTCGGCAGCAGGGATGCGATCAACCTTGGCGACCTGTTGGCCTTCACCTCCGGCATATTGTGGACGATCGGGTCTTATAAAATCTACCAGATGAAAGACACACCTGCGGTTCAGCTTTGCACAGGGTTTCTGACCGGAGCAATCGTCGCCACAGCAGCTTTGATCGCCTTTGGCGGTGACGCTCTCCGTGGGACCGATCCGTTTCCAGCGCTTGCGCCGTTGTGGCCCTATCTTCTAGCAACCGCTCTTTACGCCCTACCGATGATCTTATTGACCATCTGGCCGCCCAAAGTCCTAACACCCGGTCGCATCGGCATCTTGTTGATGAGCGAGGTTGTCGTTGGTTTCATCTCTGTAGCCCTATTTGCAGGCGATCCTCTTGGTCCGTTTGAGATCATCGGAGCAATTCTGATTGTCGCAGCCACCAGCTTGGAAATCTTGGGTAACAAGGACGCCACCTAGAATACTGCGTGATCGCCTCGGTCCACCGTCACCCGACCCGCCACCAAATCCTGATAGAACTTGGCCAATGTGTCCGTTCCCGTTTCAGGTGTCGCATCGGCATCATACCGGCCCGCTGCTTTATCGAAGACCAACATCGACTCCGTCGCATAGTACCGACCGATCCGAGCGAATTCCGCTTTGTCTCGCGCACGGCGACTGACAACACCTACCGCTGACAACACCCCAATGATAGCAGTCATAATCCCGACGGGGACTCGTTTGACCTTTATCTCTCGCCCTAACGCGTCAGCCAACAAATGCCCTTGCTCTAACGGCGTCAAAGCAGGACCCGGTCCGCCAATCGGCAACACGCGATTTTGCAATCCGGCATCGGTCAGGCAGCGGACCATATACTCCGCCAAGTCCCGATCACTGATCGGCTTACACGCCGTCAATTCACCATCACCGAAAACCAAAAACGGTTTACCTGCCCGAAGCCGATCCAACTGCCCAGACAGAGATTTGAAGTAAGCGGTCGGGCGCACAATCGAATAGGTCAGTCCACTGCCCTTTAGCTCCGCTTCGAACGCAAGTTTGGCCTCTTGAAACGCAAGCATGGGCCGCTGCACACAGATCGCCGACAGCAAGTTAAACTGCCCAATCCCCCGCGCCTTAGCCAGTTCCAAGATGTTCAAATGCGCCGCATGATCAATCGCCCAAGCATCGGCAGGCGATCCGGTCCGCGACGCTAAACAAGAGATCACAGCGGCAAAAGGCCGCTCCGGCACTGCCGCCGCTAGACTCTCAAAAGACGTCACATCGGCCGCAACAAACTCATCTGCGTCAACCTCGGTCCGCCCGACAACGGTCACGCGATAGCCGGACGACTTCAAAGCCACTAAGACCGCGCAGCCAATCGACCCCGTCGCGCCAAATAGCAGTATGTCATGTCCCGTCGTCATCGGCCCCAGCAAATGCCGGATCAAACACAACATCAACCCAATCCCTGCCTAAACTCGCGGCAATTTCGGTAAGTTGTGCAACGTAACCCACAGAATCTCTTGCCAGATCAGAATTTCCGATCAAAACTAACCCGTCATCCAACGGGAGTATGAGATCAAAGTATCTTACACGGTGTCAGCGCTTGCGCTTGGCTTGGCTGCAACGACAGCCTTTGCGGAAGAAGTCCGCGTTTACAACTGGTCCGACTATATCGACGAAGCCCTGCTCGAAAAATTCGAAGCAGAAACTGGCATCGACCTGATCTACGACGTTTTTGACAGCAACGAAGTACTCGAGACAAAAATGTTGGCAGGGTCCTCCGGCTACGACGTGGTTGTGCCCTCTGGTACATTCCTGCAGCGCCAGATTGCAGCAGGCGCGTTCCAGCCATTGGATCAAGGTCAGCTGTCGAATTCCGGCAACTTGTGGGATGTCATTGCGGACCGCACAGCGCAATACGACCCCGGCAATGCTTATTCCATCAACTACATGTGGGGTACGACTGGCCTCGGCGTGAACGTCGGTAAGGTACAAGAAATCCTGGGCGAAGATGCTCCTGTGGGCTCACTTGCGTTGGTGTTTGAGCCGGAGAACATGGAAAAGCTCGCCGAATGTGGCGTTCACTTCCTCGACGCTCCATCCGAGATCATTCCAGCCGCGCTGGCCTACTTGGGAGAAAACCCTGACAGCCAAGATCCAGACGTCATCGCAAAGGCAGAGCCGCTTTTGATGGCTGTGCGCCCCTACGTGACAAAGTTCCATAGCTCTGAATACATCAACGCGCTCGCCAACGGTGACATCTGCGTGGCCATCGGCTGGTCCGGTGATGTGCTTCAGGCCCGCGACCGCGCATGGGAAGCCGAAAATGGTGTTGAAATCGCCTACAACGCACCTTCCGAAGGCGCGCTGATGTGGTTTGACCAAATGGCCATCCCGGCAGACGCACCAAACCCAGAAGCGGCACATAAATTCCTGAACTTCATCATGGATGCCAACAACATGGCTGACGCGTCTAACTACGTCTACTACGCCAACGGCAACCTTGCCTCGCAAGAGTTCCTTATCGAAGACGTGATTGGCGACACGGCGATCTATCCTGATGAAGCCACGCTGGAAAACCTCTACACCACAACACCTTACGGTCCACGCGTACAGCGCACCGTGACCCGTTTGTGGACGAAGATTAAGTCCGGCACCTAAGCAGGATGACATCGATTAAAATCTGGCTCGTGGCGGCATTCTTTTGCGCCGCCACGGCCGTTTCGGCGAATACAAAGCTTTTGTCCCTTGGCGACAGCCGCGTTGCGGGTGAAGAAAATAGATACCATCACACATGGCGTTATCCGCTCTGGGCTGGTCTGAATGCAGCCGGGTGCGCGGTTGACTTCATTGGTCCCCTCGAAGGGCCAGATTATCCAAACATCAACGGCATTGAATTTGATGATGACCATGCCTCCTTCGGCGGTTTCACTACAATTGATGTGCTCGAAACCTTGGAAATCGCTCTTGAATCCGGCGCGCCAGATCTCGTCATTTTGTCGATCGGCGGCAATGATCTTCTCGAAGGCGAACCTGTTGATGACATCCTATTTCGATTGGCTCAAATCATCGATCTAATTCGCGATGAAAACTCCGACGTGACAATTTTCTTAGAGCAAATACCGCCTGGCATCCCCAGTGTCATGCGTGGAGGGCAGCAAGCAAGATTTGAGGCTTTCAATACCGGTGTTGCTGACGTTGCCTCGGTTAAAGACACCTCGCGATCTCGCGTCATCGCAATTGACATGCAACCGGGCTGGGATGGGAACACCATGCTGTCCGATGACGTTCACTACACTCTAAAAGGCGCGAGCTTTGTCGCCGCTAACTACGAAAAGGCAATCGTTAATGAGCTCGGCAACTGTTGAATTTTCTCCTTGGACTGACCCAGATACGACGCCTCTCATCTCGTTTGAAGGTGTCACCAAACGGTTCGGCAATTTCACCGCCATCGACAACATCAACCTCAACATCTATCCGCGCGAGTTTTTCGCTCTGCTCGGCCCTTCCGGATGCGGCAAGACCACATTGATGCGGATGCTCGGCGGTTTTGAGGAAGCCACAGAGGGCACCATCACCATCGACGGGCAAGACATGGCGGGCATCCCTGCCAACAAACGCGCGGTGAACATGATGTTCCAATCCTACGCGCTTTTTCCGCACCTCACCGTCGCTGACAACATCGCATTCGGTCTACATCGCTCGCCCATGCCGAAGTCCGAGATTCAAGGCCGCGTGGATGAAATGCTGCGCCTAGTACAGCTGCAAAAATTCGCCAAACGCAAACCGCATCAAATCTCTGGCGGTCAGCGCCAACGCGTCGCCCTAGCCCGCGCCTTGGCCAAGGCTCCGAAGCTGCTGCTCCTCGACGAACCGCTCGGTGCGCTTGACAAAAAACTACGCCAAGAAACCCAGTTTGAGCTGATGGACATCCAAGAAACCACCGGCACCACTTTCGTCATCGTGACCCACGACCAAGAAGAAGCGATGACGGTCGCCAGCCGCATCGCTGTGATGGACAATGGCCTGTTGAAACAGGTCGACACACCTGACCGCATCTACGAAACACCAAACTCCGTTTATGTGGCGGATTTCATCGGCGACGTGAACATCGTCACCGGCACTGCAACAACCGTCGATGGCGATGCAACACAACTGACTTGGGCCGAAGGTGTAGCCCCAATCAAAGGCATGACAGGTGCTCAGGTCACCCAAGGAGAGCCAGCCAGTTTCGTCATCCGCCCCGAGAAGGTCTCTATCAACAAATCCGAGCCTGAGGCCTCCAATAAAGTGCAAGGCCAGGTTCTCGACATCGCTTACCTCGGCAACATGTCGACCTATCACGTTGAACTGCCGAACGGACAAATCATTAAATCCCAAACCGCCAACAACCGCCGCATCGCGCGCCGTGACATCACTTGGGAAGACACCGTTTGGCTATCTTGGACCGAAACCGCTGGAATAGTTCTGAGGGACTGATGCGCAGACTACTGATCGCCATTCCCTATATCTGGCTTCTGCTCCTCTTTTTGGTGCCGTTCGGTATCGTGCTCAAAATCTCCTTGTCAGACTACGCCCTCTCAATCCCGCCCTATACGCCGCAACTCGACCTTTCGACAGGTTGGCAAGGCTTTGCCGAGTTCTGGTCGCAACTCGATATGGAAAACTACTGGTTCCTGACCGACGATGATCTCTATTGGAAAGCTTACCTCTCCAGCCTCCAAATCGCGGCCCTTTCCACGTTCTTTACACTCCTCGTTGGCTTCCCCATCGCCTACGGCATGGCCAACGCGCCGGAACACTGGCGTCCGACGTTGATGCTGCTCATCATCTTACCGTTCTGGACCAGCTTCCTGATCCGCGTTTACGCGTGGATCGGCATCCTCTCGAACGAAGGGTTCCTCAACCAATTCCTGCTGGCCATCGGCCTGATCAGCGCTCCGATCAAAATTCTAAACACCGATATCGCCGTCTACATCGGCATCACCTACACCTACCTGCCCTTCATGGTGCTCCCGATCTATGCGACGCTGGAAAAACTCGACGGCTCCTTGCTCGAAGCTGCCGAAGACCTCGGCTGTACCCGCCTGCAAGCCTTCTGGGCCGTCACCGTGCCCCTTTCCAAACCGGGTGTCATCGCCGGTTGCTTCCTCGTCTTCATCCCCGCATTGGGCGAATTCGTGATCCCCTCCCTGCTCGGCGGGTCTGACACGCTGATGATCGGCAAAGTCCTTTGGGAAGAATTCTTCTCCAACCGTGACTGGCCCGTCGCTTCAGCCGTGGCAATCATCCTCCTGTTGATCCTTGTGATCCCGATCATCCTGTTCCAGCGCAACGAACAAAAGCAACGGGAGGCAGGCAATTGAGACGCATGACCTCCTTCAACGTGGTATCGCTGACACTCGGTTTCGCGTTCCTCTACATCCCGATGCTGATCCTGATCATTTACAGCTTCAATGAATCGAAGCTTGTGACAGTTTGGGCAGGCTTCTCCATCAAATGGTACGGCGAACTGCTCCAGAACGAAGCCTTCCTTGACGCCGCATGGGTCACGGTCAAAGTCGGTTTCTTTTCGTCAACCATCGCCACCGTCCTCGGTACCATGGCCGCCTTTGTCCTCGTCCGGTCCGGCCGGTTCTTTGGCCGCACGCTTTTTTCTGGAATGATCTACGCCCCGCTCGTGATGCCAGAAGTCATCACTGGCCTATCGCTCTTGCTCCTTTTCATCTCTCTGAGTGTAGATCGCGGCGTCTTCACCATCGTCCTCGCCCACGCGACGTTTTCGATGTGCTACGTCAGCGTCGTGGTAAGTTCTCGGATGGCGACCTTTGATCAATCCTTGGAAGAAGCCGCCTATGACCTCGGCTGCACCGGCTGGGACGCCTTCAAAAGCGTCACCTTGCCGATCATCGCACCCGCTGTCATCTCCGGCTGGCTCTTGGCGTTCACGCTGTCGCTCGACGACCTCGTAATCGCCAGTTTCACCGCTGGTCCGTCATCGACGACCCTGCCGATCAAAATCTTCTCCAGCGTCCGCCTTGGCGTAAGCCCAGAAATCAACGCTTTGTCGACGATCATTATCGGTTTGGTCACTGTAGGAGTGATCGTGGCGTCGATTACATCCAAACGTGCGCTAGTCAGACGACAGCAAGAAACGGTCTAAAGCGGCCAAGCCTCCAGTACTTCAACCAAAAGCTTAGTAAATTTGCCTGAATTGTCCCGATTCTGGCGACAATCACTAGCTTCCTGTTCAATTGAAAATAAAGACCGCAAAATGGCGGAAATTCAGCAAAAAGGGGGCTGAATTGTGTTTGAAATGTGTTATGCGTGATTCAATCAGTAACGAATGCATATTGTTAACGAGGGAATAATGGCAAAAATCACTACATTTATTGCAGCATCCTGCCTCGCTTTTGCGGGCGCAACTGCGAACGCGGCTACTGTCACAAACGGTAGCTTTGAAGACTTCGACGGCGATCTAAACGGCGGTGGCTGGAATTTCTTCGACACCATCGATGTTGCGGGCTGGTCAGGTACGCCAAATATCGAAATCCAAACTTACAAAGGCGTAGGTAGCCCAGCAAACGGCACAATCGGCTTGGATCCAATCGATAACACTGTTGGTTCACACTATGCGGAACTCGACACCAACACGAACTCTGTGTTGAGCCAAACCATCAACTTCGCTGAAGCAGGTCGTTACGTTCTTAGCTTCCTTTACAGCCCCCGCGTTGACAATCCAGATACAGACACAAACGACATGTCTTTCAAAATTGAAGGTCAGGGAGATACTGTACTAGAGGAAACGATCCTAGGCGCACCGAACGGTGACTATCCGCACGGCGAATGGACTCGCGCAGATTCCTTTTTCACCATCGAATCACTTGGCGACTATGTACTGTCATTCGCAGCTCTTGGCGGCAGCTTGTTCAACGGCTGCGGTAACTGCGGCGCCTTGATCGACGATGTGTCTATCGCTGCTGTAATTGGTGAGAACCCACAACCAGTTCCACTACCAGCTTCTTCTCTGCTTCTGCTCGCAGGATTGGGCGGTTTGGGTGCTATGCGGCGGATGAAGCGCTCTTAAGCGCTCATACAAACCCAACCACCTAAAGATAAAGGCGCGGTTCTTCCGCGCCTTTTCTAGTTTTTGCCACCTAGACAGAATTTCGAATCCGAGCCAATTGATTTTGAAACTTCCCAAACACTGGAACTTTATCAAAGGCCTTTTGCATCGCCTTGAGAGCGGCAGCGCCATCGCCAACCCGATAGGCAGACATGGCATAGTCACCTAACATCTTCGCAGGCGCCGCGTCCCAAGCAGCAGCTTGGCCCAATAGATCTGCTGCCTCTTGCTTCTTGCCCATTTCGGACAGCACTAATCCTAACTTATGTACGTAAAGTGGATTATCCTGCGAGAGTTTTGAGACGCCGCGCAGAATCCTCAACGCACCTTTTTGATCATCTGCAGCTAGCAAGACATCGGCCAGACGCATCGCGTAAAGGGGGTTGTCCGCCTGCTCCTCCGCAGCGGATTCAACCATCTTTCTTGCGTTCAAATCGCCTAGGTAGCACTGCACCAATCCTTTCATGGATTGATAGGCCAAAGCATGTTTGAACATGACCTCTTCCGGCACAGCGTCCAGCCTATCGCGCATTTTCTTCAACTGCGCCTGGTCATCTTTCAGACGTGACGCCTTCCCATCCAGAACCAAAGAATGCCAGTCCAATGCGACAGATCGAAGATCCTTGCGCAGTTTCTTATTGATGACTTTACCCACCAAATACGTGCTGGAATTGTCCTCTGTGGCCTTGAGCCGAAGTTGCCTGAGAATTGGCCCGTCGAAGGGCAGAAAGTTATTTTGGTTGATCATGAAGTTGAGCAACAGATGAGTCCCAGCAAGGCAGACGTCTTGGCTCAGCGGCTTGAACAAGAAGGCTTCGCGAAAAGCGATACCCGCTTTACGCCGTTGTCCGCTAGAAGCGTAGCACACAACCTCGACAGATCGCGCAGACACAAAATCATCAGGCCAAATATTTGGATTGGCCGCCGCAGCCCGCGCGTACCCTGCGGCCATACCCCACTTTTCTTCGTGAAGCTGGCTGACCGCATGAAACACATCAATGAAGGCGTTCTCCGACCCTTCATTCTTTATGGTCTCGAGAATTGCGCTTGCCGTGCCATATCCATCGGGGGTCGCCAAATGAACCGCGACTCGAGAATAGGCATGGGCCATGTCGCTCGGTCCAAAATAACTTTCCGGCCTATTCAACAACCGATCCGCAGCCTTGGCGTTGGCAAGCGTCATCTCCGCGTCGCTCAGCACCTCTTTGAACCGTAACCGCTGCCGCCCGGAAATCCGTGCGGCCGCCGTACTATAGGCGCTCAGGATCGGGGCGATGATGTTATCAACCTTCGACATGGCATAAAGCTCAAGGAAATCGCGCTGCTCTGGGTCCAACCCCTCCAAAGGTGCTATATCCCCGATAGCATTCAAATTCGGAAACTGCGCCTGCAATCGATCAATCGACGCTTGGCAATCGGAAAAGATCAGGGCAGTCTTCTCCGGCTCTTTCTCCAGATGCGCCTCGTAATACTCATCCGGCTCCACCTTCGACGGCCAGACCGTGTGCATCCACGGCTTGGTGTCTAAGATGTCCCCGCGCCGCAGGTGATAGGCAACGCTCCCCGCCTCGCCTTTCGACAGGGTCTCATCCACCAGCGAACAGCGTTCTTTCAGAATATCGACCAATTCAATCTGATCGAAATAGCTGCGATAGGTGCCGCGCACCGCCTCGTCTTCTTCCCATGGGAACAGGACAATCTCGAACCCCTCTTCAACCAAAAGGTTCCCGCCATTCAACAGATGCCGCTTCAACCGCTTGGGGTTTTTGTCCGCAAGAAACTTCCAAAGTGGTGCTGCATCCCGCCCCAGCTCGTCATAGCGGTCTTTCGATAAGAACCGCGAGGTCATCATCTGATCGGAAAACAGCTTTTCCGGATGCTCCATATTGATTGCGACGCTGTCTTTCGTCGGCCAATAAAAGAACGGCTCAACCCCAAACTGCTCCGCGATCTTGAAGCAGTTGAGCATCATCAACAGGCGCGCACCCAGCCCGTCCTTGCGGGAGCCTACGATGCACCCCGCCTTCGCCATTACGATGCGTGGCCCTTAAAGCTGTCCTGATGGTCCAAGAACCAGCGGTAGGTGTCCTGCAAGCCCTGCCCTAGCCCGATGCTGGCCTGCCAGCCCAAGGAACCGAGCCGTGACACATCCATCAGCTTGCGCGGCGTCCCGTCGGGCTTTGTCGTGTCCTGCGTGATCGCACCCTCATACCCAACTACACCCGCGATCATCTGCGCCAGTTCGGAAATGCTCACATCGGCGCCCGTGCCCACATTGATATGCGACAGCATCGGGTCAGTGGCCCTAGCATAGTCCTCCGCACGCAACCCCATCACATGCAAGCTCGCCGCGGCCATATCCTCCACGTGCAAGAACTCTCGCCGCGGCGTGCCCGTGCCCCAGATCACGACCTCTGGCGCCCCAGCAACCTTCGCCTCATGGAATCGCCGGATCAGCGCGGGCAGCACATGGCTGGTCTCCAAATCAAAGTTGTCATGCGGGCCATAAAGGTTCGTCGGCATCACCGACCGATAGTCGCGGCTATATTCGCGGTTATAGCTTTCGCACATCTTGATCCCTGCGATCTTGGCAATCGCGTAGGGTTCATTCGTAGGCTCTAATGTACCGGTTAGTAACGCATCTTCCCGCATCGGCTGATCCGCCAACCGAGGGTAGATACAGGACGAGCCCAAGAACAACAGCTGCTGCACTCCGGCCTTATGCGCCTGATGGATCACATTCGACTGGATCATCAGGTTTTCGTAAATGAACTGCCCCGGATAACTGTTGTTGGCTTGAATGCCACCCACACGCGCGGCGGCAAGCACCACAGCATCAGGTTTCTGATCTTGCATAAACGCGGCCACAGCGGCCTGATCGGTAAGGTCCAGCTCAGCATGGGTGCGGGCGATCACCTCATCCCCACGCGCGGCCAGCCCAGCCGCAATCGCGCGCCCCACCATTCCACGATGTCCGGCCACATAAACGCGCATCTCTAATTCTCAATCGAGACAGGCATTTCCAACCCGTGCTCTTTCAACAAGGCGTGGCGCTTGGCGCTTTTGAGGTCCTCGGCCACCATCTCTTTACACATCTCTTCGGCACTGATCGTCGGCTCCCACCCAAGCTCCTTCTTGGCCTTCGACGGATCGCCCAACAGCGTCTCAACTTCCGCAGGCCGGTAATAGCGCTGATCAATCCGCACGATTGCATCACCGACTTTCAGCGCAGGCGCATCATCGCCCTCCACACTGTCGACAATCGCAACCTCATCCAACCCCTGCCCTTCGAACCGCAACCGGATGCCAAGCTCCAATGCGCTCCACGTGATAAAATCCCGCACCGAATGTTGTTTGCCCGAGGCGATGACAAAGTCATCCGGCTGCTCCTGTTGCAGCATCAACCACTGCATCTGCACATAGTCTTTCGCGTGCCCCCAATCGCGCAGCGCGTCGATGTTGCCCATATACAGGCAGTCTTCCAAACCCTGCGCGATATTCGCCAAGCCCCGCGTGATCTTACGGGTCACAAACGTCTCCCCCCGCCGCGGACTTTCGTGGTTAAACAGGATGCCATTGCAGGCATACATGCCATAGGCCTCGCGATAGTTCACAACCGTCCAATAGGCATAAAGCTTCGCAATGGCGTAAGGCGACCGAGGATAAAACGGCGTCTTCTCCGTCTGCGGCGTTTCTTGCACCAACCCATACAGCTCTGAGGTCGAGGCTTGATAAAACCGCGTCCGTTCCTCAAAGCCCAGAAACCGAATGGCTTCCAGCAACCGCAAAGTCCCTATCGCATCCACATCCGCCGTGTATTCAGGCGCCTCAAAGCTGACGGCAACGTGGCTCTGCGCCCCAAGGTTATACACCTCATCCGGCTCCACTTCGCGCAGGATACGCGTCAGGTTCAGCGTGTCGGTCAAATCGCCATAGTGCAGCTTCAGCCGAGGCGACGGATTGTGCGGATCTTCGTAAACATGATCAATCCGCTGCGTGTTGAACGAAGACGCGCGACGCTTGATACCATGCACCTCATAGCCCTTTTCCAAGAGCAACTCCGTCAGGAACGATCCGTCCTGCCCCGTGATGCCTGTGATCAATGCTCTCTTTGACATGCTCTTTTCCACTCTTCGGACCAAATCACGGTGTTTGGCCTAGTCCTTTAATTTGCTCACCGCTATCTGAGCGCCAGCCATCATCTTGAACCGATAGTGTGCCGGGAGCCGCCCAACAAAGGTATTCAACGCTCGAATAACGCCATCGCCCCACCAACCGCGCTGATGATAGTCATCCATCATCACGACACCGCCGACCTTCAATTTCGGATGCAAGGCTTCCAAATCGGACAGCACACCTTCATAGGTATGGTCACCATCGACATAGGCAAAATCAATCGCGCCCCCGTCGAATGTCGCCAACGCAGGAACCGAAAAGTCCCGTAGGATCGAAACCGACCCAGAAGCGATCTGTTGCGCAAATTTTTCTGCCACATGGTCGTGAATACGATCCATGCGCGCCTTGTCTTGAGCCCCCGCCAATGAGGCACCGCCTGCGGCATCATCCTGAACAGCCCAAGGGTCAATCAAGTAAAGATGCTTTGGCCGCAACTCTTCAACCAAGATGGTCGAAAACTCTCCCTTCCAGACACCGATCTCAACACAAACTGCTTCCTTCGGCATTTTTTTGAGCATGTCGCGTCGCAGCGCATCCTTCTTCTCGCGCTGCCGCGCCTGACGCGCGCGACGCTCTTCTTTGGTCATGTCCTGTGTCATAGCGCCTGTGCTTTCTCTTTTGAGCCATATAGGGTCGCCACAAAATCCGACCATTCCGGACGCGCCTTCAGCTCTGCCGCCTTCGCCCGATGCCAATCGCAAGCGTCTTCATGCAGCTTGCGCAAAGTCGTATCGGCCATCATCTCATCCTTAACGGCCTGCATGCCGGACATGTGCCGAAGAATGCTATCGTCTCTCTCATGGTTGTGGTTTAGCTGCTGCCAGTATTCCAATCCTTGATCTTGCCCCACATGATTGGTCCTGCCGCGATCACGCTTTACAAGGAAGCTATCTGTCGTCCGCACGGCATAGTGATGCACTCGGGCGAATCTATGCCCAAAGCCGCGCCAAATCTTCCAATCTACATCTGCAGCTTGTGTCGTCTGCCCCGCAGCATCGCGCCAAACAACCCCCTCATAAGGAGCCTCCGGGTTCGGAGCCTCGTCTGGATTGATCCTCGGTCGATGCGCTTTATAGCGGTGAAATTTACCGTTATTCCGAAATAAGGTTTTGAACGCGCGCGTCTTGTAATGCGGAAATTGATGCTCTCCAGTTGATTGCAAGAACAGCTCTGGCACAGGCTTATCTTCAAAGTCGTCTATCCCGCCATGGCCAAACATCTTCCAAGCAATCGAGATGGCGTCCGACGGACCAGAAGCATCGACCAGCTCACGGATTGATCCAGACGGTAAACGCACGTTGATATACTCATCAACGTCCAAACTCATCACCCAATCCCCCGCATGAAAGCTCGGATGCTTCATGGACAGGCTATGAGCACGATTTTGTGGCGTAGCGCGCGGACCCAACCGATTGCGCTCATGGTGGGCAAACCCCAAAGCCTGCAATCGGTCACCGATCAGGTCGGTCCCGTCAGAACAATCATTGGTATAAATCAGAATATCATCAAAACCGATAGACCGATTATAGGCCACCCAATCCAACATGAACGGGCCCTCGTTCTTCATCGTAGTGACAATCAAAAATGTTTCTTGTTCCGCCATTCAGCCGTCTCGCCTATCCAAACAAATCCACAATCTGCCGCAGCTCCTGCACGACCTTTTCCGGCGCCACCTGCGCCCTCATATCCGCCATACGGTCCAAACCCATCTGCCATTCCGCTGATCCAAAGGCCTCGCGTGCATGCTCAATCCCAGCACGCACAGAATTGGGGGAAGGATCAGGGATCAGAAAGGGATAGTCCTCCCCCAGGTAGTAAGTCGCGTCATGCACCTGCGTGTTGACCAGAACATTTGCTCCGACCACAGCAGCGTTAAAGCCCTTGGTGAAAGGCTTGGTCGGTAAAATTCCAAAGCTCCTCTTTGGGAACGGCTTGCGCACCGTGACGTGAAGGTTTGATTTAGGCAAAGCGTTCAAAAACCCATCTAACTCTGTCGGCTCATAGTCTGGGATCGACATGTCGTCAGGAAAAGCGGACCGATCCGCAATGTTCTCTAACATCCCGAAATAACCCAGCTGAAAATTGTCAATCTCGCGCGCGGAGATCTCTCCCAACCGTGGGTCCGCATGATGCCGCAAATGGCGGACTTGCGTGCCAGGAAGAGGTTTCAGTCCATTGAGGTTTTGAACCAGCTCCGCCTCAGCAAAGCGCGACGCGACGATGTGAACATCAAAGAACCCTTTCTCAAGCGGCCCAACGACAATGTCTAAATGATCAACACATATACCCGCGGCTACTTTGCGAATCTCAGCTCTGGTATCTGGCCCAATATTGGAGGCGGCCGATTTATGGAAAATCACAACCGCTCCTCGGCACGCGTCGATTAATTCCCGGACCTTGTGCCTGCGATCCTCTCGCGGAACAAAGGCTGTTTGAACATCATATTGGTCCGATGGCAACATATCAGCAGCCATTTGGCTCAGCTGATCGACACGCATCATCTTTCCACCCATGTGGATCTGCCCGCGCCTGTAAGCGAAAACGATTTTACAGCTCCTCGGCATCTTAAGCCGCCCGCCTTACAAAGCGAAATGCCGATTGCACCTCGTCTCTATAGGCCTGCCGCAAGGCAAATGAGTCGATCAAATGCACATCCAGATGCGGCGCGACAAACTCTGGCTTGGCCAGACCCTCGTCGCTCGGTGACATCGTCAAATCACGTATATCGAAAAATGGGATCGTCTCTCGTCGGCAGATCTGCTGCAAGATAGACTGCGCTATCACATTCCGCTCCGCATGTTGCTGGACAGAAACCAACGGCGCAATGGACCGAAAGGCAATGCGAAAATCAGATCGCGTTGGAAACGACTTGATCGTTGTCCGACGGATATAGGACTTTAGTCGTTCCTCTGAGATCAGCGTCGAAGGGTTCAACCCCTTTACTACAAAGCTCAATCCAAAGGACTGAGCATGGGAAATGAAAGCCTCATAGCGCTCCGTCAACCATGGCTCAAATTCAAGTGGACCCTTGGTCATGGTTGCAAAATAGAACCCTACTTCGGCATCCACCTGTCCAAGATTAAAACACACACGCTTAGGCCCAACCTTTGCGCACGCATCCGCAAAGGCGGCACTCAGCTGTCGACGAGATGTCTTTCGCGCGAACCCTGCTGCCGTTGCACCGGCTTTCCAAACAAGATGGCTGTATTTCCTTACATCATCATCTTGGCCGCCCTCGAACACGTTGTATTCAAAAGGCCGCACGTGTGAATCGCCGCAAAAGATCATCATGCGCTGACCCCTCCCCCGGCTTTGGTCGACGCCGCTCGATGGGTCAAATTCGCTTTCAGAAAATCGCGGAACTCTTGCCAATCATCCCGCGCACGCAATTCTGAAATTTTGGCCTTGTGCCATGCGACCGCCGCTTCGTGCAATTCCGACAAAGCAGGATCGGCCATCAACTCCAACCGCACGATTTCCGCACGCTCAACTGCTGGTAAGATCGTACGATCCTCACAAAGGTTGGCATTCATGTTGTTCCAATAGGTCTCAGCCTGATCATGGTTCACATGATTGGTCTTCCCTCGATCACGCTTGACCAAGAACCCATCAACGGACCGCACCACATAGTGATGCAGGCGTGCAAACTCATGCCCAAAGCCCGGACGCGCCCGCCAGGATACAGTCTCGTAGGGCATCAGCTGACCGGACCCATCGCTCCACCGAAGGCGTGGCGCAATGTCATCTGAGGCACCCTTGGGCCGATGCGGGCCATATCGCGGGAACGTCCCATTGTTGCGGGTGATTGATTTGAACCCCTGCGCGACCCCCGAATAGGGCGTTACCTCATCATCGCACATGAAAAACTGCTGCGTGACAGGTCTGTCTTCAAAGGTTTCGATTCCGCCGCATCCAAACAGCTTCCAAGCGAATGAGGCGACGTCAATCGGGCCGCCAGACACCTCTTCCAACTTGGCGATAAGCTCCGGAACGCCCGCTCCTAAAATCCGGATATTTAAAAATTCATCTACATCTAGGCAAAACGTCCAACCCGCCCGCTTAAACGCTTTGTGTCGCCGGACCCGACGCAACATCTGGTTTTGCGGACTGCCGCCCGGCGCAACCGCATTGTCGACGTGGATCGCGACACCAAGTTCGGTCAACCGCTCTGCGATTGCGTCAGTCCCGTCGGTACAATCGTTCGTAAATATCAAAAACTGATCGACACCCAAGGATTTATGATAGGCTACCCATTCCAGCATATAGGGGCCTTCGTTCTTCATCGTCGTGTAGATCAGGATCGGATCGCCAGCCATCAAATCACCTCGACAACGGATCTGACGGCCGGGGCGCAAACGGGAAAAGCCAGAGGTTTAGGTCCGGCCGGTTTCTCATATTCGGCTCATCCAATTCGGTAGGATACCAAGTGTTTGAAGCGGACCGGTCCACAAGCTCTGTCCGAATGAATGACGCTTCTAGCAAACCCGGCGTTACATAGTTTTCAATCTGTACCAACGGCCGCGCATTATTGGCATGCACATGGAACAGGGTGAAATGCCGGTTCAATTTTTCCATAACGACTTTGAATACCGGCGCAAATCTTGGGCGCGCAATTCGAGCCAGCCCATGGAATTCTACATAGATCTGATCAAACTTTGCTAAGACCGTTTCGGGCATGGTCGAGAACACATCCCACTCCGACCCTTCGACATCCATCTTCAGAATGGCACCATCAAGGTTTATCCCAAATCGCTCAGCGTGCGACTCAACAGTGAACAGCTTTTCTTCCGGCCGATCCCGACCAGCAACGCCTTCCTTATGAAAGATCAGGTTGTCGTGCACCACCGGCGCGCCGTCGATCGTGTGATCGAACTGCCAGACTTTGAACCCCGCTTCTGCCATTTCCAGATCGAAACTGACTTCGTTCGAAATGCCATAACTCAAAATAGCTTGCTTCGGATGCAATTGATCAGCGGCGACATAGCCTCCGTCCCCGCGGCGTCCGATGCGGAACTTATCGAGATCAATGTCCCATGGTGTTAGCAACGCCAACAGCTCAAAAATTCTATCATGATCGGTCGCGTCTTTCGACGCACCGGCACTGCCCATGTGTTTTTCGGTCATAACTGCCCGTTTTTTTTGCCGACACTACCAATGTCGCGGCAAAACAAAAGCCCTAGAACGTTCAGCTATTTGCAGTTGTTCCTATGGGGTGACACCTTCGTCAAACACGCCTGGCATCATATCTTCCCAAAACTCAAAGATCGTTTCGGCATTCAGTGCCGACATCCAGCCATGGGCCTCAAAGTCCTGACGCGCTGCCGCATCCTCAATCCGGCTCACGAAAAGCCGCTTATCCGCATCCCGCTGCGTCGGCGTCCGCGCCGCCACGGCATCCCGAACCGCCATCAGCTTGCGCGCGCGGGCAGAGGACGGCTTAGGCTCCGCCGGCTCCCCTGCCCCATAATCCGCCTTCAATGCGGCAGAGAGGTAGCTGATGGGGTTCTGCACACCCTTCTGCCCCTGGACGTAAGAGATTTTCTCTGCGACGTAGGCGTCGCCATGCTCATTGATCCACTGTCGCGCCAAACGGTCGCTGACCCCCTGCCCCCGTAGCCGATCATAAACAGGCGAATTTCGCGCACCTTCACCGTCATCAATGTCTAGGATTGCCAGCTGTGGGTTCTCTTTGATCTTGAACCGAATATGGCTCACCGCGCGGCCCATCTTACGGGTCTCCGGCGTTACAATGATGTTTGAGGTCTTATTCACCTCCGCCACCGCTGGTTTGATGATTTTTGCGTTGAGATGTTTGAACACCTCGTAATAAGTGCTGTCGCTCACACCCATCAGCCGCCGGAACAATTCCAACTCCCACCAACCGGTGCTGCCGGTGCGCACGAAGCGATAGCAATTCTCATAAAGCGCCAGCGCGTGCCCACTGGTGAACCGCCGCTGAATGTTGAGATTGATCAGCGCAAAGACTTTCGGATCGTGCAGCTTCTCCGCCAAGGCCGCCGAATAAGAATACTCGCAAACGCCGCCCTTCAGCTTGGCATAGGCCAGAAGACTCGACACCCCCCATTCCTGCTGGCCGTCGGCGTCAAGCATATCCCACTCGGCCAACGTCTCTACCAAACCGCGCAGCGACGCCTTCAGCGTTTCCATGTCGTTGGAGTTATAGCCGATCATCGCGCACAACGTCCGCGCATCGATCCGATGCGTCGTCTGATGGATCAGCGTGTCGTAGGCATTCAGCAGCAAGACATTCGACAGCTTGCGCTGCAACAACGTCAGCTTGCCACTCACATGGATCGCGGCCACGTTCTTCTTCACCGAACCGCGTCTCAGCGCGCCCGTCAGTTCGACGTTCATATCTTTGGCGGTCTGCTCTGCCATCTGTCCGACTCTGCTGGTCTTTCGCACAACTATGACAGAAAAGGCACCTCACGGCAACAAATCCTCAGGCACCTTTATACGGGTTCGGACCATCCCGTAGCCGGGTACCTTTCACGTAAGGTACCTTGATTTTCTTCGTCCAAAGGTATCCAAATACGGGACAGATACCATCACTGATGTGGATAACCCTGTGCATATCGACACAAACACGGGCCAACCCGAGTCTTGGTCCCTAAAACCCCGCGAATCGGCCCTGCTCCCCCTGCATCGGGCGCCCTTTCATCCCGCAAACCGGTACCTTTCATCCCGTATCGCGGCTCCCAATATGGCGTAACCTTATGATTATAATAGTCTTTTGAGAAATAAATACCTTAAAGACTCCAAACAGATAAAACAGCTTTAGTGCATATATTTTACCTTATTAGGCTCTATTCTGGCTCAGAATAAGCTTTCTGATTCTCAAATTCGATTTCATGTGCGATAGTTTGCGAGAAACCATAATAACTTGCAGACATTGAGGCAAACACATGTCATCCGCGTCCAAAGCGCCCCTGCCCCCTTATCTCAACATCGATCCGGCAACTGCAGCAGCCAAGCTCTCTGAACCTATCGACACCACACGATTCGCAAAAGCCGCCGCTTTCGCTGCGAAAGGTCGCGAGGATCTGGCAAAGCGCGGTCACGCTCCTGATGGCGCCAAACGCCTGCGCCGGTTCTCCACGTGGGAGGTCTGTCGCTATCTGATCCCCGTCGCCCCTTCGCACTTCCGCCGCGTCCTGAAGGCCAATCCGGACCTCCCCCAAGGCACCGGCGAGGGCAATTCCAAGTGGTTCACACTGGACGATGTCTTAACCTTGCGGAAACACTTTGCGAGTGAAGGTGCCGCCGACCGCGAATACCTGCCCTATCGGCCCGAAGGCCTGCCCGCCAAGATCATCAGTGTAGCGAACTTTAAAGGTGGCGTGGGCAAAACCTCCACCGCGGCGCATCTGGCCATGTCAGCCGCGCTCGATGGCTACAAAGTGCTGGTGATCGACCTCGACAGCCAAGGCTCCATGACCTCGATTATGGGCGGTCAGGTGCAGGACGAATGGCAAACGGCCTTCCCGCTGATGGCCAAAGATTTCGCCATGCACCTCGAAGCCGAAGCCAGAGAGTTTCGCAGCGAAACTCCGCAACTGGACGAAACGCTGCAAGAGGCGCGCAACATGTCCGCCCGCGATCTAATCCAAGCCACCCATTGGCCCAACATCGATCTGATCGGAGCCCAACTGAACCTCTACTGGGCGGAATTCCAAGTGCCTGTATGGCGGATGCAAAGCCGCTCTTGGCCGCTTTGGGATGCGTTAACCAACGCGCTGTCTGGTGAGGGTATCTTAGATGACTACGATGTAATCCTCCTCGATACGCCACCCGCCCTTGGGTACCTCACCATCAACGCGCTCGCCGCCGCTGACATCTTGCTGGTGCCGCTTGGCGCATCCTTTTTGGAGTTCGACAGCACCGGCCGATTTTTCGATATGCTCTACAGCACATTCGCCTCCATCGAAGACGGGGAAAACTCCGTCCGCCGTCAGCAAGGGTTGCCCGAAATGACGTTCGAATGGGACGCCGTGCGGGCCATCGTCACCCGCTTCGACGCCAGCCAGCAAACCGACCTGGCCAACGTCATCCAAGCCTATTTCGGCGACTTTATGACGACCTACCGGCAGGAGCTGACCGCCATGGTCGGACAGGCCGGAGAGAACGTGAACGGCATCTATGAAGCCGACTATCGCGACTTCAACCGCGATACCTACGTCCGTGGTCGTGAGACATTTGACCGCACATGGGCCGAGGTGAAAGAGGTGCTTTTGGGCACATGGTGGCGTGACCAACAAATGATGAAAGCTCAAGAGGAGCAGACCAATGGCTAAACGCAGACTGGAACCGCCAAGCGCCGATAAACTGGCCGAACTGGATGCAGAGTTTCGCAGCGAAACTCAAAAACGACCCAATCCCGCAACAGCTCCAATTGCGCAGGTCGCGGCGGAAACGGCCCCCTTGGGCACGGCCGAAAGCCCCGGCGCGCGGCTTAATCGGATGGACGCCGAACGGCTGAAAGACGCGGAAGAGAAGGGGCTTCTGATCCAAGAAATCCCGCTCGACCAGATCGATGAAAAAACCATGATCCGCGACCGCTCCGTTCTTGGGCGAGCGGAGCTGGATGAGCTCAAACTGTCGATCAGCGTCAATGGCCTGCGCCTGCCGATTGAGGTCTCTCAGAAAGAGGATGGCACCTACGCGCTGCTCTCCGGCTACCGCCGCCTTCTAGTGCACCGCGAAATGGCAGAGCAATACAAGAACGGCCCAACAACGATCAAAGCGGTTGTTGTGCCCCCCAAAGACCTCGCCAGCAGCTTTATCTCCATGGTCGAGGAAAACGAAGTCCGCGAAGATCTCAGCCATTTTGAACGGGGCCGGATCGCTGTTCTGGCCGCGCGTGAAGACGCGTTCAAAAGCACCGATCACGCCATCAAACAGATGTTCTTTTCCGCCTCCAAAGCGAAGCGTTCCAAGATCAAATCTTTCGCTGAGATTTTCGAAGCTTTTGGCGACTTGCTGACCTTTGCTGAAGAGATGTCAGAGCGCCGGGGCCTACGCATCGTGAACGCATTGCGGCAGGGCGGGGAGGACCAACTGCGCGACGCTCTATCCCGCATCGCTGCGCGCGATTTTGAGGACGAATGGAATGCGATAGAACCGATCTTGAAGCAGATCGAGGAGGGCGCTCCGAAGGCTAAAAAGATGGGCCGCCCAAAGGCCGTGACACCCGCAGGCTGGGTCGGGCGGGATACGCTCAAGCTGTCCACAGGCGTGACGCTGACCAAAGGCGTCGACAGCCATGGGTACTTTATCCGGCTCAAAGGACGCGCGGTGGATGTGGAAACAATTGAAACCGCAATGATCGAGCTGCAGCGTTTATTCGAAAAAGGGTAGTTTCGCTGCGAAACGCCCTTGAAATCTGTTTAAAATCAATCGGATAGATGATTGGTTGCCTCCGGCGGAAGTGTTTTTCTCAAAAGACTGGCAGGTGCTAGGCGGTAATCATCTGTCCGTCTTTTGTTTTCGGGAAGGGGATCATTTTGCCGCCTTCCTCATCATAGAGCTTCCACTGATAGCAAGAGAGGCCTTGGAAGAATCCGATCTTTACCGGCTGCAAAAGACCTTGGGCCTCAAGGTACTCATGGGCTTCTTTCAGCTTGTAGCCCGGGATCTTGGCGTTGAGGTGGTGTAGGTCGTGATAGCCAATGTTCATCACGGCTTTATGGAACAGCCAGCCCCAGTCGAGCACGGATGATCCATCTAGAGCGCCAGTGGCGAAATCCATATCAGGGCGGGTGCCCCAGTGGATGTTTTCAAAATTGTGCACAATGTAGGGGATCAAAACACCAAGCGTTGAAGTGAGGTAGACGATCAAAAGCCAAACCCAGAGGCCATTTGTACCCGCGATCAGGTAGGTCAAGCCTATCTGACCAAGTATCAGAAGGTTGTGGATGATCTGATCTCCGATCCCAGTTCTGAGGCAGCAAAGGGGAAACCGGCGGAGCAAAAGGTAGACAATGAATGGTCCGGTGAAGACCAAAACGAAAGGGCTGCGGTAAATGCGGTAGGCGAGGCGTTTCCAGAAACCGGACTGTTCCCATTCCCGCAGGGTCATTACGTAGATTTCAAACGTGTCGCGGCGGTCGAGGTCGCTGACATGGGCATGGTGGAGGTTGTGGTTATAGCGCGTCGCCTCATAGGGCGTCATGGCGATGGGAGAGAGGAGCTTGCCCGTGATGTCATTGGTCGAGCGCATCTTGAAAAACGACCGGTGGATGCAATCGTGCTGGATCATATAGATCCGCATGGTCATTGCGATGGTGATGACCATGGCTGGAATGAACAGCAAAAGGTTTGAGTACTGAGTGATGGCAATTAGGTAGGCTGGGATGTAGAGACCGAGGGTTCCTGCAAGTTCTCGCCATGCCCGTGGATTGTCTGACGTCGCAAATTGGCGGGCTGCTTTGCGCAGCTCCATCACACGGTCGCTCATTATGACCTCAAAAATTTATTAACGAATTAAAAACAGGCTAATGTGGATTGGCTTCTTTGATCAAGTGTTGTGTCACTTTTCGTCTTTGTCTGACTTTCGGTTCTGCAAATAGCGGATGCCAAAAAACAGGATGATGAAGGCTGCGGACCAGGCGAGGAGGTCGACAAGGTAGGCGGGCATTTCAAATTACTCCGAGGTGCTTTGGATACGACATAGCATTTGCGGCATTGATGGCGAACCGCAAAGTTAAGCTGTCACCCCTTGAGCGTAGCGAGAGAGGCGGTCGGCGAGGATGCCGACGGCGGTGTGTAAGATCACGGTGATGATTGCCAAGGTGATGAGGCTGGCAAACATCAGGTCGATCTTTACGCGTCCGCTGGCGAGCAGCATCAGATAGCCGAGGCCTTCTGACGATCCGACCCATTCGCCGATCACTGCGCCGATTGGGGCATAGACAGCAGCAAGTCGCATACCTGTCGCCAAGGAGGGTAGGGCGTGCGGGATGCGGATGCGGCGCATGATTTGGTTTTTGGTGGCGCCCATCGTGCGGGCGAGGTCGATGAGGCCGGTGTCCACGCGGCTGAGACCGTCGTGGAACGCTGAGGTGACGGGGAAGTAGATGATCAGAACCGCCATCACGATTTTGGAGGCCATGCCGTAGCCGAACCAGAGTGTCAGGATCGGCGCGAGTGCAAAGACCGGAACGGCTTGGGTGAAGACCAGAATCGGCAGCATCAGCCGTTGTAGGGTCTGTGAGCCGGCTAGTTGGATTGCCGTGACCGCCCCTAAGACCGTGCCGATTAGGAGGCCGATGATGACTTCGGTAATTGTCACTATCGCATGTTCAGCGATCAGGGCGCGGCTGGTGTAGGCCGCCTCCGCCACTTGCAGCGGAGAGGGCAGGATGAATTTCGGAACCCCCGTGATCCAGACAATCGCCTGCCAAAGGACCAGTCCCACCATCATCGCAGTGACGCCGTAAAACCACCTCATGCGCGGAACCCCCGCATATGCGCCAAGAGCTCTGATTGGGCTGAGAGCGTCTCTGGCGCGTCTACAGGGCGTATGGGCGGGATTGGCGGCACCGGCCACTGTTTCGCCTCTGAGGGCGTCAGGAGGACGATTTGGTGGGCCATACGGGCCGCTTCACCGGGGTCGTGGGTGACGAGCATGACCGTTTTATCTGTCAGCACCTCTGCCGCGAGTTCCTGCATGTCGGCTCGGGTGCCAGCGTCGAGTGCGGAGAAGGGCTCATCGAGAAGCACGATGGGCCGGTCTTCCATCAGCGTGCGTGCAAGGGCAGCGCGTTGGCGCATACCGCCGGAGAGGGCGGCGGGTTTCTTGGTTTGATGGTCTGAGAGGCCGACGCGGGCGAGGAGCGTTTGGGCACGGTCGAGGTCAGGTTTTTCATCCCGTAAACGGGCACCTAACACGGCGTTTTCCAGAACGGTCAGCCACGGCAGCAGCAGATCCGACTGCGCCATGTAACTGATGCGGTTGTCTAACGGCTTTGCGTCAGAGGTTTCGATGGAACCGGTGAAGGTGCCAGCGGTGTCGAGGCCAAGGATCAGACGCAGGATCGTGGATTTGCCGACGCCCGAGGGGCCGAGGAGGCAGGTCCATTCGGCTGCGGGTAGGGTCAGCGTGATGCCATCAAAGAGCGTGCGCCCGTCGATGGCATGGCTTCCTTGCAGCGTTATGGACGGCGCCTCGTTCACGCGCCGCGCAGACCCATGCTCCAGAAGCTGACTTCGAGTTCTGTTGCTCTGGTAAAGCGGTTCTGGAGGTGTGCCCAGCGGGGCGAGCTTTGCGGGTCATCGCCGAGGCGGCGGGCGACGGCGGCGTCGAGCATGGTACCGACGGTCTCGCAGACCTCTTGGTATTCCGCACCGGCGTAGGTGTTGATCCAGTCTTTGTACGGCTCTGCGTGGTCTGTACCGAGACGTGCGCCAATCTCGCCGTAACCAAAGACGCAAGGCGCGAGGGCTGCCATGAGATCAAGGAAATCGCCTTGTAGGCCCGCATCCATCACGTAGCGGGTGTAGGCGAGGTTTTCGGCTTCTTCGGCGGCAGTGAAAAGCGTTTCTTCGTCGATGCCTTCGGCGGCACAGGTTTGCACATGGAGTGCCATTTCGTGGTTGACCAGTGCGTCGACGGTGCCTGCGCAAACCTTCATTTCGTCCAACGTCTCGGATTTCACCAAACCCAGCGACCAGGCGCGAGAGAAGTGGATCAAGAAGACGTAATCCTGCACAAGGTAATGCAGGAAAGCCGTGCGGGGCAGGGTGCCGTCGCAAAGACCTTCCACAAAGGCGTGGCGGGTGTAATCCTCCCACGCCTGATCCGCGCCAGCCCGAAGGCTGGCGAAGGTTTTTCCGTAGCTCACGCTCATTTCGCGGTTACGTCGATGGTGATTTTGGACACTGGGTTGATGGCGGGGATCAGGCCCGCTTCGTTCAAGAATGCCTCAAACGCCTCATAGCGGCCTTCGTCCATCGCGGTGGGACGTAGGGCAAAACGTGGCAGGGTGTCGACCCAAGCGCGGGCGTTGAGTTCATCCTGAAGTTCTGCGGATGTGCCAGCGAAGATTTCCCAGCTCTCTTGCGGGTGGTTGACGATGTATTGTGTCGCAAGCTCTGTCGCGGCGAGGAAGCGGGCGATCATCTCTTTGTCCATCGTTTCGGTGTTGGCGACGTAGATCAGTTCGTCATAAGGCGGCAGGCCCTCTTCCTCGACGTAGAAGCAACGGCCAGCGACGCCTTCGATGTCCATCTGGTTCAGTTCAAAGTTACGGAAGGCGCCGATGACGGCATCGACTTGGCCGGTCATCAGGGATGGGGAAAGCGAGAAGTTGACGTTCACCAGTTCGATGTCGTCGAGTGTCAGGTCGTAGGTGTTCAGGACTGCACCCAGCACCGCCTCTTCTACGCCACCGACCGAGAAGCCGACCTTTTTGCCTTTCAGGTCCGCCGGTGTTTCGATCGGGCCGTCTTCAAGGGCGAGGAGGCAGTTGAGAGGCGTCGCAACCAGAGTGCCGACGCGCTGAAGTGGTAGACCTTCGTGGATTTGGAGGTGCAGTTGTGGCTGGTAAGAGATCGCGAGTTCGGCTTGTCCGGCAGCGACCAGCTTTGGAGGGTCGGACGGGTCGGCTGGGGCGATGACTTCAACCTCAAGGCCCTGATCGGCGAAATAGCCAAGCTCTTCGGCAATGATAATCGGGCCGTGGTCGGGGTTGACGAACCAATCGAGCAGAAGGGTCATTTTGTCTTGCGCCATGGCAGGAGCCGCTAAAAGCGCGGCGGCGGCGGTGAAAGTGGTAAGTTTCATGTGTCTGTTCCTTGGTTGGTGTTCGTGTCGCCCATGGCGATCAACAGGATTTCGCCGTCCCAATAGGACTGCAATTTACGGGCCGCTTGCCAGGCGCGCAGGCCAGAGCGGCAGGTGAGGATCGCCCTTTGGCCCTTTGCGGGCGTCGGGTGGGCGGTGTCGAAATCGGCGACCTGGTGGCGGAGTGCGGTGGGCGCGACGGGGGTAGGAGCCTCGTCGGTTTCGCGCAGATCTACGATGAAATCGTTTGGAGTCAGTTGGTTATGTGTTGTGAAGGTCAACTTTGTATCTGGTTCTGGCGCTGTGTCGAAACGGAATTGGTACGTGCGGAGCGTCGCGAAATCGACTTGCATCAACTGACCGAGCGGGGAGGGCGTGAGGCCTAGGATCGTGTTGATTGCCATTTGCGCCTGCATCGCGCCCAAGGTTCCGACGACAGGACCCATCACGCCCGCGGTGGCGCAGGTGGCGAGGTGTTGGGGCAGGTCAGGGAAGACAGCTCGGAGGGGTGGAGCCGTGCCGCAGAACCCGCCGACGTAGCCTTGCAGGCCGAGGGCGGAGGCTGAGATGAGAGGCTTGCCTTGGGTGAGGCATTCGTCGGAGGCGATGTAGCTTGCCGCAAAGCTGTCCGCGCAATCGAGGATGATGTCGGCGGCGGCGATCAGCTCTGGGGCTGTATCGGGGTTTAGCGTGCCGGTGATGGCTTTCAGCGCGACATCTGAATTGAGCTTCGCGAGGCGGGTGCAGAGCGTTTGTGCTTTCGGTTGCCCAACTTCGGCCTCAGTAAAGAGCGTTTGGCGATGCAGGTTCGAAAGCTCTACCGTGTCTGGGTCGATGATGGTGATTTGGCCGACGCCCGCAGCCGTCAGATATTGCGCGACAGGATGGCCGAGGCCGCCTGCGCCGATGATGAGCGCGTGTGCCTTGGTCAGTTTGCTCTGACCGTCCTGTCCCACTTCGGGCAGGATCATTTGGCGGGCGTAGCGGGTCATCTGGTGGCAGCGATCCAGTCTCTGACCCGCTGTTCGGGGTCTTCGTTGAGGGCGATGTCGGTGACGGCGCTGACGACATCAGCGCCGTGGTCAAAGGCCCCTTGGGCGCGCTCGACGGACATGCCGCCAATGGCGATGAGGGGCGTGTCACCGATGATCTCTTTCCAGATGGTGAGTTTTTCGAGGCCCTGCTCGTGCCATTTCATCTTCTTCAAGATGGTGGGGTAAATCGGGCCGAGGGCGATGTAATCGGGATTGAGTTCCATGGCGCGGCGCAACTCGGCTTTGTCATGGGTGCTGACACCGAGTTTGAGGCCAGCGGCGCGGATAGCGTCTATGTCGGATGTGTCGAGGTCTTCTTGGCCAAGGTGGATATAGTCGCAGCCTTCCTCGATCGCGATTTGCCAGTGGTCGTTGACGATCAGCGTGGCACCGGCGTCGTGGCAGAGATCGCGGGCGGTGCGGATTTCTTGGCGCAGTGTGCCTTCGTCGAGGTCTTTGGCGCGCAGTTGCACGAGCTTGATGCCAAGCGGCAGTAGGCGGCGGAGCCAGTCGGTGCTGTCGAAGATCGGGTAGAAGCGGTCGAGGGTCATGATTTGGCACCCCTTGTTTGCCCTTTGCGATGATCGCGCGTGGACCTCCAGGGGAGGCGTGAAGCGCCCTCCCCTCGGGGGGGAGGTCCGGGCGCTGCCCGATTTTGTCGGGCAAAGCGACTACAGAACATCATGACAAGAACGCCTTTCCGATCACAGGAGTGGACGGGGCGGCCATATCTCGCGGTTCCATCGGGTCGCTGATCTGCGCCTGGACGCCAGCTTTGATCGCACTGGCGAAGGCTTCGGCCATCAGTGCCGGATCACCCGCTTTGGCGACTGCAGTGTTCAAAAGCACGGCGTCATAGCCCAGTTCCATCGCTTGCGCAGCGTGGCTTGGAAGGCCCAGGCCTGCGTCGACGACCAGCGGGATATCGGGAAAATGTGCGCGCATGGCGCGCAGGCCGAAGACGTTGTTCAGCCCTTGTCCCGAGCCGATGGGTGCGCCCCATGGCATCAGCACTTCGCACCCCGCATCCACCAGCTTGCCCGCGACAACGAGGTCTTCGGTGCAGTAGGGGAAGACCTCGAAACCGTCCTCGGAGAGGATTCGCGCGGCTTCCGTCAGGCCGAAGACATCCGGTTGCAGTGTGTCCTCTTCCCCGATGACTTCGAGCTTGATCCATTTGGTGCCAAAGACCTCGCGCGCCATATGCGCGGTGGTCACGGCCTCCTTCACGGTGTGGCATCCTGCGGTGTTGGGCAGGATGTGCACGCCGAGGTCCTTGATCAGCGCCCAGAAGTCTTGGCCCGCGCGATCTTGTCCGCTTTCCCGGCGGAGCGAGACGGTGGCGACCGATGCGCCGGAGCGTTTGAAGGCATCTGCGAGGATCGCGGGTGAGGGGTATTGCGCGGTGCCAAGCATGAAGCCGTTGGCGAGGGTGACACCGTAGAAATCGCGCATCGCTCAGCCCCCCTGCATCGGGGCGAGCACTTCGATCTGGTCGCCTTCGGTGAGGGTGTGAGAGGAGCGCAAAGTCGCTGGGACGAAATCTCCATTCACAGCCGTTGCGACAGTCGCCTCGGCGTAGCCGTTTTCATCCAGCACCGCGTCGAGGGTCGTGGCCTCGGTGGTGATCGGGTCGCCGTTAAGCAGCAGTTTCATCCATCACCTCCGGTGTTGCGTTGTCAAAGATCGCCTCGGCCACCATGCGGGCGAGAGCTGGGGCCAGAAGGAAGCCGTGGCGGAAAAGGCCGTTGGCTTGGATCAAATTCCCGTCGCGGCGGATGCGCGGCAGGTTGTCGGGGAAGGCAGGGCGGTTGTCGACGCCGGTTTCCAGGATCTCGGCCTCTCCAAACGCGGGGTTCAGCGCATAAGCGGCAGAGAGGAGTTCGAGAAGCGAGCGGGCGGTGACGTGTTTGCTGGCGGTGGCTTCGATCTGGGTCGCGCCCAACATGAAAATCCCGTCGCCCCGCGGCACGATGTAGAGCGGTATTCGGGGATGAAGCAGGCGGATTGGCCGGCTCAGGGTCACATCGGGGCAGGAGAGGATCAGCATTTCGCCTTTCACGCCGCGCAGGTCTTCGAGCGTGTCTTTCGCCGTGAAGCCCCGGCAATCCACGGTCAGACCGTTAGTGGCGTGGGCCTTTGGGTCGGCCTCTTCGGTGATGAAGTTGACACCCGCTTGGATCAGCTTTTCGCGCAGGGAGGCGAGGGCTTGGCGCGGGGCAAGGTGCGCCTCGGTTTCGAAGTAGAGGCCTTTTGAGAAACGACCTTCGAGATCGGGTTCTAATGCGGCGATCTCGGCGCCGTTCACCTCTTTGAACTGACTCGTGCGGCGGGCGAAGCGGCGCAGATCGGCCTCGTCGCGCGTAGGTGAGATGACGAGGGAGCCGTTGCGGGTAACCGCTCCGGTGTGAAAGTCCCACCAGTCTGCGGCTTCTTGGCCTAAGCGGATCACGGGTTCTTCGGCGCTTTCCCCTTCGCAGTGGGGCGCGAGCATGCCACCGGCCCACCACGAACAAGCATGGGGCCCGGGTGCGCCGCCTTTGTCATAGACGGTCACCTCGGCCCCACGGTTCAGCAGGTTCTGCGCCACGCACAGGCCCGCCACACCGCCGCCGATGATGGTGACTTGGGTCATCCTAGCTCCACATACCGTGGAAGTGATGCACGGGGCCGTGGCCCGCGCCGATGTCGATGTCGTCCGCTGCCTTGATCGCCGCGTGCAGGTAGCTGTGGGCAGTTTCTACGGCGGTTACCATGTCCACCCCCTTGGCGAGATTCGCGGCAATGGTTGAGGAATAGGTGCAGCCGGTGCCGTGGGTATTGCGGGTGTTGATCCGAGTGGCGGAGAATTCGTGGCTGCCGGCTTTGGTCAGTAGCAGGTCGGTGCAAGTGTCGCCTTCGGCATGGCCGCCTTTCATCAGGATCGCCTTGGGGCCAAGGGCGCGGAGGGCTTCGGCTTGAGACAGCGCGTCTGCTTCGGTTGCGGCCTCGGAGGTTTCCAAGATGCGGGCGGCTTCAGGCAGGTTGGGTGTCAGCAGATCAGCGCGCGGCAGGATGATGGATTTGAGGGCGTCCACGGCTTCATCTTGCAAAAGCGCATCGCCGGATTTGGCGATCATCACGGGGTCGAGCACCACAGGACCGTCGTAATCTGCAAGCGCCTTGGCGACGGTTTCGATCAGTTCGGGTGAGAAGAGCATCCCGATCTTGATTGCGTCGGGGCGGATGTCGGTCAAAACGGCTTCGATCTGTGCGCCGACGACATCTACCGGAATCGGATGGACGGCTGTAACGCCCATGGTGTTCTGTGCGGTGATCGCGGTGAGGGCAGATGTGCCAAAGACGCCATTTGCGCTGAAGGCCTTGAGGTCGGCTTGAATCCCCGCGCCGCCGCCGCTGTCAGAACCTGCGATTGTCAGTGCCTTTGCGACCATGATGGCCCCCCATTTGAAAGGGCGCATCAAGCGGGGGATTTACGGATTGGCTACGGTTTGCTTCGCACTGTTACCCGTTCCCTACGCCGGAATTGCCCGGATCAGGTTCGACGGGTCGGTATCGCTACCTCTCAGCCAAATGGCCCCCCGACGGATTTGGGAGGTGTTTAGCTTACGTGGGGGGAGGGCGCAAGGAGGACCCTGTCGGAGGTCCGTTTCAGACCAGCGATTTTATTATGCTGAACTCTGCGGCGCGATACGTGGCAATCGGCGTCGCTATGGTACTGGGCATTTGGGTGTTCACGACCTTTGGATCGATCATCACGGCGCTTTGTACGCGGTTGACTATGGATCTGCTTGATCTTTTCTCTGGGTTGCAAACCGGCTTGATCACAGATGCTGTTGGCGATGCGCAATCGTTCGCGCTTTTCCTCATCCCGAATACTCTTGCGATTTAGTCTCTGGTTTTGCTTTTCAGGCGCGTACCCAAGGCTACTGCCTAACGTCTTTGTTTTTTGAGCGACTTACCCATTGGTGCTGGCGAATCCTGAGGTATGGGCACTAGGGTAGCCGTAAAAGAACGGGTGCTTGTGACTCGAGACGGTGGCAGTGACCCCTCATTTCGGGTCGAGACATTTCGAATAGAGTTTTATTCGCTAGGAACATTCATTGGGTACAACCGCTATCTTACACATCGGGAGCCGCAAGGCCGGTTCAACAACGCTTCAGAACGATCTTTTTTCTTGGCGTCACGCCTTGAAAGACGAAGGCATTTTGATCCCTGAATTCGAAGGTCGTCGCATAAATGAAGATGCGACGAGGGCATTTTTTGATGAAAATACAAATGACCCCAAGTTAGAGAAGGTGTTTTCAAAAGTCTTTCGAGATATTGAGAAGACCCAGCCTAAGTATGTTTTTCTCTCGAGTGAGTATCTTTATGAGAATGCGTATCTTGCCG
Organism: Cognatiyoonia sediminum; assembly: GCF_900129845.1. GTDB lineage: Bacteria > Pseudomonadota > Alphaproteobacteria > Rhodobacterales > Rhodobacteraceae > Cognatiyoonia > Cognatiyoonia sediminum. Next base: position 228,228 of record NZ_FQXB01000003.1, read on the forward strand.
CCAACGTCAAAAGATTGCTGTCGGAAGTATGTAATGAGATCAGACCTGTATTGATGTTGCGGGAGCCCGCTGGCTATTACTTGTCTTGGGTCCAGCAATGGCTCAAGGCGACTGACCGTTTGGACGATCCCGCGACCTGGGCTGCAAACTACCGAAAAAATATCTCTGTCTGGAGGTCTGTGTTTGGAGATCAGCTTGTCATTGTCCCCTTTGAAGCGCGTTCTTTTCCCAAAGGTTTGTCTGAGTGTTTTCTTGAAAACTTCTTTGAAGTTGATTTGGGTAAAGTGGAATTGGCGGAACGCAAATCCTCAAACGTGTCGGAGTTTCGAGAAGTTACCTTTTTGATGCAGGAGTATTTTCGACACTGTTACCCGGATCAGCCGCGTGAATTCAGGAGGGAAACTCGCCTTATAAAGAAAACCCTGCAAGAGGTGGCGGAAGCTGAAGGCCTCGGATCCCGAGCAGATCTGTTGCCAAAAGTGCAAGAGATTGTTCTGTCAAACCATCGCGATGACCTCTTTTGGTTGCGTGAGGTCGAAGGGATAGAGTTTAGCGCGCTAGATTATTCTCAACTAAAAGCACTTGGTTCGACGTCGCTCACACAGGTGGGGCGGTACCAGAGGTTTCAAGATATTGTCGGCATAGATGAAACCCGCGCTAACTTGATCCTAATGAAGGGGATGCAGCAAATGTCCAAACGTATTTCACATCTTGTTTCGACTAAGAAGCGCCTTACGGATAAGGTGAGCCGTTTGTCCGGGGAGCAAAGCCGGGAATACCTGAACGGTTAAAATTAACTTTCCCGCCCTTCGGGATACTGAGAGAGATTTAAGATATGAAAGTTGATGGCGTGCATTACCGGTCGCTTTGGTGGAACGAGTCGGATGCGGCTTTAGAGATAATCGATCAACGTTGGTTGCCACATGAGTTTGTGACGCAGCAGCTGGGGTCTTTGCAGGATTATGCCACGGCTATTTATGAGCTGCGAGTGCGCGGGGCGCCATTGATCGGGGCAACGGCGGCTTACGGGGTTGCCTTTGCCATGCAGCAGGAGCCGACGGATCGGGCGTTTGAAGAGGCGTATAAGGTGTTTCATGCGACGCGGCCCACGGCGATCAACTTGAAATGGGCATTGGATCGGGCGCGGGCGGTGGTGATACCTTTGGCGGAAGCTGAGCGGTTCCCGGCGGCGTTGCAGTTTGCCCATGATCTGGCCGATGCAGATGTGGAGACCAATCGGATGATTGGGGTTCATGGGCTAGAGATCATTCGCGAGATTGCGGCGGGGAAACCTGCTGGCGAGCCGGTGAACTTGTTGACCCATTGTAACGCGGGATGGATTGCTACCGTAGATTGGGGGACCGCGACTTCTCCGATGTATCACGCGCATGACGCGGGCATTTCGATCCACACCTGGGTGGATGAGACGCGGCCGCGGAACCAAGGGTCGCTGACCTCTTGGGAGTTGGGCAGTCATGGCATTCCGCACACCTATATTGTCGATAATGCCGGTGGGCATCTGATGCAGCACGGGCAGGTCGATATGGTCATTGTCGGCACGGATCGGACCACGCGGGCGGGTGACGTGTGTAATAAGATTGGGACGTATCTGAAAGCTCTGGCGGCGAAAGCAAATGGGGTGCCGTTTTATGTGGCTTTGCCGTCATCCACGATTGACTGGACGGTTCGGGATGGTCGCAAGGAAATCCCGATTGAGGAACGCGACGGGCGCGAGATCAGTCACATCTTCTGGGGCAAGAATGCTGTGGGTGAAGTGACCGAGGTTCAGATCACGCCCGATGGGGTCCAGGTGGCGAATCCTGCGTTTGATGTTACTCCGGCGGGGTTGGTGACGGGTTTGATTACTGAACGGGGTGTTTGTGAGGCGTCCGAAGAGGCCTTGGCAGCGATGTTCCCAGATTTGGCAGGCTGATGGTTTACGAGAAAACAACAGAGACGCGGCAAGCGATCATTGACGCCTGTTTGCGGATGAATGCGGAGGGGATCAATCAGGGCACCTCTGGCAATATCTCTGTCCGAGTGGGAGAGGAAATGCTGATCACACCGTCCGGTATTCCCTATGACCAGTTGACGCCGAAGGATATTATTCGGGTTCGGTTGGAGAGCGGGCAGGTGCGTGGGCTTCATAAACCGTCGTCAGAGTGGCGGTTCCATTGCGACTTGTTACAGGCACGGCCCGATATGCAGGCTGTGGTTCATGCCCATCCGGTGCATTGCACAGCGCTTTCGATGCTGCGGCAACCGCTGCCAGCTTGTCACTACATGATTGGGTTGTTTGGCGGATCAGACGTGCCGGTTGCCGGCTATGCGCGCTATGGGTCAGCGGCGCTTTCAGAGGCGGTCGTCGCGGTCATGGAGGATCGGCACGGGTGCTTGATGGCCAATCATGGCGCGACCGTACTGGGCGAAGACCTTGGTAAAGCGCTTTGGCGTTTGGGTGAGTTGGAGATCCTCGCACAGAGTTATTTAGCAGCCCGGGCGGTGGGCGAGGTTGTATTGCTGTCGGATCAGGAGATGGCTGAAGCGATTGAGGCGTTTAAGGATTATGGGCCGAAATGAACAGCTGCTGACCTACAGTTCTTTGTGCATCGTATGCTTTTCCTGCTGCTGACTTTCGCCGGTAAAAGTGTGTTGATTTGCGATAACAATTGCGCCGATCTAGAATCATTGGCGAGAGTTTAGAAACGAAATTGTGGCACCGGCCCTCTGGCTTACTTCGACAGCACGTCGAGCCGTGGTGAAAAAGAGCTTAAGAAACTAGGGCGGAGCTCGCGGCATTAGGCGGGAATTTGCCGAAAAATCACAAGATTAGCGAGAATGGAGCAATTTCCAGATTGTGCAAATTATTGCCATAAATCCGAACGATTGTGGGCCGGTTCCCTGATTAGCCGTTAGCCTTAATAACGAGTGTAAAACACATAACGATTGTCGACCCTGATTTGGGCGAGCACGGCAAGGTGACATGGTCGAAGCATCGATCGGTATTGAGGATAGAGAATGTACTGGACTTTTATTTTTGGGCTCTTTGGTGCTCTTATGGCTGCGGCTTCCGGCTCTAACAACAGTTCGGATGAGCAAACGAGTATCCGTAATGCAGAGGAACCGCCCGAACAGGACGTGGCGGATACGAAGCAGACTAAGGTGGCAGCTCGAACCGTTGCTCCAGACCAAGAACCTCAAGTCAGCAAATCTGGCTCTACCAAAGCCAAGGAAACACAGACGGAAAAAACGCCTACTGAAGTTTCAGAGGTCGAAAGTCCTCCGCAAACTGGGACACCGACAGAGGTTCCTGAACCCGGGCCGGTCACGCTTACACAAGACGTGACGGCTGAAGTTATTGCGGGTCGGGTCACAAAGTTTGACCTGTCGGAGGTGGACGATGTGCAGTCCGTTAAGGTTCTGTCTGGCCCAGAAGCTGGCAATCTTACTGTCAATCCGGACAATACCCTTTCGCTGGTTCTTACAGGCTCTGAACATACTGGCGCGCTGAACTTTTCTTATGAGGTTACGCACTCTAACGGGGACAAAACTGTTTTTGACGCGGATGTGGATGCGATCGCTGGGCCGCAGGAAAAGGGTTGGGGGACTGGCGAATTCTATGTTCTGCAAGAAGATGATAATGGGGACATGATCATCGAGCACGGCGACAACCACCGGAAAGTCTTCATCTCAAATGACGATGATGCCTTGAGTCGTGCGGATATTGCCGCGCTTGAAGGTATGAAAGTCGAACAGATCACCGGGTTGTGGCTGAGCCAGAATCCGGAATATGGGGGAAGCGAAGGGCTTGCTCTGAAACCCGATGCAGGTATGGAGCTTTGGTATTCCATCACCGGTTCCAATCAAGGACCGACGTCGAATTGGCTATTGTTCGAACGAGGATTTGAGTACGACGATCTTGATCGTCTTGTCGCGCGAGGGTCGACAGGGGAATCCGAGCTTCATCCACAGTTGATTGGCGCCTATGGAGAGGGCGATAAGCCTGTTCTGCACACGGTGCTAAATATGTACCAGGAATGGTCTGACAACACGGTCATACAAGGTGTTGCCTTGCCGGAAGGCGCCAAATTGATCTGGGGCGAGAATATCATCTTGGACAATGTTTCTATGTCCAATGAAGAATTGACCGTTAAGGGCGTCGATGCCTTTACGCTTCGGAATTCTGATATCACGGATGTTTTCCGGGATGAGCCCGTACGAGATACAGATATTTGGGAGCCGGCGTATAACCGCATTTCTGGATCCTTCTTTGATGAACTCGATGGCTTGTTGTTGGAAGGGAACTTCTTCGATCACAACGGCTGGGCGGATGGATATTCTTATGACATGTCAACCGACAATCCCCAGTCGCCGAGTTTCTATAACCACAATATCTATATTCAGAATACGGTCACTGACGTCACGCTGCGCGACAATATTACAATGCGTGCGTCGTCTTTCGGAGCGACAATTCGACCTGGTGCTTTTGTCGAAGATAACCTTTTCTTAGACAATAACGCTGCATTGAATGCTTTGGGCGGTGACTACAAAGATGCAGGTTTCATTGGCAACTATAGCTTGCTCAATGGGAACGTAATTACGTCTGGTGCGCATAAGACGGTCGACGACAAAGAAGGTGCGCTGACGATGGGTGCCGGTATTTGGGGCCGGATGACAACCCTACTGGACAACATCGTGACACATCTGTCCGATCCAAATAATCCGGCTGACGGTGCAGACAAAGAATTTGCCCATTTTGCGGTTCGCACACCGGATGGTTCGGGCTTTTATGATGACACCATGATCTACAATTGGAGCGCGGAACGCGGAAACTCCGAGGAGAACGCGGATCGGAACATAGAAGGTCTGGACAAAGACGTACTGGATGACACCACCATCCAACTGTTCACAGCCGCTCTTTTGGGTCAGCCAAATGCGACAATCGACGATTTGAGTGATTACCTCCGACAGCAGTATCAAGGTGATCAGGATCAAGTTGTCACCGCTGATACGATTGTCGACTTCTTTAAGGCCGGCTTTGGCTTGGATGTCGACGTTAGAGATGACGCGCAGACATTGCGTTTCGTTCCAAATGACTTGGGTGATGGGGTTAGGTGGGACAACCGTTTGAACTGGTCGACTGACGATCTGCCTGGTACCCGCGACGGAGACAGCGTTGATCTTGGTGGAAACTGGGTGAACTACGGTGGGACAACAACCCTAGAGGATCTTGATTTTGGTGATGGCGGTAAGCTGGCTGTCGGGAATGGTTATCTGGAGATCAATGACCACATTGCCGTCGGCGATTCCGGGGCTGAGATTTCGATTGAACGGTCCGGGCAATTTTGGACCAATGGGTATACCGATTTGGATACGCTCGAAATCAACGTTGCCGGCGGTCGTTTTGCAAACACGGGTCTGTTCGCCGGTTCGTCTGAATTGACAGTGAGCGATAATGCGCAGGCATTGTTGGCCACAGATGGTGCCGATTTTATTGTCCGAGATGGGTCCGGTCTTGCGATAAACGGATCAGACGTGAAAGTTGGCTTTGACGGTGAAGCTGGCGGCACTGGCGTTTTGCTTTTCTCTGATAACGCGACGCTGTCCTTCAAAGCAGATGAGGATGGTTTTGGAACTATCAGAGAATTCCGTAGTGGGCATTTTGACCAAGAGGGCAGTGACATTGAATCTGGTGTCAACCTAGGTGATGTGAATCTTGAACTGGATGTTTCTGCCATCGCCGGCGGCGGCGCGACCACCGAGACTTTGATCCGGGTTGACGAAGTGACCGGTGCTATCGGCTCAGTGGACGTCGTCGGATTGGCGTCTAATCAGAATGCCACAGTGTTCGTCGATTACTCAAACGACATCGTTACTCTGACGCTTGGGGCCAAAGGAAGCGGGTCAGGCAATGTCAGTATCGAAACAGCCGGCAATGAGACTCAGTCTAACTCTTCGAGCGCGCTTTGGGCGAGTTTGACAAATGGCCATGGGATCTATGCAGACGACCCGGCAAGCAGCATTCCGTCTGAAGAGGATGAAGACGCTCTCGTAGATTGAGAATAGTTCGGTTCCCCTATGTCAGGGGGGCCGCTTTCAACTGTTGAGCGCGTGTTCGGTCGCCTGTTTCGGATCCCACTCTGGCCAAATCCGACGTGCGAGGTCCCCAACCTCACGCTCTACGAGTTTTTCCAGATATCCAGCCGGTAAGGTTTGCAGCAGGTTGGAACGAAAGTGGTTCGGATAGGAATGCGTCGAAGTTGGTGACGTGTTTTCACTATCGAGGTCACAAAACGCTGCGATTTCGGCAACGCGTTTTCCTAAATCGTTGGTGGGGACCACCAATAGTCGATCTTGTGGCGTTTGATCTAGCGCCATGGCGACAGAATAGGACCAATAATCGAGGTAGCGCGCTACCGGGTACATCCCTGCCTGTTCCAGCGCTTGTTCTTCAACAGGATGTCCTGCGCGTTCTCCAAAACGATATGTCCGAAACTCTTGCCAAGTTGGCGAAACCGGACGTGCCATTGAGTGATCCAGCATGGACCGCAACCAGATGGTTGGTTCCCTGACCGTTAGAATGAACTTGCTATCAGGGAAAAGCTCAAGGATCTCTTTCAAGACATAGACGTTCACCGAAGAGCTATCGATCTTTAGGTTTCGAATACGGTCGCGTGTTCTTAACAAGCGGAGAAGGCCCGAGGTGTCGCGGGACAGGTTTGCTTTGAGGTATGCTTTGATAATCCGCTCTGCGTCGTCCTCATGGCCTGTGCGCAATTTGTCGTCGAACATGTGGGCAAGCGTATGAGTGCCGGTCTTAGAGGCCCCCAAAACAAAGATCCGCGGGCCGACACGTCGAGGCTTGGCATAGTGCCGATAATACCTTCGGCTAAGTCGGGAAAGATCAGAAACTTTCATTCTTTGGATTTGTTCAGACGTTGCCTTTTCGCCTGTCCTAACCTTCGGGCATGAAGTCGTTCAAGGGTTCGACAACATCTTTCAGGACATTTTGTAGGCGTGCTTCTGCAGCAGCATCAGTTTCGTCTGGTTGTATCAAGGTCGTTAGGCGAACCAGACCACCATCGGTTCGGCCGGTCGCGATACCATCCGTCATCAGATAAAATTTTGCCGCAAAGTCCCAAGCAATACGCCGGCCTTTTTGTTCGAACCAATAATAGACCATCATGCGAGTTTCACCCTTTTGGATCACAGCACGATTCAATTGGAAGGACTCGTCAAAGCCCATTTGATCTGCCACATCGGTACGTTCAAGCCAGGCAATTTCCCATCCGGCACCCGGAAGGCAGATTTCTGGTGAGTGCACACCTCCGCGGCTTTGGTCTTCATACCAAGCCATAAACAGGCCGACACTTGGCATTACTTGTTCGGAGTTAACGAGGGTGACTTGGTGATAGTCATCGGCACCCAAGGTGCGGGCAACATTTTCTGCGAGCCTTTCGCGTGGTCCGAATTGTTCCCATGTGCCGAACGTCTGCGGGAATGTCACAAAACTCTGACGGTCGACTTTGTAGGTGCCGCGATCAGGTACAAAGTTTAAGGATACAGCTGCGGTTGCCATGAGGACAGCCGCAGTAATCATCGCTTTAGACGCTCTGACATATTGCAAACGGCCCAACTGCACGCCGAGCCCATCGGTATTCAGATCAAGCGCGTCGACTAGGCCATCGTGCTCTGAATTAAATCGGACAAGGACCCAAGCGAGCAGGAACAACAATGCGATACAGATCGCGAAGATGACCCAGCCTTCGAAGAAGTGGCTAAAGCCGTTGACCCATTCTATCCCGTAGTAGTTGACGATGTAGCCTGCTACAGCAATCCGGATAGAATTCATCAGAATTGCGATGGGTGCAGCAGACAAAAGCAAGATCGCTTTGTGCCAGTTTGACCCCTTATAAAGGGCCGCAAAGATGTACGAGAAGCTTAGGATTGGGAAGAGGTAGCGTAGGCCTGAACAGGCTTCTGCAACATGTAGTTTCATAACGCCGAGGTCGATAATATTCCCGTCAAGGAAGACCGGGATCGACATCAGCTGAAGGAACCAAACACCAACCTCTGACGAAACAAATTGAAGCGATGTCGTCATCTTGTAGTAGACGACGCCTGGAAGCGGCAACATATAGACGAGGTGAAGGACTCCTGGCCAAAAATGCCTGCCGGTCTCCCAGCCGAAGCTGATCAATAACATTCCGCCGATCCAAATGATCGTTGCATAGGCCACAATGTCGTTAATTCGAGCCAGATTTCCCAAATAACCCACAATCACAGCGAGCAATACCACGCAAACGCCGACCCAGCGGTCTCGTTTCGGGCCAGGGTCGATAGGGTAATCCTTAAGCTGTTTTAGAAACAGCAATAACGACAAGACAGGGATTAAAGGACCGTGACTATATTCGGGCAATTGCCACGCGTTCAAAAGCGCTTGTAAGCCATTCGAGAAGAAAAATCCTGCAAACAGAGTCGCGAGGACGAGACACAACATTCCTTTGGTCAGGAAAGCTGTTGGAAATCGGCCTTCTACGGCGCCCTCATTCGTCACTGCCATAATGATTCTCTTTGCACTAAATAACTTTAACTGCGCGCCTTATATCATTAATCACTTTGAGCGACACAGGTGTCACGATAAACTAATCGCGAATTGTAGCGACAATGAGGCCAATTTTGCCAATTCATCGGATAAGTTTCCCAGATAAGGTCAAACTTGGTCGTGACAAGACAAGCTACTAGTTCACGCGACGCCAACGAACCCACGATTCGATTGGATATTGGCATTTTCGCCTACAACGAAAGCCAATCCATTGGGTTGCTTATTGAAAGTTTGGGCCAGCAAACGATTTTTGGGTCGATGGTTGAAGACATCCGTGTGCGGATCCTCGCAAATGGATGCACCGATGATACTGTTGCCGTTGCGACAAAAGCGATAGCGGCGCTGCCGGCGGCCATCAAAGACTGCTTTACCGTTCACGATTTTGAGCTTGGCGGAAAGTCTCGAACTGCAAATCGGTTCATTCATGAACTGTCCGACCAAGGCGCGGATATTCTCGGATTTATGGACGCTGATATCGCTCTACCTCAGAACGACACATTGGAGCGGATGCTAGGTGCGTTGGATGAAGGGCCGGAACTGATGGTGTTCAATAGCCGACCGGTCAAAGATGTTTCGTTTTCTAAAAGATCAGTCGGACCTATTGGTAAGATCATCGCAAGCGGAGGTGGCGGCCTCACGGACTATAGGAAAAGCATCTGCGGCCAACTTTATTTCATAAAGAGGACTATGGCTGATAAGATCAGTTTTCCGATCGGCCTTCCGGTCGAGGATGGATTTATGCGCGCCATGGTCGTAACTGACCTTTTTTCGCAGGAAGAGGACCTATCGCGACTGGACGGTGATTTCGAAATCTTTCACGTCTACGAGTCGATCACGACGATTAGGGCGCTGATCAAACATCAGACACGCCTAATCGTCGGAAGCTCGATCAATGCGATCATTTTTGAAGAGTTGAACCGCGTTGCTGATAGCGGCCAAAGCATTTCTGTGTTTCTAAAGGACATCTCAGAGAACGAAGAGTGGTTACAGTCTTTTCTTTCAGAGCAGCTGCCGCGATGGCCGTATGGTTATGTGCCCTTTCGTATTGGGGCAAAACGCATCAGGATGTTCCGCGCTTCTGAACAGCGTTCGATGAGAACCTTTTTCGTCTTGCTGGCAGGTATCGGATTGGACTTGATTTCTACCATTAATGCGAATTTTGTCATGTGGCGCGGTAGGGGTGCAGGGCATTGGTGATGGTTTCGCTGCCGAAACCTGCGTGCGCTCACTTTAGATTTCCGAAAGACCGCTATTTTAGGAAGTGCCCTAGCTCAAATAGCCAACGGAGAGGCTTCTTATGCCGATTGACAGATACAAAACCTTTCAAAACGGTCCAGATGGGCCCGCGGTTGGCGCTTCACTCATTTCACCGAGCGATACCGTCGACCTAATAGAGTTGACGGTCGGACTGAATGTATCGACGACGGGTCAAGTCAGGGTTTCGATGAAGGACGGCGAGGTTGTGGATCTCACTATTGGATCCGGACGTTTCTTTCCCGTCCGCGTGTCGAAAATTTGGGAGACCGGAACCACAGCTACGGGAATTGTTGCCCTTTACTAGGACATTTTCTGGCGCCGCGTGTCGTAAACCGCTAAGTCGTATTCGACTATCGGAGTAGGTTTATGTCGTCGTTAGATTGGGGATTGGTGATCGCGACAAAGGATCGTTTTGATCCGTTAAAAACTTGCGTGTCTTTAGCTTTGGCACAGACACGAGAACCGACAGAAGTTGTCATAGTTGATTCCAGTGCGGATTGGAAAAACCATAAACTCAAAGTCCAAGAAATCGTCGACCAAAAACCAAATGTACGGTTCACCTATCTGCAAGGTGACGCGCCATCTTTGACGGTTCAAAGAAACCAAGCTGCTGCAGCCGCTAGCGCCGACATCCTCTTCATGATCGACGATGACAGCTATATGTTTTCCGACTGTGCCGAGCGCATAATGAACATTTACGAAGCTGATGAGGCTGCGGTTCTCGCCGGTGTTCAGGCGATGGATACCAACCTATCTCCGCTGCATGTGAAAGACGGTTCGGCCCAGGAAAAGCAAGAGATAGCATTTGCAAATTTGCGAAGGTCATCGCCGCTGGTTCGGGGGATTTTGCGGAAGGTCCTGATGGCCAGCAAAGAAGAGATATTTATACCCTACGATGGTCACTATCCGACGTGGGACTTGCCCGACGCTGTAGCTGATCTGCCGTGTCGTCCAGAAACGATGTTTGGTGGGTTTCGGATGACGTATCGCCGAAGCGCGGTTTTGTCAGAGCCTTTCGATCCGACTTTGCGGTACTATTGTCCCGGAGAAGACTTGGATGGAAGTTATCGCATTTCGAGAAAAGGCGCTTTGGTCACTGCAACTGAGGCTAAGTTATTCCATTTCAGTAGTGCAGCAGGCCGGCTGAACCGAACGCAGGTTGCCCATCTGTGGTCCCTAAACCAAGCGGTACTGCTGCGACGCCACGCACCCGACCAGCATTGGGCAAGGCGCGTATACCGTCGTAAAATGATACGGCGACTGACAACAGATTTTGTAAAAGACTTGCTGATGTTGCGGTTCGGTTTTCCACAAACCAAGGGCAGTTGGCGAGCTTGGCGGGATTCTCAGCAAGCGATGAGACTTTCTCCGGAAGACCTTTCGGACTGGTATCCGCGGAGGCAAGCGGACATTGTCGGAGCCAAATAAAGAACTCTTTTTGGGCAAATGCTCGCCCTGAGTAGAATTTAGAGTGCGCGAGATGAGCAGAACTGGGAACGAGTGATGACACAGGCGAAGAAGGAGCCAAGGCGTTATTTGTTGATTTCACCGTGTCGGAACGAGGCGGATTATATGCGGCGGACATTGGAGTCTGTCGTCGCGCAATCAGTGACGCCTTCGAAATGGGTCATCGTCGATGATGGCTCTACCGATGAAACGCCTAGTATTTTGGCGGAATATGCCGCGAAACACCCCTGGATTTCAGTCGTACAGAAACCCGACAGAGGTCATCGCGCTGTTGGACCCGGAGTGGTTGAAGCGTTCTACTTCGGATTGGATACTGTCGATCTGAGCGAATATAGCTATTCCTGCAAATTAGATCTCGATCTAGACCTGCCTCCCCGATACTTCGAAATCCTTATGGAAAAAATGGAGGCAAACCCTCGGATAGGCACGTGTTCTGGTAAGCCGTATTTTCGGAATGCTCAGGGACAAATGGTTTCTGAAAAGTGCGGTGATGAGATGTCGGTGGGGATGACGAAGTTTTACCGTCGGGCCTGCTTTGACCAAATCGGTGGTTATGTTCGCGAAGTCATGTGGGACGCGATCGATTGTCACAAAGCCCGGCAACTTGGGTGGATCGCAGCGAGTTGGGACGAGCCTGACCTTCGGTTCGAACACCTTCGACCGATGGGGTCGTCTCAAAAAAGCATCTACACTGGGCGGCGTCGGCACGGGTTTGGCCAATACTTTATGGGCAGCGATCCGCTCTACTTTTCTGCAACCGCAATCTATCGCATGGCGCACCCGCCCTACGTGACAGGCGGATTGGCGACGCTTCAAGGATATATTTCAGCGTGGTGGCGCGGAGAGGCGCAGTTAGACGATCCAGAACTTCGGCACTTTATTCGCGCGTACCAAAGGCGGGCTTTGGTTGTGGGTAAGTCGAAAGCTATCTCAGAGATAGAGGATCGTTTGTCGGGAAACTTCCAACCTGGGTAGTAGAGTGCCGAACCCATGAAATATCACCCCGAGATTGATGGACTCAGAACGGTTGCAGTAGCCCCGGTCATTTTGTTCCATGCCGGATTCAGCGGATTTGGCGGGGGGTACGTCGGGGTCGATGTTTTCTTTGTGATTAGTGGGTTCTTAATTACCTCGATCCTCATAAGCGACTTGGAGCAGGGGACGTTCTCCATCCTCAAGTTTTACGAGCGGCGGATGCGCCGCATTTTGCCTGCTTTGTTCGTCGTGGTTTTGGCATGTATCCCTTTTGCATGGGTCTGGTTGCTGCCGAGCGCGTTCAAAGACTTTTCCCAAAGTGTCGCTGCAGTCGGTCTTTTTGCTTCGAATTTCTTGTTTTGGTTTGAGGTTGATTATTTTGACACATCAGCAGAGCGTAAACCGCTTCTTCACACGTGGAGTCTTGCGGTCGAAGAGCAATATTACATCGTGTTTCCGGTGTTGCTTGCGGTAATTTGGAGGTTGGGACAAAGGTCCGTTTTCGGTATTATCAGTGTCTTGGCCTTATTAAGTCTTGCATACACAGTTGTTGCCCGCAGCTTTGGGTGGGCCAGCGATGCAGCCTTGTTCTATCTACCGTTTTCCCGGGCCTGGGAACTTTTTGCTGGTTCGTTATGCGCAATGATTATGCGGCGTCGCAGTTTGTCGGGGAACGACGCTTACGCCGCCGTCGGTCTCGGGTTGATCATTTTTGCGATCTTCTTTTTTGACAAACACACGCCCTTTCCATCGGCATATACTGTGGTGCCAATCGTCGGTACCGCATTGGTTTTACTTTTTGCGCGGCCCGAAGGTTTTGTGGGACGGTTCTTGTCTGTCAGACCAATGGTTCAGATTGGTCTAATAAGTTACAGTGCCTACCTTTGGCATCAACCCCTATTTGCCTTTGCGCGCGTGAGAAGCTTGGAAGACCCGAGCCATATGACAATGGGTGCCCTTGCAGTGCTGACATTGGGCCTTGCGTATTTGACATGGAAATTTGTTGAGCAGCCATTCCGCAAAAAACCGTCGCCGTGGTTGCCGAAACGTGGTGTCCTTTTGAGTGTGAGCGCCATGTGTTTGGCAAGCTTGGTTGTGTTCGGGACATACGGGCATGTGCGGAATGGGTTTTCGGAGAGGTTTCAGATTGCCGGTTGGTCACAATATGAATTTGACCGCTCTTCGCTGCAGGTACAGTCTTGGCGCCTTCTTCGAAATGCAGCGGGGAACAATAACTATGGTGTCGATTTCAATGCGTACGATCAAACAGAGTGGTTTCCCGACACTGATAGACCTTTGATTCTAGTCGTGGGAAATTCCCATTCCAAAGGGACGTATAACGCGTTGACCTTTTCCCAAGCGGTGGTCGACTCCGCCAACGTTGCCCGGTTTGGCACGCAGATTTTCGACCTTCTTGACCCCATCCATCCGTTCTTTGCCTCGCCCAATTTTGAAGCTGCTGACGTGATCCTAATTTCCACCCGTTACACAGAAGATGACATCGCGGCGTTGCCCGCCGTTGTCTCGGAACTGCGTGACGCTGGTAAAAAGGTTCTTGTGGTCAACAACACACCTGAGTTTTTGGACTCCGGAAATGCGACGCTGGCAGATTCAGTGCTTTTGAGCGAAACCTCTGCCGGTTCTGATAAAGCAGAAATCTTGGACAAAATTGCAACCGAGCATTGGGATGCATTCGTTGAAAATGACCCGGTGTCAGAAATTCGACGAGCTATTGCGCACGTTGCGGAAGAGAACGACATTCCGCTTTTGGATAGGGCTGACCTAATTTGCGATAGGAGCTCGATGAAGTGCTTTGCAGTAGATGAAGAAGGTCAGAAGATCATTTATGATTATGGTCACATAACGTTGGCCGGTGCTGCATTCTTGGGACGACGTATGGATAAGGGCGGTTGGCTTGACCCGATCATGCAGCCGACAGTTGTGTCAGAGTGACGATAGATCAAACAATGGTTTGAAATCCTCCCAATTCCGGTAACACCCGAACATCGTTAACGCGAGACCTGCCGCAAGGTAGCTGAAATCTGCAATTGGATCCCAAACGTCATATCGTTTCACAAATTTTACAAGCAGCGGATAGGTCGTGAGTGCGGCAATCCCGGGCGCCAAGATTGCGCCAAACAGCCCAAAGAAGGTTAGGCCGGCAAATAGAAAAGTAAGCTGGCAAATCGCGGTCGATCCCTTCAGGTAGAAGCTTCGACGCGAGTCCCCGGCAGACAAAAGCGCGGCTTCATACCCTTCGATGACGATCAAGGGGACGATGGCAAAAGCCACAGTGGATACGATTGGACCAGCAAGCGCGTATCTTGGGTCAAACAGTAGGTCGATTAAGAAAACACCTAAGAATGCGAAAATTGCCGTTAGAAAAAGGCCGCCTGCTACGACGAGGCGACGCACTCGCCGCATGTTCTTCCTATTGCTTTCGTTTTCATAGGGTGGGCGACGGCTGTAGAGCGGGAACACCACGCGGTGTGATAGCGGCTTTAGCACTTGAAGAGGTAAACTGCCGACCATGTAACCGATGTTAAAAATACCCAAGGTCGCGATCGAGAGATAGACCCCCAAGATGGCCATGTCTGATCTTCCGAGAATGAAGCTCGAAAGCGTGCTTAAGAAAACAAACTTTCCAAAGCTGATCAATTCGCGCGCATAGACCTTGTTCCATGACAAACGATTGCTTGGACCCGGGAGGAGAAAGTGCGTTCCCAATAGAAACATTGCAGTATTGATTTGTCCGCCGATGGCCAATGCGAAAACCGATTGTGTCCAAAGGGCCAAGGCGACAGTCACGATGATCCCCAGAACTTGGGTGATAAGCGTGATCGCCACCAATTTCTCTTGCCGAAGTTCTCGATCGGCGGTTGCTATCTTTGTTGAGGCAAAACCGCTCATTAAAGGGCCGATGGCCATAATGGGCATCAAAGCCGCGAGCATGGGTTCCTCGTAGAAATCGGCGAGTGGCTGGGCGATCGCTAAACAAATCAGCGAGAGGATCAGGCCTCTGATAATCTGGATCGTCCAAGCGGTGTTGAGAAAATCCCTGTCTGCTCCATGTTTGCTTTGGACGATTGAAGCGCGGATTCCGATATCGGAAAACATTTGTAGGCCACCCATAACGACAGAGATAATCGCCATAAGGCCAAATGCTTCGGGAAACAGAATCCGCGTTAATAGCAGGCTTGAAATGAGCCGCAACACCCGGTTCCCGCCGGTTCCCGCCAGAACCACAACAAATCCGCGCATTGCTCGGGCGCGAAGTTTCTGGCCTGTGAAATGAGAGCTGAAGCGGCTGGTCATTGGAGTTTTTGTAGCCTTACTTTTTTCGCCATGATCGATGCGTGCAGCTTCAATTTTAACATGGTTTTGCCATACAACAGCACCCAACAAAGTGGTATCAAATTTTAAGAATAACCAATTTTTGGCACGGCAGATTTCGAATGGACCCAATCAAGATTAGCGAAGGCCGTTTTCATTTTAGTGAAGAAACGCAAACCTACAAAGTGAGTTGGGACATAGACGGTGAAGACCTTTGGTTCGAATCGCAACACCCTATTGTCCCTCGTGCGGAAGCCGCGCTTTGCGCAATGGCGATCCCTTCAAAATTCTTGGGAAGGCAAATTGTCTTAGAAGATGAAGTAGACGCAACATTCGTTGAAAATCAGTCAAAAGCGTCGGACGTCATTCACCGATATTGGGGATACCAAGCGCCTGAGCCTCAGGTTGCACGGACAGTTCATCGAAAACATGCGACCGGCTCTGCAATGTTTTTTACAGCTGGCGTCGACTCCTTGGACACGCTGAAACGCAATCTCGGCACGTGTGACGTCTTGGTCAACGTTCTTGGTTTCGATATCGCGCTGCGCGATCCCGATAGAAACAAGAAGTCCTTCGGTAATATCGAAAAGGTGGCCAAAGAAGTCGATGCTGCTGCGATCTCGGTAGCCACGAATTTGAGAAGTCATCATTTGTTTAAATTGCTGCCATGGCGAGAAACGCATGGTGCCGCTCTTGCCTGCGTCGGACACGTTTTATCGGACCAAATTGGGGAAATTCGTGTTGCGGCGGCAGACGTCGAACCTCCCTGGGGTCAAAGTTCAGAACTTGACCCGCTTTGGAGTTCATCAGCGATTCAGATTAAGACCGACGGCGGTGGTGTACTTCGATTGGACAAAGTTATTTCGATTGCGGAATGGTCGCTGGCCAAGAAGTACATGAAGGTTTGTTGGGAAAATCGTAGTGAAGCATTGAACTGTGGCGAGTGTGAGAAATGTGTTCGGACACAAGTATCAATCTCTATTGTGACTGATTTGGACCAATATGAGGTGTTTCCGAGCGGTAACCTAAATCGTCGTGTTCGGAGGCTGCGCAAGGTGCCTCCGGCTATTGTGCCACAATGGTACGAGCTTGCAGAAAAAACAAATGATCCTCAGCTTCGAAAAGCCATAAATCGCATGTTGGTTTTTTGCAGAGCGAGAAATGCCGTAGTTAATACTGCAAAGTCCATGGGCCTGAAAAAAGAACATCTTTCGTGGATGTTGCGCAACTAATGGGCCAGTAAGGGAAAAAGAGTTCAATTCAATTGCCCGTCCATCGCAGTGCGACCTTACAAAGATGCCGAGCCTGCTGAGCATGCAAGAGGAAGAAGAGATGAAGAAGTTTTTTGCACCCAACCCAAATACGGAACTAAACGCCTGGATCGCTGACAACTTTGATCAGGTGAAAGACGGATTGGATCAAGCTGGATTGGTACTCTTCCGCGGTTTTGATACCGAAGATGCGGCGACACTGAAAAATACTCTGGGCTTGTTCGGCGCCGATCCGATGACAGATGCCCGCTGGTCCACACCTCGATCGTCGGTAGGCGAGGGGGCGTTTACGTCAACAGAGTATCCTGCCGAACAATGGATCGTGCTCCATTCTGAGATGTCATACGCAAGGCTTTGGCCGCGGCTATTGATGTTTCAATGCAAAATTGCGGCGGAAACGGGTGGCGCAACTACGATTGCCGATTTGCAAGCGGTGAGTGACAGCCTTGGTGATATCGTTGCCGAGTTCCACGAACGCGAAGTTATCTATCAGCGGAATTTTCGCGCTGGTTTGGATATCCCTTGGCAAACCGCATTTGGGACAGAGGACAAAGACGAAGTTCTCGAGATCGGACGTCGCAATGGTCTAGAGGTCGAATGGCGTCCGGATGGAACGCTGCGTACGGCTCAGCAGGCACAGGGTGCGATCGAAGGGCCAAATGGCGCGCTTTGGTTCAATCAAGCGCATCTGTTCCATCCGTGTCAGCTGCCATCGCAGACACGGCAAGCTTTGGTCGCAGCGCTTGGCGCCGATGGTCTTCCACGAAATGCGGTTTTCGGTGATGGGGAACCAATACCTGATGCCACCATCGAACGGATTCTAGAGGTTTTGACTCAACACACTGAAAGCATTGATTGGCAAGATAACGATCTTTCGATCATTGATAATATGCGTTGGATGCACGGCCGTTCTCCTTTTACTGGGAGCCGAAAGGTTCTGGCCGCGATGGGACAACCGCAGGAAGCGCCCGCGTTGACACCCGTATTTGACTAGGGATTTCGGTTTTGGCTGACCATTCACATCCGGACTACCGTACTGGCCTGATAGAGGTTGTCGCCTATTCGGCAGCAAATTCTCGTGCTTACTTAAGCGCAGTTTTTGCCGCCTACCGGAGTGGGCAGGTTGTGCTGGCTTTGCCACATGGTCAGGAGAGGCGCACCGTTCCCGGGACAAAGATTTTGGAACGAAAGGTCTTTGACGATGATGATGGATGGTTTTCAGATAAACTGATATTGGACACGAGAGACGTACCGGCACAGATTTCCCTGTCGTCGGGGACCACGGGCCGTCCTAAAGCCATTTTGTTGAGCCATCGTGCCTTGTCAGACGTCGTACAGCGTATCAATGTAGCGATGCAGGTGGACGACAGTATTCGAGAGTATGTTGGCGTTCCGGTCACCTTTTCATTTGGGTTCGGTCGCTGCCGCGCAGTCGCAGCCGCTGGAGGACAATCCTACCTTCCACAGCATGGTTTTGATCCAAACGAAATTCGCCGAATGCTCGATGAAGGTGAGATCAACGCAATTTCGGCTGTCCCGACGCTTTGGCGGATTGTTTTGGCCAACCCTGATATAATTGGCGACGCCGGTCGGCGCGTCAAATGGATCGAAATCGGTAGCCAATATATGTCGGCTGAAGAAAAAGCCGCGATGAAGGAGCTATTTCCTCAAGCAACGATTGTGCAGCACTATGGTCTGACCGAAGCGTCACGTTCTACTTTGTTGGATATCTCGTCGTCGGCGCATGCGTTGCTGGAAAGTGTTGGGACACCGACCGGCGATACCGAGATTGAAATCAAAGATGACTTGATCCGAGTACGTGGGCCGCACCTTGCTGAAGGTCTTGTAACTGGGGCCGGTGTCAAAAAAATCGTTGATGAAGATGGCTGGCTTACCACCTCAGATCGCGGAGAGCTTAGAGACGGACATCTCTTCTATCTCGGCCGCGCCGATGAATTGATAAACAGTGGCGGCCTAAAGATTGATCCGACGTTGTTTGAGCAGAGATTGATTGCCGACTTGCATCAAACGGTTGAACTCGGCGTGGGCCGGACAACAGATCCGATGCGCGGCGAGAAAGTTCTGATTGTTTATTCTGGCAGCGAAGACTTGGTGGCGGATATCGAAAAAGCCGCAAAAAGTGTGGGAGGAGATTTCGGATTAACGGGGACCGGTGCGGTTGAAATCCGTCGTGTCGCCGAAATACCTAAGACAGCGACAGGTAAAGTACAGCGCGGGTTGTTGCAGGATCTAGAGGCCATCGGCGATGCGCAAACTCTTGGTGGCTCCGCGGATGATACGTCTGCAGATCAAAGAGATCGTCTTATTGCTCTTTGGCAAGAGGTACTCGGAGTTGAGCGTGTTGAAACGGATCAAAGTTTCTACGACTTGGGTGGCGACAGCCTTTCTGCCTTGACCCTCATCATACGAATGGAAACGCTTGGTCTTGCGCCTGATTTAGCAAGAGGGATCTTTGACGGTCGCACTATTGATGATATCGCCGGAAAAGGGCAGACGGCACCAGCCAGTAATCAGCTGACGCATGAAGCTGCTGAGCTTCAGAAGATTTGGGCCGAAGTCTTGGGTGTCGATCAGGTCGCGACGGATCAAAGTTTTTATGACCTCGGCGGCGATAGCCTTTCTGCGCTGACTTTGATCATGCGGATGGAAGCAGCGGGTCTTTCAACAGAGATTGCGCGCGGGATTTTTGACGGGAAATCAATCGACGGCATTCTAGGGAAATCAGAAACACCAGACATCAACAATCTACAAAGCTCGCTTGAAAGTGACACGATGGAACGTGTCCCTGTCAGCGAAGGAACAGCCGAGCTTCGAAAACTGTGGTCAGAAGTTTTGGGTGTTGATGACATTCCTTTGGACAAAAGTTTCTATGATCTTGGAGGTGACAGCCTTTCTGCTTTGACCGTTATCATGCGAATGGAGGCATTGGGGCTGGCTCCTGACGTCGCCCGTAGCATATTTGATGGCAAGACAATCCAGCAGATTGTCGGATCGACGGCTACTGAACCGAACGAAGATGCTGGTTCTTCTGAAGAAATAGAACGGCTCAAAGTGATTTGGTCAGAGGTTTTGGGCGTCGAAACAATCTCTATTGATCAGAGTTTTTACGACCTCGGCGGCGACAGCCTTTCTGCGTTGACTTTGATTATGCGAATGGAAGCGCAGGGCATGTCAGCGGAGATTGCGCGCAGGATTTTTGACGGCAAAACAATTCGAGATTTGGTTGGCGGAGCGAATGTTGCACCTGCGCCGAAGCCAATAGAGCGTTCGCCAGTCGCAACGCCAAAAGCTGATGCAACGCCATTAGCAAGCCCCACGGCCCCAACCGCACCCTCACTGTCTTTGAGCGATACGATGAATGCGGTCCACGCCACGAGAGGGTTGCTGGTTCTATGGGTGATAGTGGTTCATTGGCTGCCAGGTGTGTTGGGGCGACTGACCCCAAATGCAGAAGAGATTTACCAGTCATTGATCCCATTCTTGCGGTTTGGCACGCCCGGGTTCGCAATGGTATTTGGGGTTGGAATTGGAGCCTTGGGTATTACCCAGTATATGCGCAATAAAGAACAATTCAAAAAGTCGTCCCAATTCAACACCAGATTGATTGTTGCGGGTGTTCTTGTCTTTGCAGCGTTTAAGTTCCTTAGCCGCTGGATCAATGGAACGATTGATCCAGACATGTTGCCATCAATCTTATTCTATTCTGCCATTTCTTACTATGCGATTGCGATGTTGGCTTTGCCTGCAATCATGCGTGTCGTAACGGTCGGTCCTAACAGATTACTGACGATCGCAGCGACATTTGTCGGATGTTTGATCATCCATGACATGATGCAAACGTGGGTCGCGCCCCTTGAGCTAAGTGGATTTGCGGAGTTGGGTAAAATCTTACTGTCCGCTAAGTATGGGTTCTTCCGAATGACAAGCTTTGTCATGGTCGGTGTTGCGCTGGGTTGGATCATGCGTCAAAACCATGGTCAACCCGGTATGGCGCGTGATTTCTGTGTGGCGGGTATTGTGACAATCAGCCTTGGGTTCGCTGTCCTTTGGCAGGCTCGGCCTGAAACGATGTTCGACAATTTCAGCCTTGTGGAGCCTTGGCACCTGACGATTTATTCAGGCGTTCTAATGACGTTGATATCGGGGTTCTGTGTTTTGAATCGTGAAGGTTCTAAGGGTATCTCCAAACCGTTCAGACTTTTGAATGCTTTCGCTATTGCCAGCGGTATTCTCGCGCTACCAATGTTTGTAGGCCACGGGATCGTGATCCCATTCAAGAACATTTTGGCGGGTCTTGGTGCTCCGGAACCGATCGCGCTTTCTGTTGCCTTAGCAGCCTTCCTTATCCCGGTTGGGTTTGGCTATAGTCGACTGATGCGCTTTTTGTATCGTTAAGGGCGCAGTGTTGGCGGGGTCGTTTCTGCCTCGATTAAGGTCCTTAACCAAGCCGCCTCCTTGTCTTGGTTGAAATCTGTTTCGATCTTTTTTCGCCCTTCATCGCCCATTTTTGACCACTGGTCGGGATCATCGAACATCGCGCTCATGGCCGTGGCAAGCGCGTCGACGTCCGCTGGTGGAATGGTGGTGCCGGTTTGGCCATCTGCGACAAGTTCTTGTATACCTGCAATTCGAGTGGCGATGACGGGGAGGCGTGACGCCATCGCTTCCATCAAAACGACGGGGACGCCTTCGGCAAAGCTTGGCAAAACAAAAACGTCTGAATTTGAAAGGTGCTCGGCCACCTCATCTTGGGAAAGGTAGCCAGTCAGGTGGACTGCGTCGCTCACGCCTTTCTGTGCAATAAAATCCTCGATCTTTGCACGCTCGACACCGTCACCAACGATCGTAAGACGGGCATCTGGGTGTTGCGCCCGGGTCTTCGCGAACGCGTCTATAAGGACCAAAATGCCTTTCACCGCTGCAAGGCGACCGACGAATATGAACTGCCTTCCCGATTTCCCTGCTGGGTTCGGCGTGTAATTCTCGGGCTGAACGCCGCAGTGCACGATGTGCATCTTTGGCCAGTATTGGGGATCAGCGAAGATCATACCTTGCGACCGGCAAAAGTGGCTTATGCAGGCGACAAACTTGGCCCGAGCTATTTTCTCATCAATGCGCCAGTAACGCGGCTCGAAGAAAATGGCGGGGCCGTGCATTGTATAGCTAAAAGGAATACCCGAAAGCTCACTCGTGAGCATTGCCACACTACAACTCGAGTTCCCGAAATGATTATGTAGATGATCGACCGCCTTCTCTTTTAGATGCTTTGAAAGGATCATCGCCTCGATCAAATAGAACACCTGATAGAGCCCAGCTTTGAAGCCAGGGGGTCTCGTCCGCCACGCGAGGGCGATGGCGCGAAAAAGGCGACCTGGCGAAAGTACTGCGGCCAGAAGTGCGGCGAATAGTTTGACTGGGCGTCGGGCGGTTTTGAGAACATAGAAGGTAGACTCCAGTGCGGCTTTTTCCGATGGGCCGCGGTGGTGTTCTGGCCCGGTTTGACGAATGGAACAGGTGCTTACCCGGCTTCCTAATCGTTTAAGAGCTTCAACTTCGCGCAGAATAAATGTGTGAGATACCGCAGGATATTCGCCTGTTAGATAGGCGATGTGATGCGGTTCTTTGGTGTCTGCCATGGAAAAAGCCCAAACCGAGAATGTCTGGGTTTTGTATGCAGGTTGAATTTGTATGAGTAAAGAGACGCTTACGAACTTGGTTGGAGCGCTCCTGCTCCGCTACTGGCTGGCCTTAGGTTCCCGAAGAAGTCGTCTTCGGCGCTCTCGCCGGTGGTGGGGATTGGAGCATTCGGAGCCGGTATGATGCCAAGGCCGCTGTTGCCGTAGGCAGTTTGAAGTGATGTGCCAGCTTCACCCAAAACAAGGCGCCCCTGATAGCTCGGTTCGAACTTCGACGAAAGATCCAAGCCAGGGACTGTGTTCCCGTCGATTAGATTGGGGGCGTGAAACAGATTTCTCCCCAATACGACGTTTTCGAATTGAGCCTGTAGCAGTTCTACGAAGGGGAGGGGACCGTTTGATCTGGCAAAGTTCGTAGCATTTTCTAAGCTTCTGAGATCGATCAGGCTGTTGTTCAAAAGCGGATGGGTTGTGCATAGGCCTGACCCCAATTGGGATAGATTCCCTTATCAAAGGTACCGTTGTGCGTTTCGGTAGCGCTAAGAGCATTGCGAACACCCGTCGAACTTTCTTGCAGAGTGTCGCCAAGAATAACGATGTTGTTTTTGAAATTAGCGCCGCCGAAATTGGTTCCGATCAGGCCGTTTATTGAACAAACGTGATGGGTTTTGGTCACTCTAAATTGTTGCGCAGATGCGGGCGTCGGGCTGGCTGTTGATCCAAAGTAAAACGATCCACCCTCTGTTTTGCACTGAGACATTTGAAATTGTTGGCCGGGGATACCGTCCGCATTCCATCTGCAAATCAACTGAATGCCGCCGGCCCAACTGTTTGCGCTAAAGAGTTCGGATTGAAGGATGCAGGCGGGTTCTGCTGGAATTGAACATCGATAAGGATCGTGATCGGCGTAGATTGGGGCGGATTTCTCTGCTTTGCCCATTGCGCGAATGGTGAGTGGGTTTTGAGTGAAGCGACTTCCGACAATGGAATGCCAACCACAATTTGTTTGCTGGAACAAACCGTAGTCTGCCCAATTGGTTACGACGGTATTCGATATGACGTATCGACGAACTGGAGCGACATCGATGGAGATATTCCAGCCAGATATAATACAGTTATGGATCGTCGTATTAAAGCCGTCGACAACAACACCTGACGAAGGCCGAGGTGTCGAGCCAGGATGTGCAGGATTGTAAGGTCCGAGCAACTCGACCCCCGAAAGACTACATTCAGTGTTGTCTGGGTTGTATCGGAAGAAAATATGCTGTCGTATCTTGGGCCTTGGTCCTGGGGCAGCGGTGATCATTGTTTGGACATGATTGAATCGGTCCAAAGCAGGTTCATCAATATCCAAGCCTGACTGGATGATGATACGGGTCGGTCGCGCAGTTGGGTTCAGCGTTTGAGCTTCGACCAACGTGGCAACCACAGAGGCGCCCGCTGGCACATTAGAGGTTCCGGGCGCAGGCAAGGCGGGGTCAACAAATATGGTTCGGTTGCCATGGTAAATAACGTCGGGATCGTCCACCAAAATGGTCTTTGTCGCAGTGTAGTTTTCGCCGTTAATTGTTGTTGTTGCAGTGACCGAATAGGTGCCGGGGGCGTCAAGGGTATGCGCACCAAAGGGATCAAAAGACGTATTGGCTTGTTGGGATCCGTGAACGACCACATAGCTATCGCTTAGGTTTGTGTGTTGGCTGGTCGCGTCGTCGTATGCCCAGCTCACCTGGCAGTTTTGAAAGGGGTCAAGCTCACCACTTCCGAAGACTTCAGCGTAAAACTGAGCTCCGAATGGGGCCGTGCCGCGATCCTTGGGGACATGGATGATGACCGAAGGATCAGTAATTTGAGCGGGCGAAACCTGCTTGGGATCGCTCCAAGCGCCCAACTCAGTTTCTCCGTTTGTGGTGTTTCGCCAAATGACCCGCAGGCGTACATTTGCAATGCTGTCTGTATGTGTCCGAATGCGGCGCTTTGGACGCCAAGTTTCGTCATTGGTTTGCGCTCCGTAGCCCAAAATCGACTCTTCGCCATCAACGTTTGCGACAATTGCGTCGACCACCATGTCACCCTGTGGGTCTGGCAATTCGAACAAAGAAATGATCGCAGTATCCGCCCTTAGGCCATCTTCGGGGGCGACTTGCCATTGAGACGCGCCCAGTGTGGGCAGGCTTGAAACCTGCTTCCAGTTAGGGATGCTCGCAAACTTTTCTTGCCCCGCCTGACGCACTGTAACTTGTACGTTTTGACCGATCGGGAAACCGCTGAAACGATAAGCTGTCATGGTGTGATCTCTTCAAAATAGAAATTGTCGAGCTCGGCACCTGTGTCATAGTGCGCGATGCCGATTGAGCCTGAAGATGAGAGTGTTGTGTCTGTTATCGCGATCACCGTCGCACCGCTCCACCGCACCGAGATTTGATCGCCAAGGCATGTGAGATCGATGGTGTGTTGGCTACCTAAGCTTGGCCTTGGATGGTCGACACTGATGATTTCCTGAATGGCGCCGTCGCCCGTGAACGCATACAGCTGGACTTCAGCCCTGTTCCAATAATAGCGCGCGTAGTAAGCGGAGAGCGTGCCATTTTCTGTTGACCCGTTTACGCGTGCTACGACACCTACAGCGCTCTTACTTTGTGCAAATGAAACGTCACATCGCACGGTCGTATCTGATTGATCGATATTGGCAATCGCAAAGACGCCGCCTTCTGGTTCGCGCAGCTCTAAATGATCTCCGACAATCCACGGGAGAACATCTGATACGTCGACCACGTTGGTCCAAGTATCTCCACT
This sequence comes from Cognatiyoonia sediminum, assembly GCF_900129845.1. GTDB lineage: Bacteria > Pseudomonadota > Alphaproteobacteria > Rhodobacterales > Rhodobacteraceae > Cognatiyoonia > Cognatiyoonia sediminum. The sequence continues at coordinate 253,586 of NZ_FQXB01000003.1, forward strand.
AAGTGTCGTGCGTGGAATAAGGAGAGACTGATTAGGTCCGGTGAAATCGTCAAAACCAGAAACGCCCGTGCTCGCCGCGGGGATTTGGATTGTCGGGCTTGCTTGCGCTGCGGGGCCAGCCCCGAAGTCTACGGTTTCGACAACTCGAAGTTCAGCTTCGTGGTCTGCAGGTGTGATTGTGTAGCTGGGTTGGTCGGCTGCGATGGTTTGCCCATCGCGCTCCCAATCGTATCTCCGGCTTTCGGTTGGGCTGTTTGCTGGGTGAAGCCATAGGCCCGGCGTCGGGGTCAATATTGAACCTACTGCCAAAGTGTTGGGTAACTTTGGCGGGACACAATTGAAGGGTATGGAGGATGTTAAACTGAGGTCGACAACGGTGGTTGAAGCAAAAGTATCCGGTTGGCTTACTTCGATCTCAATTGGACTTGATGCGGCCTCTAAGACAAAAGTGTTCTGCGCGTCGATGGTCAAAGCGAGCGGAGTTGCAGTCGGTTGGACGAGAACATCGACGAGGCCGTTAGCGGAGCCGCCTGACGTACTCGTGACACCATATGTTATGACATCTGAGCCGGTAAAGTCTGGATCAGGAATGTAGGTTAGGGCGTTGTTGGCTTCAACAACCAAGCTTCCATGATCGGCGGTGGCTGTCGCAATTGAAAGACTGCCGCCAAGTGGATCATGGTCATTGGCCAGAACATCTATCGTCACACTTGTGCCGATTGATGTGGTGGCTGTATCTCGCAAAGCCAAAAGGCTTTGCGCCGACCCTTTCCGTGCTCTCAGAACGTGAGTGGGGACAAGTTCGTTTGGTCCTAAACTGTTTAGCCACATCAGACTTTGACACGGGCCAAAATGGCATTCTGCAGACCTTTTGATCGGTAGTGGACCGCCATGCCCGCGCTGAAAAAGAGCGCCTGGCCCTGCTCCAGTACGATGCCATCGTCTGTTGAGGGAGTTTCATCGGTCGAGAGATAGCAACTTCCTTCCCTTGCTTGCCAAACTTCATCATCGACAAGAACCATCGGACTAGACCAGCTCGTCGTTAAATTTGACAGTAGCGACATGCAAAATTCCTTTGCTCAATGAGGGCGAAATCCAAACAGGCCTAAAGAAATCTCAGTAAATTCTTTCGAAAACATGAGACCGGCGTACGGGCGGTGTGTCTGCTGAAAAAACCTTAGAAATGCCCTCATTCTGTGCCAAAACTAATCCATAGCCACTCGCCAAGAGGTGTGCGAAAATATGACGCGTAAAACGCCCGAAAATTTGAGAGATTGTTGAGCAATGATGAATTGGGCAAAGGTCACCTCCGCTTCGCAGGGTCAAAGCGTTGCCGTTAACGTACCAAGCCGTGTTCGCTTCTTAGAGGAACTACGTTCTATGATTGCGAATGGAAAAGGGTTCACTGTCGCGACGCTGAACTTGGATCACGTCGTAAAGTTGCGATCTAATGCGTCTTTTCGCAGTGCCTATGCAAAGCACAGTCATATCACAGCGGATGGCAACCCGATCGTGTGGCTTTCTCGCCTGTCAGGTGTGGATGTTGAACTTATTCCGGGTTCAGAATTGATCGAACCGGTGGCAAAGATAGCCGCTGAACAAGGCGCCACAGTTGCTTTATTTGGGAGTACCATCGAGGCCCTCGAACCGGCCGCTGAAGCGCTTCAAAGTAGGTTTCCGGGTTTGGAAATTGCTGCCGTTCTATCGCCTCCAATGGGCTTTGATCCGAGCAGTGCTGACGCCCTGGGCGCTATTGAAGACCTGAAGAGTTCGGGAGCGCGGATTGTTTTCCTAGCTCTGGGCGCTCCTAAACAGGAAGAATTTGCCATCCATGCGGCCTCCCAAATGCCGTCTACCGGGTTTTTTTCTATCGGTGCAGGTCTGGATTTCATTTCGGGCGCGCAAACCCGAGCGCCACGTTGGGTGCGGCGACTGGCATTGGAGTGGCTTTGGCGTTTGCTAAGCAGCCCAATTCGCCTTGGCCGCCGATACTTTGCTTGTATCGTGATCCTCCCGCGTCTTTTTGTCGAAGCCTTACGGTCTAGAAAGGGATCGGCGGCAACGTAATGGCGATGTTTGCGATCCTCACGTGGCCCTTTGCCATAATAGCGATCTTCCGCAAATGGGGGATGGCCATTGCGGTCATCGTCGGCCTGATCGGTGCTTACTTGCTGCTGCCAACCGAAACAGCAATCGATCTGCCTCTGCTCCCAGCTCTCGACAAAAATTCGATACCCTCGCTCTTTGTTCTGTTTCTGGGGATTGCATTTGTAAGACCGAGCAAGGACCAACTAAGAGACGGTGTCGTCTTGCCAGGGTGGCTACCTAGAACACCGCTGATTTCTATATTGATGTTTATGCTTGTATTTGGAGCGATCCTGACCGGACTAACCAACGGCGAGTCAATCGCAGCAGGACCACGTAGACTGCCAGGGCTTACAATCTACGACGCGCTATCGGGCGCAATGTTGGCTTGCATGATCCTGATTCCTGTTTTGTTGGCTAGGAAGTTCTTGGGCCACCCAGACCAACACTTGAAGCTTCTTATCATTCTGTCTGTCGCAGGAATGATCTATTCCCTGCCGACTTTATACGAAGTGAGAATGTCTCCGCAGCTCAATCGAATGGTATATGGCTTCTTTCCCCACAGTTGGCAGCAGCACATTCGAGGTGATGGGTTTCGGCCGATTGTGTTCTTGTCTCACGGCCTTTGGCTCGGGATATTCTTGGCGCTTAGCGCGCTTGCGACCGTCGCATTGACGAGGGTCCACACTTCGGGGTCGAAAATCTGGTACTGGTTTTGTGCGTTATGGCTTGCCGGAACACTGCTTCTTTCCAAGAACTTAGGCGCCAGCGTTATTTTCTTCGTTTTACTGCCTGTTGTTTGGTTTTTTGGGGTGCGTCTGCAACTTCTTTCAGCTGCGATAATCGCGGCCATTGTGCTGACCTATCCAATTTTGCGAGGCAATGATCTGGTTCCAACGAACCAACTCGTAAGCCTCGCGCAGAACGTGTCGGCTGAGCGTGCTGGATCGCTGCAATTTCGCTTTGTTAACGAAGATATCGTTATGGATAAGGCCCAGAGAAAACCCATATTTGGTTGGGGTGGGTGGGGCCGTCAAAGAGTTTATGACGATAGAGGTCGCAGCGCTGTAACGCTAGACGGAAGATGGGTGATCGTCATCGGTACCGGCGGTTGGATACGTTACCTCGCTGAGTTTGGGCTTCTTACACTGCCCATTTTGTTGTTGTGGCGCCGACGGAACAAATTGGGCGTCACGCTTACAACGAGTTGCTTGGCTATATTGCTTGCTGGAAATACCGTTGACCTCTTGCCGAATTCCAGTTTGACACCTGTAACATGGATTTTGGCTGGGGCGCTTATCGGTCGATTGGAGATCGGACGAGACCGTTTAGAAAGTGGTCAATCGAACGAAATGCCAGTTGCCACCACGAGCGACCAAGGCGGTTCTTATACGAGGTTCAGGCGTTAAAAATATGGGCAAAAAACTTCGGTTTAAATGTGTTGTGTCGATCATTAATTTTCGGACTGGGCCAATGACGATCGATTGCGTTCGATCGGTACTCAGCGACATTGGTGATTTGGACATTCATATTGTCGTGGTCGACAATGCGTCGGGTGATGGGTCGGACAAAGAAATTGAAGACTGGATCGCCAGTCAGCAACACAACATCCCGGTGACGTTGGTTCGAAGCACAGACAACTCTGGATTTTCTGGAGGGCATAATCTTGGTATGTCGGTTTTTGACGCTGATTACTTTCTTATTTTGAATTCTGACGCGCTTTTGCGGCCCGGGTTTTTTAAGGCTATTCTTCCAGTGGTAGATGAATCTGAAAAAGTCGGTTTGTTTGCTCCGCAGATCATTGACCAAGAGGGTACACCTGAGACCAGTTGTTTTCGCTTCGCGAGCCCGCAAAGTGAATTCATACGAAGTGCTTGCACCGGCTTTGTCACACGGGTTCTGAAATCGCATGAAGTGGCATTGGGCCCGTATCCCGACAGTCGCGAGATTGAGTGGGCGAGCTTTGCCTGTATCCTTTTGAAAGCCCAAATGGTCGAAGAAATTGGCTTTATGGATCAGGGTTACTTTCTTTATTTCGAGGATTCTGAATACGCTCTAAGAGCTCAAAGAAACGGTTGGGGCATAGAACAGGTTGTGGATGCCAAGGCAGTACATTTTCGTGGTGGCTCAGGCCCGGTAAAAAGTTTGGCAAAGGCCAAGAAACGGCTGCCACCTTATTACTATGCGTCGCGGACACGGTTCTTTTACCAACGGTACGGTGCCTTTGGTCTCTTGCTGGCCAATCTGGCCTATATCTTGGGTCGTTTTGTCGCTCAGTTCAGACGGTTAGTCGGAAAGCCGGTTTATAAGATGGCGCAGTCAGAAATAAAGGACATTTGGTTGAACTTTTTCGACCCTCTTGGTCCGCATCCAAGATCATGGTCAAAATGAACCAAAGGTTGCCAAGTTTTTTCATCATTGGTGCAATGAAGTGCGGCACATCTACGTTGCAGACCCAGCTTTCTATGCAAAACGGGATCTTTATGTGTGAGCCGAAAGAGCCCAATTTTTTCTCTGACGATGGGATATTTGCTAAAGGCATCGACTGGTACAAAGGGCTTTTTGAAACAGCGCAAGAAGCTGATTTACTTGGTGAGGCCAGCACACACTATACCAAATTGCCAAACCACCCCCACACAATTCCACGACTCCAAAACGCGGTACTTAAACCGCGATTTGTATATATGATACGGAATCCCGTCGCTCGATCCGTTTCTCATTTTATTCACGAATGGTCCCAAGGTGTGCTCTCAGATGATTTGGAAAAAGCGTTCACCTCAAATCCTGAACTTGTGGACTATGGTCGTTATGGGATGCAAATCAGACCTTGGATCGAGACATTTGGGAAAGAGTCGGTCTTTTTAACGAGCCTTGAGCAGATCAAAGCTGATCCTCAAGGAGAGCTTTCTGCAATTTGTTCTCATATTGGTTTTGAAGGTGATCTATCTTGGCAAGAAGATATCGAAGCGCAGAACGTCTCTTCTGAAAGGGTTAGGAAATTCCCTTTGCACAGTCTGCTGGTCGACCATCCCATTTCAGCCAAACTTCGGCGTACCTTGGTGCCTAAGTCACTTAGAGATCGTGTCAAAGCGTCGCGTCAGATGAGCGAGCGTCCGACACTTCCGCCGGAGTTGAAACAGGATCTGGAAGGTGTTTTTGAAAAGGATCGACGCCAACTAGCTGCTCTTTTCCCAGAACATCCTGCGTTGAAACTTTGTTATCCGTTCCTCGAATGACCGATATCGATGATCAGATAGCGGCTGTGATTATCGGTCGAAATGAAGGAGAGCGGCTTAAGGTCTGTCTCCAATCTTTGCACGGACAGTTGGCGCATATCATTTACGTCGACAGTGGCTCTAACGACGGAAGTCAGGAAGCGGCAGTCGAGCTGGGTGCGACATTGGTTGAATTGGATCCGTCCCTGCCGTTTACCGCCGCCCGCGCAAGAAACGCAGGATTGTCGGAAACCGTCGGACGAAACATTGAGCTTATCCAATTTGTTGATGGAGACTGCACGGTCCAGTCAGACTGGATTGAAACCGCTGCTGCCTTTCTCGCATCCAACCCTCACGCCGCAGTGGCCTGTGGACGAAGAAGAGAGAAGTTTCCTGAAAAATCGGTCTACAACCGCCTCATCGATAAGGAGTGGAACACACCAGTTGGCGAGGTAAGGAGCTGTGGTGGTGATGCTCTTATAAGAAAGTCCGCACTCGATGACGTTGGTGGCTTCAATCCGACCCTCATCGCTGGCGAAGAACCGGAGCTTTGCGTTAGACTGCGTGGGGCCGGTTGGTCTGTTCATCGCTTAGACCATGAAATGACATTGCATGACGCAGCTATCTTTGAGTTTGGACAATGGTGGAAACGATCTAGCCGCGCGGGTCATGCATATGCTGAGGGTTTCGATCTGCACGGTAGTCCGCCAGAAAACCATAATAGAGCCCCGATGAAGAGAGCGGTTGTTTGGGGTCTCTTGATACCATTTCTAATTCTTGCGCTTCTATTCGTTTTTCCTTTGGCAAGCCTGGTTATCGCATTGCTGTACCCGATGCAGGTCGCGAGACTAGCATGGCAAAGACGAGATCTGGCAGAGGGGTTCTTTTTGACACTTGGCAAGCTCCCAGAAGCTCAAGGAATTGCGAAGTATCATCTTAATCGATTTTTTGGGAAGCGAAGCCAAATCATCGAATACAAGGAATGAATGGCCTTCTCTGGCCAAAATCCCTTTTTTCAAGCATTGGTAGGGAGGCTGAGCCTAAATGAAACCAAAAAAACGGAGTTCTACATTTGCGCGCGAGCGTTGCGATCTTCACTTGGGTTTCGAATAAGAGTGATTGCTTCTTTGAGGGAGCGGATATCTACTTCGAAATCATCAAGGGAATACTCGCTAAAAACGTTCATATCCCCGTAAATCTTTGGTACGTACGTTGATTTTATGCGGCCTCGGGCTCCAATCCAATCGCACCCAACTTGCTGAGCAATTACGTGAAAAACTTCGGTCATGTGACCGACTGGCATGATCTCGACCAATCGCTTTAGATTGCTATTTCGTTTCTGAAATAGAAGGGGTGCAAGACCTGCGCCGTGTACAGCAACCATTTCTTCCGCTTCACGAAAAAGACGAAATTGGTCTGAAACTGTAAGATCTTCAGGGTAGATTGTGACGTAACCAAGTGAAGATAAGAACTCTTCCACTTCTGTCTGGTTTTGAATGGCACGTGTGTTTCTTCGAGCTAAGAAAACCTTTGGGGGCATCGGTGCCCCTGTGTCGCAAATAGCATCGACAACGTTTGACACTGCGTCAGTACTGACCCAATCCACACGAGATTTCCGCATAGATGTCCAGGGATCAATCTCATAATCCACATAGGTGCCAATCAGGGTCTCATCTGTCAGCAAGGTCTCGAGACCAAAGAGAACTGCGGCTTTTGTGATATATGTTGGTGTGTTTGCAGGAAGCACCAAAAGGACCTCATCCCACTGAAGGGACAGTCTTTCACTAATGTGGAAGAAGATTGGCAGGTGCATATTTAGAAAGTGAGCCCAGTTTTGAGGGCTCTCTCGGCGACAATCGAAGATTATTCTATCGTTGATGTCTTTTCGTTTAAGTCTACTCGGTAAAAGCCTTCCCATACGACCTTTGCCAATCTTCGACTTCGTCTCGCCTTGGGTTAAGCTATAGGTCATCTTACCGCCGGGTACGTTCTTTGGCGCCAAAAGAATGTGCTCACAATCCTGAGTAAAGCGGTCCAAAAGAAACGATTGCGCCGTTATGAGCCAAGCGCTTTTCCCCAGAAATTCAGGTAGGTCCTCCGTAATTTGGCCCTGGCGCTTACCCATATCCAGCCTCGGTGACCGCTTTTTTCAAACTGGAGAGGTCGCTAACCTGCGTGACTAAACCGTCGTTGCCCCAGGCTGCGATGTACCGTTCTATTTTGCCATAGTAGTTATCAAGCGAAATGTGCTTCTTGTTCATCAAAGACGACATTATATGAACATGCAGGCGGTCAGATATTACCAATTCGCCTTCCGACAGAAGACGAACCCCATAATTCACTCTATTCCAGGCTTGCCGTCTGAACATTTTCTCACGGCGGGCCATAAGCCGGCCCGTCTGCCGAATTCGAGGGGAAATAACTCGTTCGACGATCCGGTCCATTGGCGATCGGGCCCAAAACTGTCTTTCCCAGTCTTTTACCTCGCCCAAACTCTCCAAAAATGGGACGACGCTGTCACCTCTTTGCTCTCTATCTTTTCGGATCATCGAAAGCACCGGCGCCTTTGCTGCGCCTTTTGATAGATTGGAAATGTTGTGCGCAGCGTCGGGGCACATCACGACCTCGCAATCAAAGGCCTTACTGGCAAAATCAAAACTCTCTCTATCACGAACAAGCAGTGTAAAGTTTCCATGTCCCGAGATTGCCTTAGCCGTTTTGTCCACGGCTTTCTGATCGCGAAAATGGATGGACTGAGGTAGCTGTACCACCTTGCGGCCCGTGTATCTTTCCAAAACCTCGTGCCTGAAATCTTGGTGAGCTGGCCAAACATCACCAAAATTCCCACCGCCATGCAAAAAGATGGGCCCTTCAGGCGCAAAATCTTCGACGTCACGACGGTAGCTTGAAAAGGTGCACACATAGGCTGGCGAGTACCCAACCTTGCTATCAAAATACGCCATCTCTCCTGCGTAGATCGCGCTATCCCCAACATTGTAGTGGTCCGGGAAATCTAAAAGTGCGTAGGGTTCAGACGAAGAAACGTGCGGCGAAAGCGCTTTGTCGTATTCTGAAATGAGGTCTAACGACGACGACGTGGATGAGTTCAAAGTCTTTTTTCCAGTCCTGTGCGCTTAACGCAATTAGCCGCCCCCAAGGGTCAAAATGCATAGCTCGCATTCTAATGCAACGATCTGACCAATTATTCTGTCGTTGATCAGTGATTTTGTTGGTGCATTGCGCTGAGTTTGCAACCAACCAATGATCGTCACCCCACTTGCGCGATGAAAATATAGCCCGCACCGTAGATCGTTTTGATCACTTTGGGATTGTTCGGATCATCGTGCAGTTTGGCGCGGAGACGCGAGATGCGGACGTCGATTGTGCGGTCGAAATTATCGCTTTCGCCGTTGGATAGGTCATCCAAAATCTGATCGCGGGTGATCAGTCGGTTCGGCTTGGACAGGAACACACGCAAGACTTGGCCCTCGGCGAAGGACAGACGTTCGACTTTTCCGTCGTCAGAGGTCAGAAGGTGCTGTTCGAGATCAGCCGTCCAGCCGTTGAAACGAACGATCTTTGACAACGTCGCTTCTGCCTTCGGGGCTTTACGGCGCAAGAGGGCTTTGACCCGTGCGACGACCTCCGCAATCTCAAAAGGTTTGGTGATGTAGTCATCCGCGCCGAGTTCCAGCCCAACGATTTTGTCTTGCGTGTTGGAGCGGCCGGAGATGATCAGGACCGCGGCACCGGAATTGCTGGCCACCGTGTTCACCACGCTAAGGCCATCGCGATCAGGCAGGCCGAGGTCGATAATGCAGACATCCGGTTTCAACCCGCGCATGTTGCGTTCGAATTCGGTGGCGCGGGCGAAGGACAGGGTGTCGAACCCTTCATGCTGAAGGGTCTCTGTCAGAAGATCGCGAATTTCGCGGCTGTCTTCCAAAATGGTGATGAGGCTTTGATCATCCGCCATGACTCGTTCCCTGCAAGTGCGCGGCCAGCGCGTTGTAGTCGAAAGGCTTTTGCAGGACCGGATAAGATCGTTCAACCGTTTGTCTTAAGCAATTAGTCGCGTCCAATCCGGTGATGACCAAAGCGGGCAGGTCATTGCCATTCGCGCGCAGCTTTTGCAGAAGGTCGAACCCTGTGCCGTCATTTCCAAGCATCAGATCGGTGACGATATAGGTGATGTCGGGCAGTTTGATAAGGGTCAGGGCTTCGGCCATGTTGTCCGCTTCGATGACCGCGTGGCCCATACGTTGCAGATAGCCCCGAATGGTTTGGCGGACGTCTTCGCTGTCTTCGATCAGCAGAACAAGCCCGGGCGCAGGGGGTTCGGCGGTGAGGTAAGGCAGGCGGATGGTGACTCTGGCACCGCCCGCGGGCGCATTGGCGAGGCGGATGTTGCCATTGCTCGATTTCGCGAAGTCAAAGGCACTGGAAAGGCCAAGGCCTCTCCCGAGGCCATCGGTTTTGGTGGTGTAGAACGGTGCAAGGGCGGTTTTTAAGGCTTCGTCGGAGAAGCCTGGGCCGTCGTCTTGTACGGTGATTTCGAAAGATGCAGCCCCAGCTTTGCGCAGATGAATGTCGATCTCTCCTGCGCCATTGATGGCATCGACCGCGTTGAGTGTGAGGTTTAAAAGCGTGTCTTGCGCAAACCCTTCGTCGAGCATCAGATAGGGATCGGTGATGTCGTTTTGGATGGTCAGGGCGATGTCCTCAGGTATCGCCGCCTGTGAAAGCGCGCGGAAACCATCGACGAAGCTGGCGATATGGGCGGGTCTGATTTGCAAAGGGCGGCGTGTGTCCAGTTGCGACAGGCCATCCAGCAATGTGCCGCCGCGTTTGGCGGCAGCTTTGATAGTGGCGGCGATGTCGGCCGCCTCTGGTGGTAAGGTGTCGAGCTGCAAGAGTCTCTCGTTCTGGCCGAGGATGATCGTCAGCAGGTTGGAAAAGTCGTGGGCAAGACCGCTGGTCAGCTGCGCTGCCAACTCGCGCCGTCTTGTGTGGGTCAGCGCTTGACGCGCGTTCACCTCTTCGGTCACGTCCATCGACAAAAGATAGGCCCCTTCGATCGGGCCGTCGGCACTGCGGTCAGGGGTGAATGCCAATCGGATGAAGCGACCGGTTTCTTTATGTTCGAACTCCAAAACGGGCGCTTCGCCGTTCAGTGTTCGGGCAAAGGCGGGGGCAATGGTGGCATGGACATCTTCACCCAAGGCTTCTGCGAAGGTCATCCCAACGATCTTGTTCGGACGGCCGGGCAGGACAGAGGCCAATTTGCGATTGGAATAGGAATAGACGCCGTTCTTGTCGACTCGCGCGATATGGGCGGGGGTCATAGCGTTAGTGAGGTTCAACTGATCCTGAGAAGCGGTCAGATCGCGCTTAGCCTCTTCCAGCGCTGTTATCGTCGCCGTCAGATTGCGGTTGGTTTTGGAGAGCTCCTCGGACCGCGCCAAAAGCTCTTCGGAGAGGTTGGCAGAGCGATCGCGCAATAGCGCCTCTTGCTGTTTCGCGCTTGTAATGTCGGAATAGACGGCCACCCAACCGCCTTGTCGGAGGGGCGAGCCTTCGATGGTGATGGTGGTGCCATTGGCGCGGGTGCGTTCAAGGTAATGGGGTTCAAACGTGCGCGCCTGTTCGCTGCGCTCGGCAATGAAAGTTTCGAGATCATCAATCGGGCCATAATCGCCTCTCACGGCGAGGTATCGGATCGTATCCTCAAACGCTGCCCCTGCGGTGGTGAGGTTTTCGGGCAGATCGAACATGCGTTTGAATGGGGTGTTTACGATGACGAGCTTGAGGTCTTCGTCATAGATCGAGATGGCCTGTGTGATCAGGTTGAGACCCGACAGCGTCATATTCAGGATTTCGGGAAGCGAGCGATCCATGCGCGATTGCTAGCATCGTTAAGGGCGGTGTGGCTAGGGGGAGTGGGTGCGAGGTGGCAATGACTTCAAAGGGCCCCAAGCAAACACTGCATTGATACGCCTGCGTTCGTTACAAACTGCAATTTGAAAATGGTCGAATGTTCTTCAGTGCTTCGCCAAAAGCGCCGCCTCAGAAAGTCTCTTGATCTGGTTTTCATATTCTACCTGCGACCAGCCACATTCGCGTACCAAGCGCTCCCAGTTTTCGACTGACAAGAGCGTCCACAGTAGATCTGTTGCAACTTCAATGTTTAGATCAGGTCTCAGCATCTTATCTGCTGCCAAAGCTGCGACTGCTGCTGCACACCCGTGCCTGACAGCTTGCATCCGGTCGTCCCATGCCGCCGCTGCCTCAGCATCACTGTCGCGCATACTTCGCAGGGCAACCGAAAGGCCGTGGATTTCGGGAATGTAGCCGCCCCATGCACCGATAAAGGACGCTAACCGGTCACGTCCGGAAGTTGCTGCTCTGCTATCGGCAAGTCGCGCGTCCACGTTCTTCACAGAATCGATATGTCTAGTCGTGGCAATCAGAAGCTCTGCGCGCGTGGGGAAGTGCAGGTAGAGCGCTTGTCGGCTGATGCCAACTTCTTTGGCAATATCTGACATGCGAACTTTTTTATCCCCGGATTCCAATAGGTTCCAGGTGCAATCGAGGATGCGGGTGCGGGTATCGGATGAATCTCTTGACATGATGTCAAGGTAGCGCTTATTGACACCGTGTCAACTTTACATCGTGTCAAGTAACTGACTCGGTATCAACCTCGAAAGGAGTACAACAATGAAAGTTATCGTATTTGGCGCCACAGGGACTGTTGGACGTCTCGCTGTCGAAAACTTATTGAAAGCTGGACACACCGTCACAGCCTTCGCCCGTTCGCCTCAGAACCTGAACTTAAATGACCCCAAACTGCGCCTCGTCGCTGGAGATGCGATGAAGCTCTCTGACGTGACAGACGCCGTTGCGGGGCAGGAGGCAGTCGTCGTGACCCTTGGCGCTGGGATGTCGCGCAAGAGCAAGATTCGCTCGCAAGGCACAATGAACGTCATCAAAGCCATGCAGACCCACGGGGTTCGCCGTCTGATTGCACAGTCCACTTTGGGTGCGCGCGATAGCTGGCCCACGTTGAACTTTTGGTGGAAGCGCGTGATGTTTGGGGCGCTTCTCGCCCCAGTGTTCCGCGATCACGAGTTGCAGGAACAGTTGGTCGAAGCAAGTGGTTTGGACTGGACCATCGTCCGCCCCGGCGCCTTCACGGATAAGGCCACCGAACGCGCGGTGATAGAGGATGTACCAAATACCGCCCGTGGTCTTGATTTGAAGATCGCCCGTAGCGAGTTAGCCCGTTTCCTGACGCGTCAATTGTCTGACCGCCAATATGTTGGCCGGGCCGTTGGCCTTTCGAGCTGAGGAGCAAGGACCATGGATTGGATATTGATGATCGCGGGTCTAGCCGCTGCGCTGGTAGCTGGAGTGTTTCTTAGCTTCTCTGACTTCATCATGCGGGGACTGATACAAGCCCCCGCATCTCAAGGGGCCGCGGGCATGGTGGGGCTTAACCGAACAGTCTATCGATCAGTTTTTATGGTCCTGTTGCTTGGGCTGGTGCCGGTGTCTGGAGGCCTCGGTTTGTTCGCTCTTTGGCAGTTCGAAGGCGCGGCACCATTACTGACCTTGGTGGGGGCTGTTATCTACCTCATTGGTGTATTTGCAGTGACCGGTATGGGCAATGTTCCAATGAATAAGCGCCTGGATGCGATGGACGGCCAGCCGCGCGAAACCGCAGACTATTGGCCGCGCTATGCACAACGTTGGACACGGTTAAACCATGCAAGAACCTTCTCTTCGGGAATAGCGGCAGTTTGCTGGCTGGTTGCCGCACAGACAGTGTGAGGCAGAGGCCCTGGACATAGCTATGGCCCTAGCCTTCCGATCTTGCCGGAGGGCAAGAGACACCGAGCCTCATGCAGCCAGATCGAGCGACAGCCAGCCAAGGATTGCATCAGTCGTTTCTTGTGGCTTTTCCTGCTGAATCCAGTGGCCGCTCTCGAGGTTGACAACTTCTACATGCGGGACAAAGTCAGCGAGGTTCTCTGAGGGAGGGATCATATCCTGAGTCCCGTAGATCATCAACGCGGGCTGCCGAACGATTGGATCGGCATCTGCCAAAAGGTGCCAGTTTCGATCTATGTTTCTATACCAGTTGATGCTCCCGGTGAAGCCGGTTGCTTCGAACGAAGCTACGAACACATCGAGTTCTGCGTCGCTCATCACAGGCTCACCCAAAGGCTCTTCGGCCTGCGCAAGATTGATCATCATCATGCCCGGCTCGGGCGGCAATGCTGGCAGGTTCTTGCGGAAGAGGTTACTCAGAAACTGTCTCGCGTTCTTGTCAAAGACAGCGTCCGCAACACCAGGCTTGTGGTTGAAGTGGACGAAGTAATTGTCCGCGCCGAGCAAAGTTTCCATGAATTCGATCCACGGCATTGGCGTTCGCGCCTGATAAGGCAGCGCGAGGTTGATGATCTTCTTCACCCGGTTTGGATGCAGGAGCGCCATGCTCCAAACGACGTTCGCGCCCCAGTCGTGGCCAACAAAGACCGCATCGTCATAACCAAAATGATCCAATAGTGCGGCAAGATCACCGGTCAAACGCGCGATGTCGTATTCGGTCACATCCTCTGGGCGCGAAGAGTTGCCGTAGCCACGCTGGTTAGGAACGATGACATGGTACCCCGCCGCGGCGAGGGCCGGCATCTGATGGCGCCAGGAATAAGCATGCTCGGGCCATCCATGGCACAGTACTATCGGGTTACCTTTGTTCTCCCGCCCTACTTCATAGACCTCGAGTTCAATGCTAGTCAGCGCGATGAGGCTGGGTGAGGGAAAATCGGTTAACGTGGTCATGTCATTGTCTCCGGTTTGGGTGTTTCGACAACGACCTAGACTAAAAAGGTATCAAATTATGACATCTTTCTGTGCTATCCCAGAAGTATGAACAGCCGAACCCGACAAGACGCCATAATTCGAAACCTGCGCCGCAGCGGAGCGACGACGATCGAAACCTTGCGTAAAGAGGTCGGAACATCGCGAAGCACGATTCTGCGTGACCTCTCTGCTCTGCGTGACGAAGGCTACATGATTATCGCAGAACAGGGTCGTGGCGGCGGTGTCTATCTTGACCCAAGCTCAGTGCAGACAACAGCCAAACTGTCGGTTCCTGAGGTCTTCGCCTTGATCATTGGCATTTCGAGCATGCGTGCCGTTGGATCGCTTCCGTTTGCGGGCCTGGCCGATAGCGGGCTTACCAAGATCGAGAAGTCCCTGCCGCCCGACAAGCTGCGCGACCTTCGACGGTTGTTGGACTGCCTCTATGTCGGGCCATTAGCCCCGCAAGTCGATGTCTCCGATGTCGGAGAGATCGATATTGGACTGCTCACGGCTTTTGAGCGGGCATTTCTTGAACGATGGTCTCTGAAATTCGATTACGTCGATGCAAAGGGCGCAAGATCCCAGCGCTGCGTCGAACCTCAGGCCATGCTGATCCTGCTGCCGCTTTGGTACCTCGTTGCGTGGGACCCAAGCCGTGACGATGTTCGGCATTTCCGAGTGGACCGGATCAGCCAGCCCGACGTCATTGAGGGCCCGACATTTCGATTGCGGCGGATTGTATTTGATGCAGGCGTGCAGCCAATTCGATATGCTTAGCGGACATTGAACGTCGCGCAGCATTAGACAGATTGGTCTATATGCAGCCCTTCGCGTCCGCTGGCACCAACGACTACTCTGCGGGACAACAAACCTAGAGGTCGCTATCTTGGAATATTCCGCGGATTTGCAATCCTATGAACCACGCTGATTCCATTGCAAAAAATTGTAAAATGAACCGTAAAGTGCCCGTGGAAATCTGTGGTTTAGCTGCAGAATGTAAAATGGTTTGAGCGAACAAGACATTCGACTCTGTTGCAGCGAAAGACCGCAAATGAGCCCAAATTACTGATTGGATGCGGCGCAGCGAACGTCGGTTTTTGCGAAGCCAAGCTGCCGCTCGGCCTCGCAATTCCGCCAAATTCAGGACCGGGTTGACAGCCCAAGCAAGTAGTACATCCCGCACCGGCTGACTGCGTCGGTCATGAACAATGCGGCGCCGAAGACCGTGATGGCAAGCGCCGCCCACACCTACGACATTCTTCAGATCCATCTCCGCTTGCAATGTGACCCACGAAGTGCCGTCGAATTGGTGCAACCGACCTGCTGAGCCAACCCAAGCTGTCCATCCTTCGGCCGGTTCGATGAACAGCCAACCGTTGTTGCAGCGCGTCACAATTGCGCCTGCTTCCCCTGTCCAGGCGCCAGTTGGAGCGGCAGACAGCGCCCATGATTGCCCTTCAGCTGGCAACACAGGCGGATTGCTGACGTCAATGTCCTCCAACTTCATTTGAACAATGGTGTCCAATATCTCCACCGCCTCGTTATGCGTGACGTGCTTTTGGGCCTGCGATGGTTGAATATAGGGGAGATCGAGACGGGGCGAGTTTTCGGACATGCGCGAGCCTTCTGCGTTGGGGTGTGGCGCAGTTAGACAATGCGAAGATTAATGTTTTGAGGTCGCCCCGTTCGGTCCCTATTCCGCCAATCGCAACAGGTATTCGCCATAGCTGTTTTTGGCAAAAAGCTTTGCCCGCTTCAGCAACTGTTCCTTGGTAATCCAACCTTGTTCGAAAGCAATTTCCTCAAGGCATCCGGTCTGCAAACCTTGCCGGTTCTCTAGGGTTCTCGCGAAGTTGCCAGCGTCCAAAAGACTCGCATGGGTTCCAGTGTCGAGCCAAGCATAGCCACGACCCATGCGGTTCACCTTTAGTTTTCCTTCTTTCAGATAGCTTTCAAGAAGTGTGGTGATTTCCAACTCACCCCGCGCAGACGGGGCAACCTGTTTGGCACGTGCCGGGGCGGTTTCGTCGAGGAAATAAAGACCCGTGACCGCATAGTTCGAGGCGGGGTTTTCCGGCTTTTCGATTATCGATTCAACCGAATGGTCTTCAGCAAAGCCTACAACGCCGTATCGTTCGGGGTCTCGAACTTGATATCCGAAGACTGCATTTTCAGAGCTCTTGGCTGCTCCCAAAAGCATGTCCGTCAGACCGGTACCAAAGAAGAGGTTGTCGCCTAGCACCATTGCAGAAGGCGCACCGTCCAAGAAATCCTCGGCAAGCAGATAAGCCTGGGCAAGGCCATCGGGGCTCTCTTGAACAATCCAAGTCAGGCTGATCCCCCACTGAGACCCATCGCCCAGTGCCTTTTGGAACTGATCTTGATCATGAGGAGTCGTGATCATCGCAATCTCTCTGATACCTGCGAGCATCAGCGTCGAGATCGGATAGTAGATCATCGGTTTGTCATAGATTGGCAGAAGTTGTTTCGACACAGCCATAGTGATCGGGTAGAGCCGTGTCCCTGAGCCACCGGCTAGAATGATGCCTTTGCGATCTTTCATGACACTTCTCCTAGATCCCTTAGTACAGCCGTTAGGCTATCTGTCCAAAGCGGCCGTTTAATGCCAAAATCTTGTTCGGTGGTGGTGCAATCTAGTCTTGAATTCAACGGTCTCATGGCAGGCGTTGGGTATTCCGAAGAGGGGATGGCATGGACATCACAGTCAATTTTGGCTTGCCGGAAGATTTCCGTCGCGAAATCGGCCCAGTTGCAGTCGTCGAGTCCAGAGAAATGCCAGATGCCTTTTTGATCGGGGTTTGCGATCAGTGCCTTCGCAATCTGGATAGATGCAGCGGCAATGTCATCTGCCGAGGTAGGACCGCCGATTTGATCGCTCACGACATTGAGGCTGTCGCGGTCTTTTCCGAGGCGCAGCATGGTTTTGACGAAGTTGGACCCGGTGGCCGAAAACACCCAAGACGTTCGCAAAATGGCGTAGTTGGATGAAACCTCAGCCAATGCCATTTCGCCGGCCAACTTGCTTTTCCCGTAAGTACCTAAGGGGTCTGTCAGATCGTCAGGTGTCCAAGCGTCAATACCGCTTCCGTTGAACACATAGTCAGTTGAAAGGTGAATGATGGGGATAGAAAGTTGGCTAGCAACTTCTCCGAGCCTTTTCACAGCCGTTTTGTTTAAAACAAAGGCGGCGTCTTGATTGGTCTCAGCTTGATCGACAGCGGTATAGGCCGACGCATTGATAATTGCGTCGGGTTCATGCGCCGCGATAGGTTGAAAAAGATCAGCCGTATTGGTCAAGTCCAGCTCACCGCGGCCAAGAGCTATGACTTCAATAGCGTCGTTTTGAACGCTCTGAAGGCTCGTCGCAACTTGCCCTGATTTGCCCAGAACGACAATCTTCACGACTTGAGACCCAAGCGTTCCCCAACACCAATGCGGCTCTGCAGCGCCTTCCACCAAACCTCGTTGTCCAGATACCACTGAACTGTTTTGCGTAGGCCCTGTTCGAGCGTCACGGAAGGTCTCCAACCGAGTTCTTCCCGGATACGCGTGGGATCAATCGCGTAGCGCAAGTCGTGCCCCGGGCGGTCGGCAACAAAGGTAATGAGGTCAGCATAAGGGTCAGTTCCCAGATGCAGTTCATCGAGTATCGAGCAGATCATCTTGACCAGTTCAAGATTGCTCGCCTCATTCTCTCCGCCAATATTGTAGGAACGCCCCAGTTCTCCTCTTTGAAGAACCGTCAAAAGAGCGTCGGCATGATCCTCCACATAGAGCCAGTCGCGTACGTTTTCGCCGTTGCCGTAGATCGGAATGGGTTTCCCTGCGAGGGCATTCAGGATGACAACAGGGATGAGTTTTTCAGGGAAGTGGAAAGGCCCGTAGTTGTTCGAGCAATTGGACAAAACAACGGGCAGGCCGTAGGTTTCGCTCCACGCCCGCACCAGATGGTCGGACGCAGCTTTCGAGGCGGAGTAGGGGCTGTTTGGTGCGTAAGGTGTGTCTTCCGTGAACATGCCTTCAGCGCCCAATGTGCCAAAAACTTCGTCAGTGGAGATGTGGTGGAACCGGAAGTTATCAGGTTTTCCACGTTTTTCCCAGTAGGCTCGGGCGGCCTGCAAAAGCGTGTAAGTGCCGGTGATATTGGTTTCGATAAACGCGCCGGGACCGTCAATCGACCGGTCTACATGAGACTCGGCCGCGAGGTGCATCACCGCGTCTGGTTGGAAGCCTTCAAAGGCGGCAGCCATGCTGTCGGCGTCACAGATGTCGGCCTTAAGGAAGGTGTAATTGGGAGCTTCTTCGACACTCGAAAGGTTCTCCAGACAGGCGGCATAGGTTAGCTTGTCGACGTTTAGCACATCATGGCCATCGGTGACGGCCTGTCGCACCACAGCAGAGCCAATGAAGCCTGCACCGCCCGTTACCAAAATTCTCATCTACAGTGCCTCATAGGTGAAAGGGCTTTTGAAAGTGTCGAATGATGGGGCGTTTGCATCTTTTTCCGATAGGATCACGTTGCCTGTATCCCAGCCCCAATCGATCCCGATGGACGGATCGTCAAATCTGACGGCTCCGTCGCAGTTAGGGGCGTAGAAATCTGTGCACTTGTAGACGACCTCGGTCGCATCAACCAACGTCAGAAAGCCGTGCAAAAAGCCCTTAGGGACAAATAGTTGCTTTCCGTTTTCTGCAGATAACTCTACCGCGATCCATTTTCCAAAATTTGGTGATCCAAGGCGCACATCGACAGCGACGTCAAAGATCGAACCTGAGACAACCCGCACAAGTTTATCTTGGGCTGCTGGCGGCGATTGATAATGCAATCCGCGTACCGTTCCTGCGGCGCCGGATTTCGAATGGTTGTCCTGAACGAAGTTATAATCTAAGCCAGCATCGGCCCAAGCCTGACGGTTATAGGTCTCAGAAAAGAAGCCGCGATCATCGCCAAAACGCTGTGGTGTGATCGCAAAAACGTCTTTTAGCGCTGTTTCTTCAATATTCATTTAGACACTCATTCAGTCACTTAGGCTCTAACAAATGTGCGCCTCAGATCACAGTCAAAAACGAGCGAAGGAAAGGTCATAATCGCTCCGCCAGTTGCAGCTAGACCTCAAGTTTGGCAACAAGACGACATAATATAAACATTTTGCCGGTTAATGTCTTTTGTAAATGAGCGGCACCTAGACCGTCGGAAGTGAGGCATCGATGATCATCCCTGTAATCCTATGTGGCGGATCCGGTACGCGTCTTTGGCCGCTATCTCGCAAAAGCTATCCGAAGCAGTTCTCTCCGTTAACAGGTGAGGAAAGTCTTTTTCAGGCCTCCGTGAAACGCTTTGGGTCAAAAGAGTTTACGCCCCCAATCATCGTTACTTCGAACGACTTTCGGTTTATCGCGACTGAGCAGCTTTTGGATGCTGGCATCGAAGAAAGCACTGTTTTAATCGAGCCGGAAGGTCGCGATACAGCGCCGGCCATCCTCGCAGCTGCATTGGTGCAATACAAAAAAGATCCAAACGGTCTGCTGTTAGTTGCGCCTTCGGATCATGTGATCTCAGACGACGGGAGTTTTGAACACAGCATTCGGGCAGCGATTCCAGCGGCGGAGTCTGGAGACATCGTGACATTTGGGATCAGGCCAGACCGCCCGGAAACGGGTTACGGCTATCTCGAACTTGCCGAACAACCGGATGACGACGTTCGGCCAATCAAGTTGCAGAGTTTTGTTGAAAAACCCGATGCCGAACGCGCAAAGGAGTTACTGGCGGAGGGTAGGTATCTTTGGAACGCCGGCATATTCTTGTTTTCTGCCCAGGTCATCGTCGATGCCTTCAAGTCGTATGCGCCACAGATTTTGGAAGCGGTTTCCATATCTGTAGGCGAGGCCAAGCCCGATCTTTCGTTCACACGTCTTGATCCAGAGGCATGGGGTAATGCCCCAGCAATTTCAATCGACTACGCCATTATGGAGAAATCTGAGAACTTAAGCGTGGTTCCGTTCAATGGGTCTTGGTCAGATCTGGGTGATTGGGCATCCGTTTGGCGAGAAACTCAGGTCGAGGGCATGTCGACAAAGGGTGAAGTTACGGTCATCGACTGCAAAGATACGCTGCTGCGATCGGAAGTTGACGGTCAGGCGATCGTAGGAATTGGGTTGGAGAATGTTGTCGCTGTTGCCATGCCGGACGCAGTGCTTGTCGCCCGTAAGGATTCTGCGCAAGACGTCAAAAAAGCTGTCACGATCCTGAAAGAGAACGCGGCACCGCAAGCTGAGAATTTTCCAAAGGACCATCGGCCATGGGGTTGGTTCGAAAGCCTGGTGATTGGCGACAGATTTCAGGTGAAAAGGATCGTTGTGCATCCAGGAGCCGCGCTTTCATTGCAAAGCCATCACCACCGAGCTGAACACTGGATCGTGGTTGAAGGCACTGCCAAAGTCACGATCGACGAAGAGGTCAAACTCGTTTCAGAGAACCAGTCTGTCTACATCCCGCTTGGCGCTGTTCATCGCATGGAAAATCCCGGCAAAGTGAACATTGTCCTGATCGAGGTTCAGACCGGCACCTATCTGGGTGAGGACGACATCATCCGATACGAAGATGTCTACTCTCGGGATTAGGTCTTCCTAAACACTCGTCTGATAGTTCGCTGGCCAAGTCGGGTGGAACTGGGGGCGTTGGTCTGTTGCGTGTCGTGTTAGCTTTGGGGACGTTTCTTTTAGTGACAGGATGCGGCGGCAGTAGCGCTCCGAACGGCGGAAGCTCTGATCCAACTCAGCCTGTAGACCCCCTTCCGCCGATCCAGACGGAACCCGCAGACATGCATCGTGCAATTGACGATGTGATCGACGCGTTCTCCAATCCGGTGCTCTACACCGAAATTCATGCCATTCCGACTACGGGCAGATCTGTCTATGAGGGATATTTGTCATCGGAGCTTTCGGATCAAACAGACAATTTTCCTGATGAACTCATAGCAAATTTGAAAATCACGGTTCGTTTCGAGGCGAACGGCGTAAACGCAACGGGCCGTGCAACAAACTTCCACGATGAAAACGATGACGCATTGAACGGATCACTCGTTTTGTCTGCAGGGCAGCTAGACCGAACCGGTAACCCAAATAACGACGCAACCTTCACGGTAGCCTTGAATGGTGATTTGGAAGCTCAAAACGGTCAGATCCGATCAATTGAGTCTCGGCTAGAGGGAGATTTCTTGGGTTCTCAACAGAATGCCATTGGCGGTAAACTGTTTGGACGCGCTAGAAAGGGCGGTTCTGCGCAAAATATAGACGGCTCATTCATTGCTGCTCGATAGCAGCTATTCATCGGCAATTTCCGGCTGCAAACTTGCTCTTTATGTCGCTATACCTTACCGTGTGTGCTATCCAAAATAAGTCTCTAAAGACGGGGTACGGGCGGTGAAATTCTCCAAAACACTCGGGTACAGTGTGTTATTTGCTGCGCTTGCAAATTCAACACATGCGCAGGAAACTACCTATACGCTCTACGGAACGCCTGGTTTGGTCGAAATGCCGACGGCACGCAGTGCACCTGACGGTGAAATTATTGCTAGCTATAGCCATTGGAACCTCCAACAAAAAACAAGTTTTACCTTTCAGTTAACCCCGCGTTTATCGGGTACTTTTCGGTATTCTGGGATAGACGAACGATCTGGGCCCGACACAGATGGAACATTTGATCGGAGTTTCGATTTCAAATACCGCATTGTGGATGAAACGGATTGGCGTCCTGCGATTGCGATCGGAATCCAAGACTTTGCAGGTACGGGAATTTTGTCGGCAGAGTATGTTGTCGCCACAAAAGCGGTGACAGATAGCATTGATGTGACTGCTGGTCTAGGTTGGGGTCGCTTTGCATCTCGTGGTGGATTTTCTAACCCACTGGGGTTTATTTTCCCCGAGTTCGAAGAACGACCACAGCGTGACAATGGTGAAGGTGGCACACCATCGACTGATCAGTTTTTCCGCGGAGATGCGGCTCTGTTTGGTGGCATCGATTACCGAGTGTCCGAAAAGCTAAGCTTCCAAATTGAATATTCGTCGGACGCTTACGAACGCGAAGCCAACCTCGATACAATCGACATTCGGTCACCGATCAACGTTGGGATGATTTATCGCCCATTCCCGAACCTTGCCTTCAACCTTGCCTACCTTCAGGGATCGGAAATCGCAGGCGCAGTTACGGTTTCAGTTAACCCCAGAAAACGGATCGCTCCTGTCGTTCCTCTTGAAGCGCCAGTGCCGCTTGCAGGTCGAAATGGTGATCCGAGCGTTGCAGCGAGTTGGGAAGGTGCGATTACGTCTCAGTCTCCAGTCGCGCGCGAGCTTTCCAGCCAAGGCATTCGGTTGATTGGATATGACGTCTCTGGTTCGACCGCACGCATTCGGTTTGTAAACACACGCTATCGGTCTGAAGCGCAGGCAACAGGCCGCGCTGTCCGGGTGCTGTCTGGCTATCTGCCTGATACTGTTGAAACCATCATCGCGGAGCCTTCCCAGAATGGTATCCCGCTTTCATCCGCGACGTTCGACAGACGGACGTTGATGGAAAATGAGGTTCGCGCGGATGGTGCGAATGCGGTGCTGGCGGCATCGACGATCGAAGACGCCAATCTCTCATACAACCTCAATAATGTGGCGGATACGTCTAGTCGGTTCAGCTGGGGTCTGCTGCCCTATGTCCAACTCTTCGTATTCAACGCAAATGATCCGGTTCAAATTGATGCGGGCCTCGAACTGACGACGATGTATCGGATTCAGCCAAATCTTGTGATCGATGGCAGCTTTCGTCAGACACTTGTAGGAGCAAGGGATTTGCCACCGACAAGGGAAGATAGCTCTGAAGATGTTCCCAACGTTCGAAGCGATGGTCGCTACTACGGGATTGATGGTCAGCCGGTAATATCATCCCTGACGCTGACACACTACGGCCGACCAGGCGAAAACCTTTATAGCCGAGCAAGCGTTGGTTATCTGGAACGGATGTTTGGCGGTGTCTCTGGTGAGGTGCTTTGGAAACCGGTCGATAGTCGCTTGGCACTTGGCGCGGAACTCAACTATGCCGTTCAGCGAGAAGAGGATATGCTTTTTGGGTTCCAAGACTATGACGTCGTAACTGGCCATTTGTCGGCCTACTACGACTTTGAAAATGGCTTTTTGGGACAGGTTGATGTTGGCCGTTACTTGGCCGGTGATTGGGGCGCGACGTTCTCTTTAGACCGAGAGTTTGAAAATGGTTGGAAAGTTGGTGCCTACTTTACGCTGACGGACATGCCATTCGAAGAATTTGGTGAAGGCTCCTTCGACAAGGGTATCAGGGTAACAGTGCCGGTTGATTTCTTCTTGGGCAATCCAACGCGCCGCGAGATCAACTCAAACCTCAACTCACTTGCACGCGACGGTGGTGCGCGCTTGAACGTTGATGGGCGACTTTATGAAATCGTCCGAGATGGTCATACAGCTGGGCCGCTGGGCGATACGTGGGGGCGTTTCTGGCAATGATGCGTCTCGCTTCCATCCTATGTGTTCTTGGCCTGACGGCTTGTGGCCCGCTCAATCAAGGCTCTCCCCTTGAAGGTGCGGTTACAACAATAGCTTCGGCCGTTCGGGGTACCGACGCGCAGCAACAACCCCAAATTACAGACGCGTTGGTGAACGCGGACGAGATCCTTTTTGTGACCATTCGTAACTTCGGCACTGTCACGCCGATGACAAAGGATACGGTCGTAGGCACACGAGAAACCTGGATTTCAGACGGCGGCGCGACCGTCACTTTGGAAGACGGAATTCTCGTGGCGACTAGGGGGTTGGGTATTGGTCTGTCCGGCGCTGATACGTTTGGAACAAGGGCAGCCATACGCGACGGCGGTGGAACTGTTCAGCGGACCCACGGCTACGTCGATGTTTTGGACCAAACGCGTCTGGCCGAGATGGAGTGCCAAGTCACGCAAGTAGGATCGGAAGAGGTCGAGATGCCCCGCGGTACTCAGACTCTGACCAAGTTCGAAGAAAGCTGTGAGGGTCGTCGTTTGGTGTTTAAGAACGAATACTGGATCGACGGCACAGGCGATATCGTCCGATCTCTGCAAGTGACTTCGCCAGAGCTTGGCTTCCTTTTGCTCGAAAAGGCCTAATCGGATAGCGCTTTAATTGTCGAATAGGCTGCGTCGAGCAACTTGCCTGCAGTAACCGCGCTTTCTGCTTCGACATAGATCCTTAACTCCGGTGCGTTTCCAGACGGCCTGACGTGAATTATCGTCTGGTCGGAAAAGGTCATCCTAAAACCATCAGTCTCGTCGGTATCGACTATTGAGGCGTTGAAATGATCTGCAAACCAAGCAGGATCATTTTTGATCCTTTCGATTAGGGCGAGAGATGTCTCTCGTTCGATGTTCTGCAACCGATCCGCCGCGGTAAACCGTTGTGGTTGGTGCTCCATGAGTGCTGACAAGGGACGACCTTGACCGGCCACTAGGACAGACACAAGCGGCAGCACGCTATCGCGCGTCATTAGCGGATCAATTGAACCTGCCGAGCCTGTTGCTTCAAACCCGAGAAGGAAACCGCCATTCGCTTCATATCCAACAACTGGGCCGTCGACATCTTCCATCCCTGCGATGACAAATGGAGACCCAATCTTGGTATGAAGAACGCTTTCAAAGCCGAGTTGCTTAACACCTGTGTTGGATGAAACTGGCGTCACCACATGCCTTGCATTGAGGAACTGAGCGGTCAATTGACCCAGGATATCACCAGAAATGACCTCGCCCGTTTCGTCTGTCAGCAATGGGCGGTCCCCGTCGCCATCCATAGACACGATCGCGTCCAGATCAGAACCGGCGGCCCATTCCCTCAATTGCGAGCGTGTTTCGGGATCAACCGCCTCTGTATCCACCGGAATAAACGTAACCGACCGACCTAGTTCGGTCACGTCTGCACCCAGTGAAGCAAGGATTGTTTGTAAGAGATCGCGTCCAACCGTGCTGTGCGCGTAAACGCCAATTCTGCGACCCGCTAATGCAGTTTTTCCAAACCCGTGAAGATATCGATCAACAAAAGCTGGCTCTGCGTTGAAGGCCGTCTGTTTCCCCATTTCCATATGCTCATCGAGGGCGGAGCCAAGGTTCGCAAGAATAGCCGCTTCATGGGCTTTCGTAATTTCGCCGTCCGGTATGTAGAACTTAATCCCGTTCCGGTCAGCCGGAATATGACTGCCAGTCACCATGATCGCAGCGCTGCCGTTTGCCATTGCAGCCATAGCCAAAGCTGGCGTCACTACCGCGCCGCAATCAACGACATCCACGCCAAAATCCCGCAAAGCAGACATTGTCGCCGTGGCGACCCGAGGAGAGGAATCCCTCAAATCCTGCCCGACGTAGACGCAATTTCCGATGTCGCAGGATTTTGCAAAAGCGACCACGTGATCTCGGATTAAGTCGTCAGTCAGTTCGGTGACCAAACCACGCAGACCACTTGTACCGAATTTGGGTGGCATTAACTTCTCCATGGCTTGAGGCAAATTGAGTTGGTTCGTTAGTATTTCTGATAAATTCTATACGCCAGCCCATCTTTGGCCAAGTGCTTAACAACAGTCAGCCTTCCTCGCTTGCGATCAAATGAAGGTCGGAGGTTTTTGGGGCGCTCGATAAGATGACTGTGTTTGCAGAGCAGGGCTATTTCATAAATCCTGACGAGCTTAATCTGTCCCGGTATACAGATTTGACACTTTCGGCTGACGGTTCAGTACTATTCGCGACGCATCTTTACGACGGCGGCATCCGGGCATTTCAAGTGTCTAACTCGGGCTTGTCTCAAATCGATTTTGCCTCTCATGCGGCTAATCCGGTGGCTGGGGCTGACCCAAACCTAGCGATCTTCAATGATAGGCTTTTGAGTGGTGGGGCGGCCGGGTTCAGCCGAGCGCGATTGATCAGCTCCAGCATGTATTGTTCGATCGCCGTCAACGACATGAGACCTCCACCAATTCAGTGGTTCCATTTGATATGATTGGTAAGCTGACTTAACGCCCACGCCTTGGCGTAAATCTGACTAGTCCCGAGAATTTTCCGAAATTGGGTACTCATTACACGGATCATTGGAATTTGAAGTTGCGGTCGATTTTCAGCTATGTAATCGTTTACGTAACCGATAAATGCTCTTTCGAATTGTAGAGCAGCTGGGAGGATTACATGAAAACGATCAAAGGCCCTGCGCTTTTTCTGGCGCAGTTCGCAGGCGATGAAGCGCCGTTCAATTCTTGGGATGCCATCACAAAATGGGCAGCAGATTGCGGTTACAAAGGCGTCCAAGTCCCAAGCTGGGACGGCCGCCTGTTTGGCCTCGACCAAGCAGCAGTATCAAAAGACTATTGCGATGAATGGAAAGGGCAGGCCGCCGCCAACGGGATTGAAGTGACCGAATTGTCGACGCACCTGCAAGGGCAATTGGTCGCCGTCCATCCCGCCTATGATGAAGCCTTTGATGGCTTTGCCGCAGAAGCTGTGCAAGGAAACCCGAAGGCCCGCCAAGAATGGGCGGTTGATCAGGTCAAGAAAGCCCTCTCAGCGTCCAAGAATTTGGGCCTCACCGAAATGGCGACCTTCTCCGGTGCTTTGGCGTGGCCTTACGTTTACCCGTGGCCGCAGCGCCCTGCGGGCCTTGTCGAACAAGCTTTTGATGAATTGGCAAAGCGCTGGGTGCCGATCCTTAATCATGCCGAAGAGAACGGTGTCGATGTGTGCTACGAAATCCATCCGGGGGAAGACCTGCACGACGGTGTGACTTATGAGATGTTCTTAGAACGCACAGGCAACCACGATCGCGCTTGCATGCTGTATGATCCAAGCCACTACGTTCTGCAGTGCCTCGACTACCTCGATCACATCGACATCTACAAAGACCGCATTCGCATGTTCCATGTGAAGGACGCCGAATTTGACCCAACTGGCCGCCAGGGCGTCTACGGCGGTTTCCAGTCATGGGTGGATCGCGCGGGGCGGTTCCGGTCGCTG
This sequence comes from Cognatiyoonia sediminum, assembly GCF_900129845.1. GTDB lineage: Bacteria > Pseudomonadota > Alphaproteobacteria > Rhodobacterales > Rhodobacteraceae > Cognatiyoonia > Cognatiyoonia sediminum. The sequence continues at coordinate 280,809 of NZ_FQXB01000003.1, forward strand.
GGCGACGGTCAGGTCGATTTCAAATCCATTTTCGCCAAGATGGCCGCCAATGATTTTGACGGCTGGGCTGTTGTTGAATGGGAATGCGCCTTGAAACATCCTGAGGATGGAGCCAGAGAGGGCGCAGAATTCGTCAAGGATCACATTATCCGCGTGACAGAACACGCCTTTGATGACTTTGCCGATGGCGGAGCGGATGCCGCGACGAATGCACGTATGATGGGAATCGACTGATGGCACGTATCAGACTTGGAATGGTTGGCGGCGGCAATGACGCCTTTATCGGCGCGGTGCACCGGATCGCGTCTCGGATTGACGATCGGTTTGAGCTTGTGGCGGGCGCTTTGTCGTCTACGCCCGAGAAAGCCATAGCGTCCGGGCAGGCGTTGGGCCTTGATCCAGATCGCACCTATGCGAACTTCACCGACATGGCAAAACGTGAGGCGCGTTTGAAGAACGGTATCGAAGCTGTTGCCATCGTGACCCCGAACCATGTGCACTACCCGGCCTCGCGTGAATTTTTGAAGCGCAACATCCATGTCATCTGTGACAAGCCGCTCACCTCGACCATGGCCGACGCAAAGAAACTGGTCGCTGCGGTTGAGAAATCGGATGCACTGTTCGTGTTGACCCACAACTACACTGGCTACCCGATGATGCGGCAGGCGCGTCAGATGGTGGCGGATGGCGATCTTGGCAAAATACGACTGGTACAGGTCGAATACCCGCAAGATTGGCTGACCGAAGCGGCGGAAGATGATGGTGTCAAACAAGCTGAATGGCGGACCGATCCAGCACGCTCGGGCGCGGGTGGCTGTGTTGGGGATATCGGAACGCATGCTTACAATCTGGCTGGCTTCGTCACCGGTTTACGTTTGGAAGAACTCGCTGCCGATCTGCACTCCTTCGTGCCGGGCCGTTTGCTGGATGACAACGTTAACGTCATGCTCCGCTATGAAGGCGGTGCGCGGGGAATGTTGTGGTCCAGCCAAGTCGCGCCCGGAAATGAGAACGGCCTGAAGCTGCGGGTTTATGGTGAAAAGGGTGGGATCGAGTGGACGCAAGCCGATCCAAACTACCTATGGTTCACACCGTTTGGTGAGCCAAAGCGCCTGATCACCCGCGGTGGTGCAGGATCAAACGCGGCCAGCCAGAAAGGCACACGCATCCCGCCCGGTCATCCTGAAGGCTACTTAGAGGGGTTCGCTAACATCTATTCCGAAGCAGCAGACGCAATTGAGGCGGCACGCGCTGGAAAATCGTCCGATGCGCTGTACCCAACCGTCGAAGATGGGCTAGATGGCATGAAGTTCATTCAGGCCTGCGTCGCATCCTCGAAACGCAACTCCGCTTGGTTGAAGCTCTAAAATTTCATCGAAGGAGACGCGACATGGCAAAAATCACATTCTTAGGCTTGGGTGTGATGGGATACCCCATGGCTGGTCATTTGCAGGCTGCCGGTCACGATGTGACGGTTTATAATCGTACCACCGCCAAGGCTGAAGCTTGGGCAAAAGAATACGGTGGAGCCTTCGCGCTAACTCCTGCCGAGGCTGTCGCCGGAGCCGACTTCGTTATGGCTTGCGTCGGAAACGACGATGATCTGCGGCAGGTCTGCGTCGGCGAAAATGGCGCGTTTCAAGCGATGCAAGAGGGCGCGATCTTCGTCGATCATACGACAGTGTCGGAAGCGGTCACAAAAGAGCTTTATGCGGTTGCGGAAGAAAAGGGTCTTTCCTTCGTGGATGCGCCGATTTCTGGTGGTCAAGCGGGTGCTGAAAACGCGGCCCTTTCGATCATGTGTGGCGGCGATCAAGCTGACTATGATCGTGCTGAGCCTGTCATGAATGTTTACGCCAAACTGTGCCGCCGGATCGGTGAAAGTGGCGCTGGTCAGTTGACCAAGATGTGCAACCAAATCGCCATCGCTGGTGTGGTGCAAGGTTTGGCGGAAGCGCTGCACTTTTCGCAAAAGGCGGGTCTCGATGGCCGCGCGGTTGTTGAGGTCATCAGCCAAGGTGCTGCTGGAAGTTGGCAAATGTCCAACCGGTACGAGACGATGCTGGACGATGAATACAACCACGGCTTTGCGGTTGATTGGATGCGCAAGGATCTGGGGATTTGTTTGTCGACTGCCGATGAAAACGGAGCGAGCTTGCCACTTACAGCGTTGGTCGATCAGTTCTACAAAGATGTGCAGAAACTGGGTGGCGGTCGTTGGGACACCTCGTCACTTTTGAAGCGATTGGTGGAAAACGGCTAGTGCGGCAATTTTGACCTCGTCATTTTCAGCGTCTCTGTTTATGCGGGCGGCAACAATGACGAGGTTAACAAATGAAGTATGTAGCAGCCGCCCTAATGTCTCTTCTCCCGATCAGTGCTTTCGCGCACGACTACGCGATTGACGGTCTCAAAGTTGCGCATCCGATTGCGAAGGCAACGACGGAAACGGCCCGTGCAAGCGCTGGTTATCTTTCGATTACCAACACGGGCGAAACTTCAGATCGACTAGTCGCAGTGGAGGCTGACTTTCCGCGCGTGATGGTTCACGACACAGTCGTCGAGGATGGTGTTGCAAGCATGGTGCATATGGACAGCATCACCCTTGAACCCGGCCAAACCGTTGTGTTCGAACCGGGTGGATTGCACGTTATGTTCATGGGTTTGTCAGATCAGATGATTGAAGGACAGAAGATCCCCGGAACTCTGATCTTTGAAAACGCAGGTCGGCTCGATATTGAATTCAACGTCGAGAATTTAGACGGCGACGCGCACGCCAACCACTAAGATTACTTGCGGCTCAGAAGGTCGAATTTCCTAAGCTTAACGTAAAGCGACTGTCGAGATAGCCCAAGCATTTCGGCAGCAGCAACACGGTTGTTCATCGTCAGTTCGACCGCAGTCTCGATGCACATCTTTTCGATAACGTTGGTGGTTTCCGCAACGATCTCTTTGAGTGTTGCGCTGCCAACCAATTCGACGACGGATTCCAAGCTTTCGTCGGCAACTGGTGCCTGAACACGGCTAACGTCAACGCGATTGGCATCTCTCATCACAAAGGCATAGACAACTTGATTGCTGCCAGCTTCGATAGAGCTTACCGCAACTTCGACGCCGCGCGGGCTGCCATAAGGCCCCGCCACTTTGGTCGCATACATGCGCATTTTGCCAGAACGACCAACGTTTTCAGTCATGACCTTTAGATCCACGCTCCCGCGCAGAAGATAGTCCGCAATTGGGGTGCCACGAATGCTTGCGCCGTGGGCGACGCCAAGAAGATCTAAGAAGCTCTCGTTCGCCGACAGTATCTTTCCTTCGTCCGACACGAATACCATAGCATCGGGGCTGGCTTGGTAGAGACCATGTAAATTGACTGAGAGCGCATCGGTCGGGCTGCTCTCTTCGCCAACATAATCCAGGCGGGCCAGAATCGTTCTTTGCCCAGCAACACGGAACATCGAAGCGAAGATATGGATCTTCTGACCGGTCGCTCCGTGAATAATATCAACCGGGACGGAGCTATCGGTCACAGCTTGCGAAGCTAGATTTTCGATCAACTCATCGGAATTTTTGATTTGCAGATGATCTGTCAACGTCGAGTTAATTAGTGCTTCTCGTTCGGAGCCCAGTGATCTTGCAGCGGCGGAGTTGATATCAACAATTCGACCATTGTGGCTGGTGATAAAAACAAAGCACTCGCTCGAGTTCTCCATCAAAACACGGAATCGCATATCGTATTCGCGGTGCGCTTCGATATCCCGCTCCAGCGCGATCTGCGATTGCACCAGTTGGTTCTGCATTTCGGCAATTGGCCGCAAATCACGGCCAAGCATCAAAATGGCTCCGTCAGGCCCAACGCGATGTAGGCTGTATCGAATAGGAATATCGTGACGGGTCTTTTCGTTACCGTGGTTCAGCTCAACCGGTCGAACTTGGCCGTCGCTTTCAATGAAGCTCTGCAAGCGCTCATCGAATTTTGCGATGCTTTCGACTGTCAGAAATTCACGAATGTCTCGACCTTCCAGCGAAACAATTTCTTCATAACCGGTTGTATCTTCGTTCATCAAAACGGACACAACCTGCCCGGTCTCATCAATAACGATACCAACGTCCGAAACTTGTGCGATGATGTCGCCTAGAATTTCTGGCGCAATCAGGGGAATGGAACCGCTGTTCCAATACTTCGTCCCGCGCGACGTCATTCGGTGATCCTTAGTATGTCGTTCCGCAGGATCATTTATTGACCAACTTCTTGGTGTTTGGGCAGTTGAGTTTTTAGTCCGCAAAGCGCTATCGCCTCATCTGGATCTTTTGACGCATGGTCGGCGCCGATGGCCGCACGGACGTCAGTTTCGGTTTCTAATATCGTACCACCAATTACGATCGGGGGCGGTTCCCCTATTTTTGTCCGCACAGATTCAACCATGCGGCGCAAATTATCAAGACTTTCGCCAATCGAAGCTGAAAGGAACAACGCGTCGTAGTCCCCCTGTTCCAGGGTTGTCACGATTTCATCATTCGTCGCGCCCAGAAGAAGCGTGACGCTTAGCCCCTTTCGCCGCAGCTGGCCGGCAAGAACCATTGCACCAAGAGTATGATAGATCTCCTTGCCCAAGGCCAAGAGGACGGTGGGTGCGTCTGGTTCCGCCAATGTGTCGCCTGCCCAGGCAGGGCCAAGATCGCGTAGCAAAGACTGCAGCCGAGATACGCCGATAGTAACACCTGCAAAGCTCATTTCATCTTTGCACCAGGCATCTCCCATTTGGCGGGCAAGCGCGGGTACATATAAATCAGCCAAGTCTTGAGGCGGTATTCCGGCATCAATGGCTTTGGCCATAGCTGCCTTCATCTCGCGTCGATCGCTACTCAAAGCAGCAAGGCTCAGAGCCACGAGAGAATTGCTATCGAGGGATGAGATATCGCCAACACCAAAGGCGCCGCCAGTAGACACTGGCCGCGGTTCTGTCGTCTTGGAATTGCGATACTCGGTCATCCGTGCATCCTACCTGCCGACCTCAATTAGGCCGACGCGTCGCATTCTCTCGCGAATATCCTGAAATGTCAAAGAACACTGGTGTCTGAGAAGACTGACGCCACGGCTTAAACCCCTAGTTTTGTCGTGCGAAAGCGGCTCCGCCCCCTGAAGTTGTAAACAATTTCAGTTAATTGACATGTCAGGTATAGTTGACAGATCGCGCCCTCTGAACCTAAGATTTACATAATAAAATGTCAGGGAAAGATTACATGACGATTATGAGCGATCAGCCAAAGGCTGTTGCGGCAGCGCCTCGGCGCGTGTCCGAACCGCTCTATACGCCCGAGCAACGGCAAAGGCGCGACGCAACCGTCTGGACGCTTGTTCAGGGCATCTTGGCGCCCCTGCAGTTTGTCGTCTTCCTTGTCTCTCTCGGCTTGGTCCTTCGCTACATGGCAACAGGTGTCGGTTATGATGCCGCGACTTGGTCGATTGTGATCAAAACGGCGATCCTTTTGACCATCATGGTCACAGGCGCAATCTGGGAAAAAGTCGTCTTCGGTCAGTATCTTTTCGCGCCCTCATTCTTCTGGGAAGACGTTTTTAGCTTTGCGGTTATCGCATTGCATTTATTATACATTTTCGGCCTTTGGTTTGAGTTATTCTCCCCTGACCAACTCATGCTCATCGCCTTGGCAGCCTATGCGGCTTACGTCATCAATGCCGGCCAATTTCTTTGGAAACTCAGACAGGCGCGCCTGCAAGCTGAGGTGCCGGTATGAACGATCTTTCTCCACCGACCGGCGGCGGATGTCGCAATACTCCAATCCTGAAAGAACGTGGCCAGCGGGAAGTCTTTTGTGGCCTGACAGGCATCATTTGGCTGCACCGCAAAATGCAGGATGCGTTCTTCCTCGTCGTCGGCTCGCGTACATGCGCGCACCTTCTTCAATCCGCCGCTGGGGTCATGATCTTTGCCGAACCGCGATTCGGGACAGCGATTCTCGAAGAGACTGACCTCGCCGGAATGGTCGATGCCCATGCCGAATTGGACCGTGAAGTCGCTCGATTGCTGGAAAGGCGCCCTGATATCCGGCAATTGTTTCTTGTCGGATCTTGTCCGTCCGAGGTCATCAAGCTCGATTTAGCGACCGCTGCCGAACGACTCACCAAAGTCTATGCGCCAAATGTTCGTGTCCTGAATTTTTCCGGCTCAGGCATCGAAACCACCTTTACGCAGGGTGAGGACGCCTGTTTGGCTTCCATGGTGCCGGTTTTGCCCGAATCGAACGAACGGCAATTGCTTGTCGCAGGTGCGCTGCCCGACGTGGTTGAAGACCAAATGATGGGCCTCTTTGAGCAGCTCGGCATCGGGCCAGTGAAACTGCTCCCAGCGCGAAACATCGACAACAACACGACTGTTGGGCCAAATACAGTTTACGCGCTCACGCAACCTTTCCTTGGTGACACTGCCGCCGCACTTGACCGACGCGGCGCGCGCCAAATCGCGGCACCTTTTCCCTTTGGTGAGGAAGGAACAACGGCATGGCTCGCCGCCATTGCGGAGGAATTTGGCGTCGACCGTGATCTCTTCGATCAAGTGACCGCAGCGCCTAGGGCACGAGCGCGAAAGGCCATTGCGCAAGCCGCTGAAAACTTGAACGGCAAATCGGTCTTCTTCATGCCCGATAGTCAGCTGGAGGTTCCGCTCGCACGTTTCCTGACGCGCGAGTGCGACATGACAGCAGTCGAGGTCGGCAGCCCCTACATCCACGACACGATCCACGGTCCCGACCTAGAGCTGATCCCTGCTGGCCCAACCATCAGCGAAGGCCAAGACGTCGACAAACAACTCGACCGCGTACGTAACGCCAGACCTGACCTGACGGTTTGCGGGCTTGGTCTTGCCAATCCGTTGGAGGCAGAAGGCCTTAGTACCAAATGGGCAATCGAACTCGTTTTCACGCCTGTTCATTTTTACGAGCAAGCCGGTGATCTTGCGGGCCTCTTCAGCCGTCCGCTTCGGCGGAAATCCAAACTCTCACTGGAGGCGGCGGAATGAAGCTCACCGTTTGGACATATGAAGGGCCGCCCCATGTCGGTGCCATGCGCGTTGCGACGGCGATGAAGGGTCTGCACTTCGTTCTGCATGCGCCGCAGGGCGACACCTACGCCGATCTTCTGTTCACGATGATCGAACGTCGCGACCACCGCCCGCCGGTGACATACACGACGTTCCAAGCCCGCGACCTTGGGTCTGACACCGCCAGCCTATTCAAAGACGCGGCGCAATCGGCAATGACCCACTTCGATCCAGAAGCGATGATTGTTGGCGCGTCTTGCACCGCGGAGTTGATCCAAGATGATCCGGGTGGCCTTGCGGAGACGATGGGCATCGACATTCCTGTCATCCCGCTGGAGCTGCCGAGCTATAGCCGCAAGGAAAACTTCGGTGCGGATGAGACCTTCTATCAGATTGTGAAATCGCTTTCGGTTGCGCAAGCAAAGACGGAACGGATCACCTGCAATATCCTCGGCCCAACCGCACTGGGCTTTCGCCATCGCGACGACGTTGAAGAATTGATCGGCCTTCTGTCTGAATGCGGGATCGATGTAAATGTCGTCGCCCCATTGAATGCAACGCCTTCCGACATCGCGTGTATTCCTGCCGCCCATTTCAACGTTCTTCTATACCCTGAAACGGGCGAAGCCGCCGCGCGTTGGCTCGAACGGACGCATGATCAGCCGTATACGAAAACTGTACCCATCGGCGTTGGCGCGACACGCGATTTCCTTGCCGAAGTCGCTCAGATCACTGGCCGCGACATTACCCCAGACGAAAGCCGCTTACGCCTGCCATGGTGGTCCAAATCGGTAGATAGCACCTACCTGACCGGTAAACGCGTCTTCATCTTTGGTGACGGAACGCATGTTGCCGCCCATGCGCGCATCGCGCGTGATGAAATGGGTTTTGAGGTTGTTGGCATCGGCTGTTTCAACCGCGAACAGGCCCGCAATATTCGTGCCTTGGCAAAGGAATACGGTGTCGAGGCACTGATAACCGAAGACTACCTCGAGGTCGAACAAACCATCGAAGCGCTCGCACCGGAAATGATCCTCGGCACGCAGATGGAACGTCACATCGGCAAGCGCCTTGGCATACCCTGCGCCGTGATCTCTGCCCCCGTTCATGTCCAAGACTTCCCCGCACGCTATTCCCCGCAGGTCGGGTTTGAGGGTGCGAATGTGATTTTCGATACGCTGGTTCATCCGCTCGTGATGGGACTGGAAGAACACCTACTAACGATGTTCCGTGAGGACTTTGAATTCCACGATGACGCAGGCGCCAGCCACCACGGCGGCAAGGCCGTTGAACGTTCAGAGACCGAAATCGAAGAAGCAGTCGCGAGCTCTGACAACGTTGTCTGGCTCAAAGACGCCGAACGCGAGCTGAAGAAAATCCCGTTCTTCGTCCGCGGCAAAGCGCGCCGCAACACCGAAAGTTTCGCCGCTGAGCGAGGGCTATCCGAAATTTCCATCGACACACTTTACGAGGCCAAAGCACACTTTGCGCGATGAGATGACATATCCCCCCTATCGGGTCGTGATTGTCACGCTCGATCAGCACGCCGCCGGTCCGGCTGCGCGTGTTGCGGATAGTCTTGCGCAGGATTTCCCCGGTCTCACCGTCAGCGTTCATGCCGCCGCCGAATGGGGTAAAAACCCACAGGCTTTGGCGGCGACGAAAGAGGCCGTGGCAACCGGCGATATTATCATCGCCAACATGCTGTTCCTTGAGGAGCATGTGCAGGCCATCCATGCCGATTTGCTGGCGCGCCGCGATGATTGCGATGCCTTGGTTGGCATGATTGCAGACACCGATATTGTGAAGCTGACAAAACTCGGCGATCTGGACATGTCCAAACCGTCCAGCGGTGTGATGTCGCTGCTCAAGAAACTGCGCGGCAAATCGAAACCGGGCGCTGGTTCGGGTGCGAAGCAACTCAAGACACTGCGCCGTTTGCCCAAGATTTTGAAGCTAATCCCTGGCAAAGCGCAGGACGTCCGTGCGTGGTTCCTCTCGATGCAATATTGGCTCGGTGGGTCGGATGACAACGTTGAGGGAATGATCCGTTACCTAGTTGGACGGTATGCGCAGCGGGATGGCTGGGGCGACATCGCAGCGCCACTGCCAATCGATTATCCTGAGGTGGGTTTATATCATCCAGACCTTCCGGATCACCACATCACAACCGAACTGGCGGAACTGCCGTCTCCAGCCGCACCGGTCGCCACGGTCGGTTTGCTGATGTTGCGGTCCTACATCCTTGCGTCTGACGCGGCACACTATGACGCTGTGATCCGGTCGTTCGAAGCCGCGAATATCCGCGTCATTCCAGCCTTTGCTGGCGGTTTGGATGGGACGCCTGCGATCGAAACCTACCTTGCGGGCAACATCGATGCGATGGTGTCGCTCACCGGTTTCTCTCTGATCGGTGGCCCGGCCTATAACGACAGCGATGCGGCTGTGGCCCTGCTTCAAAAGCTGAACGTGCCCTACATCGCGGCTCAACCGCTTGAGTTCCAGACGCTCGATCAATGGGCACAGAGCGGTCAGGGTCTTGGCCCAGTCGAAACGACGATGCTTGTCGCTTTGCCAGAGATCGACGGCGCAACCAATCCAACGGTGTTTGCCGGTCGTCACGGCGAAAGTGGCTGTTCTGGCTGTGCTGAGAACTGCGCGGCAGCAGGCACTCTAAAGACTATGGCGCCGTGTCCGGAAAGGATCGCCGCTCTGACGGCACGCGCCAAGAAGTTGGCTGTTCTGCGCCGCAAGGAAAACGCGAAAAAGACAGTTGGGATTGTCCTCTACGGATTCCCACCAAACGCCGGAGCCGTCGGAACAGCCGCCTATCTCAGCGTCTTTGAATCGCTTCACAACACCCTGACCCAGATGAAGCGGGATGGTTACGATCTGGACGTCCCAGAGACAGTTGATGACCTTCGCGCGCTTGTACTTGATGGCAACGCAAAACAATACGGACAAGAAGCTAACGTCGCCGCCCATGTGGTGGCGGAGGACATCGTCCGTAACACGCCATGGCTTTCCGACATTGAAGAGGTGTGGGGCCCTGCACCCGGTCGCATTCAATCCGACGGGCAGGGTGTGTTCATCCTTGGCGCCCAGCTTGGCAAAGTGTTCATCGGCGTCCAACCGACCTTTGGGTATGAGGGCGACCCGATGCGGTTGCTGTTCGAAAAAGGCTTCGCGCCGACCCATGCGTTTGCACAATTCTATCTTTGGATTCGGAACACCCTTCAGGCAGACGCCGTGCTTCATTTCGGGATGCACGGCGCGCTTGAATTTATGCCCGGAAAACAATCCGGGCCTTCGGAAAGCTGCTGGCCGGATCGGCTGATTGGCGATTTGCCCAACATCTATCTTTATGCGGCGAATAACCCTTCAGAGGCCTCGCTCGCCAAGCGGCGCAGCAATGCAATCACCGTCACCCATATGACACCGCCTTTGGCGCAGGCGGGTCTCTATAAGGGTCTGTCCGAGCTGAAAGAGAGCCTTGTTCGGTGGCGTGCGATGGAGCCAAACGATCCGGCGCGCGATGATCTGTCCGCCTTGATCCGTGATCAAGCGAATGCCGTCGACCTGAACGCACGCGATATCGAAAAGCTGTGGCTGACCGTATTGGAAACCGAAGGTTCTTTGATCCCAGACGGTTTGCATATCTTCGGGAAACCGCTGACTGATGCCGCGAAGTTTGATCTGTTGAACTTGATGCCCGCTGAGGCCCGTAAAATAGCTGAGCCGCTCTTAGGCGACGATCACGAGTTACCCGCCTTGATGCGCGCGCTGTCTGGCGAATTCATAGCGCCAGTTCCCGGTGGTGATATCATCCGCAGCCCCGAAATCCTACCTACGGGCCGAAACATTCACGCCTTTGATCCGTTCCGTATGCCGACCGCATTTGCTGTTTCAGAAGGGTCTAAACAAGCGGATTTGTTGCTTGAAACCCATGAGACTTTGCCGCGCACAGTCGCCATGGTGCTTTGGGGGTCGGACAATATCAAATCCGACGGCACGCCGATTTCTCAGGCACTTGCCTTGATGGGAGCGAAGCCACGGTTCGACAACTATGGTCGCCTTGCTGGGGCAGACTTGATCCCGCTTGAAAAACTGGGGCGGCCGCGCATCGACGTAGTGATGACGCTGTCCGGCATTTTCCGCGACTTGCTGCCGCTGCAGACCAAAATGCTGGCTGAGGCGGCGCTGAAATGCGCGGAATTGGATGAACCACTCGACCAGAATTACATCCGTGCTCATGCCCTCGCCTATGCGGAGGAGATGGGCTGCGATTTGGAAACGGCAGCGCTGCGCGTCTTCTCAAATGCGGAAGGCGCCTATGGCTCTAACGTCAATCAGTTGATTGATAGTTCTGCCTTTGGCGATGAAGACGAACTCGCCGATGCCTATGAGGCGCGCAAGAGCTTTGCTTACGGGGTTAATGGCAAGGCCGAACAGAATGCGGAGCTTTTGCAAAAGGCTCTGAAAGACGTCGATCTTGCCTACCAAAACCTTGAGTCTGTTGAGCTTGGTGTCACCACAGTAGACCACTACTTCGACACGCTTGGTGGGATCGCTCGTGCGGTGAAGCGTGCCAAAGGTGGCGAAGAAGCTCCCGTTTACATTGGCGACCAGACCCGCGGCGGGGCGAAGGTTCGGACCTTGCAAGATCAGGTCGCTTTGGAAACACGCAGCCGCAGCCTCAATCCGAAGTTTTACGAAGGGTTGCTGAAGCACGGGCATGAAGGTGTGCGCCAGATCGAAGCGCAGATCACCAATACCATGGGATGGTCCGCGACGACCGGCGAAGTGGAGCCATGGGTTTATCAAAGACTTAGCGAAACATTCGTGCTGGACGAAAGCATGAGGGAGCGTTTGGCGGCGCTTAATCCACAAGCATCGATGCGCATGGCGAACCGGTTACTGGAAGCGTCTGACCGTGACTATTGGGCGCCGGATGCAGAGACGTTGGAAGCCCTGCAAGACGCGGCGGACACGCTGGAAGATAGAGTTGAAGGAGTCGCTGCGGAGTAGCGATCAAAGAGAAGGAAGGAGGCTCAGATGAGCCCCAAAGACAACGTACCGGTCCTGAAGGGCCAAGATGGCGAAGGCTCCGTTCAGGTGCATCAAGACGCCAGTATGAAGATCGAAGGCGCAAAGGTTTTCAGTGTCTACGGCAAGGGCGGGATTGGGAAATCTACGACCTCCTCCAACCTGTCTGCGGCGTTCTCGAAACTCGGCAAACGGGTGCTACAAATCGGGTGTGATCCTAAGCATGACAGTACATTCACACTCACTGGATCGCTTGTTCCAACTGTCATCGACATCCTGAAAGAGGTCGATTTCCACGCAGAAGAACTCCGCCCAGAAGACTTCGTTTTCGAGGGCTTCAACGGTGTGAAATGTGTCGAGGCCGGCGGCCCTCCGGCAGGGACTGGTTGCGGTGGCTATGTCGTTGGCCAGACAGTGAAATTGCTGAAACAGCACCACATGTTGGAAGATACAGATGTGGTCATCTTTGACGTGCTCGGCGACGTTGTTTGCGGTGGTTTTGCAGCTCCACTCCAACACGCTGACAGAGCCTTGATCGTGACAGCCAATGACTTTGACAGCATCTACGCGATGAACCGCATTATCGCGGCGGTTCAGGCGAAGTCGAACAACTACAAAGTGCGTCTTGCGGGGTGCGTTGCAAACCGGTCTCGCGAGACAGATGAGGTGGATCGCTACTGCAAAACCGTTGGCTTCAACCGCATCGCTCATATGCCCGATTTGGATGCGATTCGGCGGTCTCGATTGAAGAAGAAAACACTCTTTGAAATGCCCGATGACGAGGAAATCGTTCAGGTCCGCAAAGAGTATATCCGGCTGGCCGAAACGCTGTGGAACGGGACCGAACCCTTAGCCCCAGCGCCGATGGAAGACCGCGATATTTTCGAACTTTTGGGGTTTGATTGATCGATGACGAGTTATTCCGCCACCCGTGACCGTGTCGAAGATTATTTCGACCGCACCGCGACCAAAACATGGGAGCGTCTGACCTCTGACGCGCCGGTGTCGGGTGTGCGTGCGACGGTACGTGCGGGGCGGGATCAGATGCGGGCGCTGATGTTGCGACAACTGCCAGAAGACTTGACCGGTATGCGCATTTTGGATGCTGGCTGCGGGACGGGCGCGATGGCGGTTGAATTGGCCCAGCGCGGTGCGCAAGTGGTGGCTGTTGATATTTCGCCCGCTTTGATCGAGATCGCTAAACAGCGTGTTCCATCGAATGTAGCCAATCGCATTGAATGGGTTGCGGGCGATATGCTCGACAATACGTCCGGTCGGTTTGATCATGCCTTGGCGATGGATTCGCTGATCTACTACGATGCAGATGACATCGCCGCACTATTGAACAAAGCTATCGAACGGATCGACGGCAAGTTCATCTTCACGCTCGCCCCGCGCACGCGGATGCTGATGGTGATGTGGCGCGTTGGTAAACTGTTCCCGCGCAAAGATCGCAGCCCAACCATGGTGCCGCATACGACTGCTGGGATCGCCACGGCGTTGCGGTCTTCTGGTTCTAAGGGACCGCTGAAAGAGATCGAGCGGATTAAGTCGGGTTTCTACATCTCGACCGCCTTTTCATATGAGGGGGCAAAATAGTGTTTATCAGAGCTGAAACCGTCAAAAAGATTTCAACTGATCTGCTGCCATTTTCGGACGCAGTGAGCGAGGACCTCCCACTCTCTCAACTCCTGCGGATGTCGCTGTTCCAATTCTCGGTTGGGATGGCGGCAGTCATGTTGCTGGGCACCCTTAACCGCGTGATGATCGTGGAGCTTTCGGTGCCAGCCTTTGTTGTGGCGATTATGATTGCGATCCCTGTTTTGGTCGCACCGTTCCGTGCTCTGCTGGGCTTCCGGTCCGATACCTACAAAAGCGCGATTGGTTGGAAGCGGATTCCATATCTTTGGTTTGGCTCTCTCTATCAGTTTGGTGGATTGGCCATCATGCCAATGGGCCTTTTGGTTCTCAGTGGCTCACAAGCGATTGGCCCGACATGGGCGGGCGAAGTCGGAGCGGCACTTGCGTTTCTGTTGACCGGCCTCGGAATGCATATGACCCAAACCGCCGGTCTGGCCTTGGCCGCAGATCGTGCGACGGAAGAAACGCGGCCTAAGGTCGTGGCACTGCTATATGTGATGTTCCTGATCGGGATGGCGTTTAGCGCTTTGATCATTGGAGCCTTGTTGCGCGACTTTAGCGAATTGCGTCTGGTGCAGGTGGTGCAAGGCACTGCGGTCGTGACGCTTCTTCTGAACCTGATCGCGCTGTGGCGGCAGGAACGTGTGCGTCCGATGAGCAAAGAAGAACGCGCAGAGCCACGACCATTGTTCAAAGACGCATGGAACGATTTGGTTTCGGGCGGCTCCGCTGGCCGCCTGTTGTTGGTCGTGTTCCTTGGGACCATGGCGTTCAATATGCAGGACGTGCTGTTGGAGCCTTACGGCGGTGAAATCCTTGGCCTGTCCGTTTCGGCTACCACCTTGATGACCGCCACCTGGGCGGCTGGCGCATTGGTTGGCTTTGCCATCGCGGCCCGTTGGTTGGCCGCGGGGATCAGCACCTACCGCATGGCCGCGCGTGGCATCCTGTTTGGGCTTGCAGCCTTTAGCGCGGTGATCTTTGCCGCGCCGTTTAACTCACCTTGGTTGTTCTACATCGGGGCAACCTTCATCGGATTTGGCGGCGGTTTGTTTGGGGTTGCGACCCTGACCGCTGCGATGACTTTACCGACCACAGGGATGGCTGGTCGGGGACTCGCCTTAGGCGCTTGGGGGGCTGCACAGGCCACCGGCGCAGGGCTGTCCATCTTTATCGGGGGAGCCTTGCGCGACCTTGTAAACCATGCCGCCGGGAACGGCATTTTGGGAGAGGCGCTCGCCACGCCAACCACCGGCTATTCTGTCGTGTACCACACGGAGATTGGCCTTCTTTTCGTAACCCTGATTGTCCTTGGACCCTTGGTAAAGGTCCGGGCCATGACAACGGAAACCTCTGCCAAGCTCGAGCTGGCAGACTTCCCGACCTGACCACTGAAAGGAATATACAATGGTTGGAGAAACATTCTTTGGAGACTTTGATCTGGCGAGCGCTGCGATATGGCTCTTCTGGATCTTCTTTGCGGGGCTGGTGTACTACCTCCAGACCGAGAACATGCGCGAAGGCTATCCGCTGACGGATGATGACGGGTCGGCCTCTGCCGGACCGGGCATCTTTCCAACGCCAAAAGACAAGACCTTCCATCTGCGCGATGGCCGCGGTGAGGTGACGGTGCCAAGCGGGCAAAACCCAGATCGGTCAGATCTTGCTTTGGCGCAATCGTCAGAGTCTGCCGGATCGCCATACGTTCCAACGGGTGATCCGATGATGGATGGCGTTGGGCCTGCATCCTGGGCGCCACGCCGTGATGTGCCTGAATTGGACGCGCATGGGCATGTGAAGATCCGCCCAATGTCGATGCTTGAGGACTTTCAGGTTTCGGCTGGTCGTGATCCGCGCGGCTTGGCGGTTGTTGGTGGCGACACAGAGGTCGTTGGTCGCGTGATCGATATGTGGGTCGACGTGCCTGAACAGATGGTTCGTTATCTGACGGTTGATCTGAACCCTGAAGGGTCCGGCAAGACACGTCTGATCCCGATGAACTTGGCCAAGATCAGCAGCGACCGTGTGACGGTACGCTCGCTTCATGCTCACAATTGGGAAGGTGTTCCGACCACGAAAGCGGCGGATCAAGTCACCCTTCTGGAAGAAGAAAAGATCACAGCCTACTACGCGGGCGGCACCATGTACGCCAATCCGCAGTGATCTAAGACCTACCGGCCCTGCTTTGGTAGGGCCGGTTCCACCAGCCAACGGGGGAACGATATGAGCCACGATGACTTCAATTTCGAGCCGATCCGCGGGTTGCCCGAACAGCTACCCGAGGGGGAGTATATCTTGTGGCAAGGCGCCCCTGATTTCCGCCGTTTGGCGCGTGAGGCGTTGGGCGTGCGTTGGGTCATGGCCTATTTCGCGATCCTTATTGTGTGGCGGGTTGGGGTGTCTTCGACGGAAAACCCCCTATCAGTATCCATATCGCACGCGGTTCCGTTTATCGTCGCTGCTACGATTACCTGCGCTTTGGTCTATTTGCTGGCCTACGTTCAGGCACGGTCCACTGTCTACACGCTTACCAACAAGCGTGTCGCGATGCGGATAGGAGCGGCGCTGACGATGACTCTGAACCTTCCATATACTTGGATCGGGACGGCGCAGTTGGATCTGAAGAAATCAGGTCACGGCACACTCGTGATGGAGCTGATTGGAGAGACGCGCCTGTCCTATCTGATGACCTGGCCGCACGTAAAGCCGTGGTCGATGGCGCGGACGAAACCTGCGCTGCGGTGCATCCCTGAGGCTGAAAAGGTCGCTCAGATTTTTGCAGACGCGGCAGAAACGCGGGTCTCTGAACCGCAGATATCAAGAAAACCAACCGGTCCGTCCGGTCAAGTTCCAGCGGAGTAAGCCATGTCTCAACTCGAACAACAGATGCGGCATCGCGACAAGGAGATGGTCCCGACCCTCCTTGTCAAAGCGATGTTTGGCTTGATGCTGGCGACGACAGGGATCGTGGCCTATGCGCAGTGGTCTGGCACGCCAGACGTTGGCGTTTTAGAAGCCGCACCGATTGAGAAAAGCCGCGAGATCGTTCTGATCGGGGATCGCAGCGGTGTCTATACCGCACAAGAACTCGACGGAACCGTTTTGGCTGTCTCATCAGACTCAAAAGCTGGCTTTTTGGGCGTTATGGGCCGCGTAGTTGATCGCGAACGGATGCTGCAAGACAGATCATCAGACGCGCCGATCACTGTTGTGCGCCGCACCAATGGCAACACCGCAATCTTAGATGAAACGACGGGTATGGCCGTCGAGCTGATCGGCTATGGCGCCGATAACGTAGCTGCGTTCGCGCAGTTTTTGGACTGAAACGACCTTGGTTAGCCATCAAGGCCAAATGTGAAAGGGAACCACATGGGACTATTGACGCGAAGCAAAGAAACCGCGCCGTGCACGGTGACGATTTCCCACCGGTTTGAGGAACTTTCGGCGCATGTGCGTTTTGACAATGGCACAACGGTGAACCCTGGTGACAGTGTTTTGGTCGAGGGGCCAGAAATCTTGGCGCCTTTCGGTGAAATCGTGGAAGAGCAGCGCACGGCCGTGATCACCCGTGCCAGTAAGCTGGAACAACTTTGGACCCGAGCCACTGGCGATTTGGAGTTCATGGAGCTCTGCGAATTTTCCTTTAGCGAAGAGGTGATGTCATGAACGTGCATAACACTCACTCGGCTGATGCGAGCACTGTTGAAGAAGCGCTGGCTGCTGGCAACTACGACCCTGTTGTCGACAGTAAGACTGCGACAGATGTGGCCATGCAGAACACACTTTTGACGCCGCGGTTCTACACCACTGATTTTGATGAGATGGATGCGATTGATGTCTCCCCTGTTCGGGCTGAATGGGATCAGCTAATCGGACAGATGAAAGCAGATCCTAACAAGGGCCATTTCAAGAAGAACGAAGACTGGGACAATATCGATTGGGATGGTATGGACCCGCAGCTTAAGGCGGAATTTATCGACTTCCTGATCAGTTCTTGTACTGCGGAATTCTCTGGCTGTGTGCTCTACAAAGAAATGAAGCGGCGCGGGTCCAATGACGATATTACGACGCTGTTCCAGCTGATGGCTCGGGATGAAGCACGGCACGCCGGGTTTATCAATGACGCGCTCCGCGAGGCAGGGATTGCGGTGAACCTTGGCTTTCTGACGCAATCGAAGAAATACACCTACTTCCGGCCGAAGTTCATCTACTACGCGACCTACCTGTCCGAGAAGATCGGATATGCCCGCTACATCACCATTTACCGTCATCTTGAGGCGCATCCGGACAAGCGGTTCCACCCGATTTTCAAGTGGTTCAAAGAGTGGTGCAATGATGAGTTTTCGCATGGCGAGGCTTTTGCCCTGCTGATGAAAACAGACCCTAAATTAACGGAATCCTTCGCAAATAAGCTCTGGATCAAATTCTTCCTGACGGCTGTGTATTCAACAATGTGGGTGCGCGACCACCAACGGCCCGCATTCCATGAAGCACTTGGTGTTGATCCTGCTTGGTACGGCCAAGAAGTGTTCCGCAAGACTTCGGAGATCAGCAAGCAAGTGTTCCCGATGACACTAGACATTGATCATCCGCGTTGGATTCCCGCGTTGGATCGTATGCAAGACGCTAACATACAGATCGCGGCGGGTAAGAAACAAGGCGGCGTCGGCGGTTGGTTCAAGCGTATGGGCGGATCTGCCAAGGCTGGTTTCGCGTTCTTGTCCCTAATGACAATCCCAGCACATTCGAATGCCGTTCCCACCAACCCAAGATTGGAGCCAGCGTACTGATGTCTTCGCCCTGGATCGCGGCCGCAATAGCGGTGTTTGCCTGGTGGGTTTCCACCGGGGCGATCCTTTATGCGGTGCATCGGGCGGATGATCAGGGTGCGAAGGCGCGGCGCGGCATTGTCCTTCTGACGGCGCCAGTCGCCTTGATTGGTTTCCTGATGGTTCGTGGATCGCTTGAGCCGATGACCGTGGGGAATGTCTATCTGTCGTTCTTTGGCGCGCTTATGGTCTGGGGCTGGATCGAGCTTTCGTTTCTCACTGGCTATGTGACCGGACCGAACCGCAAACCGTTGTCGCCAAACGGTTCGCGGTTTCTCCAGGCGTTTAAGGCTGTGGCCTTCCACGAAATCATGCTGTTGGCGGGTCTCCTCACCATGATTGCTATCTCGGCGCAGGCTGAAAATCGAATTGGAATGGCCTGTTTCCTGATCCTTTTCATTGCGCGGATCATGGCGAAGCTAAATTTGTTCTTTGGTGTGCCGCGGATCAACACGGAGTTTATCCCCTCCGGATTGATTCACCTGACGACGTATTTCCGACAGGGGCCAATCACCTTCGCCTTTCCCGTTGCGATTACAATTTTGACGGCCGTTTTGGCGGTTTGCGCCGAACGGCTGATGAACGCGCAGTCTGACGTGACGGTCGTTGGTTTTGGCCTGCTCACTGCGCTGACCGCGCTCGCACTCCTTGAACATTGGCTGATGGTGGTTCCGCTGCCAGATGCGAAACTTTGGCGATGGCTGTTGCCGTCGTCCCCCGCAATACCTGAAGAAGAAAGCAAGACCCATGGATTTTGACGCTCTGTTTGATGCCCAGCTGGACCAGCTCAAGGCGGATGGTAACTATCGCTACTTTGCTGAGCTTGAGCGCAAGTGCGGCAAGTTCCCAAAGGCGGCAAACCATCGGGAAGAAGGCGTGCGGGATGTCACCGTTTGGTGCTCCAACGACTACTTGGGGATGGGTCAGCATCCAGCGGTGATTGCGGCGATGTGTGAAGCTGTGGAGCGGACAGGGACAGGCGCGGGCGGGACGCGCAACATTTCCGGCACCAACCACGATCACTTGCTGTTAGAGCGGGAGCTAGCAGATCTTCATGGCAAGGAATCTGCGTTGCTGTTTACCAGTGGTTACGTGTCTAATTGGACGGCTTTGAGCACTTTAGGCTCTCGGTTGGACAATTGCGTAATCCTCTCTGACGCGGGAAACCACGCTTCGATGATCGAAGGAATTCGGCATTCCAAGGCGCAAAAAGTGATCTGGAAGCATAACGATGTTGTCGATCTAGAAGAAAAGTTGGCGGCTCTTCCTGCCGACGTGCCAAAGATCGTGGCCTTTGAAAGCGTCTACTCCATGGATGGTGACATCGCTCCAATCCGCGAGATTGTTGAGGTCGCCGAAAAATATGGGGCAATGACCTATTTGGATGAAGTTCATGCGGTAGGGCTCTATGGCCCGCGCGGCGGTGGCGTGAGCGAGCGTGACGGATTGGCGGATCGCATCACTCTGATCGAAGGGACGCTTGGCAAGGCCTATGGGGTCGTCGGCGGCTATATCACTGGCTCTGCCTCCTTGTGTGACTTTATTCGGAGTTTCGCGAGCGGGTTTATTTTTACGACTGCGCTACCCCCAGCCGTGGCAGCGGCAGCGCGTACGTCGATTGCGCATCTCAAGGCATCTAGCGCGGAACGGACACGTCAGCGCAGGCAAGTCGCCCGGCTTCGGGCTCGTCTGGATCAGGCTGGTATCCCGCACATGGAGAACGAGAGCCACATTGTTCCTGTCATGATTGGCGATCCAGTGAAAACACGGATGCTTGCGGATTATCTGATGCGCGAATGGGATATTTACGTGCAGCCCATCAACTACCCAACAGTGCCTAAGGGAACAGAGCGGTTGCGGTTCACACCATCGCCCCTGCACACGGATGAGGACATTGATCACCTGGTGACGGCGTTGGAGGTCCTTTGGGCTCAATGCGCGGTTTCTCACGCGGTCGCATAGATTTGTAGCCAATAGACTGGACGACGCTTTGCAAAGGACTAGATTAGCTTCGACTGGGGCTTTCGGTCACGAATTAAGGAACCAAAGGAAGATGATGATGAGCACGAAAAAACTGGCAGCAGTGTTTGCCCTGGCTGCTTCTCCGGCTTTCGCAGATGGTCATGCATCCACCCAAGGTGATGCGGCTGCGGGCGAAGAACAGTTCAACCGCCAATGCGTTGCATGCCACGTGGTTGCAAATGCCGACGGCGAAGTGCTGGCTGGCCGCAATGCAAAAGTTGGCCCTAACCTCTACGGCATTGCCGGTCGCGTAATCGGCAGCGTTGAAGATTTCCGCTATGGTAAAGACATCGTGGAAGTTGGCGAAAATGGTGGCGTTTGGACGGAAGAGGCTTTTGTTGGCTACGTTCAGGACCCAACTGGTTGGCTGCGTGAAACGCTCGACAACCGTCGCGCCCGCGGCAAGATGGCATATCAGGTGCGTGACGAAGGTCAGTCCTATGACCTCTTCGCTTATCTTGCGTCTGTAGAATAAGATCAGATTGATCAGGAAACGCCGTCGCTAACCAGCGGCGGCGTTTTTTGTTTGTAGCTTCTCAAAAATCCAATTGGCCACGGTTTCTGCATCTTCCTCATGCGCGAGGTGGCCAAGCCCATCCATTTTCGTAAGCGAGCTGTTAGGCAAACGCGCGTCGGCCCGCTCGCTAACCGAAAAAGGGACGGCATTGTCAATGGTACAAGCAAGCAAATGCGTGTCCGTGGTGATTGTGCCCAAGCGCTTGAGTAACCCGTCTAACGACCACTGGGCCATCATCGACAGAGTGCCATCGACGTGTTCGGGGTTGGTGGCGAGGCGGTAGTAGAGGTCTTCGCCACGCTCGTCGATTTTGGAGCCCGTTCCGATGAGCAATTGCCTGACGCTCGATCGGGTTGTGGTCGTCGCAAAGACATTGGCTGCAAATGGGGTGAGGGCGAGTGCTTTTGCCAAAAACGGGAAAAGCCAACCTGCCACGCCTTCGAAATTGCCCAGCGCGGCATTGATCCCCAAAACCGATTTAGCCGAGCACTCCATTTCGACCATGCGTAATGCAATCGCTGTTCCAGCCGAATGACCAATGATCGCATCTGGCTCGAAGTCGATGTCATGCAGGAGCGACAGTAAATCCTCTGCCATCGGATCAAGACCGTGCCGCGACTGTGCGCCGGATCGCGTGAACCCCTGACCAGGAAGATCAACGGCCAAAAGCTCGAAAAAAGGCTCTAACAATGGGTAAAGGTTGCGCCAGCTTTGTGTGGCACCGCCCGCGCCATGGATAAGCAATAGGCGCGGACCGTTTCCCGCACGTTGGATGTGCCACCTATGTGGGCGACATAGAATGTGCTGCGAATACTCTCGCATTGGCCAGTCAGTTGCATCGTCCGGCCACTTCACCGGTTAATCCGCGATTGCTGAGGAGACGGCTTTGGAAATGCCGGATGCGTTGGCGCGGGGAAGCGAAATGTAGCAGGCATCCATGATGGAAGAAAGCGTGCGGAGCTGCGGTTCGGGGCGGTTTCCAGTGTCTATGACGATGGAATCGAAACCCAATCCGCGAATTTGCTTCGCCATATCCTTTGCGTCTTGCGCCGCTGCTTGGCGATCTGGGCTGCCATCGCGCGCGATGTTTGCGCGACCGTCCGTTAGGATGCAGATCACAGGCGTCATGCCTTTTCGTTGGCCAGAGATGGCCTGCATCAAGCCCTGCTCGATACCCGAGGCCAATGGCGTTCCGCCCCCGCCGGGTAGCGAGGCCAGCCGTCGTTTGGTTTGAACCAAAGATCGCGTTGGTGGGAGGAGCAGTTCGGCTGCCTCTCCCCGAAAGGCGACCAATGCCACATGATCCCGCCGTGCATAGGCGTCGGCCAAAAGGTATTCCACTGCGCCCTTGGCCTCGGCCAAACGGCCGACGGCGGAGGAGCCGGACGCATCCACCACGAAGATGATCAGGCGGTCTGATTTTTCTTCGAATTGTTTGACGTGTAGGTCCGACGAACGAATCTGGATCGCCGTCCGCCTTGCTGCATTGGCGCGCAGGCCCTGCATTGGTGCGGCGGACCTGAGAGTGGCGATGACGTCGAGGCGCGTCTGAGAATCAGGATTTCCTTTGCGCGACGGTTTGGGCCTCCCGCGACGATTGCTTTTGCGCACACGACCCGCACCTCGGCCTTTGCCAGTGCGCGAGGTTCCGTTGAGGAACAACAGCACGTCATTCGGGAGCAGCATTTTCACCGCTTCGATCATCATATCCTCAGGTACGATCTCGTTTTGCGGGTTTTGCTTTGGCTCTGCTGGCGCTTCGGGTTCTTCTGGCTCAGGTTCGAACTCTGGCAGGCGCGTCGTGCGATGTGCAAAGACTAACATCGCAGCGGTATTCGCGTCGTCCTGAGTTATCTCGCTTCGACCGTCCAAACGTGCAAGTGCACGTGCTGTTTTCAAAGCGAATGATGGCGCTCGGAGCGAGGTGATCCCTAGGGTGGCACTTGTCTGCGCGAAGAGTTCAATGGCTTGATCGGTTGAAATGGTATCCGACGGGACGACTTCAGCAGGCATAGATCGCGCGTCACTAAGAGAGAGGTCTTTGAGGTCAATATGGAAGGCGAGTTGTTCTGTGAAGACCGGCGGTAGCAGGTCTTCGTCCTCGGTGCTTTCATCCAAAACATAAAGAATAGAGTCTGTTTCTGAAACCAAACGCACGGCACGTTCGTTCGGCGTTCGTTCGGCCATTGTGAGTAACAGGGGATCGTCATTGACCGCTATGCCCGACGTCATGACCACCGCACCCTTTGACAGTGTAGATGTGACATCCATTCCGCCAAACAATGCTGTGTCGTCCATCTGACCATGAATGCGACGCGTTGATTTTGGGAGGTGCCTCAGCAAACGGTCGCGCACTGGGCTGGATCGCGATGCAATTACGATGCCGCCAAGCGTCGGGTCGATCTCTAGCAGCTTCAGACAGAGAAGTGCGCGGTCCCAGGGTCTAATTAAGGACATCTTCCAACACTCGATCAACGCGGGCCGTGCTGCCGGCGTCATCCAACGGATCGCGGCGGAGACGGTGACGCAGCGCCATTGGAGCAACGGTTTTGACGTGGTCTCGGGTGATCTCTTTCGCGCAGAGCCAAGCCGCATAGGCGCGGGCGGCTTTCAGAAGGGTCAATTCGCCACGAAGGCCATCTGATCCAAGGGCGAGGCAGAGTTCGGCAACATCGCGCAACACATCATCCGTGACCGCGAGAAGCGCGAGCTGCTTGCGTGCCGTGACGATTTGGTCACGGATAGTGGCATCTTCGGCCGTCCAGAGCTTCATAAAAGCGTTGTAGTCGTTTTCGTAGGCGTCGCGACGACGGATGACTTCGATCCGCGTGTCGATGTCTTTGGGGGAGCCCACGTCTAATGACAGGCCGAAGCGGTCAAGGAGCTGGGGCCGTAGTTCACCCTCTTCGGGGTTGCCTGACCCAACAAGAACAAACCGCGCAGGATGTCGGATGGAAAGCCCTTCGCGCTCGACAAGGTTTTCGCCGCTTTGGGCGACGTCGAGTAGCAGATCGACGATATGATCTTCGAGGAGGTTCACCTCATCAATATAGAGGAACCCGCGATTGGCGCTTGCCAAGAGGCCCGGTTCAAAAGCCTTTTCGCCTTTTGTTAGAGCCTTTTCTATGTCCAATGCGCCCGTAACTCGATCCTCTGACACGCCGAGCGGAAGATCAACGACAGGTGTTTGCTTCTCAGCAGTGTCGAAGCTGTCGAGCTTGACCCAATCCGGCATCGATTCCTTGTCGGGACTGTTTACGGGGCATCCGACAACGGCCGTGATCGGAGGAAGTAAAGCGGCTAAGGCCCGAACCGCTGTGGATTTACCCGTACCGCGGTCGCCGAAGACGAGAACGCCACCAATACTTTGATCGATTGCGGTTAAGATGATGGCCAGTTTCATTTCCTCTTGGCCGACGATGGCCGAGAAGGGGAAGGGCTGTGTCATGCGGCCTCCAAGTGTTTCAGAGGGGATTCGCCACCCCAAGAGCCTAGATCAGAATGAATGACGAACCGAGCGTAGAGTTCTTCGCTGAACCAGCCTTCGTCTCTAACGGCGCGAATGGCTTCTGCATGGGGGCCGGTGCGGGCAAAATCATTCATGGATTGCACCGACGGCCAGATCGAAAAGGTGACTTGGTGCAGCATTGGGATTTCGCCGATGCCGATTTTGAAGGCGACGTTGCTGTCCTTGCCAATCACATCAGAGATCGACGGCACGCGGCCCCAGAACCGCGATAGAATGCGCGGTTTGATCGACGCACGTGTCAACGCGGCCAAGGGGCCTTGGATTGTCAGGTCTTCCGGCACAAAGGGTTCGACCCCTGACCACTGCCCCCGCGACGATGTGGCATGCAGAAAGACGGTCCAATCCTCTTCGGCGCGGTTGCGGTAGCGTTGGAAGATTGGCGCGCTTCGAATTCTATTCACAGCCGTTTGTGGATCGGGCCATGTGGCAACGATTGCGATGACCGAAGGGTTCGATGTCGGCGTAAAGCCTTCCCCAACGCCAGAGCCACAGAGTTTCCAAAAGCCGATGTCGGGGGTCTTTGAGAGGGGTCTTCGTGCGGCACCCATCATCGACATCGCCCAAAGGCGCTTTAACGCGCCTTCGAAGCGGAAAAATGACAGGCTCACGGTTTGAGACACCAAAGACTCCCTTCTTAGTGTAAATCTAGTCTGACATATTATTGATTAATAGGGAAGTATTCCGTTTCTGATCGGGAAAATGTTGTAAATTGAAGTTTACATATTTACCATGGAACCATGGAATCTACGCATCAGATCGAAACTGCTGACAATCGCGCTGTCGTTGTCGGGGCCGGATTGGGCGGGTTGTCTGCTGCGATGCGGCTGGGCGCGAAGGGATATTCTGTCACCGTCGTCGATCGTTTGGATAAGGTTGGCGGACGCGGGTCGTCGATCTCTAAAGACGGTCATCGCTTTGATCTTGGACCAACAATCGTCACGGTTCCACGGGTGTTTGAGAAGCTTTGGGCCGAATGTGGAAGAGATTTTCGCCGCGATGTCGATTTGCGCCCGTTGGAGCCATTCTATGAAATCAGATGGCCCGATGGCAGCGTCTTTACCGCGCAGAGCGATCAAGATGCGATGTTGGAGGAGGTCAAGCGCCTCTCCCCACGTGACGTAAACGGCTACAAGCGGTTTCTGAAAGATAGCAAACGGCGGTATGTCGTTGGTTTTGAGGGCATGGTTGCGAAGCCGATGCACAAGCTTTGGGACACGATCAAGGTGTTGCCGGAGTTTGCCGTCCTGCGCGCAGATCGATCGATTCTCGGACTCGCCAAGGCTCGGGTGAAGGATCATCGGTTGCGCATGGCTCTGTCGTTCCATCCGCTCTTTATCGGCGGTGATCCGATGACTGTGACGTCGATGTATGCGCTGGTCAGCCATTTAGAGGCGACTTTCGGCGTGCACTACGCGATGGGCGGGGTTCAGGCGATTGCTGATGCCATGGCCAATGTTGTGCGGTCGCAAGGCGGGCAGATTTTGCTTGGTCAGGATGTAGAAGGGATCAACGTCACACACGGCCATGCGACCGGAGTGAATCTGAAAGAAGGGCGGACATTGGCGGCGCCTTTGGTGGTCAGCAATGCCGACGCTGGCCATACCTACAAACACCTTCTTCGCCAACCTCGTAAGACATGGACAGATGCCAAGTTAAGCCGCAGCCGTTGGTCGATGGGTCTGTTTGTTTGGTACTTTGGCACCAAAGGAACACGGCACAAATGGCAGGATGTCGGGCACCATACGATCCTGTCAGGGCCGAGATACGAGGGTCTATTAAAGGATATCTTCATCAAAGGCCGGTTGGCAGATGACATGTCGCTGTATGTTCACAGGCCCTCTGTAACCGATCCAACTGTTGCGCCTGAAGGCGACGATACCTTCTATGCCCTTTCGCCTGTGCCGCACTTGGGGTTCAAAAACCCAGTAAATTGGGCGGCAGTGCGTGAAAGCTACAAGGATAAGGTCGCCGCCGTCCTAGAAGATTTCATTCCAGGTTTCCGCGATCATATCTCGACCGAAGTTGTGTTCACACCGGAAGAGTTCCGCGACCGGTATCTGTCGCCCAATGGTTCCGGTTTTTCGATTGAACCGCGCATCCTGCAATCCGCTTGGTTCCGACCTCATAACATCAGTGAAGAGGCCAAGGGGCTATATCTGGTCGGTGCAGGCACGCACCCAGGTGCGGGACTGCCCGGCGTTGTCTCGTCGGCAGAGGTTTTGGGTAAGCTTGTGCCAGATGCGCCGGTTGTCGCTGATATGAAGGTAGCAGCAGAATGATCAGGCCCGATGATCTGGAACATTGCCGCGCTGCGATCCGAACGGGGTCGCTGTCCTTTTATGCCGCTTCGAAACTGCTGCCTGCTTCGGTCCGCGATCCATCGCTCGCGCTTTATGCCTTTTGCCGTTTGGCGGATGATGAGGTGGACGAGGGGGATCAGAAAGCCTCCGCCGTTTTGCGCCTTCGGGATCGGTTGGATTTGGCTTATGAAGGACGGCCGCAAAACGCGCCGGAAGATCGCGCCTTTGCAGCGATAATTGACGAATTCGACATGCCAAGGGAATTGCCTGAGGCGTTGCTCGAAGGTCTTGCATGGGACGCGATGGGGCGGCGTTACGCGACTCTCTCTGATGTCAGAGTGTATTCGGCGCGCGTGGCCAGTGCCGTTGGCGCGATGATGTGTGTTTTGATGCGTGTGCGTGATCCTGATACTTTGGCGCGCGCCTGTGATCTGGGCGTTGCGATGCAACTGACCAATATCGCCCGAGACGTGGGCGAAGATGCACGCGCTGGGCGGATTTATCTGCCGACGGATTGGTTTGAGAATGCCGGTATCGACGTTGAGGGGTTTCTGGGCGATCCAAAAATCTCCACCGACATCGCTCAGATGGTCAAGCGCTTGCTTGAACATGCGCGGCAGCTTTATGTCCGGTCACAGGCGGGGATCAACGCCTTGCCATTGAACGCCCGCACCGGCATTTGGGCTGCACGGTTGGTCTACGATGGGATCGGAACCGAAGTGCGCCGCCATCATTACAATTCCATTGATCAACGTGCGCATACCTCCAAGACACAAAAACTGGGATGGTTGGCGCAAGCTGCGGGTCACTCTGTCCTGTCGCTGGTAACGCCTAAATCCCCGGTGCTTTATGCCGCACCGTTGCCAGAGGTGGCCTTTTTGGTGGACGCAGCGGGTGATCGACGCCCGCCTCAGAAACGATCTCAAGCGGTTCTAGACGTTCTTGCAGAGCTCACGTTGCAGGACGCGGCATTGGACATTCAGCGTCGCTGATCTATCTGTCTGCTTTTGACCAGCAGGGCAGATTTTCATGGATATTTGGCTGTTTTTCATATTTCTTCTTGCAACTTTTGGCGCGGGCGCAACCGGTGCCATGTTTCCGACCGGTGAATGGTACAAAGCGCTCAATAAACCAAGTTGGGTGCCGCCCAATTGGGTGTTTCCTGTTGTATGGACGACGATCTATTTCTTGATCGCCTTTGCAGCTGCCCGTGTCGCGACGATGGAAGGGAGCGCCTATGCGATGGCGTTTTGGGCGTTGCAAATCGCGTTCAACACACTCTGGACGCCGGTGTTCTTTGGTGCTCGAGACTTGAGGGGCTCGTTACCTATCATGGCGATGCTTTGGCTCTCCGTTCTGGGGTGTTTGGTTACCCATTGGCAGGTCGATCTTTATGCAGGTCTTGCCTTCGTACCTTATCTTACGTGGGTCACGGTGGCGGCTGCATTGAACCTGTCGATGGTGCGCTTGAACCCTGATCAGCCGAAGTTGGAACTCGATAAGATCTGATCTTGCACCTTGCCCGAAACTCATGTCAGTTTTGGGGATGGAACAGCACTTCAAAACATGGGCAGAGTGTGCCCCGCGTTTGGTTGCGGTGGCAGCAGGGCATGAGCCGGCGGATTTGGTGATCTCTGGCGGGAAACTGGTGAGCGTTCAGACGCGCGAGGTTCTGGATGGCTGGCAAGTGGCCGTATCCGATGGGCGCTTTGCCTATGTCGGGCCAGATGCGAGCCATTGCATCGGACCCCAGACAGAGGTGATCGACGCTTGCGGGCGCTATCTGGTGCCGGGTCTCTGCGATGGTCACATGCACATTGAGAGCGGGATGCTGACACCGGCGGAGTTTGCGGCTGCCGTGATCCCGCATGGCACCACAACGATGTTCACCGATCCGCATGAGATCGCAAACGTGCTTGGCTTGGCCGGTGTGCGGATGATGCATGATGAGGCACTGATGCAGCCTATCAACATTTATACGCAGATGCCGAGCTGTGCGCCCTCTGCGCCGGGATTGGAGACGACAGGCTTTGAGATCAGCGCTGAAGATGTGGCTGAAGCGATGGCATGGCCCGGGATCATCGGATTGGGCGAAATGATGAACTTTCCCGGAGTGATCAACGGCGATCCGCAAATGCTGGCAGAGATGGCAGCGACGATGAACGCTGGAAAGACCGTTGGGGGCCATTACGCGTCGCCTGACAAGGGTGTTGCGTTTAGTGCCTATGTCGCTGGCGGTGCCGCGGATGATCACGAAGGCACGGCGGAGGCAGACGCGCTTGCCCGCGTGCGCAACGGGATGCGGTCGATGATGCGGCTGGGGTCGGCGTGGTATGATGTGGAAAGCCAGATCACCGCAGTGACGGAGAAGGGCCTCGACCCGCGCAATTTCATTCTGTGCACAGATGATTGTATGGCGGGCACCTTGGTTAATGACGGGCATATGAATCGCGTTGTGCGTCATGCGATTGATTGCGGGTGTGCTCCTTTGGTGGCCTTGCAGATGGCGACGATCAACACGGCGACCCACTTCGGGCTGGAGCGGGAGTTGGGTAGCATCGCGCCGGGTCGGAGGGCGGATGTGATCTTGACGTCCGACCTGACGACACTGCCGATTGAGCAGGTCATCGCGCGGGGCCAGACGGTTGCGAAAGATGGTGTGCTGACGGTGGACTGCCCGCATTACACTTGGCCAGAAAACTCTCGGGGCTCCATTCACCTTGGTAAAAAACTCTCCGGCGTTGACTTTGAAATTCAAGCACCAGCAGGGGCGAACAGCGCCAAGGTTAAGGTTATCGGAGTAGTGGAAAACCAAGCTCCAACCAAAGCGTTGACCGCTGACCTTCCGGTGACGGACGGTGTAATCGAAGGTCAGGAAGGCGTGTGCCAGATCGCTTTGGTTGAGCGTCATAGGGCAACAGGCGATGTCGTTAATGGTTTTGTTAGCGGGTTCGGGTACGAAGGCCGAATGGCGATGGCCTCAACCGTCGCGCATGACAGCCACCATATGATCGTGGTCGGTACGGATCGAGAGACAATGGCGACAGCGGCGAACCGCCTAGGCGAAGTCGGTGGCGGCGTGACTGTCTGGAAAGACGGCGAAGAGTTGGCGCTGATCGAGCTGCCAATCGCGGGCTTGATGTCCGACCAACCGGCGGCAGAAGTCGCGGCAAAGGCGGACCAGATGGTCTCCGCGATGGAGGCTTGCGGATGTACGTTGAACAACGCCTATATGCAGCATTCGCTTTTGGCCCTTGTGGTGATTCCGGAACTTCGGATCTCCGACCTAGGGTTGGTAGATGTGACGAAATTTGAACTAACCGATTTGATCGAGACACCGGAATGAATACGCAAAAGAGCTTGGAAGCTTTATCCCCCGACGTTCCTGAGCCAGAGGTTTTCACCGATGCCGCGAAGGCCGTAGAGCGATTGAAGGAGATATATCGCATCTCCGCAAAATTTCTGTGTGATAACTTTGAGGACGCGTTGAAGACCGGCAAAGCAGAAGCGCGTTACCGGGCATTCTATCCAGAGATCAGGTTTACCTCGACCAGTCACACAAAAAGCGACACGCGCTTGTCCTTCGGCCATGTGGCGGAGCCTGGTGAATACAGCACGACGGTGACGCGGCCTGACCTCTTTGCGCATTACCTTGAGCAGCAAATGACGTTGCTGATGGAAAATCACGATATGCCAGTGACAATAGGTGCATCGGAAATTCCAATGCCAGTTCATTTCGCAGTGGCAAATGATGCGTCCGTGACTGTGCCGCAAGATGGCGCGATGGAGTTCTCCTTACGTGACTGCTTCGACGTCCCTGATCTGGAGACGACACACGACAATATCGTAAACGGGTCTGGCTATTCCTATCCTGATGGCTCGTCGCCGCTGTCGATGTTTACGGCTCAGCGCGTGGACTATTCACTCGCACGCTTGTCACACTACACTGCGACGTCGGCAGAGCATTTTCAGAACCATATCCTCTTCACCAACTACCAATTCTACGTCGAGGAATTTGAGCAATACGCCCGCAAGATGTTGGCGGATAAAAGCAGCGGCTACACGTCTTTCGTCAGCACCGGCAATGTTGAGATTACCGACGGCGATGCGCCTTTGGATGTGCCACCGAAATTGCCTCAGATGCCGACCTATCATTTGAAGCGAGAGGGCGGCGCGGGGATCACTTTGGTCAACATTGGCGTTGGACCTTCAAATGCCAAAACCGCAACGGACCATATCGCGGTGTTGCGCCCGCACGCGTGGCTGATGGTGGGGCATTGTGCTGGTCTACGGAACTCGCAACAGCTGGGCGACTTTGTTCTGGCCCACGCTTATCTGCGCGAAGATCATGTGCTTGACGATGACCTGCCGGTATGGGTCCCTATCCCAGCCTTGGCGGAGATTCAAATCGCTCTCGAAACCGCCGTTGCGGATGTGACTGAGCTGAAGGGGTATGACCTAAAGCGCATCATGCGGACGGGAACGGTTGCGACTATTGACAACAGGAACTGGGAACTGAGGGATCATTCGGGTCCGGTGCAGCGTTTATCGCAATCTCGTGCGATTGGTTTAGACATGGAAAGCGCGACAATCGCCGCCAATGGTTTCCGGTTTCGCGTGCCTTATGGAACGCTTTTGTGCGTGAGTGATAAGCCGTTGCATGGCGAATTGAAGCTGCCTGGCATGGCGTCTGATTTCTACAAAACGCAAGTTTCGCGGCATTTGATGATCGGATTGAGGGCGATGGAACATCTGCGAGAAATGCCTTTGGAACGTATCCATAGCCGGAAATTACGCAGTTTTGAGGAAACTGCCTTCCTCTAAATGGCAAAAATCGGCACAAAATGCGCTATAACCCCTTATTTTGTTATACTAATGATTGTGATGGACCCCCATATACCGTTAAATGGCCGCATATGAGGCCCAAGACATCGGGCAAATAAGGGGAGACCAGAAAATGGCGAAACCAATGACTAAAGCGCAGTTGGTAGCTGCACTCGCCGAAGAATCCGGCATGGACAAAAAAGGTGCGGCAACTGCACTTGATTCAATCGTGAGCATCATCACACGCGAAGTATCTGGCGGCGGCGCTGTCACACTTCCTGGCGTTGGCAAAATCTATTGCCGTGAGCGTCCAGAGCGTATGGTCCGTAACCCAGCCACGGGTGAGCAGATCAAGAAAGACGCTGACAAAGTAGTTAAAATGACCATCGCGAAAGCGCTGAAAGACAGCGTGAACGACTAAGCGTCTGGGGGGTCTTGCGCCCCGCATAACTTTACGAAAGGGTCGCCCTATCAGGCGGCCCTTTTGCATTTGAGGTTTGGGTGGATATTCGGGCGATCTTCATGGGGCTGGCCTTTGCGTTGATGTGGTCATCAGCGTTTACTTCGGCACGGATCATTGTCGCTTATGCACCGCCTATGGCGTCGCTGTCGTTGCGGTTCCTGATCTCTGGTTTGATTGGCGTGGGCCTTGCATATGCGTTGGGTCAAACGGCGCGGTTGGACCGAAACCAATGGATTGCGGTGATCGTCTTTGGGGTGTGTCAGAACGCGCTTTATCTCGGCCTCAATTTCGTCGCGATGCAGACGGTTGAGGCGTCGCTCGCATCGATCATTGCATCATCGCTACCGCTGTTGGTCGGTCTGATCGGATGGCTTGTGTTCGGAGACCGGTTGCGCCCACTTGGGATTGTCGGGTTGATCGTTGGTTTCGCAGGTGTGGGCCTGATTATGGGCGCGCGTTTTCAAGGGGGCGGCAATGGCTTTGGTATCGTGCTTTGCGTTATAGGTGCGCTTTCACTGGCGATTGCGACACTCGCAGTACGGGGGGCCTCATCGGGTGGGAACATCCTGATGATTGTCGGATTACAGATGCTGGTCGGTAGCGTGGTCTTGGTGGTGCCATCGCTGATGTTTGAAACGTTCGAAGTCACGTGGAGCTGGCAGCTGATCGCGGCTTTTATCTATACGACGTTGGTTCCGGGGCTGATTGCCACAGTCACTTGGTTCTATTTGGTTGGCCGGGTCGGAGCGGTGAAAGCGTCCACATTCCATTTCCTCAACCCGTTTTTTGGCGTCGCAATCGCTGCGGTTCTGTTAGGGGAACAACTGAGCATGAGTGATTTCGTCGGCGTCGCGATCATCATGGCAGCAATTTTAGCAGTAAACCTATCGAAAGACCCCACGGTGAAGTGAACGGCCACGGGACCATTTTTGCGTGACGCGTCGACACCCAAGTCGCTACACCCGCTGCGATGGATTTGATTTTAGGATACTTGGCCGGCCTGCTGACGCTGATTAACCCCTGCGTCCTGCCGGTTCTGCCGATCGTTTTGGCAACCGCGCTGCAAGCGGGGCGCACGGGGCCGCTTGTTTTGGTAGCTGGGATGAGCCTGTCGTTCGTCGTTGTCGGAATGACGGTCGCGGTGTTTGGACGGGCCATTGGAATTGACGACCAGACTATAGCTCAGGCAGGTGCCGTTTTGATGATTGTCTTTGGTGTCGTCCTTCTTGTTCCACGATTTGCAGAAAGTTTCGCCACCGCCATGGCGGGTATGTCCGCACGCGCGGATGCGGGATTGGATGAGATTGATCGCACAGGTTTGAAGGGTCAGTTCTTTGGCGGCGTGCTCCTCGGTGCGGTTTGGGTACCTTGTGTCGGGCCAACTTTGGGCGGCGCGATTGCTTTGGCGTCTTCCGGTGAAGATCTCCTGTGGGCGGCAATGACGATGCTGAGTTTCGCGCTCGGCATCTCCACAATCATCGTGTTGCTGGCTTACGGCGCCCAGAACGCGATCCAGTCTCGCAAAGATTGGATGCGGAGCATGTCGAGCAAGGCGCGACCCGCGATGGGCATCATCTTTATCCTTGTCGGTATTGGCCTGCTTTTCAATTTACACAAACACGCTGAGATCTGGCTCTTGGATCGTTTGCCGTACTGGCTCCAAGACCTATCTGTTCGCTTCTAATAGGAGACACTCATGGACCGTCGTACCTTTATTGCAACTGCTTCCGCTATAGCCCTGTTGCCTGCCACCGCCAATGCGATTGGCCTCGAATACACACCGGGTCTCGTCAAAGAACGGCTTGCAGCTGGCGAAACGGTGTTCATCGATTTTGCGGCGCATTGGTGCACGACGTGCCGTGCGCAAGAGCGGGTGATTGGTCAGCTGTTGGGTGACAATCCCGCCTATGAGGAAAACATCACTTTTGTACGCGTCGATTGGGATCAATACGGTCGCGGCGAATTGGCGACTGAGTTGAACATCCCGCGCCGGTCCACCTTGGTTGTTCTGAAAGGTGACGAGGAACTGGGCCGCTTGGTTGCCCGAACATCGCGAGGCGACATTCAGGGTTTGTTAGACACGGCCTTGAACGCCTAACCGATTTGGCCGCGTTCCCCGCCGGTTTGACCACGATCCAGAAGCAGGTGATCTAGGATCACACAGGCAATCATCGCCTCACCGACGGGCACCGCTCGAATGCCCACGCAGGGGTCATGGCGGCCTTTGGTGACGACTTCGGTCGCATTGCCGTCCATGCGGATGGATTTGCGCGGGCTCAGGATCGAGGAAGTGGGTTTCACAGCAAAGCGGACCACGATGTCCTGACCTGTGGAAATGCCGCCCAAGATGCCACCAGAATGGTTTGAGGAATATTCCGGCCCATTGGGCCCCATGAAAATCTCGTCTGCATTGTCGCGACCAGTGAGCGCTGCTGCAGCCATGCCTTCGCCAATCTCGACCCCTTTCACCGCGTTGATCGACATCATCGCGGCGGCAAGGTCCGTGTCGAGTTTGCCGTAGATAGGTGCGCCGATCCCAGCTGGGACGCCGCGGGCCACAACCTCGATGATCGCGCCAACGGAATTGTGGTCATCCTTGCGAAGCCACGCGAGGTAGTCATTCCATTCGGCCGCCGCATCTGCATCAGGGCAGAAGAAATCGTTTTGATCAATCTGGTCCCAATCGACCTTGGAGCGATCAATTTGTTTGGCGCCCATCTGGGTCATGTACCCTTTGATCTGAACACCCGGCGCCACTTTCTTGATGGCTTCGCGTGCGACACCACCCGCCGCCACGCGTGACGCCGTTTCGCGGGCAGACGATCGACCGCCGCCGCGGTAGTCACGGACCCCGTATTTCTGGTGATATGTGATGTCTGCGTGACCCGGGCGGAATGTATTGGCGATGTCGCCATAGTCTTTCGAACGCTGATCTGTGTTCTCGATCATCAACTGGATCGGCGTGCCAGTTGTTTGTCCCTCAAACACGCCTGACAGAATTTTGACCGTGTCTGGTTCGCTCCGTTGGGTGGTATTCTTATTCAGGCCTGGGCGACGTTTATCCATCCATTGCTGGATCATTCCCGCTTCCAAAGGCACGCCCGGAGGGCAGCCGTCAACCGTCGCGCCCAAGGCGGGCCCGTGGCTTTCACCCCAAGTGGTGAAGCGGAAAAGATGGCCAAAGCTGTTGATCGACATATGTGCGCTCCTGAGTTCAGGATCAGATACAATCCGCCCCAGAGATTGCCAAGCTATTCTCGCAATCGCGCACGCCCCTTCTGGGCTTGTGTGGTGATGAAGGTGACACTTCGGTCGACGGCAAGGACGAAAAGGGCAGTCAGCCAAATCGGGATTGAATAGGTCGTTGCCAGTCCGAAGATAAAATAGATGAGCCAAATCAGGCCGAGCTCAAGGCACAAAATAATCAGCGTTCCCCCAAGGGCGCCTCCTTTCTCCTAAATGTATGGATAAAGAGATCTTATCACAAAAAACCCAAAAAATCTACTGTATGGAGATAGAAATGCCTGCTTGGCAGTGAGTTTTTTGGCCAAGATGAAAGAGCTTTTGCTTCGGCAAAAAGAAAGGCCCGCATCTTTGCGGGCCTAACCAATTCTAATTCACGATCGCTTTAGTCTTTACGCTTATGTGGCGCCCAGATCTTCTTGTTTGTTAGGTACAGAAGTACGGAAAGAAGCGTGAGAAAAAGGACGCCAGTCAGACCAGCCTGCTTACGTGCAACAAGCTTTGGTTCAGCTGTCCACATCAAGAAGGCTGCGACGTCTTCGGCCATGTGATGAAGGTCGTTAGCGTGACCATCATCAAATTCGACCCAACCGTCGTCCAATGGCTGGCTCATCGCGATCCAGCTGCCAGGGTACTTGTGGCTTCCATCTTCGTATTTGCACTCGTCTGGATAGCCACCATTCGGGAAGGCAGAGTTATAGAAGCCGTCCATAGGGACTTCCATGTTTGCCGCGCATTCAGGCTCTTCTTCATAGCTGACCAGCAAGGACGCAATGTACTCTGGTCCGCCCATACCTTTGACCAACTGGTTGATCCCGAGGCCGTAAGGGCCGTGGAAACCAGCGCGGGCCTTTGCCATCAGGCTAAGGTCAGGTGCGTTGGACAAGGAAGATGCTGGGAATTTGTCAGCCGGTGTTGCCACACGGAAGTCGCCTTCGCCATCAAACAGAGCTGGATCCCAGACCTCATAGAATTCGGCGTAGGCGCGCATTTGATCTTCTGGGAAGCTTGGGCCGCCCGGATCGCTCAAGTTGCGGAAGGCCACTTGCTCAAGGCCATGACAGGCAGCACAGACTTCAGTGTAGACCTTAAGGCCACGCTGAAGCTGCATTTGGTCAAAGCTACCGAATGGACCTTCGAAGGAGAAATCGAAGTCTTCGATATGCGCTTCTGCGCCTGCCGCATAGGCAGCGGGTGCTGCCAATGTCAGGGCTGCTGCGAGGGTGAGTTTACGGAACATCAGTCTTAGTCCTTTCTCACTCAGCCGGTGTCGCGGCAGCGTCGCCGCTGGCCTTGGCCGGGTAGTGTGAATCGAAGTCTTCTTCGATTGTTGCTGGTGGCGTGTCTGGCTTCTCGATCACACCGAGGAGCGGCAGGATCACGAGAAAGTAGGCAAACCAGTAGGTCGATGCGATCAGAGCGATCCAATCATAAGGGAATTCAGCCGGACGTGCGCCAACCCACATCAGAACGATGAAGTCGACAACCAGCAGCCAGAACCACCATTTGAACATTGGACGGTAGCGACCGGAACGAACGGAGGATGTATCGAGCCATGGCGCCAGAGCCATAACAGCGATCGCGCCGAACATCGCCAGAACGCCGAAGAACTTCGCGTCGATGATGCCAAAGCTGATCCAGTTCGCAAACATCACCACCCAAACGTCAGCGGTGAAGGCCCGCAGGATCGCGTAGAATGGTAGGAAGTACCATTCAGGGACGATGTGTGCAGGTGTCGCCAGTGGGTTTGCTGGGATGTAGTTGTCTGGGTGGCCCAGGTAGTTCGGCATAAAGCCAACAACCGCCATGAACAGCACCAAGATGATCGCCAGTGCGAACAGGTCTTTTATCACGAAGTAAGGCCAGAATGGCAGCGTGTCTTTGGCTGCGTCTTCCTTGCTTGTGCGGCGGACTTCAACACCCGTTGGGTTGTTGTTGCCGGTTGTGTGGAACGCCCAAATGTGGACGATCACAAGACCTGCGATCAGGAATGGCAGCAGGTAGTGCAAGCTGAAGAAGCGGTTCAGCGCTGGCTGACCAACGGAGGATGCACCGAGCAGCCATGTTTGGATGCTGTCACCGATGAACGGGATTGCACCGAAGAGGCCAGTGATAACAGCTGTCCCGTGGAAGGACATCTGACCCCATGGCAGGACGTAACCCATGAAGGCTGTACCCATCATCAGCAAATAGATCAGCATACCGATGATCCATGTGACCTCGCGTGGAGCCTTATATGATCCGTAGTAGAGACCACGGAAGATGTGCAGGTAAACCGCGAAGAAGAACAGCGACGCGCCGTTCATGTGGAAGTAGCGGATCATATGGCCGCCGTTCACATCGCGCATGATGTGTTCAATAGAGTTGAACGCCATGTCCACGTGTGGCGTGTAGTGCATCACAAGAACAACGCCGGTGATGATCTGCAGTGCCAATGTAAATGTCAGAACGATACCCCAGATCCACATCCAGTTCAGGTTCTTTGGCGTGGGGATCATTATGGTGTCGTACAGAAGTCCGATCACGGGGAGGCGTTTCTGCATCCCTTTCTCGAAATCAGACTTTGGTTCGTAATGGTCGTGGGGAATACCAGCCATAGGTCTTTTCTCCTTAACCGAGTTCGATTGTTGTGCCGTCAACGAATGTCGCTGGCGGGATGTCTAGGTTGCGTGGCGCTGGGCCTTTGCGGATACGGCCAGACAGATCGTAGTGCGAACCGTGGCATGGGCAGAACCAGCCGCCGAAATCACCTGCACCGTCGCCCAAAGGCACACAGCCGAGGTGTGTACATACGCCCATCTGAACGATCCAAGCACCTGCACCTTCACCTTCTGGGGACGGGATCGTGCGGTTTTCATCGGTCGCCAGAGAAGCAGCATTGATGTTTTCGTTACGCGCATCCGGGTCAGGCATTGTCTCCACGATGTCATCTTCTGACTGGGCCGATTGAATTTCTTCGCCAGTCCGGTGACGGATGAAAACAGGTTTACCCTGCCACAGCACTGTCAGCTGCGTTCCAGGTGCTACATCGGTCACATCAACACGGATGGACGCGAGCGCTTGAACGTCTGCGGATGGGTTCATTTGGTTGACCAAAGGCCATACGGCCGCGCCTGTTACGACAGCGCCTGTTCCGGCGGTGGCGTAATAGAGAAAGTCGCGACGTGTGCCTTGGTAATCTTCTGCTTGTGACACGAGATGCATCTCCGGCTAGTTTCGGGCGATATTTGCCCATACATTGCTGGGGCCTCGGTCGCCCGAAGCCCAATTGGGCGCTGTTTAGCTACCAAATGCCGTGTCGTCCAGCGGACAATCGGGCGCAGGTCACAATTCTAAAGGAGCGCTTGGCGTGGGAGATAGATCAATACAAGGAAAGTGCCACTGCGGCGCAGTTTCTTTTGAATACTTCGGTCAAACAGACCGGCTTGTCTCTTGTAATTGCAGCATTTGTCGCCGCTTAAGGGCGCTGTGGGCGCACGATTCTCCATCAAAAGTTGAAATGAAGGTGAAAGAAGGCGCTTTGTTACAGTATAGCTGGGGGGATGAGGAATTGGCATTCAATACATGCCGAATCTGTGGCTGCACCGTCAGTTGGACGCCTTTAGCACCTGATTCTATTGACCGAATGGCGGTAAATATGGCGATGGCCCAACCGCAGGACATTGCTGATATCCCTGTGCGACACTTTGATGGGGCTGACTCTTGGGAATTTCTTGATTAGCCTACGTAAAAGTTAACGGTTCTGCGTTTAATTTGATTTTGCTCCCGCAGCATAAACGCCTATATGGACGATGAGATGAACCGTTTTACGATCATATCCCTTGCCGCTGCGCTGAGCCTGCCATCTGCCGTTTTGGCAGAGGTTGAGTTGAGCTTTTACACAGGCGCCCAGAACGCTCCCCATTCGGATGTGTTCTTTGACGGTGATTCTGAGATTGCGGACGGAAAGATATTTATCGGGTGGGAAGGCCGCTCTTTTGAGGCACCACCTTATTACGGCCTTCGCGCAACGATCTGGAATTCACCGACCTTTGGGTATGGCGTCGAATTCACGCACAACAAGATCTATCCGCAAGAGGGCGAGCTTCCGCCGGAATTCCAGCGGCTGGAGTTTACAGATGGTCTGAACACCTTGACGGTGAACGCCTATCGCCGTTGGCAAAATGGATATGGTGACTTCACCCCCTACATTGGCGGTGGTGTCGGCCTCTCGATCCCGCATGTGGAGGTGATCACTGATACCTCTCGCACCGAAGGATACCAAATCACTGGGCCAGCTGCGACGTGGATCGCGGGCGCAAGCTATCCAATCACCGATGAATGGTCCGTCTTTGGTGAATACAAAGGGACGTATTCGATCAATACCGGTGAATTGGATACCGGTGGTACTGTCGAAACCAATGTGATCACCAATGCGTTGAACGTCGGGGTCAGCTTTAGCTTCTGATCCGTGTCGCAATATGCCATCATTCGGTACGAGTGATTTGAGGCATTGTTGATGAAACGATCCCTGATTTTAGCAATTGCAGCTGTGCCAAGTTTCGCGGCAGCGGAAATTGAATTCAGCTTTTACACCGGTAACCAAACCGCACCCGCTTCGGACATATCTGTGCGCGGCGATGATCTTGCGCCGGACGATGACTTTCGCATCCGTTGGGAAGGGTTGCCGTTTGAGTGGCCGATCTATGCGGGCGCGCGGATCACGAAGTGGCAGACAGAGACGTTCGGGTGGGGCTTGGACTACGCCCACAACAAAACCTATCCGATTGAAGGTGAACTGCCCGCTGGATACAGCGCGTTGGAGTTCACCGACGGCTTAAACACTTGGACGATCAACGCTTATCGGCGCTGGCCCGATATGTTCGGCAATGCGACGCCCTATATCGGCGTGGGTCTGGGCCTGTCTGTTCCAGGGGTCGAGGTCACCTATTTGGGCAACACGACGTTCGAATATCAGGTCACTGGGTTGGCCGCGACTTGGCTGGCTGGTGTTAGCTATCCGATTAACGACATTTGGGCCGTCTTTGGTGAGTATAAGGGCACTTACACGTCGAACACCGTCGATCTTGATACGGGCGGGACTTTGTCGACCGACATCTTCACTGACGCGTTCAACATTGGTGTCAGCTACACCTACTGATTAGCTTGGTGTCGTGTCGATCATGCTTTGACGATCGCTAAATCCTTCGTGCCAATCGGCCAGTGCTTTGCGTCCTTCGCGCCAGTTGCGCATATCGTGGCGAAAGTCGATGTAGGATAGGGCGCATGCGACTGAGATTTGGCCCATGTTGAGCGGCCCTTCAAGGTGGCTCATCCAACGCGATCCAATCGCATCTAGGGTACGCTCAACTTTGCCCCATTGTGCGTTGATCCAGTCTTCGGATTGTTGTTCTTCAGGGCGCAATCGCCTTTCATAGGTCATGCTAACAGTTGAATCCATCATACCATCGCCTGTCGCTTCGAGGGTCAAGATTTCCCAAAGGCGCGAGGATGGATAAAGACCGCTGCTCGCGTAGTCATCAAGATACCGGCTAATCACACGGCTATCATAAAGCGCTGGACCCTCATCGCGGATCAGCGCTGGGATGCGGCCTAACGGGTTCGCTGCAACTGCTTCTGACGCCGACGCAAGCGGAGTCGTGGCAATATTCACTTCCTCAACAACATCGGTCAGCTTTGCCTCGCGCACCAAGACGCGGATTTTGCGGACAAAGGGTGAGGCGGGCGACATAATCAATTGCATTGTGGCGATCCCTAGATTTGGTTTGGGAAAAGGGTGGGCTCCTGATCGGGCACCCAAGGTTTGTATTTGCTCATGATACCGGCGAAGGCAGCGCTGTCCAGAAAGGCATCGAGCCAGCGGATCAGATTTGGCCAGTCTTGGGCGTCAAACCATGCCCGGTCTGTATTCGCGAATTGACGGACGAAAGGTAGGATCGCCATATCCGCCAAGGTTGCCCGATCTCCAAACAGGAAGGTTTGGCCTTCTAGCCGAGTCTCGAGCTTGCGCAGGAAGACCGAGGCTTTCTCTCTTTCTTCGGCTTCATCGCGGTCAGGATAGCGCACTGCGTATTTGGTGTGATCAAGCGCGGCCTTAAAGGGACCGTCACATTCTTCGATCCACGCCTCCCAGCCTTGCGGCATATCAAGCCAGCCTTTTGGGTCAGACTTGCCCAAAGCCCAGCGCATGACATCAAAGCTTTCATCTAGGATCAAATCGCCGTCTTTCACGGCTGGAACCGTGGCGGAGGCGGAGGTTTGCAAGAATGCCTCTGGCTTTTCCTTCAGAAGGATCTCCCGCAACTCAACCTGCACGCCAGAGCTTTGCACTGCCAGCCTCGCCCGCATGGCGTAGGGGCAGCGGCGAAAGCTCCAGAAAATGGGATGCGTTTCGGTCATGCGACCAACTGGGTGTCTGCGACATCTTTGATTGTCGCGCGCACGATACTGCTTTCGATTTGATCACTATCGAAAATCACTTCGGCAAATTGCTGGGTTCGACCCATGCGCGGGTTCTCCATCAAGACATCATGCGCTTTGCCGATTTGCGCGCTCAGGTGTTTGCCCACCTGAATACCGCCTGCCTCGCGCAACTGTGCGGCGCGGTCCTTAATCAAAGAGCCTTTCACCTGTGGCATCTTCGCGGCCGGTGTGCCGGGGCGCGGGGAATAGGGAAAGACATGCAGCCAGGTAAGATCACATTCACTGACAAGGCGCAGCGAGTTTTCGAACATCGCTTCGGTCTCCGTCGGGAAACCTGCAATGATGTCCGCGCCGAAGGTCATCGCAGGGCGGACCTTCTTGGCCTCTTCACAAAACTGAATTGCATCATCGCGTAGGTGCCGCCGCTTCATCCGTTTCAGGATCATGTCGTCGCCGTGTTGTAGCGACAGATGAAGGTGCGGCATCAAGCGATCTTCGGTCGCGATGGCGAGCATGAGGTTGTCGTCGACCTCAATCGAGTCAATCGAGCTGATCCGTAGGCGCGGCAGATCGGGCACCAGTTTCAGAATACGTATGACCAAATCGCCCAGCTTTGGCACGCTGGGCAGATCGGCGCCCCAGCTTGTCAGATCAACGCCGGTCAAGACGACCTCATTATATCCGCGATCCACCAACCGTTTGATCTGATCCACGACAACGCCTGCCGGAACCGACCTCGAGTTGCCGCGACCGAAAGGGATAATGCAAAAGGTGCACCGATGATCGCAGCCGTTTTGCACCTGAACATAGGCGCGGCTGCGTGTGCCAAAACCATCGATCAAATGCCCGGCAGTTTCGTTGACAGACATGATGTCGTCCACTTGGACCGCCTCGGTTTGGCCAATGAGGTCAGGGGCCAATCCTTGCCACGTTGCAGGATTCATCTTTTCAGTGTTCCCAACAACAACGTCCACTTCGGTCATTGAAGCAAAGGCGTCAGGGTCTGTTTGGGCCGCGCATCCGGTGACGATGATCTTGGCGTCGGGGTTGGCGCGGCGCTGACGCCGCACATCTTGCTTCGCTTTCCGAACCGCTTCCGCCGTCACGGCGCAGGTGTTGATCACGACAGCACTATCGACACCCGCCTGCGAGGCGAGTTCTTTCATCGCCTCGGTCTCATACGCGTTGAGACGACAGCCGTGGTTTGAAAAGATCGGCGCCTTGGTCATCAGATGTGCCACACGCCATCAAACACATGTGCAGTGGGGCCGGTCATCCACACGCCGTCGACTTTCCAAGAAATTTCCAAAGTACCGCCATCGAGATCAATCCGCACATCGTGACCGGTCAACCCGCGACGGGCAGCAGCCACAGCCGTCGCGCAGGACGATGAACCGGAGGCCAAGGTCACACCGACGCCCCGTTCCCATACCCGCATACGGATATGGTCCGGCCCAATGATCTGAGCGAATTGCACGTTGGTACGTTCCGGATAAAGCGGGTGATGTTCCATCTCTGCGCCACGCGCTTCCAGATCAACGGTTGCCACATCATCTACAAAGAAGGTGCAATGCGGATTGCCCATACCTGTCGCCGTAGGTGCGCCATCAATTGGGAGTTCCAGCGTATCGATGTTTTCGGCCAATGGCACTTCATCCCAGTTCAATTGAGGATGGCCCATATTGACGGACGTGATCCCTTGACCAAG
Organism: Cognatiyoonia sediminum; assembly: GCF_900129845.1. Taxonomy (GTDB): domain Bacteria; phylum Pseudomonadota; class Alphaproteobacteria; order Rhodobacterales; family Rhodobacteraceae; genus Cognatiyoonia; species Cognatiyoonia sediminum. The sequence continues at coordinate 324,412 of NZ_FQXB01000003.1, forward strand.
GTCCTTCGCAGCTAAAACCCCGCGCTCCGTGACGATCGAAAGCTCTGCCTTGCCGGTTTCTTCAAACAGGTGTCGCGCGATACAGCGCGTTGCGTTGCCGCAAGCCGCAGCGGTGGAGCCATCACTGTTCCAGAACGTCAATTCCACATCCGCGGTATCCGATGCGCTAAGAACCGCGAGTTGGTCGAATCCCACGCCGCGATGCCGATCGCCGATGGCACGCGCTAGATTCGCGTCGATGCGCGGCGTCAGACCCCGTTCGTCGACGACGACGAAGTCATTTCCAAGCCCATGCATCTTCATAAAGGGCACTATATTCTGCGGATTCTGGGTCATCTTGGCGCATATAAGCAAAGCAGCTAAACTTATCCAGCATCTTCCCCATTTGTGGGGTTGACCCGATGCGCGGCTCTTCGTAGAGAGCCGGTCTAGTGGGCCGTTAGCTCAGTTGGTAGAGCAACTGACTTTTAATCAGTGGGTCGCAGGTTCGAATCCTGCACGGCTCACCACTGAATTCATCGAAAATCATTAGCTTGTATAGTTGCGCCCTTTTGAATGGCGCTCATTGGCTATCTGTGGGGGACATATGGGGGACAAAACCGTACCTACGGTCAGGTGCTATTGGACAATTTGGTTTGTTCCAAAGTTTACCTGGTACCATCTTCCGGCGGAAGGCACTGTCAGAGGAAACCGACTTGAGGCAGGCCATGCGGTTTCGTAGTTTTGCTGGATGACAAAACGTTCTCCATTTCGATACTTTAAAACCAGCCCTGAAATCATCCGACTTGCAGTGATGCTGTACGTTCGGTTCCCGCTTTCACTGAGAAATGTCGAGGACCTACTGCATGAGCGCGGTATCGATGTTAGTCATGAAACGATCCGGTTTTGGTGGAACAGATTCGGTCCAATATTCGCAGCGGAAGTCCGACGCAATCGTGTTGCCAACAACCGATATTACTCGAATTGGCAGTGGCACCTCGATGAGGTGTTCGTGAAAATCAATGGCGAGACGCACTATCTGTGGCGGGCTGTCGATCACGAAGGCGAGGTTCTTGAAAGCTATGTCACCAAGCGACTTAATCGTAAAGCGGCATTGAAATTCCTCCGAAAAACAATGGAGCGCTACGGCGAACCCGAGATAATTGTAATGGACCGTTTGAAGTCTTACGGCGCTGCTTTGAGGATGATTGGCAATTCACAACGGCAGGTGACCGGCCGTTGGTTGAACAATCGAGCCGAGAATTCATATCTTCTGTTTCGGCGAAGGGAACGCGCGATGCTACGATTTCGGCAGATGCGATCGCTACAAAAATTCACTGCCATCCATTTTTCTATCCACAATCACTTCAATCAGGAACGCCATCTCTACTCACGATCCAACTTCAAATTGAACCGTACCGCCGCTCTTGCCGAGTGGCGGCAGCTTTGTTCCGCATAGGTTCACACTTTCACCGGTAAACTGAGACTAGTTCGAATTTGTCTGACAGCATCATCGAGACGAGCAACATCCATCAGGAAACACTGCGCGCCTTGAAGCAAATCAACACAGCATTCTCGATGGTCGGTCACCCCATTCTGCTAAAGTCTGGTGACCTCCTGAAAAGCCGTCTCACTTAGGACGGCTTTTTCAATTCAAATGGGCGTAAAGGCTATTGCACCATTTTTGTATGCTCGTGCCGAGTCGACCTAAGAATTTGTTTCCGTGCGTTTTAGCAATGTCTCCGCAGCGAGCCTGCCGAAAGTATTGGCAGCCTGTGGGCTTGCGCCGGTCACAAGACGGCGGTCAACATGGGTCGAATTGTCGGCCTTTTTGTTAATGGTTTCCACGCCCAATGCGTTCAGTTTTTCGCAAACCCACCACGGCATCGGACCGGGCAAATAACCAATCATCGGCGTTTGCTTGTCCACGGCATCCGGGAAGACGGTAATCTTATAGCCGTCATACAAAAAACCAGCGTCGTTCCTGGCAGCCAATAGCGCCGCTGGGCCATGGCAAAGCGCGAGGGTATGAAGGCCGGTGTTGTGCGCCCAGTGCAGCACTTTGCCCAGATCGGCATTATCAGGCAGCCCAAGCATCGCGCCGTGGCCGCCGGGAATGAACACCGCCGCATAAAGCGTGTCGTCAACCAACGAGTTTGCCGCAAAATCTGCGAGGCTACCTGGGTTCTGAAATGCGTCGGCAAAGTCACGGTAAAGCTTTTGGATATCCGCATCATCCGCAGGCATCGCCCAGTCTTCGATGACAACCGGCGCGCCTGTAGGCGTGACAACGTCAATCTCGAACCCTGCGTTCATCAGATGCAACATAGGCAAGCCCATCTCGACAGGGTGGTTCCCGGTTGAGAACTTCTTACCGTTGGCCATCGTCATGTTGCGCTCTTCAGTGCAGACCATCAAGACGCGATTGCGGGTGCCCTTATAGCGTTCCGTGTAGGCACCGCCGTCATAATCGGTCGTGGATGACGTACCCAACTTGATCGCGAGAGGGGACGGGCTGAAAGCTCCGTCGGCTGTCGGTTGCGACTCTGCACGGAAAAGTTTGCGAAGGATGCCCATATCAGTTGACCTCTGTGACGATGGTGTCGCGGGATTTGCGCACTTTGCCCATTGGCAGCAACCAGTCGCCTGCCGGATCGCGGTAACCCAAAGGCATCAAGACGACGGACCGCAAACCACGCTCTTTCAAACCAAGGATGGCATCCACCGCATCGGGGTCAAATCCTTCCATTGGCGTGCTGTCGACCTCTTGCTCAGCCGCGGCGACCAGCGCGATGCCAAGTGCGATATAGGCTTGGCGCGCCGCGTGGGCATAGTTCGTTTCGGCATCGCGCGGCAGGTAGTTGGCCTTCAGGTTGTCATAATAGGCGTGCAGCATCGGCAGGTCGCCTCGCGCCTCAACGTTCAGGCCCACGACCTCGTCGATCCGCTCGGCGGTGTAGTTGTCCCACGCGGCGAAAACCAACAAATGAGATCCATCTGTGATCTGAGCCTGTCCACCTGCAGCCTCGGCAATTTTGCGACGGATCTCAGCGTTCCTTACGACCAACAACTCAAACGGCTGCGTGCCACTGGAGGTCGGCGCCATGCGGACGGCCTCAATGATCGCATCAACTTTCTCCTGTGGGACAGCTTTGGCGGCGTCCATCTTTTTGGTTGCATAGCGCCAGTTCAGAAGATCATGGAGTGGTTTAACTGTCATGGGGTCAGGTCCTATTGTAAGCGCCCGGGGTGGACGGTATATATTTGTTACCGACTATCTATGGGGAACCAATTTGTGCCGCAAGAAGGCACATTTCTGAACCTCGGTTACACAAGGGGAACCGCCATGCTGGACGACGAACGCTGCCCCGATTGCAAGCGCATTAACGAAGTTCTGTCGCGGGTCGGCGATCGGTGGAGTGTGCTGGTCGTGATCTCGCTGGCCGAATATGGTACGATGCGGTTCAATGAACTCAAACGCAACCTTGGCATCTCGCAACGCATGCTCAGCTTGACGCTGAAAGAGCTCGAGCGTGACGGCCTTGTGAACCGGACTTACCATCCTACAATCCCGCCGAAGGTCGAATACAACCTGACTGAAATGGGTCTGTCGTTTCGCGAACCCGTCAGCGCTTTGGGTTTCTGGGCGCTGGAAAACCTATCCAGGATCGATGCTGCGCGCGAGACCTATGACGAGGCCGTCGTAAAGTAGGCACCCATCCCATTAGTTTAGGTTCTTCCTGGGAAAGCAGATGTTGGCGTTGGCTTGGCGATTTCGGTCATTGTCCAGCAGAACTTGAGTTCAATCAAATGTTGATTTTGCGCGTGCAGCGAATGGCAGGAATGCGGATTGCAACCGCAGCATTTGGAGGTCGTGTTCAATGGCCGGTATGGGCCGTCCTCGAGTTGCCTGGACATAATGCTACTGTAGACGCTGTGCAGCCCCCGATGTCGACTTTGAGCCCAAGGTGGTCATTGCGTTTTCATGCTGCGCGCCCGCGCAGCATGAAAATCGCTGCAAGGGTATGGTTTCGGACGCTGTATCGCTGTGGGAAAACCGGCCATTCGTATGTCGCGCAGCGAGGCTCGGCCAAGAAATTCACAGATCGCGGACGGCACTGTCAAAAGAAATCGGCTTGATGGTGGCGGGTTGGGCACATAGCGTTTCCAAATGACAAGAAGCTCCCCATTCCGATACTTTAAGGCCAGCCCCGACATCATCCGTCTGGCTGAAATGATGTACGTTCGATTTCCACTGTCTTTGCGCAATGTTGAAGACCTTTTGCACGAGCGCGGGATCGATGTGAGCTACGAAACTATCCGGTTCTGGTGGAACAGATTTGGTCCAATTTTTGCCGCTAAAATCCGTCGCAGACGCGTCAGTCAGAAGCGCGCCTATTCAAACTGGCAATGGCATCTGGATGAGGTATTCGTGAAGATCAACGGCGAAACACACTACCTTTGGAGGGCTGTCGATCACGAGGGCGAAGTACTGGAAAGCTTTGTTACAAAGCGCCGTGATCGAACAGTAGCGTTGAAATTCCTCAGGAAATCAATGAAGTGCTATGGCCAACCCGAAATCGTCGTAACAGATCGGCTAAAATCTTACGGGGCAGCGATGAAAGCCATCGGTAATCTTCAGCGGCAAACAACAGGACGGTGGTTGAACAATCGGGCCGAAAATTCGCACTTGCTGTTTCGACGACGAGAACGAGCGATGTTGAGGTTTCGACAACTACGATCCTTACAGAAATTCGTCGCCATCCATACTTCCGTCCAAGATCACTTCAATCAAGAACGCCACATCTATTCCCGAACAATATTCAAACTCAGCCGCGCCACCGCACTTACTGAGTGGCGCCAACTATGTTCCGCATAGGTTCGCGCATTCTGCGGCAAACTGAGACTGGTTCGAATTAGTCTGACAGCATCACCACTGTCTCTCATAAATATCAAAGGCTTAGCAAAATGTATTGTCTAAGCCGGTGCGATTTTTCGGTTGTTGGGGGACATATGGGGGACAAAGTTCCCTTATCTGGCGACATGGCGTAGCTCGAAAGAACGCGACTGTATGCGCTTTGCCACCGAGTGACTTGACACGGTGTAGGTCGTGAATCATGTAGAAATATATTGCATCCCGGCAGACTTGTTCTGTCGCCAGCCGTGGTCATGAAAATGCTCGCGGCATTTGCATTTTTGGGATCGAATGATGGAACGTGTATTTTGTTACATTGATGGCTTTAACGTTTATCACGCGATTGACGATGCCAACCGCGCTGTTCGAGGTGCGCGCTCGCACCTAAAGTGGTTGAATTTGAATTCCCTAATGACTGAATTTACAGATCCGTCGGTTCACGAAATTTCCGCAGTGAAATTCTTCACTGCTTACCCAACATGGAATCGGTAAAAAACAAATCGCCATAAAAACTACACAGCTGCACTGAAATTTACGGGCGCGACAATTATCGAAGGTCAATTCAAGCCGAAGACTTGTTTCTGCAAAAACTGTAGAACCAATTATAAGGCCAGAGAGGAAAAGGAGTCTGACGTCAATATTGCCATGCACTTAATAAATGACGCACATTTTGATCACTTTGATCAGGCCTTCTTGGTAACTAATGACTCAGACCTATTGGGACCAGTAAGACTCCTTCGAAACACCTTTGCTGACAAGAAGATAAAAGTAATTGCTCCGCCTTATCGAAGGCACAGTAAGGAGTTGTGGGCAGCGGCAGACAAACGCGGTCAGAATTCAGAAGAACATATGGCTCGCCATCTTCTTCCGGAAACGGCGGTTGACGAAAATGGCATTGAGCTGTTTCGTCGACCAGCAGACTATGCCCCATTGACTTGAACGCTGATCCATCGGCATTCCTCTGATCCCCGTGCCTTATCTGCAAGCCGTTCGCATGCCGCAGAAGTGCCGCCAGCGTTGCTATCGATCATCGAGTCTACTCGCGAGTTTTTGCGCTTTTTAAAACAGACCGTTTCGCGATTTCCCTACAGAACTGTCCTTTTGGACAAGTGATTTCTTCCGAGACAATCGGTATAAAGATTGATGTAAATAGTATTGAGTAACCGATGTTTAGATATTCCCGCACCACATTTCCTGTTTTGGAAACGGCAATGTTTGTTGTGTTAATGATTGGCCTTTGTTTCTAGGCCTAGCGCGGATCCCATAGAAAAGCGGAGCGATCAACAGAGTTTGATCCTCCCATTTTCGCATCACCGTTCAATTAGTATTTTCTCGGATATGAACTATCACTGCCGTCAAAATAGTTCTTCTGGACAAATCTGACCTCGATACCTCCATCCCTGATGTATTCGAGATTTGCATTCAGTCATTCTGGCTTTGTGCCAAAGCAATCTCGCCCTGAGCAAATGAGCGTGTCGCCCATCGCCATCCATGCAATCAACCTAGAAAGCGCTGGTCGCTTCAAGACATGGCCCTTGGGTAGTCCCAATTTAACACTCTCCGCCAAAAACCTGCTCAAGGTTCAAAAGGCATTCGGGGCTGCAGTGGTTCAGTTTCTTGAAGAAGGGCATATAGCGCTAGGCCAAGGCGTGACGCTCAAAAAACCAAAAATGCGTATGTTTCGAGCGGCTGCAATGCGGACATTGTAGCCGTTCGCCGCGTTGCGGCGGGCTCTATCCAGCTCACCTATCCAAAAGAGTGAGCCGGATATTCCTTTACCCGCTCCAAAACCTATTCTGTGAAATGCTACTCTCACATTCGTGGGAAGCATGGCTTGAGTGTATTATTGTCCTTGGTCGCGCGTAAACTTTGAACCGTAAGAGGAAAAGGTGAGTGTGAAATCTCTGTTAGTTACAAGTACTATTTTGGCTTCGACATCTTTGAGCGCGGTGCTTTTGCCCGGAAGCGGTGCGACCGCTGCCACGTTCGATGCGATTTACATTGAAAGTACTGACAACCGCCCCGGTTCAACGGGGGACATTAGTGGCGCAAACGACTTGGGTCTCATTGCTGATGGAAGCCAAATAGGCATTGCAGGTCGGATCGTATCAGCCGAGGATATGTGGCGCTTCCAAACAGACGCCGGATGGGTCATCGGCTTTGTTGATCTGCCAATTGATGACCAGCTGTATTTCGACAGTTCGAATATCACAAACCCGATTGGCGATTTCGCGGATAACGCTGACACTACAACAGCTATTTTCTCGATATTTGACGCGTCAGACAACTCGCTTCTTTTCTCGAATACGATCTCTGCGGCAGCATTTGGCGTCGGTACACAGAGCGAACTCGACTATTCCGGGACTGCTGGTAGTTTCCTACTTAGGATTGATGGCCAAGATGGTAGCCCCGGCGCTACCTACGACATAGGCATTTCAACGGTTCCGCTTCCAGGGGCAGTTTGGCTCCTGTTGGCTGGCGTGGGTGGCTTGGCAGCCATGAAGCGTCGTAAGAATGCTAATTAGTTCACCATTAAATATAACTTTTTTGGCAGATGAGTTGTCTGTTTACCTCACTTGAGTGTTCAATATTGATAGTGAGTGCATGATTGGCTCTTGGTCCACATCGACGATGGGCTCTGACGAAGTTCGGCCTTCACCCGAAGCGGCACTCCGCTCCAATCATTTTTGACGGGGGAACCCAACACCAACATAGCCTGAATTTGTGGTTTGTTGTGGGCGGAGACGGGATATTCTCGCATTCACAAAGACGTTTTCTATCTAACCGACCGTAAACGACCGGACCTGTCGCCCGTTCCCGCCCTCCCAATTGAAACACATTGTTTCCACATTTCCGCCGCGATTCGCCTTTTTTGCCGATGATTTCTGCAGCTTTGCTGATAAAGGAAATGTGTCGGAAGTAGCTGATTCACCTTCGAAGAGCATTTTCGACACGGGTGGGGGCACGTGTTTTTACGAGTTAGAGGATAATCTCATGTTACGCTCCATTTCTGCACTTGCTGCTTTTTCCATTCTTGCTGGTTGTCTCAATGGCGTCGGATCAAACGATGCGGCCGGTCCAATCGAAAGCAATTCGTTCTTGGCGTCTTCGTCATTCGAAGGTGCAACCACGATGACTGGCGAACTCGACGTTGCGGGCTTTGGAACGCTTGGGTTTTCTGTTGAAACGGATTCAAACGGGAACAGCACTTTTTTAGCGGCCCCTTTGACGCCGAAAAGCAGTCTACCTGAACTGTTCCACCCCAATGCGGGCTCTGCGCCGATGAGCGGAAATTGGGCTGTGGCCTATGCAGCGAATGGTATTAATTTCGGTGACGAAGGCGACGTGGCGCTTACCCTAGATTTCGAAAAGGGTACTTTAAGCGGATCTGGTGACGGCTTGGTTCTTGCGGGCCAGTTTGTGGACGGTGTCCTTACCGGTACAGCATCGTTTAATGGTGCGTCTGGCCAGCTTGAAGGTGTTGTCGGCTCTAATACGTCGGTTGGATTCTTTGTTGGCCCCAACTTTGTCGGTGCGTTCTCCGTATCAAACTAACGCAAAGCGACCACAAAAGACGTTGAGGCAGCCTCCAGCTTCTTAGCGGGTGCAGTAAATTGCGCCCGCTTCTTCAATGGTTTTGATCTGCTGAAGCTAAATTACAGCCAATACTTCGGTTCTTAAGAGCACAGTTGGAATCTATGGCGAGTTACGAGCCAGCAGGCAGAGGAATGAACGTTGGCGGCAAAGACGAAAAAACCAAAGGGCTGGGCGCGGGTTGATGGATCGGCTTTTGGCATGGTCTATGGCGCAATAATGGTGCTGAGCATCCTGATGGCCGTGGGCTAGGTGGTCGAGTCGCCGCTGGAAACGGGTGTTGTTCTCTTTGGATCAGTCTTTGCGATTGTTTGTGCAGAGAAATTCGCGGAAACCTTATCGAAGCCGCTCGAATCCGATACGGCACCAACGCTTCCCGATCTTCGTTCCGCTTGGCATCACTCGCGCGACACTCTGATTGCAGCCAATATACCGACATGTCTGTTTATCGCGGCCTGGTTTGGGCTGATCACACCAGCTTTTGCTCTCGTCGGTTCGCAGTTGTTCGCGACGTCTTTGCTTGCGCTAGTGGGCGCGCGGGTGGGCTGGCGCTCAACCGGTTCGATCTTCTGGTCGAGCGTTTCGGCAGTGTGCGCAGGGAGCGTCGGAGTGCTTCTCGCCGCGCTGAAATATGTGATTCACTAGCTTGAAACACACCGGCATCAGCCGTCAAGATTTCCTGCAGACTTCGGTTTAGCAATGCTTCGCTTCGCGATGTGTCGGAATCGATCTTCCAATACACTGATTCATTTTGTTCAAATGTTGAACGTCGCGCACCTCATCGGAAACAACGTTTCTGCTAATTTCGATGTATACTATTGGATGCAGAAAAATATTTATATTCCAAGGGCTTAAAAATACACGAAAAATTGATAGAGTTATAAAATTTCAATAAATTATAACTTGACGAAATAAAAGTTCGCACAAAATTTACCTCCAAATTAATGGTCGGCGCGTCTTGAGGTGCGATCCGCCTTTTTACGAACCGTCCGCAACACTGGGTCTGAAGCGAGGGGAGGCATTATGATTAAGTCAATTTTGGTTCCCGTTCGCGGTGACGGAATGGTCGCGACTGTTCTGGCACACGCAGCAGAGCTGGCAAAGAAACATGATGCCCATGTCAACGTCGTTCACTGCCGCACTCGTACAAAGGATTTGATCCCTCAAGGCATCCCGCTTCCAGATTTCGCCCGCAAGATGATGGTGGAGCAAGCGGGTGAGTTGGCGAACCGGCAAGAGGATCACCTGCGTCGCATCCTACATCGTTTGGCGCGTGAGTTTGGGCTTGCTGAGGATACTCCGAGCGACGTGGGCGCAAGCTGTTCTTTCACCGAAGAACACGGGCGCATGGCCGATGTGGTGAAACACGCAGGCCGTCTGGCTGACATTATCGTTTTGCCGAAACCGCAGCGCGAACGAAACCTTGGACAGAGCTCACTCAAATCAGCTCTTTACGGTGCGGGTCGGCCTGTCCTGATTTGCCCTGGGCAGCTACAACCCGATGAAACCTTCGCCCAGCATGTGGCTGTTGGCTGGAATGGATCACTACCTGCCGCGCGGGCGGTGGCGTCCTCCTTGGATGTTGTGGCCGCTGCGAAGAAGGTCAGCATTCTAACCGGCGGCAAGGTTCAAGCGCATGGTCCGACTGCGGAAGAGCTGCAAGATTACTACGCGCTTCGCGGGCTCGAGGCAGACATCATCCGCTTCGACGTACGCGACCCCGCAAAGGACTTGCTTCAAACCTACAGCGACGTTGGCGCGAGCCTGCTTGTCACCGGTGCTTATAGTCACAGTCACGAAACCGAAATGCTGCTTGGCGGCAATACCGAGCGGATCATCGATCAAACCGAGATGCCAGTGCTTATGGCGCACTGAATGAACACCCTCGCAGAGCTCGCAGCGGGGGAGGAATGGGCGCCAAGCGCGTCGAATGGCGGTCCGAGAGGATCGAAAAATGGAGGAACCAAAAAATGAAATTTACAAAGAGACATTTCCTAGGTCTCGCAGCAAGCACTGCAATGGCTGCAATGCCAATGGCTGCTCTCGCAGATGGATGGGAGCCTAAGCGCCCAATCGACTTCACCATTATGGCTGGCCCAGGCGGCGGCGCTGACCAGATTGCGCGTTTTGTGCAGTCCGTCGTTGAAACCAACGACATGACCAATCGACCGCTGATCCCAACAAACCGCGGTGGTGGTTCCGGTGCAGAAGCGCTTTTGCACATGAAAGATGCGCGTGACGCCGACCACACTTTGATGGTGACGCTGAATTCTTTCTACACAACACCGATCCGTCAGGAAGGTTTGGGTGTAGACATCGAAACATTCACGCCAATCACGATGATGGGCGTCGATCCGTTCGTGCTTTGGGTCCACAAGGATTCCGGCATCACCACGTTTGAGCAGTACATCGAAACGGTGAAAGAGATGAACGGTGAATTCGTGATGGGCGGAACCGGTTCAGGTCAGGAAGATTCTATCGTCATCGCCTTTATGTCTGGCGTCTATGACCTCGACATCAAATACATCCCATACGATGGCGGCGGCGCTGTTGCGAAGGATCTGGCTGGTCAGCAGATCATGGCGACCGTGAACAACCCAGCCGAAGCAAAGGGCTTCTACGAGGCTGGTGAGTTTGTACCACTTCTCGCATTTTCTGATGAACGTTTGGATGCCTACCCAGATGTTCCGACGATGAAGGAAAAGGGTCACGATTTCTCTTACTACAACCAGCGCGCAATCGTTGGTGCACCGGGCATGTCAGACGAAGCGGCAGCTTACTACCGCGAAGTCTTTGGCGCTGTCTATGAAGGTGCCGATTGGCAGAACTATCTGACATCCGAAAGCTTGGCACCACTGCCAATGGATGAAGCTCAGACACGTGAATACTGGGCGATTCAGGTTGAGAACCATCGCGACCTTCTCGGCGCGATTGCTGGCCAAAGCTAAGTAAAGATAACGGGAGAGGGCAAAGATGCGCCAAGGTGAGATATCTCTTGCAGGGTTGCTTGCCCTCTTCTCTCTCTACTTGATGTGGAAGAGCACCGAACTGCCCATCGGCTATATCCGTGGGCAAGGACCGGGAGGCGGCTTTTGGCCGTTCTGGTTGTCGTTCGGAATGCTACTGAGCTGCGGCGCAATCGCCTGGAATTGGTGGCGTGGCAAAAGCCCGGCATCGCAATCGGATGATCCAATCATGGATGCCTTCGGTTGGCGCACGATCATTTGGGTTGGTGGTGGCCTAGTCGCCTTTGTCGCCTTGATCCCGATTGTGTCCATGTATGGTGCAATCGCGCTCTTTCTCATCTACTACTTACGTTTTCTGGGGCGGCATTCGTGGCTTCTGACTTTGATCCTCGCGACTGCTTTGCCCATCGGCCTGTTTTTCTTCTTTGAAGCGGCCATGCTCATTTCGATGCCGCAAGGTATGCCATTCACCCAGCCGTTCTTCGATGTGATGTACGACATCATTTACTGAAGCTGCTTACTCCCAAAGGTCTGTCATGGAAGTCCTGTCGTTTCTAACGGATGGTGTTTTGCTTGCGCTGGCACCGACCAACCTTTTCCTAATCGTTATTGGTGTAACAGTTGGTCTGTTCATCGGCGCGATGCCCGGGTTGGGGTCGGTGAATGGTGTGGCGATCTTGTTGCCGATCACATTTCTTGTACCACCGGGGTCAGCCATCATCTTCCTCGCGGCCATCTACTACGGCGCTATGTATGGGGGTGCGATTTCATCGGTCGCGCTGGGGATACCTGGGGCATCTACGGCGGTGGCAACGACCTTCGACGGGCGACCGTTAGCATTGCAAGGGCGCGCGAGCCTTGCGCTCGTCACTGCTGCACTGGCCTCTTTCGTCGGTGGCACAGTTGCAAACGTCTTCTTCACGCTATTTGCGCCGATCCTAGCGTCACTTGCGCTTTCCTTCGGCCCGCCTGAGATCTTCGCGCTCATGCTGCTCGCCTTTGCGACATTCGTGGGATTGGGCGGAGATGACATTCCAAAGACGATCTTCTCTATTTGCTTTGGGCTCGTCTTGGCGACGGTAGGTTTTGACACGATCTCTGGCGAACCTCGTCTGGTTTTGTTTGATATCCCCGGCTTCTTACGCGGCATCGGGTTCATCGTTTTGGCGATTGGCGTTTATGGGATCGGAGAGATGCTTTGGACGATCGAACAAACTCGTGGCGAGATCACGACCACCAACCCAAAGATGACTGCCAAGGGCATGATGTCGGACACAAAAGAAGCGGTTCGGCGCGGTTGGAAAGGTACTTGGATCGGGTCGTTGATCGGTTTCTTCGTGGGTATTTTGCCAGCGGCAGGCGCAACACCGGGATCGCTGATGTCCTATGGTGTTGCGAAAATGGTTTCGAATACACCGCAGGAATTCGGCAACGGCTCCCCAAACGGGGTTGCCGCACCCGAAGCCGCAAACAACTCAGCCTCGACCGGTTCGATGTTGCCTATGCTGACCCTCGGAATCCCAGGTTCCCCAACGACTGCAATCCTGCTCGGAGGCATGGTGATCTGGGGTCTGACACCCGGCCCACGTTTGTTCGTTGACGAAAGCGAATTCGTTTGGGGGTTGATTGGCTCCTTCTATATCTCAAACATCGCGGCCCTTTTGATCAACTTGGCCTTCATCCCCCTGTTCATCTGGATGCTGAGAATGCCATTTACCATTCTCGCGCCGCTGATCTTCGTTCTTTCTATCGTAGGGGGCTTCGCCGCCTCGCGCAGTATGCATGATCTGTGGCTCATCGTGATCTTCGGCATCGCGGCCTTCTTTATGCGCAAATTTGACTATCCCCTCGCGCCGGCTGTATTGGCAATCGTGTTGGGGCCAATCGCGGAACCGACGCTCCGCCAGTCCTTGCTGCTCTCTTCTGGTGATCCAATGATCTTCTTCACCCGCCCGATTGCCGGACCGATCACAATCATCGCGATCATCTTGATCCTTCTGCCCGCAATCAAACTGATAAGAGGCAGCCGAAGGGTGGAAGAGGCCTAAAGCGCGCTAAGTAACGAAGCAGACCGGCGATGCCCGGCAAAGACCAATTGAATGAAAGAGAAGTCGATGCACACTATCGCAGACCTAATTCAGCAGCATCCTGATACAGCAAATGCCATTGGCGCACCCGGCCGAGAGTGGATGACCTATGGCGACCTCAAGTCCTTGGCGCAAACTGTGCGCGTTTCTCTACGAAGTGCTGGGGTTGGCGCTCAGGATCGCGTCGCGATTGTTCTGCCCAACGGACCCGAAATGGCGGCTGCCTTCGTGACAGTGGCGCAATCGGCTACGACTGCCCCTCTCAATCCAGCCTACAAGGAAGACGAATTCGCCTTCTATCTGGAAGACTTGAAAGCCCGCGCAATCATTTTAGAGGCTGGGTATGACGGCCCAGCTCGAGCAGCGGCGGAGCGGTTTAATCTGACCATTATCGAGTTAACCGCAACAGAACCTGCCGGTACATTCAACCTGTCCACCGAGACAAAAGGCGATGCGGCTGATACCGCGCCTGCCTCAGATGACGTAGCATTGATCCTGCACACATCTGGCACGACATCCCGACCAAAAATCGTACCCTTGCTGCAGTCGAACGTCGCGGCATCTGCCGAAAATATCCGCGCGTCTTTGGCTTTGACGCCAGATGATTGCTGTTTGAACGTAATGCCTTTGTTCCATATTCACGGCCTCGTCGCGGCTGTAAGCGCATCGCTCGCCGCGGGCGCATCAATCAGCTGCGCACCAGGGTTTGATGCGCTGAAATTCTTCGGTTGGCTCGAAGAGATTGATCCAAGCTGGTACACAGCTGTTCCGACGATGCACCAAGCCATCCTTGCCCGCGCGCCCCGCAATGCTGAGATCATCAAAAACGCGCGGCTGCGGTTCCTGCGGTCCTCCTCATCCTCCTTGCCAGGTCCAGTGATGACACAACTCGCCGATACCTTTGGTGCACCGGTTGTCGAAGCCTATGGCATGACTGAAGCGGCGCATCAGATGTGTTGCAATCCAATTGAACCGGGTCGTCAAAAACCGGGTGCCGTGGGTGTGCCTGCTGGCCCGGAAGTTCGCATTGCACATGAGATCGAAAACCGCTTGGTCGAGGGGATTGGCGAAGTGTCCATTTCCGGTCCGAACGTGACTCCGGGGTACGAGGGCAACTCAGAGGCTAACGAAAAGAACTTTTTCGAAGCGGAAGGAAAGCGCTGGTTCCGTACCGGAGACCAAGGTGCATTTGACGAAGACGGGTATCTCGCCCTCACCGGACGCCTGAAGGAGATCATCAACCGCGGCGGCGAAAAGATCAGCCCGCTTGAGGTGGATAGCATCCTGTCGGACCACGCGGCGATTGCGCAATGCGTGACCTTTGCAGTGCCGCACGCCAAGCTCGGCGAAGAGGTCGCTGCGGCTGTGGTTTTGAAAGAGGGGCAAGAAGCGACCGATCGCGACATTCGTGATTTCGCCAGTGAGCGACTTGCGGCGTTCAAAGTCCCTCGCAAAATCCTGATCCTTGACGAAATCCCAAAAGGCGCAACGGGTAAGCTTCAGCGCATCGGTTTGGCCGAAAAGCTCGGCTTGGGTTAGGGAGCGAACGATGAAAATCTGTATCTTTGGCGCAGGCGCAATCGGCGGCTATATGGGTGCAAAGCTCGCAGAAGCAGGGGCAGACGTTAGCCTTGTTGCACGCGGCCCTCACTTGAAAGCAATGCGCGAAAACGGGCTCCGGCTGATCGAGGAGAACGGTGAAAGAACGGCGAATGTCGTCGCATCTGATGATCCGGCTGATCTTGGCCCGCAAGACTATGTGATCGTCACGCTTAAGGCGCATTCGGTCCCGCCCGTTGTTCCCAAAATGCAGCCTCTGATCGGCGAGAACACCACAATCGTATCCGGTGTGAACGGCGTCCCTTGGTGGTATTTCCATAAACTCGGTGGCGCTTTGGAAGGCACCCGCCTTGAAACCGTCGATCCGGGCAATGCGCAATGGGACGGCTTTGGCCCCGACCGAGTGTTGGGCTGCGTGGTGTATCCTGCGGCAGAAGTCATCGAACCCGGCGTGGTAAAACACATCGAAGGAAATCGCTTTTCGCTCGGCGAACCGGACGGGTCAAAATCTGAACGCGCCTTGGCGCTTTCCAAAGCACTCGCCTCCGCTGGCTTGCGTGCGCCGGTGCGCCCAAAGATCAGAGATGAGATTTGGGTCAAGCTTTGGGGCAACCTGTCGTTCAATCCGATCTCGGCACTTACCCACGCCACACTGGATGTGTTATGCACTGATCCCGGTACCCAAGCAGTCGCCCGCAACATGATGGTCGAAGCACAGGAAATTGCCGAAAAGCTCGGTGTCAAATTCCCAATCGACGTGGACCGCCGGATCAAAGGCGGCGCCGAAGTCGGCGCGCATCGGACATCAATGTTGCAAGATTTGGATCAAGGCCGCCCGATGGAAATCGACGCCTTGGTTGGCTCAGTGCAGGAATTGGGTCGAGTGACGGGCACTCCGACACCGACGATTGATACAGTGCTTTCGCTGGTGGCCTTGAGGGGCAGGGTTGCTGGGTTGTATTGATCCACAAGCCTCAGCGATCCTTTAGCCTTCATTCCAAATCTTATTCGTCGCGGCATTATTGGACGAATTGGTGCCCAGAAGAGGACTCGAACCTCCACGTCCATACGGACACCAGCACCTGAAGTCGTGTAGAAGCATGTTCTCCACTAACTCAACAATATCAAACCCTTGTTGAGCCAGGCGCCCCAATTCCGACAGTGGTTGTAATTCCTGGCGGTATCATTAGGCGCGGACTAATTGGTGTCAATCACCATTGAATAGCAAAATGTGTGACAGAATGTGTGACAAGGAAATGCTGCGGTTGGTTGGAAGATAAAAGGTCTTAGTTTGTGAATGATAAATTGCGATACACTCAGTCTCGAATTTCCGAGAGTTAAACGTCTAAGGCAAATACCCACCCCATAAATTCTGGGGTTTTCTTTGCTACTTGGTCGCCATTTGCGCATGAGGGGCCGGAAATTTGGGAAATCTGGCGAAAGTAACACGAAAGGTGGGCAAGGCATTGGACTTCCAAGCGAAAGTCTGCATTGGGCCAAACCTTGCGCAGCTGTTCGTCGATCACCATCTTCTTAAGAACTATAAGGAGTTCCTCAAATAAAAGCCGGAGTTTGGATTGCGTTAGCAATTGATATCGCCTGTGTTGTGCTCGTCGCCAACGGTTACTTCATGAGGTGATCGAATGGGTTTTGAACGGCTGCCAATCGCATTTTCACATCCGTAGGATTTATGCTTGGCTTTCATTCATAACGACTCAGCCCATAGTGAATTAACTCACAATTGCGTTTATGCGATGAGCTTATCATTACCTTATTGCTTGATTGTTTTCGGGGTAATTGCCTTTCAGATTGCCCTGATTTTTGGTGCGCTTTGGGGGAGGCTCACACAGGGCGGACAGACGGAAGGTCCGCTACCTCTCTCAATTCGGCTTATAGCGGCAGCGTCAATTCCCCTGTTACTAGGGATGACACTTGCGGTTCTTTCCGCAGATGGCAACTGGCCGTTTTGGCCAACTTGGACGATGTAGGTTGCTGTGGGAGTGAATGGAGCGCGTATGGGGCTCAATTGGATCATCCCATCTAAAGAAGAACGCAAGCTTTGGGCGTCGATCAATACCGTCATGTTCCTCTTGGCTTTTGTCGTCCTTTGGTTTTGATTGTCGACGTTTTGGCTAGGCGGGTATCCAGTCATCTAGCAATCAAGTCATGCCGAAAGGGGACGTCCGTACAAGTTGCAGCATCTGTGACTTGGGCTCACAGCGGTCCTCCGGCTCGTTTCGGGAAACGACCGCTAAGTGGACGAAGTCGCCGTTCACCATTCTTGGACCAACGAACGCTATCAGCTTCGTATGCCAAAGAAGGATTGAAATTTGTCGGATTTCCTTGGCGGCATCAACCCTTTTCAAAACGTTAAAGGAAGAGAGTTTTGGGACTTAAGGTTTGAATATGGCAAAACTAGACGATGGCATTCTACCCTTTTGGCTTATAGCATTATACTTTTGGATAGCAGAATTTATCACGGTTATAAATTAACATAACGTTATATGTGTCATGAGAGTTTAAAGTCGGTTCTTTATACGGCGGAGTAGCTCCTTACGCCCGACTGACCCCAAACGTCGTGGCGAGTTCGCGATGCAGTTTACATAACGTAAATTGCATCGCGAAGCTCCTTATTGGTGCCGACAGTCGAGCGAATTTCTTTAAAAACAAAATCAAAGGACTTTGCAACAAGGTGTCTACCAACCAGAACTTAGTGACCGTTCGCGGCCGTAGACCTTTCCACTCGGCGACCTGACACTACCCATAGAAAGAAAATCGCCAGTAATTCAACAATGTCAGAGGTATAGTTAACGGTTCGCAGGTCGTTCCAAAACAGATGTTTTATGCAGGGCTATATTAGCAAAACTGTATTTATATGGTGCAAATTCGAAGGTTTAACCTGAATTCTATTTTTGGTGTCAGAGAGTTCGAAGCTGATAGTTTCGTTGTGGAAATGATTGATGGTACTTAGCTCGAGCTCTTACGAAGCGGATATAAAGCGCTCATCATTGGACCTGAGTAGACTTCCAGCTGCGACGCATGCTCTAAGTTTTATGGCATGTTGTTGCTATGGCTAATAGATTCAAAGCGAAGGATCAGTGATGGTACAGTTTAATCTTAGACTCTTTATCTTAAATTTAGCCGCCACCGTACTACTCGGCAGTTTGGCCGTCAAAGCAACATCAGCAGATGCTTTGTTTAGTCCCATGCCGTGCCCATTGCAGCTCCCTTGGGACGAGGAAGTGGAAGGTGAAACCTATGATTGCGGAGTCGTGTTGGTCCCAGAAAATCACAATGTTCCAGATGGACGTCATATTGAATTGACATTTTTGCGGCTAAAGGCAATGAGCCTTTCGGCTGAACCAGACCCCCTAGTCTATCTTTCTGGAGGTCCCGGCGGTTCTGCAATATCCGAAATCACGTCTATTGCGCCACTATACCAAAATATGACCAGCATTCGCCAGCGTCGGGATGTAATTTTTTTGGATCAGCGTGGCACTGGGCATTCGACTTTGATTGCTTGTGGTCCGATGTCAGCAGCTGTTGGTATTGCAGCAGAAACAATGGATATTGGCGATGTATCTATTCAAGAACTTGAAACGATGAATGCTGGCGAGGGCTCGATTGAGTTTGTGTTGAGTCTTTGTGCGGCAGGTTATGCTGGAGAAAGTATTGATCTTGGCCAGTTCAATAGCATTTCAAGCGCGAATGACATCGCGCTTCTTACACGTGCTTTAGGCTATGTCGGTCAGTATAATTTATATGGAACAAGTTACGGCACTCGTCTCGCTTTGGTTGCAATGCGAGAAACGCCTGATCGTATACGTTCTGTTATTTTGGATGGTGCTGTGTCACCAGCAACAGCAGGAACTGCAGAAACCTCAACAAAGGTCCGATATGCATATGATACTATTTTTGATCTATGCATGGCGGACAAATTTTGTTCCGACAATTACCCTGACATACGCCAACGATTTATAGATTTACTCGAAAAGCTCAGTTCAGATCCGGTTACTCTCGATCCTCCTTTGATCCCAAACAACATGGTACGCGCCAGATTTGGTAGCATAGAGCAAATTACCCCAAAATTTTTTGCCGAACTTGCCATGCTTAACAATGGGATGGCGAGAGGTGGATATGCAACTCTTGTGCCAATGATTATTGAGGCTATCGAACTCAAGGACACAACACTCTTGAGAAAAATACTGGGAGGAGGGCCCATTGAAGAAGAGGTCGTTGTACATGCCCCTTTGAGTTTTGAGAACGCAATAGAACCTGACGATGTATTTTTTGCTCCATCGCTAGACCTCATCATGAAATTTGCGGAAGATCACAACGACCTAGAATCCCCAAGCCTTTCAAAGAATTGGGTGCAATCTGTGATCGTAGACCTAAGAACAAAGCTCATAAATGGTGAGCCTCAGCCTGTAATAATCAAGAGCTTAGTCGATCTAGCACTACTACCAATACATGGTGTTGATGCTGAAAGGCTCATCGAGTTTTCTGATAAGAATTTATCTGTCGAGGCCGCAGGGACTGCGAATAGCCTTGTCCAAGCAATGGATGAAACGGACCTGCGTCTTACAAGTTGGTCCATTGGTGACATAGCTGCTCAAATGGGTGGTTTTGGAGAGCGTGATGGAAGTCCGGGTATGGCTGTTGCAATGCTAATGGGGATAAACTGTATCGAAGAGGTTGGCTTTACACCGACAAGCTTCGTAGAAGAACTTTTATCTAATACTCCATATCCTGGCTTAGAATTGCGCGGTGTTAAGGACTATGAATTAGCACGCCTAGTTTGTGATTTTTGGCCGAGGCCTTTTGAGGCCGGAGATATTATGTATCCAGTCGAAAGTGACATCGCGACTTTAATCTATACTCAAGGCCTAGATACTCAAACTGTTGTAAAATTCGGTGAAGATGTAGCCACATTGTTACCAAACAGCTTTTATCACGAGTGGCCAACAGAAGGTCACGTAATCTCTGGCAGGAGCCCGGATAGGTGTCCCGGCGATATTGCGGCAGCGTTTCTCGATCATCCCGACTCTGAACCAAACATGACGTGTGCCGACAATCCATACTACACTTTGCCGTTCGATTTAGTTGAAGGCGCATATAAGAATGAGGCGTCGGACGATTAGTACTAATTTTAGACTTATGAAAAGTACTCGATTGTTCAGTGGGACCCGGATTTAGTAACAAGTGTTGTTTTACTGTTCGCGTTTTTAATCGCAGATTTGACTGGGATTGTACGCTAGGCCAAGCTGACGACGTGCTTTTTATATTTTCGAAGGGACAGATCCATGAAATTTCGGCCTTTTTTTTCAGGATATGGGATGGCACTGAGTGCCTTCGTTTTTGCCACGAATTCACTCGCGCAAGACATTCGAACAACTCCGTTAACCTTCGAAGAAATTGGTCAATACAAAGTCATCAATGACAAAATTGTAGGCTCTGAAATGCTCGATCTAGAGGTCGATGTGGATGAATCTCAAGTTATTTCAGTCGATCTATCGTCATCTAATACAGGAACCTACTTCAACGTTTCTGCGATCGATAGTGAGGAAGCACTTTTTGTGGGCGCTAGTGAAGGTCCTGTTGCCGATGTGACCGCTCCAAAGACAGGTAGATATGTTGTACGTACTTATTTGGTGCGTTCTGCCGCAAGGCGTGGGGAGGAGACCTCCTTCAGTATAGGTATTGGTATCAACCAACCTGAATTTGCGGATAGTCTGGCGGGCGGCCCAGACTTTTGGCAGGTTTCTGGAGTTGGGGAAGGGGTAACGCTTAACTTACGTAACGGGCCCTCCACGAGATACAGTATTATAGGAAAATTGCGTGACGGAGACAGTCTGGAGAATCAAGGCTGTCGCCTAACAGGATCCGATCGTTGGTGTAGCGTTCGTGTCAATAGTTTTGGATCGACAGGGTGGGTCGCAGGACAGTTTTTAATTGAGAGTTCAAAACCAATGACGCCGGCGTCACTGGGGAATAGTCCTACTGGGAATGGCCGCCCATTCGATGCAACCAGTACCGTCTCGTGCTCTACTAGACCTGAAAAGGCCCAGAGCGAGTGTGTAGCCGGAGTTGTACGGTCCGGTTTGGGAAATGCGGGTGTTTGGATTGCATTGGAAGACGGTGATGAACTGCAAATTTTATTTGAAAATGGAGTCCCAGTTGCTACCAGTCCCGGCTCTGAATTTGAGTTTGATGAAATAGCTGACGTTTATGTTGTCAATATAGGCCCTGCCAGGTTTGAAATTCCCAAGGCTTTTATATTTGGGGGCTAGTAATTTCCTTCGATTGGGCGCGACTATTCAACCAATATTGCTTGAGCATGACTTCACTTGTTTGCCGTGACTGATGCGGCCCTATTGTGGAGAATATGATAAAGACTACGTCAACACGGTGTGTTTTCAGCTTCTTCAGCGTTTCTCAAATCTGCGTGTGAACATTAGCTAATATGACTTGGACCGATGGGGTAAGTGACAGTCTTTTATGCTGTCAATCTGCCAAGACGGTTTTAAGATTTCTGTTCCAAATTTTTCTAGATCGTCAATTGGTATGCGGTAAAAATTGAGTTGAATTGTTCCTGGGATTCCCAATGTGGCCAATCTTACTGATAGGGCCCTTCGAGCAGTTCAGCAGACACACTTAGACTAAGAAATGTGTTCTCCAAGCAATTAAATGCATCAGAAAAGGTGATCAGGAACTTGGGGGCAAATTTTTCAAAGCTAGGACCGAGCAACGAGTCGGCTTCGAGTCTTCCTAAGTCAGATCCAGCGCATCGGGCGTCCCAAGATTCGGTTCTTGTGCCTTAGCTTTGTCCGATTTTCGTTCTGCTAACACCAACATGGCAGGGGTCACCACAAGTGTAAGCACTGTAGCCACTAATAAACCTCCAACGATTGCACTAGACATCTCAACCCAAATTGCTGTTGAGGGAGCTCCCTGAACGATCTCCCTGTCAATCAAACTTATACTGAGACCAAAAACCATCGGCATAAGGCCAAGCGCCGTGGTAATCGTTGTCAACATAACTGGTCGAAGTCGTTGGGCGCCAGTGCGCAATGCTGCTTCAAGAGTTGGTTGGCCTCTAGCAATGAGCTGGTTGAAAGTATCAATGAGCACAATATTATTGTTAACCACAATACCGGCTAGAGCAATTACCCCAATTCCGCTCATGACAAGTCCAAAAGGACGACCCATTACAAGCAGTCCAATAAGTACACCACCAACCGAAAATACTATAGCACTTAATATGATAAGCGCTTGATCAAACCTGTTAAATTGAACAAGGAGAACCATAAACATTAGGAATATGGCGGAAATAAAAGCACCTAAAAGAAACGTAAATGTCTCAGCCATGTCTTGTGCATCGCCACCAAATTTGTAGTCAACACCTTCCGGCATTCCAATACTTCTAATCTCGGCGAGTAATTTTCGGTTTTGATCTGCTACTAAAAGTCCGGGGGCAATGTTTGCTTCAATAGTGACCACAGGATTTTCATCAATCCTACGGATTGCACCTAGGCGCTCTGTTGGCTGAAAACCTACGAAGTTACTTACGGGAACTAAGCCTGTCTGTGTTGGTACCCTTAGGTTGCCAAGCTCAGCTAACGAACGATTTTCACTCGGGAAACGCACTCTTATTGAAAGTGATTCAGTCGCATCTTCAGGGCGATAGCTCGCTACCTCGATACCTTGCGTCAAAAGTTGGACAGATTGGCCCAAAATGTTGACATCAGCCCCGTACCGAGCGGCTTCGACGCGGTCAACATTGATGGACAACTCGACCCCTGGAAGCGATTTTGTATCTGTAATGTCAACGAATCCCCCAACGGATGCCATTGCTGACTTAATTACATCGACTGCAGCGCTCTGGGAAAATTTATTGCCACCAATTATTTGAATGCTAATAGGCTTACCAGCAGTTGGTCCACCATCTGGCGTTGAGACCTGCACACTAATCCCGGGAATGTCAGAAACATCTTCTCGGATATCTTCAGCGATGAGTGCTGCCTTACGTCTCAAGTCCCAATCCAGAAGACTCAAGTTGATTGTGCCAATTGTTTCCTCGTCTCCTCGACCTGCAGGCAGAGATGACTGTGCATAAATTGATGAAGCTTCATCATATTTCCAAAGCCTATCTTCAACTAGTCGCACCAGACGGTCTCTCTCATATATCGAGATGTTGTCGCGCGAACTTATCTGAAGCTGTATTACATTTGGCTCGCTCGAAGGGAATAAAGTCACTCCATTGCCCATCTGAGCGTAAAAACCAAAACTAGCCAATAGCAAGGCGACCGCGCCGAGAACGACAGCCCCAGGTCTGATAATAGCCCATCGTAGAACTTTAATATAGGTACCGGTCATCCCGCCAATTTTTCGAGGATCACCATATTCGGAGTGATAAAGTGCCTCCTTAGCTCGAGCCGAGCGAGGTTGGGCGCGACCAATCAGTCCTCCAACAACTGGAATGAAAATCAAAGCCATGAATACTGAAGCGGTCAGAGTCACAATAAGCGTTACAGGAAGGGGCTTCATAATTTGCCCCAAAAAGCTGTTCCAAAACAGGAGGGGTACGAACACACTAATGGTGGTAGCAGCGGATGCGATAATTGGCCAAGCCATTCTTTTTGCGGCAAAAGAATAAGCTTCTTTCGGTTCGTCTCCGTCTTGCAGCCGGCGGTCAGCTAGCTCTGTCGTAACAATTGCACCGTCGACAAGCATCCCTACAACAAGGATGAGCGCGAATAGCACAATAAAACTCAATGTATAGCCAAGGGCCCAAAGAGCAGCTACGCCTGTCAGAAAAGCACCCGGGATTGAAAGCCCGACTAAAATTGCTGATCGGAAACCCATCGCAAATGTAATAGAGATAAAAACTAGAACAACAGCAGCGATGACATTTGCCTGTAATTCAAAAAATACTGTACTGACGTCTTCGGATTGATCTTGCAGAATGTCCATTTGAACGCTTTCAGGCCAATCCGCCTGCAAGGCGTTTACCCGTTGTCTCACCTCATCAGCAGTTGAAATTATGTTCGCGCCCGAATTTTTAACCACTTCGATGGTCAAAGAAGGCTGACCATTAATCCTAGAAAAACTTGTGGGTTCACGAAATGTACGTCTGATTTCCGCAACATCTTCGAACGTTACAACTGTACCGTCACGAACTTTTATGGGCATGTTTAGTACATCGCTGAGATCCTCAATAAGCCCCGGAACTTTTAGAACCACTCTGCCGGTGCCAGAATCGATGGCTCCAGCCGCAATGAGCTGATTGTTGCGTGTGATCTGACTGATCACTTCATCGTATGAAAGAGAATAGGTTTGAAATACCGTTGGATCGATCAAAACCTCGATAAATTCAGAACGCTTGCCGACGACGCCTACCTCAAGAACACCATCTATGCTACTCACGACCTCCTCGACTGAGTCTGCCAATTGGTTCAATGTCCGTTCGGGAACAGGGCCAGACAATATTAAAAGCATAATTGGGAGTTGCGACATATCTAGCTCGGCAACGGTAATGTCGTATGCCTCAGATGGCATATCACCTTGAACGCGGTCTACTGCCTCACGAACATTGTCCAAAGCCTCATCGACATTGCCACCAGGTCGAAATTCGGCGATTACATAAGCAGATCCTTCACCGGCAAAGCTCTCAATGCGATCGAGACCGGGTAGTGAACCCAATTCCCTTTCGAGGGGCTCAACCAACAAGCGTTCAGAGTCAGACGGACTAATACCATCCAATCCAGTGTTTATAAAGAAAGTGGGCCGCACAATCTCTGGCCAGGATTCTTTCGCGATCGATACATAGGAAATTAAGCCGACAGAAAAGAGCAAGATTAGCAGCAAAACAACAAGTCTGCTGCGAGAAAAGGCAGCATCAATGAACGCGCTCAATTGTCTGCTCCTTTTTGAGGATTAACAAGCTCTCCGTCTTGTACAAAACCCTGACCGGTCGTTATGATTTGCACCTCGTCAGGAAGCCCTTCGACAAAAAGCCCTTCAATAGTTGCTCTGATTACCTCGACATCGTGAAAACGCACTACATTATCGTCATCAACGGTTTTTACACCAAGAGCACCCTGTTCATTAAGAGATAAAGTCTCTGGTGAAATAAAGTGCGCATCCACCTGTCCGTAGGGTATTTCAACTTCTGCTGAAATGCCTGCCGGAATTTTGCCATCACTATTGGAAACTTCTACCTCGACAAGAAATGTTCTTGTTGCTGTTGTAGCTGATGTGCTTACGAACGTCACCAAACCTGCTCTCTCTTCACCCGTAATGAATTTTACC
Source organism: Cognatiyoonia sediminum (assembly GCF_900129845.1). Taxonomy (GTDB): domain Bacteria; phylum Pseudomonadota; class Alphaproteobacteria; order Rhodobacterales; family Rhodobacteraceae; genus Cognatiyoonia; species Cognatiyoonia sediminum. The sequence continues at coordinate 349,824 of NZ_FQXB01000003.1, forward strand.
CGTGCAGGTTGTTGGTTTTTCAATACACCCAAGGAGATTTGCGGCACTTGTATCGCAACAGTGAGCGGGGTGTTATCTACAAGCCGGCCAATTTCGCTTCCCACTTGAATAAATTCACCAGGTTCAAGCTCGAATGTCTCAATGCGACCGGCAAATGGCGCTGTGATACTGGTATTAGCAAGATTATCTTCAGCGAAAGCAAGCTGAGCGCGCGCCCCAGCCAAAGCGGCTTCTGCTGAACTGACCCTATCTGCCGTTGCAACGCCTCGTTCTTGCAGTTCTATCGCGTTTTCAACTTCACGCTGAGCACGTTCAAGTTCAGCTTGGGCACGTTCCAATTCTGCTTCAAGTTCCTTGGTGTCGAATTTCGCAACCACATCATTAGCTTCAACATCTTCTCCCTTTTTTACATAAACTTCAGAAATTTGCCCTGATATTTGTGCTCGTAAGGTTGTGTCTCTATCCGGTAAAGCTTGGCCTTCGTTTTTAAAGAATTGGACGACTGGTTTGGCAATAGATGTCTCAGCGATCACAGCCATGGGCTCAATTATTCTATCTGAAAGTGATTGGCTCTCCTCTGAGGGTGGAGGCGCTGGAAGAATAAATCCGCTGACGAGCCAGCCAACTACACCAAGCAGTAACAATAGAGCTATCCAAAAAGATCGGGATGATTTTGGGTCATCTTCAAATTTTAGTGGCTCAGTCTTTGCTTCGTTTGTGTCAGTATTTACCACAGTGTAGAACCCTATTTTGTTTGCCAACTATTCTCAGGCTAAGCCTTCAAGGTGAAAATGTTGGTCTGCTTTTCGGCGAGCATACATTCAATGACGCTTAAGTCGACTAAAGATTGCGCAGGAAGAACTAACATCCTTCGACAAGGATAAACGTGCTCTCAGCGGATGCATAACGGATTTGTGCGACTTTTTGCCGAGCGTAAATAAACCATATGCTACGTCAATCAGGCTGGAAGTTGTTCCGATATATTTCGATCGGCAAAGGGTAAAAGGCCTGAAGTTGAGTCATTTTATGCAGAGCAGATTTAAGATGAAAATAGAGCAAAAAGCTACAGGCCTTAAAGCTGAAGACGGTAATATCATGTAGTTGAAAAGACTTCGTCGAAAGACTTGATATGGGATTGTGCAATGGCTCGTTGTTCACGAAAGCAACCTTTACTTCGACACTTAATGCTTTTGAGATAGGAAATTTGGCGTTTGAAGTCGTACCTTTGCCGGCATCTAGCCTGCTGCTTCTTGCCGGCTTAGGAGGCTTAGCGGCGATGAAACGACGCAAGTCTAAATAGACATCAAAAAACATGAGACTTATTTATCCGGCCACAAAGGCCGGCTTTTTTATTTTGGCGGTCTTGGCTTTGAGTTGATTTGCGATACTGGTTGGCGATTGGCCTAATTGCCTAACCGCTTTCCGGCTTCTAAATTATTCGCTTGAATTGGTAGGTGGCCTTATCTCGAAATTTAGTCTCTTTAGTCGCTTTAAACATTCTGCAGAACCCAACAGGCAAAATAGCGTAGATAATAAAGGCTTTGATTTTAGTGGAAAATTGAGAATCATAAGTATGGTTCGATCAATTCCGCACAATCGTTCCCGTAGCTGATTTTTACAGGAGCGATCTATATTTTTATTTTTCGCTTAATTAGGAGGGTTTTTAATAGATGTGTACTGGTATCAGACTAAAGGCTCAGAATGGATCCATTGTTTATGGGAGGAGCATGGAGTGGGGCGCATTTGATCTAAATTCCAATGTCTGCGTTATTCCCAAAGATTATGCATTCACAGGAACAACACCGGAAGGAACCAATGGAAAGGAATGGAAGTCTGAATACGGCGTACTAGCCCTTGATTTTCTTGGGACTGATTGGCTAGCCGATGGTTTGAATGAAGCAGGTCTAGCTGTTGGCATGTTTTACCACCCCGATTTTGCTGACTATCCAGAATACAACGCTGATATGGCATCAAACACAATCGCAGCCATGGACATAGCAGGTTTTCTTCTAACTCAGTTTGCGTCCATCGGTGAGGTAAAAAATGCTCTAGCCGGTCTACAAGTTGTTGGCGTTACCCAAGAATTATTGGGCACCTCTGATCCAGCGCACTGGATGGTAACTGACAAGACAGGCGCTTCGATTACAATCGAATATATAGACGGCAAGGTTAGCATTTTTGATAACCCGCTTGGAGTGATAACTAATGCGCCAACCTATGATTGGCATATGACAAACCTAAGAAACTACGTAAATTTATCTCCGGTTGCGCTCCCAACTCGTAAGGTCGAAGATATCGATTTTGCCCCTCTCGGTGCTGGTAGTGGTATGATTGGTTTGCCTGGTGATAATACTCCGCCCTCTCGATTTGTTCGGGCTGTTGCAATGACACAAACAACGAGACCAATGCCGAATTCTGATGAAGCAGTCTATGAAGCGCTGCGTATATTGGACAATTTCAATTTGCCACTTGGCGGAGCAGAAGGGTCTGATCATGAGGGCAACACAGCCAATATGAGAAGTTCAACGATTTGGACGACGGTTTGGAATATGGAAAAGCAGGACCTGTATTTTCATACTCAACACAACCGGCGTGTCCGACTGGTTAGCTTGAAAGAGATGAATTTTGAAGGGAATGAAATCAAGCGTATTACACTTGATCGGGAGAAGAGTCAGGATATCGAGGATCTTAGCGGTCATTTCTAGCAAGGGCGATTCTATGAGAGGCTTTGCTGTGTAATAAGACGTCTCTTTGGCTCTTTGCGCTTCTATTGGGGATGTCAAGCATTGTGCATGCTTGCGATTTTCGGGACAACCTCGCCAAACCTTTAACACCTCACGACATATTAAGAGCGTTGTCTATTTCTAAAGAGTGGTCAAAATTTTTGTATCCTAAATTATAGGTCACCAGAGCTTTCTGGTACAGTGAATATCCTAGAGAGTGACCTGGCTGCCTGAATTGCCAGTTTCACCGTCACTCATGCGGCCCCAAACTTGATGATGAAGGTGGGGTGTCAGCTCCAGAGTCCAGTTTGGCGTCCCCCTCGTTAGTTGAATTTGGAGAGGGTTTTGTGATGAGAAGGTTTGATCAGCCAAAAACTCGTGGTATCGGCTTTGGTTTGCTTTTGGTCCTAAGTTCTACGAATGTTTCCGCTGCTACATTTTCTGTAAATGACATAGCCGGGATTTGGCAGAATAGCCTCATGGAGAGTGGAGGTAGCGCATCAGGTGAAGGTACCGAGTCGATGCGTTGGGGTAATCCGGTTGGGTCGACTGGGAAGAGTGGATACGACTTTGGAGCGGCGACTACACCACTCAACGTAGAAGCTGATGAATTATTTGTTCTAGGGACGTTCAATCATTTGAACTTCCCTGTGACTGGCGACTTTTTGGATAGTGCAGATCTTGAGGTATCAATTAGTGGATCAGTTGAAACTGTGGATTTTGGTTTCAATTCAGTTTTTCAGTTTGATCACTTTGAGACTCCCAACAGTGCGTCCCCATGCGCAGTCGAGTCGACAGTTCAACCATGCCCCGACCTGGTAACATTGCTCAATCCGCAGGACCTGACCCAAACCGTGATGGTTGGAGACCTAGAGTATACACTTGAAATTTCAGGTTTTGTGCTTGATGCAGGCGACCCCTCTTCGTTCCTAACGCACTTTGTAACATTAGAAGGTGAAAATAATAAGTCATATTTAGTTGGGCGTTTTTCGGAGCCACTTCCGATAACGCCTGTCCCACTCCCAGCAAGTGCTTGGCTGTTGTTAGCAGCTTTTGGCTTGCTTGGCGGATCGCGTCAAATTTTCAAATCTTCTTAGTCGCATACTCTCATCTCGTTGGTTGCGGGTAGAAGAGATGTCCAGTTGCGACCTTTGACTCTATAGCTGCAGTGAGGGCAGGTATAGAGTCAGAGGTCTAGAAAGGAGTTTTTTATAATACCCCTAACTGATGCGAGAAACCTAACCAAACAAAGGACAACCTAATGTTCTTTGTCGTGCAGAAACTAGTTCATTTATACTTTCAGTTGTCACAAATGTTCCCCCTGTTTCATTTGAAAGGCACCGTGCAACCGTTATTGCCGTATCAGAATTTTGCTCGGGACTATTCCAAGTGAAAAAATCAAGTTCTGCATGAAATCCTATGATGTGAATAGTCAAGTCATGGGCCATCGCAATTAGCGATTGTGCCATCTCGCAATGTCTACCGCCGAAGGTCTCATTGCAATCAGTTACAAGCACAACGACGCCCGGACGTATTTGGTATTTAAGCGCTTCAGCAGCCCTTCGCACAGCTTGGGTTAGCGGCGTCAAGCCACTGGGTTCTAAAGTGTCGATAGAATTTACTATTGGATCTGCAGCGTCCTCTATTGGCGGAAACTTTGTTATTAAGTTTTCACATGCTCCTAGAGGCCCAGCGCTATATGTGAGCAAGCCAACACGTCGAAAATTTGTTATATTGGTCATTGCGTATCTGACCGCTTTTCTTGCTTCGACGATACGCGTATTGAGGCCTGTCTCAAATGTAATCTCAGCCATGGATGCTGAACCGTCAAAAACCAGCATTGCGTCCACAGAGCAATCTCCGACCTGAGCAATGATGGCCTGGCCGCTAGATGCAAGGGTCAGGACTGTAGTTACGGAGCCTTTAAGTATAGAGTTCATGTGTTCAGTTAAAGGTCCAAATAAATTTTCATTCCTAAACGGAAGACAGCGCTTTTAACAGTTTATCGAGTGGGTACGTCGCTAGGAAGCCGGTACAAGATATTGGCAAATTGAGGCAAAAATTGCGGGACTATTTGCTTGGGAAATGAAAATCTGAAGATAAGTTTGTTTGCAGATTGACTAGAGAAAGTATTTCCAGAGCACTATTCGAGGGCGCTATACAACTTCCCCTCTTTTAAGCGCAGCAATCTCTTTGGCGTCGCGTGCCGTGGCTTCTCTATTACTGGCTTTTTCCAGCCTCAGAACTCACAGCTCATGACAAGTTTTGTTCTGTTAGGTAAGCAAACAGAGAAGAACATAGAAAGTAGCGCTTAAGATTGGTCATTTAGGTAAATCAATGCCGCCAAAATCAGAAACCTATCTCAGCGCTTAGGAACGACCAATCTGAGTCTAAATTCATTTCTTCTCTGTCTTAAGATCAAGCAGACAAAGTCGACTCTTCTTATTCGACGATCCTGCCTTTAAAGCGTCGGTCATATTCAATAGCGACCATGGTATTTAAGAAGAATGCAATGAGTTGACCGCTAATCAACCCAAGGGCAAACAAAACCTGAATCAAACTATGAACTTCATCATGCAGGAATAAGTATTCGTAAATTAAGATGCCCACAACTGTAAGCGAGGCCGGGATTACATGACGTAAGGAAATCATGCTTAAACCGGCTATGATCAAGGCTAAAATCAGAACAGCATCCATACCTAAAGGTGCCTGAACATTGTGAGAATGATCAGACCAATAGAAATGAGCGCCAAATTTTATCCAGAGAATCTTCAATAGTCCAAACGAAATTGCAGCATATCCCGCGAGGATAGCAGCAACAAAGGCAACACTTCTCATGCTCGTTACTCCAGTTCAAGCCCCCCCCCGAGAACAACCGTAAATTCGCAGGTCTAGACTTATTCGTCGACGACTAATTCTGCAGGTACGGACCTGCAGAAAACTAGTCTCAATTCAAAAAGCACTTGGGTAAGAGCTCATGTCCACTGCGAACAACAGGATCTAGGCGCCTGCTTTCGTGATATGATGCCCAGACTGACTGATATTTACTTGGAGAGTCGGGCTTTAATGGAGCCAGGTCTATAAAGCTCTCGGCCAGTGTCACTGGCAATCACAATGCAAGCGGCATAGTCTCCAAGAGCGAATTCGCGAAACATAATCCCGAAACTCTCAGTCTTGGTTCGCCAAAAGGCTGTTCCAAATCAGCTGCACAAGGCGTCTCGTTGATGTCATTCTGCGACATCGTCATTGTGATGTATTCTTCGGGGTCATTTTCCCATTTTCCGTGACAAAAAGTTCTGAAGCCCATTTTGCCAAGTTGAGCGCGCACCTCCACTAGCTCAACAATATCACAGCCTTGTTGAGCCAGGCGCCTCAATTCCGACAGCGGTTGTAATTCCTTGCAGCTTTATCCGGCGCGGACTATCGGTTGTCAGTCACCCTTGAATAGCAAAATGTGTGAAAGAATGTGTGAATAGGAAATGCAGCGGTTAGTTGGAAGACAAAGGGTCCATTCATAGTAGAGCGCCTCGCACATTTCTTGGTAATTCTGCGAATTGAGGTCCCAAGGTGGCTAAACCTTAACTCGGGATTAGGTTGATAGCTTTTGCCTTACAGTACCCTAGAGAGACGATCTGTGAGACAGATCAGAAGACAGGATAATCAAGAGGGGGAGGGCATGGGCCATTGGGGGTATATGCGTTGTCTATTGTTGGCCTCTGCCAGTTCTGAAGTGCGGATGCTATGTTAACATTCGCCCCCGCCTTGGTTGATAAATTAGAAAGTCAAAGCGATTCTTTTGACTGAAGGCAGAACCAAAAAATACTATCGCAGTTACCGACCAGATCTGAAGCTTGCGGCCTAGCGTGACCAACTCTGCGGTCATCACTTCGCTATCTTATGATCAACTTCATTGTGTTGATATTGTTTTATTCGACCATTTGACCTTTAAAACTCTTATCATGTCCAATAGCGACTAAAAGATTTAAGAAAAATGTAATGAGCTGCCCGCTGATCAACCCAATGGCAAATAAGACTTGGGTTAAGCTATGAACTTCATCATGCAGGAACAGATATTCATACAATAAGACACCAATGACCGTGAGTGAGGCAGGCATTATATGGCGCAGAGAAATCATGCTCAAACCCGCTAAAATCAACGCCAAGATTAGTGCGGCATCCAATCCTAGCGGCGCTTGAACGTCGTGTGAGTGGTCGGACCAATAGAAATGGGCTCCAAACTTTATCCAAAGAATTTTTAGCAATCCGAAAGAAATTGCAGCATATCCCGCTAGGATAGCAGCAACAAAGGCAACACTTCTCATCTAGTAACTCCAGTCTGTTGCCCCGCCCAGGATAAATTTAATGTCGCTGTCGAAACGCCTAGGGTCGAGTAGGAATCTTGCAGGTACGGACCTGCAGAAAACAGTACTCAGTTCAAAAAAGACTTCTTCAGAAAGTCAATACCGAGACGAATCTCTGGATCCAGCCGCCGATTTTCATGATATGCCGCCCAAACAGTACAGTGCTCAATTGCGAGATCATCACTCAATGGAACCAACTCAGGATGTCGTTGCGCTAATTTATCAGGCAAACACAAAGCAAAAGGCATAGCTTTTGCGAGGGCGATGGCAAAACACAAACCTGACGTTACTACTCTTGGTGGTCCAAACCTATCTTCCAAGACAACACTATAAGGCATTCCTTCATAGTCAGTTCCGACCTTGGTTAGCGCGATGAAGCCTGTTGGATCTATACTCCAGTCTTCATGGATATAGACGCCAAAATCGATTTTACCAATCTGAGTACGTACTAACCTACCTTCTGTTGGTTCTTCACTGCTCACTGCGATATCTACTTCGCCGAACGCAACTGAGCGTTTGTCCTCATAGAGGTCGATCTTTAATGACTTGTCTGTCAGAAGGTTTTCGAAATGGTGAATATCTATGCTCATGATGGTTAACATGCTTATAGAAATTCTAAGCCTTCGACTGGCAATGTGCTCAGTATTATCGGCTTTTTGCGAGGCCCATAAATCTGTATCCAATTGATCCGCAATCGTTATTAGCCGTTTGGCTGATTCAGTAGGCTCCAATTCGCTGCCCCGACGCACGAAGAGTGTCTCGCCAAGTTCATCGGTCAATCGCTCCAAACGTCGAGAGACGGTTGCCGTACTTATCCCGAGTATGTACGCCGAAGCAGTCATGGTCTTGTATCGACTAAGCGCTAGAAGAAGCTTCAAGTCTTCCCAGTTATCCATCGTTGCACCTTCCCCCAAAAAAGAGTGCTTATTATTCATACAAAGTACCAGTTAGGAATGAGGTACAGCTATGTAGTGTGTTGAGTGATGAAAAAGTTGCTTTGATCTAAGTCAAATTAACTAACAAAATCCCTTTTTGATATCTGCTTAGGACGCCTTTCTTGACCTTTCAAAGTCTGGCCCATAAACCTTTTGATGAAATTTAATTATCGATCTTTCGAGGAAAACGTCAATCATTGTTGAGTTCTTCTGAGCTCAACAAATTGATCACGACCGCCGAAGCTAGTGAAATTGCACAGCCTACCGCGCTATAAACTGCAATAAGAGAAAGCATTTGCATTCCCATCGAATAAGCATATGCCACTGCTACCAGTCCAAAAAATCCGCCCAAGGCGAGACACGCCAAGAATATAGGTGGCTTAGAAGTTTCCTCATCAGTTAGATCGATCCTGGAAAGGTCGATTTCTAAGCTTTCAATACTCTTGTTGTAATCGTGCTCAGTCCCGCCTTGGGCTTGCCCGAGGAGTGGCCTCGTGTTTTCTTTTCCCGATGAAGTATCAGGTCGAGAAAGCGCTCTGCTATCTAATGCAATCGTGTTCGAGAATTTTTTGTTAGGTTCCCTTCGAACAGGTGTAATTAAGCCGTATTTTGCGGCCACTTGGCGGTTTAGTCTCTGGTCCATGTCCACTCCTCGACACCGCCCCCGCGTTCTAACTTTGCATTGGTTGTGACGTTTCCAAACAGTGTTTGTTGCAGCTCAAGAACTGCAAAAATGTTTAACCGTTGAAAGCCTGTGTAAAAGTCGATGTCAGTCTGGATGCATCGCTGAACCACGTAGCAGAACCACCCGTTTGTTTAAGCTTAGAAAAACTTTCGAAAAATCAATGGTTAGACTGGAAGGTTGACACCAAGCTACCGGAGTTTGATGCAACCCCACACATCAAAAAAAGATAGTAAAAAGAACTTTTTCAATTTGAAGTTGCATTTATGTAAATGCAGCTTTGCGCTGGGGTATCTTTTACAAAGGTGCGAGTAGACTAAGATGACACGAGTTACAGAGGACAAGTAAATTTTAGGGATTGTTAAAAAAATCTAAAGGGGAGCAGTGCATGGTGCCTTACTGGGACGATTTGAAGTATCTATTAGCACTCGAACAAAGCGGGAGCCTTGTGGCTGCTGCCAAAATACTAAACACAAACCCGACAACCGTTTCTCGTCATGTGAAGCGGTTGTCCGAAACATACCAAAGAACACTAGTGTCAAGAACCAGCAATGGCGAATGGTCAATGACGGAACACGGAAAGGCATTCGCAAAGACAGCGAGGCTCTGCCAAAACGAAATTGCGCGACTAGGTGGGCCAGACGAAGAGATGGAACAGCAAACGATCAGAGTTTCTACCGTCGATTTCGTAGCAGAGTACTTTCTTACACCTAAGTTGAGCTATCTGCCGGTGAACCCGGAGAAGACCGCTTTGTCGCTGGAGGCAGCCGACAAAAACGTCAGCCTAGCCTATGGGGAAGCTGACCTTGCCATTAGACTAGGGCGACCAAAGCAAGGCCGTTTGATAATCTCCAAGATTGGGACCATCGATATGGGACTATTCGCTAGCGAAAGAGTTGGTGGAACTGCATGGATTGGTTTGACTTCTGACCTTGATTGGGTCCCAGAAATGCAAGCGGGATATGAAATCTTTGGCGAACCACCTGCCATTAGATTGTCATCGTTTAACTGCATCCGGCGTGTCGCTGTAGAGCGCGGACTGCCCTGTGTCGGTCCAGATTCTGTGATGCGGAACTGGAACGGACTAGAGCGGGTCAACACGGGAAAGCCTCAGCCATTTAGGGAGGTCTGGAGCGTCATTCATGAAGACCGGCGTCAAGACGAATTACTACTTAAAACCAAAGAGTGGGCACGAACTTGTTTTACAAGCGAAGCAGATGTCGCAGCGGCCTAGCAAGTTCAATATTCAACAATATTTTTGTTTCTCTAAACTTAATGGTGCGGCTATTCTTTTGGATAGTTGATTCAATTGCGAAAAAATGACATCTACTAAGCCAGTAATTAGTATGGTGACTGCCGTGTATGATGTTTTTGCATTCTCGATGATTTTCTCTGGCTTGATGTTAGTAGAGCTTTTTGTAGTAAGGTTTGGGTTGCGGAAGAACTAACGATAGTCAGCAGTGCTATCAACACAGCAATCTAGGTGAACCTACTGCGGAAAATGGCACAGACATAAGTTAGGTGGAGCATCAAAATTCTTCGCCATCAGGCCACCGTCTTGTTAGCCGCTCATTGATCAATATGTCGCCAACATTGAATGAGCCAACCTCGACCACAGCAAGTGTTCTGCCGTACATGTCTACGCACTTGCGGTCCACCATGATCTAGTCCTGATCAGCAACTCCACAAGCCGCCTAAAAGCTTGGTTCGTGAGCGCTACCTCTGTATCAACGCCACAAATTTTGTCGAATGCCTCCGAATGCTCAAATCGGAAGAAATATAACAACTTACCGTAAGTAGGTGGTGCCCAGAAGAGGCATTGTATACCTGTATCAAGCTGTTTCATTCTGTTTCAAAATTACTGACGACGGACATTCAGCAGCTCAATAAGCCGTTGAGAGGCTTGGTTCGCGAGCGCAACCTCAGTAATAGGTTTGCAACCATTTAAAAGTTTTGGTTTTTAAAGTACTCGGAAACTGAAATCCCTCTATCGAATTTTGAAAGACAAATTAGCTATCAGATGAAAAGCTTATTCCATTTTTTGGGCTTTACACCCGAATTCGTTTCGCACCTCCGGACAACGGCTAAAAATTTCATCGTAATAGTTGCTTGCATCTTGGCAGCAGCAGCCTTTGTTGCACTACTGCTTTATGTTGAAAAACCATAAAAGGCTATCCTTGTGAGCGAAGAAATTTCTAGCACGTCAACCGCTGATTTAACTCTAAACCTTAAAATACCTTTTACGGACTTGGGAATTGGCGGGAGTGGGTCAATCGTATTTGGCAATGATTTTGACCCTAATGACGGCGCTATCTGGCAATTTGTTGATCAACTGATTCCAGACGATATCGGATTTGTGTTGAACCTATCGGGAGGCGACAGCGTGGGCGTTGGCGGATATGTCGCGACGACGGCGACGGTCTATTCACACTCGGCACCAGTGGACGTAATGCTTCCAGGAAGTACGACCACTTCGGTGACAGCACCAGTTACGCCCACTGGCGTAGGTTATACCGCTCATATGGTTTTTGACCAAGTGTCCGTCGTCAGAGTTTTTCGGAGAGCTGAGGTTTTTTCCTAACGGAGGCTCTGGTTCGATTTCTGTTTGAGTTTAGGCCTCGGCGGCTTGGTGCTGCAACCGGCGTTTTCTGATTGTCTGTTTCTTGATCTCCTTTCTCATTTTCAGGATCTTTGCGCCTCGTCCGTGATAAACGTCAGCGGGCGTCAGGTTGTTGAGGCTCTCGTGGTATCGATGGTTATTGTAGTGGTCGACGAATGCGCCAATTTGGTGTTCCAGGTCGCCGGGCAGGAAGTAGTTTTCCAGAAGAACCCGGTTCTTCATGGTTTGATGCCAGCGCTCAATTTTGCCTTGCGTCTGAGGATGATGCGGCGCGCCGCGCACATGATCCATGCCTTTGTCATTGAGATACTCGGCCAGATCGGCCGCCACATAGGACGCGCCGTTGTCGCTAAGTAGCCGAGGTTTGTGCACGACCGCAGCTTGATCGCAGCCCGAGGCTTCCAACGCCAAGTCCAGTGTGTCGGTGACATCCCGTGCTTTCATTGTCGTACAGAGCTTCCAGATGATGATGTATCGGCTGTAGTCATCCAGGATCGTCGACAAGTAAAACCATCCCCAGCCGATCACCTTCAGGTACGTGAAGTCGGTTTGCCAAAGCTCGTTGGGGCGACTTGTTTTGTCGCGGAACTTATCAGCAGCACGGATCACGACATGGGCCGGGGCCGTGATCAGATCCTCAGCGCTGAGAATGCGATACACAGAGGATTCCGAGACAAAGTAACGCTTCTCATCGGTGTATTTGACCGCCAGTTCGCGTGGCGTCAGATCCTCGTGCTCCAGCGCAAAATCGACAACATCCTCGCGCACCTTGTCTGGAATGCGGTTCCAGACCGACTTGCGCCGAGGAGAGCGATCGGCAAGGGCATCGACGCCACCATCGCACCAACGGGCGTACCAGTCATAATACCTGCTGCTGGGGATACCGATCATGGCCAGCGTCTGCTTCACAGGCAGATGTGAGGCTTCTACGGTGCGGATGATCTCCAGCTTCTCGGATGCCGGGTATCTCATTCTTCGAGCTCCCCATCCGCGATCATGCTTTTTTTGAGCAATCGAAGTTCCAGGGCC
>NZ_FQXB01000004.1 GCF_900129845.1 Cognatiyoonia sediminum
TGGGAAAACGGATATTGCGAAAGCTTCAATGCACGGCTTCGGGACGAGCTGCTTAACGGCGAGGTTTTCTACTCGCTCAGGGAGGCGCAAATCCTTATCGAAGAATGGAGGAAGCACTACAACACCAAACGACCACACAGTGCCTTAGGCTACCGCCCACCGGCCCCGGAAACCATCGTCCCGATGGAACCCAGGCCAATAATGCACTAACATTTAAACTGGCCCAATTAGGTGGGGCTGATCAGTGCCGTCTACCACATAAAGCTACGCCACTAAATTGTCGCCTACTTCATTTAACTCTGGTTTTTGCCTCCGTTTCTGGGTTTCAGTCATCGAATACTGCCGGGGTCGCCACAGTACAGATGCCTATAGAAACCACATTTCTCATTCGTACTTTGGTCAAAAGGTCCGAGCCGTTCATTTAAGCCTATGTTGGGTCGGTTCGGCGGCAATGGGAGGTCATTTAAGTCTCAATCCTTAAGGACTAGGTTACCGGTAACGGACGATTGCGGCTTTAACGTCAGAGGCTATACAAAAAAAGGCCGCCTAAGAAGGCGGCCCACAAATTCTAACAGGTCATCTTCAGGAAAGACCGATCATTCCTTCGACTTGCGACGACGACCAACGATGGTCATCCCGCCGACGCCAGCAAGCAACATCCAACCGGCCGCTGGGAGTGGAACAGGGTTTGGCTCACCCACGATGTCGGGACGAAGAACCACGTCAATACCGGCCAATGCACCGTCTGCTTGTCCTGCGTTGTCGTTCGTCAAACCTGAAGTAAACACGAACGAAGAACCGATGAGGGTCAGTCCCGTCAACTCTGCATAACCACCGTTCGCTCCCGCATCAAAGGAGACACTATCCGTTCCACCGCCGCTTGCAGTTACGATGCCGGTTTCTCCAGATCCATTGCTGTTAGGGAAAAGGTCAAGGAAGGCAAATGCTTGAAGCACAACTTCTACGAGGTTGTTCGTTCCGGCTTCAAAAAAACTTACGGTGATTGAATCAGATGTCGCTGTAATTTCATCGTTGTCCACACCGAACCCGTCAGCCACGAAATCCAGCCCCAGACTGTTTGTTGGGGCTGCTCCACCGAAACCTTCGTTGTTGTTTGGAGCGCTTGGGCTTCCAGTTACTACGTAGTCTAGCCCCAAGATGCTTCCAGAAAGAGCCGGGCTTCCTGTCGGACCTTCAGTAAAATCGATAACAGCTGCTTGTGCTGTTGTGAACGGCAATGTGCAAATCGCTGCTGCTGCCAAGATAGACTTAGTCTTCATGCTAATCTCCCACTCACTACCAAATTCGGCTCGTTAACGCTCACAAAACTTGGATTTGTACACAGAATTTCAAAGCTAGCGACTCGCGGCCGCCAAACAAATGCCCTTTTAATGACACATTTCCGCCCCATTTGGAAGGGCACTGATTTCCACCTTGAGAAGGATTAGAATCGATTGCGGTCGCCAAAGCCGAAACGGTAAATTCTTCGTTTGACGGAACGAAATTCAATTTTCCGGCTGGATCGGAGATTCGACGCAAGCTAGACTCATGACACGCACACGGGAGATAAGTGCGGTGAGGTTAGAGTAGTACAATGTGGATGAGTGATCTCGATCATATGATCGCATACTCTGTGGCCGCGCTTGCGAGCGGGGACCAGAATAGAATTCAGTCCTTGGTGAGGGATCTGGCGGAGGATTGGCCAGCCCAATCGGCTTTGACGGTGAGCTTTGCGTTGACATCTGCAGCGGCGGAACTTGAAGGGCCGTCGATCGAAGATCAAGATGCGGCGAATTCAGCTTACCGTTTGGCGGCGTTGGTTGCGGCGGATGTCATGGCGATTGAAGCCATGGGGCAGTCGAACGCCAAGACAACGCATCTCTTGCAGTTTTGGCAGCGGGTTGATCCCTATTTTATCAAAACCGCTGGGCCGCAATTCATACCATCTTTATGACATCTTTATCGATGGCCAGAACATAGCCTTTACGGGCGACGTTCTTGACCAGCAGTTCGCTGACCATCTGATTACCTAACGTATCGCGGAGGCGTTTGATCCGAGTGGCTCCAGCGGCTTCATCGCAATCGGCGGCATTGCGGCCGGATATCACGCCTTCGATCTCGGCACCCGTCATCATTTCATCGTCCATGCGCGCTTCGGCCAGAACGGAGAGCGTTTCCATCGCTGCATCTGTCAGCTTGAATTCAAAGTCGTTGAGGTAGACGGCTTTCTGATCTCGGCTGATTGTCAGCGAATTGACCTCAATCCCCTGCCGTTCGATCCGGCTCAGGCGGCGGTTCATCGCGATCAGCATCACCAGGAAGGCAATGGCTGCGATCAGAAGTGCGGTCGCAAAGACCAACAAAACGAAAATCACGAACCGGTAGGAGGACAGCGTATCCGAAAACGCGGTGCCGGATTGGGCGAGGATTTCGAGCAATTTGATCTCGGCATTGCCTGTTAGGGTGTCGTTCTCGACAAACAACTGTTCGACCCGCGCGTCAAAGGCGTTGGCGTCAGGTAGGTTGATGAACAAAAGGACCGCCGCGACCAACAGGATCGCCACGATGGCGGCGATACCAGTAACAACAGTGCGGTTTCCGATTTCGCGGGATTCAGTAGCGGAGGTAGTTGTCACCGGCGCTATCCTTTCTTTCGTCCAAGCCTGCGTCATCAAAGACTGATAATACATTCAAGAGCGTCCAACCTTGGCTGGCGAGGCGACCTTGCAATTGCCGTTCGGCAGAGCGGACCGTGCAATCGCCTGAAATCTCGGCCACGCCGTAGTGCAGGCGCAGCGGGTCATCTTGCTTGGCCTTATAGTCCGCATAGCATGCCGCTTGCGCAGCCGTGGCTGACAAGCCTGTGACCAGAATGGAAAAAAGAAGCTGTTTCATAGGGATCAGATGACCTGTGACGGGCGTGTTATTCAATATCCGCTGATCCTATCGCGCTTGCCATCGCATAACCATCCCCCGTTATTGAGTGGCAGAGCGGGCGAGCCGCATCTTCATCCCATGACCCAAACGCACATGGTGCCCGAATAGGAAAGGTATTGGGATGTATAAGACGATGATTGCAGGTGTGACTGCGCTTTCACTCACTGTCGCCAGCGCTCAGCCCGCGCAGGCAAACGGATTTTCGGATGAAGATGTCGGCAAGCTACTGTTCGGTTTGATCGCTACATACGCGATTGGATCAGCGATTAAGAACCATAATGATCGTTCACGTTCAGAGCCGCAGCAAGTCGAACGCGCGGCGCCTGTTCATCAGGGTTGGGTGCATCGCCCAAATAGGAACGTGCTGCCTCGGCAATGTTTGCAGCGCGTCGGTACTAATTTTGGTGAACATCGGATTTTCAACCGCCGCTGCTTGCGACAGGAGTACGCCTTTGTATCCGACTTACCGCGCCGCTGCGCTGTTCGGTTGTTCACTTACCGTGGTCCGGTGCGCGGCTACGACCCTAGGTGCCTGAGAGAGAGCGGCTTCCGCGCGCGTCGGCACTAACCGTTGCGAGGAGGGGCGCGGCTCAATGCCCCAGTTGCCGCGCCCGAACTGGGCAGAAGGTTGAGACATGGCCTTCTGCCCCTTTTTCTTGTCTTGCGTCTGGCCACTCAATCTGGTGACAAAAGGTATGGCAGCCACCACACCGACCTTTGACTATGAATATGCCGCGCAACAGCGGGGTTTCCTACGGATCGCAGGTTTGGATGAAGTGGGTAGGGGGCCATTGGCCGGGCCTGTCGTGGCCGCCGCCGCAGTGCTTGACCCTGACAATATCCCCGACGGTTTGAACGACAGTAAGAAATTGTCAGCCAAACGTCGGGATGTCCTTTTTGATGAGTTGATGGATTGCGCAGACATTTCCATCGCAGAAGCAAGCGTCGCTGAAATAGACGAACACAACATCCTTCGGGCGTCCCACATTGCGATGGTCCGCGCGCTTGGCGGTCTGAAATCCCCAGCCGAATTTGTATTGATCGATGGCAATATGATCCCGCGCGGTCTGAACACCCCATCAGCGACCTTGGTTAAGGGTGATGCCAAATCACTTTCGATTGCTGCGGCTTCAATTGTGGCGAAAGTGTGGCGTGACCGTTTGATGGTGGATTTGGCGCAACAGCACCCCGGCTACGGATGGGAAAGAAACGCGGGATATCCGACAAAAGAACACAAAGCGGGACTCAAAAGCCACGGTGTCACTCCACATCATCGGCGTAGTTTCGCACCCGTACACAATATCTTGTATCAAGACAAAATCGTAACCGATTGATTCAATAAAGTTATTTACAGCGAATCGCCTCTGACTCACATTGGGGTCAACGAACGAGCGGTAAAGGCCGCCGGGACAGAGGCATAAGATGGTTACGAAAACAAAAGCGGCGAAGGCGGCGACGCTTCCGCTCAACCAAATTTTAGACGGTGACTGCATTGAGGTCATGAACAGCCTTCCGGCTGAATCCATTGACCTGATCTTTGCAGACCCTCCTTATAACTTGCAGCTACGTGGCGATCTGCATCGCCCCGACAACTCCAAGGTCGACGCGGTTGATAACGACTGGGATCAGTTCGACAGCTTCAAGATTTATGACCGCTTCACAAAGGATTGGCTGGCCGCTGCGCGTCGACTGTTGAAACCAAACGGTGCGATCTGGGTAATCGGCAGTTATCACAATGTCTTCCGCATGGGGGCAGAGCTACAGAACCAAGGGTTCTGGATCCTCAATGATGTGGTTTGGCGCAAGTCGAACCCGATGCCGAACTTCCGTGGCAAGCGTTTTACGAATGCGCATGAGACAATGATCTGGGCGTCGAAGCAGGAAGCCAGCAAATACACCTTCAATTATGAAGCACTCAAGGCTTTGAACGAGGGTGTGCAGATGCGGTCTGACTGGGTGCTGCCGATTTGTACGGGCCATGAGCGTTTGAAGGACGAAAACGGCGACAAGGCGCATCCGACGCAGAAGCCTGAAAGCCTGCTGCATCGCGTCTTGGTTGGGTCCACCAACCCTGGCGATGTGATCCTTGATCCGTTCTTTGGCACAGGCACCACGGGTGCTGTGGCCAAGATGTTGGGCCGTGATTTCATTGGGATCGAGCGTGAAGAAGCCTACCGTAAAGTCGCGACAAAACGTTTGTCGAAAATTCGCAAGTTTGACAAAGAAGCGCTTGAGGTAACGCAATCCAAACGCGCCGAACCCCGCGTTGCGTTCGGTGTACTCGTCGAGCGCGGCATGCTGCGCCCAGGTGAAGAGCTTTGGTCTCAGAACGGCCGCCACAAGGCAAAGGTACGTGCGGATGGCACGCTAATTGGGGATGACATCAAAGGATCGATCCATCAGGTCGGGGCGCATCTGGAAGGCGCGCCAAGCTGCAATGGCTGGACCTACTGGCAGTTCAAGCGTGATGGGCAAAAGGTGCCAATTGATCTGCTGCGCCAGCAGATCCGTGCAGAGATGGCTCAGCAACACTAAACTTTTTCGAATACCGCCGGTGCCTGTGGTCCGCCTGTCCGCTGGACAGGTCCACATGCACATAACTTCACCCCGCCCATTGTGGCGGGGTTTTTTCTCGTCTCAGAGGTTGCATACTGCCAATCTACCTACTAGTTGGTAGCCATGAACACACAAGACTTACTCCTAATCGAAGCCGAACGCCTTGTTCGAACCCGCGGATTTGACGCGATGAGCTTTGCTGACCTCGCCACAGCTGCCAACATCCGCAAAGCCAGCGTGCATTATCATTTCCCAACCAAGGCCGATCTCGCCGTGAAAATGATCAGTCGGTATCGGACGGATGTAGCAAAAGAACTGGAGGCGATTGCAGATGCGGCCGCCACCTCTGCTGACCGTGCAACTGGCTTCCTGACGCTCTACTTAGTTGCGTTGCAAAAGGGGGAGGCGGTCTGCCTTTGCGTCGCGATGAGTGCTGGGAAGAATAGTTTCGATAGCAAAACCTTGACCGAACTCGATGCGTTTCAGGACATGGCACTGCGCTGGCTCATCGAGATGTTTCGTACCAACGACGGCACGATCGCCGATGTTCAAGACCCAGAAAGAGAAGCAGACGCGCTGTTTGCCCTCGTTGAAGGCGCGCAATTAGTCGCGCGATCTCACACCGACGTTTCAAAATTCACCGACGCGACCGCGCTTTTTGCGACTCGTCTAAGAAAGGAATAACCCATGCGCCTTAGAGATAACTTTGCCGAACGCGTTGTTGTCACTCCGGACGATTACGAATGGGTCGCGTCGCCCGCGAACGGCGTTGACCGCATGATGCTGGATCGGATCGGGGATGAAGTGGCCCGCGCCACAACGATTGTGCGCTTTGCCCCGAACAGCCAGTTCGATACCCATGAACATGGCGGGGGTGAAGAGTTTCTGGTGCTCGAGGGCGTGTTTTCCGACGAACACAACGATTATCCCGCGGGTACTTACGTCCGTAATCCGATTGGGACGGCCCACACGCCTCACATCGGGCCAGAAGGTGCGACGATCCTCGTCAAACTGCATCAGTTCGATGAAGACGACACCGCGCATTTCCATATCAATACGCGTGAGGCTGAGTTTCGTCCCGGCGTTGCACTCGGCCTTTCAGTCCTGCCGTTGCACAGCCATACTTCGGAAAACGTGGCCCTTGTGCGCTGGGCGCCGGGTACGAAGTTCTCAGCCCATCAACATTGGGGCGGGGAAGAGATTTTCGTGATTGAAGGCACGTTTCAGGATGAGCACGGCGATTATCCGGCGGGAAGCTGGATCCGCAGCCCGCACATGTCGAAACATGATCCTTGGTCAGATGAAGGGTGTTTGATCTACGTTAAGACGGGTCACTTGCCGCAGGCTTAACGCGGCATAGGATTAGCGGCTGTTTTGTACGGCGTCCAATCTTCTATCTCGGGATAGTACCGTGCGCGCCACGCCTTGACCTTTGGGTTCATCACCTTGCGCCACAGGGTTGGGGAGAGGGCTGCGATTGTCATCACAGGGTAGCCGAAGGGCAGTTGCGGTGCTTCATCCTCATCATAGGTTTGCAGCAACGGAAACCGCCGGTCCGGTTTGAAGTGATGATCGGAATGACGCTGCAAGTTGATCAGGAGCCAGTTCGATGCCCGATGAGCAGAGTTCCACGAATGGTGTGGCTGGACGTGTTCGTATTTGCCGTCACCGAGGTGTTTGCGCGTCAGGCCATAGTGTTCGATGTAGTTGACCAGTTCCAATTGAAAAAACGCGACAAAGGCTTGCGTTGCAAAGAGCAGAACACCCCACCAGCCGGCGATCAAAACGGATAGGACTAGGAAGGCAGCCTGTAACCCCCAATAACGCCAAAACGGATTGCTGCGGTCGGTCCAAGGCAGATTCTTCCGCGCCAGCATCGCTTTCTCGGCATTAAACGCCGAAGCGTAACATTGGCACAGGACGCGGGGGAAATAGCGCCAGAAGCCTTCGCCATAGCGGGCGGTGACAGGGTCTTTGGGCGTGGCGACATAGCGGTGATGCACCAAAAGATGCTCTGACCGGAAATGAGAATAAAGGACGGAGGCCAAAAGAATGTCTGCCATCCAGCGTTCCAACTTCGGTCGCTGGTGCATCAATTCGTGGCTGTAATTGATGCCGATCGTACCCGAAATCACGCCGATCCCGATGAAGAGGCCCCATTGCTCCCAACCGTTCAGATGATCTGTCGAGGTCGCATAGATCATTGCGCCGAAAATGGTCATCACTTGGACAGGTGCCCAGATGATTGTGATGGCTTTGTACCAGAAGAGCTCTGTCTCTGGCGTCTGCGGATCCGCGTTTTCCTTGTAGAGACCGACGATCAGATCGAGGACGGAGAAGAGATACCACGTTGCGACAGGCACCAGAATGAGTGTCCAGCCACCGTTGATAGCGCTTATCATCACCAGGGGAATGAGGGCCAACGACAACCAAAACGGCGCTGCACTGGCGAGTCCGGAGTATGGTCTTGTCGATGGCATAGATGTCATTGGTTGACTTCCCTGATTATCGAGAGGCTACGATCAAACGTTCATTCACTCAATCAGGGCGTAACGTCACATGCGCCAGATCGAACACCTTGCGCATCACGGTCGGGAGGGCCGAAGGTGCAAACTCTGTATGTGGGATGAAATGGCCCATCGTTGGTTTTGCATCGGAAGGTGCCCATCCAACCATGATTTTCAGACGCAAATGAAAATGTGTGAAGGTATGGCGTGCTTCTTCGCGAAGTTCCGACCACTCCAAATCTAACGGCGGGTTAAGGCTTGGGTCTTCGTTCCACTCAGACCCCGGCCAACCAAGCATGCCGCCAAGAAGGCCCTTCTCCGGTCGGGTCTCTAGCAACCAGGCTCCATCCTCACGTCGCGCTACATAGGCGATGCCAAGGCGGATTGGCTTTGCTTTTTTTGGTAGTTTTCTGGGTAGCTCCGCAGCGGTGCCAGCAAGCCGACCTTGGCAATCATCCCGCCACGCGCAAATCCCACAAGCGGGGTTCTTGGGTGTGCAGATCGTAGCACCCAGATCCATGACGGCTTGCGCGTAGTCGCCGGGGCGTTCGTTTGGCGTATAGCTTTCTGCCAAGGTCATAAGTTCTGGTTTTGCGGTCGGTAGGGGTGTTTGCACGTTGTGCTTGCGCGCCATGACCCGCTCGACGTTCCCGTCCAACACGGTCTCTGGCAAATCAAAGGCGATGGCACTGACAGCGGCGGCGGTATAGGGGCCGATGCCGGGCAGTTTGAGCAATTCCGCATGGTCCGCTGGAAATTCCCCTCCATAATCTGCGACAACCACCCGCGCGCATTTCAGAAGGTTCCGCGCCCGCGCGTAGTATCCAAGACCGGCCCATGCCGCCATGACATCTGCATCTTCTGCCGCCGCCAAATCCTGAACCGTTGGCCAGAGGCGGATGAATTTCACAAAGTAATCCTTCACGGCTTTGACGGTCGTCTGCTGCAACATGATTTCGGACATCCAAACGTGATAGGGGTTCGGACGGATCCCCTTCTTGCGTTCCGATGGCCCCACACGCCACGGCATGACCCGCGCATGAGTATCGTACCAACT
The DNA here is from genome assembly GCF_900129845.1 of Cognatiyoonia sediminum. Taxonomy (GTDB): domain Bacteria; phylum Pseudomonadota; class Alphaproteobacteria; order Rhodobacterales; family Rhodobacteraceae; genus Cognatiyoonia; species Cognatiyoonia sediminum. The sequence continues at coordinate 9,058 of NZ_FQXB01000004.1, forward strand.
TAAAAGTTCAGCAGTCTGGTCACGCAATCTTTACCGGTCCTTCGAAACTGCCGCAGTGGCTTGGCGTCCTCTCTGCCTTAGACTAGAACAGAATGATGCGTTCGCCACGTCATAACGGAACCACGTACGGGTTTTCTCGTGCGGTGACGCTGATGCAATCCCGCATTCGCAAGGCGAGTGAGGGTCGGGGGTTTTCTGAATCTCGGCTTCTGACCCATTGGGCAGAGATTGTGGGCGAAGACACGGCCAAAGTGTCTAATCCAGTGGATATTAAGTATTCCCGCGGCGGAATGGGTGCCACTTTGACCCTTTTGACCACGGGGGCATCTGCCCCGATGCTTGAGATGCAAAAGGAGCAAATCCGCAAAAAGGTGAACCGATGCTACGGCTACAACGCGATTTCGCGCGTTCGGATTACGCAATCCGCGCCGACAGGATTCGCCGATGGTAAGGTCGCCTTTCAACACGCGCCCAAGGCTGCTAAAGCGCCCGATCGAGAGGCTGAGGGCCGCGCGCGCGAGGCCACGACTGGCGTTGAAAGCGAAGAGTTGCGACAGGCGCTTGAACGGCTCGGCGCAAATGTTATTTCAAAAGATAAGACACATAAGAGGTAGAGATGGATCGTAGAACTCTTTTAGGCACTGGCGCTGCAGCGATTGCCCTTGGCGGCGGTTTTTTGTGGACCCAGCGCGGCCAGCAAGGCGCAGGATCGAACCTTCTGGTTGGCATGGCCAACGCGCAAACGGCTGAGGCTGTTGAGATTCCGGATATGGTTCTCGGTTCTGCCGATGCGCCGGTGGAAGTGATCGAATACGCGTCATACACTTGCCCGCATTGCGCTTCCTTCCACGCCAATCAGTTCAAGCAGTTGAAAGAGAATTATATCGACACTGGCAAGGTTCGCTTCGTTTATCGCGAGGTTTATTTTGACCGCTTCGGCCTTTGGGCGTCGATGGTTGCGCGCTGCGGCGAGGGCGCTCGCTTCTTTGAGATTTCAGATATGATCTATGAAAAGCAGCGCGAATGGACGGCGTCAGGTGATCCGGCGACCATCGCAGATGAGCTGCAAAAGATCGGTAAGATCGCAGGTCTGGATCAAGCGACACTCGACGCTTGCATGCAAGACGGCGCATTCGCACAGAGCCTTGTTGGCTGGTTCCAGGAAAACGCGGATCGCGACGGGATCAACTCGACACCAAGTTTCCTGATCGACGGCGAAAAATACGCAAACATGTCATACGCTGATTTCGCTTCTGTTCTTGATGGAAAGATCAACGGTTAATGCGACCACTCGCCGGTCTGAAAGTTGTTGAACTGGCACGTATTCTGGCCGGCCCTTGGGCCGGTCAAACTTTGTCTGACCTTGGCGCTGAGGTCATCAAAGTGGAAGCACCTACAGGCGACGATACCCGCCAATGGGGCCCGCCTTTCATAGAACGGGACGGCGATACCTCTGCTGCCTACTTCCACAGTTGCAATCGCGGCAAAGCCTCCGTTGCGATTGATTTTCGGACGGATGAGGGCAAAGCTCAGCTGATCGAACTGATCAAAGACGCCGACATTCTGATCGAGAATTTCAAAGTTGGCGGGTTGAAGAAATATGGCCTCGACTACGACAGTTTGGCAGCAGAAAACCCAAGGCTGATTTACTGTTCGATCACGGGTTTTGGGCAGGATGGCCCCTATGCCTATCGGGCGGGGTACGATTACATCATCCAAGGCATGTCTGGCCTCATGTCTGTGACAGGTGAACCAGATGGCCAACCGCAAAAGGTTGGCGTCGCGGTGACGGACATATTCTCGGGCCTCTATGCGGCGACGTCGATTTTGGCTGCCGTTCAACAACGGAACGCAACCGGCAAGGGGCAGCATATTGATGTTGCGCTTTTTGATGTGGCCACTGCTGTGATGGCCAATCAGGCGATGAACTACTTGGCCACAGATGTTGCCCCCAAACGGCTCGGCAACGCGCATCCGAATATCGTTCCCTATCAGGTGTTCGATTGCAAAGACGGCTTTGCCATCGTGGCTGCGGGGAATGACGGCCAGTATCGGGCGTTTTGTGACCTGCTGGGTGTTAATGACTTGGGTACCGATGACCGTTTCGCAACCAATCCAATGCGATTGGAAAACCGCGATGCGCTGACGGATTTGTTGACGGTTGAAACCCAAAAGATCACGCGTGATGATCTTCTCTCGCGGTGTGAAGCGAATGGCGTTCCTGCGGGGCCGATCAACGATATGGCGGACGTTTTCGCCGACCCTCAAATCCAGCATCGTGGCTTGCGTTTGGAGTTGGATGGGGTGCCTTCGGTGGCGTTCCCAGTGAAGTTTTCGGATGCTGATGTCAGTCGTGAAAAAGCGTCACCCAAGATCGGTGAAGACCAGCATCTGCTAGATTAAAGGCCTTCTTGCTGGAATGCCGAATCCAAAGACGACCAATCTTCGACCTCCAACCGAATGGGAACCGTAAGCACTTTTGACCGGAAGTCGTCTGGCAAGCGAACGGCGTCTTTCTCGGTTGTCACCAACTGGGCGACCTGCGCTTTTGCTTCGGTCTCTAGTCGACGCATCAAGGCAGGCGTTAGAGGTTGGTGGTCGTCGAGAGGTTCGGACTTGATGATCTCAACGCCTAATTCGCGCAACGTGGCAAAGAACTTCGACGGGTTACCAATGCCTGCAAAGGCCAAGACCCTTAGGCCTGTCCATGTCATGCCTGTTTGCAGAGGGATCAAATGGCCTTTGGCAACGGGTTTCCCTTCCAAACCGTCGATTTCGCCTTTGCCAATGGTGAGAACTACATCGGCGCGTCTCAAACCTGCCCCTATCGGTTCCCTCAACGGGCCAGCCGGAATGACGCGCTTGTTCCCAAAACCACGGGTCGCATCAACGACGACGATGCTGATGGCTTTGGCAACGGTTGGGTTTTGAAACCCGTCGTCCAGCAGGATCGCTGTGGCGCCCGCCTCTACTGCGGCTTGAACTCCCAGCGCCCTGTCTTTGGCAACCCATGTTGGGGCGAAGGCAGATAAAAGCAAAGGTTCATCGCCGGTTTGGTCCGCGCTGTGGGTGCCTTCTTTAACCAAAACGGGGCCGGCGAGCGACCCGCCATAGCCGCGGCTGACGATATGAACGACGTGTCCCCGTTTTTGGAGGTGCTGAGCGATTGCGATGGCTGTCGGAGTCTTACCAGTTCCACCCGCATTGATGTTCCCAATGCAGATCACTGGAACTTGGGCAGTATATTGCGGCTGTTGCGCAACCCGACGGGAAGTGAGCGCCGCGTAAATCGACCCCAGCGGGGCCAAGAGCGCACTTTGCCAGCCCGGAGCGCGATACCAGAAATTCGGTTCACGCATCCAGAATGCTCCCAAGGTGTGACCTGATCTGGTTCATGACATCTGCCCCGCGAGAGGTGACTTCCCATCCGTTGCGGGCGCAATGGGCCGCCCGGTCTGCGGAGAGCATAACAGAAATAGCCGAGCCTAAGTCTTTAGGCGAATTGCATATGACGGATGCGTTGGCGTCGACCAATTGCTCAAAATGATTTGCGAAGTTTCCATAGTGTGACCCGTGGATCGAAACGGATCCAACGGTCGCCGCTGAAAAAGGGTCAATTCGGGCTCCTTCGTCGAAGCTTCCACCTATGACAGTTAGAGGCGCCATCCTAAACCAGAGCCCAGCTGTCTCGCACCCGCTTGCCACGTGGAATTGAGTGCTTTCAGTTGGCATTTCACCATCAGATTCCACTGTTACAGCGAAGCTTGCCGATCTGAGTAAATGCGCAATGCCGTCTGGGTTGTCGCTTGGAATGACGATCCCCAGCAATCGGTGCGCGCGTTTGGAGGCTTCGCGTTGCGCCGCGGCAAGTGTGTTCACTTCCGCCTCGCCAACGTGTGCCGCCACCCACATAGGACGCGGGCCAAGGCGTTGTGACAGCTCATGCCGCTGTTCCTCGTCATGTGGCAGCACATCGCCAGAGGATTGTAGCGGCCCGCTTGCGGTAATTCGGTCTTCGCGGACGCCAGCTCGGGTCAGGCCTTCTGCGGATTCTGACGTTCGAGCGAAAACATGGGAGAACTGAGACAACAGCGCTCTTGTTTTGCCGGGAAACCAGCCGCGGCCCATTCTTGGTAGCATCGCGATGCCTGCATCAGCGACGACGACATTAATGTTCCGCGCAAGAGCGGCGGCTAGGGTCGTCGGATCAAATTGTCCTCCAACCCAAAACAAGGCCCTTGGTTCAAGGTCATCCAAGAAGCGAGCGACGTCCTTGCTACGAACCGGATGCCCCATTGAGGTACCGGCTGAGTTTGGGAGCGTGACTTCAAACCAGACGGGATAACCGTCCTCTTGTAGTGCTTCCTCAAGCTCAAGCAGAACTGGAAGCTTGGTGGCGTCGTTACAACGGACCCATATTGCGAAACGGTCAGAAGACATTTTTGACGCTACTCAAGCTAATAGCTTTAACCTAATTCTTCGGTGGAGGATGCCGCCGCTTCTTCATCCCGCAAGCGGTGCAGGTGCGCAATAAAATACCGCATATGTGCGTTATCAACGGTGCGCTGCGCGGCCCCTTTCCAAGCGTTATAGGCCGCTTCGTAGTTCGGGAAAATGCCGACGATATCGATGGCGTCGACATCTTTGAAAGCGTTCTTTGTTGGGTCGATCAGCTCTCCGCCGAACACCAGATGAAGGCGTTGTGTCATGTTTGGCCTCATGATTGGACTGTTGAGGGTAAGTTAGACTTTGGCCATAGATGTCACAAGCTCAGACCAGTTGTGAGACCAATTTTGGAACGACCGGACCGCCTGCAAGCACGCCAGAAAGTTTCGGCTGTGGGTTGTTGTAGATGAGGGCGGAACCGGTTTGATCGAATGCTTGCCCGCCTGCTTCTTCGACAATCAAAGTGCCTGCCGCCACATCCCATTCCCATGTTGGCCGGAGGGTAATCATGGCATCAAACCGACCTGAGGCAACCGCGCAAAGCCGGTAGGCCAGTGACGATCGAAAGCTGGTATTGAAGGGGGGTGCTTTGCCGCCGATCCAAAATTCGGGTCTTAGGTTTGGTTTGGCGGTGAGGACGGTTGCGTCTTTGATCCGGTCAACTGGCGCAACTTTGATGGGTTTCCCATTCAGAAATGCGCCACCGCCCTTTGTCGCCCAAAACGTGAGCCCCTTCTGAGGCATTTCCACCACGCCAGCGGTTGGAGTGCCATTCTCCACAATCGCCAACGAATGCGCCCAATTTTCGGATCGATCGATAAAGGCGCGGGTGCCGTCGATTGGATCAACGATGAACAGCTTGTCTTTGGCGAGACGCTCTGACCCGTCTTCGGTTTCTTCGGACAACCAACCAAAGTCAGGGCGAGCGGAGGTTAGGGCAGATTGGAGGTGGGCATTCACCGAAAGGTCCGCTTCCGTAACTGGACCTGCGTTGTCGTCTTTTTCCCAGATCTTCGGGTCCGCACCGAAATGCGATAGCGCGATCTCTCCCGCTTCTTTCGCAGCACGCAACAGAAGGTCGAGATCACTCTCCGGCAAGTGTCAACCCTTCGACCAGGATTGAGGGAACCACACGTGACAGGTGAGGTTGCGCGTCATTGGCAGGCGTGATGTTCATCAGCATATCGCGCAGGTTTCCGGCGACGGTGCATTCGTTCACCGGATAGGTGATCTCGCCGTTCTCCACCCAAAACCCGCTTGCGCCTCGAGAATAGTCGCCGGTGTTCGGGTTGATGGTTGAACCGATCATACTGGTGATCAAAAGGCCGGTGCCCATCTCAAACAGCAATTCTGACCTGCTTTTGTCGCCTTGGGTCAAAGCAATATTGCTGAGGCCCGGGCTAGGCGGAGAGCCGGTTCCGCGCACGGCTGAGGCTGTGCTGTCCATTCCCAATTTGCGTGCATTGGCAAGGTCGAGTGTCCAACCTTGAAGGACGCCGTTTTTCACGACTGCCCGCCGCTGTGTTGGCAATCCTTCCGCATCAAACAGGCGCGATGAAAACGCGCGGACGCGATGCGGGTCTTCGATGATGGATAGCTCTTTCGGTAAAACCTGTTCACCCAAGGCATCACGCAACCAGCTAGACCCGCGGGCGATGGCGGCACCATTCACGGCTTGTAGGAGATGCCCTACCAAAGAGGAGGCGATCCTTTCATCGAACAAAACGGGATAGGCTCCGGTTTTGGGTTTCCTTGCGCCGTACCGTTCTACCGCGCGAGCAGCGGCGCGGGTTCCGATTTCTTCCGCGTTGCGCATATCGGCACGAAAGACGCGACTGTCGTAGTCGTAGTCCCGCTCCATCGCCGTTCCTTCGCCACTGATCGCAACGCAGGATAGGCCGCTGTCAGTGCGCGCATAGCCTGCTGAAAAGCCGTTGCTGGCGGTCATGTGCACGCGACGTCTGCCATAGCCAGCGGAGGCCGATTGTACTTGTGAGATACCATCGTTCTTTAACGCCGCAGCTTCTGCACGCAAGGCGAAGTCTTGCAGTTGTGCGGGGTCAGGCTCTTCGGATGGATCGAAGAGTTCCAGTGTGTCGGTGTCCAATGAAGTTGCCAGTTGCGAGGCGTCGGCCAAACCCAGATTGGGATCATCGGGTGCTTCTTTCGCCATCGCGACCGCGCGTTCCGACATTTCAGAAATCGTTTCTGGATTCACATCTGAGGAGGACACGTTTGCTTGCTTTTGACCGACAAGAACACGCAACCCAATATCGATTCCCTCCGACCGTTCCGCGTGCTCCAACGCACCGTTGAGCACAGAAATCGAAACTGAAGTGCCATCGACGGCCAAAGCGTCGCAACTATCAGCACCGGCCTTCAACGCGGCGTCGATCATGGATTGGGTAATGTCAGAGAGGCTTCGTGTCATAAGGCGTCCTTTGTTCCCTTAGGAGGTAGTCCGCCGTCAACATCTGCGCAAGCCTTAGCGCTAGCGAATGTAACCCCCGCCCCAAATGAGGCGGAGGTCTGTTTAGTTATTGAATGCGCTGACCATTGGCCAAGATGTGGCCTTGCTCATTCACTTCGATGGTTGATGTCAGTTCATCTTCACCAACTGTGCGAGCGAACATGCCCATCATCATGCGACCCATCATCGCCTGATCTTCTGGCAAGTAGCCCATAGCAACGAGTGTATCGATCAACTGGTTCGCGCCCTTCAGATTAACAGTGACCGACCCTTCTGGACGTGGAACGCCAGGGATTGTGGACAGGTCTGAATTGTCGAAGGTAAAGGCCCCTTCACCAGTCAAGAGCGCACCTGCAGCTGATAGCGTCAGGTCGTTCAGGTTCAGCGAGTAAATCTCACCTGGAACGGCTCCCATCGCCATCGCCTCAGCCTGTTCTGGATCGGTGAGGTCGAAGAAGAGTTTTGCTTCACCGGTGACATCAACGCTCACAGTCACAGGGTCGTGTGACAGCGAGTTGGTTGGGTCTGCGAGCATCCAGATTTCGTCGTTCACGGCCAGATCGGTGATGTTGAATTGAAGGCCAAAGTCAGCAGGCTCTTCTGTTTCACCCAAAGGCATTTGCAGGCCCACTCCATAGCCGCCTAATGAGACATTGATCGGGAAAGGGAAGTCAGGTGAGGTGACGGAAACTGCAATATCACTTGCCGCAACACCGTAGCTCAATGCTTCTTCATCGACGGAGAATGTCACTTCGCCTGGGCCGGTGCCAACGGTGCCGTTCGCGGAGTCAGGACCATCTTGCACATCAAACAGCAGGGTGGTGCCGTCGTAGTTATATGATCCGGCCATCTCCAATCCTTTGGCGAAGATGTCTTCTGGGTTCTCCAGATCGATGTCCGTTGGGATTGCTAGATCAGCCTGCGCGCCAAGGCCATCGATCTTACCGCTCATCAGGAATTTGCCGCCCGTTTCTGGATCGGTTACGTCCACGAGGATATCCAAGGCAGTTGCGGATAGATCGTAAGTGATGTTGTTGATATCACCTGAGGTCGTTGAATAGTTGCCAGCCAGCCCGTTGGCTACAAACCGCATGTCGCCTTCAATCACTTCGCCGTTGTCTTCGATCTGATCGATCTGGACTCCATATTGGTCGGCAGTTACCGCGTAATTTATTGCGTCGGGGTCGCCACTTGCCACCATCTGAAAGCCATTTTGTACGATGGACATGTTAACAGTGGTGCCGAACTCATCTGTGATGACGAATGGGAAGTTCTCAGACATTGTGATGAGGACCGTACCGTCACCTTGTTCAACCAGTTCGATCGAGTCCAAAGTTCCCGTGACTGACGATTGCCCGTCGTCCATGCTGAACGTTAAATCGGATATAGACACCGTCCCATCGGATTCGGTTTCGCTGCCGATTGTGACGCCGCCCTCACCGTAAAGGGTGAATTGTTCTTGCCAGTCGGCCCATACTTCGGCCGCGGTGACATCGGCGACAGCAGCGCTGCCGGTTAAGAGTGCTGCCATGCATACGGAGGCCTTTAGTGCTTTGAAATGAGTCATTTGAATATCCCTTACTCCAACTGCTGAACATCGTTTCCTGCCTTGCCTATTTGGTCAAGGTACGAAATTCTTGACCCCGACTTATGCAGTAACTGTGCAGATCAAAAGGCAAACAGATGAAAAACTTCGGATTGAACGGCAAAACGGTGGTCATTACGGGGGCCAGCAAAGGGATCGGTGCATCGGCTGCAAGGGCCTTTGCAGACGGGGGTGCAAACGTTGTTTTGTTGGCCAGATCGACGGATTTGATCACCGCACTGGCTGGTGAACTTGGCGAAAATACGATGGCGATTGCCTGCGATGTTTCGGACTATGCGTCCGTTTCATCGGCGTTTGCGTCGGCGAAGGACAAGTTCGGCCAGATTGATATTTTGATCGGGAATGCAGGTGTCGTCGACCCAATTGGCCATCTCGCTGATACGGACCCCGCTGCTTGGTGCAAGCTGATCGACATCAACCTTAAGGGTGTGATGCATGGTATGCATGCGGCGCTCCCTGATATGGTGGCGCAGGGAGGTGGGACGATCATCACGGTGTCCTCCGGCGCTGCGCATGGTCCTGTAGAGGGATGGACAGCCTACTGTAGTTCCAAAGCTGGCGCCTACATGCTGACTCGCGCGGCAGATAAGGAATACCGTGAACGGGGTATTCGTGTCTTGGGCTTGTCACCTGGAACGGTCGCGACAGACATGCAACGCGAGATCAAAGCTTCGGGAATCAATCCGGTCAGTCAATTGGACTGGTCCGATCATATTCCACCAGAATGGCCTGCGAAGGCTTTGATGTGGATGTGCACATCTGAGGCTGACGGTTTCTTAGGAGATGACGTCAGTTTGCGGGACGAGGACATCCGCCGTCAGGTGGGTTTGGTGTGATCAAACAAGAGATTGAGGGCAACCTGACGATCCTCACCTTGGATCGACCAGATAAAGCCAATGCCCTCACAGCAGATATGCTGGCCGCGTTAAGGGACGCCGTGCGCGCCGCCTCTGACCAGAATGCGCTGATCCTTACGGGCGTGGGTAAAGTGTTCAGCGCAGGCGCAGATTTGGAGGCGGCCAAGGCGGGATTGGCCACTAGCCCCCTTTGGGAAGAGCTGTCGGCAGCCATTGCAGAGTACAGGGGTCTCAGCATTGCCGCTTTGAACGGAACTGTTGCGGGTGGTGCCTTTGGTATGGTTCTGACCTGCGATCTGCGGATTGCTGTGCCTTCGGCGAAGTTTTTCTACCCCGTGATGAAACTTGGCTTTTTGCCACAGCCGTCCGATCCGGTTCGGCTGCGCATGCTCGTTGGCTCGCAATCTGCAAAGCGTATTCTGATGGCGGGGGAAAAGCTCACCGCGCAGGAAGCGCTGGACATCAACTTGGTGGATCACCTCGTTGAGTGCGATGTAGTTGCTAAAGCGAAGGATTTGGCATGTGACGCCTTGGCCGCCAAACATAGCCATGTGGCGGCCATCAAAGCCATGATCTAACGCACGCGGAAGTGACAAATTTTGGCGCCTTTGCGCCCTGAGAGGGAATGTTGCGACAAAAGTCAGCCTTGATCATTGGCGGCGGGCCCGCTGGTCTGATGGCAGCAGAGGAACTCTCGACTGCTGGTATCGCTGTGACCATCGCCGACGCCATGCCCTCCATTGGGCGCAAGTTTTTGATGGCAGGGAAATCGGGTTTAAACCTGACGAAATCAGAAGATTATGACAGCTTCCTTGCGGCTTACGGCGACGCAAATCAGACTCTCGAAAAGGCGATCCAAGCTTTCGGGCCAGACGATGTGGTTAGCTGGGCGGAAGATTTGGGGCAGGCGACATTCACTGGCTCAACAGGTCGTGTGTTTCCGAAAGCGATGAAGGCATCGCCCCTTCTGCGCGCTTGGATCGCGCGCGTCGGGCCTACGATCCTTACCCGACACCGGTGGGTTGGCTTTGATGGAGATGCAGCCCTTTTTGAAACGCCCGAAGGCCCGAAGGCAATCGCGGCTGATACCACGATCCTTGCCATGGGCGGAGGCAGTTGGGCGCGGCTTGGGTCTGATGGTAGATGGGCGGATCAATTTGAAGGCCTCATGACACCATTCCGACCGTCCAACTGCGGCTTCATCGTTGATTGGTCGCCGCATATGACCAAACACCTTGGCACACCGATCAAGGGAACGAAGCTCACTTCCGGCGCGCTCACCAGCCGTGGCGAGTGGGTGATTTCGGAACGTGGTATCGAAGGGGGTGGGGTCTATACGGTTTCGCGGGAAATGCGTGACGGTCATTCGCTTACGGTTGATCTACTGCCAGATAGAAATGTCGATGAAATTCGTTTGGCGCTCAGCAAAGCCCGTTCGAAAGACAGTCTGACCACGACACTTCGAAAGGTTCTGAAATTAGACCCCGCGAAAATCGCGCTCTTTTCTGAATTTGGCAGACCTTTTCCTGATGACATCGCACCGCTGCTAAAGTTTTTGCCGATCCAGCATTTAGGTCCAAGACCAATAGACGAGGCCATCTCCACCGCCGGCGGGCTTAGGTTTGATGCGTTGACCGATGACCTGATGCTCAAATCCCGTCCGGGCGTATTTTGCGCCGGTGAGATGTTGGATTGGGATGCGCCCACCGGTGGCTACCTTTTGACCGCCTGTTTCGCGACGGGGCGAATGGCGGGGCGGGCTGCTGTGAGCTACTTGAAGGGCTAGCGGCGGCCCATCATTGCGAGCCGGATCAACGTCCGTTCCATCAAGGCCAGCTGTGGCGCCGTGCTCGCTGATCGCAATTGCAAGTCGGTATCGGTCAAGGCAGTCAACGCCCGCTCCAACCGATCACGGCCCCAATTCCCCGCCTGTCGCGCGATCTTGTCACGACGTGGACCAAAGACGGGAGGCCGCAGCTTCCCGGCACCAGACCCCGGTCCGCCGGGATCAGAGGCCACTACGTGCAAACGCCGGAAATGCCGCATCGCCCCGATACACAAGGCCACCGGCGTCACGCCCTGCGCATAAAGGTTGCGCAGCGCTGGGCCGATTTGATCGGACCGGCCAAAGGTCACAACGTCCAGCACATCATCAATGTCGACCTCCGCCCCAGATGGCGCGCAGGCGGTGATGTCTTCAACTGTCAGCTCGCTGGTATCGCCACGCTTATAGAGTGAGACTTTCTCCATCGTTTGACGGAAATCACCGGGTTCAAGGCTTTGCGATAGAACCATAATCGCATCCATCACATCGCGATTGGGTACGCTCAAACCATTCTCTGCCAACGTGGCCTCAATCTCATCCCGTGTCGGTGGATCGTCGTAAATCCCAATGGCGACGGCGTTTGAATGGCCTTCAACAACCTTCCGCAAGGCCGATTTTGCTGTAAGTTGCCCTGCAGTGATGAGAACCTGCGCATCCCCCGCCTGCCAATCCGCCAAAGCGGCATCGATGATCTTCGAAAGGCCATCGGTTGCGTCCTCGACAAAGGCCACGCGGTGGCCGGGAAAGAACCCCTGCGCTTTAATTGCGTCGCTCAACAAGGCGGGGTCTTTGCGCAAGTCGGCACCGTTGATCCGCGTCAAACGCATCTCTTCGTCGCCATTGGGCCCAACCAAGGCTGAAATCACATCCTGCCGCTTGGTCGCGACCCGCATCGGATCAGCGCCAAAGATGAGAATGGCACTATGGTCTGGATTTGGGGTTTTCAGATACCCCGCGGCCTCTCTTCCAGTCAGCTTCAAGGCAGCGACCCCGAAGCCAGAATCAAACCTGCCGCGATCCTGTCGGCCAGAATTTGTGCCAACCTCTCCACCGCATCGCGTTCAGCGGCTTGGGTGGCGACAGTTGTGCCGGTCGCGGAGTAACTTGTCGTCGCTCTCACATCGTCGCCGGTTGAGTAGGTTTGGTCTGCATTCGTCAAATCCCAGCGCGCGGTTCCTTGAATATCCAAACGGGTGATATCGCCTGCTTCATTGATCGCTGCTGAGCCTTGGCTTGATGAAAGGTCGATATTTACGGAGTAATTTTCGGCTGAACCGCTCACTGCCCCAAAACGATCCTCAAGCGTTGTCCTGACGCGGAAACCCAGCTCGGTCGCGGGCGCGGTGAACGCAACAGAGTTTTGTAGCTTTCCGCCTGATCCACCTGGGCCATAGACGGGCGTAAACCCACATGCCCCAAGTGCGAGAACCCCGATCAGAAGGCCGCGCCGTAAGGCGAAAGGGTGGGTTCGGTTAGATGACAATATTCACAATCCGTCCGGGCACTACGATGATCTTCTTCGGCGTCGCCCCATCCAAGGCACGCACCACACCTTCTTGTTCCAGCGCGAGTTTTTCAATCTCTTCCTTTGCCAGATCCTTTGCGACGGCGATTTCTGACCGACGTTTGCCGTTGACCTGAATTGGCAACGTCACGGTGTCCTCGACCAACATCGCCTCATCCGCAAAAGGCCAAGGCGTGTTTGCAATCAGGCCTTCACCGCCGAACATCTGCCAAATTTCTTCGGACAAATGCGGTGTGAAAGGCGACATTAGATGTGCCAAGGTCACCATGGCCTGACGCTTCGCATCACCACCAGCCTTGGCCTTTTGAACCACGTTTGCATAGGCGTAAAGCTTTGCAATCGCTGCATTAAATCCGAAACTTTCAACGCCGTTGGTGACGTCTTGGATGGCTTTGTGCATCGCCCGCAGCAACTCTTCATCATCAGCCCCCGCGCCGCCATCAAGTGCCGCGATCTCTGTCGCCATGCGGTGAATGCGATTGAGGAACTTAAAGGCTGCGTCTGCGCCGGATGCCGTCCACTCCACGTCCCGTTCCGGAGGGCTGTCGGACAAAACAAACCAGCGCGCGGTATCTGCGCCGTAGGCGCTGATGATGTTCACCGGATCGACGACATTCTTTTTTGACTTCGACATCTTGGCTGACGGGATGATCTCCACCTCTGACCCATCTGCCAATTTTCCGTCCGTCACATCTTTGGGCAGATGGTAGACAGGCCGGTTTTGGTCGTCGCGGGTTTGGTAAATCTCATGCGTGACCATCCCTTGTGTAAATAGCGCATCAAACGGCTCTGACGCTGATGCGGGCAAATGCCCAGTCACATTCATCGCCCGCGCAAAGAATCGTGAGTACAGAAGATGCAAAATCGCATGTTCGATGCCGCCGATGTATTGATCGACGTTCATCCAATACTCTGCCTCTTCCGCCACGGTCGGCGTATCGGCCCAAGGGGCTGTGAACCGCGCATAGTACCACGATGAATCCACAAACGTGTCCATTGTGTCGGTTTCCCGACGCGCTGCATTACCGCATTTCGGGCACTGGACTTGTCGCCAAGTGTCATGTCGGTCCAACGGGTTGCCCGGTTGATCGAAGCTTACGTCATCTGGAAGTCTTATTGGCAGGTTTTCTTTCTTCTCCGGCACCACGCCACAGCTGTCACAATGCACCACTGGGATCGGACAGCCCCAATAGCGCTGACGGCTCAAGCCCCAATCGCGCAATCGGAATTGAGTTTTGCCCTGACCCCATCCAGCCTTTTCGGCAAAATCGATGGTGGCATCGATGGCCTCTTGTCCGGTGGCTTCGGACAGGCCAGCGAAATGATCAACCCAACGGACAACTTGATCTTTTGGCGGAACAAAAGCTTCTATTGCGACGGGCGTGTCGTCATCCAACGCAAAGAAGGTGTCGATCACGGGAAGATCGTATTTCCGGCAGAAGTCCAGATCTCGTTGATCATGGGCGGGGCAGGCAAAAATTGCGCCGGTGCCGTAGTCCATCAAAATGAAGTTTGCGATCCAAATGGGCAGGTGCCAATCAGGATTCAGCGGATGCTGGACGGTCAAACCCGTGTCGAACCCGAGCTTTTCGCCAGTTTCCAGTTCTTCGGCTGTCGTCCCACCTTTCGCGCATTCCGCACGGAAGGCTGCAACCTCTGGATTGTTCTCTGCCAGCTCCTTCGCCAATGGGTGATCCGGCGAAATCCCAACAAAGGACGCGCCATTCAAAGTGTCGGGACGTGTTGTGTAGACCTCAATCGGATCACCGCCATCGGTGCGGGCAAAGCTGAACTGCAAACCGCGGGATTTCCCGATCCAGTTCTCCTGCATCAAGCGCACTTTGGCAGGCCAGTTTTCCAACCCGTCCAACCCGTCCAACAGCTCTTCGGAATAGTCTGAAATCTTGAAGAACCACTGCGTCAGCTCGCGCCGTTCCACATCCGCGCCAGAGCGCCAACCCTTGCCATCAATGACCTGTTCGTTGGCCAGAACGGTCATGTCGACCGGATCCCAGTTCACCACGGCGTTCTTGCGGTAGACCAATCCTTTTTCCCACATATCAAGGAACATGGCTTGCTGTTGACCATAGTATTCAGGGTCGCAGGTCGCAAACTCACGGTTCCAATCTAGCGACCAACCCATCGGCTTCATCTGTGCTTTCATGTCCTCAATGTTTTGGTAGGTCCAATCCTTCGGATGCCCTCCACTCGCCATCGCCGCGTTTTCCGCTGGCATCCCGAAAGCATCCCACCCCATCGGATGAAGGACGTTGTGGCCCGTCGAAATCTTATACCGCGCGATCACGTCGCCCATGGTGTAGTTGCGCACGTGCCCCATGTGGATACGACCCGACGGGTAGGGGAACATCTCAAGCACGTAGTATTTTGGTTTGTCGTCGCTACGTGTGGCTTTGAACGTCTCGGCCGCGTCCCACGCGTCCTGCCATTTCGGTTCGATTTCGGAGGGTGTGTATGTCGACATGTCTCAGGTCTCAAAGGCAAACGCCGGGCATCGGGCCCGGCGGTATGGTCAGGGCAAGGGCTGCGTTATTCTATAGTTGTCCATCGCCGGAACGCAGCTGGCGCGCACGGGACAGGATAGCGTCTTCGACGGCGCGTTGCGTTTCCGCGGCTACGGGTCCGCTGCGCGTTTGGAGCGCAACGTTTAGGGCGCGCGCATCAAGTGCAGGATCGGTGATGTAGACTGTGGCGCGATATGCGCGTGATCCACCTGGCGGGGTGCCATAACCAGTTGAAATCACGCCGGTAAAGGGGTCGACGCTTTGGACAGGAAGGAAGTTTAGAACATCCAATGCTGCGGCCCAAAGATAGCGGTTCACAGCGACGGTTTCGGCACCGCTGACGCGGCTGGCTTGCTGCGTTGCGCTCTCGGTGCTCGAGCTACCAAACAAGCTGCAAGATGGAAGGGCCAATAAGGCAACGGCGGCTGCCGCTACGGTTATTTTTCTAGGTGCAAAGGTCACACAACCCCCCCGACTTCAAACAATTGCAAAATATCTAACGAAGCTGGGTGTCAGCCACAAGAGAAACGATTGTTCCAAAAAGAAAGAGCGGCCCCGAAGGACCGCTCTAACATCTGTTCTTTCAACTTCAATTAGAAGGAGAAGGAAACTTCTACAGTTGCACCAGCGTTGTACTCTGGATCACCGATTTCGTCGTTTGCGCCGTTGTTGTCGTCGTCAGCGTAAGAAACGAGAAGTGTTGCACCGGAACCGAGGTCCAGTTCACCAGCTACGTAGTAAGCGTCACCGCTGTCTACGAGACCAGCAAGAACTGTCAGGCCGTTACCTACGTCGTAGGAACCTTCAACGGAGAAGCTGTCGCCACCGTCTGTGCCATCGTCGTCATATGCTGCAGAAACGGAGATTGGGCCGTTTACATAGTCAGCAGATACGCCAAACTCGTCTGTGCCACCGTCGTTCATTGTGTAGTAACCACCAACAGTCACTGGACCTACTGGGTAGGATACAGAGATACCTGTGGATGTGATTGCTGGACCGTCGATGCCCGCATCACGATCTGCGTAAGCGATAGTGATGTCAGCGCCACCGAGAGATGTGCTTCCGGAAATACCGAAGATTGTTGGTGTTGGACCAAACTCTTCCTGGTATGCGAAGTCGATTGTGAAGCCGCTAAGAGCGCCGTTCACGTGGATCTGCATCGCGTCGATCTGCTCACCTGTCAGGTCGTTGCCAGCACCGTTGTCAACACCGTAAGAAATCTGAGCTGTGAACCCAGCAACGGTTGCCGACCCGACCAGCATGGCTTCGAAGCCAGCTACGTCAAAGTGACGATCCTGATCATTGAACGATACAGCTTGCATGCCAGAAACGTCAGCAAAATTTGCTTCTGCAACAGGATCTGTGTCACCGAAAGTCAAGCTTGCGCCGCCACCAGCGATTGTCACTGTGAAGTCAGATGCCATGACGTCGCCGCCAAGGTTGCCGTCAGCAATGTCCAGACCGAAAGATGCAGTTGCTGTCAGACCGTTGTCCAGACCAGCTGTGCCAGTTACGTCAAGGCTGGAATCCCAGTAGAAGCCGCCTTGTGCTTCGTCGTTGTAACCAAGTGTTGCTTCGCCAGTAAAGCTGATTGGCGAGGCATGACCGCCTGCAGATGCAGCGCCAGCAAAGGCGACAAGTGCAGTCGATGTAAGAAGGATGCTTTTCATGGATTTTTCCCTCGTGTTTGCATTCCCAAAGATACCGGTAAGTCCGGCATTGAGTGTTTACTGATCCCTAAAGCCCGCACACTCAAGTGAATTACGGAGTCTTTTTTCCCGTCCGAGTTAAATGGTGCACGAAGGTCACACACAATTTTCAAAGGATTTACCGTCAATTCCGCTAGACATTTGCAATTTTTGAGGCATTTCAGGAATCAACGTTTAAAAACAGGAGCCTGCAGGTGCCGCTCAAAGATATACAGGAACGTATGAAAGTCGCCGCCCAATCTGCGGGTCGGAAAGTGGACGACATAAGGTTGATTGCAGTTTCTAAGGTGCAACCGAATGAACGGGTCGAATCCGTGCTGGAAGAAGGGCACCGGGTCTTTGGAGAGAATCGGGTACAGGAAGCGGCCTCCAAGTGGCCAGATTTTTGTGAGCGGTATGACAATATCGATTTGCACCTTATCGGGCCGCTGCAATCTAATAAGGTCCGGCAGGCGATGGAGCTGGCCAATGCGATCCATACGTTAGACCGCCCGAAGCTCGCAAAAACCATTGTGCGGATTGCTCAGGAGACGGGCAATTGCCCAGAGCTCTTTATTCAGGTGAACACGGGCGAGGAGCCGCAGAAAGCAGGCATTGCCCCAAAAGAAACGGATCAGTTTGTCGCCGAATGTCGCGGTCTGAACCTACCCATCGTCGGTTTGATGTGCATCCCACCAATTGATGAAGAACCGAGCCTGCATTTTGCATTGCTTGCGAAAATTGCAGAACGCAATGGGTTGACTGGCCTGTCTATGGGGATGAGCAGCGACTTCGAACGCGCCATCGCTTTGGGTGCGACTCATATCCGCGTCGGTTCCGCCATCTTCGGGGAACGCGTTCCTACATGAGCGACGCATACAATCCACCCGGTGACCCACTTGTCCTTCTACATGATGATCACGAGGTTTTGCTGGTGGATAAACCCTCCGGTCTTCTATCGGTCCCGGGCAAGGGCGCGCATCTACAGGATTGCCTGATCATGCGCGTTCAAGCAGTCTTTCCTACGGCCCTTTTGGTGCACCGATTGGACCGCGATACCTCTGGCGTGATGATTTTTGCGCTGACTCCCCATGCGCAACGCCACCTTGGTTTGCAGTTTGAGAAGCGCCAGACAAAGAAAACTTATGTTGCGCGCGTCTGGGGGTGTCTGGAGGAGGAAACCGGAACAGTCGATCTGCCCTTGATCGTCGATTGGCCTAACCGTCCAAAACAGATGGTCGATCATGAGAACGGGAAACAGGCCGTGACCGACTGGCGCGTGATCCGATATTCAGCCGAGGAAACTCGTGTGCGGTTGATGCCGAAAACCGGCCGGTCCCACCAATTGCGCGTGCACATGCAGGCCATCGGCCATCCGATTCTGGGTGATCCGTTCTATTCCGAAGGCGCGGCACGTGACCATCCTCGCTTGATGCTCCATTCCGAAACCCTGCAATTCCGCCATCCCGACGGTGGCAAGGGGATGCGGATAACTGCGAAGTGTCCGTTTTAGAAAGTGCAGTCGTTAAGCTGTGGGGGCGTTTATCGGCGTCAAACAAAGCTCAAACAGCTCATCGACCCCCGCAGCATCCAAATCTGCAAACCCGAAGCACAGCTCCTCTAACCGTTCTGCACGCGGCGTGCCCAGATGCTTATTTGCCAACAGGTGAAACTTCGCCCCTATCTCTTGATCGCTCAGGGGCGCATCCAGATCTCCGCGCGGTGTCCGCTCCGGCGCGTCCAACCGTCGCCCATCCTTCAATACCAATGACACCTGCGCCCATCGTTGGGCGACGCTGCGCTCGGTCAATTCTGGATCGTCGATCAACTCTGTCGCATGGCTGACCCGTAAAATATCAGGATCGCAGAGCGTTTCTGGCGTCAGCTCGTCCGGCCCCATCTGGCCGCGCACGATGATCGCTGCGACTGGGAAGGCAATGGAGTAGGCCAGTTCGTCAAGCGTTTTCGGTTCATGACCGGCCAGCCGCGTGGCGTAGTGGAAAGTTCTGATCTTCGCCTGCGCCACATCATCATGGCTCAGTGCATTTTCATCCATCAACTCTTTTGCCGCATCCATCGAAGCGTGCGCCCAACGGCAGCAGGGATATTGCTTATAGTGCGTATGCGCGAGCGTCAGCCAGTTCTGACCCAAACCGTCCCAATAGGGAGCGGCCTCTTCCCCCTCACATGTCAAAGCCGGCGCGCCTGTAAATCCATCGCGCGCAAGGTAGGTGGCCGTGACTCCGGTTGGCGCACCCCAACCCACGCCGTCCCGCACGTTTGTTGGGTGATCAATGCAGCGCATCATCTGACTGCGCGGCCCGTGGTATTCCGCGATGCCCGCTGCCTCGCGGATTTGGGTGGGCGACAGGCCCAACATGCGCGCAGCGGCAACCGCGACCCCCACAGCTGTCCATGATCCAGAGGTGTGATAATCGGGGCAGGTCGCGTGCTGTACCTGACCGGTGCGATAGCTGACCTCATAGGCAATAGCGAGCCAAACCGCCAAGTCGCGTCCATTGATGGACTGACCACTTCGTCGCAGACTATCCGCAACCGCAAAGACACCTGGAAACACAGCCGACCCAGCATGTCCTTTGTTCGGCGTTGTCCCGTCGTGGGCGTCGATACTATCGACGGTGAACCCACCGGCCATCGCCGCGCCAGCGGGGCTGACCAAAGCGCCATTCATCAAAATGCGGGCGGCACCTGATGTGCCCACACCGAACATCGCCTCGGCCCCGCGCCGAGCAGATGCGGCCATTTGTGTCGAAGCGCCAATCGCCGCAACACCCATCGTGTCCAAGAGGCTGCGGCGCAACAGATGAACCAGATCGGACGGCAGATCATCGAATGAAACATCTGCTGCGAAGTTCTGAAAGGTGACGCTCATTCGATTAGTCGTTTGACCACCCAGAAATCGCTTTCACTTCCAAAAACTCTTCGATGCCAAACAAACCGCCTTCACGAGCGCGCCCAGACATTTTCATGCCGCCAAAGGGGCTGCCCTGTCCACGAGACTGGCCGTTCATCTCCACCATGCCGGATTTCAGGGCCAATGCCATGCGATTGCGTTTTGCGCCGTCCTGCGACTGCACATAGTTGGTCAATCCATATTCTGTATCATTGGCGATCTGGATCGCTTCGGCTTCATCCTTGAAGGGGATGATCGACAGGACAGGGCCAAAGATTTCTTCTTGCGCGATCCGCATATCGTTGGAGACATCCGCAAAGACAGTGGGCCGCACATAGTATCCTCGGTTCACGCCTTCGGGCAGGCCTGTGCCGCCGGCGACCAGCTTCGCGCCTTCGTCGATGCCCACTTGGATCATGTCTTGAATTTTGTCCCACTGGGTCTTGTTCACCACCGGCCCGATGTGGCGACCTTCTTCGGATGTCGGCCCGACAGTCACGGCATTTGCGGCTGCAACAGCTTTTTCGACGGTTTCGTCATAGACCGATTCTTCGACCAGCATCCGCGTCGGCGCGTTACAGGATTGCCCTGTATTCTGCATACAATGCAGCACACCGCGCTTCACCGCCTTTTCATCGGCGTCGGCAAAGATCACATTGGCACCTTTACCGCCAAGCTCCAGCGTTACTCGTTTCAATGTCTCAGCCGCTGCCTTTGAGATCGCTTTGCCCGCACGTGTTGAACCGGTGAAACTGATCATCGCCACATCGCGATGCTCTGACAGCTGCGAGCCGACGCCAACACCATCCCCGTTCACAAGGTTGAAGACGCCGGCTGGGACGCCTGCATCATGCACAAACTCGGCGAACAGCAGCGAGGAGAGAGGCGCTTCTTCCGATGGCTTCAAGACAATCGTGCAGCCGGCCAAAAGTGCAGGGATCACTTTCAAGGTGACTTGGTTCATCGGCCAATTCCACGGTGTGATCAGCCCAACGACACCAATCGGCTCCATAACCAAACGATCGTTCGGCGCGTGATCCCCCAAAGAACGCACCCATTCAACACTATCTACAGCGCCGAGGAACCCTTCCAAATGCCACGGCAGGCAAGGCGCTTGGCTGTTTCGGGCCAGATCAATTGGCGCGCCCATCTCGATTGAGATTGCCTGCGCCATTTCTTCGGCACGGGCGTTGTATTGTTCTAAAATCTTCGCAACATATTCCGCTCGCTCGGCAGGCGGCGTCGCAGCCCAAGAGGGAAACGCGGCTTTCGCGGCTGCGACGGCCTTATCCGTATCGGCCTGATCGCCCAGCGAGATAACAGCGCAAACTTCTTCGTTTGAGGGGTCAATCACGTCATGATCCCGCGCCTCTACCGGTGCGGCCCACGCGCCATCAATATAGAAATCTCTCTTCTCGATCATGTCCGACTCCCTATTCCGTTGGCAAAGTCTTGCATTCTAAAATCTGACCCACAAGTGATGTGGAGCCTCTTTGAAAAAAGAAGTATCCTTCGATTGAACCCAACATTATTGGAGACGCACCAATGTCCTTGCGCATTAACGACACAATCCCGAATTTAACGGTCGAAACTGACCAAGGCACATTCGCCTTGCACGATTGGATTGGCGACAGCTGGGCCATTCTGTTTTCGCACCCGAAAGATTTTACACCGGTTTGCACGACGGAATTTGGAGCGGTCGCGCAGTTGTCTGAGGAATGGGCAAAGCGTGGGACTAAGGTGATCGGCGTCAGCGTTGATGGTGTTGAGGATCACAAGAAGTGGAAAGGCGATATTGAGAAGGTGGCAGGCACGGCCGCTGGGTTCCCAATCATCGCAGACGACGGCTTAGAAGTGTCAAAGGCGTTCGATATGTTGCCAGCGGAGGCTTACCTGCCCGATGGCCGGACACCCGCTGACAGCGCGACTGTCCGTTCTGTTTTCATCATTGGTCCCGACAAGCAGTTGAAACTGTCGATGACCTACCCGATGACCGTTGGTCGCAACTTCGCTGAAGTGCTCCGCGCGCTTGATGGTTTGCAAACGTCAACAGGAAAAGGCGTTGCAACGCCTGCCAATTGGAATGTCGGGGACGATGTGATCATTCCGGCGACTGTCAGCAATGAAGACGCGGCGGAAAAGTTTGGTGAGTTTACGACTGTTCTGCCCTACCTGCGGACCACGAAACTCAAAGACTAGAAACAAAAAAGGCCCGCGAAAACCGCGCGCCTTTTTTGCATAATGTCTGTCTTTATTAGAACAAGAACACCTTCGTTCCGACCGGCACCATATCATATAGTTCAGCCACATGTTCGTTGGTCAGACGGACACATCCGGATGAGAAGGCGGTGCCAATGGTTTCCGGCTGCATCGTACCGTGGATGCGGTAGTAGGTATCGCGGCCACCTTCATAAAGATACAGAGCACGGGAGCCCATCGGGTTACGCGGATGGCCGCCAGGAAGCCCACGACGGTACGGGCCGTAAATCTCTGGTTCGAGCCGCACCATATTCGCTGTTGGGATCCAGCTTGGCCATTCAGCTTTGCGGCGGATGGTCAGAACGCCAGTGTAGTTGCGGCCCTGATCGCCGATCGCAACGGAATAACGACGCGCACGGCCTTTGCCTAATGTCCAATAGAGGTGGAAGTCATTTTTGATGACGTGAATTTGCCCAGCTGGAAGGTCTGGATTCACATCCACCTCAACCGGAAGGTACTTCCGAGGAAGTTGGTACGTATTGGAAAGCGCTGGTGTCGCCAAAGCGGACGCAGCTGCGCCCGCAACAAAGTGCCGTCTGTTGATCATGTCTTCTGCTCGATCCCATTTTTTTGCAGCCTCTACCGGAATTCTGCTATCGGGCAAGTCTAAAATTATGATTGATGAAAGTGACGTTGTTCCTCTTGCAACAGTCAGTCAACCAAGGGTTTATGGGTTCGAATGAAGACGGAACTGATCATAACAACCTACAATAGTGTCCGCGCGCTAGAGCTCTGCTTGGTCTCGGTCGCGCGGCAATCTCTGCTACCCGATACCATCTGTATTGCGGACGATGGGTCTGGCCCTGAAACTAAAGAATTTATTGACGGTCTTGGTGCGACATATCCAAATCTAACCTTCCGTCATGTGTGGCATGAAGATCAGGGATTTGAGAAATGCCGCATCCTCAACAAAGCGATCGAAAGTTCCGAAGCTGAGTTTCTTTTCTTTTTGGACGGCGATGTGATGATCCATCCGAATTTTTTGAAGCGGCACTTTGATCTGGCGCAGCGAGGTCGCTTTTCGACGGGCAGTTTGATCCGCCTTGATGAGACCGCCACTGAAGCAATGACGTCAGAGATAGTCACGTCAGGTGATGCTTTTGATCGGTCTTGGCTTCGTGAAAATCGTGCGATTGATCGGCTTGGGACATGGCTCAAAACCATGCCGTTTCCTTTCGCCATTCAGAACCTGCTCGATGTGACCACACCCGTGCAAAAGGCGCTTTGCGGTGCGAATTGGTCTGCTTTTAGAGAGGATATTCTCAAAGTGAACGGCTTCGATGAAACCCTCAAATACGGCGGCCTTGATAAGGAATTCGGGATCAGATTGATCAATGCAGGTGTGAAGGGCCGCCACCTGCGCTACACCGCTCCGCTTGTGCATCTGGACCACCCCCGCGGGTATCGCGACCCTGAAAAGGTCAAGCGGCACAAGGCGATGATCAAAGAGGTCCGCACCAGTGGCCGAAGTTGGACGGAAGATGGCATCATCAAAGGGCCAAAACCGGTCTAGCCAAAGAAAAAGCCCCACCGGATCAGGTGGGGCTTTCTTGTTTCGATAAAGCGCGGACTTACTCCTCCGCAGCTTCCTCTTTCTTGATCTCTTCGCCAGTTTCCTGATCGACGACTTTCATGGACAGGCGCACCTTGCCACGATCATCGAAGCCCAACAGCTTGACCCAAACCTCCTGACCTTCTTTCAGAACGTCAGATGGGTGGTTCAGGCGGCGGTTTTCGATCTGGGACACGTGGACCAAACCGTCGCGCTTTCCAAAGAAGTTCACAAAGGCACCGAAGTCGACAACTTTGACGACTTTACCTTTGTAGATCACGCCTTCTTCTGGCTCTGCGACGATAGAATGGATCATGTCGTAGGCTTTCTTGATCGCGTCCGCATCGGAAGATGCAATCTTGATCGTGCCTTCGTCATTGATGTCGACCTTCGCGCCGGACACTTCAACGATCTCGCGGATGACCTTACCGCCGGATCCGATGACTTCTCGGATCTTGTCGGTTGGAATCTGCATGGTTTCGATCTTTGGTGCGTGTACGCCCAGATCGTTCGCTGTTGTGATCGCTTTAGACATCTCATCAAGGATGTGAAGACGGCCTTGTTTCGCCTGCTCCAGAGCCTTTTTCATGATCTCAGGTGTGATACCTGCAATCTTGATGTCCATCTGTAGGGAGGTGATCCCTTCCGCAGTACCCGCAACCTTAAAGTCCATGTCACCAAGGTGATCTTCGTCACCCAGGATGTCGGTCAGGATCGCGTAGTCGCCATCGTCTTCCATGACGAGGCCCATGGCCACACCCGCAACTGGGGCTTTCAACGGCACACCAGCGTCCATCATGGACAGGGAGCCACCACAAACAGACGCCATAGAAGACGAACCGTTTGATTCAGTGATCTCTGACACCACTCGGACAGTGTAAGGGAAGTCAGTTGCCGCAGGCAGAACCGCCTGAAGCGCACGCCATGCCAGTTTCCCGTGACCAATCTCACGACGGCCTGGAGGGCCCACGCGACCAGCTTCACCAACAGAATATGGAGGGAAGTTGTAGTGCAGCATGAAGTTCGACTTATACATGCCTGACAGTGCGTCGATCATTTGCTCATCGTCGCCAGTACCCAAAGTGGTCACAACCAGGCCTTGCGTCTCACCACGCGTGAACAGCGCAGAGCCGTGTGTCCGTGGCAGGATGCCAGTCTCAGAAACGATTGGGCGCACTGTATCCAGTGCACGACCATCGATCCGCTTGCCGTTTTTAACAACGTCACCGCGCAGAACGCCTGACTCCAGCTTCTTCATGGCAGAGCCGAGGTTTTCATCCTCTGCCTGCTCTTCTGACAGCGTCGCCATGATCGCTTCGCGAGCGGCGGCAACAGCGGCTGTGCGCTCTTGCTTATCCGTGATTGCGAAAGCGGCACGCATCTGATCTTCGCCTGCGGCCTTCAGCACTTCGTAGAGTTCAGAATAGTCAGGTGCTTCAAACTCAAACGGCTCTTTCGCGGCGTCTTCGGCCAGATCGATGATCAGGTCGATGACCGGTTGGATCTGCTCGTGGGCAAATGTCACCGCGCCTAGCATTTCATCTTCTGTCAGCTCGTAAGCCTCGGACTCAACCATCATCACGGCGTCTTTTGTACCGGCTACAACAAGGTCCAAACGCTGCTCTGGGTTCATGCGCAGATTGTGCATGTCGTCCATTTCAGGGTTCAGGATGTATTCGCCATCCTCAAAGCCCACACGGCAGCCCGCGATCGGGCCCATGAACGGTGCGCCAGACAGTGTCAGAGCCGCAGAGGCCGCGATCATCGCCAGCATGTCTGGGTCGTTGACCAAGTCATGAGACAGAACCGTACACATCACCAAAACTTCGTTTTTGAAGCCAGGGACGAACAGCGGGCGGATTGGACGGTCGATCAAACGCGCTGTCAGTGTCTCTTTTTCAGTTGGACGTGCTTCGC
Source organism: Cognatiyoonia sediminum (assembly GCF_900129845.1). GTDB lineage: Bacteria > Pseudomonadota > Alphaproteobacteria > Rhodobacterales > Rhodobacteraceae > Cognatiyoonia > Cognatiyoonia sediminum. The sequence continues at coordinate 34,639 of NZ_FQXB01000004.1, forward strand.
GTTTAAAAAAGCCGCCAGGGACTTTACCGGCGGCGTAATACTTTTCTTGATAATGAACAGTCAGGGGGAAGAAATCCTGACCCGGCTTTTGTTTTTTGGCGAATGTGACGTTTGCCATGACGGATGTTTCACCCATCGTTGCAATGACTGATCCGTCTGCCTGACGGGCAACCTTGCCTGTTTCAAGTGTCAGCGTTTCCTCGCCCCACTTGATTGATTTTTTCACTTCATTGAACATGTGTTTTTCCTTTTGGCCAGGTTGGCCATTGTCGTAGAGGGCGTATTCCCCCTGACCCCGGTATCTTCTTTGGTCGGCGCTGAGGTCCGGGCGCCGGCATTCAGATGCGCGGGCTTTATAGGAAAAGGTGTGGGTTGGGAAGGGGGTGCGCGTTTTGCCCGAATTAGGTCTGCTCACCCTCCCCCTGATGCGCATCATAACTCGCCTCTAGCTCGCTCCTCAGAAACGCCCCGAAATTCAACGGCTCAAACGCAGGAACGCCCGTTCCCGGAAGCGGTTCCACTTGTGTCAACACATGCGGATCAAAGAAGAACGGTACGGAGTATCGCTCCCGACCCGAGGTGTTGATCACGCGATGCGGCGTCGATAGCAGTTTGCCGTTCGACATTCGATGCAGCATATCGCCAACATTCACGATAAACGCATCCTCCATCGGCGGCGCGTCAACCCATTCGCCATCGGGCGTTTGCACCTGCAAGCCGCCAACATTGTCCTGAGCCAACAGCGTCAGGCAGCCGAAATCCTTGTGCGGGGCTGATCCGTAAAGATCCTCGGGCGATTGCGGTGGCATCTGGGGGTAGTGCAGCAACCGCAACCACGTGGTCGGCGTGTCAAAGGCCTGCAATATCGACCGGTCTTCAACCCCGATGGCCTCCAATGCCAAGTTCATCAACTGCTGACCTAACCGCGTCATAGCGCTGACATAGGCCTCGCACACTTCGCGAAATTCGTCCATCTGAGGCCATTGGTTTGGGCCAGACAAATAGACGTTCGGGTCCGATTTGGCGTCTTCGCGCATGATCATGAAAGACGCTGATTGGTTCGGTTTCGTCACCTCGGCCAAATCCGTCGTCACATCGGTCGACGTATTGATCGCGATGTAGCCGCGATGCGCTGCGTCTAAGGCTAAGGTGTTCTTCTCATCCGCAGGCAAGGCGTGAAACCGCTTCGATGCGTCAAACACGGCCGTCCGCAAGGCCGGATCAACGCCGTGGTTGATGATATAGCCAAACCCGGTTTCGCCATAAGCTTTCGCAAACGCCCGCGCCAATTTTGTCGTGTCATCACCCGCGATTAAGGGCGCCAAGTCCAACACTGCAATTTCTGTAAATTCTGTCATCTCAGGTCTCCAATCCGTTTCAAGTGTTTGAAAAAGAGGAGCCTAGCTATCCGTGGAAGCGCTTCCGCCGATGCGCGCTATGGCGCTCTAGCACGATGTGAGATTGACCCTTTGGCATGATCGGAAAACTAGGCGGACGATTACACAAGTTCAAGCGGTCCGAACACCTGCTTGCAACAAAGGTTTGAGGTCGATCAGTTCTTTGCTCAGGAAGTCGATAAAACGCCTCACGCGTATCGTTCTGCGCAGTTCATTGTGAAACAACAGCCATAGATTTCGGTCAAGTACTGGCTCAACCCCTGGCACCGGAACCAACTCAGGGTAGATCGTTGTAAAATAGACCGATGAATTGACAATCCCAACGCCTTGCCGCGCGAGAGACAATTGTAGGATCGGGTCCGTGGTGGCGTGCCGCACCTCTGCTCCGGGAAAAGGGGTATCGGCCAACCAATCTGGTCGTCGATCAATGGCATCCCACCCCAACCAACTGAGCCCTTCACCATTTGGGCCGGCGAGGGGCAGGTGTTTTTCCAGATAACTCCGGCTTGCCATCGGGACGAGCGCCAAGGGGTAGAGCTTTCTGGCAATGACGTCGTCTTGCACATCATGCGCAAACCTGAGCGACACATCGGTTTGCAGGCGATTGATGTCTTCAAATCGGTCTGAGACGCGAATGTCTAAGTCGATATCAGGATAGGCTTTGGTAAAACGCCCAAGGATTGGGGATACGATTTCATAGACCAGAGTGCCGGTCGTCGAAAAGCGGACAGTTCCGGTTTCCTCCTTATCAAGCCCCTGCACGCGCCGTTTGGCTTCATTCACCTTACGTTCGGCCTCTTCGACGACCGGCAAAATATCTCGCCCCGCTGAGGTCAGTTCCAAACCGCGGCGCGTACGTCGGAACAATCGTACGCCATAGCTGTTTTCAAGCACCTCAATGTGACGGTTGACCGTCGCGTGAGTTGACCCCGTCGCTTCTGCCGCGCCGCGCAGCGTACCCGTCCGCACTGCGGCCAAAAAATAGGGAAGTGACGTCCAGTCCATAGCAACAGTGGTTAGAAAATTGACCAATATGGCTATTATGGATCGTTTTTTGGATCACTGTCTAGCCGTATCTGTTCCCCATGCTCCAAACGAAAGGGAACTGAAATGAAACGTAGAACTTTCCTCCAAACAACAGCGGCCGCAGCGACGATGGCGGCCTTTGGCACGACGGCATCCGCGGCTGCGCCATTTGAAAAGAAATACGCAAATGTCCTCGGTCATAAGATGGCCTATGTCAATGAAGGCGAGGGCCGTCCGGTTGTCTTCCTCCATGGCAATCCTGCGTCATCATATTTGTGGCGCAACATCATTCCTTATGTCACCGACCGCTACCGCGCGATTGCGCCAGACCTGATGGGCATGGGCGACAGCGACAAACCTGCCATGACCGAGACTTATCAAGAAAGTGCTGAGTATCTACACGCCTTCCTCGATAGTCTTGATCTGCAAGATGCCATCTTGGTCATCCATGATTGGGGTTCCGCGCTTGGCTGGCACTATGCTCGAACGAGACCTGACCGCATTTCTGCTGTGGCTTTTATGGAGGCAATGGCGCCACCGTTTATGCCTTTGAACGATGTCAGTGTTCTGGCGCCCGAAATGGTGGAGTTCATGATGGGCATCCGGACCCCCGGCATCGGCGAAAAGATGATCCTCGAACAGAATCTGTTCCTTGATGGGTTCATGCGCCACGACTCAGGCGGGATGAGCGAAGAGACGATGGCAGAATACAATCGACCTTTCCCGACACCGGAATCGCGTCAGATTATCCTCGATTGGCCACGTGAAATTCCGATGGGCGGTAGCCCAAGCGATGTTCATGCGATTGTGCAGGCGAACTCGGACTTTGTGGCACAAAGCACGTTCCCGAAATTGATGTTCCACGTCACGCCTGGCGCCGTGATCACTGAATACGCCGCCAAATGGATCAAGAAAAACCTGACCAATATTGAATCGATTTACCTCGGCGAAGGCGGTCACTTCATCCAAGAACAATACCCGGACGAAATCGGACGTGGCCTCGCAGACTGGCTGTTCCGCGTTTGATCGAAACGTTGGCGCAGGGAGCCTGGCCCTGCGCGGCACCCCTCATTTGAAAGGACACTAAAATGACTACTCTCGACACAAACATTGGCAAAAACAAACCTGCATTACTTCGCGTTATCTTCATCTTGAATGCGCTGAAAATCCTGCTCTCCTTTGGGCTCTTTATCGGGTTCAGCTACTACGGCCTGGAAGTTGGAGACAAAGGTGGGGATGGCATGGCGACCATCATCCTTTGGACGACGCTGGGCTACATCGTAACCTTCGCTGTCATGGTGGCTTCGATCCTCAAGAGATCGATTTTAGGCGCGCGTTTGGCATTCGTAGCTGACGTATTGATCTCACTTCCAGCGCAAGCCTTCATCGGCATTGTCGTTGCGATCATCAGCATTGGTCTAAGCTTCACAGGACCGGTCAAAGCTTTTTTCCTGGCAGAAGTCATAAGTGCCCGTGACTAATATCCAGTAATGCTCACTGATTAGAAATGCAGAACTCGCCTCTTGGCGGGTTCTTTCGCATCTGTAGTCGGACTTCTTGAGAAATGTTATATTATAACGTAACACTTCTTCCAACCGCGCTTGGACTGCGCGCGACACCATCTTAATCTGGAGTATGTTACCCATGAAACCCGCCATTTCCCTTCTTGCCCTTCTGGCCGTCAGCCCGGCCCTTGCCGATGGCACCAGAGAAGTTGACGCCCACGTCCATGGTGTAGGTAAGCTGAACATCGCGATTGATGGCACCACTGTCGCAAAAGAATTCCACGCCCCCGGCGCCGACATTGTTGGCTTTGAATACAAAGCGGAAAACGATGAAGACCTAGCGGCGATTGAAGCTGCACTCCAAACACTCTCTGACCCGCTCAATCTATTCGGATGGCCTGAAGCTGCGGAGTGTACAGTAACCTCAGCGAGTGCCGAATTGGAAACTGAGGAAGAGCATGATGATCATGGGGACGACGACCATGATGATCACGATCATGACAAAGAAGACGATCACGGTGATCATGATGAAGACCACGATGAAGAGGACAATCATGATCACGACGAACATGCGGATCATGACGACCATGACCATGCCGAAGAGGCAAGCCACACAGAATTCCACGCAGAATATAGGTTCGACTGCGCCAACCCTGACGCGCTGACTGAATTGAGCTTTACCTACTTCGACGTTTTCGACAACGCGCTCGAAGTGGAGGTTCAAATCATCACGGCTTCCGGTGCGAGCGCATTTGAAGTAGAACGCGACGCACCAACACTGGATCTATCAAGCGCGTTCTAATTTGACCGAAACGGTTCTACAGCTGAAGGACGTCCAATTCGACTGGACCAAACGGGCAGAGTTTTCTCTGTCCGTTCCTGATTTTGCCATGCGCAAGGGCGAAACCGTGTTGCTGTTGGGCGAAAGTGGGTCTGGAAAGTCGACGCTGCTGTCTTTAATCTGCGGAACACTGGTCCCCCAAGCGGGGAGCATCAAAGTTGCCGACGCCGATATGACCACTCTCTCCGCGAGCGCGCGTGACCGCTTTCGTGCTGAGCGGATTGGGGTAATCTTTCAGCAGTTCAACTTGCTGCCGTTCGGAACCGTGGCAGACAATATCCAACTTCCGCTCCGATTTGCGCCCGAGCGTAGGCAAAAGGCAGGAGATGTGGGGAATGCCACACAAAACTTGCTGGATGCGTTGGGCCTCTCGCGTTCTGTGATTATCGCCAAGGCCAGTACGCTCAGCGTGGGTCAACAACAACGCGTTGCCGTCGCTCGCGCGCTCATCGGTCAACCTTCGCTTATCATCGCGGATGAACCTACCTCTGCTCTCGACGCTGCCACGCAATCGGCTTTTCTCGACGTCCTTTTCGAACAAGTCGCCGCCAGCGGAGCGAGTTTGCTCATGGTCAGCCACGATGCCCGTCTCGCAGATCGTTTTGACCGCACCGTCACGATGGATGATCTCACCAAACCCAAGGTGGCGGTATGATCCTCCGCCTCGCCATCGCCTCGCTCGCCGCCCGCGCTGTTACGGTTTGCATGACGATCCTCGCCATCGCCTTATCTGTCGCCCTCTTCCTCGGCGTCGAGAAGGTGCGTACCGGCGCAAAAGGCAGCTTTGCCGATACAATCTCCGGCACTGACTTGATCGTCGGCGCGCGCTCTGGCTCCGTGCAACTGTTGCTCTATTCCGTCTTTCGCATCGGCAACGCTACCAACAACATCACATGGGAGAGCTACCAAGACATCGCCGACCGGCCAGAAGTGGATTGGATCGTCCCGATCTCTCTCGGTGATAGCCATCGCCAATTTCGCGTAATGGGCACGACGTCCGAGTTTTTCGACCATTACAAATACCGCCAAGGGCAGTCGCTTGCGCTGCAAGAGGGGGCATTGATGGGCGATCTCTTCGATACAGTCATAGGTGCAGATGTGGCCGAGACTCTGGGCTATTCGGTTGGCGACCCCATCGTCGTCTCTCATGGCATTGCGTCCTTCGCGGACCACAAAGATCAACCCTTCCGCATTTCTGGCATTTTGGAAAAAACTGGCACGCCCGTAGACCGCACCGTTATTGTCAGCCTAGAGGCGATTGAGGCGATCCATGTTGATTGGCAAAACGGCGCTCAAATCCCGGGTCAATCCACGCCGCCCGATGTCATCCGCCAGATGGACCTGCAACCCCAAGCCATCACCGCCGCTCTCGTTGGGTTAGAAAGTCCGCTGCAAACCTTCGCCCTGCAACGTGCGATCAATCAATACCCTGAGGAGCCACTCCTCGCCATCCTACCCGGTGTTGCTCTGCAAGACCTGTGGGCCATCGTTGGTGTTGCTGAAACGGCGCTGCTCGCTGTCTCTGCCATGGTTGTCGTCACAGCCCTCATCGGCCTGATGGCCACGATATTTGCGAGCCTCACCGAACGCCGCCGCGAAATGGCGATCTATCGCGCAATGGGTGCACGCCCCTCCACCATCTTTGGGCTGCTGATTTTAGAGGCTGTTCTCGTAGCCGCCGCCGGTGCCATCTTCGGCCTGATCTTCCTCTACTTCGGCCTGTCCATTGCCCAACCGCTGATCGACCGCAACTTCGGCCTATGGCTCGACATTGCGCCCCCAGGGGGACAAGAGGCGCTGATCCTTCTCGCCGTCGTCGCTGCTGGCGCAATTGTGAGCATCCTTCCAGCATTGCGCGCCTATAAATTGTCGCTCGCCGATGGTATGATGGTCAAAACCTGAGGACGATGCCCCGATGCTGACCCGAAGATCCGCCCTAACCCTTTTGGCCGCGACCACAGCCGCGCCAACAGCCACCTTCGCCAGCGCCCCGCGCGAAACATGGTGGGAAGACCTTATCCCGCCGGGCGTGCCCTATTCCGAAATTATCGGAGAGGGGGATATGGACGTGGAGAATGACACATGGGCGCCGATCTACGATGCAAATGGCGTCAAGCTTAACGAAGCTCTCGACGGTGTTTACATCAAAATGCCCGGGTTCATTCTGCCCTTGGATGTGACCTCCGAAGGCGTGAAGGATTTCATCCTAGTCCCTTACGTCGGGGCCTGTATCCACGTCCCGCCGCCACCCGCAAACCAACTGGTTGTCGCCAGCGCGCAAACAGCGTGGCCGAGCGATCAGCTATGGGATGCGGTTTGGGTCACGGGTACGATGCGGACGCAACTGCAATCGACTCAGTTTGGCCAGACCGGTTATTCCATCTCAGTTGATGAGATGGAGATTTATGTTTGGTGAGGTTTTGCCTCGCGGAATGACAACGCTTTCAACCTAGATCGATACCTGTCCAAAATTTCTTGCAGCATTTCTGTAATGATCTGCTAGCTTTTCCATGAATTTACGGCCTAATCGGCCTTTTTTGGAAATTGTATGGGACAAATAATATGAGCGATAGTTTTGTAAGACGGCTGGGCCGCACGCTGGGACAACTGGCATTGGCGCTTTTGAACGCCACTCTTCTTCTTATCGTAGCGGCCTTGGTCCTTAGTTGGCTATTGGCGGACAAGGTTGAAGATGTAGCCGAGACAACGATTGCCGCTGCTACCGAGCAGGTCGAACGCCTAACACCGGTCACGGATCAAGCAACTAGTTTGCGCGGACAACTGGCGGAACTGCGGGCTGACGTTGCCAAACTTGAAAATCTGGACGGTTCAGAAGCGACTGCATCCGCACAGGCTATTCTTGCGAAATTGGACGATCTCGAAGGATCAATTTCGGAAATGAATGCGACGCTTGAGCCGTTCGTTGAGCAGATCACAGCAGAACCTAGTACATTGGTTGATCGCGCTGTTGAAACAGGCTTCGCAGAAGCAGGGACTTGGATCGCAACACTTCGCGATTGCCGTCTGGTTGAGGATGATGCCTAAACTGCAAAACGCCCGCCGGTTTGGGCGAGCGTTTCAGAATGATCTGTTGGGGAAATGCGCTTAGCGGCGCAGGCCCAGACGCTTGATCAGGTCTTGGTAGCGTGCTTCGTCTTTGGCTTTTGTGTAATCCAAAAGCTTACGACGCTGTGCAACCATTTTCAAAAGACCACGACGACCGTGGTTGTCTTTCTTGTGGGTCTTGAAATGTTCCGTCAGGGTCGCGATGCGCGAGGACAGGATAGCAACCTGTACTTCTGGGGAACCTGTGTCGCCTTCTTTTGTGGCGAACTCTTTCATGATCCGTGCTTTTTCGTCAGCAGTAATCGACATCGGGGTCTCCTTCATTTTCAAAGGGTTATGGCGCAAGCCGGGATGTCGTCCAGCAAGGCCCGTGGAGGGTCCGGCACAGCGATTCTGTGCGCAGATGCGTGCGTTTAGACCTTTGCCTTTGAAAAGGAAAGAAATTTATGCCGCGATCAGCTTGATTTGGGACAGATCGATCGGCGTCCCATGCGAGAAAGTGGCCACGGTTTCATCTCCGGCGATCAGGCTGAGACCTTCGCTGTTGTTTTCAAGGTAAAGTGTCGGGGCTGTATCCACTACATAAAGCACCTCAAGCTGATCTTGTGTCGCATCGTAGTCATCTACAACCGCATCCGCTTTTATTGGGATGACAAAGACATCCGCGCCTGCACCGCCGTTCAGATGGTCGTTGGCGCCGGCTGTCAGAACGTCACTGCCGCTTCCTCCATTGAGGAAATCGCGATCCAGGTCATCACCGCCATAAAGCTCATCATGTCCAGCACCGCCGAAAAGATGATCAGCACCCGCGCCACCGTCTAGCGTGTCGTCCCCAAAAATTCCCTTCAATGGAATCAACACCTTCACCACCAAACAGCTGGTCATTCCCGCCACCTCCAATCAGTTGATCCTGACCCGCATCCCCATGCAAGACGTCATCACCGATGGACCCAAAGAGACTGTCACCACCCTCACCGCCAAGGAGCATATCATCGCCTTTGCCGCCTATCACCTCGTCGTCGCCATCGCCACTTTCAACGCGATCATTCCCTTCTTCAACATCCACATAGTCCGCCTCGCCGCCAGTCAGCACCGTATCATCTCCATCCCCAGAGAAGATCACCGATCGACCTTCCGCACTCTTGTCGATTACCTCTCCTGATGCATCCAAAATACTCGCCACATTGCCAACGGGCGTGAGCCCCATCCCAACGGAATTCTCTCCGTCAGAAACGCCTTCATCGGTGAATTCATCGTCCTCGGTGCCCGTCAGAACCAGAACTGAAAGCCCAAATCCCATCAACGCAAGTATAGCCAGCATGGCTGCCTATCCACATCCAAACGCTCCGACCCACGGCCAGTGTTTTAAAGGGTTTGCGCCGCGACCCCGAATGAATTCGGGTTAACTGGTTAAGGGTGCCAGCGTTCCGGTTGTTGAGCGTAGCTGATATAAAGCGGGTGTCTGGGGTGCCCTGCTTTGGTCAATCCCAGATGAAATATCGGTGCCTCGGTTCGGAACAAAAGGTCACGGACATAGATCCCTTGATCCCGATGCTCGCCATGCGCGCCCCATGCGGCGATGATGTCATCGGCCCACGCCGTGCCGTCGATCAAGGTCTGATCGTTGTCAGGCCCAACTGGCGTCTTTGCTTTGCGCATCGCGTGGGGATCGGTATCCCGCCAAGCGAAAATATTCGTCACTCGAAACGCGCCATATCCCAAAGCACGGGCACGTCTTTCGCAGCGTTCGACGGTTGGATCATTCGCAATTTCATTGGCTTTCGACGGGTTCAACATCACGAACATCACCCGCCTTGCATCAGCATCCCAAATGCGCGTCAGGGCGTAACGATATCGTTCGCAATCAGAATACACCGCCTCTGACCAAGTGCCGTCAGATTCATGCGTCCGCCGGATCATGTGCTTGGTGCGTTAAAGACCCGCGTTGGGTGGAGCAGCCCGCCGCGATAAGTTCCAACGGCAATGGCATGGCCCTCATAGGACGCCCAAGCTTCGTCACCGAATTCAACGTCGGAGCCAATGACCTCCGCCGGATTGCCATTGCGCAACTTGTTCACGCTTTCGGCCAAGCAACGCACCTCTGGCAGATCGTCGAGGCCAATCTCCAGCGACTGCAAATGGGCGTCCAACGCACCCGTCTTCGCGTTCGCGTCGATGGTTTCGATGGACAACCCATCCTCGGCCTGAAATGGACCAGACCAGATGCGCCGCAGCTCTCTGACATGTCCGAAACAGCCAAGTGTTTCACCCAAATCCCGCGCAATCGAACGGACGTACCCGCCCTTACCGCAGGTCATTTCCAAGGTCACATGGTCGTCGTCTTCGCGATCAACCATCACCAATTCCTCTACCCACAATGGCCGTGCAGCGAGCTCTATCTCCTCGCCATCCCGTGCTTTCTTGTAGGCCCGCACACCGTCAATTTTAACTGCAGAGAATTGCGGTGGCACCTGCATGATGTCACCGATGAAATCGCCCAAAGCCGCCTTGATGTCGTCATCGCTCGGACGAGTGTCCGAGCTTGCGATCACCTCGCCCTCGGCATCGTCGGTATTGGTGGCTTGTCCCAGGCGCACCGTAAATTCATAGGCTTTCAGCGCGTCGGTGATGTAGGGCACGGTCTTTGTTGCTTCGCCCAATGCCACGGCCAAAACGCCTGTGGCCTCTGGGTCCAGCGTCCCTGCATGGCCTGCCTTTTTGGCATCCATCGCCCAGCGCACTTTGTTCACGACAGCGGTGGAGGTCATGCCCGCGGGCTTGTCGACGATCAACCAACCTGAAATATCGCGGCCTTTGCGTTTCCGACCCATTTTGCCCTCTTTCTGCAGTAGGCGGCCCTGCTAACGGGCTTGCGCAACTCCGTCAATCAATCTGGGATTTTTCGACCGCGCCTGCGTTCCAAAGAAACCCCAGAACCAGCGGTTCCCCACAATCTGTGCACATCCCGTGCGGTTGCCATGGCGGATTGTGAATGACCTCACCCGCGGATTTCTGATGCCAGTCGCTGTTACCGATGGACCAGGATGCAGTGCCGGAAAGGATGACATAGGCCTCTTCCGCTGAATGCCTGTGAACGGGATATTCAATGTCGGGTCCGAGGATCAGGATGCCCGCCAAGATCGCATCGCTTTTGATTGGTGCATCGGGGCCCACAAGCATTGTCCAGCCGTAGCGTTCTAGAAATGGTGCGCCTATGTCTGTGGCGGTGTAGGTCTGTTGCCAATGCAAGGCGCTGGCAATGTCGCGAAGATCATTGATAGCTGGACCTTGAGAAGCGTCGTTGAGCCAGCCGGTAACAGGTAAAGTCGCGGGTGTTTCTGCGACCGCAACCACCGAAGACCTTGGCCACTTCGAAGCGATAGACCGAACCGCATCAATGCCGGACTCTGCGAAGTGATCGCGCAGAGCGATTGCGATGGAAATGATCTTATCTGCGTCCGTCAACGGCCATCACCCCAAGGCGACTCAACGCCTACTTATCCAAATCCTGCCGCACATGCGGATCGTTGAGCATCCGCGTTGTGGCGTCCATTCGGTCAAAGGTGTCATCAATCTCAAACCGTATTTCAGGCGCGAATTTGATCGACAGGGCTTTGCTGACCTCGCGCCGGATTTCGTGGCGGTTGTTGCGCAGCGCGGCAAGGCATTCTTCCTTTTGCCCGCCACCGAGCGGCAGCACATAAGCCGTTGCAACCCGCAGATCGGGGGAACATCTGACTTCGCCCACAGTAATGGACATACGCGCCAGATCAGGGTCGTTCACATCGCCCCGTTGCAGCATCTCTGACAATCTGCGGCGGATCAGCTCGCCAACGCGCAGTTGACGTTGCGACGGCGCGCGGCCTTCGGAATTTCGGTTCTTTGCCATAGGGCCGATGTAAGCCTTCGGGTGGCTCTTGCCAAGCAAGGCTTTGCTTTTTGGCCAATCGCGGCTAGTCGTGCGTCTGAATATTGAGGACGGACCAATGACAGAACTCCCTGGCATCGTGATCACCGGCGGCTCTGGCCGCATGGGGCAAATGTTGATCAACACGGTTTTGAATAGCGACAAGGCCAAACTGGTTGGCGTTGTCGATCGTGCTGGGCATGACTGGGTAGGTCAAGATATCGGGGTGGCCATGGGTGGCGCTGCTGTTGGCGTAACGGTCACTGATGACCCAGTGCAGGTTTTTGCGCAGGCGCAAGCGGTGATCGACTTCACCTCTCCGGCTGCGACGGTGGAGTTTGCAGGCCTCGCGGCGCAGGCTCGGGCCGTCCATGTCATCGGGACCACAGGCCTGACCGAGGACGACATTGCCGCGATCGGGCGTGCCGCGCGCCACACACGTATCGTGCGGGCAGGGAATATGTCTTTGGGTGTGAACCTGCTGGTGAAGCTGACACAGATGGTGGCAGAGGCGCTGGACGATGATTTCGATATCGAAGTGATCGAGGCGCACCACCACCACAAAGTTGACGCGCCATCAGGCACTGCTTTGATGTTGGGAGAAGCGGCGGCGAAGGGCCGTGGTGTAAACCTGAACGACGTCAGCGACAGTGGGCGCGACGGGATCACGGGTGCACGCACTAAGGGGGACATCGGGTTTTCCGCCATCCGCGGGGGCGACATTGTGGGGGAGCATGATGTGCTGTTTGCCGCCGCTGGTGAGCGGATTGTGCTGCGTCATCTGGCGACGGATCGTGCGATCTTTGCACGTGGTGCGGTGAAGGCCGCGCTTTGGGGTTTGGACAAAGATCCAGGCGAATATGATATGTTCGACGTTTTGGGTTTGTGATCCAAACGGGATGATTTCGCGTATCTCTCAAGGAACTTGGGAGATGTGCGATGAAACCTACCCTGACTTCGCTGACCTTTACGGCTGCACTGGCAGCGACGCCTGCCTTGGCCGACTATCGCCCGATTACAGATCAGGCGGAGTTCCTTGGGTTCTTGGCAACAAAGAACCTCTCCAATCGCCTATATGGTTTGACCCTCACGGTGTCGCCCGACGGAACTATCACCGGTCGTGCGGCGGGCTACGATGTGACGGGCACATGGGCGTGGCAAGATGGATATTTCTGCCGCCAAATGAATTGGGGTGGGCAGGATATTCCCTACAACTGCCAGCTGGTCGAGATTCGAAACGGCAATGAAATGCGTTTCACTGTGGATCAGGGTGCGGGTGACAGCGCGTCGTTTAAGTTGCGCTAGCGCTCATAGGCAACCTCAAAAATCCACCGCGATGCCCTTCTTTTCCCAATCGCCATAGCGAACGGGTTCGGGGCCGTCGCGACCGCCGAGTTCTTTTGGCGTCTCTATCTGCTTTGCGGCTTTGCGGCGCTCCTCTGCCTCGGCAAGGGCGCGTTTGGCGGCGGGGGGTAGGTCTTTTTGTGTTTCGCTCATCGAGGGTTATCCTTATGGCGTCTGGGTAGAGATATACAGCGACATCAAGCGCGAACAAGGGGCGTGAGCGATGGATCAAACAGGTTTGGCCGCACGGCGCACGGCGCATTTCATCCTCCAGCAGGTGACGACCGAGGGGCGTTTGATGTCAGAGGTCATTGGCGCGGGTGCTTTGAATGACCTTGCACCTGATGATCGGGCGCGTGCGCAGAGGTTAGCGACGGATGCGTTGCGTGGACTGGATCGCGCGGACAAGATGCTACGTCAGCATGTGAAGAAAGCACCCCCGATTTTCGTACAGAACGCTTTACGCTTGGCGGTTGTGGAACTGGCGACAGATGGCAGCGCGCATGGTGTTGTGAACAGCTATGTAGAGATTGTCGCCCGCAACAAACGGACTGAAAAGCTGAAAGGTTTGACCAATGCGGTGCTGCGCAAGGTCTCTGAGACGGCTGCCGCGCAATGGGGAAAATCTGCTGTGCCGGTGATGCCAAAGTGGCTGCGCGGGCCGCTGATCGAGGCTTGGGGACAAAAGGCCATCGCGGGCGTTGAACGTGCCCATTTTTCGGGCGCGCCGCTGGATTTGACACCGAAAACTGACGCAGACGCCGTCGCCCGTGCAACGGGTGGCACGGTTTTGCCGACGGGTTCGGTGCGGGTGCAAGAGGCGGGGCAGGTGTCGCGCATGTCCGGCTTTATCGAAGGTGAATGGTGGGTGCAGGATGCGGCGGCTGCGATGCCGGTGCGGTTGCTCGACCCACAAGAAGGGGATCGCGTGTTGGACTTGTGCGCGGCACCGGGCGGGAAAACCTTGCAGCTTGCGGCGATGGGGACGGATGTAACCGCGGTTGATGTCTCAGAAGGCCGGATGCGGCGGGTTCAGGAGAATTTGAAGCGCACTGGCCTTACGGCGGAGGTGATCGTTTCGGACGCATTCGAGTATCAGGAAACCGGCTTTGATGCGGTTTTGCTGGATGCGCCATGTTCGGCAACCGGCACAATTCGCCGCCATCCCGATCTACCCTATGCCAAGGACGGGTCGGAATTCGGCGCCTTGATCGGGCAGCAGGAGGCCATGATCGATCATGCGCTGGGCCTACTGAAACCTGGTGGTGCCATGGTTTTTTGCACCTGCTCGCTGTTGCCGGATGAGGGCGAAGTGCAGGTCGAAGAGGCGCTTGGACGTCACTCTGATCTGACCATTGATCGCGCGGCACTTGATAAGCCTTGGATCGAAAAAGATTGGATCACAGAAGAAGGTGGTTTACGCTTTCGCCCCGATTATTGGCCCGACATTGGCGGGATGGATGGGTTCTATATGGCGGTATTGCGAAAGGGTTCGTGACTTGTGGCCGGTCTGGGCGTAAACTCTAATCAACAACAAGCGTGAATCAACGCAGCCAGAGGCAGACCAACAGTGACCCAACCGCAGACATGGCGTGCCCGCCGCACGGCGTATATGCACCGCGTTCATGCCCGCCGCGCCGCTCGGGCCAAGCCCGCGACGGCCTTTGTGCAGCAACCCGAACCGCGCACAATTGGGCGCGTGGCGCGGGGTCGGCAGCTTCTTGCAGGGAATTTTCTGTTTGCCGGAACGCTGACTGAAGCGCCTAGCGCATCGCTGTGGGATGCGGGCAATCGCAGCGCTTTGGTGTTGGAGGAGATGCATGGCTGCACCTGGCTCGACGATCTGGCCGCGATTGCGGATTCGAGGGCCCGCGCCAAGGCGCAAGCTTGGGTTCAGGATTGGATCACACGCTATGGAAATGGCAAATCCGATGGATGGACGCCTGATCTTGTTGGACGGCGATTGATCCGTTGGATCAACCATGGGCTTTTTCTTCTGCGCGGTGCTGACACCGAGGCCTCGTTGCGGTTTTTCCGCAGTTTGGGGCAGCAGACGATTTTCCTCTCACGCCGTTGGCAAACGGCCACGCCGGGTTTGGCTCGGTTTGAGGCTGTGACGGGCATGATTTATGCCGGTCTGTCTCTCGAAGGTATGGAACGGCACGTTGAGCCTGCGATTGCAGCTCTGGCAAAGGATTGCGAGACAGAGATCGACGCGCGCGGAGGCATCGCAACGCGTAATCCGGAAGCCTTGTTAGAAGTCTTCACACTGCTGAACTGGGCGGTTCTGGCGATTTCGGAATCCGACATGACCCCACCGCAATCGGTTCATGACGCCATTGCCCGTATCGCCCCGACCTTGCGCGCGCTGCGCCATAGCGACGGTGGACTAGCGCGGTTCCATGGCGGTGGGCGCGGGATGGATGGGCGTTTGGACAACGCGCTTGCGCTCTCTGGCAACAAAGACCTGCCAAGCGAAGGGTTACACATGGGCTTCGCGCGCCTCAGCCCCGGCAGGCTCTCTTTGGTCGTGGATGCCGCTCCGCCGCCGCAGGGTGAGGCGTCGGTCAATGGTCACGCGTCTACGCTTTCTTTTGAACTGACGTCAGGGCGTCGGTCTTTGATCGTGAACTGCGGGTCTGGGGCTAGCTTTGGGCCGGAATGGCGTAGGGCGGGGCGCGCCACTCCCAGCCATTCGACATTGGGGCTAGAGGGGTATTCCTCGTCCCGCCTTGGAAAACCGAGCCGTATTCTGAACAGCGGGCAGGAATTGTTGATCGATCGACCCAAGCGCGTTCAGTGTGAGTTTAGCAAACTCGGAGACGGCGAACGGATCGAGCTTTCTCACAACGGGTATCAGTTGACCCATGGGCTGACGCACGCGCGCACCATTGACATCACCACTGACGGTCGCGGCCTAGTTGGCGAGGATCTGATAACTACACTGTCGGAGGATGACGAAGATCGTTTCGCCAAGGCTGTGGATCAAAGCAACCTTCTCGGCGTGCCTTTTTCCATTCGCTTTCACCTTCACCCTGATGTGGATGCGGTGCTTGATCTTGGCGGTGCGGCGATCTCGCTTGCTCTGAAATCTGGTGAAATTTGGGTCTTTCGGCATGATGGAAGCGCAGAATTAACGCTTGAACCCTCTGTTTATCTCGAAAACGGGCGATTAAAGCCGCGTGCAACCAAACAGATGGTTTTATCTGGGCGCACAATGAACTATGCGACCCGCGTTCGCTGGTCGTTGGCCAAGGCGCAGGATACGCCGGATGTGGTGCGTGACCTTGCGGTGGCAGAGGAGCCAGCGGCATTGGATGACTAGGTTTATCGGGGGATGATCCATGACCGACCTTCACCCAGTGCGCCGCGCACTGATTTCTGTTTCTGACAAAACCGGCATGATTGATTTGGCCAAAGCTTTGGCTGGTCATGGTGTTGAACTGCTCTCTACCGGCGGCTCGGCGCAGGCGATGCGCGATGCGGGATTGGATGTGAAGGATGTGGCCGAGGTCACTGGGTTCCCGGAGATGATGGATGGGCGCGTTAAGACGTTGCACCCTGTTGTGCATGGCGGGCTTTTGGCGCGGCGGGACAATGATGGCCATGTCGCCGCGATGGAGGAACATGGGATTGGCGAAATCGACCTGTTGGTCGTGAATCTTTACCCGTTCGAAGAAACCGTCGCCAAAGGCGCGGATTTTGATACCTGCATCGAGAACATCGACATTGGCGGCCCTGCGATGATTCGTTCTGCTGCCAAGAACCATGCGTTTGTGAACGTTGTCACGGATGTTGAAGATTACGCGGATTTGCTGGCTGAACTGGATGCGAACGGTGGTCAGACCACGCTAGCCTTGCGCCAGCGCCTAGCGCAAACAGCCTATGCGCGTACTGCGGCCTATGACACCGCCGTCAGTACTTGGATGGCCGGAGCCATCGGGGCTGACGCGCCTCGTCGTCGCAGCTTTGCAGGCTCCATCGCGCAAACGCTACGCTACGGCGAAAACCCGCATCAGACGGCGAGTTTCTATACGGATGGAACAGGACGCCCTGGCGTTGCGACTGCGGTACAGCATCAAGGGAAAGAGCTGTCGTATAACAACATCAACGACACAGACGCAGCGTTTGAGTTGGTGGCAGAGTTTGACCCAGCCGACAGCCCCGCCGTCGCGATTATCAAACACGCCAATCCTTGCGGTGTCGCTAAAGGTGTGACGTTGCTCGAAGCGTACCGAAATGCCTTTGACTGTGACCGCACCAGTGCGTTCGGCGGCATCATCGCAATGAACGTGCCGTTGGATGAAGAAACCGCGAAAGAGATCACAGGGATCTTCACCGAAGTGGTCATCGCCCCCGGTGCGTCCGACGCTGCAAAGGCCGTGTTTGCGGCTAAGAAAAATCTGCGTTTGCTGACAACCGAAGGTCTGCCTAACACACGGGAGGGCGGTTTGACCTACCGCCAAGTCGCTGGCGGCATGCTGGTACAGGACAACGACAACGGCTACGTCGGCATGGATGACCTGAAAGTCGTGACCAAGGTGAAACCGACGGCCGAGCAGATGGATGACCTTTTGTTCGCGTGGAAAGTCGCCAAACACGTCAAATCCAACGCTATTGTCTACGTAAAAGACAAAGCAACCGTCGGCGTTGGCGCAGGCCAGATGTCCCGCCTCGACAGTGCTTTGATCGCTGCGAAGAAGGCAGAGCGCATGGCGGAGGCGATGGACCTACCTGAACCGCTGACAAAGGGCTCCGCGGTCGCATCTGACGCGTTCTTCCCCTTTGCTGATGGCCTTCTCGAAGCCGCGGCAGCTGGGGCAACTTGTGTGATTCAGCCTGGTGGCTCCATGCGCGATGATGAGGTGATCGCTGCCGCAGATGAAGCTGGTATCGCGATGGTCTTTACAGGGATGCGCCATTTCCGGCACTAGGGCAGTATGCGATTACTTTACTGGACAGCGTTTTGGGTCTTTGCGGTCGATCAGCTCTCGAAATGGCTGATCGTGCAATGGCTTGACCTGCCAAACCTCACGGAAGGGCGGTTGACCGTTGTCCCCGGGTTTGTGGAGTTCCGCATGGCCTGGAACCGCGGTGTCAATTTCGGCCTATTCTCTGAATTTGACATGAAATGGGTTCTGATCGCCGTCGCATTGGCGATCACCGTTGGTGTCTTGATTTGGCTGCACCGATCTGGTGCGACACGCATGGGTTATATCGCGGGTGGCCTTCTGGTTGGCGGAGCTTTGGGAAACGTGATCGATCGATTGGTCTACGGTGCTGTCGCGGATTTCTTGAATGTGACCTGCTGCGGCATTGTGAATCCTTACGCGTTCAACGTCGCTGACATTGCGATTTTCGTTGGCGCGATTGGTTTGGCGTTTGCTCCTGACCCAAAGGACGCCTCAAAACCAAAGAAGACATAATCTCGCGCGTGACCTTAAGGCATGGATCGGTTATTGATGCTGAAAAAGAGTGAGAAGGCGTTATGCGGGTAGTATTTTGTGCCCTTACAGCGGTGGCATTAATGGGATGCGCGGGGGAGCGCGGTCTCCGCGATTTGCGGTCCAGTACAGGGGGTCCTGACGAGTTCTCCGTCGTGCCAAGCGCGCCTTTGGAAATCCCCGAAACGCTCGCATTGCCGACCCCGACCCCTGGCGGGAGCAATCGAACAGACATTAACCCAAATGCGAATGCGGTTGTGGCCCTTGGTGGTTCGCCAGCCAGAGCATTTGCAGGAGGAATACCAGCCAGCGATAGCGCACTCGTCGCCCGCGCCTCGCGCTACGGCACCCAAGCCGATATTCGGCCTGTTTTGGCCGCAGAAGATGAGGCGTTCCGCCAAAGAGGGCGGATTTTGAACGTCTTTAATGTGCTGGGCCGGGATCGATATTACCAAACCTACGCCAGCCAAGCCTTGAATGCATATGGCGAATTGGACCGTTTCCGCGCGGCCGGAGTGGCGACACCTTCCGCTCCGCCGCGTTAATCGCGCGCCCTCACAACCTCGTTGGTGCACTTGAAGGCTGCGTGATCTGACGTAAGTTCAATCCAAAGACAAACGTTCAAGGATTTGTAATGCGCAGATTACTTGCCGCTTTGGCATTGAGCGCCGCGCCCCTGACGGCTGCGGCAGAGGAAGTCACGACTTTTGATTTGGACAACGGCATGGAAGTCGTGGTGATCGAGGATCATCGCGCACCCGTTGTTGTTCATATGCTTTGGTATCGCGTCGGGTCAGCAGATGAGCCGGAGGGCGTTTCTGGCATCGCGCATTTTCTAGAGCATCTGATGTTCAAAGGCACCGATATGCTGGAGGCTGGTGAATTCTCGGCCACCGTTGCAGCCAATGGCGGATCGGACAATGCCTTCACCAGCTATGACTACACGGCTTATTTCCAACGTGTCGCCGCCGATCGGCTTGAGCTGATGATGGAGATGGAAGCCAACCGGATGAACAACCTTCAGATCACCGATGCAGATGTGATCCCCGAACGCGGCGTGATTTTGGAAGAGCGTAATCAACGCACTGAAAACAGCGCTGGGGCATTAGCGAATGAACAGTTCCGTGCGGCCTTGTACCAGAACCATCGTTACGGTGTCCCAATCATCGGTTGGCAGCACGAGATGGAGCAGTTGGACCTGCAAGACGTTCTCGATTTCTATGATCTCTACTATGCGCCAAACAACGCGATCTTGGTTGTCGCCGGCGATGTGGAGCCGGATGAGGTCAAAGAATTGGCGGAGAAGTATTATGGCGTCCTTCCTGCGGAGGCGAACCTGCCAGAACGTGAACGCCCGTCAGAGCCGCCACATCGGGCGGAACGTCGCTTAACGTATGTGGATCAACGCGTCTCGCAGCCTTACCTGACGCGCACGTACCTTGCCCCTGAGCGTGATCCGGGTGCACAGGAAGAAGCAGCAGCCTTGGTCTATCTGGCCGAACTATTGGGCGGGTCGCCCTTTACATCTGCGCTGGGTGTCGCTTTGCAATTTGATACAGATACGGCCGTTTATACGAATGCCGGCTATTCCGGCAGCTCGCTTGATACCAGCACGTTCGGACTGTCCATTGTGCCGTCCGAAGGTGTCACGCTTTCCGAAGCGGAGGCAGCAATGGATCAAGTGATCGCGGACTTTATGGAAGCTCCGATTGATCCGGAGCGGTTGGAGTCCATCCGCACTCAACTGCGCGCGTCAGAGATTTATGCCAAAGACAACGTACAGGGCCTTGCTCGCCGCTATGGTGCGGCATTGTCGCAAAGTCTGACAGTTGAGGATGTGCAGGCATGGCCGGACATTCTTCAAGCTGTGACCGAGGAAGACATCAAAGCGGTGGCTGAAAAGGTATTGGATAGAAAACGGGCTGTGACCGGATGGGTCGTGGCGACAGAAGAGGATGCGATTTGATGCGGCGTTTGTTCCTTTCCCTTTGCTTTGTCTTCGGTGCGACCACGGCGAGTGCTGCGATCGAGATTGAAGAGTTTACCTCACCCGGCGGCATCGACGTCTGGATGGTCGAAGAAGATTCGATCCCCTTCACAGCGCTGGAAATCCGCATTCGTGGCGGTTCAGCGCTGGATGCGCCCGGTAAGCGTGGTGCGACTAATCTGATGATGGCGCTGATCGAAGAAGGTGCGGGCGATATGGATGCGCAGGCGTTCCAGACAGCCCGTGAAAACCTCGCCGCGAGTTACGGTTTCCGCGCGTTTGATGATACGATTTCGATCTCGGCCGAGTTTCTGACCGAAAACCGTGATGAAGCGGTCGCTTTGCTGCGCGAAGCATTGGTGAACCCTCGCTTTGACCAATCCGCGATTGATCGAGTGCGGGCGCAGATCATTTCCGGCATCAATTCGGACGCCAAGAACCCGAACCGTATTGCCGGATCAGCCTTTGATGCAGCGGCCTTTGGTGATCATCCCTATGGCAGTTCCCAAGATGGCACGATTGAAAGCGTAAATGCGTTGACCCGCGAAGACATCTTGGACGCACATGAGGCCGCTTTGACCCGCGACCGCATGTTCGTCAGCGCGGTGGGCGATATCACGCAGGAAGAGCTTGGCGCGCTTGTTGATGATCTCCTGGGTGATTTGCCGGAATCGGGTCCTGCTTTGCCAGAGTATGTCGATTTCGGTCTTGGGCCGGGTATCACGGTCATCGATTATGAAACGCCCCAGTCCGTGGCGCTGTTTGGTCACAAGGGCATCAAGCGCGATGATGACGATTTCTTTGCTGCCTACATCATCAACCACGTCTTAGGCGCGGGTGGTTTTGAATCCCGCCTAACCACCGAAGTGCGCGAAAAACGCGGTCTGACCTATGGTATCGGCACCTATTTGATCCCGAAGTTCCATGCTGAGCTTTACCTAGGATCGGTTGCCTCCTCGAATGAAACCATTGCCGACGCGATTGAAGTCACCAAAGCCGAATGGGCGCGGATGGCCGAAGAAGGCATGACAGCGGAAGAACTGGCCGACGCGAAGAAGTTCATCACGGGCGAATACCCGCTGCGGTTTGATGGCAACGCAGAGATCGCATCGATCCTAGCGGGCATGCAGATGACCGGCTTGCCGTCCGACTATGTGATCAACCGGAATGGTTATGTTGAGGAAGTGACCTTGGATGATATCAACCGCGTTGCGGGTGAATTGCTTGACCCAGAGGCACTGCATTTCGTGGTCGTTGGACAGCCTGTCGGGTTGGAAACAACCGAATAATCCCGCTCGCAGAATCGCGTGGGTTCATGCTACACCTAGTGGCATGAACCTTGCTGACCCCCAAATACAGGCTAGACCCCTCATTCGGCAGCTGGATGAGGCCGCAATCAACCGGATTGCGGCGGGTGAAGTTGTGGAACGGCCAGCATCCGCAGTGAAGGAACTGGTTGAGAATGCCATCGATGCAGGTGCGACACGGATTGAGGTTGCAATTGCCGATGGGGGTAAGACGCTGATTCGGGTCACAGATGACGGCTGCGGGATCGCGGCAGAGGATTTGCCGCTTGCCTTGTCACGACACGCAACGTCGAAGATTGATGGCTCCGATCTGCTGAACATTCATAGTTTTGGATTTCGGGGGGAGGCTTTGCCTTCGCTTGGTGCGGTCGGCCGGTTGACCATTACCAGCCGTACTGAAGGCGATGCGGCAGAGATTACCGTTGCGGGTGGTGCAATGTCGGCCGTGAAACCTGCGGCTTTGTCCAAGGGCACGGTGGTTGAACTGCGCGATCTTTTCTACGCCACACCGGCGCGCTTGAAATTCCTGCGCACCGACCGCGCAGAGAACCAAGCGATCACAGATGTGGTCAAACGCTTGGCCATGGCGGAACCGTTCATCGGCTTCACGCTGGTGGACGTATCGGGCGGCGATCGCCGTGTAACCTTCCGCGCTGGTGCCGAAACCGGTGATATGTTCGATGCGTTGCATGGACGCTTGCGTGCGGTCTTGGGCAAAGAGTTTGCGGAAAATGCGCTGCCCATCGACACCGAACGCGACGAGTTTCATCTTACAGGCTATGCCGCTCTGCCGACCTACTCACGCGGCGCGGCTGTTGCGCAGTTCTTGTTCGTGAATGGTCGACCGGTTCGAGACAAGATGCTGCTCGGAGCATTGCGTGCGGCCTATATGGATGTGCTGAGCCGCGACCGTCATCCGGTGGCTGCGCTGTTCATCGATTGTGATCCGACGTTGGTTGATGTGAACGTCCATCCCGCGAAATCAGAGGTTCGGTTCCGCGATCCTGGAACCGTGCGCGGGCTGATTGTGTCTGGCCTGCGCCACGCCTTGGCAGAAGCGGGGCACCGTGCCTCGACCACTGTTGCAACGGCCACTCTAGGCGCAATCCAGCCAGAGAAACCTGCCGCACGGGTGTATCAGATGGACCGCCCCAGCTTCACCGCGCGTTCGATGACGTTTCAGGCGCAAGCTCCCGCGTTCATGGAAGAACCCTCCGCGCGGATTGAGCCGGCGCCTGAGCCGGTTGTGGAAGAGGCCCCGCTAGAGGCCAATCCGCTCGGTGCGGCTCGTGCGCAGGTCCATGAGAATTATATCATCGCGCAGACCGAAGCAGGGATTGTGATCGTTGATCAACATGCCGCTCATGAACGGTTGGTTTATGAAAAGCTCAAGACGCAGATGGCAGAAAACGGCGTTGCCGCGCAGGCGTTGTTGATTCCTGAAATCGTCGAGATGACGGAAAATGAGGCCGCGTCCTTGATGGAGATTGCCGATGACCTCTCGCGCCTCGGCTTAACCTTGGAACCTTTCGGTGGTGGCGCGATTGCCGTGCGTGAAACGCCTGCGATCCTAGGCGAAGTGAATGCCGAGGCTATGATCCGCGACATTCTGGATGAACTGGCGGATCAGGGTGACAGCGCAAAGGTGCAATCGAAAATCGAGGCTATCCTCAGCCGAGTGGCCTGCCATGGGTCGATCCGATCGGGCCGCCGGATGCAGGGTGCAGAGATGAATGCGCTATTGCGTGATATGGAAGCCACGCCGCTGTCTGGCCAATGCAACCACGGGCGCCCGACCTATGTGGAACTACAACTCTCCGACATCGAAAGGCTGTTTGGGCGCACATGATTACGCTTGGTGGTACGACCTATGAATTGAGTGATCCCATCGTTTTGCTGGCGCTGGGCGCTGCTGTCGTTCTGTTGCTGGTTGTGATCCTCTTGATTGTCTCTGTGCGGCGTGCAGGGCAATCGGCGTTGATGACGCAACACCTTGCCAGCCAGATGGGCGGGCTGGGCAGCCGTGTGAATGAGTTGTCGAATGGTCAACAACAGCTTTTCGGTGGTCTTAACTCCGTCTCAGAAGCGCAGGCGCAACAGCAGGCCCAAACCTTGCAACTGATGGAACAGCGCTTGGCGCAGGTGAATGAAGCGATGGGCCAGAACCTATCGGCCAGCGCACAACGCACTGCGCAGTCGCTGGGGGAGCTTCAGCAGCGGTTGCAAACCATCGACAAGGCGCAGGAGAATATCACTAAGCTCTCAGGCGACGTGCTGTCTTTGCAGGACATTCTCTCGAACAAGCAGACCCGCGGGGCATTTGGAGAAATCCAACTCAATGACATCGTGTCGAAGGCCTTGCCGAGCGACAGCTATGCGCTTCAGGCGACCCTATCGAACGGCAAACGGGCGGACTGTTTGATCCATCTTCCGAACCCACCGGGGCCGATTGTGATCGACAGCAAATTCCCGTTGGAGGCCTATGAGGCTTTGCGGAATGCGACGAATGATTGGGAGGTCAATGAGGCGGCGAAGCTCATGCGATCGTCGGTCAAACACCACATCAAAGCGATTTCCGAGAAATATATCCTTGAAGGCGAAACCGCTGACGGTGCGTTAATGTTTTTGCCGTCGGAAGCTGTTTACGCAGAGCTTCACGCCAATTTCCCTGAACTCATCCGCGATGGTTTTGCCGCCCGCGTTTGGATTGTCTCACCAACAACATGTATGGCCACGTTGAACACGATGCGCGCGATCTTGAAAGACGCGCGGATGCGGGAACAGGCGGGGGCTATTCGTAAGGAACTGAGCCTACTTTACGGCGATGTTGATCGACTTGGCGCGCGAGTGGAGAACCTCGATCGCCATTTTAGCCAAGCGGCGAAGGACATCACAGAGATCAAGATCAGCGCGGAGAAGGCTGGAAAGCGGGCGCGCCGGTTGGACAACTTCGATTTCGAAGAACTGGCAAAGGATGATGATCCGAAGGTCGTGCCGCTGGCATCCCCCAAATCATAAATTCCATGTACGCCGCTGCCCTTTTCGACATGGATGGTTTGCTGTTGGACACCGAGCGGGTCTATTTGCGCACGTTCTTACAGGCCGCAGAAGACCTTCGATTTCCGTTTCCAGATGAACTCGATCCGATTTTTCGCCGCATGGTCGGCTTACGCGCAAAAGACAGCGCGCAGATCATGGACGAAAGGCTTGGCGTTCACATCGATGTTGCGGCGTTCAACGAGGCTTGGAGCCACCATACCGTTAAAGCGTTAGAAAAAGAGATGCCACTGCAGGCAACGGTCAGAGAAACATTGCAGCGCGTTGCAGAGGCTAAAGTCCCTTGCGCCGTCGCAACCTCAACCCGAACATTTTTCGCCATTGATCATTTGGAACGGGCGGGAATTGCGGAGTTCTTTGATGTCGTCATCGGCGGGGAGCAGGTGAGCAAGGGCAAGCCAGCGCCTGAAATTTACCTTCGAGCGGCTGAGGCCCTTGGCGTGGATATTACAAAATGCGCAGCTTTTGAGGACAGCAATACTGGCATCCGAGCGGCGGTCGCCTCGGGCGCGCGGGCGGTTCAAATCCCTGATATGGTTGAACCGACAGAAGAGGTCAGAGCGCTGGGTCATTCGATAGCGCAGGATCTTATGGGCGCCGCGCGGCATATCGGGTTGATCAAATAGAAAAGACCCCTGAAATCAGGGGCCTTTTCGGTGCACACTTAGATGGTTTGGAGCTACATCAAATACGCACAAACTTTTGGGCAATACGTGGCAGGAAGGCGTTGAACTTCAACGGGGCGTCCGTTGCCGCGAGGCAAATACAATCCTCGCCCGGAGCGGCGACAGGTGTATGCTGCAAATCTTCGTTTGCAACTTCAACGTCGCCCGCGCTGAACGTGTCCTCTTCGTCAGCAAAGGCCCCCTTCAGAACCAGCGTCAGTTCCGTTCCGTTGTGGCCGTGATCCGGCACCGCGGTTCCGCCTGGGATTTTAAGCAAACGCACCGTGGCATCTTTCGATGTTGGCAAAATCATCTGGCTGACACCGCCACCAATTTTGCGCCATTTCACGTCTTCTAATCCGCCGCCAATATAGTCTTGCAATGGTGCAGGAATGTCAGAGGTTTTCGCCGCTGACTTCGCCTCTTCCTTCCGGAACGCATTATCCGCGATCAATGCAAGCGTTGCTTCAAGGCTGTCTTCTGACAGCTCCACGGGCTCGCCCGACATCATCACTTCGCCGCCAACGGCTTCATACTCTGCCAATGCCGCGCGGCATTCGTCACACATGGAGATATGCGTTGCCACAACAAGGTTGAACGCTTCTGGCAATGTGCCTGCTGCATAGCCCATCAGCAGTTCGTCAGTGAGGTGGTGTTTTATCTGTTTCATCGTCGTCATCATTTCATTGCGTGGCGGAGCCGTTCGAGAGCCAATCTAATACGTGATTTGATTGTCCCTAAAGGCAACCCCGTCTCGGCTGCTATTTCGCTATGTGAGAGATCGCCAAAGTAGGCTTTCTCAATCAACGTCCTTTGTTTCTCGGGCAGCTGGGCCAAAGCTTGACCCAACTGATCTGTTTCTTCTTGTAGGGCCATAGCGTCTGCCTGATCTGGCTCTGCTTCAGGACCCCATGGCAAATCCTCTGGCTCAGGCCGTCGCTGCTTGCGCAGCATGTCGATCCGCCGGTTCCGTGCGATGGTGAAGATCCACGTCGACACGCTCGCTTTGGCCGGATCAAACATATGGGCCTTGCGCCACAGGGTGGCCATTACATCTTGTGCGCATTCTTCTGCCACATCGTGGCTTGCGCCTGACTTCATCAAAAACGATTTCACACGGGGCGCGAAATGGCTGAACAATTCGGCAAAAGCCTCTTTGTCCTGCGTATCGCGCACGGCGTAGATCTGGGTCACCCACATCAGCCGCGTGTTCGCTTCAGTATCCGTCACAGTTTCCGACCTCACGGAACGGCGCTTCACCCCCTGGTGATGCGGTTTGCGGTCCAGAACCAGCTCTGCACCCGCTTTGTCCGTCTCTCGTGATGACATTAACATATAATCGTTACGACGCTAAATTCTTATTGGATCAAACTTTTTTGTGTCCTTCTTTTTCATCCGCTCTACGTCATGGGCCGTAAGAAGCCCAAACCAAGACTTGGGTGACAAGGAAGACCAAATATGCCGTTTGAGACTGGAACCGCAGCGCCACGAAAAATTGCTGTGATTGGGGCTGGGATTTCAGGAATGGGGGCGGCGCATCTGCTGGCCAAAGACCATCGTGTTGTTCTGTTTGAAGCCGAAGACCGTTTGGGCGGCCATGCGCGCACTAAGATGGCGGGGCCAAACCGCGACACGCCTGTCGATACCGGGTTCATCGTTTACAACTACGTGAACTACCCAAATTTGGTGAAGCTTTTCGATCACCTCGACGTGCCGGTAATGAAAAGCAACATGAGCTTTGGCGCGTCCTTTGATGGGGGTCGCTTGGAATACGGGTTGGCAAGCCTCAACGCCTTGTTTGCCACGCGTCGAAATTTGGTCAGCCCGAAGTATTACCGTATGATCCGTGATCTGACGGTGTTCAACAAACACGGGTTAGAGGCCAGCAAAGAAGACGGCATGACCATTGGCGGCTTGATGGAAAAGCTGCGCCTGAGTGATTTTTTCCGCGACCACTACATTTTGCCGTTCTCCGGTGCGATTTGGTCGACGCCCAAGCAAAAGATCATGGATTTCCCAGCTCATGCCTTGCTGAAGTTCTTTGACAACCACGCGCTCCTTGCGGCGACGGGTCAGCACCAATGGTACACCGTGAAGGGTGGTTCAGAGCAGTATGTCGCCCGACTTGGCGCAGACATGGATCGCCGCGGCGTTGACGTCAGATTGGCGGCTCCGATCAATGCGGTGCAGCGCACACCATTTGGTGTTCAGGTTAAGACCTATGGGTCTGAGTGGGAGATGTTTGATGAGGTTGTATTTGCGACACACTCAGACGACACCTTGAAAATGTTGGCTGATCCGACGCCAACGGAACAAGCAACGCTTGGTGCCGTTCGGTATCAGCCGAACAAAGTTGTCCTACACTCCGACACGTCGATTATGCCAAAACGTCGTGCGGTTTGGTCGTCTTGGATTTATACAGAGGATAAAGACAAGAAGACCGATCAGATCGACCTGACCTACTGGATGAACTCCCTACAAAATATCCCGCAAGATCAGCAGTTTATGGTGACATTGAATTCAACCCGCCAGATCCGTGAAGAGCTGATTTGGGATGAATGCACGTTGCGCCACCCAGTTTACGACAACGCCGCCTTGGCCGCGCAAGAACAGGCTGCCGCGATGAACGGATCAAACCGGACTTGGTTCTGCGGAGCGTGGATGAAAAATGGTTTCCACGAGGACGGATTGTCCTCAGCCTATGACGTCGTTCACGCTCTCAATGCGGTTGAGCGTCTGGAAATGGCGGCGGAGTGAACGCGGTCGAACATATCAGTGGGGAGACCTACCACGGTCGCCGCGGCGCGGTGAAAAACGCGTTTCGGTACTCCATTGATTATGTACTTTTGGACGCAGAAGCATTGGTGAAAGCACCCACACTCTTTGCGCGCAACAAAGCCTCTTTGATGTCTCTGCAAGACAGCGACCACGGTGGTCCGCCGAAGGAAGGCAAAGGTGCGCAATGGGTGCGCGACGTCTTGTCGGCGCATGGTATCCATTTGGACGGTCGGATCGAGTTGCTGGCCCAACCGCGTGTGTTGGGGCATGTGTTCAATCCGGTGAGTTTCTGGCTGTGCTATGACGGATACGCGCTCAAGGCCGTGATTGCAGAAGTCACGAATACATTCGGCGACCGGCATTCGTACCTCTGCGCGCATGATGATCTGCGCGAGATCACCAAGGACGAAACGCTACAGGCGCAAAAGCTGATGCATGTCTCTCCTTTTCAACCTATTGAAGGCGGCTACACCTTCCGGTTCGACATAAAAGCGACCGATATACTGATCCACATCGACTATTCCCGCGGAAACGGTGGATTGGTTGCGACGCTGAAGGGCCCGCGCAAGCCACTGACCAACCGGTCGATCCTAGAGGCGGTGGTGCGGCGTCCCTTCGGTTCTCGACGCGTTCTCACATTGATCCATTGGCAGGCGCTTAAATTGTGGTTCAAGGGGGCGACGTTCCGGTCCCAACCTGTGGCCCCGTCCGAAGAAGTGAGCAGATGAACGCGCTTGGTCAGCGGTTGCCGGCCTACAGCCTGTTCGCGGCTGTGATCGCTGCCGCAGGCTTACCAATCTACATCTACGCACCAAAATACTATGCCGACACTTATGGCGTTAGCTTAACGGCGCTTGGTGCGCTTCTATTCGCACTACGCCTATTTGATGTCGTCCAAGACCCTGTTTTGGGCTGGATCAGTGAACGCTTGCGCGGGGGAAAGGCTTTCTGGGTCAGCATGGGCGCGGTTCTTTTGGCCGTTTCGATGTGGGGGTTGTTTGCTGTCGATCCTCTGTTCGATCCGATTTGGTGGTTTGGGTTGACGATTACGGGTCTGTTCACTGCATTCAGCTTTCTGACCATCAATTTCTATGCACAAGGCGTCGGCAAAGCCTCGCAAGTGCACGGTGGACATGTCCGCCTCGCGGCTTGGCGAGAAACAGGTGGATTGCTAGGCGTTTGTATCGCCGCCGTTGCACCGACGATAATGATGGGTTCGACTGAAAACCCCTTTGCCGTTTTCGCAGGTGGCTTTGTTGTCGTCGTCGCTGTCGCCACGCTTTGGATGTGGCCGGAATGGTCGGGGCGAACTGAAACCGAGCCAACCGAAATCAGAGAGATCATTGCCGATCCATTGGCCCGTAGGCTTCTCATTCTGGCTCTCTTCAATGCCACCCCATTGGCGGTCTCCTCCACACTTTTCCTCTTTTTCGTAGAATCCCGCCTCGGCGCTGTCGGTTGGGAAGGCCCGCTGTTGGTCCTCTTCTTCCTTGCTGCGGCGATTTCCGCGCCGCTTTGGTCAAAGCTGGCGCAGCGCTATGGCGCAAAAGGCACACTTTTGACGGCAATGGCCCTCGCAATCCTCTCTTTTGCCTATGCGCTCACTTTATCGACCGGCGATGAAATCCAATTCGCCGTTATCTGCGTATTATCAGGAGCAACCATCGGAGCGGACCTTACGCTTCTGCCTGCGATGTTTGCGCGCCGGATGTCTGTCGTCTCTCCCAACGGCGGACAGGGCTTTGGGCTTTGGTCCCTGGTCAGCAAGTTCACATTGGCCTTCGCGGCGGTGATTTTGCTTCCGATACTAGAGAATGCAGGGTTCGCCGCAGGTCAAACAGACCTGCCAGAAAGCGCCCTAACCACACTGACGGTGCTCTATGCGGGGGTACCGTGCATATTGAAACTCGTGGCTGTCGCCATCTTGGCGACCACGACATTGGAGGAATAAACGAATGTCGTTTCTTCCCTATCTGATCATCGGCGCGGCCCTAATGCTGATCGCCACGTTCTTCAAAGAGCGATACGTCTCATTCTGGGGTCAAAGCTCTGACGACTATGCGGACGGCCCGCAATTCGACATTCGCGAACGGTTCGTCGGCCCGATCCAGTGCGAAGGGATCATCTACGGGCCCACAGGTCGTGTGTCTTCCCGTTTCACGGCGCAGTTCGACTGCACGTGGGAAGGGAATGTCTGCATGATGAAAGAGATCTTTCACTACGACAGCGGCAATGTTCAGAACCGTGAATGGACCCTTACGCTGGGCAATGACGGCGGTATCAAAGCCGAAGCGCCAGATGTGATCGGTGCGGGTAGTGGGCAGCAAAAAGGCTCTGCGGTTCTGTTGAACTACAAGCTGCAACTCACCGAAGAGGCTGGTGGCCATGTGTTGGATGTGACCGACTGGATGTATCTGATGCAAAACGGATCGATCATGAATCGCAGTCAGTTCCGCAAGTTTGGTATCAAGGTTGCTGAATTGGTCGCAACAATGCGCCCAGCAGAACCCAAAGTGATCTCGGCCGAGTAATGCGAAACTGGGCTGGCAAACGCTATTGGCTTGTGGGTGCCAGCGAAGGCTTGGGCCGTGAGCTGGCGTTTTCCCTGTCGCGCGCAGGGGCCGAAGTGATTGTCTCTGCCCGGTCTGAAGATCGGTTGAAGTCGCTTGTGGAAGAGCTTCCAGGCAAGGCGTCCTTTGTGACCGTCGATGTCGCGGACCGCGCGGCAGTTGAGGCTGCGGCGGCAGAAGTTGGCGAGCTGGACGGTGTGGTCTATCTGGCCGGTGTCTATTGGCCGATGAAGGCCTCCGAATGGGACAACGAAAAAGCCGACCTGATGGGAGAGATCAACTTCCTTGGCGCGTCCCGCGTTGTTGGCTCCGTCATGCCGCAGTTTGTGGCTAAGAACGCGGGGCATATCGTGCTGACAGGATCGCTCTCAGGGTTCCGAGGGTTACCGGGCGCGATTGGCTACGCCTCGTCCAAAGCGGGCATGATGGCTTTGGGTGAGTCGATGCAGGCAGATTTGCGCACCTCACCGATTGAGGTTCAACTCGTCAATCCGGGCTTCATCAAGACGAGGCTGACCGACAAGAACGATTTCAACATGCCGTTCATCATGTCCGTCGAAGACGCCGCGAAAGAGATGTTCGATCACATGAACACCGATACGTTCAAAAAGAGCTTTCCGATGGTGTTCTCGTGGGTCTTCCGTCTGTCGCAATTTATGCCGGATTGGATGTATTATCGGCTTTTTGGGGCGAAGTGATGGTCGTGTGATTGGTTGGTGAGTGAGCTAAATCAGCTGACTACTAGTCGCCGTTTTTCCTCAAGAATTTCCAGAATCGGTATAGTTCGTAGCCGATGCAATAAGTCACGAAAATTGATACTACCAACGCAACACTCGGTTGAGAAAGGCGTTCACTTTGAAACGCTAACCCGTATGCCACCAGTAGTGACAAGATTGCCAATCGGGCTAGAGCGTTTTTCATGTTTTGTTTATCCGCAGTGAGCTATCGGTAATCTTTATCGGATAACAGATGATCGTCAAAGTGGCCAAAACAGACTTAGATTCTAGTGACGAGGGATAGACCCAGTTGAGAACTAGTACACCGTTCTAGCATAGGTCCTATCCGCCACATCCAAATGCGGGGCGCTGTTGAAGGTGGCCAGCATTGGTCCGTGATCTGTGACCAAAATCCGGTGAACGGAGGTGTTCATAATCGGCGTGGCAATCTGAGCAAACTTCGGGATCGGTAGGTCGAGCAGCTGCGATACTATCGCAGCGATGACACCGCCGGAAGTCACGCAGAGCACGCGTTTGCCGGGTTGGCGGGCGAGGTTCATGACGTCGGCCACGCGTGTGTTAAACTCTTCCCAGGTTTCATGCCCTTTGATGTCTTTATTCTTCCACGCCTCAAGCGTTTTAGGGAAGTGGGTCACAAAATCATCGGGGCTGAGTTGTTCGAGGCCAAAGACGGATTTCATCTCTGCCGAGAGGTCGTAATAGGCGATCTCGTTGAGGCGCGGATCGATGTCCGTCTCCGTGAACCCCATGTTCGCTAGCGTTTGTTTTTGGCGCAGCAGGCTGCCGCTCATCGCGAGGTCAAAGGGCTGTTCGTGGTCCTTCATCCACGCGCCGAGCCATTTGGCTTGCTGGTGGCCGAGGTCTGACAGGCGGTCGTAGTCTTCTTCTGTGGTGGCCGCAGAATTCGCCTGCCCGTGCCGCACCAAAACAACTTCGCCCATCTCATCCTCCTACCTGAAGGCGAAGAGGTAGAGCGTTGGGTGTGGATTGGCAATGTGGGATGCTTCCGGCGGAGGTATTTTTGCTCAAAAGATTTGGGCGGGTCCGAGGTTTGTGTCTTGTTAAGGATGCCTTCATTTCGGATACTGAGAGTAAGAGCAGAACATGAAGAAACAGGGTTGAAATGACAGCGTTGCAGCTGCTTTCAGACGTATTTGGCTTTGATGATTTTCTCCCCGGTCAGGGTGAGATTGTGGAGGCTGTTTGCGCGGGCCGCGATACGCTCGCCATAATGCCGACGGGCGGGGGGAAGTCACTTTGTTTTCAGCTTCCTGCTTTGGCGCGTGATGGGGTGACGGTGGTGATTTCGCCACTGATCGCCTTGATGCGCGATCAGGTGCGCGGGCTGCAGGAAGCGGGGGTTGAGGCTGGCGCGCTGACGTCCGGCAACACGCAGGAAGAGACCGATTATGTCTGGCAGCGGTTGGAGGCGGGTACGCTGAAACTGCTTTACATGGCGCCGGAGCGGTTGGCGTCGGGCAGTATTGCGCAGATGTTGCATCGGGCCAATGTCAGCCTGATCGCCGTGGATGAGGCGCACTGTGTGAGCCAATGGGGCCATGATTTTCGCCCAGATTACTTGCGGATTGGGGAGCTGCGCGCGGCGTTGGACGTGCCATTGGTGGCGCTGACTGCCACAGCGGATGCGGAAACGCGCGATGAGATCATTGCGAAGCTCTTTGCCAGTCGCAAGGTTGAGGTGTTTCTGCGCGGCTTTGACCGACCCAATATTCATTTGGCCTTTGCAGCCAAGGACCAACCGCGCCAGCAGACTTTAAATTTTGCGACCGCCCGGAAAGGTCAGTCGGGGATTGTCTATTGCGGGACGCGGGCCAAGACCGAAACGCTCGCGCGGGCTTTGGCTGAGGCGGGGCATTCGACATGCCACTATCATGGCGGGATGGAGGCTGAGGATCGGCGTGAGGTGGAACGACGGTTCCAGCAAGAGGACGGTTTGATCGTTTGCGCGACCGTGGCCTTTGGGATGGGCATTGATAAGCCCGATATCCGCTGGGTCGCCCATGCGGATTTGCCGAAGTCGATTGAGGCCTATTATCAGGAGATCGGGCGCGCGGGGCGCGATGGTGCGCCGGCAGAAACGCTGACACTGTTCGGACCTGACGACATCCGTTACCGCAGGCAGCAGATCGACGAAGGGCTTGCTCCGCCAGAGCGGCGGGATGCGGATCATGGGCGGTTGAATGCTTTGCTGGGATTAGCGGAAGCTTTGAGTTGCAGGCGGCAGAGCCTGTTGCGGTATTTCGGCGAAGAAGCGGAGCCGTGTGGCCATTGCGATCTGTGTGAGAAGCCACCCGAGGTCTTTGATGGCACGCAGCCGGTGCGGATGGCATTATCTGCGGCCTTGCGGACGGACGAACGCTTTGGCGCAGGGCATCTGATCGACATTCTGCGGGGCACGTCGACCGATAAGGTGCGCGAACGCGGGCATGACGCTTTGCCGACTTTTGGTGTTGGCAAAGAGTATGACAAGCGCCAGTGGCAGGTGATCTTTCGACAGATGATGGGGCATGATCTATTGCGCCCAGATGCGGAGCGGCACGGGGCTTTGGTGATGACTGATAAGGCGCTGCCGCTTTTGCGGAACGAAGCTCAGATCGAGTTGAGGCTTGATACCGTACGGACAGCTAAGACCGGCCCGAAAGTGCGCATGATGGTGAGCGAGGACGACGCGCCGTTGCTCTCTGCGTTAAAGGCAAAGCGCCGGTTCTTTGCGGAGCGGATGAATGCGCCCGCATACATCATCTTTAATGATCGCACGCTCATTGAGATGGCAGAAAAGAAGCCGCGAAACCTCGATGAGATGGCCCAGATTGGCGGCGTTGGCGCGAAGAAGCTGGAAAGCTATGGCAAAGCGTTTCTTGAAGTGATTGCGGGTGCTCAAGAAGACATGCACCCAGCGCGGCGCAAACTTGCGGGACGCGGTGAGGGCGCGGTTTATGATCAATTGTTGGCGGTGCAGGCAGAGCTTGCGCGGGGCGAAGATGGGACAGGGAAACCGATGACCTGTTCCGCGTCGATGTTGGCGAAAGTGGCCAGTTTGCGGAATGCGGATTTGCAGGCTGTGACGCGGCTAATCGGAGAGAAATATTCTGAGCGGTTTGGACAGGCTTTCGTTGATGTGCTGGTTGAGAATGCGTGATCTTGCTGCTCTGGCCATTTCCGCCATCTGCGTTATCTAGTGCGGTGAAGAACGAAGGGCGCGGAACATGCTGATTGTCATTTCACCTGCAAAGTCATTGGATTGGTCGCCTGTTGAGGTGGACACAACCGCGCCTGCCTATCAGGACGATGCGGTTCGGTTGTCAAAGACGATGCGGAACCAGACGTTGGGTCAGTTGAAATCCTTGATGAGCATCTCTGATGACTTGGCGCGGTTGAACCGGGATCGGTTCAAGTCCTTTGCGGAGGAGCCTGCCGCGGATGTGACCAAAGCGGCGGCATTTGCGTTCAACGGCGATACTTATCAGGGTTTAGAAGCGAAGACGCTGGACGAAGCTGCGCTTGATTGGGCGCAGTCGCGGTTGCGTATTCTGTCGGGGCTTTACGGCTTGTTACGGCCCTTGGATGCGATCCAGCCCTATCGGTTGGAGATGGGCAGCCGGTTGAAAACGCGGCGCGGAAATTCGCTTTATGATTATTGGGGCGATCAACTGGCGAAGGATCTCAACGCTCAGGCCGCGGCTTTGGAAACCGATCTTTTGCTCAATTGCGCCAGTCAGGAATATTTTGGTGCCGCTGATACCAAGGCGCTGAAGCTGCGGGTGATTACGCCGAAGTTTCTGGAGGTCAAAGATGACAAGCCGCGGATCGTCAGCTTCTTTGCCAAACGCGCGCGTGGGGCGATGGCGCGGTTTGCAGTGGAAAATCGCGTGACCGAGGCGGAGCAGTTGAAAGAGTTTGCCACCGGCGGCTATCAGTTTGACGCTGATCTGTCCGACGGTGACACTTGGGCTTTTGTTCGAGACTACCCGACCTAAATCTTCTCGATCGCCAGCGCGATTCCCTGACCGCCGCCGATGCACATGGTGATCAAAGCGCGGTGGCCTTGGATGCGCTCAAGCTCATACATCGCTTTGACCGTGATGATCGTGCCCGTTGCGCCAACAGGATGGCCAAGGGCAATCGCGCCGCCGTTCGGGTTCACCTTTGCTGGGTGTAGGCCGAGTTCATTCGTTACGGCGAGCGCTTGTGCCGCGAAGGCTTCGTTCGATTCAATCACATCGAAGTCGGCAATGGTAAGGCCAGTTTTCTCCATTAGGTTCTGCACAGCAGGGACCGGACCAATCCCCATCACCTCTGGCCGAACGCCTGCATGGGCATAGCCAAGCACGCGGAATTTTGGTGTTAGACCTGCTTTCTCCGCTGCATCAGCACGGGCCAGAGTAACTGCCGCTGCCCCATCGTTCAGGCCGGAGGCGTTGCCCGCTGTCACGGTGCCGTCTTTCTCAAAAACAGGGCGCAGACCGGCGAGGGTTTCGACTGTGGTGGCTTTCAGATGTTCGTCCTTATCAAACGCAACCATGTCGCGCTTTACTTTGACCTCAATCGGCACGATTTGATCATCAAAATAACCGGCCGCTTGCGCCTTGGCGGCACGCTCTTGGCTGAGCGCGGCAAAGGCATCCTGATCGTCGCGGCTGATTCCATGTTCGCGGGCAACGTTCTCCGCGGTAACACCCATGTGGCCCGTCCCAAATGGACAGTTCAAAGCGCCGAGCATCATGTCTTGAGTCCGCACATCGCCCATCTTCGCGCCCCAGCGCTGTTGCGGGATGATGAAAGGGGAGCGGCTCATGTTCTCTGATCCGCCCGCAAGGCCGAAATCTGCATCGCCCAGCATCAAGGATTGCACGACAGAGACGATCGCCTGCACGCCGGAACCGCACAGTCGGTTCACGTTCATTGCAGGTGTCGTGTCAGGCACGCCTGCGTTCATCGATGCAACGCGGCTGACATACATGTCTTTCGGTTCAGTGTTGATCACATGGCCAAAGGCGACATGTCCGATCTGCCGGCCCTCAAGCCCCGCGCGGTCCAAAGCCGCTTTTGAGACAGTTGTTCCAAGTTCGATTGGTGTGGTGCCGGCAAGGGACCCACCAAAGGTGCCAATGGCTGTGCGTGCGCCGCTGAGAATGACAATATCGGTCATAAGAAATCTCCAGTCTTTGGATGTAGAATAGAGGACCTGAGGCGCTTCGCCACAGGAACGTACCGTCACGGTGTTTTGCGTTTGCGCTGGCTTTCAATTTTCCAATCCGATCTAAGTCATTGGTGATGAAAGGACGATCGATGCTGCTGCGCGCCCGTGATGTTTCCAAGACCTATTCGATTGCAGATCAAACTTTGCAGGTTTTGCGAGGTGTTGATCTAGATTTGGCGGCGAGTGAGACGCTTGCGTTGACCGGTGAAAGCGGTAGCGGGAAAAGCACCCTGCTGCATCTCGTCGGGGGGCTCGATGTGCCGGATGCGGGATCGATTGAAATCGAAGGCACTGATATTGCGGGAAGGTCAGATGCCGAGCGGGCCCATTTGAGGCGAACAGATATTGGGGTTGTATTTCAACAGTTTAATTTGATCCCAAGCCTGACGGTTGCGGATAACATCGCGTTTCAGGCACGCTTGGCGGGGTCGGCAGATAAAGAGTGGATCGCTTATCTCGGTCAAACTCTTGGGCTCGAAGATCAGCTTTCCAAATACCCTGAACAGCTCTCTGGCGGGCAACAACAGCGCGTCGCGATTGGGCGTACATTGGCGGTGCGGCCCAAGCTGGTATTGGCTGATGAGCCCACAGGTAATTTGGATGAGGCGAGCGCTCAGACAGTAATGGATTTGTTCCTGAAATTGGTTGGTGAAACGAGGGCGGGATTGCTTTTGGTTACGCATTCCAAATCATTGGCATCTCGACTGGATCGCAACGTCCACTTGTCCGTCGGTGTGGTGTCATGATCCGCACGACCCTTGCGGCGTTGATGAGCTATTGGCGCCGCAATCTCTTGCAGTTGATTACCTTGCTTGCAGGAATCGCTTTGGCCACTGCGTTGTGGTCGGGCGTGCAAGCTGTGAATGCCGAGGCGCGAGCGAGTTATGACGCAGCCGCAGCCACTCTGGGCGAGGGTCGGTTCGATCATCTGCGTGCTGCCGATGGTGGGTCAATTGATCAAGAGACGTTCGTTGCGCTTAGGCGGGCAGGGTGGCTCGTCAGCCCGATTGTAGAAGGGCGCATCAATGGTGTGCGCGTCATAGGCTTGGATGCTTTGACAGCACCCATCGGCATCGCGCCGGTTAGTCTGACAGAGCAGGCCGACCTAGGGGCATTTCTATCCGGTGGCGGCCAGATTTTCGGTCGGCCAGATGCGCTCGCCGCCCTTGAAGGAACGGTCGAGGCGGAGTTGATCGCGGACCCGAACATCGCCCCCCAAACTTTGACAACGGACCTAGTGTTCGCGCAAGAGCTGCTTGGCCGAGAGGGGGAGATTGACCGCCTTCTCATCGCAACCGTTCAACCAAAGCAGCAAGCGACACTTGCCGAGATCGCTCCCAATCTCACTCGTATCAGCGCGCAATCTGGGTCGGACATCGGACGGCTCACGGACAGTTTCCATTTGAACCTCACTGCATTCGGCTTCCTCTCCTTCGCGGTGGGGTTTTTCATTGTCCACAGCGCGATTGGCTTGGCGTTCGAACAGCGCCGCCCGATGATCCGCACTATTCGGGCGTTGGGTGTGCCGCTAAACATATTGCTTGCCTTGATGATGGTTGAACTGATCCTCTTCGCCCTGATCGCAGGCGTCGCAGGCGTGATCTTGGGCTACTTCATTGCCTCTGCACTGCTTCCTGACGTGGCCGCGACGTTGCAAGGGCTCTACGGCGCGAATGTTTCCGGCACGTTGGCATTCAGGGCGTCGTGGTGGGCGACGGGCCTATTGATCGCGCTGGGCGGCACGACGATTGCATCGGTGTCGGCGTTTCTAAAGCTCGCCAAGATGCCACTGCTGGCCGGCGGGCAGATCAGAGCGCATGTCATGGTCGCCGGACGACGCGCGGCGGTGCTTGCGATCTTGGCTGCCGCCTGCGCTGTGCTTGCCGTTATTCTTGCGGCCACGGCGGATGGGTTGGTATCTGGATTTGCCTTGCTTGCGTCTGTCTTGATTGGCGCCGCGCTCGCCTTGCCGCTCATCTTGGATCAAATGTTGCGGGCCTCGCAAAGCCTGTCGTCGGGCGCAAAGGCACAATGGTTCTGGGCCGACACACGCCAGCAATTGCCGGGGCTATCTTTGGCATTGATGGCCCTCCTGCTCGCCATGGCCGCGAACGTTGGCGTCTCGACCATGGTGTCGAGCTTTCGACTGACGTTTGTGGACTTCCTCGATCAACGTCTCGCCTCTGAACTTTACCTCACTGTGGAAGAGGATCGCGCGAAAGAGATCACCGGCTACCTCGAACCGCGTGTTGACGCGATCTTGCCGATTGTCTCGGCAGAGGCGCAGATTAAAGGGGTGGAGACCGAAGTTTTCGGTGCCCGCGTTCACAGTACGCAGCGCGACAATTGGACATTTCTCGACGCCATGGCCGACCCTTGGGATCAGGTCGCGGGCGGCGCTGGTATTTTGCTAAATGAACAGCTTGCGCGTCGAACGGACACTTGGCCCGGTGCGATTGTCGCCCTTGGGGGGCAATCGTTTGAGGTCGTCGGCGTCTACGGCGACTATGGCAACCCGATTGGGCAGGCCATTGTGTCTGAGGAGGTGTTTGCAGAGCTATACCCTGAAGAAATCGCCAACAACTTTGGCCTTCGCATATCGGTAGATCAGGTCGACGATTTGCTAAGCGACCTCGAAACACAATTCGGCATTAGCTCCGAGAATGTGATCAACCAAGCGGAGATCAAAGCCTTTTCCCTGCAAGTGTTCGAACGCACCTTCACCGTCACCGCCGCGCTGAACGTCTTGACGCTCGCCGTGGCGGGGTTTGCCATCCTGATGAGCTTGCTCACCCTCGCCGCAATGCGCGTGCCGCAGCTTGCACCCGTTTGGGCCGTCGGGATCACGCGCCGGTCTCTTGGACAGTTGGAATTGTTGCGAGCCTTGATCCTCGCGTTCTTCACGATCCTTATCGCCGTTCCGCTGGGCATTGTGCTCGCTTGGGTCTTATTGGCAGTGGTAAACGTTGCAGCCTTTGGATGGAAACTGCCGTTGTTCCTATTCCCCGCCGACTATCTCCAACTTGCGATCCTCTCCCTCCTAGCGGCGGCATTGGCGGCCTTTTGGCCTGCACTAAAATTGACCCGCTTGCGCCCCGCCGAGCTTTTGAAAGTCTTCGCCAATGAACGTTAGGCTTCTCCTCTTCCTCCTGATTTGGCCCACGTCCATCTGGGCGCAAGGGTTTGCGGGTCTTGGCACCGACGCCGAGGGGTTTTCCGTCCCCGAAAGGGGCTACGTCTTCGATTTCCCAGCTGACCATGGCGCCCACCCCGATTACCGGATCGAGTGGTGGTATCTGACCGCCAACATGCAAGACGCGGAAGGTCGAGACTATGGCCTGCAATGGACGCTGTTTCGCTCCGCCCTGATCCCCGATGAGATCGACGGCCAGATATTCATGGGCCACGCCGCCGTGACGACGCCAGATGATCATTATGTCACTGAACGCTTGGCGCGCGGGTCTCTTGGCCACGCAGGTGTGACGGCTGAGCCCTTTGAGGCGTGGATCGACGAATGGCAGATGGTCGGCGATATGGAGGTACTAAGCCTCAAAGCGGGATCAGATGAGTTTTCCTACGAGCTTGAACTGCGCAACGAAGGCCCGCTGATCTTTCATGGCGACGCGGGCTATTCGGTGAAATCTGCGGAGGGGCAGGCGTCCCACTACTATTCTCTGCCCTACTTGGCGTTGAGCGGGACACTCGCATTGCCAGAGGGCGAGGTCGAAGTGACGGGAGAGGCTTGGCTTGATCGCGAATGGTCATCGCAGCCGTTGTCAGACACTCAAACCGGTTGGGATTGGTTTTCGTTATCTTTTGAGAGTGGTGACAAAATGATGGGCTTTGCCCTGCGTCAGACCGATGGCAGCGTCTACACTTATGCGACGTGGATCGCGCTAGAGGGCGAAACGCAAGCCTATCCCGATGGCGCGCTAAGCGCAACGCCGCTGGAGACCTCGCAAACCAGCGGCGCAGAAGTGCCGACCAAGTGGCGGGTTGAATTGCCGGATCGTGGCGTTGATGTTGAGGTGCAAGCGATCAATCCTAATGCTTGGATGACAACAAGCGTGCCCTATTGGGAAGGGCCGGTAACGATCAGCGGCAGCCATAAGGGTCGTGGATATTTGGAGATGACGGGCTATGAGTGACTGGTTTGAAACCAAATCTGGACTTTGGGATATGACATGGGCGCAGTTGGATCTTGGTGTGCGTGACGCAAGCCATCCCTGCCGGTTGGTCAGTTTCTCGACCGTTTCCGCTGACGGCCTGCCCGAAAGCCGCAACGTAGTGTTGCGCAAGGCGGCCGCTGACGCCAAGTTTTGCGAGGTTCAGACCGACACACAAAGCTCCAAGATTGAAAGTCTGAAGGCGCACCCCCATGCCGCTTTGCTTTGGTGGGTGGAAAGCCTTGATTTGCAAATTCGAATGCAATGCGGCGTGGAGATTTTGGAAGGCCCAAGTGTGGATGATGATTGGGCCATTGTGCCGCCCTCGTCACGCGTGTCTTACGGGACATTACCAGCGCCCGGAACGCCGATACAAGGCGCGCTAGACTATGAAAAACCACCTGTGCGGGAACGGTTTTGCGTGCTTCGATGCCATCTGGAGCACCTCGACCTGATCCATCTGGGGCGAGATCACCGCCGCGTCGCCTACACACAGGCGCGTGACTGGGATGGCCAGTGGCTTTCGCCATAGCGCGGCAGCGGCTATGACACCGACATGAATACTCTACCAAAGGTCAAAGACCTCGTTCTTGTTGGCGGCGGTCATACCCATGCGCTTGTTCTGCGCGCTTGGGGGATGAACCCTTTGGCCGGTGTGCGGGTGACCGTGATCAATCCCGCTCCAACCGCGGCGTATTCGGGGATGCTGCCCGGGTTTGTGGCGGGCCACTACACACGGGATGAGCTTGATATCGACCTGCTTCGCCTTGCCCGATTTGCGGGTGCGCGGATGGTCGTGGGCATCGTCACGGAGATCGACAAAGACGCGAAAATGATCACTGTGCCGGGGCGTCCTCCCATCGCCTATGATCTATGTTCCATCGACATCGGCATAACGTCAGAAATGCCCAAGCTGAAAGGGTTCACTGAGCACGCGATCCCCGCCAAGCCGCTCGCTCCGTTTGCTCACAAATGGAATGCCTTTCGGACGTCACACAGCGAGGGCAATATCGCCGTTATCGGTGGCGGTGTAGCGGGCGTTGAGCTGGCCATGGCGATGCAGCATGCGGTGCCCAAGGCGAAGGTGCGCATTCTCGATCGGTCAAAGTCACTTACTGCCGTTGGCCTGCAAGGTCGCAACCGGCTTAAGCGGCAATTGACCGACATGGGGATCGAACTGGTCGAAGGGGCATCTGGCTGCGAAGTGACCGCAGATAGCGTCGTTTTGGAGAACGGGGACGCCATCCCCTCGGATTTCACCGTTGGCGCAGCGGGGGCCGAGCCGTTCGAGTGGCCAAAGGACATCGGCCTCAACATGCACGACGGGTTCATCGCAGTGGATGCGACGTTGCGCTCAAGCGATCCAAACATCTTTGCTGTTGGCGATTGTGCGCATCTCACCGCGTCGCCACGCTCCAAGGCGGGTGTGTTCGCGGTCCGCGAAGCGCCATTCTTATTTGACAACCTGCGCGCTGTTCTGTCCGGCGGGGCTTTGACAAATTATGATCCGCAGCGGGACTATCTGAAGCTGATCTCCATGGGTGGCAAATCCGCCATGGCCGAAAAATTCGGCCGTGCGTTTCACGGACCTTTGCTCTGGAAGTGGAAGGATCGCATCGACCGCGCCTTCATGACCAAGCTTGAAGACCTACCGGTGATGGCGAAACCCGAGGTTCCGCGCACCGCTGCCATCGGTTTGAAAGAGGTGCTCGGGGATAAACCGCTGTGCGCTGGCTGCGGGTCGAAGGTTGGGAACTCTGCCTTGAAATCCGCCCTAACGGGTTTGCCGAGGAACGCGCGGAAGGACGTTGAACGCCTACCATCCGACGATGCAGGCGTGTTGACCGTTGGCGGGCAGAAGCAGGTGATTTCCACGGACCACCTCCGCGCCTTTACCGAAGATCCCGTCATCATGGCACGCATCTCAGCTGTCCACGCGTTGGGTGACATCTGGGCCATGGGCGCAAATCCGCAAGCGGCAACCGCGAACATCGTGCTGCCGCAAATGTCGGAAGACTTGCAAAGCCGCACGCTCTCCGAAGTGATGTCAGCGGCGCAGGAGGTTTTTGCCGACGCCGGAGCAGAGATTGTTGGTGGGCATTCGTCCATGGGTGCGGAGATGTCGATTGGTTTTACCGTCACAGGGCTGCTGGATCGGGACCCGATCACTTTGGGCGGCGCACAGGATGGTGACCAGTTGATGCTGACGAAACCCATTGGATCAGGCGTGATCCTCGCGGCAGAGATGGCAGGTGCCGCGCGGGGCTGGGACGTTCATCGTCTGTTCGAACGCATGTGCCAAGGGCAGGGCGCGGCGGCAGACATTTTGTCAGATAGCCATGCGATGACTGACGTGACCGGCTTTGGGCTGCTCGGTCACCTTTGGGGCATGTGCGAACAATCGCAGGTGGCAGTTGAGCTTACCCAAGCCGCTGTGCCTTTCTTTGATGGCGCAGAGGCACTTTCCAATGAGGGCCATAGGTCGTCCATCTTTGGGTCCAACGTTGCCTCCGTCGGCGCAGTTGAAGGTACGCCGCATGACCTTCTGTTCGATCCTCAAACCTCTGGCGGATTGCTCGCGGCGGTTTCGGGTGACATGGCGGCGGATTGCGTGGCGAAGTTGCGGGCAGCGGGTTACGAGGACGCGATGGTGATTGGGCGGATCATCAAAGGCCCTGCCACGATCAAAGTGATCTGACGATCTCCGCAACTTTCTTCGCCGTGGTTTCAACACCCGTCTGATCCAGAGTTTCTGAATGAACCTCGCCCAAAACCTCCCGCTCGTGCTTTTTCTGCGCCGTCGCGTAGGCCGGATCATAGTGATCTTCGATCAGCGCTTGCGCCAAGCCGGATAGATCGCCGCTGTCCTGCAAACCTTGCCACCGATCCACGTTCGCATGACCGCGCAAATGCCGCAGCGGGGCGAGGCGTTTGGTGACGGTATCCGGATCGGCGAGGATATCGCGATAATCCTCCGTGATGAACGCGACCCGTGCCGCTAGAGAGGCCGTGATCTTGA
This sequence comes from Cognatiyoonia sediminum, assembly GCF_900129845.1. Taxonomy (GTDB): domain Bacteria; phylum Pseudomonadota; class Alphaproteobacteria; order Rhodobacterales; family Rhodobacteraceae; genus Cognatiyoonia; species Cognatiyoonia sediminum. Next base: position 78,676 of record NZ_FQXB01000004.1, read on the forward strand.
TGCCAGGCGCTTGGGCCATTGCAGACCAAAGGCTAGGAGGGATGATAAGCCTCCCGATCTTACTGCTTTCTGCTTCTAAAACAACCGGTTGAGACGGGTCGCAGTGATACAACGCCTGCGCTAACCGACTTTCGAACATGCGTTGTGACGGCTGCCCACCCGGCATTTCGCCCAAAAGCGACCCGCGATGACCTGCCATTGCTTCGAGGTCAATCGTTTGAACGCCCAAGGGTTTCAGAGCGTTCAATACTGCGGTCTTGGCGGTCCCTGTGTAGCCATCAAGCAAAATGAACCGATGCGGTAAGGTTTCTTCATACAGCAAATGCTGCACCAACCGTCGATACGTCTGATAGCCTCCATCGACCACCTCTGCGCGCCAGCCAATCTCTTTCAACAGCGTTGTGAAGACACCGGACCGTTGCCCGCCGCGCCAGCAATAGATCAAAGGCCGCCAGCTGCCATCATGGTGCTGCAACGGCCCAGAAACATGGCGCGCGACGTTTGAGAGGACCAGAGACGCCCCAACTTTCCGCGCCTTAAACGGGCTGACTTGTTTGTAAATCGTGCCAACTTCTGCGCGTTCCTCGTTCGACAGGGACGGCAGGTTTATCGCACCCGGAATATGATCAATCGCGAACTCAGCAGGCGAGCGAACGTCGATCACTGTATCAAAGCCGTGCGTGTAAAACTCGGAAAGTTCGGAAAAATTAAGCGCCATGATCCCGTGTGTATCAGGGCGCTCCAAAGACAAAAAGGCCCGACGCTTGGCCGGGCCTGATCGCCTTATTTTACATCAAAACTCAGCGGTTTGACCTGCGTAAACAACCCCGTATTCTCGAGCGCTTTCAAAGCTGGCGCTGGCACCGGTTCATCGACGTACAGCAGAGCAATCGCCTCACCCTTTGCCTCTTTCCGGCCGAGCGTAAAGTTCGCGATGTTGACGTTGTTTTCTCCCATGGTTTGACCCAAGGCACCGATGATACCGGGAACGTCTTCGTTGGTCGTGTAGACCATGTTCGCGCCGATCTCCGCATCGATGTTGATGCCTTTGATCTGAATGAACCTTGGTTTGCCATCGCTAAAGACCGTACCTGCGACGGAACGTTCGCGCTTTTCGGTCACGACGGTCACTTTGATATAGCCTTCAAAGGCCCCGGATTTATCCTGCTTGGTCGTGGACACCTGAACGCCACGTTCTTTCGCGATCACCGGCGCGCTGACCATGTTCACATCGGGGTTCACCTTTTTCATGATACCTGCGATTACCGCACAGGTCAGCGCGTTGAGGTTCATCTCACTTGCTTCACCGTCATAAAGAATGTTGATCGCCTGCACCGGCTCATCCGTCATCTGACCGATGAAGTTCCCAAGGTGGCCGGACAGTTCAATCCATGGCCCCATGACCTTGGCTTCTTCGGCAGTGACCGATGGCATGTTGAGCGCATTGGCGACTGCCCCTGTCAGAAGATAATCCGCCATCTGCTCCGCGACCTGCAGGGCGACGTTTTCTTGCGCTTCCATCGTGGCGGCACCAAGGTGCGGCGTCACAACGACATTTGGCAGGTTGAACAATGGGCTGTCGGTGGCTGGCTCAACAGCGAAGACGTCAAAGGCCGCACCAGCGATGTGGCCGGATTTCAATGCCTCGGCCAGCGCCTCTTCATCGACCAAGCCACCGCGCGCACAGTTGATGATCCGCGCGCCCTTTTTCATCATTGCGATGCGTTCAGCGGTGATCATGTTGGCTGTCTGCTCTGTCTTTGGCACGTGCAAAGTCAAGAAGTCGGCACGCGGAAGCAGTTCTTCCAGCTCGACTTTCTCGACACCCATCTTGTCGGCCTTCTCTTGGCTCAAGAATGGATCATAGGCGATAACCTTCATCTTCAACCCACGGGCGCGGTCACAGACGATCCCGCCAATGTTGCCAGCGCCGATCACGCCAAGCGTTTTGCCGGTCAACTCAACACCCATGAACTTGGATTTTTCCCATTTGCCTGCATGGGTAGATTCAGACGCTTCCGGAATCTGACGCGCCACGGCGAACATCATCGCAATCGCATGCTCAGCCGTTGTGATCATATTGCCGAACGGCGTGTTCATCACGATGATACCTGCCTTGGAAGCAGCGTCTTTGTCGATGTTGTCGGTGCCGATCCCAGCGCGGCCAATGACCTTCAGGTTCGTGGCATTCGCAATGATCTTTTCTGTCGCCTTGGTCGCGGACCGGATCGCCAAACCGTCATAATCGCCGATGACTTTGAGCAGTTCGACCTTGTCTTTGCCAAGGTCCGGTTTGAAATCCACATCAATACCGCGATCCTTGAAGATCTGTACGGCAGCGTCAGAGAGTTTGTCAGAGATAAGTACTTTGGGGGCCATGTCTTTGGTCCTTTTGAAGAAGTGAGTTGCGGGCAGAAGCCGCGAAATTAGAAAGCTGCGATTTCCGTCTCGAACGCCCATTCGAGCCAGGGCAACATCGCTTCGATGTCAGAGGTCTCCACCGTCGCACCACACCAGATCCGAAGACCGGCAGGCGCGTCCCGATAGGCCCCGACGTCCAGCGCCACACCTTCGGCTTCCAGCCGTTTCGCCACGGCTTTGGCAAAAGCCGCGCCGTCGGTGATCCGATCGTCGGTGAACTTCAGGCAGACGGAGGTGTTCGACCGAATGGACCGATCGCTTGCTAGGTTCGCAATCCAATCGCGCGACGCAGTGAAATTCCAGATCGCCTGCGCATTCGCATTTGCGCGATGCATCAAAGCGTCCAGCCCGCCAATGGATTTTGCCCATTTCAGCGCGACCAAATAGTCCTCAACCGCCAGCATTGAAGGCGTGTTTATCGTCGCACCCTCAAAGATGCCGTCGATCAATTTGCCACCTTTTGTCAGGCGGAAAATCTTCGGCAACGGCCACGCAGGCGTGTAGCTTTCCAACCGCTCCACAGCGCGCGGTGACAAGATCAGCATGCCATGGGCCGCCTCGCCACCCATCACCTTCTGCCAGGAGAAGGTCGTCACATCCAGTTTGTCCCACGGCAAATCCTGCGCAAAAGCAGCAGAGGTCGCGTCGCACAGCGTTAGACCTTCGCGGTCCGCTGGGATGACATCACCTGAGGCCACCCTCACACCAGATGTTGTTCCATTCCAAGTAAAGCAAACGTCTTGGTCATAATCCAACGCTGCCATATCGACGATCTCACCGTACTCAGCCGTATGAGTCGTTGCTTCAATCTTCAGCTGCTTGACCACATCCGTGACCCAGCCCGCGCCAAAGCTCTCCCAGGCGACCATTTGCACAGGGCGTTCGCCCAGCATTGACCACATCGCCATCTCAAACGCACCAGTGTCCGAAGCGGGCACGATCCCAATCTTATGGTCATGGGGCACACGCAAAACCTCGCGCGTCAGCTCGATCGCTTCTTTCAGCTTTGACTTGCCAACAGCGGCACGATGCGACCGGCCCAAAGAGGCGTCGCTCAAATCATCCAATTTCCATGTGGGGGGCTTGGCACAGGGGCCAGACGAAAAACGCGGGTTTGCCGGCCGCGTTGCCGGTTTGGTCATTACCATCAGTGGTATCCTCACAGATATGCGCCCTTCGTTGGGGAAGGGTGTCCCACAGCCGGAGTTACGGGGCTTTGGGGACTTCCGCAACAGGAGAAATGACGCTAGACCGCCGCTCAAACCGCTTTTTGCGACATCCCCGACGCCAATAGGAAACCCGATGTTTGTTGCCACTCTCATTTCCGCGCCGAACCAGCGGGGCCTCGACGCCGCGTTGGTCGACAACTTACGCAACGCTTGGGGTGGCGGAGAGACACACTGGTTAGCGATTGATGAAGCTGCTGAGTTCGCGCTTCCGATGCGACCCGACAACGTCGATGACGTTTGGAAAAGCTGTCAGGACATGAGTGTCGATCTGATCGTTCAACCGCTCGAAGGCCGCCGCAAAAAAATGCTGTTGGCCGATATGGACAGCACCATGATCCAGCAGGAGTGTATCGACGAACTCGCCACCGAAGCAGGCGTCGGCGACCGCGTGGCTGAGATCACTGCAAAGGCGATGAATGGAGAGTTGGATTTCGAAGGGGCTATCGATGAACGCGTCGGCCTTCTCAAAGACCTCCCCGAAACGATCATCGATCACGTCTTGAACACACGTATCACTTACATGCCCGGAGGCGCGACCTTGCTCGCGACGATGAAAGCCAATGGCGCTTATGCGGCCCTCGTCTCTGGCGGCTTCACCGCCTTCACCGCCAAAGTTGCAGCGCATCTCGGTTTCGACGAAAACCGCGCGAATACTCTAGAAATCGTTGATGGAAAGCTTTCTGGCAAAGTGGCCCGGCCAATCCTTGGCCAAGAAGCGAAATTAGATGCTTTGAATGAGATTACCGACCGACTCGGTATTCAGACATCTGATGTTCTGGCGGTCGGCGATGGTATGAACGATCTGTTGATGCTCAAAAATGCCGGAACTGGGGTCGCATTGCATGGCAAGCCGGCTTTGCAAGAAAAATGCAAAGTACGGATCAATTTCGGGGATTTGACCGCGCTGCTGTACCTGCAAGGATACAGCAACACGGAGTTTGTTGCTTAGGCCTCGGTTGGTCCGCCTGCGTCCTTCCAAGCGCTAATGCCACCGATATTTGTGACGTTCTCATAACCCATATCGATCAGTGTCTTGCCAGCAAGAGCGGCTTGGCCACCTGCGGCACAGATCAAATATATCTCGGCTTCCTTTTGCAAAGCATCGTTGTAAAGCGCTGTTTCAGGATCCGCCACGAACTCTAGCATTCCGCGAGGGATATGAAGTGCGCCTTGGATCTTACCAGTCTGCGCAACAGCGGAACTGTCACGCACATCGACAAAGACGCCGTTACCCTCTGCGTGTTTATCGATGGCGTCTTCCGCGCTCATGCGTGGAACAACGGCGTTAGCCTCTGCCAAATAGTCCTTAGATGATTTCATGTGATTGTCCTTTTTGGGTAAAAAAATGCCCGGACAGTGTCCGGGCAAGTCCAACAGGGAGGTGGTGGCTCGGGACCCCGCCACCAGAGGGGTTCTTTTAGGTCAGCACTTCAGCGTGGGAGGATCACCAAAACGCCGACCTATCTCAATTATGCAATCAGTCTATAGCCACCTGATTCGGTCACAAGAAGGCGGGCATTTGACGGATCTGGTTCAATTTTTTGCCGAAGACGGTAAATGTGTGTCTCCAAAGTATGGGTCGTCACACCTGCGTTGTAGCCCCAAACTTCGTGCAACAGAACGTCGCGCGCTACGACACCTTCAGTTGAACGGTAGAGGAACTTCAGAATGTTCGTCTCTTTCTCGGTCAGGCGAACTTTCTTGTCTTCTTCCGTTACAAGCATCTTCTGAGCAGGCTTGAACGTATACGGCCCAAGCTGGAAAACAGCGTCTTCTGACTGTTCATGTGTCCGCAACTGGCTGCGGAGGCGCGCTAAAAGGACAGGGAACTTAAATGGCTTGCTAACGTAGTCATTGGCGCCAGCGTCTAAACCGTAGATTGTGTCTGCATCGCTGTCCTGAGCGGTAAGCATGACGATCGGGCACTTCACACCTTGCTTGCGCATCAGGCGGCACAGCTCGCGGCCATCTGTATCGGGCAGGCCCACGTCGAGGATCATCAAATCATAAAGCTGCTCTTTCGCTTTCACCATCGCTTCGGTGCCGTCGGCAGCTTCGAACACGTCGAAATCTTCGGTCATCAGCAATTGTTCACCAAGCGCTTCGCGCAGGTCGTCGTCATCGTCGACAAGTAGGATTTTCTTTAGCTGAGCCATTGGTGGGTCTCCGTGTTTCGTTGAGACAGAAATGTGATCTATACGTGTTTTAGACAAGCATTTGCTCGCTAAATTCACACGGACGTGTCATCTTCACTTGAAATGTTTCAATCTCTGACGGCATCCGATATGGGTTTTCAGGAATAGAAAAGGCAGTCAAAATTGGCGTTTTCCCCTGACAATATTGAGAAACTGGCCCGTGCTCGCGCAGATTTACGAATGGGTGTGCCGGTTGTGATGTCAGATGGCGTGATTTTGGCTGTTGAAACATTGAAAGCAGACCGTCTGAAGGATTTGTGCAGTTTCGGAGCGGCTCAACTGGCGCTTACAGACTGGCGTGCACGCACTTTGAAGGTGCATGTTTACGATTCTGACCTTACGCGGATCGCTCTGCCAGAGGATGTATCGCTATCTTGGGTTCGGGCGATGGCGGACCCCGCGGATGACTTGAATATGCCGATGAAGGGCCCGCATAAGATGGTGCGGGATGATCAATCGGCTTTGGCGCGTGCTGGCATTCAACTCGCCAAATCGGCGCGCTTGCTGCCTGCTGTGCTCTGCCTGCCATTGGACATGCCCGCCGGGTTTGCGCACCAACATGACCTGACCATGGTGGATCAGGCCGTTGTTCTGAACAGCCAGCTGAGCCCGATGCAGCCCGTTGTTCATGCGCGCCTTCCGATGACCGTCTCGGATGCCGGGCGGTTGCATGTGTTTCGCCCCGAGGATGGTGGCGAAGAACACTACGCCGTTGAGATCGGAACGCCTGACCGCAGCAAACCAGTGCTGGCACGATTGCATTCGGCCTGCTTCACCGGTGACGTGCTTGGATCGCTCAAATGCGATTGCGGTCCGCAGTTGCACGGTGCCTTGGCGCAGATGGGTGAGGAAGGGCAGGGCGTTCTGCTCTATCTCAATCAGGAAGGGCGCGGCATCGGACTGGCCAACAAGATGCGCGCCTACGCTTTGCAGGATCAAGGTTTTGATACGGTCGAAGCCAACCACCGCCTCGGGTTCGAAGATGACGAGCGTGATTTCAGGATCGGCGCGGAGATCTTGCGCAAGCTCGGCTTTGACCAAGTTCGACTGATGACGAATAACCCCGCCAAAATCGCCCGTATGGAGGGCTGCGGTATCACGGTCACGGAACGTGTACCGTTGCAGGTCGGGCGAAATCCGTTGAACGACCATTACCTTCAAACCAAAGCGGCCAAGTCGGGGCATCTGTTCTAAGATGAAAGCCACCGATCTTGTCGTCATGCCAACCCATGTGCGGTTCATGGGCCGCAGGTTTCCCCGCACCATCGGGTCGGGCGGTTTGACTAACAGTAAGGCCGAGGGCGATGGCGCGACGCCACGCGGGACACATCGGATCGTTGGTATGCTCTACCGCCCCGACCGCATGTCTCAGCCGGCCGATTGGGCCCTACCTATCCGGCCCGGTGACCTGTGGTCCGACGATCCAAAACATGAAGATTACAATCTGATGGTGCGCGCGCCTTACGCGTATTCTCATGAAAATCTGCGCAGGGCTGATCCGATGTATGATCTGATACTGATCACGGATTGGAATTGGCCCTATGCGGTAAAGGGTCGGGGCTCTGCCATTTTTCTACATCAATGGCGCGGGCCGGGTCGCCCGACGGCTGGATGCGTTGCGTTTCGCAGGGATCATCTACTTTGGATTGCTTCACGTATTCGTCACGAAACCCGACTTGTTATCGCATAGCACTGGACCTTTTGCCTAAATCCGGGAAAACGGAAAGGCAGGAATATGAATCAACAAGGCCCCTTTATGACGCCTGAGCAAATCGCAGAATTGCCCTATCGCCCCTGTGTCGGGATTATGCTGACCAACCCGCGTGGGCATATCTTTGTCGGTCAACGCAATGATCGTGACACGGACGCATGGCAAATGCCACAGGGCGGTGTGGACAAGGGTGAAAACACGCTGGATGCCGCCTATCGCGAGCTGTGGGAAGAGACAGGTGTCACGAAAAAGCTGGTGACGCTGGAGGCGGAGAGCAGCCGCTTGATACCTTATGATCTGCCGCATCACATCGTCCCTACGATCTGGAAGGGGCGCTATCGCGGGCAAGAGCAGAAGTGGTTCCTGTTCCGATTCCATGGGGCGGATACGGACATCAACATCGAAACAGAGCATCCCGAATTCACGCAATGGAAGTGGATGCCTAAGGAAGATCTGGTCGCCAACATCGTGCCGTTCAAACGCGCTGTTTATGAAGAAGTTTTGGCGGAGTTCGGCGCGAAGCTGTGACGGGGAGGCGAAGTTGAAGTTTTCAAGTGCCGCAGCCCTTTGTTTCATCGCGAGCCAAGCCACGGCGCTCAGCTGTATGCCTCCTGACGTAGCAACGGCGTTCAATCGCATGAATGAGGTGCCAGAGGACGTTTATGTTCTGCGCGGCAAGTTAGACTTCGATGAAAGCCTATTGCCGCAGGGCGTTGTGAATAAAGAACGTCATCCAGCTCCGATCTCCGGCACCTTCACTGGTGAAGCTCTAACGCGCGACGGTTTCACCTCCCGCTTCGACAGTCCGGCGATCGTTCAATCCGTCTGTTATGGCCCATGGTGCGGCGGCGTCGGATCGAGCGAAGACCTCATAACTTTTGCCAAAATCATCGACGGTGCTGTCGTGGTCGAGGTTGATCCCTGTGACTCAACCGTCTTTTATAACCCCACACCAAAGATGGAGAGCGACCTGATCTCCTGTATCCGTGGGGAAACCTGTGAGCCAAAAGAACGATAGAACCATGAGCGCCGAAGTGTGCGCCGCGTTTGAGGCTATGCCACCGCAGGCGCGCGATGCGGCTTTGCAGCTTCGCGAATTGATATTCGACGTCGCCGACGACACGCCCGAAATTGGGCCTATCGAAGAAGTTCTACGCTGGGGCCAGCCCAGTTACATCACGCCAAAGAAAAAGGCGGCATCGACACTGCGGCTGGGCGTCCCCAAGAATGGCACTTTCGCCATCTTCGCGCATTGCCAGTCGTCGGTAATTTCAGATTATGTTGCGCTCTTCCCTGATCAGGATCGTATCGAGGGCAATCGTGCAGTTTTATTTGACACTAAAGATCAAATCGACCCCAACCGCCATGGCCTGCTGATCAAATCTGCGCTGACCTATCATCTCTGACGGCGTTTGCGTGTGACCTTGCGTTTGGTCTTTGCGCCTTTTTTCTTTGCCGCTGACATTTTTCGCCGCGCCGGTTTTCCCCGTCCGCGGCTCGGGCCGCGCGGGAGTATCTGTTCATCCAACGACACCAATTCAGCCAACAGCCCGCCGGAGATCGGCGCAGCCTCTATCAATTTAACCGTCGCGCGCTGACCAAGCCCGATCATCGTACCACTCTCTGACCCCATCAAAGTTTGAGTCTCGGCATCATAGTCAAAGTACTCGTGGCCCAAGGTGCGGATGGGCACAAGCGCATCTGCACCTGTTTCATCCAATTTGATAAACACACCAAACTTCGCAATTCCTGCCACACGCCCCGGCATCTCTGCGCCCATTCGGTCGGAAAGGAACGCAGCAAGGTAGCGATCGGTTGTATCCCGTTCCGCCATCATCGACCTGCGCTCCGTATCGCTGATCTGTTTGGCCGTCTCTGCTAGGTTTTCGACATCAAACGGGGATAAGCCATCATCGCCCCACTTGTGCGCATCGACCAAAGCGCGGTGAACGATCAGGTCGGAATAGCGCCGAATGGGCGACGTGAAATGCGCGTAAGCCTGCAAGGCCAGGCCAAAGTGCCCGAAGTTTTCGGGGTTATAATAGGCCTGCGTCATAGACCTCAGCGTGGTCAGGCTGATCAGCTCTGATTGTTCAGTCTCACGTGCCTGCTCCATCAGACGGTTCAACTGACCTGTCTTCAAGACTTGCCCCTTGGCCAAAACCAACCCGCTGGCCTGTGCTACCTCTCGCAATTGGTCGATCTTTTCGGGGCTTGGCTCTTCGTGCACGCGGAACAGCTGTGGCACGCGTTTGGCGATCAGGGTCTCGGCCGCTGCGACATTGGCTAGAACCATGAACTCTTCGATCAGTCGATGCGCGTCCAGCCGCTCTTTGAAATTCACCGACCGAACGATGCCTTTGTCATCGATCTCAATCTGCCGCTCTGGCAGGTCCAACTCCAAAGGCTGCCGCTGTGCACGCGCCTTTTTCAGCGCCTCGTAGGCCGCGTAGAGCGGGCGCAACACGCCCTCCAAAAGCGGTTCGGTCTTGGCGTTGGCATTCCCATCTATCGCCGCCTGCACCTCTTCATAATTCAGCGAGGCGTGGCTTTTCATCAAAGCGCGATGAAAGCTGTGATCGATCTTGTTTCCGTGGCTGTCGATGCGCATCGCGACGGCGATACAGGCGCGCTCGACCCCTTCGTGTAGCGAACAGAGATCGCCTGACAGTCGGTCCGGCAACATCGGCACCACGCGATCCGGGAAATAGGTGGAGTTGCCCCGCTTGCGTGCCTCTCGATCAAGCGCTGACCCAGACGTCACATAGTGCGCCACATCCGCGATCGCGACCCAGATGATAAATCCACCCTTGTTCTTGGGGTCATCGTCAGGCTCAACAAAACAGGCATCATCGTGATCCCGCGCATCTGCCGGATCGATTGTGACCAACGGCAGATCGCGCAAATCGCGCCGTTTGCCCAAGCCTGCTGGTTCCGCCTTATCTGCTTCCGCAATCACCTCGTCCGGGAAGTGATCGGGGATGCCATGTTGGTGGATCGCGATCAAGGACACGGCTTTCGCTTGTGTCGGATCACCCAGCCGCGTCACAATCCGCGCGCGCGGCAATCCCATGCGGGTTTTTGGCCCGCTTTGCTCTGCCTCAACAAGTTCGCCATCTTTGGCACCGCCCAACTCACCTGCTGGTACGATCCATTCCTTGTCCGACCCCTTATCAATCGGCACAATCCGACCGCCTTCGGAGCCTGCGCGAAACACGCCCAAAATCCGCAAGGGGTTTGTGCCAATCCGTCGGATCATTCGACCCATGTAGGGGAATTCATCCTTTGGCGTTTCGGTTAGCCGCGCAAGGATACGGTCGCCAGCCCCCAAGGCCGGATCGCTGTCACGCAGTGAAAGCAGAACCGTTGGCGGTTCCCCCTTACCGTTCCATTCCATCGGACGGGCCAAAAGATCGCCGTCTTCATCGGGTGCAATCACTTGCAAAACCGAAACCGGCGGCAGCTTGTCGGCGTCGCGATAGCTGCTGCGCCGTTTTTGAAGCATTCCCTCAGCCTCCATCTCTTTTAAGATGCGCTTCAGGTCGATACGCTGAGCACCCTTAATCCCAAACGCCCGTGCAATATCCCGCTTGGCCGTGCGCGAAGGGTTATCGGTGATCCAATCGAGGATTTCAGATTTGGAGGGGATGCGTGCCATGCGCTGCCCCTAGCACGTGTGACAGAGGCTGCACAGAGACTTAGGCGAAATAGTCTGCCAGCATCCGCGCGTAGATCGCTTTCAACTGGATTATGTCCGCGACCGGCACTTTTTCATCCACTTGGTGCATGGTTTTGCCAACCAGACCGAACTCCGCCACAGGACAATGGCTTTTCATGAAGCGCGCGTCGGAGGTGCCGCCAGATGTCGACATCTCAGGCGTTTGGCCTGTTTCGGCTTTCACAGCGCGGGCGATCAAGTCAGAGAGTTCACCGGGGGGCGTGATGAAGCTCTCACCAGAAATTTTCACTTTCGTTTCAATGCGAATTCCAGTGTCGCCCACAACTTTGGCAACCTCGCGGTCAATCCACTCTGTCAGGCTGGACCCGCTATGGTGATCGTTGAAGCGGATATTCACAGCCGCACGGCATTGCGCGGGGATCACGTTGGTGGCCGGATTGCCGGTGTCCATCGTCACGATGGCGAAATTCGACGGATCGAAATGATCGTTGCCTGCGTCCAATTCATGCGAGGCGAGCGTATCCATCAACCGCGCCATCGCGGTCAGGGGATTATTGGCGCGATGGGGGTAGGCGGAGTGGCCTTGAACACCTGTAAAGGTGAACCAAACGTTCATTGATCCACGACGTCCGATCTTCATTGCCTCACCCATGTGATTGGGGCTTGTCGGTTCGCCCACAAGGCAGTGGGTCATCACTTCACCTTGCGCTTCCATCCAGTCGAGGAGTGCAACGGTCCCATCTGTAGCGTCGCCTTCTTCATCTCCTGTGATAGTCAGAATGACCGCTCCGTCAGGCGGCGTGTCCCGAACAAAATCAATCGCGGCCGCGGTGAATGCGGCGACGCCAGATTTCATATCCGTCGATCCACGACCCCACAAAAACCCGTCTTTGATCTCAGCCCCAAAAGGATCAACCGTCCACGCATTTTCGTCGCCCAATGGCACAACGTCCGTATGTCCGTTGAACCCAAAGCTCCGGTTCGCGCCCTTCCGTCCCCACCGCGCAAACAGGTTCGACGTTCCGTTCCGATCCACCTGAGTGCACTCGAAGCCAGCACTTGAAAGCAAATCTTCCAGCAGGACCAACGCGCCACCTTCTTCGGGCGTGATCGAGGGACAACGGACGAGTTGTGCGGTCAGGTCAACGGGATCAACGGGGGTCATGTTCTTCATCCAATGGGCATAGATTTCATCCGGACTACACCAACCGCATGTAGCGCGGAAGACACGAAATTAGCCTACTCAGCCATGGTTAACAGACAAGATGCTGTATTCCATGGAAAATTCGCGTTAACTGGTGACAACAACAACCAAAATGATCGCGCAGGTCAGGCAAACCGACGACGATCAGAGAGCGAGATCAGCCTTAGAAGCTGACGGAAATGGGCAGGACGTGAGCTGGTTAGGTTTACGAGAAAGGCGCGGTGGGGCCTTTAGTACGGTCGGTCTGGGCAAGACAGCTGCCGCACGTGTTGACCCCGATAAAACGCTCGACCAAGGAACGATCCTTCTTGAATTTGTGGCAATTCCTGGTGCTGTCGATCAAGTCTTGCTGCGGTATCAAAGCCCGGAACCATTGGGCTTAATGTTTGAAATTCGCCTCGACTTGCAAGGCAACCTGATCATCACTCACAGCGAAATCGGAACCCGTCGCAGCTATCGTATCGACGCGGGTTTTGTGACTCGGTCTAACTGTGTCAGCCTTCGGTTCACATGGGACGCGGATCAGGGCATCGGCGGGCTCAGCATGGAGATTGCAGAGACCGGCGCGCTTTATTTTGAAACGCTCGAACTGCCCGAACCGCTGGTCTTGCGGGACGCCGTGCGTATGTTTGCCTGCACCCAATTTATGCAACTCGCCAATGGGGTGCGCTTTGTCGCGATCGCAGATGAAACCTTGCCACACGGCCCGTTGCCGACCTTGGGGTTAGACACGTGGATCAACACCGATCGCGGTCGTAGATCCGTCTCCGACCTTAAGCCGGGTGATGTGGTCAAAGATGTAAATGGCCGAGCCGCGCAAGTCAGATGGGTCGGGCTTGCCGAAGTGCCTGCGCGCGGTCGTTTTGCGCCGCGCCAAATTTGTGCGCCGTTTCATGGGGCCAAGACTGACCTGATCTGCAGCCACGACCAATTGATCCGATTGGCAGGCAGCGAGGTCGAATACCTCTTTGCAACGGATTTTGTAGCGGCCAGAGTGGGCGATCTGTCCCACGGCGTTCTCAGCGTGCCGCCGTCTCGCGTGCCCTTGGCGACCTACGCGCAGTTTGTCATGGATCGTCCCTGTGTCATTGATGTCTCGGGCGTGCTGATCCAAGGGCTTGATATTCAAGAACTGCAAGATCGGCCAGATCTGCGGCGTCAGAGCGTTTTAGCAAACCTGCCCGAAGTGATGATCCCCACCGTCAGCCCTGCTCGATTAGATGTTCTTATGCCCTTCGAAACCGTCGCGTGGAGCCAGATGCAGGCCGCCTAAACCTTGTCATAGAACGGAGTCATCTGCGCGACGATAACGCTATTCTCGTCAAGTGCTCTCTGCATCAACGCCTTTTCCTCATCGCTGATGTCGTGCCCTTCGGCCAACCGCTCTTCCAACGTGCCATAGCCAGACACGTCCAAAGGTGCCAAATCAGCCTTTTTCAGAATGGCGACGGTTTCTCTAACCGCCTCGGCCTCGTCCACGCCGCTGGCGTAACACATCAACGCACCACCGGTTGCGTCCTTTGGCAGGCCGTCACCAGCATTCCGGCCGACTTCGACCAATAGAGTAAAGACTTTATGGGTTTTGCGCTTCTCGGCCATGTTACGCTCCGTTTCGTGACGTCGTGATGGCGTATCGCCTCCTTGTCAACCTGTTGGGGACGCGGCTAAATAGGTCAACTGTATTGGGGACTTGCATGACTCGCCTTGTTTGCTGGGTTTTTTCAGCCGCTCTCATCGTTGTCGCATCGGTGGCACAGGCGCAAGACTTGCGGGTCGCGACTGTGGAGCGCGAGCCCTTCTCCATGATGTCAGAGGGCGGTTTCGAAGGCTTCAGTATCGACCTTATGAACCGTGTGACGGAAGACCTCGGCCTCTCGGTGGAATACATTCTTTACGATTCCTTCTCAGGTATGTTGGACGCGGTCGAAACTGAAGACGTTGACGCGGCCATTGCTAATATTTCCATCACTGCCGACCGCGAAACGCGCATGGATTTTAGCCAACCTATGTTCGATAGCGGCATTCAGGTGATGGTGCAGTCAGAGCAGGGGATGTCGCCATCTGTCTTTACTGCGCTCTTCACCAAGCAAATCGGGATCGCTGTCTTATCGGCGCTCGCTCTGTTGTTCGGTGGCGGCATGTTGATGTGGGTCTTTGAACGAAAGGCTCAACCCTACTTTGACCGACCGCTGAAAGATGCGCCTTTTCCCGCCTTTTGGTGGGCTTTGAACCTTGTTGTGAATGGAGGCTTTGAAGAGCGTATGCCGCAAAGTCGAGCAGGGCGGTTCTTTGCTGTTGGCCTTGTGATCTCCAGTTTGTTCATTGTGTCGATCTTTGTGGCTCAGATTACTGCGGCTCTGACGATCAATGCGATTAGCGAAAACATCCAAGACTTGAATGATTTAGATGGCCGTCGCATCGGTACGATCGAAGGATCAACCAGTGCATCGTTCTTGGATGTCCGTGATTTGTCTCACATCGGCTTTGCCGACACAGAAGCGCTGTTCCAAGAATATGAGGCGGGCGGGATAGACGCTGTGGTATTCGATAGCCCCATTCTGGCCTATTACGTTGCCGAACGGTCCGGCGGCGACGCACGGTTATTGGATCGGGTCTACCGCGCCGAAAACTACGGAATCGCGTTTCCTACGGATAGCGAATTGCGCGAACGGGTAGATCGCGTTTTGCTTGGTTTGAGGGAACAAGGTGTCTTCGACGAGCTGACAACCAAATGGTTTGGAACGGCCTATTCGGGTCGTTGATCGTTGTCGTCATGCGTATTGCGGGATTTCGCTGCCCACAAGGCTGACCAAATCAAGACGATTTGGATCGGGACAAAGTAAAATAAGAAAAAGAACGCGAAGACCAAGCCAAGGCTAGAACCGTCCAATAAGTCGGTCACCCAAGGAAACGCTAGATAGAGGATCGTGAACAAAACCGCGCCATCTACAACCACCGGCAGCCAAGCGGCGACCCACTTAGGGTGTTCGCCGCTGGAAATTCGGTGTTTGGCAAGTGCGCGACTAAGGATCACTTAATCGCGCAGCAGTTCGTTGATTCCGGTTTTGGAACGCGTGCGCTCGTCAACCCGTTTCACAATCACGGCGCAGTAGAGCGATACGTTATTCTTGCTTGGCATAGACCCAGCAACAACGACTGAATAGGGCGGAACCTCACCATACATCACTTCGCCGGTTTCGCGGTCTACGATCTTAGTAGACTGGCCAATAAAGACCCCCATGCCCAGAACGGACCCTTCGCGCACGATACAGCCTTCGACCACCTCGGAGCGTGCGCCGATAAAGCAGTTGTCTTCGATGATCGTAGGGCCAGCCTGCATCGGCTCCAAAACGCCGCCAATACCAACACCGCCGGAGAGGTGCACGTTCTTTCCGATCTGAGCACATGACCCAACGGTCGCCCAAGTGTCCACCATTGTGCCTTCGTCAACATAGGCGCCGAGGTTCACGAAAGACGGCATCAAAACAACGCCAGGCGCGATGAACGCAGACTTGCGAACAACGCAGTTTGGAACTGCACGAAAACCCGCGGCCTTCCAATGGTTGTCACCCCAGCCTTTGAACTTGCTGTCGACCTTATCCCACCAGCCAGCGCCTTGAGGCCCGCCGTCATGCTGTTCCATGTCCTTGATGCGGAAGCCAAGCAGCACAGCCTTCTTGGCCCACTGGTTCACATGCCAAGATCCATCTTCTTGCTTTTCAGCAACGCGCAGCGTGCCGCCGTCCAATGCGTTCAACGTATCTTCAATAGCTTCGCGAGTTTCACCTGTCGTGGAAGGGGTGATGCTATCGCGGTCTTCCCATGCGGCTTCGATGGCGGTTTCAAGTTGTGCGTTGGACATGTTTGCCCCCCCTTTGTCTCGGTTTGGGGCCACATAGCGCTGACTCAAGGGAAGGGAAAGAAGTTATCGCGAATTCATCGTCAGCCGCATCAATGATTTAACGCATAAAGTCATCACCTTTGATTGATGGCCAACCGATTTCCCATGGTGTGGATCATTTCCTCAGTCTAGGCTTTTCCCAACAGATTTGGAGTACGAAATGAAAGACGACGTTCACCGCCGCCATCGGATGCGGGACAGCCACCAGGACCGAGAGTTTGCTGAAAACGTGCCAGACACGCCCCAAACGCGTGCACCGTCCTATCGATTGGCCTTTGCGGATGACGATTTCCTCTGTCGCGAGGATTTGCGACCGGTGCGATTGCAACTGGAATTGCTCAAACCTGAGCTTCTGATGAACGAAGCGGATGTTGATTCAACGATTGTTCTGTTCGGGGGCGCTCGCATTCCAGAACCTGCAAAGAAAGATACGGCTAGAACTCAAACGCTCGCCGATTTGTCTGAATACTACGAAGAGGCTCGCAAATTCGCAGAATTGATGACCAAGCGGTCAATGGAAGCCGGAGGCCGCGAGAATGTGATTGTTACTGGTGGCGGTCCTGGAGTGATGGAGGCAGGTAACCGAGGCGCACAAGAGGCTGGTGGGAGGTCTATTGGCCTCAACATCGTACTGCCGCATGAACAAGCTCCAAACGAGTACGTGACGCCTGAATTGTGCTTTAACTTCCACTATTTCGCGATCAGGAAGATGCACTTCCTGATGCGCGCCTCTGCGATCACAGTGTTCCCCGGTGGGTTTGGCACGCTTGATGAATTGTTTGAAGCTCTGACCCTCATCCAGACAGGCCGCATGGATCGTGTGCCATTTTTGCTGTTTGGACGCAGCTTTTGGGAAAAGATCATCAATTGGGATGCCTTGTCCGATGCTGGCACCATTTCGGCGGATGACCTGAACCTGTTCAAATTTGTCGAGACCGCCGAAGAAGCGATTCACGCTTTGGACAATTGGGACGCTTAGAACTGCGGCACGTCTAGCTTTTGCATCGGTGGCAATTCTGGATGGCGC
This sequence comes from Cognatiyoonia sediminum, assembly GCF_900129845.1. Lineage (GTDB taxonomy): Bacteria > Pseudomonadota > Alphaproteobacteria > Rhodobacterales > Rhodobacteraceae > Cognatiyoonia > Cognatiyoonia sediminum. Next base: position 96,043 of record NZ_FQXB01000004.1, read on the forward strand.
ACGGCTTGAATTGCGGCCTTTGCAAGGAATTCACCAGCTTCACCGACGTTTTCATAGCACGCCAATAGCTCTGGCCGCATGAGGGTCAGATAAGGTTCGGCTTCTTTGGTGTAGATATCGATATCTTCGCCCAATCTACGTCTCAGTCTTTCTACGGCGCCAACGGCTGCGGTTGCGGCATTTGTCGATCCGGTGACGATGGCGTCGATCTCAGGATTCTGGTGTAAGAACTCCACGACATGATCGGCCAATTGCGGGCTCAGCATATCGCTGTCGACGTCGGACATACGCAGAAAATGTTGACCGTTGTCTGCGGCCCCTTCTTGGACACCTTTCAACATATGGCCGCCATAGCTTTGCTCCAACGGCGGGCCGATGAAAGCTATTGTCTTACGCCCTCTCAATTTAAGGTGGTTGGCGGCCTTGCGACCGTAGGCCTCATTGTCAAAATCGTAATACCCATGCTCGTCCGCCCAATTGCTACGCCCGTGTGTCACGAATGGGAACTTCTTCTCCATAAGGTAAGCCACACGGCGATCTTCTGGTGCGATCTGGTTTAGAATGATTGCGTCTGCGGAACCTGTTTCAACAACATAGCGGACAGGCTTCATCACGTCTTCTGCCGGAAAAGATGGCGTGACGATTAAGTGAAAGGGTGAATCATGTAGTCCACCTGAAGCGCCTGCGATGATGCGTCCAGTATGATTGTTGTGATCCGTCGACATGATCAAACTGACGACGTTAGTCCGACCTGTCCGCAGGCGGACGCCGGCGCGATTTGGGACGTATCCGATCTCATCCGCGATCTTCCGAACAAGCTCTTTCGTGCGGGTTCCAATATCGGGCGCGTCGTTCAAAGCACGCGATACCGTCGGCACTGCAAGACCACTCAATTCAGCGATGGTTTTGAGAGTCGGCTTGCGTTCAATGCCTTTGATCTTCGTGTCCGCCATGAGGCGATTTCCTTCCTGGTCTTCATGCGATTCTAGAGAATTTCCAGAACCACGGCGCAAAAATTTTTCGCGCATCGCCCTTATTTTTATGGGCGTTTGGCAGAATTTTCACCGCTTTGCAAAAAAGCAACTAATTCTTCTTGCCCAACCTTTCTAAATCGATATAGATTTTTCTACAACGATTTAGAACCAGGGAGGAAAGAATCGTGAAATTGTCAACTAAGCTACTTTCAGCAACCGCCATCGTAGGCGCATCTGCTGTTTCAGCTGCAGAACTCGAAGTCACACACTGGTGGACATCTGGTGGTGAAGCCGCCGCGGTGGCCGAGTTTGCGTCAGCCTTCAACGCGACAGAGCATACATGGATCGACGGTGCGATTGCCGGTTCCGGTGGTACGGCGCGTCCGATCATTATTTCCCGCATCTTGGGCGGTGACCCAATGCACGCAACACAGCTGAACCACGGTCGTCAGGCGGAAGAGCTTGTCGAAGCTGGTTTGATGCTTGACCTCACAGACGTTGCAGAAGCTGAAGGTTGGGCTGACGTTGTGAACCCATCCCGTCTTCTGGACGCATGTACGCTTGACGGCAAAGTCTACTGTGTGCCTGTGAACATCCACTCACCTCAGTGGCTGTGGCTGTCACACGACGCATTCGCGAAAGCTGGTGTTGATGTTCCAGCAGACTGGTTCGAATTCGTAGATGCAGCTCCTGCACTGCGCGACGCAGGCCTCGTGCCGCTCGCAATGGGTCAGCAGTCTTGGCAGACAAGCCTCGCCTTTGGCGCATTGATGGTCGCCGTTGGTGGTACAGACCTCTACATCGACGTTCTGACGAACAAGAACGCTGATGCGGCTGCGTCTGAAGACATGACCAAAGTTTGGGAAGCCTATGCTGCAGCTCGTTTGCTGTCTGAAGGTTCTAACGTGAATGACTGGAACCAAGCGACAAACCTCGTCATCACTGGTCAGGCCGGTGGTCAGATCCACGGTGACTGGGCGCAGGGCGAATTCCAGGTTGCTGAGCAAGTAGCTGGTACAGACTACACCTGTCTGCCAGGTCTGGGTGTGAACGAAATCATCGCAACTGGTGGTGACGCGTTCTACTTCCCGAAGCAGGACGACCCAGCGATCGAAGCTGCTCAGAAAGAGTTGGCTTCCCTGATGATCTCTCAGGAAGTTCAGGTTGCGTTTAACCTCAAGAAAGGCTCCTTGCCGATCCGTGGTGACATCGACCTGTCCGCTGCAAACGACTGCATGCAGAAGGGTCTTGCGATCCTTGCAGCTGGTAACGTTCTGCCAGACGGCGTGAACAGCTTCTCAGCTGACACAGCTGGTCAGATCGATGACCTGACAGTTGAGTTCTGGAACGACACATCCATCTCAGTTGAAGACGCACAGGCTCGCTACGTCGATATCATCGCAAGCGCAGACTAATTATCTTCTCCCTGTTGGGCCCGTGGTGAAAGCTGCGGGCCTGGCAGTTCCCAAACGCACTTGGAAATTCCAAACACCCCTAAACGGGAGTGGGGTGTTTTGACTTACCCAGTAGCCAACAAAAATGGGGGGACAGGATGGCCGTAACTGACACCGGACGAATGGATGTGGGGGCAAAGCGCCCCTCCCGTTTGTTCAAAAACATGACCGCCAAAATTGCGGCGATCCCCATGATCGCGACCGCCTTGGTCGTTTTCATCGGATGTACCGCTTGGACGATCTACCATTCGTTCACACGATCCCGCCTTTTGCCCGCTCCCGATAAGTGGACAGGCCTCCAGAACTATGACCGGTTATGGAGTGAGAATCGCTGGCTGGTGTCGATCGAGAACCTCGCCATCTTCGGGTCGTGTTCATTGGTTCTGTCACTGGTCATCGGGTTCATCCTTGCGGCTCTATTGGATCGCAAAATCCGGTTTGAAAATACCATCCGAACCATCATTCTGTATCCCTTCGCACTATCCTTTGTTGTGACCGGTCTTGTTTGGCAGTGGTTGCTGAACCCAGATTTGGGCCTTCAAAACGTGGTGCGCAGCTGGGGTTGGGAAACCTTCACATTTGACCCACTCAACAACGCGGATATCGTGATTTACGGCATCTTGATTGCAGGCATCTGGCAGGGCTCCGGTTTTGTGATGGTCCTCATGCTCGCTGGGATGCGCGGCATTGACGAGGACGTTTGGAAAGCCAGTCGCGTCGAAGGTATCCCAACGTGGAAAACCTACATCTTCATCGTGATCCCAATGATGCGCCCCGTCTTCGTGACCGCACTCGTGATCATCTCCGCCGGTATCATTAAGGTCTACGACTTGGTCGTTGCGCAAACGAGCGGGGGGCCGGGCATCGCCTCGGAGGTTCCCGCGAAATACGTGATCGACAAAATGTTTGGCTCGCAAAACCTCGGCCTCGGCTTCGCGGCGTCAACCATGATGCTCCTGAGCGTCTTGGTGGTGCTGATCCCATGGGCTTACCTCGAATTCGGAGGCAAGAAAGAAAGATGACCGACGCTACTGTAAATGCGCTGAGCGGACCAAAAGGGCCAAAGCCAAAGAAGGTTTTCTCCTCCACCAACATAATCATCTACGGCACGTTGTTCGTCGTCTGCATGTACTACTTGCTGCCGCTCTACGTGATGATCGTGACCTCGCTGAAAGGGATGCCCGAGATCCGCTTGGGAAACATCTTCAGTCCACCGGTTGAGGTTACATATGAACCGTGGGTTAAAGCTTGGGCCGAAGCCTGTACTGGTATCAACTGTGATGGTCTAAGCCGCGGATTCTGGAACTCAGTTTGGATTCTGATCCCCTCGGTTTTCTTGTCCATCGCGATTGCCTCCGTCAACGGATACGCGCTCGCGAATTGGAAATTCAAAGGGTCCGAAGTCTTCTTTACGATCCTGATCTTCGGTGCGTTCATTCCGTATCAGGTTATGATTTATCCAATCGTTATCCTCTTGCGTGAAAGCGGCGACGGGATCACGGCATTCATTCGAATTTTCAACAGCGATGCTGACAACTTCCGCCTTATGGGCTCTCTCTGGGGCTTGGTGATAGTACACACGATCTTCGGTATGCCGATCCTGACGCTACTCTTCCGGAACTACTTCACCTCCGTGCCAGAGGAACTGTTCAAAGCGGCTCGTGTCGATGGCGCTGGTTTCTGGGGTATCTATTTCCGGATCATGCTGCCGATGTCACTGCCAATCTTCGTTGTTGCGATGATCTTGCAGGTGACGGGTATCTGGAACGACTTCTTGTTCGGTGTGATCTACACCAAACCGGATACCTATCCGATGACGGTTCAGCTCAATAACATTGTGAACTCTGTCCAGGGCATCAAGGAATACAACGTGAATATGGCGGCGACCCTTCTGACCGGTCTCGTCCCACTGGTTATTTACTTCGCTTCTGGCAAACTCTTCGTCCGCGGCATCGCTGCCGGTGCTGTGAAAGGTTAAGACACATGGCAAACTCAGTAGAAATCAAACATCTCGATCTGAATTTTGGGGCAGTCAATGTCTTGAAAGATCTCAACCTTGAGATTGCAGAAGGTGAATTCCTTGTCCTTCTCGGATCGTCAGGCTGCGGTAAATCAACACTGTTGAACTGTATTGCCGGTCTTTTGGAAGTCTCTGACGGCCAGATCTTCATCAAGGGCAATAACGTGACTTGGGCAGAGCCGTCCGATCGCGGGATCGGTATGGTGTTCCAGTCCTATGCGCTTTATCCCCAGATGACGGTGCGCGGGAACCTCAGCTTTGGCTTGAAGAATGCGAAGTTCCCTAAGGCGGAAATCGAGAAACGGATCGCAGAAGCGGCGGACATCCTGCAAATTCAACCTTTGTTGGATCGTAAGCCTGCGGCCTTGTCCGGTGGTCAGCGTCAGCGTGTCGCTATTGGTCGCGCGCTGGTGCGCGACGTGGATGTGTTCCTCTTTGACGAACCGCTCTCTAACCTCGACGCGAAGCTACGCGCTGATCTGCGTGTGGAATTGAAGCGGCTGCACAACCAGCTTGAAAACACCATGATATACGTGACCCACGATCAAGTCGAAGCGATGACGCTTGCCGACCGCATCGCGATCATGAAGGGCGGCAAGATCATGCAGCTGGGAAGCCCAGATGAAATTTATAACCGTCCCGAAAACATCTATGTGGCTGACTTCATCGGTTCGCCTTCGATGAATTTCTTTGACGGTGAAGTTGTGGGTAACCACTTCAAAGGTGGCGATCTTGATCTTCCGCTAGATGGCTACACCTTCGGTCCTGGCGGCGCGGTTGACGGCAAAGCTGTCATCGGAATCCGCCCAGAGCACATCATCACCGGCGAACTTGTTGCAGGTGCTCCGGTGAAGCTGGAGGTTCCAGTGGAATTGGTTGAGCCGATGGGCTCCGACACTTTGGTATATGGTACACTTAATGGCCAAGCCCTGCGTATTCGTATGGATGGTCAGGCACGTGTGTCGCTCGGAGACTCTTTGCCAATTGGTATTGATCCGTCCCGTGCGTCTCTCTTCGATAAAGCATCTGAATTGCGTTTATGACCCAACTTGACCTCGCTGGCGTCTGGCATCTGTCAGACATCGGCACCGATTATAGCTGTCCCATCACCTTTCCGGGTGATGGGATCACTGCCCTGCACGCTGCAGGCAAGATTCCTGACCCGTATTGGGGCCGGAACGAATATGATGTGCGGTGGATTTGCGAGCGGGATTGGATCGCAACGCGCGAGTTTGAGCTGACATCTAACGATGTGTCATTGACCCTTTCGCGCGTCGATACCGTTGCGACGATAGAGCTGAATGGTGTGGTCATTGGCGAGACTGACAACGCGTTTAGAACCTATCGTTTTGATCTGTCCTCTGCTGCAAAGATCGGCCAAAATACTCTCCGGATTACCTTTCATTCGTCAGTGGAAGCGGGCAAAGCGCTCTACGATGCGCATCTGTTTGAGATCCCGTGGTCGACGGACAATTGTCCAATCCCCTACGGCAATTTCCTCCGCAAACCTGCCTGTGATTTCGGCTGGGATTGGAATATCGCACTTGCCCCCTTCGGCGTCTATGGCGACATAAAAGCTGAAGAGAATGCGGCCCCACGGATCGAAGGCGCCCACATTCGCCAAGACCACTCCGACCAGCGCGTCAAACTTACAGTTTCTGTGGAAGTTGCCAACTTCGACGAAGAGGTCATATTCGATTTCGATGGCCACGCCGTCTCTGTAGGAGTTGAGAACGGCAAAGCCACTGCAGTGATTGAGGTCACGGACCCAAGCCTTTGGTGGCCGTCGGGGCAGGGCGATCAACCGCTTTATGGTCTAACCGTTACCGCTGGCACAGCCGTCGAAAAGCGCCGGATCGGCTTGCGCACAATCGAACTCGTCACCGAAGCGGACGACATCGGCCTTGGGTTCAAATTCCGTGTGAATGGTCGCGATGTGTTCTGCAAAGGGGCCAACTGGATTCCGGCCGATGCGCTTCAGGGTCGGGTCACGCAGGACGGTGTCCGCGACATGCTTCAATCCGCCAAAGACGCAAACATGAACATGATCCGCATCTGGGGTGGCGGGCAATATGAACCCACGTGGTTCTATGATCTGTGCGACGAACTAGGCTTGATGGTCTGGCAAGATTTCATGTTTGCCTGCAACCTCTACCCTTCCGACAGAGTTTACCTTGAGAATGTGAAGGCCGAGGTGCGCGATAACGTGGCGCGTCTACAGCACCATGCCTGTTTGGCGGTTTGGTGCGGCGACAATGAATTGATCGGTGCCCTGGGGTGGTATGACGTTAGTCGCAAGGACAGAGATCGGTATTTGGTGAACTACGACCGGCTGAATCGGGCGCTCGAAGACACCTTATTTGAAGTCGATCCGGATGCGATCTGGTGGCCCTCATCACCCTCGCCAGGTCCAATGAATTTTGGCGATGCCTGGCATGATGACGGTTCGGGCGATATGCATTTCTGGTCCGTATGGCATGAAAATCGCGACTTCGATCACTACCGCGATGTTGGCCCGCGGTTCTGCTCTGAATTCGGGTTCCAATCCTATCCGACGATGAACGCGATCCGCCGCTTTTCTGATCCAGTAGATTGGAACATCGCGTCTCCGGTTCTAGAGAGCCACCAAAAGAACGCCTCAGCCGCTGGAAATGCGCGGATCGCGCAGACCATGTTCCGCTATTTCCGTTGGCCAGAACGGTTTGAGGATTTTGTCTACCTCAGCCAAGTGCAACAAGGCGTCGCGATCAAAACCGCCGTAACCCATTGGCGCAGCTTGAAGCCGCGCAATATGGGCACTTTGATCTGGCAGCTCAATGACACATGGCCGGTGTGCTCATGGGCGTCTTTGGATCATGGCGGTGACTGGAAAGTCATGCACCATATGGCCAAGGACTTTTATGCAGATGTGATCGTGACAGCGGTGCCAATGGGCGACAAGATTGAGCTACGAGCTGTCAACGATGCACCCGATTCCGTCGAACTGGACGTGAAACTCTCAGCTGTCTCTGGGACTACTGCGCGCGCGTTATCTACTCAATCTCTAACGGTTGGGACGGTGGCTGAAACGGTCTCATCCATCGCGGTCTCTGACCTGGGCGCAGAGGAATTCCTTTGTATCGACTGGTCCTACGCTGGCGGCTCAGGACGGGAAGTCTACGCCCCTAAACCCTACAAATCATATGACCTCGAAGACCCGAATGCGAAGATGGCGGTGAACAATGCAGGCGAAACCTACGACATCACGGTCACATCCGAGGGCCTTGCCCTCTTCACAACGGTCGAAGCCGATACCGAAGGCCGGTTTAGCGACAACGCGTTCGACATGATGCCGGGTGAGACGAAAATCCTTCGCTTCACGCTTAAAGACCCATCCGCCCAACCGAATTTTTCGCTGCGCCATTTGCACAACGCGACCTACGCAAAAGGATAAACTCATGCCTCATATTGCTTATCAGCTCTATTGCTCCCGCAACTTTCCACCGCTCGCAGAGACCTGCAAAATGCTGTCCGAGGCTGGCTATTCCAACGTCGAGGGCTTTGGCGGATTGTTTGGTGATCTGCCCACGCTTGAGGCAGCGTTGAAGGACAACGGCTTGCGGATGACAAGCAGCCACATCGGGCTGGATATGCTGGAAAACGACCCTGCAAAAATCTTGGAAATCGCTAGCACCTTTGGCACCCAAAAGATGTTCGTCCCCTTTGTCATGCCCGACGACCGACCAAATGATGATGCCGGATGGCGTGCTTTTGGCAAACGGTTAGAAGCGGCCGGCAAACCAGTGAAAGACGCGGGCGTTGCCTTTGGATGGCACAATCACGACTTTGAATTCGTCGCGACCGAAAGCGGCGCGATGCCAATGGACTTGATCGCCGAAGCCGACATCGATCTTGAGCTAGATCTCGGTTGGGTCGCGCGGGCAGGTCTTGATCCCGTGGAGTGGATCAACAAATACGCAGGCCGGATCAAAGCCGTCCACGTCAAAGACATCGCGCCGACAGGAGAGGCGACGGACGAAGACGGCTGGGCCGACGTCGGCCATGGCACGTTGGACTGGGGTTCAATTCACGCGGCCCTCCACCATGCAGGGATCGATCGCTACGTCGTCGAACACGATAACCCGAGCGATGACAAACGGTTCGCGACCCGCTCCATCACATCCATCAATGCATTCTAAGGATCTGTCAGATGAAAAAACTAGGCGTCGGCATCATCGGATGCGGAAACATCTCAGCGGCCTATCTGCGGCTTGGCTCAATGTTCAAAGCGCTCGACATGCGGGCGGTGGCTGACCTGAATATGGACGCCGCCAACGCAAGGGCCGAGGAATTTGGCGTGCGCGCCGAAACGGTAGAGGGGCTTTTGGCGGCGGACGACATCGATGTGATCGTGAACCTCACGATCCCAGTGGCCCATTATTCTGTGACAAAGCAAATCCTAGCGGCGGGCAAACACGCCTATACCGAAAAGCCAATTGTTCTTACCTTGGAAGAAGGTGAAGACCTCCGGCGCATCGCCTCCGAAAAAGGCCTGCGCATCGGTGCTGCCCCTGACACCTTCCTTGGTGGCGCGCACCAACAGGCACGCGCCATCATCGATGCGGGTGACATTGGCAAAGTCATCGGAGGCACCTGTCACGTTATGGGGCATGGCATGGAAAGCTGGCACCCGAATCCGGATTTCTTCTACCAACCCGGTGCAGGCCCGGTGCTGGATATCGGTCCCTACTACGTGACCAACCTGATCCAGCTTCTAGGGCCAGTAAAATCCGCGGTGTCTTTGGCGACGACCACCTTCTCTGAACGCACCATCGGGAACGGCGACCGCTTGGGCGAAAAGGTTGAGGTGAATACGCCTACAAACATCCATGCTCTGCTCGAATTCGCCAATGGCGCGACGATCACGCTGGGCACCAGCTGGGATGTTTGGGCACATCGCCATGCGAACATGGAACTTTATGGTGAAACCGGCAGCCTGTTCGTCCCTGACCCGAACTTCTTTGGCGGCGCGTTGGAGAAAAGCGGTGAAAGCAGCGACATTGAAGAAGTCGACGCTTGGGATCATCCCTTTGGCGTTCCGAACGAAGGTGACCGGGCAAACTACCGCTGCGCAGGCCTCGCCGATATGGCAGCCGCCATCGAAGAAGGCCGCCCGCATCGCTGCGGCATCGACCTTGCGGTGCATGCGGTTGATGTGATGACAGCGATCCTTCGAGCGGGCGAGGAACGGCGCTTTGTCGAGTTGACGACAACTTGCGAACGACCAGAGCCGTTGTCGCCTCAACAGGCAAAGGACTTGCTGCAACAGGTCTAAAGGGACTCAAGCACTTTGTTATTCAAGAGCTTCAAGTTCGCGCTGATAACGGTCTCGTTCTCGGCGCAATAACTCTTGGTGGAGCATTTCAGTTAGCAGGGCGGCATTGAGTTGGCGAATTTTCTCGCGCAGATACCGCCTACGAAGCTCTTTGCTTCCCGGCTTTCCGTTCTCAAAAACGCCAAGGTCAATCGGTTCGACCGATTTGCCGTTCTCCAGACTCGACTCCAACTGATCGGGTTGACAGAATTCGATGATTTCGACGGCGAGGTCTGCCGAATGCGGTAGGCCGATGAAAAAATGCATTCTTTGTTTGGCGTTCGTAAATTTAAAGAAATGAAAATTTATCTGAAGCCACAAACGATAAGAGGCGATCGGTTTTAACCAATCGAAGCCGGATGCGTCGACCTTGATTTTGTGTTTTCCAAAGGCGCGATGCGACACGGTGATAAGGTCATTCACCCCGCGAAACTTAAGGGCCTTAAGCACTTTTGCCTTCATAAGTAACGTGGCCGTGGGGTCTGGCGTGCCAAAGGCACCAAAAGTATCGACATGGAACTCTACCAAGTTAGGAACTGTGAGCTTTCCGTCTTGATCCAGACGCAGACGTGATGTGCCCTTTTGCGTCCGACAGTTCCAAATGTAGAAGTTACGCCTTTTTGCGGTTGCGACTGAATTGGTGCTGATGAACGTTGGATCAAGCCAATCCGTCTGCGGATCTCCGTCGAACGGTATCCCGTTTATTGTCAGTGCCATATCTATACCCTCTCTCAAATTGAGAGGGAGCTTATCACAGCTTTTGAAATTTCAAGCGGTTCAGTTCAAACCCGCTTCGGCTTCGATCTGCTTGCGCGACTTCCGCGCCCGCTCTGTCGCGGATTTCAACTGCCCACAGGCGGCCATGATGTCTTCGCCCCGTGGTGTGCGGATCGGGGTCGCATAGCCCGCTTGGTAGATGATGTTGGCAAAGGCGCGGATGCGGTTGTTGGACGACCGCTTGTAAGGCGCGCCAGGCCATTCGTTGAACGGGATCAGGTTGATCTTGGCGGGAATGCCTTCGATCAGCTTGACCAGACGATGGGCGTCCTCATCGCTGTCGTTAATCCCGTCGAGCATTACATATTCAAAGGTGATCCGTTCGGAATTGGACACCTTTGGATAGCTCTTGAGGGCCTCCAACAACTCTTCCAAAGGCCAGCGTTTGTTGATCGGGACCAGAATGTCACGGACTTCATCGGTCGTGGCATGGAAGGAAATCGCCAATTGGCAGCCGATTTCTTCGGCAGTCCGCGCCATCTCTGGCACCACGCCTGAGGTCGACAGCGTGATCCGACGGCGGGACAAGGCGATGCCTTCGCCGTCCATAGCAATCTTCATCGCGTCACGCACGTTCTCGAAATTATAAAGCGGCTCACCCATGCCCATCAGTACGATGTTCGACAACAGCCGCGTTTCATCCTTTGGCGCACCGGGCACCGGCCATTCGTCCAGATCATCGCGGGCCATCATCACCTGACCGATGATCTCCGCCGCCGTCAGGTTCCGCACGAGCTTCTGCGTTCCGGTGTGACAGAACGAGCAGGTGAGCGTGCAACCCACCTGGCTGGAGACACACAGCGTCCCGCGATCCGTCTCAGGAATATAGACTACCTCTACCTCATGGCCGCCCGCGATCCGCACCAGATATTTGCGCGTGCCGTCTTCGCTCACCTGTTTGGTCACAAGTTCAGGAATTTCGACAACGAAATGCTCTGCCAGTTTTGCGCGATAATCCTTCGACAAGTTCGTCATGGCATCAAAGTCACGAACGCCCCAATGATAAACCCACTGCCAGATTTGCCCTGTCCGCATCTTTGCCTGCTTCTCTGGCGTCCCCATCTCGATCAACGCATCGCGCAGCGCCTCACGCGTCAGGCCAACGGTATTCGTCGGGCCATCGGGCAGTTTGCGCGGGATCGTATGAACGTCCTGAGTGATGGGGGCCTTGGCAGTCATATCCATGCCTTTCAGCGAAGTGGGAGCGCTTCATATAAACAAAAAGGGCGGGTTTCCAATCGAAAACCCGCCCGAAATTCGAAGATTTGGCCGAAAATCAGCTCTGACAGCGCTTTTGCGCCTCTTCCACTGCGGCGCTAAAGCCCAATAGAGAGAATGTATCGGTTGTCACATTGCCTCGGCCAGAGCGTCCACGCACGATCGCATTCGCGCCCCGCTTCATCGCAGCAACGATCTTTGCGTCTTCGTCCGGTGTCGCGGGCCACGCATATTCCGGCTCGCTCGCATCTGTGAATAGCGTGTATTCCGTTCCGCCGATATCCATGGTGACGGTCGATCCGCTTGCAAATGGATACCCGCCGGTAAAGGCCACCTGTGCCGATACATCAGCGCCCGGGCGATAGAACACGAACAGTAGCATGTCGCTACGGCGACCTGTTGTTGGGTTGCCGTCGGAATCCGTCAGGCGGCTCTCCTTCGGCGCAGATACGGCCCAACATTCGGTTGGATTGTTTTCGACAAACACGCTCCAATCGGTGTTCGCCGCCACGCGGTTATCACTGGTTTCCTGTGCTGACGCCGCGCTTGCCAATACAGCAATGCCCATCGCGCCCAAAATCGATTTCATCATGATACAGCCTCCAAGCTGTCCTTGCCTCTGTCTCCGACCCGTCCGGTGCGTCTTTGGCGTACCTTTTCGACTGGAAGGATGTGTTTCAACTCGATAGCCATAGAACTAGCAAAATTTTGCCCACGTGGGAAAGCCCAAAGTGTCGCGCCAAAGGGGAGGTATGCAATGTCTGGTCCAGTAGATATGGTAGAAGTCTGGCGCGGCAACTTGCTGGAATCCATTCATCAGGGCCACGCCGTTGTCTGCGACGAGGCTGGAGAGATCGTGGAGGCTTGGGGCGATCCAGAGGCCGTGATCTACCCGAGGTCGTCTTGCAAAATGATCCAAGCGCTGCCGCTGATCGAAAGCGGGGCAGCAGATGCCTATAACCTAACGTCCGATCACCTCGCCCTCGCTTGCGCTTCCCACAATGCGGCAGCAATCCATAATGACCTCGTGTCGGCATGGCTCAGCGATCTGGGCTTGAGCGACGATGACCTTCGCTGCGGCCCGCAGACACCGCGTGACGCAGAGGTACGTGACGCCCTAATCAAAATCGATCAAAGCCCGTGCCAAATCCACAACAATTGCTCCGGCAAGCACGCAGGCTTTCTGACGTTGAACAAACATCTCGGCGGCGGACCCGACTACGAAAAGATCGACCACCCCGTTCAACAAGCCAACCTTGCCGCGTTTGAAGAACTCACCGGCGAAACCAGCCCCGCCTTTGGCATCGACGGCTGTTCCGCTCCGAACCACGCTTGCACTGTCCACGGATTTGCCCGCAGCCTCGCGTTCTTTGCCACCGCGCAAGACCGCTCTGACACACGCTCCAAAGCCGCCGTGCAATTGGTCGACGCGATGACCAAGCACCCAGAGCTCGTCGCGGGCGAAGGGCGGGCCTGCACCGAACTGATGCGCGCCATGGATGGCAATGTCGCTCTGAAAACAGGGGCGGAGGCTGTGTTCAGCGCCATCATCCCCGAAAAACGGCTTTCCGTCGCCGTAAAAATCACCGATGGGGCCTTCCGCGCCAGTGAGGCCGCGGTTGCCGCGATCCTCGTCAAACTCGGCGTCCTAGATCTTAGTCACCCCGCCACCATCAAACGCATGACCCCAACTGTGACCAACTGGCGCGGGCTGGAGGTCGGCCACATTCGCCCCACCGCCGCGCTACGCTAAGGAGACACCCATGTCCTTCACCCTCGCCACTTGGAACATCAACTCCGTCCGTCTGCGCGAAGACATCGTCGCGAAACTCATGGCGGACGAGGCGCCCGACGTCCTCTGCCTACAAGAATGCAAAAGCCCGGTGGAGAAAATCCCGCAAGAGCAGTTCCAATCGCTGGGCTACACCCACATGGTCGCGCGCGGGCAAAAGGGGTACAACGGCGTCGCGATCTTCTCCAAAATCCCGATGGTGGAAGCGGGGGCTGAAGACTACGCAAACCTCGGCCACGCCCGCCACATCGCGGGTAAGTTGGAGAATGGCGTGACTGTCCACAACTTCTATGTGCCAGCGGGTGGGGATGTGGCGGACCGCGAGGTGAACGAGAAGTTCGGCCAGAAGCTCGACTACCTCGCCGAAATGCGCGACGCCTTCCACAAAGACGCGCCAAAGAAATCGATCCTCGTCGGCGACCTGAACATCGCCCCACGAGAAGACGATGTCTGGGATCACAAGAAACTCTTGAAGGTCGTCAGCCATACGCCGGTCGAGGTCGAAGCCCTCGCCGAAGTCCAAGACGCAGGTGCATGGGTCGACGTCACCCGCACCGACATCCCCGATGGCAAACTCTACAGCTGGTGGTCCTACCGCGCCAAAGATTGGGACGTCGCCGACAAAGGCCGCCGGTTAGACCACGTCTGGGCAACGCCGGATATTGCGGGTGCTGCGCATGGCAGCCGTGTTTTGAGGGACGCCCGTGGGTGGGAGAAACCGAGTGACCACGCGCCTGTGTTTGCGACGTTTGATTTGTAGATAGGATCATATAATTGAGTAATTGGCCCAGAAGCCTGATCTACATTCTTCTAGTCGCTATGTTTGGTGTCTTTCCGGCACTGGCAGCGAGCGGCGATACAAGCGATGAAATTGTTCACGACGAACGTTTCTGGGATCAGCTGTTCGTCGATGCGGTACATTCTAGAGAGGCATGTAACTTAGACTTCAAGCCTTGTCGTGCTCCGCTCCAAAAGAGAGTTGAAGACTACTATCTTCGTGTTCGAGGCGAGACGAAATTTCTTTCTGATGAGGTTGCTGAGGCCGCTAGCAGAAGCCTAACGAGGGTGATTGAAGATATTTATCGGACAACTGGGTTGCGCCCAATTCAGGGTGTTCCAGAGCACGCGTCTAATTTCATATTCCTATTATTTTTCAATGAGGAAGAGTATCAGTCCGACCCTGAAAACTACATTCTCGCGCGGATCGCGCCACCAACTCTCAGGTTTTCAGAAAAACGACTAGAATTTTTTAGTTGGTTCCGTTCATCTCACCTAGACTGCACGTTAGTTACGACACCTTACCCAGACGGGATCATTCGAGATGTGCAAATCTGGATAAAGGTGGACGTATCAACAGAAGTTGTGTCGAATTGTATTGCAGAAGAATTCTTCAACTCATTCGGCCTCGACGACACGCCAGAATTTGAGAGTATTTTTGATTGGCCGACTGTCGTCGATGGCGAGATTGCTGATGGTAAATTGACTGAAAGGCATTTGAGCTTTTTGCGAAGACTTTATGAGCCGGAAATGATTCCTAACCAAGCAGAGGAAGCGACTTGGGCGTTAATTCGATAAGTAGGAACATTCTATAGTTGTTCGCAAATCCCCCTTGGACATTCCACCCCCCGCGCACATATAAGCCCCAAGACCTAATCTTCAGGAGCGCGCCATGATTGAACTTGGTAGAACCCAACCAGCCGCCCCAGCCGGTGATCTGATCATCGACGGGACAGATGACACCTTCATGCAAGACGTGATCGAGGCGTCACAGACGACCCCGATCATCGTGGATTTCTGGGCAACATGGTGCGGCCCGTGCAAAACCCTCGGCCCCGCCATTGAGGCGTCCGTCACCAAAGCTGGCGGTGCAGTGAAGCTCGTCAAAATCGACGTCGACGCCAATCCCGGTTACGCGGGCCAGTTGCGCGTGCAGTCGATCCCAACCGTCTATGCCTTCTGGCAAGGCCAGCCGGTCGATGGATTCCAAGGCGCTCTGCCACCCTCCGAAATCGACGCCTTCGTCGAGAAAATCGCTGCCCTTGGCGGCGGCGCACCCGATGGTGGCCTTGCCGATGCCATCGAAGCTGCCGAAGCGATGTTGGCCAAAGGCGCCGCTGCGGACGCCGCCGAAACCTTCGCCGCGATCCTGCAGGAAGACCCGGCCAACGCCCCCGCCTACGCCGGTTTGATCAAAGCCTACATCGCCCTTGACGACCTCGACCAAGCCGAGGCGATCTTGAACGGTGCCCCCGCTGAAATCTCCACCGATCCCGCCCTTGAAGCCGTCGCCTCCCAAATCGCGCTCGCGAAAGAAGCGGCCAACGCCGGCCCCGTGGCAGAGCTTCAGGCTGCGGTTGAGGCAAACCCCGACGACCACCAAGCTCGCCTTGATTTGGCGACCGCCCTGCACGCCAACGGCAATGCCGAGGCCGCGGTTGATCACCTGCTCGATCTCTTTCGCCGCGATCGCGAATGGAACGAAGGCGCCGCAAAGACGCAGCTTTTCAAGGTGTTCGACACGTTGCAGCCTAACGATCCCGTGGTGCTCAACGGTCGTCGAAAATTGTCGTCAATGATATTTGCCTAAATCCGGCGTCGGGCTACTTCCCTGATATGTTCAAAGCCAAGGACTTACCCGAAACCATTGCGATCTTCCCTCTGCCCGGCGCACTTTTGCTGCCGCGGTCACGGCTGCCGCTGCATTTGTTCGAACCGCGCTACCTTGCCATGTTCGACGATTGTCTGAAAACGCCTGCACGGATGATTGGCATGATCCAACCGTTTGACGGCCCAAACGGGGAATCTTCGCTCCACAGCATCGGCTGCGCGGGGCGGGTAACAGCGTTCTCTGAAACCGAAGACGGCCGCTATATGATCACCCTCTCGGGCATCTCGCGGTTCCGCGTCGTGGACGAGGTCGAGGGCTTTACCCCCTACCGCCGCTGCAAAGTGAATTGGGAAGGGTTCGACCGCGACCTTGGCCCGACCGAGCATGATACTCAATTCGACCGCAAGTCATTCCTGTCGTCACTGGAACGCTACTTTGACGACCAAGGGCTAAAAACTGATTGGGAGTCTTTGCAGGAAGCCGAAGATGAGCTTTTGATAAACTCTCTGTCCATGCTTTGCCCCTTTGACGCCGAAGACAAACAAGCCTTGCTGGAAGCCCCATCGCTCACCACCCGTCGTGAGACCTTGATGACCCTTATCGAGTTTGCGATGAGAGGGGGATCAGGCGAAGAGGTGATGCAATGAGCGAGATGTCTTTCGATCCCAAGATGTTAGAGGCGCTGGTCTGCCCGCAGACCCAAGCGAGCCTGAGCTATGATGCAGATAAACAAGAGCTGATCTCAAAGCCGGCCAATCTGGCCTTCCCGCTCCGCGATGGTATCCCAGTGATGCTGGTGGATGAGGCGCGTCAGCTCGATTAACGCGCCATTAATGAAGGCAAATCGCCGTTCAACCCTGCCGCTTCTCGGATAAAGGCTCGACGTAGGGCGGGGGAGGCGTTGATAACACCCATCCCAATATCTCGCGCGGCGCGCAGCAGCGGATTGTCGTTTGAAAACAAACGGTTGAACCCATCCGTCGCCATCGCCAGCTTCGTCGTGTCGAATTGGCGCCAGCTTTGGTAGCGGGCGAGTGCTTGCGCCCCGCCAAAGTCCTCGCCCCGTTTGCGGGCATCAATCAGCACGTCGACTAAAGCCGCCACATCTCGCAGACCTGCGTTCAACCCTTGTCCGGCAATCGGGTGGATGCCATGCGCGGCATCACCGATCAAAGCCACGCGATCCGCGACTAAGCTCGTCGCAATCGACAGGCCAAGTGGGTAGGTGAACCGTTCACCGCATAAGGTGATCTCGCCAAGGAAATCTCCAAACGCGGGCCGCAGTGCATCCAAGAAACCGTCATCATCGAATGCCGCGACATGATGCGCCTTCGCGCGATCTTCGCTCCACACAATCGCGCTGCGGTTTCCCGTCAGCGGCAAGATCGCCAAAGGTCCGCCGGGCATAAAGAATTGATGCGCAATGCCACCATGCGGCTTGGCGTGCTCAGCAGCGCAGACCAAGGCGGTTTGCCCATAGTCCCAAGCTGTGCGCTTGATCCCAGCCCGCTGCGCCGTCCCGCTGGACCGCCCGTCAGATCCGATCAGAACGCTGGCTGAAAGTGTTGAGCCATCGGCAAGCGCGATTGAAATCCGACCCGCCTCTGCCGTTTGGTCCACGACCGTCGCAGGCGCGATATGCTCCAACTTCGGATGATCCTCCATCGCACTCAGAAACGCGCGTCGCAGGTGCCGATCCTCCACCAAATAGCCCATCGGCCCTTCGTCAATTTCAGCATGGTCAAAATGCATCATCCACGGGCTCGGCCCCTCGCCAGCGCGCCCATCAGTGACCTTGATCTCCAACATCGGCTGCGCATTCGGTTCTACGGTCGGCCAAACCCCGATACCCGACAAAAGCCGCTGTGACCCCAAGGCCAAGGCATAGGCGCGGCCATCAAATTCGGCATCTTCGCGCACGTCCTTTGGCAAACTGTCCACGATCCGAACCGAAAATCCAGCATTGCCCAAAGCCAATGCCAAAGCGGGGCCATTTAGCCCCCCGCCAACAATCAGAATATCCGAATGCGTGTCCATAAGGTGCTATATGTGCAGCGCAATCCGATTGTCCATGCGGTTTGCTGCCGCTACGGTGCCCTCAAACAGAAGTGAGGGGCGAAAGATGGAAGACTGGCGTTGGATGACAGCTGCGGATCTGGGCCGTGGAATTGGCGCAGGGGACATTGATCCGGTCGCCCTGACCGAGACGTATCTGGCCGCCATCGATGCGCACCCGCACCGGGATCGCATCTATGCCCGCGTCACCCATGACCGCGCGCGGGCCGAGGCCAAAGCCGCTTCGGAACGCGCCGCCAACGGGATGCGTCGCGGGCCATTGGACGGGGTGCCGATCTCTTGGAAAGACCTTTTTGACACTGCAGGAACGGCAACCGAAGCAGGCACAGCATTGCTCGAAGGCCGCGTGCCAGACACAGATGCGGAAGTTCTGCAAAACGCCACAGCTGCGGGTTTGGTTTGCCTCGGCAAAACCCACCTCTCGGAAATTGCCTTCTCTGGCCTTGGCTTAAACCCGATGACCGCGACACCGCCGTGCGTGAATGATGAAGACGCCGTGCCGGGAGGCTCTTCATCTGGTGCTGCCGCATCGGTTGCTTTCGGCCTCGCAGCTGCCGGAATAGGGTCTGATACAGGCGGATCGGTGCGCATACCATCGGCCTGGAATGACCTGACCGGCCTGAAAACCACCCACGGTCGGGTGTCTGTGAATGGTGTCCTGCCGCTCTGCCTGACCTTCGATACAGTTGGCCCGCTCTGCCGCTCTGTCGAAGATAACGCATTGATCCTTGCGGCCCTCGAAGGACAAAAACCCGCCGATCTTACTGCACCAACACTGGACGGAGCACGGTTCGCCATCCTGGACACAATCGCGATGGACGATCTCGAGGATGCACCCCGCGCGGCATTTCAGTCCGCTGTGGAACGCCTGCAAGCGGCGGGGGCGCAGGTCGAACATATTCAATTCGATGCTTTGAACGAGGCCTTTGCCATGACTGGTCCGCTTTACACGGCGGACGCATGGGCATGGTGGAAGCATCGTATCTTGGCTGATCCCGCCAAAATGTTCTCGCAAATCTATGACCGCGTTCGCGTCGGGGCGGACGTCGCTGCCTCAGATTATATCGCCCATTGGACCCGCCTTCGCGAAATTCGGGGCGAGTTTGCGTCCGCCACCGCCCATTTCGACGCAATCCTTATGCCGTCATCGCCGATCTTGCCGCCGAATGTCCAAAGGCTGCTCGAAGATGAAGACTACTACGTCACCAAGAACCTTCTAGCGTTGCGTAATACGCGTGTAGGCAACTTGACGGATACCTGTTCTATCAGCCTCCCCACTGGAGTTCCGTCCTGTGGGATCATGTTGAATGGGCGAAATGGTGGCGAAGAAAAACTGCTCCGCATTGCTGCAGCGGCGGAGAAGGCATTGTCCTAAAAGACACAATTCTCACCCAGACCCGAAAATAACCCGCCCTCAATTCTGGACAGGCCCAACCACCACGGGCTAATCTGCAAAAAAATGCACGGCAAAAGATCGTGCGATTGAGGCAGAGATGAATTTTCCTGAGCGGTTTGCAGACCTACCGGATGCAACGTGGCCACGCCTTCGTGGTCTGTTGGATTCTACCCCACCGGGTGGAGAGGTCATCAATATGACCATTGGGGAACCGAAGCACGACATCCCAGCCTTTATCGCACCAGCCCTTGCCGAGAATGCCGCAGGATGGCGTGGCTACCCCAACAACAACGGCACTCCAGAGCTGCTTGACGCAATTTCCGCTTGGATCAAGCGGCGCTATAACGTCGCGCTCGGGCATGAAAATCTGATGGCCCTCAGCGGGACGCGTGAAGGGCTTTATAACGCCGCGATGGCCCTATGCCCTGAAACCAAAAACGGTCATCCGCCCGCGATTTTGTCGCCCAACCCGTTCTATCCCGTCTACGGGATGGCGTCTTTCTCTGTCGGGGCCGAGGTTGTTTATTTACCTGCCGACGAAAGCACGGGGCATCTGCCAGATTTTCACGCAATCGATCCAGAACTTTTGGACCGTACAGCAATCGTCTACATGTGCAGCCCCGCGAACCCACAAGGGACCGTCGCGGATGAAGATTATTGGGCCCATTTGCTTGGTTTAGCGGAAAAGCATGACTTCATCGTCTTCTCAGACGAATGCTATTCGGAAATCTACCGTGACACACCGCCGTTGGGCGCATTGCAGGTCGCGGATAAGATGGGCGTCGATCCTGAGCGGGTCGTTGTGTTCCACTCGCTTTCAAAGCGTTCCAATCTGGCTGGCCTGCGGTCCGGTTTCTGTGCCGGTGGGCCAAAATCTATCGCGCGCATCCGTCAGTTACGGGCAGGGGCAGGCTCCCCGCTTCCGGCACCAGTACAGGCGGCATCGGCCCTTGCATGGCAAGACGAAGCCCATGTTGAGGAGAACCGAAGGCTCTACGCGGAAAAGTTCGAAATTGCGGATCGCATCTTTGCCGAACTACCGGGCTACCAAAGTCCGGACGCGGGGTTCTTCCTATGGCTTCCTGTGAAAGACGGCGAAGCCTCGGCCCTCAAATTATGGGCCGAAACTGGGGTTCGGGTCTTACCGGGCGCCTATATCAGTCGCGATGTTGGCCAAGGCAATCCTGGCAGAAATTATATTCGAGTGGCTTTGGTCGCTCCAAAAGAAGACGTGCAGCGCGGGCTGACCCTGCTCAGAAGCTGCCTTTATGGTTGAGGAAAAGTAACATGGCATCCTATTCCACGCGTCAACGTGATCCCTTGCTGGACAGCACCACCCAAGCTGCGATTGAAAAACGCAGCAAAGAGCTGATGGGGCTGGTGCTGATCGTTCTCGGCCTTTTGGCCGCGGCAATGATCGCGACGTACTCCGCGCAGGATCCAAGCTGGATGTCCGCAACCGATGCGCCAATCCAAAATTGGTTGGGCATGTTTGGCGCGGCAACCGCAGCGCCTATTATGATGATCGTTGGAAAAGGCATTTGGGTCGTACCTTTGGCCATGATCGCGTGGGGGCTGCGATTTGTCCTGCATTGGGGTGAAGAACGTGCGATTGGGCGTCTGATCTACACGCCTTTTGCGCTGGCCGCCGCATCGCTTTATGCCGCGACTTTGACACCTCCCGCCGATTGGCCTGCAAATTTTGGCTATGGCGGCTTGTTTGGCGACACAGTTCTAGCCGTCGCTCTCACCGTTATTCCGTTCGGCACCATTCTTTCCGTCAAGCTGATGTCCGTTCTTTTGGGCCTTTTGACCCTTGCGCTGACCGCCTTCGCGCTGGGCTTCACACGTCCTGAATTGCGCAGCGGCGGGCGGTTTGTCTTCCTCGGCACTGTGCTTATCTATGATTTCCTGATGCGGATGATCGGTAAAGGGGCTGCGACCTCAGCGACGCTTGCCAAAGGGGCTGGGTCAACCTTCGCAGCTCATCGCGCCGAACGTCGCGCGAACAAAGAAGCGCTCGCAACAGCCTACGCTCAGGAAGAGGTTGTCGAGCAAGGTGACTTGCCAGACGCAAAACGTCGCGCAGCTGCCGTTGTCCGCGCCAACCCTGCCATGCCAACTACACCCGGTGATGGCCGCAACATGCCGCCTGTGCTGCGTGCGACCCGTGAATACACCGAAGAACCAACACCGGTTGCTGAAACTCCTCAACCCGCGCCCACCGGCTTCCTGTCAGGATTGCTCAAGCGCAATGAACCGATGCCGCAGCCAGAGCTGGTTGACACGCATACCGCTGTTGAGGCCGAAGCCCCCGACAGCGACCGCATCAGCGCGCGTATCTCCGACGCGATCAAAAGCCGCGCGGGTGGTGTGGTGCCACCGGCGCAGACGACTGCACGCATCGAACCTCGCCTGACAGCAGGTCGCGGCCCGACGCCGCTGCTGCTGAACACTGATCCGCAGCCGCAAGAGGTTGAACTGATCGAAGCGGTCGAGGACGAAACCGTCATCGACACCCCCGCTGCAACACCAACCGCGCCGATCTATCGTCGGTCAGCGGAAGAGATAGAAGACGCCGCACTTCTTGTGGCCGAACCCCTGTTCGAAACCGAACGCGCCGCCCCAACCGCGCCGCGTGTTGTGCAGCCAACGCCGAAAAAGCCGCAGCCGTCAAAGCGCGCCAAGGCAGAAGAGCAGCCCTCTTTGCAGTTTGAGGACAAGTATCCGGGCTACGAACATCCGCCGCTCAGCCTTCTGACCAACCCATCTATGGTGCAACGCCATCACTTGTCTGACGAAGCGCTTGAAGAAAACGCCCGGATGCTGGAAAGCGTTCTGGATGACTACGGCGTCAAAGGCGAAATCGTCTCCGTCCGTCCAGGCCCCGTTGTTACGATGTATGAGCTTGAGCCCGCGCCAGGCCTTAAAGCTTCCCGTGTGATTGGTCTATCGGACGATATTGCGCGCTCCATGTCTGCGCTGTCTGCCCGTGTTTCCACCGTTCCAGGACGCACGGTCATCGGGATCGAATTGCCGAATGAGAACCGCGAGAAAGTCGTCTTGCGCGAAATCCTCAGCCACCGCGACTATGGCGACGGCAACCAGAAACTGCCGCTTGCCCTAGGCAAAGATATCGGTGGCGAGCCCATCGTGGCGAACCTTGCCAAGATGCCTCACCTGTTGATTGCAGGTACGACGGGTTCCGGTAAATCCGTAGCGATCAACACGATGATCCTGTCATTGCTATACAAGCTAACGCCGGAAGAATGCCGGATGATCATGATCGATCCAAAGATGTTGGAACTGAGTGTCTATGACGGCATTCCGCACCTTCTGTCGCCTGTCGTCACAGACCCTAAAAAGGCCGTTGTGGCTCTGAAATGGGTCGTGGGCGAGATGGAAGAACGCTACCGCAAGATGTCCAAAATGGGCGTCCGCAACATCGACGGCTACAACGGACGCGTGAAAGATGCGCTCTCCAAGAACGAAATGTTCAGCCGCACGGTTCAAACCGGCTTTGACGATGAAACCGGCGATCCGGTGTTTGAAACTGAAGAGTTCAAGCCAGAGGTTCTGCCCTATATCGTCGTCATCGTGGATGAGATGGCCGACCTTATGATGGTCGCGGGCAAGGAAATCGAAGCCTGTATTCAGCGCTTGGCCCAGATGGCCCGTGCCTCTGGTATCCACCTGATCATGGCCACACAGCGCCCATCGGTTGACGTCATTACCGGCACGATCAAGGCGAACTTCCCGACACGGATTTCGTTCCAAGTGACCTCCAAAATCGACAGTCGCACCATTCTGGGCGAGATGGGGGCAGAGCAACTGCTCGGTATGGGTGACATGCTCTATATGGCAGGCGGGTCCAAGATTACCCGTGTTCACGGGCCCTTCTGTTCCGATGAAGAGGTTGAGGAAATCGTCAATCATCTGAAATCATTTGGCCCACCAGAATACATGTCTGGCGTTGTCGATGGCCCTGCTGAAGATAAGGAAAGCGACATAGACGCTGTTCTTGGCCTCGGTGGCAATACCAACGGCGAAGATGCGCTTTACGATCAGGCGGTGGCGATTGTGATCAAAGATCGCAAATGCTCGACATCTTATATTCAGCGCAAACTGGCCATCGGCTACAACAAGGCTGCTCGGTTGGTGGAGCAGATGGAAGAGTCCGGCCTTGTTTCTCCTGCCAACCATGTCGGCAAACGCGAAATACTCGTCCCTGAGCAGTAGCAGCTACACGCTCCTCAGGTGGCATGAACCGGTCCGTGCGTGGGGTGCGGGCCGGTTTTGTTTTGATAGGGCGGCGGATTGCTTGCGAACTGGTTCGCGACCGACCCTCCCCCCAGGGCGGTCGCGAAACTCCGACGTTGCAATCCCTTGTAACTGGCGCAATTTGAAGACAGGCTACTCACAAACCAACCCCGCCCTCGGGCCGGTCGCGAACCTTATGGTGCTGCACAAGGAAGACTTAAATGACACGCTACGCCACACCCCCCGGCGGCCTCCCGCCTCAGTCCAAAACCTTGGACGAGCGTGCCGTGTTCACAGAAAGCTACGCCTTCATCCCTGCCGACACGATGCGCGATATCGTGACCAGCTTTTTACCCCATTGGAAAAACACCCGCGCTTGGATCATCGCCCGCCCGATGACGGGCTTTTCCGAAACCTTCAGCCATTACATCACCGAGGTTGGCCCTGGAGGCGGCAGCACCCGTCCCGATGACAATCCAAAGGCTCAGTCTGTTCTCTTTGTCGTCGCAGGCGCCGCCGAGATCACTCTCATGGGCCAGGCGCATAGCCTTACGGCAGGGTCATATGTCTACATTCCCGCAGGCGCAGATTGGACGTTCCGCAATATCTCTGACGTGCCCGCAACGTTCCATTGGATCCGCAAAGCCTATCAAGCGGCTGACGGCGTCGCCCTGCCGCAGCCTTTCATCACGCATGACGACAACGCCACGGTGATCGAAATGCCGGAGACAGACGGCAAATGGTCAACCTCCCGCTTTGTCGAACCCGAAGACCTGCGCCATGACATGCACGTCAACATCGTGAACTTTCTCCCTGATGGCTGCATTCCCTTCATGGAAACCCATGTGATGGAGCACGGCCTCTACGTTCTTGAAGGCACCGCTAAATATCGATTGAACCAAGATTGGGTGGAGGTCGGTCCGGGGGATTACATGTGGCTTCGTGCCTTCTGCCCTCAAGCCTGTGTCGCGACAGGCGACGGCCCTTTCCGCTATCTGCTCTACAAAGACGTTAACCGCCACATGCCGTTGGACCTCTGTCCATGACACGCGTTGCTATCAACGGCTTCGGCCGCATCGGCCGCACAGTTCTGCGCCAACTCCTAACCACGCGCAAAGACGCTGGCATCGAAGTTGCGCTGATCAATGACATCGCAACTGCTGAGCTTTGCGCGTACCTTTTTGCCCACGACAGCGTCTTTGGCGTCTACCCTGAACCAGTTACGGCAGAGGGCGACGCGCTGGTCATTGGCGACGCACGCATCGCTTTCACCAATGATCCTAATCTTAGCCAGACCGATCTGAACGGGATCGACATTATCCTCGAATGTGCCGGCCACGCGAAAACGCGCGACGTCGCGGAACGCGGGCTGAAGGCAGGCGCTGCACAAGTGCTGATCTCCGGCCCAACCGACGCTGCCGACATCACCGTTGTCATGGGCGCAAATGACAACGCCCTTGGCGATGCGCAGATCGTCTCAAACGCATCTTGTACCACCAATGCGCTGGCCCCAATCGTCAATATCTTGGACGATAGCCTTGGCCTAGAGGCCGCGCATATGACCACGATCCACTGCTATACCAGCAGCCAACCGATGATCGACGCCCCGCGTGGCGATATGGCGCGCAGCCGTGCAGGTGCGATGTCTATGGTGCCCACAAACACCAGCGCCACGAGCCGTGTCTTAGAAGTCCTTCCCGAACTCAAGGGCCGCCTGACCGGTGCCGCCGTGCGCGTGCCTACTGCCAGCGTGTCTGCTGTTGATCTTACGGCGACGCTAAATGCGGACGTGAGCATCGATCAACTGAACGATCTAATCCGAAAGGCTGATCCGAACCTGATCGGCACCACAGACCTACCGCTGGTTTCAACCGACCTGCGCGCGCGTCCTGAGTCTTTGATCGTGGCAACGCCGGAAACCATCGTCACCACGCCACGGCACGTGCGTATCTTTGGGTGGTATGACAACGAATGGGGCTTCTCGGCGCGGATGATTGATATGGCGCTCAGGATGGTGGCGCGGTGATGGTCACGGGTTGGTCCAGCCAAACCTCTTCTAAATTGGCCCCGTCCCCGATCCGATCCACAACCGCAAAAAGCCCCGGCGCGTGAAGCGGCGTCAGAACCCCGTGCCATGTCCCGCGATGGAAATTGATCGCCTGCCCGGGTTCCGTCAGAAACGCTAAAGGTGTCCCCGGTTTGCCACCCACATCAGGGGCCACGATCACCAGAAACCCATGCTCTGACATCGGCACAAAGGCCTGTGACCCATAGGGGTGCCGTTCCAGCAATTCCAATGTGTAGGGAAAGCTGCGCGGCTCTGCTCGAAACAGGCTGATCCCTGCATGGCCGTCGGAAAAGTCCATCACCGCCCGATCGTGATAGCGCCCGCATTTGCCCTGATTGATGATCTTATCCGGATCACCCGCGCAATCGATCACATCACCGAAAAGCGCGAACGCCTCTATCGACATCGGTTGAGCGACAATCTCCGTCACGGCAAAATATCCATCAACCGAAACTCTGCGATCCGCTCAACTTGCCGACAGGCTGTCGCAAATTCCGCGTCGCGGTCATTCTGCAACCGCGTCTCAAACTGCTTGAGGATCGACGCTTTGTCGTGATCTCGCACGGCGATGATGAACGGAAACCCGAACTTGGCGGTATAGGCCGTATTCGCTTTCTCAAACGTGTCGCGTTCTTCGTCGGTCAACGCATCCAATCCGGCAGAGGCCTGTTCCGACGTGGACTCAGCCGTCAGCCGCTTCGCCGCTGCCAATTTCCCTGCCAAATCGGGATGCGCGACCAAGACGCCCAAGCGTTCTTCGTCACTTGCTGATCGGAACACCCGCGCCAAAGCATTGTGCATCCCTGCCGATGTGTCATGAACGAACCCCAACTCACCATCAAAAGCTCGTTCCGCAATCCAAGCGGAATGCTCGAAAATCCCACCATAGGTGTCCACAAACATCGACTTGGACATCTCCGATGGCCGCACCCGATGTTTGTGCGGGTTCACGGTGGCCCAATGCTCCGCGATCTGTTCCCGCGTTGCGAACCACACGTCGTCATAGCTCTGCGCGTACTCAATAAACTGCCGCAGCGCCTCAACCCGCCCGGGCCGCCCGATCAGTCGGCAGTGCAGACCCACCGACATCATCTTTGGCGCACCTTCCAACCCCTCACGATAAAGCGCATCAAAGGAGGCTTTGAGGTAATCAAAAAACTGCGTCCCCGAGTTAAACCCCTGCGGCGTCGCAAACCGCATATCGTTACAATCGAGCGTATAAGGCACGATCAACTGATCCCGCCGCCCGAATTCCATCCAATAAGGTAGATCATCGGCATAGCTATCGGCGACATAGGCGAACTGCCCCGTTTCTGCCGCCAAGCGCACGGTGTTAACCGAACAGCGACCCGTGTACCACCCGCGCGGCGCTTCTCCGACGACTTCGGTATGCAGCCGAATG
This sequence comes from Cognatiyoonia sediminum, assembly GCF_900129845.1. GTDB lineage: Bacteria > Pseudomonadota > Alphaproteobacteria > Rhodobacterales > Rhodobacteraceae > Cognatiyoonia > Cognatiyoonia sediminum. The sequence goes on from NZ_FQXB01000004.1 coordinate 123,441, forward strand.
GCCTCTTTCATATCGGCGCGCTCGTCCTCTTCGGAGTGATCTTTGTATTCGATCCACTTCAGCCCGTGGCTGGCGATTTCCCAAGGCGCGGCCTTCATCGCCGCAACTTGCTCGGGCGAGCGAGCGAGGGCCGTTGCGACCCCGTAAACCGTGATCGGCAGGCCTTTCAGTAGCCGATGCAACCGCCAGAACCCCGCGCGGCTGCCATATTCATAGATGCTTTCCATGTTCCAATGGCGTTGGCCTTCCCACGCCGCAGCACCGACGATCTCGGACAAAAAAGCCTCCGACGAAGCATCGCCATGCAGAATGTTGTTCTCACCACCTTCTTCGTAGTTCAGAACGATCTGAATGGCGATTTTCGCCCCGTTGGGCCATTTCGGATCAGGCGGGTTGGCACCATAGCCGATCATATCGCGTGGGTATCGGTTCATGTCTCGCTTCCATCTTGACCGAACTGTTATAACCCGCGAATTGACCCATGAAAGTGGAAATCATACGGAACGGTCTGGTTGTGCGACGTGATTGATATGCCGGATCAATTCTTCGGCCAGTCCCTTTAGTAAATCTGCACGCTATGTCGTACCTTTCTGCTCTCCTCAGGCCGATCAAACGCACGCTATACGCAAACATTGGCCTGCTATCGCTTAGCAATGGCGAAACGGCTGTTGTGTCCCCATATCAAGCACGGGCAAAGTGAGCTCAAGCAACGGATAGGTGCAATGATGTTTCGACGTGGATTTTTAGCAGGTGCCGCAGCGCTGGCATTGGCAACACCAGCCAGCGCGCAGCAGCTTTCGTTGGCTGAGATTTCGAACTATTTGAACCGGCTCCAGACAGCAGAAGGCGGATTTACCCAAATCAACGGCGACGGCACGCTGTCCACAGGTCAAATCTACATCAAACGCCCGGGTCGCATCCGCTTCGAATACAACCCACCTGATGATAGCCTCGTTATGGCAGGCGGCGGTCAAGTTGCGATATTTGACCCACGTTCAAACGTGCCTCCTGAGCGTTTCCCACTGAACCAAACCCCGCTCAACATCATTCTTGAACAGAACGTTGATTTAACGCGCACCAATATGGTGACAGGGCACACATCGGATGGAACAACGACGACTGTTCGCGCCCAAGACCCCGACAACCCTCAGCTGGGGAACATCCAACTGGTGTTCACGGCAGACCCTATTGAGCTTCGCCAATGGATCGTCACAGATGATATTGGTGCCGAAACCACTGTCATTCTGAACGATCTCGAAAGCGGCGGGGCCGTTGGGGATATTCAGTTCAACATCCTGAACGAGATGAACAAGCGCGGGTTCTAAATCTTCCCGCACCTGCGCAGCTGTGTGTCGTAGAGAACGGCGCGGGCTTCGACCTCGCTCGCGATCCGGATCAGCCAGCGCTTCGAACGCCAAGTTCCGCGATTAAACCCTGCACGGCCATCATGATAGGCGAGGTATTGATTGCGTGTGTCGTTCAGCGCAACTCCGGTTTCTTCGACCGTGAGGTTCATATACCAGCCCATAAAGTCGGCAGCGTCGAAAATATCGGTCCGGTCCGCTCCGCGCCCGCCTTCTTCACGCTGATACTCGGCCCATGTGCCATTCAACGCCTGACTGTAGCCTAAGGCAGAAGACTGGCGTCCGGTCGGAATCACACCCAAAACGTACCGATGGGGCGGACGGTTATCAGAGATGAACTTACTCTCTTGATAGATGATCGCCATGAGAATGGGCATAGGCACGCCCCAATCACGCTCCACCCGTTTGAATGCGCGCTCGTATCTCGGACGCTCGTCCAGGATGGAACAAGCGTTATCTAGGTTGCGTGGCGCGTCGCCATACCGCGTCGAACAGCTTCCTAAGATCAGAAGCAATCCCAAAGTGCGAAAGAAAATGCTCATCTGCCTCTCGCTATGTTTTTTGTTTTTTTGAACTATAGCGCGATTTTCCGGTTTGGGGAACGGAAAACAGACCGCCTTTAGATCACAAATGAGAGGATGAGCGGCAAAGTGACCACCGAAAGCAACGTGGACACGACGACAAGTCCGGCAACCGGCTGCGCATCTGCCCCGTATTTCTCAGCCAGCAGGTAGGACGTTACGGCGACCGGCGTGGCGACCTGCACGATCAATACCGCCGCTGCAATTGGGTCAAGTTCGAACCAGACCGACACACCCCAAGCGCAAGCGACACAGACGATGACCTTAATGATCGACAGTATGACAGCTTGCCCGACTGCACGGATTTCCAATCGTGCGATAGCAACCCCCAAGGTAATAAGCATGATTGGAATCGCCATTTGACCAATCAAATCAAGCGAGTTGAAGATAAATTCCGGCGGTCGCCACCCTTGCCAAAGGAACAACGCACCAAGCAAAGTCGCCGCGACAAGGGGTTCTTTGATGACTTTCGCAGGCGATCCACCGCCTGAAACCAGCCAAACTCCGAACGTGAAGCTCAAAATACCCATGATCGCGAAGACAATGACCGCGTAGCCTAAGCCAATCTCGCCAAAGGCAAACAGTGCGAGGGGCAGACCAAGATTCCCGGTGTTTCCAAAGATAAGGGGCGCCAGATAAGTTGCTCTGTCCAATTTCCAAACCGCAACGACCACTGCAAATGCAACGGTCACAAGTCCGTAGGCCACAAAACTGGCAAGCGAAAGGGCTGCAAGCGCGTCAGGTTCCACATCGGTTTCGATCAACGCTACAAAGATCAAACAGGGCACAGAAAGTGTCATGGCAAGTCGTGTCACAAACTCGACCCGGTACTCGAATCCCAGCTTGACCCAAACATATCCAACGGCCGCCAAAATGAAGACGGGTGCCGTAATATTCAGCACTGTCACAGCAAGGTTCACAGACTGTTTCCTTATTTTTGCCACATTTGCGTGGACTTGCGCCGGCCAACAGGTCTAATTAGCCCGTAAAGGGCTAGTATGACTATGTTTAAAACACGTGCAAAATATCATCTTGGACAGGTTGTCCGCCATCGCAAACATCCGTTTCGCGGGGTCGTTTTTGATGTCGACGCAATCTTTTCCAACACAGAAGCTTGGTATGAGGCGATCCCAGAGGACGCGCGCCCAAGCAAAGATCAACCGTTCTATCATCTCTTGGCTGAAAACGATCAAAGCTACTACGTGGCTTATGTGTCGGAGCAGAACTTGATAGCGGATTATTCGGGTGAACCTGTGCAGCACCCCGACCTTGAAGACCTGTTCGGTCCGTTTGAGGACGGTCAATACCCACTTCAGGTGCAAATGAATTAGGGCCCAGGGGCCCTAAGCCACCTTAATACCCGATCGCACACCCATCTTTACGCGGATCAGACGCACCTTCGAGCGTTCCATTGTCATGGATTTTGATCACTTGTGCCCCACCAATGGCCGTATCAGGGATTTCGACCGTGTGCCCCAGATCGGAAAGCTCCGCACGCACGGCATCTGAATACCCGCGTTCGACCTTGACAATATCGCCTTCCACAAACGCGCGCGGCGCGTCGAGCGCGGCCTGCATGTCCATGCCGTAGTCCGCGATATTCGACAGGAACCGCGCGTGGCCGGTGGATTGATACTGCCCGCCCATCACACCAAAGGGCGCAACGGTTTTGCCGTTCTGCTGCAAAATTCCCGGAATGATCGTGTGCATAGGCCTTTTGCCCGGCCCTGCCTCGTTCGGATGACCTTCTTCGAGGGTAAAGCCCGAACCGCGGTTCTGGAACAGAATGCCAAACTTATCGGAGGCAATGCCAGACCCGAACCCGTGGAAAATGGAATAGATCAGTGACACGGCCATCCGGTCCTTATCGACGACAGTGATATAGATCGTGTCTTTGTGAACCTGTTCAGCCCCCGGAAGACCGGCAGGTAAAACCTTCTTAGGATCAATCAGCGCAGCCAGTTTAGCCGCCGTTTCTGGCGCCAACATATGCTCCAACCGCTCCATATGATCCATGTCCGACAGGAACCGATTGCGGGCGTCATAGCCCAGCTTGGTGGCCTCTGCTTCGATATGAAGACGTTCCGCGCCAAACGGATCCATGCCAGCCAGATCAAAATGCTTGAGCATGTTCAAAATCAAAACCGCCGTCGCCCCTTGGCCGTTGGGCGGATGCTCAAACAGCTCATAGTTGCCGTATTCGCCCTGGATCGGCGTTGTGTAGTCACAGGCGGTCGCAGCGAAATCATCCAAGGTGTGCACGCCGCCCATGCCGCGCAGTGTGTTCACCATGTCCTCAGCGATCTCACCTTCATAAAACGCCTCGCGCCCATCCATCGCAATACGGCGCAAGACCTCCGCCTGATCAGGCGCGCGGAACAGCGTACCGACCTGAGGTACCTTGCCACCTACTAGGAAGGACTCTTTCGCGCGGCCTTGCAGCTTCTCATAATCCTGCGACCAGTCCTTCGCGACACGCGGGGCCACTGGCACACCCGCTTCGGCATAGTGAATGGCGGGCGCGAGCGACGCCTTCAATCCGACCTTGCCCCAGTCCTTTGAGAGCTTGCAGAACGCATCTACCGCACCCGGTACCGTGATCGCCGCTGGGTCATATGGGGGAATCACTGAATGCCCCGTTGCACGCAAAGCCGCCGCATCGGTGCCCGCAGGGGCACGGCCCGATCCATTCAAAGCATACACCTTGTCATCACCGGGAGCCGTGAAAAGCGCGAAGCAATCGCCACCAATCCCCGTCATCTGTGGCTCACAGATACCCAGCAAAACCGCACCCGCGATGGCCGCATCCATGGCATTGCCGCCAGATTCGAGAATTTGAACCGCAACGTTAGCCGCCAAGGGATGTGAGGTCGCACAAATCCCGTTGGTGGCATAAACAGCAGATCGTCCTGGTAGGTGAAAGTCGCGCATTGTCTTAGTCCTTTTTTCGCAGCCGACAGACTACGTAAAAGGAAAGAGAACACAATCAAGTTGGGAAGTTTGTACCCGACGACGCACAACTGGGTGGGGGCTATAAATGCACATCGTCGGGTGAAGCTATGCAGCTACACCCCTAGTTTCGCGTTTGACTGAGGCGCGGGATTGTCCCGATTGTGTTCCTTTCTGGGCTTTCCCTTGCGGTAATCTCACCCTAACGTCCGGGTCAGAAAACGGAGGATTCCATGTGAAACCGGTCAACATTATTGGAGCCGCCCGCACCGCAATGGGCGGATTTCAGGGGGTTTTTTCCGATGTGGACGCTCAGACACTGGGCGGCGCTGCGATCAAAGCGGCCATGGAAAATGCGGCGAATCCAGCCGTTGATGAGGTGCTCATGGGTTGCGTTCTTCCGGCGGGTCAGGGGCAAGCACCCGCCCGTCAGGCCGCATTCTTGGGCGGGCTGGATGAATCGATTCCCGCCACCACGCTCAACAAAATGTGTGGCTCCGGCATGAAAACCGTGATGATGGCACACGACCAAATCGCGCTGGGCGGGGCCACCACCGTGGTCGCTGGTGGTATGGAGAGCATGACAAACGCCCCCTACCTGATGCCCAAAATGCGCGGTGGGGCACGGATCGGCCATCAACAGGTGATCGACAGCATGTTCCTCGACGGGTTGGAAGATGCATATGACAAAGGCCGCCTGATGGGCACCTTCGCTGAAGATTGCGCCGAAACCTTCCAATTCACGCGCGAGGCGCAGGACGCATACGCGCTCAAATCCCTCTCCAACGCGTTGGAGGCGCAGGCGAGTGGCGCATTCGAAACCGAAATCGCCCCCGTCACCTACACAACCCGCAAGGGCGATGTGACGGTTAGCGAAGACGAACAACCTGCCAACGCCCGTCCCGAAAAGATCCCACAGCTCAAACCGGCGTTCCGCAAGGACGGCACCGTCACGCCCGCCAACGCCTCCTCGATCTCTGACGGCGCAGCGGCGTTGATCCTCAGCTCCGAAGATCACCCGAATGTCCGCGCTCGCATCTTGGGCCACGCGAGCCACGCCCAAGCGCCCGGGTGGTTCACAACCGCCCCCGTGCCCGCCGCGCAAAAACTGCTCGCCCAGATCGGCTGGACTGTGGAGGAGGTCGATCTATGGGAAGTGAACGAAGCCTTCGCCGTCGTGCCCATGGCCTTCATGCACGAACTCAACATCCCCAGCGACAAGGTCAACGTGAACGGAGGCGCATGTGCATTGGGCCACCCGATCGGCGCCTCTGGTGCTCGGATCATCGTGACACTTCTGAACGCTTTGGAGAAACGCGGACTACAGCGCGGGGTTGCCGCGATCTGCATTGGGGGTGGTGAGGGGACAGCGGTTGCGATTGAGCGGGGGTAGTAGTGATGGTTGCAAGATATCTGCCCACCAGAACGAACCCAGTTTGCATCTTCAAACATTGGGTCTCTAGATTTGCAATATTTTAGGTAAGAGCAGCCATATCCATGACAAAAAAAAGATTTCTTTTTCTCCGGGTCCCAAGCTCCGGCCCTAAAGCTTTAGCGGGCCCGCCGAACGATTTTTCTTCTTTGAACGAAGCTGAAGCTCGGCTGAGAGATATCACTTCTGGGAATCTCAAAGCACATCACACTTATCTTGAGATAATAGAATACACTGGGGATAAAGTGGCCTTTCTAAATACCAAAGGCATTCTAGCCTGAAAATCGAGTTGGAAGTTTCAGCGGCAACGTCTTTTTCATCACAACGTTAGCCGCCTTTCCAAATCAAACTCCCCCAAACTCCGCCATGAAATTTCGCTTTGAAATTTCATGGAATCATGCTCTATGAAATTATTGAAGAAAATTTCACGGAAATCCGATGCTCCACAAAACCCTCGACGAAACGCAGACCTTAGGCGCGGATATCCGAGCGCTGCGGAAAGCGCGTGGGTTGACGCTTTCTGATCTTGCGGAGCGGTTGGGCAAATCCGTCGGATGGCTCAGCCAGGTCGAACGCGACATCTCCGATCCGTCCATTGATGATCTCCGCCTATTGGCCAGCCAGCTTGACGTGTCCATGTCCAGCCTCTTTCGCACCAAGGCTGCTGCAGGCGAAGAAGGCTACGTCGTTCGCAAAGATGCCCGCAGGCCCATCGGATCGCGTGAGGCGGGGTTGGTTGAGGAACTCCTCTCCCCTGACCTCACGGACGATTTCGAAGTGGTGCATTCCACGTTCGAACCCAATGCAGAACGGCGCGATGACACCGCCCGACCGACCCAAGAGGTGGGCTATATCGTCTCTGGCCAACTCGAACTTTGGATCAAAGACCAGAAGTTCCAACTCAAACCCGGCGACAGTTTCCGCATTCGGGGGGAGACCTACCGCTGGCGCAATCCGCATTCAGAACCTTGTGTTGCGATCTGGGTCATCGCGCCGCCGGTGTATTGAGGGGCGTCATGGAAAAGATCAAAGAAAGTTGTGAATGTGGCGCTGTTTCATTTGAAATATCAAATCCGCGTAAAAAAATCACATTCTGCCATTGCAGCCAGTGCCGCAAGTCCAGCGGCCATTATTGGGCTGCAACCAACGCCAAATTCGAAGACGTAACCTTCCTCAGCGACGATACGCTGACATGGTACACGTCCTCCGACTGGGCCAAACGTGGATTTTGCAGCACCTGCGGTTCCAGCCTGTTATATCGCATGAACGATGTAGAGGGCATCGGCATCGCTGCCGGTAGCCTTGAAGACCCGACCGGCCTCAAACCCGGCAAACACATCTTTGTCGCCGACAAGGGCGACTACTACGAAATCGCGGATGACATTCCGCAAATTGACAAGCTCTAGGGAGAAGAACATGGCAGATTTTCCAACATCAGCGCGTGTTGTCATCATCGGGGGTGGCGTCGTTGGCGTGTCCACCCTCTACCATCTGGCCAAGATGGGCTGGACCGACTGTGTCCTGCTTGAGAAGAACGAATTGACCGCAGGCTCCACGTGGCACGCCGCTGGCAACTGCCCGTCATTCTCAACCTCTTGGGGCGTGATGAACATGCAGCGCTATTCGCTGGGCCTTTATGCGGGTCTTGCCGAAGAGGTGGATTACCCGATGAACTATCACGTGACCGGCTCGCTGCGCCTGTCACATAGCAAAGAACGCACCCAGGAATTCCAGCGCGCCATGGGTATGGCCAACTATCAGGGCCTGAGCATGGAGATGCTGACGCCTGACCAAGCGGTTGGCATGTATCCCTTCCTCGAAACCCACGACATTGACTCGGTTCTGTTCGACCCTGACGACGGCGACATCGATCCAGCACAGCTGACCCAAGCACTCGCGAAAGGTGCGCGTGAAATGGGTGCGAATATCCAGCGTTTTTGCCCCGCCACTGGCGTAACCCAGAAACCTAATGGCACATGGACGGTGCATACTGAAAAGGGCGACATCGACTGTGAAAAAGTCGTCAACGCCGCCGGATATTATGCCCAGCGTGTTGGCGAGTGGTTCAAACCCTATGGCGGGCGCACTGTGCCCATGGCCACCATGTCGCACCAGTATTTCCTGACCGAGGAAATTCCAGAGCTGAAGGAATGGACCGAAAAGAACGGTCGCAAAATCCCTCTGCTGCGCGACGTCGATAGCTCCTACTATCTGCGCCAAGACAAAAACGGCCTGAACCTCGGCCCCTATGAGCGGAATTGTAAGGCACATTGGATCACCAAAGATGACCCAATGCCCGATGATTTCAGCTTCCAACTCTACCCCGATGATTTGGAACGCCTCGAATGGTACATCGAGGACGCGATGGCCCGGGTGCCTCTCCTCGGCACCGCCGGTGTCGGTCGCGTCATCAACGGCCCGATCCCTTACGCGCCAGATGGACTGCCTTTGGTCGGCCCAATGCCCGGCGTCAAAAACGCATTCGAGGCCTGCGTCTTTACCTTCGGAATTACCCAAGGCGGTGGCGCGGGTAAGGTCGCCGCCGAATGGATCGTCAACGGCGAAACCGAATGGGATATGTGGTCGGTCGATCCCCGACGCTACACCGACTACACCGATGAACAATATTGCATCGACAAAGCGATGGAGGTGTACGGCCATGAATACGCGATGCACTTCCCCCAGCACGAGTGGCCTGCGGCCCGTGATCGCAAACACTCCACCCTGCATTCACGGCTGCAAGACGCGGGCGCAGTTTTTGGCCCTTATAACGGTTGGGAACGCGCCAACTGGTTCGCGCAAGAGAGCGACGATACATCGCTCGAAGCGACCGAAACATGGTCCCGCAACGGCCCATGGCAGCAGCGTGTCAAAGAAGAATGCGAAGCGGTGCGTGATCACTGCGGGATGCTACCGATCACGGGCTTCAGCCGCTTCAAGGTCGAAGGCGCCGGTGCGCGCGACTATATCGACAGCTTGTCTGCCTCACGCCTACCATCCCCAGGCCGCATCGGTCTGATCTATTTCGCTGATGCCCGCGGCCGCATCGTGACAGAAATGTCAGCCGTTGTGCACAGCGATGACCATGTGTCATTGATCACAGCGGCCGTCGCTCAATGGCACGACGCTGAGGTGATCAAGGCAAACGCGCCGGAAGGCATCACCGTCACAGACCGCACGAAAGAGGTTGAGTGCCTGCTGGTGACCGGCCCGAAAGCCCGCGAGATCCTTGCGCCGCTTACCGAAGGTCATGATCTGTCCAAAGGCTGGCTCACCACCAGCCTCGCAGAGGAAGGCACCATCGCAGGCGAAGCCTGTGCGATGGTCCGTGTGTCCTTTGCGGGTGAACTCGGTTGGGAAATTCACTGCCCACCGGCCTCCATGCCGGCCATTTGGGACGCGCTTAGTGACGCTGGTGTGAAACCCTTCGGTATGTATGCGCTCAACGCGTTGCGGATGGAAAAGGGCTACCGCGCATGGAAGGGTGATCTTTCCACCGATTACTCCCTCCTCGAAGGCGGGCTTGACCGCTTTACCAAGCTGGACAAGCCGCACGACTTCCCGGGCAAAGCGGCACTGCTTGCGGAGAAACAGCGCGGCGTCTCCAAACGCTTCACCACGCTCACATTGGACGCGCCCGGAGAGTATGACGCGCCCTATATGTCGACCATCTGGCATGATGGCGCGGTTGTGGGGGAAACCACCTCCGGCGCGTTTGGCTACCGCACCAACCAATCCATCGCGCTCGCAATGGTCCAAGCGGAGCTTTCCACCCCGGGCACGAAGCTAGAGGTGGAAATCTACGGCGAACGCTATGCTGCCACAGTGCAAGAGGACCAACCTTTGTGGGATCCTGCAAACGAAAGGATCCGTGCATGATCACCCTTCTTGATGGCGGAATGGGGCAAGAGCTCGTCCGCCTTGCAGGAAAAGCAACGGGCATGTGGTCGAACCAAGCGCTGTTCGATCGGCCCGAGCATGTGCGCCAAGTGCATGATGCCTATTTTGCTGCCGGTGCAGATGTTGCTACCACCAACACCTATGCGGTGCTGCCTGACCGGTTTGAGGCGTATGACGTCCTCGACCGGTTGGACGAGATGACAGTCAGGGCATGCGAATTGGCCGTCGCTGCGCGCGACGCGCATGGCTCCGGCATTATCGCGGGCAGCATGGGCCCAATGGGGTTTTCCTATCAACCGGATAAAGCCCCGCCAGCCGCCGAAGCTGCCGAAGGCTACGCGCGCCTTGCCAAAGTACAGGCAGACTTTGTCGATGCGCATTTGTTGGAAACCATGGCCAGCGTCGATCAAGCCAAAGGTGGTCTGATGGGCGCCTCCGTTACCGGCAAACCCGTCTGGATCGGCCTCACAGTGAACGACGAAGATGGCACACAGCTGCGCTCTGGCGAACCACTAGCAGACCTTGCACCTGTGTTGGCGGAATACCAACCCGCGGTGATTTTCCTCAACTGCTCTATGCCCGAGGCGATCAACCAAGGCCTGCCCGAACTCGCCAAACTCGGCGACACGTTCGGGGCCTATGCCAACGGCTTTACCAAGATCACAGATGATTTCGATCACATCGGTGCCACGGTCGATCAACTGACAGCCCGAACTGATCTTACTCCAGACGCATACGCCGATCACGCCCAAGGCTGGGCTGATACCGGCGCAATCTACATCGGCGGATGTTGCGAGGTCACACCTGCGCACATCAAAGAACTCGCCCGTCGTTTTAAAGGAAACTAACCATGGCGCTTCCTCCGTCCCAAGCCCGCGTTGTCATCATCGGTGGCGGCGTTATCGGCTGTTCTGTTGCCTACCATCTGGCCAAACTCGGCTGGAAAGATGTTGTTTTGTTGGAACGCAAGCAATTGACGTCAGGCACCACATGGCACGCCGCCGGCCTGATCGCCCAACTGCGCGCGACGGCGAACATGACCAAGCTCGCGAAATACAGTCAGGAACTCTACGGCAACCTCGAAGCGGAAACAGGCGTGGCGACTGGTTTCAAACGCTGCGGATCCATCACAGCCGCGCTCACCGAGGAGCGCAAAGAGGAAATCTTCCGCCAAGCAGCTATGGCCCGCGCATTTGGTGTCGAAGCTGAAGAGATCTCCCCCGAAGAGGTCAAGGCACGGTACGAGCACCTCAACATTGATGGCGTCACTGGCGGCGTGTACCTGCCGCTCGACGGGCAGGGCGATCCGGCCAACATCGCGCTCGCCATGGCCAAAGGCGCACGTCAGAACGGTGCGCAGGTGATCGAACGCACGCTTGTCACTGGCGTAAAAAAAGAAGGTCGCCGCATCACCGGTGTCGATTGGGAACAAGGCGGCGAAAGCGGTCACATCACTTGCGAGATGGTCGTGAACTGCGGCGGTATGTGGGGCCATCAGGTTGGCAAAATGCTCGGCACCAACGTCCCGCTTCACGCCTGCGAACACTTCTATATTGTGACGGAAGCGATCGAAGGCCTCACCCAAATGCCCGTTCTCCGGGTGCCGGACGAATGTGCGTATTACAAAGAAGACGCAGGCAAAATGCTCCTTGGCGCGTTTGAACCAAACGCCAAACCATGGGCCATGGATGGCATCCCGAAGGACTTTGAGTTTGACCAACTGCCCGAGGATTTCGACCACTTCGAACCAATCCTAGAGGCGGCTTGCGAACGGATGCCAATGCTGGCCGAGGCAGGTATCCACACCTTCTTCAATGGTCCGGAAAGCTTCACACCAGATGACGCCTACCACCTCGGCCTCGCGCCAGAGATGGATAACGTCTGGGTGGCAGCTGGCTTCAACTCAATCGGTATTCAATCCGCCGGTGGCGCAGGCAGCGCGCTGGCCTCATGGATGGACACAGGCGAAAAGCCCTTCGATCTGGGCGACGTCGACATCAGCCGGATGCAGCCCTTCCAAGGTAACAAACATTACCTCTTTGAACGGTCCAAGGAAACGCTCGGCCTCCTTTACGCCGACCACTTTCCCTACCTGCAAAAGAACACCGCCCGCGGCGTCCGCCGCACGCCGTTCCATCAGCACCTGTTGGACAACGGTGCAGTCATGGGCGAACTCGCTGGTTGGGAACGCGCCAACTGGTTCGCCAATGAAGGCCAAAAACCAGAGTATGAATACTCGTGGAAACGTCAGAACTTCTTTGGCAACGTCGCGGCAGAGGTCGAGGCGATCCGCACCAACGTCGGCATGTACGACATGTCGTCCTTCGGCAAAATTCGCGTCGAAGGGCGCGATGCGACGGCCTTTATGAACTACATCGGTGGCGGACAGTATGACGTGCCTGTCGGCAAGATTGTATATACGCAGTTCCTCAACAAGACTGCTGGGATCGAAGCGGATGTGACCGTCACACGGCTATCAGAGACCGCCTACTTCGTAGTCACACCAGCCGCGACGCGCCTCGCCGATCAAACCTGGATGCAACGCCATGTGGGCGACTTCAACGTCGTGATTACAGATGTCACTGCAGGCGAAGGGGTCCTCGCTGTCATGGGCCCCAACGCGCGTAAACTGCTTGAAACGGTGTCGCCGAACGATTTCTCAAATGACGCGAACCCCTTCGGCACCGCGCAAGAGATCGAACTCGGCATGGGCCTCGCTCGCGTACACCGTGTCACCTACGTCGGGGAACTGGGCTGGGAGGTCTATGTCTCTTCCGACATGGCCGCCCATGCGTTCGAGACCTTGCACGCCGCAGGTCGGGATATGGGTCTAATGCTTTGCGGGATGCACATGATGGACGCCGCGCGGATGGAAAAAGGCTTCCGCCACTTTGGCCACGACATCACGGCGGAGGATCACGTGCTAGAGGCCGGTTTAGGCTTCGCTGTCAAAACCGACAAAGCGGATTTTATCGGTCGTGACGCCGTCCTGGCGAAGAAAGAAAGCGGCCTAGAAAACCGCCTCGTTCAATTCAAACTGACCGATCCTGAACCGCTCCTCTATCACAACGAACCTGTAGTTCGGGACGGCGAGATTGTTGGTTATCTGTCGTCCGGCGGCTATGGCCACCACCTCGGCGCCGCACTCGGTATGGGTTATGTGCCCTGCAAAGGTGAAACCGCGAAAGAGATGTTGGAAAGCACCTTCGAAATCGACGTTATGGGCACACGCGTGAAAGCTGAGGCTCAGCTGAAGCCTTTCTATGATCCGACGTCGGAGCGGGTTAAAGCCTAAGGTGTTGAGCGGGGCGGCGATCCGTCGCCCTGCACCAGTATTGGGCACAGTCACCATGATCGTATATGTCACTGTCGGCGTAGATGATATCGAAGCAGCAGAACGGTTCTACTCCGCTTTCCTGCCCGCACTGGGATACGGCTTGGAATACTACCACGGCGATCTCTGCTATGCCTTGCCGGTGGTGCCCGGCCAAACGCCGACTCATCCCGAATTCTACGTTAAGCGCCCCTTTAACGGCGCATCGGCCTCGGCTGGAAACGGCACGATGATCGCGTTTGAGGCTAGCAGCCAGCAACAGGTTCGTGATCTCCACGCCGCTGCCCTGAATGCGGGTGGCCAAGATGAAGGCCAACCTGGGTTTCGCGATGACTACGGCGCGAATTTCTTCGTTAGCTACCTCCGGGACCCACAGGGCAACAAGATCGCTATCTTCTCCAGCAATCCGAATGAACCAGGGCGAGGCGGATAATCCTTGGACCTGCCAGAGGCCGCAGGCACAGGTCGTGCCTGCGACAGGTGCGCTCTACGCGGCAATATGGGTGTCGCTGCGCGTCCAAGCCAACGGCTTGACCACATCGTCGAGCGGTGTTTCGGCAACATGGTTGATGTAGTTCGACATGACTTTCTGAGACAGCCCAAGGATGATCTCCAACACCGCGCGATGGTCATAGCCCGCGTCAAAGAAGGTTTGGATCTGTTCGTCTGTCACATTGCCGCGCTGGCGTAGCATTTGCAGCGTAAACACCCGCAGGGCTTCCAACTTCGCTGTTGGCAATGGCGTCTCATCCCGAAGCGCGTTGGAGATCTCATCAGACACTTTCATCCGCTTCGCAATGCCTGTGTGGGCCGGTACGCAGTAGTGGCACTCATGCTCCACATTGATGGTTTGCCAAACGACGGTCATCTCATCGGCGTCAAATGCGGTTTCGGTGAACAGCTTGTGCAACAGTTGATAGCCTTCCAGCACCTGCGGGCTTTCCGCCATCACTTTGTGCAGGCCGGGCAGGCGGCCGAAGGCTTTCTGGCTGTTTTCCAGCAGGGGCTTCGACCCTTCTGGCGCAGTTTCGAGATCGTGGGATGGGAAATCGGTCATGGTCAGTCCTCTTTTTTGCGATTTGAACTCTGTTACCCCTTTCTTGAATGATCATTCAAGTATATATTTGAGCAATCGATCAAGAATAAGTGAATTCATGCCTCGCAAACCCGAATATGACCGAGAAGAACTGATAGACCGTGCTTGCGATCTGTTTTGGACAAAGGGCTGGGCAGGGACATCGATGAAAGATCTCGAACAGACGCTCGGTCTCAAACCGGGCAGTTTCTACGCGGCCTTTGGGTCTAAGGCAGCTTTGTACGAACTGACACTCGACAGATATGCTCAGAAAGGGATGACACGGCTAAGCGCGATGGTCGCGGAACACGGCCCCCTCGGGGCGCTGCAAACCTATCCCATGCTCGTGATCGATGATTCAGCCGCCTCTGTTAAGGCCTGCATGTTGGCGAAGACTGTGCTGGAATTGCGGGGTCAAAATGATCCCCTCGCAGACTGCGCCAATGCGCATCTGACCGATAAAGAAGGTCAATTCGCTGATGTCTTTCAGAAGGCTCAGGAGGCTGGTCAAATTTCGACAGAATACGATCCCATCGCATTAGCGCGCCGGTATCAATCCGATCTGCTTGGCTTGCGTGTCTCTGCTGAACGTTCAGGCGTCGATGCCCACGCGATTGCGCAAGAAATCTCCGACAGTCTCGCGCGGCTCGCGCCTTAGGACCGAGAGATCTCGCCTGAATACCGCTGTGTCGCCTAAGTTTAGCATTTCTTAACCAAAAGCACCGTTCGCATCATTAAACCGCCAAAACGGTGCACGGCGTGTGTACGGGCTGTGTACGCCCGGTGTACGGAGCGTGACTCCCTCAAAAACCAGATTTCGCAGGACATTAACCAGATTCGTGCCTGAACCGGTTAATTTTGTAGAAAGACAGCACCGAGCGTTGCACAAAATGAAAAGGCCACGCAGTTTCCCGCATGGCCTCTTTGGCGTCCTTCGGTCTCGACTATTCTTGCAGATCGAGCGCGTTCAAGCCCTTCAGGATGTCGATCGCATAGGCCAGCTGATAGTCTTCTTCCCGCAGCTGTGCCGCCGCTTCAGCCCGTGCACGGTCTTCTTCGATCTGGCGGATTTCATCTTCTGAAAGACTGTCGTTACCAAGCGACCCCCGAAGGTCCGCTTCGGAGCGGAATTGTGGACCTTCATCCTCTTCCGCATTCGGATCAACCGGTTCACGACGAGGCTGTTCAACGATGATATCAGGCGAAATGCCAAGCGCTTGGATCGACCGGCCCGACGGTGTGTAGTAGCGCGAGGTGGTCAAACGCATGGCGCCGTCGCCTTGCAGCGGGATCACGGTTTGAACAGATCCTTTGCCGAATGATTTGGTGCCCACTACGATGGCGCGGCGATGGTCCTGCAAGGCACCGGCGACGATTTCAGACGCGGACGCAGACCCACCATTGATCAAAACAACAATTGGCTTGCCTTCGGCCAAGTCACCCGGCGTCGCATTATAGCGTTCGCCATCCTGAGGTTCGCGACCCCGTGTCGATACGATCTCGCCAGCGTCTAGGAACGCATCAGATACGAACACCGCTTGGTTCAGCAAGCCACCCGGATTGTTGCGAAGGTCGATGATGAATCCGTCAACATTTTCAATGCCTCCGGCCTCTTCAACCTGTTCTTTCAAACCTTCTTGAAGGTTCGGGAACGTTTGTCCGTTGAATGTCGTGACGCGGAGCACTACGGCTTTACCCTCGGTACGCGCACGCACCGCTGTCAGCTTGATCGTATCGCGAATGATGGAAACATCGAATGGCTCGATTTCTCCCTCTCGAACCACGGTAATGATAACTTCAGAACCAACTGGCCCACGCAGGAACTCAAGTGCCTCATCCAAAGTCAGACCAAGCAAACTCTCTCCATCCACAGCGGTGACGAAATCGCCCGCTTCCATACCTGCAGCGGCGGCAGGTGTGCCATCGATGGGGGAAACGACTTTCACAAAGCCATCTTCCTGAGTGACCTCAAGACCAAGCCCACCAAACTCGCCACGGGTCTGGACACGCATATCTGCTGCGTCATCTGCCGAAAGGTAGCTCGAATGCGGATCAAGCGAAGTGAGCATTCCATTGATCGCGGCTTCGATCAATTCCTTTTCGTCCACGTCTTCAACGTAGCCTGCGCGAATACGTTCGAAGATGTCGCCAAACAGATCCAACTGCTCATAGAGTGATCCGTTTTGTGAGGCCTCTTGCGCGATAAGCGGACCGGCCACTTGAGTCGTCGTCACTAGGCCCAGAACTGCACCGCCTGCAGCGGCCATCATCAGTCTTTTCATTTCGAATCCTACTCTAATTCATCGCAAACCAAGTGATCGGGTCCACCGGACTTTGCCCTTCTCTGACTTCAAGATAAAGGGTTTGTGTCGATGTGCCGCGATTTCCCTGATCCGTTTCACTCAAAATTTCGTCAACAACCGGCGATTGACCGCCCAAAAGCCCAATTGGAAACGCCTCTGGGATCACTTGTCCCGTTTCCGCATAGATGTCTGAAAGGCCTGCCAGAACGAACAGTATATTGGGTGCCGGTTCCAGAATAACAACATTTCCGTAATCGAGCAGGGGTCCGACAAACAGGACGGTGGCCGGCGTTGGGGATGTGATCAGCGATTTTGGTCGCGCTGCAATTTCGATTCCGGGGCGGATGAGGCCGGCGCTGTTTGGTTCGTTAAAGCCTCTTACAATTTGTCCTTGCAGCGGTAGCGACAGTGCGCCCTTTACGTCGGTGCTGTAAATCTGATTGTTCTCGACGGCGAAGGCTTCGGTCAATCCGCTTGCGAATGCGCTGAGCGTTTCGGCACTGTTGATCAGCAACCGCATCTGTTCCGGATCATCCTCGAACCGTTTGGGTAAATCGGTGCGTTGTGAGATCGCCTCGCTCAATTCCGCGCGCGCCTGCTGCGCGCCCTTCAGACCGCGATCCAACGTGTCTGCAGCGGTGTCTTGGAGCTGTTGCAAGATGGCGAGTTCTTCAAGTTCGGCTTGTAGCGCGGCGACTTCTGCCTGCAAGGTTGGTGTCACTTCTGTTGCGATCATCGCGGACCGCGCGAGATCCGTCGGGCCATTCGGATGCAGCAAAAGGGCAGGTGCGCCTGACCGTCCGAGGGTTTGCAACACACTCAGCAACCGCGCGACGTCGGTTTCTTTGGCGTCGAGCCTGTTTTGCAAATTGCGGCGTGCGATGGCCGCGTCGCGCAATCCGGCGCGCATCGCGATAAGGCCTTCTTCATACGCACGGACAGTCACGGTGAGCGCGGCTACACGGTCTCGCGCCCCTTCGGCACTGGCAAGGCGCGCGGAGGCGTCATCGAGCAACTTCACAGCATCCAATGCCGTCGCGCTTGACTGTGCTAGGCCGAGGTGCGGCCACCATAGCAAGCAGGCAAGAACGCAGGCGCGGATCATTTGATCAACAAACTCTGGCCGGTCATCTCGGGCGGTTGAGGAAGGTCCATCAACTCAAGGATGGTTGGCGCGAGGTCGGCCAATCTTCCGTCCCGCAGCCCAATGACATTGTCTGCGCCGACAATCGTGACAGGCACTGGATTGGTGGTGTGCGCTGTATGCGGTCCGCCCGTTTCGGGATCGATCATAGTTTCACAGTTGCCGTGATCTGCTGTGATGATCATCGCACCACCTGCTTTGTCGAGCGCTTCGAGCACTTTGCCCAATCCGGCGTCAACCGCCTCACAAGCGGCAATTGCTGCGTTCAAGTCGCCTGTATGACCAACCATATCTGGGTTAGCAAAATTGGTGACGATTAGGTCGTAACCTTTTTCGATTGCCGCCACGAAAGCATCCGTCACTTCGCCTGCCGACATTTCAGGTTGCAGATCATAGGTCGCGACCTTTGGGGACTTCGGCATAAACCGATCTTCTCCATCATACGGGGTTTCTACGCCACCGTTCAGGAAGAAAGTCACATGCGGATACTTCTCTGTTTCTGCCAGTCTGAATTGGGTTTTCCCATGTTTGGCAACCCATTCGCCCAAAGTGTTCTTGATGTCCCGCTTTGGGAAAACGGTTTCGTACCAAGCGTTATGCGTATCCGAATATTCGACCATCCCGAGCCGAGACGCGAGCGGCGGCAAGGCGCGTTCAAATCCTTCAAAATCAGGATTGCCCATCGCTGCGAGAATCTCACGCGCACGGTCAGATCGGAAGTTCAGACAGAACACCCCGTCGCCTTCTGTGATGCCTGCATACCCAGCGATAACCGTAGCCTCGATAAATTCATCGGTTTGGCCTGCAGCATAGGCAGCTTCAATTGCGTTGCCTGCGGTGGCAGCGGTTGCACCCTGGCCAAGAACGATAGCGTTGAACGCCTGTTCCACTCGTTCCCAACGATTGTCGCGATCAAGGGCGTAGTACCGACCGATGACAGTCCCAATACGGGCGCTTGATGGCAAGTTGGCTTCAATCGTTTTTAAATAGTCCAAAGCCGAAGAAGGTGCGACGTCGCGGCCATCTGTGATCGCGTGAACAACCGAAGGCACGCCCGCTGCATCCATCACTTTTAACGTCGCGATCAGATGATCAAGATGCCCGTGCACTCCGCCGTCAGATATGACGCCCATCAGATGCGCCGTTCCGCCGCTCTCTTTCAAAACTGAGATGAACCTTTGCAGCGCCTCCGCCTCGCCATAGCTGCCGTCTTCGATGGCGAGATCAATTTGGCCGAGGTCCATAGCGACAACGCGGCCTGCACCAATGTTCGTATGCCCAACTTCTGAATTTCCCATTTGGCCCGCCGGCAGACCGGCATCGCGCCCATGGGTCAATAACTGCGCCATCGGGCAGGTCCGAGCGACTTGATCCAAGTTCGGTGTCTTGGCAAGGAATGGCGCGTTACCCTCAGTCTCTTCGCGCTTACCCCAGCCGTCCAAGATACATAGTACAACGGGTTTCGGGGTGGTCATTGGGCGCTCCATTCTTGTGTCGGCCACTTCCTAACGCGTTCGGCCTCGGATCAAAACCGGCAATTGAGCTACGAGCGGTGATAGGGCGCCCCAGTGGCGATCGATGCGGCGCGGTAAAGTTGTTCTGCCAGCATCACGCGCACCAGCTTGTGCGGCCAGACCATTTTGCCCAATGAGATTGAAAAATCGGCCTCGGCGCGCAAGCTGGGATCAATCCCATCCGCGCCGCCAATCACAAAGGCTGTATCGCGTCCCTGATCGGCCCATTTCGTCATTTGGCTGGCAAATTCAGGCGAGGTGAGGAGCTTACCGCGCTCGTCCATAGTGACGATCAGCGCGCCGTTTGGAATGGCCTTACGCAGCAGCTTTGCTTCTTCTGCCATACCGAGGCTTCTCTTATCATCGGCCTCAGTTTCGCCAGTAAACTGCCAGCCAAGCTGACGCCCGGTTTGCGCAAACCGTTTGAGGTAATCGTCGGTCAGCACGCGTTCTTCGCTGCGGGCGCCAAGTTTGCCAATCGCGCTGAATGAAACCTTCATCAGGTGCTTGCGACAGCACCCGTGGCTGGCATCCACATTTTCTCAAGCTGGTAGAATTCCCGAACTTCGGGGCGGAAAATGTGGACGATCACATCGCCGGTGTCGATCAAAACCCAATCGCCGGCATCTTTGCCTTCGATTTTCGAGATCACGCCAAAGGTTTGTTTTACCCGTTCGACAAGCTTTTCAGCGATCGACGCGACCTGACGCGAAGACCGACCGCTCGCGATGACCATATAATCGCCCATCTCAGACTTGCCGCGCAGTTCAATCTGAACGACATCTTCGGCTTTGTCGTCATCAAGGGATTTCAGGATGGCCGCCAGGAGCTTTTCGCTCGTGACGTCTTGCGGTGTCAGTTCCATTTCTGATCCGCTTTTGGCAGGGGAGTCTGCCACGCTGGAAAGAGACAGTGCATTGTCCTCCATATGGGTTTGTGGGTCTCTGCCCGACTAGGATATCTCAAGGATAGCAACGCTCTTATGACAATTCAACATGGGCACCAGTTTGTGACCCCATGTCACGCCAAAAACCGCTGTCCCGATTAGGGAAGCGGTTTTGTCTTCAAAACTCACCTTTCTAAGAGGTGGGTTATTCGGCTGGCGGCATGTGGGACTGAACACGACGCGAATAGAACGAAACGTCCTTATCGCCACGAATCCAATCGGCAAGCTTAGCCCGCGTCAGGGGCCATTCCTTTGGTAAGAAACGTCCGAATTTATAGGTCCACCACACAAAAACACCAGCACCAGCAACAAGACCAACGAAATATCCGGACACAAAAGTCGAGATTTCCATTTAGTACTCCATATGACAGCAACATCGGCGCAATCGCACCTTCGTTGGTTAATATGTCGTCTACCAATGTGACCGGTGAATGATTGAATTAAGGCAAAATTTGAGCAAACGCGTCGAAACACCAAGTCTTGCCCCCATTTGCTTATATGTTTGCAACCCTAGGTGTCGGCATCCTCAAAAATTGCTCGCGGCGTTATGATTCCTGTCAGGCCGCGACTCAGAAGCCTTTTATCCTAGACTTGCGAGACTCAGCCCAGCGGTATATCCGGCATGCTATGACGATGATTTTTGACATGGACGACCGCGCGCGCCTGCCTTGGCGGTTTTATGGTGCGACCTGCACTGTTCTCGCACGTCTATGATTGCGGGGCGCTGATGCCCTGATTCCGAATGCCCCCAAATTTAAACAAAATGGGAGAGGACGATGTCCCCCAAAACACTCTATGATAAGATCTGGGATGCGCATGTTGCGCATGAAGCAGAAGACGGCACATGTCTTTTGTATATTGACCGGCACTTGGTCCACGAAGTGACCAGCCCGCAGGCATTTGAAGGCTTGCGGATGGCAGGCCGTAAGGTCCACGCGCCGGATAAGACAATCGCTGTGCCAGACCACAACGTGCCAACAACTCTCGGTCGCGATAATCCGGAGACGATGCCAGAAGACAGCCGCATTCAGGTGGCTGCACTTGATACAAACGCAAAAGAGTTCGGTATTCACTACTATCCTGTGAATGATGTCCGTCAGGGGATCGTGCACATTGTTGGGCCGGAGCAGGGTTGGACCTTGCCCGGAATGACTGTTGTATGTGGTGACAGTCACACCGCGACGCATGGGGCCTTCGGTGCCTTGGCACACGGCATTGGGACGTCCGAGGTGGAACACGTTCTGGCGACCCAGACGTTGATCCAGAAGAAATCCAAGAACATGAAGGTTGAGATCACCGGTTCTTTGCGCCCAGGCGTGACCGCGAAAGACATTACTCTTTCGGTGATCGGTGAAACTGGCACTGCTGGCGGTACTGGCTACGTCATCGAATATTGCGGTCAAGCGATCCGCGAATTGTCGATGGAAGGCCGTATGACCGTCTGCAACATGGCAATCGAAGGCGGCGCGCGCGCTGGTTTGATTGCGCCAGATGAAACAACCTTTGAATACTGTAAAGGTCGCCCTCATGCGCCGAAGGGCGCTGAGTGGGAAGCTGCTGAAGCGTGGTGGCGGACACTTTATTCCGATGACGATGCGCATTGGGATAAGGTCATCACCATCAAAGGCGAAGACATCGCACCCGTTGTGACATGGGGCACCTCGCCTGAGGATGTTCTTCCAATTACTGCGAATGTTCCGTCAGCCGATGATTTCGAAGGTGGCAAGGTCGGAGCGGCGCAGCGTTCGTTGGATTACATGGGACTGACACCTGGTACGCCGCTTTCTGAAATTGAGATTGATACGGTGTTTATCGGATCCTGCACGAACGGCCGGATTGAAGACCTCCGTGCAGCGGCCGAGATTTTGAAGGGCAAGAAAATCAAAGACGGCCTGCGAGCTATGGTTGTTCCAGGCTCTGGTTTGGTACGGGCGCAGGCGGAATACGAAGGTCTTGCTGACATCTTCAAGGAGGCCGGTTTCGAATGGCGCCTTGCGGGCTGTTCCATGTGTCTGGCGATGAACCCGGATCAGTTGGCCGAAGACGAGCGTTGCGCGTCGACCTCCAACAGGAACTTCGAAGGGCGTCAGGGCTATAAGGGCCGGACGCATCTTGTCTCACCGGGAATGGCAGCGGCTGCTGCGATCACAGGTAAACTCACTGACGTGCGGGAGATGATGTAATGGAAAAGTTTGAAAAACTCAGCGGGATCGCGGCACCAATGCCATTGGTGAATATCGACACCGATATGATCATCCCAAAACAGTTCCTCAAAACGATCAAACGCTCTGGTTTGGGTGTGAACCTCTTTGATGAGATGCGCTATGATCGTGAAGGCAACGAAATTGCGGATTTCGTGCTGAACAAACAGCAATATCGTGAGGCCGAGATTTTGGTCGCTGGCGATAACTTTGGCTGCGGCTCTTCGAGGGAACACGCGCCTTGGGCGATCAAGGATTTCGGCATCCGCTGCGTGATCTCCACAAGCTTTGCCGACATCTTTTACAATAACTGCTTCAAGAACGGCATCCTGCCGATTGTCCTGCCGCAAGAGCAGGTCGATGTGCTGATGGCAGATGCTGATAAAGGTGCAAATGCGCGGATCGAAGTGGATTTGGAAGCACAGACTGTAACGGCATCTGACGGGACAGCGTTTTCCTTTGAAGTCGACAGCTTCAAGAAGCATTGCTTGTTGAACGGTTTCGACGACATCGGATTAACGATGGAAAAATCGGGCTCGATCGCAAGCTTTGAGGCAGAAGCGGCCGCAGCCCGTCCTTGGGTCTAACAAAATCTGGTCTGCGACTCGCCAAAACGGGTCGCAGATTTCTGCCTGATTTTAGGCCTGGGCCGCCCAATTTCCGGAGAAACCAAAGAACAATAGGGCGCAATCCGCAAAATTGCTTCTATTTTTGGAACCAGTGCCATTTCAATATCTGGTTCAGAAAAGCCCCCAATACCAACATGTTGTGTGTTCACCCAAGGGAGACACATGGTTGTGCCGAAATGGTTGCAATGCTGCACCACCATTGTCCCAAAACTGCCTTGTTTTTTTCGTGAAAATTAACCCGCACTTGCGAGGATTTCTGAAAGTGGGCAGAAATATGACAACAATGAGGCAACCGGACAAAAAGCGCCGGATCAATTCGGGACAAAGGCTCGGCAACGTATCGTGTCTGCCCGGGAAGAGGGTTTAAGCAGTGTTCTCGCGACTGCCAGGTGCACTATTTCGTGCGTTTCTCGTGGTGCTACTGATCGTGGTACCATCGGTGTTCTTGCCCTTGGCAAGCTCCGACGGATCTCTGGTGGTCTTGTTGATTGCAATGTGTGCTGCGTTCTTCACCTTGGTTGAATACGCAGGCGCCAGCCCAAGCATTGTCGAGTTTCGTGATGCTCCGCCGTTCAATCGCATTCGTTTTTTCGCGCTTTTCATCACAGTCGGAATCCTCAGCGTTGTCTTGAGTGACGCCGTACAGACGAACTTGGCCGCGCAATTACTTGAGGTTCTCGGACAGAGGATTGGGGAGTCGATGGATTTCCCATTCTCACCGGTGCGTCTTTTGGTTCTTATGATGCCGCCAGACACCAATGCAGCCACCATCGAAGCACTGCGCATGTCGGGTGGTTTGGCTTATCTGATCTCGCTGCTTTCGATTGCGATCTTCGTTATCATGCTTCGCCTGAAGCGATGGCCACGTCGTAGTGGGACATTTAATGTCTGGGTCAACCTTCCAAGATTTGACCCAACTGCAGGTGGGGACGTTGTCGCGCGGCTGAATAAAGACAGCGGCGTTAACCTAATTTTAGGGTTCCTGCTGCCCTTTGTGATCCCAGCTGTTGTGAAGCTGGTGACGCTCTTTGGTGGCTCGGTCAACATCAGCAACCCGCAAACGATGTTGTGGATGATCACCGCATGGGCCTTCCTTCCTGCAAGCCTTCTGATGCGTGGCGTGGCGCTCAACAGAGTTGCGCAGCTGATCCATACTCAGCGCAAAAAGGCATACGCACAGGCTGTTTCCGACGGTATGCTGCCGGCCTAGCACTGGCGCTTCTGCCCGATATTTGTCTTTCAGAACCGATCAAAGTGGCCGTCTTTCACGCGCCACTTTCAAGAGATGGCCCGGGCCTGTTACTCCGAGACATTGAGGCGAGGGAGCGGGAGGTGACGGCGGTTGTCGCGCTTATCGGCGTGGTTCAGCCTGACGTCATTGCGTTGACAAATTTCGACTATGACGCTGATGGTCTAGCTCTATCGGCTTTCCAAAGGCTGTTGGACGAAAACGGCGTCATGCTGCCTTTCGCTTATGCCCCGCGCCCTAATAGTGGTCGCCCGAGTGGCATAGACATTGATCAAGATGAGCGCTTGGGCGAACCCGAAGATGCCGTTGGCTATGGTCGTTTTTGGGGCGATGGCGGCGTCGCTGTTTTGAGCCGTTGGGCGATCGACCTTGAGAAGAGTTCGGTAGACACCGATACGTTATGGGCAGATGTGCCAAACGCGTCTTTGCCCGACATGACAGATGCGCATTTGCTAGGTGCACTTCCAGTTTCAACCTCGGCTCACGTGCAGGCTTGGATCGATCACCCCGATGATCCTTTTGCCATCCTGACCAGCGCTTCCACCGCTCCGGTTTTTGACGGCCCAGAAGACCGAAACGGGTATCGAAATGCTGCGGAACTGGCGCATTGGCGGGAGATGATTGCTGACATAGAGGTCCCCTTCGTTTTGGCATTCAACGCGAACCTCGATCCAATCGATGGCGAAGGGCACCATCAAAAGATGTTAGAGCTTCTCGCTTCGCCAGACCTGATCGATACCGAACCCCGATCCACAGGTGGACATGAAAACGCTGACTCAAGCCATGCAGGTGATCCTGCTTTGGACACGGTGGATTGGGACGGACCCTCGCCCGGAAATCTCAGGGTCAGCTATGTGCTGCCGAGTGCGGGTTGGTCGGTACTTGAGGCTGGTGTGTTTTGGCCGGGGCGAGAAGACGTTGACGCTGCGCTGGTCGAAGCCGTGGGCCCACATCGATTGGTTTGGGCCGAGATTTCATTGAAGAGCGACTGAACCACGTGGATTCACGGTGCGCATCTTGATCCCAGATGCGCAAACCGCTAGGCCACGCCAAACAGTTTTCGCGAAGGAATAGCGCATGTCGAACCCATCCCTTTTGATCCTTGCTGGCGACGGCATTGGCCCTGAAGTCATGGAACAGGTGAAGCGGATCATCGGTTGGTACGGTGACAAGCGCGACCTGACATTTGACGTGTTCGAAGACCTTGTCGGTGGTGCGGCTTATGATGCGCATGGCGTTCCTTTGCACGATGACACAATGGCGAAAGCGCAAAAGGTCGATGCAGTACTGCTCGGCGCGGTTGGCGGCCCTGCCTATGACGACCTTGATTTCAGCGTGAAGCCAGAGCGTGGTTTGCTACGGTTGCGCAAAGAAATGGACCTTTTTGCGAACCTGCGTCCTGCACAGTGTTTCGACGCGCTGGCGGATTTCTCTTCGCTGAAGAAAGATATCGTTGCTGGCCTTGATATCATGATCGTCCGCGAATTGACCTCGGGCGTCTATTTCGGCGAACCGCGCGGCATTCATGTCGAAGACAACATGCGCGTTGGTATCAACACCCAGCGCTATACCGAGGCTGAGATTGAGCGTGCGGCACGCTCTGCTTTCGAATTGGCTCGCCGTCGGAACAACAAAGTCTGTTCGATGGAGAAGGCCAACGTCATGGAATCCGGTATTCTTTGGCGAGATGTCGTGAATGAAGTGCATCAGGCCGATTATGCAGATGTTGAGCTGTCGCATATGTATGCCGATAACGGCGCGATGCAGTTGGTGCGCGCGCCAAAGCAGTTTGACGTGATCCTGACAGACAACTTGTTTGGCGACATTTTGTCTGACTGTGCAGCGATGTTGACGGGTTCTTTGGGCATGCTGCCCTCCGCGTCGCTTGGCCTGCCAATGGCAAATGGTCGTCCAAAAGCGATGTATGAACCCGTTCACGGGTCTGCGCCGGACATCGCCGGTCAAGGCAAAGCAAACCCAATTGCCTGTATCCTCAGCTTTGCGATGGCGCTGCGCTATTCCTTTGATGAAGGCGCCGAAGCGGATCGTCTGGAAGCGGCGATTGAAAAGGTCTTGGCAGACGGGGCACGCACGGGCGATCTGATGGGGCCAGAAGGTGGGACGCCGATCAGCACGACCGAAATGGGTGACGTGATCCTCGAAGCACTCGACGCGTCTCTCTGATCGACGCTAAAGCTAAGAACAGCTTGACCCATTCTTCGGAATGGGTCTTTTTGTGCGCAACTCCATAGTTTGAGACGTTTTATCATGTCACCGAATGTTCGGGGCGCATTATTTGCCTTGGCCGCCTTTGCTGTTTTCTCGACCCATGATGTGATCATCAAGATCCTTGGCGGAACCTATTCGCCTATTCAGGTGGTGTTTTTCTCCGTTCTGCTCAGCTTTCCGTTGGCCACGGTTATGCTGATGAGAGACACGACCGCAGACACGCTCATCCCGCGGCATCCGTGGTGGTTGGCGCTGCGTACAATGGCGGCTGTGGTGACGGGCGTTTCGGCCTTCTACGCTTTTTCTGTTCTGCCGCTGGCGCAAACCTACGCGATTATCTTCGCCTCGCCTTTGATCATTACCGTCCTTGCGATTCCTGTGCTGGGGGAACGGGTTCGGCTGCGGCGTTGGATCGCTGTTTTGGTGGGCCTGTGCGGAGTTTTGGTCGTTCTGAGGCCTGGCGCAGAACCGCTTACACTGGGCCATCTTGCTGCTCTTGCTGCTGCGCTGGGCGGATCGGTCGCCGCGATTGTCGTGCGTAAGATTGGGGCAGAGGAACGTCCCGTTGTCATGCTCCTTTACCCTATGGTGGTGAACTTTGTGGTGATGGCGGCGTTGTTGCCATGGGTCTACGAACCTATGCCCATTGAGCATTTGGGACTTCTTGGGATTGTCGCCTTATTCGCATGGACGGCTAGCCGGATGATTATTGTTGCCTATCAGTCCGGTGAGGCCGCGATCATCGCGCCAATGCAATATTCGCAGATCCTATGGGCCAGCGTTTATGGGTTTTTGTTCTTTGACGAGATCATCGATGCACCAACGGCCATTGGGGCAGGGATCATCATCGCGTCAGGCCTTTACATCGTACTGCGGGAGAGCCGGACTGATGCTTCAGAAAACACACCCGTACTGCGCAGCCGGTCACGTCCGGAGACAGGAACCACGCCACGGGTCAGCTTGATTATGCGGGCGAGAGGGAAGACACCTCCACGCTAAAGCGTTGGAGGTCAGTGGCTTTTGTCAAAAGCCGCCTTTGCCTCTGGCGAGGCCTCGGTCTGATACTTCTCTTTCCACTCTGAGAAAGGCATCCCATAGAACGCCTCGCGCCCTTCGTCCTTTGACATCTCAATCCCGCGCTCGTTCGCGGCTTCTTGATACCAACGGCTGAGGCAATTCCGGCAGAAGCCTGCGAGGTTCATCATATCGATGTTTTGCGCGTCGGTGCGCTCTTCCATGAGATGCTTTTGCAACCGGCGAAAGGCTGCGGCTTCGAGTTCGATTTGCGTTTGGGCGTCGATTTTTGTCACGTCTACAATCCTGTTGCGGCGAGTGTTTCAGTTAAGATGGGGGCAAGCCGTTCGGCCCACAAGCGTTGACCGGCATCATCGGCAATCAAATCGTTGCGCAGTTCGATCAAAATGTTTGGGCGGCCATGTTGCAAGGCATGTTGGTCGATCGCATCGCCGGGCAGATCGCCATTGTAAGGCTCGTTATCACCAACGCACCACCCAACAGCGCGGCAAGCATCCATAAGCGGCGTCGCGAGGCGGGCGTCTTTGGCATAGAGGATGCCGATTTCCCAAGGGCGTTTGGGCTGATTTTGTAGTTGCGGCGTGAAGCTGTGGATCGCGCAGATCACAGGGTTTTCCACCTTCGTCGCGGTTTCAGCGATTGCAGCGTGATATGGGAAGTAAAGTTCATCTTTGCGGCGTTGCAAATCTTGCACTGTAGCATCGCGATTGGCGGGAATGATGGACCCGTCATAGATCTTGCGCATCAGCGTGGGATCGTCGTGCCCTCGGTTGGGGTCGATCACGATCCGAGAGAAATCCGACAGGATTGCGGGGCTGTTTAGCAACTCAGATAGATGCCGCGTTACCCCCGCCGCGCCGATGTCGAAGGCAATATGCCGCTGCATATCTTCAGCGGGTAAGCCAAGATCACCGCCGTTCACCCAGTTCGGCACACGGTTTGAGGCATGATCGCAGGTCAGAACCCATCGCCCTGTCTTGGCCTGATTGAATATATGATACACAGTTTCGGTCATTTTTGTCGTATTCCCTCTGAGAACTGCTTTAGGTCAGTTGTAGGCTAATGGGAATTGCGCAATAAGGGCGCAAACATAACTGTTACCGCTAACGGCGATCTAAGCCGATTCGAAGGATTAATTTATGAAACGCGATCGCAATGTAAAAATCGTCGCTACTTTGGGCCCTGCATCTAACGACTATAAGATGATCCGCGCTCTGCATGAGGCCGGCGCCGACGTTTTCCGCCTTAACATGAGCCATGGCGATCACGCTGAGATCAAAGTTCGGCATGAGATCATTCGCAAGGTTGAAGAAGACCTGAAAAGCCCGATTGCAATTTTGGCCGACCTTCAAGGGCCGAAACTGCGTGTTGGTAAATTTGCGAATGACGCTGAAGAACTCGTTGAAGGTGCGTCGTTCCGCTTGGATCTTGATGAAGCAGATGGCGACGTGAACCGTGTGTGTCTGCCGCACAAAGAAATTTTTGACGCTTTGGAGCCAGGTGCGCACCTGCTGGTGAACGACGGCAAGATCAAGCTACGTGTCAAAGACTGTGGCGCGACATTCGCGGATTGCGAAGTTGTGGTCGGCGGCACGATTTCAAACCGCAAGGGTGTGAACGTGCCGGACGTTGTGTTGCCCTTGGCCGCGCTTTCCGAGAAAGATCGCAAAGACCTTGAATTCGTCTGTGAGCTGGGTGTCGATTGGTTGGCTTTGTCCTTCGTTCAGCGCCCTGCGGACGTAGAAGAGGCCAGAAAGCTTGCGAAGGGGCGGGCTGCCATCCTTTCGAAGATTGAAAAGCCGGCGGCTGTGAAAGCCTTTGATGACATCCTTGAAGCATCTGACGGCATCATGGTTGCGCGCGGGGATTTGGGTGTCGAATTGCCTGTCCAAAACGTACCGCCCATTCAGAAACAGTTGGTGCGCAAATGTCGGACAGCAGCGAAGCCAGTGATCGTTGCGACCCAGATGTTGGAATCCATGATCGAAAGCCCAATGCCGACCCGGGCCGAGGTTTCCGATGTCGCGACTGCAATCTATGAAGGCACAGACGCCATCATGCTTTCAGCTGAATCTGCGGCGGGCAGCTATCCGATCGAAGCCGTCACAACCATGAACAACGTTGCGATGGAAGTTGAGAGCGATCCTACGTACACAAACATCATTGAGGCATCGAGAACCGCGGAACGAACTTCAGTTGCGGATGGAATTGTGGCCGCAGCGCGTGAAATCGCGGAGACGACAGATATCAAAGCGATTTGCTGTTTCTCGCAATCTGGAACGACAGCGGCGCTCGTTTCTCGTGAGCGCCCACGTGTGCCGATTGTTGCTTTGACAAGCTACGTTGGGACCGCACGTAAGCTTTGCCTATCTTGGGGTTGCAATTGTGCGGTAGTCGGCAGCGTCGCACGCTTTAAAGACGCTGTTATTGCGGCAGTTCGAGCAAGCCAAGAGCAAGGCATGGTAACAAATGCGGATAAAGTGGTCGTCACCGCTGGTGTTCCTTTCAATACACCCGGCTCGACCAATATTCTCCGCGTGGCGCCCTGCGACGAGAAGTTGATTTACCCATCTGATCCAGAGTAGCGTCCTCCAAAGGTCAATCTTGGGGAGGGTCGACCATGTTGGATTTGGACTTGTTGTTTGTCCTAGGCATCTGCTTGGGGGTGCTCATATTGCCTGCGGTGGTGAGTGCGATATTGGACGGGCGGGCACCGCGAACACCTGCTTTGCTATTGATCATTAGCGCGCTGATGATCGGCTATGCAGTCTTGCAAAAACCGACGGGATATTCGCTCGCGAGCATCCCAGATGTGTTCGCGAACGTGATTGCCCGATATACAAACTAAATCGGGCTTGCTTTACAGGCGACTCCCTTCTATACGGCGCTTCTGAACCCGCGCGGCCGGCCAGTATGGCATGCCGAGTCGTGCGAAACGACCGACCTGATGTAGGAGACGGAAATGCCAAAGATGAAGACAAAATCGAGCTGCAAAAAGCGGTTCAAAGTGACGGCCAAGGGCCGCGTGGTGGCGGCACAAGCTGGTAAGCGCCACGGCATGATCAAGCGCACAAACAAATTCCTCCGCAATGCGCGTGGCACGACCACCCTTTGCAAAGCTGACGAAGGTATCATCAAGCCGATGATGCCTTACGCTCGTTAATTAGGGGGACAGAGATATGCGCGTTAAAGGTGGAACCGTAACTCATCGCCGTCACAAGAAAGTTTTGGACGCTGCCAAAGGTTATTATGACCGTCGCTCCAAGACATTCAAAGTCGCCAAGCAGGCTGTCGACAAAGCCAACCAATATGCGACTCGCGACCGTCATAACCGCAAGCGGAACTTCCGTTCCCTGTGGATTCAGCGGATCAACGCAGGTGTTCGCGCGGTTGATGCTGACCTGAACTATTCAAAGTTCATCAACGGTCTGACATTGGCTGGCATCGAAGTGGACCGTAAGGTTCTTGCCGACCTCGCTGTGAATGAGCCGGAAGCATTTGCTGCGATCGTCGGCAAAGCGAAGGCAGCGATGGCGTAAGCCAACCTTAGAGAATTCTGGTAAAGGCCGCTCCAAATCGGGGCGGCTTTTGTCGTTTAGTGACCGAAGGCGAAAATGCCTGTCTCATCAATAGTTGCCGCTGTGAGGTGACGAAGTGTCACTACGCCGACGGCCTCCTCTGAATTGGGTCCCGCGATCAAACCTTGGTAGCTGGCATCAGTCACAGTTGATGCAGCAAAGCCGCCGCCGCTTGTGCTGCCAGAAAATGTGCCGTTTGAACTTAGGTTTGTTGAGTTCAATGTCAGGTCAGCGAGTGTTGTACCGATCGGCACAATGGTGTCTTTATTTCGAAGGATGCGGTTCGTGACTTCGCCGGACACCGTGGCATTGTTCAAGATTACTGTTAGCGCGGCGTCACCATTCGCTATGAACGTCAGTGTGTCGTCTACGGGATTGGTCAGAAAGGCGATGTAGTTTCCGGACAAGTTCACGACGCCCGATTGAGCGACTGGGCCAGCGGTTAGGCGTTGATACTGTGCTGCAGTCAGGTTGATCGCACCCTCAGTTTGCAAAAGGCTAACCGAAGACTGATCGCCAATGCTTGCATACATTCCCGTGCCGCTGATGGGATTGCTGGATCGGTCGAACGTGTTGAGATCGAGCGCAGGATCGCCAACCAGTAGGTCCATGTCGCCTTCGATTTCGACTGTGTAAATGTCTGCGCCGGAGTTGAAACTTACGGCAAAACTGCCCGTTCCGGTAGGCGTTGAAACCAAGTTGAGTGTACTTGGTCCTGACGGGCTACTTCCGCAGGCAGCAATGCTCGCTAGTCCTAAGCTAAGGAAAAGGTACTTCATGGTCGTGTTCTCCTTCACATTGGAAAAGAGTTCACGAAAACGATTGTTCTGAACAGTCAGGTTTTCCGTAGTATGGCGATTGTACCGCTAGGCTGGTTCGCGCAGAACTCTTGGCACCTTAAATTCGACGTTTTCCACCGCAGTCTCAACGATCTCAACCGTGGTGTCGTAGCGATCCTTGAAGGCATCAATAACTTCATTGATCAGAACTTCCGGCGCAGATGCGCCTGCGGTGATCCCGATGCTTTTAATGCCATTAAGCGCGCGCCAATCGATATCCGTCGCGCGTTGGACCAACTGCGCATAGTCGCAGCCTGCCCGCGCGCCCACTTCGACAAGTCGTTTGGAGTTCGACGAATTAGGTGCACCCACCACCATAATCGCATCGCACTTTGGCGCGATGGCTTTGACGGCTTCCTGCCGGTTGGTTGTCGCGTAACAGATATCCTCTTTGTGAGGGCCAACGATCCCAGGGAAACGCTCTTGAAGGGCTTTGACGATGTCGATCGTATCATCCACCGAAAGGGTGGTTTGAGTGACAAAAGCGAGCCGTTCTGGATCGCGTACCTCAACCGTGGCGACATCTTCGACCGTTTCGACCAATAGCACTTCGCCATCCGGCAATTGCCCCATGGTGCCAATCGTTTCAGGATGGCCTTCGTGGCCGATCATGATCATTTGCAGGCCGTTGTCCGAATGGCGTTGGGCTTCGATATGCACCTTGCTAACCAAGGGGCAGGTGGCATCGACGTAGATCATCTCGCGCTTGGCCGCCGCTGCGGGCACTGCTTTGGGAACGCCGTGGGCGGAAAAGATAACAGGGCGATCATCGGGGCATTCTAAAAGCTCTTCGACAAAAACAGCACCTTTGTCTCGCAGCCCATCGACCACGAATTTATTGTGGACGATTTCATGGCGGACGTAGACCGGCGCGCCCCATTTTTCCAAAGCCATTTCGACGATCTTAATCGCTCGGTCGACGCCAGCGCAGAATCCGCGCGGTGCTGCGAGGTATAGGGTAAGGCTTTGCTTGGTCATTCCGGGCCCTCATTAGACGCATAAGAGGTAATCAAACCGGCGGCTTACGTCTAGTAGGCCATATTACAAGGGGCGCCAAATGGCGCCCCTCAATTTATTCTACGTTTTCCAGTTCGGCAGCTGGCTCTTCCCTTGGTTCCCGAGGAGGCCTGCCAACGACATCACGCAATTCATCCAACTCAATGAAGTTGTCGCACTGGCGGCGCAGTTCATCAGCAACCATTGGGGGCTGGCTGCGAATGGTCGATACCACAGATACCCGAACGCCTTGGCGTTGAAGGGATTCGATCAAAGGCCGGAAATCGCCATCACCAGAGAAGATCACTGCATGGTCGATATGTGGCGCCAGTTCCATCGCGTTGACCGTCAACTCGATGTCCATGTTGCCCTTCACCTTACGGCGGCCCATGCTGTCGGTGTATTCTTTCGCAGGTTTCGTCACCATGGAGAAACCATTGTAGTGCAGCCAATCGACCAGCGGGCGGATTGGAGAGTATTCGTCATTCTCGAGCAGGGCTGTGTAATAGAACGCCCGAAGCAACTTGCCTCTGCGCATGAATTCCTGCCTGAGTAATTTGTAGTCGATGTCAAACCCTAGCGACTTAGCCGCCGCATACAGATTTGATCCATCGATGAAGAGCGCCAATCGCTCATCCCGATAAAACATAAAAAGTCCTTCCGATGTATCGCTTTGCTAGTCCGTGAGTGTGAGTGGTATTAAATTCGCAAAGCAGGTCTATTGTAATAGATTTGTGACATGAAACAACCTTTCAAAAGTGAGGTTCCAGTGGGAAGAGCCCTTGTTTGCGCCGGAGCTAACGCGACGTCAATTTGGGGTGATCCGTCGCGGACGATCAAAAAGGCGGTGGAAATGCTCAAAACGCGCCTTGGCTCCGATCTGGTATTGAGCCGTCTTTATCAGACGCCAGCATTCCCGGCTGGAGCGGGTCAAGATTTTGTCAATGCAGCTTTTACCTTCGAGACCGACTTGTCGGCGCATGAACTGCTTTCGGAACTGCATCAGATCGAATCAGATGCCGGGCGCACGCGTGAGGTACGATGGGGCGCACGGACGCTTGATTTGGACCTGATTGCAATGGATCAAGAGATTGCTCCAGACGCGGAGACATGGACCAAATGGGAAAATCTGCCTCTCGATGAACAAATGCGATTGGCGCCTGAACAGCTTATCTTACCTCACCCAAGGGTCCATGAACGCAGTTTCGCATTGGTTCCGCTCTGCGACCTCGCGCCGGACTGGCATCATCCGATCCTTGGCAAGACTTTGACCACGTTCCGCGATGCCCTTTCACCTGAGGATTTACAAAGCGTAAAGCCTTTGAACTAGGGACTGAATTCGCTTGTCATTTCGACAAACTGCCCTTATGTGCAAGGCTTCCTGATAGATTTTGCTTATTGGAGCTCGACAATGGCCCGCGTCACAGTAGAAGATTGCGTCGATAAAGTCCCTAACCGGTTCGAGCTGGTTATGCTGGCGGCACACCGCGCGCGCGAAATCTCTGCCGGTTCTCCGATCACTGTCGATCGCGACAACGACAAAAACCCTGTTGTGTCTTTGCGTGAGATTGCAGACGAAACACAGCAAGCTGATGACCTGCGTGAGCGTCTGATCGAAGCGAACCAGCATCAGATTGAGGTTGATGAGCCAGAAGAAGACAGCATGTCGCTTCTTATGGGTGCCGAATCTGACAAACCAGCAGAGGACGATATGTCCGAAGAAAACCTGCTGCGTGCATTGATGGAAGCACAGGGGCAGCGCTAAGCGCCAATCCCCAAAAGGTGGCGGGGTTTTATGACCACAGCTGATGATCTGATCGCGCTGGTCCGCACCTACAATCCTCGTACGAACGAAGCGATGCTTGCCGACGCTTACGCGTTTGGTGAGCAGATGCACGACGGTCAATTCCGCCAGTCGGGTGAGCCTTACTTTACCCATCCCGTCGCGGTTGCGATGTTGTTGGCTGAACAGCAAATGGATGATGCCACCCTCATCACCGCCTTGCTGCACGACACCATCGAAGACACTAAGGCGTCTTTTTCAGAGGTTGAAAAGCGGTTTGGTCGCGAAGTCGCCGATCTTGTTGATGGTGTTACCAAGCTGACCAATCTTCAACTTAACTCCGCTGAGACGAAACAGGCCGAGAACTTTCGCAAGCTCTTTATGGCGACCAGCCGCGATTTGCGCGTGACATTGGTGAAGCTTGCCGACCGTCTACACAACATGCGTACGATCAAGGCGATGCGGCATGAGAAACAGGTGCAGAAATCGCGAGAGACGATGGATATTTACGCGCCTCTAGCTGGGCGCATGGGTATGCAATGGATGCGCGAAGAGCTTGAAGACCTTGCCTTTCGCGTTCTGAATCCAGAAGCACGCAACTCGATCATTCGTCGCTTCATTACGTTGCAACGTGAAACCGGTGATGTGGTCCAGAAGATCACTGCGGACATGCGGATCGAGTTGGAAAAAGGACATATTCAGGCTGAGGTCTTCGGCCGCGCGAAAAAGCCTTATTCGATCTGGCGCAAGATGGAAGAAAAGCAGCAAAGCTTTAGCCGCCTATCAGACATCTACGGCTTCCGTATTATCACGGCGACAGAGGCTGATTGCTATCGCGCACTTGGTGCCATCCACCAACGCTGGCGTGCGGTTCCTGGGCGGTTCAAGGACTACATCAGTCAGCCAAAGTCCAACGGATACCGCTCAATTCACACGACAGTTTCTGGCCGGGATGGCAAACGCGTAGAGGTTCAGATCCGCACGCGCGAAATGCATGAAGTGGCGGAAACTGGGGTTGCGGCGCATTGGTCTTATCGCAATGGTGAACGGGTTGAGAACCAGTTCGCTGTTGATCCCGTGCATTGGATCGCCTCCCTGACAGAGCGTTTTGAGGATGATGAAGACCACGGCGAATTCCTCGAAGCGGTCAAGCTTGAGATGTACACTGACCAAGTGTTCTGCTTCTCGCCCAAGGGTGACGTGATCAAACTACCGCGCGGTGCGACACCTATCGACTTTGCTTATGCTATTCATACTCGCATTGGCTCAGCCTGTGTTGGCGCGAAGGTCGACGGTATCCGAGTCCCACTTTGGACGCGGCTTAAGAACGGTCAAAGTATCGAAATCATCACGGCCGAAGGTCAGACACCGCAGGCAACTTGGATTGATATTGCTGTCACGGGGCGCGCCAAAGCGGCGATCCGGAAGTCACTTCGGGAAGAAGATCGCGGGCGTTTCATCCGGCTTGGCCACGAGCTTGCGCGAGTGGCATTTGAGAATGTCGGTAAGAAAGTCAGCGACAAGGCGCTATCCACAGCGGCCAAAACCTTTGCATTGCCATCTGTTGATGAACTGCTTGTTCGGCTCGGCAGCGCGGAGTTGAGTGCGCGTGACGTCGTGACAAGTCTCTATCCGAAGCTGGCTGACAAGCATGATGACGAAATTGACAGCGTCCGTGCGGTTGTTGGTTTGCCTTCGGATCAAACCCATCGCAGGGCGCGGTGTTGCCAGCCAATTCCCGGTGAACGCATCGTTGGCATTACGTTCCGTGGCCAAGGCGTTGAACTTCACACGATCGATTGCGAGGCGCTGGTGCAGTATGAAGACCAGACAGAACGCTGGGTCGATTTGCGTTGGCAGGAGGGGCACCATAAGGCTGTAAACAACGTCACTATTGACGTGGCGATCAGCAATGAAACAGGCGTGCTCGGACGGATTTGTTCCTTGATCGGGGAACAGGGCGCCAATATTTCGAATCTAGAGTTTATTGACCGAAAACCAGATTACTATCGCCTTTTGGTCGATGTAGACCTAAGTGATACCGAACACCTCCACCGCGTCATGACAGCACTTGAAGCCGAAAGCGCGGTCAGCAGGGTGAAGCGGAAACAAGATCCTTCGCTGGCTGGGGTCAAAGAAACGTAAGGAACGCATAGATTGGTTTTTAAGCGTCGCGACAGACGACCGATCTGGCAGATCGCAGCTGAATTCATCTATCCAAAAGGTGGGTGGGGTCGTGCATTCGAATACGTAAAGCATCGCGTCCGGCGCCTTCCCGATACGCCTGAGAAGATTGCGCGTGGCGTCATGGCTGGTGTTGCGACGAGTTTCACGCCTTTCTTTGGTTTGCACTTCGTTGTTGCCGCCCTTTTAGCGAAGCTGCTTCGCGGGAATATCCTTGCGGCGCTTATGGGCACGTTCTTTGGCAATCCGTTGACCTATGTACCAATCGCTTGGGCGTCTTTGACGACGGGTCACTTGCTGCTTGG
The DNA here is from genome assembly GCF_900129845.1 of Cognatiyoonia sediminum. Taxonomy (GTDB): domain Bacteria; phylum Pseudomonadota; class Alphaproteobacteria; order Rhodobacterales; family Rhodobacteraceae; genus Cognatiyoonia; species Cognatiyoonia sediminum. The sequence goes on from NZ_FQXB01000004.1 coordinate 161,011, forward strand.
TTCGAATATGGACGAGGATTTGCTGCAAGAGCCTAGTCAAATTGAGTGCGGACTTGGTTGTCAGTTTTCAACGGCACTCAGCGATCTTTGGTATAATTTCCTTGCTGCCTTTACCGATGCGGAGGCTGACTGGTCCAGTCTGATCGTCTTTTACAACGAGACGTTTTATCCGTTCATGATCGGTTCCATTATCCCGGGTACGATCGCGGGAATTGTCGCTTACTATGTGACCGTCCCAATTGTAGCGGCTTACCAAAATAGTCGCCGCAAACGCCTTCGTGAAAAACTGAGCAAGCTCAACAACCAATAGAATTTCGCGCTGGTCGTCGCGGCTGAACTGTCTAGATTAAGCACAAATTCAGAAGGAATCGGATGATGAATGAACTTCGTCTGGGTGTGAACATTGACCACGTCGCGACTGTCCGCAATGCGCGCGGCGGCGCTGTGCCTGATCCGGTGCGGGCTGCCAAAATGGCGGAAGAAGCTGGTGCTGATGGGATTACGGCACATCTTCGTGAAGATCGCAGACATATTGCCGACGCCGATATTGAAGCATTGATGGATGCGCTGACGGTTCCATTGAACTTCGAGATGGCTGCGACGGCTGAGATGCAGGAAATTGCGCTGCGCCACAAACCTCATGCGGTGTGCATTGTTCCAGAAAAGCGGGAAGAGCGGACAACCGAAGGTGGTTTGGAAGTGGCGCGGGAAGAGAACTCTCTTGCGCACTACATCGCACCGCTCAGAGACGCTGGATGCAGGGTTTCAATCTTTATCGCTGCCGACCAAGCGCAGATCGAAGCGGCGTCTCGGATCGGGGCAGAAGTGATCGAACTCCATACTGGTGCCTATTGTGATGCGCATGCCGAAGGTCACTTTGATCTGCGAGATCTGGAGCTTGCGAAATTGACAGAGATGGCTGCTTTCGCAAATAGCTTGGGCCTTGAGGTGCACGCTGGCCATGGGTTGACCTATGGGTGTGTGTCCCCCGTCGCTGCTTTGTCGCAGGTAAAAGAACTCAACATCGGGCATTTTCTCATTGGGGAGTCGATCTTCCGTGGTTTGCCTGACGCCATTGGAGAAATGCGCCGCATCATGGATGAGGCGCGCGCATGATCGACGCCACATTTGGCTTTGTCCTCCTCGCGTGGGCGCTTGCCGGTGCGTCACCGGGACCGGCGACGCTGTCGATTGCAGGCGCGGCGATGCAACAGGGTCGGATTTCGGGTTTGGCGACGGCATCCGGTGTGCTCGCTGGGTCGGTGACTTGGGGCATTGCCGCGGCCTTCGGGATGAGCGCGATAATGTTGGCGCATGGCCGGTTGGTCGAAATCATCCGCTACATTGGCGCCGGGTATCTACTTTTTCTTGGGCTCAAAGCGGCTCGCTCCGCTCTGCAAGACAAACCTATGAAGATCGGAACAATAAATGAAGCGTCGGTAAGCCGGCATTTCTTGAAAGGGTTCTTGATCCACATCACCAATCCCAAAGCGATCTTTGCATTGGGGGCGATGTTCGCGGTTGTGATGCCACCCGGATCAGGCATCCAAGATATTTTGACGGCTCTCTTCCTTCTGTTCCTAGTCTCAGCAATCGTTTTTTTGAGCTATGGTCTGCTGTTTTCGACATCAGGTGCCATCGCGATTTATGTTCGCTTGAGACGTTGGATCGAAGGCGGGTTTGCAGCCATGTTTGGATACGCTGGCTTCAAAATTCTAACCTCAAGGCTCGTCTGATGATTTTGGGTATTGGGACCGATCTCGCGAATATAGAGCGCATCCAAGGAACCTTGGATCGGTTCGGAGATCGTTTTCGAAATCGCGTCTTTACTGAGAGCGAGCAACGCAAAGCTGAGCGCCGTAAAGATGTCGCTGGAACCTACGCAAAGCGCTGGGCGGCGAAAGAGGCGTGTTCCAAGGCTTTAGGCACTGGCTTGCGCATGGGGATCTCATGGAAAGATATGGCCGTGAGCAATCTGCGTACGGGTCAGCCAGTGATGGAAGTTACAGGTTGGGCCAAACAACGCTTGGATGAGATGACTCCTCTGGGTCATACAGCTACGATCCATGTGACATTGACGGACGATCATCCATGGGCCCAAGCCTTTGTTTTGATCGAAGCATTGCCCACTGAAGACTGAGCAGTTGCTTGACTTGGCGCACCCGTGACCTCATGTAGCTCAAAACCTTTCAAAGGACTTGGAACATGTCAGAAAGCAATGGTTTCCTCGGCGGTATTGTCGAGACGATTAAGACGGTCGTCTGGGCGTTGTTGATCGCCGGTGTGTTTAGAACCATTTTCTTTCAGCCATTTTGGATTCCGTCTGGGTCAATGAAAGACACTTTGCTCATTGGTGATTTCTTGTTCGTGAACAAAATGGCCTACGGCTACTCCTACGCGTCGTGCCCATCGATCCCATTCTTGGGCATAGGTGCAGACGATTTTTGCGGGTTCTTGGAAGGTGACAACGAGCGTCTTTTTGGCTCCGATCCTGAGCGCGGCGATGTCGCAGTGTTCCGCCATCCAGTGACGGGTGTTGATTTCATCAAGCGCGTGATTGGCTTGCCGGGCGATCGCATCCAAATGGTCGATGGCTTGCTCTACATCAATGATGAGCCGGTCGAGGTCGAACAGGTCGAGGATTTTGTTGAGCCTTGGACCCGACAGGGTCCGCAAGGCATTCCGCCTCGCTGCAGCAACGGTGCTGTGGGTGAGGGCGCGGCTTGTGTCAAAGAGCGCTTTATCGAAACGCTGCCAAATGGCCGCGCGCATTCGATCTTGAACATCACCGACAGTAGCGGTGATAACACGGGTGTGTTCACTGTGCCTGAAGGTCATTTCTTCTTCATGGGCGATAACCGGGACAACTCAACAGACAGCCGGGTGCCACAAGCCGCGCGCGGTGTTGGATTTGTCCCGCGTGAAGACCTCGTTGGCCGCGCGGATCGCATCATGTTCTCAAGCGCAGGGCGATCCATGTTTGCGTTCTGGACATGGCGCAGTGATCGTTACTTCAAGGCAATTGAGTGAAGCTATCCTCTGACCTGTCAGCCTTTCAGGCACGTCTAGGGTATGATTTTCGCGACCCGTCCTTTTTGGTGCGGGCGGTGACTCATTCCTCGATGGTGTCTGCGCATCGCGACGACAATCAAAGGCAAGAATTTTTGGGCGACCGTGTCCTGGGTTTGGTCATGGCCGAAGCGCTTTTATCCGCAGACGCCGCAGCAACCGAAGGTCAGTTGGCACCACGGTTTAATGCACTGGTGCGTAAAGAGGCTTGCGCCGATGTCGCGCGCCAGATTGATCTTGGCGCGGTTCTGAAACTGGGCCGGTCTGAGATGAAATCGGGCGGGCGTCGGAAAGAAGCGTTGCTGGCCGACGCAATGGAGGCTGTGATCGCGGCTGTGTACCAAGACGCTGGGTTCGACGTTGCACGGCAGACGATCTTGCGCCTTTGGGGCGACCGGATCAACAACGTGGCAGACGATGCCCGTGACCCCAAGACCGCGCTTCAGGAATGGGCGCAAGGGAAGGGCGAACCGCCACCGAGTTATGTGGAAGTTGCGCGATCTGGACCGGATCACCAGCCGGTTTTCACCATTGAGGCGCGCTTGAAATCGGGGCCATCCCAACGCGCGACCGCTGGCTCCAAACGACAAGCGGAACAAGCGGCTGCGAAAGCCCTGTTAGAGGAACTGACAAAATGACCGACACTCGCTGCGGCTTTGTGGCCCTGATCGGAGAGCCGAACGCGGGCAAGTCCACGTTATTGAACCGGATGGTGGGTGCGAAAGTCTCTATCGTGACCCATAAGGTGCAAACCACGCGCGCGCGCATTCGGGGTGTAGCGTTGGAAGGGGATGCACAGCTGGTCTTTGTCGATACGCCGGGCCTATTCCGTCCCCGTCGTCGTTTGGATCGCGCGATGGTTGCCGCCGCTTGGGGTGGGGCAGCGGATGCCGATATCGTCGTGTTGATGGTGGAGGCGCATCGCGGTGTCACAGCGGGCGTGAAGGCGATTTTGGAAAGCCTGAATGAACGGACGGACAACGCAAAGATCGCGCTCGCGATCAACAAGATCGACAAGGTGCCGACCGAAAAGCTCTTGGCGCTGACGAAGGAATTGAATGAGGCCTTCGATTTTATGGAGACATTCATGATCTCCGCCGAAAAAGGCCATGGGTGCGAAGATTTGCGGGCGTGGTTGGCGAAAGAATTGCCAGAAGGACCGTGGCTCTATCCTGAGGATCAGATTGCTGATTTGCCGTTACGGATGATCGCGGCAGAAATGACGCGTGAGAAGTTGACCCTGCGTCTGCATCAGGAACTGCCCTATCAATTGACTGTGGAGACAGAGAATTGGGAAGAGCGGAAGGATGGATCGGCCAAAATCGACCAGCTCATTTACGTGATGCGCGATGGGCACAAGGGGATCGTTCTTGGCAACAAGGGCGAAACGATCAAGGCCGTCAGCAAAGCCGCGCGGGAAGAATTGGAAGAATTCCTCGGCCGTCGTGTCCATCTGTTCCTGCAAGTGAAGGTGCGTCCGAATTGGTTGGAGGATGCAGAGCGGTATTCCGAAATGGGCCTCGACTTTAAGGACGGCAACGCGTGAGGCTGACTGCGGAAATCTGGGTTTCCGCCTACATCAAGCGGCTGAGCCTCCTTGAAATCCCGGCTTTTGTTGTGGCCAAGGGCGATGCGACTGCGGGCGCCGTTTTGGTTAAGATGAACACCCTCGACGGCCAAGCCTGCTGCTATCAACGGTCTTTCGATCTAATGTCGGGCGAACGCACATGGGTTGTCTTGAGCGAGGGGGACGAAAGCGCCGTCGATACTTCGATCCAAAAACAGTGCGGATTTGACCCTGACCTTTGGGTGATCGAAGTGGAAGATCGCGAGGGGCGGCACCTGCTTGGCGAAGATGGGCTGGAGTGAGGGCGGCCCATGATCCAATGGCGCGATGAAGGTATTCTGCTTTCCGTAAAGCCTTTTGGCGAGAATTCGGTCATTGCAGAGGTGTTTACCGAAAATCAGGGTCGCTATGCCGGAGTGATCCGTGGCGGGACCTCTCGAAAATTGGCACCGATGTTACAGCCGGGGGCGCAGTTACAAGCAGATTGGAAAGCGCGTCTGTCGGAGCATCTGGGTAGCCTGACCGTCGAACTGTTGCGCAGCAGAACCGCGCAGGCGATGTCGGGCCGTTTGGCTTTGGCTGGGTTAAACGCGGTGTGTGGTTTGCTATCTGTCGTCTTGCCGGAGCGGGAACCTCATTCTGATCTTTATGTGCAGACCGAGCGGCTATTGGACCTCTTGCCGAACGCCGAGGTTTGGCCATTGGCCTATGTGCAATGGGAAATTCAGGTTCTGTCGGACTTGGGCTTTGCGTTAGATCTATCTTCTTGTGCCGTGACGGGCGCGACAGAGGGGCTGAGTTTCATTTCCCCCAAAACAGGCCGCGCTGTCAGTACGGATGGAGCGGGAGAATGGGCCGACCGCTTGCTGCCTTTGCCCGCTGTACTGAAAGGCGAAGGCGAGGCGGAAGCGGAAGACATTCTCCAAGCGCTCGATGTCACGGGGTACTTTATCGAACATAAAGTTTTGGCTGGCTTAGGTGGGGCCAAAATGCCTGCCGCCCGAATGCGATTGATCGACGCGTTGAAACGCGGCTAATTCGCCTCAAACACCATTTCTTCCTTGGCGTCATTGGTCAGGATCAAGATCGGGCCGTTGACCTCGGCGATAGTCATTCTCTCGAGCGCCTGAAAAAACGTCCCTTCCGCGGGCAATTTTTCGCAAGCGCGTTCGGTCGCGGCAATCGGTCCGAGGTCAAACCAAGGGTAGGGAGCGGATTGTTCGGCGGAGTAACTGTTACAGGGCCCTTCGCCAGATACTTTTCCAGTTTCTGACAAATCAATCGTGGCGCTCGCTTGGAATGGTTGTTCGTTGATGGACTGAAGCGCGAAAATCGTGCTGTCGCCGACGTATCCCGACACTGTCTCGTCTTCATTGCAGGCCGCTAGAAGAACCGGCACAGCCAGCGAGAAATACCTCACACGATTTCTTTCTCGACGAGATAACGCGCGGTTTCCAAAACGCTCTCCTTCACGTCTGAAAGCTCTCGGCCCAACAATTCTGTCGCCTTCGCGTTATCAGCCTTCTGAACCACGCCAAGTTGCGACGTGATCTCTCTCACAGCCGGGTCAAAGAGACCGAGCGCCTTGATCAGCGCATGCGGCGCAACCTTTGTCGCGATGCGGCGATTTGGGTAATCCGCTTTGATCCACTCTGCTAATTCCACGAAGGCGACAAATCGATCTACACCCATAATGCGCTGACCAATGCTTCCGTCATCCTGAAGCGCTTTGACATGCAACGCGGCCACGTCTTTGACTCCAACGGAGTTCCAGCCAATATCGGGCACGATCGGATCTTTGCCGCGCAGGATGCGCTCTATGACGGCGACCGACGTGCCATATTGCGTATCAAGCGGCGCGCCGAGCACAAAGCCGGGATTGATCGACGTCAGTTTGATCTGAGGGGCTTGCGTTTCGGCAAAGTCCCAAGCGGCCCGTTCCGCCAAAGTTTTGGATTTTGCGTAAGCGCCAACGCCTTTCTCTTCCGTGTTAGTCCAATCAGCCTCGTCATATGCTTCTTTGCCTTGCGGAAGTGGTGAACCGGAAATGGCAGCTGTTGAGGACGTGATGATGACACGATCAACCTGAGCCTCCGCTGCTGCTTTTATGGCGCGCATCATGCCGTCAACTGCGGGCTTGATCAGTTCGTTTTCGTCTTTGGGGGCCGTCATCGGAAAAGGAGAGGCGGTATGAATGATTGCATCCACCCCCATCGCAGCGTTGTTCCAGCCGATGTCTTTCGACAGGTCCAATTCGCAAAAGCTGAGCCGTGTCAGAACGCTTGGATCAGATACCCCTATAGCAATCGCCGCGTTCACCTCTTGCACACGCTTCATGGATCGCATCGACCCACGCACGGCATAGCCCGCATCGAGGAGTTGTGCCGCTATGTGTTTCGCGATGTAACCGGTAATGCCCGTCAACAAGATGGTTTGCATCAGAATCGCCTTAACCTACGGCTAAGAGAATGGAGGCCATTCAGGGCGAGACAAGGGAACAATCGAAAGAAAACTCTCGACTGCGCTATTCATTTCAAAATTGTGTTCGGTTTAGCCCAACAAGCGGCGTGCAATCACCTGTGCTTGGATTTCTGCCGCACCTTCAAAGATGTTCAGGATACGTGCATCGCACAGGATTCGGCTGATCTTGTATTCCAGCGCAAACCCGTTGCCGCCATGGATTTGCAACGCGTTGTCCGCACAGGCCCAAGCGACGCGCGCACCAAGAAGCTTGGCCATACCGGCCTCTAGATCACAGCGGCGGTCATTGTCTTTTTCGTGGGCTGAGAAATAGGTCAGCTGCCGCGCGATCATGATTTCAACGGCCATCATCGCGAGCTTGCCGGATACCCGTGGGAAGTTGATCAGCGCCTTGCCGAATTGCTTACGGTCGCGGGCATATTGCAGCCCCTCGTCCAATGCAGATTGTGCCACACCGACCGCGCGGGCTGCGGTTTGGATACGTGCGCTTTCAAAGGTTTGCATCAGCTGTTTGAAACCTTGGCCTTCGACCTGACCAAGCAGGTTTTCACCATTTACTTTGAAATCGTCAAAATTCAGCGTGTATTCTTTCATGCCACGATACCCGAGCACCTCGATCTCGCCGCCGGAAATACCAGGATCCTGCCACGGATCTTCATCCGTGCCGGGTGTTTTCTCTGCCAAGAACATGGACAGGCCTTTGTAGTCATCCGTGTCGGGGATTGTGCGGGCGAGCACGGTCATCACATGGGTCCGGGCCGCGTGGGTGATCCATGTTTTGTTGCCGCTGATGATCCAATCATCATCTTCTTTGCGCGCTTTGGTGCGGAGGCTTCCCAGGTCTGAACCCGTATTCGGTTCGGTGAACACAGCCGTTGGGAGGATTTCACCGGACGCAAGGCCGGGCAGCCATTTTGCCTTTTGCTCATATGTGCCGCCACAGATGATAAGCTCCGCAGCAATCTCAGATCGTGTGCCGAGCGACCCGACACCGATGTAACCTCGCGACAGTTCTTCGGAAACGACGCACATGGACGCCTTGGAGAGGCCAAAGCCGCCAAATTCTTCTGGGATCGTAAGGCCAAAGACGCCGAGCTCTGCCATTTCCTCGATGATCTCCATCGGGATCAATTCGTCCTTCAGGTGCCATTCGTGCGCGTAGGGCTCGACGCGGTCGACGCTGAACCGACGGAATTGTTCGCGGATCATCTCCAACTCTTCGTCAAGGCCGGAGGCACCGACAGTGAGGTTGGCAGAGGTTTCTTCGATCAGGACGGCCAAACGGCTGCGCGCGGCTTGCGTGTTGCCGGAGGCCATGAGTGTTTCCACAGCTTCGATTTCAAACGTCTCACCAAGGTCGATATCCAAATCCTGCAAGCGCAGGATTTCGCCTTGGTTCATTTGAATGCCGCCTTGGATTTGCAGAAGATATTCACCGAACGCGATTTGGTGGATCAGTTGTTCGGTTTCACCGAATTTCCCTTCGCCATCGAGTTTTGCCGCCCACTTTTGCATCTGGCGAAGCGATTCAACGTAAGTCGCAAGCCAAGCTAACCCGTGAGAGGCGGTTTGGTTTGCTTCGATCAAACCATTACTCACGCGGCCATCTACTGAGACGGTCGCGCGCACGGCTTCGAGAGCGATCTCCAAGACATGTTCTGCGGCTGGAACAGCTTCTGCCGTCAGGTCCAGTAGGTCGGGCAATAGGACAGGTGGTGTCATTGGCATATCTTGACCGTCATGTGGCATGTGCGACTCCTTTTTGCAGTCGCAGAAATAATCTTTTTGCAGTCGCGGCGCAATATTAATTCAACCCAAATATATTATTTGAACAAATATGTCGCAGCGAAATTTTGGCCGCGAAACCTTCTTTAAATGCAAATCAGGCCGCGGATACCGCAGCCTGATCTGTTTTCTTGGATTTTGGAAGGTCTTAGCCAATCGCCGCGGCTTTGACGTCTTCGTCGATGTAAGGGACATATTTTTCAAAGTTGTCGCTGAACATCTCGACCAGTTTCGCCGCCTGCGCATCATAAGCGTCTTTGTCCGCCCATGTTTCACGCGGATTCAAAAGCTGGTCGTCAACGCCTTCGCAAGTCATCGGAACTTCAAAGCCGAAGTTCGGGTCTTTGCGGAAATGGTTTTCGACAAGCGACTGGTCAAGGGCCGCCGCGAGCAAAGCACGTGTCGCTTTGATAGGCATCCGTGAACCAGTGCCGTATGCCCCGCCAGTCCAACCCGTATTCACAAGCCAACAGGTTGCACCATGGGAAGCGATTTTCTGGCGCAAGAGGTCGCCGTAGGCCTCTGGTCGGCGTGGCATGAATGGTGCGCCAAAACAGGTAGAGAATGTCGGCTCTGGTTCCGTCACACCTCGTTCTGTGCCGGCGACTTTTGACGTAAAGCCGGACAGGAAGTGGTACATCGCCTGAGCTGGTGTCAATCGGCTGATCGGAGGCAGAACGCCGAACGCATCACAAGTGAGCATGATGATGTTCTTCGGGTGTCCACCCAGCGCGCTTTCGGAAGCGTTGGAGATGTAGTGCAACGGATAGGCGCAGCGCATATTTGCGGTCAGGCTGTCGTCGTTGAAATCCAATTCTTTCGTGTCCGGATCGAACACCATGTTCTCAATGACGGTATGTGGCATGGAGCACGTGGCGTAGATCTCCGGCTCCGCTTCTGGGTCTAACCCGATGGTCTTCGCATAGCAGCCGCCTTCAAAGTTAAACGTACCTCGTTCTGACCAGCCGTGTTCATCGTCGCCGATCAAAATGCGGCTGGGATCGGCGGAGAGGGTTGTTTTTCCTGTACCTGAAAGACCAAAGAAGATCGCCGTATCAACAGGGTTACCCGGCGCGTGGTTGGCGGAGCAGTGCATCGGCATGATGCCTTTTTCCGGCAGGAGGTAGTTGAGTAGTGTGAAAACAGACTTCTTGTTTTCGCCCGCGTACTCGGTGCCGCCAATCAGGATCAACTTGCGATCAAAGTTCAGCGCAATGACCGTTTCAGACCGGCAGCCGTGCTTGTCAGGATCAGCTTTGAACGTTGGGCAATTGATAATCGTGAAATCCGGTGCAAAGTTTGCCAACTCGTCCACTTCTGGGCGGCGTAGCAAGTGACGGATGAACAAACCGTGCCATGCAAGTTCTGTTACAACGCGCACGTCCAGGCGGTGCGTAGGGTCGGCCCCGCCAAAAAGGTCAGACACGTAGTAGCTGCCGCCTTCCATATGGGCGAGCATGTCATCGTAGAGCGCGTCGAACTTTGAAGGCTCCATGGGAGGGTTGTTTTCCCACCAGATCGTATCTTCAACCGAAGGTGTACGGACGACAAACTTGTCTTTTGGTGACCGCCCAGTGTGTTTCCCAGTGGTCGCAAGGAAAGTGCCACCTTTACCTTCGACACCTTCGCCATTGTCGATGGCGGCTTTCTGCAACTCTTCCTCAGAGTAGTTATAATAGACGTACCCAAGCCCTTTGATGCCTTGATCTTCAAGTTTCATCTGCGGGTTGACCGTTCCATGGTCCATGGGTGCATTCCTTTTTCTGCAGTGCCAAAATTGATTACGTAGCCTCGTCTTAACATTGCAAACCTTAAGGCAAACCCCCTTATTTCAGGCGTTAGCGCAACCATTTCGGTGTTAGCGCAATCAATTTGGAGTGGTGCTCATGGGTGAGGCATTTTAGCCATTACTTAGCCTTTAGTGCCGCAAATAAGGCACGGGATTCAGGCTGATTCGTGTTTAGGGATTGATTCGAGGCCTTAAAATGGCGAAACATCAGGAAAAGCAGGTCAAAACAAATAAATAAGCAGTAAGGGTCAAACCCATGTCTAAAATTGCCTTGGTCGATGACGACAGGAATATCCTGACGTCCGTATCGATGACATTAGAAGCCGAAGGCTTCGAAGTAGAAACATATAACGATGGTCAGGCTGCTCTGGATGCGTTCAACAAGCGCATGCCGGATATGGCTGTTTTGGATATAAAAATGCCTCGCATGGACGGGATGGATCTGTTGCAGCGTTTGCGTCAGAAAACCTCCATGCCGGTTATCTTTCTCACCTCCAAAGATGATGAGATCGATGAAGTTCTGGGCCTTCGTATGGGCGCAGACGACTATGTGAAAAAGCCGTTCTCGCAGCGTCTTTTGGTCGAACGCATTCGCGCGTTGCTGCGCCGTCAGGACGCCATCAGCGGCGAAACCATCGAGGAAACCGAAGACACCAAAGTCATGGTGCGCGGTGAGCTGACGATGGATCCTTTGCGTCACGCCGTGAAGTGGAAAGGCAAAGATGTGTCACTGACAGTGACTGAATTCTTGCTTCTTCAAGCTCTGGCGCAGCGCCCTGGTTTCGTGAAAAGCCGCGATCAGTTGATGGATGTTGCCTACGACGATCAGGTTTATGTGGATGACCGTACAATCGATAGCCACATCAAACGCCTTCGTAAGAAAATGCGCATGGCCGACGATGAATTTTCGGCGATCGAAACACTGTATGGGATTGGGTACCGCTACAACGAAGAGTAATTGATGTCCGACGTCACTGAAATTGACGTTCGTGATCTAAACTCTGTCCGGCGTGCCGCTAAGAAAGATGCAGGCACGCCAGACGTCGTTTTGGGTGACGATTGGGTCCAGCCCCAAGGGGTTGGGGACAACGAGCTTGCGGAAGGTCGCCGCAAGCGCGGTTTGTACAATCTGCGCAAGTCACCCCTCGCTCGAAAAATTATCACCTTCAACTTGATCGCCATGATCTTGTTGATCGCGGGGGTTCTGTATCTCAACCCCTCGCGCGATAATCTTGCGTATCAACGTGCCAATGGGCTGGTGAATGAGGCTGAACTGATCGCTGACGTGCTGGAGGCACGGATGCCTGCGACGGTTCCTGTTAACCTCATGACAGGTGATGGCATCGACGTCGTCGAGACCTTAGAGCAGATGGACCTGCGTGGCGGAATCGACGTTGTTGTTTTCGATGCGGATGGTACACTAGTTGCATCGGCCGTCGGAGCCGCCGATGTCTCATCTATTTCCGGGCTCAATCGCAATGAAAGCGATACGATTTTGACAGATTTTCTGGCGTCCACTTGGAATGGGGTTGCCAACAGTTTCCGCAACATCTTTGGCGATTGGCGGGAAGAGCGGGGTGGCCCAGATCAGGATGCGGTCCTGAGCGCCATGAACATGGGGACCAGTGTTCAGACTCAAAACGATGCGTCGGGTACAACTTTTGTTGTCATCACACCAGTAATGCAAGGCGACAGCCCCGTTGGTGCCGTCGCGATTTCGAGCGCTGCGGGTGAGCTTGATGCATTGGTTCGTCGCGAAAGGGAGCAGGTCTTACGCCTGTTCTTGGTCGGTATTTTCATCAGTGTTGGTTTGAGTTTGGTCTTGGCTTCCACGATCGCGAACCCGTTGGCGGACCTTGCAGCGGCGGCAGAGTTGGGCCGAGACAAGAACGCGCGTAAGCTGTCACCTACGCAGGTCCGCATTCCTGATCTGACTGGTCGGCCCGATGAAATCGGCCGCCTGTCTGGTGCATTGCGTGGCATGGTTCAGGCCCTGTCCGAGCGGATCGAAGGCAATGAACAGTTTGCCGCAGATGTCGCTCATGAAATCAAGAACCCGCTGGCCTCGTTGCGCTCTGCAGTCGGGACAATGCGTGTCGCCACACGCGACGATCAACGCGAGCGGCTACTGGAAGTAATCGAACACGATGTGCGCCGATTGGACCGTTTGGTCAGCGATATCTCGAACGCATCGCGATTGGATAGTGAACTCGTCCGCGAACAAGAAGAATCCTTCGATCTTCTGAAAATGCTCGGAAACCTCAATGAGTTTCTGGGTAAGGAAGCACGGGACAAAGGCATCGAATACATCGCTGACATTCCCGAAGAGCCGATTACGGTCGTTGGCCTTGAAGGGCGCTTGGCACAGGTGTTTGTGAACCTGATCACTAATGCGATTTCCTTTTGCGAAGATGGAGATGCGATCCGAGTCTGGGCGCGGCAGCGTGAGAATCGCGTTCTTGTTGTTGTTGAAGATACTGGCCCTGGTATCCCGAATGAAGCTTTGAGTAAGGTGTTCCAGCGTTTTTACTCTGAACGTCCTGAAGGGCAATTCGGCAACAACTCTGGGCTTGGTTTGGCGATCTCCAAACAAATCATTGAGGCGCACGGCGGCGTGATCTGGGCTGAGAACATCCGTCCGACAGAGGCAGACATGACCTCTGAGCCTTTGGGCGCGCGTTTCGTCGTGGGACTACCCGTCTAAGCATCATGGAACAGATCGTTCATGCCTCTTGCGTATCGGTCGATGGCAAGGGGCTGCTGATCATAGGTGCTTCTGGGTCGGGTAAGTCCGCACTCGCATTGCAACTTGTAACATTCGGCGCTGATTTGATTGCGGATGATCGCACCAATCTGACCAATACCGAGGAAGGGGTTGTTGCGTCCTCGCCGCCAGCGATTCGAGGATCGATTGAGGCGCGTGGCATGGGGATATTGCAGGCGCCAACAGCAGATAGCGCGGTTCTACGCTACGTTGTTAAAATGGATGAGGTGGAGAACCAGAGGTTGCCGGATGAAAAGAACCTCACGTTAATGGGACACACATACCCCTTGTTTTACAGGGTCGAAGGAATACATTTCGCGGCATCGCTGTGGCTTTTGATGCGCCATGGCAGGAGCACTCTATGACCGCATCAATGAAACCCGAACGGACGCTCCCTGCGATCCTACTCGTTACCGGCCCCTCTGGGGCTGGGCGGTCAACTGCAATCAACACGCTGGAAGACCTCGGATTTGAAGTCATCGATAACCTTCCTTTGTCTTTGCTCCCCCGCTTGCTTGAGGGTGCGCATGACAAACCGCTTGCTCTTGGGCTAGACGTCAGAAATCGTGACTTCAGTTCTGCCGCTTTGCTGGACGCGTTTGAGGATCTTTCGCGCCGCTTAGGGGATAAGGTTCAATTGCTTTATCTCGATTCCGCTGATGATGTGTTGCTGAACCGATATTCTGAAACGCGTCGCCGGCATCCTCTTGCCCCGACAGGCCGCCCACTCGATGGGATCGCTGCTGAGAAAGACCTGCTCGTTCCGATTAGAGAGCGGGCTGATGCGCTGATCGATACGACATCCTTCTCCCCACATGACCTAAAGGCAGAGGTGGAGCACTACTTTGGCGCACCTGCAGAGCAGCGACTAAGCATTTCGGTGCAGTCTTTCTCCTACAAGCGCGGATTGCCCCGAGGTTTGGACATGGTTCTCGATTGTCGGTTTTTGCGGAACCCACATTGGGATGAAAAGCTGCGTCAGGAAAATGGGACGAACGAGGACGTTGTCACGTATATCGCGGAAGACGAACGGTTTGAGCCATTCTATGAAGGAAGCCTCAATATGCTAAAGACCGTATTGCCTGGCCACGTCGATGAAGGCCGCGCAAACTTCTCGGTCGGCTTTGGCTGTACGGGTGGAAAGCACCGATCGGTCGCACTTGCAAAAAAAATTGCGACGACCCTTGCGCAAGACGGCTGGCAGGTATCAATAAGGCATCGGGAACTGGAGCGTCAGGGCATCGCCCCTGAAGTGATCCAGCAAGGAGTTAAGGCTTGATTGGTATCGTAATCGTCGCCCACGGCAGGTTGGCCGAAGAATATCTCGCCGCGATTGAGCATGTGGTGGGTCCTCAAACAGGTGTTGAGGCGATTACCATTGCGGCCGATGACGACCGTAGCGCAAAACAAAATGAAATTTGCCGAGCCGCCAATGATGTTGATAGCGGCGATGGGGTTGTCGTTGTGACCGATATGTTTGGTGGATCACCGTCGAACCTTTCGCTCAGAGCGTGCTCCGCCGATAAGCGCCGTATCATGTATGGCGCGAACCTTCCGATGTTGATCAAGCTGGCGAAGTCGCGAAAGAAGCCAATTGGTAATGCCGTAGACGCCGCCTTGAAGGCTGCGCATAAATATATCGACGCGCAAACGGTACGGGCGCATTAGATCTATGGCTGAATTGAAACTCGAAATTCAGAACATCAAAGGCTTGCACGCGCGCGCTTCGGCTAAATTGGTCGAAGTGGTCGAGATGTATGATGCCTCTGCCACGATTTCGAAGGATGGCATGGAAGCGGATGGCGACAGCATCATGGGCCTCTTGATGCTGGCGGCGACCATCGGCACCCACATCGAAGTTGAGACCTCAGGAGCACAGGCAGACGAACTTGCCGTTGCTTTGACTGATCTCGTCAATGACAAATTTGGCGAAGACGACTAGTCTGAACCGGTATTTTACTTCGGGACCGCATTTGTCTGAATCGATTTCACAGAATGAGACCGCTCCAGAGGCAGAACAAACACGTGGAAGAATTTATAACCGCGATGCGCTGACCTATTCGAATACATTCGAAAATCCGTTCAAGCGACAAACCATCAGAACCATTGAGTGGCTAACGGGTAAAGTCTCAATTGTGAGAATGATCACTGAGTTTGAGCGTCGGCCAGCGGTAAAAGGGCATGGTTTTTGGCGGGCGTGTTTGAACGTCATGCGGATCGAATTGCATACGCCGCTTGAACAACTCGAGAATATTCCAGCGACTGGTCCGGTCATTGTTGTAGCCAATCATCCGCATGGGATGGTGGACGGGATGATCCTTGCTGAACTGATCGGAAAACGACGCCGCGATTACCGGATTCTGACACGATCAGTGTTGACCGGTATCGATCCTGAGGCCGCGGCCTTTCTGATCCCTGTTCCTTTCCCGCATGAAGAGGACGCCCAACAAAAATTTCTTGAGATGCGCAAACAAGCCATGGCGCATTTGAAAGCCGGGGGGGTAGTCGCTCTGTTTCCTGCGGGCGGTGTGGCGGCCAGCGAAACCATGTACGGTCCGGCGGTCGATGCGGAATGGAATGTGTTCACGGCTAAAATGATCAGAACATCCGGCGCGACCGTGGTTCCTTGCTTCTTCCCTGGACAGAACTCCCGAGCTTATCAGATGGCCAACCAGATTTCGGCAACGCTACGCCAGGGTCTGCTAATCCACGAAATCGTCAAAGCTTGCGGAAAACCTCAAGCACCGATCGTTGGAAGTGCGATTGACCACTCAGAGGTCGAAACGCGCCTCTCAAACCCGCGGGAGTTCATGGCGTGGCTTCGCGATCACACGCTTTCTTTAGGTAAGTCCTAGCGCGTCGGAACGGGTTTATCACCGCTATAGTCATAGAAACCGCGCTTTGTTTTTCGTCCGAGCCATCCAGCCTCAACATATTTTGTCAGTAGCGGGCAAGGACGATATTTCGTGTCCGCCAGCCCATCATGCAACACGTTCATAATCGCAAGGCAGGTATCCAGACCAATAAAATCCGCGAGTTCCAATGGCCCCATAGGGTGGTTCGCCCCAAGTTTTAGCGACGTGTCAATAGACTGTACTGAGCCAACCCCCTCATAGAGCGTGTAGATTGCTTCGTTGATCATTGGCATCAAAATGCGGTTCACGATGAAAGCTGGGAAGTCTTCCGCCGTTGCGGCGGTCTTACCCAATCTGTCGACGACCTCTTTGCAGGAATTGAAAGTCGCTTCATCCGTTGCGATCCCGCGGATCAACTCCACAAGCTGCATGATGGGAACTGGGTTCATAAAGTGGAACCCCAAGAATTTTTCAGGTCGATCGGTGCGCGATGCCAAGCGCGTGATCGAAATCGATGAGGTGTTCGATGTTAGGATCGTTTCCGGCTTGATATGCGGCAGCAGGTCTTCAAAAATCGCTGTCTTGATCGTCTCGCGTTCGGTCGCCGCTTCGATAATCAGGTCGCTTGGTCCCAACTCCGCCAAAGCGGTCGTCGTCTTGATCCGCGACATTGCCGCCGCTTTGTCCGCCGTAGAAATGGCTTCCTTTAAAACCTGACGTTCGAGGTTTTTGTCGATCAACGCCACGGCGCTGCGTAGGGCATCTTCGTTGATGTCGTTCATCATAACGTCGTAGCCGGACAACGCGAAGACATGAGCAATGCCATTCCCCATTTGGCCTGCGCCCACAATACCAACTTGTCTGATCGTCATGCCATCGTCTCCTGCTGATGCCCTCACCTTATGCCTCGCCGTTCGGATCATTCAAGGTTGGCAGGTACGTAAAAATTGGATCAAAAGCGGACTTTAGCAAATTCGCAAGAGCTTTAGGCAAGACTGCATCCCGGGTGTAACGAAATATGTGGCGGGAAAGAGTTTTATGAAACATGAAATCGTTGATGGCGGGGGGTTATCCTACGCTCCGTGTAGGTATGGAATGTCGCGTATCTTTTTCAGGGGGCCGCGACGACGTTTGGATCAGCCTTATATCGCCTTTCTTGGCGGGACAGAGACATACGGGAAATTCATTGATCAACCTCTTCCAGCCTTGCTTGAGGATGCTCTGAAGCAAACTTGCGTCAATTTTGGATGCGTCAACGGCGGTGTCGATACCTTCGTCAATGACCCGACGATCATGGCAGCGTGCCACGATGCGGACGTGACGGTGGTGCAGGTGATGGGTGCCAATTACCTTTCGAACCGATTTTACTCGGTCCACCCGCGACGGAACGACCGGTTCCTGCGGGCCTCAACGGTGATGGAGGCGATTAATAACGATGTGGATTTCTCTAACTTCACCTTCACGCGCCACATGCTGAGCTGCCTTTACGAAAAATCGCCGGAGCGTTTTGATATTGTCGTTCAAGAACTGCGGGAAGGTTGGGTTGCGCGGATGAAGAATATGCTGACTCAGATCGGACCGCGGGTGGTTTTGTTGTGGTTCTCGAAAGATTCTCTCAACAACGAACCTTGGTTCAAAAAGAAGAACCCGATGCAATCTGACCCACTTTTTATCACTGAAGCGATGGTCGATGAGTTGCGACCGATGGTGATGGATGTAGTGGGCGCAACACCGTCAAAAATTGCGATGGAGCGAGGGACCGTCGGAATGTTCTATTCCGCGATGCAAGCTAAAGCTGCGTCAGAAATGTTGGGCGTGGCGTGCCACAAGGAAGCCTGTCAGCATCTTTTGCCTGTTTTGCGAAAGGCGATGCTCGCGCCGCGGATGTAGAAACGAAAAAGGCCCGCAATTTGGCGGGCCTTTCTGAATTGGTTCATTGCCGATTAGCCCAGCTTGGATGTGAGCTCAGGAACCGCGTCGAAGAGGTCAGCAACCAAACCGAAGTCAGCAACTTGGAAGATTGGAGCTTCTTCGTCTTTGTTGATCGCAACAATGATTTTGGAGTCCTTCATGCCAGCCAAGTGCTGGATCGCACCGGAGATGCCGACAGCAACATAAAGGTCAGGTGCCACAACTTTACCAGTTTGGCCAACCTGCCAATCGTTTGGCGCGTAGCCACTGTCGACCGCCGCACGAGACGCACCAACAGCCGCGTTCAACTTGTCAGCTAGGCCTTCGATCAGGGCGAAGTCTTCTTCGGAGCCAACGCCACGACCACCGGAGACAACAACACCGGCAGATGTCAGTTCAGGGCGATCGCTTTCGGCAACCTTGTCTTCAACCCAAGAAGACAGTCCTGGATCAGCAGGGGCGCCGATCGCTTCAACAGAAGCAGAACCACCCATGCCTGCCGCGTCAAAGCCGGCTGTCCGGATGGTCATAACTTTTGTTGCATCACCGGACTTAACAGTCTGGATTGCGTTACCGGCGTAGATTGGGCGCTCAAATGTGTCACCATCCACAATTGCGGTCACTTCAGAGATGATCTGTGTGTCCAACAATGCCGCAACGCGCGGCATGATGTTTTTCGCATCTGTTGTGCCGGGTGCTGCAATGTGGCTGTAGTCACCAGCCAGAGATACGATCAGGTCGGCGGCCGGCTCTGCCATCTGGTGGCCCAGAACAGCGTCTTCCGCGCAAAGAACTTTGGCAACGCCGTCGATCTTCGCAGCTTCATCCGCAGCGCCTTTGCAGTTTGCACCAACGCACAGCACAGTTACGTCACCCAATGCACCAGCCGCGGAAACAGCTTTTGCAGTTGCGTCAACGGACAGCTCGCCCGCGTTTACGTCAGCAATCAGAAGAACAGCCATTATACAGCCCCCGCTTCTTTGAGTTTCTCTACAAGCTCATCAACAGAGCCAACCATGATACCGGCGGAACGCGCTTCCGGCTCTTTCGTGGACACCACTGTAAGACGAGGAGAGGCATCAACGCCGTAGTCGGCAGGTGTCTTCTCGTCCAATGGCTTCTTTTTCGCTTTCATGATGTTTGGAAGCGATGCGTAGCGCGGTTCGTTCAAGCGCAAGTCAACGGTCACGATGGACGGCATCTTGACCTTGATTGTCTGTAGACCGCCGTCAACTTCGCGGGTCACAACGGCGCTGTCACCATCGACGTCAACTTCAGAGGCAAAGGTTGCTTGCGACCAACCCAACAGAGCAGAGAGCATCTGGCCGGTTGCGTTCATATCATTGTCGATCGCCTGCTTGCCACAAAGAACCAGACCAGGCTGTTCCTCATCAACGATGCCTTTGAGTATTTTGGCAACCGCGAGCGGTTCGATGTCGTTGTGCACATCATCTGCTGCAACAACCAAGATGGCGCGGTCGGCACCCATCGCCAAAGCAGTCCGCAAAGTCTCTTGTGCCTGCTTCACGCCGACAGAAACGGCAACAACCTCATCGGCTTTGCCAGCTTCTTTCAAACGGATCGCTTCTTCTACAGCAATTTCGTCGAACGGGTTCATCGACATTTTGACGTTCGCAAGATCAACACCGCTGCCGTCCGCCTTAACACGAACTTTTACGTTGTAGTCGATCACGCGTTTGACAGGTACCAAGACCTTCATCTTGCATATCTCCTCGCAAGGGTTCCGCAGAATTTCGGAACGGTTTCAGCGAAGGTGTAGTAGAGTCGCAATCGCGATGACAATCAAAAATCGACGTCAGAATGAAAAATTTCGCCAAAATTTCACGAACTACGCAGCGTTATCGCTACCTGTTGGCGCCGGGGACCCACAAAACGTCATTCCGGCCGTCATCATTTGCAATCCGACTGGCCTGAAAGAACCAATCAGACAGGCGGTTTAGGTATTTTACCGCCGAAGGGTTGATTGATTCCACTGTCGCAAGTTCCACCGTCAGCCGTTCCGCGCGGCGTGCGACGGTACGACACAGGTGCATATGAGCGGCCAAAGGCGACCCGCCGGGTAATATGAAGCTGCGCAAAGGTTCGACCGCTTGTGTCATTTCGTCCAGTTCTGATTCCAAACGTTCAACCTGGGCGGCTGACATGCGCAAAACGGGGTATTCGGACTCGTGATCCTTTTCCATATCTGGGCGGCAGAGATCAGCGCCGAGATCGAAGAGGTCATTCTGGATCATCGCGAGCATGTCGTCGGCTTGACCTTCGGCGTGAAGCCGCGCGAGGCCGACTGTGGCGTTCAATTCATCAACTGTCCCATAGGAATTGACCCGCAAAGAGTGCTTTGCCACCCGCGCGCCGTTGCCAAGTGCGGTTTCACCGGCATCACCAGTTTTGGTGTAGATTTTGTTTAGAACGACCAAGTCAATTTCCTCCGCGTACCCAGACATAGAACAGGATCAATACGACCGCTATGAATTGGGCTCCGATCCGCCAACGCATAATCTTGTTGGCGTATTTCTTGTTGAACTCTCCACCTCTGCCAAAGGTGCCGATCCCGAGCAAAAGGATCCCTGCGACGATCAGAACCGCAAAAAGGACCAGATAGAATAGAGGATCGTCGCGCATCTTTTGGTCCTTTCATTTGTCTCAGGCGATGTAGCAGGCGTGGGTGTAAAGGAAAGGGGTCAGCCCTTCGAAATGATCCGATCCAGCATGCGTGTCGAAAGAATGCGGCGGAATGTTCCCATCATATAGGTCGGGGTGGTCACATAGTACCGCGCCTTTGGTCGCTTACTTTCAAGCGCATGGCGTAATTTCTTTGTCACCGCAGACGCTGGCAATTCGAAGGGGTCTGGCCCTGTGTCGGTGTAGAGGCGGTCACGTAGGGCCGCGTATAAACGGGAACGGGCGGAGTTTTCCCAATCGATCCATTTCTCAAAATGGGGGATCGCGTTTTGGCGGATGTCAGAGGTAATGGGCCCCGGTTCGATCAGAATGATGTCAATGGGCGTATCTTCCATTTCGATCCGCAGAACGTCTGTCAGACCCTCCATCGCGAACTTCGTTGCGACATAGGCGCCGCGCCACTTCATCCCCACCATGCCAAGAACCGAGGAACAGTTCACGATACGGCCATACCCTTGGTTGCGCATCACAGGGATGACCATTGTAGTCAGTTCATGCAGTCCAAAAAGGTTGGTTTCAAAGATTTCCCGCAAAGCGCCTCGCGGCAAATCTTCGACTGCCCCGGGGCAGACGTAGGCACCATTGTTGTAAAGCGCATCGAGCGTGCCGCCAGTAGCCTCCAACACCTCTGCCAATCCATTGGCGAGCGTATTGCTGTCGGTATAGTCGATCAAAGGGCTTTCGAACCCTTCTGTGATCAGGCGGTCGCAGTCGGCTTGTTTTCGGCAACTCGCAAAGACGCGCCATCCGGCGTCACGTAAACCGTGGGCGGCATCATATCCGATGCCAGATGAAGAACCGGTGATAAGGACTGATTTCTGTGTCATGGCCTCTCCCTGCACTGAAGTGTGGGAAAGGGCAAGTCGGCGCTTAGTTAGTGGTCAATAGGCGTTCGGCCATCCATCCGATGCGATTGGAGTCGGGTAGACGGATGCGGGCCCAACCGCTGGCATCGACTTCTAGAACTTCTGCGGCCGTTCCGCCGTCCAAGGTATCGAGTACAGAGTAGTTTGTTCCGGGACCAGAGCGCATGTTCACGCGCGATCCAGAAACAAAACGCATATCAAGATCGGGCTCAACAGCAGCAACCTCAACCGCGAGTTCCTCGGTTACATCATCAACGAGGGTCGCCAACACCGCCACAACGTCGGCATCGTTGGTTTCCGGCTCTGCCAAAGGCGTTGCTAAGGACGTGAACACCGGTTCAGGTTCGGTTGGTGTCAGTTCGGCTGTGGAGAGGTTTAACAGTGCAGAAGTGTCTGCCCGTGTCGTCTGAACCTCGACAACCGGTTCGTCTTCAACCGGCTCGACCACAGCAATCTCTTCAACCCCGACAACAGGTTCTTTAATGATCTCGGGCTCAACTTCGGCAACGACGCGTTCTTCCGGTACAAAATCCGGACCATCGGACAGGATGTAGAAGGCGAGTCCTAGGACCATGAAGGTCCCAAAAACAAATTTTGACATAATGTTCCCCCCCCCGGGAAATCGGCAGGATTGTTGGCAACGAATCGAATTTATCAAACTACCTATGCGTGCGATAAGGGGAAAAACCGGAAAGGCGCACCGTTGTTGCCTTTACGCCATTTCACCGCTCCGCTACACCGTTTGCCATGAGCGAGAGCAGCGACGAGTTCCAGGAAGAGAACACCGATGTGACAGAACCCCTTCGCCGAGCGATTGGCGAGCGGTACCTGACCTATGCGCTATCTACGATTATGAATCGTGCCTTGCCGGATGCGCGAGATGGGTTGAAGCCTGTGCATCGTCGCATTCTCTATGCAATGTCGCGGCTGAAACTATCCTCAACGGGTGGGTTCTTGAAATCAGCTAAGATCAGTGGCGACACGATGGGCGATTTCCACCCGCACGGTGACGCCGCGATTTATGATGCGATGGCGCGTCTCGCGCAGGATTTCAACGTTCGCTACCCGCTCGTCGATGGGCAAGGGAACTTCGGCAACATCGACGGCGATAACCCGGCGGCGGCTCGTTACACCGAAGCGCGGATGACCTCTGCGGCAGAGGCGCTTTTGGTTGGCCTCAGCGAAAACGCAGTTGATTTCCGCCCGAACTACGATGGCCGCCTCGAAGAACCGTCGGTCCTTCCAGCGACATATCCAAACCTCCTTGCCAACGGGGCAGCGGGGATTGCCGTGGGTATGGCCACAAACATCCCGCCGCACAATCTGCACGAATTGATCGACGCCTGTCTACATCTGATCAAAGCCCCGAATGCGCGCGACGAAACCCTAATGGAATACGTCCCCGGACCAGATTTCCCCACCGGTGGCGTGATCGTTGAAAGCCCCGAGAATATTCTGGAGGCCTATAAAACCGGTCGCGGCGCCATGCGCCTACGCGCCAAATGGGAGATCGAGGATCTTGGCCGCGGCCAATGGCAGGCCGTTGTCACTGAAATTCCCTATCAAGTCCAAAAATCCAAGCTGATCGAAAAGCTCGCCGAGGTCATCCAAACCAAGAAGGTGCCATTGCTCACCGACGTGCGCGACGAAAGCGCTGATGACATCCGCATCGTCCTCGAACCCCGTGCAAAAACGGTCGATCCAGAAGTGATGATGGGACTGCTCTTTAAACATTCGGAGCTTGAAACGCGCTTCAGCCTCAACATGAATGTGTTGATCGACGGTCTAACGCCCAAGGTCTGCTCGCTCAAAGAAGTGCTGCGCGCGTTTCTTGATCACCGCCGCGACGTTCTGATCCGCCGCAGCCAACACCGGATGGAAAAGATCGACATACGCTTGGAGGTGCTTGAAGGGTTCATCGTTGCCTTCCTCAATCTCGACCGCGTGATTGACATCATCCGTTACGATGACGACCCAAAAAAGGCCCTGATGATCGAAGACTGGGCGCTCGATCACCCCCGCGCCACGTCCGAGAAGGATTACGTCTCCCCAATCACGGAGGATGCCGATCCAGAGGTCTCCCTGACCGAGGCGCAGGCCGAAGCCATCCTCAACATGCGCCTGCGCAGTTTGCGTCGCCTCGAAGAGATCGAGCTCTTGAAAGAGCGCGACGATCTGATGAAAGAACGCGCCGACCTCGAAGACCTGCTTGAAGACGAAGGCCTGCAATGGTCCAAGATTGCCGAACAACTGCGCGAAACCCGCAAAGAGTTCGGGCGCGACAGCACAGGCGGCGCCCGCCGCACCCAATTTGCTGAAGCCGAGGAGATCGCCGACATCCCGATGGAGGCTATGATCGAACGCGAACCGATTACCGTGGTTCTCAGCCAAATGGGCTGGATCAGGGCGATGACCGGCCATATCGATCTTGCGCGGGAGCTGAAGTTCAAAGACGGCGACGGCCCACGCTTCATCTTCCACGCCGAAACCACCGACCGCCTGCTCGTCTTCGCCTCCAACGGGCGTTTCTATACAGTGTCCGGCAGCAACCTGCCCGGCGGGCGGGGTATGGGTGAGCCACTGCGCCTAATGGTCGATCTGCCGAATGAGGCGGAGATCATCGATATCTTCGCCCATAAATCGGGGGAAAAGCTGCTTGTGGCGTCAGCGGAAGGCAACGGCTTCGTCGTCCCCGAAGACGACGTCGTCGCCCAAACGCGCACGGGCAAGCAGGTGCTGAACGTCAAAGACACGGTTGCGAAAATCTGCAAACGCGTCACGGGCGATCACGTCGCGGTGGTGTCTGAGAATGCTAAACTGCTGGTCTTCCCCCTAGAAGACCTGCCCGAAATGGGCCGCGGCAAGGGCGTGCGTATCCAGAAGTATAAAAAGGCGACGGGCCGTCAGGGCACGCTGGAACTCGACGGTGGTTTGTCAGACGTCACGACCTTCAACTGGGCCGATGGCCTCAGCTGGGAAATGGGCGGCGGAAAAACCCGGACAGAGCCCGATATGACCGACTGGAAAGGCGCGCGGGCTGGGGTCGGGAAACGGCCGCCCTACGGGTTCCCGAAGAACAACCGGTTTTGATATCTGCTAAAATAAATAGCGACCTAAGGAACATTAGAAATCATAGACCGATCGAGCGGCGATTTCCTTGATTTTGGTCAAGCACTTCGCTCCGCCTCCGTGGGATTCACTTTTAGGACACGTAAGTTCCCAATAGTCTCCATCGGTATCAACAAACAACCCAGACCAGTCTGCTGTTGCTATGCTTTTGAATTCTTCGCGAATGCGTCGTTCGATCTCTTCTGCTAAGTGGTCAAGCTTCATTGCCCCATCTTGCAAAACCCAAGAGCCTACCAGCTGATCTTTCGACATTTTGTCCACCATCACCGATGCTGATCGATCAAAATCGCATTTCCATCCGGGTCCAACAGCGAAATATGCGCAGGTCCTGAGCCGTCCTCATCACACTCATCCCTCAGAGCAATCCCGGCCGCCTTCAACCGCTTCTGGATTTCGCGCACGTCATCAAACTCCGCAACCTCCTGCGCGTTCGCATCCCAGCCTGGGTTAAACGTCAGCGTGTTCTGCTCAATGAACCCGCCAAAAAGGCCCAGCAACGTCTCGCCATTCTTCAAAATCAGATAGCCATGCTCCAGATTGCCGCCGAATTCCTCAAACCCCAAATGAGCGTAAAAATCGCGGCTCACGGCCACGTCCTTCACATTCAAACTGACCGAAAATGCACCTAACTTCATATTGCGACTCCCTTAAATACTTCCAGCTTAACACCCATTCTCTTTTGAGCAAAAATACCTCCGCCGGAGGCATCCGCGCGCGCAATCAACCCAACGCTTGATTTATGCCCCAAAGGGCAATACATGCGCGCGGTAATGAAAGGGGCAATCCGGCCCCGTTTACTCAATTGAAGGGCCCAATCATGGCTAAGGAAAAGTTTGAACGTAATAAGCCGCACGTGAACATCGGCACGATTGGACACGTTGACCACGGCAAGACGACGCTGACAGCAGCGATCACGAAGTATTTTGGCGACTTCCAGGCGTACGACCAGATTGATGGCGCGCCAGAAGAGAAGGCCCGCGGCATCACCATCTCAACAGCACACGTTGAGTATGAAACAGCGGATCGTCACTACGCACACGTGGACTGCCCAGGCCACGCTGACTACGTCAAGAATATGATCACTGGTGCGGCTCAGATGGACGGTGCGATCTTGGTTGTGAACGCAGCCGACGGCCCAATGCCACAGACACGTGAGCACATCCTGCTCGGCCGTCAGGTTGGTATCCCATACATCGTTGTCTACATGAACAAAGTTGATCAGGTTGACGACGAAGAGCTGCTAGAACTCGTTGAGATGGAAATCCGCGAGCTGCTGAACGAATATGAGTACCCAGGTGACGATATTCCGATCATCAAAGGCTCTGCTCTGGCAGCCATGGAAGGCCGTGACAACGAGATCGGCGAAGATTCTATCAAAGCTCTGATGGAAGCAGTCGACAGCTACATCCCAACACCAGCGCGTGCGGTTGACCAGCCGTTCCTGATGCCAATCGAGGACGTGTTCTCAATCTCTGGCCGTGGTACAGTTGTGACAGGCCGTGTTGAGCGTGGCGTGATCAACGTGGGCGACGAGATCGAAATCGTTGGTATCCGCGACACATCCAAGACCACATGTACAGGTGTTGAAATGTTCCGCAAGCTGCTGGACAGCGGCGAAGCAGGCGACAACATTGGTGCGCTTTTGCGTGGTGTTGACCGTGACGGCGTTGAGCGTGGTCAGGTTCTGGTGAAGCCAGGGTCTGTTCAGCCCCACACAAAGTTCGAAGCAGAAGCCTACATCCTGACCAAGGAAGAAGGCGGACGTCACACACCATTCTTTGCGAACTACCGTCCACAGTTCTACTTCCGTACGACTGACGTGACCGGCACAGTGAACCTGCCAGCAGGTACAGAGATGGTTATGCCAGGCGACAACCTGAAGTTCGACGTTGAGCTGATCGCCCCCATTGCGATGGAAGAAGGCCTGCGCTTCGCGATCCGCGAAGGCGGCCGCACTGTTGGTGCGGGTGTGGTTTCCAAGATTACCGAATAATCGGTAATCTGAACCACTACCCGACCGTGTGACGCCGCAAAACAGGTGATTGGCAACAACCACCGAAAGTGCGGGGTCAGCACACGGTGGAAATAGAAAAAGGCCGTTGCAATACGCAGCGGCCTTTTTTTAAGTCATAAACTTGCCAAAGACTTTAGAGCCAACTTGCGTACCAAATCGCTCGGAATTGGGTTGCTGTGGCTAAAAGTTATTCCGGTCTTGGTGTGTTTGAAGCCCAGAGCCGCAATCTCGGTTGAGTATTCCGAGATGGCTTATTTTGATACATAGAGCCCGCACTGTTTGCTGAAAGCTGCATAGCCAGCGGCAATCGCTGATCCCTTTCCAAATCCAGGCATATCGTATGCGATCAGGTCCTCACAATCAGGCAGTGCGGCGGCAAGAGCGGTTCGCAAATCGTGGAGACTGGTTCTGAACTCTTCCGGAGCATTGGTAATATAGTCGTCGTGGTTTTGAAATTTAGACATGGGATATTTTGCGACTTTTCGGGGGTTTTCGCAAATCGGGTTTAGTAAATGGAGTCTAGAAGCCCCTTCATCCCGCTCCTCAACCTCTCCAATGCTTCTGCATCAACCTTCCGCGGAACTTCTGCCTCCCATCTCCGAAACACCGCGCGACCTGACCCAAATGGCTTCGGCAGCCACATGTCGTCCCAACTGTCTAGCTTTCGCCCTCCAGACGTTTCAAAGGAATAACACCAGACAGGGCGCTGCATCACACGCGCCCATTCGAGCGGTGCGTCTTTCACTTCAAATGCCGGTCCGGTAGGTCCGTCGGCGGTCATCCCGATGCTTGCACCTTCTTTCACGCGTTTGAGGATTGCGCGGGATTGAGCGATGTTTGAGGACCGATCGCTCATTTCCATTGGAGTGTAGCCCATCTGTCGATGAAGTGCGCCGGCAACCCGTCCCACAGGGGAGCGGGCGTAGAGGGAGGTAAGTTGGCCATCAGACAAAGGCCAGTGGTAGGGTGCCATCAGCAAACGACCGTGCCACATCACCAAAAGCACCGGCCCGTCTGCCAGATCGGCTTTTAATTCCTCTAACCCTTCGACCTCCCAACGGATCGTGCGATTGCAGAGCCAAAGGTAGCCACCCGCCAAGCGGGCCAGCGCTCCTGCGGCGGCGGGCGAATGTTCAAGTCTGCGACGTAGGCTTGGCATAGGGATTCCTGCTGGTTCCCAGCACTGATGCGATATTTCTTGGTCAAAGAGCAAGCCAACCCTTGATCCTGCTTGCGCTTCGGGCTAACCGAATGCTCGGCCATAGGGGTATAGCTCAGCTGGTAGAGCGACGGTCTCCAAAACCGTAGGTCGCGGGTTCGAACCCTGCTGCCCCTGCCACCCACACCTGAAAGAGGTGGAGCAATTTAAAGCGATGGCCAAATCTCCGAACGTTATCTTGCACATCGGCGTGCATAAGACAGCGACGACTCATTTGCAGATGGCCTTACAGGCGGCGCGGCCTGCGTTGAGTGCTCAGGGCGTTGCTTACTACGGGCCGAGTCAGCTGCGGAAGGATGGTCAGTTTCTGCCGGAACGGTTGGGGCTCCCATTCGCCAAGGTACAATCAAACGTAGACCAAAAAGCTGAATGGCAGGCGATGGTTGGGGACGCCCATCGCGTTGTTCTCAGCGAAGAGAACTTTGTCGGGGTGTTGAATAGGAAAGGTGCGCAGCTGGTGACGCCGCTTTATGCGAATGCGGTTGAACGGATCGCAGCATTGGCGAGCGTTACTGCCCCTAACGGCGTTGATGTGTTTCTATCGATCCGTGCACCGGCGACATTCCTCAACTCGGCCTACAGCCAAATTCTGATGGCAGGCGGAAAGGTGCGGCCAGAAACGTTCAAGGCACAGAACCCTCTTCCCGCTGTGGATTGGGTAAAATACATCAACCGCCTGACGCGCATTCAATCTTTGCGCAGCTTGACGGTTTGGCCATACGAAGACTACGCCGCGCACTTCTTAAAGATCGTTTCTCTAATGGTAGGGTCCGAGCCTGCCAAGGCAGTGCAGTGGGAATCGGAGTGGGCTCATCGAAGTCTTTCCGCCCGCGCGGTGGCTGAATTGCTGGAGTTAGACCAAGCAGATCGCACGCCGCGCAAGGCAAAGCTGGTCAAGTCACAGTTTCCGGTTTCTGAGCAGTTTGCGCAGTTCGATGTGTTTTCCGGTGAAGATCACGCTCAATCTGGTGTCCTTTATGCTGATCAGATCAGAGCGATCGAGCAAATGCCGAAGGTCACGTTATTGCGTGCGTGAAGTCCTTGAAAAAGGAACCGTCAAAGCGTATGTGCCCTGAGCATCCGCAGAAAAGGACAGAACCGTGGCCACTAATCCTGTCAAATTCATTAACGAAACACGCGCTGAGATTTCCAAAGTTGTATGGCCGACGCGGCGTGAAGTGGTGATGACAACCATCATGGTCTTCATCATGGCGGCTTTGACAGCGGTTTTCTTTAGCTTGGTTGATCTGATTATCCGCACCGGACTTGCCGGTGTCTTGGGTATGTTTAGCTAATCTGACCTTTTCGAAATTTGCACGAAACCCCTTGTCAACAAAGGGTTAGGGAGGTACACGCCCCTACGTTTTGAAATTGGCGTGCGGCGAATCGAGTTGCGCGCCGCTTTTTGTTTTCAGGGCCTTCAGCCTAACGGGTTGAAAAATATCAGAAATTCGCGGGGCGACCCGCAAGCGACGAGGTGTCGAGTAACATGGCGAAACGTTGGTATTCAGTTAGCGTGCTCTCGAACTTCGAGAAGAAAATCGCTGAAACCATCCGCCAGAAGGCAGAAGAGCTTGGTCTGAGTGATCAGATCGACGAAGTTCTTGTGCCCACCGAAGAGGTGATCGAGGTGCGTCGCAACAAGAAAGTGACGGCAGAGCGTCGCTTTATGCCGGGTTATGTGCTGGTGCATATGGAGATGTCGGATGAGGGGTATCACCTGATCAACTCCATCAACCGTGTCACCGGTTTCTTGGGACCGCAAGGTCGTCCGATGCCAATGCGTGATGCAGAAGTGAACGCGATTCTGAACCGCGTCGAAGAAGGTCAGGAAGCGCCACGCACGCTGATCAGCTTTGAGGTTGGTGAGAAAGTGAAAGTCAACGACGGGCCATTCGAAGACTTCGATGGTCTGGTTGAAGAAGTTGATGATGAGAACCAGCGCCTGAAGGTGACGGTCTCTATCTTTGGCCGGGCGACCCCGGTCGAATTGGAATACACGCAGGTTACCAAGCAGTAATCTGCGGTGTGTCTGTGGGAGGCGAGCGGCGCGCGCGTCGTAGACCGGACCACACAACTAAAGGCCTGAGCGACGCGTCGCAAAGGTGTTGAGAAAGAAGGAGAGGCCACATGGCCAAGAAACTCGCTGGCACGATGAAACTGCAGGTTCCTGCAGGTCAAGCCAACCCATCCCCGCCTGTCGGCCCTGCACTGGGTCAGCGCGGCATTAACATCATGGAATTCTGTAAGGCGTTTAACGCCAAGACACAGGATCTTGAGCCTGGTGCGCCATGCCCAACCGTGATCACATACTATCAGGACAAGTCCTTCTCGATGGATATCAAGACGCCGCCTGCGTCTTATTTCATCAAGAAAGCAGCAAAGCTGAAGTCTGGCTCCCAGACACCTGGTAAATCTGTTGCGGGGTCCATCACATCCAAGCAGGTGCGTGAAATCGCAGAAGCGAAGATGAAAGACCTGAATGCCAACGACATCGAAGGCGCAATGCTGATCATCATGGGCTCCGCCCGTTCTATGGGCATCGAGGTAAAGTAATGGCGAAGGTTGGTAAAAGAACAGCCGCGGCGCGCGAAGCGTTTGCCGGTAAAGAAAACGTCACAGTCTCCGAAGCGGTTGCTTTGGTGAAAGGCAACGCAACTGCAAAGTTTGACGAAACTGTTGAGATTTCGATGGTTCTGGGCATTGACCCACGTCACGCTGACCAGATGGTTCGCGGCACAGTAACCCTGCCAAACGGCACTGGTAAAACTGTCCGTGTTGCTGTGTTCGCACGTGGCGACAAAGCTGACGAAGCAAAAGCAGCTGGCGCAGATATCGTTGGTGCAGAAGACCTGATGGAAACCATTCAGGGCGGCACAATCGATTTTGATCGCTGTATTGCGACGCCTGACATGATGGGTATCGTTGGCCGCCTTGGTAAGGTCCTTGGCCCACGTAACCTGATGCCAAACCCACGCGTCGGTACAGTGACACCAGACGTTAAGGCTGCTGTTGAAGCTGCCAAAGGCGGCGAAGTTCAGTTCAAAGCTGAAAAAGCTGGCGTTGTTCACGCTGGTATCGGCAAAGCATCCTTTGGTGCGCAGCAGATCGAAGAGAACGTGAAGGCGTTCGTTGATGCGGTCAGCAAAGCGAAACCAACAGGCGCTAAGGGCACTTACATGAAGAAGATCTCTTTGACTTCGACAATGGGCCCAGGCGTTTCCGTTGCGGTTGATGACGCAACCGGCAATGCCTAATTGAATTCGGCGCCTCTCGGGGCGTCGTTTAGCCACGCCAGACGATCGGTGTGGTTCTGTCCGAGACGGAGGGTTTGAGGTGCGCCTTGAATAATTCCTTCCTGAGATGGGAAACGAGAACGAGATTTACGAAGGCTTAGACCTTCGGGCGATCAAGGCCTCGGGACCCAGAAATTGGACCCGAACGCCCCAGACTATCGGGGCAAATATGAGCCGGGGAGAAATCCCCAAACTTGGAGTGAAACTGTGGATAGAGCACAAAAAGAACAGCTGGTCGAAGAACTCGGCCAAGTCTTTGAAAGCTCTGGCGTCGTTGTGGTGAGCCACTACGAGGGTATGACAGTTGCTGAAATGCAGGACCTGCGCGCAAAAATGCGTGAAGTAGGCGGGTCCGTACGCGTGACCAAGAACAAGCTCGCCAAGATCGCCCTTGAGGGTAAGCCATGTGCAAGCATCGCTGAATACCTTTCGGGCATGACGGTGCTCGCCTATTCCGAAGACCCAGTGGCTGCGGCCAAGGTCGTGGATGGTTACGCCAAAGAGAATGACAAACTCGTCATCCTCGGTGGTGCAATGGGCGATCAAGCACTTGACGTTGCCGGTGTGAAAGCCGTTGCGGCAATGCCATCCCGCGAGGAGCTTATTGCTTCTATCGTTGGCTGCATTGGTGCACCTGCTTCCAACATTGCCGGTGCGATTGGCGCGCCTGCTTCGAATATCGCAAGCATTCTCTCTACAATCGAAGAGAAGGCTGCATAAGCAACTTGAACATCCCCGTTTGGCAATCTGCTGACGTTGGAACACAAATTTAGAAATGGAAAAGCAAAATGGCTGATCTGAAGAAACTTGCTGAAGAGATCGTTGGTCTGACACTTCTCGAAGCACAAGAACTGAAAACCATCCTCAAAGACGAGTATGGCATCGAACCAGCTGCCGGTGGCGCAGTTATGGTTGCTGGTGCAGCTGGCGGCGACGCTGGTGCGGCAGCTGAAGAGAAAACAGAATTCGACGTTGTCCTGAAAAACGCAGGCGCATCGAAAATCAACGTGATCAAAGAAGTTCGCGGCATCACTGGTCTTGGCCTCAAAGAAGCAAAAGATCTCGTCGAAGCTGGCGGCAAGATCAAAGAAGGCGTCGACAAAGCAGAAGCAGAAGACATCAAGGGCAAGCTGGAAGCAGCTGGCGCAGAAGTCGAACTGGCCTAAGTCACGCTTTACGAACCCGCATGGGTTCGGAATTTACGGCTGGATCCGCGAAAACGTGGGTCCAGCCAAACCTGTCTTAGAAGGGTGTCTTGCGGGACACGCGTCTTGGGTAGGTTTTCATCGGGAGGCATTCGGTGGGACGGATGCCACGAATAGATGAAACCCCCCTCTCAATGGGAGAGTCTCGCGTTCCCGGCGGCGGCTCGCTCGCAGAGAAAAGAAGGTGAAATTTCACATGGGTCAGTCCTTCCTAGGTCAAAAACGCCTGCGTAAATACTACGGTAAAATCCGTGAAGTCCTTGAAATGCCGAACCTTATTGAGGTTCAGAAATCATCCTACGATCTGTTCCTGCGCTCCGGCGACAGCGACACACCGTTGGATGGTGAAGGCATTAAAGGCGTATTTCAATCGGTATTTCCGATCAAAGATTTCAATGAAACCGCTGTTCTTGAGTTCGTAAAATACGAGCTGGAAAAGCCAAAGTATGACGTTGAAGAATGTCAGCAACGCGATATGACCTACAGCGCGCCGCTAAAGGTTACTCTGCGTCTGATCGTGTTTGATGTGGATGAAGATACTGGCGCGAAGTCGGTTAAAGACATCAAAGAACAAGACGTGTTCATGGGCGACATGCCTTTGATGACACCGAACGGCACGTTCGTTGTGAACGGTACCGAGCGTGTGATCGTGTCTCAGATGCACCGTTCTCCTGGCGTTTTCTTTGACCACGACAAGGGCAAAACCCACTCTTCTGGTAAACTCCTGTTTGCTTGCCGCATTATCCCCTACCGCGGCAGCTGGCTGGACTTTGAATTCGACGCAAAAGACCTTGTCTTTGCGCGGATCGACCGTCGCCGGAAGCTTCCTGTTACCACGCTGCTTTATGCGCTTGGCTTCGATCAGGAAGGCATCATGGATGCCTACTATGACACTGTTGACTACACGCTCGACAAAAAAGGCAAGGCTTGGTCCACCAAGTTCTTCCCAGAGCGCGTGCGCGGCACCCGTCCAGCCTTTGATCTGGTAGACGCAGGCACAGGCGAAGTTATCGCCAAAGCAGGTGAGAAAGTCACACCGCGTTCCGTCAAAAAGCTGATTGACGAAGGCAAAGTCACCGAACTGCTGGTCCCATACGAACAAATCGTCGGCAAGTTCGCAGCGAAAGACATCATCAACGAGGAAAACGGTGCGATCTACGTCGAAGCCGGTGATGAGCTGACGCTTGAGATGGACAAAGACGGTGAGGTGATCGGCGGCACGCTGAAAGACCTCCTCGATGCGGGCATCAAAACGATCCCAGTGCTCGACATCGATAACGTCAATGTCGGCTCTTACATGCGCAACACCATGGCCGCAGACAAAAACCTCAACCGTGAAACCGCGTTGATGGACATCTACCGCGTGATGCGTCCGGGTGAGCCACCGACCGTTGATGCGGCCTCGGCCCTGTTTGACACATTGTTCTTTGACTCAGAGCGGTATGACCTCTCCGCTGTTGGTCGCGTAAAAATGAACATGCGTCTCGACCTCGATGCAGAAGACACCATGCGCACGCTGCGCAAGGAAGACATCGTCGCTTGTATCAAAGCGCTGGTTGAACTGCGTGACGGCAAAGGCGACGTGGACGACATCGACCACCTCGGCAACCGCCGTGTGCGTTCTGTTGGCGAATTGATGGAAAACCAGTATCGCGTTGGCCTGCTTCGCATGGAGCGCGCGATCAAAGAGCGTATGTCCTCCGTCGAAATCGACACGGTCATGCCTCAGGATTTGATCAACGCGAAGCCGGCTGCTGCGGCTGTCCGTGAATTCTTCGGCTCTTCTCAGTTGTCGCAGTTCATGGACCAAACCAACCCGCTGTCCGAGGTTACGCACAAGCGTCGCCTTTCAGCGCTTGGCCCGGGTGGTTTGACACGCGAACGTGCAGGCTTTGAGGTTCGCGACGTTCACGCCACGCACTACGGTCGCATGTGTCCGATTGAAACGCCAGAAGGGCCAAACATTGGTCTGATCAACTCTCTGGCGACATTCGCGCGCGTGAACAAATACGGCTTCATCGAAACACCGTATCGTAAGGTCGAGAACGGCGTTGTGACTGACGAAGTCAGCTACATGTCCGCGACCGAAGAAATGCGTCACACCGTGGCGCAGGCAAACGCAAAGCTGGATGACAGCGGCAAGTTCGTGAACGATCTGGTGTCTACACGTCAGAACGGCGAATACATGTTGGCGCAGAACGAAAGCGTTGACCTCATTGACGTGTCACCAAAGCAGCTGGTGTCCGTTGCGGCCTCGCTCATCCCATTCCTTGAGAATGACGACGCGAACCGCGCTTTGATGGGTTCCAACATGCAACGTCAGGCAGTCCCACTCTTGCAGGCGGAAGCTCCGCTTGTGGGTACTGGCATCGAAGAGGTTGTGGCCCGCGACTCTGGTGCGGCGATCATGGCGAAACGCGCAGGTATCATCGACCAGGTTGATGCCTCCCGTATCGTTATCCGCGCGACAGAGGATCTGAAACTGGGCGACGCTGGTGTTGACATCTACCGGATGCGCAAATTCCAACGCTCGAACCAGAACACCTGCATCAACCAGCGTCCGCTGGTGAAAGTGGGTCAGCAGATCAAGAAGGGTGAAGTTATCGCCGACGGTCCATCCACGGATATGGGTGAACTGGCGCTTGGTAAGAACGTGGTCGTCGCGTTCATGCCTTGGAACGGCTACAACTACGAAGATTCCATCCTGATCTCTGAGCGTATCGTGCGCGACGACGTGTTCACATCCGTCCACATCGAAGAATTCGAAGTGGCGGCCCGTGACACGAAGCTTGGGCCAGAGGAAATCACACGCGACATTCCAAACGTGGGTGAAGAAGCGCTGCGCAACCTCGACGAGGCTGGCATCGTCTACATCGGTGCGGAAGTTGGCCCTGCTGATATCCTCGTCGGTAAGATCACACCAAAAGGCGAAAGCCCGATGACACCAGAAGAAAAGCTTCTGCGCGCCATCTTTGGTGAGAAAGCATCAGACGTCCGTGACACATCCCTGCGCTTGCCGCCGGGTGACTTTGGCACGGTTGTTGAGGTCCGCGTCTTCAACCGCCACGGCGTTGAAAAGGACGAACGTGCTCTGCAGATCGAGCGTGAGGAAGTTGAACGCCTCGCTCGTGACCGCGACGACGAGTTGGTGATCCTTGATCGGAACATCTACGCCCGTCTGAAAGGCATGATCCTTGGCAAAACAGCTGTCAAAGGTCCAAAGGGCTTCAAGGCCAACTCTGAAATCACCGAAGAGGTGTTGGCAGAGCTTTCCCGCGGTCTGTGGTGGCAATTGGCGCTGAAGGATGAAGCTGACGCTCAGGTCGTTGAAGCCCTGAACGAACAGTATGAAATCCAGAAGCGTGCTATGGATGCCCGTTTTGAGGACAAGGTCGAAAAAGTCCGCCGCGGCGACGATCTGCCACCGGGTGTGATGAAGATGGTCAAAGTCTTCGTTGCTGTGAAGCGTAAGCTTCAGCCAGGTGACAAGATGGCCGGTCGTCACGGGAACAAAGGTGTTATTTCCAAGGTTGTGCCTATGGAAGACATGCCGTTCCTCGCAGACGGTACTCCGGTTGACTTCTGTCTGAACCCGCTCGGCGTGCCATCGCGTATGAACGTCGGTCAGATTTTGGAAACACACATGGGCTGGGCCGCACGCGGGCTTGGCATTCAGATCGACGACGCGCTTGGTGAATACCGTCGCTCTGGTGATCTGACACCAGTGCGCGAAGCCATGCGCATCGCTTATGGTGATGATGTGTACTCTGAAGGTCTGGAAGGCATGGGTGAGGATGACCTGCTCGAAGCGGCAGGCAACGTCACACGCGGTGTTCCAATCGCGACACCAGTCTTCGACGGTGCGAAAGAAGGCGACGTGAACGACAGCCTTGTGAAGGCTGGTTTCGACCAGTCTGGTCAGTCGATCCTCTTCGACGGCCGCACAGGCGAACAGTTCAGTCGTCCGGTGACAGTGGGCGTCAAATACCTGCTGAAACTGCACCACTTGGTGGACGACAAAATTCACGCACGCTCCACGGGTCCATACTCGCTCGTCACGCAACAGCCGCTGGGGGGTAAAGCCCAGTTTGGTGGTCAGCGCTTCGGTGAGATGGAAGTCTGGGCGCTGGAAGCATACGGCGCGGCCTACACGCTGCAAGAGATGCTGACCGTGAAGTCTGACGACGTTGCTGGCCGGACGAAAGTCTATGAAAGCATCGTTAAAGGCGAGGACAACTTTGAGGCTGGCGTCCCAGAGTCGTTCAACGTGCTTGTGAAAGAAGTCCGGGGCCTCGGCCTCAACATGGAACTCCTGGATGCGGAGGTGGATGAGTAAGGCTCCCCCCTTACTCCCCCAATCCCCAACGCACCCTATTCAAGGAATTGAAGATGAACCAGGAACTGACAAACAACCCGTTTAACCCGCTCACACCGGCGAAAACGTTTGACGAAATCAAGGTCTCATTGGCCTCACCAGAACGGATCCTGTCTTGGTCCTTTGGTGAGATCAAGAAACCAGAAACCATCAACTACCGGACGTTCAAGCCTGAGCGTGACGGCCTCTTCTGCGCACGTATCTTTGGTCCGATCAAAGATTACGAATGCCTCTGCGGTAAATATAAGCGCATGAAGTATCGCGGCGTTGTCTGCGAGAAATGCGGTGTGGAAGTTACACTGCAAAAGGTCCGTCGTGAGCGTATGGGCCACATCGAACTGGCGGCACCTGTCGCGCACATCTGGTTCCTCAAGTCGCTGCCATCCCGCATCGGCCTGATGCTGGACATGACATTGCGCGATCTTGAACGGATCCTCTACTTCGAAAACTACGTGGTCATCGAACCCGGTCTGACGGATCTGACATACGGTCAGCTGATGTCAGAAGAAGAGTTCTACGACGCCCAAGATACCTACGGCATGGACGCGTTCCAAGCCAACATCGGTGCGGAAGCGATCCGTGAGATGCTCTCCATGATCGATCTGGAGTCCGAAGCGGAGCAGCTCCGCGCTGATCTGAAAGAGGCAACAGGCGAGTTGAAGCCAAAGAAGATCATCAAGCGTTTGAAGATCGTCGAGAGCTTCATCGAATCCGGCAACCGTCCGGAATGGATGATCCTGACCGTCGTGCCAGTGATCCCGCCAGAACTGCGCCCATTGGTGCCGCTGGATGGTGGCCGCTTTGCGACGTCTGACCTGAACGACCTTTATCGTCGTGTGATCAACCGGAACAACCGTTTGAAGCGTCTGATTGAGCTTCGCGCGCCTGACATCATCGTCCGCAACGAAAAGCGGATGCTGCAAGAATCTGTTGACGCATTGTTCGACAATGGCCGTCGCGGTCGTGTGATCACTGGTGCCAACAAGCGTCCGTTGAAGTCACTCTCTGACATGCTGAAAGGTAAGCAGGGTCGCTTCCGTCAGAACCTTTTGGGTAAGCGGGTCGACTTCTCTGGCCGTTCGGTCATCGTGACCGGTCCGGAACTGAAGCTACACCAATGTGGTTTGCCGAAAAAGATGGCGCTCGAGCTCTTTAAGCCGTTCATCTATTCGCGGCTTGAGGCCAAAGGCCTGTCCTCCACAGTCAAGCAAGCCAAGAAATTGGTCGAAAAAGAACGCCCAGAAGTGTGGGACATCCTTGATGAGGTGATCCGCGAACACCCAGTGATGCTGAACCGTGCGCCAACATTGCACCGTCTCGGCATCCAAGCGTTCGAACCCGTTCTGATCGAAGGTAAAGCGATCCAGCTGCACCCGCTTGTGTGTTCTGCGTTTAACGCAGACTTCGACGGCGACCAGATGGCGGTACACGTTCCTCTGTCGCTTGAAGCCCAGCTTGAAGCACGCGTTCTGATGATGTCCACGAACAACGTTCTGTCACCGTCCAACGGTGCGCCGATCATCGTGCCATCACAGGATATGATCCTCGGTTTGTACTACACGACTATCGAACGTGAGGGGATGAAGGGCGAAGGCATGACCTTCTCGAACATCGAGGAAGTCGAGCACGCGCTTGGTGCTGGTGAAGTCCATCTGCACGCGAAGATCACGGCCCGTATTCCTCAGATCAACGAGGAAGGCTTGGAAGAGCTGGTGCGCGTTGAAACGACACCAGGTCGTCTGCGTTTGGGCGCTTTGTTACCACTAAACGCAAAAGCGCCGTTCTCTTTGGTGAACCGCCTTTTGCGTAAGAAAGAAGTGCAGCAGGTCATCGATACCGTCTACCGTTACTGTGGTCAGAAAGAGTCGGTTATCTTCTGTGACCAGATCATGTCGATGGGCTTCCGCGAAGCGTTTAGGGCCGGTATCTCCTTCGGTAAGGATGACATGGTTATCCCTGACACCAAGTGGGATCTTGTGAACGAAACACGTGAGCAGGTGAAAGACTTCGAACAACAGTACATGGACGGCCTGATCACTCAGGGTGAAAAGTACAACAAAGTTGTCGATGCTTGGTCCAAGTCGAACGACAAAGTCACCGACGCGATGATGGCGACAATTGGTGAGACACCAACGCTGGAAGATGGCTCTCAAGGTGAACCAAACTCGGTTTACATGATGGCCCACTCCGGTGCGCGTGGCTCGGTCACTCAGATGAAACAGCTGGGCGGTATGCGCGGCCTGATGGCCAAGCCGAACGGCGAAATCATCGAAACGCCGATCATCTCGAATTTTAAAGAAGGTCTAACCGTTCTTGAGTACTTCAACTCCACCCACGGCGCCCGTAAGGGTCTGTCGGATACGGCGTTGAAAACTGCGAACTCTGGTTATCTGACCCGTCGTCTGGTGGACGTTGCACAAGACTGCATCGTGCGTGAGCCAGATTGCGGAACAGAGAATGCGATCACAGCAGAAGCAGCCGTGAACGATGGTGAGGTTGTTGCAACCTTGGCCGAACGTGTTCTGGGTCGTGTCTCTGCTGATGAAGTTCTCAAGCCCGGTACAGACGAAGTTCTGGCCGAAAAAGGCGAACTGATCGACGAACGCAAAGCTGACATGATCGATGCCGCTGGTATCGCGAAAATGCGCATTCGCAGCCCGCTGACCTGTGAGTCAGAAGACGGCGTTTGTGCGACCTGCTACGGTCGTGACCTCGCGCGCGGTACACGCGTCAACATCGGTGAGGCCGTCGGCATCATCGCGGCGCAGTCCATCGGTGAACCTGGTACTCAGCTGACCATGCGGACCTTCCACATTGGTGGTGTTGCGCAGGGTGGACAGCAGTCGTTCCTTGAAGCGTCTCAGACTGGTAAGGTCGAATTCCGCAATGCAAACCTGCTTGAAAATAAAGCAGGTGAGCAGGTGGTCATGGGCCGTAACATGGTTCTGGCGATCATGGGTCCAGACGGTGAAGAACGTGCGAACCACAAGGTTGGCTATGGCTCCAAAGTCTTCGTCAAAGAAGGTGCCGACGTTCACCGTGGCGACAAGCTGTTTGAATGGGATCCATTCACACTGCCAATCATCGCGGAGAAAGCCGGTAAGGTGAAATACGTTGACCTCGTCAACGGTATCGCCGTGCGCGAAGAAACCGACGATGCGACAGGTATGACGCAAAAGATCGTGGCCGACTGGCGTGCAGCGCCAAAAGGCAACGAACTGGCGCCGAAGATCATTGTTGCTGGCACAGATGGCGAGCCTGTTCTGAAAGACGACGGTAACCCAGTGTCTTATGCGATGTCTGTGGATGCGGTTCTGTCCGTCGAGGATGGCGAAGACATCCAAGCCGGTGACGTTGTCGCGCGTATCCCTCGTGAGGGTGCGAAGACAAAGGACATCACCGGTGGTCTGCCACGTGTTGCTGAACTCTTCGAAGCCCGTCGTCCGAAAGATCACGCAATCATCGCTGAAATCGATGGGTATGTGCGCTTTGGGAAGGACTACAAGAACAAGCGTCGCATCGCGATCGAAAGCTCCGATGATCCGGACACCAAGGTTGAATACATGGTGCCAAAGGGCAAGCACATCCCAGTTGCGGAAGGTGACTTTGTCCAGAAGGGTGACTTCATCATGGACGGCAACCCAGCGCCGCACGATATTCTTGCGGTTCTCGGTGTCGAAGCCTTGGCTGACTACATGATCAACGAGGTTCAGGACGTCTATCGCCTGCAGGGTGTGAAGATCAACGACAAGCACATCGAAGTTATCGTGCGTCAGATGCTCCAGAAGTGGGAGATTCAGGACAGCGGTGACACCGTTCTGCTGAAAGGCGAGAACGTCGATAAGGCCGAGTTCGATGAAGCCAACGCAAAGGCAATCGCCCGCGGTGATCGCCCAGCAACTGGTGAGCCGATCTTGCTTGGTATCACCAAGGCGTCCTTGCAGACCCGTTCCTTCATCTCTGCCGCGTCGTTCCAGGAAACAACGCGTGTTCTGACCGAAGCGTCAGTTCAGGGTAAGAAGGACAAGTTGATCGGTCTGAAAGAGAACGTGATCGTTGGTCGTTTGATCCCAGCGGGTACAGGTGGTGCGACACAGCGCGTCACACGTATCGCGTCCGAGCGTGACAACGTCGTCATCGAAGCGCGTCGCGAAGAAGCCGAACAGGCCACTTTGCTCGCTGCTCCGACAGAGATGGCGGATGATATCGTGGGCGGGGATGAGTTCGATCAGATCATCGTCGACACACCGGAAAGCCGCGACGAGTAAGACGGTCGGACCTAATAATACGGAGGGCCGCCTTCGGGCGGCCTTTTCTGTTTCTTAGGATTCGTATCTATGTTGGTTGATAGCCAGAGGTTTCAATCTCCCGTTCGAAAATTTTCGCAACGCGCTTGGCATTCTTGTTGTCGAAATTTTCGCCAAAGAACTCCTCTAAGGTTCGTTTCTTTCGAACATTTGATTTCGCATTCATTTGGGAAATGTCAAAATCTGACAGCCCGCGAGACCCGAGAAACTCATTAAGGTCGACAGCTAGATTTTCATATCTTGCAACAAAACCGGCCGCCAATCTCCCATCTCTCGAATACATATCGAAGTCAGAGAAGTAGCTGAGTTGTTTCTTACAGAACGCTGTGAATTGGCGATCGATATCAGTGATTGGCCCTCCGCGACGATGCATCCAGAAAAAGAATGCTGACACTGCCTTATCCCATGGATTCCGCTCCACGCAGAAACTCTCACAACCAGACGAAATATCGTCGAGATAGGACTCAGCAACGTCGAGGCCAAGGTGGGGGTAGCGTGCGCGGACCTTTCCTTGAGCACGTTCGCGAAGAAGGCGGACCGACTCTCTGACGATCTTCCGTTTCTTTGGTCGTAATTTTTCTTCATCCGGCAACAGAGGCGTCGCGAAGTCACCTTGCTGCAGGTGTTCACTAAGCAGTATCTCTATCGATGTTCCAGCTGTTTTCTTCGTTTTAACGAATAGAAGTTTTTGCTCTCGAAGTATTAGCATTTTCGCTAGTGATTTGCTGCGTAAAAGTATTCGATAGTTTGAATTGAATCTCAAAGCATTGATTTCGATAGGCTCGATCGAAATTTCCTGAACGGCGTCACAAAAAGGGAACTTGCAGCCGTATACAAACAACAGGGAGGACCTATGCGAAGCGACCTTTGGCAGGTCCACCAATAGTCGGACCCGAACAGCCTTCGAATCTATGCGTCCGCCCTATGCCAAACGATGTGAAACCCTTCATCCTCTGTGGGTGCCACAAAGTGTTTGGCAAAGGCTTCAAACTGCGTGTCAGTGACCTGAAACGCGTGATTTCCTTCAGCGTTTCGGGCGTGCAACCGCGCCAAACAAACAGCATTCGGAACGTCTAGGTAATGAAGGGCATGTTCCGTGCCTGCGTCATCGACAAGGCTCCGCATCCATTGCCGTGCCTCCAAAGTGTTTGCAGCGAAATCCAGCACCACGGAGGTGCCAGCACGTAGCTATGCAACAACATGTGGCTTGATGACGCTCCGCAATTTCTTGGAATAGACCAAAAAATCCGCGCCTGTTTTCATTTGATCACCGAAGAGGGCGCTTAGCCATTCATCTTCGACAACGACAACCGTTCGTGGTTGTTCACCCAGTTTCTTGGAAAGGGTCGATTTACCCGAGCCTATTTTCCCGCACACCATGTGCAGGGTAACTTGAGAGACTGACATCGTTCTGTCCTTTATATTGCGCATTGCGCAAGTGCATTGAAAATACCAAATGACCCGGCCCGGCGGTTCAGGCTGGGACA
Source organism: Cognatiyoonia sediminum (assembly GCF_900129845.1). GTDB lineage: Bacteria > Pseudomonadota > Alphaproteobacteria > Rhodobacterales > Rhodobacteraceae > Cognatiyoonia > Cognatiyoonia sediminum. The sequence continues at coordinate 203,833 of NZ_FQXB01000004.1, forward strand.
GTAATTCGCGCCTGTTTCAGCGCGTTGGTATTCAAAAAGCAAAAGTTCATGGGCGCCACATGGGTGAGCCCGCGGTATCTGTCACGACATCAGCATTTAGAACGAGAGAGGAGTTTGCGTTTCCATTAAATTGGTCCATGGACACAACGTGGGCTATACACGCCCGCCAATAGCGACTATGGGCCAGTTCTTTCCCGGCACTTGGTGACCCATGCAAGATTTCTCTGGCCTTCCCCACACACTCTCAACCGCTCTCTCGAAAAAGGGGTATAGCGGTTTGACCCCTGTTCAGCAGGCCGTCACCGACGAGGGCCTGAGGGGCTCGGACTTGCTAGTCTCGGCTCAGACGGGTTCCGGTAAGACGGTGGGCTTTGGCTTGGCTATGGCTGGCGACCTGCTGGATGAGGACGGTCGGTTTGGTCGTCCCGCCGCGCCGCAAGCTGCGGTGATTGCCCCCACACGCGAATTGGCGCTGCAAGTGCGGCGTGAATTTGATTGGCTCTTTGGCGAGGCTGGCATTGTCACTGCATCTGCCGTGGGCGGCATGGATGCCCGGACGGAACGGCGCGCGATTGAGCGTGGGGCGCATGTCATCGTTGCGACGCCTGGCCGTTTGCGCGATCATATTGCGCGCGGCGTGATTGATATGAGCGATCTGAAAACAGTTGTTCTCGATGAAGCCGACGAAATGCTCGACATGGGGTTTTCAGAAGACCTCGAATTTATCCTCGACCATACGCCCGAAAGCCGTCGCACTTTGATGTTCTCCGCGACGGTGCCACACGGTATCGCAAAGCTCGCGCAAACCTATCAGAACGAAGACGCTGAGCGGCTGAAGGTTGGCAGTGCGGAAAAGCAGCATTCCGACATTTCTTACAGCGCCCTGACCGTTGCGCCGTCGGATATCGAAAAAGCCATTATCAACCTGCTGCGTTTTCATGATGCGCAGACCGCGATCGTCTTTGCCAACACACGATCCATGGTCGCCCGTCTGACGGCGAAATTCGCCAACCGGGGGTTCTCTGTGGTGTCTTTATCCGGTGAATTAAGTCAAGCCGAACGGACCAATGCGATGCAGGCCCTGCGGGATGGTCGCGCGCAGGTTTGTGTGGCGACGGATGTGGCCGCACGCGGGATCGACCTGCCGGGGCTGGAACTGGTAATCCACGCTGATTTGCCGTCCAACGTCGAAGCCTTGCTGCACCGTTCTGGCCGAACAGGTCGGGCAGGGCGCAAGGGCAATTCCATCCTGATCGTGCCTGCCCGCCAGCGGTCAAAGGCGCAAAGGCTTCTGAAGTTCGCAAAGCTGGAGGCCGACTGGGGTACGCCACCTTCGGCAGAGGAGGTTCTCGCCAAGGACGAGGAACGGATCGCCTCTAACCCCGCGTTGGATGAACCGCCGAGTGCTGAAGAACTGGCCTTCGCCGCACGCTTGCTGGACGGACGCACGCCAGAACAAATAGCCGCCGCCTATTTGCGCCTCTATCGCGAACGCCACTCCGCCCCTGAAATTCTTGGCGCAGTGCCAGAGCCCGGACAACGCAAGCCGCGCGATCATGCAGAGTTTGGCCCTAGCACGTGGTTTTCGATGTCGCTTGGCCGCAAGGACCGTGCCGAGCCTCGCTGGCTCCTCCCGATGCTGTGTCGGAACGCGGGACTGTCCAAAAGCGCCATCGGCGCGATCCGGGTGCAGTATCAGGAAACCTTCGTGGAAATCGCTAGTGATGCTGTAGCGACTATGAAGCAAGAACTGGGCCCAGACTTGAACCTAGAACAGGGTGCTGCGCTGACAGAGTTGACTGGCAAACCGGATTTCGAAGGCTCGCCGAAAGGCCCGCCCGCAGATGCGCGCCCGCCACGTGACGGAAAGCGGGGGCCAAAACCGCAGTCGTTCGATAAGCCCAAATCTGCTAAACGGCCGCAAAAGCCCAAGGATGATGCCCCTGTTGCATCAAAGCCCAAGGCGGATGTCTCTAAGATGACAAAGAAGCCTTCGGACAAACCCGCGTCAAAAGCCAAGCCAAAGCACAGTAAACCGCCTGCATCAAAGCCCAAATCGGAAGGGCGCAGCGCTGCGCCTTCGACTAAGTCGACAGACAAAAAACGGCAGAAAAAACCGTTTAACGCGTCGGATCCGTCCAAATCTCTAGGGCCACGCAAAGCGCGCCATAAAGGCAAAGGAAAAGGCGCTGGTGCCCCGACCGCAAAAAGTGGGCGCGGCAAAGGTGGGGATGCAAGGCCGTTTAGAAAGCCGTCAAAGCGCTCTTGATGCTTCATGGCGTAGGTTAGATTTGCGACTGGCAAAAGTCGCGTTTGGTATGGCGCTGTATCTGCGAAACCTTTAGCGCGGGGCTATGGCGATGCTTTCCGAAAATATGCGCGGCGCGCTGCTGATGGTGGGGTCAATGACAGCGTTCACTTTGAACGACGCCTTTATGAAATCTCTCTCAGATGAATTGCCGCTGTTTCAGTCGATCTTTTTCAGAAGCATCGGCGTGTTCATCTGTCTTTCGATCGCAGGTCTTGCGATGGGGCAGATTAAGTTGAACCAGTCGCGTCGGGATTGGATGTTTATCTCGCTCCGATCGCTCTTTGAACTTGGCGGTGCGCTGTTCTTCCTCTTGGCACTGTTCAACATGCCGATTGCGAATGTCACAGCAATTTTGCAGGTGTTGCCGCTCACGGTCAGCTTGGCCGCCGCGGTGTTCTTAGGAGCCAGTCTTGGTTGGAGAAGGCTGTCCGCAATCTTGGTCGGATTCGCGGGCGTCCTATTGATCGTCAAACCTGGTGGCGAGGGTTTCAACATTTATGCGGTAAGTGCGCTGCTCGCCGTCCTTTGTGTGACGATCCGCGATATCCTTGTGCGCAAGATTTCCCCGGAGGTTCCGACGATGCTGGTTTCTTGGTTTACTGTCTTTGCGGTTATGGCGGGTTCGGGCTTGGCCTCTCTCACCGAAGTGTGGCAGCCGGTCAGCAGTCTTGCCGCCTTCCAGCTTGGCGGAGCGATCCTGACAATCATCGGCGGTTACATTTTCTCAGTCGCTGTTATGCGCCACGGTGACATCGCATTCGTCGCTCCGTTCCGCTATTCCAGCTTACTGGTCGCCGTCGTCATCGGCTTTTGGATTTTTGGGGAGGTTCCCGATACCCTGACGATTGTGGGGTCAATCATCGTGGTCGGTACCGGCCTCTTTACTCTCTATCGAGAAGGGCAAATTCGAAAACGCGCGAAGGCCTAGGGCCCTAATCCTCGGTTCCAAAGAATGTGCCAGAGCCTGTCACGAAGAAATCGTCATCGACACTGGTAGAGGCTCCGACCCAAGTGCCGAAAACAGCCGTATCATTGCCGTCCTGACGCGTGCCGCCAGTCATAGCAAACTCAACATTCGTGGTGCCGCGAAACGGAAGCAAATCGTTCACAGCGTCAAGCTCACCACTTGCACGGGCAACGATGTCGCCGCCAGAACTACTACCCCGAATGTCTAATCGCCCGCCTAAGAGCTGATCCGGCGCACCACGCTCTGTCAGGTTTAGGTTCCGGACAGAACCGCTTACCCTATTGGATCCACCAAAATCGATCGTCATCGCCAGATCGCCCAAGACACCGTAGCCGCCCTCACCATCAATCATTAGATTGTTGCTGAGGAAATTGCCTGAATAGTCCACTGACGAAGTCGGAAGATCGGTGCCTGCCACGTCTGGTAACAGTGAAATCCGCTGCCGTTCGGCGTCTGCAGCGGCAATGTCTGTCGCTGACACAGAAGGTGGCGTTGGGGACGCACAGGCAGCAAGCGCTGCAAATGGGACAATAACCAAAGATCGAAACAAAATAGACTCCAAATTAGACAAGTGATCGCCATTGAATTGTGGCAAGCATTCAATATTTATACCGCGTTCTGGCGCGTCGAAACAGCGGTTCTTTACCCCCTGTTGACAGGTTCCGCGACTCCGCCTATACGCCGCTCATCCGAGCCAGAGGGCCTTATTCTCTTGCTTGTATCAAAACTGAAGTGGTCAAGAACCGAGCTACTGCTGCTTTGTTCCTCTGAATACTCACCGCACCAAACCTCCGGTAAGGGTTTGACTGCGGAATTTTTGTGCTTTTCGCATGCGAGGGGCATTTGCCGAACTTAAACCTCGCGCCGTCAAAAGCGCACAACATGTGAATAGATGGGAACATCAAACGATGCCAACGATTCAGCAGCTGATCCGCAAACCGCGCCAGCCGAAAGTAACACGATCCAAGTCTCTCCATATGGAGGGATGCCCTCAGAAACGCGGCGTTTGCACACGCGTTTATACAACAACTCCTAAGAAGCCGAACTCCGCGATGCGGAAAGTTGCGAAGGTCCGCCTGACCAACGGTTTCGAAGTCATTTCCTACATCCCAGGTGAAAGCCACAACCTTCAGGAACACTCCGTGGTTCTGATCCGTGGCGGCCGTGTGAAAGACCTTCCAGGTGTGCGTTACCACATCCTGCGCGGTGTTCTCGATACACAGGGTGTTAAAGACCGTAAGCAACGTCGTTCGAAGTACGGCGCGAAGCGTCCTAAGTAAGGGTAGAAATACATGTCACGTCGTCACGCCGCTGAAAAACGCGAAGTTCTGCCAGACGCAAAGTTTGGTGACGTTGTTCTGACAAAGTTCATGAACAACCTGATGATCGATGGAAAGAAATCCGTCGCCGAAAAAATCGTTTACAACGCATTTGACCGCGTTGAAGACAAGCTCAAGAAAGCCCCGGTTGAGGTTTTCCACGAGGCTCTCGACAACATCAAACCAAACCTTGAGGTTCGCTCCCGCCGTGTGGGTGGTGCGACATATCAGGTGCCTGTTGATGTCCGCCCAGAGCGTCGCGAAGCATTGGCCATCCGCTGGATGATCGCCGCTGCGAAAAACCGCAACGAAAACACAATGGAAGAGCGTCTGGCAGGCGAACTTCTGGACGCTGTCAACAACCGCGGTGCGGCTGTGAAAAAGCGCGAAGACACTCACAAAATGGCTGAGGCGAACAAAGCGTTCTCTCACTATCGTTGGTAATCTGAGGAAAGAAGCAGACCTATGGCACGCGAATATCCCCTCGAACTTTACCGTAACTTCGGGATCATGGCGCACATCGATGCAGGTAAAACAACCTGTTCCGAGCGTATCCTGTACTACACGGGTAAAGAGCATAACATCGGCGAAGTGCATGATGGTGCAGCAACCATGGACTGGATGGAGCAAGAGCAGGAACGTGGCATCACGATCACCTCTGCGGCGACAACCACATTCTGGGAACGCACAGAAGACGGCACAACAGCTGACACACCAAAGCACCGCCTGAACATCATCGACACACCAGGCCACGTTGACTTCACAATCGAAGTTGAGCGTTCCTTGGCTGTCCTAGACGGCGCAGTTTGTGTTCTCGACGCAAACGCAGGTGTTGAGCCTCAGACAGAAACTGTTTGGCGTCAGGCTGACCGCTACAAAGTGCCTCGCATGGTCTTCGTCAACAAAATGGACAAGATCGGCGCTGACTTCTTCAACTGTGTGAACATGATTGAAGATCGTACAGGCGCACGCGCGATCCCTGTTGCCTTCCCAATTGGTGCAGAAAACGAACTCGAAGGCCTCGTCGACCTCGTCACTATGGAAGAGTGGCTGTGGCAGGGCGAAGACCTTGGCGCATCTTGGGTCAAAGCTCCAATTCGTGACAGCCTGAAGGATCAAGCAGACGAATGGCGCAACAAGCTGGTTGAAGCTGCTGTTGAGCAGGACGACGATGCAATGATGGAATACCTTGAAGGCAACGAGCCTGACGTTCCATCACTGCGCGCATTGGTCCGCAAGGGCTGCCTCTCCATGGCATTCGTTCCGGTACTTGGCGGTTCTGCATTCAAGAACAAAGGTGTTCAGCCTTTGCTCAACGCGGTGATCGACTACCTGCCAAGCCCGCTCGATGTTGTCGACTACATGGGCTTTAAACCAGGCGACGAGACAGAAGAACGCAACATCGCACGTCGCGCTGACGACGACATGGCCTTCTCTGCCCTCGCATTCAAAATCATGAACGACCCATTCGTGGGCTCCCTGACGTTCACACGTATCTACTCCGGTACGCTGAGCAAAGGCGACACGATGCTCAACTCCACTAAGGGGAACAAAGAGCGCGTGGGCCGCATGATGATGATGCACTCCAACGATCGCGAAGAGATCGATGAAGCATTTGCAGGCGACATCATCGCGTTGGGTGGTCTGAAGAACACCACAACAGGTGACACGCTTTGCGCGCAAAACGATCCCGTTGTCCTTGAAACAATGACGTTCCCAGATCCAGTGATCGAGATCGCCGTTGAGCCAAAGACAAAAGGCGACCAAGAGAAAATGGGCATCGCGCTGCAGCGTCTGTCCGCCGAAGATCCATCCTTCCGCGTGGAAACTGACCTCGAAAGCGGTCAGACCATCATGAAGGGCATGGGCGAACTTCACCTCGACATCCTTGTTGACCGCATGAAGCGTGAATTCAAGGTTGAGGCGAACATCGGTGCACCTCAGGTGGCCTATCGTGAGACCATCGGTCACGCGGTCGAGCATTCCTACACCCACAAGAAACAGTCCGGTGGTTCCGGTCAGTTCGGTGAGGTGAAGCTGAACATCATCCCAACGGAGCCAGGCGAAGGCTACTCCTTCGAGTCGCTTATCGTTGGTGGTGCGGTTCCAAAGGAATACATCCCAGGTGTTGAAAAGGGCATCCAGTCCGTGATGGACTCTGGTCCCTTGGCCGGCTTCCCAGTGATCGACTTCAAGGTTCAGCTTCTGGACGGTAAGTTCCACGACGTTGACTCCTCTGTCCTCGCATTCGAAATCGCCGCACGTATGTGTATGCGTGAAGGCATGAAGAAAGCGGGCGCGAAACTTCTTGAGCCTATCATGAAGGTCGAGGTCATCACGCCAGACGAATACACCGGTGGTATCATCGGTGACCTGACATCCCGTCGGGGTCAGGTGTCTGGTCAGGACACACGCGGCAACGCCATCGCGATCGACGCAATGGTGCCACTGGCGAATATGTTCGGTTACATCAACACATTGCGCTCCATGTCTTCGGGCCGGGCGCAGTTTACGATGCAGTTCGACCACTACGACCCAGTACCGAACAACATCTCTGAAGAGATCCAAGCGAAATACGCATAACGGCGGGGCGGTTTATCCGCCCGCCCCCAACCGTAGGGCTGCATAGCTGCCCGAAACACTTATCAAGGAGGCCATCATGGCTAAGGAAAAGTTTGAACGTAATAAGCCGCACGTGAACATCGGCACGATTGGACACGTTGACCACGGCAAGACGACGCTGACAGCAGCGATCACGAAGTATTTTGGCGACTTCCAGGCGTACGACCAGATTGATGGCGCGCCAGAAGAGAAGGCCCGCGGCATCACCATCTCAACAGCACACGTTGAGTATGAAACAGCGGATCGTCACTACGCACACGTGGACTGCCCAGGCCACGCTGACTACGTCAAGAATATGATCACTGGTGCGGCTCAGATGGACGGTGCGATCTTGGTTGTGAACGCAGCCGACGGCCCAATGCCACAGACACGTGAGCACATCCTGCTCGGCCGTCAGGTTGGTATCCCATACATCGTTGTCTACATGAACAAAGTTGATCAGGTTGACGACGAAGAGCTGCTAGAACTCGTTGAGATGGAAATCCGCGAGCTGCTGAACGAATATGAGTACCCAGGTGACGATATTCCGATCATCAAAGGCTCTGCTCTGGCAGCCATGGAAGGCCGTGACAACGAGATCGGCGAAGATTCTATCAAAGCTCTGATGGAAGCAGTCGACAGCTACATCCCAACACCAGCGCGTGCGGTTGACCAGCCGTTCCTGATGCCAATCGAGGACGTGTTCTCAATCTCTGGCCGTGGTACAGTTGTGACAGGCCGTGTTGAGCGTGGCGTGATCAACGTGGGCGACGAGATCGAAATCGTTGGTATCCGCGACACATCCAAGACCACATGTACAGGTGTTGAAATGTTCCGCAAGCTGCTGGACAGCGGCGAAGCAGGCGACAACATTGGTGCGCTTTTGCGTGGTGTTGACCGTGACGGCGTTGAGCGTGGTCAGGTTCTGGTGAAGCCAGGGTCTGTTCAGCCCCACACAAAGTTCGAAGCAGAAGCCTACATCCTGACCAAGGAAGAAGGCGGACGTCACACACCATTCTTTGCGAACTACCGTCCACAGTTCTACTTCCGTACGACTGACGTGACCGGCACAGTGAACCTGCCAGCAGGTACAGAGATGGTTATGCCAGGCGACAACCTGAAGTTCGACGTTGAGCTGATCGCCCCCATTGCGATGGAAGAAGGCCTGCGCTTCGCGATCCGCGAAGGCGGCCGCACTGTTGGTGCGGGTGTGGTTTCCAAGATTACCGAATAATCGGTAATCTGAACCACTACCCGACCGTGTGACGCCGCAAAACAGGTGATTGGCAACAACCACCGAAAGTGCGGGGTCAGCACACGGTGGAAATAGAAAAAGGCCGTTGCAATACGCAGCGGCCTTTTTGAATTTCTTAGAACTGGTTGAAGCTATCCGCTTCGCCTCACATCCCACACTTTTGTCACCCCCATCTGCGCCATCGCGATCGACATCTCATCCGTCAACACATCCCAAAGCGCAGCCAGCCCTTTTTCCCCCGCTGCCGCGATCGCAAACTGCAACGGCCGTCCGAAGAACGCAAAATCCGCCCCTTCAGACATAACTTTCAGCACGTCCTCGCCAGACCTCAGCCCACTGTCGAAGAGCAAAGGGAAATCCGGCCCCAGGGCCTCTCGCATCGGCCTGACAACATCAATAGGTGTAGGCACACTCTCCAATTGGCGGGCTCCATGGCTCGAGACTTGCACGGCATCCACATCTGCAGCCTTCAAAGCCACAGCATCCTCGACGTTCAACACCCCCTTCACCACCAGATTGCCGGGCCATGCGTCGCGCAGTCTTCTTAGGGTGTCCCAATCAGCCTTTGCGCGGCTCTCGGTCCGGTCAAATTCAAACCCATCCATGTGGAAGTTCGCCATATCGGGCTTGCCCGCCAAAAGCGATGAAATCGACCAAACGGGATGTAGCGCGAAATCGGCAAACTGCTTTGGCCCGATCCGAAACGGCATCTTGAACCCATGCCGCAACTCGCGCGGCCGACGTCCGACCTCTGGCACATCCACGGTCAGCACAAGTGTCTGATACCCCGCCGTCTTCGCCCGCTCGACCAGTTTGAATGTCCCAACGCCATCGCCGCTGAAATAGAGCTGGAACCACGCGTGGCCTTCGGACACCTCAAGGATCTTCTCCATCGGAGTTGAGGCCACGGTCGAAACGCCATGCGGCACCCGATATTTCGCCGCCAACCGCGCCAGCATCAAATCTGCGCCGGGGCCAGAGAGGTTGCACATGCCCATAGGTGCAATGCCAAACGGGACGGCGGTTTCCACACCAAAAAGCTTGGTGGACAGATCGCGCTGGCTCACATCGCGTAGGATGCGCGTCGGGAGCGTGACAGCATCAAGGGCCGCACGATGTCGTGCGGCCCCCGTTTCATATCCTGCGGCCCCGTCGATATAATCGAACACCATCCAAGGCAGCTTGCGCTTCGCGATCCTGCGCGCGTCCTCGCTGGAGTGGATATGGGCCGCGGTCCCTATCAAGCCTCGATCGCTTTCATAAAGCGGTCCTTGATGATGACGGGGTCCATGGTGATGACGGGCATCTTGGCGTTGCCGCTGTCGCATTTGACGATC
>NZ_FQXB01000014.1 GCF_900129845.1 Cognatiyoonia sediminum
TGGTCCAGTTTGACTGTTAGTGCATTATTGGCCTGGGTTCCATCGGGACGATGGTTTCCGGGGCCGGTGGGCGGTAACCCAAGGCACTGTGTGGTCGTTTCGTGTTGTAGTGTTTCCTCCATTTTTCGATTAGGATTTGCGCCTCCCTTAGCGAGTAGAAGACTTCGCCGTTAAGCAGTTCATCCCGAAGCCTTGCATTGAAGCTTTCGCAGTATCCCTTTTCCCAAGGTGATCCCGGCTCAATATAGGCGGTTTTAGCGCCGACCGCTGCAATCCAATCGCGGACGGCCTGCGCAATGAACTCCGGGCCGTTGTCCGACCGAATGAAGGCAGGAACACCGCGCAAGATAAACAAGTCCGTCAGCGCATCGATAACCTCTGTCGAGCTCAGCTTACGTTTCACTCGGATCGCCAAGCATTCCCGGCTGTGTTCATCCAAGATATTCAGCGTTCGGAACGCTTTCCCGTCATCGGTTCGATGATGCACGAAGTCATACGACCATACATGGTTGCGGTACTCCGGTCGCAAACGAACGCACGAGCCATCGTTGAGCCAGAGCCTCCCTTTTTTCGGCTGCTTCATTGGAACCTTTAGCCCTTCACGTCGCCACAGCCGTTCGACACGCTGATCGTTCACCAACCAGCCTGCGTCTCTGAGCAACGCTGCGATCCGGCGGTAGCCGTATCGACCATACTGGCGCGTCAGCTCAATCATGTCGGCCACTAGACGCTCCTCGTCAGCACGACCAACCGGCAAACGACGTTGTGTGGACCGGTGCTGTCCCAGGACACGACAGGCTCGCCGCTCCGATACCCTGAACTGGCTGCGAACATGGTCAATGCAGGCACGACGACGCGAAGGGCTCAGTAGTTTCCCCGTGCAGCTTCCGCAAGGATGAGCTTGTCCAACGTCAGGTCAGACACGGCTCTACGCAGCCGATCATTCTCTTTCTGAAGCCGTTTGAGTTCCTTCAGTTGGTCGGTTCTCATACCACCATATTGCTTACGCCAGCGATAGAACGTCTGTTCTGTTATCTGCACCTGTCTGATTGCATCAATGCGCGGCATCCCTTGGCCGCACAGTACCTCAACCTGCCGTAACTTAGTGACAATCTCTTCCGGTTT
>NZ_FQXB01000005.1 GCF_900129845.1 Cognatiyoonia sediminum
TGGGAAAACGGATATTGCGAAAGCTTCAATGCACGGCTTCGGGACGAGCTGCTTAACGGCGAGGTTTTCTACTCGCTCAGGGAGGCGCAAATCCTAATCGAAAAATGGAGGAAACACTACAACACGAAACGACCACACAGTGCCTTGGGTTACCGCCCACCGGCCCCGGAAACCATCGTCCCGATGGAACCCAGGCCAATAATGCACTAGCATTCAAACTGGACCAATTAGGTGGGGCTGATCAGGGGGGATGGTCAATTACCTGTATGATTTGTCCCGTACCGAACAGAACCATGAAAACTACGCTATTCGAGGGCAGGTGATGGCCTCAAAACGTATCGAGGATCTTTCAATGATGCCGATAGAAACACTCGACCGAGGGAAAGTCGCATGACGAATACGCTCTATGATGCGCTGTTTGGTATTCATGAGGAGAATCATAACACCTTCCTGATTTGCGATGATGGGACTGAGGTTTCGTTTGCGAAATTCGTCGAGAGAGCCGCTCAAATTGCTCACGTGCTTGTTGATTGCGAGGTAGGGCCCGGCGATCGGGTTTTGGTTCAAGCGCAAAAGTTAGCGGATACTCTGGCTCTTTATGCCGGCACGGTTCAAGCAGGTGCCGCATACCTGCCTCTGAACACTGCCTATACGACCTCAGAAGTGTCATATTTTGCAGAGGACGCCGCTCCGAAATTGATCGTCGGCGACGCGGAAGGCTCAGGTGACCTTGCTTCAATCGCTGAAGGCATCGGCGCCAAGTTCTTGACGCTCTCGCAGTCTGGCGGGTCACTTAGTTCAGCAGCTGACACAAAGTCACGGTACTTTGAAACTGTCCATCGAAATCCAGACGATTTGGCTGGCCTGCTCTACACATCTGGTACGACCGGACGGTCGAAAGGTGCGATGATGTCGCATAAGAACTTGCTATCGAACGCGCAGGCGCTCACGGACCTTTGGCAAATTACCAGCGATGATCGGCTGATCCATTCACTTCCGATTTTTCATACCCATGGTTTATTCGTTGCGATGAATACGAGCCTACTTGCCGGTGCGGCAGTTCGATTAATCGAGTCCTTCTCGGTCGATGAGATCCTAAGTGAACTGCCCAAGTCCACTTTGATGATGGGTGTGCCGACTTTCTACACACGACTTCTCAACGATGACCGTTTCAAGAGCGATCTAACCCAAAGCATGCGTTTGTTCATTTCCGGCTCTGCGCCACTCTTGGCCGAAACACATCTAGAGTTTGAAGAGAAAACCGGTCACCGTATCCTTGAGCGCTATGGCATGACAGAGACCAATATGATCACGTCAAACCCTTATGACGGCGAGAGGATCGCCGGAACGGTGGGGTACGCTTTACCAGGGGTCGAAGTCAAAGTCGTAAACGCGGAAACTGCCGTAGCTGTCGGCTCTGGAGAGATCGGCGTTATCGAAGTGCGGGGAGACAATGTTTTCCATGGCTACTGGAACATGCCTGAGAAAACGGCCGAGGAATTTAGAGATGACGGGTTCTTTATCACAGGTGATCTTGCCATGTTGGGCTCAGACGGGCGTGTTACAATTGTAGGTCGTGCCAAAGACCTGATTATTTCTGGTGGGTACAACATTTATCCAAAAGAGATCGAAGATGTGCTCAATAACTGCGACGGTATTTTAGAAACTGCGGTTTTCGGCATCCCTCATCCAGATTTTGGAGAAAGCGTTGTAGCCGCGATTGTTACTGAAAGTGGAGCGACTGTCGATGAAAGCGTTGTCGAAAAAGTTGTCGCTCGCGATTTGGCGCGGTTTAAGCACCCGCGGAGATACGTGACGCTTGAAGAACTGCCTCGGAATACGATGGGCAAAGTACAAAAGAATGTTTTGCGGGAGACATTCTCTTAGGGTTTTGGGTTGGGATACATTTCCTAGAAATCAAAATCGGATACTAAATTGCTTGCTATGACTCCTCGTAAGAGATTTGGTTCATTGCATGCTAAGCTCGAAAATCATTCATGTTGTCTCTGCCCACGCAGAGGGGGAGGTCGGCGACGTTATTGTGGGTGGTGTCGCGCCACCGCCAGGCGATACTCTTTGGGCGCAACGAAGTTTTATCTCCAAGGACGACTTACTTCGGCAGTTTGTTCTGAATGAACCACGCGGAGGCGTGTTTCGACACGTGAACCTTTTGGTACCACCCAAAAATCCACAAGCCGATGCCGCTTTCATTATTATGGAACCTGAAGACACGCCGCCGATGTCGGGATCGAACTCAATCTGCGTCGCGACAGTACTACTCGACACCGGTTTGGTGGAAATGAAAGAACCTGTTTCGGAACTGGTGCTGGAAGCGCCCGGAGGTTTGGTGAAGGTTCGCGCTGAATGTGAAAATGGAAAAGCTAAGCGGATCTTTGTTCAGAACCTCCCTAGCTTTGCCAATAAACTTAGAGTCCCTTTAGAGGTTCCTGGTTTGGGCACTTTGACCGTCGATACGGCCTATGGCGGGGACAGCTTTGTCTTGGTTGATGCGGCGGCCTTGGGCTTTGAGATCGTTGCGGGGGAGGCCAAAGACATCGCCCAACTCGGAGTTAAGATAACTAACGCTGCCAACGCTCAGCTGGGGTTCACGCATCCTGAAAACACACACTGGGACCACATATCCTTTTGTGCGTTCTGCGGACCGATAGAAGAGACCGAAACCGGGCTACGAGCAAAGTCGGCGGTGGCAATTCAACCCGGTAAGGTTGATCGCTCTCCAACGGGAACAGCAGTATCAGCCCGCATGGCTGTTTTGGCGGCAGAAGGAAGGATGCAAAGTGGCCAGAAATTTGAGGCCGTGTCGATTATTGGTTCACGCTTTACTGGCCGAATCGTTGGTGCAACTGAGGTAGAAGGGCGTAGCGCGATCATCCCAGAAATCAGCGGTCGCGCTTGGTTGACGGCAACGCACCAACACATGCTTGATCCTACCGACCCTTGGCCAAACGGATATCGGTTGAGCGATACCTGGGGAGCTTAAGTTCCTGTCGGATTGAATTAGGTGGAGATTACATGTTGCCGCTATTGTCTCGGGATCGATGTAGGATTGACATGTTTGCTGGGGGTTTTTGCGGCAACAACTCGTATTCTAGAACTGATCTCGTGTTGGCACTTCGTCGCGTAATCTAATAACTAAATCTGTGCGCTATATCAGCATCCCCAAACTGTCGCGGCTGAGATCAAATCTATGTTCAGAGATGACCCCTCGCAAAATGAGGAATTTGGCGAGAGGTCTTTGTTTTGAGCGCGGGCCAAGAAACTTGGAGAAGCCCGTTATTTCTCAGAGCACCCTTTAGGTGCCTGAATCTCGGTCTGCGCGAAATTGGCCGTTTGTAATGTCGACGAGGCCAAGGCCGGGGGTACCGTTCGCGGTTCCTGTTGTTCGACCGGCGATGACATTGCCGGGATCGCCGCCGACGATGCTATCTCTCCATCCACCGGACACATCCGCATTGATTTGCAGGTTTTCTAGCGTGTCGCCGCCGAAGTAGCCAGAGACTGTGCCTAGGAACTCGGCTCCGCTATCAAAACGACGATTGATGCCGCCAATGTTGCCACTGATGTCGAGGTCACCTGTAAGTAACTCGATCGCTCTGTTGTTTTGCAGTGTGTTCAAGTTGGAGATTTCGCCGCTCACGGGATTTCTTCCGCCGCCGATATCGACCAACATCCTGACTTCGCCAACCAATGCATTCACTTCTGGTTGGTTTTCGATCTCCAATCCGGTGATCCACTGCCCGCTATAGACGGCGTCACCGTTCCGCGGGCCGAAAAGGTTATCATTCTCACGGAAACCAAGGCCCTCGTTAATCGAGTCTCGGATCGCTTGAACTTCTGTTGCGTCGCCGACGTTAGGCTCTAACGCAGGGTTTCCGCCCGGACCTGTACCTGGTCCGGCTCCTGGCCCCGTTGTTGGGCTCATGCTGGAACCGCCACATGCACTGAGGCCAAGGACAGCAATGAGGCCGAGGCCTGTTGTAGTTAATTTTGTTGCAATACGCGTCATCGCTTCCCCTCCAACGCAGATTCTTTTCAATGTGCGAAGGAAGTTGCCGTAGGGGCACCTGTCAAAACATAGGGGAAACTCCCTAATTGAAGCCGGTTTTCAGGATTAGAGCTGGTTTTGCGAATCCAAAAGACCTTCACGTAACGCGTAGGCAAGCAGCTCAGCCATCGAACCTACTTCCAGTTTTGACATGATGTTTGAGCGATGGTTCTCGACAGTTTTGGGGCTAAGCCCAAGGGTCTTTGCAATCGTTTTGGTCGTTTGTCCATTTGCGATCAGACTCAAGATCTGTTGTTCACGTGCTGACAGAGAAGTGGTTTCGGTTGCTGCATCAATCATAGCTGCAGCGTCCGCTGAAATGACACGTCCGCCTTTTAGAAGGATCGGAATCGACTGTTCAAACTCGGATATGTCACTGCGTTTAGTGAACATCCCATGGGCGCCGGCAGCATACAAATCTCGCATGAGAGCAACTGAGGTAATTCCCGAAAAAACGGCAATTTTGGTGTCAGGCGACCAGCGGCGCACTTCTGTGTAAACCGCGATGCCCTGCGCGTGGGGCATCGCAATATCCAACGTCATTAAATCGGGTTTATGTGTCTTGGCGAGCGTTACCGCAGAGATACCGTTATCAGCTTCACCGACGACTTCCATACCTCGATAGGCATTCAAAAGCTTGACCAGTCCATCCCGGATCAACTGATGGTCATCAGCCACGACTGCGGTAAGGTTTCTCATACCCTTAACTTAAGCCCTTGTTTCGCATGATGGCAAATGAGCTTCCGACGTTCGAGGTTAGGCAAATTTGAGTGGGCTCGTCACGCTCGCATCAGAATTGCCGGACCGCATCACTCAACCATCAAGATACTTCGATCTATTGACTGCAAACCTAAAGGGAAACATAGTTTGTGGAAGTTGTAGCCAACACTTTTAAACACCAACCGCTAGGTAGGTCTTTTTTGCCGAAGGGACATAAAGCATGAGCAATTCTGAAACACCTGAAGCCGAAGTTCTCGACCCAGAGATTGTCGAGTTTGGTGAAGCGCTAAGCGGAAGGCTTTCAAATTTATGGTGGACTTTTCTTGTGCGCGGTATCCTCGCAGCGGTGGTCGGTATCGCTGCGTTGTTCTGGCCCACCGACAGTATTTCTTTGTTATTGCAGCTATTCGGACTTCTTTTGATCTTAGATGGTGTCTTTGCTTTCTTTGGGTTTGGCCGTCAGGGGGCGGCTTTCGGGATCGGCCTCCTGACAATTGCTCTTGGGTTGGTCTTTCTGCTTTGGCCTGAAGGAACAGCGCGCACCGCGTCATGGTTACTGGGTGCGTTTGCGCTTCTCTCTGGTCTTGGATCGCTCTACGTCTGGTTCCGCCTCCCGAAAGAGGAACCGGAAAGAGGAATGGTGCGCAATGCCGGTATCGTCGGATTACTAATCGGTCTCGCGTTGGTCATTTGGCCGGGAGTTGGTCCCGTTGTCTTGAGTTGGATGATCGCGTTCTGCGCACTGTCACTTGCATTCGTTTTGTTCTGGCTCGCGTTACGCTTTAGAGAAGCGAACAAGCGCGTAAAGGCAGAAGTTATCAACCCTAATTAGTGAAATTGTCGGCCGCCTATTGGGTCGTCTCACATACTTAGGCGCATAAGCGTCTTCTGAACATTGAAAGGATAAAAACATGGGTTTCTTTGATCTTATTTGGTCGATCTTCTTGATCTTCCTTATGGTTGCTTGGTTCTGGGTACTGATCGCGGTCGTAGCCGATATTTTCCGGTCAAAAGATCTAGGTGGCTTTGCAAAGGCGCTCTGGATCGGCTTTGTGATCATCATTCCGTGGCTGGGTGTTCTGGTCTACGTGATCGCCCGCGGTGACAAGATGCAGGAACATAACGCTCAGGCGATGAGTGATATGGAAGCGGCACAAAAGGACTATATCCGTTCGGTTGCAACCACGTCGCCCGCCGATGAGTTGGAACGCCTAGCGGGCCTGAAGGAAAAAGGCGTGCTGACGGAAGAAGAGTTTGCAGCGCAAAAGGCTAAGGTGTTGGCCGGCTAACCGGCTCAGAGTTTCGGAGAGTTTGATGGGGAAGCCGGCATTGCTCGGCTTCCCCCTTTTCTTTGTCCGCATTGTCAAACACGGACCGATTTCACACTATTCGATTGAGCGGCCAGATTTTGAAGGGAAACATTAACTCTTTTCTGCCAATTTTGAGTTCTGTCACCTGGCGGCAAGGTCAAAGGGCAGTGTCATGGCGCTTCACAAAGTGAACACTCTTCTTGGCGTTTGTTTTGTCTATTTCTTGGTGTGCTCGCCCAAGGCTTATGCCGACGCATCGACAGTCGTTATCTTGGATGCGTCCGTCTCAATGGCAACGGAGTTGGACGGTGGAACGAGACTGAGTGCCGCAAAACAGGCCGTGATGAACGTTTTGAATGAAACCGTTCAGAGTGAGCCTAGCCAGCCCTTTGGATTCATATCCTTCTACGATGGATGCTGGGTTGATGTCATGGTTAAGCCAAGGCCACTGGAGAGTGTCCTCGATGATATTCGGGGCCGCGTATCAAATCTTCAGACACGAGAGTTTGGGCATACTCCGATTGCAAAATCTCTCGAAATTGCTGGAAAGCTATTGGAGCAGGATGGTGGAAAGATAATTCTTGTCTCCGATGGGCAGGAAAGCTGTCAAGAACACAGGGATCTTTGCGAGCTTGCGGAGCATCTTGATCAAATCAATATCGACTTTGAGATCCATTTGGTGGGATTTGCCCTGAGCCCCGATCAAGAGGATGCGCTTCGGTGCATTCCTCAGGCGACGGGAGGTACGTTTGTGTCCGTAAATCGGGCTGATGATCTCATTTCAGCAGTTGGCTTTGTCGCAACTGAAGCTGGGTCAGATGTGCAAGACCGCTGCTATGACAATAGGGGCGGTTTGCTTCATTGGTGGTGCGAAAAATGAAGCATTCATTCCGACAAAATCAAGTCAGTGTTGACTGGACAACCTGCAAAATTCAACCAACAGTAGGGCCAACAAAACAGAATGAAGGACGCGCGAAATGGCGGTTTATGCAGTGGTACAAGTTGATGTCACCGATCCTGAGGCTTACGGAAAATATGCCGAGTTGGCAGGTCCAGCTGTTACAAAATACGGTGGGGAGTTCTTGGCCAGAGGTGGCGAGGTCGTTGTCAAAGAAGGGACAACGCGTGCCCGCTGCGTGTTGATCCGTTTCGACGATATGGAGACAGCGCAGGCGTTCTATGACGGGCCGGAGTACCAAGAGGCTCTAAGCCATGGGCTGCCTGCCTCTGAGCGAGATTATAAGTTCGTTGAAGGCGTCTGATCGACACTATTTGATGCGATAAACAAAAGCGGCGGCTCCAATCAGGAACCGCCGCCTTTTTTGTTTTGTAACGGGCTCTAGTTCAGCGCCGCATCTGTGATTGCATGTGTCCATGCGCCTTCCGGCGCAGAGGTAATCACAGGATCAGAGTCGCCTGCCAAAAGGGATGCTACTGTGCGTTCGTAGTCCGCTGGGTCCAAGGCGCCGTTCGAACCGGCTGTCAGCTTGGCGATTTCGCCCATCATACGGGTTTGGTGGCCCTCGGTCTGCGCGCCGGTTTCATCGTAGTCCAGCACGATCAAAGCAGCGTCATCTGGGTTCTCTTCGGCCCATTTCCAGCCGCGCATAGAGGCGCGGACAAAGCGGACCATTTTGTCTTCAAACGCTGGATCAGCGAGGTTTTCTTCCAGGGCGTAAAGGCCATCCTCGAGCGTTGCGACGCCCTGATCTTCGTATTTGAAGGTAGTCAGCTCTTCTGGTGTCAAACCAGCGTCAATCACCTGCCAATATTCGTTGTAGGTCATAGTCGAGACACAAGCCGCCTGACCGTTCAGGATTGGATCAACGTTGAAGCCTTGCTTGAGAACTTCAACACCGTCTTCGCCACCATCGGTGCTCAGACCCAGTTGTGACATCCAGCTGAGAAATGGGAATTCGTTGCCGAAGAACCAAACACCCAGCGTTTTGCCTGCGAGGTCATCAGTGGATTCAACACCTGCATCTTTGCGGCAGGTCAGCATCATGCCGGACGATTTAAAAGGCTGCGCGATATTGACCATAGGAAGGCCTTTTTCGCGTGCGGCGAGCGCAGCAGGCATCCATTCGACGGTCACGTCAGCACCGCCACCGGCAAGAACCTGTGTCGGCGCGATGTCTGGGCCGCCAGGCAAGATGGTGACGTTGAGGTCTTCTTCCTCATAGAACCCGTTTTCCAGTGCGACGTAGTAGCCCGCAAATTGTGCTTGCGTGACCCACTTCAGCTGAAGTGTGACGTCATCGGCGGCTAGCGCCGAGGTTGCCATCATGGCAAGCGCCGATGCGCAAAGTGTTGTTGTAGCCTTTTTCATGTTGGTTTTCCTCTACTGTTGTTTTGTCGTTTTGGTGTTCGGGTTGCTGATCAACCTCTTTGTGAAGGGTGCCAGAAGGTCACCCGTTTTTCGATGAATGCCACGATCCCATAGAAAGCGGACCCAGCAAGGGCAGCGACTGCAATCTCAGCCCAAACCAAATCGATGGAAAGGCTGCCGACCCCGGTTGAGATGCGAAAGCCCATGCCGCGAATGGGAGAGCCGAAATATTCGGCAACAATGGCGCCGATTAGGGCAAGTGTTGTCGCTATCTTAAGCCCATTGAAGATGAATGGCATAGCTGCAGGTAGTCGCAGTTTGAGCAGTGTTTGTGTGTATCCAGCGGCATAGGTGCGCATCAGGTCGCGCTGCATGGTGTCCGCCTCGCGCAGCCCCTGGACGGTATTCACAAGGATCGGGAAGAAGACCATTACCACCACCACAGCTGCCTTGGATTGCCAATCAAAGCCGAACCAGTTGACGAGGATTGGGGCGATACCAACAATAGGGAGCGCCGCGACGAAATTTCCAATTGGGAGGAGTCCACGGGTTAAGAAGGAGCTTCGATCTATTAGGATGGCTGTGAAGAAGGCAGCAGCAGCCCCGATTGCAAAACCTCGAAGGGCGCCTTTCAAGACTGTCTGCTGAAAGTCGACCCAAAGCGTTTCCAATGAACCCGCGAAGGTGGCCCCAATTTGGCTGGGAGCCGGAAGTATGACTTGGGAGACTTCGAAGCCGCGTACCAGCCCCTCCCATAGGACGAGGATCGATATGCCGAAAAGCAGCGGAACGATGATGCGCACGGCGAGTGTGTCGGATGCTTTAGAGGACGCGAGGCGGATATTCAGGAGCCACGCGCAAATCCAGAAGACAAGGGAAGCGATAAACCAACTCATGTCCGGAACCCCATACGCGGCAGAACGGCGCGTTGAATGAGGTCAATCAGGGTCACCAGAATACCGGCGAGGATGGCCGCCGCGAAGAGGGCGGACCAGATCGCAAGTGGTGTTCCGAATTGGTCTCCAATAAGGATGCGCGCGCCGAGGCCACTGATGGCCCCGGTGGGCAATTCGCCGACGATTGTGCCCACCAGCGCGGCAGCCACGCCGACTTTGAGCGCTGCGAAGAGGTAGGGAACGCTCGCGGGCAGGCGCAACTTCCAAAAGCTCTGTCCGCCGCTGGCGTTGTAGGTTTTCAAAAGGTCGAGTTCTGATGCTGTTGGGGAGCGTAGACCTTTGACCATGCTCACCAAAACAGGGAAATAACAGAGGTAAGCAGAGATGATCGCTTTCGGCACGCCGCGCCCGTCAATGCCGACTTGGTTGGACAGGACAATGATCATCGGGGCGAGGGCCACGATCGGGATCGTTTGGCTGACGATCGCCCAAGGCATCAGGCTCATGTCGGTGACGCGGCTGTAGACGATTGCGACCGCGCCTAGGATTCCAAATGTCGTACCTAGCAGAAAACCCCAGAATGTTGATCGCAGAGTAATCCAACTGTGGTAGAGGAGTGATCGCTTTGAAAACGCTCTTCCTTTCGCGACCATTTCACCGGTTGTTTTCCAGAACTCTTCGCCGACTTGGCTGGGTGTGGGCAGACGCGGTCGGTCCAGCTGATACCCGATTGCGATAGACTCGCGATTGTCGAGCATCAAGCGCCACACGGAAACATCGCGGCGTGTGACTGATCCTTCGGGCACGACGGCAACGCCGCTTCGTTCAGCGATATCAAGGGCGGGGCGGATGTTCATAGGGGCAACGGCGGCCCACCACAGGCCAACGATCACGGCCAGAACAGTAAGGACTGGAAAGACGCTACGCATTGCGCATCACCCGCCTCGGCCTAGAGCCGGGGCCTCTCGCGGGAGAGACGAGGAGATCCCGGGTCAAACTCGGGACGGGAAGGGCGCAAACGTCAGTCATAGCTGTGCCCGGCTCTGAGCCCTTCGCGAACGCGCTGGGCGACTTCGAGGAATTCCGGCGTGTCACGGATTTCCAGTGGCCTTCCCTTCGGCAGCGGGCTGTCGATCACGTCGGTCACGCGGCCTGGGCGCGGGGACATCACGACAATTTTGGTCGAAAGGAACACAGCCTCGGGGATCGAGTGCGTTACAAACCCGATGGTTTTGTTTGTCTTCGCCCAAAGCTCGAGCAGCTGCTCGTTGAGGTGATCTCGTACGATTTCGTCAAGCGCCCCAAAGGGTTCATCCATCAGAAGAATATCGGCATCAAATGCCAGCGCCCGCGCGATCGAGGCCCTTTGCTGCATCCCACCGGAGAGCTGCCAAGGGAATTTGTTTTCAAAGCCAGCAAGATCGACCATTTCAAGCACGCGGGTTACGCGCTGTTGCTGCTCGGATTTAGAAAACCCCATGATTTCCAGCGGCAGTTTGATATTCCCGCCGATGTTGCGCCACGGGTAAAGGCCTGCAGCTTGGAAGACGTAGCCGTAAGCGCGGGCGAGTCGAGCCTCTTGTGGAGAGACACCGTTGACTGTGATCGACCCACCGGTTGGCTGTTCCAAATCCGCGATCACGCGCAAAAACGTGGTCTTCCCGCAGCCAGACGGGCCGATGAAGCTGACGAAATCCCCTTCATGGATGTCGAGATTTACGTCGCTAAGCGCATGGACCGGCCCGTCGTTGGTTTGAAACGTCAACGACAGATCATTGGCCGAGATTTTGAGGCTTGATGTCATTCTGGCAGCAGTTCGAGAGTTCTTCGTTTAGACACCGGTGGCTGGAATGCCGGTTCGTTGCACTGGAGTTGGCGCGGTAAGCTCTTTCCATTGGGACAGGGCTTTGTTCACGGTCGCGTTCGGTGCACGTTCGACGAACTTACCGTGGCCTTCTTGCGTGCGGATTTCGCCATCATGCACCGCCACTTGTCCACGGGTCAGTGTGAAGCGTGGTAAGCCTTTGACCTTGTGGCCTTCAAAGACGTTGTAGTCGATGGCGGATTGCTGGCTGCCCGCAGTGATTGTTTTCTCTTTCTCCGGGTCCCAGACGACCAAATCGGCGTCCGCGCCAACAAGAACTGCGCCCTTCTTCGGGTAGCAGTTCAGGATTTTGGCGATGTTTGTGGAGGTCACGGCGACAAATTCGTTAGGAGTCAGACGACCGGTGCCAACGCCATGGGTCCAAAGCATTGGCAAGCGATCTTCTAGGCCGCCGGTGCCGTTTGGAATTTTTGAGAAGTCACCAACTCCGTAGCGTTTCTGCTCTGTCGTAAAGGCGCAGTGGTCGGTCGCCACACAGCTAAGGCTGCCCGACATCAGACCGGCCCAAAGGCTGTCCTGGTGCTTTTTATCGCGGAACGGCGGTGACATCACGCGGCGTGCTGCGTGATCCCAATCATCGTGGAAGTATTCACTTTCATCCAAAGTGAGGTGCTGGATCAGCGGTTCGCCCCAAACGCGTTTCCCGTTCTGACGGGCGCGGCGGATCGCTTCGTGCGCCTCTTCGCAAGAGGTGTGCACGACATAGAGCGGCACGCCTGCCATATCAGCGATCATGATCGCACGGTTCGTCGCCTCGCCTTCAACTTGGCTGGGGCGGGAATAGGCATGGGCCTCTGGGCCGGTGTTGCCTTCAGCTAGCAGTTTGGCCGTCATTTCGGCCACGACATCGCCGTTCTCAGCGTGCACCATGGCTGTTGCGCCGAGTTCTGACAGGCGTTTGAAGGAGGCGAAAAGCTCGTCATCATTCACCATCAGCGCGCCTTTGTAGGCGAGGAAGTGTTTGAATGTGTTGATGCCACGCTGATTGACGACGGTTTCCATGTCGTTGAAGACCTGTTCGCCCCACCACGTCACAGCCATGTGGAAGGAATAGTCGCAGTTGGCGCGGGTCGATTTATTGTCCCAACGCTTGATCGCATCCATCAGGCTTTCGCCTTGGTTTGGCAGGCAGAAATCAACGACCATCGTGGTGCCACCGGCCAGACCGGCACGCGTCCCACTTTCGAAATCGTCGCTGGAATAGGTGCCCATGAACGGCATTTCGAGGTGGACATGCGGGTCGATCCCGCCGGGCATCACGTAACACCCTGTCGCATCTAGAGTTTCGTCGCCTTTCAGGTCAGGGCCGATTTCTACGATGCTACCGTTTTCGATAAGGACGTCGGCTTTGTAGCTGAGGTCGGCAGTGACAACGGTTCCGTTTTTGATGACTTTTGACATGTGTTTCTCCCCGTCCTTATTCGACGATTTCGGCGGTTTTCAGCACGGCATGTAGCAATACATCGGTGCCGGCTTGCGCCCATTCCTTGGAAATCTCTTCCGCTTCATTGTGGCTTAGGCCATCAACACAAGGACACATAATCATGGCTGTCGGAGCCACGTCATTGATCCAACAAGCATCGTGACCGGCGCCCGAGACAATATCCATGTGCGTATAACCTAGTTCTTCTGCGGCCTCTCTTACGGCCCCGACACAACCTTCATCGAAGGCGGGAGGGTCGAATTGACCAACGATTTCACAACTGAACTCTGTTTCGATTTCTTCGCAAAGTTTCGGCGCGCGTTCCATAAATTCCGCGACCATGCCGTTGAGTTTATCAAGCAAGTGCGTGCGCATATCGACTGTAAAGATAACCTTGCCGGGGATGATATTGCGAGAGTTCGGGTAAACATCGATGTGCCCGATAGCCCCAACGGCGTTTGGTTGGTTCTTCATTGCGATTTCGTGCACGAGCTCTGTGACGAGGGCGAGACCGCGACCTGCATTCTTGCGCATGGACATCGGGGTAGAGCCGGTATGGCTTTCCTTTCCGGTCACAGTACATTCGATCCAACGTAGCCCTTGGCCATGGGTGACGACGCCTACATCCTTGTTCTCAGCCTCCAAGATGGGCCCTTGTTCGATGTGCAGCTCAAACATTGCGTGCATCTTTCGGTCGCCAACCTTTTCGTCGCCAACCCAGCCAATGCGCTGCAACTCATCGCCAAAGCGCTTGCCATCCGCATCAACGCGATCATAGGCCCAATCTTGACCGTGTTTTCCGGCAAAAACGCCAGACGCCAACATCGCGGGTGCAAAACGTGTGCCTTCTTCATTCGTCCAGTTGGTCAGGACGATGGGATGTTTGGTTTTGAGGCCGAGGTCATTCATCGTTCGGATGACCTCAAGGCCGCCCAACACACCTAAAACACCGTCGTATTTGCCACCGGTCGGCTGCGTGTCGAGATGGGAGCCCATGTAAACAGGCAGCGCCTCGGGATCTTCACCCGCCCGCGTTGCAAACATATTGCCCATGGTATCGACACCCATGGTCATGCCCGCGTCTTCGCACCATTTCTGGAAAACCGCGCGGCCTTTCGCGTCATCATCAGTGAGGGTTTGGCGATTGTTGCCACCGGCGATGCCGGGGCCGATTTCAGCCATTTCCATAAGACAATCCCACAACCGGTCAGGATCGATCCGCAGATTCTTACCGAAAGACATTTGCGCCCCCTTGTTTTCTCCCTTGGAACATAGCCTGCAAATTTCTTGTACGTTCGGTCAATCTTTTTTTGACCGAACGTGCGGTGTTCGACTATCGTTGGGAAAGACTCGGCTCCGTCAATGCGTTATGGAGCCAAAATGCATTGTATTTGGGCAGATCAGAAATGAACAAGCCAGCCACCGGCATTCAGGCGCGTCATAGAGAGGAAACGCGAGAGCGGATTCTGGCTGCGGCTGAGCGTGTATTTGCTGAGTATGGTTATGAAGGTGCATCTTTCGGACGGATCGCGCAGGAAGTCAATTTGCCGAAATCCAATGTGGTTTATTACTTTGAAACAAAAAAGAAATTATATCGATTGGTCGTCGAAGACATCTTTAACGTTTGGCGGCAGGCGGCGGATAATATTCAGCCCGACAGCGATCCTGAACAGGCACTTGGCGAATATATCGATACCAAGCTAGAGTTAGCGCGGGTCAGACCGCACGGGTCAAAAGTTTGGGCGAATGAGATTATTCAGCGAGCTCCGATCGTTCAGGACTATCTAGAAAATGAACTTCGCGATTGGACGAATGATAGAATTTCAGTGATAGATGGTTGGATTGATCGCGGTATGATCAGGCCAATAAACGCGCGCAATCTTTTGTATGCAATTTGGGCGACCACGCAGCACTACGCTGACTTTACCCACCAAATTCAAACCTTGAACGATGACAAAGAGCTGTCCGAAACGCAGTGGTCTGAAACCAAACGGGCGGTAAAGGACATACTAATCAATGGAATCTCGAAGGGTTAACGCGACGGTGTTAGCAACTTTGTGTACATCGGAATGAGGAACGCCTCAGCATCATCAAAGAGGTTCTCCATCTTTTGTGGCGATAGAGTACGAATTTGAACATCAAAGTCGGCATAATGCTGCGTGGTGGCCCAGATAGAGTAAATGAGATGATAAGGGTCAACGGGCGCAATTTTCCCTTCGTTCGACCACCTCTGAATCAGTTCAATTTTATCTCTAAAGATCTGATGCAAAGGATCGAACAAGCTATCGTCTGCACGTTCGATACCAATCAATATTTCGCTCGCAAACAACCGACTCTCGCGAGGATAGTCTCGTGACATTTCGATTTTCCGACGGACATAATTGCAGATCTCTTCGACGGCATCGTCGGTTTGCCCGATGAATTCCAATGGATCGATCCACAGCGAAAGTGTCGATGACAAAAGATCTGAATAGAGTTTCTCTTTGTCGCTGAAGTGATAAAGAAGGCGCGGTGTCGACATGTTTGCCGCTTGGGCGATCTTGTTGATTGAGGCGCCCTTGTAGCCATTCTTAGAGAAAATTTCCAAAGCGGAACTCAAGATTTCGTCCCGGCGCTCTGATTGAATCCGAGTTAAATTGGCTGGCTTACTTGTCATTCTTTGTCAGTATTCTTCGTTTTGGTGTGCCGCCATCATAGGTGTTTCTCAGGCTTCTCAAAACGAAAAGGGTAAATTCCGAAAGCAAAAAATCACGTCGGATGCTCTGTGAGATATTTCGATACCTTCTGAAGCCCCTTTTGCAATGCTACTGGCGAATTTCCGAAGCCTATCCGTATATGATCGTCCATACCGAAGGCGTCACCTGGGGTGAACATGACCCCGGTCTTTTCAAGTAGATCTATGCAAAGTTCGCGTGATGTCACAGGAAGATCAAACTTGAGCATCGCGGTGGTACCTGAGTTTGGCTTCACCCATGAGATGCGCGGTTCATTGGCCACCCAATCTTCAAGCATAACAAGGTTATCGCGCGTGATTTGCTGGCTTCTAGCAAGGATCTTATCGCGATTTTCAAGTGCAAGGCAGGCAAGATAGTCGTTAATCATGCCGACCGAGATAGTGTCGTAGTCGCGATGGATCATCACGGTTTGCTGCACTTCCTGGGGCCCAACGATCCAGCCAAGCCTAAGACCAGCAAGGGAGAAAGCTTTTGACGTGCTCCCCGTACTAATTCCTTTCTCATAAAGGTCAGCGATGGATGTGGTTAATCCAGTTCCGGTCTGATCGGTACCACGATACACCTCATCGCAAAGCACATAAGCGCCGACGCTGCGGGCGATCTCGGCGACGCGCAATAACATCGCCTCATCCATAAGCGCACCGGTTGGATTGTTCGGATTCGTCAATGCGATAAGCTTTGTCTTCTTGTGAACTATGCCTCGCAGTTCTTCCAAATCGGGCAGAAACGAGTTCTCCTCCAACAGTTCCAAAGTATCAACGTTTGCGCCGATGCTTTCGGGGATGGAGTAATGTTGCTGATAGGTTGGTACGATGGCGACAACGTGGTCGTTCCGCTCGACCAATGCCTTGTGAACCAACATATTTGCGGCAATTGTGCCGTGGGTAACGGTGATGTTTTCTGCGCTTTGGTGATCAAAAAGATCAGCGATTGCGGCCCTCAATCGATCTGATCCCTCTATCGCGCCGTAGGTCATCTTCATGGCCAAGATGGCGCTCAGATCGGCGCTGTTTTGACCTGACAATTTGAGAAGTTCTTCGATTGTGATGCTATCCACGCAAGTTTCAGCCAGGTTATATCGGCAGCGCGTTTCCCATTCATTCATCCACATCTCGACTGCGAAGGGCTCAATTCTCATGAGAATTCCCAACCATGGAAAGGTCTGATCATGAGCTGCTTCAATAGCCAGCTTCCGTCTGATCGGGCGCATCAACACGGCTGGTTAGGTCGTGAAAAACCGAGATCGAGTCGCTGGCTGCGGCAGCCAAAAGCCGGACGTCGCCAGCGACTGTGGTTAGGTTATACCCCCAACTGATTGCTTGAGCTGCATACTCGGGCGTTCCGCAATGAATACATGCACCAATACTATTCTTTTGGCACTCTTTCGCGATGTTCTGAATGATCTCGATCATTTCAGGCTCTTGGCGATCGAGACCCGGAGGCAAGCGCCCTTGCTGTGTGCCGAGTGTGAGGTCGGCGGGGCCCACATAAATTCCATCCAATCCCGGAGTGGATGTGATCTCCGCCAAGTTCTCAGCCCCTTCCTTGGTCTCAATCATTGCGATTGCCAAAACTTCGTCATTTGCGGCAACGCCGTAGTTCTCTTGCGCAAAAACGGCCCGAGTAGGGCCAAAACTGCGCTGCCCATGCGGCGGATAGCGCATGTAGGACACAAATTCCTCCGCTTCCTGACGGTTGTTGATCATGGGGCAAATGATGCCCATCGCACCCGCATCCATCGCCTTCATAATCGCCGACGGATCTAGCCACGGCACCCGCGCCATCAGGGTAGCGCCTGAAGCCTTTGTCGCTTGAAAAATTGGAAGTAAGTCGGTGTAGTCGAGCGCTCCGTGCTGCAGGTCAACTGTTAAGCTGTCATAGCCTTGCGCGGCCATGATTTCGGCCACGAAGGGGTTCCCAATTGAAGACCAAGCGTTGATCGTCGGTGTTCCGGCGCGCCACATCTCACGAAGCTTGTTCTTTTGCATCTTGTTTCTCCTTTGGGCGTAATCCTTGCCGATACTTGTCTGCCTGAATCTTTGGCAAGACAACCCAAAGTCGACATGAAAATTAACCATGCCCAAAAACTTCATTCTTGCAACCGGTTGCAAAATGCCTAAGGTAAGGGTTAGCGAAAGTGAGAATCGCGTCCTAAGTCGCGGTGTCTTGTGATGGCAAGCGCTGGGGCAAATGGTGCCGCTGGGAGGGAATTCAGAGGCATTTTTTCACAGTTGAAGGCTTCGCCGTGCCAAGAGCACGACGAGGCTTCCGGTCAGATAACGGTGTGCCGGACACCGATCCTTGGGAGGAAAACATGAAAAAATATCTACTCGCGACAGGTCTAACTGCCTTGATGGCAACATCTGCTGCGTCACAGGAAATCGGCGCAACGTTTTCGCGTTTCGACGATAACTGGCTGACCGTTCTGCGGACTGGCATGGTTGAGTATGCAGGCACAATCGACGGCCTGTCATACCAGCAGGAAGACGCGACAGACGACTTGGCCAAGCAGATCGACCAAGTGAAGAACTTCGTGGCGCAAGGCGTTGACGCGATCATCGTGAACATCGTTGACACATCTGCAGGTGCGGCGGTTTCTGCGGCGGCTGGCGACGTGCCATTGGTTTACGTTAACCGTGAGCCTGACAACGTGAACGAACTGCCACCGACTCAGGCGTTTGTTGCATCAAACGAGATCGAGTCTGGTACACTTTCTGCATTTGAAATCTGCAAGAACCTGCGCGCTGAAGGCAAAGGCAACGGCGCACGCGGCTACCTGATGAATGGTCAGCTTTCCAACCAGGCTGCAGTTCAGCGTTCGAAGGACGTTTATGATGTGATCGGCATGGACATGTGTAACTTCATGGAAATCATCGATGAAGCACCTGCCAACTGGTCTCGTGACGAAGCACAGGACTTGATGACAAACTGGATGTCTTCAGGTGAGCCATTCGACTTTGTTCTTGCCAACAACGACGAGATGGCGATCGGTGCGATCCAAGCGATGAAGGCAGCTGGTATCGACATGGCTGACGTTCAGGTTGGTGGTGTTGACGCTTCTCAAGACGCTCTGCTTGCAATGGCAGCTGGCGACTATGACGTGACAGTGTTCCAGGACTCTGTTGGTCAGGGCACAGGCTCCATCGACGCAGCTCTGAAGCTGATCGCTGGTGAAGATGTGGACACCAAGGTTTACATCCCATTCGTTCTAGTTACGCCAGAGAACATGGGCGAGTTTATGTCTCGCAACTAAGATCGTTTGATCTGAAAAATGGGCGGTGCGACTCACGCGCCGTCCACTTCTTTACCGACAACTGGGGAGGCGAGCATGGCTGACACAAGCCAAGGCGTCGGTGGTCTGACCTTTGATAAATCAAAAAGGTCGTGGCCCAACGAGCTGAATATTCTTTTAGCATTGGTCATCATTATCGTCGTGTTTGAGGCGATCGGACAATTCGCGCCTTACATGAACGGCCAAAGCTTCTTGTTCGATACCAAGGACCGCTTTGACAGCATCTTTAACGAAGCAAGACTGCAGATCATCATTCTGCAAGTGGCCATTATCGGTATCATCGCTTTGGGTGTGACGCAGGTCATTATCACAGGCGGGATCGACCTTTCCTCGGGCCCTTTGGTCGCGGCAACCGCCATGATCGCCATGAGTTTCGCTCAAGTCGCTGAGGTCAACGGCTTCCCAAACCCCAAAGCTCTGTTTGGCCCTTGGGCAATGGACCTTCCGGTCATTGTTCCCGTCGTGATCGGCTTGGCGTTCGGGGCATGCATTGGCATCATAAACGGCACGTTCATCGCGTACTTTAGAATTCCACCGTTTATTGCGACCCTTGGTATGTTCCTGTTCTGCCGCGGCATTGCCCTGTGGTGGTCCGGCGGTAACCCTGTTTCGTTTCCAACGGACGCGTATGCCTGGATCGGGTCTGGCATGATGCCAGTCGTATGGTTCGTTCTTCTGGCAATCATCTTCCAACTGATCATGAGCTACACCGTTTACGGCAAACACACCTACGCCATCGGCTCCAACGAAGAAGCCGCGCGGATGTCGGGCATCAACGTGAAGCGCCATAAGGTTATGGTCTACATGATTGCCTCTATGTTGGCGGCTTTCGCAGGTATTGTGCTGAGCTCAAAGGCTGTGACAGCGCAGGCGGGTATGGGTGAATTCTACGAGCTCTTCGCCATTGCGATGGCCGTGATCGGCGGCATCAGCTTGCAGGGCGGACGCGGGTCAATCATCGGGACAGTTTTAGGTGCGATGGTTTTGGGTGTGATCCGGTCTGGATTTACCTACATCAAGCTTGATGGGTCGTATCAGTTGATGGCCATGGGCGCGATCATCGTGGCGGCGGTCATTCTTGACCAATACCGACAACGGAACCGAGCGTAGGAGGGCCGAAAGATGAGCAACGATATCGTACTCGAAACCAGAGGCCTGACGAAGCACTACGGTGGTGTGCAGGCTTTGAACGATGCGAACTTTATCCTGAAAAAGGGTGAACATGTCGCGATCATGGGTGACAACGGTGCCGGCAAGTCCACCTTTGTCCGCCAGATCACTGGCGTGGAGCAGCGTACAAGCGGAGACGTGATTTTTGACGGGCAACCGGTGAATTTCACAGGCCCAATTGACGCTAGAGAAGCGGGCATCGAAACTGTGTTCCAAACTCTGGCTCTAGCAGACCATCTGGACGTCCCTGACAATCTTTTCCTTGGGCGGGAAAAGACCAAATTGGACTGGCTTGGCCCGTTCCGACTTCTTGACTATAAGTCTATGCGACAAGATACGCTGGATGCGCTAGAGCGGACTGGCGTTAAAATTCCAAACATACGGAACACAATCGAGCGCATGTCTGGTGGCCAAAGACAGTGTGTCGCGATCGCGCGTACTGCGAGTTTTGCGTCTAAGTTGACGATCATGGACGAACCGACCGCAGCGCTTGGTGTTCAGGAAACCGCACAGGTTGAAAACATTATCCGAACGCTGAAAGAGCAGGGCGAGCCATTGATCCTTGTCAGTCACAATATGCGTCAGGTCATGGATCTTGTGGACAGGATCATCGTGTTCCGGCGCGGTCGTATCGTTGCGAACTTGCGCAAGGAAGAGACAGACGGTCAGGATATTGTCGCTTATATCACCGGAGCGAAGACCGGCGCCGAATACGAAGGCGCTGCATAAACTAAAGAAAGCGGCGGTATTTACCGCCGCCTTTTTTTTGGCTAGCGACCCAAGGGAGAACTGAAAGGCCGGTCGATGACTAACAGAAACCGAAGGATAGACTAGCATGGCTGTGACATTGAAAGACGTGTCAGAGCGCGCAGGTGTGTCTCGATCAGCTGTGTCACGAACCTTTACCGAAGGGGCCTCCGTTTCTGCTCGCACCCGCGAAAAGGTGGAAAAAGCTGCGTCAGAGCTGGGGTATAGCCCCAATGCGCTGGCTTCTTCTCTAACGACAGGTCGGACAAAGATGATTGGGGTTGTGTCAAACAACTTTCACAACCCGATTTTCCTTGAGGTCTTTGATTTGGTGACTAAGGGCTTGCAGGAAAGCGGGTTGCGACCCTTGTTGGTGAACCTCTCGGACGAAACCGATCCGGCAAATTCGGTTCGTATGTTGCGTCAGTATTCAGTCGATGGTGTGATTGTCGCGTCTTCCACATTGCCTGTGACTTTTGCGGAAGCGTTCCAAGATGCGGGTGTTCCGGTGGTGCACCCATTCGGTCGGCAAGTGGCTGATCCTAAGGTGACGACCATCGGGATCGACAACCACGCAGCCGGACGGATGGCAGCAGAGACATTGATCGCACGTGGGTATCGCAGAATTGCGTTCTTGGGAGGCCCCAAGAGTGCGACTTCGACCCAAGATCGCTGTGCAGGGTTTCTTGGCGAAGCTTCGCAGCACGCGGGCATAGAGACAAGTGTGAGTTATGCAGACAGCTATAGTTTCGATGGCGGGCGGGACGAGATGACCCGTCTAATCGATGGCACTTTGGCAGATGCTTACTTTTGCGGTGACGATGTCGTTTCCATTGGCGCCCTCTCTTCATTGGAGACAGCCGGAATTGCCGTGCCGGAAGAGGTTGGGTTGATCGGTTTGAATGACATGGAAATGGCTGGTTGGGCGAACATCAATCTCACAACCATTCACAACCCAATTGGTGAGATCATTCGTGAGTCGATTGAGTTGATGAAAGGTATGCTGTCGTCGGAACGCAAATGGCCCGAAGCGCGTTTGCATTCGGGCCGGATTGTAGAGCGGGGGACTTTGCGCCCTTTGCCGTAGAACTCGTTACGTTCTAAACATCGGCGGCCTTGCATCGACCCAAGCGCCGTCTTCATTGGCAGATGCTACGGCCTGATGCACAGCCGCCATTGACCTCAAGCCGTCCACAGCTTTCGGATAGTCGCCATGCGGTTCGCCACGGATAGCGGCGGCTAGGTCGACATAGATATTTGCGACTGCCATGGGGAAGCCTTCCGGGTGAGCGATTGCGACGCGGCTTAGGCGCGAGGCTTCGTCAGAGAGACCGCTTTCCCCTTTTTCCATGATCTGGGTGCGACCGCCGACAGGGGTATAAAGCACTTGGTTCGGCTGTTCGGAGAACCATTTCATCCCGCCAGTTTCGCCAAAGACTTGAATATCGAAACCATGTTGGCGGCCGATGGCAACGGAGGACGTCCAAAGCCGCCCGACGGTGCCGCGTTCCATGCGGAAGCTCACCATAGCGTCGTCTTCCAACTCGCGGCTGGCGATAGTGGAAGCGAAGTCAGCAGAGAGCGTGCGGACCTCGTCACCAGCGACAAAGCTCGCCATATGCATCGCGTGGATGCCGCAATCTGCGAACTGGCCGGAGACACCCGCCATCGCTGGGTCGTAACGCCAACGGACACGCGGGTTGTCGGCATCGGTGGCATCGCCGTGGTGGCCGTGGCTGAAGCTGGTGACAATCAGTCGGACCTTGCCGATGTCGCCATTGGCCACCATGTTGCGCATTTCTCGGACCATTGGGTAGGCCGAGTAGCAATAGTTTACAGCGCAGATTTTGCCCGTTGCTTCCGCGATCTTCACGATCTCTTCGCCTTCTTCGACGGTCATCGTCATGGGTTTCTCGCACAGCACGTTAAAGCCTGCTTCGAGGAAAGACTTTGTGATTTCAAAGTGGGTTGAATTTGGGGTGGCGACGGTGACGAGATCGATGCGGTCGTCGCGGTTTTTCTCACCTTCCAACATTTCTTGCCAATTTCCGTAGGCACGGTCCTCCGCGACACCTAGGCGCTGGGCATAGTCTTTGCCGCGCTCGGCATCATGATCCAACGCGCCTGCCGCTAGAACGAAATTACCATCGGCTTGCGCGCCCATACGGTGCGCTGGCCCGATTTGGCTGCCTTCGCCGCCACCGATCATCCCCCAGTTCAGTCGTTTCATGGGTGTCTCCTTAGAAACCAATGGATTGCAGGTAAGTGCGGTTCAGTTTGGCGTCATCAACGGGGGACGTGTCACCCTCAGGGTCGCAATCCTGCTCCACAGTGCACCAGCCCTCAAAGCCCGCATCCAGAAGCGTTTGCCGGACAGCGGGGAAGTCCACATCGCCGTCACCCAAATTGCAAAAGATGCCTTGGCCGCAGGCTTCGTAGAAATCCGTGCGGTTCTTCACGACGTCGGCTTTTACGTTCGGATCAATGTCTTTGAAGTGCATATAGCTGATACGTTGGATGTGCTTTTTCATAAAGGCAACAGGATCAAATCCCGCGTAGGAGTGGTGGCCCGTATCGAAGCAAATCTTGAGGATGTTCTCGTCCACTTCATCCAGCAGACGTTCAAGTTCTGGCTCAAAATCCATAAAGCCAGCGGCGTGGGCGTGAATGCCGACGGTGAGGCCATATTCCTCCGCTCCCATCTTGGCGACAGTTGCGATCTTGTCGCGGAAAGTGGTCCATTCTGCCTTATCCAACTGTTCAGCCTCATCCGCGCGGCCAGCCGTTGGCGCGCGGCGGGGCGAGATGCTGTCGATCAGCACAAGATGCTCGGCGCCGTGTGCTTTCAGCGCTTTGCAGGTCCGCACCGCGCCATCCATCACATCATCCCACGCGTCAGGGTCATGGAAAGGGCGGAAGACAACACCGCCGACAAGTTCCTGATCGAACTCCTCAAGTGCTTCGGAGAGAATGGCTGGGTCTTCGGGCATGAAACCGACAGGGCCAAGTTCAATGCCTTTGTAGCCGGCATCGGCATTTTCTTGCAGTACTTTGCGCCATGCAGGGTTGCGCGGATCGTCTGCGAACTCCACACCCCAAGAACAAGGGGCATTTCCGATTTTGATCATGTTTTCTTACCTTATTCAGTAGTCGGCGACGTTTACCCAGGCCTGCTTGGCACTGGAATCGAGAACGGCGGCGACAACGCGATTAACTTCAAGGCCTTCCCGGAAGGTTGGCCAAATGTCGGTTTTCGTGGCGATGGCGGTCAGGAAATCCTTCGCCTCGATGATGATTTGATCTTGGTAGCCCGTGCCATGGCCCGGCCCTTGACAGAAGGGCAGATAGTCAGGGTGTTCTGGTCCGGTCAGGATTTTGCGGAACCCTCGCTCAACCTCTGGCCCCTCGGTCGTATAGAGCCAAAGAGCGTTTTGATCTTCTTGATCAAACCTGATGTGCCCATGCGTGCCGTGGACTTCATAGGCGTAGCCCATTTTCCGACCAGTCGCGACGCGGGAAAAGAACATATGTCCCTGTACGCCATTTTCGAACCGGCACATCATTTGCGCCTGATCGTCGTTGGTGACTTTCTCGCCCGCGCGGGTGTCATGTACCGTTTCCGCGATCGCACAGAGCGATGTGATTGGCCCCATCAATGCACGGGCGCAGTTGATCATGTGGGGTGAAAGGTCGCCCATGCAGCCGTTGGCCGCCCCTTGACCGCGCCAGCCGCCGATTTCGGGATCGGCGAAGAAATCTTCGGTCATCTCGCCACGGAAATAAGCGACTTTCCCGATGCGGCCATCTTCGATGAGTTTGCGGGCGAACTGTGTCGCAGGCGTGCGAACATAGTTGAAGCCGACCATATTGGTGACCCCTGCCTTTTCGGCTGCGTCGACCATGGCTTGGCTTTCTTCGACGGAAATGCCGAGAGGTTTTTCGCAAAGAACCGGTTTGCCTAAGGCAAATGCGGCTTCTGCAATAGCGCGATGGGTCTTTTGAGGGGAGGCGATCACGACGGCCTCTACGTTCGGGTCTTCGACCAGTTCGCGCCAATCAGAAGTAGCAGTTTCGAATCCATATGTTGCACGGTAGCGTTCGGCGCTTTCGTCGGAAGATGCACAGATTCGCACCAGCCTTGGGCGCAGCGTGGTATCAAAGACAGAGGCCACTGCGGCAAAGGCAACAGAGTGCGCTTTGCCCATGTAGCCACCGCCCACAATGCCAATTCCGATGTCTTTCATGGCGCCCTCAAATTTGTGTTTGCAACCGGTTGCAAAATGGGTATCTTCATTTTGGTAGCTGGGTCAATAGCAATATTGACAGAACAAAGATATGCACCGCCTGGGAGGACATCGTGGTCGATAAACCTGAGACTGTCACGTTGACGACAGCGCAAGCAATTGTGCGCTATTTGGCGGCGCAATATATCGAAATTGATGGCGTGAAGACGCGTGTGTGTGGCGGTGGGTTCGGCATTTTTGGCCATGGCAATGTCACCTGTCTTGGTGAAGCGCTTTATGACCATCGGGATGTGCTGCCAACCTATCGTGGGCAGAATGAGCAGGGTATGGGATTCGCTGCTGCGGCTTATGCGAAAGCCTATCTGCGCCGCCGCTTCATGTTTTGCACCGCGTCTGCTGGGCCGGGTACGGCGAACCTTTTGACCTCTGCCGCTTTGGCACATGCGAACCGCTTGCCGATGCTGTTGCTATGTGGCGATGCCTTTCTAACAAGGCTGCCTGATCCTGTGCTTCAGCAGTTGGAGCACTTTGGCAATCCGACTTTCGGGGTCAATGACGCGTTTAGGGCGGTCAGCCGCTATTGGGATCGGATCACGCACCCTGCGCAGATTATCCAATCTCTGCCAGCTGCTTTGAACACCATGTTGGACCCAGTTGACTGCGGGCCAGCCTTCATCGGTTTGCCGCAGGACGTTCAAGGGTGGACTTACGACTATCCTGTTTCTTTCTTTGAGGAGCGCGTGCACCGTATTCGTCGTCAGATGCCGGATGCGGCCGAGATCAATGATGCGATTGTGTTGTTGAAAACGGCAGAACGCCCAATGATCATCGCCGGTGGTGGGGTTCAGTACTCCGGCGCTGTTGCTGAATTGACCGAGTTCGCGGAAACAGCAGGCATTCCGGTTGTCGAAACCATCGCAGGTCGCGCGAATATGGTGGCAGAGCATCCGCTGAACATTGGCCCAATCGGCGTGACTGGATCGGATTCGGCCAATGCGATTGCGGAGAAGGCCGATGTGATCTTGGCAGTCGGCACGCGATTGCAGGATTTCACCACGGGGTCCTGGACGGCGTTTCGTCCCGATGCAAAGTTCATCGGAATCAATGTTGGGCGACATGATGCTGCAAAGCATATGTCGATGACTGTTGTGGGCGATGCGAAGCTGGCACTGGATCAGTTGACGATGGGGGGCGGATATAAGGCACCGTCGAGTTGGACAAAAGAGGCGCAGGCGGAGCGGGCAAAATGGGATGACTATGTGGCCGAGAACGTTCGGATCGGCAATCGGCCCGCGTCATATGCGCAAGCCATTGGTGCTGTGAACGCAGCCTGCGATCCGCGTGACCGTGTTGTCGCCGCGGCTGGTGGATTGCCGGCCGAGGTGACAGCGAACTGGCGTACGCTCGACATAGGGACAGTCGACGTTGAATTTGGCTTTTCCTGCATGGGGTATGAGATCGCTGGCGGGTGGGGTGCGCGAATTGCGCAGTCGGAGATGGAACCTGACAAAGACACGATCGTTTTCACCGGGGACGGTTCGTATCTGTTGATGAATTCGGACATCTATTCCTCCGTCCTGACCCAGAAGAAGATGATCGTTCTGGTGCTCGACAACGGCGGCTTTGCGGTCATCAACAAGCTGCAAAACAACACCGGCAATGAAAGTTTTAACAACTTGATTTCAGATACGCCGACGGCGACCGAACAAGTTGAAGTCGATTTTGAAGCTCACGCACGTTCGATGGGGACATTGGCTGAGACGGTCGAAAACCCTGCTGATCTCGCTGAAGCCTTTGCGCGGGCCAAGGCGGCAGACCGCACGTATGTCATTTGCATGAAGGTCGACGCCTACGAAGGTTGGACGACCGAAGGGCATACATGGTGGGAAGTTGGGACGCCGCATATCTCTACTAGCGACACAGTCACGGCAGCCCATAAGGACGTGGAATCCACACGTGCGCGGCAGAGAAAGGGCGTCTAGTTGGACTTTGACGGCCTCATAAACGGGATCAAGGCGAACAACTTCATTATCGTCGGGCGTGTTGGGATGGATTTGTTCACTCAGCCCGGTGGTGCCACCGAAGATGCCGAAGAGATGATGGTCGGGATGGGCGGAAGCTCTGCCAATATTGGTGCGGGGATTTGTAAGCTTGGCGGCAAAGCTGCGCTTGTGACGCGCGTGTCCGATGACAGCATCGGGCGCTACTGCGTTGGGCAATTGGAACGCTACGGAGTCGATGCTACTTACGTGACGCCTGTAGGTGGCGAGTTCCGAAGCTCTCTCGCTGTGTATGAGAGCCGCCTTGAAGGGCATCAGTCGGTGATCTATCGCAACGGAGCTGCTGACTTTCAGATGGATGCCACTGATGTATCGGCGGTTGATTATTCGGCATTTGGGGCCTTGATCACAGCGGGCACCGTTTTCGCCGCGGAACCGTCGCGCGCCGCCACGTTCAAAGCCTTCGACTTAGCCAAGGCCGCCGGTTTGCCGATCATCTTCGATGTCGACTATCGCCCGTATTCTTGGCCCAGCCCCAAAGTCGCAGAAGAGGTTTTAACTCGCGCAGCCGGGGTAAGCGACATGATCGTCGGGAACGACGAAGAATTCGGCTTCATGGCCGGTGGGATCGAGAAGGGCCTTGATAAAGCGCGGGCGCTTTCTGAAACCACTGCGGCTATGGTGGTCTATAAGATGGGCCATGAGGGAGCCATCACCTTTGCGAAGGGCGAGGAAATCCGTACAGGTATCTATCCGGTTGAAGCGCTTAAGCCGACCGGGGCTGGCGACAGTTTTATGGCCGGTCTCGTGACCTCACTCGCCGACGGACATGATTTGAAATCGTCACTTCTGCGCGGGTCCGCCTGTGCCTCCGTCACGGTATCGCGCCCGGGCTGTGCGCCTGCGATGGCCGATACCGAGACCCTCGAGAAATTTTTGGCCAATCATCCCGGCCCAACAGCCGCCTAAAGGGGAACACTATGCACATTCCGCCGTTTGATAATCAGAACAAACCCATCGTTGATGTGGATGATACGACCGTTCCTTTGAATTACTTCAACATCGTGAAGCTAACGAAGGGTGAGGCATTTACCTATGAAGTGCCACGCTATGAAACCTGCATCGTGCCTGCCACGGGAACGGTGGATGTGAACGTTGAAGGCTTCAAAGCCGACGCTTTAGGCGGTCGAGGGGAGGACGTGTGGGACGGCGAGCCTGAAGGCGTTTATGTGCCCACAGCAGCCAAGGCTGAGATGGTATGCACCTCTGATGAGGCCGAAGTTTTTGTTGCCGGTGCACTCTATGAAAAGGTGTTGGACGCATTTGCCGTTCGCAATGATGAGTTGGATTTGGTGCAATATGGCTCTGATGAGACCAAGACCCATCGAAAGATCAAACATATCCTTGGTACGAAATATCACGGCAAAGTCGGACGTTTGCTGGTCTCAGAGTTGTTTACTGTTGGCGAAGGCGGATGGTCCGGCTTCCCCAGCCATAAACACGATACTGATCGGCTGCCTGACGAAACGCGTCATGACGAGACCTATAATTTTCGTTTCAAGCCGAACTACGGTTCAGGTGTTCAAATGCTGCAAAGGGAAGACGGAAAGGCGGGTGACGCCTACCATATCGTTGATGGCTCCACCATTTGCCTCGACAGCGGATACCATCCTTGCGCGGTTTTACCCGGTTATCAGATGTATTATTTCACGATCCTCGGCGGTTTGAGCCAGCGATCTTTGGTGCAGTACTTCCAACCGTCCCATGCGGCGCAGTTGGAAACGATCCCTGGGATCAAAGACATGATCGCGAAGTTTAAGTAACCACACGCTCTTCATCTTGGCCGAAAATCTCCCCGCGGAGGGCCGCTTTGCCAAAAAGGACACCCAATGCCATTGGTGACACTGAAAGATGTACTGCAACCGGCCCTCAAGAACGGCTATGCTGTTGGCGGGCTTGTGACGCTTGGATGGGAAGAAATGCGGGCCTATGTCGCTGCCGCAGAAGCTGAAAACTGCCCCGTCATTTTGCAAGCAGGGCCAAGTTGCCGCGAACACACGCCACTTCCGATCTTGGGAAAGATGTTTCGACAATTGGCTGAAGCTGCCAGCGTTCCAGTCGTAGCGCATCTGGATCACGGATATACTCTCGTGGAGTGCAAAGAAGCTCTGGAAAGCGGGTTCACGAGCCTAATGTTTGATGGCTCACGCAAACCACTTTCCCAGAATATCGACGAAACGGCGCAGATTGCAGAAATGGCCCATTCGGCTGGCATCTCCTGCGAAGGTGAGATTGGGTTTGTGGGGTATGACAACGGGGAGGCGTCGGCAGGTACCGATCCGCAAGAAGCTGCGAAGTTTGCGACGGAAAGCGGCGTTGATGCGATGGCGATTTCAGTTGGAAATGTCCATTTACAGCAAGATCAATCGGGTGGATTGGATGAAGAGCGGATCGCGGCAATCCAAGCTGTGACAGAGATCCCTTTGGTCATCCATGGTGGGTCCGGCGTGCCAGCAGAACAGCGTCGCCGTTTGGCGCAAACGACCAATATTTGCAAATTCAACATTGGAACGGAATTGCGGATGGCCTTTGGTGAGGCTCTCCGAGAGGCAGTGAACGCAGATCCCAAGAGGTTTGATCGCGTCTCCATCCTAAAGGAAACACATGATCCGGTTGTCACAGCGGCGCGGACCGTTCTGGCAAATCTAAAGGGGAACTAAATGATCAAGATTGGATTGCTGGGGGCCGGTCGGATCGGTCAGGTCCATGCGCGAAGCCTCGTGACAATGCCAAATGCAAAAGTCGCGACGGTGTCCGACTTTGTGCCCGAAGCCGCCGAGGCGTTGGCAGCAAAGTCCGGCGGCATCGCCATGACCACCGAACAGGTTATTGCTGATCCGTCGATCGACGCCGTGGTGATCGGTACGCCCACGACAACACATTTTGATCTCATCCATCAGGCGGCAGATGCCGGCAAGGCGATCTTCTGCGAGAAGCCGATTGATTTGTCCGTTGAACGTATTCATGCTTGTATCTCAGCGGTTTCATCGGCTGGCGTTCCTTTCATGACCGCTTTCAATCGGCGTTTTGATCCGAATTTCCAGAAGGTTCAGCGGCAGGTTCAAGACGGGGTGATCGGTGCGGTGGAGATGGTAACAATCCAGTCGCGCGATCCTTCACCGCCGCCGATAGGCTACATCGAAACCTCCGGCGGTTTGTTCCGCGATATGATGATCCATGATCTTGACATGGCGCGGTTCCTTCTGGGCGAGGACCCCGTAGAGGTTTTCGCCCAAGCGTCTTGCCTTGTTGATCCAGCAATTGGGGCTGCTGGTGATATCGATACGGCCATGGTCAGCTTGAAAACAGCGAGCGGGAAACTTTGCCAAATCTCAAACTCTCGCCGCGCGACATATGGATATGATCAGCGAGTGGAGGTTCATGGCTCGAGAGGGATGCTGCGCGCGGACAACGTCTTAACCGACACAGTCGAAGTCGCGACAGCCGACGGCTACCGAAAATCCGTGACAGAGCCGTTCTTTCTGGAACGCTATGCGGCGGCTTACACAAATGAGATGGCTCATTTTGTGGAGTGTCTGACAGATAGCAAACCAATGGCGCCTTCGATCGAAGACGGCTTAAAAGCGCAGGTTTTGGCTGACGCTGCCGATGAAAGCCATCGGAGCGGGAAACCGGTGTCAGTCTAAGCTCGCTTGAATTCCCTGTCCTATATGGTAGCAGATCGCAAACCACAAAAGGCAGAGGCGATGGACGATCTCAAAGCGAAATATCTTGACCTGATTGGGAACGCATCAGATGAGGCTGGCCTTGAGGATCTGCGTGTTCAGGCCTTGGGCAAGAAGGGCGAGATCAGTCTGAAAATGCGTGAATTGGGCAAGATGAGCCCAGAAGAACGGCAAGTGGCTGGGCCAGCTTTGAACGCGTTGAAAAACGAGATCAATTCCGCTCTTGTCGCTAAGAAATCTGCGCTTGAAGATGCGGCGCTTGATGCACGTTTGAAGGACGAATGGCTCGATGTGACTCTGCCAGGCCGCGGACGCGGGCAGGGGACAATTCACCCCATCAGCCAAGTGACTGAGGAAGTGACCGCGATTTTTGCGGATATGGGGTTCAGCGTGGCGGAAGGCCCGCAGATCGAGAGCGATTGGTACAATTTCGATGCGTTGAACATTCCGGGTCACCACCCGGCGCGGGCAGAGATGGACACGTTCTATACCCATCGTGCGGAGGGCGATAATCGACCGCCTCACGTGCTTCGGACACACACCTCACCAGTACAGATCCGTTCGATGGAAGCGACAGGCGCGCCAACGCGGATCATTTGCCCAGGCCGCGTGTATCGTGCCGATTATGACCAAACTCACACACCGATGTTCCATCAGGTTGAGGGGCTCGCGATCGATAAAGACATCTCGATGGCCAACCTGAAGTGGGTTTTGGAAGAGTTCGTGAAATCCTACTTCGAGGTCGACAATGTCGATATCCGCTTCCGGGCGTCACATTTTCCGTTCACTGAACCTTCCGCCGAAGTCGATATCCGCTGTTCGTGGGAAGGCGGCACCTTGAAGGTCGGCGAAGGTGACGATTGGCTCGAAATCCTTGGGTCCGGCATGGTCCACCCGAAGGTTTTGCAAGCAGGTGGGATCGACCCGACCGAATGGCAAGGCTTTGCTTTCGGTATGGGGATCGATCGTATTGCGATGCTGAAGTACGGCATCCCAGATTTGCGCGCCTTCTTTGACTCAGACCTGCGCTGGTTGCGTCACTATGGCTTCGCAGCTTTGGATCAACCGACGTTGGCGGGTGGTTTGAGCCGCTAAGGCCTAGCGTTTATCTGTTCGCGGAGACAAACTTTGCTCCGCCACCTAAGACGCTTGATGAAGATGTTTCGATCCGGCGAACCCGCACGTCATTTCCAGTATTGGTCTGACATCCAAGCCGCATATCACCAACCTCTACCGCGTTTTGGTCACATTCCGCGGCAGCGGCAGCGCGGGTAATAACCCTTTCCGGACCAGCGTTTTCTTCCATGATGTCATCGTAAAGACCGTACGTACCCGTCAACAAAAGAAGGGCCGCGGCGATGAAGATGTATAGTCTTCCATCTAGTTCCATAACATTTACCTCAAAAAACACACCCTTAGATAGCATTCAATTTTGCCAAAATTGAGACGGGTTTGAGGAGTTTTCACCTGTTTGCTTTCCCCTTTCGTGGCTTTGGTCTATGTAGCGCAAAACGCCATTTTTACGGACGCAAAGACCCATGAAATTCACGCTCTCTTGGCTGAAATCGCATCTTGAGACAGAGGCCTCTGTTGATTACATCCTTTATGCTCTGACCGACCTTGGTTTAGAGGTTGAAGGCGTCGAAAACCCTGCTGAGAAGCTGCGTGATTTTACGATTGGATATGTAAAATCGGCCGAGAAGCATCCAGATGCTGATAAGTTAAAGGTTTGTCAGGTTGAGACCAAGGATGGGCCGACTCAGATCATCTGTGGTGCACCGAATGCCCGAGAAGGGATCACGGTCGTCATCGCCTCGCCAGGAACTTATGTGCCCGGCATCGATACAACCATTGGTGTCGGTAAGATTCGCGGTGTCGAGAGCTTTGGCATGATGTGTTCAGAACGCGAAATGGAATTGTCCGACGAGCATGATGGGATTATCGAATTGCCGTCTGGTGAGGTGGGCGAGAGCTTTACCGATTGGTTGGCAGCGAACGATCCGTCAAAAGTTGATCCGGTGATCGAGATTGCGATTACACCGAACCGGCCTGACGCATTGGGCGTTCGAGGGGTTGCGCGTGATCTGGCGGCGCGCGGGCTCGGCGTTATGAAGGATCGTAGTGTTGATCCGGTTCCGGCGGCTTTCAAATCAGCCATTTCTGTCGCCATTGATGAAGATACCCTTGATGGCTGCCCGGTCTTCTGTGGCCGCGTCATTCGCGGGGTTAAGAACGGCCCGTCGCCGCAGTGGTTGCAAGATCTCTTGAAAGCTATTGGCCTTCGCCCGATCAGCTTTCTCGTCGATGTGACGAACTATTTCACTTACGATCTAAATCGTCCCCTCCACGTTTTCGACATGGCGAAAGTGTCAGGTAACCTGCGGATTCACCGTGCCAAAGGCGGTGAAACTTTGGTCGC
This sequence comes from Cognatiyoonia sediminum, assembly GCF_900129845.1. Classification (GTDB taxonomy): domain Bacteria; phylum Pseudomonadota; class Alphaproteobacteria; order Rhodobacterales; family Rhodobacteraceae; genus Cognatiyoonia; species Cognatiyoonia sediminum. The sequence goes on from NZ_FQXB01000005.1 coordinate 32,983, forward strand.
GTTGGATGACAAGGAATACACGCTTCAGAAAGGCCAGATGGTCATATCTGACGACAACGGTCCAGAAAGCATCGCCGGTGTCATGGGCGGGTTGGAGACAGGCTGCACCGAAGACACCGTCGATGTGTTTGTAGAAAGCGCGTACTGGGATCCCATTCAGATCGCCTACACGGGGCGTGCGCTTAAGATTAATTCGGATGCACGTTATCGGTTTGAACGCGGTGTTGACCCTGCCTTTACACCTGAAGGTTTGGAACATGCGGTACGGATGATTGTGGATCATGCAGGTGGTGAAGCGTCAGAAGTGATCCAAGCGGGCGAAGTGCCTGATACATCGCGCGCTTACAAGCTCGACACGGATCGGGTTGTGAGCCTTGTTGGCATGGAAATTCCGGCCGATGAACAACGTGCAACTCTTACTGCGCTCGGGTTTGAACTGGACGGCGATATGGCCAGTGTGCCGTCATGGCGCCCAGACGTTATGGGAGAAGCTGACCTAGTCGAAGAAGTCGCGCGAGTGGCGTCTTTGACGAAACTGGAAGGTAAGCCATTATCGCGTGTCAATGTTGGTGTGCCAAAACCGATCCTGACTGTCGGTCAGAGGCGTGCGTCGATTGCACGTCGGACTGCGGCGGCATTGGGGTACAACGAATGCGTGACCTACAGCTTTATCGACAACGACGCGGCGACGCTGTTTGGCGGCGGCGACGATGCGACGATGCTGGAAAACCCGATCAGTTCTGAAATGTCCCACATGCGTCCGGCGCTTTTGGCTGGGCTTTTGCAAGCAGCAGCACGGAACCAAGCACGCGGTTTTGCCGATATGGCCCTATTTGAGGTTGGCGATGCCTTCCACGGTGGTGAACCGGGCGAGCAGCAGACCCTCGTGACGGGTTTGTTGATTGGCCGCACCGGACCGAAGGACGTTCATGGTGAAAGTCGCGCTGTTGACGTGTATGATGCGAAAGCCGATGCCGAAGCGGTGCTAAGTGCTATCGGTGCGCCGAGCAAGGTACAGATCATGCGGGGCGTAGATGATTGGTGGCATCCGGGCCGGAGTGGCAAAATTTGCCTTGGCCCGAAGAAGGTCTTGGGCGTTTTCGGTGAAATCCATCCCAAAATCTTGCGCGAGATGGATGTTAAGGGCCCTGCGGTCGGGTTCACACTTTACCCCGCTGAAATCCCGCAGCCCAAGAACCGCACGACCAACAAGGGCGCGTTGCACGCGACAGACCTCCAAGCGGTCGAACGCGATTTCGCCTTCGTGGTTGATGCGGACATGGAAGCTGCGACGTTGGTCAATGCCGCGGCAGGGGCCGATAAAGCATTGATCGAGAATGTTCGCGTCTTTGATGAATTCATCGGAGGCAGTTTGGGCGAAGGCAAGAAATCCCTCGCGATTACAGTTCGTTTGCAGCCAACCGAAAAAACACTGAAAGACGAAGACATCGCAGCGGTCGCTGAAAAGATTGTCGAGAAGGTGCGCAAGGCAACCGGCGGTGAGCTGCGCGGATGAGCGGGCAAAAGCGCATCGCTCTGATCGCACATGATCGCAAAAAGGACGATCTCGCGGACTGGGTTGAGGCGCACAAGGCGGTTCTGGCTGGGCATGTGATCATTTGCACGGCCACCACTGGTGGTCGGATCATGGAAAAGGTGCCGAGCTTAACCGTTAAGACGACGAAGAGCGGTCCGTTGGGCGGTGATCAACAGATTGGTGGTATGATTGCGGAAGGTGACATTGATTTGCTGATTTTTTTCACTGACCCACTGTCACCCCATCCACATGATGTTGATGTCAAAGCCTTGACCCGTCTCGCAACGGTCTATGATGTACCCATGGCGAACAGCCCCGCGACGGCCAATCTGATTGTTGCCTCCGGTTTTCTAGATCAATAACGAGGCCAAAAATGCTGAATGTGTACCTATCCGGCGAAATCCACACGGATTGGCGCAATCAAATAACCTCTGCTGCCTCACATCTTGATGTGTCATTTAACTCTCCAGTTACGGATCACGATGCGTCAGATGACTGCGGCGTTGCGATCATGGGAGCGGAAGATCAGAAGTTTTGGCACGACCATAAAGGTGCCAAACTAAACGCTATTCGAACGAGCAAAGGCATCGCGGATGCGGATATTGTGGTGGTGCGTTTTGGCGAGAAGTATCGCCAGTGGAATGCAGCTTTTGATGCGGGTTATGCGGCTGCGTTGGGTAAATCTTTGATCGTAATGCATCAAGATGAGCATCAGCACGCGCTGAAAGAGGTTGATGCGGCTGCATTGGCGGTTGTGAAGACGCCTCAGCAAGTTGTTGAGATTTTAACTTATGTTCTCACCGGATCACTGCAAAAATCTTGATTAAATATGTTGTAATTTGATCACCCTATGCTCGGTTCGGGGAAAACATCGCCCATAAAACCCATTGGAATGCGTGTCTTCTAAGCTAACACGTTAGCAGAATGACTTGGCCGCAAGAGCCAATCATTAGCCAACGGAGTAACTAGGGGACTAATATGATCCAGGAATTTAAAGACTTTATCGCCAAAGGGAATGTCATGGACATGGCCGTTGGCATTATCATCGGCGCTGCATTTACGGCCATCGTGGGCAGTTTGGTTGCCGATTTGGTTAATCCAATTATCAGCCTGTTTATGGGCGGCGTCGACTTTAGCGGTTTGTTTGTTGTCTTGGGTGACGGCGAATATGCCAGCATCACGGAAGCTGAAGAAGCAGGTGCAGCGGTATTCGCATACGGGCGCTTTATCATGGCCGTCATCAACTTCCTTATCATCGCCTTTGTTGTGTTCATGCTCGTCAGGGCGGTGAACAAGACGAAGAAGGAGGAAGAGCCAGCGCCAGAGGCACCAAAGGGCCCAACTCAAGAAGAGCTTTTGAGCGATATTCTTGCGGCGCTGAAGAAGTAACTGACTGTTCCTACGAAATAAAAAGGCCCGCTAAATGCGGGCCTTTTTTTATTAGCTTTTAAGCGCCAAACTTGGTGAGATCACATCGATCCCCAAGGCCTTACCGACGGCATAGTATGTGAGCTGTCCGGCATGGACATTCAGACCGTTCAGCAAATGCGGATCATCTTCGCAGGCTTGCCGCCAGCCTTTGTCTGCCAATGCGAGCATGAAAGGCATGGTTGCGTTTCCAAGAGCAATGGTTGACGTCCGCGCGACTGCGCCAGGCATATTGGCGACGCAGTAGTGCATGATGCCATCTACATCGTAGATCGGATCTTGGTGTGTCGTTGCACGAGACGTTTCAAAGCACCCGCCTTGGTCAATCGCCACATCAACAAGGGCCGCACCTGGCTTTAGTTCTGAAAGCTGAGCTTTTGAGATCAGTTTTGGAGCAGCAGCGCCCGGAATAAGGACCGCGCCAATGATCAGGTCGGCTTCTCGTGCCAGTTCAATGGTGTTGCCTGCATTGGCATAGCTCGTCTTAAACTGGCCACCGAATACATCGTCAAGATAGCGAAGGCGCGGTAAAGATCTATCCAAAACAGTCACGTCAGCGCCCATACCTGCGGCGATTTTGGCTGCATGCGTGCCGACGACACCGCCGCCGATAACAACTACACGCGCAGGACCGACACCCGGTACACCACCCATTAATACACCACGTCCACCGTTTGCCTTTTGCAACGTCCAAGCGCCGACTTGAGGTGCCAAACGCCCCGCGACTTCAGACATAGGGGCGAGTAGGGGTAGGCCGCCATTCGCGTCCGTAACCGTTTCATAGGCAATACAGGTCGCGCCGCTATCGATGAGGTCTTTGGTTTGCTCGGGGTCCGGCGCCAGGTGAAGATAAGTGAACAGAAGTTGACCCTCACGTAGCATTTTGCGTTCAGCTGCTTGAGGTTCCTTAACTTTGACAATCATTTCAGCCGTTTCGAAGACTTCGGCAGCTGTTCCAAGTATCGAAGCGCCTGCCTGAACGTAGTCTTCGTCAGAGAATCCTGCACCTGTTCCCGCGTTGGTCTCAACGACAACGCTGTGACCGTGGTTCACAGCCTCTCTGGCAGCATTTGGCGTCAAACCGACGCGGAATTCCTGTGGTTTGATTTCTTTAGGGCAACCGATGCGCATTGCGTTCCTCCATTTCCAATTGCCGCGATCTTGGCGTGAGTTGGGTGCAAGTGGTTCGAAAATTCATTGAAGGTTAGCGTAAACATTGGTAATAGCTTCGAATATATGAGATTTGATTAGAATAAAATTGCGTCAAATGGAAATCGACCACATAGATCGCCGCATCCTGACGATGCTGCAGAAATCCGGCAGGATGTCCAATGCGGAACTCTCAGAAGCCGTTAACCTTTCCCCGTCTGCATGCCACAGAAGAGTCCAAAGGTTAGAAGCCGACGGATTTATCAGAGATTATGTAGCACTTCTTGACCCAAAAAAGGTTGAGCGGCCCACTACTGTTTTCGTCGAAATCACGTTGTCTGGTCAGGCCGATGAGGTGTTGGATGCATTTGAACGCGCCGTTGCGAGGGTGCCTGATGTGCTAGAATGCCATCTCATGGCGGGTAGCGCTGATTACTTGTTAAAGGTGGTGGCTGGCGATACGGAGGACTTCGCCCGCATCCATCGCAGATATCTCGCGACGCTTCCCGGAGTTGCTCAGATGCAGTCGTCATTCGCCTTGCGGACGGTGCGGAATACGACGGCTCTACCTGTTTGAACGATTCTCTTTGTTGCCGATTCCGCAACTGCGGCCGACAAACTGCATAACTGTTTCCGATTTTTTGGAAATTCTAGAAACTCTCTCTAAGTTGCCCGTCGGTCGACGAAGGTTAGGCACATTTTAGTCAAAGTTGACTCATATCCCTCTGGTTGCTCGTGGGGTTAACGAGAACGTGTGAGGTGACTATGAATTTTGTTCGTTTGCTTGTTCTTAGCTTTTTGATGATGATCGGTGCGACATCCGCAACCGCATCTACTATTTTGTACGGCACCCAGCTGTCATTTTATCATGAATTCTTAGGCAACCAATTCTTTGCTGAAGATTTCACGGTCGGCCCTGGCGTGGAGATTTCCCCTGGACCAGCCAATCCTGCTGCGGCTCGATACTACACCATCGACATCGAAGACGACAGGCTGACCTTCGAAATGGGTCCTTACAACTTTAACCCGAATTTCGGTTTCAACGGCATCGTCATCACAGATGTCTTGGATAACGCGCCAAGTTTTCTTTCGGGTTCGATCGTAACGAATTCATTTGCGAACTCGCCTGGAATCAGCGTTTCTGAAAATGAAATCCGCATCGACTTTTCAGCTGCAGGTATTTCAAACAACCAGACGGTTGTCTTTGAATTTGATATTGCGCCAATTCCATTGCCAGCTTCTGCGCCAATGCTTGCGGGCGCGATCGGCGTCGGGTTTTTGTTTGTGCGCAGGCGTCAGACAAAGAAAATCTGAACCTAGCTTGACCTAAAGTTTGGCTTCACTGGATGCTCCAGGTATATATTTGGAGCATATTATGAGATTTTTGTTAGCCTATATCGCAGTTTCAATATTCGCTTTGCCTGCTCACGCCGCATGGCAACAGATTGCGGACTCCGGTACCTTTGCGTCTCAGGTCGTCGGAAACGCATACGTAGACAGCAACGGCAATTGGTTCCGATTCAACGCCAATGGGACTTTGAGCGGTGGCGCCAATGGCCAAGATCTAGCGGGCAATTGGCAGTTCGTTCGTGGGTTTGCCTGTTTCAATCGGACGCTTGGTGGGGAACCCGTTCCGAATGATTGCATAGTCGTTTTGGTGGACGGGGACAAACTGGTGACTGTTCGAAACGAAGGGCAGGGTCGTCAAACTCAATATACAAAACGATAAAGAAAAACCCCCGGCCTTGTGCACAAGACCGGGGGCATTTCTGTCGTAAAACGTCAGATTTGCTTTAGAGCAAACCCTCACGTTGCGCTTTCTTGCGCGCCAGCTTGCGCTGACGGCGTATAGCTTCGGCTTTTTCACGCGCCTTGCGTACGGATGGTTTTTCGAAATGCTGCTTGAGCTTCATTTCGCGGAAAACACCCTCACGCTGAAGTTTTTTCTTCAGAGCGCGCAACGCCTGATCGACGTTGTTATCACGAACACTAACCTGCATGTGGTTTACACCACCTTTCTAATCTAGATTTGCATAAGTAGCAGGAGCGCGCCGTATAGCAACCGACCTCGCTTTTGTCTAGTATGGTGGAAACCCTTCAGGAGGTTATCGATGCAACTCCCCGTCGATCCAATCAAAGTTCAACTTTTGGAAGCCATTTTGCCCCATGTGGCTTTTGATGGATGGTCTCCTTCCGCCTTTGATGCCGCTGTTGCGGAACAGGGGATCGATCCTGTGCATGCAAAAACGCTTTGCCCACGTGGAGCTGTCGATTTAGCGATCTTGTTCCATCAGCGCGGTGACGACGCCATGGCAGAGGCGATGGGCACTGCCGACCTGAACGACATGCGCTATAGCGAAAAGGTTGCTCATGCAATCTGGTTGAGGTTGCAAGTTGTTGAAGACAAGGAAGCCGTGCGTCGGGGGAGCACGCTGTTTTCGTTACCGCATATGGCACCCGATGGCGCCAAGTTGATCTGGGGCACCGCCGACCGTATTTGGTTGTCTCTAGGCGACACATCGGATGACATGAATTGGTATACGAAACGCGCAACACTCTCGGGCGTTTATGGTTCGGTCGTGCTGTATTGGCTCGGCGATACGAGCGAGGGTGCCGTCGCAACGCGCGACTTCATAGATCGCCGCATTGAGAATGTGATGCAATTTGAGAAATTCAAAGCGGGTATCAACAACAGCCCAACGCTGAAACCAATCACCGGAACCTTCGCGCGCATGGCAAGCATGATCAAAGCTCCGAACCGGATGCCGAATGTCGATCTCCCCGGAATGTGGCGCGGCGACCGCTGAGCTTCGCCTGCGAATAATCTAACAAACAGGAATACCAAATGAGCAACGATACTGTTCGGGTTGTAGAAATTTCCAAACCGGGTGGTCCGGATGTTTTGGTCCCGACGACACGAACGATTGATCCTCCAGCGCATGGCGAGGTTCAGATCGCCGTTGCCTATGCTGGCGTCAACCGGCCCGATGCATTGCAGCGCGCTGGCCTCTATGATCCGCCCAAGGGGGCAAGCGATCTGCCGGGCCTCGAGGCGTCCGGTGTCATTCAAGCGATTGGCGAAGGTGTCACCGGGCTTTCGGTGGGCGATCAGGTTTGTGCGCTCTTGCCCGGTGGTGGCTACGCCGAGCGGGTGAACACACCTGCCGCGCATTGCCTACCGGTGCCCGAGGGCATGGGCCTCAAGGAAGCCGCGTGTTTGCCAGAGACGTTTTTTACCGTCTGGTCTAACGTCTTCATGCGCGGCGGTTTGAAGGCGGGTGAACGGTTTCTGGTGCATGGTGGCAGTTCGGGGATCGGAACGACGGCCATCCAATTGGCGAAGGTGTTTGGCGCGCGGGTGTTTGTGACCGCAGGTTCGGCAGAGAAATGCCAAGCCTGCGTTGATTTGGGAGCAGAACGCGCGATCAACTACCGCGAAGAGGATTTCGTTGATGTCATGCGAAAGGAGGACGGCGCAAATCTAATCCTCGATATGGTCGGTGGTGGCTACATACCGCTCAATCTCAAAGCATTGGCGGACGATGGCCGTTTGGTCCAAATCGCGTTTCTACAGGGGCCAAAAGTTGAACTGAATTTCGTCCAGATGATGACCCGACGGCTCACGCTAACGGGCTCCACTCTTCGCCCGCAGTCGGACCTTGCAAAAGCGCGGATTGCTGATGAGTTGCGCGCGCATGTTTGGCCACTGCTCTCCAGCGGTCAGGTTGCGCCGGTCATGGATCAAGAGTTCGCCTTAGAAGACGCAGCATCAGCGCATGCGCGTATGGAAAGCAGCGCGCATATCGGGAAGATTGTGCTTAAAGTCTAATCCAGTGTTGCGATCGCGTCTTTGACGAAGGTGACGGCCCAGTCCGCATCAACGTCAAGCGCTACCTTTGTGTTCGGTCGGTCGGCAGCAACAGTGTCGCCTATCTCTTCGCCCGTCTGAACGACTGCGACGCCGTGATCTTTCCACTCGAATTTATCGGGGTAAGCGCAGGCAAGAATGGCTGTGGAGTCGTGCATCGGGCAACCGTTGGTGACACCAACAGATCGATAGAACTGTAAGTAGAACTGAGAAATATGGTCCACAAAACCGCCCGCCTTTGGAGAGCTCTCTGCCATTTCCGCAAAGTCATCCGAAGTCAGCAGCGTTTTCATCGTCGCATCAAGGCCTACCATTCGGATTGGCATACCTGAAGCAAAAACCTCCTCAGCCGCAACTGCATCATGATAGATGTTTGCTTCGGCATGGGGAGTGATGTTGCCGGGGCATTCGTAAGCGCCGCCCATGATGACCAGTTCACGAAGGTTCTGACCGAAAGTCGGGTCTAGCCGAAGTGCGTCGGCGATGTTCGTCAGCGGACCGATAGCACAAACCGTAACCTCGCCGGGGTTGTCCGCGGTCAATTTGACCAAGAGCTCGGCAGCGGTTTCTGGGGTGTTCGCTCCAACCTGAGGAATGTCCTCGATATCGCCGTAGCCCTCTTTTCCGTGGACCCAAGCGGAGGGTTCGTAGGTGTCGGCGCCGTAGGGTAGCTTTGCGCCCTCTGCAACCAGCACACCTTCGGCGCCCAGAAGATCCAACAGATAGCGCGCGTTTCGGTTGGATTGCTCGACGAAAGTGTTCCCAAAAATCGCAGTTAAAGCGATCAGTTCCAGCTCTGGCATGGCGTGGGCGAGGGCGATGGCAAGGGCGTCATCGACGCCCGGATCTGTATCGATAATCAGTTTCATCCGTTGCAGCTATCGATTTGCAGAGAGAGCATCAAGCGGGTTTGAAGGGTTCCATGCCTTGCCGAGCCAGCTCATCAGCGCGCTCATTCTCTGGATGGCCCGCGTGCCCCTTCACCCATTCCCATGTCACATCATGTTTTTGGGTGGCTTCGTCCAACCGTTTCCAAAGCTCTTCGTTTTTGACTGGCTTTTTTGCAGCGGTCTTCCAGCCGCGCGATTTCCAGCCATAGATCCACTTGGTGATACCGTCTTTGACGTAGACGCTATCGGTTACGATGGTGATACGCGACGGAGAAGACAATGTTTCCAGCGCAGTGATGGCCGCCAAAAGCTCCATCTGGTTGTTGGTTGTTTCGGCCGCGCCACCATTAAGCTCTCGCTCTTTAACAACCTCATCGCCCTCGCGCGCAATCAATAGTGCGCCCCAACCACCTGGGCCCGGGTTTCCGGAACATGCACCGTCGGTATAGGCAAAAAGGTCAGCCATTCTTGGTTGCCCTACAAATGACCCAAGGGGCGTCCGTCCCGTCTAAACCTTTGGCGGACCCTTCGTCGGTATAGTTCACGGACAAGCCCGCATCGTCCAAAAGGTCGTTTAGTTCGTTCACCGAAACGTAGGTGTATTTTCGACCGATCCGATCGCGCTGTTCGCCTTCGCCTGTTTTCATACCGATGTGAAACACACCACCCGTTTTCAAAGCGGCACATAGGGTTTCGATATGTCGAGGGAGATCGGATCGAGGCGCGTGGAGAAGGCTGAAGTTCGCCCAAATCCCATCGTAGAGCTCTTCCCCTGAGATATCGTCAAACGTTGCTTGACGCGCGCCTATATCGTGTGTCCGATTGGCCAGTTCGACCATCTGAAGCGATGCATCTACCGGGTCCGGAACCAAACCAGCCGCACGCATGTGAGCAGAGGCGGCGGCCGGACCACTGCCCAAGTCCAACACCGTGCCGTTTTCTGGAATGAGATCGATAAAAGCTTGAAGATGTTCGTCCGGTCCATCCTGTTGGACAAGCTTTGCATATTCTTCAGCTTGCCCATCGTAGACGTCGATTGTGGTCTTATCCGTCATTAAATTGCACCGGGAAGAAGGCAGATGATGACGATGCTGGTCAGAAGGACGCGCAATTTCAACCACCACTCAGGCGCCGCACCAAGGTTCCAAAAGTGCCAATCCAAAAGCAGCAATGCCAGAAAGCCGACGATGAGGTTGAGCGATGCAGCCGATGCGCCGCCTCCGGTCATGAAGAAAGCCCAAAGCGCCGGGATGACGCTAAGAACGTAACCGGATGCGCCTGACCCTTTGGTCGCGAAACCCCAGAGTACGCCTGACATAAAAGACAGGATAATCGCTCCATAAAAGAGTTGGACGTAAGGTCCGACAAAACGACTGCCAAAGTTTTCAATCCCCCAAATGCCAAGCGACGGGAATAAGAGCGTCAGCGCACCCCAAGCAAAAGGGATAACACCGGCAATGCCCAAAAGAAGTGGGGCACGAGGAATACCGAAAATCATTTGAGTTCTCGAAACCTGTTAATCGTTTAATCTGTATCGACGTGATCTAGTGGTTTCACAAGGCGGTATTTGCTTGAATGTATGCCCATCGGCACTGCATGTGACCATCAACTGCATGTCCAAACAACCGATGCGGAGCAAAGACTCTGTGGGCCAAAACGAAAGCCTAAAGCCTCAAACTATTTCCGCTTTATGGCAGGTAGGGGAGAGAGGAATGATGCAAGACGATGCGCAGTGCCCCGCTTTCATCTGACTTATAGCCAAAACTCTTGTCGACCGCTGTCTCTCCGCCGTCTTTGTCTGTCAAAATCACGTTTCCCATCCAAAGAGCGATTTCGCCGTCAACAAAGGTGCTTGCAGTGTCAAACCGAACTGAGCGCCAACCTTTCAAGCCAAAACCACCATCCAAAGGAAAGTTGTCGTCATGCCCAACGAAATAAGACAGTGCCCCTTCTTTCGTAAGGCGGAAGGTTTGATTGCCGCTGGCCATCGTCGGCTTAAATAGAACGTCGCCATCGGCGTAGCCATAGGCGGCGTCGATGAAGTCATCTGCTACGCGTCGCGCGTCGTCGATACCACCTTTTTCAAAGGACTTTGAAATCGCCACGAGCGCGTCGCCCCAAGTTTGATGAGCTTGGGTGATCTGAGTTTTGGTAATTGACATGGCGTTTCCCTGGTCTTCTGAGCGATTGGCTTTCGCTTGACGCGCAAGTAGACATGAAAAACTGGCTTTGTCGATTGAAACTTTGCGAGACGATCCTAAAACAGTTGGTTCTTTTACGACAAAAGCCCTTCTTCGGTTAGCACTTTCCTAGCAACGCGAAAACACTCCAAACCCAACGGAACACCGCAATAGATCGCGATGACGTGGATAATTGCACGGATTTCTTCTGTGCTCACCCCATTATTGAGCGCCCCGCGGCAATGTACTTCCCATTCGTGCAAACGTTCAAGCGCTCCCAACATGGTGAGGTTCATCATGCTGCGTGTCTTTGGGTCGATAACATCATCGCCCCAACCAAAACCCCAACACCATGCGGTCATAGCCTCCTGAAATGGGCGGGTGAATTCATCTGCGGCGGCGAGGTTTTTCTCGACGTATTCCGCTCCCAACGTCCCTTTGCGTTGTTCCAATCCTTTCAGGAACAAGTCTTCATCAAAAAGGTCAGCCATTAGAAATCCACCGTTACGTTTGGAAGGTTGAGCGCTTTGACCAGGTCTCTCAATTCCTGACGGGCAGCGACGTTTGAGATGTTGAGACCTTTGACGCCGATATCGCGAAGGTCCAGCAAGGTCAGGCCCCGAGAGAAGAGTTCGCGGAAAATGACCCGTTCATTGAACCCCGGCGCTGTACGGAAGCCGATGCGCTTGGAAAGCTTCTCGATAACCCGCGCCATCTTTTCTTTGTTGATCATAGCTTGGGCACCGGTTCGGTTGCGCACAACCACCCAATCCATTGGAGCCAAGCCAGCTTGCGCACGCAGTTGCCGAGCGTTCCATACCATCTCCGAATAGACAGAAGGGCCGGTGATTTCTTCGCCGTTTGTGTCGGTGTGGGCCAACAAATCAAAGTCGATGAAGCTGTCGTTGAGCGGCGTAATCAGCGTATCGGCCAAGGAGTGAGCGACTTGTGACAGCCGCGTATGACTGCCGGGGCAATCGATCAGAATGAAATCCTGATCGGGTTCCAATCCAGCCACAGCTTTGGAGAGTCTATGGTCATAGGCATTTTCACCGGGCTTCAGTTCGCTTTGGTCAATCTCGGGCAAATCTTCGTAGTCAGGCGTGGGGAGGTCTAAACCTTCGTCCTTCAGGAACGTCCGTCGATTATGGATGTAACGGCCCAGCGTTTTCTGCCGCAGGTCCAAATCTAGCGTGCCGACCTTGTGTCCCATGCGCGCTAATGCGGTCGCGACATGCATCGAAACGGTTGATTTTCCTGCACCGCCCTTTTCATTTCCGACAACAATAATGTGTGCCACTGCCTTGCCCTCACGCGATTTGCCGCTTTGGCGCTACTATATGTTGTGTCTGCCTATCTGCAAAGCGGATGTGAAAGTTACCCACAGATTTCTCAAAATTGTGCACTCGCTTGACTTTAGCTGTGCTGAGGCGCATCTGCCCCTCAACCCTCCCGCCAGATGGCGCCAAAAGGACATTCATGGATTTTGATATGCTGGGCCTCGCGCCCCGCCTTGTAAAAAAGCTCTCCGAACAAGGCATAACCGACCCGACCCCGATCCAGACACAAGCCATTCCTCATGCGATGAATGGGCGAGATGTCATGGGTTTGGCGCAAACGGGGACGGGTAAGACAGCGGCCTTTGGCCTGCCCATGATCGACGCCTTGCTAAAGGCCGGCGTGAAGCCGGAACCCAAAACGGCTCGCGGTTTGATCCTTGCGCCTACTCGAGAGTTGGCCAAGCAAATTGCAGACAATTTGAGCGCGTACACCCAAGGAACACATTTGAAGGTGGCATTGGTTGTTGGCGGCGTTGGCATTGTAGGCCAATCAAAGCGGTTACAGAAAGGTGTGGATCTATTGGTCGCGACACCGGGTCGTTTGATTGATCTGATGGATCGGAAAGCGATCAGCCTACATGAAACCATTTATCTGGTTCTAGATGAGGCCGATCAGATGCTGGACATGGGGTTCATCCACGCCCTGCGTCAAATCGCGCTGCTTTTGGCGGAAGATCGTCAGACGATGATGTTTTCGGCCACCATGCCAAAGCTGATGAATGAACTCGCACAGACGTATTTGAAGAACCCTGTGCGCGTGCAAGTGAACCCTCCGGGGCAGGCAGCGACCAAGATCAAGCAATCGGTTCACTACGTCGCTCAAGCGTCGAAGATGGATTTGCTCTTGGAACTGCTGGACAGCCATCGTGACGATTTGGCTTTGGTTTTTGGGCGCACCAAGCATGGCTGTGAAAAAATGGCTCGTGTCATTTCCTCGAAGGGTTTTGCCGTCGATTCAATCCACGGCAACAAATCCCAAGGTCAGCGAGATCGCGCGATTCAGGCGTTTAAGGACGGTAAGGTCAAAATTCTTGTCGCGACCGACGTGGCCGCGCGCGGGATCGATATTCCTGGTGTTATGTGGGTTTATAATTTCGATCTACCGAATGTCGCGGAAAACTATGTGCATAGGATCGGGCGGACCGCCCGAGCAGGGGCTGGTGGCACGGCGGTTGCGCTTTGTGCCCCAGATGAGATGATCGAGCTGCAAGACATCGAACGCGCGATGAAGGAAGAGATTCCGACAGCGTCCGGCCGACGCTGGGAAGTGCAACCGGGGCAAAAGAAGCGTCCAAATGGCCGCACCGGAAAAGGACGCGGTCGCCCGAATGGCGGCAAGCCGAGCGGAAATAAGCCCCAAGCGCGTGGTTCCAAGTCTGGTAAACCAAACGAAGGTGGGAAACCACGCAGGCCGCGTAGACGGGGTAAGAAGCCCAGCAAAACCTAATTCGCGAAGTGTTGGGACTGGACTGCGAACCGCTCTTGTGCGCGGATAGGGCATGAAGAGCGAATTGGTTATTCACAAAATTGCAGATGGGTCTGAGCAGGTCATCTTTGAAACTGATGACTTGATCGAAGCCCCCAATTGGTCGCTAGACGGATCATTCCTAATTGTGAATGGTGGCGGACGAATTTTCCGGTTGGACCTAGATAATCCGTCACAATTGCACTTGATTGATACGGGCGGGATTAGTCATTGCAACAATGACCACGGTATTTCACCCGATGGTACAACGCTGGTTATCAGCGACAGCCCAGGGCGGGGGACGAGTTGCATTTACACACTTCCTATCGGTGGAGGCGAGCCAACGCGCGTGACGCCGAACACGCCGTCTTACTGGCATGGGTGGTCGCCTGATGGGACGACTTTGACCTACTGCGCAGTCCGTGGCGGGAACTTCAATATTTTCACTATTCCGGTCGAAGGGGGTGAAGAAACCCAACTCACCTTTGGGGCAGGCCATAAAGATGGGCCAGATTACACGCCCGACGGCGAATGGATATGGTTCAATTCAGATCACCACGGTGTGCTTCCTGATTTGTTCCGTGTGCGGCCAAACGGATCTGATTTGGAGCAAATGACAGATGATGGATCGGTCAATTGGTTCCCACATCCTTCACCTGACGGAGCGACAGTTTTGTACCTCGCTTATCCGCCGCATGTTGAAGGCCATCCAAGAGGGGAGGATGTTGCCTTGAAACTCGTTTCACCGACAGGGGGCGAGGGGAAGACAATTGCAGAGTTTCATGGCGGTCAGGGCAGTATCAACGTCCCCTGTTGGGCGCCGGACGGCACCCAGTTCGCCTATGTGAGATATTCGAAGGCTTAGTGCCGCCTACCAGACATCTTGGCGGCGTACGATCCGACAACCGCACCCACAAGAATGGCGATGTAAATAAGGCCTACGATCGCTTCGAAAACCGTCAGCATTTTTGCGAGGTCGGATGCAGGCGATATGTCGACTGCCCCAAGTGTCGTAAGGGTCGCAAAGCTAAAGTAGAGCATGTCGTAGCGACCGGTGACGCTGCCTTCAGCGGCGAAGGCATTCGGATCAAATTCAATGACCAAGCCAAAGATCGCGGCAAAGAACATGCCGATCAACAAATAGGTACAGGCTGCCGCGAGAACGGTGTCGAAGGTTACTTCTTCAAGGTTCTCGGTCATGGTGTGGAAATAAAGGGCAGTTGCAGCGGCAAAGCTAATCGCGAAGACTGTATTTTCTACGTACTTGAGATTGGCAAGGATTTCCTCCGCCGCGATGGCCGCAAGGATTACGATGCCAGCGAGGATCGCCCATTTGCGGAATCTTGGGGCCGCCATGCCTTGAATCGCAACCGCCGCAAGAAGCGTTGCCGCCATCAGACCGTCGGTGAATTGCTCATCGGCTTCGTCCAGTTCAAAGATCGGAACGAGCCAAAAGTTCAGCCCAAGGATCATAAAGAGCCAGAAGTTACCAGATTTCAGGACCATTTGCCGCCTCGCTACATTTCACCGAGTGGAAAGAAAAACACCGCCCAGTGGGCGGTGCAATTCCGAATAAACGAGGGGTGAGCTTAGAAACCCAGACCTGCGTATTTGTTCTTGAATTTGGAAACGCGACCGCCTTGGTCGAGCAGACGTGTGTTACCACCTGTCCACGCTGGGTGAACTGTTGGATCAACGTCCAAAGCCAGCGTGTCGCCTTCTTTGCCGTAAGTGGATTTCATCTGCACGATTGTGCCGTCCGTCATTTTGACGTCGATGATGTGGTAATCTGGGTGTGTATCTTTTTTCATGATGCCACTCCTTACGCGTCTGCGTTGGCGCTCTTTGGCGCTTTGTAGTTGGTGACCTCTGCGATGCGCGCGGACTTACCGCGACGTGAACGGAGGTAGTAGAGTTTGGCGCGGCGGACGCGACCACGACGCACAACTGTGATGCTGTCGATGTTGGTCGAGTGCAGTGGAAACACACGTTCCACGCCTTCACCAAAGGAAATTTTGCGAACTGTAAACGAACCGGCGATGCCGTTTCCGTTCTTGCGAGAAATGCAGACACCTTCGTAGTTCTGCACACGGCTGCGCGAGCCTTCGGTCACTTTGTAACCGACGCGGATGGTGTCACCCGCTTTAAAGTCGGGGATGTCTTTCCCCAGAGCGGCGATTTGTTCCGCTTCGAGTTGTGCGATCAGATCCATCTGAAACGCTCCTTATAATAGTACGGGTGGTTCCCGTAACGTTTGTGCGTGTCGTCAGAGCTCTGTGTCGTTTCCGGGTCCGCATCGCGCCCGCCAGAGGTGCCGTCATCATTCCTTTTTTGTGGTTGTCCGGCCTGTCCGGTGCATATGGTGCCAACGAAGGCCCCTGCAGTGTTCCGGTCGGTTCCATAAACCAAGCCCTCGGAATCGCTTTCGCGCCCGAAGATGCGCCTCTTTAGGCGGGTTTTCGGGTTCGATCAAGGGGGCTGGGTGCTTTGTTTGAAAGTGAATTTCGGCTTTTAGCTCGGATTTGGCCCTGCTGGGTATTCGGCTCCCCAAATTCGGCGGGAATCCTTTGCAATCAGAGCGGTTTGGAGCGCATCGAGCTCTTCTAGCGCTCGTTGCGGGTCGCCGGTCTTTGCGATCGCTTTACGGAACGACTTTCGAACGGAGTGCGCACTCCATGGCAACATGGCTTCTGAGACCCATTTGCGCAGTTCCGGTGGGAGGGCGTCGAAGTCGTTCATTGGGTGGCGAGACTTACGCTTTCCCTTGAGCGTTGTTGTTCCACGGTTGGACAGCATCATTGGAGACCTCAGAAATTCCGAGGGTTTCGTTATGTTATAACATAACGATTTACAAGGGACCTAAGTGTCTTTTTCCAGCTTTTCGATAAGGTCTGGGCGTCGTTCTTTTGTGAGCTTCTCAGACATCTCTCGCCGCCATTCGGCGATCTTTGCGTGATTGCCTGACAACAAGACTTCAGGAATGTGTCGTGCATTCCATTCGGCAGGTTTGGTGTATTGCGGATGCTCAAGCAGGCCGTTCGAAAAACTCTCTTCGACTGCGCTGTCGGCGTTGCCGAGTACACCGGGCAAAAGTCGCACGGTCGCGTCGATCATCGCTTGGGCGGCAATTTCGCCGCCGGTCATGACGAAGTCGCCCAAGGAAACCTCTTGAATGTCGAAGTGCTCCAACACGCGTTCGTCGACGCCTTCGAACCGACCGCAAAGCATTGTGACACCGTCTGCTTTCGCAAGGCGCTGGGCCATTGCTTGATCGAACCTAGGGCCACGCGGTGAGAGGTAAATGAGCGGCATCCGGCCTGTGGCGTCCGCCCGTGCTTCCATGATCGCTCTTTCAAGTACATCTGCTCGCAGAACCATGCCCGCGCCACCACCAGCCGGTGTATCATCGACGTTTTTGTGCTTACCGATGCCGTAGCGACGGAGATCAATGGTTTGGAGTTGCCAGATGCCGTCTTTCAGAGCTTTGCCGGTGAGGCTTTCGCCGAGAACGCCAGGGAAGGCCGTTGGGAAAAGTGTGATGATCTGTGCTGTCCAAACGCCCGCAAGATCTGGGTTGTCCGTCATTAATTCCCGCGGAGTGAACGTCGCTTGGATCGACTTGCGACCATGAGATTTTGGCGCGGACATTAGAACAGCCCTTCAGGCGGATCGACGATGATGCGCCTGGCCTTAAGATCCACGGTTGGGACCGCAACTTGTGTAAATGGCACCAGAACTGTTTCCGAACTGTTTGGCGTTTGGATTTCAAGCAAATCGCCGGCGCCATGGTCCATGACGTTCTTGACGGTTCCGAGCTTTTCGCCGCCGGTGTCCAAAACGTCCAAACCAATCAAGTCGGTGTAGTAATATTCATCATCCGGCAAGCTCGGCATTTGCGAGCGATCAGCGAATAGCTTGTTATTGCGTAAGGCGTCTGCGTCTTCTTTCGAAATCACCCCGTCGAGGCGGGCGGTGAAGCCACCTTTGAGACCGCCGGTGAGAATAAGCTGAGCGAAGGAGCGCCCATCATCCGTGTAAAGCGGGGTATAGTCAGCAATGGCTTCAGGTTCGGCGCAAAAAGACTTCAGCCGAATTTCACCATGAACGCCAAAAGCGCCTCCGATTGATCCGACAATGATGCGTTCGTTCATGCCGCTACTCCTTGAGGAAGCAGGTGCGATCCCGCCAATCTCCGCCTTCTGCCGCGCAAAGCTCTTGCCGTCCGTTGTCGTCGAAAAGGATCCCCGCGACGAATGCGATGAGGATCAGGATCAGAGTGCGAAACAGCCGGATCATAGAAAAAATCTGTCGGGAGCCGCTTTGTGTCGGCGGCTCCCAGAACCGCCTTACTCTTCAGCGGCTGCTTCTTCAGCCGCAGGCTCTTCTGCTGGCGCTTCTTCCTCAGCAGGTGCAGCCGCAGCTTCTTCAGCAGCTTTTGCCTTTTCGGCTTTCTCTTCAGCGCGTTCCTGTGCAGCTTTGCCAGGTGTGCCCTTTTTCGGGTTGTTGCGCTCTTTCTTTGGCAACTCACCAGCAGCTTCGAGCATGCGGGACACACGATCAGATGGCTGCGCGCCTTCGCCCAACCAGTATTTTACGCGCTCCATGTTCATTTTGACGCGCTCTTCGCTGTCTTTTGGCAGCATTGGGTTATATGTACCCAGCTTTTCGATGAAGCGGCCGTCACGCGGCATGCGGCTGTCGGCAGCAACGATGGAATAGAACGGGCGCTTTTTGGAGCCGCCACGTGCGAGGCGAATTTTCATAGCCATGAGTTAGGTTTCCTTAAGATTGATCTTGATGTTGTTTATGGTGCTGAATGACCTCAGCGATGATGAAGTTGAGAAACTTCTTGGCGAATTCCGGGTCGAGGTCGGCCTCTTTCGCCAAATCTTCTAGCCGTGCGATCTGCGCTGCTTCGCGCGCTGGATCGGACGGGGGAAGGTCGTGACTGGCTTTGAGTTTCCCCACAGCCTGTGTGTGTTTGAACCGCTCGCCTAGCGTATAGACGAGGATCGCATCGAGGCGGTCGATGCTGTTGCGGTGTCCCTTCAGAAGCTCTGCGGCTTTTGTTGCAGCGTCGGTCATAGTGCCTCCAAAAGGCCGCGCTGGCGCGCGACACAATTTTTTGTGCCTCCGGCGGAGGTATTTGTGCTCAAAAGATGCATTATTTCTTCTTCCCGAAACCGCTGAGGCCAGGAGGAAGGCCACCGCCGCCGAGACCTGGTAGGCCGCCGCCGGGCATTTGGCCCAGCGCTTTCGCCGCTTGTTCCATCGCCTTGGGGTCGTTCATGTCTGGCATCCCGCCGGGCATGCCGCCGCCTTTGCCCATCATGCCTTTCATGGCTTGTTTGAGCATGCCGCCTTTGCCCATTTTGCCCATCTTCTTCATCATGTCGGCCATTTGGCGTTGTTGTTTTAGAAGTTTGTTGAGTTCGGAAACTTCTAGCCCAGCGCCTTTGGCGATGCGTTTTTTGCGGCTGGCTTGCAATAATTCGGGTTGGGCGCGTTCGCGTTTGGTCATGGAATTGATCAGGGCGATCTGGCGTTTGAGGATGCTGTCATCCATACCCGCCGCTTCCATCTGCTTTTGCATTTTGCCCATGCCCGGCATCATGCCCATCATCCCTTCCATGCCGCCCATCTTGATCATCTGTTCGAGCTGCATTTTCAGGTCGTTCATGTTGAAGCGGCCCTTTTGGAACCGCTTCATCATCTTCTCAGCTTGTTCGGCCTCGATGGTTTCTTGAGCTTTCTCAACCAAAGAAACGATGTCGCCCATGCCGAGGATGCGGCCAGCGATACGGGACGGCTCGAACACTTCGATGGCGTCCATTTTTTCGCCCAAGCCGACGAAACGGATCGGTTTGCCCGTGATCGCGCGCATTGAGAGAGCCGCACCGCCCCGGCCGTCGCCGTCCATACGGGTCAGGACCACGCCGGATACGCCGATTTTGTCGTCAAATTCTTGGGCGACATTCACCGCGTCTTGGCCGGTGAGGCCGTCGACAACGAGAAGTGTTTCGCGGGGGTTGGCGACATCGCGGACGGCGGCGGCTTGGGCAATCAGCTCTTGGTCGATGTGCAGGCGGCCTGCGGTGTCAAGCATATAGACGTCGTAGCCGCCCAAAGATGCTTGGGTTTTGGCGCGTTTGGCAATCGCGACGGGGTCTTCGCCTTTGACAATCGGCAGGGTATCGACGCCGATTTGAACACCGAGGATGGCAAGCTGTTCCATCGCAGCAGGGCGGTTAACATCGAGCGATGCCATCAGTACGCGTTTGCCTTCTTTTTCCTTCAGGCGCTTTGCGAGCTTTGCCGTCGTTGTGGTTTTACCAGAGCCTTGCAAGCCGACCATGAGGATCGGGGCAGGCGGGTTGTCGATTTTCAGAGCGCCTGGGTCTTCATCACCCGTCAGGATGTGTTGCAGCTCGTCATGAACGATCTTGACGACTTGCTGACCCGGCGTGACCGATTTGGTGACAGACTGGCCCGTGGCCTTATCTTGTACTGCTTTGATAAAATCGCGCGCGACAGGCAGCGACACGTCCGCTTCGAGGAGGGCGACGCGGACCTCACGCAGGGCTGTTTTGACGTCATCCTCGCTCAGCGCACCCTGCTTGGTGAGCCGGTCAAAGACACCGCCTAAGCGTTCGGATAGATTCTCAAACATCGGCCAAGGCCCTCATTTTCGTTTTGGTAAGCCCCTTATATAGGAACCCACCAGCTAAAGCAGTAGCGCCCCCGTGGGCGCAACGCGCTGACGGAGGGCGATCTCTATCCAATAGAGACCGGACGGCTGATGCTGTCCGGGGTTTGGGGGGGTGTAGGCTGGGTTTGGACCAGAGTCAAGAACTCTGGCCACAAGGTTCTAAGCGGCGGCGGCCAATTCTTTTACGTCTAGCACTGTGACATCGGAGATACCGATGAAATTGAGGAAGTGGGTTAGATGACGGCTGGCAAAATCCATTTCGCTACCGACAGGTACGCCGCCCGAAGCAACCGTCACGATGGCGCGTTTTCCTTTCAGCAAGCCTTCTGGACCGTTTTCGGTATAGTGGAACGTCACCTTTGGACGCGCCACGAGGTCCATCCATGCTTTCAAACTGGCAGGAGAGGCGAAGTTATATATGGGCAATCCGATGACAATCGTTTCGGCGGCCTGAAGTTCCGCCACCAACTCATCTGACAAAGCGAGTACGTCTTTGTCCGCGTCGGTTAGGGTCTCCGCGGGCTTGAGGCGGGTGTCTGCCCAGATGCCATCGATATAGGGTAGGGGCTCTGCGACAAGGTCGCGGCGAATGACTGTATCGGGAGTTAGCGCGGCAACCTCGGCTTGGCTGGCAGCACGGCTGCGGGAGGCATCTGCGCCGACGGAAGCGTCGATATGAAGTACGGTTTGGGACATTTCAGGCTCCATCAATAGACAGTTGGTTGCAGGCATATACCTATTGCGTTAACGAACAAAATATCCGAATTTAAACAAGAAATGTGAAATTTTGCACAGGTCAGGTTTATGGACAGTTGGGACGAAATAAAAACAGCGTTTCACGTTGCACGCGCTGGAACGGTCAGTGGAGCGGCGGAAACGCTTGGGGTACACCACGCAACGGTTATTCGACATATCGATGCGCTTGAAGGTCGGCTGGGCGTGAAGCTTTTTCAGCGCCATGCACGTGGGTATACGCCGACCGAGGCGGGATCGGATCTGTTGCAGGTTGCTGAGACGACCGATGATCAATTCAGTCAGCTTGAGGGTCGGATCAAAGGGCTCGGGCAAGGTGTTTCTGGCGATTTGGTTGTGACCACGCTTGGCAACTTGGGCGGTCTCTTGGCGCCTGTTCTGGTCGAATACCAAGTTGAAAATCCAGATGTTCGGGTGCGGCTATTGACCGGCGACCGTTTGTTCCGCTTGGAATATGGCGAGGCACATGTGGCAATCCGCGCCGGCGCAATGCCAGAAGAACCAGACAATGTCGTACAGCCGTTTATGGCGCAGCGCATGGCGTTGGTAGCTTCCAAATCCTACATTGAGCGGCGTGGTTTGCCGGTGTCCGAGGAAGATTTGGTTAATCATGACTTCGTTGGCCACGACAACGACGAAAGCCGGGCGCCGTTTAATCGTTGGCTTCGAGATTTCGTGCCGGCTGAGCGCATTGTCTTTCGCGCGACCGACAGCCGGGTCATGCGCGAAGCGATCCTTGCAGGCGCTGGGATTGGGTTCGTGTCGGGGTATGATGCCGATGTGAATGGCGATTTTTTAGAAGTCATTGCGAGCAAAGACAGCTGGTCCGCGCCCCTTTGGCTGGTGACACATGTGGATTTGCACCGTACCGCCAAGGTCCAGTCATTCTTGTCTTTCCTCAAATCGCGTGCCGAGGAATGGAAAGCCAGTGAGGCCTAGTACAGCCGGCCACCTCGCGATGTTGTTGTTTTCTGCACTGGTGGCGGGATCTTTTGCGCTAGGTGTCCTGGCCGCGAACGAAATTGCCCCAGAGGCGCTGAGTGCCGTTCGCTTCATCATCGCGTCCGTTTTGCTTGGGGTTTTGTGTTGGTGGAGTGGTGGGATACCCAAGTCGGCCCTGCGCGCCATTTGGCGGTATTTCCTTCTAGGCGGCGTGTTCTCAGTCTATTTCGTGCTGATGTTCGAAGGTCTCAAAACCGTTGACGCTGTAAGTGCAGCAACGGTCTTTACACTCACCCCGATCCTTTCGGCAGTCTTTGGGTGGCTCCTTTTGCGACAAGTCATGTCGGCAAGGATCGCTGTCGCCTTGGGGGTTGGAGGAATTGGCGCGATTTGGGTCATTTTTGATGCTGATTGGGTGGCGATCGCCAATTTCGAGATCGGCCGAGGCGAAGTCATTTATTTTTGGGGATGTGTGGCTCACGCGGTCTACACGCCCCTTGTCGCAAAGTTGAACCGCGGGGAAAGCCCGGTCGTTTTTTCTTTTGGCACTTTGCTCGGAGGCACCTTTGTATTGGTTCTTTGGGCGATGCCTGCAGCGCTCCAGACCGATTGGGTAAATCTACCTAGCATTGTTTGGGTGACGATTTTCTACACAGCAATCTTTTCCAGTGCCGCAACTTTCACGCTGTTGCAGTTCGCGACGTTAAGGCTGCCTAGTTCGAAAGTGATGGCTTACACCTATTTAACGCCTAGCTGGGTATTGTTGTGGACCTTGGCAATGGGGACAGGCACGCCGGATCCGATGGTCTTGATCGGGGTCGGTTTGACTGTGATTGCGTTACTTCTTTTGCTGCGCAACGACAGCAGCGCAAACAGCTATTCAGAAAGTTCCTGATCGAGAAACTTTTCAAAGGCGTCTAGGTCGATGGCGTCCATCTGTCCGAAGGCTTTCATCCAAGTTGATGCGTCTCGCAACGCGTCGGGCTCGAGCTTGCACCATTTTACGCGTCCGCGTTTTTCCTGGCTGATGAGGCCAGCGCTGGTGAGAACGGCGAGATGTTTGGAGATGGCCGCGAGCGAGATATCAAAAGGCTCTGCCACATCTGTGACGGCCATATCGTCTTCGAGAAGCATCGAAAGAATGCGTCTTCGTGTGGCGTCGCTGAGTGCGGCGAATACGATATCGAGTTGGGCGTCCATGGGCGACATCAAGCACCGCAGCCGATAATCGTCAACCATTTGGTTGAATATTGAATTGGAACAAAACTTAGGGATTTGAAGGGAAGAGGGCACCATTCTCTCATCTTCATTCGGCACGAAAATATTTTAAAAACAGATACTTAATGGGGTAAAATGGTTACCGATTCCAGCGTTGACTCTAGTCCGTCTGCGCCGTAGCACTCCCTCAACCTTCCAAGTGGGAGAAATGCGTTGGTGGATGAGGCTGATAAGCGCCGATTGGAGGAGCTCGAAGCCCGGATTGAGGCGGCAAAGACGCCTGAAGAAACCAAGCACCACTCGGAAGAACATTACTCTCAGGCGCAACTTGCCTGGCGAATGGTGATAGAGCTTGTGGCCGGTCTGATGATTGGCTTTGGCATCGGATACGGGCTGGATATCCTTCTAGGGACCACGCCGATTTTTCTGGTGCTGTTTATTTTGTTTGGCCTCGCGGCGGGTGTTCTCACCATGATGCGATCAGTCAAAGAAGTGCAGGAAAAGCGGACCCGTGCCGCAGAAGAAGAGGGCCAAGAGAATGGCAACTGAAGGCAAAGAAGACGGCGGCCTTGTATTCCACCCACTGGATCAGTTCATCGTTAAGCCACTGTTCGGCGACGGTCCTGTTGCTTGGTACACGCCAACGAACGTAACCCTTTGGATGGGTATCGGCCTTCTGTGCATCATTTTGCTGTTTGTCGTCGGCTCACGCGGTCGCGCAATCGTTCCGACGCGAGTGCAGTCTATTGGCGAGCTGATCTATGGCTTCATTTATAAGATGGTCGAGGATGTAACGGGCAAAGACGGCGTTAAGTACTTCCCATACATCATGACGCTTTTCGTGTTCATCCTTTTTGCGAACTACCTGGCGCTCTTGCCAATGTCTTACTCACCAACATCGATGATCGCGGTTACGGCGGTTCTTGGTTTTGGTGTGTTCATCGCAGTAACGATCCTTGGTTTCGTCAAGAACGGTGCAGCATTCTTGGGTCTATTCTGGATGTCCGACGCTCCAGCTATCTTGCGCCCGATCATCGCCGTGATCGAAGTTATCTCATACTTCGTCCGTCCGGTAAGCCACTCCATTCGTTTGGCTGGTAACATCATGGCGGGCCACGCGGTTATTAAAGTGTTCGCAGGCTTTGCAGCGCTGACATTGGTCAGCCCGGTTGCAATCCTCGGTATCACCGCAATCTACGGCTTGGAGGTCCTTGTGGCCGGTATTCAGGCCTACGTTTTCACTATTCTGACCTGTGTTTACCTCAAGGATGCGCTGCATCCGTCGCACTAAGGTCACGAACCCTAATCACTGAAATTCCATCGTAAGGAGAAAATATCATGGAAGGTCAACTCGCACACATCGGCGCAGGTCTTGCAGCTATCGGTTCCGGCGCAGCCGCGATCGGTGTTGGTACAGTTGCTGGCAACTACCTGGCAGGCGCTCTGCGCAACCCATCTGCTGCTGCGTCTCAGACAGCAACACTCTTCATCGGCCTCGCATTCGCAGAAGCACTCGGAATCTTCGCATTCCTCGTGTCTCTGCTCCTGATGTTCGCCGTTTAAGAACAACTCGATTATCCTTACGGCTGGCTGGGGCGACTGTCCCAGCCGGTAAATTCAAAAGGTAAACGGGGGCCGGAATGGCAACAGAAACCATAGATGCAACAGTAGGTGCCTGCGTCGACGCCGGGGGATATGCCCTTGGCATGCCGCAGCTTTGCGCAGACTGGATCCCAAACCAGGTATTCTGGCTGATCCTATGCCTGATCGCGATTTACTTCGTGATGAGCCGGATCGCCTTGCCCCGCATCGGGGCTGTGCTGGCCGAACGGTCGGGCACAATCACAAATGACCTCGCCGCAGCGGAAGAGCTGAAGCAAAAGGCCGTTGAAGCAGAAGACGCTTACAACAAAGCTCTTGCAGATGCCCGTGCAGAAGCTGGTCGCATTGTCGCTGAAGCGAAAGCCGAAATTCAAACTCAGTTGGATGCCGAGATGGCGAAAGCTGACAAGAAGATCATGGAAAAGACCGCTGAAAGCGAAAAAGCTATCGCTGAAATTCGCGCAAGCGCCAAGGAGTCAGTGAAGACTGTCGCCAAGGACGCCGCGAAAGAGATCGTTGCAGCAATGGGCGGAAAAGCAGATGCGAAATCGATTACATCGGCTGTGACTGCTCGGATGAAGGGGTAAGAACATGCGCGTTTTGACTACATCCCTCCTGGCCATGGCAGCGACACCGGCATTTGCGGCTGGCGATAAGCCTTTCTTCTCCTTGGCGAACACAGATTTTGTCGTTTGGATCGCCTTCCTGATCTTCGTTGGCATTTTGCTGTACTACAAAGTACCCGGCACCGTTGGCAAAATGCTGGACGGTCGTGCTGATGCGATCAAGGCTGATTTGGACGAAGCGAAAGCGCTTCGCGAAGAAGCTCAAAGCCTTCTAGCGTCTTACGAGCGCAAGCAGAAAGAAGTTCAGGAGCAAGCTGATCGCATCGTATCTTCTGCGAAGGAAGAAGCGACACGTGCCGCTGAAGCTGCAAAGGGCGACATCGCAAAATCCATCGAGCGTCGTCTGGCCTCTGCAGAAGAGCAAATTGCCAGTGCTGAGGCTTCCGCCATCAAAGAAGTGCGCGACCAAGCTATCGTTGTTGCGGTTGGTGCTGCGGAAGACCTGATCGCAAAGCAGATGGACGCCAAGGGCGCCAACAGCTTGATCGACGAAGCGATTGCCGCGGTTGGTGAAAAACTACACTAAACGCGAACTGATAAATTCTAGAAGGCCTCGGCAATCGCCGGGGCCTTTTTAGCTATTGGGTTTTGTGATCGTGGTATGGACGGAAAAGACCACCGCGCCCGTCTTTGGTAATCTCCAAACTGTCTGCCGCTCTGATCGTTCGTATGTCCCCGCCATGTGATCGTCGGTTCTTGGTTCAGCCTCGGTTCTTGGGTGATGCAGAGCAGGGTCTGAATAATTCAGAAAGTTTGCCCGCCACATGGGTTGGCCAACCCGAACGCCATCAAACAATCGTTGGACACGTTTTGCGATATTGGTGTCATATTCTGGGACCGGTCGGTGGATCGCAATGAGGGGCTTTCCTATCTTCTCTGCCAACGTCCAACTGGCGGGAAAGCACAGTAGAGCCGCGGTCAAAACGTGCTCGTCACCGATCTTTTGCAGAATGCAGATGTCTTCTTGGATGAGTTTCGAAAGCGTCTGCAGCGGCAATTCGAAATTGAGGTCGATGCGGGTTTTGTCTGGGCAGATCACATGTTGATAGCGAACCTCAAAATCCGTTCGGTCCCGAAGGAGTTGAAGAACCTCGGACAATACTTCCCGCGCGGGCTCTTGGGCGTCAGGAAGGCATCGCAAAACAGCGTCTTCCTTCGTTGCCAACAGCCTAGCTTTCTCAGCCAACTGAGTAGAGTAGGCTTCATCAACGGTTATCCAATCGACTCCACGCAGCGGTTGCATACCCGGCAGGCTTCGCGCCGCCACAGATCGTTGGTTCGGGTCTAGTTGGTTTTGAAGAACAGGTTTGGTTGCCATCTAGCGCTTGGCTTCGTGTTCATACCGCCGCTGTGCAAAGGCCTCGTTCTTCTCGGCTTTCTGATGATCGGCCAAAGCCTGTTCGACGTAATCGAGATGCGACGCAACTGCGGCTTTCGCCCGTTCTGGGTCTCTTTCTTGCAGCGCATCGTTTATCGCACGATGCTGATCCAACAAATGGTCTCGGGTCATTCTCTGTTTGAACATGACAGAGCGATTGTAAAAGACGCCTTCGCGCAAGAGTTCATACATAGATCGCATCATGTGCAGCATAATGATGTTGTGGCTTGCTTCGATAATCGCGAGATGAAAATCGGCGTCGAGAGCCGCTTCTTCGGTTGGGTTACGCTTTTGCTGCGCCACTTCCATCTTCTTAAAGATCGTATCGATCACTTTCAGATCGGTATCTGATCCTAGCCGCGCCGCACGTTCAGCGGCCAAACCTTCCATGTCGCGCCGGAAACTGATGTAGTCGAAGACTGCACTATCGTGGGTTGCAAAAAGTGTGACCAACGCAGGCGCGAAAGCGCTTCCCAGAACGTCTGCTACGAAGACGCCAGCACCGGCCTTTGATGTGAGCAGCCCCCGATCTTGGAGGTCTGACAGTGCTTCTCTGAGCGACGGGCGTGACACGCCCATTTTCTCGCTAAGCTCGCGTTCAGAAGGCAGCCGTTCTCCGGGTCGCAAAATCCCCCTCAGGATCAGCTCTTCGATCTGTCGGACGACACTCTGAGATAGTTTCTCTTGTTGAACCGTTTGAAAAGGCATCGCGACCTCATGCTCTATTGGTCAGTTTATATTACCAGAGCATGACTTCGCCAACAAAAAAGGGCCGCATGAAGCGGCCCTTCGTGTACTTAGTTCGAGCTTAACCGTTCGGAATTATGACCACTTCGACGCGGCGGTTGGCTTGACGACCTTCTTCGGTCAAGTTCGTCGCGACCGGAGCATCCTCGCCTCGCCCAATCGATGCGATACGTGTTGGCGACACGCCGGAGCCGATCAGAACGCTGCTTACAGCCTGTGCGCGGCGTTGCGAAAGATCGAGGTTGAATTCGGCACTGCCAGTATTGTCTGTGTGACCGATCACGCTGACGGACGTGTCAGGAAAACGATTGATTGATCCTGCTAAGGTCTGAAGCTCAGTTTGAGAAGCTGCTGACACCGCTGTGCTCTCGGTCGCAAACAAAATGTCTTCTGCGAGCGTCACAGTCAGGTTCTGACCATTGTTCACGATGCCCACGTTGTTGCCGAGGGAGGCGCGAAGCTCTTCCTCTTGTTGGTCGAGCTGGTTGCCAATCGCGGCACCACCCGCTGCACCTAGAGCTGCGCCAAAAACAGCACCGCGCCGACGATCTTGAACGCTATCGCCTGTCAGAATGCCAGTTAGTGCGCCTACGCCCGCGCCGATCAAAGCACCTTGCTGCGCGTTTTGGTTGTTATTTGGAGAGCTACCATCGCAAGCCGCAACAAATGCGAGCGAGCCTGCGGCGAGAAGAAGAGGGAATTTTGTCAATGCCATTGTACTGGTTCCATTATTTTTAGGTGGCGCAATCTGCCACGCCTGTCGATGCTTCACATTAAGGCGAAATTCCCGATGCTATTCAATAACGGCGCTTGGAAAGGCGGGTTTCCGCTTACTTTTTCGCACTAGGCGGCGGCATCTTCACGCGCAGATTCCCATGCCAGCAACGAACGCTTGACCGCTAACCCCCAGTGATAGCCACCGAGGGCCCCTGATTTCCGAAGGGCGCGATGACAAGGGATCAAAAGGCTAACAGGGTTTCTCCCAACTGCTGTCCCAACGGCTCTAACGGCCTTTGGCTTGCCAATTGCCTCTGCAATCTCGCTGTAGGTCGTCACATGACCCGGCGGGATCATCAGAAGAGCTTCCCAAACCTTTAGCTGAAGCGGTGCGCCGATCATGTGTAGCCTGGTTTCACCAGATAGCGAGAGCGTCGCCTCGGCCCATGGACGGATTGCCTCAGGGTTTTCTACAAAGTTTGCCTTAGGCCATCGTGATGTCATGTCCACCATTGCTTCGTCTTCGCCCGTCACGGCAGAGAAGGCCAAGCCGCAAATTCCCTTGTCTGTGCCCATCAGGAGAGCAGGGCCAAACGGACTTTCAAACCACCCCCAATTTATCGTTAAATCTGATCCACCTTTAGCAAAGTCTCCTGGGGTCATTGCTTCCCAGCGCACAAACAGATCATGCAGTCGGCTGCTTCCGGAAAGTCCAACAGCATTCGATGTTTCAAGTGTCGTGAAACGATCTCGCAAAAGCGACTTGGCGTGCCCGAGGGCGAGGTACTGTTGATAGCGTTTCGGACTGACACCGACCCATTGGGTAAAGAGCCGCTGAAAATGGGCCGGAGACATGTTCATTTGCCGCGCAAGCTCTGTCAGCGAAAGTGGTTCGCTGTCATGCGCATCGATCAGTTCAATCGCGCGCGCGATGACTTGGTAATGATATGAGTCGTTCTGTTCCATGTAGCTAACCTAGGAAAAGCAATGATTGCAGGCGACCCGAAAATTGCGCATAGATTTTCGGATGGCAAAGCAACTTGACTACAATACGATCCGAGAGATTTTTGAGCGGTTTCAGGAAGCTGAGGCGGAGCCGAAAGGCGAGCTGAACCACACCAACGCCTATACTTTGGTCGTGGCGGTGGCTTTGTCGGCGCAGGCAACCGACAAAGGTGTGAACAAGGCGACGGAAGCCTTGTTCAAAAAGGTCGAGACGCCGCAGCAGATGCTTGATCTGGGGATCGATGAGCTGACGGACCATATCAAGACCATCGGCCTTTATCGCCAAAAGGCCAAAAACGTCATGAAGATGAGCCAGATTTTGGTCGATGTCTATGACGGCGTTGTTCCGAATTCGCGTGCGGCTTTGCAGTCGTTGCCCGGCGTTGGCCGTAAGACAGCAAATGTCGTGCTTAATATGTGGTGGCAGCAACCAGCGCAGGCGGTGGACACTCATATCTTTCGCGTTGGAAATCGCTCCGGCATAGCGCCTGGAAAGGATGTCGATGCTGTCGAGCGCGCGATTGAGGACAATATCCCAGCGGACTTTCAACTTCATGCGCACCACTGGCTTATCCTACACGGACGGTATACTTGCGTCGCGAGAAAACCAAAATGCGCGGCCTGTTTGATCCGCGACCTTTGTATGTTTGAGGACAAGAACTTATGAGCAATTTCGACGTCATTGGGATCGGCAATGCAATTGTCGATGTGATTTCTCCTGCTGAAGATATGTTCCTTGATCAGATGGGCATCGAAAAAGGGATCATGCAGCTTGTCGAAAAAGACCGCGCAGAGGTTCTTTATGCGGCCATGCGGGATCGGGTCGAAACACCAGGCGGGTCTGTTGCGAACACGATTGCCGGACTTGGCGGGCTTGGTTTGACGACTGCATTTATTGGTAAGGTGAAAGATGACGCGCTGGGCCGGTTCTATGCCAAAGGTATGGAAGATGCAGGAACAGCGTTCCCGAATGCTCCGGTTCAGAATGCAGATGCGCCCACGTCGCGGTCGATGATTTTTGTCTCCCCGGATGGGGAGCGTTCGATGAACACATACCTCGGCGCTGGTGCTGACCTAAACAGTGGCGATGTGTCCGGCGATTTGTTCGGTGGCAGCAAGTTCCTGTTTTTGGAAGGCTACCTTTTTGACAAGGATGACGGGAAGACCGCGTTTAGTGAAGCGGCACGCTTGATGCATGCTGCCGGCGGGAAATCGGGTATCACGCTTTCTGATCCGTTCTGTGCGGATCGCCATCGTGAAGGCTTTCAACGGCTCATCAAAGAGGACTTGGATTTCACGCTAGGCAACGAAGATGAGTGGAAGACGCTCTACGAAACAGACGATCTGGATGCTGCATTGGCCCAAGGGTCGGCGGCGTGCGACACAATCGCTTGCACTCGCTCAGGTGATCCGATCCTGCTCATACGCAACGGAGAACGGGTCGAGGTGCCGGTTACATCGATCACGCCGGTTGATGCGACAGGGGCAGGGGATCAGTTTGCGACGGGGTTCATCTATGGCATGGCAACCGGCCAGCCGCTTGATGTTTGCGGTCGAATGGGCTCTGTGGCCGCTGCTGAGGTCATCCGGCATATTGGCCCTCGTCCTCAAGCCGATCTAAAAGTGTTGTTTAAGGACGCCGGACTGATCTGAGCCAAAGCGCATCAAGCGCGTCGATGGCATCAACGTCGAAACGGTCTTCTACTTTCCAGTATTTCCCGCTTGGGACATAGTAATCCAAACGTGTCTCTTCTGCCTCGGCGGCTGCAACCAATTCTTCGTTGAACGACGCTGGTTTAAGTGCGCCAACATCAGCGACATCTGTTCTTGGAAACACCAACCGGCTCTCTTCTTTGCTCAGGTTCACCATAGCGCAACCTTGTTGAGCTGCTTTCACCAGCAGTCGTGCGGACTTTGCTTCTAGGCTTCGAAGGGTTTTGTCCTCTCGCAGTGGATCAGCAGTTCCCTTGCCATAGAAGTGGGTCCGCTCGGTTTTCGGATAAACCATGTCGCACCCTAGGACCGCAATTGCTCTTGGTTTGAGGGCGGCTAAAGCCCAATAACTCGCTGTGAAGGCCATTGTACCACCTGCGTAGACGAAACCTCCGTATTGGTTCTGGAGCGGGACGTAGTCTATCGCTTGAATGACCTTTTGATCAGGCGCCATCTGTGGAGGCATCCGATCCTCAGGGAAGTCAGAAGGATGCACAAGATGCGTCCAATCAGGTCGGACGCGCCAAGCGTTGTTGATCGCGACAATGTGGTTAAATGGCACATCTGACCAATCCTTAGCGGTCAACACGTTTGGCCCGCTTCCAAGCAAGAGTACCAATGTCATTTTGGGGCCTTTTTCTACTGACGCAGTTCTTTTCTGATTACCAACTTAAGCCCAGACCAAGTTGCGTCCACCGCGCAGACTTTCACATCAACCAAAATTCCCGACAATGCGATCTCCCTGATCACATCTTCGGTTATGTCAGTATCTACTTTCGAGGCTCTCTTTGGCCAGCTTACCCAGATCATTCCATCACGCGCCATTGAGGCTAAGCATTCAGAGAGTAAGTGCTCTAGCTCCGCGCGAGCTGATGAAAAGATATGATAAACCGCTCCGCCGGTTCGAAGTTCGTATTCAAAACTTACATCCGGTCGACCTTCGCCAAGTAGGTCCAAGTAATCTTTAGGCGGGTTCATCAGGCAGACGGTTTGCCCTTCATTCAATCCAAGCTTTTTCCAAAGCGGATTGCCTGAATATCCGGCCGTCATTCTCCTAACTTTGCGTGGACTTCCGTCAGATCAATCTCTCCGGTTGGCATTTTGTTCGACGGGTCTTCAAAGTCATATTTGAAGAGCTGGAAATCGCGTTTGTAGATTTCGTAGACCAAATGCATCGACAAATCGTCAAAATAGTCTTCCACCGGGAAGGCCCGCTTTGGCCCATGTCCTTCGCTTTCGTTAAAGCGAGGGATTTTTGTGATGTCTACAGGCTTGGGCGTTTCAATTTCATCCAAAACGGCTTTCATACCGTCGTTGAAATGTTCCGTCCAAAAAATGCGATCGTATTTACCACCATTCACAATGAACGTTGAGATATGGCCGGACATGGCTGACCAGTGAATGTCAGGCTCCATCGGGCGGCGCCACCGAATGGTGTCGCGCGCAAAGAGCAGAAAGCGGCGGAACGACTTAATCTGGTCGAATTCAAAGCCGGTTTCAGGATCGCCGACCTCGATCCCGTATTTCTGGATCAGCAGAGGGACCAGGTTGCCGCGATAGCGTTTGCCGTTGCGCTGAATGCCGCAAATCTTGTCAAAGAACGAAGATAGAATGCGGGTGTAGGGGTTTCGGACGCAGGTGAAAGCGTAGCTTTTGTGGCTTTCAATGTTGGCGGTGATCAGAGGTTGGCTGTCTTCCAACGCCCATTTGTGCATGCCACCCTTTGCATCATGAATGTCGCCATCGAAGAACTCACCGTGATCGGAATAGTACATGATTTGCCCAATGGTCGAACACGCGCATTTAGGCACGACGCGATAGACGACGCTCTCGCTTTCCGTCATCCAGGTCCCTGGAAAACCCATATGTCAGCCTCCGCGCGAGCTGTTGGACAAATTGCTCGCCTTGGGACACTGTATTAGTTGAGCCTTTACGGCAAAGAAACCCTGTATATTCAATGTCGCTTCTTGTTATTAGTTCCGAACAATAGCCCGATAATACACCGACTGTTTCGAGAATGGCAAAAATAGCATTCATCCTCCTGTGTCATAAAGACCCAGAGGCCATCATACAGCAAGCAAAACAGTTCACGGCTGTCGGAGATTACATCTCGATTCACTTCGATGCGCGGGCACCGAAAGAGGCATATGACCTCATCCGAAAAAAACTCTACGGCAATCCAAACGTCGCTTTTGCCAAGAAACGGATCAAATGCGGTTGGGGGGAATGGAGCCTTGTACAAGCAACTTTGTATGCGGTCGAAGCAGCAGTCGACGCGTTTCCGCGAGCAACTCATTTCTACATGGTGTCTGGCGATTGCATGTCGATCAAATCGGCAAAATACGCACATAAGTTTTTGGACGCCAACGACGTCGATTATATTGAGAGCTTCGATTACTTCGAAAGTGATTGGATTAAGACGGGCCTCAAAGAAGAACGATTGATTTATCGCCACTGGTTCAATGAGCGCACACAGAAGCGACGGTTCTATTGGAGTTTTTGGACGCAACGCAAGCTTGGCATCACCCGAGAGGTTCCGAACGACATTCAAATCATGATTGGGTCGCAGTGGTGGTGCCTGCGGCGTCGTACAATTGAGTGGATCCTCAATTTTGTGAAAGAGCGGCGGGACGTTGTTCGGTTCTTCAAAACAACTTGGATTCCAGATGAGACATTCTTTCAGACTCTGGTGCGCCACCTGGTGCCTGCGGATGAAATCAAGACACGTACGCTGACCTTCTTGATGTTCACCGACTACGGAATGCCGCTGACGTTCTATAATGATCATTATGATCTGTTGATCGGGCAAGACGGCCTATTTGCCCGCAAGATCAGCCCGGAAGCTGCTGAATTGAAGTCTCGTCTCGGTAAGCTTTACGCGTCAGACCAAGAGGATTTTAACGTTTCCGCCGAAGGCTGGAACCTCTTCAAATTTTTGACGGGACGCGGCCGGATTGGCAGGCGGTTTGCTCCTCGGTTTTGGGAAGCAGAGGCAACGCTTGGCAGAGATCGAGAATTGTTCGTGATCGTTTGTAAGAAGTGGCACGTTGCTAAACGCCTTTCGGCATCGATTAGAAACCACACGGACATTCCAGCGATCGACTATCTATTTAACGAAGATCAAACTGACTTGCCGGATCTTGGCGGCATTCAGACGTCACTGGCCAAACGAACACGCCATAGGCGCTCTCTTATGCGGATGTTGTTTGACTACTACGAAACGGAAAAGCTCGTCATTTGTTTGGACACCGCGAATATCGATCTTTTGGAGGATTTCTTTTCCGACCGGTCTCGTGCTCGGCTGTTGGAGGTCGAATGCGATTTCTCTGACGAATACCTTATTGGGCACGCCAAACGCGTAGGTTTGGCAGCACCTGACTCCAGTCAAGAAACGCTTGGACAAATTATCCCGACAATCCGCTACGATATAGCCTTTGAAAGTGAACGCATTCAGGACAGTAATTTCCAAGGCTACCACCGCATTCAGCAAGACCATAGCCAAGCGAAAAATGCTGAAATCCTTGGGTCTTTCCTTGATGTGACACCCGAAGTGGCGCAAGAGTTGTCGGCAACGCCTTACCTCTTTGATGGATGATTTTAGATGCAGTTTGACTATGACGATCAGAATATCTTTGCGAAAATTCTGAGGGGCGAAATCCCGAACAGCACGGTTTTTGAAAGCGAGCACGCGCTTGCCTTTCACGACATTCAGCCGCAAGCGCAAGTGCATGTTCTGGTCATTCCAAAGGGTCCATACGTGAGCCTCGATCACTTTGCCCGCGACGCCTCAGCAGAGGAACAGGCGGGGTTTATGGCGGCCGTGGCAGAGGTGTGTCGCATCACCGGTGTAGTTGACGGGTTTCGCGCTATCGCGAATACCAGAACCCATGGTGTCCAAGACGTACCGCATTTTCATCTGCATATCATCGGTGGCCAACAGCTTGGTCGGATGTTGCCGCGCGACTGATTATTCTGTCAGCGACAAGAAAACATCTTCGAGATCTGGGATATCCGTCTGAATGTCTTTGATGACCACGCCCGCTTGCCGAAGGTGATCGAGGACTTCGTTGTCTGAGATGTTTGCAGGTCGATAGGATAAGCGAAGCGCGCCGTCTTCTGTTGTTTGCTGTGATATCTCGGCAGGCAGGACGACACGGGATACTGCTTCGGCAGGGGTGATGACCAAAGTCTTACTGTCGAGCTTGGATAGTAGGTTTGATGTTGTGTCGCGGACGATCAATTCCCCATGGTTGATGATCGCGATCTCATCGCACATTTGCTCCGCCTCTTCGAGGTAGTGCGTGGTGAGGATGATGGTCATGCCCTCATCATTCAACCGACGCACATTTTCCCAAAGCTGATTGCGCAGAGTGATATCCACCCCAGCGGTTGGCTCATCTAGCACCAAAATTTGAGGACTATGAACCAATGCTTTGCCGAGTAGCAGGCGCCTGCGCATTCCGCCGGAAAGGGAGCGCGCATAGGCATTGGCTTTGTCGCTTAGACCGATCAGCTCGAGAATCTCCGCTGTCTTGCGCTGCATGCGCGGAACACCATAAAGGCCTGCTTGAACATCTAGGGATCCAGCAGGGGTAAAGTATGGGTCCAGATTGGGTTCCTGCGGCATGATTCCAATGGACGCCCGCGATTGGCGCGGGTTTTCATCTTGGTCAAAGCCCCAGATTTTGACCGACCCTTCGGATTTCGTGACCAGACCGGCTAGAATGTTGATTAGTGTCGACTTTCCCGCGCCATTTGGCCCCAAGAGACCAAAAATAGATCCTTGGGGGATATTCAGGTCGATCCCCTTCAAAGCGACTTTTGCCTCTTGCGTTTTGGACGCGGCATAAGTCTTTCTTAGGCCAGAAATTTCGATAGCATTGGCGGTCATTGGCGTCTTTTCCCCAGCGCAGGCCTGCGATATGAATGCTTGAGTTAAGGCGGATTACCTCCGCATCAACAGACAGGCCAGCCATGACACGTCCCGCACCGGAAACCAAGATTGTAAAAGACTATCGCGTTGCTTGCGACGGTGGCGAAAGTGGTTTTGGACACCCGCGCGTGTATCTGCAAATTCCGACGGATACAGGTTGGGTTGAATGCCCATATTGCGACGCGAAATACGTCCACGAAGATTTCAAAGATCAAGCCTGATCCTTCTGGTCCCTTCCTCCGGTTCATGCGAAACTAGATGAACGATTGACTGGGGGAGCGCGACATGACCACGCAATTCGGTAAAAGCTGTCATCTTCATTTGATTGATGGGTCGGCGTTTATTTTTCGCGCCTATCACGCTCTGCCCCCGCTCACGCGGAAATCAGATGGATTGCCGGTGGGAGCGGTCAGCGGTTTCGTGAACATGCTTCAGCGCTATGTCGAGGGGAACACCGGCCCAGACGCCGCGACCCACGTGGCCGTGATTTTCGATAAAGGCAGCCATACATTTCGTAATGATCTTTATGACCAATACAAAGCGAACAGAGAGGCGATGCCAGAGGATTTGCGCCCTCAAATCCCACTGACACGTGACGCAACGCGGGCCTTCAACATTGCATGTGAAGAGATTGAGGGGTTCGAGGCTGACGATATAATCGCGACATTGGCCCATCAGGCGCGCGATGCGGGCGGTCGTGTGACGATCCTTTCGTCTGACAAAGACTTGATGCAGCTGGTCGGTGGCGGTGTCGAAATGCTCGACCCGATGAAAAATAAGCGGATCGATACTGATGGCGTGCATGAGAAGTTCGGCGTCGGGCCGGAGCGGGTGGTTGATGTGCAGGCGCTTGCCGGTGATAGCGTTGATAACGTTCCAGGTGCGCCCGGAATTGGGATCAAGACAGCCGCGTTGCTGATAAATGAATATGGCTCTTTGGAAGAGCTTCTAGATCGCGCAGAAGAAATCAAACAGCCCAAGCGGCGTCAGACTTTGATCGATAACCGGGACCAGATCGAATTGTCCAAGCAACTGGTGCAATTAGACTGCGACATGGAATTGCCGTTCGATCTCGACAGCTTGGAAATCAAAGACGCCGATCCAGAAACTTTGATGGGGTTCCTTGCGGAAATGGAATTCCGCACTGTGACCAAACGGATTGCGGATAAGTTGGGGATCGAAGCGCCCGTAATTGCCGATGTCGCACCGACACCTATTGAAACCTCTGCAGCTGAAGCGGTGCCGTTCGATCAGGCAACCTATTCGAAGGTTGCCGATGCGGCGACCCTCGAAGACTGGATTGGGCGCATTCGAGAGCGTGGCTATGTGGCTGTCGATACTGAAACCACAGGCTTGAACGAGATGACAGCAGATCTGGTTGGCATCTGCTTGTGTGTTGAGGCAGGGGACGCTTGCTATATCCCGCTGACCCACAAGGCGTCTGCATCCGACGATCTGTTCGGGTCGGATGAACTTGCTCAAGGACAGATGGGTTTGGACGAAGCGCTCGCGCTCCTCAAGCCTGTGTTGGAAGACCCTTCGGTTCTGAAAATCGGTCAGAACATGAAGTACGATGCAAAGATTTTCGCGCGTGTCGGCATCGATATTGCAGCCATGGACGACACGATGCTGATGTCGTACGCGATGAACGCAGGCCTGCATAATCATGGGATGGATGGGCTGTCAGAACGGTACCTCAATCACAAGCCAATTGAGATCAAATCGCTGTTGGGGACAGGAAAATCCGCCATCACCTTTGATCGTGTGCCAATCGAGGACGCTGTGAAATATGCCGCGGAAGATGCGGATATTACACTGCGTCTGTGGCAACTGTTCAAGCCGCAACTGCATGAAAAGTGCGTCACGACTGTCTACGAAACGTTGGAACGTCCTTTGGTGCCGGTGTTGGCCCAAATGGAAAGGACAGGCGTCAAAGTTGACCGGGATACGCTGTCGCGGATGTCGAATGCCTTTAGCCAAAAAATGGCAGGGCTAGAGGCCGAGCTTTACGAATTGGCGGGGCGTGAATTCAACGTACAAAGCCCCGCGCAGGTTGGCACAATCCTGTTCGACGAAATGGCGTTGGAGGGGGGCAAGAAAACCAAAACCGGCCAGTGGTCAACACCTGCCGATGTGTTGGAAGACCTTGCCACCGAACATGATTTTCCGGCCCGAATTTTGGACTACCGCCAACTGGCCAAGCTGA
The DNA here is from genome assembly GCF_900129845.1 of Cognatiyoonia sediminum. GTDB lineage: Bacteria > Pseudomonadota > Alphaproteobacteria > Rhodobacterales > Rhodobacteraceae > Cognatiyoonia > Cognatiyoonia sediminum. Next base: position 71,389 of record NZ_FQXB01000005.1, read on the forward strand.
AATCCACCTATACGGATGCCCTTCAGACGCATATCAATGTGGAAACGGGTCGGGTTCACACGTCCTATTCCATCGCTGGGGCCAACACTGGCCGGTTGGCCTCTAATGATCCTAACCTTCAGAACATTCCGGTGAGGACGGAGGAAGGCCGTCGTATTCGCGAAGCATTCGTCGCGGAACCTGGTAAGACGCTCGTATCGCTCGACTATTCACAGATTGAGCTTCGCATCCTCGCACATATCGCCGGTATCGATACGCTCAAACAGGCGTTCAAAGATGGGCACGACATTCATGCGATGACTGCTTCGGAGATGTTCGACGTTCCGCTTGATGAAATGACGCCAGATATCCGGCGCCAGGCGAAAGCGATTAACTTTGGTGTGATTTACGGGATCAGCGGGTTTGGGCTTGCACGCAACTTGCGTATCCCACGGGCGGAGGCGCAGGGCTTTATCGATCGTTATTTCGAACGGTTCCCCGGCATACGAACCTATATGGATGACACCGTCGCCTTCGCGAAAGAGCATGGCTACGTGGAAACATTGTTCGGTCGCAAGATCAATACGCCAGAGATTAACGCCAAAGGCCCGCATGCAGGTTTCGCAAAGCGCGCGGCGATCAATGCTCCGATCCAAGGAACAGCAGCGGATGTGATCCGCCGCGCCATGATTAGGATGCCGGCCGCTATCGCGGGCCAGCCTGCTAAAATGCTTTTGCAAGTGCACGATGAATTGATATTCGAAGTTGCCGAGGATGGCGTCGATCAGCTGATCGAGACAGCGCGCGAGGTCATGGAAGGGGCCAGCGATCCAGCGGTTCGTTTAGACGTCAAGCTTGCCGTGGATGCGGGTCAGGGCGCCAACTGGGCAGAGGCGCATTGACCATTACGCACAAAAAACACCGCCCGATTGGGCGGCGTCTGGTGACTTCGTTCAAGTCTGAGACCTAGTTCACTTTCTCAGCGTCGATCACGTTTGCATCGCTTGACGGAGCTTTGCTGATTTCGATCTGACGTGGCTTCAGTGCTTCAGGTACTTCGCGAAGCAGGTCGATGTTCAACATGCCGTCAACGTGGCTCGCACCTGTTACTTTGACGTGGTCGGCCAGATGAAAGCGGCGTTCAAATGCGCGCGTAGCGATACCACGGTGTAGGTATTTTCGATCTTTTCCTTCGTCAGCTTTGCGCCCGGTGATCACGAGGGACCGTTCTTTGACTTCGATTGCGAGGTCAGTGTCGGAGAAACCGGCGACGGCAATGGAAATCATCCATCCGTCTTCTTCAGTCTTCTCAATGTTATATGGAGGGTAACTGTTCTGGCCGACGTCACTGGCGAGGGCGCGATCCATGAGGTCTGCGATTTGGTCAAAGCCAACAGTGGCACGGTACAGGGGTGTCATATCAAAACGACGCATGTCGATTATCCTTCTCAAAGCGATAACTATGTTGCCCTCCATTCACGGACGGGCGATTGATTTTCGGGACCCATCATTGGCATCCCGATGATATCGATTTGGGAAGGCCCGCGGCCTATTTCAAGAGTGCTAGTTGCTGGGTCGAACGAATTTCGCGCCTGTGTCGTTACGTTCCCCGACACGCATGACCCTTTGCGTGCCACCAGGGCGCGCTGGTCCTAGAGAGGCGAAATGCGACAGAAGCGTTTGCAATGGTTCGCGTAGGGATGTGCCAAGGCTCACCTTATCTTCACCCACCTGCGCAATGGCAGAGACCACCGAAACGATCCGAGGGGCACCGTCGCTCAGCGTAAAGACGGGCGACCCGCTGGATCCTTGAACAACGTCGCATGTCATCACGACCACGCCGGTTTGACGACCGAGGACGGAACAGACCTCTTGAAGGCTAGGGGCCTCGGACCGGCCACGACCGTAGGACACGACGCCGATCTGATCGCCTTGAGTGGGTTGCTCATCGATGCGGAACGGCTGGATACGTGCGCGGCGGATAGGTTGATCCAACCGAAGAACGGCGATGTCGACCGCGACGTTTTTATCTTCGATAGAATTCGGCGAATGTTCGTATTGAGGGTGCGCGACTAGGCTATGCACACCGCGCGTCGCCTCTGCACGGCCAGAACGTAAACCAGCGCTAAATGTAAACTCGTTAGCATCGCGAATACGACCCGCATCGGTGTAAACACAATGCGCCGCTGTCAAAATCAAGTTGTCTCGGATCATTGCCGCGGTACAGAACCCATCGCGAAAATCCAACCGCCCAACCGCTTCCCAACCACGAACATCTGCGCCCGTTTCAAGCGTTCTTAAATCTGTCTCTTGTGCCGAAACGACCGATACCGCGCCGAGCCAAGCCAAAATCGCAATCAAAACGTGTTTCATCATAAACCTCTTAAAGCCGGTTTAGTGATAAAATGATACGGCGAGATTAAGGCGTTATCGCAGTATTGGTATGAAACCTGGGCGTGTGGTGTCTGGATCCATTGCGCGAGGCTTTGGTCCTCCGGTTGCCCAATCGAGCAGTTCGACTGTGTGGACAATCGGTGTATCGGTCCCGCTGCCAATCTGCATCATGCAACCAATGTTACCGGCAGAGATCACGTCCGGCGTCAGGGCTTCCAGTGTCTGGACTTTGCGTTCCTTCAGCTGGCCAGAGATTTCGGGCTGCATCAAGTTGTAAGTACCGGCAGAGCCACAGCACAGATGCGGGTCCGCTGGTTCCAGCACCGTGAAGCCCGATTTCTTCAACAGGGTCTTCGGGTGCGTTTTGATTTGCTGACCGTGCTGCAAAGAACAGGCAGCATGGTAGGCGACTTTCATATTCTTGCTCTCACCTTCCGGTAGGTCGAGCTTCATCAGCACTTCAGAGATGTCCATTGCGAGCTTAGAAACCTCTGCCGCCTCCTCTGCGAAAGGATCGTTGCGGAACATATGCCCGTAGTCCTTCACGGTCGTACCGCAGCCTGACGTATTGATGACGATGGCGTCCAACCCGCCATTGTTAATCTCTTTTTGCCATGCTTTGATGTTGGCGGCTGCTGATGCATGGCTCTGATCTTCCTTGCCCATGTGGTGGGTCAGTGCACCGCAGCATCCGGCGCCTTCAGCGACGACGACCTCTGCGCCAAGCCGAGTGAGCAATCGTATTGTGGCGTCATTGATGTCGGTGTTCAGTGCTTTTTGCGCGCAGCCTGTCATCAACGCCACGCGCATCTTCTTAGCAGGTGCTTCGAACACTTGAGGTTCGTCATTTGCGCTTACAGGTGGGATCTGCTTCGGCGCCATATCCAGCATGGCGCGCAGCCGCGGATCGGGCATCAGTCCCTTAAAAGGGCGGCCAATCTTCGCAGCAAGCAGGGCCAATCGGAAGCGATTGGGGTAGGGCAGGATTTGCGCCAGTGTCCAACGCAAAGCGCGATCCATGAAAGGGCGCTGATACCGTTCTTCAATGTAGGCGCGTGCATGATCGACAAGGTGCATATAATGCACACCTGAGGGACAGGTCGACATACAGGCTAGGCAGGACAGGCAGCGGTCGATGTGTTTGACCGTTTTCGCGTCAGGCTCACGCTCGTTTTCGAGCATGTCTTTCATCAGATAGATGCGCCCACGCGGACTATCCAATTCGTCGCCCAAGACTTGATAGGTTGGACAGGTCGCGGTGCAGAACCCGCAGTGAACGCATGCGCGCAGCACCTCGTTGGCGCGGGCCGTGCCGGGGTTTGTTAGCTGTTCCGGTGTAAAGTTGGTTTGCATTAGCTCATCAATCCCGGGTTCAGGATCCCGCGAGGATCGAACTTTGAGCGAAGCTCGTTTGAAATGAGGGCCAGTGGTTTCGGTTCGGGTTGGAACGTCGCGATTTCGGATCGGATCGCAGGGGATGCCTTGATCAAAGTTGAATGGCCCGCGATGTCAGGGATCAATGCACGAACATCAGTGCCCGATGGCGTTTCCATCCAGATGAGGCCGCCGCCCCAATCCATCAGGTAAGATGTCGGATTGACAGCTTGAATTACAGCTGGCCCATCAGATGGTTTGACTGAGACCCGCCAAATGTCGCCTTCGGCACCGCTAAGCGCTTTTGCATCACGGACATCTTGCCAAAGGAGATCGTGAGCGTCGCCGCTGATAATCTCAGCGGTTCCAATTGCGCTCAGATGTTGGGTAAGTTTTTCGGTGCGATAGGCGACCGACTTCTCAAAACCCTCGATCCGCACAACCGTATGTCCAGAGGCTGGGATATGCGCAGCACCTGTTACGTCGTAAGGCGAGCCAAGTGCCGAAGACATGGCAGCAACGGCTTGTTCTACATCCAAACCGTTTAGGATGAGTGTCGCGGCTGTTTCGTCAGCAGGCATCACTTTCAAGGACACCTCGGTCAGTATCCCCAACGTGCCAAAAGACCCAGCCATGAGCTTCACGAGGTCATAGCCCGTCACGTTCTTCATAACGCGCCCGCCGTTCTTGATGATCTTGCCTTCACCATCCACAAAGCGAACACCCAAAAGAAAATCACGGGCAGCGCCGACCGAAATGCGGCGTGGGCCACTTACGTTGGCGGCAATCACTCCGCCGATCGTAGGGCTTCCTTCTTGACCTAGGATAGCGCGGTGATCCATCGGCTCGAAAGCCAAACGCTGATTGTTCTTGGCGAGTTCGGCCTCAATCTCAGAGACCGGAGTTCCGGCCTGAGCGACGATCGTGAGCGCGCCGGGTTCGTAGAGCGTGATGCCCGAAAGTTTGGACGTTGAGATCACCTCGCCCTGCACGGGGCGTCCGTAATCTCTGGTACCACCGCCACTTATACGCAGTGGGCCGTTCGCGGACTTCAAAGCTTCGGCCAACTCGGCTTCTGTCTTGGGCTCAATCATTTTGACTACTTACTTCTGAACGTCGAGAGCTATGCCGCCGCACGGCGCGTTTCGCTGTCTTTGAGTGGGAAAACTTTTGCGGGGTTCAAAAGCCAATTCGGGTCGAACACATCTTTGACCTGCATCTGAGCTTCTAAATCCGCGTCGGTATATTGCGCGTTCATCAGGTCGCGCTTTTCAATGCCAACACCATGTTCGCCGGTCAGACATCCACCCACTTCAACACAAAGTTTCAGGATTTCCGCACCAAGCGCCTCACACGTTTCCAACTGTCCCGGCGTGTTTGCATCGAACAAAATCAGAGGATGCATGTTCCCATCGCCTGCGTGGAAGACATTGCCCACATCTAGCCCGTATTCCTTGGAAAGCTCACCAATCCGACGGAGCACGAACGGAAGCTCCGACACCGGAATCGTTCCATCCAAGCACATGTAGTCATTGATCTGGCCCATCGCGCCAAAAGCAGACTTACGCCCGAGCCAGATGCGAGCGGCTTCGTCGGCATCGTTGGCCTCTCGCAGCTCTACTGGGTTGTGCGTCTGTGCAATCGCTTTGATCTTTGAAAGCTGTTCTTCGATTTCCAGCTCTGACCCTTCAACCTCTACGATCAGCAAGGCTTCGCACAGCGGGTAGCCCGCTTTGGCAAAGTCTTCGCAGACTTCGATGCATAGCTTATCCATATATTCGATTGCGACGGGAAGAACGCCCGCCTTAATAATGTCGGACACGCACTCACCTGCCACCTCTGCGCTGTCAAAACCCATCAGGACGGGCAATGCGCCTTCTGGCTTGTGCAAGATGCGCAGAGTGGCTTCTGTCACAACACCAAGCTGACCTTCGGAACCGCAGATCACGCCGAGCAGATCAAGCCCGCCCGCGTCCAAATGCGCCCCGCCTATATCTACGATAGTGCCATCCATCATCACCATTTTGACGCCATGCAGGTTGTTCGTCGTCACGCCGTATTTCAAACAATGCGCCCCGCCGGAGTTCATAGCGATATTGCCAGCAATCGCGCAGGCCAATTGGCTAGAGGGATCCGGGGCGTAAAAGAACCCGTCGGTCTCAACCGCGCCTGTGACGCTCAGGTTCGTGCGACCAGATTGAACTGTGATCGTGCGATCAGGATAATTCGTTTCGATCACTTGGTTAAGGCGCGCAACGCCAAGGATCACGCTATCCGCAGTTGGCATCGCACCGCCAGCAAGTGACGTGCCAGAGCCGCGAGGCACAACAGGAATGCCTTCAGCATGGCAAATTTTTAGCACAGCAGCCACTTCTTCGGTCGTCGCTGGAAGAACGGCGCAGAGTGGGGGGCATTTGTAGGCCGCCAAACCATCGCATTCATAGGCGCGTGTTTCGGCAGGGTCATGAATGACCGCATCGGCCGGTAGAACCGAGTGCAGTTTCTCAACGATCATATTCTTGCGGTTTAGGATCGATTGGTCTGGCTGTGGCATCTCCATGAGAGACTCCTTTGCTGTAATTGGTAAATTAATATAACCAATTTATCGGATTGGCAAGCTGGAATGCCGCGACATACTGTGCGGCATGGAACATTTCTCAGCGCTCGACCAACTCCCGATCATCGATTTCATAGCCGTTGCATTTGTCGTCGGCTCTTGGTTCTTAATTGGGTGGCGCATCGAGCATCCGTCCCCTAAGCGCAGTTCAGTCACAATGCTGATGGCGCAGTTCCATAGAGACTGGGCCAAGGTCTTCGTGGATAGAGATCCGCGCATCTTTGATAGCCAAGTCCTTGGAATATTGAGACAAGGTACCGCGTTCTTTGCGTCGACAAGTATTCTGGTTCTAGGTGGATTGCTCGCATTAATGGGTAACGCGGATCCTTTGCGTGGCGTGGTCGAGCAAGTCGGATTAGTCGAAATGTCTGTCCTGATTTGGCAGCTGAAATTTGCTTTGGTTGCGTTCTTTGTCACCAATGCCTTCCTAAAATTCGTCTGGGCACATCGCGTTTTTGGATATGGCACGGTCATGATGGCTGCGGTTCCAAATGATCCAAACGCGCCTGACGCAATAGACCGCGCGATGCAGGCCGCCGAATTGAACATCCGTGCGGTCATAAATTTTAACCGCGGGCTTAGGGCGTTGTACTATGCGTTGGGTTCGCTTGGCTGGATTCTTGGTACACCGGCGCTCTTCCTGACGACTCTTATTGTGATCTGGGTGCTGTGGTCACGAGAATTTGCATCCGTTCCGCGCAGCATTCTGATAAATGGAAAAGAATGAGAGTTCTTACAGCTTCTTTATTTCTATGTGCCGGTGCTGCTGTTGCTGATCCGGTCGAAATCGTAGCCGTCGACGCCTCAAAATCTGGCGACACTTGGCGGTTTTCAGTGACCCTCCAACATCCAGATACGGGCTGGGATCACTATGCCGACGCTTGGGAAGTGTTGGACGCGGATGGCAACCGGCTCGGAATTCGTGAATTGGCGCATCCACATGTGAACGAACAGCCGTTCACGCGGTCTCAGTCCGGTATTTTGATCCCCGAGGACATGGATGTCGTTTATATTCGAGCACGCGAAAATGTGGACGGATGGAACGAAACCACGACAGAGTTCGTTTTGCCGAAATAGCGCTAGCTGCGGCCTTCTCTTACCCACGCGCCAATGATCAAACCGCTGGCGAGCAGTAGGAACGCCCATGCAGGCAGTAGCGGGGCGATGCTGATATCGGCGGTTTCGTAGGCTTCGCGAGGGGAAATCCCAAGCCAGCCGCGACCGGCAGCGGGACGACCTGGGCGAACGGTCCGCAAAGAAATATCGCCGTCAGACACCAAAACCGCACCGCCTCCTGTGGCGTCGAGAGCCGGTAAGAGGAGTTCATCAGTCGCGATCGTTTGCTCAAATTCTCGCGGTGCCGCTGGGCCCAGAGCGATAACAGCCTCCTCGTCGCCATTAGTGAGCCGATAAAGCCCGATACTTGGCGCGTCCCAAAGCGTCTCGAACCGGCCAGGGGAAACTTGATCGAGTGTCAATTCAGTTTCCGTGCCATCGGGGTGCGTGACTGTCACGGACCCTTGGCTCTCTTCCAGCGTCCTCCGGATGATGCGCATCGTTTGGCCGGATGGCTCAACCCAAAGCGCTTCTTCCTCTAACTCTGGTTCCTTCATCATCCAGTGCGCTAATCGCCTGAGCAATTCAGCCTGCGGGCCGCCGCCTTCGTAGCCACGATCCCACAGCCAAGAATGATCTGACGCCAATAGAGCAACCCGCCCGTTGCCGATCCTTTCGAGCGACAGCAATGGGCGTTCGTCCAGCCCGCTCATCAGAGTTGTCGCCGAATTTGGTACCTCAACATCAACCAAGCGGAACCAGCGGCCCCAGCTTGGGTTGTCTTCTTCAATGACAGCTTGCGTATCCAAACCCTCTGTAACCGGATGTCGCTCGCCAATATCCGTGACGAGCGGCTTATATCCTCGTTCGAACACGCGTGCGGTTGGAGACCCCGGTATGATCGAGCCGAGGGGAGAGCGATAAATGCTTTCTGCGCCACCATACTCTGGCCCAGCGGCCACCAATACCGCGCCACCATCGGCAACGTAATTCACCACATTGTCGAGGTATTGCGACGGCAGGATGCCGCGCCTGCGGTAGCGGTCAAAAATGATCAGATCGAAATCATCGATCTTTTCAAGAAACAACTCTCGCGTTGGAAAGGCGATCAAAGACAGTTCGTTCACCGGAACGCCGTCTTGTTTTTCGGGTGGTCTGAGAATGGTGAAGTGCACGAGATCGACAGACGCATCGGCTTTGAGCAGATTGCGCCAAGTGCGTTCGCCTGCGTGCGGCTCTCCCGACACCAGCAATACCCGTAGTCGGTCGCGCACCCCGTTGATTTGAACCACCGCCGCGTTGTTCCGGCCAGTTAGCTCACCATCTTCGGTCGGAATTTCGAATTGCAGCACGTTCATACCGCCGTGCGGAAGATTGACCGGTAGTTCTATATCTCGCCCAATGGCAACGTCGAACGTCAACGGCGCGCCCCCATCGATGCTGATGTTAAGCGGCACAACGCCTGAGTTTTCGGGAGCAGCACCCTGATCTTCGATGCGAAGCGTGAGGGAGACAGACTCGCCCAAAATGGCGAAGGCCGGCGCATTTGAGATGACCAAACGTCGATCCCAATCGTCGGGCTGCCCAGTTATCAGCGCATGAAGTGGGGCGGGCATGTTGGGCGTTCGCTCTAAATCGTGCAAGCGTCCATCTGTCAGTAGGATTGCGCCAGCGATCCGCCCCTGTGGTTCTTCGGACATAGCATCAGATAATGCGGCCATCAGCTGAGTACCCGCATCCCCCTCGCCATCAGCGACTGTCGATATGCGCAATTCGGTGTTGGGTAGACGCGAAACTTCTCGTTCGATGTTGGCGATTGCTTCTGCGTTTTGGGCACTTCGGTCACTGATGGATTGGCTCGCCGTTTCATCGACAACCAACAGAATGATGTCGCTCAGCGGCGCGCGGTCTTCTTGTTGGAGGGATGGATTCAAAAGAGCGCCGATCAAGACAAGTCCCGCCAGCCCGCGTAACCACCAGCCGGATAGACGTCGATACAGGGCCAAACCAATGGTGATGCCAGCTAGGATCGCGATCAGCGCGATCAGGATGATTGGCAAAAGGGGATTTAGGATAATCTCGTTCGTCATTGCCCAAGCCTCTCCAGGAGGTCAGGAACATGAACCTGATCAGATTTATAGTTGCCGGTCAGTACGTGCATGATCAGATTCACACCAAACCGATACGCCAATTCCCTTTGACGCTCACCCGTCCGGCCACGCCCAACTGGGAACATTCGGTTTCCGACGTCGTCGATGGCCCATGCACGGGCCCAATCATTGCCACCGATGACCACAGGTGTCACACCGTCGTTGAGATTGCGGAAGGGCATCCCTTCGGCCAGTTCAGCGTCGGCTGGCGCAGCTTCAACCCAGATGTCGCGGCTCGCGTAGCGACCGGGGAAATCTTGCAGCAGGTAGAATGTACGGGTCAGAACATGATCCTGCGGGATCGGTTCCAATGCAGGTATGTCGAGCGTTCTCGCGATAGCGCGCAATGTACGCCCCTCGGGGCTGCTTGACCCGAACGACGCGTTATCAGCGTCACCGGTATCAAAGAGGATCATTCCGCCCGAGCGAAGATAACGATTGAGCTTTCCATAGGCTTCACGGGAAGGAAGCCCTTGGTCTGGAGTGATTGGCCAGTAAAGAAATGGAAAGAAGGCGAGTTCATCTGTCTCGATGTTCACACCGACAGGTGCAGAGGGTTCGATTGTTGTGCGTTGGAAAAGTGTCCGGCTTAACCCGCGAAGGCCTGCTTCCGAAATTTCATCGGTGTGCTCATCGCCCGTCAGCACATAGCCAAGAACCACGTTCGAGGTCGCATTCAAAGCGAACTCGTCTTCTTGAGCCTCTGCCCATTGCGGCGTGAGTAGAACCAACGCAAGCAGCGCTGCAGTTATGTCCGCGCGCGGGCCCCTCAAACGCCCGCCAACCGCGAGCGAGGCGATGACATCAATGGCCAAAAGCAACGTGGCGGCAGCCAAGAACCATCCTTTGAGGTCAGTTTCTTCGCTCACGTCTAGGCCTTCCACTGTTACGCTGTTTGGCCATTGCGCCGTCGCGAGGGCCGTTTCCGCATCAATAACGTTTACCGCAATCAACCGATCATTGCCGCTGTAAAGGCCTGGCTGTAGCTCTGGACCCGGCGACGGATTTTCAAGGAGGCTGCCGTCGACCCCGGCAAGTGTTCGGCCGTCATAGAGACGTCCAAAGGCATCCAGCACATCTTCTGGCAACCAAGTTGTGCCTTCGAGTTCGCCAGCCTCAATATCGCTGGGGCGCGTTGAAATCGCGAGGCGTTCAAGCATTTGAACGAAAAGCCCAGACAACGGAAGGCTCGACCATTCGGCATTGGCAGTGACGTGGAACAAGATGACTGACCCCTCGCCAACTTGCTTGCGCGTCACAAGAGGCGTTCCATCGGCAAGTTGCGCAATAACGCGGGACGCGAGTGTCGGATCAGGTTGCGCCACCACTTGAGCCGTGACTTCGACATCGTCTGGCACTTGCAAACCAAAGAACGGGGAGGTTTCTGCGAAGGGCGCAAGCGCTTTTGGCTCTCCCCAGCTCATAGTACCACCGATGCTCCTCCCGCCTTGGCGCAGGCGTACCGGCAATAGCGGGTCTTCGTCTGATCGCCCAATTTCACTTGCAGCGAGCCTTGGCCCCGCAAAACGCACCAGCAGCCCACCATTTTCTACCCATTCGAGCAGGCCTTCTGTTTCATCACTTGCGAGCGTTGCGAAATCGGCTAAAACAATTGCATCTGGATTGGCCAGAAGCATATCCGACAAAGTGCCGTCGATCAGATCAGCGGTCGGTTCCAAAGCCTCGCGCAGGTAAAACAGAGGGTCAAGCAGATCGAGCTGTTCCTGATCACCAGCGCCGGACAACAGCGCCACTTCGCGTCGCTTCAGAGCGTCGTCGGTCAAACTAATGGCAGCTGCCGAGCGCACGCCATCGATCTCAAAACGGGTGATGCGATTGCGCAATTCCGGCGGGACAACAATTGCTCTTTCTGCGACGGGTTCACCGGCTGTGAAATCCAAGTCAACAGTCACCAATTGCCGCTCTACGCCTGCTGGATCAAGACCAATGGCGACGACTGGGATCGTTGTGTCATTTCCGATTGGGGTTCGTGTAGCAGAAACGAGGATTTCACCATCAACGAAACGGGCAGGGCGCAGACCGAATGTCTGGCGCGGCGTTTGAAATACGGTCACGCTGCCGCGCGCTTCAAAGTCGGTCAATAGCAAGTCCCGGCTTTTTCGCGCCAACCCATCTGACAACCAATATGTGTCGAAGTCACCAGGCAGCGTATTGATCCAGTCAAAAAGCGCGTCTTCGGCGGGTTCCCATGGGTTTGGTTGTAAGTTTGGAAGTGTTTGCGCCACGGCACTTGCAGATTGGAAGAGGGTCGTTTCTGGTAGGTCAGTCAACGACAGAAGGGCAACCGGCCGACCTTGGCGCGCCGCGTCGTTCAGCAGGGCGTCGATACGCTCAATCCGAGCGTTCCAATCACGGGCGTCGGCCCATGTCCCATCAGCGATAATCAAAAGCGGTCCGTCGCCCGTCTCTTGATTTTGCGGGTTTAGGACGGGTCCGGCAAATCCAATGATCGCAGCGGCGACGGCCATCATGCGCAACAAGAGAAGCCACCAAGGGGTTCGATCTGTCTGGCTTTCGTCGTCGGTTAGCCCGATGAGCAGTGCCACTCCGGGGAACCGGCGGCGTATCGGTGCAGGGGGAACAGCACGCAGCAAAATCCAAAGGATTGGCAACGCCAGCAGACCTAGCAGCAGCCAAGGCGACAAAAATCCAATTGGACCGATAGGCCACATCAGTTTCGCCGCTCCATCGCTTGATAAAGCCATAAGAGGGCCGAGGTTGCCGGTCTATCGGTATGATGCGTCCGAAACTGCCAGCCGGTGACTTTGGCAAGGTGGTCGAGCCGGTCTTTGCGTTCCCTCAAGCGGTCTTCATATCTGGTTTTCAGATCGCCTGCTTTGAGCGTCTCATGGCGCAGCGTTCCGCCCATCGACTCAAACACCGTGCGCCCATCGAACGGAAACGCCTCTTCTTGCGGGTCAAGGATTTGTAGCAAAGCGCCTGAGACCCCCCGATCAGCAGCCCGCATTAGGGCTCCTTCAATTGGGGCCATGTCTCCCAGAAAATCGCTGACGAACACAGCGCGTGAATGGGGCAACATGCCCTGCGCTTCGGGCGAGCCATAGTCGACCTCTGCATCCTCTGCCAGCTGCTCTGCCATTTGTCGAATTTGCGCCTCGCCCCTTTTTGGCGGGAGGCGGAGACCTGTTAGGCCAACGCGTTCGCCGCCTTGCAGCAGGAGGATGGCGGCGGCAAGCGCTATAACGCGCGCCGCGGTAGACTTTGATTGGATATTTGCGTCAGATTGAAACCGCATTGACGCCGATTGGTCGACCCAGAACAACACTGATTGGGCGATCTGCCATTCTTTGTCCTGAACAAATGCTGCGTCTGACCGCGCCGAGCGACGCCAATCGATCGATCGCGCGGTATCGCTCGCTTGAGCTGGGCGATACTGCCAGAATGTATCCCCAACACCGGCGCGCCTGCGCCCATGCTCTCCTAGAATGACTGTTGATGCCAAATGCTCCGCTTGCGCCAGAAGTGCTGGCATTGGGGCAGCAAGTGCCTCTGCTTCTGATCTGAGCGCGAGCGGTTGGCTCATGCCGCAGCTGACCCGCTGGTTAAGTCAGCGGCGAGGGTCTCGATCAAAGCGTCTAGATCTTCGCTTCTTGCACGGGCGGCGAAGGACAAGGCCATGCGGTGTTTCAAGACGGGCACGGCCATAGTTTGAACGTCTTCGGCGGATGGCGCTAGGCGGCCGTCGAGAAGCGCTGCGGCGCGCACGGTTAACATCAGGGCTTGGGCCGCACGAGGGCCTGGACCCCAGCTTACAGAAGCGCGTACAGTCTCGGGCGCATCGGCGTCGGGACGGCATTTGCGCACCAGATCGAGGATCATTTCGACGATGTTGTCGCCAACGGGCATCCGGCGCAAAAGAGTTTGTGCGGCAAGGAGTTCTTCGGATGTGAACACGGATGTCGACTCATTTTCAGTCGCACCTGTGGTGGCAATCAGAATGTCACGTTCTGTCTCGCGATCTGGGTAGGGGACATCAATTTGAACTAAGAAGCGGTCCAATTGTGCTTCGGGCAGGGGATAGGTGCCTTCTTGTTCAATCGGGTTTTGCGTAGCGAGCACGTGGAATGGTGTTCCGAGCGGACGATGCGCACCCGCGATTGTCACTTCTTTCTCCTGCATCGCTTGCAAAAGCGCCGACTGAGTGCGCGGTGAGGCGCGGTTGATTTCATCGGCCATCAGAAGCTGGCAAAAGATCGGGCCTTCAACGAACCGGAAGGACCGAGCCCCATCGGCATCCGTATCGAGAATTTCAGACCCCAGAATGTCAGCAGGCATAAGGTCAGGTGTAAATTGGATGCGGTTTCCATCTAACCCCATCACTGTCGAAAGCGTATCGACAAGGCGTGTTTTACCGAGGCCGGGAAGACCGATCAACACGGCATGGCCTCCGCAAATCAGTGCAGACAAGGTCAGGTCCACAACGCGTTCTTGCCCGATAAAGCGCTCAGATATACTCGCGCGGGCTTCGCCGAGCTTTTCGCCTAGTGCTTCGATTTCTGCGACCAGATTTTCGGCGTCAGCCATGACAATGCTCCTCAAGGACTATATCAGTCATAACAACAGATATTCCAAATGACCCCAATGGCAAAAACAATGACCGGACAAAAGATCGTTACCCCATCGGCGGAAAGCCTCGCAGCCTCAGCACGATCCGCTAAAGGCAAAGGATTGCCGCCCGTTCACCTATGGAATCCGCCGTTTTGTGGGGATTTGGATATGCGCATCGCGCGGGACGGGACATGGTACTACCTCGGTACTCCGATAGGGCGCAAAGAGTTGGTGAAACTTTTCTCGACAATCATCCGCAAGGATGGGGATGACTATTTCCTCGTAACGCCGGTTGAGAAGGTCGGGATCACCGTTGATGACGCGCCTTTTGTCGCCGTTGATTTCGATCCCGATGGCGATGCTTTGGTGTTTGAGACCAACGTTGGTGACAGAGTAGTTGCATCATCAGAAAATCCGATCCGCGTGCTCCGCGATGAAGAGACAGGCGAGCCGTCGCCTTACATCCTCGTGCGAGCCAATCTCGAAGCATTGATTGACCGAAAGAGCTTTTATCGGCTGGTCGAAATTGGCGTCGAAGAAAACATCGATGGCATAGATTGGTTTGGTGTGACGTCTAAGGGAACGTTTTTTCGGATCATACCCGCCGCCGAACTGGCTTAGCGCATTTCTTCTTCGCTACTGAAAACCTCCTGACACAACGCTGTCAGGAGTGGTATGGTTATGTGACTTCATCAACATTTGAAGGAGATTGATATGACCACTTCACCCGTGCTCGTTTGGTGCGAAATCCCGGTAACTGACTTGGATAAATCGGCAAAATTCTATGAATCAGTTTTTGGCTATACCACCGTCCGCGATGATACTCAGGTGAACCCCATGGTGAACCTGACCACTGACATGCAGGCCATTGCGGGCCATCTCTACCCTGGCACACCAGCATCTGATGGGGGCAACACAATACACCTGGCTCTTAGCGATAAGTTGGAAGATGGCATGAAACGCTGCGCTGACGCAGGTGGCGAAGTGGTAAGCCCAATCATCACCATTCCGCCCGGTCGGTTTGCATACGCCAAGGATATCGATGGCAACTCTATTGGGCTCTTTGAGCCTGCGATGGCCTAGATGCGCCGGGCCGACCGCCTTTTTCAAATATTGCAATTTTTGCGAGGCGGTCGGCTTGTGACTGCGGCCCAGCTTGCAGAGCGGCTCGAGGTGACGCCCCGTACAATTTACCGAGACATAGCGCACCTCATAGGCTCTGGCGTCCCTCTAGATGGGGAAGCTGGCGTTGGATATCTGATGCGCGATGGCTATGATCTTCCACCTCTTATGTTTTCCCATGACGAAATAGTCGCTTTGGTTTCCGCTGCTCGACTAATGCAAGCGTGGGGCGGTTCAAAGATGGCCGCAGCGGCAGAAGAGGCATTGGTCAAGATCGATGCGGTGCTGCCCGAAGATGCGCGCGTGCGATCTGGCCAAGTGCACGTGCATGCCTTTGAAGTGCGCTATGGACGCCAGAATTGGCGCGATCACCTAGATCTCATCGAGGACGCCGCCGAACGTGGTATCCGTCTGGACATGAGTTATGCCGACGCGGAAGGTCGTTCGACGCGTCGGATCATACGTCCGCTTGGGGTTTGGTTTTGGGGCAAAGTATGGACCGCGATCGCGTGGTGCGAGTTGCGTGAAGCGTTTCGAATGTTTCGCTTGGATCGGATCACCGACCTGCAAGACGCAGGCCGGTTCAAGCCAGAGAAGGGCAAAACGCTTAAGGATTTCTACGAAGCGGAAGCCTATCGCGACTTCCACCAGTAGACATTCTGTCGACGTCAGACGCTCGTACAGATGTACTTCATTTCCATGTAGTCATCGATCCCATGGTGGGAACCTTCGCGCCCAAGGCCAGACTGTTTGACTCCGCCAAATGGTGCAACCTCTGTGGAGATGATCCCTGTGTTTACGCCGACGATGCCGTATTCCAATGCTTCGGCGACTTTCGTCACGCGGCTGAGATCCTTGGCATAGAAATAGCTCGCCAAGCCAAAGATTGTGTCATTTGCCTGTGCGATCACGTCATCCTCGTCTTCGAATTTGAAGAGTGGGGCGAATGGGCCGAAGGTCTCATCTGTGCTGACGAGCATATCTTTGGTTGCATTTGTCACGATGGTTGGCTCGAAGAATAGGCCTCCAAGTTCATGTGCGTTTCCGCCGGTCAAAACTTCGCCGCCTTTTGATAGTGCGTCGTTCAAGTGTCGACGGACCTTTTCAACTGCAGCGGTTTCGATAAGCGGGCCCAATGCTGTCCCTTCGGTGAGGCCGTCGCCGATTTGTAGCGCCTCGACCGCAGCTTTGAGCTTTGCGGCAAACTCATCGTAAACGCCGGCCTGAACGTAGATACGGTTAGCACAAACGCAGGTCTGTCCGTTGTTGCGGAACTTGCATGCGATTGCGCCAACAACAGCCTCGTCCAAATCAGCATCGTCAAACACGATGAACGGTGCATTGCCGCCAAGTTCCATGGAGCACTTCATGACCTGATCGGCTGCTTGGCGCAGAAGAATACGGCCGACCTCGGTGGACCCAGTAAACGTCAGCTTCTTAACATGGGGGTTCTCGCAGAATTCTTTACCGATGTCTGATGCTGCACTTGATGTCACAACTGAGAATACGCCCTTTGGGACGCCGGCTTCTTCAGCCAGCTTTCCCATGGCAAGCGCCGACAAAGGCGTTTGGGTCGCGGGGCGGATAATAAAAGAACATCCCGCAGCAAGGGCAGGCGCCGCTTTGCGCGTGATCATGGCATTCGGGAAGTTCCAAGGAGTGATCCCCGCGGCGACACCAATGGGTTGTTTGATAACGGTGATGCGCTTGTCGGGCATGTGACCCGGAATGGTTTCGCCATAGACGCGTTTCGCTTCTTCCCCAAACCATTCAATGAAAGAAGCACCATATGCGATTTCGCCTCGGGCCTCTGCCAAAGGCTTACCCTGCTCAGCGGTCAGAATGATGGCGAGGTCTTCTTGGTTCTCCATCATCAGGTCAAACCACTTGCGCAAAATCTGAGCGCGGGACTTACCTGTCATCGCCGCCCAAGCATGCCTAGCATCTTCTGCTGTTTGAATAGCATCGGCAGTTTCCGCACGGGAAAGGTCTGCGACGGTGGCGATGACGTCACCGCGTGCAGGGTTCGTGACTTCAAATGTCTTGCCAACTGCAGAGCTCACCCATTCCCCTCGGATGAACGCTTTTTCGCAAACGAGGTCTGGGCGGGAAAGCAATGACTTCAGGTCGGTTGTTTGGTCAAGCATGGTAAGGCTCCGTCAATTTGCGGTGCATCTGAGGCAAATCACATCTTCGCGTCCAGTACTTTCGTTACTGGCTGCATCGTATTAGGGTATCTGGACTATTCTGAAGAACTGACACCAATCCGCAACTATCGTTGGGGTTGAAGATATGGCGCGCTATTTGACGTTTTTTTGCCATGTTGACGGCTGATAGGATCGCGGAAAGCCAATTAGGTATGAACATGATTTCAGATTCGATCACCCGTCGCTCGTTTGGTGCGCTCATGCTGTCATCTGCAGCCGCTTGCGGTCAGTTGCCATTTTCCAACCCTGAGGTTGAAGAGACCCCTCAATTTCTGGAGGGATATGGTCCGATATTTGATGCGGGATATACGCTTCCGGGCATTCCTGAGGAATACACACAAGGCATCAACCGCCGGATGGAAGGCTTCTACACCGGAGAGGCTGAGCCGGGTACAATTGATGTCGATCCTTATTCCAAGTTTTTGTATCTGATCCAAGAAGACGGTCGCGCAGTACGCTATCCTGTTGGGGTTGGTCGTGCTGGCCGCAGCTTCAGCGGACGAGGTACCATTCAACTTAAGAAAAAGTGGCCGGGCTGGACGCCGACGCAGAACATGATCCGTACTGAACCGGACGTTTATGGCCCGTTCCGGCGGGGCATTCCGGGCGGTTTGCGGAGCCCACTTGGTGCACGTGCGTTGTATCTATATCGCGGCGGTCGCGACACCTTCTACCGTATTCACGGAACAAATGATTTGGAGAGCATTGGCAACTCTGGTTCAGCCGGATGTATCCGCATGTTCAATCAGGACATTATCGACCTCTATAACCGTGTTTCGACGCCTATGAAGGTCAATGTGCGCAGCGAGGCGGAAAGCCTTCGTGTCGATCCAGAATATTTTGGCCGCGGTGTCGAACTGCCGCCGAAATTCTTGGATGCAGATGAGGTTTACAACGCGCTTGAAACCGATACGCCGCCTGACTTTGACGCTGTTGACCCGGCTCTCATACCGGAAGTAGTTGAGTCAGAAATCTAAGCCGCTAAAGTGTATCCATTCCGTCGTTTTACGGACACAAACCCTTGGTAGCAGGGCTGTGGATACCTATATGTTAATAGGAAAAACATTAGAACAGGGGACTGCATATGGCAGATTTTGACGCGCAAATTGAACAATCTCAGGCTCAGGTCGCGGAAGCACAAAGTAAGATTGCAGAGCTGACCAGCCGGATCGAAACGGCGCGTCAGAAGATGGCAGAAGGGGCAGATATCGCCGTAGATATTGAGAATGCCACCCTTGAGGATGTGCACGCCCATACGGAGCTTATGAACGCCAATATTGCTGAATTGATTATGGGCTTGGACGATGTGACGGCGGGCTTTTCGAAAGACTTCGATGAAATGCGGTCGAAAACCACGATGGAAAGCATCGTGGGCTGGTTCTCCGGCGCGAAGTCGGACTCGATGCGGGAAGAGCGGATGCGCGAAAGCTCGGTCGATGACAAATTGCAGGATCTAATCAGCAAGTCGGACACGATCGTTAAGCTGCTGCAAGGGCAGCTCGATATGCTGAACGAACAAAAGACGAGTGTTGAGACGAACCTTTCCGGCACGTTAGATGAGCGTGAAATGGTTGTGGCTGAGTTAGAAGGCGTGCGGGCCGAGATTGGTGGTATGGACCCCGCGATCATCACGTTGGAGAATAAGATCAGCGTCGAACAAGATGCCGCCGCGCGGACGAAGCTTGAAACAGAACTCGCTGAGCTGAACACCAAATACAACGCGCTGGTACAGGATGAGCAGGTGAAGCTTGCGAAGTCGCAGACGCTGGAGCGCTATATTGAGAAGGGCAAAACCTGGATTGACTCGCTGCAGAACCAGGCGGCGACGCAAATGGTGCTGATCAATAAGCTGCAGACGGACACCAAGCAGCGGGTTGTTCTCTATGATGCGCTGTCGAAGTCTTTGAAAACGGCGCAGCAGCAGGACGTGGCGCACCGGATCAATGAGATCGGTGTGAAAACCGACCAAGAGGCGCAGACCGCGATGGCAGCGATTGGGTCAGCGACCAATGCGAAGATGGCGGACATGCTGGAAGCGCATGAGGACCACATGGTCTTTGCCCGCGAGGTGTTGGAGCAAAAGGCAAAGGCCGATGAGCGGTTTATCCGCCGGTTCCAGAAGATCGTGGAGAAGCATGATAGCAATCAGTACGGGGCTTAATGTCCATTAGGTTGCGGTCCATTTTGGCGTTTACTGGACTCGTTGTTGTTTTCGTTGCCGGAGGGCTTCTAACACAGAGCGAAATATTCAGTTCGTCAGAGATTGAGTTTTTCTTGTTTTTGATAATGGTGCCTCTGTTCTTGCTTGGCATTGCTGCTCCGGCCTCGCGCAGTATGCTAAAGTCAACAAAATGGCTTGAGAACGAGCGAAATCTTCAAATTTGGCAGGATTCTCACGGCCCTTTTATGGGTAAATTTAGAGAGTGGTTTCTGGGCATAGATAAAGCGGGACACTTACGCGAATGAAGAGTTTGAAGTATTGCACCCAGTCGCCCGGCATCGCCGGGCAGCGCCCGGACCTCCCCCCGAGGGGAGAGCGCTTCGCACCCACCCCTGATGTCCGTGCGATGCCCTTTCTATTGAGAATTGAATGACCAAAACTGACCTCTCACAAGATCACTTCCAGCTTGAAGACACTCGTGTCACGCGTCGGTACTTTGGGAAGTTTGAGAAGATCACCGATCACCTGACCCGCGTCGCGGCCACGATGGAGGCGGAGCGGCGGTTGGCGCGACGGGATATTGAGGCGCTGGCAGGATATCTGGTTGGGCTAAATTACACGTTCAAAGCGCTGGCACATAAGTACCATTTCTCTGGCCGGTTCGCCCATGCGGGGCAATTGACCTTTGATAGGGTGGAAAGCGGGTTTCCTGTTTATCAAGAACTGCTCGAAATGGCGAATGATGCGCAGCAAGCGCAGGCACACCTTGCTTCGATGCCATCGGTTGAAGAACTCAAGGAACAAATGGTCCGTACGATAGTCGGCGATCAGGAGATACCGACAAAACTGCAGTTCGCGCTGTCGCAAAGGCTCTATTATGAAGAGCTTTTGAAAGAGAAACTTTTCTGGGCGCGCAACGATCCCAAAATTGTCTGGCAGGGCAACAAACATGATCGCCGCCGTACGTTTCAAATCCATTGGGCAGTCTATGATAGTCAGGTCAATCTGCCGACGATCTACCTGATGGATATTGAAGATACCGGTCGGACAGGCTTGCCCAAGGACGAAAAGCGGTGGCCGGAGGTGCAAGCGCATCTGATGGCGCAATCCGTCGGTGGGTTGAAGTTGTTGACCATCGCCAAAGGCTTTGACGAGGATTTTGACGACTTGCACCCCGTGCGGTTACGGCGATTTCATATCGGGCCAATGTATAGCCACGCCTTCACCCGTCAGCGTGGGCCATTGCGCGAGGTGTTAGAGCAGGCGAAATCCCCCGTTGGCGAGGATTGGGCGCTTGTCTGGACCGAAGAGGATTTGGTGTCGGAACGCGCTGAACGGGTGAAGTCAGGGTGGTTCGGGACGGTTGAGCGGCAGATATTCACGCTTGATCCCTTTGCAGGGCAGGGTGCGGATACGGGCACGACGCGGATGGAGCGATCTTTGATTATGCCGGAGCGCCCTTATCAAGCATTGGCCGAACGCAATCCTCCGGGGTTTCGGGATGTGCGGAAATTTGTCGTGGGCGATGGGGGCCGCGTGTTGAGTTACCGATGACGGGCGTCGCTTTTGCGCCCTGGCGCAACGCGCCCCGCCCGCCATCCCGCGAGATTAGACAGAAAGACGAACTGAGATGAGCCAGACAACCGATCAGATGGAACTTCGCGAAGAAGAAATCCGCAGCCACTATGCCGCTGCCTTGGATTTGCTCGACGGGTTTGATCACGCCCCGCGGATCGCGACGGCGACTGCACCGGCGGCGGAAAAATCATCTGGCGTCGGAACACGTCGGGCGTTTCGGTCAACGACGCCGGGATTAGCGACGAGACGCGTCGCCCGCAAAGAGGGCATTCAGCTGACGTCGCGGATCGAAGCGGTAGAGGGGGGCGATGGTTTGGTCTCTCCTTTGCAAGCAACGGTGCAACAGTCGTTGCGTCGCGCCATCGCCATCGCTTTGGCTGTGGGTGAGCAATTTGCGGAGCGCACCGCGTTGAAAGACCACAAGCGGGCCAATTTGGAAGGCAGCCTCGCTGATGGAGCGCGGGCCGAATTTTCCGAGTTACTCACGGCCGAGGCATTGGTCGCGCTTTATGTCTTTGGTTCTGCCACAGCCTTCCTGCTTGCCCCGCACGCAGGCGAAGATACAGTTGAGGTTGGAGAAGTCGAGGAGTTCCTGACTGACAACGGGCAATTGGCATTACACGGTGCGTTGTGGGAGCTTGACCAAGACATCGGCAAACATGCGGGCGACGAACCGAAACTCGTCGCAACGATCTTGGCATTTGCGGAAAGCTTGATGGATAAGACCGCGGCCCGCGCAAGTACGGCCGGCCGGTTGGAGCCGTTCAATACCGCGAGTTGGCGGGTTGAGGCGGATGACTTCCCGATCAACGGGTTCACACCTGCGCAGAAATCCAAGGGCTCTGTCCTGACGATGACGTTCAAGAAACCGAACGAAGTTGTCGGCAACCACATCGCCAAATATCAGGCGTTGAAGCTCTCCAAGATGTTGATGGCCTACGATTTTGAGCGGAAGCTTAACCCGTTTGCCGAGTTGGGCGGATTTATCTTTACCTTCATGGGCGACGGGAAACCGGGGACAGGTAAGACGACGTTGATCCAAATGATGGCCGGGCTGATCAACGATTACTGCCAAGTCGCGGGCTATCCGTTCCGCTATCAAAACCTATCGACGGACAATATTGATAGCTATCAGGGTAAATCCGGACAAAATGCAAAGGCATTCATCAACAACGTTGTTGATCCCGGTGTGATCGGGTTTGGTACGATTGACGATATTGATCAGTTGGCGGGCAAACGTGGGGATCGTCAGTCCTCTGCCGGTCAGTTGGAAATCACGGCTGTGCTGATGGAGAGTTTTGCGGGTGCCAATACGGTTGTACGAGGCAATTGCACCTTTGGGATGTTCTCGAACTACCCTGAAAACGTTGATGACGCCTTGCGCCAACGTGCCGGCGCGCGGTTCTTGGTCGACGGGCCACAAACGCGCGAAGACTATATTGATATTCTCTACCTGCTGATGGGTAAGAACCACGATATCCCCGTCGGTCAGCACGAAGTTTTCTCAGCGCAAGAGATCAAAAAGGCTGTGGCCGCCAGTTTCGAAAGCCACGCGCGCCCGCATGAAGAGGGGTTGATGAAGGTGTTTGATCGGGTCCAGTCCCAGATTGGGGATCTTGATACGATCGCCAAGCTGGGGACCTATCTGAAGGGCATTCAGGAAGCGGACGAACGCTTTACGGGACGTGCAATCAAGAACATCACAGATGCCGTTAAAGTGCGGGCCATGGATTTCGAACTTCCTGACGAATGGATGGAAAACCCCGAGCTGTTCCTTTTCAAAAACTACGACACCAAACGCGACATGATTGCCGATCTCCGCCAGCCCATCACGGTCGAAATGGTCATTCAAGAGATCAACCGCTACGCCGATAGCGAATTCCGATATGCGGACAAATCGGACGAAGTGGCGATTGAAAATGCCGTCCGAGATATGGAGCGCATGGAAGAGGCCAAGCGCCGTTACCTGGAAGGAAAGGGAAGCTAAGATGCTGTTGGATGGCCTCTTTTTTCCTGCTGTGATCCTCGCGGTGTTGTCGTGGATGGTACCGAAGCTGCTTAGCTTCGTGATGCCCGAGGGTGTGAAACCTTTGCTTTTGTTGGCATTACTTTCAACGTTGATTTTGTTCCTTCTTTCTAGTGTGTTTTTCTTCGTTCTTTACCTCTGGCAAGGCGCGACACTCGCGCGATTGGCGGAAGGCGGACTTTCAACGAACATCCTATTGTTCGGGCGGTTGGGTATGATTGCAGGGATGATTTGGGCACCCATCATGGTTCTTTCGGTTGCGGCGCTACCGCGCCGTTGGAAAAAGGAGGTCTGGTAAATCATGGATCTTCTGATCGAAAAGGGCCTGATGTTCGGCAATCTGATCCGCATTGATAGCCCAGTCTTGGTTGAACGCTACAATCGGGCGCTCGATGCTTTGACGGGTAAGCGAACCGAACTGACCGAGTTTCATATCGATATCGCTGGTTTCTCCCCAGAGATCGGGGATGAGTTGGCTGATCCGCTCTACCTTAACCATGAAGGTGTCAATCGGCAGTTCATCTTGTTGACTACCGAGCAGAAACGCGCGCCACTTCTGTCGTCGAAATTCTCAACATCACGAAGTATTCTACGCCAGTTTATTGATGAAAACGAACGCGAGTTATTTGCCCTGACGGTGCGGGACGCTGTGGCGGGCGAGGTGGTGAACTCTGTTTTCCGGATTGAGACACCGGCCGATTTGTTCGAGATCAGAAAACTGCGGATCGAGGCAGACACTACCGACGGGACCGTTCGCGTGGCGAAACGGCTTCGGGGCATGATCGATGAATTTAAGACCCGTCCTGATGCGTGGTTCGACGACGTGTTGATCGGTGAGATGATTGGCCTTGCTAAAGAAACCGGTGACGTTACCCGCAACCCTGTCATCTTGCCTGAAATGGAGTTCGACCAGTCGAACTTTTGGACCTCTCATTTTGGCGGCCTCTATGTCTTTCGGGATATTGAGAATCCTGCCGTAATCAGTGTTGGGCCAAAGAAAAAAATCGGGAAGACACCGCTGCCGATTGTCTTTGATTTCGATGATCGCGCGCATATTGCGACCTTTTTGGATTTGAACGACTTGGTGGAGCCGATCATCAAAGCGCGCGGAATGGATGCAACCGCTGTCCTTCGGCAGAAGATGGATTTTATCGTTGCACGCGTTGCCGCCGACAGAGGAGAAGAACTTAGCCAGGCGACGCGACGTGATCTGCGCGCGTTGGGCCGCAAGTACGCAGCAAGTTTACCGGCTGAGTGGCAAGGTTTGGCGGCTTTGGTGCGCTGGGCTGAAGAGGGCGGAAGTTGGCCGCATATCACGTCAGGCCACCCAGCCTATTTCTATTCCTTGAGAGCCAAACCGCACAAGGACGCAGATTTGGTCAACCGGTTGCTGGCAGAGCTGTCACCGCTTGATTTTCGCCAATTGTTTATCTGTCATAAGGATGCCTTTTACGCGGCTTACGCTGAATGGCCGGATGCAAAGCAGGCCTATGTGGCGCGTTTTTTGGAATCTGAGTATCAGGTGGATAAGGCGGGTGCTCGTGAAGCGCTTTTCGGTTCAGAGGCGGATATGAGCGAACCGGATCCGCAGGACGCTTCGCCGTGGAGCGCTGGACGCTCTCGTGATATGATCGATCGTGTTGGCCCTTGGGGTGCCATCAATAGGAGAATGTGATGGGGTTTGTTCGTCTCGTTATTTTTGGCTTTCTATTACTGAGTGTCATCTATCTTTCGCTGTCCTGGTTCACTCGGTCTCTGCGGCGCGAAAGCCTTGAAAATGAGTGGGATGAAGACCAGCCTGAAGGTATCAGCCGAGACGACTACGTGGCAGCGGGGATTAAAGAGTACAATGACGGTTTGAGGCCTAAGCTATTGTTATTGGTCTACGTGATCCCCACCGTTTTGATTGCCACAATTGTTTATCTGACCAATTCGAACTGAGGACTAGCAATGAACCGACTGCGTATGATTTTTAGGGTGACGGTTTTTGTGATCGTCGGTTTGCTCTTGCATTATGTTTTGCCCCAACATGACATAGTGCGCATCACATCAACCGAAGTAATCCGGACGGATTTCAGTGGCTTCAATCGGTTCTTCTATGCGCAAGCGGACAGCGGAAACGTCGATCAGCCAACGCGTGATTTGCGGCTGATCAATACGGACAAGAGAGAGACATTCCTTCTAGGGTTCATCCCACGCGACTCTACCGAAGTGATGGTCTACCGCAATGAAGACACCGGTTGGATTTGGCCGCCGTACTTCAAGTTTGATAGCTCTGATTTACAAGCGGAGGCGGCAAGTGCGGCCAAGGAAGACGGCTGGCACGTGATGACACACTATGGCTGGCGTATTCGCTGGGCATCTATCTATCCCAATGCGATTGATATTCGGCCTGTGGAGGGGCCGGACGTACGGGTTATCCCGTGGTTTAACATCTTCTTCTTTACCTTCTTGATCATCGCGATTGTGACGATCCGTGCGATGTGGCGACAATTCCGAGAGCGGAAGGTTGATCCCCTGTTAGATCAAGCGGGAGACAAATTTGATGAGGTTCAGGCTGGCGTCGCTGAGCGGCGGTCTGGGGTGCGCAAGTGGATGAACACTTGGCGAAAGCCAGAGAATAGAAAGTAGGGTGTAGGCGGGCCCGCCTGCCCACCCCATTTGGGGGCATTCTGCCCCCACGGCCTTTCAGGCCTTCCCCCTGAAGGTATTTTTGGCAAGAGGAAGGGCTATTCGCCGTAAGGGATCCAGATATTCTTGATCTCGGTCGCGGCGGCGAGAAGGTCTTTTGCTGGCGGCGCATGATCGTAACCGTGGTTAACGCATGTGCGTTTCAGGTTTCCGGCCGCAGCTTTCTCGATTGTTCCTGAGATATCAGAGCCGGAGAAGGACCACACAGCGTCAATATCTGCATGACCAGCCACGTGGGGGGCGAGTTCTGCATGCCCACCTGTCAGGATATTGACCACACCGCCCGGAACATCCGAGGTTTCTAGGATTTGGTAGAGGTCGGTGGCCAAAAGCGGGAAAGGCTCTGAACCGATCAGTGTAATCCTGTTGCCCATCGACATTGCGGCTGCCATTGGGGCGACCGCGCCGAGTAGAGGGTAGTCATCCTCACAGAAGACCGCGATCTTACCGACCGGTTCTTTCATGGCCAATGCGACACCGCGGATTGGGACCCCATGCGCTTGACCGTCGTATTTGTCGGCCCAAGCGGCAAAGGTGAAGAGGGTTTGAATTGT
The DNA here is from genome assembly GCF_900129845.1 of Cognatiyoonia sediminum. GTDB lineage: Bacteria > Pseudomonadota > Alphaproteobacteria > Rhodobacterales > Rhodobacteraceae > Cognatiyoonia > Cognatiyoonia sediminum. Next base: position 97,888 of record NZ_FQXB01000005.1, read on the forward strand.
TTGGTCGACTTCGACCTTGCCCGCTTTGCCGGTCAGCGACTTGATCCGATCTGCAAGTTCATTGGCGCGTGCTGAGAGGTTTTCAGCGATGTAGTAGAGGATTTGCGCACGCAGGTGGCCGGTCGTTTTGCCCCAACCTTTGGCCGCGTTCATGGCTTCTACGGCGTTTCGCACATCCTTGCGATTGGCGAGACCAGCGTGTCCGACCAAGGCACCTTTTGGCCCGTAGATTGGTTTGCTGTAGCCACCGTCGGGCCGCACTTGCTTGCCACCGATGTATAGTTTTGCCGTGCGATCTAGTGGATCACTAGGTGCACCATTGCCTGAGTAGGCTTGGATCGGTTTCAGTTTTGTCGGTTTCGCTTTAGGCTTGGTATAGGCTACCAATCCTTCCCAACCGCCTTCGCGACCAAACCCGCTTTCACGAACGCCTCCAAATCCGGCGGCGGCGTCCATCATGTTTGTTCCGTTGATCCAAACGATGCCGCAGACGAGTTTTGGGGCGATGTCTAGGGCGAGATTTATGTTTTCCGACCAAACAGAAGCCGCCAGACCATAGCGAGTATTGTTGGCGATCTCGATGGCCTCCTCAGGTGTGCGAAACGTTGTGGCGGCCAGAACAGGGCCAAAGATTTCTTCCTGCATTAAAGTTGATGCTGGGTGCAGGCCGGTGATGAGCGTCGGCGGAAAGAAACAGCCAGAGGGTGCAGCAGTTTGGAAGGTCTCGCCCTCTGAGTTGTCGCTGACCATCTTGGAGATTTGTTCAAGCTGAACCGGATGCACGATGGCGCCAATGTCGATGCATTTATCAAGCGGATCACCGACCCGCAGGCCCGACATACGCGTTTTGAGGCGCGTGTAGAAATCCTCGGCAATGCCTTCTTGTACTAGTAAACGGGATCCGGCGCAGCAGACTTGGCCTTGGTTGAACCAAATCGCGTCCACAAGTCCTTCGATCGCGCTGTCTATGTCGGCGTCTTCAAACACGATGTATGGGGATTTCCCGCCGAGTTCCAAGGTCAGCTCCTTGCCCGTTCCCGCGGTGGCTTCGCGGATGATCCGACCAACTTCGGTCGAACCGGTGAACGCGATTTTGTCGACGTCGGAATTTACAAGTGCGGCCCCAGTCGAGCCGTCACCAGTGACGATGTTCACGACGCCGGGCGGCACACCTGCTTCTGTGCAAATCTCAGCAAACACCATTGCGGTGAGGGGGGTGTATTCCGCGGGTTTCAAGACGACCGAGTTGCCCATGGCCAAGGCGGGCGCGATTTTCCAAGCCAGCATCAGCAAGGGGAAATTCCAAGGGATAATTTGCCCACAGACCCCAATCGCCTTGCGATCCGGCAGTTCGGTTTCCATAAGCTGCGCCATTCCTGCGTGATAGTAGAAATGTCGTTGCGCCAGTGGCACGTCAATGTCGCGGCTTTCACGGATGGGTTTACCGTTATCGAGCGTTTCCATCACAGCAAAAAGACGGCTGTGCTTTTGGAGGAGGCGTGCAATCGCGTAAAGGATGCGCGCGCGGCCTTGACCGCCTAACTTCTCCCATTTAGGTTGTGCTTTTCGCGCGGCGGCAACGGCCCGTGCCACTTCCTCTTCGGTACCGTTGGTGACACCGGCGAGGCGTTCGCCTGTAGCTGGGTTGGTGGTGGTAAAATCGTCTCTCAAAGGACCCCACGACCCGTTGATGTAGTGGCCAGCGATGCCGCCGCGATCTGCCAACCATTGCAAAGCCTCGGTGCTGCTTTCGGGGGCTGGGCCATAGTCCATCGTTTCGAAAATCTCTTTGACGGTCATATGTTTATCCAATCGGGTGGCGCCAGTTGGCGGAGTAGTTGCCGGTCACATAGTGTTCGAGTTGTCGTTCGATATCGCCTAAAAGAGAAGAGGCACCAAAGCGGAAAAGGTCGGGCTGTAGCCAGCGGCCGCCCAGTTCGTCCTTGATCATTGCAAGATAGGTAATCGCGTCCTTTGCCTTTGAGATACCACCAGCTGGTTTATAGCCGACTTTTAGGCCAGTGCGCGCCTCATAGGCTCGGATAGCACGGATCATGGCGAGCGTGACCGGAAGGGTCGCATTCACTGGCTCCTTGCCGGTCGATGTTTTGATGAAATCGGCCCCCGCCATCATGCAAACCAAACTTGCTTTGGCGACGTTGCGAAGGGTGCCAAGTTCGCCCGTCGCAAGGATGGCTTTGACATGCGCGTGACCGCAGGCGGCGCGCATTTCTTTCATCTCGTCGTAGAGCGCTTGCCAGTTTCCGGTGAGCACGTGGCGGCGCGAGATGACGATATCGATTTCTTCAGCGCCCGCTGCGACGCTTTCGCCGATCTCCGAGATGCGCAAATGGAAGGGTGACAAGCCAGCTGGAAAGCCAGTTGAAACCGCGGCTACAGGGATGCTCGTGCCGCGCAGTGCATCCACGGCTGTTGGCACCATGTCGTGATAGACGCAAACCGCACCGGTGGTCAGGCCAGTCATACCGATCTTATCAAGGATAACTGGAGACACGGGCTGGCGCGCCTTTGCGCAAAGCCGTCTGACTCGCGCTTCTGTATCATCGCCAGACAGTGTCGTTAGGTCCATGCAAGAGATCGCTTTGCACAGCCAAGCCGCCTGGTGCGATTTCTTTACAGAACGGCGACCCGGCAGAGTTTTTGCCCGCCGCTCAATTGCAGATGTGTTCGCCTGTACTGATGCCACCCAATCCAGATCGAGAGGCATTCCATCGTTTCTCGGCTCTTGGATTTGCGGCAATTGCAGGGATTCGTCGATCGCGGTTTGCACGTCAGGACTCCTTCATGAACAGCCGTTTTGACACGGTTTAGACCGGCGAGGCAAGAGCCGTTGTTTTGGGGTTGGCTTATGGTTGAATGACGTCGCGTTGGTATTTCTGGCGATATTTCAGAGGTGTAGTGCCGTGTCGCTCTCGGAAGAGTTTATGGAAATGCGCCATATTTGGGATGCCGCATTGTTCGGCGATGGTTTGAACTGCTTCATCGTCCGTCACGAGTTGCCGCGCGGCGTAGGTCATTCGGATATCATTTATGAATTCAGAAGGGCTTTGCCCAAGTTGCGCGCGCATTGTGCGACTGACGTGCGCATGGGCCTTGCCGGTCAAAGCAACAAGGCCTGCTGATCCATTCTGGAAGACTTCAGGATTGCGAGCCGCTTCCATGGCATCGATCAGCCAAGACGGAATGTTCTGAGGGACATCTTTCTTTGCGAAAGCCAAAAGAATGGGAAGCAGAAAGGCCTCTGTTGCCAAGTCACCGCGATTGCTTCTTTCCAATCTGAGCGCTGCTCTGTTCAAGCTCGCCAAGTCGCGACTGTCGATAGTCGCGAATTGTAATGTTGTCAGATCGGGTAAATCGTTCTGGTGGCGTGCGACAAGTTGATGGACGACCTCAGGGTCCAACGAAACAGACACCAAAAGACTGTGTTCGCCTTTGGCTTGGACCCCATGTTCTTGGCCCGGAGGTACCAGAACAAGATCGCCCTCGGTCAATGTCTCGGTGCTGTCCGGCAGGTGGTGACGGACTTGGCCATTTTGGACCCAAAAGAGTTCAAAGAAGTCATGGGAATGCAGCGGATTGGGGCGTGCCGTCGTCAATGCAGTGCGCGCAAAATGCACGTGCTCCCCTTTGGCGCAGATATCTTTGAAGTTGAGTACGGCCACCATGTACTAAACCTTATCACAATGCAGTTGCAGCAAAAGCCTGTTCTCTACGTGACAACTAAGTTTTTGCTCGGTAAGGGTCGCTTAGACGCGATTTTTGGGGGAAAAATGACGTTTGATAGGTCCATAAAGATTGCGCCATCGATTTTGGCGGCTGATTTTGCGAACTTTGGCGCTGAATGCGAAGCGGTCGAAGCACAAGGTGCGGATTGGATTCATGTTGATGTCATGGACGGACACTTCGTTCCAAACATCACGTTTGGTCCGGCCACCTGCAAAGCCATCAGGCCGCACATCAAAGGCGTGATGGACGTCCATCTGATGATCGCTCCCGTTGATCCCTATATCCAAGACTTCGCTGATGCGGGTGCGGACGTGATCACGGCACATGTCGAAGCAGGACCGCACATCCATCGAACTCTACAAGCAATTCGAGCTGCAGGTTGCAAGGCGGGTGTAGCCCTAAATCCGGCTACACCCGCGTCTTCAGTTGAAGAACTACTCGATGACGTTGACCTTGTGTGTGTGATGACAGTGAACCCCGGGTTTGGCGGGCAAAGCTTCATCGATATGACGAGCAAGATCAGAAATCTGCGCAGCATGATTGGCGATCGACCAGTTCACATTGAAATCGACGGTGGTGTCGATCCAAAAACCGCGCAGCTTGTCGTTGAAGCGGGCGCTGACGTTCTTGTGGCTGGATCGGCTGTGTTTAGGGGTGGCTCTGTGTCCAATCCCGCGCCTTATGGCGACAATATCAGAGCCATTCGCAACGCTATCTGATCTGCACAAAAACTGCACAAATCGGGCGTCAGCCTTTGCACGATTGATCCCTAGTTCCTAAGTTAACGAAGACTAAGGGGACTATGATGGACAGACATATCCTTGTGGCTGACGATGATGCACGCATCCGCGATGTGCTGCGCATTGCGCTTGGGCAGGCGGGATTTGAGGTTGATGAGGTTGCGGATGGCAAAGAAGCGCTAAGAGCAGCGCAACGCACGCAGCCCGATTTGATCGTTTTAGATATAGGCATGCCGGAGATGGACGGGCTGGAGGTTTGTCGTGAATTGCGCAAAACCAGCCAGGTGCCGATCCTGTTTTTGACTGCACAAGGCGATGAAATTGATCGTGTCGTTGGACTGGAGATGGGTGCGGACGACTACGTTTCAAAACCTTTTTCGCCGCGTGAAGTGATTGCCCGTATTCGAGCTATTTTGAAGCGATCTGGCGTTGAAGCCGAAGAGGCTACCGTCCTTCAACGTGGGGTTCTACGCATCGATCCGGAACGCCACTTGTGCGAAGTGGGAGATCGACCCGTAACACTGACGTCCCGCGAAATGGAATTGGTCATTCAGTTGATGAAAAGGCCCAATCATGTCGTGGCGCGCCCTCAGTTGGTCGATGCGATCTATGGCACGAATGTTCATGTCAGCGACCGTACGATGGACAGCCACTTGCGCAATGTTCGGGCAAAGTTCGCTGCTGTTGGATGCAAAGATGCCATTGAAACAGTTCACGGTGTCGGCGTGCGGATGGGGCCATGCAGCGCGACATAGAGGTCAAATGGCGCCCGCCACTTTGGCTTGTCATCGCCTGTACGATTGTGGCGATGCTGATGCTTCCTGTGCTAGCACTTTTTGTTCTCAGCAGACTGCTTGGTGTTTTTGATTTTGATACCTCATTTCAAATCGCATCGGCCGGTACCATTGCAGCCGCAACGATTGTGGGCTGGGTGCTCTGGCGAATTTTGTTGCGCCCGATAACTGAACTTGCTGGTAGAGCCGACGACATTAAAACAGGCGAGGCTGCGGCACTGGCGCCACTCGATCACTATGGCACGTCAGAAATGCAGGCCTTGGGCCGCGCGATGCGGGAGATGGGGCAGGTGCTTCAGGATCGCGAAACGGTTCTGAGAAGCTATGCAGACCATGTGACACATGAACTCAAGTCGCCGTTGACTGTTATTCAAGGCGCAACAGAATTGCTGGCCGACCCCGACCTGCCAGAATCAGACCGTCAAAAAATGTTGCTGAACGTGTCTGATGCGACCGACCATATGAAAAAGCTCCTCGATGCACAGCGCGCGCTTGCGCGGGCCAAAGACCCGATGGCTTCAGGGTCTTGCCGATTGAGCGACGTCATCGATCAATCTGACGACATCGTATTGGTGCGAGATGGAATGGTCCCGCTCTCAATCGATGTTTTTGAACCAGTCGCCACGCAACTTATTGGAAACGCGCGAGCGCATGGCGCTAGTCGCATAGAAGTTGCGCTAGAAGGCGATCGCCTAACGTTCTCAGACAATGGACCGGGTATTTCCAGCGGGAACAAGGATCGCATTTTTGATCCCTTCTTTACCACCAGACGCGATAACGGCGGAACAGGTATGGGGCTTTCGATTGTTAAGCGAATGCTGGAGGCTCAGGGTGCCTCAATCGAGCTTGCCGATGCCAAAAAAGCAAAGTTTGTTATCTCCTTCTAACCGCTGGTTTTTGAGGCTAGAACGTCTCCAAGGATTTCTAAGGTTTCATCATGAGAGTATTGGTAACAGGCGGCGCGGGTTACATTGGCAGCCACACCCTAGTTGAACTGCTCGGTCAGGCGCACGAGGTCCAGGTTATTGATAATTTCGACAATAGCTCACCCGAGGTCTTGTCGCGTGTCCGAAAGTTGACAAATGGCGACATGTCCTTTGCCGAAGGCGACGTGCGTGATGATGGGTTTTTGCGGTCTGTCTTTGAGGATTTTCAACCTGATCAAGTTGTCCATTTTGCCGGCCTAAAGGCGGTTGGCGAAAGCATGGAAAAGCCTCTCGAGTATTATGACGTCAATGTCAGAGGCACCATGGCGATCCTTCGCGCTATGGACAGCGTAGGGTGCCGCAAGATCGTATTTTCGTCATCAGCAACGGTTTATGGAGAGCCGGTTTATTTGCCCTATGACGAAGATCATCCCGTCGCACCAGAAAGTGTCTATGGTCGAACCAAGATGATTGCCGAGCACATCATCGGTGATTGGGCGCAGGCAAATGGCGGGACTGCTGTCCTATTGCGATACTTCAATCCCGTCGGTGCGCATTCTTCGGCGACGATAGGGGAGCATCCGCAGGGGGTGCCGAACAACCTCATGCCATTTGTCGCTCAGGTGGCTTCGGGAAAGCGCGAACGGCTTTCCATTTTCGGTGACGATTACGACACGCCGGACGGCACAGGACGGCGAGATTATATTCATGTCGTCGATCTGGCGTGTGCACATGTTGCGGCGGTCAATTATGCGCATGGAAACACTGGGACGCGACACTTCAACGTCGGAACGGGCCAATCCTATAGCGTTCGGGAAATGGTTGCCGCTTTTGAAAAGGCGTCTGGGCGCGAGATTCCATGTGTCGTCACACCGCGTCGCAAGGGAGACATTGCTGAGATGAAGGCAGATGCCTCTCGCGCTAAACACGAGATGGGTTGGGAAGCAAAATTGGGGTTGGCTGATATGGCTGCTAGTACTTGGGAATGGCAGTCAAACAATCCTGATGGATACGAAAAGTAGATAAAAATCAATCTGTTGAATGTGGGTGGGAAACAAAGCCGATTGTTCCCACTAAATCAACAATAGCCCTATAACTATGTTACTGTCGTAGCGAGTGAAGGTGTTACCTAGTCTCGAAGGGTAGCGAGTTAATTTGGTTTAGAAACGTCACCTCGGCAAAAGACCAGCACTTCGGCCGAGGTGGCGGGACTACTTTTCCCCAACACTACAAGTACGAATTGACCAAGTTCTCCAGTCGTTCTTGGCGGCCGGAACGAGGTTGCGGGTTGATGTCGTTGTCACGTACGAATTGCTCAACTCCTTCCAGATCGGACACAAGCAAATTCTGTGCCCGTTTGGTGTCCCAGCCAGAATAGCGGGCCGACCGAGCCTCCTCCAAAGCGCCATCTTCGATCATTGCCGCAGCTGCTTTCAGACCCGCAGCGCAAGCATCCATGCCGCCGACATGCGCCAAGATGAGGTCTTCTGGGTCCAATGATTGACGACGAAGCTTCGCGTCGAAGTTTGTTCCGCCTGTCGTGAAACCTCCAGCGCGCAAAACTTCATAGAACGCCAATGCCATCTCCGGCACATTGTTGGGGAATTGATCTGTGTCCCAACCTGATTGGTAGTCGTTTCGGTTCATATCGATCGAGCCGAAAATGCCTAACTCACGAGCAGTTGCCAATTCATGTTCAAATGTATGTCCAGCCAAGATGGCATGGCCCTGTTCGATGTTTACTTGAACTTCATTTTCTAAGCCAAAGTCTTTGAGAAACCCGTAAACCGTTGCGACATCATAGTCATACTGGTGCTTTGTTGGTTCCTGTGGCTTAGGTTCAATTAGAATGGCACCTTTGAACCCGGTCTTGTGTTTGTAGTCGACAACCATTTCCAACATACGGCCCGCTTGTTTCCGCTCGCGGCCCATGTCGGTGTTGAGAAGCGTTTCATACCCTTCGCGGCCGCCCCACAGCACGTAATTTTCGCCGCCAAGCTTTATCGTAGCGTCCATGCAGGTTTTGATCGTCGCGGCGGAGTAGGCGAACACATCCGGATCAGGGTTGGTCGCGGCACCCGCCATGAAGCGGCGGTTCGAAAAGAGGTTTGCTGTCCCCCAGAGGAGTTTCATACCGGTATCGTCCATCTTCTGGGCGAAGTAATCGACGATCTCTTCTAGGTTTCTGGTGTTCTCGGCAAAGTTTGTGCCTTCTGGGCGGACATCAGCATCGTGAAAGCAGAAGTAAGGGACACCTAGAATGTCGAACATCTCAAAAGCGAAGTCAGCTTTTAGCTTGGCCAGTGCCATGGTCTCGCCGAACCAAGGGCGTTCAAAGGTCTGCCCACCAAATGGGTCTCCGCCAGGCCATGCGAAGCTGTGCCAATAGGCGCAGGAAAACCGAAGATGATCTTTGAGCGTTTTCCCCATGACAACTTCATCCGCATTATAGTGCCGGAATGCGAATTCGTTAGTGGTCTCGGGCCCCTCATAGGCGATCTTTGAAATACCTTTGAAAAAGTCAGTCATCTTACAGGTCCTTCAGAAGTGAATATGCGTGTTTGTAGGCCGCATGGCCGTCTTTCATGGCGTCAGCCAGTGCGGTATCAGGGGTAAATGTCTTTGCGATTGGCGGTTTGGATGCAACGTCTTGCCCAAAGTCGCCGTTTGCCATCATACCCAAGCGGGCCGCCCCAAGTGCCGCGCCAAAATCACCGGCCTCTGGCAGCTCCAAAGTGATCCCAAGCGTCGTTGCCAGCATGTTGAGCCAGTGCTCGGATTTGGACCCACCGCCAAGCGCAAGCGCGCTTTCAATTGTGGTGCCCGTCGCGGCGAGGGCGTCTTGGCAATCCGCAAAGGCAAAGCAGACCCCTTGAAAGACCGCGCGCGCCGCCTCGGTCGCGTCTGTGGCGTGATCAAGGTTTAAGAACTGGCCTCGAATTGCAGCATCGTTGTGCGGGGTGCGTTCGCCGCCGAGATAGGGGAGAAACATGGCCTTGGTCGGAGCTCGCAAATCACCGAGCGGGGCTGTAAGCTCTGCAGCGGTCTTGCCAGTTAACCTGCTGAGCCATTCCAATGCGTCAGTTGCCGCGAGGATGACCCCCATTTGATGCCAAGTATTTGGGACCGCGTGGCAGAAGGTATGAACGGCTGTCGCAGGGTCTGGTCGATAGCCATCGTTCGCAGCGAAAAGAACACCGGACGTTCCCAAAGACAGGAATGCTTCGCCATTTCGAACGACACCGGCGCCTATTGCAGCCGCCGCGTTGTCGCCTGCACCGCCAGCAATTACTACGGGTGGAATGCCTAAATGTTCGGCCAAACTCGCACGGAGACGCCCAGATACTTCTGACCCTTCAACAAGGGAAGGCATGTGGCTTCGGTCCAAATGACAGCGGCGTAAGAGCTCATCGGACCAATCGCGTTCTCCGGTGTCCAGCCAAGTTGTCCCGGCGGCGTCAGACATTTCCGATACGTATTCGCCTGTCAGGAACAGTCTCAGGAAATCCTTAGGAAGCATAACTTTATGGATTTTCTGGAACACCTCGGGCTCGTTGATCCTTACCCATTCAACCTTCGGCGCCGTAAATCCCGGGAATACGATGTTGCCTGAAATTTCTCGGAATGCGGGTTCGGCGTCCATTTGCGCCGCTTCAAGGTGGCTGCGAGTGTCGTTCCACAACATACAGGGCCGCAAAGGCTGATCATCTGTGCCGATCAAAGTGGCACCGTGCATGTGGCCCGATAAGCCGATGCCTCTTAGGCCACTACAATCGGCCTGAGCGGCCAAAGATGACAAGGCCTCGACAGCAGCTTTACACCAAGAAGACGGATCTTGTTCGGACCAACCGTCTTGGAGGCGCTGAACTGTCAGCGAAACGGAATGCTCTGCTAGAACATTCTGTCTGTCGTCGATTAGGATCGCCTTTAATGAAGAAGTCCCAAGGTCGAGGCCAATGTATGTCATGCGGCGGCTTTTGGGTTTTTCCCGAGAATGATCATCGAAAGGATATCGTCTTCGGTTACGTCTTCGACTTTTTCCGTGCCAACCAACTGACCATTCTTCATAACGGAAACACGGTCGCACAATTCCATCATTTCGCGGGTGTCGTGACTGATCAGGAAGATACCTAAGCCTTGCTTTTTGAGTTCACCAATCAGCTTAGCCACCATGGCCGTCTCATGCACGCCCAAAGCCGCCGTTGGCTCGTCCATAATAAGGATTTTGGCGTTGAAATAGACGGCTCGCGCAATCGCGACAGATTGCCGTTGCCCGCCCGAGAGCGCAGAAACCGGCTCGCTGATCTTCTTGAAGTTGGGATTTAACCGCTTCATGATCTTGCGCGTTTCGGCTTCCATGGTGTCGTCATCGACAAAACCGAGAGGCGTTAGAATTTCGCGGCCAAGGAATAGGTTGGATGGCGCATCAAGATTGTCTGCCAGAGCGAGTGTTTGGTAGATCGTCTCGATGTTGTAGCTTCGTGCATCGCGCGGGGTATTGATCTCGGCCTTTTCGCCATTGATCCAAATTTCCCCGCTATCCATTTTGTAAGCGCCAGAAAGGATCTTGATAAGGGTGGATTTGCCTGCGCCGTTGTGACCCAGAAGGCCGACGACTTCTCCTGGATGGAGGTCGATGGATACACCATCAACCGCTCGGATGCCGCCAAAGCTGATGCGAATGTCCTTCATTTCGACGAGAGGTGTTTGTTTGGTCATCTCAGGTCTCCTTAGTTGCCGGTCCGGCGGCGGTAGACAATGTCGACCCAGACCGCGAAAACGAGTACGAAGCCCACAACAATATTTTGTAGGGGGGCGTCGACGCCCACCGAGGCCATACCGGATTGCAGGGTTTGCATGATCAAAGCGCCGATAACGGCTCCATAAATCGTTCCGATACCGCCAGCGAGGGCCGTACCGCCAATAACGGCAGCAGCGATTACCCGTAACTCGTCAAGCGTTCCAAGGCCGACATCAACCGCGTTCAAACGTGCAGAAGCAATAATAGAAGCGATGCCAGTGAGTGCCCCCATAAGGGCAAAGATCTTAACTGTCAGGAACCGTGTATTGATGCCAGACAATTCAGCGGCTTCCGGGTTTCCGCCAGTTGCGTAGATATACCGGCCAAATCGTGTTCGCGTGGCAATGATCGTCATAACAACTGTGACAACGACGAGGATCACAACGGGCAGTGCGACGCCATGATACCAAACCAAGTCTTCAGTGTATTCGATACCTTGCGATGCCGTGATCCGCTTCATCGCACCCTTTGGAATTGGGTAGCTATTCATGATCCAAACGTAGCCAAGGATCAGGCCTGCGGCCAAAGCCATCAGAATCCCTTCGGCCCAAGCCGGCTTAAGATGGAAGCCATGCGCAGCCTTACGACGCCGGCTCATCAACATAATGCCCACCGCGGAAACGGCTGCGACGACGCCGAAGACCCAACTCAGCGTTTCGCCGAGGGTCCCCTCTGCGCCGCCGCCCAACAGGCGGAAGGTCGTGTCCAGAGGGGCTTGCGTTTGGCCTTGTGTGACCCACCACATCGCGCCGCGATAAATGAGGAAGCCGCCAAGCGTCACAATAAACGCTGGTACCGTAAGGTACCCAATCACCCACCCTTGGAACGCGCCGAGCACAGCGCCCATAAGGATTGCGAAGATAACGGCGATTATCCAGATCGACCAATGGCCGAGACCAACGATGTCTGGTAGCCACTGAACTTGAAGCGCAGCCGTTGTCATACCGATAAAACCGAGCATTGAGCCGACCGATAGATCAATGTTGCGGGTCACAATAACGAAGACCATTCCTGTCGCCATCACCGCCACAGACGCTGTCTGTACGCTGACATTGAAAAGGTTGCGCGGAGACATGAAGCGCCAATCGGTGAAGAACCCGAAGATGATCCAAAGTACGACCAATGCGCCGATCATGCCCAACAAGCGGGTGTCGATCTCAAGTTCTTGTAACAGGGACCGCTTCTCTGGCGAAGAAGTTGCGGCTGTTTCGTCTGACATAGCGATGCTCCAAAGTGACCTTGCCCATCATAACATGATGGGGGCAGCTATATTGGTATTTCTGGGAGATAGTGATCTGGTCCGCGTTGCCGCGAACCAGAAGAGGTATGGCCTTAGTTACAAGGCGCTGGGCCGTTGGAAACGCCTTGGCAGAGAGATTCCTGAGAAATCCAGCCCGCGTCTACGACGACTGACAGGTTGTCCGCAGTGATCGGAACAGGAGCCAAGAAAACAGCAGTCATTTCTGTTCCCGCTGGCGATGTCCAGGACTGAGAGCCATCAACATCTGCCATAGCGCCATCGAGACCTGCCAACGCAACCGCGATTTCGCCAGCTGCTTTGCCGAGTTCTCGTGCGTCCTTCCAGACTGATACGGTCTGTGTGCCAAGTGCGACACGGTTCAATGCGGCATGGTCACCGTCCTGACCAGACACAGGCAAGCCTTCGAGGCCTTGTGCCGTCAGCGCCGCGACTACACCGCCGGCAGTACCGTCGTTGGAGGCCACGACAGCATCAACATCATTGTCGATGGATGTCAGGATCTGTTCCATGTTGCGCTGTGCATTCGCTGGAACCCAACCGTCGGTGTAAGCTTCGCCTACAATCGTGATTGCTCCGCTGTCGATTGCAGCTTGGAGGACCTCTTGTTGACCGCCACGAAGGAAGTCGGCGTTAGGGTCGGTTGGCGACCCCTTGATCATGACATAGTTGCCTTCTGGCTGTGCTTCGAGCACAGCGCGTGCCTGCATCCGGCCAACTTCCACGTTGTCGAAAGTCAGGTAGAATGCGCGGCTATCTTCGATCAAGCGGTCATAGCCAATGACAGGGATGCCTTCGTCCGAAGCTGCATCGACTGCTGGGCCAATAGCTGCGGAATCCTGTGCGAGAATGATGAGAGCATCGACGCCTTGTGCAATCAAGCTTTCAACGTCAGCAAGCTGCTTAGCAGAGGATGACTGCGCGTCTGCAGATACGTAGGATGCGCCTGCAGCGTCCAATGCTGCTTTGATAGCTGCTTCATCGGTCTTCCAGCGCTCTTCTTGGAAGTTGGACCAGCTCACGCCGACCGTAATACCGTGGCCGTCGGCGAACGCGGGTGTTGCAAAAGATGCAGAGACAATGGCCGTGGCCATCATAAGTTTCTTCATAATTTCCTCCCTAAATGAACCGATCAGGTTTTGATCGGGGCGGGTCACGCGACTCGCACGCTAAGAATTGCGATATTTAATTTAGTTGTCAAAATAAAAAACTTACGTTTTGACAAAAAAATCTGTTTTCAGGCTAAAAATATCGAGATACGGTCCGGTAATTGCCGCTAATGCCGTTTTTTAGTTCAGGAGATGAATAATTGAACTCGGCCTACACAGATGACCTTTTGGCTCCTGCCAGTGGATGCGGTCCGTTGTTGGAAGGCGGTCGCCGCGCTGGTCGGCCTTTAAGGCAGCAAGTGTTCGAGTATGTAAGGTCGCACGGACAAGCGGCGCGGTCTGACATTGCAAAATCCCTTGATATCAGTGCTGGGTCGGCAACAACGATAACGGCGGATCTTATTGCCGAAGGCTTGCTTCATGAAGTTGAGGGGCCTGCAAGAGAGCAGGGCCGTGGTCGCCCAAGAGTAGCTTTGGAAGTTGTCTCGCAAGCGGGCTATGCCATTGGCGTAAAGCTGGGTTTTGATGCTCATACGGCAGTCCTCGTCGACTTTAATGGAAATGTCCTTGCGGATGCAAAGCTGCCCTCCAAAGATCAGCGACGCTCGACACAAGAATTGCTGGATGAAGTTGATGAGCTCATCGGTAAACTTTTGTCGGAATATACCGTCGAACTGAAGGACGTCCGAGCAATCGGTGTCGGACTACCGGGTATTGTTGAGCATAGTTCAGGCCAAGTTATTTGGTCATCTATACTTCATGATCGAAATCAAGATCTCGGTATCATGTTGAAAGATCGTTACGGCGTCACGATCGCTCTCGACAACGACGCCAACATGCTGACGTTGGCTGAGTTGTGGTTCGGTGCGGGTCGTTCGATGTCAGATTTTGCTGTCGTGACGATTGAAAGTGGGGTTGGCATGGGCTTGGTGTTGGGGAATGAAATCTACCGCGGCGCTCATGGACTTGGACTAGAGTTAGGGCATACGAAAGTGCAGTTGGATGGTGCTTTATGTCGATGCGGCCAGCGCGGGTGCTTAGAGGCCTATCTCGCCGATTACGCATTGAACAGAGAAGCGGGTGCAGCCCTGGGCCACCTTTTGGAACGCTCAATAGGGCCTGAAGAAACACTTAACCTTCTCTTTGATCAAGCAAAACAAGGACATGAAGCCGCGCAAACCATATTTCGTCGGGCGGGTAGGTTCTTATCAGCAGGTCTGTCAAACGTCATTCAACTCTTTGATCCGGCGCTGATCATTCTGTCGGGTTCGCAAATGAAATACGACTATCTTTATGCAAACGAAGTTATCGAGGATGTCGCGCAATTGACGCTCAATAATGGCCGCAAGCCATGTAAGGTCGAAATACATGCGTGGGACGATTTGGTTTGGGCGCGCGGCGCGTCGGCGCTTGCGCTTTCTAAAGTGACCGATGCCACCGTGGGTCGGGACCTAAACCCGTAATGTATCGATTAGCTTTAGCGTTCTTTGTTGCATCGCCTGTCAATGCACAGGTCGCATTTGAAGACTTTTCAGATCGACTGATTGCCCACGAATACAATGGTGGGTGGGAGCATTTTGTCGGTGGCGGTATCGCGGTATTTGACTGCAATGCCGACGGGCTCCCAGATGTTTTTGCGGCAGGAGGGGAGAACCCAGCATCGCTTTTTGTGAATCAAGGTGAGTTCGAATTTGAGCGCCGTGACGGGCTAGAAGAACTCGGAACTGTTGGCGCTTACCCTTTGAGACTGGACGCAGATGATCCTGTTGACCTATTTGTGCTGCGGGTGGGTCAAAACATCATACTCAAAGGTCGCGGTGATTGTGAGTTTGAGGACGCAACGAACGATTTCTCAATTCCTGCAAATGACCGTTGGAGCACAGCATTTTCGGCGTGGTGGGAAGACGGCGCGGAACTACCAACGCTGGCAATAGGAAATTACGTCGATCGTAGTGACCCCGACGGGCCATTCGAAGCTTGTGACGAAAACACTTTGCTTCGACCCAATGGCGGCAGCTACTCACGAACTGCGCTCACACCTGGATTTTGCCCTCTCTCCATTCTGGCAGCCAATGACGCGCGAGGTCGTCCGACGCTGAGGATTTCCAATGATCGTCATTATTATGTGACGGGCGGGTACGAGCAGATGTGGGATATTGAAGATCAGCGTTTCTTAGATGAAGCGGATGGCTGGCAAAACGTTTCTCTCTGGGGGATGGGTATCGCCAGCCGCGACCTTACCGGCGACGGACGGGATGAGGTTATGTTGACGTCGATGGGAGATCAGCTGATGCAGCTGGCCAACGACGATGGGACCTATCGCGCTGCTCCCTATGGGATTGGGACCTATGCGCAACGTCCTCACGTTGGTGGAGATGGCCGACCTTCGACAGGTTGGCATGCTGAGTTCGGTGATGTTGACAACGACGGATTGGCGGATTTGTTCATCGCGAAGGGAAATGTTGATCAGATGCCGGGAATGGCCACGCGCGATCCAAATAATCTCTTGCAGCAACAAGCTGACGGGTCCTTTGTGGAAATTTCAGATCAGGCCGGAGTTGCGACGCTTGAAAGATCGAGAGGCGGTGCGTTGGTTGATTTTGACAACGATGGCCAGCTTGATCTGATCGTTTCAAACCGTCGCGCACCACTAGAACTTTATCGGAACGTGACCGAAGGCACAGGTAATTGGATTAAAGTATCACTCGAACAGGCAGGCCCAAATCGCGATGCTATCGGTGCGAGGATTATCGTTGAATCCGACGGTCGCACTCAATCGCAACAGCACGTGATCGGGGGGGGTCATGCTGGCGGTCAGTTGGGGCCACGACATTTTGGCATCGGGCCCAGTGACTTGGCACGTGTAACTGTGATGTGGCCTGATGGAACTAAAACCAGCTTGGACGTCGGCGCAAACGAAGTCACAAAAATCCAAAAACCCTAAGGTACAGGCAAGCCACTCGGTACAGTTGCGGGCACCCCTAAGCGACCGTCGATGCTGTTTTGATCTGTCAGCGTCTGCAAAAAGGCGACCAGATCAGAGATGTCCGATGGGCTAAGTTTGATTGTTACAACGGACACTGCCTTTGCTATTGCATCGACTTCGGCCTCATCCGACATAATGGTCGCATCTTCGTGGTCGAATGCTGGCAAGATCGCACTGGCGATGTCATAGTTTTGCAGTCCTACGATCGGGTTCGCATGTGCTGAGACAAATTGGGCGAGGTCGCTATGCGCACCTGCGTGCCCATAGGGTCCAGTAGCCGCGATATTTCTTAAGGACGGTGTGCGGAAGGCGTAACGATCAGACTCGTTACCTGTTACGCGAAAGCGACCATCATCGCGGTAATGCGTCTCGAATGTCGCTGACTTTCCCGGCCCTATCTGAGGCGCACCCATAGCGTGAAATTTGTGATCGGTCTGGAAGGGACCTCTATGACAGGAAGCGCAATTCGCAGATCCGTAGAAAAGCTCCATCCCGCGTAGTTCAGCACCAGCAAGCTCTTCGTCTCCACGCAAAACGGCATCGAACTTCGACTGGTCTGAACGCCACTCCCACTCCATGAAGGAGGCAATCGCGTTTGATATATCGGCGAAGGTGATGTCGTCGGGGGTGTCGACATGATCGTAGACTTCCACAAAGAGATCAGCGTACCCAGGAATGTCTCCAACTCGTTTCGTTAGAATATCCCATGCCCCGCCATCTCCGGTGATGCGCCCCTGCCGAACAGCTTGGGCGACGTCGTTTTCGCCATAAGATCCCGCCATCTCATCTCGACTGAGAACAGGGAACATGGTCTGCGCCGAAAGAACTGACTCAAACCCTTGCAACATATCGCTGTCGAGCGGAGTTCGAATTCCGCCCGGGAAAGACGCATCTTCCTCTAAGCGCCCGTCGTGAAACATGACGCGGAATTCGTGGGCCCCCAGATTGAACAAGGCAGGAGCATTTCGAGGGATACGCTCTTCCGGCTTGTTGTCTGGATCAAAAACGCGGTCGGGACCTAACCCGACACCGCCGTCGCCAAAGGAAAGTGAAACGCCGTCTCCGGTTGCAAATCTAGGGTGGTGACACGTTGCACAAGCGATGGATTTATTGCCTGAGAGGATCGGATCATAGAATAAGTCACGGCCCAAGGGCACTGCGTCTTTGTTGATTGCTCGATAATCTTGGTCTTCGATCGCCGCTGGCAATTCGACCGCCTGCGCAGCCATTCCGGTGCCGATCAATACCAGCGGCAGTATAGCGCGAATACTCACAGAAGGCCCTCCAATTCCCAGAGTCATAATGAGGGGTAACGAGAACAAAAACAACGGTTTGGATGGGTTTTGGGGATAGTTTTGTGAAGCAATTTCTGATGCTTACAAATAGTGTGTTCTGAACACTTTCCCCTTAGAGGGATCAACCGATTTATCCTTGACGCAACTCCGCGTTCTTTCTGAGGAAGCGGAGACGTAAATTCAAATTGACTGGCCGGATCGTTACTGGTTGAACATTGTAAATTCATTGTATACATCGGTATACATATTGACGAGCGTCTCGAATTAGCCCACCAGTCGCTCGCGATTTGCCAGAACATTTGAACCGACCGCGAGAAAGCCATGAGCCTGTACACAGCCTATCTTGAAGAGATCGAAGCCCGCAAAGAACAGGGCCTAAACCCGAAGCCAATTGATGATGCCGCTTTGACAAAAGAAATCATCGATCAGATCAAAGATACAGCGAACCCGCATCGGTCGGATTCATTGAATTTCTTCATCTACAACACGCTCCCCGGAACAACGAGTGCCGCAGGTGAAAAGGCGCAGTTCCTGAAAGAGATCATTCTTGGGCAATCGGTCGTGGCAGAAATCAACGCGGCATACGCATTCGAACTGCTTTCGCATATGAAAGGCGGACCGTCGGTCGAAGTGCTGTTGGATTTGGCCTTGGGCGATGATCTGGCCACTGCTGAGCAGGCTGCCGAAGTCCTGAAGACACAAGTGTTCCTGTATGAAGCGGATACGGATCGACTGAAAGGCGCTCACGAGGCTGGCAACGCGATCGCGACGGACATCATTGAAAGCTATCTGGCCGCTGAATTCTTCACCAAACTGCCGGACGTCGATGAAGAGGTCAAAGTTGTCACGTTTGTTGCCGCAGAAGGCGACATTTCGACAGACCTTCTTTCCCCCGGTAATCAAGCCCACTCTCGCGCCGACCGTGAGTTGCACGGCAAATGCCTGATCGATGAAAAGGCGCAAAAGCACATTGAAGAATTGAAGCTTCAGCACCCAGACAAGCGGGTCATGCTGATTGCCGAAAAAGGCACGATGGGCGTTGGCAGCTCTCGCATGTCCGGTGTGAATAACGTCGCTTTGTGGACCGGCAAACAAGCGAGCCCATATGTGCCTTTCGTCAATATCGCACCGGTCGTAGCCGGAACAAACGGAATTTCCCCCATCTTCCTGACGACGGTTGGCGTAACCGGTGGCATCGGTGTCGATCTGAAAAACTGGGTCAAGAAAGTGGACGAGGATGGCAACCCGATCCTCAACAACGATGGCAACCCGATTCTGGAGCAGAAGTATTCCGTAGAGACTGGGACTGTTCTAACCATCAACACAAAAGATAAGAAACTCTACAGCGAGGACGGCTCTGAAGAGCTTGTAGATATGGCCTCTTCCTTCACGCCTCAGAAGATGGAGTTCATGAAGGCAGGTGGCTCTTACGCGATTGTTTTCGGTAAGAAACTTCAGAGCTTTGCCGCCGAAACACTTGGCAAAGAAGCTCCGCAAGTCTTCGCGCCTTCAAAAGAGATCAGTCATGAGGGTCAAGGTCTGACCGCTGTTGAGAAAATCTTCAATGCAAACGCCCGCGGAGTGTCGTCTGATGCGCCACTGCATGCTGGCTCTGATGTCCGTGTCGGCGTCAACATTGTCGGATCTCAGGACACCACCGGATTGATGACAATGCAGGAGCTTGAGGCGATGGCGGCGACGGTTGTTTCTCCATCTGTGGATGGCGCCTATCAATCCGGCTGTCACACCGCATCGGTTTGGGATGTGAAGGCGCAAGCAAACACGCCCCGACTGATGAAATTCATGAATGACTTTGGCCTTGTTACAGGTCGCGACCCCAAGGGCGTTTATCATTCAATGACCGACGTCATTCACAAAGTTCTGAATGACATCACCGTCAGCGATTGGGACATCATCATCGGTGGCGACAGCCACACACGAATGTCAAAAGGCGTGGCTTTTGGGGCGGACTCCGGAACTGTGGCGCTCGCCCTTGCAACGGGTGAGGCGTCGATGCCGATCCCACAGTCAGTGAAAGTGACATTCAAAGGGCAGATGGCCGATCACATGGACTTCCGCGACGTGGTGCACGCAACCCAAGCGCAGATGCTAGAACAGCATAGCGACAACGTTTTTCAAGGCCGCGTGATTGAGGTGCATATTGGGACGCTGCTGGCCGACCAAGCCTTTACTTTCACGGACTGGACGGCTGAAATGAAAGCAAAAGCCTCGGTCTGTATCTCCAACGACGAGACTTTGATTGGGTCTTTGGAACTGGCGAAATCCCGCATCCAGATCATGATGGACAAGGGGATGGAGCACGACAATGGCATGTTGGCGAGCTTGCTTGCCAAAGCGGATCAGCGGATTGCAGAGATCAAATCGGGCGAAAGACCAGCCCTGCGCCCTGACGAGAATGCAAAATACTTCGCGGAAGTTGTGGTTGATCTCGACCAGATCGTTGAACCAATGATCGCCGACCCAGACGTGAATAACGTCGATGTTTCAAAGCGGTATACGCATGACACGATCCGTCCGATTTCATTCTATAACGCGCAAAAAGAAGTCGATCTTGGCTTTGTCGGATCATGCATGGTGCACAAGGGCGACATCAAAATTGTCGCACAGATGCTACGCAACCTTGAGGCCGCAAATGGCAAGGTAGAATTCAAAGCGCCGTTGGTTGTAACTGCGCCGACCTACAACATCATCGAAGAGTTGAAGGAAGAAGGCGACTGGGAAATCTTGCAGAAATATTGCGGGTTCGAATTCGACGATACGGCACCGAAGCAGGTCGCGCGTACCGAGTATGAGAATATTCTCTACCTAGAGCGCCCCGGTTGTAACCTCTGCATGGGAAACCAAGAAAAGGCGGCTAAGGGTGACACGGTTTTGGCAACGTCGACCCGTTTGTTCCAAGGACGTGTGGTTGCTGACTCTGAGACAAAGAAGGGTGAGTCCTTGCTTGGTTCCACGCCGGTCGTTGTGTTGTCCGCTATCTTGGGGCGCACACCGACATTGGAGGAATACAAGGAAGCGGTGGAAGGCATCGACCTGACAAAATTCGCGCCGCCTAAGAAGACGCCATTGGACGCGCTTTCCGTCCACTACTAAACATAAATGAGCGGCCCAACGGGCCGCTCATTTTACGTTCTGGGGTTTACGCGTGCCCTTATTTCTACCGCGCCAGTTCTGGATGCGCGTACGCTTCCGGGTACGTCATCGGGCTCAACGGGCCGAGCGGCACCACACCATTCCATGACCTGCCAAAATACCCCTGTCTGCAATGCACCAATGATCCTGCCGTAGACACTCCGTTCAACGCGTAAACACGACAGAGCCAACGCCATAGGTTCGGGTAGTCAAGGATATGCGCACCGTTCAGTTTCATGCGAACGTAGTAGACAGGATCGTGGCGGTAGAGCGTTGGAAACAAACGTAAATCGGCTTCCGTAAAAGCGTCACCTGTCAGATAGAGCCGTCCGTTAGATAACAGACCTTCAAGATGCTCCAAAGTCTCGAAGTAGGCTTTGAAGGCGTCCGCATAGACTGTCTGGTCGGAGGAAAATCCGGCTTTGTAAGCGCCGTTGTTGATGGTTGTATAGATACGTTCGTTCAGGGTGGCGATATCATCGCGCACCGTTTCGTCGTCAGGCAAAAGTCGTGGGCGACCTGCCAGATTACTTCCCAAAGCACCAGAGTGCACATCCAGCATACGGATAATCTCGGCGCTCTCGTTGTTCACGATGCGACCTGTCACCTTGTCGTACAAAATGGGAACGGACTGTTCATCAGATCCCTCACGTTGATAGACCTGCTTGGCCAAGCGTAGCCCTTCGCCGGTGCCTGTTTCCAAGGTGCATTCGTCAAGGGTCTGTCCAGTTAAGCTCGCTACACGTTTAGGCGCAAACTCCCACAAATTAGGGCCAGCCGGATCTTCCTCACCGGTGCGATTAGGGAATGCGACATCCAACGTGATGCTATCCTCCAACCCTAAAACAGCACGCGCCAAGGTCACCCGATGGCACCACGGGCAGTTCAGAGCAACGAAAAGGTGATACCGGCCGGGCTCCGCTGGAAAATCAGGGTCCCCAATGGCACTTCGAAAACCGCTGACGCCGCGCACGAATTCCCCTCGTGCACGGCGTCCTTTTGCATCGGTTTGATCTTCTTGTGTAGAAGCGTCTTTCGTCATTCTAGCCTCTTAAGCGGTAATGAAGAATAATCGGGACTGCCAACTCCTCTTCGTCACTCAAGTGACGATTTAAAAAAGCTTCAATGGCATCAGCAGCCGGAAGAACGTCGTTTGCTTCTTCCAGTGATTGCGCCTCGTCCAACGTGGCCAGTTTGATCACTCTATTTGCCTTGCGTGTTATGTCGTCCGACACCTTATCTAGATCGGCATGATCCTGTTCCAACAAATCAAGTCCCTTATCAAAACGAGGGTCCGCTGCGGACAGTTCTGGAAAGTAGCTATGATCTTCCCAACCGTGATGGCCGTGCAAGTTCGCAACGAGGTTTCCGCCGAAGTAAGAGAGTCGACCAATATAATCACCTAAGGCAATATCCTTGTTCAAAACCGCTTCGGTATCGAGCCGAACGCGTTCAGATACGCGACGAAACATCTGGTGGGCACCGAGCCAGTGGCGGGTTTTCTCATGAAACCCTGGATGGGCGTCCCACTCGTCGCGTGGATATTTGTCCAGAAGAAACCGCATCTCTTCCGGCATGTCGCTTTCACGAATTTTGTATGTATTGAGCATTGGTCATCTCCTTTCGAGAGATGATGTGGGGACGCGTTGACGTTACGCCAACCCTTTGAGAGCAACGCGGCTATGTCGCTGTTGCAGTTAGATGATGCCCAACAACAAAAGCCGAGGCGCCTTTCTGCTCGCCCCGGCTTTGAATATTCAATGTATTGAAGCCTGGATCAGGCAGCCACGCTTTCCTCAAAAACCTTCGGCAAAAACTCCTTTGTCGAAGCTGCGTTGTAGATCGCGAAGCCGACTTGCGGCTCGAATTTCATTAGCAGCGCTGCAAAGCGGCCGGAGATATGTTTGCGGCGGGAGATACCGAACCGCTTCATGAACCCTTCGATCCCCATCACGCACAGGCCACCTTTGCGCGCATCTTCAACGGTAACATCAAGTGACTTGCGACCTGACAAGAGTTCGTTTTGCAGGACTTCGAGCCTTCTCCAGTTCTGTTTGATCGCGCGACGCGTTGACCAGCAACTTTCTGCATCGGCAAACGCTTCTGTCGCAGTGGATGCCGGTGAGTGGTACCCTTTCTTTTTGCCGTCACGGCGCACATACCAAAGAAGATCACCTTCATCCGTAATCGCGCGATAGGCGGTCGCGCCCACACGTTCTGACCGAACGCTGTTCTCCAGATCGACCCACATGGGAACCCAGTCGGCGGTCTCCCGTTGTATCTGCGCTTCGATGGCGAATTCTTGCTCCATCAAGGACAGATCGCCGCGAACCTGAACCAGAGACTTCAATACATCTCGGTGGTCGAATTTATTGGTCTTTTTCATTTTGGAACCTCGGATTGGGGCTCTGCATTGCCATCGAATTCGACGCAGAACGGAAATGAATTTCGGAAAAATTTTTAAAGCAGAACGCGATAGCCAATGGGTGTTGTAACGCGCGGGGCGTCCAAAAAAGCCAACGAAATCGTCAGGCCGTTTAAGGCTGTCGATCTCGTTGGTGGCTAAAATAGTCATTTTTTGCTCACAGGTGCTTCAATGAGCATGAGCTTCGTTGACCTCGCGTCAGAAAAAATCCCCCATATGGGGTAAAAAGGTCGAATCAGCAGTATTTTTTTGCGGTTGCGACGACTTCGCGCCAATGGCGGAAAAACATTAACTGCCCGCTATCCTCATAAACGCGGAAGTCGATCCAAGGGTAGTCTTTTGCGTACTCTTCAATCGTATCGGGATGAACACTGGGATCTTGGGTGCCGTTGAACGAAATGAACGGGAACCGGCCTTCGCTTTGCTTGATAAGCTCTGGCGGGACTTTGCCATGTTCATAAAGCGATTGGCGGGCGAACGATTCATGCGCATTATGTTGTTCTGAAAGGCAAATTTCAGATCCTGTGATCATCGCTTCGAACACTTCGGGATCTTCAAACGTATCGATGTCCGCTTTTGAGTCCCCGAAGACAGAGTGGACAAAGGCCCGTTTTCCACCACGCTTTGCAAGATGGAATCCTGCTTTGACGAGGAAGGGGAGGACTTGAGGCGTGTAGCGCGCACCAGCTTGAATGAAACGATGCCATTTGTGCATGCGTTCGAACTGTTGCGGACGGGTGAAAGGAAAAACCCCTCCAGCGGCGATGACCGCAGTGACTTGGCCGGGGCGCATCAGATCCAATTCGATTGCAAAGAGATGATCCGCACCGAGCGATATGACGGGACAGGGTGGCACATTTTCAGCGTCCAATACTGTGATCAAATCTTGCGCGACGAGCTTTCCAAAATCACCTTTCTTCGGCAGCGCAGAAGAATGACCGAAACCTCCGCGAACGGGTGCGATGATTTTCAAACCCATTGCCTTGGCTTCCGCTTCGGCCGAGGCTGGCCATCGCATAAATCCAAAGTCCATATGCAGATACAAGATCGGTGAACCATTCGGATCGCCAAGGATCAAATAATCCAACGACCTGCCGTCAGGAGCGTCAACCGTCTGAAAGGGCACTGGATCAAGGGCTTCAAACCCTTCGGAGATGACTCTGGGTCCTGGATTCGTCTCCGTGGTCAGAGTCGCGATATCCATCATTGACATAGTGAGCCTGACAAGCTCGACCTGAGTACGTGTTTCTGTCTTCGACAGGATGGTTTTTAGCTGTCCTCGAACCGTCTCCAAAGACCGACCACGGGTTTCCGCAATTTCCTTCAGCGAACAGCATTCAACCAATAGCCTGACCACTTCGACTTCGGCTTTCGAAAGGCCAAAAGCAGAATGGAGGATATCGCCAAAACCAACGGGCCAGCTGAGATCGGATGTGACGGCAATGACTACAGGTGCGTCAGTTGAAAGCATCACGCGCTTCATGTGGAAAACGATGAAATGTCCTTCGTCAGCCGCCCTCACGCGGAAAACAGACGTTTGCGGCCCGTCGCTCGGCATCATCCTCGCGCATTGGCGGGCAAGGGCGGCGCGGTCCATCTCATCTAGCGCAATACGGGACAACCCCATCCCCTTTGAACTCCGTAAGACGCGCTCGGCGGCGTCGTTTAATTCCAAGATACTGAGGTCACGGTCGATAATGACGGCCGCCATTGTGTCGAATTGCGTCATGAGCAGCTCAATCTCGGAAGGGCCAGTCGCGAGATCCCCGCGTTCGAGAAATTCGGCAGCGCGGTCAAAATGGCCCAAGATCGAGGCATCATCTAACGAAGGGGCTTCTAAACCGTGAGACCGCATTGGACCCATGGTGGTTTCCCACTTGTCCAACAGCGTCTCATAGCGGGAAGGATCCAATGCCACATCGTAAACTCGGCTGATGATGTCATCCCAATCAGCGTCACTGGCCAAGGCACGTCGGTCTTGTAGCTGAGGTTTCGTCATTCGCTAGTATTTCCCAGTGTTGTACGAATGGTTAATGCTTCGTTAAGTCTGAACCATTCCGACGTTGACGCAAGGTCAGGAATCTCTGACTAAATGCGATCCAACACCATCAGAGCGTGTATTTAGGGGGGAAATTTTCTGGGAAATCGTCAAATTGCCCCGTTCCTCTTCAAAAAAACGGGGCAAGTCTGTTTTTAGCTCGCGTGCTGGTGAAGTAACTCTGCTTTCGCTGATGCTGTATTGCGCCCAACGATAGCAGGTGCTTGGTGGATCAAACGATCATCGCGAAGCGCGTGAACCATGAACAAAGCGAAGTCGATGCGTTTGGTCATGTTCGAGGCCAAAACTGGATCGCCGACATGTTCAGCCCATACCGGCAAGCCGTCGCTTTCGCCTTCTTCCAAGTCAGAACCACGCACAACTGTCCAAAGCCTGTCAGAGGCGAAGATCCGGTTTGTTGCTTCGACTTGGTCGTTTAGGTCGACCAAGCGCAAGAGCGGGCCCAGCCATGAGAAGAGCCATACGATGCTGCGAATTTTCAAACCGTACGTGTCCTTTCCGTCTTTTGTAATGTGCCAACCACATGAGAAGATCAGTCGTGCGTCCGGTTCAGCAAAATCCATAACAGCTTGGGCCGTGCCCGAGGCGTAGTCATTTACACCCCATGGGGCCAAAACAGTCAGCACGCCGTCACAACCCTTGACCGCTTGTTGAACGACCGCTCTGTCATCTGTGCGCCCTGGAAAGACAGTGATCTGATCTTTGAACCGGTCCAGTTTGTGAACGCTTTGTGGGCGACAGACGCCAACCACTTCGTAACCAAGATCGAGGCAGTGCTGGGTCATGTATTGACCGAGTTTGCCGGAGATTCCGATGATACATACCTTTTTCATGCCATCGCTCCTTTCAATGTAGTTGGGGCTTGCGGGGCACGAATGAAAAGCCAAAGAGCAAAGCCGATTTCAGAGAGTGTGACGATCGCCAAGAAGCCGATCCGAAGGGTGCCGAGCCACGCAACGTCTGTGAAAGCGAAGGCAAACGCGGAGTCGAGCACATACCCCATCCCGCCAATCATCAAGCCGTAGCCAAAGATCGACGGGAACCGGTCGGAACGCAGGACCAAGTAGCCAAGCAGCAGCAAATGCATCGTAAAGAAAATTTGCCATATCCAAACACCGGCGCGGTGCATTTCCAGAAAAAGACCAGTAAGGTCAGCACGTTGTGCTGCGCTAAAGTTGGTCATCACTTGATCTGACTGGGCGAGGAGGTCCGCTCCTGCGTGGAAAAACAACATGGCGGACATCACGCTGACCATGCTCAACCGAGCCATAGCGGCGGCGAAGGAAAGCGTTTTAGAGACATTTCGGAACATGAAATAGAGCATCGCAACGGCGAAAAGCTCAAAGACCATGACGACCACGTCACCTGCGATCCCTAGATGATACAGGCCGTTTTTGCCGACGATGTTTGCGACGGTTGCGGCCGCGTCGTTTTGCACGACGATTTGTGACGGCACATAGGCGATGGAAAACCCACCGGCGATTGCGATGCCCAGATAGAAAGCGCCTGTCCAGCGGGCGTAAGAGCTGGACATTGGGTCAGAAAAACTCTGCATGTTTTGTCCTTTCGATAAGGCGCACGACTTGAGAGCCGACCGACAACCGACCGCTGCGCATGCGCTGAGAATTGATTTGATTGAGCCGTTGTATTTTGGCTGTGAGGTGGTTCTAGCCCAAAGGCATTCCCAACAAAATTGACGTATATTTTAATTCTGGTATGCAATTTTGTATGGATTGGACTGCAGCTAAATTTGATTGGAACCGTGCCCGAGCCTTTCTCGTAACGGCGGAAGAGGGGTCGCTTTCAGCTGCGGCGCGCGCCTTAGGACTGGCGCAGCCCACGCTTTCTAGGCAAGTCGAAGCCTTTCAAACTGAGCTAGGAGTTGTCTTGTTTGAAAGGTTTGGCAGGGGGCTAGAGCTTACACCAGCCGGAGCGAGCTTGCTGGAACATGTGCGGAAAATGGGAGAGGGGGCAGTTGCACTGTCGATTGCTGCACAAGGACAGAGCGATGACCTTTCTGGTCCGGTAACGATATCCGCGTCTGATGCTTATGCTGGTCTATGGTTGCCGCCGATTTTGGCACGGCTTCGGGAACAGGAGCCGGGACTTGCTATCAAGATTGTCGCTGAGAATAGCGCGTCTGATCTAATGCGCAGGGAAGCCGATATCGCCATTCGCAATTTTCGTCCAAAAGAGCCCGAATTGGTTGCAAAGAAAATATCCGACACGCATGCTGGCCTCTTCGCGAGCGAGGCGTATGTCGCAAAACACGGGATCATCGAAAATGCCGAAGATTGGAAGGACGCTAGCCTAATCGTTCCGGGAAACGTGGATGAATATCTAAAGGTTCTTCAGTCGCTAGGGCTGCCCGTGACGAGCAAAGCCGTAACTTTTGAATGCACCAGCTTTTTGGCGATGTGGGAAATGGTTCGGCAGGGCCTTGGTATCGGAATTCTCGACGTCAGATTAGGTCAGAATGAAAAAGGCATTGTTCCTGCTACGCAAGATGACCTACCGATGAACTTCCCCATCTGGCTCGTTGCCCATCGTGATATTCTGTCCAATGCACGTTTGCGGTTTGTTTTCGACTTTTTGTCGGACCAACTTCGGAAAAAAGTCTAACCGTTCATTGGTTACTATGGTGTCGGTTACGTAGGATGGGCGGTTTAGTCGACGCGCCTACTGACACCCTAAAGTAGAGTGGCTGCCGTGGAGGCAATCGGCGGCTCACTAGCTTTGTCTTTCTTGGGAAATCTGTTATATCAAATTTTTTCAAATGAATGGCAAAATCTGTCATTTAGTTTTGACGTGGTGGACATGCCTGACACTCAAGATCCTTTCGCGATTGCAAGCACACTGTTGAAAGTAACGGAGCAATCCTATTGGGATCGGGATTTTGAAACTTTTGCGAGTTGCTTTCGCATTCCTCACATAATCGGCTCGCTAGAGGGCGATAGAATCGTCGAAACGCTCGAAGAACTGAGGGCGATTTTCGACACCATGGGAGCACACTATGAGGCCCTTGGTGCCTTGGCATTGCGTCGCGAAGCATACGAAGCGGTATTGGTAGATAATGATAATCTAAGGGTTATGTTCACGTCCCAGCAAGAGCTCCCAAATCGGGTTCTGACCAACAAAATTAACTTCTACAGTGAAGTTGAACGTGAGGGTGAAGACTGGAAAATCACGCTGACACGTGCGGTTTCAAGCGATGAAACGCTTGGGCCGTCTTTCATTCCAGATCGATAGCTCCTTCAATCTCGCCTGGCTTCTGGTGATGCATGGCCATTTGAAAGCGCAGGTTAAGATGGACCAAAAGATATGCTTTGACTAACCTCATCTGATAAGAGGATGTAGAACGCGAGACGAGGGAAGAAATGAGCGAATGCTGCGGACCGGGCTATGCAAGCCCTGCGGAAGCTATCCAGTCACCCCGCGAAGAGCTGCTCTATACCATCGCCATATATACGGGGACGGGTATTCAAAAACCTGATTACTTGGCCACAGTCGACGTCGATCCGCAAAGCCCAACTTACAGCCAGGTCATTCATCGGTTAGAGATGCCGGGCATCGGAGACGAACTTCATCACATGGGCTGGAATGCCTGTTCGTCATGCCATGACGATAGTTCGATGGCGCGTAAATATCTGATCCTTCCAGGTGTTCGGTCCAACAACCTTCACATCGTTGATACTGCGACGGACCCACGCGCCCCGCGCCTGCACAAGGTAATCGAAGGTGCAGAGATCAAGGCAAAGGCAGATTTGTCTGGGCCTCACACAGTCCATTGTCTGGGAAGCGAAATTATCATTTCTTTCCTTGGAAATGCCAAAGGCGAAGCGCCTGGCGGATACCTTCACCTCGATAAAGATTTCAACATCGTAGGCCGTTGGGAAAACTCGATGGGCGACATCAAGTTCGGTTACGACTTTTGGTATCAGCCGCGCCACAATATAATGGTCAGCTCTGAGTGGGCGGCACCTAATACGTTTATGCCGGGTTTCGATTTGGAAGAGGTCGGACACCTCAAGTATGGTCGTGAACTACACTTCTGGGATTTTGAGAAACGAGAGCCTATCGAGAGTTTCTATCTCGGCGAAGACGGTCTTTTGCCGTTAGAGGTCAAATTCCACCACGATCCCGATAGTACGCATGGGTTTTGCGGAGCTGCTTTATCATCAAACGTCATTCACTGGTGGAAGGGTGACGACGACAAATGGCAGTGGGAAAAAATCATCGACGTTGAAAACGAAATGCATCCGGAATGGCCGATCCCTTTGCCGGGTGTCATGTCCGCCATCCTCATTTCGATGGACGACAAATATCTCTATCTCAACAATTGGCTGCACGGCGACATGCGGCAGTACGACATCACAGACCCGCACAATCCGGTTTTGACGGGGCAGGTCTATATGGGCGGTTTGTTGGGAAAGGCCCCCAAGGTGAATGGCGTTGAGGTTGCAGGCGGGCCACAGATGTTTCAGCTTAGTCTAGACGGCAGACGGCTTTATGTAACGACGTCGCTATTTTCGACGTGGGACAACCAATTCTACCCAGAAATTCGCACGAAGGGTGGGGTTATGGTGATGATTGATTGCGATCCTGAGAATGGTGGGATGTCCATAAATCCTGATTTCTTGGTGGACTTCGGGCAGGAACCAAATGGCCCAAGTCGATGTCACGAATCGCGTTATCCAGGTGGTGATTGCACCAGCGATATCTGGCTATGACGACGTTCACAGTCACAATCGCCAACCGCGCTGATGCAACTTATGAGGTAGAAGCGCGACGTCCATTGCTGGATACCCTGCGCGAGCAGGGGGTTGATTTACCATATGGCTGTAAATACGGCGGGTGCATCACATGCGCTGCGAAACTGACAGAAGGTTCAGTGGATCAGCGTCGTCAGGTCGCTTTGAATAACCGTCAAATTGACAAGGGCTATGTAGTTTTATGCGTGGCGCGTGCGACGTCAGACATCACGCTCGAAATCGGGGTTGAAAGTCATGACGCGCTCTACCGCAACCCGTTCCTCGATCCGTTGAAGCCGCATGAGTTGAAAGCGGACATCGCCACACCGAAGGAGGGGTAAATGCCTGAAGCCGATATAGATCGACTCTATGACTATGATCCTCATTATTTGGCGGACATCCTTAAATCCGTAAAAACAATCGCGATGGTTGGGGCGAGCGCTGACAAGACGAAGTTTAGCTACGGCGTCCTGCGTCAATTGAGCGAGATTGGTTATGATGTTCTACCGGTGAACCCGAACCCCAATTTGCATGAAATTCGAGGTCTCAAGGTCTATCACTCTTTGGATGAGATCGAGAAACCGGTCGATATGGTCGATGTCTTCCGCCCAAAGGAAGAGCTTTATGCGATCACTGAAAAGGCCATTGAGATTGATGCAAAGGTGCTTTGGGGGCAAATCGGCGTCTATGATGACGAGGCTGCGAAACTGGCAGAGGACGCTGGTCTAAAGGTTGTTATGAACCGCTGTCCAAAGATCGAGCTGTTCCGACCGTTTTGGAAGCCTAGGTTGGATTTAGAGATCTAGCAGTTGGCTAGTTCGCGTCCGCCGCGTTGCGATACCACGCGATGATCGTTTGCCTGTTCTCGGCGGTCATCGTCTCGATTGCGTTGGGCGGCGGCATGGCGTGGCTCACCCCTGCATGAATATAAATGTCTCGCGCATGACGGGCGACATCGGCCTTGGTTTCAAGAAGAACTCCTTTCGGTGCCCACAACATTGCATCGCTAAAGATTGGCTCACGGGCGTGGCACATCGAACAGTTCCCAAGAACAACCGTATAGGCGTCGTCGAACCCCGTCGCCTCCGCAAAGCGAGTCTCATAGGGCGTCAGATCACGTGAGGAGGCTTCCTCCCATGTCTCACCACGCATCGATGCTGTAGATAGCCAAGCAATCACAATCATCAGAACAACTGTCACTGCCCACGTCCAATGGGGGCCCCTGCCGGTGCTGTGCATTGTGTTGAAATAGTGCCGGATCGTAACGCCGGTGAGGAATATCAAAGAGGCGATAATCCATGCGTTTTGCGTTCCAAACGCCAATGGGTAGTGGTTGGACAGCATCAGGAAGACAACTGGCAAAGTGAGGTAGTTGTTATGGGTCGACCTCAGTTTGGCGATCTTCCCGTATTTCGCATCCGGAACGCGCCCTGCTTTCAAATCGGCGACCACGATCCTTTGGTTCGGCATAATCACGAAAAATACGTTTGCCGTCATGATGGTTGCGGTGAAGGCACCTAAGTGCAGCAAGGCTGCGCGGCCCGTGAAGACTTGGTTGAGCCCCCAGCTCATCGCCACGATGACGACAAACAGTGCCAACATCATCGCGTTGGGATAATCCCCCAGCTTCGAGCGGCACATCAGATCATAGATAATCCAACCGACGCTGATTGAGGCAGCACTGATCAGGATACCTTGCCATAAAGCTAAATCAGCTTTGGTTGGGTCCAGCAGATAAATCTCACCCCCGATCCAATAGATAATCGCGAGAAGGGCCGCACCGGACAGCCAAGTCGTATAGCTTTGCCATTTGTGCCAGGTCAGATGTTCAGGAAGCCGCGCGGGCGCGACCAAGTATTTTGTGGTGTGATAGAAACCGCCACCATGGACTTCCCATTCTTCGCCACTCGCACCCTCGGGCATGTCGTCGGCGGGCTTCAACATCAGATCCAAAGCGATGAAGTAAAAGGATGCGCCGATCCACGCCATCGCAGTAATGACATGCAGCCATCGGACTGAAAAACTTACCCAATCCCAAAGCACCAAAAGATCGAACATAAACCCTCGCTGACGCGGCTTGTAGCTGAACTAGCCAATCACATAAGCCACCGCTAGTCCATTCGTTTGGAAGCACTATTTGGTTTAGGTCTGTCGCGGCCTCATTGGAATCCACGGCTAGGACTATTGTTCAAGCAGCGAAACCAACAACTCGCAATTTACGCTCTAGGGTTTCGCGGAATGCCGCGTTCCAATTCCGGTGTTATTGGAATGTGTTCCTGATCATCCCCTGGGGGCAAGCGAAACGGTCCCTTTTCCCAATCAGCTGCTTTCCAAGCTTCTTTCGCTTCTTCGATCCGATCCCGAGATGACGACACAAAGTTCCACCAAATATAGCGTCCTTCATTCATCGTTGCGCCGCCGAGTGTCATCAGCCGCGCGCCTTTTTCGCCCGCCGTTACTGTGATCTTGTCGCCGGGGCGAAACACCATCATTCGACCCGCTTCATATGTGTCGCCCGCAACGAGGATTGATCCTTCCGTGACATAGATGCCTCGATCTTCATGGTTGTCGGGAAGCGGAAATGAAGTTCCTGCCTCTAAATTCACATCTAGATAGAATGTCTCAGATTGCATCGTCACAGGACTCGTCTCACCATAAGCAGAGCCCAAAATTAGCTTTGCTTTCAGGCCGGTATCTTCGATCTCTGGGAGGGCGCCTTGCTTATGGTGCTCAAAGTCAGGAGCCATTTCCTCTCGATCTTCGGGCAGAGCAATCCACGTCTGAATGCCAAAGAGCTTATGGCGCGTGGCGCGGGTTTCTGCGCTGGTACGCTCTGAATGCGTAACGCCGCGACCGGCAACCATCCAGTTGACCTCACCAGGATAGATCATTTGATGAGTGCCAAGGCTATCGCGGTGCTCAAACTCGCCTTGGTAAAGGTACGTCACAGTGCCCAATCCGATATGCGGGTGTGGCCGAACGTCGATCCCGCCATCTGTGATAAATTCAGCTGGTCCCATTTGGTCGAAGAAAATAAATGGCCCAACCATTTGTCTCTTAGGGGCCGGAAGGGCGCGTCGTACTTCAAAGCCACCCAAATCTCGTGCGCGCGGAATGATGAGTGTTTCAATCCCGTTGTCGGGCTGAAAAGGACATTTGGGGTTCTGCGTGGGATTCCAACTCATTGGACGTCCTTTCCGGGCGGCAGGCTGCAAGTAACGCTTGAACTATTGAGATAAGGCATCGGTAAAGGGCTTCAATCACTGGGGGAGCAATGAAGTGTGGACTACCGCGCAGTAAATGTTCTTGAATTTAGTAATGGTGTTGCGACAGGAACTTGCCGGCTAAACACAACGATGTTCTGATTTGGTTACGGCGAATACGCGCTAACTTAGAGACAGGCCCGTCGTGCTCGAACGATTGAAAGGACAAATGAATGGATTTTTCTGTGTCTCCGGAACAGGAAGCGTTGCGTTTGAGGACGCGCGAATTTGTTCGAGATGAAATTCAGCCTTTGGAAGACGATCGTGGAAACTACGATGCGCATGAGAACATTCGACTAGATGTGTTGGAGTCTCTACGCGCGAAAGCGAAGGCCGCTGGATTGTGGGCCCCTCAAGCTCCAAAATCCCTCGGTGGCATGGGCTTGGGGGTCCAGGATTGGGCCATCATGTACGAAGAGGCCAACTATTCTATCTTCGGCCCTGCTGTCTTCAATTGTGCCGCGCCGGATGACGGCAACATCAATGTATTGTCCAAGATCGGTACGCCAGAACAACAGGAAAAATGGCTGCAACCGCTCATAGACGGACAGGTGAGGTCGGCTATTGCTATGACAGAGCCCGCGCCGGGCAGCGGTTCTGATCCCGCCGGGATGATGCTGACGAAAGCAGAAAAGAAGGGTGATGTTTGGGTCGTCAACGGACGTAAATGGTTTATCACGGGCGCAGGTGAAGCCAAGCACTTCATTTTGGTTGCCCGAACCTCAGACGATCCGCGTAAAGGACTATCGGCGTTTCTTTATTATGCTGATCAGCCCGGTCAGCGGATTGAGAGACGTATCCCGATCATGGGGCCGGAGGAACATGGTGGCCATTGCGAAATCGTCTACGAGGGATTGGAGATTCCCGAAGAAAACCTCCTTATGAATGTCGGTGACGGGCTGAAAGTCACGCAAATTCGATTGGGCCCTGCGCGCCTGACACACTGTATGCGGTGGCTGGGTCTGGCAAAACGTTCGATGGCGATCGCTGCGGATTACACAGCAAATCGGATCGGCTTTGGGGTTCGGCTTGCAGATCGGGAATCCGTTCAGATCAAAATGGGCGAACTGGCGCATGACATTCAGATCGGTAAGCTCTTGGTCATGCACGCGGCTTGGAAGCTGGATCAGGGCGATTTCGCACGCAAAGAAATTTCCTCGGCGAAGGTTCACGTCGCCAATACGTTGCACAAGGCTGTTGATACCGCGATCCAATTGAACGGGGCGCGGGGATATTCCAAAGATACCATTCTGGAGTGGATTTATCGTTATGCTCGGCAGGCG
The DNA here is from genome assembly GCF_900129845.1 of Cognatiyoonia sediminum. Classification (GTDB taxonomy): domain Bacteria; phylum Pseudomonadota; class Alphaproteobacteria; order Rhodobacterales; family Rhodobacteraceae; genus Cognatiyoonia; species Cognatiyoonia sediminum. Next base: position 132,478 of record NZ_FQXB01000005.1, read on the forward strand.
CGATTGGTCGACGGCGCAGATGAGGTGCACAAGATGATTTTATCGCAAACCTATCAGAATTCTGGAATTGAATTCTGGGATTGGGGCGTTTGACGTGTTGGCGGCGCCAGATTTAGAAGCATATCTGGTCAAAAAAATCGTAGGCTTCCAGGGGCCTACCGAGATTGAGGCCTTTGCCTCTGGTCAGTCAAATCCAACATATTTGATAACGACTCCTGACAAAAAATACGTTCTGAGGAAAAAGCCGGAAGGAGTTTTGTTAAAATCGGCCCATGCGGTGGATCGGGAGTATCGCGTTCAAAGGGCGCTTTGGGACAGCAATGTCCCGGTCGTGCGGATGCTGCACCTATGCGAAGACCCAAGCGTTTTGGGCACAGCATTCTATGTGATGGAACATGCCGAAGGGCGCATTTTCTGGGATCCAGCCCTTCCAGAGCTTGCGCCTGACGAGCGACAAGAAGTCTACGCGGAAATGGCCCGCGTCCTTGCGGAGATTCACTCAGTGGACTTGCACACTTCGGGGTTAGTGAGTTTTGGGCGCGCAGACGGATACTATTCCCGTCAGCTCAAGTTGTGGACCACTCAATACGAAGCTTCCCGAACCGAAGATTTGCCGGAAATGGACGGTCTTAGATATTGGCTGGAAGAGAATTTGCCATCGGACAGCGGGCAGGTTTCACTGGTACACGGGGACTATCGTATCGATAACCTCATGTTTGCGCCGGACAGTCTAAAAATCATCGCCGTTTTCGATTGGGAGCTTTCGACACTGGGTGATCCTTTGGCCGACCTTGCCTACCAAGTCATGCAAAGAGCGATGGGACGAGATTGGTATCTGCGCGGTTTGGAAGGGTTAGATGTTGAGACGCTCGGTATTCCGTCCGAGGCGCGATATGTGGACGCCTATTGTAAATCTCGAGGTATCAATGAAATCGAACATTGGAACTTTGCTAAGGTTTTTGCTTTCTATCGGTTCGCGGCGATCTGCCAGGGTGTCAAAAAGCGAGGTCTCGATGGAAATGCAGCGAGCCCGGATGCGGCACGTGTTGGAGCCATGGCCGCACCGCTCGCGCGTTTGGGCTATCGATTGGTCTGCTAACCCAACGCGTTGATGTTGCTAGGTAAACGTAGGTCTCGCCAGTTCTCCATCATGCGAAGCTATCGGATTATCTCCCATTAACGTTCCCAAGGTCTGACTTAATTTCGCCATCAGATGGCCTTGAGTAGCTTCAATACTCCCCAGAGTTGGGGAAATTAAAGCTGCTCAGAATGTCCAATATCACAGATGTGGTAGCGAGTTACAATAGTTTAGATACATCAGATTCATTGCATTTTAATGGCTGCGCATGCAGCGTGTGCATGGCTGCCAAAGACGATCTGGAACGCTCCGAAGAAGGCGGCAGCGGGTCAACAGCATCGCTTGCAGCAGAGGCTTCTCTTGGCGAGATGGCTGACTATCTTCAGTACGGGTATTGGAACAACTACGGTCGGCACCATAACGTCGGTTCGGCAGGCTATGACGCAAACGATGGCGTCTTGCTTTACAATTTATCCGGCTATGGGACCGATGCCGACGGCATCACCGAGGCGAGAGCAGAGCTAGTTCGTGATGCGTTTGATCTTTTCGAAGCTGTCCTGGGCATTGAGTTCCAAGAGACCACAAGCACCAACACCAGCGATGTGGATTTTTTCTTTCGTGACAACGACAGCGGCGCCTACGCGTGGAGTAGCCGCTACGGCGAAACGATTAGATATTCAGAAATCAACATCGCCGCCAATTGGTCCGGTGGGTCGTCCAATTATGACGATTACACCCTTCAAACGATCATCCATGAAATTGGTCATGCCCTAGGACTTGGTCATCAGGGGCAATATAACGGAAGCGCAAATTACGGCTCGAATGCCATCTATGAGCTAGATAGCTGGCAGGCGACGATGATGTCGTATTTCTCGCAGACACAAAACTCTGCGGTCGACGCAAACTATGAATTTCTCCAAACACCTATGGCAGTCGATTGGATTGCTCTCGATAACATCTACGGCCAATACGGCTACGGTGTGTCAAACGCCTTTCAAGGTGACACGGTTTACGGGTTCAATACCAATATTTCTGAAGAAACCAGCCGAATCTGGCACGAGTTCTCGAACTACGCCAACCGGACCGCATCGACGATTGTCGATGGTGATGGGATCGATACGCTCGATGTTAGTGGATATTCCAACAACCAGAAAATTGATCTTACCATCCAAACGGCTGATCAAACCTATCAGAATTCATCCAATATCGGTGGGCGGACTGGAAACTTAACGCTCGCCGTAGGGACCGTGATTGAAAACGCAGTCGGTGGTAGTGGAAACGACGAAATTATCGGAAATTCCGCAGACAATATTCTCTCTGGCGGCGGCGGAAACGATACTCTGATCGGTCTTCTAGGAAACGATCAGTTTCACGGGAATGGAGGCACAGATACCGTCGTCTTTAGCTACGGTTTCGATGCCTATGACTTTTCAATATTTGGAGCAGCGATTGAAGTCGTCGGAGAAGGGATCGACTATGTCTTTGACACAATTGAGAATTTGCAATTCTCCGATGGCCTTTATTCTTTCGCCAGCCTGTTCCAGAACATCGACAACGCCAAGCCCGACGCCGTAAACGATGTGGTACATCTCGATGAGGGGCAGAACTCAAAAATATCAATCTTGTCCAATGACAACGACGCGGATGGCGATGCTCTGACAATCGTCGAAATCAACGGCCTTTCTGTTACCGCCGGCGATGCATTGACGCTGAGCTCTGGTGCAGAAGTAACGCTCAATGCCGACGGCACACTGACCTATTCGCAAAGCGGTGCATTCTCCGCTCTCAATAATGGTCAAACGGCCGTCGAAACTATTACCTACCGCGTTTCGGATGGAACCGCATTCGACGACGCCGAATTGACCATCAGAGTGTCCGGCAACAGTGCGCCAAATGCGCGTAACGACAACCTTTCTGCCAAAGTTGGGGTGAGAAAGACATTTGATGTCCTGAGCAATGATGGTGACGACGAAAGTGACACCATTCAGATTACTGCAATCAATGGGAATGCTATTGAGAAAGGCGGCTCGGTCACTCTTTCATCTGGAGCGCGCGTTACACTGACGCAAACTGGCAAACTTCAATATGACCAATTGGGTGCATTTCTGGCGCTTGCGGCGGGCACTTCGGCAACCGAAACCTTCACATATACGATTTCGGATGGTCTCGGCGCAGATACGGCTCGAGCGAATATCGAGGTCACTGCAAACTCTGCCCCAATCGTCGTGGATGAAGACGTCCGGATTGGGGAAGGGCGTGTCTTTGCTTTGGACTTGCTCAAAAATGATCGGGACAAGGACAACGACACCCTCTCAATCGCTGAAATCGAAGGGAAAGCGATATCTGTTGGCGGCAGTGTCGTCCTTGAGTCCGGCGCTCGGCTTATCTTGAATGCGGATGGGACTCTTACCTACGATCAAAGAGGTGCCTTTAAAGGTCTCGACAATTGGGACAGTGCAGCAGACGCATTTGAGTACACGGTTTCCGATGGGTCAACCACGACCAAAGGTTCTGTCGATGTGAGTATCGACGGTCACAGCAAACCAAAGAGCGAGTATGACGACTGGCATGTCGGCAAGAGCAGCGCCGAATGGTTAGCCGTAGGTGTTGTCGGGAACAACAAAGTCTTTGCAGGCAACGGCAATGACGATGTTGTTGGATCTTCAAGTTCCAAGGGCGACGTTCTCTCTGGCGGCGGTGGACGTGATTGGCTTTGGGGCTTGGCAGGCGATGACATCTTGCTTGGCAATCAAGGGCAAGACAGGCTCTTTGGCGGCAGCGGATCCGACAGCCTGTTTGGTGGTACCGACAATGACCGATTGATGGGTGGCGCGGGCGCAGATCGATTTGTGTTCGAAAAGAACTCAGGCGCTGACGTGATTGTGGACTTCAATCCAAATCAGGATCAGATCGTAATAGATCCAGATAACTACGCGACCTTCGATGACATCAGCTCTCGCTTCGTGCGCAAAGGTGACGACCTGTTGATCCGTCTCAATAGTGACGACAGCATTAAGTTGCTCGACGTCTCGCTCCCAGATCTGGATGAGAGCCATTTCGTCTTTGTTTAAGTTGCTGTGGTTCTAGTCTTTGTCCGCCAAGACATTGACTGTGGACGTCAAACCGTTGCGCCCATCCAAGGTCGAGTTGGTAAATGTTCCTTGACCGACCAAGCTTGATGTTGGGTTTTGCAAGAGATCGCCGAAAAGTGTCCCACTACCGAGACGGAAGTCGGTTGAATCTCCAGTGAGCGTTCCTGAAACAGTGGAAATAAATTCGCTATCTTGCGAAACGCCGATTGACTGTCCGCGAACCGTCAGGCGACCATTTAAATGTTCTTCGTTTGATCCGCTGAGTCTGCGCGTAAATCCACGTAACGAACCGGATACCGTGCCACCTGCAATATCGACCGTAAGTGAAGCGTCGCCCAAGAAGGTGCTTGGCGCCCCACCGTCCAAAACCCGAACGACGGTGGTTCCACTATAAGACCCGCTAGCTGACGAGACCGACCCACTCGTCGAAAAATCTTGTCCTCGCGCTCTGGAAAATTCAGCGTCAAAAGAGTCGACCTGTGCCGAGAAACTAGGGGCTTGAGTCGGTGCGACAGCACCACCGCCGCAGCCAGTGGCAAAGCCTAATGCTAAAAATAATCCGATTGTGCGAGCGCCCATTCCAACTGCCCCAATTCTTTTTCGCAAAGATTTCGAAAACCCATAGCTGGAAAAAGGTACGAATTTATGGCGCTATCGTGGTCGTGGAAGATTAGTTTTTCCAAAGTCTAAAGGTCGTCCATGACCAAAACTGTTCCGCAATTCGGTGGCGATGTGGGGGCAACCGGTACGGCCCAGATAATATCTATTTCCGACCTGTTCGGCGTTGGTGCATCCAAATCTGTCAGAATAATAATGGCTGATGGTGCGAGTGCCTCTGCTTCTTTGAGCATCGGACAAAAATCCGTCCCGCCGTCTCGCAATAGATTGACCCGATTTAGATCGCCAATCCCGTTGAGCTGATGTCGGCTGTGAACTTCCGTATCAAATCCAAATAAGTACGCTTCATGACCCGTGCGTCGAATGATCGAAATCGCTTCGCTGGCAAATAGGTCCAAAGTGGCATCGTCGATCGAACTCGATGTATCTATTGCAACGACAAGCGATGCGCGTTCGACTTTGCGCAAGATTGCAGGCTCAAACCCCGGTCCGTTTTCCTCTCGTTCACGCGAAAGGGCATCCTGCGCGAGCCATGATTTCGAGGGGCGTTTGTGGCTGAGAACAGGATGCTGCGACAAAGTCTTTGCCAATAGGCGGCGCAACCGGATTTCCCACGGAACCGTAGCGACTGGGAGGTCTCCAAACCGTGCCAGAGCAACACCAATGCCACTTCCTGCTCTGTTTCCAATCTGCAGGGCTTGTTCCACTCGCCCAGACCAAAACTCTGGCTTTTTAGAGCTTGGGGTCGTGTTCTCTAAATCCGGCTCAAAGTTGCGGGAGTTTGCATAGATTTCGACCGCCCCACCGGCATCGTGACCTTGCCGTCCCGCTTGTACTGCGAGAACGGCATACAACTTGTCACTGTCCCATTCTGAAAGAATGTTGTTCGGCCGCTCACTTGCTGGAAGCAACTCCACAATTTCTGATGCGCGAACAGCGGGCCTTGGCAATGCGTGTTTCGCCTGTAGCAGCGCCTCATTGATAATCGCGTCGCAGGCTAGATCGTAAAGGTCGGCTTGAAACCTAGCCCCATACCTTTCCTGCGCGGATGCTCGGCGGGATGAATGCCTGAGCGCAACATGCAAAATATGGTGTGAAATCAGGCCTGTTTGTTCGGAGATAGGAAGCAGCGAAAACTCTGGTCCAACGAAGATGGTTTCCCCTTCCGTCGCGGTGGAGCCGTTTGTGTCGCGATACTGACACCACAGTGCAAGAGCCGCGATGGCCGGATCAATCTCGGGCAAGAGAGATAGGGCAGCACTCACGCGTTTGGAGTGTTCTCCAGACCGACTATGCACCGGCCTCTGCCCGCTCTTTCGCGTAGTCTTGATAAGATTGAGAGGTGCGGAAGGCTTCAGCGAGCCCCTCTGACATCGACTTGCGAATAAGTATCTCAAACCCAAAGTTGGTCACTTCGCCAAGCGGCAAAGTCGGAGCCTCGACATGTCTCAGATCAGCGATGATATCAATGGCGTCGCTGATCGTTTCTTCGTCAACTCTCGCAACTAGAGCATAGACCAACCCCACCAATCCGTTGATTGATTTCGGATAAAGGTCATACCGCTTCGATCTTGATGTTTCGAACAATTCCTCAAGTGACACGACGGCGTCCAATTCTGTCGCGACTTGGGCGAACTCTGCTGCCGCAGCCGTACCAATGGTGCCCGCAACCATTGTATGTCTGATGCGTTTGTCAGGGATGCCATAGACAATATCGCTAACTTTTTCCCATGACCGAGGTGTGCACGCGATAACCTCGTCTCTCCGTATCGCTTGCTCGGTCGTGTCAAGAAGGTCAGGGCGAGAGCGTAAGAATGCTGTGACAAGCGGCGATAGGTTTTTGTCGACGGCGTATCGTTCAAGCCAGTCTTTGGCGTCCGCGTTCACCTGCAAATGAATAAGGCGATCCGACAATGCGGTTCCCATTTGATAGGCCACCGCGCCGTCATCAACGGTGTTGCCCGCCGCGACGACAAAAACTGACTTGGGCAAAATATGCTGTCCGACACGTCGTTCTTGCAGCAGGCCATAGACGGTCGGTTGCAGGTTCGGGGAAGCTGCGGTTAGCTCATCCAAAAATAGAACGGCCGGTTTTGTTTCGTCATCAGGTAAATCTTCCGGCCGATACCAGACAGTCTTCTTCGCATCATGATCATAATAAGGAAGCCCGCGAAGGTCTTGCGGTTCGATGGTCGTTAAGCGGATATCGTAGAGTTTCGCGCCGATTTCGCGTGCCAAATCCGTAACAACTTGAGTTTTCCCAACACCCGGTCGACCGTGCAGCATCCAAGACGATGTCAACTTGCCTTCGTTTTGAGCGCTCCACCCCGCCCGTAGAACTTCAAGCGCGTCGCCGGCGCTCACGATTTGGGCATTTACGCTCATTTGGCGGGCTCCATGGTGTCTTTGGCATTGTCGAGAAATGCTGCCAAGCGCGCATGGGCCGATACGCCCCGCGCTTCGAAGTTAACTGACCTTAGAAATGTAGCTTCTCTTTGGTTTGCGAGGGCAAGATCTTGTTCGGTGAAGTCAGGGTCAAAAAGGCCAGTTCGGATCATTTCCCTCTCTTCCTTATTCAGCGCAACCAGACGCGACTTTCCCTCATCTTTTTGCAAACTGACGAAGGTGAGGGGGTTGAGACGTACCAGATCAGACTGCTCGACGACCAAAAACAAGTTGCCGGTTTGGATGCCTCGCTTTGCCGCAAGGCTTGAAAGGATCTTGCGACCTCGAAAGTTCAACGTATCCAAAGCGTGCGCGCTTTCTGCTTCTCCAACTACATCTTTGCGTTTAGCCGCAGGCAGACGCAGAATTCTGAGTTCAACGAACCCTACAGCGATCAACATCAAGACCGGCGCCGACCCAAGTGGCAACGCAAGCTCAGGCCAAGTGATGCCTGCTGCAATGAACGGTACTAGTGTCAGAAAATATCGAACGAACTGGCTTTCTAGGATGATGCGAAATCGTAAACGTGCGGAGGCTTCTTTGCGCGGGAACACCATCCCGCGTTGTAGAATTTTCCTTGGAGCCGTTGAAAACTTCAAGATGCCCTGATTCCAAACTGTCTCTGGTGATAAAATCAGGACGCTCACGAAATCACCGCAATGTGGATCACAAAATGTCCTCCTAGAACAAGAAGTATGCTGGTGGTCTTTTTCGCCATGTCCAAGAAGTAGAGTGCAGGTTCAAGCTGACCACTATGGGGCGCGAAAGGTTATATCACGATCAAAGCTAATTGCCGATTTCTGGTAATGTCCTACGCCACAAAACGATTTTGACGTTTGCACCAGCAGGTTCTGACCACCGAAAAACCCTCACCTTTTCGGCATCCTACAACGTGACGTTGCAACTGAAATTTACAACTGACTATATTTGCCAAACGACTGTTTTTTGGTCAATTTAGTTGCATGGAGTTCTTAGACGTCAATCACAACAGCTTTCTGGTCGTTATGTCCTGTATTGTTGCGTTTGCCGCGGGCTTTACAGGTCTATCACTGACCCGAGACTTGGCATCCAAAAATGACTTCGAGAAGAAAATGCTAATTGCCTTGGCATCCGTGGCGCTGGGAGGTGGCATTTGGGCTATGCATTTTGTTGCGATGCTCGGCCTCCAGATGCCAATTCTGTTTTACTACGATGCCGCCATCACTCTGATCTCGGCGCTGACCGCGATCTTGATCGTGAGTGCTGCCTTGATCCTCTTGCATTTTACCGAACGCACCACGCGGACCATCGTGATTTCTGGTGCGATCGTCGGCAGTGGCATTTTGGCGATGCACTACATCGGAATGGCCGGACTAGAACTTTGCCGCGCCGTCTACACCACCGAAGGTATTGTGGTGTCCTTACTGGCGGCAATCGTCCTTTGTGTGGTTGCATTCGGGATCGCTTATGGTGAACGCACCAACAAGAATATTTTCTTAGGAACGATTGGTTTCGCCGCAGCAGTTGCGAGTGTTCATTTCCTCGCCATGGCTGGAACGAACTTTGTTGCGGTTCCCAGCGGGTCAGAGTTTGGCCCGTTGATGAGTAACGAAACGCTCGCCCTTGGCGTCATCTTCTTTAGCTTCATGATCTTTGGCGCCTGCCTTTGGGTCAGCATCACCTATCTTCCGGGTTCTTTGGACGAACAGGATGCCGTAGAAGAACCACAAGAGGCCGAGGTTATTCAACCAATCCTTCAGATCCCGTGCGAACGTGAAGGCGCAAAGGTGTTTGTGGCCGCTGACGATGTTTTGTTCGTACGAGCAGATGGGCACTACACACAAATCTACACACGCGCTGAACGGTTGTTTTGCGCATGGCCCATCACCGAAGCGACAAAGCGTCTACTTCCCAAAGGCTTCCTTCAAACGCACCGCAGTTACCTTGTAAATCCGGCGAAAGTTGCGCGTTTTGAGCGGAGCAAGGACAAGGGTATTTGCATCTTTGATGATGACGGATCGCCATCCGCGCCGGTCAGCAGATCGAAACTCAAGATCGTACAAGACACGTTAGCGTCGCAGGTCGGTGCAATTGGTGCGGCCTAGCGCGCATTTCGTGCAATAAACCTGTTTTTCGTTGATTTTTTGAAGCCTCGACAATCCGTCGCATGCATCACTTCGCCGCAGAAAGATGGATCGTGTTGAGGAGGAGAGGCGATGATTCCAGCCGCTTTTGAATACTACAGACCCAAAGATATGGCCGGTGTGCTGTCGATCTTGGAGGAGCATGGCGACGATGCTCGCGTTATGGCTGGTGGTCACAGCCTCATTCCAATGATGAAACTGCGCATGGCTGACGTGCCGCATTTGATCGACCTTCAAGACGTCGGTGGGCTGTCCGATATCGAAATTTCTAACGACACAATCAGCATCGGTGCGATGGTGACGCAACATGCCATAATCGACCATGACGGCCTCGCAGAAGCGGCCCCCATTCTTCGCGAAGCATCGCTGCAAATCGCCGATCCACAGGTCCGCTACATGGGAACAGTCGGTGGAAACGTCGCGAACGGTGATCCTGGGAATGATATGCCTGGTCTGATGCAGTGCCTCGATGCGACGTTCACCGTGGTTGGTGCCGATGGCGAACGGCGGATCCCTGCGCGTGAGTTTTACGAAGCGGCCTACATGACAGCGCGCGATGATGAAGAGGTGCTGACCTCTGTCACCATCCCACGCCCTAGTGGCGGCTACGCCTATGAAAAGCAAAAGCGCAAGATTGGGGACTACGCGACAGCTGCCGCTGCGGTTCAAATTGTGAAAGAAGGCGGTTCCTGCGCGTCTGCTGCAATCGCAATGACGAACCTAAGCGATACACCGATCTATTCACAAAGCGCCGCTGCGGCTTTGGTTGGCTCTAGCGTGGATGATGCAGCAATCTCTGCCGCCATCGACGCGATGTTGGGAGACATCGACCCCACCGAAGATAACCGTGGCCCCGTTGCCTTCAAAAAGCACGTGGCTGGCGTGATCCTGCGCCGCGCCATCGAACGCGCTTGGTCGCGTGCGTGAGAGGAACAAACATGTCTAGCAAAAAACACTACTCAATCACCGTTAATGGCAAACAAGAGGAGTTCCTCGCAGAACCCCGAGAACTGCTGATTTACACCTTACGCGAACGCCTCAACATCACTGGTCCACATATTGGATGCGAGACGTCACATTGCGGCGCTTGCACAGTCACCATCGATGGGAAATCCGTAAAGGCGTGCACAATGTTCGTTGCCCAAGCGGACGGGAAATACGTCACAACCATCGAAGGGATTGGTGGTCTGGACGATCTACACCCGCTTCAAAACGCGTTTAAGGAGCACCACGGCCTCCAGTGCGGATATTGCACGCCGGGGATGATCACACGGGCGACAAAATTGCTTGAAGAGAATCCTAACCCAACCGAAGAAGAGATCCGTTTTGGCATGGCAGGCAACATCTGCCGCTGTACCGGATACCAGAACATCGTGAAGTCGATTCAGGCGGCAGCTGCCGAAATGAATGCAGCAAAGGAGGCAGCAGAATGAAGGATGAAGTGATCACCCGCGAAGAACGGGTCGCAAATCTCAAAGGAATGGGCTGTTCCCGCAAGCGTGTGGAAGACGCGCGGTTCACGCAAGGAAAGGGCAATTACGTCGACGACATCAAACTTGATGGTATGTTGTTTGGCGACTTTGTGCGCTCCCCTTATGCACATGCCAAAATCACAAACATTGATACGGCAGCGGCCCTCGAGGTTCCCGGTGTTTTGGCAGTTTTGACCGCGAAAGACCTAGAGCCTCTGGGATTGCATTGGATGCCGACGCTCGCTGGCGACAAACAGATGGTCTTGGCGGACGGCAAGGTGCTGTTCCAAGGGCAAGAGGTCGCGTTTGTGGTTGCTGAAGATCGCTACGCAGCCGCAGATGGTATTGAGGCTGTTGAGGTTGAATACGAAGAACTCGAAGTTCTCATCGATCCCTTCAAATCGATGCAATCTGATGTTGTTCTTCGGGAAGACACCGTTGATGAAAACGGCAAACCAATGGACGGCGCGCATGGACCTCGGACGCACCACAACCACATCTTCACTTGGGAGGCAGGCGATAAAGATCCGACATTTGAAGTGATTGATAGTGCAGAGGTCGTGGCCGAAGAGACCATGTATTACCATCGCACCCACCCTTGTCCGTTGGAGACATGTGGATGCGTGGCCTCCATGGATAAGGTGAACGGCAAGCTGACGCTTTGGGGAACCTTCCAGGCCCCTCATGCGATCCGTACTGTTGTCAGCCTGATTTCAGGAATCGAAGAACATAACATTCGTGTCATTTCGCCTGACATTGGCGGTGGCTTCGGCAACAAAGTGGGAGCTTATCCTGGATACGTCTGTTCCGTTGTGGCTTCTATTGTAACTGGCAAACCAGTTAAGTGGATCGAAGATCGGATGGACAATCTGATGACGACCGCATTCGCCCGCGACTATTGGATGAAAGGCCGGATCAGCGCGACGAAGGACGGTAAGATCACTGGTCTACATTGTCATGTGACAGCGGATCACGGTGGCTTTGACGCTTGTGCGGACCCGACCAAATTTCCCGCAGGCTTTATGAACATCTGTACAGGGTCCTACGACATTCCGACGGCCTACCTAGAGGTTGACGGCGTCTATACCAACAAGGCCCCGGGTGGTGTAAGCTATCGGTGCTCGTTCCGTGTGACGGAGGCGGTGTATTTCATCGAACGTATGATTGAAGTGCTCGCCATTGAGCTTAACATGGATGCCGCAGAACTGCGCCGGATCAATTTCATCAAGAAAGAGCAGTTCCCATATACTGCCGCCTTGGGGTGGGAGTATGACAGCGGCGACTACCACACCGCTTGGGACAAAGCGCTCAAGGCAGTGGACTATGAAGGCCTTCGTGCAGAGCAAGCGCAACGCATTGAGGACTTCAAGGCCGGTAAGACGCGGTCTTTGATGGGGATTGGCTTGTCCTTCTTCACCGAAATCGTTGGGGCTGGACCTGTTAAGAACTGCGACATCTTAGGATTGGGCATGTTCGACAGCTGCGAAATCAGAATCCATCCAACGGGGTCTGCAATTGCGCGCCTCGGTACGATTTCTCAAGGTCAGGGTCACGCGACGACATTTGCTCAGATTTTGGCGTCAGAGATTGGTTTGCCTGCCGACAGTATCACGATCGAAGAAGGCGACACCGACACCGCCCCTTATGGCTTGGGAACCTACGGCTCTCGGTCCACCCCTGTTGCTGGGGCTGCTACGGCCATGGCTGGACGCAAAATTCGTGCCAAGGCTCAGATGATCGCGGCATACTTGCTCGAAGTGCACGACGACGACGTAGAATTCGACGTTGATCGCTTCGTGGTGAAAGGAGCGCCTGAGCGCTTCAAAACCATGAAGGAAATCGCTTTCGCAGCTTACAATCAGGCGATCCCCGGCATTGAACCCGGATTGGAAGCGGTCAGTTACTATGATCCGCCTAACATGACCTATCCGTTTGGCGCTTATGTCTGCGTAATGGATATCGACGTGGACACAGGCGTTACAGACATTCGCCGCTTCTATGCGCTGGATGACTGTGGCACGCGGATCAATCCGATGGTTATCGAAGGTCAGGTGCACGGCGGCCTAACTGAAGCACTCGCTGTCGCCTTGGGCCAAGAGATTGCCTACGATGAGATGGGCAACGTTAAGACCGGTACGCTTATGGACTTCTTCCTGCCAACGGCATGGGAAGTTCCAAACTATGAAACAGATCATACCGTAACGCCGTCTCCACATCACCCAATTGGTGCGAAGGGTGTTGGGGAAAGCCCACATGTCGGTGGTGTTCCATGCTTCTCCAACGCAGTTCAAGACGCGTTCCGCGCATTTGGTCTGCGGCACACAAATATGCCTCACGACCACTGGCGGATTTGGAAAACAGCAAACGAACTCGGCCTTCACGGCTAAGGACCGAAATTGGGGCGCTCTCTTTTAAGAGGAGCGCCCTGACAATGGAGCGTTAAATGACCTGGACGACAGTTCAAATTGCTCTGGCCGAGCAGAACTACGTGGCTTCCAATGACTTATCTGTCGCCTTGCACCTCGCCTTAGCTCTTGAGCGACCACTGTTGCTCGAAGGCGCCGCAGGCGTTGGAAAGACTGAAGTCGCACGTACCTTGAGCTTGGCGCGGAACACCAAGCTAATCCGGCTGCAATGCTACGAAGGGTTGGACGCTTCTCAGGCTATTTATGAATGGAACTACCAGCGCCAGCTTTTGACCATTCGTTCCGCTGCGGAAGATGGCGAAACCGGTAAAGCAGTTGAAGATAGAATATTCTCCCGCGATTTTCTGCTCGAAAGGCCCCTGCTAGAGGCCATCACTCAGGACACGCCACCTGTTCTTTTGATTGATGAGATTGATCGCGCTGACGAAGAATTTGAAGCCTATCTTCTTGAGGTGCTGTCAGATTACCAAGTTTCTATTCCTGAGCTTGGGACCATCGAAGCGACCAGCAAACCGATTGTTATTTTGACATCAAACGGGACGAGAGATTTGTCCGACGCACTGCGCCGCCGTTGTCTATATGCCTATGTAGACTACCCCGACAGAACGACCGAACTCGCCATTCTGAAATCCCGTTGTCCGCAGGTCGACGATACCTTGGCTCGGCAGGTCATCGGATTTGTTCAGAAGTTGCGCCAAGAAGAATTGGAAAAGACGCCGGGTGTGGCCGAAATGCTAGATTTTGCGGCTGCGCTTATGGGGCTTGGGATCGCTGATCTCACTGAGAACCCAGCCGTGCTCCAATCGACTTTGATTACACTTCTGAAAACCCAAAGCGATCAAGCGCATCTCACCATGGATGTCGCTGCTCGCATTGCGGGGAAAGCCGCATGAGCCGCGTAACCCGCTTCTCTTCCCGCGATAGTGGGGCTTCTGCCCGCATGGTGGGCTTTATGGCCCACTTGCGAGAGAACGGATTGCGCTTGGGCGTGGCCGAAGCGGACATCAGTTTGAATGCGCTGACTCACGTGAACGCAGCACGACCGGACGATTGCCGGAGCGTCCTGCGCGCCATTTGTACCGGCTGCAAAGAAGAGGCCGAACGTTTTGACGATCTCTTCGATAGCTACTGGATGGATTCGGGGCGCGTAAAGCAGCGGGTCATCGCAAAATCACTACCGAGGCTGAACGACGATGTTCATTCTTCGAAAGATGGAACCGGAGAAGATAGCGGAGCATCTGGATCGGCAACCGCCCCAGATGAGGGTGAAGGCGAAGCGGATAGCGACGGTACAGGCAAGCTTATCGCAACCCAAAAGCAAAATCTCAAAAGGCGCGACTTGCGCGACATCGTTCGTGCTGAGGAGATTGCCGAAGCGGAAGCTGTTGCACGCCTTATCGGAACGTCATTACGCGATCGGAGGTCTCGTCGACGTATAGCCGCCCGCAAAGGAGATCGTCTGCATTTCCGCAAAACCATTCGTCGTAGCCTGTCGACTGGCGGTGAGCCTCTGACCCTTCTAAAGCGCAAACGCCCAGATCGGACAAGAAAAATAGTGGCATTGTGCGATGTATCTGGATCGATGAGCATCTATGCGCAGGTCTTCCTCGCTTTTCTTGCTGGCCTAATGCGTGCTGAAAAGGACGCCGATGCCTATCTGTTTCACACACGTTTGGTGCGCATCACCGAAGCTTTGAGAGACAAAGATGCCATGCGAGCCATCGGGCGACTGTCCCTTATGGCGGATGGATTCGGCGGCGGCTCAAAAATTGGTCCGTCGTTGCAGAGATTTGCAGACACATACGCGAAGCGGTTTGTCGATGGTCGAAGCGTCGTGCTAATATTTTCCGACGGTTACGATACTGAGCCACCCGAACACATCGCTGCCGCCCTCGCCCAACTTAAGAAGCGAAACTGCAAGATCATCTGGCTCAATCCGCTGAAGGGGTGGCGGGATTACGAGCCGGTCGCAGGAGGGATGGCAGCGGCTTTACCTCACCTCGACCTCTTTGCGCCGGCCAATACGCTCGCAGATCTTGCAGCACTCGAAACTGAATTGGGTGCGCTATGAGCCCTGCCGAAGTCATGGATAGTGAATTCGCCGAAGCCGCCCAAACCTTGCGTGACAATGACGAGCCCTTTGCCTTTGCCACAATCGTTCGGACTGCGGGCGCGACCGCTGCAAAACCAGGCGCAAAAGCACTGCTCGCGGCAGATGGAACCATTCTGCACGGCTGGCTAGGCGGCGGGTGCACACGAGGTGCGGTTAGAAAAGCGGCGCTTGAATCGCTCAAGGATGGGACACCACAACTTGTTTCGGTCGCGCCAGAAGACTTGTTGGAAGAAAGAGGTGTGGCATCTGGTGACACCGTCGAAGGAACCAAGTTTGCTCGGAATGGGTGCCCATCGCGCGGCACCGTTGATATTTTCATAGAGCCCTGCTTGCCGATGCCAGAACTTGTCGTGCTGGGGGCGTCACCGGTCGCTAAGGCACTGTCGCAACTCGCGCCGCAGTTTCACTGGTCGATTTCCGCCGGCTTAGGCGACGAAAACGTGACGAGGCGTAGAAGATTTGTCGTGATTGCGACCCAAGGACAGGGCGACATCGACGCGTTGCAATCTGCGCTGTCTGAACCATGCGACTACGTGGCTTTCGTGGGCAGCTCCAAGAAGTTTGCATCCCTTTCCGAAAGGCTGCACGGCTTGGGTGTCTCACAAGAGGCTACCGCCAAAGTCGATGCGCCGGCTGGTCTGAGTATCGGTGCCGTGACACCAGAGGAAATCGCGCTTTCGATACTTGGGCAGTTGGTTCGAGTGAGACGTATCAACACAGGTGAGACAACATGAAGGACGTCTCGGCAATCCTTTTGGCCGCGGGGCTTTCGCGCCGTATGGGCCAAAAAAACAAATTGCTTCTTCCTGTGGAGGGAAGGCCGATGGTTTGTCACGTTGCAGAGACCTACATCGACGTTGTGGATGGCCCGCTCATTGTCGTCACCGGCTTTGAAGAGGACCACATACGTCAGGCACTTAAAGGGCTCTCGATTACCTTCGCAAGAAATGAGGCATTTTCTACTGGGCAGGCAGGCTCTGTTGCAAAAGGTTCATCAGTCGCGCCCGAAGCAAAGGCGATTCTGGTTGGGTTGGCAGATCAGCCGCTTTTGAAAGCTTGCGATCTCCAAGAACTACTCGAAGCCCGTCGCAGACACGCTCAGGTAAAGATAACGGTGCCGACAAAGAACGGGCAACGCGGCAATCCAATAGTCATTCCTGCCGCGCTCCGATCGCGACTAACCGAGAACCCAGACAAGCCCGGTTGCATACACTTTACGCGGGCACACCCGGAAACCGTGCAAAAAGTAGAATTCTCCACTGACGGGTTCTTCACCGATGTCGATACACCCCAAGACTTTGCCAAAGTCCTGCAGACGAAAGAGGAGGCTGTGATATGACTCTACTAAGACGCTGGATTAAGGCAGTGCCAAGCAAACTACAAATGACATCGAAACAGGCAGAGAATGTCCGTTTCCCTTGTTGCTAGGAAGGAAAAATACGAATGGAACTAAATGATGAGATTATCATCAACGCTTCGAAAGAGCGCGTATATGAGGCTTTGAACGATCCCGAGATACTCAAGCAGTGTATCCCTGGTTGTGAAGAGCTCATCAAACATTCCGACACTGAATTGGAAGCAATAGTTGTGCTTAAGATTGGTCCGGTGAAGGCCAAGTTCGGCGGAAATGTTGTTCTCGATCAGAGCGGTGCGCCTGACGCTTTCTCCCTGTCCGGTCAGGGGAGCGGTGGCGCAGCAGGGCACGCAAAGGGTGGTGCTGATGTTACTTTGACCGCGGATGGCGACTCGACGATTTTGAAGTATGCGGCAAAGGCAGAAATTGGCGGCAAACTTGCGCAGCTTGGAAGTAGGCTTATTCAGAGCACGTCGAAAAAGCTGGCGGCGAAGTTCTTTAAATCCTTTGCTGATATCTTGAATGAGGATGTTGCAGCATAGAGTGGGAAGAGTCTACGTGCCTGCGCCAACATGCGCCGGCGCCTAGCCGTCCTTCGGCGAAGGAAATTAACAGGTGCATTGAGTGGTGAAGCGCGACAACAACGTCGCTGGACGCAGGTTGCGTTATCGCATACGCTTTTCGAGCTGTAGTAGAACTGCGCCAAATATCATTTCTAACCATCCATTCTCCGGAGCCCTCTATGTTTCGAACTACTCTTTGCGTTGCTGCGTGCTTGATCCTTGGACACACATCTTTGTCTGCCCAAACTCTAGACTTGGACGCAGTTGTTGAAGCGGTCGAAGTCACAGCGGATGGAAGCCTAACCATTCGTAATGGTGAAAATCAGTTTAGCTGTTCGGTGGTTTCTAAGGATGGCTCCATCAAAGTTGAAGATTGCACTGCGATTAGTGCATCAGACCTTGATTCGCTGACGAATGATCAATGGAAAGATCGCATCCGGCACGCCATGCTAGACAACGACTGCAAACTGTCGACACTTGGCGCTGTTGCAGACGTCATCGAACAAGAAGCAATTGCCTCGGGCGTTCCCGCCGAGGATGTTGCGGCAGCGCGAGAACAGATTGCTTCGCAAGTTGATGAAGTGATCGACCGAATGTTGTGGGAAGGGCAATTGACCGTCAGGGACGGAGAATTTGCTTTGGATGCTTGTAAGTAGTTAATTCTGGCATCCACAAGAGTATGGAAGCCATGACCCATTCAAACCTCTTCGACGTATCGCTACCGCTTGCACTGCTCGGTCAGTGCCCCGTTTATGCCGCTAGTCCTTTGGACCAACGGATGATTCATGGTCGCTCAATCCTCATCAAAGATGAAACCGACCGAATGGGTTTGGGGGCTTTCAAAGCACTTGGTGGCGTCTATGCGGTCGCTAAACTGATTGAGGCGCGCCACAGCGGTGCAGTCGAAGCCGCGGGATTTCAAAGTGCGGCCTTGCGAGAACTCGCGAGTGAAATGACCTTTGTTTGCGCGAGCGCTGGAAATCACGGCCTTGCTGTTGCCGCTGGCGCAAAGCTTTTTGGCGCATGCGCGCGGATATTTCTATCAAAGACTGTGCCAGAAGACTTCGCCTTACGCTTGAAAGACAAAGGTGCCGAAGTCGTTCGAGCAGGAGAGGACTACGAAGGCAGTGTTGCTGCCGCGATAGAAGATGCTGAGAGGACAGACGCTCTTCACCTCGCCGACGGGTCGTGGCCCGGTTATACGGAGCCACCAAGACTGGTCATGGAAGGCTACACAGTCATAGCAGAGGAAATGAGACGGCAATTTGAAGCGGGCTTAAATTGGCCAAGTCATGTGTATCTTCAGGCTGGAGTGGGCGGCTTGGCAGCGGCGATCGCCTATATGATCCGTCTCAATTGGGCTATTCAGCCTCGCATTATTGTTGTCGAACCTGATTCAGCTCCTTGCCTGAAAGAGAGTGTAGCGGCGGGTAAAATCATGACGGTCGACGGACCAGAGTCAAACATGGGACGTTTGGATTGTAAGACACCGTCAATGTTGGCCTTCAACATCCTAAAGAACTGCGCTGACGATTGGGTCACAATCTCTGATCAACAAGCACTGGAGGCAGTTAAGGCCGCCGCAGATTATGGGTATTCAACAACGGCTTCCGGAGGCGCAGGTTTTGCAGCCTGCCAGATGGACAACGCTGACTTGCCACTGGTCATCTTGTCAGAAAGGGGCTTGGAGGCTACGGCTTCTTCGTAATTAGAGGATCCCCGCGAGAAGGACTTGCGAAACCAACAAGTTCGCGGCGGATAGAACTAGTAGGGCCATAGTAGGGTCCTGAAAGCCGCTGTAGCTCAGATGGTAGAGCACGTCATCAGACGCAAGGGCCGTATCGCAAATAGACTCTGATACCTTTTGGCCTACCCACAATTCTCGTATTTGCTGTTCAAGCACTCTGTGGCCATGGATTGCGCTCTTGAGATGTCCTCAGGCGTCATCTGCTTGGCCAGATTGCTCCTGAAGTCAGCAGCACGTTCGTCACCATTCGCACTAGCAAGATTGTACCACATATGAGCTAAGGCATAGTCTTGAGGTATGCCGTCACCTTGTTGGTACATGAAACCTAAATTGGTCTGAGCTCGTGCGTCTCCTTGCTCAGCAGCCGTTCGATACCAATTCAAAGCTTCAGCGTCGTCTTGGGGAACGCCGTATCCTTGTTGGTACATGAAACCTAAATTTGTGTAAGCGTATGTATCACCTTGCTCAGCCGCCTTGCGATACCATTTGACTGCCTCTGCATAGTCTTGGGGGACACCCCGGCCGTTTTGGTGCAACCAGCCCAGATTGTTTTGCGCTTGCGCATCACCTTGATCCGCGGCGGACCGATATAACTCTACAGCTCTACTATAGTTTTGTTGCACACCCTCCCCGTGCTCAAACATCACACCTAGGTTATATTGAGCGTAGGCATCGCCCTGATTAGCGGCTTTTTCGTACCAGTGTGCAGCTTCCTTGTAGTCTTGCTCCACTCCATAACCGTTATCAAAAATAATACCTAAATAGTATTGAGCTTCAACATTGCCTTCTTCAGCCAAAGGTCGCCATTCTTGCAACGCCGTTAAGTAGTCTTCCTTCTCAAATGCTTGCAAACCCGACTCATAATCCTGAGCTACGGCAACAAAGGCAGTAGTGGCGCTTAAAGCTACAGCCAAACAAGCAGACTTAATCAAATTCATAGCAGCTCTCTTACATTCAATTGACACGTGTATGCCTGAAGGCTGCTCTTCAAGGAAGTGTGAGTTGCCGTTACGGAACTTAACGATATTCAAGCGGCTGCAGGAACCGATTGCACGGTACGAGCTAATTTTCTGAAAACCCTTTTATCAATTCCGACTATGGGGAATTTCTTGTCCACTTTTCTGCCCACCTTTTGAGTGATGGAAAACAGCGAAGCGGATTGCCTAGCTTGGCTTTTTTGGAGGATCTAGTTGGCCGCCTGCAAGGCGCCAGACCAGAATTTAATATAAGGGCGCTTACCGGTTTGCAGTCGAATTTGCCGGAGAGGACGTTCAAATTTTACACCGTCCAGGTCCGTTACGCGGACAAAGCGGCCATCGGCAGCGGTAATGCAGAGGACAGCAGACGAAGCCGTTAACTCCCATTGTTGACAGGCGCACTCATTTCCCAGCACACTGCCGGGATGAAAAATAACATTGCTACTTGTGGCTGCGGTAGGGCTGCAGTGACCGTGACGGCCATACCTTCCACGAGGTTCAGGTGTCATTGCACAATCTGCCAGAATGTCTATTCGTCCAACTTTTCGGATGTGATTGTTTTTCGTCGCGGGCAGGTGAAACCTGCTGACAGGGACCAGATCAAATGGACCCGCACCAAACCGGTAACACCTCTTCGGAGGGGGCTATGTGTCCACTGCAATGAACCGGTACTTGCCCATTTCTACGGAATTCTCGCGTTCATGCCCGCACAAACCTTGCCGGAAATGTCACTGCCTAAGGTCAGCAAGGATATCTACTATGACACCCGTGTAAGCGAAATTCTTGATGATGTCCCGAAGTCCTCGGGCCTGATCGCTGCCTATGCAGTTCTGACCATCCCATTTCTGAAAGTTCTGTTTAGCCCGGGGCGGCCCTTGCCCGCTTAGCGCGCCCGCTCATGGTGCTCCCTTAATCGTATCTAGGCAATTCTGAGTCGGAAAACGCATGATCCACCCTTGGAAAGAACAAAAGTGCAATCTTTTGACTAGGAAACCGATAATCAGAGGAATTTAGAAAACACGGTGCAACGAGGGGGCGCACCCATCATAGTATTGCTATTCAACATAAAGCCTAACTGAACAATGATGCAAAAAACGGAGGACCAAACTCAATCGATCACTCCGCTTTGCTATGGGTTTCGCACCGAGCCTATAAAAAAAGGCTAATCATTACCGCAATAAACAGTGCTGTTTCCAATACAGGTAACGTGGTGCGGGAAAATTTTAACATTGGTTACTCGAAACTACTAACTTAGACAGCACTACCTGCTTTTGTTGAATAAATCACTTGTTCAAAAAGACAGTTCTTTGGGGTAGTTGCGAAACAGTCTGTTTTCAAAAATGATCTGAAGCTTCTTTCTCGCAATGAATTCTCGGGCATTGTTGAGGTGGGGATAGAAACTACGACGGAGATTGGATTGTCTGAATTGATGTTTGGTTCTTTCAGCAACCTGTTTGAACCTGAATGGAATGCAGGGCGGATAAAGGTTTATCTCTACTAAATGGGCAACCATTCTTGATGACGCTTCTTTTGGGCTCCAACACGTAACTCTGAGACTGTCAAATAGAAGCGATAAAATGGGCTGTCTTCTACCACTGAAGGTATTGGATGGTGGCAAAAGAAAAATGATGTGGGCGATACGAAGTTAATTCTTCGAAGACTAGAAGTGAAAGTCGAAGTAGACGCTAAGGAGGTAAAGGACGGCTAAATGCCATCGAATCAGAACAGGATGCGGCATCCAACAGATTCGGTGATCGGGTGGGGGTCAGCTATCGCTCGGATGACACAAAGAGTTTAAAGCGGCATTAACGGATAGCGCAGCATGTCGGGGTTTGGGCTAGAACTGGACCTTCGCGGTGTCGGCCGAAGCCCTGTGGAAGCACCGATACGGAGTACAATCGAAGGTAACGGTAGAGCATGTAACCATAAATGAAGAAGGTCATGGCATAGGTGATCAAGCGCAGAAAAGCTGACGTTCACGGAAGTGTAGTTGTGTGTCTACTTTGTGGACGAAGCAGCTGTACGACCATCGTTAAAGTCGCAAAAGCTAGCCCACCCCAACATTCACGCCGAAGCCTCCACTTTGCAAGACGACAATTTAATTCAGACCACCTTTTTGCGTCGGCGCATAGCCGCAAGGCTACCCAGCCCCACAATAAGCATCCAGCCAGCTGCTGGCAGTGGCACGGGGGTAAGTTCCGGTCCAAAGGAGTCAGGATCAGCAGCCGTTAGAAAAAAACCGTTGAGGTCGGGGCCCGAGCCATTGGTTGTACGCAATTCCATCCCGAAAACTGCCTGACCTTCTGGAAGGCCGAACATGTCGAAGTCATAGCCCCCGACGCCAATACTCTGCGATGAGTTGATCTCGACGGTGTCAACGCGTATCCCAGTGTCAAAGTACAGTTTGCTCGAGGTCTGCAACCAGTCGGAGTAAGTATACTCACCAGCGCTCTCACCTAGAATGAGCCGGATATCGAAATCATCATTCAGGCCACGCTCAAATATGACCAGCTCAGGTATCTCGTCTTCGCCGTATGCGTTGTCCACCAGAGACTGCGCAAACAGCAGCTGGAAGGAGAACTCGCTATTGCCTTCTCCATCACTCATTTCGCTCAGGCTGAAAGAGGAGAAAGCCTCCTGCAGAGTTGCGTCCTGAACAGTGGGATCGACGGTTTCTTGGTCCAAGCCAGAGAAGCCCGCTTTTACGAAGGGATCTGCGTCGCCGTCTGCATCATCGTCCAGGTCCCCCCACTCTGCGTTGATGTTTGATCTGCCCGATAAAACTTCAAAGTCTGCGACGGACACAATTTGGTCTGTAATTGAGAGAACTAAGTCGCCAAACGTTATTTCGGTCAGATGAACGTCGTCTTGATACGGGCTTGTAGAGTCGTTCGTTCCAGGCGTCAGCGCCACTTGTAAGTCCATAGGGTGAATCGGACCGGCGGTTGCGATACTTGATAAGACATTGAGAAATACGACAGAGATCGCGGCTCGCGTAAAGGGTTTAATCATTGCTGCCCTCGTGACTTGTACAAGGCGGAAATACTGCGATGGCAGCAGCCCTTCCATCAGTTCAAAGGTATATGCGGCTGAGCAAAAGCACATGCCAGAATGCTCCAGAACTAACTGAATTTTGCCACCCAGTCGAAACTTCATGGCTTTGGGCCCACACCAGAGAATTGCTGCTCTGGCAGCCGCTGCAGATACGTCAGACGGCGGTTCAGCGGAAAAAGTAGACTTCGGCCGCAGTTGCACCAATGTCTGCTTTGGGAAAATAACGGCCACAAAAAGTGAAGGCCGTTGGCCAAAACGGAAGTCTTGCGCAAAGCGTAAAAACGCGCGCCCTTCGACTTTCAAAAAACCTCTTTTCCGACAAGGCTATTGCAGCACCATTAATACCTTTTAAGACTTCGACCAGGACAAATCCCGCCGGAATGCGGCTAGTATCAAAGCAATCGTGGTGCTGCTTTGTTGCGCGCCTCCATTTCAATCGACAGAATATCACTTGCCGGCAACTGAGAAAGCTGAACCCGTTCTTCAATTGGGATCAGCCCGCGCATCTGCAAATCAAGGTAGCGGAGGCAGCAAACCCTCAAGAATGAAGTGAAGTTGCCGAGGTCATGTTCAGCATCAAGGCTTTCGTTATAGAGGCGGTGCAATAGCTGCGGAACGCTAAGGTCATCGCGTGCGCTTATCGTTTCAAGGGTCCGCCAAAAAAGATCTTCCATTCGAACACTTGTGACCATGCCGTCCATCCGAAATGAGCGGGTGTGGGACGCCCATAATGCTGGGTCTGCATCGATAAAAAGTTGGCACATATGGGCGTTTCCTGATTAGGCGGCTTCTCGACCGATCCGGCTGCGTACATCTTCCGCGAAGTCTTCGTAGCGGCGCAATGATTTGAC
Source organism: Cognatiyoonia sediminum (assembly GCF_900129845.1). GTDB lineage: Bacteria > Pseudomonadota > Alphaproteobacteria > Rhodobacterales > Rhodobacteraceae > Cognatiyoonia > Cognatiyoonia sediminum. The sequence goes on from NZ_FQXB01000005.1 coordinate 156,391, forward strand.
CTCTACCTGCACATGGTGACCCATTTTCTGCATGATCGGCAAATCAAACAGGATTTGGTCGAGGGCATCAGGTGTGTCGACGTCAACAATAGCCACCACTTTGCGTTCGCCAACGACCTTCCAAAGGTCTTTGACTACGCCTGTGGATTTGGCACCAAGTGCAGCTTCGGCTTCTTCACCCCAGACGCCAAGTAGGCCTTGCTGTGCCATGGTCGCATCATATTCGACAGTAAAATCTATTTTATAAAGCATGATTTCCTCCCTTTGTGCTTAGGAATTCTCAGGTAAAACGCCCACCCTTTTCGATGACTTCGATCTGATAGCCATCAGGGTCGGCCACAAAAAAGAAACGGGCGATGCGATCTCCGCCAGGGCGGAAATCAACGATATCTTTGGGGGATGCTCCGGCCTGTTCAGTAAGCGCACGGGCCGCTTCCAGATCATCAACAATAAGAGCAATATGCCCGTATCCGTCGCCCAGATCGTAGGGCGTTTTCCGGTCTTTGTTGATCGTAAGTTCAAGCTCGAATTGTGCCGTTGGCAAGGCCATATAAACCAATGTGAAGCTATCGAATTCTAGTCGATCGACGATTTCCAAGCCAAATACATTTCGGTAGAATGCCACCGAAACATCCTCATTGGTTACGCGGATCATTGAATGTGCGAATTTGGTCATAGCTCCCCCTCTCAAACGAACTTAGCACATGCCTTCGAAGAGGTGGTATTAAGGGATTACTACGACTGAAGTCTTTTGTTTTCGAGAAAAGCAGTCATTGGTTACCGTGCAGAAAGTGGTATGTCTTGGCTAGGAAGCTGTAATTGGCTGCAATGCGCCCAAGTGTCTGCTTCTAGGGTTTGCCTGACCTCAAGAGACAGCCTTGAATGAGAACTTAAGCCTGCCTGGAATTTGCTAGAGACCGTTATGGGGTGGTTTAGTAGGCGTTATACTTAAAACGTTCCGTTTCCTGGTTTGACAACGACCAATAGGGCCACTCAAAATAGTGACGTAGTCGTAATCATTTATTTGACGTTGGAGGGCTTTGTCCTGGCATGTCCAAATCGCAGACGGCAATATTCGTAAATTCTTGCCTAGCTTGTGTATGCGTTCATCAATAAACTATCGTACCATCACGAGAAAACGTTGCCATGGCTCCACAGCCACATGTTTTGCTGGGTTATAACAAAACAAACATATCGGGACTGGTTTAAAGTCGTCTAACTAATACTCGATGAAACTAAGGCTGGTGACGAAGATGTCGAGTATTCCTGATTATCAAGTAGAAACCGTACCTGATGATCTTGCCCCGTTCTTCACCCGCTTTCTTAAACTCGACTTTCAAACGGAAGGATCTGTGACGATCCCCGCTCGTCCGACGGGGCATATCTACCTTGGCCTAATCGCAAAGGGGAAAACTCGAGCGAGCGCCGAGGGCAAATCCTTTCAAGCTCAAAGTGGTCAAACCCATCTTTCTGGCCAGCTCACAACATTCGATGCAGAATATGAACTGGTAGGGTCTACGGAACACTATCTTGCAGAGTTTACGGCCACCGGTGCTTATCGCTTTTTTGAAAGGGATCTTGGCGCTTTGGTTAATCGGATGGAAATTTCTGATGAGCTGGACGTAGGCGGAGATGGGTTCGAAACGTTTCTCGCTCATCTTCGAGAATTGGCATTGCCCGCGGGTCCAGAACAGCCACGGGTCGTGTCGGCTGTTGAAGAGATTGAAAAAGCACGAGGAAATATCCGAGTCGTAGACTTAGCCGAAGACCTTGGATTGAGCGAACGGCAGCTTCGGCGTGATTTTACGCGCATTGTTGGAATGGCACCGAAACCATTTGCGATGGTTCAGCGCGTTTTATCAGCACTTCAGATGCTGTCGGCGAACCCGGAAATCGATATGGCTGACCTTGTCTATGAGGCTGGGTTCTCCGACCAACCACATCTCATTCGCGTGTTCCAGCTTTACATGCGGGCGACGCCGTCCAATCTAAAACTGGATGATGACGGAGTGCTGCGAAGCATCGTCGCAGGAGCCTAGATGTCCGATTTGTTCAATCGCATGAGATTGAACTGAACTAAGTTCGGCGAAACGATTTAAGGCAAATTCATGCATCTAAAAACTTTAGCAGTTTCAATAAGCTGCTTGTTAGCGACAGCAACAGCAATTCACGCTGAAAGCTGTCAAATTGATGGACCAGACATCTTCGACGGCTTTACCCTTAAAGATATATCCCAGCTAATAGATTTGCCTGATCCCGAAACGGTTCGCGCGGTTCAATTGCTCGAACGCCCGTGGGTGGATCGTATCATTTCGGGCGAACTCCAGTCCTTTTCGAAATCATGGTGCGACATTGGCATTCAAGACATGATCGTGGAGCTTCGTATTCCAGTTGAAGACGACGCAATTCGAGCGATTGAGCAAAGGGCGCTGTACGTTTGGGATTCTTCTGGTGAGCCGGTCGGATGGCGGATCGAAGCTCTCGGCGAACGTTTCCAATGCGCAAGAGGGGATGATCCCTACGCAGCGCTTTGCCCGTAGTCGCAAAATTTCCATCCGAGTTCACGAAAAGGTACGCTCAATGACAGCATTTAAATCATCCATGTTAGCAACCGTTCTATTCGCGGTTTCAACACTTCAACCCGCCGCACAGACTTTGGATGCGGATGAGTTGCTGAACTTATCGAAGACCGACTTCTTGGACGTCTACGCAGACATCTATCGCCAAAACCTCGAGATCACGAATACCTTAGTGACCCGCATGGGGGATGAGTTTGCAGGCACCGTTGATGTTGACTCGCCGCTCTCGGAGGAAGAATTGGCGTCCTTCGAATGCGCCTATGACATCATGGCCGAGGCCGGTGAATTGGATGCCATGGTGATGCAGTTGAAAATGATCGATCCCATTCGGCAGAGAATGGAAGCTGACCCAGAATTTTCCTACATCAATTTGGCCTTGGATGAGGATGTACTGGAGGAAATGACGCCGCCTGAGTCAGAAGCCTTTGATCGCAGTTTTTCTGAATGCAGGTCCGCTTTCGTCATTTCTGGACGCTTAAATTTCGGAGAGAATTTTTGGGCAAAAGTAACAGAAGCAGCAACAGCAAAGGGGCTGGTAGACGAATGAAGATTGGATTCAAGGGGATTTCACCAGCGGCGTTTATCTTATCTATCTTTGCGGTCAGCACTGTACCTACAGTCGGGCTTGCCCAAGACGGGTTATCGGATGTTTGCGAAGCTGAGACACGCAATGGCAACGGCTGGGACAACGCCGCGCTCCGGCCGATGATCGAAGGATCATGGGAAATGGCTGCGACAGGCACGGGTTATACGCAGGGCACAAACGTTGAGACAGTGCAAATCAGATACGATCTTGCCAGTCGCGCCTTTGTGGCGGCGGGCCTCAAGCTGAAGCCATTAGCATCTTTGCCCGCTGACAGCCCGCTTCGGCGCGTGAACATTATGGACACAGTGGTCGATGTGACCAAAAATGAAGATGGGCCTGGCAATACCGTCGCAGATGTCGCGCTACTGCAGGGGTGCACTGACACGACCCAACTGCCGATTTATTGGTGGAGCAGAACCGGCGGGGGCGGCCAAGCCTGGGGCATGATCTTGTTCATGTCATCGGAAATGGCGGTGGGATACATGAGCAACAGCGCTGGGGGCTCACGAACAACTGTGATGGTACGGTGAGGCGGAACATGGCTGTCTTTCGTCTTTCCACATGCGCTGCCGCTGTCCTAACGTCCACCCTAGGTTATGCCGAAGCGCAAGATACACGCCCCATATTCTCGGAAAGCTACTCTGTCGCCGATGCGTTGGCTGCCTATGCAGAGATAGATCGTCGGTGGGATGAGGCGCAAGCAGAGCAGCAAAGCCGATTTGTCGCGTTTGAGGGGGATCAGGCTGATTTCGTTCGATCTGACCCGATCCTCCAAGATGTCGAGTGGCCTTATGAAGAGTGCACGTCTGTGGTGTCCCTGATCCCGCCACCAATGCCGGGTTGGGGCATTTCCAGTGACGCGTCTTATGTTCAGATCCCCGTTTCGGACGAAAACGCCGAAGTGACCTACATTCGATTTGATCCTAGCCTGACATCGGCTGACCGCGAGTTTTATCAAACGGAAGAATATGTGAGCATCCGCGTGGTCAAATCGGTAGAAACTCAGCAATTCTTCGAAATGATGTACGCCCAAGAGGCTATGCGTTCGGCTATGTTCGATCTTGGACCGTTCAATTACCCCATGATGAAACAAACCGATGGCGTGGTCTTGGGTGACGTCGGCGTGGCTGTGACAGCGACAAATCCTGAAACTCAAAAGGCCTATCTGGAATTGATAGTTGGCTGTGCGATCAAGAGTGGGTTCATCTCTGAGCTGGTCGACCCCGCCAGCCTCAAATCGGTACCTTAGCCCAAGCGGCTTAAATCGCAGATCGCTTGCGCCCAAGAAGCCAGACAAAGAACACGCCACCGATCAGGCCAGTCACAATGCCGATTGGCATGTCTTCAGGCGCCATGATCGTGCGTGCGATGATGTCGGCCCAAAGCAAAAAGATAGCTCCGATCAAGGCCGAACCGGGCAGAACACTGCGGTAGTCGCCTCCCACAATCATTCGGGTGACATGTGGGATCATAAGGCCGACGAAGCCGATGATGCCCGAAAAGGCCACCATGACACCCGTGATCAACGCGCCCGCGACAAAGACAGATAATCGGAAACGGGCGACTGGGATGCCGAGCGTTGAGGCGGTTTCGTCCCCGACCGTCATCGCGTTCAAATCTGTTGTGCGTGTCATGAGCCACGCCGTGCAGGCTGCGAGGACCACAAGCGGGTAGATCAGCTGACTCCATTGCGCGAGGCCAAGGCCGCCCAGCATCCAGAACACAACAACATGCGTGGCGCGCGGATCGCCAAGGAAGATCAGCACATTTGCAGCCGCCATGATGATAAACGACACAGCGACCCCAGCGAGGACGAGGCGATCTGCGCTTGTTGCGTCGGCAAAGCGCGAGACGGCTAAGACGATTGCTGTCGCTGCGAGCGCGCCGAAAAAAGCAAGAAGTGGGACGGTCAGAAGGCCAAGAAACAGACCCGTGTGAAGAAGGGCGAGAATGGCTCCAAAGGCTCCGCCCGAAGAAATGCCTAGCAAATGTGGGTCTGCCAAAGGATTGCGTGTCACCGCTTGAAGGCTGGCTCCGACTATGGCCAACCCAGCGCCAACCATCATGGCAAGTAGCGCCCTTGGAAACCGGATTTCCCAGACAATCGCTTCTCTTCCTTGGGACCAGGTTTCTTCGATCAGGCCGGGAAAGAGTTTGTTGAGGAAGACACCCCAAACGGTGCTCAGCGGGACGGGAACCGCCCCAACTGAAATCGCAACGGAGAGCGAAACCAAAAGCGCAGCCAACCCGCCAACCACGAAAGCAGAGGTTCTGCTCAATCGGCGAGGCGCGATGCTGGTTTGGGTGGTTTCGCTCATGGGTCTTACTCGGCCCAGAACGCTTCGGCCAAGGTTTTGATCGCCTGAATATTGCGTGGCCCCGGTGTGGCTTCGACATATTCCAGCGTCACAAATCGATCATTCTTCACGGCATCCAAATCAGCAAAGGCAGGGTTGGACATCATGAATTCGCGCTTTTGTTCCGCGGTCACGTCCCCGTAGTTGACGATCATCACGACCTCTGGGTTCCGTTCCACTACCTCTTCCCAAGTAACGGTGGCCCAGCTTTTCTCGAAATCATCCATGATGTTCACACCGCCAGCCGCTTCGATCAGGGCCGTTGGCATGGCGTAGCGGCCTGCCGTGAAGGGCGTGTCTTCGCCGCTGTCATAGACAAACACGCGCAATGGTTCGCCAGTTTCAAGACCTTCGGTGAAGGACGCAAGCTCTGCCCGGTAGCCGTCGATCAATACGGTTGCGCGGTCTTCCACATCGAAGATGTCACCAAGGTTGGCCAGATCGTTGTACATATCTTCGATGCTGGCTTTGTCTTTTTCCATGATGTGGGTACAGGATTCTGTCAGTTCGTAAACCTGAACGCCAAATGGCTCCAAAGTTTCCGGCGTTACCTCGCCGCCCACTTTCATACCGTAGTTCCAACCAGCGAAGAAGAAATCGGCATCGGCGCCGACAATCACTTCTTTGGATGGGTATTTAGCGGAAAGCTCTGGCAGTTCCTCGACGCCAGCGCGCATTTCCTCATCGAGCGTTTTCCAGCCCGAGATACCGGTGTAGCCAACCATGCGGTCCGCAAGGCCAAGTACCAGCATCATTTCGGTGAGGTTCACGTCATTGGATACAGCGCGCTCTGGCGGAGCGTCAAATGTCACGGTCCGGTCACAGCTTTGAACCGTTGCATCTGCGGCAGCGACATTTGCCAAAAGGATCAGCGCTGTCGAGGTGAGGAGCGTCTTCGTCATCAGTTAAGTTCCTAGGTTTGAAGATGAAATGTGAGGTGTTCGTTGCCAGAATGGGAAAGTTGTTCCCGTCTGGCGTTCACTTGAAATGCGTGTGCGACGCTTTTTTCGGTGAGCACGTCGGAAGGGGTGCCAAATCCAATAGGGCGGCCTGAATGCAAAAGCAGGATGTTGTCGCACACACCGGCGGCAAGATTGAGGTCATGCAGCGAAGTGACGATTGTAAGCGGAAGGTTTCGGATCAGCTCCAGAACCTCTAGTTGATGTCGAATGTCGAGGTGGTTGGTTGGCTCATCCAAGATCAACAGTTTGGGTTCTTGCGCCAAAGCCCGCGCGACCATGACCCGTTGACGTTCGCCACCAGACAGGGTGCCAAGGTGACGGTCGGCCAATTCATGTAGGTCCAATTGATCCAGAGCATGGTTGATGATGTCTAGATCGCGAGCCCCTACCGCCCCAACAAACCCACGCCGATGCGGGGTGCGGCCCAAGGCGACGATCTCCCCAACGGTCAGCGCAAAATCGCTAGGCTGTTCTTGCAAAACGGCCGCAACACGTTGCGCGACGGCGCGCGCCGGCATGGACCAAATATCTTGGCCATCGACTTGCACTGTACCGACTGTCGGGCGGTGATAGCGATAGAGCAAGCGAAGCAGGCTCGTTTTGCCGGCGCCATTGGGGCCGACGATGCCCAGAACTCGCCCTGCGTCCAACTCAAAACTTGTTGGATGCAGCACCAGATCGGCGCTTTTCGCCGGTGCCCACGAAAGCTCTTGAACTGAAAGCGTTGCAGCCGTCACGAGGCCAGAACCTCGCTCTCTTCAATAGCAATCATGGCTGCGGGAACGCGGGCCAAGGTCGATTTTCGCAACTTCCCAGGCCGGTCGACTGATGAACACCAGCCATCATGCAGATAGGCGTATTGCTTGGCGAACTCGACCAGATCGTCGATATCGACATCTGGATCCATATCACCGAACAGATAGGTTGCCTTCTTGGTACCATGATAGGCAACTGTGCAGGGCCGATCGCACCCCGCCATGCAAGCCACGCCAGAGACTTCAAATTCCTCCGGGATCGCATCGCCAGCTTGCGCAATCGCTTTGCGCAGCCGCTCAATCAGTTCATAGCCGGGACGACACTCGGTCCCTTTGTGCCGACATGATGTGCAAACAGTAATTCGATGTTCCATTTGGCCCTCCGCCTCTCAAACGGGGGAGGGAACAAGAACGATCTCTTAGGCAGCTTAAACGCTGTGCCATCATAATCTCCTGACCAGGCGCCCCGCCTGCATCGAGTTAGAATTCCTACGCATCCTCTGCGCCGGTGATGGCAGGTCTCCTGACTTGCGGGTCTTTGCTCCTCCGAACCTTCCCGGACGTATCGTCCAGTGGTTTCATCGGGGTCGCTCACCGCTCACAGTTGCGGGGGCAGTCACGGATTAGGTGCCTACTGGCTACGCCTCACCGTGTTCCCTTTTCATCTCTTGGCCTTTGGCCCTCGAGAACCATCATCAGCGATCAAACAGGAAGAAATTAACCTGGTCAATGGCAAGAAGGCCCCCTAACCATGTCAAAGCGACGAATTACGTTGGGAACTCTAACAATATTGATTTGGTCGGCAGATACATATTAGTTCTAAGGATTTTGCGACTACATGTTTGCTATAATTCTAACTCGTATTTGAAACGTAATTTTATACACGTTTTCCTGCTCTGACACAGTGACTTAGTGTAGAATTTAGGTAAAAAGCGTGGTTACTTTATGTGTTTATAGCAATTGTCAGCAAGCTACCTTAGAGCCAGCCAAAAACGTATCGGTTTTTCGTTGTCTGTAACAATTTTCCGTCCAAACTAGATCTACATGTTTGAATGACTAAGAGCTCCAATACAGCTTATTTGAAACGCCTATATTTGCGATTGTGTCTGGAATACATTTTTTGCCGTACTTCCCTAGTGGATCAGAAAAGGTGAATCTGGCCTTCTGTTGAGGTCAATTATGATACTTTTATCTCAGTCAGTTGTGACACTACGTTAGTAGGTCTCTGGATTGGTCAGGATTAGGCAAAGATTCTTGCAAAACTGCAGGCGGCTTATGATTAGTCGCTGTTGTCAGACGACATGTCGTATCCTGTTACAGCGCTAATCCAGTCGCGCAGTTTATTTGCGTCTGTGTATCTAATATTTTCGGTTTCTTCTATCCCAGTAGCGTTAGCCTTTACGCCTCCTTTGACGATACCGGCGACTTGGTATTCTGTGCCCGACGGTCCACCCTGGATAAACAAGGGACCACCGGAGTCTCCATAACCTGCTCTCTGCGTAGACTCAGGTATTCCAACGCAAAAATCATGAAGTTCATCGAAATCGACACGTGGTGAGTCACACAATGCGGATTCTGTCACCACAGATTCGTAGTAGAGCAGCGGTTCGCCTTCTAGGCCCTGTCCAAGACCAACAGTGGTTGTTTCTGTGCCGTTTGTCAGATTTCCATCAAAAATATTCGCGACAATTGCCCCATGTTCGGTAGCGTCTTCTGCCAACTCGAGCAACGCAGCATCTACCCGTTCATGACCAATCTTGGCAGGTGCAAGGATATAGTCAACAATTTGAATTTTCTGTTCGAAGAAGCCATCGGTACCAATGTTTACACCAACAAAAACCGGCTCTCCGCCATTGGACACAGCTTGATATGCTGGCCAGCAATGGTTTGCGGTCAGTACCCATCTGGGTGCAATCAAAGTGCCGCCACAAGCATTAATTTCTTTGCCTTCATGGCTTGGAAAAGGGCTCTCTGCACGTATCGACACGTAGGAACGGAAGTCCTCTACCTCTGCCTCAATACCATTGATTATAGCCATAGCAGGTGAGCACCAGCATAGAAATATGCAATAAAATAGATTTCGTAAGATCACTTTTTTGTCCTCCTCGCTGTCTTAGATATTGGGTCTGGATCCTCGTTTGCAATCGATGTTGACGCCTAGTCATATCCGAAGCTTTCTCTGAAAGCATCCATTTAAGCCATCATAAGCTGGGCCATGAACAAAAATAGGTTCTCGTTCTTTTGAAGGCCCTACTTTCCGGCAGCTTTGAATTTGAACTTCAATCATCACCTTCTACTCGCTCTCCTCGCCTAGGGATGAACGCCTACTTCTAGTGACACATCAAGTTTTAGATTTTGTAATCTAGGATCGTGGAGACGCTTTAAGCAGTCTACTCACAACCATTGAGTATTAAATCGATTTCGCTGTATTTCAATTAGTTTTGGTTCGCGCCTACCTATTGAATTTAAAAAGTCTCTTGAGTGAATTGGAACGTTCCAGTAAAAACATGGAACGTTCCAATTTTTTGAGATTCTCTCAACATCCTTTAAGTGCAGGTGGCGTGATGACAAAGGTGATGGCGGTCAGTGATGCAGTAGCTCAAATTCCAGATGGTGCAACTGTATCGGTTTCTTCTTCATCCACGCTTGGCTGCCCTGATCTGGTTCTGAAAGCGATTGGCGACCGTTTTGAAGCGAAAGGCCATCCGCGCGAAATTACGTCCCTACATCCCATCGCGGCAGGCGATGTCTATGGTGTGAAGGGCATGGACTACATCGCAAAGGATGGGTTGCTCAAACGCGTCCTCGCTGGGTCTTACCCGTCAGGCCCTTCGAGCGTTGAAATGCCCGAGATATGGAAGATGATCGTCGAGGATCGCGTCGCCGCGTACAATGTCCCGTCCGGAATTATGTTCGACATGCACCGCGAAGCGGCCGCACATCGACCGGGCGTCTTGACTCATGTTGGCTTAGAAACCTTCGTCGATCCGATCCGCCAAGGATGCGCGATGAACGACAAAGGTGCTGCAGAACCAATTGTCGATCGTGTTGAATTTGGCGGCGAGACTTGGCTGCATTTCCCAAATATCATTCCCAACGTGGCCGTGATCCGTGCGACGACGGCGGATGAACATGGCAACCTCACCTATGAACACGAAGGCGCGTATCTTGGTGGGCTGGAACAGGCCATTTGTGTACGGAACAATGGTGGCCTTGTCATTGCTCAAGTGAAGCGTGTCACCGCGCGAGGTAGCTTGCGCCCCCATGACGTACGTGTACCTGGGCACCTAGTAGATTGCATCGTGGTCGATCCGGACCAAAAGCAGACAACAGAAACCCTCTACGATCCGGCGATCTCGGGCGAAGTTATGCGGCCGTGGGACAGTTTTGCGTTGGCGGATCATGGAGTTGAAAAGGTCATCGCACGCCGCGCGGCGAGCGAATTGAGATGCGGAATGACCGCCAACTTGGGCTTTGGCATCAGTGCCATGGTCCCTCGCGTTCTGCTTGAAGAAGGCCATCCGGATGCCGTCACTTGGGCAATTGAACAAGGCGCGGTTGGTGGTGTCCCCCTGTCGGGTTTCGCTTTTGGCTGCGCTTCTAACGCCGACGCTTTCGTTCCGTCCCCGCAGCAGTTCATCTACTTCCAAGGGGCCGGTTTCGACATATCGTTCTTATCGTTCCTCGAGGTTGATGTGGAAGGGAACGTGAATGTCTCCAAGCTTGGCAAAAAGCCTTACCTCACAGCTGGCTGTGGCGGCTTTGTCGACATTACGGCGAAGGCAAAAAACATCGTCTTCTCAGGCTGGTTTGAAGCGGGTGCGCAGATCGAATTGGCGGAAGACGGGATTGATATCAAGGCGCCCGGCAAGTTCACCAAAATGGTTGATGAGGTGGAGCATGTCACCTTCTCTGGCAAGCGCGCGCGAGAACAGGGCCAGAACGTTCTCTATGTTACGGAACGCTGTGTGATCCAACTGACGGAGATGGGTCTGGTCGCGACCGAGATCATGCTGGGTGTTGATCCGCAAGAGCATATTGTCGGCCCATCGCAGGGTCGGGTGCAAGTTGCGGAAAACGCAACATTGATGTCGAAATCGCTTTTGACGGACGGACCAATGGGGTTGGAACTATGAGCCAGATTGCACTGACTGAACGCGGCAACGCAGCCGTCCTGACCCTTCACAATGAAGCGAAGTTAAATGCGCTGACGGTCATCATGCTGAAAGAGCTTGAGGGACACTTGAGCGATATCGAAAGCCGGTCTGATATTCGCGCGCTCATTGTCACGGGTGCTGGCCCGAAGGCGTTCTGCTGCGGGGCCGACATCGCTGAATGGGGCGAGCTGCGGCCAGAAGAATTTGCGCGGTTTTGGGTGCACGGCGGGCATCGCATTTTTGATCGCTTGGCGCGGTTTTCTAAACCTACGATTGGCGCTTTGAATGGCCATGCCTTTGGCGGCGGGCTAGAGCTTGCAGCCTGTTGCGATATTCGGGTTATGACCCCTAAAGCGACGCTGGTGTTGCCTGAGGCGAAGGTTGGCATCGTTCCGGGGTGGTCGGGCACGCAACGCCTTGCGCGGCTTTTGCCCGAACCCGTTCTGAAAGAGATGGCCCTTTTTGCGCGTCGCTTGACCGCCGAACGGGCGATGAATCTGGGCTTCGTTGCTGAAATCGATGACGATCCGCTTGCTGCGGCACTTGGAATTGTCGAAGACCTGGCCGACGTTTCACCACGCGCCAACGAGCTGGCGAAGGCCATGATCCACGGTGCGGTTGGCGAAGATACCGGAGCGGTGATTGAAGCGCTTGGTAGTGCCGCGGCGGCTGCAAGCGCAGATCGATATGAGGGCGTCCATGCGTTCCTCGACAAACGCAAACCATCCTTCGAAGGACGTTGAAATGAAAGACCTGACCGTACAGCCTTCGATTGGCTTTGAGCTCCCGGAGGTTTTTCAGGGAAAACACTTGATCGCGGGTGAATGGGTTTCAGAAGGCGATACTTTTGATCGCATTTCCCCTTCGCATGGTGTGGTTGTTAGCCGCTCCGCGAAGGGCGATGAGGCAATGACAGAGCGCGCGATCGCCGCGGCACGCGAAACTTTCGATTCTGGCGCCTGGAGCCGGATTTCCGGCAAGGAACGCGCCGCTGCTTTGTTGAAGGTCGCAGACCTAATCGAAGCCAATGTGGACCGCATCGCAGTTCAGGAATCCTTGGAAAGTGGAAAGCCCATCAGCCAAGCAAGGGGCGAGGTTGGGGGAGCCGCTGACCTTTGGCGCTATGCCGCGTCCCTCGCGCGGACCACGCACGGTGACAGCCACAACACCTTGGGTGAGGACATGTTGGGCGTTGTGGTCAAAGACCCCATCGGTGTCGTTTCGATTATCACCCCGTGGAATTTCCCGTTCTGGATCCTATCCCAGAAACTACCCTTTGCATTGGCAGCGGGTTGTACTGTTGTTGTGAAACCGTCCGAAATGACTCCCTCTTCGACCGTGATGATGGGAGAGCTGTTAGTAGAAGCCGGTCTCCCTGCCGGCGTGTGCAACATCGTGCTTGGATATGGGCAACCCGTTGGCAGCGTCATGTCTACACACAAGGATGTGGACATGGTGACGTTCACCGGCTCAACGGCGGTCGGTAAACTGATCACTGAAGCCTCGGCTGGGACTTTGAAGAAAGTCGCCTTGGAACTTGGCGGTAAGAACCCACAAGTGATTTTCCCCGACGCCGATTTGGATAACGCCACAGATGCCGTAACTTTTGGCGTCTATTTCAACGTGGGTCAGTGTTGTAACTCGTCGAGCCGTATCATCGTTCACGAAGACATCGCCGAGGATTTCGTTGCGCGGGTCGTCGCACTCTCTCGAAAGGTCAAATTCGGTGATCCGATGGACCCAGAAACTCAAGTTGGTGCGATTGTCACGGCGGAGCATAACGCGAAGATCGACGGCTATGTGCAGAAGGCCGTTCAAGCTGGTGCAAGAGTGGAAATCGGCGGAGCGACTTTGGCTGTCGACGGTCTAGGCGAACAGTTCTATCAGCCAACTGTTGTGAGTGGAGTCACCGCCGATATGGCGATTGCGCGCGAGGAGGTTTTTGGGCCGGTTTTGACGGTCCTCACTTTCCGCACCTTGGACGAAGCCATAGCGTTAACAAATGACAGCGACTATGGTCTTTCGGCTGGTGTTTGGAGCGACGATATTCACACCTGCCTTGAGTTTGCCCGCCGCGCTGATGCGGGAACGGTTTGGACGAATACGTGGATGGATGGGTATCCTGAACTCGCCTTTGGAGGCATGAAGCAATCCGGCCAAGGTCGGGAAATCGGGCGTTACGGATTTGAAGAATTTCTTGAAGTGAAGTCGCTTGTGATGCGGGTGGGCCGAGATAGCCGTGCGCCGTGGGTCAATTCAGGCGATTGATCTGAACGGATGGATGCGGATGTCATCATAATCGGGTCCGGCATGGGGGGTGCGACACTGGCAGCGTCACTCGCCCCCACGGGTCGGCGCATTCTCATTCTGGAGCGAGGCGAAAGGCTTCAGCCGTCGGCTCAGGATCGTGACCCAAACGCGATCTTTGGGGAAGGTACTTTCCGGCCTAATGAAACTTGGCTAGATGGCACCGACAAACCCTTCAATCCGGGTAACTACTACTACGTCGGTGGCAATTCGAAGATTTACGGTGCAGTCCTTATCCGCTATCGCGCCGAGGATTTTGAGCCAATTGAACACTTTGGCGGCTCAACACCCGGTTGGCCGATCAGTTACGCTGATTTAGAGACAGATTATCAAGCTGCGGAGGATTTGTACGCTGTCCGTGGGACGATTACCGAAGACCCGACAGAACCACCTCATTCGGGGGGCTATGCTCATCAACCGGTCCCAGATGAACCAGATATCACCGAACTGCGCCACCGTCTGAAAAGGGCAGGCCTGACCCCGTGCAGCCTACCTTTAGGCGTTGACATCGACGAATGGCTCGACGGCGGGCAGACCACGTGGGACGCTTTCCCGAACACTGGCGAAGGCAAAATGGACGCTGAGACAGGCGGGCTAAAGGCCGCGCTACGACATGATAACGTCAAGCTTAAGACAGGCTGCCGCGTCGCCAGTTTGAAGACGGACACTGACGGCAAGATTTCAGCGGTAATTTGTGAAACCACAAATGGAACCGAAACACTGCGAGCACCGATAGTTGTTTTGGCAGCGGGGGCGGTCCAATCGGCGGCTTTGCTGCTGGCATCTGCAAATGAAGGTAATCCAAACGGTCTGGCCAATTCCTCCGATCAGGTCGGTCGGAACTTTATGAACCACAACTGTTCTGCTGTCCTTGCAATGCATCCCCTGCGAAAGAACAGGTCGGTCTACCAAAAGACCCTGATGGTGAACGATTTCTATCTGAAGGACGGGAACAAACCTCCGCTCGGCAACATCCAGATGCTGGGCAAAATCACGGGGTCTATTTTGGCGGCAAGTTCGAAATTGCCTAAACCGCTGGCTAATCTCATTGCGGCGCGGAGTTTCGACTTCTATGCGATGTCAGAGGACTTGCCGAACCCCGAAAGCCGCGTCACCCTGAAAGACGGTCTAATCAAACTGGATTGGCAACGTTCTAATTGGGAAGCACATGAGCGATTGGTCAAAGAACTAAAGCGTAAGTTGAAAGCGGCTGGATTTCCGATCGTTCTCTCGCAACCCTTTGATCGCCGAACGCCGTCGCACCAATGCGGGACGGCTCGCATGGGAGATGATCCAACTTCGAGCGTCGTAGATAGCTTTTGTCGCAGCCATGACCATGAAAACCTGTTCATTGTTGACGCATCGGTCTTGCCGACGTCTGCTGCTGTGAACCCAGCCCTTACAATCGCAGCACTTGCGCTTCGCGCTGGGCGGCACATGACCGAGACGGAGTTTGTATCGTGAGCGACAAAGGATACGATTTCATTGTGATCGGTGGCGGGTCTGCCGGATCTGTCGTTGCATCGCGCCTGTCCGAAAATCCCGATGTGACCGTGCTTTTGTTGGAAGCAGGTGGCAGTGACCGGCATCCGTTTTTCCACCTTCCCGCTGGCTTTGCCAAGATGACCAAGGGCATCGGTTCCTGGGGTTGGTCGACAGTTCCCCAGCGGTCGATGCAGAACAAAGTATTCAACTACACACAGGCCAAAGTGATTGGCGGCGGGTCCGCTATCAATGCACAGATCTACACGCGTGGCGCCGTTCAGGACTATGATGAATGGCGTCAGCTCGGCTGTGAAGGGTGGAGCTATCAGGATGTTCTTCCCTACTTCAAGAAATCCGAAGACAATGACACCTATGAGGGCGAATTCCACGGCAAGGGCGGCCCGCTCGGTGTCTCTATGCCCTCAGCCCCTTTGCCGATTTGTGATGCTTTCATTGAAGCCGCAGCGCAGTTGGGTATTCCCAAAACCACGGATGTGAACGGTGCGCGGCAGGATGGCGCGGGCTATTACCAGCTTACCCAACGCAACGCCCGCCGGTCCTCCGCTGCTATGGCTTTCCTCGCGCCCGCGCGGTCGCGGCCAAACTTAACCGTGCAGATGCAAGCGCAGGGCCGCCGTATCAAGGTTGAGGGCGGCAAGGTGGTTGGTGTCGAAATGGCAGATGGCACCATGATCCATGCGGACCGGGAGGTGATCTTGTCGTCAGGTGCGATCGGCTCTCCTCGATTGCTGCAATTGTCGGGAATTGGTCCTGCTGATCACCTCAAGAGTATCGGGATAGATGTTGTCTTTGACCAACCGGAAGTGGGATTGAACCTGCAAGATCACCTCGACCTCTACGCGATCTGCGAGGTGACGGGACCGCACACATATGACCGTTACGCCAAACTGCACCTCTCTGCCTTCGCTGGCCTGCAATATCTGTTCACGCGAAAAGGTCCTGTCGCATCTAGCCTCTTTGAAACAGGCGGCTTTTGGTACGCGGATGAAAACGCGCGGTCTCCTGATATTCAAATGCACCTTGGCCTAGGGACGGGGATCGAGGCGGGCGTTGAAGCCATGCCGAATGGCGGTGTGACGCTGAATGCATGCCACCTGCGTCCAAGGTCGCGCGGGTCCGTGCGTCTGAAGAGTGACAACCCAGCGGATATGCCGTTGATCGACCCCAACTACCTTTCCGACCCTTATGATCGGGAAATGTCGATCCGTGGTCTGAAGCTGGTTCAGAACATTCTGAGCCAAGACGCGTTGAAGCCTTACATCCTCGCTGAACGTCTGCCAGGGCCCGATGTGCAAACCGATAAAGACTATTTCAACTTCATCTGCGTTCACTCGAAAACGTCGCACCACTGCGCTGGTACCTGCCGTATGGGGAGTGATGACGCAGCTGTATTGGACCCACGTTTGCGGTTCAAAGGGATCGACGGTTTGCGCGTTGCCGATGCCTCGATCATGCCGCAGGTCAATTCCTCTAACACCAATGCGCCTTCGATTATGATCGGCGAAAAGGCCGCCGATATGATCAAACAAGACCAAGGGATGATGCCATGATCCGCCATATTGTGCTGACGAGATTTAAGCCGGATACCTCAGACGAAAAGATTGCCGAAATCTATGCTGGGCTAGCCGGTGTCGCCAAGCGACTAGAAGGCGCACAAGACTTTCGGGGCGGGCGTTCCGAAAGCCCAGAGCAGATTGAGCGCGGGTATATGCACGGTTTCACCATCGATTTTGACGATTGGGCCGCGCTGCAAAGATACAGCGATGACGAAGAACACAAATCATACGGTGCGCAGTTGGTTGAGAATGCTGTCGGCGGGATCGACGGTATCCTGGTTTTGGATTTAGATGTCTAAGGCAAGAGTTGGAAAGCGGAGCTAAACCACTGATGCGTCACCGCCCCACTATATTGGATGTCGCCAAACAGGCCGGTGTCTCAAAATCGACGGTGAGCCTCGTTCTGCAAGGCAATGCCGCCGTCAAAGAATCTACGCGCGTGGCTGTGCGTAAGGCCATGGCGGACATTGGTTATGTCTACAACCGCTCTGCCGCGACGTTGCGATCTGCCTCCTCTGGTTTGATCGGATTGGTGATCAACGATCTGCGAAATCCGTTCTTTACCGAATTCGCTGCCCTGTTTCAGATGGAACTCGCACGGCACGGCTTTGCGACCGTTCTTGCCAATTCTGACGAAGATCCTGCGCTGCAGGTGCAGATGATCTCATCCTTGGTCGAGCATGGTGTCTCTGGTTTCATCATCTCACCCAGCTATGGCGGTGATGAGGAGGCGTTGGCGATTTTGAATGCAGCCCAAACGCCGACAATGCAAGTTTTCCGATCTTTGGCTGGGCCCGAGTGCCACCACCCGTTCATCGCACCCGACTATCAGCATGGCAGTCAGTTAGCGGCCGAGCATTTGTTTGCCAAAGGCCGCAAGCAAGTGGCCTTCCTTGGAGGCCTAGAAGGGCGCCCCGTGACAGAAGAAAGGATGAGTGGTTACCTTCAGGTTCTAAAGAAACGTGGTGACGAACCAATTATTCTTACCGGCCAAGCCACACGCACCTTTGGTAAAGAGACCATCAGCAAGCTAAGGCAAGACCACCCAGATGTAGACGGTGTCATCTGCTTCAATGACCTCGTGGCTCTTGGTGTTTTGTCAGCCTGTGCAGAAGAAGGCATCGCGGTCGGCGCCGACCTTAAAGTTGTTGGTTTTGACGATATCGAAGACTGTCAGGACAGCTATCCGCCCTTGTCTTCGATTAGCAGTAACATTCCGGAATTTGCAAAAGCGACGGCGCAGCAAATTTTGGGGTGGATCAAAGAGGATGAAAAGCCAAAGCCGTTGGTGCGGTCACCTGTTGAATTGATTGAGCGGGCATCAAGCCGATGAGGCGTTTACGGAGGTTCACACAATGAAAGAGGTTCGCGTTGCAGTGCTCGGGGCTGCCGGCTGGATGGGCCGCGTTCACACGATGGCCTATCAGACGTTCCCGCATTTCTTCGGTGAAAGCGGAGGAACCGCGCGTGTGACCGCTTTGGTCGGCAATGACCCCAATACGATGGATGATCTTGCGTTTCGGGCGCCGGGCGCCAAGCTTCTGACGGACTGGAAAGTGGCGGTGAACGACCCCGAGGTCGATCTTGTCGACATCTGCCTGCCTGACAGCCTCCACTATGAGGTGGCCAAAGCCGCATTATTGGCTGGCAAACACGTATTCTGCGAAAAACCTCTTGCCGACACAGCCGAGCAGGCCAGAGAACTGGCCGACATCGCCAAAGAGAAAGGCATCATCACGCGCGTCGGGCACGCCTTCCCGCGCAACCCCGTGCATGATCTGGCGAAAGAGATCATCGATGCAGGCGAAATCGGTGAGATCAAGCTCTTCAAAGCTTGCCAGCACATCGACATCTACGGTGACCCCTTGGCCCCTTACATGTGGCGGGCGGATGGGGATTTGGCACCAACTGGCATCATTGGCGACACCGGCAGCCATGTGTTCAGCCTCATGGATTTTCTGGTTGGCCGCGTTTCGTCGCTGATTGCGGACTCTTACGTTGTCACCGACAAACGCCCCAAACTCGATGGGTTGGGTTACGGCGATGGCGTTTCGGAAATTCCGGATGGCACCGAATGGGGCAATATCACCAATCCCGATGGCACCAACATCATGTGCACGTTTGAAGGCGGCGCGAAAGGGTTGATCGATTTCAGTCGTGTCGCGACAGGCCGCAAGTTCATCCAGACCTATGAGGTCTATGGCACCAAAGGTAGCCTTGTTTATGACTATGACGAAGTAAACCGCATTCGGTTTTATTCGAATGATGACAAGGCGGGCCGTCGCGGCTTTCGCGAAATCGATGTCGGGCCAGAGCATGAAACTTTTGCCAAGTTCCTGCCGCTTCCGAATTTTGCGCTGGGCTACAACGAAAGCAAAATCATCGAAGTGGCGGAAGTCATAAAATCGATCGCCACCAACCAACCCATGTGGCCGACCTTTGAGAATGGCCATCACATTTGCCAAATCGTTGATGCTTGCATGACATCGTCCGAGCAAAAACGCTGGGTCGATATTCTCTAGTTTGAAAGGACACTCTGTGGCTCTTGCCCTGTCACAAGACATTCTGGATGCGCTCACCGATGTGCAAATGCCGCGGTTGGAGGCGGAGCCTGGTGCACTCGAAACGTTGACGGTGGGCGAACATACAATGCCCGTCTACCGCGCTCAGGCCGTTGTCATTGGCAGCGGCGCGGCAGGTTTGCGGGCGGCGGTGGAAATGAAACGGCGCGGTTTAGACGTCACCATCATCAGCCAAAGCGCATGGGGCGGGACGTCGGCCTGTTCGGGGTCTGACAAGCAAACACTGCACACAGCAAACACCAAAGATCAGGGCGACGATTTTCAGGACATGGCGAAGTCCATTCGAGCCGGTGGCGCAATGGATGAAGACACTGCTTATATCGAGGCCGTCGGGTCCATCCGCGCTATGGCCTCCTTGCAATATCTTGGCCTCCCCTTGCCGCAAGATGATCTTGGCGGAACCTTGCGCTATCAAACCGACCATGATGAGGTTGGTCGCGCGACTTCCTGCGGGCCACGTACCTCTCGACTGATGGTGAAGGTGCTCGCGGAAGAGGCCATTCGGCTCGGCATTCCGTTCTACAACCACACGACTGCGATCAAAGTTCTTGAGAGCGACGGCCATGTCTGCGGCGTGCTTGCCATGCGTCCAAAGCAGATGGATGACGCCAACCCGCTGGGTTTGGCAGTTTACACGTGCGACAAGCTTGTCATCGCTGCCGGCGGCCCAGGCGAGCTCTATCGTGATAGTGTTTTTCCGAATGGGTGTTTCGGCACGTTGGGATTTGCTCTGGAAGCGGGGCTCGAACTCACAAACATCACTGAAAGCCAATTCGGCATCGGAACACGGCGCGAAGGCTTCCCTTGGAACCTTTCGGGGACGTATGTGCAAGTGATCCCGCACATTTATTCGGTTGATGAAGAAGGCGTCGAGCACCATTTCCTCGCAGATTACTACCGAACTACACAGGAAATGGCGTCCAACGTGTTCCGCAAAGGATACCAATGGCCGTTCCACGCCAGCCGAATGCTCAATTTCCAGTCGAGCTTGGTGGACCTCGCGATCTTTCGCGAAGGGGAAAAGGGGCGCAAAGTCTATATGGATTTCAACCGAAATCCCCTTCCCATACCGGGCGATCTAGACTTTGGCGTCGACCGGTTAGACGATGATGTGTCCACTTATCTCAAGACGGCGGGTGCAGATCATGACCTCCCAATTGACCGCTTGAAGCACATGAACCCGCTCGCGATCGAACTCTATAAACGGTACAAAGTCGACATCACCAAAGACCCGTTGGAGTTCGCGGTCAACAATCAGCATATGAACGGTGGCATTGCGGTCGACACCTGGGGGCGTACCAATGTGCCCGGTATCTACGCTGTCGGAGAAGCATCCGGCACCCATGGCGCGACCCGGCCGGGCGGCTCGGCCTTGAACGCAGGGCAGGTGTTCGGCACGCGAGTTGCCGAACATGCGGCGGCGAACACCGCAATGGTTTCAAATGAGACGGACATGGCGAAAGCCGTCCTACACGCGGTCGAAGACTTTAACTCTGCCGCTAGTGAAGACGTTGCCCTCTCGATCAAATCGGTCCGCGATGAGGTGCAGGCCCGAATGAGCGATCATGCCGGTATTTTGTGCACCCCAACCGCCGTCAGCACAGCATTGGGCGACGCCAGAAAACTCAATGCGAAAATTCGCAAATATGGCATTGCGACATCGCGCAAAAATGAAACCGTTAGAGCCGTGCAATGGCAGCAAATGGCCTTGGCGTCTGAGGCAGTTCTGACGGCTCTGGATGAGTATATTTCTGCCGGAGGCGGAAGTCGCGGAGCCCGCGCGATCTGCGATCCGAATGGGGACTCGCTTCCTGAGTCTGTGCGTGGTCTACTCCATGATCTGCGGTTCCGAGCCGAACGAGACGAAGATAAAGGTGAGCAGATTACCGTTCGATTGACCGGAGATAGCTTTGTCATTGGTCGTCGGGCAAATAGACCCTTTGACGAAAGCGCGAAGTCGTTCTTTGAACGAGACTGGCCAGCATGGTTGACGGGCGCAATTTTTAAATAAGTTCAGAAATTAGGTTTTTGGCGGACTAAGTGAATCCCGCATAACTACTTCGGTGTCTAACTGAATGATTGATGCCGAACCTCTATCTTCAATCAAGTCAACCAAAAGATCTGCCGCACGCCGTCCCATTTCGCGATGAGGCACATGCACGGTGGTCAGAGCAGGGTAGACGTGCTTGGCCAATTCAATATCGTCAAATCCTGTGATCGACACATCTTCGGGAACCTTGATTCCCATTTCGCGAGCCTTGGCGATTGCACCTGCAGCCAAGACATCATTGCCGCACATAACTGCGGTTGGTGTCGGTACCTTCTGCATGAGTTGTTCGAATGCGATAGACCCGTTGTCCAAATCATAGAAGGTTTGAATGATCATATCTGGGTCGACGGTCAGGCCGTGCGCGGTCATACTGTCTTTGATTGCTTCGAGACGAGATTGAGCCCTGTCGTTTCCCTCGACTATCCCAGAAATCACGCCGATATGCCGATGACCTAATTCTATGACCTTGTCGGCCAGAGGGTGCATTGAAGCGCGGTTGTCAAACCCGACACAGGTATGTGTCTGACCGGGTTGCATAGACCACGCTAGAACCGATGGGATGCCCCGTCGTTCCAGATACTGGTATGTTTCTGAGTCGCGCGAATGCCCGATCAATAGGAGGCCATCAGCCCCGCGCGATACCAGCGATTTGATTAATTCTGTTTCAAGTTCCGGACGATAAACATTGCTTGAGACGAGCAAGTTATAACCCTTCTCGTGCAGCGCGACCTGAAAGGCCTGTATCCCGCGTGCAAAAATTGCGTTCTCCATGGTTGGAATGATTGCGCCAATGGTATTGCTGCGGCGCGCTGCCATAGCTCGCGCGTTGAAATTTGGTGTATATCCAAGGTTTTCAACAGCTTCCATGACCTTGGACAAGGTGCTTTTGGAGACTTTTTCTTTCTCGTTGAGACATCTTGAAACCGTGGCCGTCGATACGCCTGCTGCCTGCGCAACGTCTTCAAGAGTTGGTATGGAAGGCTGTCTGTTCATGGTTCCAAAAAACAACTTCGGCTGCTTCGTAAATACTCCAATTTTCGAACTATCGCACATCAAAAAATGTAAACGCTTGCAAAAAACAATTGTAAGCGCTTACAGTGATGTCAGAACCAAGGTCATTGGGAGGTGCCCGTGTTTCTATATGGCTCGCTAATTGTATTCATCATCTTCTTCACAAATGTCGCTTTAGGTGCGTTCGCAGATAGCGCGTTCCTCGGGGACGTGGGGGAGATGTTGGTTCTGTTTGTCGCATCGCTTCTGTTTGTCGTTGCGATTTTGCGAAAGGAAGCTGAACGCGCCGAGAGCGAAGACAGCGAATGAACCCTAAGGGAGGAAAACGAAAAATGGATAAACAAGATCGTATGGAGTTGGAGTCGACAGAACGTCGCAACTTCCTAAAGGTCGCATCAACTGCTGGCTTCACAGCCGCTCTTGTCGCTGGTGCGTCTGGTGCGCTTTGGTCGACAGAAGCCGCTGCACAGTCTGCGAATGAAGAGCGTGAGCGCGAATCTGCTGCTGAGCACATCATGACAATCGCTACGGCTTACGTGCTTGGCGCGTCCCGCAGCTACCCAATCATGCAGCTCGACCTGAAAGAAAACATCCAGAACGCAACAAACGGCAAAGTCTACGTAAAGCTTGCTCCAGGTGGCCAGCTCGGCGCCGGCGGCGCGCTTGTTCAGGCAGTTCAGGGTGGTACAATTCAGGCGGCTCAGCACTCGCTGTCCAACTTCGCACCATTTGCGAGCACAGTTGACCTGATCAACATGCCGTACCTTTGTGGTTCCAACCAGCGCTTCACCAACTTGGTGACATCTGATTTCTGGACCTCCAACGTCACGCCGAAGATCGAAGAAAACGGCTTTAAGCCGCTGTTCTACGTCAACATCGACCCACGGGTTGTTGCGGTGCGTAAGGGTGGTGACGCGGTTATTACTCCAGCTGATATGGAAGGCATCAAGTTCCGCGTTCCGGGTTCTGCGATGCTGCAGCAGTACTACCGCCTCGTCGGCGCAAACCCAACGCCTGTGGCTTGGGGCGAAACACCTTCAGCGATCCAGCAGGGTGTTGCTGACGCGCTTGACCCATCTGTTGGTGCGCTCTTCGTGTTCGGTTTCAAGGACATCCTGTCCCACGTAACCTTCACACAAGCTGTTCCAGACAGTCAGGTTTACTCCTGTAACCTCGAATGGTTCAACTCGATGCCAGCTGACGTCCAAGAGGGCATCATGTGGGGCTCCGAGATGACAGCTCACCAAAACCTTGCCAAGGTTCCATCCGCACGCGCTTACGCAATGGCGGAGCTGGTCAAAGCAGGCGTGGAGTTCCATTCCTTGTCCGATGACCAACTGGCCGAATGGCAGGATGCCGGTGGCTACCAGCGGTCCGAATGGGACGAGTTTAAAGTCGAACTCGCAGGTTCAATGGATAACTTTGAACAAATGGTCGAGGCCGCAGGTACTCAAGGCAAGTACTACGTCCACGACGCATAAGACAGATTGGGCGCCCGCTCGGGGCGCCCAACTTTTCCCATTTTAGCATGTCCTGACAGCCGCACCATTTTGTGTGGGCTCGGTACGTGCATCGAGACGGGGTCCAAAGATGGAAATCCTTCGTAAAATCGACCAAAACGCCGAACGTTGGCTGCTCTTGCTGTTCTACGTGATGCTCGTCATCACAATGGCAATTGAAGTGCTGCGTCGCGAAATCTTCGCCTATTCCTCCATTTGGGGGGAAGAGATCGTGCGCTACTCCTTTATCTACCTCGCGTGGATCGGAGCCGCCGCCGCGGTGAAAGAACGTGCACACATCCGCATCGATGTGATCATGCACTACATTCCGCCGACGCCGAAAACCCTGCTCTACATCTTCGGTGACTTGGTGATGTTGGTTGTCGCGGTCATCGCGCTCTACTGGTCTTACGAAGCCGTGCACGTTTCTTACAAGTTTGGCTCGGTGACGGATGGTCTTCGGATCTCAAAGGTCTGGTTCCTAATGGCTGTTCCATCTGGCTTCTTCCTACTCATTTGGCGTTTGCTTCAATCCTTGCGGCGCGACTTCCATTCGCTTCGGACAGGGGAACCTGTCTACGAAGGCGACACATTGTTTGATTGAGGTGATCTGAATGCTCTGGAATACTGTAAATCAAACGGTCGAACTGGGATGGGACTTCTATGTCCCGGTTCTCCTCTTCGTCGCACTGATCGCTCTGGCGGTGCCGGTTTGGGCCGCTATCGGCTCTGCGGCGATCCTGATGCTTTTGATGTCTGGCGACCTGCCGCTGAGCCTTGTGGGCGAGCGTCTGTTCACCGGCATTGATGCCTTCGCACTTACCGCGATCCCGCTCTTCATCCTCACCGGTGACGTGCTTGTTCGAACCGGGCTCAGTCGAAAGTTCCTCGATGTCGCCGAAGCGCTGACCTGCTTTACCAAAGGCGGCTTCGGCTCTGCGACAGTCCTCGTCTGTGGTATGTTCGCGGCGATCTCCGGCTCCGACGCGGCGGGTGCCGCAGCAGTGGGTCGTATGACAATCGCACGACTGGTAGAGGCGGGTTATCCAAGGCCCTATGCCTGTGCACTGGTTGCTGCGGGTGCTTGTACCGGCATCCTGATCCCACCATCGATCGCCTACATCATCATCGGTCTCGTTCTGGGTATATCGGCGTCCACGCTGTTCCTTGCGGCGTTGATCCCAGGCCTTTGCATCCTTTTTGCGATCTTGATCACAAACCTGATCGTAAACCGCATCTATGCCTACGAAGGCGGTGGAAACCTAACGTTTGGTGAATGGCTCTCCAACTTGGGTCGTGCGCTCAAATCTGGTTGGTATGCGTTCATCGTGCCGGGTATCATCTTCTACGGCATCTTCTCGGGTCGTTTGACCCCAACCGAAGCTGGTGCAACGGCGGTTATCGTCACAATCCTGATGGGTTTCATCCTAGGCACGCTTAAATTTGCGGATTTCCCATCAATGCTCGTCAGTTCCGCTAAGGTGAACGGCGTGATCCTCCCGATCATTGCTTTCTCCGCACCGTTGGCCGAAGCACTGGCGATCATGGGCGTTCCGCAAGGTTTCGTGACCTCTGCGACAAGCCTGACCAACGAACCTTGGCTCTTGATCCTTCTGATGATCGGTATCCTGATCGCATCCGGTTGTGTAATGGAAACCACGCCAAATATTGTGATCTTGGCACCAATCCTCATGCCTCTAGCTGAAAACATTGGTATGAACGAAATTCAGTTCTGCGTTATGATGATTACGGCACTCGGCGTCGGGTTCATTACGCCTCCTCTTGGGCTAAACCTCTTCGTGGTGTCGGGCATAACAGGTGAATCTATCCTCAAAATCGCGGCGCGTGCAGTACCTTTCGTACTCTGCATGTTTGTAGTGGTGTTGTTCATTGCGTATGTTCCAGCAGTGTCCACATCACTTCTGCCAGATATCTATAAGTAGGGAGGCTTCGCGATGGCTGTAGAATACCTTAAAAAAGCGGAATTGACGTCATCGAGTGGCGCGTCTGATGTGCATGACACGGTTGTGTCGATCCTGTCTGAGATTGAGGCAGGGGGAGATGCGGC
>NZ_FQXB01000006.1 GCF_900129845.1 Cognatiyoonia sediminum
GATCGTCAAATGCGACAGCGGCAACGCCAAGATGCCCGTCATCACCATGGACCCCGTCATCATCAAGGACCGCTTTATGAAAGCGATCGAGGCTTAGAAAACTGGTGGGCCCTTCATCTAGGGCCTGCCAATTATCTGTAATCTATTCTGATATTGCGATCAGGCTTGCGTTGCCTCCAGCGGCCGCGGTGTCTGTTGAGATCACAGTCTCTTCCACAAATTTCGTCAGATAGAGCGGGCCACCCGCCTTATGACCAGTGCCCGACAAACCATGTCCGCCGAATGGCTGAGACCCAACAATAGCGCCGATTTGGTTACGGTTCACATAGATATTCCCGGCACCAACCCGTTCGCTGACGTAGCCAATGCGCGCATCGATCCGACTGTGCAGACCGAAGGTCAGACCAAAGCCAGAGGAATTGATTTCGTCGATGACCTTATCCACATCAGAGGCAGCAAAACGCTTGATATGCAAAACCGGGCCGAAGACTTCTTTGTCCAACTTTTGATCACGCTTCAATTCAATGATCGTCGGGGCCAAAAAGGTTCCTTCCGTTGGCGCATCGCCTTGGAACAAAATCTTGTGTTCAGCAATATGTCCATTCAGTCGGTTCAATGCGTTTTGGTCGATGATTGGGCCAACGTCGGTTGCCTGATCAAAAGGATCGCCAAGCCGCAATGTCTTTGCCGCGCCGACAATCATATCAATCATGCGGTCGGCCACATCTTCCTGCACATAAAGGATCCGACATGCTGAACACCTTTGCCCCGCAGATCGGAACGCGCTGGTTACAACGTCATCGCACACCTGTTCGGGGAGGGCGGTTGCATCCGCAATCAGTGCATTGATCCCGCCTGTTTCCGCCACAAGGGGAACGATTGGGCCGTCCTTCGCAGCCAGCGTCCGCTCGATGACTTTCGCGGTCGCCGTTGAGCCGGTAAAGGCCACGCCTGCCACGTCGGGGTGAGAGACCAGCGCCGCGCCGACTTCCGCACCACCGGGGGCGAGTTGCAGCACATCTTTGGGCAAGCCTGCCGCATTCAGTATCTCAACCGCTTGCGCCCCAATGATTGGCGTCTGAGGCGCCGGTTTCGCTATGACGCAATTTCCTGTCGCCAAGGCTGCGGCTGTTTGCCCCAAAAAGATCGCCAAAGGGAAGTTCCACGGTGCAACCGTCGCCCAAACGCCGCGTCCGGAAATGGAATAGAGGTTCTCTTCCCCCACGGGGCCCGGAAGCTCTCTGGTGACGCACAGCGTTTCAGCTTCATCCGCGTAGTACCGTAAGAAATCCACGGCCTCGCGAATTTCTGCGATCCCATCGTCCAAGGTCTTGCCAGCTTCGCGCGACAGCGTTGCCATCAATGCGTCCCGATTGTCTTCCAAGCCATCTGCCGCGCAACGCAGGATCTTTGCCCTTACTTTGGCGGGCGTGTCGCGCCACTTTGGGAAGGCGGAACCCGCACGGGCCATCATTGCGTCGATGTCATCTGGAGAAATCGGTAACACCTCAGCCGCAACAGGCGCCGCATTCATGCCCTCGAGCAAAGCATCAAGCTCTGAGCGGCTGCCGAACTCCAGACCATCGGAGTTTTGCCGCGCTCCAAACAGTTTTCTAGGGCGCAAAATCTTTGGATGCCGCGGTACATCGAGCTGTTTCGATGGCCGTTCCAGCAGTTCATCAACGGGCACATCTTTGTCACCTACTTTTGCAACAAAAGACGAGTTCGCCCCGTTCTCTAAAAGCCGCCGGACCAAATAGGCCAGCAAATCCCGATGCCCGCCAACAGGGGCATAGATGCGCACAGGTAGGTTTTCTTGTTTGCGCACGGCAGCATAAAGCTCTTCACCCATGCCGTGAAGGCGTTGGAATTCAAAACCGTCGCGATGTCCGCTGGAATCCGCCATTTCGATCACTGTGGCAACGGTGAGGGCGTTATGCGTTGCGATTTGCGGGAACAGAACATCCCGCCGTTCCAACATCCGCTTAGCACAGGCCAGAAAGGAAACATCCGTCGCAGGTTTCCGAGTGAAGACAGGGAAATCATCAGCCCCTTCGACCTGAGCATGTTTGACTTCGGCATCCCAATAGGCCCCTTTGACCAGACGGACCATCATGCGGGATTGATGCGCCTTGGCCAGTTCAACGACCCAATCGATAACGGGCAAGGCGCGTTTTGCGTAGGCTTGAATTGCCAAGCCGAACCCGTCCCAGCCGCGCAGTGATGGGTCAGCGAACACCGCTTCGATGACGTCCAACGACAGCTCCAGCCGGTTCTGTTCCTCAGCATCAACGGTGAAGTTCAGATCGAAAGACTTCGCGGCCTGTGCCAGTTCGACAACAACAGGAACAAGCTCTTGCAGAACCGCCGCCCGATTTCGAGCTTCAAACCTTGGGTGCAGGGCGGAGAGTTTCACCGAAATCCCGGGGCGATCCGGCAACGGCTTGTTCCCAGCTTTGCGACCTATCGATTGGATCGCGTCGGCATAGGCCTTTGCATAGCGTTTCGCATCGTCCCACATGCGCGCGCCTTCACCGAGCATGTCGTAGGAATGACGATCGCCGCGCGTTTCGGAGGCGCTGCCTTTGCTCATTGCTTCTTCGATGGTCTGGCCCAAAACGAATTGGTTGCCCAAGAAGCGCATCGCCTGTCTGACACCCTGCCGCACAGCGGGCGCACCGATACGTTTTACCGTAGCACCGATGATGCCCTGCGGTTTGTCGGTTGGGCGCACAATGCGGTTTGAAATGCCCAATCCCCAGGTCGCGGCTGTGACGAAATACGTGTCAGATAACCATTCGGTATCAGACCAATCACCTGCGCCGATCTTATCCTCGATCAACTGGTTCTGCGTTTCCGCATCCGGCACGCGCAGCAACGCTTCCGCCATAACCATCAACGCAAGGCCTTCTTTCGTCGACAGGCCGAAATCACGAAGAAAGTCCTCAAGCCCGCCAAGCTTGCTGGCGCTGCTTCGAATGCTATTCACGAAATCCCTTGCGCGTTTGTCGATGTTTGCATCGGCCTTCGCGGGTCGGGCAATTGCATCGATCAGTTGCGGAACAAGGATCTCATCGGACGGGGCGTAGGGTGCGGAAAAATGTGTCATGCGTTGATGATACCCTCGGTACTAAATTGAATTTCACCAAACTTGCCTCGATAGGAATTGATTTTGGTGAAAAACTCAGCATACTTCGACTATGGCGGAGAAAAACACCAACCTTGACCAATACGATCTACAAATCCTCCGGCTCTTAAATCGTGACGGTCGCATGTCGGTCACTCATTTGTCCGAAGAAATCGCTCTTTCGGCCAACGCCACATCCGAGCGACTGCGGCGTTTGCAAAGGGACGGCTACATCGAAGGGTTTCATGCCAAACTTTCTGCAGAAGCTCTTGGCCAAACGCTCACCTGCTTTGTTGAGGTAAAGCTTGAACGGGTGTCCGAAGACGTCTTTGACGCCTTCTCAAAAGCCGCGAGGCTGTCGGACGAAATTGAGGAATGTTATCTCACCGCCGGAGGCTTCGATTATCTATTGAAAACGCGGCACGCCAGTATGCAGGCTTTTCGCGAATTTTTGACCGGTCGATTGCTGCGTCTCCCCGGTGTCAGGGAAACGCGCACATTTACGGTGATGGAAGCGGTGAAGGAAAGCTTTGGTCCGAAAGTTTAAACTTCTTTCACGAAATCACTTAGACGCCAGACCATCCGCATCAAAGAAATGCAAACGGTCTTTGGCAAAGTTCAATCCGCAACGGTCGCCTGGTTTCAATTCGGTTTCGCCGTTTATCCGAACGTTCACTTGACCGGCCTCGCCACAGTCAAAAATCACGAAACTATCGGCGCCAAGGTATTCCAAGACATCGACGGTCCCATCAACTTCGCCTGATCCAACCTCGCCGATTTCAATATGCTCTGGGCGAATGCCAAGATGAACTGCCTCACCGGAGAATGCACCGCCGCGATGTCCTGCAACCGTGTAGTTTGACCCATCAGTAGAGCAGGGTAGGACGTTCATTTTTGGGCTGCCAATGAACTGTGCAACAAACAGATTGGCTGGATGATCATAAAGCTCTCGTGGTGTGCCGACCTGAGCGATCTTGCCGAATTCTAGCACCACGATGCGA
Organism: Cognatiyoonia sediminum; assembly: GCF_900129845.1. Lineage (GTDB taxonomy): Bacteria > Pseudomonadota > Alphaproteobacteria > Rhodobacterales > Rhodobacteraceae > Cognatiyoonia > Cognatiyoonia sediminum. The sequence continues at coordinate 4,129 of NZ_FQXB01000006.1, forward strand.
TCAGCAAGCGTCATCGCCTCGACCTGATCGTGGGTGACGTAGATCATCGAAGCCTGCAATTGCTGATGCAGTTTCGCGATCTCATAGCGCATTTCCACCCGCAAAGAGGCATCAAGGTTTGACAGCGGTTCATCGAACAAAAATGCGGTTGGGTCACGCACAATGGACCGGCCAATCGCAACCCGTTGGCGCTGACCACCGGACAGGTCTTTCGGGCGGCGATCCAAATAAGGGTCAAGCTTGAGCACCCTTGCCGCCTCGTTCACCTTTTCTTCGATTTCAGCCTTTGGCAAACCTGCGGATTTCAAAGGGAAGCCAACATTGTCACGCACGGACATATGCGGGTAGAGCGCGTAAGATTGGAACACCATTGCAAGGCCGCGCTTCGATGGCGGTTCCGCCGTTGCATCGCGTCCGTCAATCATGATTTGTCCGCGGCTGGTTTCTTCCAATCCCGCAATCATACGCAAAAGCGTGGATTTCCCGCATCCTGACGGCCCGACAAAGATCACGAACTCGCCTTCATTGATCGTCAGATCGACGCCTTTGATCACCTGAGCTTCGCCATACCACTTCTCAACGGCTTTCAGTTCGATGGTTGACATATCTTACGTCCTCCCTGCCCAGGCGAGCCATACTGCGGCCGTCCAGGTGAAATCAGACCCGCCACAGGGCGAACCGTTTGTTGGGTCAAAGTATTCGTAAAAACCGCCCTTGCGGATCAGTTCGGCGGTTTCCCGACGAAGACGCTCCGCCAGCAAATCACGACCAGCGTCTTGAAGCCCAATGGCAATAAGGCCGTTCATAAACGGCCAGCTTGGCCCGCGCCAATAGCGCTGCGGGTCAAATCGCTCAGCCTTCGGATCCGCCGAGGGAATGCCGTATGTAACCGCATCCCAAGCATCCAATGTGCGTTTGTCCATCGCGGGATTGTCGATCCCAGCGTAGGTATAAAGAAACGCCCCAGAACTGATATTGTTGGCCCAAGCGCCGCTGCGGATGTCACTCGCGTCGTAAGACCCGAGGTCGTCGTTCCACAGGCTCGGAACCGCCGCCGTCAAATCGTCGATCCAACCTTGGATTTCTGCGGTGTCCTCACCAAGCTTTTCAGCCATTGCCAAAAGGTCTTTGTCCGCGCGAAGCAAGATGAACGTCATAGCAGGATCAGCCATCAGGAACGGGCCTTCTTCCATGATCTTTCTGTCGTCCCAGCCAACGTCCCGACCGAACTCCAGAATGGCGACGTATTTATCGTATTCCTCTTTCTTCGGTCTCATTTCTGGATCAACGTGACCCGTGTCGCGCCGCTCATAGGGGGCAACTTTCGATCCGTCGACGCCTGCCATGCCGATGTCCCAATCTGGGCAATTGTCGCGACCAGATTCCCAAGGGTGCGTGATCGTGGCAGGTCCATGCATGCAACGAACCTCATGATACCATCTGTGCCAAGCGAGCATCTTAGGAAACAACTTTGCGATACGTTCTCTACCAGCATCAGGATCCATACCCCAAACTTTTGCCGCAATGGTTGCTGCAACAGGGGGTTGGCTGATGCCCGAAGTTGGCGGTGTTTGGCCGGTGCCCCAAACCTGAGGCCCTGGAAAATAGCCCGGATCATCTTCATGGAAAATGATGTGTGGAACCATGCCCGACGCCCATTGGCTTTGGAACAAGGTCTCAAGCTCTGTCCAGGCTCTATCGATGTCGAACGTGGCAAAGCCCCATGCGGCTAAGACGCTGTCCCAATTCCATTGGTAAGGGTAAAGGCCAGAGGTGGGTATCGTATACGCCCCCTTGTCGTTCCCCTGAAGGATCGCACGTGCCAGATTATCCAAGTTCTTCATCCTTTTACTGAGCCTGCGGTCAGGCCTTTGGTCATGAAACGTTCAAGCCCGAGGAAGAGCGCCATAATTGGAACAGTCGCAACCACGGATCCAGCCATCAAATGCTGGCGTGGGATCTCAGAGCTGTTGAGGGACGCGATGCCTCGGGTCAAAGTGAATTTCGACGGGTCGTCGAGAAGCATGAAAGCAAGAAGGAATTCGTTCCAAGCGATCATGAAAACATAGAGCGAAACAGATGCCATCGCAGGAAGGCTAAGCGGCAAGGTGATCTTCCAGATGACCTTCAACCGCGACAAGCCATCCATAAGTCCCGCTTCTTCGACCTCGGCGGGAAGACCGCGGAAATAGCCCTGTAGCATGTAAAGCGCGACCGGGATCGTAGTGACTGGGTAGATCATCACGATACCAAGGATCGAATTGCGAAGCCCCGCCATCGAGAAGCCGATGTAAATCGGCAAGGCGAGAACGATCATTGGCACCATGTAGATGAGCAGGATCGATCGAGAGAACGCCGCCCGTCCATTGAACCGCAGCCTTGCAACAGCGTAGGCACCGGGAACCGCAAAGAGCAGCGTGATGAAGACGGTCAGCACTGAAATGTAGAAGGAGTTCCACAGGTAGATGCCGAAGTTAAAGTCGGTGAACAGTTCGATATAGGAGCGGAAGAGGTCGCTGCCTTTCGAGAGATCAAGCGAGAAGTCGAGCGGGTTTTGGATCAACTCTGACTGGTTTTTTAGGCTTGTCATGACCATCACAAAGAAGGGGATCAAGACGATTGCCGTGAAAAAGATGTAGCCCAATCCTGTCAGGAACCGGATCACCGCCGCCTCGAATTCGTGCCGGGTCAAAGCGCCAACGGCGCAGTCAAACATAATCACATAAGTTGTGTAGGCCGAAATGGTCCCAAGCAAGATCCATGAAAAAGCAGATGAGAAGGTGCTTGTCGTCTCACCAACTTCAATAGGTGCGAAGCCCGCGAAACCCAATAGAATGAAGGCCACGGCAACACTACCTGATGCAACTGTTCGTGCGTTCGGAAACTGAACCGCGCCGTAGCCTAACAACGCGCCCCAAAAGAAGGACAGCCAAAGGTACGGTTTGAATGGGTCACCAGTGACAAGCGACATTCCAACAGAAATCGTCGTTGCCAGAATAAACATCCACAGCGCCCCAAGGAGGGGGCCAGTGATATATCCGAAGCGGAGCGCGCTCATAGCCCGTCCTCCTGATTGCCATAGCGGAAGAAGAAGAAGGAGAAGATCAACAAGCAGCAGAAGATAACAACTGCGACCGCTGCACCGGCACCGATATTACCGATTGCAAAGGCCTGTTCGTAAACATTCACGGTCAAGGTGCGCGTGCCAGCGTTACCACCCGTCAAAAGGAAGATGTCGTCAAACTTGTTGAAGGTCCAGATAAAGCGCAGTAAGAACAGGACGGAGAGAATGCCCAAAAGTTGCGGCATAGAGAGCGACCAGAAGATCTGGAAAGGGGAGGCCCCGTCCATGTCTGCGGCTTCATACATATCGGTGTCGATGGATTGCATCCGCGCAAGGATGAAAAGGAACGACAGCGGGAAATAGCGCCAAATTTCAAAAATCGTGACCATAATCAAGGCAAGCGGGCGCTGTCCGAAAAAATCGATAGAACTTTCGGTGACACCCATTTGAATTAGCAAAGCGTTGGCAGACCCAGAAAACGGATCGAACAAAAGGATCCATGCAAATGCAACTGCAATAACGGGTGCGACATAGGGAAAGAGGTACAGACCTCTCAAAATTCCTTGGCCGCGGAACGATTTGTTCAGAAGTAGCGCTGCGAAGAGGCCGAAGACGAGGGCGCCGATCGTTCCAAAGATTGTGTAGAAGAGCGTGACGCCAAGCACGCCCCAGAATTCATCACTGTCAAAAACCTTGGCGAAGTTCTCCAACGTGAATTCGGAATTCGTTAGAATGTTGTCCGCTTCTCCTGTCACTTCCGGCTCGCCCGAGAGGTCTCCACCAGAGTCCAGGAAATCCTGCCCGACGATGGACGGAATGCGGATTTGATCACGGAAACCGCCTTCGACGTCTCCGAAATCACAACGAATAAATCCGCCTGAAATCTCGCAACGCTCGTCCACTTCCTGCGGATCAAGGCCAGCAGGCCATGCTTGCGTTAATGTCACGCCAGAAATCGTTTTGTCTTGGTTCGAGTTTCGAATGCGGTAGCGCACAGTAATTTCATCACCGACGGCTTCGGCATCGCCTCGAATATCCGCGCGCACAACCATTTCTGGGGGCCTAAGGTCGGCCAATCCAACCGGTTTAAAGCTGATCCAGAAGATCGCAAGAAGCGGCAAGATCACAACAAGGGCCACGGCGGCAATCGTCGGGAACAAGAGGCCCCAAGCAAGGCGCGCCTCGCGCCGGGCAAGTGGGCCGGTTCCTGTGGGGGGTGTCATTGTTGTCATCATAACGCTCCGGGTTTGGAGGATGGGGCGGCTCCACAAGCCGCCCCATTGGGAGGAGAGGGCTCACTCGATTGCGCCCAGCTCTTCGTTCATTGCGGCTACCGCAGAGGCTGCGTCGATGTTGCCATCGATGTACTCACGCACGATACGGTTGATCGCTTGCGAGTTGATCATCTTGGATGCCAACGCCAGTTGGCCTTCAGCCACGCCCCAACGCTGAGCCACATCAAGACCACCAACGATTTCGTCGATCATCTCTTGCGCATAAAGATCACCCAAAGGCGCTTTACGATCTACGCCCACTGGCAATGTCGACCATGCAGTTGTGAAGGCTGCTGGGTCTTCTGCGTTACCACGACGCACAGGGAATTTACCCTCTGGCGCGATGGACAGCGTCTGGGTGTAGCCTTCGTCCATGGAGTACTGAACGAACTCCATTGCTGCGTCTGTTGACGCATCAGATGTGATACCGAAGTAACGAACGTCACCCCAAGCCGCGCCATCTGGGTTGGATGGACCTGCAAAGTTGGTCACGATGCCGGTTTTGCTAGCCAGTTCACCAGATGTTGGATCGTCGTTGATGGTGGGTGGAGCGCTGTCACGCAGACCAGCCAATTCATCAAGGATGAATGGAGACCAGATGATCATCGCAGCGTTGCCAGAGAAGTAGAGCGAACGGGACTGATCCCAGTACAGCTCACCATCAGGGGACGCGTCAGCAATGGCTTTGTAGAAGTCCAAAACTTCAGTGGTTTTGGCCACGTCCAGATCAGCCGCACCATTGGCGTCCACTGGTGACACACCGTTGGCGAGGAACACATGCTCAAGAACCTGAGACATGAAGTTTTCATCAACCTTTGTCGCAGCAACGAAGCCGTAGATTTCTGGCGGGTTGTGAAGCGCTTCAAGTGCAGCTTCGACGTTTGCGAAGGAGTTTGGCGCCTCAAGGCCCGCTGCTTCGAACAGGTCTTTGCGGTAGACGATCATCTGTGTCCAGCCATCAACCGGAACCGATGCGTAGCCGCCATCAACGGCTGCCATATCCAATGCGCCAGACGCAAAGGTATCAGCGCCCAGATCTTCGATCACATCAGTTGCCGCGTCTGAATCCAGAATGCCTGCTTCATACCAAGGCAGCGCGTACTGCAAGGTGTGATAAATCACGTCAGGCAAGTCACCCGCTGCAAAGGCCGCTGTGGCGCGCGTGCCAAGATCGCTTTCAGATACTGGAATGACTTCAACAGTGTGACCTGACGCCGCCGCAAACGCGGCTGCCATTTCTTCCTGCTTCGCCAAACGCTCTGGCTGTTCTTCTGTCGTCCAGAAACGCAGATTTTCGGCAGAAACAGACGTTGCTGTCAGTGCAAGCGCCATTGCCGCTGTGGACAAATGGCGCAGTCTAAGGGTTTTCATGTGGAGTTCCTCCCATTGGAAAAAGCGCCCTTCGGCCCTAGGCCCCGAAGATGCGCGGATAGCTGAGCAGAAGTTAAAGCAGGTGCGCCTGCTGATCCTCTGTCCAGAAAGGTTGCCTGCTCAAGCTCGTGCAGGTCTTTGGCTTCATCATCACGCAAGTGACGAATGAGAAGTGCACCAAGCCGCTCTCCGGCTCGGGCGATGTCCACCGCGTATGTGGAAAGCGGTGGCTCGACAGCGGCCCCTTCGGGCACGCCGTCATAAGAAATGACCGAAAGGTGTTCGCCGATGGTCAAATCCAATTCTTTGGCGAGAGGGTAGAGCCCCAACGCGGCGCGATCGAGCGCGTAAACGAAGGCGGTTGGCGGGTTATCGGCAGCCAAGATCGACTGCGCAGCGGCCCGTCCGTCTTCTTCGGAAAGGCATTCCTCGAAAATAAGGCTATGGTCTATGTCCAAGCCAGCATCTGTCAGACCTTGGATGTAACCCTCTCTACGCAGCTCGCTGTATTTGTATTTTGAGCCGCCATTCACAAAGGCGATCCGGTCGTGCCCAAGATCGTGCAGATGCAAAACTGCTGAACGCATCGCCTCTTCACCTGCAATGTCATACCAGACAGTTTCTTCGTCAGAGTTCGTGCGCCCAAAGGTGACAAAGGGAATATAGTCGTTGCGAAGGCGGGTGATCCGTTCGTCGTCGATCAGGGTACGTGGAATGATGAAACCATCTGCTTTGCTTTCCATTTGGAGCTTAGAGATAATTTCAAGAGTCTCTTCCGGCGTGGAGGATGCGGCCACCGTCAATGTCCACCCTTCGGCGGACGCGGACCGCGACATCCCTGCTAGAAACTCCGCCATAAACGGGCGGTGCGCGTCATGTTCAGCGAGCTCGATAATGAAGCCAATAGCGCGAACGCGACCCGTGCGGATTGATTGCGCTGTGGCAAGCGGGCGGTATCCCAATTTTTGCGCCATCCGCTTCACACGCGCTCGCGTTGTCTCAGCAATATCAGGATAGTCGTTCAACGCGCGGCTTACGGTGCTCTTCGTGAGCCCAAGGGCATTGGACACGTCCGAAATGGTCGCGCGGCGTCCCGGCCGTGATCGTCCATTCTGTCGCTGAGCTGCTGCCAAGCTATTGTCCTCCCTTCCACTAACGATCAAAGCCGAAACCGGTTTCGGCAACCAAAATCGGTTTCGGAAATTCAGAATCTGATAAGTTCCTGAAGAAATTGGAAAAAGTAACATCATATTTTTGATTTTCGATCCCAAAATCGAAATTATGCACACAGTACTTTCGTGTCTTCTTGAAGATTTTCTTGCGTATATCTTTCGGAGATTCGGCTTATCAGTGACCAAAAACTAGAAAAGAGATTGCGTGATTTCGACATTGGCTGAACGCGCTAGTGAAGCGCCATACCGAAACGCGTTCGATTGATTGAAACATAAATGACTCAGTGCGCTGGTTCGCGCATTCGGAGGGCTTGTTTGCGCACCAACTTCTCGCCTATTTTTCGGAAAACAAACCGCAAATTCAGAAATGCGGGCACAAAGGCAGGCAGTATAGATGGACACCCGCTTTCGCGGCACATTCGTTATCCCGTGGTCACAAACCGAATTAGACGGTCAAAGGTCTGCGCCGGTCATGGAGATATCTCCAGGTCGTGTATGGTCTTGGACCGGCGAGGCCGTGCGCGTTGACGGTCCTGAAAATATTCTGCCACTCGCTGCCACAGATACAGAGATCGACATGCGCAATCGTGCTGCTCTGACCGTTAAGCGATTGCTTCATTCCTTGGGTTCAGCCAGCAGCAGGCAAACACTTGTCACACTGCAAGAACCGCTCTTTGGGAAATGCTTTGTGCTCACCAATGGGCGAAAGATTTGGGAGGTCTTTGTTGTTTCGGTAGGGCCGGGCAAGAAACCTCTTTTGATGTTTCATGGGAACATCCCACCACGCGAAACAGACCTTTGGATCGTCAAACACAATCTGGATGAAGCGTTGTTGGACGAAGCGGACGAAACGCCACAAGGTGTGATCTGTTTCACGCCTGGCACGCAAATTGACACACCTAATGGACCTAAGGACGTGTCAAACCTTCAGGTCGGCGATTGTGTTCAAACGATGGATAATGGAACGGCCGAAATCCTTTGGCTCGGTTCAAAATCAATCTCTGGTGCTCGCCTAAAGGCAATGCCGTCTTTTGTGCCCATTCGCCTTCGAGCAGGGTCGCTGGACAAAGATGTCCCTGATGCAGGTCTGTTGGTCTCACCAGATCATCGAGTGGTCTTGCGGGGTGCTAGAGCGCGCGATTTGTTCAACTCAGAAGAAGTATTGGTGGCAGCACGCGACTTGGTAAACGATCACTCGATCATTCGAGATCATTCAGTGAATTCTGTGGAATATATTCACATGATGCTTCCTCAACATGAAATCGTCTTCGCAAACGGTGTCGCGACTGAGAGCTTCCATCCCGCAAACGCTGCGTTAACCGCAATGCAGGAAGACGAGTTGGGTTTCCTTAAGTCGTCGCTCCCGAATGCAGATGGGCAATTCAGTAGCTATGGAGGCTTCGCAAGGCGACTGCTCAAGCAGAGCGAAGCCGCTATTTTGGGGGCAAATTAGCCGCCCTTCTGACTTATTGAGCGAGATTGAGACAATTTCCCCGTATAGGAAGCGAAATTGTTGGCTAATTTTATTCAACTACTGTTGGTTTATAACAGATGCGGGCATGCAGTGCCGAAAGGTCAATTTCAGGCCTAACAATGGGGTGGATATGGGGTTTTTAGAGAAAGGTCGTTCGACCTTTTTGGGTTGCGTCGCATTGGCGACAGTTGGATTATTATATCCCACACAGATACAGGCCACTCCGTTTACAACAACGGTTCCTGGAACTGGTGTCGCGCTCCCAGATGAATACCCAGAAGCTGGCGGCGTCGCGATGGTGCTAACAGGTGCCAACGGGAACATTTACTATTGATCAGCCCCACTTAAGTGGTCCAGTTCGACTGTTAGTGCATTATTGGCCTGGGTTCCATCGGGGCGATGGTTTCCGGGGCCGGTGGGCGGTATGATTGGGTGAACGAATGGGATGCCTTGCTAGAGATCAGACAGCTGAACCTCGTCCAAGCAGAAGTGTCAGAAACCAGTTTCCTCGGCGCGATCTATCGCAATGTGGGCGATCACGTGAAAGTCGGCGTTGGCTATAACTTCGGCAGCTTCTCGGACGACCTGACCGACCTCACACAAGACGATTAGGGCGCCTTTATCAACGTGATTGCAAGGTTCTAACGCGCTGTCGTTCGGAACTGATACAGATGATCATAGTGCGGGCGCGCGCGGCTGTGCACGTCTTGGACCCGCGCAGGCGTATCTGCCAATTCCACATATTTGCGTTTCTGCGGCTTCAGACCATCAGAGTTGCGCAGATTTGCATGGAATGATCCACCGTCCCACCAACTCACTTCATCCCGCGCACCGGGCTCCCAAGAAAGGGCGCTTTCAATGAAGGGGATATTCACGCTTTCACACCAGCGTGCAACCATGTGATGCGGGTCTTCCAGCAAATCGTCGCTGTCGATCACGGGCGGGCAGGTGCCTTTGATTTCGGTGATCTTGTCAAACAGCGCGCGTTGCTGGGCAAAGCCGACCTCGCCCTCATCAAAGTCCGGCCATTTGTCGTACATTGAGGTGATGGTTTTGGCTGGATCGCGGATCAAAAACGCATGGTCGAAATGGGCCAGGAACGCCTCATCCGCCATATGAATGATGTAATGCGGGAAATCCTTGATAAAGACCGGCCCACGCTCCGCGCGCTGCAAGAGGTCGGCAAGCGTCGACTCCAACGTCAAACCGGGCGTGATCTTATCACCGTCTTTCCAACGAGGCCAAAGCGGGGCCTCGCCTTGATACCAAGTCTCGCCAAACGGCTCATGCAGACAATCCAGATCGCCGCGTTGGCGCATCATCCACTCAAACGCGGTTGAGGTCGAACGGGGCACAGCCCACAAAGCAAGAATTTTGTGCATCATTCCTCCAAAGACGCGAGCAGCCGACCATGCGACGAAGTAGGTTTCAGGCCGAGAGATTTGAAAATCCGCCAATAAAGCGCAGTGTCATGGCCGATCACCGGCTTCCCGAGCGACGCCTCTAGCCCCACAGTCAGATGTAGCGGCCGCTCCGGCACACCATCTGGCCCACTGCGAAAATTGCACATCCCGTTGATCAAGTAGGCGTCCGCCGTCGGGGCCTGTTCAGCAACGTATTCAAAGGATTTCTGCGCCAAATCACCGTCAAAAATCCATCGCTTCGCATTCACAGCCTCTTGGCTCTCGAACCACCCCTGATCATGGAAATTCCCGGCCCAAAGCACATCGAAACCGGCTTCTTTCAAAAACCCAATCGTGCCCTGCCACCACGCGGGCCAATGATAGGCTGCGTTCAGCGCCACCTTCTCCACGTTCATCGCGCGCAAGGCCTCAACCATCGCGTAACCTGCCATGTGAAACCGAACGCCGTGCTTGTCTGATAAGTCTTCGCAGTGCTGGCGAATACCCTCCACCCCAAGGCCAGAGGCGTGCACCCAATTCGACCCTACTTGGCCCGCAACATCAACGCCATTGCGGGCCATGCAGTGCACGAAATCATCCAACATACCAAAGTTCTTCTTCCGCTGATCTAACCCATGCTGGTAATCCGGATCATGCAACATCCACCCATGGACCCCAACCGACCGTGGGGCGATGCGCAGGAAATCCGACGGGGCGGCGTCGAAGTCAAACGGGGGGCAGGTGAAGCCAACCTGATGCGGGAACAGCTTCTGCTCTGGTGTCCATTGCGATGGCATCATGGCTCGGCACTTCTTTCATATTTGGGCAAACCGTCATCAATCTTGAGCCATGGTAAATGCTCTGCCGTATGGCAATGCAATTGCGGCTCATAGTCTTCCGGCCGTTCAAGCGTCGTCGCGATCAGATGAATCTCACCTGGCCAGCGGGTGCTTTCAAAACTCATCTGCGTCCCACATGTCGGGCAAAACCCGCGTTGGGCAATCTCGGAAGACTGATAGAACTTCCGTTCGCCGTGCCATGCTACCTGATCCGGCGCAAAGCCCATCCAAGGTACAACCGCCGCAGCTCCAGCCCGCCGGCAACTGTCGCAATGGCACAGCGCGGTCCACTTGGGGCCGGACTTTATTTCAAACCTCACCGCGCCGCATAGGCAGCGCCCTGTAGCCCCAGCCTCAACCATCTACAGCCTCGCGCATCCAGCGTTGCAGATGCATGACCGAATGCTCTGAATTCACACCGCATTTCGGATCAAGAACCAACGGCCCGGGCACATAGCCACGTGACTTCAACCCACGCTGCACGCTTTCGACAAGGTGTATGTCTTCCTCAACCGTGGTTTCGCGATCTTGCACGGCAAGTTGACGCGCAACGGCATCTTCCTGACCACCGACACTGTGCCAACCGCGGAACACGACCACATGCTCTGCATCGAGTGCCCGCCAGTGGTATGTGTTCAGCACGTTCCCCGGATAGACCTGAAACGAAAACATCGGCCAAAGGAACCAAGACGAATATTCATTCTGATGCGCAAATCCCGAATTGATGTCATAGGTCATCTGATCGAGGTTCTGACACTCCGTTGTGTGACGAAGGCATTTGCCTTGAGGCTGGATGTCATAGGTCTCTGGCTTCACCACTCCGGTCGCAAACGTCGGGTGGTTTAACGAGCAATGGTAGCATTCCGAATAATTCTCGACCGAGACTTTCCAATTGCAGTTCTCAGGGATTTCCACGAACTCCAGTGGCTCAAGCTTCGCCCAATGCGGCACCCATTCTTCCAGCTCCGCACGCGCATTCGGGAACCAATCGTCCATCGGGGCGGCATCGGGGTCGAGGTTGACGAAAATGAACCCGAGGAATTCTTCCGTCCGAACCGATGTCAGGCAAATCTTGGACTTATCAAATCCTTCGACGGCATTGATGTTCGGGCCAGCCCGTAATCCGCCGGTCAACTCATAGGTCCAAGCGTGATAGGGGCACACAACCACGCGTGTTGTTCCAGACCCTTCCACCAACTGGTGCGCGCGATGCTGGCAAACGTTGTAGAAGGTGCGGATTTCACCGTCACGACCCCGAATGGAAAACAAGCTCTCGCCGGACAGCTCAAACACAAAATAATCGCCCGCGTTCTTGATCTGACTGGTATGTCCTGCGAACTGCCAAGTCTTTGACAACACACCCGTCCGCTCAACCTCAAAAATCTGCGGGTCGGTGTAATAACGCGCGTCAAGAGAGCGAATTGGTTCGGTCATGTGGGCCCCGTTGCATAGATGCCGAGCTCATGGCGGCGGGCGTGGAATTCCTCTACCCTGTCTACAATTTCATCGCTCGCAACCGCGATTACAAACGACAGCAATGTCTCCAAAACGGCAATTGTGCTGATGGAAGAGGGGAAAAATTGCGGCGTGTTTGATGAAACGACGAACCCATGATCCGCCGCAAGAATGATCGGGCTCGCAGGACTATCCGACAAAGCAACGATTTTCACGCCCTGTTCTTTGGCCAGTTGAACAGCTTCCACAACTTCTTGCCGGTAGGGTTTGCACGTGATCGCAATCAGTACATCCCGCCCATCCGTCCACGCCAAATCGTCGATCGCAGTCGACCCGGGGCGAGGAATGGCGTGAAATTGCACCATGCCGGTTGATGCAAGATAGGTGAAATTCCGTGCGTTGGAATTGTTCACACCGACGCCCAGAGTGAAGACATTGCGCGAATTCCAAATCGCCTCAGCCGCCGCCTTCAATTGTTCTGCGTCAATGCCTGCAAACGTATCTTCAATATTCGAAAGGGCCGATTGCACCATATCAGCATAAAGCCCGCCCAGATCGCCTTTCTTGCGAATGTCTTGTAGCCACCGCGCCCGGCTTGGAAAATCGGCAGCGCCAGAGCGGATGGCATCGCGAAATGGTTCGCGAAAATCGTCATAGCCCTCGAAGCCCACTTGTCGTGCCATGCGAACTACGGTGTTGGGTTTCACCTTTGCCGCTTCTGCAATTTCCCGCACGGTTGAAACCCCCACATCACGCGGGTTTTCCAAAACGTAAGTCGCGGCCTTTTGCGCCTCTGGCGTCAGCTCTGGAAATTCAGCGGCAAGGCGTTCCAAAACTGTATATGATACATTTGTGTCATTCATGATTGACGATGGTATATTTGTCCGATTAGCGTGTCGAGAGTTTTTTGACCCAAGAGGCCTCCCATGTCCGATTCTCAACTTCCTGCTTATGCCCGCGTCGTGATCGTCGGCGGCGGAGTGATGGGGGTGGGTCTTGCCTACCATCTCGCTCACGAAGGCTGGACCGACGTTGTCTTGCTGGAAAAAGCTGAATTGACCAGCGGCAGCACATGGCACGCGGCGGGGCAGATCACCCATTCAACATCCAGCTTCGGCTTGGGCAAATGCGTGGATTACAACATCGGCCTTTATTCCGGCGGGTTGGAGAGAGAGACGGGTCAACCCGTAACGTGGCACGGCTGCGGCTCGTTCCGTCTGGCCTATGATCAAGACGAAATGGATTGGCTGCGGCATACGCTTTCGGTCGGGACCGCGCTAGGTTTCAACATAGAACTGGTCAAGCCGGACCGCATCGCAGAGCTGCATCCCTTCTATAACCTCGACGGAGTCATCGGGGCCTTGCACACGCCCGACGACGGGCACGTGGATCCGACCAATGTGACCATGGCCATGGCCGCCGGCGCTCGGCAACTGGGCGTTAAGATCGTGCGCCGCTGCCGCGCGACAAACATCACTCAAGCCGACACCGGCGAATGGATTGTGGAAAGCGAAAAGGGCACCATCCGATGTGAGCATGTCGTGAATGCAGGCGGCACCTATGCGCGCCAGATGGGCGAATGGTCTGGCTTGCAACTGCCTATGACGTCGATGACGCACCACTATTTCGTTACAGAAAATGTGCCGGAGTTTGAAAACCTCGACACCGAATTGCCCGTGATCCGCGATGACAAAAAGGTCTCGGGCTACATCCGCATGGAACAAAAACGGGGGCTCATTGGCATCTACGAGAAATCGAACCCAAACACCGTTTGGGAAGATCACTGTCCATGGGAGGCAGAGAACGAGCTCTTCGATCCCGACTACGACCGCGTCATGCCGTGGCTCGAAGAGAGCCTCAACCGGATGCCGATCTTCTCCGAACTTGGCATAACCCGCGAGGTCCACGGTGCAATCAGTCACCCACCAGATGGCAACCCGCTGATTGGCCCCGCACCTGGTGTTCGGAACTATTGGTGCTGCTGCGGTACACAAATCGGCATCGGTTGGGGTCCGGGGCTGAGCCGCGAATTGGCGCGCTGGATGGTGCATGGGGCGGCTGACATCTCGATGCGCGAATTTGATCCGCGCAGGTTTGGTGATTACGCCTCGAAAGACTGGCAGGTCATCAAAGCCAAGGAAGATTACTGCCTCCGCCACGAAATTCCCTTCCCGCATTTCAACCGCCTCGCCGGTCGTCCTGTCAAACCGGGTGCCCTCTATGAAACGCTGAAAGCAAAAGGCGCGGTCTATGAAGAAATCTATGGCCACGAACGACCCCGCTGGTTCGCGCCAGAGGGGATGGAGGCGAAAGACATCTACGGCTTTGGTCGCACAGAATTGCATGATGTCATCGCCGCAGAATGTCGGGCCGTGCGCGAACGGGTCGGCATCATGGACGTGACCGCCTTTACAAAGATCCTTGTAAGCGGCGCTGATGCCGAAAGCTTCCTCGACGGCCTCGTCGCCAATCGCCTACCGCAAAAGGTGGGCGGCATTGCTCTGACACACATGCTCAATGAACGAGGCCGGATAGAATTGGAAACAACAGTTGTTCGGATGGAAGACGGGGAGGACGGATTTTACCTCGTCTGTGCGGCCTTCTTTGAGCAGCGACTGCTCGATCATCTGACGAAACATCTAACGGACGAAAACGTTCAGGTCACAAACCTATCGTCCTCATGGTCAGCCTTGTCCCTCAACGGGCCAAAGTCGCGCGATGTATTGGCAAGCTGTACCGCCGCACCGCTCGACAATGCCAACTTTAAGTGGCTGACAGCGCAAAAGATCGCCATCGCTGGGCAATCCGCTTGGGCCTTCCGCATGTCCTATGCGGGCGAACTCGGTTGGGAAATCCACTTGCCGAACGACAGCTGCCAAGCCGTCTACGATGCACTTTGGTCCGCGGGCGAGCCTCATGGCATCGCCGATTATGGCTCCTTCGCGATGAACATCTTGCGGATGGAAAAGGGGTTCAAAGGGGCAGGGGAATTGACTAATGAGGTTACCTTACCAGAAGCCGACGTCATGCGATTCGTGAAAACAGACAAGTCGTTCCTCGGCAAAGACGCCTCGCTGGCCAATGACGACGAAATGCTTTGGGTCTGCGCCTACCTTGAAGTCGAGCCAAACGAGTCAGAAGACGGCAACGGCGGCGAAGCGGTTCTGTGGAACGGCGACGTCGTCGGCTCCACGGCTTCCATCGTCTACGGCCACAGCGTCGGCAAAATACTGGCCTTCGCCTACATCAAACCCGCCACCGCTGAACCGGGCACAAAGCTCGAAGTTGTCATTGCAGGGGAAAAGCGTGTCGCAAAAGTGCTAGGCGAACCAGCCTACGATCCGCAAAGCTTGCGGCCAAGAACCGACGCTGCATAGGAGACCAAAACGATGACGCTTCCCGACACAATGCGCGCGGTGGTTCTTATGGGGCACGGCGATTTGGATCAACTCGCCTATCGCACCGATTGGCCCCGCCCAGAGCCATCTGCCGATCAGGTGCTGATCAAGGTCGAGGCCTGCGGCATGAACAACACCGACATCAACACCCGCTCCGGCTGGTACTCAAAGACCGTAAGTGAAGCCACTACTGGCGGCGGTTATGAGGAAGTCGACGAAGATGACCCAACATGGGGCGGCGCGCCGATCTCATTGCCACGTATCCAAGGCGCCGATGTGGTGGGTACGGTCGTAGCCGTCGGTGCAAACGCAGATGCCTCGCTTGTCGGAAAACGCGTCATGACAGACAACTGGCTCCGAGATTGGGATGATCCTCTAAACAAGGACAAAACCGGATACTTCGGGTCCGAAGCAGACGGCGGCTATGCGGAATACACCGTCATCGACCATCGCAATGTGCAGGCCGTCAACAGCGACATGAGCTCGGTCGAACTCGCGACCTTCTCATGTTCTTACACCACCGCTGAAGGAATGCTGTCGCGTGCCAATGTTGCCGATGGTGATACTGTCCTCATAACCGGTGCTTCCGGCGGCGTCGGTTCTGCCTTGATCCAACTGGCAAAGCGGCGCGGGGCGAAAGTTGTCGCCATGTCCTCCGAAAGCAAACACGCACAACTGGCCGAGTTGAACCCGGATGTCCTCCTTCCGCGCAACGTCGACGATCTGGCCGCCGAGCTAAAGAAAACCACAGGGCATGACAAAGTCACTGTCGTTGCTGATGTCGTTGGCGGTGGCGCATTCGGCAGCTTGCTTGACGTGCTCGAGCGCGGTGGTCGCTACACGTGTTCCGGCGCCATCGCTGGGCCGATCGTCGATTTTGATTTGCGGACCTTCTACCTAAAAGACATCACCATGACCGGCTCAACCGTCGTGCTCCCGCACATCTTCGAAGACCTCGTGCGCTACATCGAAGCGGGGGACCTAAGGGCCCTGGTTGCCGAAACGGTCCCATTGGCTGATTTCCATGCGGGCCAAGTGGCTTTTGTCAAAAAATCCCACATTGGGAACTTTGTCGTCGTGCCATGACCGCGTCATTGGACATATTGCGCCGAGAGGTCGAAGCTCTGCATCGTTCACATGCAGAACTGGCGGCATTCTGCCCGTGGCCCGATGACGTTCGGCCTCAACCCCTAAAACCGTTTCACATTCCGGCCGCCGATCTGATGACCGCGGAAACAGGCTTTGGCGCAACACCCTATCAACGCCTGTGCGATGCTTTGATCGACGTAAGCGACCAGATGCAGTGGCGCGAAACCTACAAAGGCTCCAACATCGATCCCGATTTTATGGCGCGGTTCGCCTGCTACGAAATCGTCGGCCGCGACGCGCCATTTGCAAGCCAAGCCATGCGCAGCTTTGTCGTCTATCAACCGACGCATCTGCACTACCCTTGGCATCATCATCCAGCAGAAGAACTCTACGTCGTTCTCGCAGGTGAAGCCGAATTTCATCTCGAAGGCACGCCTTCCAGAACGCTCAAACCGGGCGATAGCGCCTTTCATCCCAGCGCGACACCGCACGCCCTTACGTCCCATGACCACCCTGTCATGGCCTACGTCGTCTGGCACGATTGCTTTGACACGGCGCCCGTTTGGACCCATCCGGAGAACCCAACATGAAGATCACCGCCATCACCGTCTTTCAGGTCGATCTACCGCTGGAGTTTCCATATTGGCTCTCCGGTGGACGCCTGAAGTTCGAAATGCTCGACGCGACCTTCGTTCGGATCGACACCAACGCGGGGCTGACCGGCTGGGGCGAGGGGACGCCGTGGGGCCATACTTACGTGCCCGCCCATGGCCCTGGCATCCGTGCCGGCATCGAAACCATGGCGCCTTTCATTCTCGGTCTCGACCCCCGCCGCGTCCTCGATGTCGAACGCGCAATGGATTTGGCCTTGCCGGGCCACCTTTATGCAAAATCACCGATCGACATGGCCTGTTGGGACATCGCCGGCCAAGCCGCGAACCTCCCCGTCGCTGACCTCATGGGCGGCGGCGCTCGCACACCTCGACCTATCGCCTCGTCCGTCGGGGCAAAGACCATCGACGAAACTCGCGCGGTCATCGACCGATACCGCCAGCGCGGTTACATCGCCCATTCGGTCAAGATCGGTGGCGATGTCGAACGCGATATCGCCCGCATCAAAGACGTTGAAAGCCTGCGCCAGCCCGACGACATCATCCTCTACGACGTCAACCGCGGCTGGACACGTCAACAAGCCCTGCGGGTTATGAGCGCGGTTGAAGAACTCAACGTGATGATCGAACAACCCTGCGAAAGCTTAGATGACATCGCAGCGATCAGCAACAAACATGCAACACCCGTGTCGGTGGATGAATCGCTCGTAACCCTGCAAGACGCCGCCCGCATCGCCCGCGATGGACTGGCAGAAGTGTTCGGGATCAAGCTCAACCGCGTCGGCGGCCTGACCAAAGCCGCCCGCATGCGCGACATCGCTTTGGCCCACGGTATTGACATGTTCGTCATGGCGACAGGTGGATCTGTCCTTGCCGATACTGAGGCGCTGCACCTTGCCGCAACAATCCCCGATGCAAACTGCCACGCAGTTTGGGCCTGCCAGGATATGCTGACCATCGACATCGCCGATGGCCGCGGCCCCCGTAACATCGATGGCCATCTCCACCTGCCGGAAGAGCCTGGACTTGGCGTCCATCCCGATGAAAACATGCTGGGCGATCCCGTAGGAGTATACAGATGAAGATCACCAATCTGACCCTCTGGTCCGTCGACCTAACCAGCTATGAGACCTATTACATGGCCGAGGGCAAAACCTGCGATACGGTCGAAAGTCACATCCTCTGCCTTGAAACTGATACGGGTCTAAAGGGGTGGGGGGAGGTCTGCCCAATCCCACACTATTTGCCTGCATTTGCGAAAGGCGTGCCCACCGCTGTTGCCGAATTGGCCGAAATCCTGATCGGGCAAGAGGTCGGCGGCCCAGATGCGATCATGCGCCGTCTGGATGCCCATCTGATCGGCCACGACTACGCCAAGTCCATCGTAGACATCGCGCTCTGGGATCTTTTTGGCAAAATGACAGGCCTTCCGGTCTATGACCTCCTCGGCGGACGCACCCGCAAAGATATGCCGCTCTATCATTCCATCACCTGCATCGCGCCGGATGACATGGCCCGCATCGCAACCGAAGCCTACGCGACGGGTATCCGACAATTCCAAGTCAAACTCGGCGCAGACGCCGATTGGGACGCCGACGCCGAGCGTTTGATCAAAGTCCGCGAAGCTGTCGGCAAAGGCCCCTTGGTCTATGGCGATTGGAACTGTGGGGCCACCAAACTCCACGCGACCCGTACGGGACGCGCGGTCGCCCATCTCGACATCATGCTCGAACAGCCATGCGCGACTTTGGAGGACTGCGCCGCGGTTAGGCAGGCCACTGGTCTTCCAATGAAAATCGACGAAAACGCCTTTGACCAAGCGAGCCTTCTCAAAGCCCACCAACTCGGATGCCTTGATGCGGTCGCACTCAAACTCTCCAAGTTTGGTGGCCTCTCCGCCATGCGTCGCGCCCGCGACCTGACCGCCCACCTTGGCGCGGTCATCTGTGCCGAATGCACATGGGGGTCTGACGTGGTCACCGCAGCCTCCCTCCACTTCGCAGCCAGCACACCTCAAGGTTCTCTCCTCAACACATGCGACCTGTCCAACTACGTCGGCCCCCGCGTCGCGCCCGACTGCCCAACCCGCTCAAACGGTCGCATCGCCCCGCCCGAAGGCCCCGGCCTTGGCGCCACACCCGATATGTCTGTCTTGGGCGACCCCGTCCTAGACCTGTCCTAGCTCTTTCATCTTGGCCCAAAAACTCCCGCCGGAGGCTCCCACATGAACAAACTACATTCCCAATCGGATTGGATCGCCCGCGCCCAAAAAGTCCTCCCCGCCGCAGGCTTTGGAAACTTCGACCCGGGAATCATCATCTCTCATGGCGAAGGCAGCCGCGTCTGGGATGAAAATGGCGATGAATATGTCGACTACCTGATCGGCTCCGGCCCGATGCTCTTGGGCCATGGCCATCCCGAGGTGATCGAGGCCGTCTTGGAACAATTGCCAAAAGGCATGACCTTTTTCGCCAACAACGCCAAAGGCATCGAACTGGCTGAGGCGATTTGCGATGCCGTGCCCTGCTGCGAACAAGTGCGCTTCCTCACCGCAGGGGGCGAAGCGGATATGTATGCCATGCGCCTTGCCCGTGCCTTCACCGGCAAGCCGAAAATCCTGAAATTCGAGGGCGGCTACCATGGGATGAGCGCCGAGGCACAAATGAGCCTTGCCCCCTCAGTCCAAGTCAATTTCCCCAAAGCCGTGCCTGACAGCGCGGGCATTCCGCAGGACGTTGCGGACAATATGCTCATTGCCCCCTTCAACGATCTGGCCGCCGTCGAGTCGCTTCTGTCCGAACACCAAGATGTCGCCGCGATTATTGTAGAACCACTGCAAAGGATTATCCCACCGCAGTCGGGCTACCTCCAAGGTCTGCGTGACCTTTGCACCAAACACTCCGTTCTTTTGATCTTTGATGAGGTCGTCACCGGCTTCCGCTTGGAGTATGGCGGCGCGCAAGAACGCTATGGCGTCACACCGGACCTCTGCGCGCTGGGCAAAATTATCGGCGGCGGTTTCCCTTTAGCAGCCGTCGGCGGCAAAGAAGAGATCATGCGCCATTTTGATAAATCAGAGGTCGGCGCGGATCTCTGGCTGATGCAGCTCGGAACGCTCGCGGGCAATCCAATCGCGTCTGTTGCTGGATTGAAAACCATGGAAATCCTACGACGCGAAGGGGCCTACGAGACCTTGAAGCAATACGGTGCGCGTCTGCAGAAAATGCAATCTGACGCGTTGGCCAAGTCTGGAATCCCGCACAAAATCTGCGGCGATGAAACCTTGTTCGATCTCTATTTCACCTCCAATGAACCGCTCGATTACCGGAGCGCTAAACACGACGATCCATCCGTCAACACCCGCTACAACGACGTTCTGCGCCAAAACGGTGTCTTCAAATCACCCGGCAAACTCTATCCGTCACTCGCCTTGACCGAAGCGGACTTTGAACTGACCGAAGCCGCCGTTGCCAAGGCGGTCGCCGCCATCGCATAAAGCGGCCATGCCGCGTTTCTCTGCCAACCTTGGTTTGCTTTGGTCAGACTTGCCGTTGCCCGATGCCATTCGGGCCGCAGCGCAGGCGGGCTTTGACGCCGTCGAGTTTCAATGGCCCTACGACTATGACCCAATGGTCGTACGCGCCGCTCTTGAGGAGACTGGCCTCCCACTTCTAAGCCTGAACACCGAGCGCGGATCAAAATCGCAAGGTGCGTTCGGCACCTGTGCGTGGCGTAACGTTGGCAACCAGTCGGTAGAATTGGCCCTGTCCTATGCGCGGGCCGTTGGCGCGCAAGCCATCCACGCTTTGCCCGGTATCACCGCAGGAGAGGAGGCTTGGCAGGCGTTTGAAGATACCCTCCGCTATGCCTGCGACATATCAGAAGACACCACAATTCTGATCGAACCTATAAATCCCATCGACGTCCCCGGATATCTGCTCGACCGCCTTGTTGACGCCATTGAGTTGATCGAACGGATCAACCATCCTCGCCTCAAACTCATGTTCGATTTCTACCACATCGGCCGAATGCACGATGACCCCATCAAACAGTTCCAAGATGCACTCCCCCACATAGGTCACATCCAATTCGCTTCCGTTCCCGACCGCGGCGCGCCAGATCACGGGGCTTTGAATTTCGATGATGTTTTCGCTGCGATAGATAATGCGGGATGGTCAAACCCAATCGGGGCGGAGTATCGTCCGGACGGCCCGACTGACGCCACCTTGGACTGGCTGGCACGACATAAATCCTGAAAGGAAGCCACATGATCGACCTCTACACATGGACCACGCCGAACGGTCGCAAAATCTCGATCATGCTGGAGGAACTCGGCGTCGACTACACAGCCCATGCCATCGATATCGGCAAAGATGAACAATTCGCACCGGAGTTTTTGAAGATCAGCCCGAACAACAAAATCCCCGCAATTTATGATCATGAAACCGGCCAGTCGGTGATGGAATCAGGGGCAATCCTGATTTATCTGGCAGAGAAATATGGGAAGTTCTTTCCAACCGACGTCGCAGGCCGCACCAAAGCCATGGAATGGCTGATGTGGCAGATGGCTGGCTTTGGTCCGATGTTGGGGCAAACCCATCACTTTGCCAAATATAACCCCGGCGTCTCGGAATACGCCGAAGAACGCTTCAAAGCTGAATCCAAACGGCTTTATGGCGTGTTGGACAAGCAGCTTGAAGGCCAAGATTACATTGTCGGCGACTATTCCATCGTGGATATGGCCTGTTGGCCATGGGCCTCACGCTACGAATGGCAGCAGGTTGATCTGGTCAAATTTCCGAATGTTCGCGCGTGGTATCAGCGCATTGCAGAACGTCCAGCGGTGCAACGCGGCTATCACGTCCCAATGAAGGTCAACGAAATTCCAACCGGTTGATCTAAACTCTCTAGACAGCGCTGTCTATTGCGATGCAAGGTTCTGGACAGGAATGTTTAGTGCTGGCTGAGTCGCGCGTCCGACCGCCACGCTTAGGGAGGTCAAAATGAATTCACATTATCGCGTTGTCGTCATTGGGGGCGGAGTTGTTGGAACGTCAGTTCTTTACCACTTAGCGAAAATGGGTTGGTCCGATGTGTGTCTGCTCGAACGCAGCGTCCTGACCGCGGGCTCAAGCTGGCACGCGGCTGGCGGCATCCACGCGCTCAACGCCGATCCGAACATGGCTGCGCTGCAGGCCTACACCATCGACCTCTTAAGCGAAATTGAAGAGGAAAGCGACCAGAACATCGGCCTGCATATGACAGGCGGCCTGACGATGGCAGGCACACCCGACCGATGGGAATGGCTACAATCGGCCTACCGCGTGTTCCAATCCATTGGCATCGAAGATTGCCGCCTCGTGACACCGGAAGAGGCGCAAGAGCTGTGTCCGATTATGTCAAAGGACAACCTGCTTGGCGGCATGTGGGCCGACCGCGAAGGTTACGTCGACACCACCGGCACCGTCCACGCCTACGCGATCGCCGCCAAGAAGCGCGGCGCGAGTTATTTCGAGCACACCAAAGTCGAGGAACTGATCCAGACCGCTGATGGCTGGAAGGTCGTCACCGACAAAGGCACAATCACCTGCGAACACGTCGTCAACGCGGCGGGGCTTTGGGCAAAGCAGGTTGGTCGCATGGCCGGCATCGAACTCCCCGTCAGCCCGCTCAAACACCACTATCTGATCTCCGATACGATCCCTCAGCTGGAAGAGTTGGATTTCGAAGTACCCATGACCGTCGACCTAGAAGGGTTCACCTATCTGCGGCAGGACCAAAAGGGCGTTCTGCTCGGCATCTATGAGGTCGATCATGAACATTGGGCCATGGACGGCGCGCCATGGGATTACGGCATGGAGCTGTTCCAAGAACAGACCGACCGGATAGAGCATGAGTTGATTTGCGGCTTCGAACGCTATCCGGCCCTGCAAGACGTCGGAGTGAAAACATGGGTTAATGGTGCCTTCACCTTCTCACCCGATGGCAACCCGCTGGTCGGACCCGTTCCCGGCAAGCCCGGCTATTGGTGTGCCTGTGCCGTCATGGCTGGCTTCCTTCAGGGCGGGGGTGTTGGTAAATCCTTGGCCGAATGGATGATCCATGGAGAGCCAGAGGCAGATGTCTTCTGCATGGACGTGGCCCGCTACGGCAAGTTCGCCGAAAACCAACGCTACATCCGTGAAACGACAGGCCAATTCTATTCCCGCCGTTTCGTAATGACCTACCCGAACGAACAGCTTCCTGCTGGACGCCCGCTCAAAATGGCACCGGCACATGACGCGATGACGGCGGCTGGCTGCAAATGGGGTAACAGCTGGGATCTTGAAGTGCCGCTCTACTTCGCGCCAGAGGGTTTTGAAGAAACGCCAACGCTGAAACGCTCCAACGCCTTCGACATCGTTGGCGAAGAAAGCAAAGCGATCCGCGAAGGTGTTGGCCTCCTAGATATCACTGGCTTCTCCCGCTACGAAATCGGCGGCCCGAACGCGGAACAATGGCTTGATAAGATCATGGCCTCCAAACTGCCGGGGCCGAACCGCGCCCGCCTTGCGCCGATGCTCTCGCCAGAGGGTCGGTTGAAAGGTGACTTGACCGTTCTGAACTGGGGCGATGGCACGTATTGGATCATGGGCAGCTATTATCTGCGGGCGTGGCACATGCGCTGGTTCAACGATCATCTTGAGGATGGCGTGAGCGTACGCGATCTTGGCGAAGAGATGTGCGGCTTCGGCCTCGCTGGTCCGAAATCCAAAGCGGTCATCGAGAAACTTGCTGAACAGGACATCAGTGATCTGCCCTTTATGGGCTGCCGTGACGTGGACATCGGCCCGCTTCGGGCAAAGGTCGCGCGTATGTCCGTCACCGGCGAACTCGGCTACGAAATCAACGTCCGCTATGGCGACCATATCGCTCTGCGTCGTCTTCTGTTGGAGGCCGGCGCGGATCAAGACATCCGTGAATGCGGGTTTAACGCGATGCTGTCCACGCGGATCGAAAAAACCTTTGGCATCTGGTCGGCAGAGTTCACCCAGCTCTACACAGCCGCCCAAACTGGCATGGACCGCTGGATCGACTGGGACAAAGGCGATTTTGTCGGTCGCGAGGCCGCCCTGAAA
Organism: Cognatiyoonia sediminum; assembly: GCF_900129845.1. Taxonomy (GTDB): domain Bacteria; phylum Pseudomonadota; class Alphaproteobacteria; order Rhodobacterales; family Rhodobacteraceae; genus Cognatiyoonia; species Cognatiyoonia sediminum. The sequence continues at coordinate 28,397 of NZ_FQXB01000006.1, forward strand.
GAGAAAGAGGGTAACGGACCATCCCAACTGCTCGTTACACTCCAAATCGAAGACGGTGACAGCGACGCCTCGGGCTATGAACCAATTTGGAACGGCGACGACCGCATCGGTTTTGTGACGTCCGGCGCTTACGGCTACACCGTAGGTGCATCGCTCGCCATGGCCATGGTCGACCGAGAGTTCGCTGCCGAAGGCACGGAACTCGGCGTGCATATCGTTGGCAATTTGCGCAAGGCCAAAGTGATAGCGGCATCACCATATGACCCGAAGGGGCAGGCGATGCGAGGCTGATGCGATGACCGTAGACACCAAACCACGGCGTCGCGGACGGCGCGGGGCCACCGCCGCCCCGCCATCCGCACGCGACACCAACTACCGCCAGCTCAAGAACCCGTTTCCGGCGATGAAAGCTTTCTCAGATGATGAGATCGCCAATATGCACGAAACAGCGTTCCGCATGCTGGAAGAACTGGGGATGAAAGTCCTGTTGCCAGAGGCGCGAGAATATTTCGCCAAAGGCGGGGCCAAGGTCGACGGCGAAATGGTCTATATCGGCCGCGATATGATCGAGGCGGCGCTGGCAAGCGCGCCGAAATCCATCGACTGTGTGGCAGGCGCACGACATAGGGACTTCACCTTAGAGCTGGGCAGCCTGACATTCCAGCCAGGGGCAGGCGCCCCACATGCAACCGACCTCGTTCGCGGACGGCGCCCCGGCACCGCGACCGACTACCGCGAAATGACGCGCCTAACCCAGCACTTTGACGTGTTTCAAATGATCTCGCCCCTGACCGAACCGCAAGACGTCGCAACACACGAACGCCACTACTTCACGACAGAAGCGCAACTCACGCTCACAGACAAATTCCCCTTCCTCTTTTCACGTGGCACACCGCAGGTCATGGACTGCTTCGAGATGCTTCGCGATTTCCGCGGCGCGTCGGATGAGCAGTTCCTTAACACCACCTATTGCTACACGATCATCAACACCAACAGCCCCCGCACACTCGACGTACCAATGGCGCAGGGCCTGATCGACTTTGCGAAATTCGGGCAGGTGTCCATCGTGACCCCCTTCACGCTGATGGGCGCAATGGCCCCAATCACAGTCGCCGGAGCGATCACGCTCAGCCATGCAGAATGCCTCGCCGCGATCACCTTGACCCAACTGGTCAACCCCGGCGCACCCGTCTGCTATGGCACGTTCACTTCCAACGTGGATATGAAATCCGGCGCGCCAGCCTTCGGTACACCCACACATTTCCAAGCCTCGCTTGCCGCGGGCCAACTCGCTCGCCACCTTGGCCTGCCGTGGCGAAGTGCCGCCGGATCAGCGTCGAACCTCAATGACGTTCAAGCGGCCAACGAAAACCAGATGGGCCTTTGGGGTTGCTTAATGGCCGGAGCCACAGTGATCATCCACTCCGCCGGATGGCTCGAAGGCGGGCTGACGGTGTCTTATGAAAAGCTGATCACCGATGTCGAAGTGCTGAACATGATTGCCGAGCTGTGTGCTGGGGCAAAGGCAGGGACCGATGAAATCGGCTTTGCCAATGCCTTGTCAGAGGTGGACCCAAGCGGCCACTTCTTCGCCACCAGCCAGACGATGGAACGCTACAACACCGAATTTTACGAACCCGTCGTGCATGACTATGCCAACTTCGGCACATGGACCGAACGTGGGGCAAAAGATGCCACCACCCGCGCCACGGACGTCTGGCAAACCATCCTCGCAGACGGCACAGGACCGCAACTTGACGATGCTCGAGTCGGAGCCCTGAACGACTTCATCGAGAAACGCAAAGCCGAAGGCGGCGCCCCACCGGAGAGCTGAGATGATCGACCGTAACACCCCCGTGCTCAGCCGCGATGACCCCGATGCGCCGCCGTTGGTTGGCAACATCAAAGTCACGCAGCAAGACTGGCTCAACATCGCCCGCGATGTGCTCGTCCATGACGGCGTCGGAGAATTGAAAATCTTAAGCTTAGCTGAGAAGCTAAGTGTCTCACGATCCAGTTTTTACTGGTATTTTGAAAACCGCTCCGAGCTTTTGGACGCGCTTCTCACCGAATGGGAAACTCGCAACTCCCAATCCATCATCCGCCATTGTGAATTGCCTGCGGACACGATTGTTGACGCCGCCTGTAATTTCTTTCGCTGTTTCGTCGATGAAAGCCTCTTTGACAGCCGCCTCGATTTTGCCGTCCGCGAATGGGCGCGGCGCGATATGTCCGTTAGGGACCGTATCGATCAAGCCGACGCACGTCGCCTCGCCGCGATCACCGCAATGTACGCCCGCCATGGCTTTGCCCCTGATGCGGCAGATGCACGCGCACGGGTTTTGTATTTCATGCAGCTTGGCTATCACGCGTTAGATGTACGCGAAACGATGGAGACACGCATGGCCCGCCTGCCGCAATTCCTCGAATGCTTCACTGGCGTTGTTCCGACCGATGAGGTGATTGTGGAATTCTCCAAGTTCGCCATGGCGCAAGAGGCTGCGGCATGAAGCGCTACTCAGCTTGGCAACTGTTCCGCGAAGGCCTGCGCGGAGGCAAAGGCTGGGGCATGGCGTGGCGCACGCCGAAGCCGAAAAAGCAATATGACGTTGTGATCATTGGGGCAGGGGGGCATGGTCTGTCCACCGCCTACTATCTCGCCAAAAATCATGGCATCACCGACATTGCAGTGATTGAAAAGGGCTGGCTTGGCGGCGGCAACACGGGGCGCAACACAACGGCGATCCGGTCGAATTATTTTTACCCTGAAAGCGCCCAGCTGTATGATCTGTCCGTGCGCCTCTACGAAGGGCTGTCAAAAGATCTGAACTACAACGTCATGTTCTCGCAGCGCGGCATGATGGTGCTCGCTCATTCCGAACCAGAAATGGAAATGGCCGCGCGGCAATACAACGCCATGCGCCTCAACGGGATCGATGCCGAATTTCTGGACGCGAAAGAGGTGCGCAAGCGTGCGCCCATCCTCAACTACCGCGACGATGCCCGCTATCCGATCCACGGCGCCGTCAACCAACCACGGGGTGGGACAGGACGGCACGACGCGGTGGCTTGGGGCTATGCCCGCGCGGCCGATGCGCTGGGCGTCGACATCATCCAGAACTGCGAAGTCACCGATTTCCTGATGGAAGGAGGCCGCTGCGTCGGGGTAAATACCGCATTCGGTGAAATCCGCTCCGGTATGGTCGCGGCCACCGTCGCAGGGCATTCCTCTGTCATTGCAGGCATGGCAGGTTTCAAACTCCCGATCCATTCCTACGCCCTTCAAGCCTTCGTCTCCGAACCCTATAAGCCGGTCCTCGACACGGTCGTCCTCTCCCCCGCGGTCGGCACCTATATCAGCCAATCCGACAAGGGTGGCCTTGTCTTCGGCGGCGCCCTCGACCGCGTGCCGTCCTACGGCCAACGCGGCAACATGCCGGTGCAAGAGGCGGTGATTGGCGGCCTTCTCGAATTCATGCCCGCACTCAGTAAGGTCAAACTACTGCGCCATTGGGGCGGAATCGTTGACGTGACGCCGGACAGCTCCCCGATCATTGGGCCCTCTGGCGTCGATGGCCTTTACCTCAACTGTGGTTGGGGCACCGGCGGGTTCAAAGCCATTCCAGCGGGCGGCTACCTGCTCGCCCACCGCATGGCGACCGGCCAACATCACGAAATCAGTCGCCCGTTCGACCTTGATCGTTTCACAACCGGACGTTTGATCGACGAAAGCGCCGCATCCGGCATCGCGCATTAGGGAGGGGACAAGATGCAAATATTCACCTGTCCGTTCTGTGGCCCTCGTGATGAACGCGAATTTCATTTCATCGCCGAAGCGGGCAAAACCCGCCCCGACACACTGAACCAAATCTCGGACGAAGATTGGGCCGCCTATTTGCATAGTCATCGCAACGAAAAGGGCCATGTGAGAGAGATCTGGATGCACACAACTTGCGGCGAGCTGTTCCTCCTCGAACGCGATAGCGTCACGATGGAAGTGCTGGGCAGCACAGCTTTGCGGGAGGCAGGCCAATGACCACGCGGCGTCTGAATAGCGGAGGCCTGATCGACCGCAGCAAACCCATTTCATTCTGGTTTGACGGCAAAACCTACGAAGGGTTCGAAGGCGATACGCTGGCCTCCGCATTGCTGGCCAATGGCGTCTCCATTGTCGGGCGCAGCTTCAAATACCACCGCCCGCGTGGGGTATGGAGCGCTTGGGTCGATGAACCCAACGCGATCATGAACATCCGACTGAACGGCAAGGAACAACCCAACTGCCTTGCCACGACGACCTATATCGAAGAGGGCATGGCCGCCCGCAGCGTCAACGCCTTCCCAACGGCGAAATATGACATCAAAGGTGGCCTCGATCTGTTCCACCGCTTCCTTGGCGCGGGCTTCTACTACAAAACCTTCATCTGGCCGGACTGGCACCTTTTCGAACCCGCGATCCGCAAAATGGCGGGACTGGGCGCTGTGGATCGAGAGGTCTTGGAAGATTTCCAATCTGCACAAAACCACGCGAAATGCGATGTTCTTGTTGTCGGCGGCGGCGCGGCCGGTCTGACCGCCGCACGTGCAGCGGCTGAGGCTGGCAAAGACGTAGTGCTTGTCGATGATCAGCGCGTCTTGGGCGGCAGCCTCTACCGCTGCGGCGCGACTGCCGATATAGACCCAGATGAGTGGGTCGCTGCCCAAAAGACCGCCATCGAAAACGCAGGCGGTCGCATCCTGACCCACACCACAGCCTACGGCGTTTACGATCACGGCCTCGTCGCATTGGTTCAGTCGCAAGGCTTCGGACGCGCGCCCGCACTTTGGCGAATGAGGGCAGGGCAGGTAATCATGGCGACCGGAGCCTTGGACCGCCCGATAACCTTCGCCAAAAATGACCTCCCCGGTACAATGTCCCTGAATGCTGCAGGTGAATATCTAGCCCGCTACGGCGTTATGGCTGCCAATAAACCGCTCGTGATGCGCAACAACAGCCACGCCAGCGCGACCATCGAAAACCTTCGCGCGGCGGGTTCTAAGGTGGAAGAAATCGACCACGTCGACGGCATCACGAACCAAGGACGCAAACACACCACTGGCCTGCGCATCGGCAAAGACCAGATCGACGCTGACGGCGTGCTTGTGTCAGGCGGTCTGACGCCCCTTGTCCACTTGTGGCGGCACGCGGGTGGCAAACTGGACTGGTGCGAAACGCGCCAAGCGTTCGTGCCGAAACCTGCAACCGACGCCATGATTGCCATCGGCGCCGCCAACGGCACCTATGACCTCGCCCAAGCCATCGAAGAGGCAGAGGCCGCAGGCAAAGGCACCCCCATCGACCGACCCTCGACCACTTACACGACCACCCTAATCGACACCAAACCCCATTCCAAAGGTCGCCAATGGATCGATTTCCAACATGATGTGACCCTGAAAGACATCGAAGTCGCCGCGCGGGAAAACTACGTCTCCGTCGAACACCTTAAGCGCTACACAACGCTGGGCATGGCCTTCGACCAAGGTAAGACGTCGAATATGGCGGGCCTCACCGCGATGGCTGCTCTTCGCGGCAAGCCCATACCACAAGTTGGCACCACAACCTTCCGTCCGCCGTTCGTGCCAGTGCCACTTGAGATTTACCACGGCGCCAAAACCAAACAGCTTTGGAGCCCGGTCAAACGTCTGCCTCTCGAAGACAAACACCGTGACCTCGATGCCGCGTTCTGCGAATACGGTGGCTGGCTGCGCCCCGGATGGTATGGCAGTGGCGACCGCGACGCCACGATCCAGAAGGAAGCCAAAGCTGCTCGCGACACCGCCGGCATTTTTGACGGCTCCACCCTTGGCAAGATCGAAGTCATGGGCCCCGATGCCGAAGCTTTCCTAAATTTCGTTTACTACAACACGATTAAATCGCTGAAACCCGGTGGCATCCGCTACGGTTTCATGCTGACCGAAGGCGGAATCGTCTACGACGACGGGGTCGTCACTCGCGTGGACCAAAACCGCTTTATCGTCTCCTGTTCCTCCAGCCATGTCGACGGAGTGCGCACGCATCTTGAGGCTTGGCGGCAGGACGGCAATGATCCCGACCGCATCTTCGTACACGATCAAACCACCGCTTGGGCCACCGTCACGGTAACGGGTCCCAAAGCCCGCGATGTACTCAGCAGCCTCGATACCACAATCGACCTTGCGCCAGATGCTTTCCCTCATATGACCTTCCGTGAAGGCACAATGGGCGCAATCCCACTCCGCATCGCCCGCGTCAGCTTCTCCGGCGATCTCAGCTATGAAGTCTCCGTGCCCACTGGCCACGCCGAAACACTCTGGAACGCCATCACCGCCGCAGGGAAAGAGCAGGGCGTCAGCCCCATTGGCCTCGAAGCCATGTCGATCCTGAGGGCCGAAAAGGGCTTCATCATCATCGGCAAAGACACCGACGGCGAAACGATGCCGCACGATCTAGGCTTCACCATTCCGCGCGCCAAAAAGAAAGCGGCCTTCATTGGTGACCGCAGCTTGCACACCGAAAAAGCCAACGCGGACGACCGCAAAGTGTTGGTTGGCCTTAGTGTCCCAGACGGCGAACCACCGCTCGCCACCGGCGCTCATGCCTTCACAGAAACTCCAACGCGCCGCTCGCTTGGCTATGTGACATCTAGCTACCAAAGCCCCAACGTCGGCCCCATTGCGCTTGCCATCATCGAAGCGCCGCACGCCAAGGTCGGCGACACTATCAAGATTTGGCACAAAGAAGAGGTTCGGGAGGTAACGATCTGCGACCCTTGCCGGTTTGATTCAGAGGGGGGACGGCTCCATGCGTGATGACAGCCATAAATGGGACCGTCTGACCAAAGACGACGTGATAGAACTGCCCAACGGCGCGCGCCTATCCCACGTCAAAAACCTGACACTGACGATGATTTCAGGCCCCAACGTCCTGAAACAAATCGATGCGCCGCAAGTCGGCTGGCCCGACGTGATCGATACAGATCGCTATGCGGTCGTCATGCGCCGCGACCGTGTTTTGCTCGTCGGTGACACCGACCTGACCGAAGGGTGGGACGACACCAAAAGCCTCGCCATTTCCGATATGACCCACGGCTACGACGTTTTCGACCTGAGCGGCCCACATGCCCTGTCGATGCTGCAACAAGGTACCGAAATCCACCTAGATGAGCCGTCGCGCAGCGCTGTGCGCCTCGCCTTCGGTTTGGGCCTTCACATTTATCGCTATGGAGCCGAAGATACCTTTCGAGTGCACGTGCTGACCCATCAGAGGGAAGCCTTGATTGGATACTTGAAAGCTGTGTTAAATTCTCAGCTTTAGCGAAAAGGACTGCCCTTAAATGGTCGACTGGACCGGCGAAGCGGAGATTGGCCACCCTTATTGGTGGGACGCGGTCACACCCCGCGTAACCGAAGGTGAGTTGCCCGAAACATGCGACTTGCTTGTCATCGGGGCGGGCTACACCGGCCTCTCTGCTGCCATAGCAGGGCATGACGCTGGCGCTAAGGTTTGCGTCATCGATGCAGACATCCCCGGCATCGGAGCCTCATCCCGCAACGGCGGCATGGTCGGCGCCCCGCCGCGGTTTTCGTGGGACATCCTCAAAACCCGATTTGGAGAAGACGTCGCTGAGCAGATCTTCGAAGAGGCCTCTAGCTCCTTCGAATGGTTGCAAGACCTGCTCACCCGCGAAAACATCGAGTGCGATTTCCAGAAAACCGGTCGCATCCAAATGGCATGGACAAAAGCGCAGTTTGAGAACCAACGGCGGTTGTTCAACACGCTCAAAGCCAAATCGAGGATCAAGGTCGACCTTGTCGAGCGCGAAAACCTCAAAACCGAAGTCGGCACCGACCGCTACTTCGGCGGCATGGTCTACACTGATCACGCGGGCCTGCACCCCGCAAAGTACCATGCCGGTCTGCTAGCTGCCGTCGAACGGCGCAACATTCCAGTGGTGTCCCATTGCCCCGCCCATAGCTGGGCGCGCGAAGGCAGCAGATTCACTGTCAGCACGCCTAAAGGCAACATCCAAGCCGACAAGGTCGTCCTGGCCACCAACGGCTACACCCCCGAGACGTTCAAATGGCACAAACGCCGAGTCTTCCCTCTGCCGAGCTACATCATCGCAACAGAGGAACTGTCGCCTAACCTGATCGGCGAACTGGCCCCAGGGCGGCGGATGATGGTCGAGACCCGCGCGCGCCATTCCTACTACCGCATCTCACCGGACGGCAAACGTCTGCTCTGGGGCGGGCGGGCCGCGATGGTGCCTTATCGCCTCGACAATGCAGCCGCACGTCTCAAGTCCACGATGGTGGAGATTTGGCCGCAACTCGCAAATGCGCGCCTTAGCCATGTTTGGACCGGCAACACCGGCTACAGCTTCAACCACATGCCCCATGTCGGCGAGCGAGATGGTATCCACTATGCGATGGGCTACTCTGGTTCCGGTACGGTTATGGCCCCTTATCTTGGCGCAAAAGCAGCCTATCAAACATTAGGGGACGCACGCGGTGAAACGGCCTATTCCTCCACCACGCTGAAAACAAACCCGATCCACCCCTTTGCCAAACCGCATTTCCTGCACGCCGCCGATTTTTGGTATCACAACTGGGTCGATAGATGGGAAACCCGCAAGGGACGTTGGCCGTAGCCTCCATTCCCGCTAGGATGGATGCCACTTCGCCAAGGGCTTGCACGAATCATGGAACTCAGTCGCAACAGACCAGCGCTTTGGATCGCAGGCTTTCTGATCTTTGTGATCGGCTTCTCTGCCGGCGTTTGGAGATTTGCCTATGGAGCCGCCCTAGATCAGCTGGCCCGAAGGGGGCAAGCCGACGTGGCTTTGGCCGCAGATGGCCTCGTTGGTCACTTAGAAAGGTACCGCGAACTTGCCGTACTTCTGGCCGATCATCCAACACTGCGCCCCGTCGTAGAACGAGCTGAGCCATCAGAAGACGCTGCAAGCCTATTACTGGACGTCGCGGATAAAACCGGTTCCCTCGACATCATGGTCATCGACCAAACGGGGGCCGAGGTCGTCAACGCACGCGATACCGACCCACAAGTTCACGCAAGCCGCCCCTATTTTGAACGGGCCATGGACGGCGCGTTGGGAACCTATCACCTCTTTTCTGACCGCTATGGAAAACGCGCCTTCTACTTCGCAGCTCCTGTCTTTTCCGACGAAGGCCCACCCATCGGCTCCATCCTCGTCGCTGCAAATGTCGAAGCGGTCGAAGCCGCATGGCGCGGCGACCGGCCGTCGCTGTTCTTTGGCGATGACCTTGGCGTGATCTTCCTCTCCAACCGCTCCGAACTCATCTTCAGCAGCCGCGGCGCGGGCGAAACCTTCCAAAGCCGAGAGGCGGAGTATCCCCCCACTTTGGTCAGTTCCTTCATCGACGTACAATCGGCAGAGGTCGCAGGCCACGAAATTTGGCGTGTCGATGGCGGGCCATACCTGCCGGAACGCGCCTTACATATCGAACTTCCTGTGCCCGTGATCGGGATGCGCGGCGAGGTCTTGATCGATGTCGCGCCAGCGAACCAACTGGCTTTGCTACAGGCCTCCGTCGCCGCGGCACTCTGCCTTGCCTTTGGCGCGTTACTTTATCTTGCCACAGAACGCCGCCGCACGCTCGCCATTGCGAATGCCAAGCTCGAAACACGCGTGGCCAACAGAACCGCCGATCTGGAACGCGTGAACAACGACCTTCGCGCAGAAATCACCACCCGTCGCGAGGCCGAGGCTCAGCTGAAACAAGCGCAAGCCGATTTGGTGCAGGCCGGAAAACTGAGCGCTTTGGGTCAAATGTCCGCCGGCATCAGCCACGAGTTGAACCAACCGCTTATGGCGATCCGATCTTTTGCCGACAATGCTCAGGTCTTTTTGCACAAAGACAAACCAGACATTGCCGAGGAAAACCTAGGCCGGATTTCCGATCTCGCCCGCCGTATGGGGCGCATCATCAAAAACCTGCGCGCATTCGCGAAACAGGAAAGCGCGCCGCTGGTGGACGTCGATATTGTCGCAGTGATCGACGCGGTGACAGAGATTTCGGCGACCAAGGCCCGCGATGCCGAAACCCAGATAAAATGGGATCGCCCGGAAGAACCGATTTGGGTCCGCGGCGGCGATGTGCGCTTACAGCAGGTGCTTTTGAACCTGGTCTCAAACGCGATTGACGCCATGGAAGGGCACGATGAACGCACCGTCGAGATTTCGGTCGACGTGGCTAATCGCGTGACGGTCTCCGTCCGCGACACCGGCCCCGGCATTGAACAACCAGAGAAAATCTTCGATCCCTTCTATTCGACGAAATCCGTCGGCGCGGCCGAAGGGATGGGCCTTGGGCTTTCGATCTCATACGGTCTTGTTCAGAGCTTCGGAGGTGATATCCGAGGCCGCAACCATGAAGAGGGAGGGGCCGTGTTCACCGTGGAACTCGACGCTGCAAGACAGGCAGACGCCGCATGATCAACCGTGTCCTTTTGATCGATGACGACAAGGAAGTGCGCGATGCGCTCAGCCAATCCATGTCACTTGCCGACTTGGAGCCACAGGTCTGCGGCTCGTTTATCGAGGCCAAAGATCACCTAACAGCCGACTTTCAGGGTGTCGTCGTCTCCGACATCCGCATGCCGGGCCGCGATGGGTTTCACCTACTGAACTACGCGAAATCGGTCGACGCCGATCTGCCTGTGATCCTTCTGACAGGGGAAGCCGACATCCCCATGGCGGTGCAGGGGATGAGCGAAGGGGCGTTTGCGTTCTTGGAAAAACCCTGTGCGCCCGCTGACCTCATCCAAAAGGTTGAAACAGCGCTCACCCAACGTCGCATCGCTCTTGATGCTCGACAACAGCGGCATATCCTCGACAGTGGCGATGCTGCGGCGCGTATGTTGATCGGTACGTCGGTCCAATCTGAATCTCTCAGGGAGCGCGTCCGCGCCGTCGCCAAAACATCGGCGGAGGTTCTCGTAAATGGCGCACCCGGTAGTGGCACACCGAAGGTGGCAGAGGTCATACATCTCTTATCACCCGTCGCACGCCACCCGTTTGTCAAACGCACCGGCGGGGCTCTTGATCTGGAGGGGCTGCGCGATGCCGTTGACCAAGCCGGAAAAGGATCGCTTTTCATTGACGAAGTTGGCGCGCTGCCCATGCCAGTGCAATTCGCGCTGCTCGACGCTTTAGAAAGCGGTTTGGACATTCGCCTGATCGCAGGCACGACGAAGAACCTCAAAAGCCACATTGAGGATGGGTCTTTCTCAGCGGAGCTTTTCTACCGCCTCGATCTGATGAACGTCTATATCCCGTCGCTCAAGGAACGCCCCGAAGACATTCCCGTCATGTTCCACCACTACGTGGCACAGGCCTGCGAACAAGCCGCGTTGCCCCAGCCAGAGATAAAACCCGAAACCTTGGCGAACATCATGGCGCAAGACTGGCCCGGAAATGCACGATCTTTGATGTCGGCAGCCATGCGATTCTCGCTCGGTATCGAAGACACGGTCGCGACCGAAGAATTGGGGTTGGCAGAGCAGATGTCAGCCGTTGAAAGGTCTCTTCTGATCGCCGCTCTGCGGAAACATGATGGTCATGCGACGGCGACGGCGACGGCTCTCAAGCTCCCCCGAAAGACGTTCTATGACAAACTGGCGCGGCACGGGCTCAGAGCGGAAGACTACCGGCCATAGATTGTGCGGATTTCCGCACGGTTTGCGCTAACACTTGTGTAGAAACCCACACACTCCTGTTTGGTGTGGTGATTGATTCATCCTAACTTGCTGAAATCAAGCAATAAAAATCTTACCAAGCTAATTCGCAAATTGTCCTTGCCGCACTCAATCATTGCGCCAGTATTCTCTAGCGGAGGCAAAACGCCTCCAAAGATTTGGGAGGATACCATGAAATTCTTTAAACTGACCGCATCCGCTGCGGTCTTGGCAATGGCTGCACCTATGGCAATGGCAGACGGCCACGGGGCTGGCTGCGACGACGGCGAGATCGTTGTAAAGTTTAGCCACGTAACCAACACAGACCGCCACCCAAAGGGGATTGCGGCGTCTTTGCTTGCTGAGCGTGTGAACACTGAGATGGACGGCACCATGTGTATGGAAGTCTTCCCATCCAGCCAGCTTTACAATGACGACCAAGTTCTCGAAGCGATGCTCCAAGGCGACGTTCAGCTTGCGGCACCGTCCCTGTCCAAATTCGAAGCCTTCACCAAGCAATTCCGCATATTTGACTTGCCATTCATGTTCGCAAACATCGATGCTGTGGACGCATTCCAAGCATCCGAAACTGGTCAGGCGATGAAAGACTCCATGCAGCGCCGCGGCCTGCAAGGTTTGGCTTTCTGGCACAACGGTATGAAGCAGTTCTCTGCAAACGTACCACTTGTTGACCCATCCGACGCCGACGGCCTGAAATTCCGCGTTCAGAACTCTGACGTTCTTGTGGCACAGATGTCCGCGCTTGGTGCGTCCCCACAGCCAATGGCCTTTTCTGAGGTTTACGGCGCGCTGCAAACTGGCGTTGTAGACGGACAAGAGAACACGTGGTCCAACATCTTCGGTCAGAAGTTCTTTGAAGTTCAGGACGGTGTCACCGAAACCAACCACGGTATCATCGACTACCTCGTTGTGACCTCAACCGACTTCCTTGACGGTCTTGACCCAGAGGTGCGTGAGCAGTTCCTCACGATCCTTGATGAAGTGACCGCAACGCGGAACGGCGAAGCCTTCGCAGTGAACGAAGAAGCCAAACAAGCCATCATCGACGCCGGTGGCGAAGTGCGCCAGCTGACCGCTGAACAGCGTGCGGCATGGGTCGACGCGATGAAACCAGTTTGGGATCAGTTCGTCGGCGACGTTGGTCAAGAGAACATTGATGCTGCACAGGCCATCAACGCTTCAATGTAAGGCCACAGCCTAAGTCATCACTTAAGAAAAGGGCCGCTTCGCGCGGCCCTTTCATCAAAGCAGCGGAGGGGTCCTGCGATGCAACGCTTGGGGCGTGCCATCAACACATTCGAAGAGACAGCCATTGCCGTCATTCTCGGCCTTATGACTGTCATCACCTTCATCAACGTCGTTTTGCGATATGGGTTCGGATCATCCCTCTTATGGGGTCTTGAGGTCGTTACCATCCTGTTCGCTTGGCTCGTGCTCTTTGGCATAAGCTACGGCGTCAAAGTCACAGCTCACCTTGGCGTAGACGCCGTGACCAACATCGTATCCCAACCTGTCAAAAAGATCATGCTCTACCTCTCTTGCATAGCCTGTTTGGCCTATGCCTTGCTGCTCATGAAGGGGTCTTGGGATTACTACGCGAATTTCGCCAATATGCCGCAGACGACGGGCCGCTGGTTCCCCACAGGCCTTCAAGAGATGCGGATACAAGACTTCCGAGGCTACAAACCAACGGTTCAAGTTCCTATTCCTGAATGGACCCGTGGCACCTTAGAAAGCTGGCTGTTGATCGAAGGCGATGATCCCTTTGAAAAGCTGCCTGTCGCGATCCCTTATATGATCGTTCCCATCGGCGCCGCACTGCTCCTGTTCCGCTTCATGCAAGCCACGATCCGCGTGATCAAAGGCGAGCAGGACAGCCTGATCGTCAGCCATGAGGCCGAAGAGGCCATCGACGAACTCGAAGCTCAAAGACAAGGCAACTAAGACCATGGAAGTCATACTCCTATTTACCATGATCATTGGCTTGTTGCTGATCGGCGTGCCTATCGCCGTGTCCCTAGGCCTCAGCTCGATCATCTTCCTGCTTGTGTTCTCTGACACGTCGCTCGCCTCAATCGCGCAGAGCTTTTATCAAGCCATGGCAGGCCACTACACATTGCTCGCGATCCCGTTTTTCATCCTCGCTTCGACCTTCATGTCGACCGGCGGCGTGGCCAAACGGATCATCCGGTTCTCCATCGCTTGCGTTGGCCATCTCCAAGGCGGGCTCGCCATCGCAGGTGTTCTCGCTTGTATGATGTTCGCCGCCTTGTCTGGGTCTTCCCCAGCCACCGTTGTCGCTATCGGTACCATCGTGATCGCAGCGATGAAGCAGGTCGGCTACACCAAAGAATTTGCGGCTGGCGTGATCTGTAACGCCGGTACGCTGGGCATCCTGATCCCACCGTCCATCGTGATGGTCGTTTACGCCAGCGCCACCGACGTTTCTGTCGGCCGGATGTTCCTCGCCGGCGTGATCCCCGGCATCCTCGCCGGTGTCATGTTGATGGTCACGATCTACATCTTGGCCCGCATTCGCAACATGCCCAAAGGCGAATGGAAAGGCTGGGGAGAGATCTTTGACAGCCTGCGCGACGCCTTCTGGGGCCTTCTTCTGATCGGGATCATCATGGGCGGCATCTACGGTCATCCGTGGTACACACCGTCGCTCGGAATGTACTGGCGGCCCGGGGCCTTCACCCCAACCGAAGCTGCCGCAGTCGCCGCGATCTACGCCTTCTTTGTCGCAACATTCATCTACCGCGACATGGGGCCACTCGCCCCGGCAGAGGAGGGCGGGCGCCCACGGTCTCTCTTCACTGCCCCGTGGGCCCTGATCACCGCACCGTTCCACAAAGACACGCGCACCGCGCTGTTCGAAGGCGGCAAACTGACCATTACCCTGATGTTCATCATCGCCAACGCGCTGATCCTCAAGCACGTGTTGACCGACGAACAAGTGCCACAACACATCGCAGAGGCGATGCTGGCTGCGGGTCTTGGCCCAATCACCTTCCTGATTGTGGTCAACGTGATCCTTCTGATCGGCGGTCAGTTCATGGAACCATCGGGCCTTTTGGTCATCGTGGCGCCACTCGTCTTCCCAATCGCCATTGAGCTTGGCATCGACCCGATTCACCTCGGCATCATCATGGTCGTAAACATGGAAATCGGGATGATCACACCGCCCGTGGGTCTCAACCTCTTCGTCACCTCTGGCGTGGCAGGAATGCCCATGATGGCCGTGGTCCGCGCAGCGGCGCCATTCTTGGCTGTGCTCTTCGTCTTCCTGATCTTGGTGACCTACATACCCGCCATCTCGATCTGGCTGCCGACCCTGATGATGGGGCCAGAGATCATCGTCAGATAGATTTGGGCTAGCGGTTGCGCTGGCCCAATCCACATTGCTCTGTATCCCCTTTGGCCTAGATGTTGGGTCAGCCGAAGGGGACGTCGATGCAAATCGTTTGGTTCAAACGAGACCTCAGAATTCAGGATAACCGCGCCCTCGCGTGCGCCGCCCAACGCGGGCCGGTCCTGCCGCTTTACGTGGTGGAACCAGAGCTTTGGGCCCAACCCGATATGTCAGCCCGCCAATGGGCCTTCATTGCAGAAAGCCTGACAGAACTGGCCGACGATCTAGCCCAACTTGGCCAACCATTGATCATCCATACTGGCGATGTGTGCGACGTGCTGGCGGAACTGGCCCGCACCTTCGGCATCACCTATCTTTGGTCACACGAAGAAACTGGCAACGACTGGACCTTCCAGCGCGATAAACGCGTAGCACAATGGTGCCGCGCGAACGGTATCCAATGGCATGAGGTGCAAAACCACGGCGTGCAGCGCAAACTGGCCAGCCGCAACGGCTGGGCCGATGGGTGGGATCGTTTCATGGCGGAACCTGTGGAGACCGTCGCAGCCATCAAACCAGTCACTAATGATCCGGCGGTCATCCCCAGCCTGCCGCTTCCGCCTGATCAATGCCCCCACCGCCAGCTAGGTGGTCGGTCCAATGGCCTCGAACGCCTGGAAAGCTTTCTGACCCAAAGAGGCGAACACTATCGCAGCGAGATGTCGTCGCCGTTGGAAGGCGCTACATCCTGCTCGCGCCTCTCGCCACACCTTGCTTGGGGTACACTCTCGATGCGCGAAGTTACGCAAACCACATGGCAACGACAACGCGACCTTATAGCTTCGCCCACACCTACGGGCGGTTGGCGCAAATCCATGACCTCGTTCAATGGTCGCCTCCACTGGCACTGCCATTTCATCCAAAAGCTGGAAGATGATCCAAAGATCGAGTTTGAAAACTTCCATCCTGCTTACAACGGCATTCGCCCGTCAGAGCCTGATCAAACCCGCCTGACCGCGTGGGAAAACGGTGAAACCGGCCTTCCGTTTCTCGACGCTTGTATGCGCTGCCTGCGCGCCACCGGCTGGCTGAACTTCCGAATGCGCGCGATGGTCATGGCGACAGCCAGCTATCACCTCTGGCTCCATTGGCGCGATCCGGGGCTGGCGCTGGCGCGGATGTTCACCGACTACGAACCCGGCATCCATTGGAGCCAGGTGCAAATGCAATCGGGCACCACAGGCATCAACACAGTCCGCATCTACAACCCAGTGAAGCAAGGTTACGATCAAGATCCAACTGGAGCTTTCACCCGCCGCTGGGTGCCGGAGCTTGCGCATCTGGACGACAAGATCTTACAGGAACCGTGGCTGTCTGACGATGCAGGGCACATCCTTGGCTGCAGTTACCCCGAACCGATCATCGATCACAAAGCCGCTGCCAAAGCCGCCCGAGAAAAGATCTGGGCCGTGCGCAAAGGCGACGGCTTTCGCGCCGAAGCGGATCACATCCAAAACAAACACGGCAGCCGCAAAAGCGGCGTCCGCCATCGCGGCCAACGCCCAAAGAAAAAGAGCGCCACAAAGGGCGCTCAATTATCGTTTGGATTTGATTAGGGTTTAACCCCCAAAATCGTCCAACATGATGTCCTCGCGGTCTACACCCAGCTCGACCAACATGTTGATACAGGACGAGTTCATGATGGGCGGCCCACACATATAGAATTCGCAATCCTCAGGGGCTGGATGATCCTTGAGGTATTCGTCGTGCAACACGTTATGGATGAAGCCAGTGTAGCCGTCCCAATCATCTTCCGGCATCGCGTCAGACAGGGCGACATGCCATGTAAAGTTCGGGAACTCCGCTGCCAACTCGTCGAAATCTTCGACAAAGAACATCTCTTTCTTCGACCGCGCACCATACCAGAACGTGATCTTCCGATCGCGGTTTTTCAGGCGCTTCAACTGATCAAAGATGTGGCTGCGCATCGGGGCCATGCCTGCGCCACCACCGATGAATACCATTTCTTTCTGCGTATCACGGGCGAAAAACTCGCCAAACGGACCAGAGATCGTGACCTTATCACCGGGCTTGAGGTTGAAGATGTAGGAGGACATCTGCCCAGCCGGAATGCCAGTTGATCCCGGAGGAGGCGAGGCCACGCGTACATTCAACATGATCAACCCCTTTTCATCGGGGTAGTTCGCCATGGAATAAGCGCGCTCAATCGGCTCTGGCACCGTGGAGTCATACTGCCACAAGTTAAACCTGTCCCAGTCCTCTCGGTATTCTTCCTGAACATCAAAATCGGTGTACTTGAGCGAATGCGCAGGCGCTTCAATCTGGATATAACCACCGGCGCGGAAGTTCACGTCTTCGCCTTCTGGCAACTCGAGAACCAAGTTTTTGATGAAGGTCGCCACGTTTTCGTTGGAACGCACGGTGCATTCCCACTTCTTCACGCCGAACACCTCTTCGGGCACTTCGACTTCCATGTCCTGCTTTACGGCGACCTGACACGACAAGCGGTCCCCACCGGCAGCATCGCGTTTGGTGATATGGCCTTCTTCCGTCGGCAAGATCGACCCACCGCCAGAATGGATTTTCACACGGCACTGCGCACAGGTTCCACCACCACCACAGGCTGACGGTACGAACAGCTTCTGTTCCGCCAATGTTTGCAACAGCTTGCCACCCGCGGGCACCGAGATGGTTTTCTCACCATTGATCGTGATGTTCACGTTGCCCGATGACACCAACCGCGACCGCGCGGCGAGGATGATCGTCACCAAAGCCAGAACGATCAATGTGAAGAGAATGATGCCTAACCCAAAGGTTTCCATATCAAGTGCCTCTTACAGTTTCACGCCAGAGAAGGACATGAACGCCATGGCCATCAGGCCAGCGGTGATAAACGTAATGCCGAGGCCCTGAAGACCATCGGGAATGTCAGAATACTTCAGCTTTTCGCGCACTCCTGCCATCGCGGTGATCGCCAAGGCCCAGCCGAACCCAGACGACAGACCATAAGTGACGCTTTCGCCAAAATCATAGCCGCGCTCAACCATGAACAGCGACCCACCAAGGATCGCGCAGTTCACCGTAATCAGCGGTAGGAACACGCCCAAAGCGTTGTAGAGCGGAGGGAAGTATTTATCCAAAACCATCTCTAGGATCTGAACCAGCGCTGCGATCACCCCGATGTAGGAGATCAAGCCCAGGAAGGTCAGGTCAACATCAGGGAAACCAGCCCACGCCAAGGCACCTGGGGCCAGCAGATAGTTCAGGATCAGATTGTTTGCAGGCACAGTGATCGCCTGCACAATCATCACCGAAATCCCCAACCCAATAGCGGTAGAGATTTTCTTGGATACAGCGATGAACGTACACATGCCCAAAAAGAAGGCCAGTGCGAGGTTCTCAACAAAGATCGCCTTTACGGCAAGGGCTAGATAACCTTCCATCAGTGCGCATCCACCGTTTGAATTTTGTATTCACGCTCTTCTACCTGAGCCGGTTTCCACGCGCGGAACGCCCAGATGATCAGCCCGATGATAAAGAACGCGGACGGCGGCAGAAGTAGCATTCCATTGGGCACGTACCAGCCACCGTTGTTGACAGTTTCAAAGATTGTGACGCCAAACAGGCTGCCAGAGCCAAAGAGCTCTCGGATAAAGCCGACCAACATCAGGATCAGCCCATAGCCCAACCCGTTTCCAACCCCATCGATAAAGCTATCAATTGGTGGGTTCTTCATCGCAAAGGCTTCGGCTCGACCCATCACGATACAGTTGGTGATGATCAGGCCAACGAAGACAGACAAGGTCTTCGAAATCTCAAACGCATAGGCTTTGAGGATTTGGTCCACCAAGATCACCAAAGACGCGATAATCACCATCTGCACGATGATCCGGATTGATCCCGGAATGTGGTTGCGAATGATCGAGATGAACATCGACGCAAAGGCCGTCACAAACGTCACCGCGATGGTCATGACCAAGGCCACTTGCATCGAAGAGGTCACCGCAAGCGCCGAACAAATGCCCAGAACTTGCAAGGTGATCGGGTTGTTGTCGACCAAGGGATCGACCAGCATTTCTCTACGCTTATGGGCCATTACACATTCCCCGCTTTGAGATTATCTAGGAAAAGACTAAACCCAGCTTCTCCCATCCAGAAATTAACAAGATTGTGTACACCATCACTTGTCAGCGTCGCGCCAGCAAGGGCATCAACATGATAGTCAGGGCCTGCAGGCGTCACTGCTTTGGATACATTGATCTGCAAGATCTCGTCTTCGTCTTCGAGCTTTTTGCCGTTCCATTGGGCTTTCCAGAGCGGATTGTCGACCTCCGCACCTAGCCCGGGCGTTTCGCCGTGCTCATAGAACTGCAAACCGTAGATATCGTTTCCGTTGTTCTCCAGCGCGATGTAGCCGTAGAGGGTCGACCACAGACCATAGCCGTAAATTGGCAAAACCACCTTATCGATTGATCCGGCCTCATCGCGCAGCAAATAAACCGTTACGAATTTGCTTTGGCGGCCAATACCTGCTGGATCGTCTTCCAATTCAACGGAAAGCTCCGGGTCATCAGCAGCAGCGCGGTCGTCGAACGTTGTTGCATCGAATGCGTCGGTAAATTCACCCGTCGCCAGTTCAAGTACATGTGGTTCAAAGGCTGCAAAGGCCTCAACCACGTCTTCTTCGGGGTCGTAAACACCAGCGACTTGCAAAATGTTGATCTGCTTGTCTTTGAGAGCGTTCACTTCTTGCAGCGGACGCAAGGCAACCGCAGCCGCCGATACGACCATCGATGCCACAAGGCAAACGGCGACCGCCACAAAGATGGTCTTGGAAATGGAGTCTGCGGGTTGTGCTAGGAAGCGACCGATTGGGCCCTTGGAGGCATCTTGCTGTTGTTCGTCAGACATGACGCTTAGCCCTCCGCTTGATGTTGGCCTGAACGACAAAGTAGTCGATAAGCGGCGCAAATACGTTTCCGAACAAGATCGCAAGCATCATGCCCTCAGGGAAGGCGGGGTTAATCACACGGATCATCACAACCATGAAACCGATCAACGCACCGTAGATGTAACGGCCCAAATTCGTGTGCGATCCGGACACAGGCTCGGTCACCATAAAAACCAGCCCAAAGGCATATCCGCCCAGCACAAGGTGCCAATACCACGGCATCGCGAACATCGGATTGGTGTCAGACCCAATCCAATTCAATAGAAGAGAGAAACCAATCATCCCACCAAGACACCCGACCACCATGCGGTAGTTGGCGATCTTGGTCATCAGTAGGAATGCCAATCCAAGAAGCGCTGCAACAGTTGACGTCTCGCCAAGTGACCCCGGAATAAACCCAAGGAAACTGTCCCACCACGTGATCCCATGTGCCGCAAGTTCTTGAACGCCATCTGCAGCAGTAACGGCAAGCGCGGTTGCACCCGTGAACCCGTCCACTGGAACCCAAACACTGTCACCAGACAATTGCGCAGGATAGGCAAAATAAAGGAACGCGCGGCCGGTCAGTGCAGGGTTCAGGAAGTTTTTGCCCGTACCACCAAAGACTTCTTTCCCGATGATCACGCCAAAGATGATGCCTAATGCAACCTGCCAAAGCGGCGTCGTTGCAGGCAAAATCAAGGTGTAAAGCATCGAAGTGACAAGGAAACCTTCGTTGACTTCGTGCTTGCGTACAGTCGCAAAGATAACCTCACAGATACCACCCGCGACCAAAGTCGTGATGTAAATCGGCAGGAAATACATCAAACCGTGCATCATGTTCGCAAATGGGTTGGCAGGGTTAAAGCCGATGCGCAGGAACTCGATGATGGATGCCCGCCAACCCGAAGGTCCGAACTCCGCAATCGCGAGGTTCGTCTGATATCCCGTGTTATAGAGCGCCATCAGGATACAAGGGATCGTTGCTAGAACCACATAGGTCATGATCCGCTTCATATCGATGTAGCTGCGCGCATGAGGCGCGGCGGTGGTCACCGTCTTTGGCGTGAAGGCAAAGCTTTCCACCATTTCATAGAGCGGGAAGTATTTCTCCCACTTACCACCTTTTTCGAAGTGCGGCTCGATCCGGTCAAAGAAGTTACGCAGGCCCATCGCTTAGCCCTCCTTCTCGATCTTGGTCAGGCAGTCGCGCAGCGCCATGCCGTATTCATATTTTGCAGGGCAGGCAAAGCCGACCAATCCGAGGTCTTCTTCATCCAGCTCTAAAGCCCCCAACAATTGCGCCTGATCCGTGTCCATCACCAGAAGCGCACGAAGCAATTGCGTCGGCAGAAAATCTTGCGGCATCAGCCCTTCAAACGTTCCCAAAGGCACCATCGCCCGACGTCCACCGTTCAGATTGGAGGTCAACGGAAACAGTTTCTTCGAAAAGGCGGAGCCCAAAACAGGTTGCGCTGCATATTTGGACGGCATCGCACGGACCCATCCAAGCGGAATTTGCTTTTTGTCTTCTTCAATAAGCGTGATCTGCCGTGCGTATCGGCCCAAGTAGGCGGCATCGCCCTCGGCGGCGCGTCCGCTGAGAACGGAGCCTGATATCATTCGGATCGGAGTGTCTGTTGGCACATCTTGCGCCACCAGATCAGTGACCGACGCCCCAGCGACCGTCCGCACCAACCGTGGATCTTTGCACATCGGCCCGCCGAGGCTGACAATGCACGACGCATCATAGGTTCCGGTCAAAATCAATCGGCCAATTACGATCACATCTTGATAACCGATGGTCCAAACAAACTTCTCAGCCAGCGGCGGTTCAAGGAAATGCATATGCGTGCCAGCAAGGCCTGCTGGATGCGGGCCCGCAAAGCCAACAGCTTCCACCCCTTCGACTTCATGACCTGGCAGGGTGGTATCGTTGCCTTGGCAAAGGTATGTCTTGCCTTCGGTCAGCATCGAAACGGTTTCCAATCCCTTCGCAAAGGCTTCGGCATTTTCGTTAATCGCAAGGCTTGGATCAGCGGCCAAAGGCTCCGTATCCAGCGCTGTCACATAAATCGCGACCGGCGTGCTATCAGGTGCGGGTACTTTAGAATAAGGGCGCGTCCGGAAAGATGTCCAAACACCTGCCGCGCACAAACGCTCGACAAGTCCATCGCGCGTCGACGCATCTCCGACAGATGAGAAATCCAACGGTTTGGCCGGTTTCTGATCAACGTCGATCACCACGCTAACCAACTTACGTCTCGCCCCACGGTTTACCGCGCGGACCCGACCGGACACAGGCGAAACCACCTTAGCCTCCGGCATGTTCTTGTCAAAGAAAACGGGAGAGCCTGCGACGACTTGATCACCTTCCGAAACCACCACCCGGGGTTTTAGATCGATGTAGTCATCTCCCAAAACTGCGACGCTTGAGACGGGTTCGGACGGGCCCACTTCTTGTCGTGGCGCGCCAGTAATTGGTAAGTCCAAGCCTTTGCGGAGCGTAAATTGCTTCACGATTCAAACCTCGGTTTGCGTTTGTCGTCGGCGTACTATTCCCTTATGGAGGTGGGCGAAACCTCCTTTTACTCTCTGCTAGTGTTTTTTTCAGAAATGTCCATAAAACACTTGAAGAACGCGCGAAGATTCGACTACCAGACGCCAGATTTTCGAAAGAAAGGGCACGTTGTGAGTACTCCCATCACTTTCACTCGCCGTACATTCCTTGTTATGCCTTTGGCCCTTGCCGCCTGTAACCCGCGCGCGCAAGTCATGGAATTCCTTGGGCTTTCTATGGGGACATCCTACAAGGTTGTGGCTATCGACCACAATGGATCGCTTGAACGCCAACCGATTGAGGCTGCAATTTCTTCTGCCCTGGCTGATGTGAATGCATCCATGTCCAACTGGGATTCGGGCTCAGAAATTTCCCGCTTCAACGCGCAATCTGGCACTTCAGAGGTCAATTTCTCACCCGATCTCGCAGAAGTGATGTCCGCTGCGGCTGACGTAAACGCAGTCAGCGCTGGCCGTTTTGACACGACCATTGGCCCGCTGATCGAGCTTTGGGGCTTCGGTGCAAATGGTGAAAAATCCGTGCCGACCGATGCACTCCTCCAGCAAGCAATGGCCCGCTCTGGTCATGAAAACACACTTCATATCGATAACGGCTCAGCGCAGAAGAAACGCTCTGACGCGCAGGTCTATTTGGCTGGCATCGGCAAGGGATTTGGTGCTGACAAAGTCGGCCGTGCGCTCGAAAGCTTTGGAATCACTGACTATTTGGTCGAAATTGGTGGCGATCTCTATGCCGCCGGTCGCAACCCTGACGGACTGCCGTGGCAGATCGGCATCGAGACACCGAACCCAACCAACCGCGGTATTCTAAACGTCGTTGGAGTCTCCAATATGGGCATGGCATCATCCGGCGACTACCGAAACTACTTCGAAGTTGACGGTCAGCGCTTTTCGCATCTGATCGACCCAACAACCGGTCGCCCCGTCGATCATACAACGGCCTCTGCGACGGTTCTGGCAGAAAATGCGATGTTGGCAGATGCATGGTCCACGGCAATGCTTATATTGGGTCGCGAACAGGGCATCGCCATTGCTGATCGGCAAGGCATTGCCGTGCAGTTTGTTGAACGCGATCCGGCGGCAGCGAACCTGCAGTTCAAGACCGAAACCAGCGCGGCCTTTGATCAATTGACCGCGTAACCCGCAAGGATTGCCATGGCCACCTTTGCCCTGACCTTCTCCATCCTCCTCTTAGTCATGCTCGGCATGGCTGTGGGCGTGATATTCATGGACAAGCGGATCAAGGGCAGCTGCGGAGGTCTGAATGCCATCGGTGAAGGCAACGAATGCCTTGTCTGCAATAAAGAGATCGATCCAGATTCACCGCTGCGCGAACGGCTGCAATGCCCGCGTGCACGTAAGATGCTCGAACGCGCAGGTTTGGACGCAGACGCTTAACTCACGTCCAGCGGAACAAAACCCAAGGTTAGCAGTCCTGCAGCGGCGATGCAGCCGTATACCCAATATTGGTATCGCGGTCCCTCAGCCTTCCAAACGCGCCGGTATTGAAACCCGCAAAAGCAGGTTATCACAAAGATCGTCGTGGCAAGGGTAGGGGTAAGCGTCAGGTGATCCATGCGATGTCCCTACTGCAGCCGCCCACAAAACGCCATTCCATTTCAACGACAAAGCCCGACACGATGTGCCGGGCTTTTCTTTTGCTTGGTTCAGGCTCTTAGGCTGTGATCAGCCCCATGCTTTCCAGCTTCAGAATGACCTGATGCGCGCAGTTGTCGACTTCGACATTCTCTGTCTCAACGCTCAGCTCAGGGTTTTCAGGCACATCATAAGGGTCTGAAATCCCTGTAAACTCTTTGATCTTCCCCTCACGGGCGAGCTTGTAGAGCCCCTTGCGATCCCGACGCTCACATTCCTCGATGGACGTTGCAACATGCACCTCAACAAAGGCACCAAAGGCTTCAATATCTTCGCGCACAGCCCGACGGGTCGTAGCATAAGGCGCAATCGGCGCACAAATCGCGATCCCGCCGTTCTTGGTGATCTCGGATGCGACATAGCCGATCCGACGAATGTTCAGATCGCGGTGCTCTTTCGAAAATCCAAGCTCAGACGACAAGTTCTTCCGCACAATATCGCCATCCAGCAATGTGACCGGACGCCCGCCCATCTCCATCAGTTTCACCATCAAAGCATTGGCAATGGTGGATTTGCCGGAGCCAGAGAAACCGGTGAAGAACACAGTAAACCCTTGCTTCGCACGTGGCGGGCGAGACTTCCGCAGTTCTTCCACCACCTGCGGGAAGCTGAACCATTCGGGAATTTCCAAACCTTCGGCCAACCGGCGGCGCAATTCCGTACCAGAGATATTCAGGATCGTGACACTGTCCTTATCCTTGATCTCATCGGCAGGTTCATATTGGGCGCGCTCTTGCACATACACCATGTGCTTAAAGTCGACCATTTCGATGCCGATTTCCTCCTGATGTTCACGGAACAAATCCTGCGCATCATAGGGGCCATAGAAATCCTCACCGGCAGAGTTCTTGCCCGGTCCAGCATGATCGCGGCCCACGATGAAATGCGTGCAGCCGTGGTTCTTGCGGATTAACCCGTGCCAAACCGCTTCGCGAGGACCAGCCATACGCATCGCCAGATTCAAAAGGCTCATCGAGGTGGTGGACGCAGGATACTGATCCAAAACCGCCTCATAACAGCGCACACGGGTGAAGTGATCAATATCGCCGGGTTTCGTCATGCCGACAACAGGGTGGATCAAAAGGTTCGCCTGCGCTTCTTTCGCTGCGCGGAACGTGAGCTCTTGGTGGGCGCGGTGCAAAGGGTTGCGGGTCTGGAACGCCACAACTTTGCGCCATCCAAGCTTGCGGAAATAGGCGCGCAATTCGTTCGGCGTGTCGCGACGGGCGCGGAAA
The DNA here is from genome assembly GCF_900129845.1 of Cognatiyoonia sediminum. Lineage (GTDB taxonomy): Bacteria > Pseudomonadota > Alphaproteobacteria > Rhodobacterales > Rhodobacteraceae > Cognatiyoonia > Cognatiyoonia sediminum. Next base: position 53,929 of record NZ_FQXB01000006.1, read on the forward strand.
TCGTAGTGAACGGGCTGTTGAATACCGGTAATCGGCCCGCCTAAATAAATCTCGCCCGCTTGGTTGTGCAGATAGTTCACTGCAGGGTGGGCGCTGTCATCCGCGCCAAAAACCTTCTCGGCTTCATGGGATTTGTTCGGGGTCCAACGATCCGTCACCGTCATTGTGCCAAGGATCACGCCCTCTTGGTCACGCAACGCAATATCCTGACCTAGTTCAATGCTGTCGGCAAAGTCTTTGCTGACGTCCAGCGTGATCGGCATCGGCCACAACTCACCGGTTGTCAGGCGCATCGTGTCCACGACACTGTTGTAATCCACTTCCGTGAGGAACCCTTTCAGTGGGTTGAACCCACCGTTCATCAGCAATTCAAGGTCGCAAATCTGGCGCGGCGTCAGATCATGGCTGACAAGGTCTGCAGCGTCCATCTTCATTTTCTGGGCGCTGTCGTAAGAGACATAAAGCTCTGGAATAGGGGCAAGATTGTCTTGCATCAGGGTTGTCCTTTGGTTGGGGGGCACATAACCGCTACTTACGCCGGTCAATTCGGCATGCAGCGCATCATATTCTTGAAATTTACGGGCAAGGAAGCGATCGGTCAGGCGAAGACGCTCCGCCGCTCCCTTAGTTGTCAGAACGTAAGCGTCACGCTTGCGCTTGTCGGCGCTGTCGCTTTTGCCAACTTTGATGTAGCCATCAGAAATCGCAGTTTTCAGCAAAGTATTGAACCGACCAAGCGAGATAGCTATGGCGGCAGCCGACGCGCGTTGCGACGCTTCGGGGGCAATGTTCACTTGCCGAAGCAGACGAAAAAGCGTCTCTTCCTCATCAGTGATCAGATCTGGTGCCACGTCAAAACTCAAATTTTGTTCAATGTTGAACGCATTAAACTAAAAAATATGTTCAGAAAAGAACAAACTTTGGTTGTTTTGATGAAAATCCGCGTCTGACCAGGTTTTCGCAACATTAAACTGCGAAGTTAGCTATTTGGCGGCACCCACCGATGGCGCTACCGCCGGTTCGTAAGGTGATAGACTATCGCGAACGACATCAACCTCATAAGACTTCAGAACCGGCAGAGCCGTTTCCAACTTGGTGAAGGGCACACCCGAACGGCTTTTGGACAGCCTTTGCAACGTCGCGAGCGTCCAACGGGGCAGCATCTCAACTGTTGCATCCCCCAAGAACAGCGTTTCCACCCAAAGGTCGGACGATGAGATCAAGTCATGCTGATCAAGCAGGATATGATGATAGGTGACCGTACGGATATCCTCATCAATCGTTATTTTTTTATTTTCCACCAATGACTTAGCACTTGCAAAAACATCGGCATTCCCAAAGTAAACCTGACACATTTCGGAGGTTACCGCCACGCGGTGCTGCGGAGAGAGCCTTACTGTTTTGGACGGACGACCAGGACCAAGGGCGTCTGCCTCAAATTCAATGGGGCGGAGGTGCGGTTTTTGTGTAAGCGCGTCCGAATCCAAACGCCTGCGTCCGATCCATGTGATTGGTTTCGGTAGGCCGCTGGCCGTCAGCACCAAATCACCAACCTCCAGCGCCTCCACTGGCTTGGGGCCGTTTGGCGTGTCAATGAGGGTGCCGTCGGCAAAACAAACGTAATCCGGCAAATCCTCCAAAGGATCAGGAGGGGCAGGGATAATACTATTGTTGGTGTTCTCAATAGTCTCACCGACATCCACCGCCCCTTCGGTCAAGATCATGTACGGGGTGAACTGCCACTGGACCAACGTAAAGGTGACCGGCACACCGCCAACGTCCCCAGAATAGGTCTCGAATACTTGGAAGTTCGTGGAGTCCCCAATAAAAAATGGAATACCGCTGACGTCTAATTGCGGACCGGTCGCATCGTTTCCTTCTAGATTTGGGTCATCGTCGATCACATCAACAGTGAATGACCCGGTAACGGTCACGTCCGTCGCCCCTAACGGGTCCGCATTGAGAGAATAAATTATGACGGTGGGCATTTGATCATCCAGTATTCGCAGTCTCTCACCGACAAGTTAGATTATCCTTAACAGAACAATCCCAACCCGCAAAGCGACTACAACTGGAGATGATCAGGCCTATTCGTTCTCAGCGAGGAACTTCTCAGCATCCAAAGCCGCCATACAACCCATTCCCGCCGAGGTGACCGCCTGCCGATAGATGTGATCGGTCAGATCGCCAGCCGCAAACACCCCGGGAATGGCCGTTCTTGTAGAACCAGTTTCCACCTTCACATAGCCTCCCATATGGGTTTCCAATTGGTCTTTCACCAGCTCCGAAGCTGGAGCATGACCGATCGCAACAAACACGCCCTTGCACGGGATTTCTGTGATCTCACCGGTCTTGGTGTGTTTGACCTTCACGCCTTCCACGCCCAGCGGGCTGTCAGCGCCAATCACTTCATCAACCTCATGGAACCAAAGTGGCTCGATCTTTTCGTTCTTGAATAAACGATCCTGCAGGATCTTCTCCGCCCGCAATTCGTCGCGGCGATGGATCAATGTCACCTTGGAAGCAAAGTTCGTCAGGAACAGCGCCTCTTCCACGGCCGTATTCCCGCCACCAACAACGACAATCTCCTGCCCGCGATAAAAGAACCCGTCGCAGGTCGCACAAGCGGAAACACCAAACCCTTTGAACGTCTCTTCAGAAGGCAGTCCCAGCCACTTTGCTCGCGCACCGGTGCACAAAATCACGGCATCCGCCGTATATGCGGTCCCACTATCGGATTGCGCGGTGAACGGTCGGTTTTGCAAATCAAGACTGGTGATAATGTCGCCAATGATCTCGCATCCCATGGCGCGCGCATGGGCTTCCATCCGCACCATCAGGTCAGGCCCTTGCACCTCTGTATCGCCAGGCCAGTTTTCAACTTCGGTCGTGGTCGTCAATTGCCCGCCGGGCTCAATCCCCTGCACCAAAATCGGTTCCAACATCGCACGAGAGGCATAAACACCAGCGGAATATCCAGCTGGGCCGGAGCCGATGATCAGTACTTTGGTATGGCGGGTTTCGGACATTGGGGCAGCCTTGTTTTTGGAGTGTGCTAACCCGATATAATGGCCCAACAAAACAGAGGGAAGCCCCGCCAAAGACTTCTCTTGAACATTCAATAGAGATATGATCTTGCGCAATATTGAAATATTATTGCGCACTCGCTCAGATCAGCGTATCATTCGACAAAATCCAGGGGGACGCCATGCCAGGCACTAAACTAGACGACATCGATCGTATGATTCTTGCTGAATTGCAGGCGGATGGTCGGATGACGAATGTTGAATTGGCCAAACGCGTTGGGATTTCCGCGCCTCCCTGTCTGCGTCGTGTGCGCACACTGGAAGAGCAAGGGTTCGTACGCGGTTATCATGCCAACGTAGACCCGCGCGAACTGGGTTTTGAAGTGCAGGTCTTCGCAATGGTCGGTCTGGTCAGTCAGGCTGAAGCGGATTTGTCCGCTTTCGAAGAGCTGTGCCAAGGTTGGCCGCTGGTTCGAGAATGTCACATGCTCAACGGCGAAGTGGATTTTATCCTGAAATGCGTGGCGCCCGACCTACGCACCTTCCAACGTTTCCTAACCGAAGAACTCACCAGTGCGGACAACGTCGCATCGGTGAAGACATCGCTTGTTATCCGAGGGGCGAAAGACGAACCCGGCGTGCCATTTGATGTGCTTGAAGAGCGCCTCGCGAAAGAGGCCTAAATCGTCTCGAAGATATCCAAGTCTTTCAACCGCAAGCGCGGATGGATCATGGAGCCAAAATCACCGAACGCGATCTTGTGTGGGAACAGCGACATAAGCAGCTGCTGATACTCCGGCAACAGGTTCAACGTGTGCAACGCGCCGGGATGCAGGCTCTCGACTTCAATCCCATTCACCGACACACGCTCGTGCTGCTCAAAACCGATCTGATACACATTGACCGGCGATGCTGGCGTGAGTGAGATGAATTGTGACTGATCGACAAAATCCGCAGCAGGAATGAAGGCTGCATCTGATCCTGTCAGGGTCCGAATACCTGTTGTCTTATGCAGAATACGCGCAGCGGGCCCCAGCACCAAATCAGGCGTCGGGCGACCCAAGCCAAAAGAGTCAGCCGGAATCCGCGTCATACTGCAACTCTCTGGCCGCATGTTTTCGTAATTTGGAACAAGCGTCATCGACCCCTTCCAAAGAAGGGTCTGCAACCCGCTTGAGGACGTCATGACTTGATCACCCGGCAAAAGGTCTTCCACAGCCGTGGGGCCAAGCGCTGTTTGAAGGATCGCCCCGCGTCCAAGTACACCAAAGCAATCTTCAAATGCTTTTACCGCCGGTGCCAAACGCGTGACGTATTCAATTTCGTTGGAGGAGTTCAGATGGGCGATCTCATAGCGGCGCATCAGAGGCCGTGAGCGCACAGATCGCCCATCTTGACTAGCATACCGATCCGTTTGGACCGATGAGGAATAATTTTCCGTCGCGAGGCCTGCGACGGTGGAGAGGGTCGTGTCCATGTGGCGCACCTTTCGGTTTGTCACAAAAGCCGGCCCCCACCGGCAACTTCTGAGGAGCGTTGCTGTTGATACGAAAATGGCAAAAACGGGTTAACAGAGTCAAAATTTGCCCGACTTCAGCGTGGAGTAGAGACCAATCGACCCCTCGGCGCGGTCATTGTTTACGTCACGAGATCAAGGCTGCCACATTTGCTGAGAATCGGCATCGCTTGCGACCAGAATCAAAAAAGCCCGGTCGCGATGGACCGGGCAAAGTGCGTTGCCCTGAGGCAGGCAAACGAGGGAATTCGGGGAATCTGGGAGATTAAGCGCTGACAGCTTCCATCATCCAGGATGGTATCGGGGCCAATGACACACAAATTTCGCGACCTTCAGCGTCCGTCCGGCGAGAGATAAACGCTTTGCGCCGCGCGCCACGTTCCCATGGCATTTGCACATCGCACTCAGCGGCGGCTTTGATTGTGTTTTCGATCCAGCGCTTCTTCGTTTTCATCAGGCTGCTCCATCCTCAATGTTGGTGCCGTATTTGTTTCGGCGTTGAGAACAATCTGATCTCCAGTTTTGGCATCAGTTGGGCAGCGACGATTTTTTTTCGAAACTTTTTTTCGCGAATTGCCAAAGCACCCGTTTTTCCGTGTCGGCATTGCGCGAAGCCCTTATAAACAAGGGCCTACGGGCCGGAACGGAAACAAAAAAGCAGATTCAAAGTTCATTGTTTCGGAAATTGAGGCAATCCTACGGCGGCCTTTCGCCCCAATCCTGCCCAGATCAAAGGGTGATGACCGAAATCAACCGTCCGTAATCCGCTTCCTTCTGATGCACCGATCTGCGGTAGCTATAGAACCGCTCAGGGTCGCTATACGTACAGTGCCGCGTCCAGCTTGTTTGTGTGACGCCTGCCTCCCGCAGCTTCGCTAAACCAAAGGCGGGCAAATCAAACTGCATCCGGTCGCCAGCCCCTTGCGCAAAGAAACGGGCAGCGCTTTCGTCCTCATCAACGAACGCGTCAAAAAACTCTGGTCCCACCTCATAGGCGCGTTGGCTGATGCTTGGGCCAATTACAGCGACTATGTTTTTAACGCGCGCACCCAATTCAACCATGGCGTCAACTGTGTTTTCTAAGACGCCATCTTTTGCGCCTTTCCACCCTGCATGGGCCGCACCAATCACACCGGCCTCTTGGTCAGCGAATAGAACTGGCTGGCAATCCGCCGTCAAAATCGAAAGCGCGACCCCTTTTGTCGCCGTCACAATAGCGTCGGCTTTAGGTTTTTCGGCGCTTGGTCCATCCACCACAATCACGTCAGCTGAATGGACTTGATGCACACCCCGCAACCCATCGCTCTCAACACCCATCGCCTCGGCCACGCGCTGTCGGTTGATCGCAACGATCCCGTCTTGATCCTGACTGCCCGTACCGCAGTTCAGCCCCTCATAAATCCCCGAAGACGCCCCGCCCGCACGTGTAAAGAACCCGTGGCGGACTCCGCTCAAACTGTCGTCGGTGATGATCTCTAGCGTCATGGGGTCAAACCAGCCGGGGGCGGCGCCCCGTTAGGATAAAGTCCGATTACCTTAAAAAGGTGGCCCATTTCGTCGGGATGGGTCAAGCGGCGATGGGCGGCGATATGCTCTTTCAGCGCATCCCCCGATAAACTCTGCGCGAGCCTCTGCGCTCGCTGCGTGATCCCCAGCCGCTCCAAAAACACGCCTTGGTCTGTCATCTCAGTCACAGCAGAGGGCACGGCCGCGGCGATGGCGGCGAAATCCACATGCGCCGTCAGGTCCGCCTGACCCGGCTCGGCCAGAGGGTCAACCTTCTGATGATATTTCACCGCTTGGAATGTATCCCCCCGTGCATCCCATCCCCCATAGTCGATGATCAACGCCGCACCGCCGTTTCGCGCGATCAAATCGCCCACAACATGTGCAATGCCCGGCAAAGCTCCACAGGTCTCTATCATGTCGCCGACGGCCGTGCTTTCCAACTTCTCATCAAGCATCGCAATTGGAGCTGCAGCGGAAAGGCCAAACACCAACTCTTCGTCTTCCAACCCAATCATCCGCTCTGACCAGCCACCCTCCGCACGGATAAACTGGCGAATGGGCAAAGCATCAAAGAACTCATTCGCCACCAAAAATAACGGCTGATCTGGAAGGCTTTCAACGCTGTCATGGAACATCGCACCGCCGACCGTGACTGATTGAGCTGCGCGCAGGGTAGGCGACACCTCAACCAAATGAACCTCCGCCGCCTCCGTAAATCCCGGAACGCCGCGCGCCGCGCGCAGTATATCCGCCATCAACGTCCCGCGCCCCGGCCCCAGCTCGGCCAGCGTAAAAGGCGAGGGTTGCCCCTGATCCATCCAAACTTGCGCAAGGCACAAGCCCACCATCTCCCCAAACATCTGGCTGATCTCTGGCGCAGTCGTGAAATCACCCGCCCTCCCCAGCGGATCGCGGGTGGTGTAATAGCCATGGGTCGGGTGCATTAGACACTCAGCCATATACTCAGCCACGGTAACCGGTCCAAACCGCGCAATGCGGGCCTTTAATTCATCCGCAAGCGCGGTCATTGCGCGCGGCGCCGTGCCGTGATGATCAATGCCAACCCGATCAGGATCATCGGCGTCGACAGGATCTGCCCCATGGTCAGGCCCCATTCGCCAAAGTCCAGCGCCCAGCCAAGCGGGTTATCCGGCCCGCGAAACTGTGCGTCAGGCTGGCGCACGAATTCCACAAGGAACCGCGCCGTGCCGTAGACAAAGAAGAAGACGCCGGTCATCAGCCACGGCATTTTGAACGCCCTCCGCCGGAACGCGAGGTAGAAGAGCAGGGCGCCCAACAATAACCCTTCCAAAGCCGCTTCATAAAGCTGTGACGGGTGCCGTGCACATAGGATGTCCACGACCTCTGGACAGTCCTGCGCTGCCGCGCTGGGGAAAATCACGCCCCAAGGCACGTCTGTCGGCCGTCCCCACAACTCGCCATTGATGAAATTCGCACAGCGTACCAGCAGGATCGCCGGTGTCGCGGCAAGCGCGATGACATCCGACAATTGCGGCAAAGGAACCGATTTACGGCGACTAAACAGCGTCACGGCGATGATCACACCCAGAAAGCCACCGTGAAACGACAGGCCGCCCGTCCATATCATGAGAATTTCCAAAGGGTTCTGAATAAAATGCGCCGGATCGTAAATCAGAACGTAGCCCAACCGCCCGCCAGCAATCACGCCAATCACGATATATGTCAGCAAATCCTCTAGATAGGATTTGTCCATCGGCGGCGTGTCATTTGGCCACAGCTGCGGTCGTTTCAACGTCGCGGCAATCAAAAACCACCCTAGCGCGATGCCTACAATATAAGACAATGCGTACCATCTCAGGGCCAAATTGAAGCCAAACAGCTCAATCGAGAAGATTTCGGGGCTGATATTCGGAAAGGAAATTGCGCCTAACATGGCGCTATTCCTGTGGCGCAAGGGCGGCGAAGTCAACAGGCCCTGTTGCAGCTTTCTAGGCTTGGCCCCATATAGAGGTCAGAACAGCAAATTCTGGAGGTTCACAATGAACCAGCGCAGCAAAATTTTTGATGACCTAAGCCAGTTGATGACCAACGCTATGGGCGTGGCCCAAGGGGCTAAGGACGAAGCGAATACAGCGATGAAATCCATGATGGATCGTTGGATGGCTGACCGTGATTTTGTCACCCGCGAAGAATTTGATGCCGTCCGTGCCATGGCCCAAAAAGCGCGCGAAGAAAACGCAGCCCTCTTGGCGCGGATTGAAGCGCTGGAAGCTAAGAAGAAGTAGCCTCATCCGCTGGGCGCATCTGCCGCCCGAGCAAGATCAGGATGCCTGCGATGGCCGCCATCGCGGCCGAGGCGACGTAGGAATACGCGCCATAATGGCCAACAAGCCAGCCAAACAGCATCATACCCAACGATGACAAGACAAGCTCAAAGTTGACGATCAAGCTTTGCGCTTGTGCTGCGTTGTCTTCGCTCACGTTGTCGGCGACATAGTTTGTGATGGCGAGAAAGGCAGAAGCGTAGGTGACTGCGTGTAGCGTTTGCAGCCCGATCAACGCGGGAACCTCCGGGGATGTTGCCATTGCCAACCAGCGAAAGATCGAAGCGGCCACACCGATCAGAAGCAAGGTGATTGGCGGGAACCGTTTGGCGACATGTGCAAAGGCAAAGAACATCGCGGTCTCAGCCGCCGCACCAAGCGCGATGAGCAAGCCAATAGTTTCGGTCGATACGCCCTGACGCGCCCACAACAGCCCTTGGAAGGAGTTGAGGATCAAGTGAGGCGTATCTAAGAGCGCATAGCCGATAATCGGAAGCAGAAACCACGCCTTCATGAGCGACCTTAAATTCCCCGCCGACCTAGATGCATGTACTGCTTCGGGGGCGCGCATCTTTGGCAAAAAGAGGGACGCCAGTCCCCGCAACAAACCCAGCCCGATGAACAAAGGCAGAAACACCTCCACACCCCGATCTCGCAATGCAAAACCGGCAAAGATGATCACCAAAAGATAGCCAAGCGTAGAAAGCCCGCGAAACGCGCCAAAGTTCAGGCCTTCCCGACGCGCCATCCTCAAACCAGCGGCATCAGTGACCGGCAATGCCGTACGCTGGGCAATGCTCCCAACGCTCCAGAAAAAGAGGATGCCGAGGAAGCCTGTGACATAGATCAAACCCACTGGCGCAAGGGCCGAGATGATGGCGCAAAAGATGATGACCTGTCGCCAATCGCTCGCCCGATCCGCAATGCGCCCGACGAAGACAACGATCAGCAAGACGATGATGTTTGGAATAGCGCTCAAGGCACCAATCTGAACCGAGGATAGCCCTTGGGTGTCAAACCAAATCCCCGCAAATGCGTTGACCATGCCAACACTCATGAACTGCACAAAAAAGTACAGTTGAACCCTCAAGGCTGGGGTCATGGAAGCTCGACCTTTTGACGGATCGAACTGGCGTCTAAGCGATTACGCAAAGTCTTCCAAATAGGCGACGAGGATATTAAGCGCGGCCTGAAGATCGGTCTTATCAATCATCTCGGTCACAGTATGCACATAGCGCGTGCCCACAACGATCCCGACCGCCCGTGCACCGGATGCCGCTTGCTGTGCCGCCGCACCATCCTGACCACCCGCGGCAAGGATTGTGCGTTGGTATGGAATGCCTTTGGTGTCCGCCAGCTTCGCGATGTCGCGCACCAGCCCCTTATCCGCAATGAAAGAACTATCCCGAATATGAAGGCCAAACCCTTGCCCCTGAACTGTCGTTGAATCCTTTTCCGGCACACCCGGCGTGTCACACGACAGCGTCACATCAATCCCGATCCCGATATCCGGTTTCACCTTAAAGGCTGAGGTCCGCGCACCGCGCAATCCGACCTCTTCCTGCGTGGTGAACACAACATGGACCTCCGCCCCACGTCCCGCGGAGCCAAGCGCCTTTATCGTCTCGACGCCCAACCAACAGGCGATCCGGTTATCGAGCGCTTTGGAGACAACTTTTTCATCCAGATCGAGAAACGGTTCATCCATGACCACATAATCACCAACATGCACCACGTCCTTGGCGCGCTCTCCCATGCCAAGATCAATGATGAACTCGGTCACGGCCGGAATTTTCTTGCGCTCTTCCGGCGTGGAAATATGCACCGGCTTGCCGCCGGGGTTCATGACACCCTTGAAATCGCCATCATCGGTGCACACCAAAACGCGGCGCGAAAACAGGTTGCGCGCATCAAATCCACCTACCGGCTGCACATAGACAAAACCTTTCGCGTCCACATGGCTGACCAGAAAGCCAATCTCATCCATGTGGCACAGCAACATAACCTTCGGCGCACCGTCTCTATCGGCCTTGCGCACACAATGGAGAGAGCCCATCGGATCGGTGGTGACTTCATCAAACAGATCAGCAATTTCACACATTATCACTTCGCGCACCCGCTCCTCATGGCCGGGCACGCCGGGGGTTTCGCAAAGGCGTTTGAGCAGGTCGATGTTCATGGGAAGGCTCCTGAAAATGAATGCCATAATCTTGTGAGGACACGCAGCAGAGTGCAACCGCACAATCGATCACTATTAAAAGGTTATTCCCATGAAACTTTCATGAAATTTCACTTATCCCCAAGAAATAGCTTTACAGATGCCCCTCCTTGCGCCCACCATATGTCGTAGGGGATGGATAATAAAAATACTTTCCCTTGAGCAGGCACATAGCGCTGGGGCGCTGCCACGCCCCCACCGCAAAACAGGCGAGGCGACGCAATGGCACTTTCCGAGCAGTATCTTGACGCAGATGAAATTCACCCAATTGATATGGTTGAACATGTGGCCGAACACCACGCATGGGAGTTTGACCGTATCCATGATGATCAGATTGCAATGGCCGTCCAGGGCCAGTGGCGAACCTATTCGATCACACTCGCATGGTCGAACTACGACGAAACGCTCCGACTGATCTGCACCTATGAAATGGAACCGCCCGAAGACAAGATGCCCGCAATTTTCGAGACGTTGAACCTGATCAACGATCAATGCTGGGCAGGGGCTTTCACATGGTGGGCCGAACAGCAAATGATGGTCTATCGCTACGGGCTTGTACTGGCGGGCGATCAATCGGCAGGGCCTGACCAAGTCGACACGATGATCAATGCAGCCGTCGCCAGCTGCGAGCGCTACTATCCCGCGCTGCAACTGGTCACATGGGCCGACCGGTCACCAGCCGAAGCCCTAAACGTCGCGATTGGCGAGGCCTACGGGCGGGCTTAAAACTTAGCCGCAACCTTCAGTCCCAGATCGCTTGCGGATCACAAAAGCTTCCCCTACCGTCCGCAAAAATTTGGCGAGGGGTCGATGGAAGAAATTGCTCAAAATGGAATGGTCTTGCTGGGATGCGGCAAGATGGGGTCTGCAATGTTGGCCGGATGGCTTGACGGCGGTTTGCCCGCGTCTTCTGTCTATGTGATCGATCCGATGCCATCCGATTGGGTGCGCGGAACGGGCGTCAACGTGAACACCGATCTCCCCGAGACGCCGAAAGTCGCCCTTATCGCCGTCAAACCGCAAATGATGGGCGCGGCCCTTCCTTCTATGCAGGCGCTGGGCAATGGCGACACGCTATTTATCTCCGTCGCCGCTGGCACCCCAATCGACACGTTTGAAGACGTCTTGGGCGATCAAACTCCCATCGTCCGCGCCATGCCCAACACACCCGCAGCCATCGGGCAGGGGATCACGGCCCTTGTCGGCAACACCCACGTCGATGACGCGGCATTGGGCTTGGCCGAACAGCTCTTGAACGCCGTCGGCCAAACTGTCCGGCTGGATACTGAAGGCCAAATCGACGCGGTTACCGGTGTCTCTGGGTCAGGCCCCGCCTACGTCTTTCACCTGATCGAAACGCTCGCCGCCGCGGGCGAAGCACAAGGCTTGCCTGCAGACCTTTCCATGCAACTCGCCAAAGCAACGGTCGCAGGTGCGGGCGCACTTGCCATGACGGCGGATGAAGACCCCAGTCAATTGCGCGTCAATGTCACCTCTCCAAATGGCACCACGCAAGCAGCACTCGAGGTCTTGATGAGCGAAACTGCTGGGTTCCCAGCTTTGCTCAACCGCGCCGTTGCAGCTGCAACCGACAGATCAAAGGAGCTCGCCCGTGACGCCTGAGATTACCTATGATGATTTCCTCAAAGTCGACATCCGCGTCGGCAAGGTTGTCAAAGCCGAACCCTATCCAGAGGCCCGCAAACCGGCGATCAAGCTCTGGGTCGATTTTGGCGAGGGGATCGGGGAAAAGAAAAGCTCCGCCCAGCTGACCGCCCATTATACGCCCGAGAGTCTTGTCGGTCGTTACGTTATGGCCGTGGTGAATTTCCCGCCACGCCAAATCGGGCGCTTTATGTCTGAGATTCTCGTCCTAGGTTTCACCGATGCTGACGGTGGTGTCGTGCTCGCCACCCCCGACAAAGAGATACCGATCGGAGGATGCCTACATTGAAACGCCTATTGCTCACCCGCAAATTCCCTGACGCCAATATCGCGGCAGCAGAGGCGCATTTCGAAGTGACCGTTATGGATCGCGAAGAGGGCCTAACGCCGGACGAGGCAAAAGACGCTTTAGCGAGTTATGATGCAATCCTCGCGACATTAGGGGACCAATTCTCGGCCGCTGCATTCACCGAACCAACACGATGCAAAATGATCGGGAACTTCGGGGTCGGCTACAACCACATCGACGTAGAGGCCGCGCGAGCCGCGGGTGTCTTTGTGGCCAACACACCCGAAGTCGTCACCGACGCCACAGCCGACATCGCCATGACGCTGATCTTGGCGACCTGTCGCCGCGCTGGTGAAGGCGAAAGGCTCGTGCGTGCTGGCAAATGGGATGGCTGGACGCCCACGTTTATGCTTGGCATGCATGTTACGGGTAAGACGCTCGGCATCGTCGGTATGGGCCGCATCGGCCAAGCCGTCGCCCGGCGTGCGCATTTTGGCTTTGAAATGCCGATCAAATACTTCAACCGCTCGCAAAAATCTGTCGATTTTCCCGCGACCCAAGTTGAGACCCTGAACCAACTCATGTCCGAATGCGACATCATCGTTGTGACCGTGCCGGGCGGCGGAGCCAATACGCAACTCATCAACCGCGAAGCACTTGCAGCGATGAAACCAACCGGCATTTTCGTTAACGTGGCCCGTGGTGATGTGGTGGATGAAGACGCGCTGATCGACGTTCTTGAAGCTGGGCACATTGCGGGCGCGGGTCTTGATGTCTTCGTTAAAGAACCTTTCGTTCCTGAAAGACTGCGTGCTTTGGAAAATGCTGTGCTCTTGCCGCATCTTGGGACGTCGGCCTTGGAAGTGCGAGAGCAAATGGGGCAAATGGCGCTCGACAATATCCTTGCATGGAGCAAGGGAGAAACCCCGCCGCAGCTGGTCTAATCGCCAACGGCCTCGCGCCAATGACGGCGGCAAAGGGAAACATAGGTTTCATTGCCGCCTACTTGCACCTGATCGCCTTCTTTCAGCACATCACCGTTCTCGTCCAGACGCACAACCATCGTGGCCTTCTTACCGCAATGGCAGATCGTCCGCACTTCGCGCATCTCATCTGCCAGAGCCAGCAAGGTCGCGGACCCTGGAAACAATTTGCCCTGAAAATCTACCCGCAGCCCGTAGCACATGATCGGCACACCCAGATCATCCACCGCGCGTGCTAATTGCCACACTTGATCTGGCTCCAAAAACTGAGCCTCATCGACAAACACGCAAGCAAATGGCCCCTCAGTGAGCCGCTTTTCGATCTTCGAGAATAGGTCTTCACCCCATTCAAAGGTATCCGCATCCGCTCCGATCCCAATCCGACTCGCGATCCGTGCGTCGCCAGCGCGATTGTCCAATTTGGCCGTCAGCAAATAGGTCTGCATCCCGCGTTCCACATAGTTGTGGGATGCTTGCAAAAGCACGGTCGACTTCCCTGCATTCATGGTTGAGTAGTGAAAATAGAGCTTTGCCATATCTATCTGATAGGCATAGCAGCGGAGGGTTTCAAACGGATTCAGGGCAGGTGGGATGCAACTTCTTTTTGCGTTGCCGTTATTGCCATCGCCTCAAGGTTTTGGTTTCTGGTTCAAGTTTTTCTGTCGATAAAACCTCGGAAATTATAAGAAATTGACGGTTTTCACAGAAACAATGCTGGAAATCTTAGCAATCCCTGTGCAAACTAGATCAACTTAGTTTCGGGACAGAAGGGGGCGGCTATGTCTCTTCACGGACGGTATCTGAAAAAACATACCGAAGCCTTGGTCAAGGATGTCGGAATCGAAAATGCCTGCGAACTTACGGGCAAGTCCAAGGCAACACTCGGCCGATACTACTCGGACAACGATGAACACGCCGACCGGTTCATGCCGGTGGACGCTGTCGCTGCCCTAGAAGCGAAATCGAGTTATCCGCATGTGACCTCGGCACTTGCGGAATTGAACGGGATCATGCTGTCCTACGATGACAAAAAGCCGAACAAAGAGGGTGGAATAAACTCCGACGTTGTCGCCCTAAGTCAGCGTTTTGCCATGCTTATGGGGGAATATAACCAATCCATCGAAGACGGAATTATCTCGGTCAATGAAGCAAAGCGGTTGCTGAAAGAAACGACCGAGTTACAAAAGGTGCTGATTGATATGAAGCTGCACCTTGAACATGAAACAACCGAATAGCTTGATAGATACGTCCGACCTGCCCAACATCGTTGAGGGGCAACTGAAACCCATCAACGGAACTATACTTGCGCCTGATAATGACCCCGGGCATCCGCCGCGTATCCTTTTGCTTTATGGGTCTTTGCGAGAACAAAGCTATTCACGCATCGCAGCCGAAGAAGGAGCGCGGGTGCTCCGTGCCTTGGGATGCGAGACAAAATTCTTCAATCCCAGCGGCCTCCCGCTTCCGGGTGATGCCGACGAAACGCAACCAAAGGTGCAAGAACTCCGCGATCTGGTCATGTGGAGCGAAGGTATGGTCTGGTGCAGCCCCGAACGGCATGGGACCATGACCGCTGTGATGAAAGCACAAATCGACTGGATTCCTTTGGCCCCCATTGGCGGCATCCGCCCGACGCAAGGCAAGACACTCGCCATCATGCAAGTTTGCGGCGGCTCTCAATCCTTTAACACCGTTAACGAATTGCGCATTTTGGGTCGTTGGATGCGGCTCTTAACCATTCCGAACCAATCTTCTGTGCCAAAAGCTTGGCTCGAGTTCGAAAACGGCCGCATGAAAGCCGGCCCCCTCTACAATCGCATCGTCGATGTGATGGAGGAACTGGCCCGTTTCACATGGCTGACCCGCGCCCGCAAAGATGAGCTGGTGGATCGCTATTCAGAGCGCGTCGAAAGCGCGGAAGATGTGCGAAAACGCGTTGGGCAGAACTGAGCCTTTAGAATCGAGTCTATGAATATTGCCGCCGGATCGCTTGCGATCCGGTTCGCGCCCGACCCCGCCGCCCAGGGCGGGCGCGAAATGGTGAGATTTGCAATAGGTTGTACTCTTCGCGATTTGACGAGCCTTCTGTGCAAATTCAAAACCGCCCTCGGGTTCGGGCGCGAACCTGTCGTCGCGCAGAAAAGCCTACAGTACGAAATTCGGCTCTCGAGAACTAAGCCCGAGCCACGTTCTCCGCCATCATCGAAATCATCTCAAACATCACAGCACTCGCCGTCAACGCCGTGATTTGATTGGGGCTGTCCTTTGTGGGCATCATGCAAACCACATCCCCACCAACGATGTTCAACCCGCGCACGGCGTGCAAAAGCCCGACGGCCTCATCAATATCAAACCCTTTCTCACCGGGCTCAATATTCGAGACACCCGGCGCAATCGTCGGATCAAGACAATCGAGATCAAAGGTGATGTAAACCGGCTTGCCCGCCAGTACCTCACGCGCCTGTGCCACAACATCCTCAAGCCCGCGCTTGCGGAACTCCTTCATCGTCACAACGTTGTAGCCATAGTCATAAGACGGTTGCAGCCAATCGAGCGTCCGCGCATGGCCCCGCAATCCGATCTGCATCGAATGGGTCGGATCAACCTGACCCTGATCTGCCAAATAGGCTCCCCAATGCGCTGCCGATTTCTTCGCACCTAGGAAATGATCCACCTTGGTGAACACATCCGTATGCGCATCCAAATGCAGAAAACAAACTGGTTCTCCATTCGTGATCTGCCCACAGCCCAAAGCCTGCACAATCCCGCCAGTAATCGAATGATCCCCACCGATAGAGACGGGCCGCGCACCAGCAGCATCGATTCCCTTATAGAATTGCGTGATATCCTCATTGCACGCTTCATTGTCATTCGCGCGAGGGAAGGGCACATCGCCCACGTCCACAATCTTAGCTGATGCCCAAGGGTCAATACCAAAGCCCCCATGCACCCGCCGCGACACGCTCGAGACGTTCCGCAAGGCGCGCGGCCCTAGATGCTGGTCCCTTTCGGTCGTGCCGTTACCGACAGAATGCGGCACCCCGACGAGCGCAATATCGGCACCTTCCGGCCCCTCATTCGGACAACGATACAGTGTTGGAATGCCCCACCAATAGAGGTTCTCCATCATCGCGGCATCATGCTTATCGGCCATTACCCCTCACTCGCCAGACGTTGGGCAAACCCTTCTAAAACGCTTGTCAAATAGGCATCAAACGCCGCATCCGGTTGCCGCAAATCAAACACGCCATCAAAGGGATCAGCCGCTTCGATGCTACTGCCGGACATACGCTGCAGCACCGCGTGGCCGCAAAACGGCACGTAGTTCTCTGAATAGCCGCCCTCATGCGACATCATCAGCTTGCCGCCACATAGCTCGTCGGCCAGCGCCATCACCTGATCCGTCATCATGGCAAAGGTGTCATGCGTGGCCAACATCCGCCCCAGCGGATCATTGGCCCCCGCATCAAACCCACAGGCAATGATGATCACATCCGGCTTGAAATCGCGGATCGCGGGCAGGGCGAGCATCTCCATTGCTTGCAAATACCCGGTATGACCAACACCCGGCGGCAACGGGATATTGAGGTTGTAGCCAAGGCCAGCCCCTTCGCCTCGATCCTTAAACGCGCCGGTATCCATCGGATAGTTGCGATCTTGGTGGATAGAGATCGTCAGAACATCGTCGCGATCATAGTAAATCGCCTCTGTTCCATTGCCGTGGTGTACATCCCAATCCAACACGACAAAGCGCTCTGCCAACCCTTCCGCCTTTGCCGCTTCAATTGCGACGGCAAGGTTGTTGAACAGACAGAAACCATTTGGATAATCCGGCAAACAATGATGCCCGGGCGGACGTGATAAGGCGTAAGCGTTCTTTTGTTCGCCCCGCAACACAGCCGCCAATGCCGCCTTGCTTAAACCTGCTGAAAGCGCGGCCAACTCATAGCCACCCGGCCCAAATGGTGTCCTGCGACCCAATTCGCCGCCTTTATCATCCGACAACGCCTTAAACTCATCCAGATAATGTGCGGGATGCACCCGCTCTAAATCTTCCCGACTGGCCAAAGGCGCGCTTGAGACAGCCAGATCATGGATCAAACCGGTCACTTCCATCAGGTTCTTCAAACGCCGCTTTGTCTCAGGGCTTTCCGGCAATCCAGCCGTCTCAGACGGTTGAACCAAACCACCTACCGGCAGCAGCCCCGCGTAATTGCCACCGCCATGCCAAAAGCTGCGTTCGTCGCAATAAAACCCCGTGCTCATGTCTTCTCCGCTTCTTCTCTCAATTGATACACGCCTTCGGGCAAATCCAAGGCGGCTCCCAAATCGCGCAGCTGCGTCAGGGACAGTGTCACAACGCGGTCTTCCTTCAGCCGAGGGTCATATTGCGTCACCGTCACGCAATCCTCGAACGCGTGAATGATCACATCTTCTTTTAGCGGGGCGTCGGCCTCATCCATCAGGGTCACGATGGTGGCGTCAAATTCGTGCTCAATCGTAAACATAACCGCAGCCTATCGTGCTCAATTCCGGTTGCAAGCAAAGACCCGCGCTTAACGAAAACGTGGGGTCAGGGCTCTGGCAACCGCGGTTTCAGATGCTATTTTATGGTCACAGCAACAATGATCGACCGGATGCGCCTCCCAACTATAGCACTCCTTCTTGCCGTCTTGGCGTCCTGCGCGCCCGCGCCACAACAGCGGCCGCCAGACGGCACGCTGTCAAAAGCGCCGGCGTCGCTCTTTCGACCAATAGAAGAACGTGTCCCGCCTCGCGAAGCACGGCGAAATTTCGTAGCGGTGGTCAATGCCGTTGAACCTGTCGCGGAACGTGTTTGCCGAGAACGAACAAACGATGTGAATTGCGATTTTCGAATTGTAGTCGATGACACAGTAAACGCGTCGCCGAACGCGTTCCAAACAGAAGATGACGATGGACGCCCCATTATCGGATTTACCGTTTCGCTCATTGCTGTGACCCGAAACCGCGACGAACTTGCCTTCATCATGGCCCATGAGGCGGCACACCACATTCGGGGACATCTTCAACAGTCCCGCCAAAACGCGCAACTCGGTGCAACGATAGCTGGGGCTCTGTTTGGTGGGGAAGGGGCCGCCGCCGAGGCTGCACAGCAGATCGGGGCGGCGATCGGCTTTCGTACCTATTCCCAAGACTTCGAACTAGAGGCAGACGCCCTCGGTACAATCATCGCTGCACGTGCCGGATTCGACCCGATTAACGGCGCTCAGTTCTTTAATCGCATCCCTGACCCGGGCAATCGCTTCTTAGGGACACACCCGCCTAACAGAGAACGATTGGCGACTGTCCAAAGGGTTGCAGCTGGTCTTTAAGCGACGCTTTGAACCAGCGTGTCCGTGCTGTTGCCAGCTTTCTTTCCAAACCGCACATAAATCCCCCAGCTTGAAATCACGATCCAAAACACTTGGATCAGCGCCGAGGCGAGGTTGAATGAGCTCATCAACCCGATCAAAACAAAAGTCGCCGCAAGCCAATTCAGGTTGAAATAGCCGGCCTGTTGCGATGTGAGTTTGCCAATCGTCAAAAGACCGTAGTTGATCACGTAAAGAACAAATCCCGTCACTCCAATCACTTCGAAAAGACTTACATCTGCTGGCAATGTCATGTCCCGTCTCCCTAAAAATTTGGTTCTAAAAATAAAGTCAAAATCAATGACCAGAACCATAGAGGGAAGGAGAGACAAAGCAGGTCAGGGAAACCCGACTTAGGGTCAAATCGAGGGTGGGGTTTCCCTTACCCGAAACGAAAATGGGTCAGGAATTCCCGACCTCAGACCATGGAAACAGCCATCGCGCCTAATGTGATGGCGGCAAAAAAGCAGGCCGATGCGGCCACGACAAAGCCGTGCCAAATCGCGTTGGAGAATTTCAATCGGTCCCACATAAAGAAAATGACACCAACAGTGTAAAGCGCGCCGCCAACCGCAATCAGCACCATCGTCGGGGTCGGAACCACGGGGGCCAGCTCCCAAATCAAGGCAACGCTCAGCCACCCCATCGCCAGATAAAGCCCTGTGCTGAACCACCCGGGGCGCTGCCAAAAGAAAAGCTTGGTCACAACGCCGAAAATGGCCAAAGCCCAAACCACACCAAGGATCACGTAGGCAAACGCCGATCCAATCATCGCGACAAGAGGCGTATAGGTGCCGGCAATCTTCACATAGATCGCTGCATGATCAATCTGCCGCAACCGCGGCCGCAAGCTCTCCCAAGGGGTCATGTGGTAGAAGGCCGATGCGAAGAACGTCGCGATCAACGCGCTCGCATAAACGGTCAAAGCGATGGCTTGCCCCGTCCCAAGATGCCCAAAGGACCAAATGATCAGGTAGCACGCACCAACAATAGCGCCCATAACACCGACCAGATGCATCGATCCATCAGCAATCCGTTCAGAGACGGCATAATTGGGATATGGAGTTTGCGGTTTTCTCATAACATCAAGCCTAGGTGCGCAAGCCTGCCGGTCAAACCTTAACCTTGGGTCAACTTGACGCTCCGTGATGTAACGTGATCATTAACGCGACCAAAGGGAGGGCGTCACATGATCGGGTTTCTAAGCAAACAAGGCAGACGCGTCGTCCAGCGTGCCATCTGGTCATGGGACGGCTTTATCCACGTCTTCAAAACCGAAGGCTCCCTCGCACAATGGCTCGTCGCCAACGCCGTTTTCGCGGTGCTCGCCTTTGCCCTACCACTCACCGCAGGAGAACGCGGGTTCCTCCTAATGGGCGGCATCATGGTGCTGGCGATGGAATGCGTGAACACGGCCATCGAACGCGTCGTCGATGACATCGGCACAGAACGCCGCGACCTCGCCAAACAAGCCAAAGACTGCGGATCCGCCGCCGTCGCTGTCACAGCCATCGGTGTCGGCATCGGCTGGGTCTGCGTGATTGTCGGCCTCCTCACCTAATCGTGCCTCGCCATCCGCACCACGCGCGCTATCTTCCCTTCTGACCCCAACAGGAGACCTCCCATGCGCCTCATCCTCGCAACCCTCGCTCTACTGCCCACAACAGCCCTCGCCGCCAGCTCCAGCAGTTCTGACGCCCCAAAACCCACCGAAACCACGGAAGTCTGCGAAGAAGGCCTCGTCTGGGATCTCGCCACTGAAACCTGCCTCCCGCCAGAGCAAAGCACCAATGAAGACAGCGCCATGATGGACGCCGTGCGCGAGCTTGCCCACGATGGCCGCTATGCCGACGCTTTGCGTGTGCTAGACGGGCTTGACGACGCCACAACCGACCTCGCGCTCACCTACTACGGCTTCGCCCACCGCAAATCCGGCAACACCGCCCTCGGCATGGCCTACTACGGCGCCGCCTTGGATCAAAACTCCGACAATATCCTCGCCCGCTCCTATATGGGCCAAGCTCATGTTGAGGCAGGGCAGCTCCAACTCGCCTCCGCCCAACTCAGCGAAATTCGTAAACGCGGCGGTCGCGGCACTTGGGCCGAATTCTCGCTCCGCCAAGCCATCGGCTCAGGCGTGACCTACAGCTACTAACAGACCGACTGGACAATTGTGCCGCCCAAAGGTCATTTGGGCGGCATGAAGATCATCGACAACGCGCTCAGTGACCGAGGCTCCAAATACGCGGTCTCAGGCGGCCCTGTGACCACAGCGGAAGAGGCGACGGCCTTCATCAAACAGCTCTGCCGTGCCAAAAAATTCGCCAAAGCCAGCCATAACACATGGGCGGTGATCCTGCCCGACGGCACGCCGATCAAGAATGACGACGGTGAGTCGGGCGCAGGCATGGTGATCTTAAGAATGTTGGAACGCGAAGATCTGACAGGCCACATCATCGTCGTAACCCGTTGGTTTGGCGGCACAAAACTCGGCGGCGACAGGTTTAGACGGGTCAAAGATGCCGTGCGTGTCTATTTGGATGACGATTGAGTAAAGGCTGCGCACGCGCGTAACCCACGGGTTACGCTGCTTTCTCCGCCCGCCGCTTCCGCGCCAAATGCCACCGGTAAATCCCCGACGCCAGCACCCAGTCATAGGCCAACCCTGCCACCTGCTTGATCCCCGGCAAGCCCACAATCCGGCCCAACCATCGATACTTTGGCATCTGTGCCCAAAGCACCAAAAACGCAGGAATGCCCGACGTCAGCGCCCCCTCATGCACCACATAAAGCCGCCGCGCCGCCTGATCCTCGGTCAAATCCCAAGCTTCTCTGGCAGAGGTGTTCAGATCATCAAACCGGATCGGCAAGCCCTGTGTCTCCGCATATTTGGCATAATGCGAGATCTCAAAGTTACAAACGGGGCACTCCGCGTTGTAAAGAACAGCGGTCTCGTTGGTTTGGGTCATACTTGATAGATATGTGCGTTTTGGTGGGCGTCCAGAGGCAGGACGTCGCAGGTTGTTGAAATCTTATACGCACATTTTTGCCAAAAGGTTGTCCGCAAACAGACCGCCAGGTTCAAAAAAGATGTTCTGGTCGGTTGGGAGCTTAGATTTATCAAATTGCCGCAATTCACTTTCTCGATTTGTAAGTGTGACACTCTTTGCATTTGAGAAATCGAGTCTTGATTGATTGAATCCCAAGTCGCTGATGCCGATACAGATGACATTGGTATTATTAATCCTTTGGTTCGCCAACTCATATCCACTAAGACTGGCACCCGGAATAAAATCATCGACACTGACTATGTTCAGTTCAGGTTCAAAGTCGGTAGGGCGATTTTCGCAGGCTTCTGTGAAAGCCTTTATGTCGCCAAATTCTAATTGGTTTCTTGGGTTTGAGATAGGAGATTGTGCAAAGAGTCGAATTCGGAAACCTACTTTTTCGAACAAATACATCGGAACATTGCTTGCCGAACCTTTTTGAGAGTGTCCAGAAAGCAAGCCTAATGTGCCGTGTGGTTGATGTATTTCGAAGCTTAGTGTCGGGGCCGGCCACTTGAGAATATTTTTTTGCTGCCACGTTAAAAAATCGACATCGAAAAGCCGAGATGCGGCTAACCTACTTCTGGCCTCAAAAACACGGTCATAGTTCAAGGATACGACTTTTATCTGGGCAATTTGGTCGAGACGTTTTTGATACTTGTCTACCAAACTTTCAGTATTCGATTGCTTCAGGTATTTACCGAGCTCAAAGACGAATTTTTCTATCCAACTTTCGAGAAGTGAGTCTTTGTTGGTTGCTTCACCGTTCACCAGAGAGCTTGCAACAGCTTTTTAAAGTGCTGCACGATCTGCAATGCCGTCAAGGCCAGAAGCAATTCTATCTAAGGTTAGTTCCGGCTGATCTCTAATCGCTTGGATCGACCTTTTTGCTGCCATTTGCGAAATACCAAGTCGATCCGGTCGAATGCTCAAATTCTCCAGAACATCGAGTTTCAACTCTTGCCAAGTGGGTAATCCGTAGTCCTTTGAAGATCCTGCGCCTAAGACAATTGCCAGAGGACCGTCATCCAAGAGATCAAAAAGTTTTGGTACAGTAAGATTTTTCATAAATTACTCTAATGAAATGGCATTTAGGGCTCCGCCCGTGCGCGGCTGAATTGATCCGCCCGGATCAATTCCGAGACGCCACGCACCCCCACAAATCATACTCCCCCGCCTCATCAACCTCAACGCGAATAACATCCCCAACCGACAAGCCGTCGGTCCCCTCATCGATAAACAAATTTCCGTCGATCTCCGGCGCGTCGGCCCATGTCCGGCAGGTAGCCACCCCATCCTCGTCGATGTCGTCGACAATGACCTCCAGTACTTTCCCAACCTTCGCGGCCAGCTTCGCCTCTGAAATCGCCTGAGACTTCGCCATAAACCGATCCCAGCGGTCTTGCTTCACGTCATCCGGCACATGATCCGGCAGGTCATTCGACCGCGCGCCAGCGACATTCTCATACTGAAAACACCCGACCCGATCCAACTGCGCCTCGTCCAGCCAATCCAGAAGATGCTGAAATTCGGCTTCCGTCTCCCCCGGATAGCCCACAATGAACGTGGAGCGCAGCGTGATCTCCGGGCACTCCGACCGCCACGCCTTAATCTCATCCAACGTTCGAGCCGCCGCCGCGGGGCGGGCCATGCGGCGCAGCACATCGGGGTGGGCGTGTTGGAACGGGATATCAAGATACGGCAGCACCCCATTCGACGGATCCGCCATAATCGGGATCAGATCGCGCACATGCGGATAGGGGTAGACATAGTGCAGCCGGACCCAAGCGCCCAATTGCCCCAACTCTCGCGTTAGGTCCGTGATATGGCTGCGCACCTCGCCGTCTTTCCACGGGTTCACATCATATTTCCGGTCGAGCCCATAGGCGCTGGTGTCCTGAGAAATCACCAACAATTCCTTCACGCCCGCGTCCACCAGCTTCTCCGCCTCGCGCAGAACCGCATGAGCGGGACGAGACGCCAACCGTCCGCGCATGTCAGGGATGATGCAGAACTTGCACTTGTGATTGCAGCCCTCGGAAATCTTCAGATAGCTATAGTGCCGCGGCGTGAGAGAAACATTCTGCGCAGGCAACAGATCAATAAACGGATCAGGGGCAGGGGGCACCGTGTCATGCACCGCATCCAACACCTGTTCATACTGATGTGGCCCCGTCACGGCCAAAATCTGCGGATGATGTGCACGGATATACTCAGGCTCCGCCCCCAAACAGCCGGTTACAATGACCCTGCCGTTCTCCTGCAACGCCTCGCCAATCGCATCCAGACTTTCCGCTTTGGCGCTGTCAAGAAACCCGCAAGTGTTCACGATCACCGCCTCGGCCCCCTGATAATCGGGGCTGATCGCATAGCCTTCGGCCCTTAGCCGCGTCAGGATGCGCTCACTGTCCACAAGCGCTTTCGGACACCCCAGCGAAACCATCCCAATCGTCGGCTGCCCGTCCCGCGGGGCTTCTGAGAGTTTGGCTTTGGGGGCAAGGTCCGGGCGAAGGTTGGGTGGGTTTTGGGTCATCTAAAAGCCTATGAAAAAACGGGGTGCCGAAGACACCCCGTATATTAATTCGCAACTAAGAGCGGCGCCACTTACCGCCGACGGTCCCGCCGTGCGCTCATCGGTTGGAAGGCCACGCCGACATGGGCCTCGCAGTAAGGTTTGCCAGCTTGCACGGGCAGACCGCAGAACCAGAAATCATCGGTTGCGGGATCGCCAACGGGCCATTTGCAGGTTTTTTCGGTCAGCTCCATCAACGACAGCTTCTTCGCGGTCTTCTCAACCTCATTCACCTTGGCCAAGGCTTCCGGGCTGATCTCATTCGCTGAAGGCTGCGGAGGCAAAGGCTGCCCCGCTGGAATGATCGCACGGCGCGCGGCAGAGATTGGGATGCCGTTTTCATCCAACTCCGGCTCTTCCTTGGCCGGCTTTGACGCAGGCGCGGCCTTCGTCTTCGCCTTGGGCGGAGCTTTTGGCGTTGCCGGTTTCGACGGCGCCTTTTCCTTGGCCGCGGCTTTGCCCGCGTTGCCACCAGAGCCCGCGCGGTTCGACAGGCCTAAACGGTGCACTTTACCAATTACTGCGTTGCGAGTGACGCCGCCCAGTTCTTTTGCGATCTGGCTTGCGGATTGGCCTTCGCCCCACATCCGCTTGAGCGTTTCAACGCGTTCATCTGTCCAGGACATATAAGTTCCTTCAACTCGAAAGGCGGGATGTTTCCTACATCGGGCCTTGCTTAATCCAACGATCCCCTATTCTAAGCATTGCAGGGCCGGATACAACCACCCGCAGCGCATTCTGGATAGGTATCGCAATGTCACAACAATCAATGGGCGTCCGCAGATTTGGGCGCGTCAATTGGATCGGTGTCGCCACGCTTATAGAGCGGGAAGTGAAACGCTTTATGAACGTCTGGTCGCAAACCATCATGGCGCCTTTGATCAATGCGGGGCTGTTGTTGATGATCTTCACGATTGCCATCGGGCCGACCCGAGGCGAGGTGATGGGCGTTCCGTTCATGACGTTCCTTGTGCCCGGCATTCTGACCATGACAGTGATCCAAAATGCCTTTGCCAATACTTCGTCTTCAATCACCTCGGCTAAGATCGGCGGTAATATCGTGGATACGCTTATGCCGCCCTTGAATGCGGCTGAACTGTTAGTCGGCTATGTGACAGGTGCGGTCATAAGAGGGGTGATGTGTGCAATCGTAATCGCTTTGGGAGGCTGGATTTTCCTTGGAGTGACGATTGAGAACCCGTTGTGGGTCGCAGCATTTGTTTTGCTCGGAACAATAATGATGGGTGGCTTGGGGTTGATAGCAGGTGTCTATGCGCAGAAATTCGATCAGCTCTCTGCGATCCAGAACTTTCTGGTCACACCGCTCGCCTTCCTATCCGGCACGTTTTATTCAATCGAGGCCTTGCCGCCTGCGCTTAACACGCTCTGCCACTTCAACCCATTCTTCTACATAATCGACGGGGTCCGGTTCGGCATGATCGGCGTCAGCGACAGCTCTCCCTGGGTCGGTCTTGTGGTCGTGTTGGCGGCGACGGCGGCGGTCTTGTGGCTCAACCTGCGCTGGCTCAGAAGTGGGTATCGCCTCAAGGCCTAGAAGCTCTGGTTCGGGTGTGGGTTCAGGTGTAGGCTCCGGCGGCGGTGCCTTTGAGACGACCCCTTCGGGCAGTGGATCTTTGATAGCGACACCTCTGTCTGCCATAACCTCGCTAAAGAGCTGAACAGACGGCAGATCGGCAGCGGACACAAACTCTTCAGCGCCGTTTTTGTAGACAAGGATCAAGTCACTGTCGTCGGTCCAATGCGTCATTCGGAAATGCGCAATATCGCTGATCGGAACCATCTTGGGATCCCGCCAAGCGGACAGCGTAACAAAACGGTCATCGACACGCACCCCGGCAACAGGAAGGCGGGACAAAAACCAGATGATCATCACCGCCGTCAGCCCCCAAACCGCACCCAAGACCATCGGCGTTTGGCCTTGCGTGGCATAGCCGATCAAAATGGCAATGCCCAATGCGGCAAACCATGAGATGTGGCGGCGGACGCCAAGACGGTATTCGTAGACCTCTTCCATTGTTTCCCAACTAGCTCTGCAATGCGTCATCAATTGGGCCGGATTTCGAAAAACTTTCGAACTTCCGTGAGGGAAAGAAAGGGGTTCACAAAGCTAAACCCTGCCTCTAAATAGCGCGCATGAGCAAAACGATGACAAAATTGAACCGACGCCGACGCTAATTGCGCCGCACGTCCGTCTATTCGTTTCTCTAACCCACCAAAATTGTTGACTTAGCCCCGCTGCTCCGGCACGTCTCGGGCTTCAAATTAAGGATGATCCGATGATCTCTTCCGTTCTACCGACCTACAATCGCGCGCCGCTGACGTTTGTGTCCGGCGAAGGCTCTTGGCTGGTGGAGAAAGACGGTCGACGTTTTTTGGATTTCGGCGCCGGCATTGCGGTGAATGCGCTGGGTCATGCGCATCCTGTTTTGACCAAGGCGCTGACGGATCAAGCGGGGCAGGTTTGGCATCTGTCCAATCTCTATGAAATTCCGGCGCAAAAGCAGTTGGCCGACAAACTGGTCGATCTGACCTTTGCGGACACTGTGTTCTTCACCAATTCCGGCACGGAAAGCTGTGAATTGGCGGTGAAGATGGCGCGGAAATACTGGTTCGATAAAGGCGAAGATCGCAGCGAAATCATTGCCTTTGAAGGGTCCTTCCACGGTCGATCTTCCGCGGGGATCGCCGCTGCTGGATCAGAGAAGATGACCAAAGGGTTTGGCCCTTTGTTGCCGGGATTCACCCATCTGCCGTTTGG
This sequence comes from Cognatiyoonia sediminum, assembly GCF_900129845.1. Classification (GTDB taxonomy): domain Bacteria; phylum Pseudomonadota; class Alphaproteobacteria; order Rhodobacterales; family Rhodobacteraceae; genus Cognatiyoonia; species Cognatiyoonia sediminum. Next base: position 81,232 of record NZ_FQXB01000006.1, read on the forward strand.
TGACCACGATGTCCTAAACGCAGCCATTTCGGACAAAACAGCTGCCGTCTTGGTCGAGCCTGTGCAGGGCGAGGGCGGTATTCGTCCACTACCGGATGCGTGCCTTAAGGGATTGCGGGATCTGTGCGACGCACACGGCGTTCTGTTGATCCTTGACGAAGTACAATGCGGTGTCGGACGGACAGGCAAACTCTTTGCGCATGAATGGGCGGGGATTTCGCCTGACATCATGATGGTTGCCAAAGGCATCGGCGGGGGCTTCCCTCTTGGCGCGGTGCTGGCCACTGAAGACGCGGCCTCCGGTATGACGGCAGGCACACATGGGTCGACCTATGGCGGCAACCCATTGGGATGCGCTGTTGGCAATGCGGTGATCGACATCGTTACTGAGCCAAATTTCCTTGAGGAGGTGAACCGCAAGGCCGGACTTTTGCGTCAAAAGCTGGAAGGGCTTGTTGCCGATAATCCAGACGTTTTTGATAGCGTTCGAGGCTCTGGCCTGATGTTAGGACTAGTTTGCAAAGCAGCAAATACCGATGTCGTCGCGGCGGGGTACGCCCAAGAGCTTTTGACCGTGCCAGCCGCTGACAACACTGTTCGTTTGCTACCGCCGCTGAACCTTTCGGATGAAGAGTTGGGCGAGGCTGTCTCACGCCTCGACGCAGCTGCAAAGTCACTCTGAATTTAAGATGAATAACCGGCGGTTCGCGCCGCCTTTGAGGACTCCCATGCCACATTTTTTGGATATTCACACAACGTCCCAATCCGATTTGCGGACAATCATCGACAGCGCGCATTCAATGAAAACCGCGCGCAATGGCCGCCCAAAAGGGGCCAAGGACGATGACCAACCGCTTGCCGGCCATATGGTCGCGCTGATCTTTGAGAAGCCGTCAACACGGACGCGCATCTCCTTCGATGTGGGCGTGCGCCAATTGGGCGGTGAAACCATGGTCCTGTCCGGGGCCGACATGCAGCTGGGTCACGGTGAAACCATCGCCGACACGGCCCGCGTTTTGTCGCGATATGTCGATCTGATCATGATGCGCACGTTTGAAGAAGACACGCTGCTGGAAATGGCGGAATACGCGTCGATCCCAGTGATCAACGGTCTGACGAACCGTACACATCCCTGTCAAATCATGGCTGATGTGATGACATTCGAAGAACATCGCGGCCCGATCAAAGGTAAAAAAGTGGTCTGGTCCGGCGACGGCAATAACGTGTTCGCCAGCTTCGCCCATGCCGCGAAACAGTTCGACTTTGACCTTGTGTTCACGGGGCCAGAACCACTTGATCCCGAACCTGCGCTTGACGGACTTTATTCGACGGTACGCAACCCGCAAGAGGCCGTTGAAGGCGCGGATTTGGTTGTGACCGACACTTGGGTCAGTATGCACGATCCGCAATCGGCGCGCGAGCGTCGACATAACCAGCTGCGGGGATATCAGGTCAATGATGAGTTGATGAGCCACGCCAACGATGACGCGTTGTTCATGCATTGCTTGCCCGCCCACCGCGACGATGAGGCGACCTCATCTGTGATGGACGGCCCGCATTCCGTGATCTTTGATGAGGCTGAAAACCGACTTCACGCGCAAAAGGCGATTATGCGGCATTGTCTAGGGCTTTGAGTTCTTTCGCCTTATTGGATTGAAGCACCGCGCTTAAGCTTTGCACTCGGATCGCCCTGCGATCCGGTTCGCGCCCGACCCCGCCCCCCAGGGCGGTCGCGAAGTTTCAAGGTTTGTTATAGATAAACACCTTTGCACGTTGCGGTGACGTCGGCGTAAGTTCAGAGCCACCCTCGGGATCGGGCGCGACCCTATCGTTGCGAAAGGGGCTAAAGACATAAAGCCGCTCGATCAAAGCTGGTCGAGCGCGTCTCTCATCCCGTCGTCATCGATAAGGTCTTTCGCCTCTTCAATGTCGACCCATTTACGGTCGCGTTTATTCGCCTCTGGAAAGCGTTTCTTGGTGTCGGTCACTTCAACCGCATAAACGTTTGTCTGACAGGCAATAGTGCGTCCGTCATCATACTTCTTTTCGCCGCGATAGCTGGCGAGGGGATCATTCGCGACCTCGCCTGACTTCACTCCAGCTTCTTCCCAAGCCTCTTGCATAGCCGCCTGTGCGTCGGTCTTTCCGTCCATCGGCCAGCCCTTGGGGAATATCCAACGGCCATTGGAACTGGTGATGAGTAGCACCTTGCGGCCCGTCTTCGTTTCGCGATGACACAGGGCCGCCACCTGAGAAACAGGCGGTCGGAAATAGGATTTTGCCTCCGCAAACGCGGATTTAAGTTGAGCAATCATAAAGATACCTGCCGGTTCTTTTTTGTTGTATTGTGGATAACTTAACAAAATCTGTGGATAAATTCAATTCACGCGACGTGACGTCTTTGTCAGCTATGATTTCCGCCGCTTCGCCCGCAGCGTTGGATCGGCCTGCGTCGGATCCTCAGGCCACGGATGTTTCGGGTAGCGTCCGCGCATATCCCGCCTGACATCGGCGTAGGACGTGGCCCAAAAGCCCGGAATGTCTTGTGTCGTTTGAACAGGTTTTTGACCGGGCGACAGCAATGTCACGCGCAAAGGGGTTTTGCCAACGGTCGGGTGCGTTGTCTGTCCAAACATCTCTTGCAATCGCAAGGTGATTTCCGGCGCCGGTCCGCTATAGTCGATCGGAATGTCGCGCCCCAAGGGCGTGGTAAAATGCGCAGGTGCGTCTGCGTCCAAACGCTGCATCTGCGTCCAATCCAGCATCGCGCGCAGGGCAGGGAGGATATCAAAACCCTTCCACTCCTCTGCTGTGCGTACGCGGCCCAAATGGGGCAAAAGCCACTCCTCCAGCCTCTCCAATAAGGCCTGATCTGACATGTCGGGCAAACCTTCAACCAAGGCTACCCGTGCCCGAAACCGTTCCGCCGCAGGAGAGGGGCGCAACCCCATCTGCCGCACACCGTCCAACATGGCGCGGGCCACTTCGTCTTCAGCGACATCCTTCCAGACCCGATCCTGCAGCACCAAGGCGTCAAACACCTCTTGCTGACGCGCCAAGATGCGCCCGTCACGCCGTGACCACCTGCACACGCCGCGCCACGTGATCGCATCGCCATAGACTTCGCGCAGCTCATTCTCCGTCAAATGCGCCGCCAGCCGAACCTTTGCCTCGCGCGCATCCCCGTCTAACGCGCAAGCAACGATCAACCGTTGACCGGCCAAGCCATCGGCCGCGTCCAGAACCGCGCCCTTGCCACCCGACAACACATAGCGCGGATCATCGCCCTTGCGCCGCAACCCGATCCGATCCGGAAAGGCGAGGGCAAGCTGTTGGCCAACGGTCAAATCCGTTTCCGCCCCCGCGAGCTTGCGAAACCGCTTCGCATCCTCCGCAATCGCCCGAAACCGCGCATCATTGCTCGCCATAGCCTTCAGCCGCGTGGTGATATCTGCATCACCGCCCTGCATCGGATCGCGATGACTGAGCAATGCAGCCAATTCGGCAGCACTTGGGCCGCCCTTCACCAACATATGCGCCAATCGTGGGTGCAGCGGCATCTGCGCCACCTTGCGCCCATGATCGGTGATCCGCCCGTTGCTCAATGCGTCCAACCGGGCCAAAAGTGCGCGGCCCTCTTCCAACCCCTGTGCCGGCGGTTGCGTTAGAAACGCCAAAGCGCTTGGCTCCGCCCCCCATTGCGCCAGCTCCAACGCAAGACCTGTCAAATCCGCCGTCTCAATCTCTGCAGGCGGGAAAGCGGGCAAAGCCCCGTCCTCCGCTCGCGCCCAAAGCCGGTAGCATATGCCTTCCGCCACGCGCCCCGCGCGCCCCGCGCGCTGGGTGGCCTCCGCTCGGCTGACAGCTTCCGTCACCAGTCGAGACATGCCAGAACGCGGATCAAACCGTGCCCGCCGCGCGCGGCCAGTGTCGACAACCACGCGAATGTCCTCGATGGTCAAAGAGGTTTCCGCAATCGACGTCGCCAAAACCACCTTTCGCTTCTCGCCTTTCAACGGCCGGATCGCACGGCGCTGCTCGGCAAATGGCATGGCGCCATAAAGCGGCAAAACCTCGCAATCTTTAGACGCACGCAACTGATCCTGAACCGCACGAATTTCACCCGCTCCGGGCAAAAACACCAAAACGCCGCCTGCGGACTCTTCCAAGGCTCGCTCAACCAAATCCACGGAGCGCCACACAAAATCCCGCCACCCGCCAAGCTTGCCCACAGGACGATCAAGCCACCTCACATCAACGTCAAACGCACGGCCCTCCGAGGTCACCGCCGGCGCGCCTTCCAACAATTCTGCCACAGGCCCCGCATCCAGCGTCGCCGACATCACTAGCACCGCTAAATCCTCCCGCAGCGCTTGCCGGACCTCCCAAACCAAAGCGAGGCCAAGATCGGCATTCAAAGACCGCTCGTGAAATTCGTCAAAGATTACAACGCCGACACCGTCCAAAGACGGATCGCTCTGAACCATGCGGGTTAGTATACCCTCGGTCACAACCTCAATGCGCCGACCGGCCACACTGTCGCCGCGCATCCGGTAGCCAACGGTTTCACCAACACGCTCATCCAGCTGTTCGGCCAACCGTTCCGCCGCAGCACGCGCCGCCAGTCGCCGCGGCTCCAACATGATAATCTTTTTATCCGTCAGCCCGGCATCCAAGAGGGCCAAAGGTACGCGCGTGGTCTTCCCCGCACCCGGCGGCGCCTGCAACACAGCGCGCCCCGCATCCCGCAACGCCGCAACCACCTGCGGCAGAACATCTTCTATTGGCAAACCAGACATAGGCACATATCGCCCCGACTGCCCCCAACAGGCAACCTCATTCTCCTTTGAGCAAAAATACCTCCGCCGGAGGCACAAAAAAGCCCCGGGCGCCGAAGGCGGCCGGGGCCAAATCTCTCAAGGAAGCGCTGCTTAGGCAGCCGTCGCCTTGGCGATCTCTTTCTTCACTTTCAAAGCGTTTGGAGACAGCTCAGCATCTTTCGCTTTCGCCAAATACGCGTCCAAACCACCACGGTGGTCGACAGAGCGCAAAGCCGCGTTGGAAATACGGAACTTGAACGTTCGACCCAGTGCTTCAGACTGCAAAGACACATCCTGCAGGTTTGGCAAGAAACGGCGCTTTGTTTTGTTGTTGGCGTGGCTGACATTGTTGCCAGACATTGGGCCCTTACCTGTAAGCTCGCAACGGCGCGACATGATCATCTTCCTTCGTCTATATGAGGCGTCCACCGACCCATACGGGGGGACATCCATCAACGGGTGAGCGGCCCCATCGTCCGAGGCCATGAATTCGGTTCGCGCCAGATAGGAGGATTCCTCACGCCGGTCAAGGGACTTTGACCCAAAATGACGTATGGAACGTAAGTTCCATGCAATTGAGTCAGAGTTTCCTTATCACATCCGCCGCCGCCGCCGTGGCAGAGATAGCGCCACGCGCCACTTCATCCTCCATCATCGCGATATGCGCGCGTATTTCAGGATCGCGGTGCAGCCGTTCGAGCAGCTGAATATGGACCTCTTCACTGAACCAATAGCGCGCCTGATCCGTGCGGGTTCTGTCCCATACCCCTTGGGTTCGCCGCCATGCCATCAACTCTGACATGGCCTCCCAAGCCTCTTGCAGGCGATCCGCTTCGAGCGCGGAAACGGTCAGCGCCTTGGGGAAGCCATCGGGGTCTTGCGGGCGTTTGCGCAGCAATCGCAACGCACCGGCGTAATCGGCATAGGTTCGCAAAGCTTGCGGTTTCAAATCGCCATCAGCTTTGTTGACCAAAATCAGATCGGCAATCTCCATGATCCCGCGCTTGACGCCCTGCAACTCATCCCCGCCCGCGGGGGCCAACAGCAACAAGAACAGATCAGACATCTGCGCCACAACCGTTTCCGATTGCCCGACGCCGACTGTCTCGATCAGCACAATGTCGTATCCCGCGGCCTCGCAGAGTGCCACGGCTTCTCGGGTACGGCGTGCGACACCGCCCAGTTGCGATTGGCTGGGGGAAGGGCGGATGAACGCCTTCGGATCGCGTGAGAGCAAATCCATGCGGGTTTTATCCCCGAGGATCGACCCGCCAGAACGGGCAGACGAGGGGTCCACCGCCAGAACGGCAACAGTTTTGCCCATGCCCGTCAGCATGAGGCCAAAGCTCTCAATAAAGGTCGATTTTCCAACGCCGGGCGTGCCAGAAAGGCCAATCCGCAATGCTTGCCGGTCTGAACCCGAGGCCTGCAACAGGTCCAAGGCTTGCGCGCGATGATCCTCGCGCCCGCTTTCCACAAGCGTGATCGCCCGCGCCAGCGCACGGCGATTGCCGGTTCTAATCTGTTCTGCCAGTTCTTTGATCTTGTCCGATGCCATGCAGGCGTTCTGCCGAGTCTCATCTGACAAGTCTAGTCCGGATCGCTTGCGGTCCGTTCGCGCCCGCCCCCGCCCCCCAGGGCGGGCGCGAATGAGCATGGTCAGTTTCTAATTGAACCCTCTGCACTTTGCCGAGCACTCTGCACAAACTCCGAGCCGCCCTCGGTATCGGGCGCGAACCTGCTGTTGTACCAGACCCCAGACCTCTAGTCCGGATCGCCCAGCATATCCGCGACCCACTGCGGCACAACTTCTGTGGCAGGGCCATACCGATGCGCCGCAAAGGCCGATTGGACGTCAGAAGGCGCAAGGTTCAGTTCCAATGTATCAGCCCCAAAGGCATCCGCCATCTGAACAAACCCCGCCGCCGGATAAACCGCGCCACTTGTCCCGATAGCCACAAACAGATCGCACTCACTCAAGGCACGTTCAATCCGGTCCATGTGGTAGGGTATTTCCCCGAACCATACGATGTCCGGTCGAGTTTGAGGCTTTCCGCAAGACGGGCAGGGGTCGTCTTTGTCCATCGCTTCAGGTGCGGGCCAAACGGCGCCACAACTTGCACAAAGCGCTTTCATCAACTCCCCATGCATGTGGATCACATCTGTTCCGCCACCACGTTCATGTAAATTGTCGATGTTCTGCGTCACCAGCGTCACATCATGGCGGGAGTTCTGAAGCTCGGCCAAAGCAAAGTGGGCCGCGTTTGGCTCAGCCTTCAAGCAATTGGAGCGCCGAGCGTTATAAAGCGCATGCACCTTTGCTGGATTGCGCGCAAAAGCCTCCGGCGTGGCCACGTCCTCGATATTCACTTGCGTCCATAACCCATTTTCATCTTGAAACGTTCCCATGCCGCTTTCTGCCGAAACGCCTGCGCCGGTGAGAATAACAATCTTCATTTGGTCCCCGATTTTGCAGATCAGAAAATTTTTGCTACAGTTTCTCAAAGCCTACTGGGGAGGGAACCCAAATGAAAACGCCAATCCACTTGTGGATTGTCGGAGTGGTGTCGCTGGTTTGGAACAGCGGCGGCGCCTTCGACTATGTCATGTCAAAGACTCAAAACGCCGATTACCTAGCAAATCTTCCCGCCGAAGCGATTGAATTCTTGAACAATACCCCACTTTGGTTTGACGCGGCTTGGGCCATTGGGGTGTGGTTCTCGGTCCTTGGCTCCTTGCTCCTACTTTTCCGGTCACGATTGGCAGGTTCCGCATTTGCGCTCTCGCTGGTCGGTTTGATCGTTTCGTCGGTCTATACTTACGGGTTGGCCGAACAACGGACATTTGAGGCAGGCGGAACAGCTGCTCTTATCTTCTCTATCGCAATTCCCATAGTTTTGATCCTGCTGTGGATCTACGCCCGTGCCATGACCCGTCGAGGTGTCTTGCACTGATGCGCGTCCTCTGCGTGTGTTTGGGGAATATCTGCAGGTCTCCGGCGGCCGAAGCGGCGTTGCGCGACCGGGGCGTCGAAGTAGTTAGCGCCGGAACCGGCGATTGGCATGTGGGAAAACCGCCTTATCAGCCAATGCAAGATGCAGGACAGGCTCTTGGCCGTGACTTAACCAGCTTGCGCGCCAGACAGTTCAACGCTTCGGATTTCCAGAACTTCGATCTAATCCTCGCCATGGATGAGGACAACGCCGCAGATATTGAACGCCTCCGCCCCGCGGGCTCAACCACGCCTGTTCGATTGTTCGCAGATCGAGCCGTGCCCGACCCGTACTATACCCGCGATTTCGAAGGCGCTTGGGCGATGATCGAAAAGGCAGCCGACGCGCTTATCGCCGACAGGATTGTTCAGCCCGCTGAGTGAACGAGCGATAGCGATCCCAAAACCGTTCGTCACTCCGCCGGTTGGAAATCCGCGTGTCATTCGCCAGTTCAGGATTTTCAAAGAACGTCGCCACCCGTGCTTGATCCGACCCATTGAGCGTTGCATTCGCAGCGTTCTGCACACAAGCGCACAACGTCCGCGATGCCGCTTGCCGATCTGCCGCAAGGCAAGCCTTGCCAACTTCGCCCGTCACCCGAGGCCCACATGCGGCCAAAGCAAGAGCGACACAAGAAATAAGCAAAAGGCGCATGATCTTATCCAGCAAGTTTCGAAGGCAATCTCTCGCAGTTAGTTTGAACCGCTGACAGATCAAAGTTCAAGCCGTTGCCCGACCGTCAGGCGAACTTTTGCGTGAAGGAACCGTGACTTATCAGATCGATCTCCGCCTGCCTCCAATCATGTGGCGCCGTTCACCAACCAATTCGCCCGCACGTTTCGCCAACCGCTCCATTCTGCCCCATTGACGGGCTGGGAAATCCCTTACATATCCCCTGTCATGACAGATCTTTCGCATATCCGTAATTTCTCCATCGTCGCCCATATCGACCACGGGAAATCCACGCTCGCTGATCGCCTGATCCAAGACACGAACACGGTGGCCGACAGGGACATGAAGGCGCAGCTGTTGGACTCTATGGATATCGAGCGCGAACGCGGCATCACCATCAAAGCCAACACCGTACGGATCGAATATAAGGCCGATGATGGAGAGGATTACGTCCTCAACCTGATCGACACCCCCGGCCACGTTGATTTCGCCTATGAGGTCTCTCGCTCGATGCGCGCGGTTGAAGGGTCTCTGCTGGTGGTGGACTCCACCCAAGGGGTCGAGGCGCAGACCCTTGCCAACGTCTACCAAGCCATCGATGCGGATCATGAGATCGTCCCCGTCTTGAACAAGATCGACCTGCCTGCGTCCGAATGTGACCGTGTGGCGGAACAGATCGAAGACGTCATTGGCATCGACGCCACTGACGCGATCCAAGTCTCAGCCAAAACCGGCGTCGGCATCCACGAAACGCTTGAAGCCATCGTCACCAAACTTCCCGCGCCTGAAGGCAACCGCGATGCGCCGCTCAAAGCCATGCTGGTGGACAGCTGGTATGACCCGTACCTCGGCGTTGTCGTCCTCGTCCGCGTGATCGACGGCGAAATGCGCGTCAAAGACCGCGTGAAATTCATGTCCAACGGCACAATCCACCAGATCGATCGTTTGGGCGTTTTCCGCCCCGACATGGAAAACATCGACGTCCTCGGACCAGGAGAGATCGGCTTTATCACCGCATCGATCAAACAGGTCCGCGACACCCGCGTCGGCGACACGATCACGTCCGAAAAGAAGGGTGCGGAAGAAGCGCTCGACGGCTTCAAACCGTCCCAACCCGTGGTCTTCTGTGGCCTCTTCCCCGTGGATTCCGCCCAGTTCGAAGACCTGCGCGATGCCATCGACAAATTGGCCCTCAACGACGCCAGCTTCAGCTTTGAAATGGAAACCTCCGCCGCGCTGGGCTTCGGCTTCCGCTGCGGCTTCCTTGGCCTCCTGCACCTCGAAGTGATCCGCGACCGGATTGAGCGCGAATATGACATCGAGCTTATCACCACCGCGCCTTCCGTGATCTATCACGTCTACATGCGCGACGGCACCAAGATCGACCTACACAACCCCGCCGATATGCCCGACGTAACCCATGTCGATCATATCGAGGAACCACGGATCAAAGCCACGATCCTTGTGCCCGACGACTACCTCGGCGACGTGCTGAAGCTCTGCCAAGAACGCCGCGGCGTGCAGCTGGACCTGACCTATGCCGGCTCCCGCGCGATGACGGTCTATGACCTGCCGCTCAATGAGGTCGTGTTTGATTTCTACGACCGCCTGAAATCGGTGACGAAGGGCTATGCCTCCTTTGACTATCAACTCACGGGTTACCAAACCGATAACCTCGTCAAAATGAGCGTGCTGGTGAACGAAGAACCCGTCGACGCGCTCTCCATGATGGTCCACCGCGACCGGGCAGAGATGCGGGGCAGGGCGATGGTCGAAAAGCTCAAAGACCTCATCCCCCGCCACATGTTCAAAATCCCGATCCAAGCGGCGATTGGCGGCAAGGTGATCGCACGGGAGACGTTGAGCGCGCTTCGCAAAGACGTGACGGCGAAGTGTTACGGCGGGGACGCGACGCGGAAACGCAAGCTGCTGGATAAGCAGAAGGCGGGTAAGAAGAAGATGCGTCAGTTTGGGAAGGTGGATATCCCGCAGGAGGCCTTTATCAGCGCCTTGAAAATGGACAGCTAAAGCTGACCATATCGGGCTGATTGAAAGCAGTGCGCGTCAGGCATTTTTGCGCAGCAAATGTGCCGAGAGCGGCACTCGGTTGATGCCGAATAGATTATAAGTTCCGGTACAGTCTATTGTGGCCCTTATTTGATGAAAATCCGAACGATAACTTAGTAGGATATCTCAATTATTCGAAACAGGTAACTGCTGCTGACAGTCAGCTTATATATCCCAATTTGTTGGGGAAAATCTTGCTCTGCTTCGTTTCTTGTGTAGTTTTAAGGCATTTAGTTAGGAGTAAATCAACAATATGGAGTTTTTTAGAGATGTTCGGCCTGAAGACGTGTTCACGCCGAGATCTGCGACCGTCAATAAGTCGATGTATGTTGACCGGCCTGAATATGAACGTGAACTCAAATACGCTTTGCGCAGCGGCTACCATTTAATTGTTTACGGAGATAGTGGTTGCGGCAAGTCGTGGCTTTACAAAAAGACCTTCGACAACGAAGGAGTCGACTATGCTACCTTAGACCTTAATAATTGTAAGACTCCGGATGACGTCGAGTTATTGATCCTTGAAGTAATTGAACAAGATCAAGAGTGGGTTGAACATGAAAGATCCGAGCTCACAGAAAAAGGCGTAATGCCATACGATGTTGGTCGAAAGAAAAGTGGCAGTAGAACGCTGCGAAAGGCTCAGCTATCGGCCTTTGAGAAGCTTTGCAAAAAACTCCGTTCGGCAGCGAAAAGACGCCGTGCTATAGTTGTATTTGAGAACCTTGAACATGCAATTATGAACGATGACATCGTTACGTACCTGCGCTCACTGGTTCTTTCTCTGGACGATGTTTCATTGTGTAAAGAAAATGTTCAGATTTGTTTTGTTGGTGTGCCGCATGACATAAAAGGCATCCTTACAGAAGAAAACAGGTACCAAACTATTTCAAACCGCGTCACAGAAATCTCTGAGGTTTCACGCCTTACCCGCGACCAGGCAAAAATCTTATTTAGGCAGGGGTTTGAGCAACGCCTTCAAATGGAGATTGAAGCATTTGACTATTGTTTAAGCCAGATTGTCTATCTGACGGATAGAATTCCGCAATATATTCATGATTTGTGCTTGAGAATTGCTTTTGTTGCCGAAGAACGGGGGGAGTTGTGTCCCCCAAGATTGTAGTTGCTGGAGCCCATGATTGGATTGAAACAAATGGTCGGCAAAGCCGCGAATTCATCGAAAAACTATTGGGTCCCGGACGGCGCAGAAATGATCAACGGTCAAGGATCATTCTCGCTTTAGCTAAATGGGAAAAAACAACTTTCTATGCGACAGATATCAACGAAAAGCTGAAAGAGCTTTTCCCGGTTTCGTTAAAAAATCGAAGAGTGCAGGTTACTAGAGCGTTAAACAAACTGGCGTCGGGAGACGCGCGCTTGCTGAAATTTGACGAGGAGACTGGGAGATACCGGATTGCAACTCCGAAACTACGTTCGGTTTTGCGACATGTAGTTTATCAAGATCCAGCTGACGAGTCTGCCCTAATCCGAGAAGATAACATACCAGAGGCTAACAGACTGGACAGTATGGGACATTGAGATATCCTCTCGTATGCTTAAAGTTTTGGGTCGTCTTGCATAACTGGAGCCGAAAGCCGGTAGGAAGGCAAAGAGTTAGAATTGGAAAATTTAGACTTATGTGCTTTGGCTAGTCAGCAACCCTCTAACCAACCGCCTTTAACCATTCAGCAATAAAGTTTCGCTGCGAAACCCTTTTGCGCAACTTTCTCCATGCGCCAAGACACCCCCAACCCAACCCTTGCCCAACGCCGCAGTTTGGTCCACGAGTACGGCATGAAATCTGAAATTGAATTTATCAATCACGCCTCCGTTCTTATTTCTCAAGGAGACGTCCACCTGCTCTCTGATCCTTGGTATGCTGGGGCCGCGTTTCATGACGGTTGGCGGCTGTTAGTGGAGCATGAGGATGATGTCGTCGCAGCGCTCCTCAAACGGGTCACGCATATCTGGGTCAGCCATGAACATCCTGACCATTTCTCCGTCCTGTTTTTCAAACGCTTTGGAGAGCAGATCCGCATCCAAGGGATCAAAATTCTGTTTCAAAACACCCGCGATCGGCGGGTGGCGAAGTTCTTTGAGGCGCAGGGCTTTGATCTGACCGAATTGCCGTTCAACACGCCGGTGCAGCTCTCGGACGATTATGCGGTGACCTGCATCAAAGACGGGTTTATCGACAGTGGTTTGTTTATCGAAACCGCGGGCGAGAAAATCCTGAACCTCAACGATTGCGAAGTGAACACGCAGCAACGCGCCGATGAGATCAAGCGGTTGACCGGAGACGTGGAAGTTCTGTTGACGCAATTCTCCTACGCGGCGTGGAAGGGCGGGGCGGCAAACCGCAGCTGGCGGCTAGAAGCGGCGGAAGAGAAACTGGATGCGGTGGCGCTTCAGACCAAGACCTTTGCGCCGAGGGTAGTCATTCCTTTTGCCTCTTATGTGTATTTCTCCAATGCGATGAACGGCTGTTTGAACGATGGCGCCAATCATCCCAAAGAGGTTTTGGAGCGGTTTAAGGATGCGCCTTTCGAAACCGTCGTGATGGCGCCGTTTGATCGGTTTTCCGGTGCTTGGAGCGCGGCGGATCAAGAGAATGCGGTAAACTTCTGGCAAGCCCAGTTTGAGGATGCGGCGACCCGCGAACCCGCGACCTATGATAGCGTTCCATGGGATGAATTGGCGCAAGATTACGTGTCCTATGTCGGGCGGGTTCGAACGACGAACAACACGTGGATCATGGGGTTCTTTCGGCGCTTCAAACCCTTCCGCGCCTTCGCCCCGATTGCGGTGAAGTTGTTGGATTACGACAAGACGGTTTTGGTGGATTTTGAGAACGCAACGTTGGTTGAAACCGACAAACCCGCTGATCTGGAGATGCAATCCGCCTCTTTACAGTTTTTGTTCAAGAACGGATTTGGGTTCGACACTTTGATGGTGAACGGCTGCTTTGAAGAAAGGTCAACCGGCGGCTTTGTCCGCGCGACAAAGACGTTTGGCGTGGATAACCTCAATAACATTGGGCTCAAGGTCGCGTTTTCGACGATGTTCAACGTGCATCTGATCAAAATGATCCTTACACGCCTTTACCGCGTGGCGCGTAAGCTTGAGGAATAATAATTTGGTTTCGGTTGGGGGCCTTAGCCAACAACCCCCGTGCCCTTACGCCCGATGATATAGAAGCAAGCGATCAAAACCCCCGCCGCGGGCAGACCTGCTGCGATTGGCGGGAACACCACGTGGTAATAGATCGCGCCGCACATGATGATCGCGATGCCGAGGGCGGCGAGGCGCGATGTGGGGCGGAGCCAAAGGCCGATGGCGCCCAATGCCTCACAGACACCTATGAACGTCCCGAACCAGCTGGGCAGACCGAGGTCGATAAAGCTCTGCAGCGCGACTTCATTGCCCGTCAATTTCAGCGAAGCACCGGCCAACATAATAAAGCTGACCAAGGCCATTGCGAAGTAATCTAGGATTCTCATAGCTGTCCCCTTCCCATTTTTGCCGATGTTAGACGAAAAACTGCCATTAAATCCAGAAATCGTGATTTTTTTTCATAGCGCTGATTTTTTGGGCAAATTTTGACCAATCCACAGCTTATCCACCGGCATCTCCAGATTTTCCCCCACAAGAAATGTCAGCCCCCCTCTTGGCAGGTCGGGGTGTCTTGGTCCAACCTCAAGTCATCGCAAGGGAGCGCAAGCAAACAAGCGGGACGCAGAAGACCCTCTGCGGCGGAAGAGAAACGGGACGGGCAACTGAACCGAGGATCAGAAACCACAGGGAAGCAAGCTAAAGACGACGCATTCTTTGAAGGCATCAGATTAGGGCGGTTTCATTAGGGACGATGCGGGTCATAGGGGGATCTTCGGAAAACCAGATGATCGTCGTGGAGGATCGCAAGAGACAAAGCGGCAGCGAGGGGACCTTCGGGGAACTGAGCATTATTGGAGATCGGACTGGCAACAGCACGATATTCAATGAGGGTGTCAGGGGGCTTCGGCCATGCACAGACCGCGTCTATGCACCTGGCACCTTTCTCTTTTGTGAGGCCTGAATATGAAAACGGGGTTCGGTTCCATGTACCAAACCCCGCCGTCAGGAATGCAATTACCGCGTCTATAATGCACCAGTAACCCCCGTCTAACCGACGTCGAATCACTTATCAACAGGTTATTGTGGATAAGTTGATGCCTCGATGTGTCGAATTTCTATTTGCTGAAGGTAAGAGCATGTCGCTTTCGGGCTTGCCTCCTTTGAGTTCAAGACGTGAAGTGGCAGCATGGCGAAGCATCCTATCATAGTTGTTGGCGCAGGGATTGTGGGCGTGAGTACCGCGATCTGGCTGCAACGTTTTGGGCATCGGGTGGTCCTCATGGATCGCGATGCTCCGGGCGAAGGGGCCTCTTTTGGGAATGCCGGGCTGATTGCGCAGTGGGCGGTGACGCCGGTGACGACCCCAGGGCTTTGGCGCGATATGCCGAATTATCTGATCAATCCCCAAAGCCCGTTGTTCGTCGAATGGGGGTATCTGCCGAAAATGCTTCCGTGGCTGGGGCGGTTTTTGGCACAGGCGACGGATGGCAAGACGCAGACTTACGCCGATCAGGTTGCCCCGCTGCTCTTGGACGCCGTGGATCAGCACAGATCTTTGATTGCGGGAACGGCGGCGGAGTCTTTCGTGCGGGATAGTAAGTTGAGCTATGCCTACAGATCGCAAGCTGAGTTTGAGAAAGACGCCTATGCGTGGGCGTTGAAAAGGCGGTGCGGGTTTGAGCCACAAATGGTTTTAGGGGCAGATGTAAGAGACGCTGAACCGATCCTTGGTCCGGACATCGGCTGTCTGGCTGTTTTAGAAGGGCAAGGGCACGTCATGGATCCGGGCAGGTACGTGAAAGCTTTGGCCAAGCACTTTGAGAAAGATGGTGGAGCGTTTGTGCGGGCAACGGTGCAGGGGATTGGGCGCCAGGGCGGTGCGGTCACGCATGTTGATACCGACCAGGGTCGTTTTGACTGCAATCGGTTGGTCGTTACTGCTGGCATCTGGTCAAAGGAGTTGATGCAGGCGTTGGGCCTCAAGGTTCAGCTCGAGACGGAGCGGGGGTATCACCTCGTATTCGAGAACCCGTCTGAGATGCCAAAGAACCCAATGATGCATGTGAAAGGTAAGTTTGGGGTCAATCCGATGAATGTTGGATTGCGTTGTGCTGGGATGGTGGAACTGGGCAGTCATACCTCTGGGCCGAGTGACGCGCCTTTGAACCTTCTCAGAGAAAACGCCAAGAAGGCGTTTCCCACTCTTACATATAGTAATGTTAAAGAATGGATGGGGTTCCGTCCGTCTACGCCGGATAGTCTGCCGTTGATCGGCGAGATTGAGAATAGTGGGATCTATACAGGGTTTGGCCATCAGCACGTGGGCCTGACAGCTGGCCCTAAAACGGGGCGCTTGTTGGCGCAGATGATTGATAAGCAGCCGCCCAATATTCAGATGGATGCCTATTTGCCAGCCCGATACCTCAGTTAGTCCTTAGAGACGGTCGACCGTTTCTGCTGCGCGCGTGATGTCGCGACCGATGCCTTTAACGGTCTCACAGGCTGTTAGCGTTGTTACCAATGCTGCGATCAAGAAAATGCGCATGCTGTGCCTCATCATTTTTTGGGCGTTCTAGCCAGTTCTCAAGAAATCGGCAACTCGGCGGCAATTTACGTGACGGAAAGTTGAGGCCCAGCCGTTTAACCTTTGAAACACCTTCGGAGGACAAAATGCGATTTCTACCTCATGCCTTCTTATTTGTGGCTGGCGGGCTTTGCCTTGCCGCATTTCTGACATCTCAGGTGGTTTGACGCCTCAATCGGCGAAAATCCACCGCCACAATTGCCACAATTGGTGTCCGATTCTCTCAAATTGCCCCCGATTCGGCGGCGGAAAATCGCTCGGCAACCTGTCTAAATAGACATGTCCTTTCGAATAGGGCATTTTTTTGCAGGCTTTTTGACGCCTTATTTTACAACCTTTTGGTGAATGTGGCGAAAACACGGTTAACGAAACCCCTTAAAATTAAGACGCTGATAACCATTGTGGCGAAAATGTGTTCGATTGGTTCGAAATTGGCAATGGACTGTTCCCGTCTTCATGGCTTTGCGGCGGAGAAAAATGGGACAAACTGAGGTCAGAAAGTGGCGGGGGCCAAAGGGAAACGGAAGAAAAGACATGACAAAGGACTTCATCAAGACTGCCCAGACACGTCGCCTGGATGCCCTGGAAGAGATGGATCATCGCGAAGCAAACGGCCAAGATGTTCGTAAACTGCGCAGACTGCCACCTCTGACACAAAGCCACATCGATGCACTGTTCCAGACGTCAAAGCGCGCCTCGAACACAGCTACAGGCTTCTTGGCAGCCTAAACCCAGCCAAGACTGAACCACGAAACTGAAACCAAACTGCTGTACCTGATTAAAGATTTGTTCGTTTCCGAAATACTGGTGGGGGCCATGTAGAACGGAGAACAAAGACATGACTAAAGACTTTATCGCAATCGCACGCAACCGCCGCCTGATCGCACTGAACGAGATCGAAAATCGCAAGCGTAACGGCGCAACAATCGCGAAAATCCACACATTGCCAGATCTGACGACACGCCACGTTGATGCAACGTTCCGCACACGTCGCACAGTTAAGCCAGCAGCTGCTGCTGTCGCGCTAGTCGCCTAAGACACGCAATAACCACTCAACACACAATCAAAGTACACGCGTAATTATTGGATCGTTATCCGTCCCTTGGTGGGGATCAAATAGAACGGAGAACACCACAATGACTAAAGACTTCATCGCAATCGCTCGCAACCGCCGCCTTGTCGCTCTGACCGAAATGAGAACACGTCAAGAAGACGGCGCATCGATCACTAAGATCCACACATTGCCAGATTTGACGCCGACGCATGTCGATGCTGTCTTTCGCACGAAACGCAAACCACAGCCAGTTTTTGAAGCAGCGCAGCTCGCCGCCTAGTTCAGAGAAATCTCGCGTTGGTTTTCGGACCCTTCCGGTTCCGGCATTCCTGAAAAAACGCAAAGAGTTTAGGGCACCGATTTCACACTCACGACCCTAACGCGGCTTCGGCCGCAGAGCAGGCCACCACTTAAGTTCCCTCCTCAGTGATTTTAGAGGTGGCCTGCCAAAAGATAATAAGACTGCAAGCCCCTAAGGGGTATTCATGGACAAGAATGCAGCTACCGCCGCCTCAAATTCACGAGGCTTCTCCGCATGAAGCCAGTGACCTGCTTGGGGAATCTTCGCGAATTTAGCGGCGGTAAAATTTTCCCGGATGAGGTCGCGGTATTCTGACCTGACATAATCGGAACTTGCGCCGGATAGGAAAAGGGTGGGGGCCCCGCAAGGCGCGACGTCATCCGGGAAACCTATAATTTTGTCCATCTCTGCTGCCAGAACATCCAGGTTGAAACGCCAAGATTTCGTTTCAAGATCAAAGCTTTGCACCAGAAAATCTGGAACGCCTGGTTCGAGGCCTGTCAGCTGCGATTTCGCATCGCCTCTGGTGTTCACCTTCGACATATCAACGGCACGCATAGCCTCGATCGGGCCCATTTGCGTGTGGGAATAGGCGACGGGCGCGATGTCCGCGACGATCAAGCTGACGAGCTTTTCGGGATACCGGCTTGCCATGACCATCGCGGCTTTCCCACCCATCGAATGACCGAGGAGGTGAAAAGGCGCGTCCATGACTTGCGCAAGATCTTCTGCCAAATCGTCGTAGCTATGGGTGTCGTACCACGGGCTGTGACCGTGGTTACGCATATCGACCGCGACGACCTGTCGATCTTTTGACAGCCGTTTTGCGATCACGCCCCAATTGCGCGCAGAGCCAAATAGCCCATGCGCAATCAAGAGCGGCGGCTTATTGGTCGGGTCCCCATGGACGATTTTATTGAGCATCGCAGCCTCTTGGTCTTTTGCCCCTCTTACCTCTTGAGCCAAAAGGTTGCTAGCGTTAGGGGAGGGTTCATGGCGGAACCTTCTATTCAAGACAAAGTGGCGTATATTAGCCTACTGATTGAAGAGCGACTGCGCTTCAAGGATGGGACGTTAGATCGCCAGCTTTACAAAGCGGGCCCGAAGTTGCCGCGTCGGGTTCGGAAAGCCGGAAAGAAGGTCTTGGACGCGAGCAATTTGGTTGGGCATCCGAAACTGGCGCGCATGATTGATCAGCGCGAGTTCGACAAATCAGCCGCGATTGTAATCGAGCACCTTGAGAAGATTGATCCAAGGGATGAAGCCTTTGGTCGATTGTTGGTGTTTTTGGGCAAAGTGTCTTTTGTTTTGATAGCGACGTTCATTGCGGTGGTTTGGTATATGTGGGCGCAAGGGATGGTTTAGGGCCGCCCAACACATCGCGAAACACCAAGGTAACCGTTGCAAAGCTGACAAAGAGCAACAAATACCACGACCCCATTTTGGCAATGTTGACGGGTTCAAGAACGGATTGTCCGGCGTAAAGCCACGTGCCGGTCCGGGTGCCGATGTTCTCAGCTAACCATAAGAAAATACTTGAGAAAAATGCAGCGACTGGCAGGGTCATCCAATACCAATTTGTACCGATGCGAAACCAGATGCGGGTGCGGAGATAAAGAAATATTGTCAGAGCGAAGAGGACGTATCGCATGTCCGGTACGAAGTGGTGCGCGAAGAAATTGATGTAGATCACAGTGGCAAGTGCGAAATGAGCCCAAGCCGGCGGGAAGGGTGTGAAGCGCATATCAAAGAGACGGATCACGCGAGCCATGAAGCTTCCAACGGCGGCGTACATGAAGCCGGAAAACAAAGGGACGCCGTAGACTTTGAAGAACGCGGGTTCGGGGTAGGACCAAGATCCGGCTTGCACTTTGAACACCTCCATCGCGGTGCCGGTCAGATGGAACAGAAGGATGACGCGGGCCTCTTTCCAGGTCTCCAACTTGACGGTGAGCATGGCGACTTGCAGGCTGACCGCGATCACAAGCAGCGCATCATAGCGCGCGATGATCCAGTGGGGCTCCCAGATCATCTTGGTCCCGATGATCGCGGCCAGCAAGCAGATGCCAAACAGACAGGCCCAGCCCTGTTTGAGGATAAAGAGCGTAAGCTCAGCCACCGGGGCTGGCAGGACAGAGCGCGCTTTATCACCCAGGTGCTGCTCGATTGTGCGGGTGTCTGCCGTCATAAGACGACATTAAAAAACCCGCCGTGCAGAGCGCGCGGCGGGATTGTGCAGAATTTGGTGGTGAGGCTTAAAGATTTGGATAGATTGGGAATTTATCGCAAAGCGCTTCTACTTCAGCGCGGACCTTTGCCTCGACCTCGGCGTTGCCGTCTTCGCCGTTGGCGGCGAGGCCGTCGACAACTTCAACGATCCAGTCAGCCACTTGGCGGAATTCCACTTCCGTGAAGCCGCGAGTGGTGCCAGCCGGTGTGCCAAGGCGAACGCCGGAAGTGACCATCGGCTTTTCTGGGTCAAACGGGATGCCGTTTTTGTTGCAGGTGATGTGGGCGCGGCCCAGAGCAACCTCGGTCGCGTTGCCTTTTACGCCTTTCGGGCGCAGATCGACGAGCATCAGGTGGCTGTCGGTGCCGCCGGAGACGATGTCGAGGCCGCCTTTCATCAGCTGATCCGCCAGCGCTTGCGCGTTCTTCACGACCTGCTCTTGATAGACTCTGAACTCGGGACGCAGGGCCTCGCCAAAGGCCACTGCTTTACCGGCGATGACGTGCATCAGAGGGCCACCTTGGATGCCGGGGAAGATCGCAGAGTTGCACTTTTTTGCGATTGCTTCATCGTTGGTGACGATCATGCCGCCGCGTGGACCGCGCAATGTCTTATGCGTTGTGGTCGTTGCCACATGTGCATGCGGGAACGGGGAAGGGTAGAGGCCAGCAGCCACCAGACCGGCGAAATGTGCCATGTCTACAAGGAGATAAGCGCCGACGCTGTCAGCGATTTCACGCATGCGGGCAAAGTCGATGATGCGCGGGATGGCAGAGCCGCCAGCGATGATCATCTTTGGTTGATGCTCAGTTGCCAGTTCTTGCACCTGCTCATAATCCAACAAACTGTCTTGTTGACGCACACCGTACTGAACCGCCTTGAACCACTTGCCAGATTGGTTTGGTTTCGCGCCGTGTGTCAGGTGTCCGCCTGCGTCGAGGGACATGCCAAGGATCGTATCGCCGGGCTGAAGCAGAGCTTGAAACACGCCTTGGTTTGCTTGGGAGCCGGAGTTCGGCTGAACGTTGGCGTATTCGCAGCCGAAGAGCTGCTTGGCGCGGTCGATGGCGAGGTTTTCCGCGATGTCGACGTATTGGCATCCGCCATAGTAGCGACGGCCGGGGTAACCTTCGGCGTATTTGTTCGTCATCACGCCGCCTTGGGCTTCCATAACAGCAGCGGAGACGATGTTCTCTGACGCGATCAACTCGATCTCTTTACGCTGGCGGCCGAGCTCGGACTGCATTGCAGCATGGATTTCTGGATCACGGGTGGCGAGGGCTTCGGTGAAAAAACCTGAATCTTTGACGGTGGCGTTCATTGGGAATCCTTCCGGAGGCATGAATTTAGCGCCTCATACAGGACGTTTCCGATAGGAAAAAGTGACAAAACGTCCATGATGATCATGAGTCCGACATGAGATCGCTAACATTGGCGACTTGTGTTTCCTTTTGGTTCATTGGACAACGAAATAGAACGGCGGAAGGGTTTTGGAATATGTCGGCGCCTAAAATTGCATTCGTGGCTAGCGAGGTGCCTATTGCGCAGAAGGCGCAGAAGGCGCTGGCGGGACGCTATGGGGATGTTGCGCCGCGTGATGCTGATGTGATCGTGGCCTTGGGCGGCGATGGTTTTATGCTGCAAACCCTTCATGCGACGCAGGATAATCCGGCGGCGGTCTATGGGATGAACCGCGGAACGGTCGGGTTCTTGATGAACGAATATTCCGAAGATGATCTGTTAGAACGTCTGGCGGAGGCAGAAGAAGAGATCATCAATCCACTCCGGATGACAGCACTGTGTGTCGACGGGTCCATGCACGAGGCCTTGGCGATCAATGAGGTTAGCCTTTTGCGCGCCGGTCCGCAGGCTGCGAAGTTGCGGATCACGGTGGATGGCAAACTGCGGATGGATGAGCTTGTGTGCGATGGCGCTTTGGTGGCGACGCCTGCTGGATCGACGGCCTATAACTACTCTGCACACGGGCCAATTTTGCCGATTGGGTCGGATGTTTTGGCGCTAACCGCGATGTCGGCGTTCCGGCCGCGCCGGTGGCGGGGGGCGTTGCTGCCAAAACGGGCTGTTGTTCGATTTGATGTCAGAAACCCCGAAAAACGTCCTGTGATGGCCGACGCAGATGGGAAATCTGTGAGAGACGTGGCGAGTGTTGAGATCCGCTCAGAGCCGGATGTGGCGCATAAGATCTTGTTTGACCCGGGGCATGGGTTGGAGGAGCGGCTTATTCGGGAGCAGTTTGTTTGACTGTTTTGCCCGGCTTTGCCGGGCAGCGCCCGGATCTCCCCCCGAGGGGAGGGCGCTTCACGCCCACCCCTGAGGTCCGAATGCTACACTTGTTAGGAAGATGGACTAATCACTTCAACCCGCTTCACGTCCAATTCCGCCGTGTAATCCGCGCCATAGGCGACGATGCCGAGGCTGACGATTTGGGATGGGTCGAAGGTGGCGGGGAGGCCGCCTTGAGGTTTGAAGTCGGACCAGTTGAGGGAAACTGTCTCCCACTCCGGTGCGGCTTCAAAACTTGTGGCGTAATATTGCCATGGCCTGCGGGAATTGGCGGGGCGGAGGTGGACGTAGTAGCGTTCGCCATTGCCGCGTGCGGTTAGGGACAGGCCGGAGGATGTGTCCGGCAGCGGTACAGTTAACTGCCGTCTGATTTGGATAAAACCGCCGTTATTGGCGGTGCTGACCTCGCCCGCCAAACGGGCAAAGGTTGTGTCACCCTCTTGCATGAACGCCGCACCACCGTCGGAGACGCCGCCCATCACACGGTC
The DNA here is from genome assembly GCF_900129845.1 of Cognatiyoonia sediminum. Lineage (GTDB taxonomy): Bacteria > Pseudomonadota > Alphaproteobacteria > Rhodobacterales > Rhodobacteraceae > Cognatiyoonia > Cognatiyoonia sediminum. The sequence goes on from NZ_FQXB01000006.1 coordinate 103,856, forward strand.
GCTGACATAAGACCAACCTGCCGCGTCACCGTCGGTAAAATCCTCTAATATCATAGAGTTCGCCCATGTTGCGCTGGCGCTGAGCCAGAGTGCTGCTATCCATCTCATACCCGAGAGGTAGCGCGAGCGCGTGTTACGACAAGCGGCCGTAGAAGGTCATGCGGGCGCTTTCAGACAGCTCGATCCCCGGTTCGGAGTTGTAAGCGAGCACGGCGAGCATCCGCGTGCGATCGCTTTCATTGGGCGAGACGCGATGGATGGAGTTGCGCCCACGAAACAAGACGAGATCGCCTGCGTTCATGGAGAGGACGTCGGGCGTCGTTCGGCCGTCGAGCAGGGCGGTAACGCCCTCGTAGTTCATCTCTCCCGCATCTGCGTCGCGCAGGTTTTTGATGTATTCGAACGCGCTTCCTGCGTCGGGTTTCTGGATCAGCAGGGTGATCGCGAAAGAGGAATTGTCGAAATGCCAGCCCAGCTCTTGCCCCCGTTTGGCGTAGTGGATGTTGATGGAGGAGAGCGTGTCGGCGTACGGATGCAGCTCCGGCTGACCGACGGTGCCTTTGATGAAACTGCGAAAATCGGCATCGTCATAAAGCGCACGCAGGGGGCTGTCTGTCGCGATGATGTCATCGCAGATGCAGCCCTTGGAGGAGACGACCTGCCGATTGGCGGCATGACTGTCCGGAAAGTCTGGATTGTGCGGAGTGAGGTAGATCGAGTGGTTTTGGGCGCAGAAATAGGCCTTGTCCTGACCCGCTTCGGCCTCTGCCTGCATGGCGATCAAGGCCTCCGTTCGGATCAGATTGGGGAGAACGAGGACGCCCTCGCGATCCAACTGCTCGGCGCAAGTGGCGATAAAGCTCTGATCGGTGAGCGGGTGGGCCTTCAGATTGACAATATCGCTCAGCTGCATTGCTAACCTTTTGCGTAACCCATTGGTATCAATGCGTCTTTGATCTCATCAAGGATGGCGGGATCGTCGATGGTGGCGGGCATCTTATAATCTTCGCTATCGGCGATTTTGACCATCGTGGCGCGGAGGATTTTGCCGGAGCGGGTCTTTGGCAGGCGGTCGACGATGGTAACGAGTTTGAAGGCTGCGACTGGTCCGATCTTATCGCGCATCAGTTTGATGCAGTCTTGTTTGATCTGCTCGTCGGAGGTTTCGGTACCCTTGTTGGTGCAGAGGAAGCCCATTGGCAGTTGGCCTTTGAGCTCATCCGTCACGCCGATGACCGCACATTCGGCGACATCGGGATGGCCGGCGAGGACTTCTTCCATCGCACCTGTCGAGAGGCGGTGGCCCGCGACGTTGATGACGTCATCGGTGCGGGCCATGATGTAGATATAGCCGTCTTCATCCTTGTAGCCCGCGTCGCCGGTTTCATAATAACCGGGGAAGGTGGTGAGGTAGCTTTTCTTGAAGCGCTCTTCTGCGTTCCAGAGCGTGGGCAAGGTGCCGGGGGCGAGGGGCAGTTTGATCGCAATCGCGCCAAGCTCGCCCGCAGGCATTGGGTTGCCGCCTTCATCGAGGATGTCGATTTGAAAGCCGGGGAGGGCGACGGTGGGCGAGCCGATTTTTACGGGGAGCGGTTCGATGCCTGCCGGATTGCCGATCATCGCAAAGCCGGATTCTGTTTGCCACCAGTGGTCATAGACTGGAACGCCCATCGTGCTTTGCGCCCATTCAATGGTGTCGGGGTCGGCACGTTCTCCGGCAAGGTAGAGCGCGCGGAGGCCGGAGATGTCGTATTTCTTAATCTCTTCGCCGGTCGGGTCTTCGCGTTTGATGGCGCGGAAGGCGGTGGGCGCGGTGAAGAAGCTGCGCACATTGTGTTCGGCGATGACGCGCCAGAAGGTGCCTGCGTCCGGGGTGCCGATGGGCTTGCCCTCGAAGACCACCGTCGTGTTGCCGTGGATCAGAGGCGCGTAGCAGATATAGCTGTGGCCGACGACCCAGCCCACGTCAGACGCTGCCCAAAAGACATCGCCGGGATCGCATTGGTAGATGTTTTTCATCGTCCAATTCAGGGCAACAAGGTGGCCGGCTGTCGGGCGGACGACGCCTTTGGGTTGGCCGGTGGTGCCTGAGGTGTAGAGGATATAGGCGGGGTGGTCGCCCTTGACGGGGATACAGGGGGCAGGCTCGACCCCCTTCTGCACCTCATGCCAATCGACATCGCGCGCAGTGAGGTCGGCGCGGCATTCATCCCGTTGGAAAATAACGCAAAAATCGGGTTTGTGGCTAGCAAGATCGATGGCGCCGTCGAGGAGGGGTTTGTATTCGACGATGCGGCCCGGCTCGATCCCGCAGGAGCCGGCGATGATGGCCTTTGGGGTGGCATCATCGATCCGGACGGCGAGTTCATTGGCCGCAAAGCCGCCGAAGACAACGGAGTGGATTGCGCCGATGCGCGCGCAGGCGAGCATGGCGGTCACCGCCTCTGGCACCATCGGCATATAGATGATCACGCGGTCGCCTGTTTCCACGCCTTTCGCCAAAAGGGCGCCAGCCAAGCTGGCGACATCATCCTTGAGCTGGGCATAGGTGATCGTGCGTTTGGTGTCGGTGACTGGGCTGTCGTAGAGGATCGCCGCCTGATCCCCGCGCCCATTTTCAACGTGGCGGTCAACGGCGTTGTAGCAGGTATTGACCTCGGCATCGGTGAACCAGCGGTAGAGGGGCGCGTTGCTGTCATCGAGCGCTTTGCTGGGTGGTTTGACCCAATCGATCGTTTCAGCCTGTTCGAGCCAGAAGGCTTCAGGATCGTTGGCCGCCCGATCATAAACGTCTTGATAGCGCATCTTCATGGTCCTCCTTCCACGTCTTAGCCAATTGGTAGGCGGGTCGGTGAAGGGGGGCAAGATTTATATGTATGACATTTGCAGGCGGTGTAAATTTCTTTGCTCAGCCTGCGGCTGACTGGAGGCGCTGCCTTCAGACCTCCGAGGTATTTTGGGCAAGAGGAAGAGCTAGCCGTAATGCGCGACCGGGGTTCCGGCGAGGGCGGAGACGTTGAGGAGGCCGCGGGCGGTGATGGAGGGGGTGACGACATGGGCGCGGTTGCCCATGCCCATCAAGATTGGGCCAACTTCAAGCGCGTCGCCTTTCATTTTCAGGATGTTACGCACGCCGGAGGCCGCGTCTGTATTGGCGAAAATCAGAATATTTGCTGGGCCTTGCAGGTGGGCTGCGGGGAAGATGCGGGCGCGTAGCTCTGGATCGAGGGCGGTGTCGATATGCATTTCCCCTTCATAGGCAAAGTCGCGGGGCGTGCTATCGAGGATGGCCATCGCGGCGCGCATGCGGCAGCCGGTATCGGAGTTCAAATTGCCGAACTGGCTGTGCGAACAGAGCGCAATATTGGGGGTGATGCCGAAGCGCCGAGCGTGGCGGGCGGCGCCGATGGCGGTTTCGGCGATTTGCTCTGGCATGGGTTCGGCGTGGACTTGCGTATCAGCGATAAAGAGCGGGCCGTCTTCGAGGATCATCATGGAAAGAGCCGCGATGGGCTGGAGTTTTTCCGTGCCAAGGATTTGCTCGACGTAGTTCAGATGCCAGAGGTACTGGCCGAAGGTGCCGCAGATCAGGCTGTCGGCTTCATCCCGATGGACCATGACCGCGCCGATGGCGGTGGTGTTGGTGCGCATGATGGCTTTGGCGAGGTCGGGGGTGACGCCCTTGCGGGCCATAATCTCATGATAGGTGCCCCAGTAATCGCGGTAGCGGGGGTCATTCTCGGGGTTTACGATTTGGAAATCCACGCCAGGGCGGATTTTGAGCCCTGCGCGTTCGCAGCGGGTTTCGATGACCTCAGGGCGGCCGATAAGGATTGGTTGATCGGTGGTTTCTTCGATCACGGCTTGAGAGGCGCGCAGCACGCGTTCGCTTTCGCCTTCGGCAAAGACGATGCGGCGTCGGGCGGATTTTGCGGCGTCGAAGACAGGGCGCATCAGGAGGGCAGATTTGAAAACAGAGCCGTCGAGTGACTGCTTGTAGGCGGCGATATCCTCTAGCGGGCGGGTGGCGATGCCGGTTTCCATGGCGGCTTTGGCCACGGCGGTGGCGACGACGCCCATCAGGCGTGGATCAAAGGGTTTTGGGATCAGGTAGTCGGGACCGAAGGTGAGTTGTTCGCCCCGATAGGCAGCTGCAGCTTCGGCAGAGGTGGTTTCGCGGGCGAGGGCGGCGATGCCTTCGACACAAGCGATTTTCATGGCGTCGTTGATGTCGGTTGCGCCCACGTCGAGTGCGCCGCGGAAGATAAAGGGGAAGCAAAGCACGTTGTTGACCTGATTGGGCACATCGCTGCGGCCGGTGGCGATGATGGCCTTTGGATTGGCCTCTTTCGCGGCAGCTGGGTCAATTTCGGGATTGGGGTTGGCGAGGGCGAAGATAATCGGGCTATCTGCCATCTTTTTCACCATGTCAGGTGTCAGGACGCCGGGGCCGGAGAGGCCGAGGAAGAGGTCCGCGCCTTCAATGACCTCATCCAGCGTTGCGTATGTGGTGCCTTGGGCATAGCAGGCCTTTTGCGGGGTCATGTCGGCTTCGCGGCCTTCGTAGACGAGGCCTTCGATATCAACGAGCCAGACGTTTTCGCGTTTGACGCCCATTTTCAGGAGCATGTTGAGGCAGGCGATGCCGGCAGCGCCACCGCCTGTGCTGACGATCTTTATGTCTTCAAAGCGCTTTTTGGCCAGACGCAAGGCATTGGTGGCTGCGGCGCTGACGACAATTGCCGTTCCGTGTTGATCGTCGTGGAACACGGGGATGTTCATACGTTCGCGGCAGAGCTTTTCGACAATAAAACAATCAGGCGCTTTGATGTCTTCAAGGTTGATGGCGCCGAATGTGGGTTCGAGGGCGCAGACGATGTCGGCCAGCTTTTCTGGATCGGGTTCGTTTAGCTCGATGTCGAAGCAATCGATATTGGCGAATTTCTTAAAAAGAACCGCTTTGCCTTCCATGACGGGTTTGGATGCGAGGCCGCCGATGTTGCCGAGGCCAAGCACGGCGCTGCCGTTGGAGACGACGGCCACGAGGTTGCCGCGGGCAGTAAAGTCACGCGCTGTGGCAGGATCGTCTTTGATTTCGAGGCAGGCTTCTGCGACGCCGGGGGAATAGGCCAGCGATAGATCGCGCCCATTCGCCATGGGTTTGGTTGCTCTGATTTCGAGTTTCCCAGGTTTTGGAGTCTGGTGATAGGACAGAGCGGCGGCGCGGAGATCGGTTGGTTTTGAGCGGGTCACAGTCGGCTTTCTAAATTTAGTTTAACGTTAAACTAATTTCATTTTGCTTACCTTACGGCAATTGGGAAGTCGGGGAAAGTCACATTCTTACAGGTAAGTTGCCCCTTGCATCTGAGCGGTCGTCTCGTAGTCTTCTAGGATAGATTTGGAGACTTCTCATGACGTTGATGGATGACGCACGCGCGGTGCGGGAAAATGCCCACGCCCCCTATTCGAATTTTAAGGTTGGTGCGGCGGTGCAGACGTCATCTGGTGCTGTCTATAAGGGCTGCAATGTTGAGAATGTGGCTTATCCCGAAGGAACTTGCGCCGAGGCAGGGGCTATCGCCGCGATGGTTGCTGCGGGGGAGCGGGATGTTGTGGCTGTGGCGGTCATTGCTGATAGTCCTCAGCCGGTGAGCCCGTGCGGAGGGTGTCGACAAAAGCTTGCGGAATTTGCGGGCGCGGATGCGAAGGTGACGCTCGGGACGCTAGACGGGACGGTTTTGGAAACCACCGTTGGGGCCTTGCTGCCCGGTGCGTTCGATAAAGACTATATGTCGAAAGTCTGAGCGGTGGATGCGCGCGCCGTTATTTCGAAGGTCAGGCGGGGAGACGCGCCGGAGCGGGATGAGCTGATCTGGTTTGCCGAGGGTTTGGCCTCTGGTCACATATCGGACGCACAGGCCGGTGCCTTTGCGATGGCTGTTTGTTTGAACGGGCTCGGCTCGGACGGTCGGGTGGCTTTGACCGAAGGGATGCGCGATAGCGGCGACGTGCTGTCCTGGGATTTGGGTGCGCCGATCATCGACAAACACTCGACAGGGGGTGTGGGCGACTGCGTGTCCTTGCTGCTCGCGCCGATGCTGGCCTGTTGCGGCGTCTATGTTCCGATGATTTCGGGCCGTGGATTGGGGCACACGGGCGGGACGTTGGACAAGTTGGAAGCCATTCCAGGGGTGTCGACCGATGTGTCGGAGGAGCGGCTTCGCACCATTGTTGAAACGGTCGGCTGCGCGATTGTAGGGGCGACAGGGCGGATCGCACCGGCAGACAAGCGGCTTTACGGGGTGCGGGATGTGACCTCGACGGTGGACAGTATCGATTTGATCACGGCCTCGATCCTGTCAAAGAAGCTGGCGGCGGGGCTGGATGCGCTGATCTTGGACGTCAAAACGGGGTCTGGCGCGTTTATGAAATCCGAGGAAGACGCACGCGGGTTGGCCGAAGCGCTGGTCGAGACCGCAAAAGGTGCTGGGTGCAAGACCAAGGCGCTTGTTACGAATATGAGCCAACCTTTGGCGCCCTCGTTGGGCAATGCTTTGGAGGTTTCGGTCTGTATGGATGTGTTGAGTGGGAATGCCGAAGCTGCGCCGCGGTTGGTTGAACTGTCTGTGGCGCTTGGCGCGAATCTGTTGGAGCAGGCCGGTTGGGAGCGGGCCTTGGCGAAGATCAAGTTAGAAGACGCCTTGAAGGATGGGTCAGCACTGAAGGTCTTTGCCAACATGGTGTCAGCGCTCGGCGGCCCACCTGACATGGTTGAAGATTGGCGGACTCATTTGCCGAAAGCGCCGGTTGTGGGCGATGTGCTTTCGCCAATGGCTGGACATGTGGCGGCGATTGATGGCGAGGCGTTGGGCCTATCGGTTGTTGGTTTGGGCGGCGGGCGCAAGGTGGAAACGGACCGCATTGATCCGGCGGTTGGGCTGTCGGATTTGGTTGCGCTGGGTGCCAAAGTCGAAGCGGGCCAGCCGCTGGCGACGATCCATGCGGCAGATGAGGATGCAGCAGAGCGGGCGGCGCAGGAAGTATTGGCAGCGGTTTCCATTGGCGATGCGCCTTTTGTTGGTCCGCTGATCGTTGCGGAGGTCGGATAGTGCCGCGCGCGTTTCTGGTTGTGATGGACAGCGTCGGCATTGGCGGCGCACCTGACGCAGACGCGTTTTTTAATGACGGTGTGCCGGACACGGGCGCGAGTACGCTTGGCCATATTGCCGAGGCTTGTGAGGCGGGGCGTGCGGAGGAGGGCCGGACGGGACCGCTTCATTTGCCGCATATGTGCGGTTTGGGCCTTGCTGAAGCCTTGGCGCTCGCCTCAGACCGACGGGATTTGAGTTTTTCGGCCAAGGTGAGAGGAGCTTGGGGAGCGGCGACGGAGACCTCTCGCGGGAAGGACACGCCAACGGGGCATTGGGAATTGGCGGGGGTACCAGTACCTTGGGAGTGGCACACGTTTCCCGATCAAAAGCCAGCCTTTCCCGAAGAGGTGACGCGGGCTTTGTGTGAGGCGGCTGGGACTGACGGGATTTTGGCGGATTGCCATGCGTCGGGAACCGAGATTATTGAGCGCGAAGGAGCAGAGCATCTGCGCTCGGGCTGGCCGATTTGTTATACGTCGGCGGACTCTGTTTTGCAGATTGCGGCGCATGAAGAGCATTTTGGATTAGACCGATTGCTCAAGCTTTGCGCAGACGTGGCACCCTTGTTGCATGACATGAAAGTGGGGCGCGTGATTGCGCGGCCGTTTATGGGTGACGCGGAAGCGGGGTTCACACGAACGCAGAATCGAAAGGACTATGCAATCGCGCCTCCGGCTCCGACGCTTTTAGAGCAGGTGCAAACGGCAGGTCGACACGTGCAAGCTATTGGAAAGATTGGGGATATATTCTCCATGCGCGGGATTGATGCCGTTTCGAAAGGTTCGGATACGCAATTGATGGTCGATCTTCATGACGCGGTGGAGACAGCGCCGGAGGGCGGCTTGGTGTTCGCCAATTTTGTGGAGTTTGACAGCCTTTATGGTCATCGTCGTGATGTGAGCGGCTATGCGCGGCACCTTGAATGGTTTGATGGCGAGATCGGTCGCGTTCTGGAGCGTTTGCGTGAGGGCGACCTCTTGATCATCACGGCGGATCATGGGAACGACCCGACGTGGGTTGGCACGGATCATACGAGAGAACGGGTGCCGGTAATTGCGGCTGGGATCGGTGCGCGAGAGTTGGGCCAGATGGGTTTCGCCGATGTGGCGGCAACGGTGGCGGCGCATTTGGACGTGGCATATTCCGGTGAGGGAAGGAGTGGGTTGTGAGCTTTCAGAAGATGAAGAAGATTGAGCTGCATTTGCATCATGAGGCAGCAGCCCCTCCTAGCTTTATCCGTGGACTAGCGGCGGAGAAGAAGATCGACATCAGTAAGATCTTTGATGACCAAGGGAACTATGTGTTCCACGATTTCGATCATTTTCTGACCGTCTATGATGCGGCCTGTTTGCCGTTGCAGACGCCCGAAGATTTCCGGCGGTTGACGTTGGCGGCGTTGGAAGAGACCGCCAAGCACGGGGTGATTTACTGTGAGACGTTTGTATCACCAGATTTTTGTGGTGGGGCGGACGTTGCTGCTTGGAAAGAGTTTTTTGCGGCGATGAAGGAGGCATCTGAAGAGGCGGAGCGCAGTTTTAGCATTACGCATCGCACCATCGTCACCTGCTTGCGGCATTTGGGGCCGGAGAAGGCTAAACCTGCCGCGCTTTGTGCTGTGGAAACGGCGGGCGACTATCTTGTTGGTTTTGGCATGGCCGGGGCGGAGATGATGGGCCGCCCAGGTGAGTTTGCCTATAGCTTTGATATGGCGCGCGAGGCCGGTTTGAACCTGACCTGCCACGCGGGCGAGTGGGGTGGGCCGGATATGGTGGCCGACACACTGCGCGATTTGAAGGTGTCGCGTATCGGGCATGGGATCAATGCGATACACGATCCGAACGTGGTACAGCAGTTGGTGGATCAGGACGTGGTGCTCGAAGTTTGCCCTGTGTCCAACGTCGTCTTGAAGGCTGTTTCGGGGTGGGATGCGCATCCGATCCAGAGGTTGCGAGATGCGGGTGTGAAAGTGACGGTTTCCACCGATGATCCACCTTTCTTTCATACAACCATGACAGAAGAATATCGTCAGCTTGCAGAAAACTTTGGCTGGGGCGAAGATGATTTTGACGCTATCACGCAGACGGCTTTAGATGCTGCGTTTTGTGATAAGCAGACCAAAGAGCGATTGGCGCAAGAATTGAGGGACCAATGACTGAGCACGTAACCCATGTGACCCACCCGCTGGTGCAGCACAAGCTGAGCCTGATGCGCAAAACCGATACGTCGACTGGTGAGTTTCGCCAGTTGTTGCGCGAGATCAGTCAGCTTTTGGCCTACGAGATCACGCGCGAATTGCCGATGACCACAAAGCGGATTGATACGCCGTTGGAAGCAATGGATGCGCCTGCCTTGGCGGGTAAGAAGCTGGCATTGGTCTCTATTTTGCGCGCCGGTAACGGCCTGTTGGACGGTATTTTGGAATTGATCCCGTCGGCGCGGGTCGGCTTCGTTGGCTTGTACCGAAACGAAGAAACACTGGAGCCGGTTGAGTATTACTTCAAAGTTCCGACCGAATTGTCAGAGCGTTTGGTGATTGCCGTTGATCCGATGTTGGCGACGGGCAATTCGTCGGTAGCCGCGATCCAGAAGCTCAAGGATGCCGGTGCAACAAACATTCGGTTCATGTGCCTGTTGGCGGCGCCCGAAGGGATTGCGCGGATGAAAGAGGCGCATCCAGATGTGCCGATTGTGACCGCGGCGATCGATAGTCATTTGAATGAGAATGGCTACATCGTGCCTGGTTTGGGCGATGCGGGCGACCGGATGTTTGGGACGAAATAGGCGAAGTTCCTTTACAGATATAGGGATTTCATCCAAACTTCCACTAATTGTTGTGGGGATACATATGCATAAGCTGGCGACATTTTCGCTATTTCTATCAGTCGGACTTGCAGTCCCCCCTGCGTTTGCCCAATCGATCGACGGCCCCGCGGAGCTTCCTCCAGCGACGTTTGAAGGTTCCCAATATGTCGATAGCCAAGGCTGCGCGTTTGTTCGCGCCACAGTAAATGGCGCGACGTCTTGGATCGCGCGTGTGGATCAAGATCGCAATCCGCTTTGCAATTTTGAACCGACTTTTGCCTGGACGGTGACGGACACGATCGCTGAGGACGACACAACCGAAGTCGCGGAGGCGGTAAACGAGGCAGACACGGCAGAGGCCGCTTCAACACCGGAAACCGCAGCGGAACCGGTTGAAAGTGCATTGGCAGACGAAGCCGAAACACCTGTCATCTCCACTGATTTGTCGGAAGAGGTGGCCGAGGCGCCCGCACCGCGCCCGACGGCTCCTGCGGCACCAAGACGTGCGCCGGTTGTCGCTCCGGCTCCGGTTGTTGCAGAGACACCTGCTCCTATTCAAACACAGCCTGTGACTCGGGATCAGGCATGCGCCGGAAAATCGGGTATTCAGCCCAATTTGTTGAGCCTCTCGACCGGATTGCCGATTGATTGTGGGCCCGCGACTGAGATCGTTGACGTGCCAGCCGTGTCTGATGAGATCCCTCGTTTGACATTGGCAGAGGTGTGCCAGCGGACTGCCGAAACAGGGGTTCGTTATACCAATGCGGAAACAGGCGAGGCGGTGGTTTGCCCGGAGGTCGATGTGCAAGTGGCCACGGCGGCTCCTACAGCGTCTGTATCAAAGACATATATTCAAGTTGGCAGTTTTGCCGTCCATTCAAATGCGGATCGTTTGATTGCCCGATTGGGTGATCTTGGTCTACCTGTCGCCTCCGGTCGGAGTGGACGGCTAAAGATCGTGGCGGCAGGTCCATTTACAAGTGCAAACGCGCAGCAGCAGGCTTTGGCCACAGTGCGCGGATTAGGGTTTTCTGACGCCTTTTTAAGAAATTAACCGGTTCTCCCGGGGAAGAGTCTCGCGTGTGTTTGCGGGGCTTTTCCTTGTCTGGGGCCCACTATGCGTCGCAAATTCCGTTGAGCGCGATCCATTGGCTGTCTGAAATGACAGGCTGATTGTCCGCTTCGTTGGTTTGGTTCGGGACCAATCGACCACGGCTTTCCAGATCAGCAAAAAGCGGGGTGATGTCCACATTTTGGGATTGGAAGCCTTCCAATATTGATGCGCGCAGTTCGATCAATTGCGGGCTGTTGGTTAAGCTGATCGCATAAGCTTCAAGGCTTTCAGGTGGGAGATCGCCTGTCGTCAGAAGTTGCAGAGTTGGTCGTAGGCCTGCTTGGTCGATAATAGGTCCAAGCGCGTCTTTCTCTTCGGCATCGAGGAAGGCGGCGAGCGCGTAGCCAGCAACGGATTCAGGTTCCTTGGCGCTTTCGACCCGAGATTTGTCCAAAACAATGATGTTTCCAGGAAGGGCCACAGCCTCTTCGAGACCGTCTGGCAGCACAACGATCTGAGCTTGTGCGGAAGGGCCGAAGAGACGGTTGCTCATCGCCCCAAGCGCATCCTGTCCGCGAGGGGAGGTGCAGCGTTGCCCGAGAGTGGATTGCAAGTGGCCAAGGATAATGGCCCCCATCTCGGCGCGCTTTGATTGCGGGACGACGGCGAGCGTTTGTTCGCGTAAGGCGTTAGGAAACCAGAACACGGCGAGACCGACGACGAGGGCCGCAAAGCTCGCCGAGATCGCAAAACGCAACCGTCCAGATGTCGAGCGGGCATTCAGCAACCCACGGCGGACCGTTTCGATGGCGTCGATCATTGTATCGTCGGCGATTTCGAGCGTTTCTTCGGCGTCGGGGGCAGGAGAGAAAAGCGCGGGCCGTTCGCCTTCGTTGAGGCGTGTAACTGCGGGGAGTGACCAATGCGTCAGCGGTCGATCTGCTGAGTCTGAGATAACTAGCGTAGCGTGGCCGAATGAGACCAGCACGTCCCGTCGCTGCGCACCCGTTTTCTCGCGCCAGAGGCCGTCACTTTCCAACCGCTCATACTGATCAAGTGCTGTCATACGCCTGTTCTTTTTCGCTGACCTTACGGCGCTTTGGCAGCTTTGAACAGTCGATTTGCGAGGCGTGGAGCGCAATTAACCCTCCCTTAACCATGTGGGCTTAGCCAAAGGGTGCGCGTCAAAATTTGTCGGGCTAAAGAATTTTAAGCGGTAGGGGCTATGACACCGCAACACATAAAATATGCAGCACTTTTATTGCTGATCCCATTTGGCGCATTAGCGGTTTCGGCCTTTCAAAATCAAACCGTTCTTCGGACTGTTGCACATGGTCCGATCCAGGTGGATCATGCGAACCTGGGCTGTTCGGATTGCCATATTGCGCCAGATGCAACTTGGCGGCAGCAGATCCAGGCGAACTTACGCTATGTCGTCGGCGCGCGGTCTGAGGCAGTGGATTTCGGCTATCACCCTGTGACGTCGGATACGTGTTTGGGTTGCCACGAACGCCCGAATGAGCGCCATCCGATCTACCGCTTCCGTGAGGCGCGGTTCCAAGACGCGCAAGAGATTGTCGACGCCACAAGCTGTTTGGGGTGCCACACGGAGCACACGAACGAACGGGCTTTTACGCAGGTGGATTTCTGTGTCGCTTGCCACGGCGATTTGGAGCTGAAGACGGACCCGTTGGATGTGAGCCATCTCCAGCTGATCAAAGATGAAAACTGGGGCAGCTGTTTGGGCTGCCACGATTTTCACGGGAACCATGCCTATGAAGCGCCGAAGTTGCTGGACGCCGCGTTCGATGTGGATGCGTTGGAGGCGTATTTGGCGGATGGGCCCAACCCTTACGGAACTGAGAAACTATATGAGGCCAAGGGCCCATGAGCACATTTCGATTGGTTTTAGCGGGCTGCATCTTTTGCCTCGCGATATATTTGTTTGTTTCGGCACCGCCGCCGTTGGAGGAAAGCGGTCAAAGACAGACCGCGGCGCGGGCTGTAGAGGTTGAGCATGTTTTCAGGGCCGTCAATTCGGTGAACGAAGCCGCGCGGCAGATTTACACCAGCCGGATCGTCGGGCCGGGCAAGCAGGTTGGCTTGGGCTTTGGAGAGGATTGGGCCGAACCGGATGTGGAAAAGGGGCCGCTGCCTGCGCTGTTTTTGCGCCTTGCCGCGGCGCGGCTTGAGGCAAAGCCGACGCGGTTGAGCCTAAATCTTGGGTCTGATGAGCCGATCAACAAATCGAACCTGTTTGATGCGGCTCAGATGGAGGCGTCCGGGATTGTGAAAAGCTCTCGCGAGCCCGTGTTTTCTCAGATTGAGGAAGTTGGGGTGGTGGGGATGTTCCCTGATATCGCTTCCGCTCAGCCGTGTGTGACCTGTCACAATGAGCATGCCGATAGTCCAAAGGTGGATTGGGAATTGGGTGACGTTATGGGGGCGACGACATGGACCTATCCTGATGCGGTTTTGGGGGCCGATGAGTATTTGGCGACGACAGAGGCCACGTTTGAAGCGGTCGCGGAAGCCTACACGCAGTATCTGGATAAAGTATCGGGCTTTGCTGAACCGATCGAGATCGGTAGCGATTGGCCGGATCAAGGCAAGCTCGCCTTGCCCGATCTTGAGACGTTTTTGACCGAGGTGCGTGCGGCGGCGTCCGCCTCGATCGTGGATGAATTGATCCTGCAGTCTGAGGCGGAGGTGGCGCAATGATTGCGCGGACGTTGAGCATCTTGAGTACGCCCTACGCTCTGATAGGGCTTGTCGGTTTGCTCTTGGCGGCTGTGGCTTTGAGTGTGGGTTGGCAGGGCGTTGTTCTATCCCCTAACATCCAGTTTGCGTGGCAATCCGTCACGGGTGTCGGGCTTTTGTCGACGATGATTTACCAGTGGTATCTGCTACGAAAGCGCTGGATTGGGGATATGACGCGGCGCGATGTGGTGATCCACCGTTGGGCGGGGGTTGCGGCTGTGATCCTGTTCGGTCTTCATGCGGCGCGGTTGGGTCACACATGGATGATGGCGATCACCGTGCTGTTCATTCTGATCGGGATCACCGGCATTCTGAACAAAGAGGTCATGCGGTACAAAACACGCGGGGCGTATCTGACGTGGTTTTCCATCCACATTGGGCTGTCCGTGGCAATTGCCCCGCTGATCGCGGTGCATGTTTGGGTGGCGCTGTCGTATTGAAGCCGATCAGTACGTCTTCGCCAAAGCCCGTAATTCGAACTTCTGAATCTTCCCTGTCGATGTTTTGGGAAGTTCCTGGAACACTACTTTCTTAGGGCATTTGAACCCTGCGAGGCGTTCGCGAGTGAAGGCGATCATTTCCGCTTCATCCGCGCTGGCGCCGTCTTTGAGTTCGATAAAGGCACAAGGAACCTCGCCCCATTTTTCATCTGGCTTGGCCACAACCGCACAGAGGTTGACGGCAGGGTGGTGCATCAGGGCGCCTTCGACCTCTACTGAGGAGATGTTTTCGCCGCCAGAGATGATGATGTCTTTGGCGCGGTCAGAGATTTGGATGTAGCCGTCAGGGTGTTGGATGGCGAGGTCTTCGGAATGGAAATAGCCACCCGCAAAGGATTTGGCGGTCGCCTCGGGGTTTTTGAAATACCCTTTCATGACGGAGTTGCCGCGCATGACAATCTCACCCTGCGTGCCGCTGTCCATGGTGACCTGCTGCAATTGATCATCGACGACCGTGATATGTTCCATCTGCGGATAAGCGACGCCTTGGCGGGCCTTTATCGCGGCTTGGTCTTCGGCAGGAAGATCATCCCATTCGTCGATCCAGACGCATTCGGTGACGTGACCATAGGTCTCGGTGAGGCCGTAGACCTGCGTGATGTTGAAACCGAGTTTGCCAATGGCTTCCAGTGTTGCGGGCGCAGGCGGCGCGCCTGCGGTGAAGACCTCGATCGTGCGGTCGAAAGGGCGGCGTTCCTCTTCGGTGGCGTTGACGATCAGGTTCAAAACGATGGGAGCACCGCCGAAATGGGTCACGCCATGGTCTGCGATGGCGTCATAGATCGCTTTGGCCGTGATGTCGCGGCAGCAGACAACGGTTCCGCCCATCACAGGCATCATCCATGTGTGGTTCCAGCCATTGCAGTGAAAGAGTGGTACGATTTGCAGCAGCGTCGGGAACAGCGTCATGCGCCAGCTGATCGGCGTGCCCATTGTCATCAAATACGCGCCGCGATGATGGTAAACGACGCCCTTTGGACGGCCTGTGGTGCCGGAGGTATAATTGAGCGCGAGGCTTTCCCATTCGTCCTCCGGCATGATCCATTCAAAATCCGGATCGCCGGTCGTGATGAAACCTTCGTAGTCGATTTGTTTGCCGATGCCGGCAACGCCTGCGATGGGGTCGGGCACTTCGACGATGCCGGGTGGCTGGCCTTCCATGAGGTCCACAGCTTGCATAAGGGCGGGCAGGAATTGGCTGTCAACGAGGACGACTTTTGCTTCGCCATGATCGAGAATGTAGGCGATGGTGTCGACGTCGAGCCGCGTGTTGATCGTGTTCAGGATCGCACCGCAGGCGGGTACGCCGAAGGCGGCTTCGGATTGCGCAGGGGTGTTCGGTAGGATCGTCGCGACCACATCGCCTGATTTGACACCGATTTTTGTAAGCGCCGAGGCAAGGCGCGAGACGCGGGCGTGGTATTGGCGATAGGTCAGCTGATGATCGCCGTAGATCAGTGCTGTGCGTTCTGGGTAAACGATGTTGGCTCTTTGTAGATGGCTCAGCGGTGTCAACGGCGCATAGTTCGCCGTGCATTTTTCCAGCCCTGTTTCGTCTGACATCCAACCCATGGCGCATCTCCCTTTGTGGTGTGGAAGTTATGCAGAAATTTAAATGTCAGACAATAGAGGTTTTGAGTGAGACAGATGGATTTTGATCGGCCATGGTGGTGGCATGATCATCTCTCCGGGCCGTCGATATATCTTTGCGCATATGCCGAAAACAGGTGGTACGTCTTTGGCGTCGGCCTTGGAGGAGCGGGCGCAGAAAGATGACATTTTGATCGGCGATACACCCAAGGCACTGCGTCGCAAGGGGAGACTGGCGTCACTCACCGCGGCTGGCCGGCTTTGGAAACATTCGACCTTGGCGGATATTGAGGGTGTGGTCACGCCGGATCAGATGCAGGATTGGTTTGTGGTGACGTTGGTGCGCAATCCGTGGGACCGGATGGTGAGCTATTACAGCTGGGCGCGGGGGCGGAGTTTTGATCATCCGGTTATTGGCTTGGCCAAATCATTGGAGTTCGAGCAATTTGCGAAAGAGCCAGCGGTTCTGCGTTCTCTGAAAGCCAACCCTGTTGCGGCCTATACATCGGACCGCCGAGGTGTGGATCATGCCAATCTGGTTGCACGGCTAGAGCATCTCGAAACTGACCTGGAACCTTTATGGGACCACCTTGAGTTTGAACTAGAGATTCCGCATCTCAATCAATCCGAGAGGGAGCGGGATTATCGGTCGTATTTTGATGCCGACACGCGCGATGCTGTGGCGGAGGTGTGTCAGGGTGACATTCAAAGATATGGCTATTGTTTCTGATTTGGAATGAATGCGGATTTTTTCCGACACTGTAGCTCTTACAAAATCAATGCCACATTCTTACCATGTTTTCGGCCAATGAAGGGCATCTGCATCACCCTCTATGAAAAGTGATCCGCTCCTATTTTTGAGCGTTTCACACAAAAAAAAAGGGGGTGAGGTATGGATAGTGCATCGTTAACCCTTGATACGGCGGTAGAGTCCTCAATCTTGCAAATTGGGGACAGGCATTCTGTGCCACATGTGGGTTTGCTTTCCGGACAGAAGGTTATCACAACAGCGGGCCAAATCCCCGTTGAAGCGGTGGAATCTGGGACGCGGTTGCTGACCTTTGACGGTGGATATCAGCCCGTGACTGATGTTCGCCGAGAGCGCTTGCCTCTCGGGGCAAGTGTGATGGTGGTACCCAAGGGCGTTTTTGGCAATCAGGGTGAGATACTGATGCTGCCCGAACAGGATGTTATCTTTGATCTTGATATGTCTGCGGAGGCCTTCGTTGACCCATTCGCAATGATCCGAGCCAGTGACCTTTCGGGGCATTGGGGGATCAAACCGCGCGTGGTTCTTGAGCCTTTGCTGTCGACACAGATCCTGTTTGCGCAGGATGAGGTTCTTCGCACGTCGGTTGCGGCAATGTTCCATTGCCCGCAAGCGGTGGGCGCAGAGGTCATGCTAGATCAAAGACAAGCTGCATAAGAAAAGGGGCGCTAGCGGGTGGCCAGCGCCCCTTTTTTGTTTTTCCGACGCTTAAGCAGCGGCTTTGCCGGCACCGTAGATGCTGTAGAAAGAAACGTTTTTATCGGCCATTTCACGCAATAGGTTCGGCGTCGCAAAGCGTTCGCCGTGGGTTGCGGCAAGCTGATCGCAGCGTTCTGCGGCGTATGGCGCGCCGATGATGTCGAGCCAGCTGAATGGGCCGCCGGACCAAGGTGCAAAGCCCCAGCCTAGGATCGCTCCAACGTCGCCTTCGCGGATGTCTTCCAGCACGTTTTCTTCCAACGCACGGACCGCTTCGAGGACTTGTGCAAAGAGCAGGCGGTGCTGCACTTCAAGGAGTTCAGGCTGTTCGTCGGCAACTGGGTATTGGTCCGCTAGACCTTCCCACAGACCTTGGCGTTTGCCCTTTTCGTCGTAGGCGTAGAAACCGGAGTTTGATTTGCGGCCCAAGCGGCCTTCGTCAAACATCCAGAACAGAACTTGGTCGACTTCCTCATTCGGGTAATCGTCGCTCATTGCCGCTTTCGTGGCTTTCGCGATCTTTACGCCGAGATCGATGGAGGTTTCATCCGTCAGCTGAAGAGGGCCGAGCGGCATACCAACAAGCTTCGCTGCGTTTTCGATCAACGCAGGCTCCACGCCTTCTTTAACCATGCGGATCCCTTCGTTGATGTAAGGGATGATGCAGCGGTTGGCGTAGAAGAACCGTTCGTCGTTTACGACGATTGGTGTCTTGCGGATCTGGCGCACGAAATCGAGCGACTTGGCTACCGCACGGTCGCCTGTTTCTTTACCCTTGATGATCTCTACCAACATCATCTTGTCCACTGGGGAGAAGAAGTGGATGCCGATGAACTGTTCCGGACGCACAGAGGCCTTCGCAAGTTCAGTGATCGGGAGTGTGGAAGTATTGGTGGCAAATATGCAGTCTTCGCCGACGATGGCTTCGACTTTCTTCGTCATATCGGCCTTGACGCCCACGTCTTCGAACACGGCTTCAACGATCAGATCGCAGCCTTTGAGGGCTTCGAGATCTGTTGTGGCGTTGATCAGGCCAAGCACGGCTTCTTTCTTCTCTTCAGTCGCCTTTTTGCGCTTGATCCCCTTGTCCATGTAATCGGCAGTGTAAGATTTGCCTTTGTCGGCGGCGTCTTGATCACGGTCGATCAGGACAACTTCGATCCCAGCTAAGGCGGAGACGAGAGAGATACCCGCCCCCATCATACCAGCGCCCAGAACGCCAACTTTCTTGACCTTCTGATCATCGACATCAGGACGGTTTGCGCCTTTCTCCAAGGCTTCTTTGTTGATGAAGAGGGAGCGGATCATCGCTTCCGACGATGGGTTCATCAGAACATGTGTGAACCAGCGGGCTTCGATTTTGATCGCTGTGTCGAAAGGAACCAATGCGCCTTCGTATGCGGCGGATAGCAGGGCCTTTGCCGCAGGATAGACGCCCTTGGTGCGACCGTTGATCATGGCAGAGGCGCCAACGTAGGTCATGAAGCCGGCAGGGTGGTAGGGCGCGCCGCCAGGCATTTTGTAGCCCTTCTCATCCCATGGTTTGACGATTGTAGGTTCGGAAAGAACCCATGCTTTCGCAGCGGAAAGCAATTCGTCAGCAGGCACGACTTCGTCGATCAAACCAGCCGCTTTGGCTTTCTTTGGATCGCTCAGCTTGCCTTCCAAAAGGAACGGTGATGCGGCCATCGCGCCCATCTTACGTACAAGGCGTGTGGTGCCGCCCATGCCTGGGAAGATACCGACCATGATTTCAGGAAGGCCAATTTTTGCTTTTGGGTTGTCTGCGGCAAAGATGCGGTGGCACGAGAGCGGGATTTCATACCCGATGCCGAGCGCTGTGCCGGGCAGGGCCGCTGCGATTGGTTTGCCGCCCTTGTTTGTCTTTGGGTCCATGCCAGCCCGTTCGATGTTACGCAGAACACCGTGACACTGCATCAAGCCGTCCATCAGGCCAGCGGCAGGGTTCTCGCCCGCGCTTTCCTTCATCTTCGCGATGATGTTGAGATCCATACCACCAGCAAATGAGCCTTCTTTGCCCGAGGTGATGACGATACCTTTCACGGCGTCATCGACAAGCGCTTCGTTGACCAGCGCATTGAGATCAACAAATCCTTGTTGGTTCATCACGTTCATGGATTTGCCAACTGTGTCCCAAGTGATGACGGCGACACCATCGGCGTCTGTGGCCATTGTAAAGTCAGTCATATCTTTTCTCTCTTTCTCAGCGCGCGGTGTTGGAACTTACCGCTTTCTCGCTTTGTTCATTTCGTCTCGAACGGGTTTCTCAAAATCCGTATCTATTTTCGTTTTGCTGTCCGACGTGCAAAACCGCCATTCCAGCCCAAGGTACATTGCGACGGTCTCCGAAGGCTCCGCGGCCAACACGACCTTTCCATCGCCATCAAAAAAGGTCAGATCGAAGGTCGCGATGATCACATCTTGCGTTTTGAACTTGGCCTTCAAACATGTGCGTTTGCAGTTTGTTGCACCAAGGTCTGTGACGTAGGTGCGGTACCAATCAAATGCTGCGACCAACTCCTCGTAGGTTTCGATCCTGATGACGCTTGATCCCACCCCGAAGTGGTAAGGAAGGTGCAACGTTGAGGCCAAGACTGGCATGTCAGCGGCGAAGAAGGCTTCGTCCGTCCGGTCCAGCAGGTCTTGAACGATGTCAAATGCTTCCTGGTCTCGGGGTGAGGCCATGCAGTTATACCCTTTCGATGATTGTTGCCGCACCCATGCCGGACGCGATGCAGAGCGTGGCGAGGCCGGTGCCTTTGCCGGTGCGCTCCAATTCGTCCAGCAATGTGCCGATGATGATCGCGCCTGTCGCACCCAGCGGGTGGCCCATCGCAATAGAGCCGCCGTTAACGTTGACGAGGCTGTCATCGACATCAAAGCGCTGCATGAAGCGCAGAACAACGGAAGCGAATGCTTCGTTCACTTCGAAAAGGTCGATGTCGCTGATCGACATGCCTGAATCCGCGAGGATCTTTTCGGTCACTGGAACCGGTCCTGTCAGCATGATGGTTGGATCCGTGCCGATTTTTGCGGTCGCTTTGATGCGTGCGCGAGGTTTCAGGCCATGTGCTTCGCCGAACTCTTTGTTACCGATCAGAACGCCTGCGGAGCCGTCCACGATACCAGAGGAGTTACCCGCGTGGTGGATGTGGTTGATTTTTTCCAGATGCGGGTATTTGAGCAGGGCAACATTGTCGAAGCCCGGCATCACTTCACCCATCTGCTGGAACGACGCGTTCAAAGACCCAAGCGCCTGCATGTCCGTGCCGGGGCGCATGTATTCGTCGTTGTCGAGGATCGTCAGGCCATTGATGTCCTTGACGGGAACGATGGATTTCTCAAACCGATTGTCAGCCCAAGCTGCTGCTGCGCGGTTTTGGCTTTCGACAGCTAGTGCGTCGGCGTCATCACGCGAAAACCCATATTCGGTTGCGATGATGTCAGCTGAAATACCCTGTGGCACGAAATACGTGTCCATCGCGATGGATGGGTCAACCGCAATCGCAGCACCGTCGGAGCCCATGGCCACACGGCCCATCATTTCGACACCGCCAGCGATGTAAGCTTGGCCTGCGCCGCCTTTGACTTGGTTCGCGGCGAGGTTCACAGCTTCCATACCAGACGCACAGAAACGGTTGATGGCAAGGCCTGGGATGCTTTCATCAAGGTCGGAGGCCAAAACAGCGGTTCGTGCAAGGCAGCCGCCTTGTTCGCCAACTTGGGTCACGTTGCCCCAGATCACGTCCTCGACCGCGTGGCCTTCGAGGCCGTTGCGCTCTTTAAGGGAATTCAAAACACCTGCGGAAAGGCGTGCTGATGTCACCTCATGCAAGCTGCCGTCTTTGCGGCCTTTGCCACGCGGGGTGCGTACGGCATCGTAGATATAGGCTTCTGTCATTGTCGTCTCCTTCAGGATGCGCCGGGGAAGGCTCGGGGCATCAGATCATAGGGGTGTTTCCAACCGTCGAGTGCTGAGATGTTGCCCAGCCAACGGTCGATATTGGGAAAATCGGTGCGGTTAAATCCAAAGGGTTCTGGGTAATAGAGATAGGAACAGCAGGAGAGGTCTGCATTGGTGACGTTGCGACCAACGATCCAATCACGTCCCTCTAGGTGCATGTTCAAAGTATTATAAGCCGCAGCGAGACGGCTTTGGCTGAACTTGATGACTTGTTCTGGGCGTTTGTCTTCGGGAAGGAAGTTCATCAAAAAGCGGGTCATGCCAGCTTGAGAGCTGAGTTTGTGATTGTCCCACAAGACCCAGCGCAGAACTTCGTATTTCTCTGCAGCTTCACCGCCAAACTTGCCGGTTTTGTCGGTGATATATTGCTGAATGGCGCCGGACTGGCTGAGGCTGAAATCGCCGTCGATCAAAAGCGGGGCCTCTGCCATGACGTTCTGTTCGCGATAGGCGTCGGTGCGGGAGCCGCCGTTGAAGAAATCAACTTTGACAACCTCCCACTCAAGCCCTGCGAGTTCGAGGGCGAGGGCGGCTTTGTAGGCGTTTCCGCTTTCGCCGAAGCAATGCAGTTTGATTGTCATATCGCGACCTCCCTTCGCTATTTCTTTCGGTCTGGTAGCTCCGTCTGAAAAATCTTCAGGCGGTGTCCAAACGTGTCTTCGTTTAGGACGCTATCGAAGTTCTCAAACAGAAACGACAGTGCCTCTCCTTCTTCCAGAGTGCTCTCTTTCGCGAACCGTTTCAGCCTGCGGTAGCCATCTTCGGTCATTGCGACAGGGAAGCGGCGGGTTAGGCGAAGGCGTTTGGGCATCTGGTCCTCAATGTGGTTAGGGTGGGCGCGTGCACGCCCACCCTAGAATTAGAAGTTCGCAGCCTCCAGAGCCATCACAGTATCGGCGCCTGTGTTGATCCGGGCCAAATGCAGCTTTGTGGCAGGCAATTGGCGCGCCATGTAGTAGCGGCCGGTTGCGATTTTGGTTTCGTAGAACTCTGTGTCGGACGCACCGCTTTCGAGCGCTTCCATCGCGGCCTTGCCCATGCGGGCCCACATCAGGCCGAGGCAAACATGGCCCATCATGTGCATGAAGTCGTAGGAGCCGGACAGAGCGTTGTTTGGGTTCGTCATGCCGTTTTGCATGAAATACATGCCAGCGGCTTGCAGATCCTTTGACGCCTCTTTCAGCGGATCAAGGAAGTCAGCTTTCAGTGCTTCGTTGCCTTCGTTCTCTTTGATGAAGGTTTTGATCATCTCAAAGAAGGCCATGACATGCTTACCACCGTCCTGCGCCAGTTTCCGGCCCACGAGGTCAAGCGCTTGAACACCGTTCGCGCCTTCGTAGATCATGGCGATCCGAGCGTCGCGTGCGAACTGGGACATGCCCCATTCTTCGATATAGCCGTGGCCGCCGTAAACCTGCTGTGCCGCTGTTGCGTACTCAAAACCTTTGTCGGTAAGGAAGCCTTTGACCACAGGCGTCATCAAAGAAATCAAACCATCAGCGTCTTTGTCGCCGTTCTTATGTGCCCGGTCGATCAGGGTTGCACCCCAATAGGTGAATGCGCGCGCGCCTTCGGTAAAGGATTTCTGATCCATCAGATTACGACGGATGTCTGGGTGCACGATCAGTGGGTCAGCTGGGCCATCTGGGTTCTTTGCCCCGGTCACGTCGCGCCCTTGCAAACGGTCGTTCGCGTAAGCGACTGCGTTTTGATACGCAACCTCGGCTTGTGCGTAGCCTTGAAGACCTACGCCCAAACGCGCTTCGTTCATCATGACGAACATGGCGCGCATGCCTTTGTGCTCTTCCCCGATCAGGTAGCCTTCGGCTTCGTCATAGTTCATCACACAGGTGGAATTCCCGTGGATACCCATTTTTTCTTCGATCTTACCGCAGCTTACGCCGTTGCGGGCGCCGATGTTGCCGTATTCGTCGTGCAGGAATTTGGGAACGATGAAGAGGGACACGCCCTTGATGCCGTCTGGGCCACCAGGGATTTTTGCCAACACCAAGTGAATGATGTTCTCGGCCATGTCGTGCTCACCGGCAGAGATAAAGATCTTCTGTCCGGACACTTTGTACGTGCCATTGTCCTGAGGAACCGCCTTTGTGCGCATCAGACCCAAGTCCGTACCACAGTGCGGCTCTGTCAGGTTCATTGTGCCTGTCCATTCGCAAGACGCGAGTTTGGGCAAGTACATGGCTTTTTGTGCATCAGAGCCGTGCGCCAAGATAGCCGAAAGGGCACCGTGGGTTAGGCCTTGGTACATGTTAAACGCCATGTTGGCGCTGACCATGGGTTCCTGTGCGGCTGTGTGCATGATGTATGGAAGCCCTTGGCCGCCGAATTCCTCCGGCACGTCCATGGCAGTCCAACCGCCTTCTTTCATCTGCTCAAAAGCTTCTTTGAAGCCCGTTGGTGTGCGTACGACGCCGTTCTCGAGGACACAGCCTTCGGTGTCCCCGACAACATTCAAAGGCGCCAGTACTTCAGACGATACTTTGCCTGCTTCTTCCAAAACCGCCGCTGTGAAGTCGCGGTCAAGGTCTTCAAAGCCGGGGATGTCCTGTTCGCTGACCTTTAGAAGGTCATGAAGAACGAATTGGAGGTCTTTGGTCGGTGCTGTATAGCTGGGCATCGTCTATCGTCTTTCCAATTTAGGCTGCTGCCGTTTTCTGTTTTGCGAGTGCGTCCAATTTGGCGGCACCCCATTCCATTTGTTTCTTGAGCTCACCAATGGCTTCTTCCAACTCAGCTTTTTGGGCTTCCATGTCGGCAAGATGCTTTTCAGCAAGTTCGTAAGATTTGCTCAGCTGGGTCTCTTGTTCATCATCCATGTGATAAAGGTCGAGAAGCTGGCGTATTTCTTCGAGGGCGAAGCCAAATCGCTTGCCGCGCAAAATCAACTTGAGACGCGCGCGATCCCGTTTGGTGAACAGGCGCTTTTGGCCTTCACGCATGGGGAAGAGGAGTTCTTTGGCTTCATAAAAACGCAAGGTGCGAGGTGTGACGTCGAATGCGTCGCACATTTCGCGGATATTCATGGTTTCAGTCGTCATAACAAAATTCCATTCGCAATTCCGGTTGAGCCAATGCAGTGATCGGCCCGCAGCACCTGTGCGTCCGACTCGAACCTTACAACCAATGTTGACGTTGACGTAAACGTAACGTGGCGTCATTTGCACGTTGACGAAAGGTCAGGAAGTTTTGATCGATTGTGAACGCAACTTTATAACTGGGAAGATCGCGGTCTGTTTCCCCGTAAGCCTTAAAAATAGGGCTTACGCTGACCTAGCCGAGAGAGGCCGCAACCTCATCGCGTTGCTTTTCCAGCTCTTCGATGGCGATATCTAGTTGTTTGCGTTGTTCTCGCAATTCTTCCAACTGACCAGTGGCCAAGGCAACCCAAGACTGCATCTGTGCTTCGGTGCCTTCGTCTTCATAGATCAGGAGCCATTGGCGGATGTCCTCTAAAGCGAACCCCCAGCGACGACCACGCATGATAAGTGTCATCCGAGCGATTTCGCGCGAGCCATAGAACCTTGAGCGGCCCTCTTTCTCGGGCGCAAGCAGTTCAATGTATTCGTAATAGCGCAAAGTCCGAGGTGTCACGTCGAATTTCGCGCACATTTCTTTGAAGGTTAATCGCGTATCGGTCATGGTTGCTGCTCCCTTACCTAAGGGTAACACTAAGTGGTTTTTCGGAGCAACTTTGTTGCGCGTCCGATGACGAAATTTTCAATCATCAAGTGTCCATATCGAAACGCACTTGCAGATCGCGACAGGTCTGACAGGTTGGTCGCAAAGAACGGATGAAGACTATGAGCGACGAAACAGACCGCAAAACGCTGATTGCGAAACAGTTCATAGGGGCGCTGCCTCATGCCAAAGAGCTTGGGATGACGATCGTTGACGTGGGCGAAGGGACGGCCACGATTACGATGCCATATGATGAAAAGCTGATAGGTGATCCCGAGACTGGGGTTATTCATGGCGGGGCGGTTTCTGCTTTGATGGATACGTGTTGCGGGGCTGCGGTGATGGCGCATCCGGCTGCCTTGGGCGGAACAGCAACGATTGATTTGCGCATTGATTATATGCGCCCCGCCACGCCGGCGCAGACGATCAGCACGACGGCGACCTGTTACCATGTGACACGCAGCGTCGCTTTTGTGCGGGCTGTTGCCGTTGATTCAGATGCAGATCGTCCGGTCGCTACGGCGACAGGGGCCTTTACGGTTGAGGGGGCGGCATAATGGCGAAGCGTCCCGAACCTGTGCAGGTCGTGAAGCAACGGCGTGATGCAGTGTTGCAGTCTTTGGTGGAGGGTGTTCCTTATATTCAGTTTATGGGGATCCATTTTGATCGCCGTGGTGATGAGCTGACTGGCGTGATGCCCTATGCTGACAAGCTGATCGGCAATCCCATGTTGCCCGCCCTGCATGGGGGAGCGACCGCGGCCTTCTTGGAAGTGACCGCGATTATCGAACTGAC
The DNA here is from genome assembly GCF_900129845.1 of Cognatiyoonia sediminum. GTDB lineage: Bacteria > Pseudomonadota > Alphaproteobacteria > Rhodobacterales > Rhodobacteraceae > Cognatiyoonia > Cognatiyoonia sediminum. The sequence goes on from NZ_FQXB01000006.1 coordinate 129,660, forward strand.
TTGGTCGTCGCTATGGGTGCGAATGGAGGCGGGCGAGGAAATTGATATATCCTCACACCGATTGCCAAAGACGATTGATTTCAGCGTGGATTATCTGCGGTCCGGCTTGCCGAGGGACGCTTATGCGCGGGCGCGGGTCAACCGGTCGGGTCGGCGGTATGCGTCGGTTCATGTGGAGGCTTGGCAGGACAACAGAACGCGCCTGTTCGCGCAAGCGACTGGGCACTTCTTAATGCCGCAGAAGGATGACTGAGGCGGCGCTGACCCATCGTCGTGTTCTGGCGATTGCGGTTCCGATTGTTATCTCAAACGTGTCTGTCCCGCTTTTGGGAGTGGTCGACACCGCCGTTGTTGGCCAAATGGGCGAAGCGGCGCCGCTTGGGGCGGTAGGGCTTGGTGCGATCATCATCACGTCTATCTACTGGATTTTTGGTTTCCTGCGGATGGGGACTGTTGGTTTGACCTCGCAAGCCCAGGGGGCCAATGACCAAACCGAGGTTTCGGTCCTGTTAACCCGCGTGCTTTTGATCGGTTTGGCGGGCGGATTGGCTATTATTGCCTTGCAGGCAGGCCTATTTTGGGTCGCTTTGCAGATGTCGCCAGCGAGTGATGAGGTGGAGGCGCTCACGCGGGATTATCTGGCTGTTCGCGTTTGGTCAGCTCCAGCAATGATCGCGATTTATGGTGTGACAGGATGGCTGATCGCATTGGAGCGTACGCGGGCTGTTCTAGCTGTTCAGGTTGGTATGAACCTGTTGAACATCGTGTTGGACATCGTTTTCGTGCTGCAGTTCCAATGGGGCGTTGTCGGTGTGGCATGGGCCACATTCCTTGCCGAATGGTTCGGGTTGGCGCTGGGCCTCTGGCTTTGCCGCGAGAATTTCAAAACGGCAACCTGGCGGCTTTGGTCACGCGTTTTGGAAAGATCCTCACTGATTAAGATGGCAGAGGTGAACACCGATATCATGATCCGGTCGGTTCTATTGCAGGCGATTTTTCTGAGTTTCATGCTGTTTGGAGCGCGGTTTGGGGATGTCACGCTTGCGGCCAATCAGGTTCTTTTGCAGTTCCTCATGCTGTCGTCATTCGCGATGGATGGCGTTGCCTTCGCGGCGGAGAGCCTTGTTGGGCAGGCCTATGGCGCGAAGAAACCGCAGGATGTGCGGAGGGCTTCGATCCTTACTGGTTTGTGGGCCGGGGGCATTTGCATCGCGTCTTCGATCTTGATTTTGGCGCTGGGCCCTTGGGGGATCGATTTAATTACCACGGCGGAAGATGTGCGGGCCGAAGCACGCGATTATCTGATCTATATGGCGCTTGCACCGATCTTAGGGTTCGCATCATGGATGCTCGATGGGATATTTATTGGGGCGACGCGGACACGCGATATGCGTAATATGATGATCGTTTCAACAATCGTGTATTTTGCAGCCGTCATCCCGCTTATGGCCACTTTCGGCAACCACGGGCTATGGATCGGAATGTTGATCAGCTTTGTGGTGCGTGGTATTACATTGGCGATCCGGTATCCGGCGCTTGAACGGTCGGCTTTGGCTTAGAGCAGTGACAGAACGTTCTCTGGCGGGCGGCCAACTACGGCTTTATCGCCTTTGATCACAATGGGGCGCTCGATCAGAATTGGGTTTGAGACCATTGCGGCGATGAGGGTATCATCGTCGGCGTTTTTGAGTTCGAGATCTTTGAACGTCTTTTCGCCGGTTCGTACGATTTGCGCGGCGGTCACTCCAAGTTTTGCGAGCGTTTCACGCAATTCAGCTTCGGTCGGCCGTTCTTTCAAATAGACGCGGATTTTGGCCTGCACACCATTCTCTTCTAGAAGCGCGAGGGTCTGGCGGGATTTTGAGCAGCGCGGATTGTGCCAAATCGTCGTCATGTCCATAGTCCTTTGTCCACACCTACGGCGTAGGATACATTTTTGAACCCATCAGCAATCAGAAGCTTGTCGAGTTCAACCGCGATTTCATGGACAAGCGAGACGCCGCTGAACACCATCGCCGTGTAGAGCTGGACTGCGGAGGCTCCGGCGCGGATTTTGGTGTAAGCCTGCTGCGCGTTGCTTACACCGCCAACGCCAATGATCGGCAAGTGTGTTTGGGTGCTGAGCTCAGCCAGAACGCGCGTAGACTTTTCGAACAACGGCTGGCCGGAAAGCCCGCCTTTTTCGCCCGCATGAGCACTTTTCAAACCTTCGCGCGATAATGTGGTGTTCGTGGCGATCAGGCCCGAGATGCTGGAGGTGTTAGCGACATCTGCGATTTCTGCGATTTCTTCGGAGGTCAAATCCGGTGCGATTTTGAGAAAAATCGGGATCGGTACGTCAAGAGCGTTGCTTGCGTCGATCACACCCGCCAGAAGCGATTGCAACGCGGCTTTGCCCTGAAGGTCGCGCAGTTTTTCGGTATTGGGTGATGAGACATTGACAGTGGCAAAATCGATGTTTGACCCGCAATGGGACAGCACTTGCGCAAAATCCTGTGCGCGATCCGCGCTGTCTTTATTGGCGCCGAGGTTCAGGCCAACAACGCCTTTATGATCTTTGAGGCGTCCGTTGATCGCCACCATCCCGTCGTTGTTAAACCCAAAACGATTGATCGCGGCGGCGTCTTCCGTCAGGCGAAAGAGGCGCGGTTTGGGGTTGCCAGGTTGCGGCTTTGGCGTAGCCGCGCCAACTTCAAGAAACCCAAAAGCGGTTTTGTGTAGCGCGGGCAAAGCAACCGCGTTCTTGTCAAACCCTGCCGCAAGCCCGATTGGGTTCTCCAACGACATGCCCGCAAGCACTGTGCGCAGACGTGGGGTGGTGAAGGCGTAGGTGCGCGGGCCAAGGCCAGCACGAAGTGCGGAAAGTGCCAATCCGTGCGCACGTTCTGGATCGACACTTCGGATTAGAGGCAGGCCGATCTTTTCCAGAAGGCTCATGAAAGCTCCGGAAACTGATGGGTGCCATCGACGAGGGGCAAAGGCTTTGTCCAAAGAATGTCAGTCAGGCGAATGTTTCGGTAAAGATGTGGGAAAAGGACGCCCTCGCGAGCCGGTTCCCATTTCAATGGCTCAAGGCCTTCGGTTTCCAAGGCGCAAAGCACCAGCCCTTCGGCCCCCGCAAAATACTTGGCCGCGGTTTCGGCGACGGTTTCGGCCGTGGAGAAGTGAATATAGCCATCCGCCACGTCGATGGGTGCGCCGGGTGTTTCACTGAGGGACTGGAGGTCGGCCCATTCGTCAGACCGGAAAATTTTGTAGATCAGCATGGCGGTCTCAATACCGCAAGCACGCAGGGCGTCAAGATTTAGGCACGTCGCAAAAAATTCGCATTGCCGGCGTACTGCAGCTGCGTATCGGTTTGACTCCTTCGTCGGGTCTGGCCAAGCTACAGACAGTTCCAAAGGGGGATCTTACCATGATCAAAAGAATTTTGACGACCGCCAGTGCATTGTCGATGACAGCCGGTATGGCTGCTGCTGACTTTTCGCTGAACGTCATTCACATCAACGATTTGCACAGCCGGATTGAGCCTATCAACCGCTTTGATTCCACGTGTAACGCGGAAGATAACGCCGAAGGGAAATGCTTTGGCGGTTATGCGCGCGTGAAAACGATGATCGATCAGCTGCGCGCCGAACTGGCCGATGAGAATGTCATCGTTCTGGACGCGGGCGACCAGTACCAAGGGTCGCTGATGTATACGACGTATAAAGGCGACGTTGAGGCCGAGATGGCCGAGATCGTTGGATTTGACGCCATGGCCGTGGGCAACCACGAGTTTGATGACGGCGATGAAGGTCTTGCGAAACTGGCGGATGCTGTGTCGTTCCCAGTGATTTCGGGCAATATCGATGTCAGCCAATCGAATATTCTGGCCGGTAAGGTCGACAACCACACTGTTCTGGAAGTTGGCGGCAAGAAGATCGGGATCATCTCGGCGCTCGCTTCTGACACAGTGGAGACGTCTTCACCTTCTGACGCGGTGATCTTCACGGATGAGATCGAAAGCTTGCAAGCTGATGTTGCAGCATTGGAAGCGGAAGGTGTCGATATCATCATCGCATTGACCCATGTTGGTGTGACCAAGGACATGGAAATCGCTGAGCAGGTTGCTGGGATCGACGCTGTTGTAGGTGGCCACTCTCACACGCTGATGTCCAACACCGAAGAAGGCGCGATGGCCTATCCAACTATGGTGGGCAACGTTCCTGTGGTGCAGGCTTATGCCTATTCCAAATACGTTGGTCATCTGAAGCTTGAGTTTGATGACGCAGGTAATGTGACATCTGCATCTGGTGATACAATCGTTCTCGACGCGTCTGTCGCCGAAGACGAAGCCATCGTTGCACGCGTAGCGGAGCTTGCTGGCCCAATTGAAGAGATGAAGACACGCGTTGTAGCCGAGGCCGCTGAGGCAATCGAAGGCGACCGCTCTGTCTGTCGTGCGGTTGAATGCCCAATGGGCAACCTCGTTGCCGACGCGATGCTGGACCGCGTGGCCGATCAAGGCATCCAGATCGCTATTCAAAACGGTGGCGGTCTTCGTGCCTCTATCGACTCTGGTGAAGTGACAATGGGCGAGGTTCTGACCGTGCTTCCGTTCCAAAACACGCTGTCTACGTTTGAAGTGACCGGCGGGACGATCATCGAAGCCTTGGAGAATGGCGTAAGCCAAGTTGAAGAAGGCGCAGGTCGCTTCCCACAGGTTGCAGGAATGTCCTTCACCGTGGATCTCTCCGCGGAGCCGGGCAGCCGTATCACTGACGTGATGGTTGGCGATTCAGCGATCAATCTGGCGGCGGTCTATGGTGTTGTGTCCAACAACTACGTCCGTAACGGCGGCGACGGTTACAGCATGTTTGAAGATGCAGCGAACGCCTATGACTATGGCCCTGATTTGGCTGACGTTACTGCGGAATTCCTCGCAGAGAACGGACCATACCAGCCGTATACGGATGGTCGTATCACAGTAAAATAATCCCGCCTTCTAGCGAGATTAGGACACCCCCGCTATTTTGTGGGGGTGTTTTCATTTGGAGGGACCCATGGACCATCCACTTATTGATCTGATTTCAGCAAAGATCCGTGACGCGGAAGCGCGCGGTGAATTTGATAATTTGGCGGGGGCTGGAAAGCCGTTGGACCTGTCGGATGCAGATGCCGATTTCCTTGCACGCGCCTTGAAAGAAAACGACGCGGTGCCGGAGTTTGTTCTGCTTCATAAGCAGTTGGAAGAACTGCGTGCTGAACTGCCTAATCTTCCAGTGTCGGAGCGGAAAGAGGTTTTGCGGAAGATCGCAGAACTGGAGCCGAAAATGGAACTCGCAAAACAGGCTTGGACCCGCTGAGATGTGCGGGCGGATGGCCGTGACGCTACCGCATGATGCGATGGCGCAGGTGTTTGATGCCAATCTGTCCAACGACCTGCCGCATGTTCCGAACTACAATGTTTGCCCCACGGCGCAGGTTCATGCTGTCACGTCCTCTGACGGTGTGCGCCGGCTTCAGCCGATGCGCTGGGGCTTTATCCCTCGGTGGTACAAAAAGCCGAATGGTGGTCCGCTTTTAATTAACGCGCGGTCAGAAACCATTGCTGAAAAGCCTGCCTTCCGCGATGCCTGCCGCAATCGGCGTTGTTTGATCGTGGCGGATGGATTTTATGAATGGAAACGAGAAAAGGATCAAACGCCTCTCCCTTGGTGGGTGACACGGTCGGACGGCGCGCCGATGGTGTTTGCGGGTGTTTGGCAGAATTGGGGAGCAGAGGAGGAGGTGCTGACGACCTGCGCCATTGTTACGATAGCTGCGAACGATGATATGGCACCCATTCACCATAGGCTTCCTGTGATCTTGGACGAAGATCAATGGGCGCTTTGGTTGGGTGAAGAAGGAAAAGGGGCAGCAGCCCTCATGAAAAGCGCCCCCGAAGGAGCGCTTTCAATTGCTAGAGTGTCAACGGCGGTCAATTCAAATCGGGCAACTGGGCCGGAGTTGATTGAACCATTCGAGGATCATTGACCCAGATAGGGTTCGTCAAAGGTGATCTCACCGCGGTAATAGCTGTTGTTTCCACCATATTGATATACATATGGCGATCTGAGGTCAGTTTCCGTGCAGTCGTGGATCGTGATTACGGTTGAATTGTTGTTTGAGATCCAATCCGTATTCCAACCGTCTTTCGCACCAGCGAAGTAGTAATTCCCGTTTGAGTCGGTATTGCATGGGTTGCTGGAGCTGTAACCACTGTAATTGTCGTTATAGTTTTCCGAATAAAGACGTGCCCAGTTGCCCGACTTATTCACGAAACGAATGGTGTCACCGGGTTGAACGTGAATGGTCTGCGGGAAATATCCGCGCTTTTCGATGCGCACTTCGTGCTGTGTGCTTTGAGCACTTGCAGCAAGCGGAAGGGCAACAAGTGTTGTAGCTAAAACTGTGGATACTAATTTATTCATTTGACATACCTCGTTCGGAGTCAGACGGACTCTTTCAAGGCATTTTTATCCATCAAATAGGGCGCTCATGTGACTAAAAGAGAGTGTATAACAGCCTGATTTAAAACAAAAAAGAAACAATAATGCCAACTGCAAGCAACTGTTTCGGTATTTGCTAACAATCGACCTATTCCGGTACAATCGCCCCACGATATCCAATGACATGACTGGCTAATTTGTGCGCGACCTGTAAGGCGTCAGATTGCGTTGATCCGCTTAAGATTGAACCAAGATATCCGCCATTAAAGCTGTCACCGGCGGCTGTGGAATCTACGACCTGTTTGGCAGATGAAAACGCTTGTTCTTCAGTGTTCGGCTGAAGCGAAAGCGGGCCGGTTTCTCCGCGCTTCAGCGCACCGGATTTTGACATCCCAAGAAACCGGTCTTGGACCTGTTCGGCAGTTTCGTTGAAGAGGTTCATCTCGTCATCTATAGACGGAAGGCAGATATCCGAGATGGCCCAGAATGAGGAGATGACCCTTTGCGCAATCTCTTGATTTTCCCAAAGAAGAGGGCGGTAGTTGCTATCAAACGCAATACGCGCAGGTGATTGGTTCAAATAGGTATAGAGACCATCGCGAACCTCTTGCGGCAAGATGGCCAGAGAAATCGCTGATAAGTAAATGACGTTAGCTCCATCCAATGCGGAAAAATCTAATGCGCCGTCGATTTGAAACATCTCACGAGCTGCCGAGGCGCTACGCCAATATGTGAATGAACGTTCGCCGAATTCGTCGGTTTCAATCGCATAGAGTCCGGGTGATTTGCCTTCAATTACTTGGCAAACCGATGTGCCGATCGCGTGGTCTTCCATGAATGAAAGGATTCTCTTCGAGAAACTGTCGTCTCCCAGCGCGGTTACATATTGAACATCAAGTTGGGGGGCCGTGCGTTTGAGGTAGATCGCTGTATTCAAGGTATCCCCAGCGACCCCAAGGCTGGCATTCGCACCATCGGTCGAGAGTTCGATCATTGCTTCGCCCACGCAAACTACTCTCATCTTTGGCCCTTTCTGCTGGCTTAGCCGCCTCAAATTTTAGACTGTTAGCGCTATAGCTAAATCTGAGCATTCGCAATAAGATGCCGCTTACATTCCGCGCGAAAGCGCATCAGCCAAAAATCAGGATCGAACATGGCCAAGAAAATCGGCGTATCTGACTTGCGGTCACGCAAGTGGTTTATGAACGAAGACAACATGGAAATGACCGCGCTTTATTTGGAGCGGTACCTCAACTACGGGCTGACGCGTGAAGAGCTGCAATCTGGCAAGCCGATCATCGCGATTGCGCAAACGGGGAGCGACCTGAGTCCCTGTAATCGTCACCACTTGGAACTGACCAAGCGGGTGCGTGACGGGATCATTTCGATGGGCGGGACGCCGATTGAAGTGCCGGTTCATCCGATCCAAGAGACGGGCAAACGGCCTACGGCATCCTTGGATCGCAACTTGGCCTATCTGTCCTTGGTTGAGAGCCTTTATGGCTATCCGATTGACGGCGTTGTTCTGAACATCGGGTGTGACAAGACCACGCCTGCGTTGCTGATGGCCGCAGCGACCGTGAACATTCCGGCGATTGCTTTGTCTGTTGGTCCGATGCTGAACGGGTGGTGGAAAGGCGAACGGGCTGGCTCCGGCACGGTGATCTGGAAGGCGCGCGAGATGCTTGCCGCTGGTGAGATCGACGATGAGGAATTCATGGAGATTGCGGCCGCCTCCGCCCCGTCCGTTGGCTATTGCAACACTATGGGCACGGCGACGACGATGAATTCTTTGGCCGAAGCGTTGGGGATGCAATTACCTGGCTCAGCTGCGATTCCTGCGCCTTATCGTGAGCGGGGGCAAATCAGCTACGAGACTGGCAAGCGGATTGTGGAGATGGTTTGGGAAGATCTGCGGCCATCTGACATCATGACTCGCGAAGCCTTTGAAAATGCGATTGTGATCAATTCAGCTATCGGTGGGTCGACGAATGCCCCGATCCACCTCAACGGGATCGCGCGCCATCTTGGGGTGCCGTTGGACAACAACGATTGGCAGAACATAGGTCACCACGTGCCGCTGTTGGTGAATCTGATGCCGGCGGGCAAATATCTTGGTGAGGATTACCAGCAAGCAGGTGGCGTGCCGGCGGTTGTGGGAGAGCTGATCGCGGGCGATTTGCTGCCGCATCCGAATGCTGTGACATCAAACGGACAGTCGATGGGGGAAAACTGCAAAGCGCGGCGGTCGTCCAACACCGATGTGATCATGACAACCGAGGCGCCGCTGAAAGAGCAGGCTGGTTTTATCAACCTCTCTGGCAACCTCTTTGACAGTGCGATCATGAAAACCTCCGTCATTTCAGAGCAGTTCCGGCAGACCTATCTGTCGAACCCTGATGATCCAAATGCGTTTGAGGGCAGGGCAGTAGTTTTTGACGGGCCGGAAGATTTTCATCATCGGATTGATGATCCGGCCGAGAATATCGACGAGAACTGCATCATGTTCATGCGCGGCGCTGGGCCGAAAGGCTATCCCGGAGGGGCTGAGGTTGTGAACATGCGCGCACCTGCATATTTGATCAAAAAGGGCGTGGAGGCATTGCCATGTGTGGGTGACGGGCGGCAGTCGGGTACATCGGGCAGCCCATCAATTTTGAATGCAGCGCCGGAAGCTGCAGCAGGGGGCGGTTTGGCTTTGCTCAAGAACGGTGATCGCGTTCGGATCGATTTGAACAAATGCACAGCGGATATGCTTGTGCCTTTGGACGAGTTGGCAGAGCGCGCGCGGACCTTGGAAGAGAACGGCTATCCGCATCCCGAAAGCCAGACACCGTGGCAGCAGTATTTCCGCGAGCTGACAGGACAATTTGATAAAGGAATGACCCTGCGCGATGCCGACACATACCGCGATATTTCGCGCAAAGGGCTGCCGCGCGATAGCCACTAGAAATTCTTGGGAGTTGAGGTCGTTGTCGGCCTTGACGCCCAAAATTCGATCACATAGGACGTGGCCTTACTGAGCGGGTATGGTGAAATGGTATCATAAGAGCCTTCCAAGCTTAAGGTGCGGGTTCGATTCCCGCTACCCGCTCCAACTTCCCTCACTTCGCCGCCTTGTCCTTTCTGGGTGCCAGTTCTATTTGACACAAGACGAAGACAGGACAGCGCCAAATGGCTGACGCCCAAATCCAATCAGAAGACGACCGCGAGGCCTCCAAACAGGTTGGGGCGCTGAAACAACTTTGGCCGTTTATGCGGCCCTATAAGCTGATGATCGCGCTTGCGACGATTGCTTTGGTGACGACTGCGGGGTTGTCTTTGATTTTGCCGCTTGCTGTGCGTCGGGTGATCGACAATTTCAACGAAGAAAGTGCCGCGCTTCTCCAGCAGTATTTTCTAGCTGCTCTTGGTGTCGCTGGGCTTTTGGCCGTTGGCACCGCACTCCGGTACTATTTGGTGACGAGGCTTGGCGAACGCGTAGTTGCGGACATTCGCAAAGGCGTTTTCACCCGCATGATCGGGATGAGCCCGTCGTTCTTTGAAAAACTCAAGACCGGTGAGGTGTTGAGCCGGATTACAACGGACACAACGTTGATCCTGTCGGTCATCGGCAGTTCTGTATCTGTCGCACTCCGCAATGTTTTGATCTTGGTTGGCGGGATTGCGTTGATGCTTTGGACATCGATCAAGATGTCTTTGTTGGTACTATGGCCGATCCCTGTGATCATCTTTCCTATTATTTTCTTGGGGCGCCGCGTGCGCAGGCTTTCGAAGGAAAATCAGGATTGGATTGCGACGTCGTCCGGCGATGCCTCGGAACAACTGTTGTCCGCGCAGACGGTTCAAGCGTTCACGCATGAAGACCTCAGCCGATTGAAATTCGATGACGTGACCGAAAAGAGCTTCGTCGCGGCGCGGCGGCGCATTGCGACACGGGCCGTTTTGACCGCAATCGTGATTTTTGTAGCGTTTTCAGGCGTAGTTGGTTTCCTTTGGATGGGGGCGAACGATGTGCGCAGCGGCGTGATCACCATTGGTGAACTGGTGCAGTTTATGATCTACACGATTATGGTTGCTGGCTCGGTCGCAGCCCTGACCGAAATCTGGAGCGAACTGCAACGCGCCGCCGGAGCGACAGAACGATTGGTTGAGTTGTTGGGAGCCGAGGATGACGTTTCTGATCCCACCCAACCCGTGAAAGTTCCGTCGGCGCTAAGCGGTGAAATTACATTTGACGATGTGACATTCAGCTACCCGTCCCGCCCGTCTGTTTCAGCGTTGGACGGTGTTAGCTTGCATATCCAGCCGGGGGAGACCGTTGCGTTGGTCGGCCCATCAGGTGCCGGCAAGACGACAATTATCCAACTGGTTCAGCGGTTCTATGATCCTCAATCGGGTGTCATCAAACTCGATGGGATTGACCTGAAGGATATGGAACGGCAGGCGTTTCGAAAACATATCGCCTTGGTTCCTCAAGACCCTGTGATTTTTGCGGATACGGCACGAGAAAACATTCGATTTGGCCGTCCAGAGGCAAGCAATGCCGAGGTGGAGACGGCGGCCAAGGCGGCGGCGGCCCATGATTTCTTAACCGCTTTGCCTGAGGGTTATGACAGCCACGTAGGCGAACGCGGTGTCATGCTGTCTGGTGGACAAAAGCAAAGGATCGCGATTGCACGCGCAATTTTGCGAGATGCACCGATCTTGTTACTCGACGAGGCGACATCTGCGCTGGATGCGGAAAGTGAGAACGCGGTACAGAAGGCGGTTGATCAGCTAGCCCAGAACCGGACCACTTTGATCGTTGCGCATAGGCTTGCGACTGTGAAAAAGGCAGATCGGATCGTGGTATTTGAGGGCGGTCAGATCGTAGCGCAGGGCACCCATGACAGTTTGGTGAGTGAGGGAGGGCTCTACGCCCGCCTTGCCAAACTGCAATTTACAGCCGGACTGGCTGCCGAATAACGAAGTATCGCTGCGTCAGACTTGCGCGAGGCGGATATTTTCCGCATCGTTGCGCGAGGGAGATGTCGCCTTATGTGTTAGTGAGGGGACACAACAATATCTTGGGAGGAAACCGGCTTGGCTTACGCGAACGTCGCTGATCGGAACGCAATCGAAAATGAAATGCCGTGGGAAAGCCGTGAGCTTCCAACAACGACGTTTGAAATGCTGAGCAATACGGCGTCCAAGTTCAGTGGCCGTAAGGCTGTCACATTCCAGCTTCAATCCGGTGTGAGTGACCCAGATGAAACCTTCACATGGGGTCAGTTGCGCGACAAAACGGCTCAAACTGCGAACCTCTTTCGGTCGTTGGGCGTCGGCGAGAATGACGTTGTTGCCTACCTACTTCCTAACGCGAGTGAAACCGTTCTAACGTACCTTGGTGGTCAGGTTGCGGGCATCGTCAATCCGATCAACCCGCTTTTGGAAGCTGAACAAATTGCAGCGATCCTCCGTGAAACCAATGCGAAGGTTTTGGTGACGCTTAAGGCCTTCCCAAAAACCGATGTGCCGCAGAAAGCCGCGGAAGCTTTAGCGATGGCGCCGAACGTGAAAACCGTTTTGGAAGTCGATCTGCTGCGGTATTTGACCGGTCTGAAGAAATTCATCGTTCCGCTTATTCGTCCGAAGAACCCAGTTAAGCACAACGCAAAAGTTCTCGACTTCATGTCTGAGGTGAACAAACAGCCGAAAGAGCTGGCGTTTGCTGACTCCACAGAAGATCGTGTTGCCGCCTATTTCCACACTGGCGGTACAACTGGGATGCCGAAGGTAGCCCAGCACCGCTATTCCGGAATCATATATAACGCATGGTTGGGTGACCGTTTGCTCTTTACAGAGAACGACGTTCAAATGTGCCCATTGCCGATGTTCCACGTCTTCGCGGCAATCGTATCGCTCGGCGCTTCGCTTGGCTCAGGCGCACAAATCGTCTTCCCAACGCCGCAGGGGTATCGCGGCGACGGCGTATTTGATAACTTCTGGAAGCTGATCGAACGGCACAAAGCCACCTTCATGATCACGGTTCCAACTGCCATGTCAGCGCTGATGCAGCGTAAGGTCGATGCGGATATCTCCACACTTCGCCTCGCGTTCTGTGGATCTGCGCCATTGCCGCTTGAGCTTTACCGCCGATTTGAAGAGGCCGCTGGGGTCACGATCTGCGAAGGGTATGGTCTGACTGAAGCCACATGTTTGGTGTCGATCAACCCGCCTGACGGTGAAAAGAAAGTTGGCTCCATCGGCGTGCCGTTCCCGTATTGCGACGTGAAAATCATGTCGACCGCGACCGGCGAAGAATCCACCATGGGCGAGATTGGTGAAATCTGCGTTTCCAACCCCGGTGTTTACATGGGCATGACCTATACCGAGGAAGACAAGAACGTGAACCTCTTCTATCCGGGTCCGAAATCCAACGCGCAGTACCTTCGGACCGGAGATTTGGGCCGTCTGGATGAAGACGGATACCTTTGGATTACGGGTCGTGCGAAAGACCTGATCATTCGGGGCGGTCACAACATTGATCCGGCTGAGATTGAAGAGGCGTTGGCGGGGCACGATGCCGTTGCATTTGCTGGGGCTATTGGCCAGCCGGACGCACATGCTGGTGAGGTTCCTTGTGCCTACGTCGAATTGGTCGAAGGTGCGACGATCTCAGAAGAGGAATTGCGCGCTTACGCGAAGGAGCACATTCACGAACGTGCGGCGCATCCAAAGCATCTCGAGATCATGGCGGAACTGCCGAAAACAGCCGTTGGCAAAATCTTCAAACCTGACCTTCGTAAAAGCGCGATGACACGCGTGTTCAATGCAGCTTTGGCGGATGTTGATGCGTCCATCGACAGTGTGGTTGAGGACAAAAAGCGAGGTTTGGTGTCCAAGGTCGCCAAAGGCCCGAACTGTGACGAGGCGGAAGTTGCTAAGATCATGGGGAGCTATGCCAACAAGTGGGATTGGGTTGAGTAAATTCTGCTAAATTCGAGTCGAATTTGCTAAGAGGAGCGTTCTATGGCGCTCCTCTTTTTTTGCGGCGGTCTGGCGCTTCATTTTCACAAGCAACTGCGCAGTGATTGGGAATTCGGTTTGCAAGGCGAGATCACGCTTGTCGGTGAATTGATCTTTCTTAAAACCTGACAATTTGGGGTCTTTCAGCTAGAACTGTGGTCGATGCTGAGATTGGAAATGGGGATTTGCGATGTCCTTTGGACTCACGAAAATCATTGGTTTCATCTTCGTTCCATTGGGGCTCGCCGGATGCATCGAAACGACCGACCTGAGCAGTTCTGTGGTCCTTTCCCCCAGCCAAAATGTTAATGCGCCAAAGGCATCTGGTTTTGTAGGCGACATAGAGACAAACGACAAAGGCGTTCACATCGTTCGAAACCATGGCGGCGGTCGCATCATTAGCGTGGAAGCTCAACGGCGACGATTGCTCGATTGGGGTGGGCCGGTCGAAATCCGAGGTTTCTGTAACTCAGCTTGTGTTATCTTGACGACGTTACCGAACGCATGCGTCGCACCTCGATCACGCATCGGGTTTCATTCCTCAAATATCAATTTTGGACCGGTCGGGAACGCGCAGATTGTGCGCTACCTCAGGGGTGGTGTGAGAAAGAAATTTTTGGAGGAATGGCAGTTCGTGCCTCATTCGGACATCCATCACATTTGGGGTGAAAGATACGCGGAACTGGATCGTCAAACGAAAGTATGTGGTCGATAGGGCGACTTCGGACCATATAGGAAGATCTAGGCGGCACTCTGTTCCAGTGACAGGGCAACGTCGCCCAGTCGTTTCGCTTCCGATTTGTTCCAAATACGCGGCTTCGCGTTCATCACGGAAAGCGCCGTCGCACCAAGTAAATCAACGAATAGCGGAACCGATAGGATTGCTTCAAGTCCTTCTGCTCGCATCACTGGGCAATCCATCTTTCCGTTCGTTCGGGATATGGATGGGCAAGCGACAATCTCCGAATTTGCAATGACTGGAATCACACAGACCAAAGGATCTTTAGGTAAGCTGATAGTTTCAACTTCGGGATGAGATTTTGTCAGAACGTAGTGTGTCAGAACGGTTTTGTTCTTAGACAAAAAAGATAGTGCAACCGCGTCGACGCTAGATTCATCTCGCAAATCAACAAAAAATTCGGTTCTTTCGAACAAAGCAATAGTCATCAGCCACGCTCCCAATACGCGTTGGACAGATCAAAATTAAACATAAACCGATAAGATGAGCCTAGGTCGATTTGTCGCCACTGCAACTTCTATCATTTATTTGTGTTGGTGTGAGCTACGGAATCTGGTTAAGGCCTCATGGGGGTGAAGTGATCGATTGTTAATTGTAGGTTCAAGCACTGGCGAGGCGGAATGCGTCGGGTACGCTTCAAGCAACCCAAAATCGATCGGCAAAACTGTGTGATGTAGATGGTGCTGCCGGAGAGAATTGAACTCTCGACCTCTCCCTTACCAAGGGAGTGCTCTACCTCTGAGCTACGGCAGCGTTGAAGCTGCGAATTAGACCCAAAATCAAACTGGCGCAAGCCCTGACTGGACCCTTTTTGCACAGGTTGATAACAACGCAGCATGAACACGTCTCGCGATAACAAAGCCAAGTCAAAGAAAGCTGAAAGCCGCGAGGATCGGTTAAAAGCAGCGCTAAAGTCCAATATGGGTAAGCGAAAAGCGCAGGCGCGGGCGAGAGCGGCGCAAGAGGCAGAGAAGAAAGAGTAGATGGGCATGGATTCAATTGTAGTCAAAGGCGGCGGGCCGCTGGACGGGCGCATCCAGATTGCGGGGGCAAAGAACACGTCCTTAAAGCTGATCGCTGCCTCTATTCTCACCGAGGAGCCCGTGACACTGACGAATGTGCCGAATTTGGCAGATATTCGGACGATTTCCGATGTGATGGAATCGCTCGGGGTCGAGATTGCGCGGCTCGAGGGTGGGCGTGTGATGGTTTTGAGCGCTGCGTCACTGACCAGTCACACAGCGGAATATGATTTGGTGCGGAAATTGCGGGCCTCGTTTCAGGTGCTCGGGCCATTGCTGGCGCGGACGGGTGAGGCGATTGTGTCTTTGCCAGGCGGATGCGCAATTGGTGCGCGCCCTGTGGATATTCACCTTGATGCCTTGGAGCAGATGGGGGCCAAGGTAGAATTGCGGGATGGCTACGTCCATGCTTCAGCACCACAGGGGTTGAAGGGCTGCGAAATCAACTTCCGCTTTGCCTCCGTTGGCGCGACCGAGAATGCGATGGCAGCGGCGACCTTGGCGAAGGGCACGACGATCATTCGGAATGCCGCGCGGGAGCCGGACACGGTGGCTTTGGCAGAGTGTTTGAATGCGATGGGCGCGCAAATTGAGGGTGCTGGGACATCGACCCTGACGATCACGGGTGTTGATCGTTTGCATGGCGTCACCCAAGAGGTTCTGACTGACCGGATCGAGCTGGGGACTTTTATGGTGGCCCCGATGATTGCGGGCGGATCTGTAGAGCTGCTGGGCGGGCGATTGGACCTGATCCCCTGTTTCGCCGATAAGATGATCGAAGCGGGGGCCATTATCGAAGAAACCAAGGATGGATTGAAGGTGTCGCGCGGCGACGGTCCAATCAAGCCGGTTGATGCAAAAACAGAGCCTTTCCCGGGCTTCCCGACTGACCTTCAGGCGCAATTCATGGCGATGATGTGCCTCAGCAATGGTACCAGCGTTTTGGAAGAAACCATCTTTGAAAACAGGTTCATGCACGCGCCGGAATTGTTGCGGATGGGCGCAAATGTTGAGGTGCAGGGCGGTGTTGCGAAAGTGCATGGTGTTGAAAAGATGAAAGGCGCGCCGGTGATGGCGACGGATTTGCGGGCGTCGGTGTCTTTGATACTTGCCGGATTGGCGGCGGAAGGGGAGACGGTTGTGAACCGTGTCTACCACTTGGATCGTGGCTACGAGCATGTCGAACGGAAATTGAGCGCCGTTGGTGCGCAAATTGAGCGAATGTCGAGCTGATGAGTAAAGATGCGAAGTTTGAAGATGGGGTTGAGCGGCCACTGCGATTAATGGCGGTGGATGCGGAAGACTTGCAGGTGGTGTCGGCTTTGGTGCAGGACGCTGTGTTTCCGGCCTCAGAGATGCGCTGGACGCCTGCTGACCGGCGCTTTGCGATATTGTTGAACCGGTTTCGTTGGGAA
This sequence comes from Cognatiyoonia sediminum, assembly GCF_900129845.1. Lineage (GTDB taxonomy): Bacteria > Pseudomonadota > Alphaproteobacteria > Rhodobacterales > Rhodobacteraceae > Cognatiyoonia > Cognatiyoonia sediminum. The sequence goes on from NZ_FQXB01000006.1 coordinate 146,320, forward strand.
GATGCGGATGGCGCCAACTCGCGCCGCCGCGATTTCGAGCGTGTACAGGCCGTCTTGATGGTTGAGGGCGTGGAAGGGGTGCAGAGCCAAGGTGTCAGCAAAGGTGATCCCGATACGGTTTTGTCACTGCTGTCGATGGAGTTTGACGGGAGTGACGATGGTGCGGGGCGCGTTATTTTCAATCTCGCTGGGGACGGAGCGATTGCCTGTAAAGTTGATGCTTTGGAGGTGGTTTTGAAGGATGTAACGCGGCCTTATATTGCGCCATCCAGGAAGGCACCTTCGCATCCTGAATAGGCTGTGAAACGGAGCGGCTGCGCCGCATTCGATTTTTTGGATGCCTCCGGCGGAGGTATTTCTGCTCAAAAGAGAAATGGGTTTGATTGCAGGCGCTTGCGTGTGCAGGTAAGAGAGCGCGCAAGGAGGCGATGATGCCACAGTTTTTGTCCACAAATGATCCTGATTTCGAAGCCGGCTTTGCTGCGCTTTTGTCCGCAAAGCGCGAGGATTCTCCGGATGTGGATGCTGTCGTAGCGGATATTATCGCAGATGTGCGCGCGCGCGGCGATGCGGCTGTTTTGGAGCTGACGGCGAAGTTTGATCGGTTGGAGATCGATGCCGCTGGAATGGCGTTTTCTGACGCGGAGATTGAAGCCGCTTGCGCGTCGGTGTCGGAGGCCGACCGAGTAGCCTTGGAGTTGGCGGCAGAGCGCATTCGGGCTTATCACGAGCGGCAGATGCCTGAGGACGCACGCTGGGAGGATGAGGCTGGTGCATCCTTGGGGTGGCGCTGGACGGCTGTGTCTGCGGCGGGGCTTTATGTACCGGGCGGGTTGGCGACTTATCCATCGTCGGTGTTGATGAATGCGATCCCCGCGAAGGTTGCTGGGGTTGAGCGTTTGGCGATGGTCGTGCCGACGCCGGATGGTGAGGTGAACCCTCTGGTGCTCTTGGCGGCGAAAATCTCTGGCGTTGACGAGATTCACCGCATTGGCGGGGCGCAGGCTGTGGCTGCCTTGGCCTATGGGACGCAAACAATTGCGCCGGTGGATAAGATCACAGGGCCGGGGAATGCCTTTGTTGCAGCTGCGAAGCGACGGGTGTTTGGCAAGGTTGGGATCGATATGATCGCAGGACCATCCGAAATTTTGGTGATCGCAGATGCCGACAATGATCCCGATTGGATCGCCTTGGATATGCTGTCTCAGGCGGAGCATGACGAGAGTGCGCAGGCTTTGCTGATCACTGATGATGAGGGGTTTGGTCAGCGGGTGGCAGAGGCGATTGAAGCGCGGTTGGAAACGTTAGAACGACGTACCATCGCCGGAGCAAGTTGGCGCGACTTTGGTGCTGTTATCACTGTGCGGGACATGGATGAGGCGGTGGCCTTGTCGGATCGGATTGCGCCGGAGCATTTGGAGTTGTGTGTGGCCGATGCGGAAGGCATGGCTGCAAAGATTCGCCATGCGGGCGCGATTTTCATTGGGGCTTGGACGCCAGAGGCGATCGGCGACTATGTTGGCGGGCCCAATCACGTTCTGCCGACGGCTCGGTCGGCACGGTTCTCAAGCGGGTTGTCGGTGATGGAGTTTCTTAAGCGCACGACATTGGCGCGGATGACGCCTGATGCTTTGGCCGCGATAGGGCCTGCGGCGGAAACATTGGCGATCTCGGAAAGTCTTGAGGCACACGGCTTGTCAGTGCGTGCGCGTTTGGACAAGTTGAACCGGTCATGAGTCGGCTTTTTGAAATAAACTTGGATGACGCGGGTCTGCCGCCTCCCACGCCTGAGATTGAGCAGGAGCGCAAGGTCGCGATTTTTGATCTGTTGGAAGACAACAGTTTCACCTTACCTAAGCGCGAGGATCGCTTGATCCCCGAAGGGCCGTATCGGCTTGATCTCGCTATTCGCGAGCGTCGCTTGGTCTTTGCGCTTGAAACTGAGGCGCATGATGCAGCGGGCGAATTCCATCTGTCGTTGGGGCCGTTCCGACAGGTGGTGAAGGACTATTTCCAGATTTGCGAAAGCTATTTTGATGCTGTGAAAACGTTGCCACCAAGCCAGATTGAAACCATCGATATGGCGCGGCGCGGCATTCACAATGAGGGCGCGCGCGTGCTGCAAGAGCGTCTGGAAGGCAAGGCTGACGTCGATATTGATACGGCTCGCCGCTTGTTCACTTTGATCTGCGTCTTGCACTTCGGCGGGTGAAGCAGATGGCGGCGGACACATACGAAGACTTGCCGCAATCTGTTTTGTTTTGTTGCGATCATAATGCGGTCCGGTCGCCGATGGCCGAAGGTATTATGAAACAGCTTTACGGCACAGATTGCTATATTCAGTCGGTTGGCGTGAAGAACGACCTGGAGATTGACGGGTTTTCAATTGCTGTTTGCGAAGAGCTCGGCGTCGAGTTGTCCCGCCATCGGTCGCGGTCGTTTGATGAGATGGAAGAGTGGGGCGATGATCTGTCGTCCTTTGACCTCGTGCTGGCCCTATCTCCGGCGAGCCAGCGTCGTGCTTTAGATTTAACACGGTTTTTCCATCTTGATGTTGAGTATTGGCCGATCCTTGACCCGACGGGTTTAGGCGACAACCGCGAAACGCGACTTGTGAGTTATCGCGAGGCACGTGACCAGATTGTAAACCGCTTAACGTCGCGTTGGGGACCAGGCCACGGGTTCACACCGCAGTCATAACCCTGCCTTTGCTCTTGATATTTTGCCCGTCACCCCTCATGTAGGCGGCGCGCGGAACTGTTCCGCACAAGAAACTGATTTAGGAGACCTCATGGCCAAGGAAGATATTCTCGAATTCCCCGGTGTCGTTAAGGAACTCCTGCCAAATGCGACATTTCGGGTTGAGCTTGAGAACGGCCATGAAATCATCGCACATACGGCAGGCAAGATGCGCAAGAACCGCATCCGCGTTTTGGCGGGCGACAAGGTGCAAGTGGAAATGACACCTTATGATCTGACAAAAGGCCGGATCAATTACCGCTTCAAATAGTTGGGTGCATGGCGCGGCCTATCGCCGTTCTGAGGGTTCAGAGTAGATGACCGCGCTGCCGCCTGATCCAAATCTCAAGCTCATACTTGGCTCTGGCTCACCACGTCGGCGGGAGCTGATTGGCCAGCTTGGGCTTGTTGCGCATGATGTGCGCGCCCCTGACATTGATGAAGATGTGCGCGCCGGTGAGAAACCGCGGGACTACGTCAATCGAATTGCGTTGGAAAAGGCCCGTACTGTTTCGATTGCGGACGATGAGGTTGTTCTCTGCGCCGATACCACGGTGGCTTTGGGGCGCCGGATCATGGGCAAGCCAGAAGATGCGAGCCAGGCGGGGCAGTTCTTGCGTGCCATGTCCGGCCGTCGCCATCAGGTGATCACCGCTTTGGCCGTTCGACGTGAGGAGCGCATGTGGCAGCGTGATGTTGTGTCTCAGGTTAAGATGAAGGCGCTGTCCGATCGAGAGATTGGATGGTACCTCGCCACCGGAGATTGGCAAGGCAAGGCCGGTGGTTATGGTATTCAAGGGCCTGCCAGTGCCTTTATTCCTTGGATCGGCGGATCATTTCATGCGGTGATGGGGTTGCCTTTGCCTGAAACGGCCGCTCTTTTGACGGCCGCTGGCCTGCCTGTGATGGAGATTGCGCCATGAAAGGCCGCACGATAGCGCTTGATCATATCAACGGCCGAGAAGCGGCGGCGATCTTGGTGAATGGGAAGTTGGATGATCTTCTGATCGACGCGCCTGACAGGCCAAGGCCCGGGACGATTTTTCGTGGTATCTGTGATCGACCGCTCAAAGGGCAGGGCGGTATGATGCTCCGACTGCCCGATGGCGACACAGCTTTCTTGCGACAGGGGCGCGGGTTAAAGCCGGGTCAGGCGATGTTGGTGCAAGTCACGGGATATGCAGACGAAGGGAAAGCCGTGCCTGTGACCGACCGCGTTCTTTTCAAGTCGCGCTATGCCATCGTGACACCAGGCAAACCGGGTTTGAATGTGAGTCGTCAGATTAGTGATGATGAAGAACGGGATCGCATCCTCGAAATCGCACATGAGGCGCATGAGGGCACGCATGGAGTGATCTTGCGGTCATCCTGCGCAGATGCGCCAGAGGACGAGATTGCCGACGACATTCTTGCCATGAACAGTTTGGCGGATGCAGTTTTGACGGATGCGGAAGGAAAGGAGCCTGCGGTTCTGACCGAAGGGGATGCGCCACATATCTTGGCTTGGCGCGAATGGACAGCGCCTACGGATGTCGTGACCGACGCGGGATGTTTCGAAGCCTTGGGCGTGCTTGATCAATTGGACCGGTTGGACAGCGCGCATGTGCCGCTATCTGACGGCAGCATGTACATCGAAGCGACCCGCGCTTTGGTCGCGGTAGACGTCAATACCGGCAATGACACGTCACCTGCCGCGGCGTTGAAGGCCAATTTGGCAGCAAGCCGCGCTTTGCCCCGCGCGTTGCGTTTGCGCGGGTTGGGCGGTCAGATCGCAGTTGATTTTGTGTCCATGTCGAAGGCGCATCGCAAGCAGGTAGAGCAATCGCTTCGCGCTGCGTTTAAGGCTGATCCGATTGAAACCTCACTTGTGGGATGGACGCAGATGGGCTTGTTTGAGCTTCAGCGCAAGCGCGAACGTTTGCCACTGAAAGGGACGCTTTGATGGCCTGTCCAATGTGCGAAAATGACACCGATCCAAAGTATCGCCCCTTCTGTTCCAAGCGCTGCGCGGACCTCGATTTGGGCAAATGGCTGACGGGGTCCTATGCGATTCCCTTTGCGGTCGAGGAAGATGACGAAGACCTCGCGCAGGCGTTAGAAGAAGAGGCGCGCAAGCCTCACTAATTATTCGAAAAAAGGCGCTGGACAGCCTATGCCAGTTTGCATAGAAGTCCGCTACCCGATGACTATTGGTCATCCCCGTGCCCGGGTAGCTCAGGGGTAGAGCAGTGGATTGAAAATCCTCGTGTCGGTGGTTCGATTCCGCCCCCGGGCACCACTATTTTAAAGCAAATTTCTGATTTTGAATATATTTTCAGATTTGCAATGATTTGCGTCCACCTTTTTGTCCACCTTTTGATCTGTGGCTGCTTGTGGAGAACGCTGTCCAAACACTGTTTCTCGACTGACTAGCTTCGTTGTTACACAAACCGTGCATATCCCTTTCTGTCGTGAACTGGCCAAAACAACATTTTTTGTGCGTCGGCTGTTTGCGGAGATTTGTGATTTGCACCTGAAAACTTGCCCCAATTCAATGCAAGCCCTGGCTCACAAGTTCTGCTGAGAGGTTGGTGCTATCAGTAAAAGTGCAAAGAGCGACATCTCGCCCGTATTGGTCCATATCGCAGATCTCCGCTCTAACATCTTTTTCATTGCAGAGGTCAATGAACGCTGAATTAGATTTCCTGCCGTACGGATGGTCAATCTCGCGCGCATCAATACCAAATAGATGAATTTGTTTGTGCTTTATTCTGATGGTGTCGCCATCATCCCGATGGAACCCAGGCCAATCATGCACTAGCATCCAAACTGGACCACTTCAAAGGGGGAGGATCAGCCAAGAATAGCTTCATGTGGGCATCCGGTGTTTCTAAAAGTAACAGTGCCGCAGTTCTTGCAGTCTCTTCGGGTCGACATAGTAGAGCACTCAAAGTGAGGCGCCTAAGCAAGGCAATGTAAATCAGCTAGCAATTTGCATGCCTGAGGGATTGGAAATGGTTAGAATTGCATATTTTAACAGGTTGCCGGCTTTCTGACTTTTTCGTACCCGTGGAATTAAATCGTATGCCGCCGAGAGAAATATGAAGATCAATCTGCTTAGTAGCCTCTTTCTCATAAGTTCTGAAGATTTTCCTGAATGCCATCGTTTTTCAGGTTATTTTTTTGAGGGTGCCAATCTCTATCAGGGCACGGAGGGTGCAACCCATTTTTACGAGCAATTTGGATGCTTGCCGAGCGGTCAGGACGGCATTTTTGTATCAGTTACCCGGAAGAAACAAATACTGGAAATAGCCGGAGACAGCGCGGGTTTGGTTCCACTTTTCTTGTTACGTGTTCCCGGCTACTGGGCAGTCTCCCCTTCTTTTGACCGTCTCTTAACTGAAGCCAAGAAACATGGTCACCAACTAAATATACTACCAGATGTCTTACAAGCATGGCGAATTACCGGAGCAATCGCTCAGTTTCCGACAACCTCCCAGACTTGCGTAGCTGAGATTACGGTTGTTCCAACTTGGGGCGAAATCGTTTGTACTGCTGACAAAGCAGTCATTGTTCCGAGGAAGCAAACCTTTGCAGAGAATTACCAAGAAGCTATAAACCGGTATCGGGTTGAAACAATTGGTCGTTTTCGCACCATTGTTTCAAGCAATGAACCGCTAACATTTGATATAACGGGCGGCATTGATAGTCGCAGCATTCTGGCGACTGCGTGGGAGGCGTTTGGTGCAGAAGAATTCAGAGCCCTAAATCGCGCTGGAAAAATATCTCTTAGGAGCAACCCCAAACAAGGTGTTGATATCCGCATTGCGAATAAGATTGTTGAAGCCTTGGACGTTGAACTTTCCGGGCCTATAAATCTTGGCGACTTCGCCGAAAACCCCGCAAATCTCAGCCAAAAGGGTTCGCGCCAATCTAAGATACTCTCTGTGTGGAGGCGCCAACGGTTAGGAAGGAGCGCTATTCCTCAATGGAATCACAATCATGTGGATGGATTTTGGAGTAGCGGCGTATTTGGAGGAAACTTTAAGTCCCCAAACCCCAACGAGTTAAGCGTATGGGACGGTCAGAGGTTTTTGGAGAAGTTTGAGCGGCATTTCGATAATCGTTCTCTGTTTGAAGGTTGGCGGGACCGAGTTTTGGAAGATCAGGTTGCGGCGCAAATTCATGGCCGAGGGCATCGCCTTCCATTCTGGCCCGTCTTTAATAGAGATGTTGTAATGCGGATGCATGCGAGGCAGTACCTTGGAAGCAAAAGACTCTACCCGCTTTCTTTCAAATCACTGAACGATGCAGCGAATTTTTTGGATGCGTTTTCATTGCGTAACCACCAAATTCATCATGATCTAATTTTTACAGGCGCACCGGAACTAATTGAGATTGAGTACGATAAAGAAGCGAAGTCGGTGCAAGACGGTTTTTCGCCTAGTATACTCGCTAAAAACGATAGCTTTGATAAGGATGCCTTGGAAGGTCGTCAGTTTGGCACGAAAACATTGGACGAAGCAACTGAGACGCTACCACCATGTAATCCAAGTGAACTAAGTCAGTTGGTAAGTAAAAGGGCGCTAAGACTCCTTAAAGATCCAGAAATAGCTAAGTTGGTAGGGGCCCGAGGAACCCGGAAAAGACAACGGATGCTCAAAGAAGTTTCCAATCTGGGACCAGGCCAAAGCCATGTGCTAGCGAATTCTCATTTGCCTCACTTGATCGACCGATTAAAGAAAATGGATATGCTCTAGCTAGGTGGTCTATTGTCTGACGTCAGCGCTAATGGGACAGTTTAGGGTGATTTGATAAGAGAGGGTTTCTGGCACATCGCAACCACCAAGGAGTGGAGATGAGACAG
>NZ_FQXB01000002.1:0-307500 GCF_900129845.1 Cognatiyoonia sediminum
AAAGATTTGGATTGCAGACAGAAGCCCAGCATGCGACCTACAATCTAGAGTTGAGGGAATTTGTTATGCGATCTAGTAAAATATGCTCTTACATTATTTGTAGTTTAGTGCTGATCTTTTTTTAAGGAATGAATATGCGGTTTCTTTTAGCCATATCGATAGCTTTTTTCTTATCAACAACGACTGGAAAATCTGAAACTCCACTTACGGAAATGCGTATTTCCGATCTTATTTCAACCTGCGCTGAGATAATCGAACGTGATGGTGATGTGGCTATTTATGCCAGAGAACTATTCAGCAGAAGCCGCTTTAATGTTGGCGTTCAAAACGAAGAGAATGGGAAACGATGCCTCGAAACAGCCTTTGGTGGTGCCTTCAAGTTTGAAGATGGTAGGTTTGTGCCAGGTAAATACAACGATTTGGAAGCAGGCAGACAAGAAACCTTAAGGGGGCGGTTCTGTGAACTTAAAGACTTAATCGAAGAAACTGCGCAGACCATCAAATTAGCTAAGGATGCTGAGCAAGATCGACGTGCTGAAACCTTAAATGCAACCATTGAAGCCTGTAACGAATGGTTCGTAACGGACGAAATAGGCGCAATTACAAATGATGTTTGCAATAGTATCTTTACTTCAGGGGGGCTTCCAAATTCTGAAATCGCCGGGCCTACTGCATCAGAATTATTGCTGGCGCAGTTGATCAACAGAAGCGCCATCATTGAACTCGAAACGCTGACAGAACCTGACCTTATTCCCTTAATGGCGATTGCAGAGTTTGATGCTAGTACTAAACTAGGCAACGATAACTTTGACTGTCAGTAGTGTTATTACCAAATCTACGCGCATCCATTATCCGCAGGTGCAAGGCTGTAAGCCATCAAGGTAAAGTAGTTCTAGCAAATATGCCCTTCTGAGGCTCTCAGAGCACTCGCTAAGAACAGCCCTGCAGGCCAAAACTCATGGGTCAATGTTCAGTATTCGGAAAAACAATTGGCTTCTTTGAGAGTGATGAAAATGGACCCTGTCGGGAATAAGTTAAAGGGCAAGCTGACACTGCTGAAGCCAGATCAGAAAATACAAACACTAAACTTTATTAGAAATTTTCGACGTTCTGACAGTTCTTCTGGATAGCGTTTTTTAGGATGGAAACACATGGCAAAATGCGCAGGATGCGGAAAAAAAATTGGCTTTCTGGAGGCAGGTTCAAACGGCTTCTGCTCTACCTGTGCTTACCTAGAAAGCCTAGAGCCAGAGGTCGTTGAACAAATCAATCTAAAGGCAGAGATTGAAGCAGACGTAGACGCCATCCTGCTCACCACAGAAACAGTCCCCAACCTGAACATCACCAAGCGTATTGAGATCGTATCCGCCGAGTGTGCTTTCGGCATGAACGTCTTCAAAGACCTGTTTGCGGGGGTCAGAGACATTGTTGGTGGACGTTCTGAGGCAGTCCAAAAGACCATGCGGGATTCCCGGAAGGCAGCACTCTACGAACTCAAGCGTGAGGCCTATGAGGTTGGTGCTAATGCTGTGGTTGGGGTCGATTTGGACTACGTGGAGTTGTCGTCTGCAGGTTCTATGGTGATGCTTGTGGCTTCTGGAACGGCTGTTGTGATTGAGGTGCAAGCGAATGAATGAAGGTGTTGTATATGTCCTTATTAATGATGCCTTCGATGGTTTCGTGAAAATCGGCAAAACCATTAACCTTGAACAACGTCTGAGACAGTTAGACAACACCAGCGTTCCTCTTCCATTTCGCTGTGTGTATGCTGTTAGCGTCCCAGATATGGATACGATTGAGCGCCTTGCACATGGCGCATTTGCTGACCATCGAACCCGCTCGAATAGGGAATTTTTTGAGGTTGATCCGTCACGAGTTATCGCTGCACTCCAGATGACTGGTGGGGTGGAGGTTACGCCCAAAGACGACATTGCCGCTGATGAGGAAGGTCTCGCGTCATTAAAAAAGCAAAAGAGACAACGAGCCTTTACTCTTTATCAAGCTGGACTGAAAGATGGTGATGAACTCTCATATTTGAAGGATGAGAGCATTAAGGCAGTAGTAATTGGATCAAAGAAAGTAATTTTTGAGGGACAGGAAGAGAGCCTCAGTAGCAGTGCGCTCAAGTTGCTTCATCGGGATGGTTATAACTGGCAGCAAGCTAATGGTTGGTCATATTGGACCTACGAAGATGAGACCATGGCCGAACGTCTAAAACGAATTCTAGAAACAGATGACGAAGGCTAGACTAACAGCGGACTGCAACAACTAAGTCAATCAGTCCTGCGTAATCGCTCGGCTAACGAGTATGCGGGGTACATTCCGAAACATAGTTGTATCCTAACGAATGGCGCTGATGGAACCATCGTAAACAACGATAGACAAACTGCATTGGATTTCACCGAAAGAAATGAAGCAATGCTGGATACAGACGCTTAATGAGTATTGAACGACACAAGATTCGAGTGAAATCTTGGTAAGATCGAGCAGCGTTCTGACGCTCAACGTGGGTGGTAAACGTGGGTGGCTAAATAATGCACGCACCGCCCAAGCATCTGATATAATATCAAAAAATCAAGTATAGGTTGAATGGCGGAGACGAAGGGATTCGAACCCTCGAGACGATTCCTCGCCTACTCCCTTAGCAGGGGAGCGCCTTCGACCACTCGGCCACGTCTCCGCTGACCCGTGTAGCGATAGGTGCATGGTAGGACAAGAGGCAAAACGTGACCACGAGAGGCGAACGGTCCGAAACAACCTCACTCGCGACATCAAGCGGACTTTCGAATATTTTCAAGGGGATTCATTTTTTGCTCTGTCACGGCTAAAATACCCAAAACGACAAACAAATTGAGCAGCCTCGAAGACCGGCGAACGAACGGTACCATTACAAATGGCGACAATGAACACAGGATTGGGAGGCCCAGCAGGCTATGGCGAAAACGTCTTTTCGTCGTCGACGCTGACGGCTGGGAATCTCGACGACGGTAGTATTCTTGTCGATGTCACGTCTGTCTTTGGACCATCGGGTATTTCATTCTTCGGCACGAGCTATACCGGGATTTACATCAATACCAATGGGTTGATCACATTTGACGGGCCGGAGACTGCCTTTACACCAGTGGGCATCGATGGTTTCACCTCTCCTGCCATTGCGCCCTTTTGGTCAGACGTGAACATCAATGATGGCGGTGAGATTTACTGGGACTTAGACCCAACCGCTGGCACTTTTACGATCACTTGGTTGGATGTCGCGCCGTACACCGGGACGGGAACAAATTCATTCCAGGTTGTTCTCACGGATACTGGCGGAGGCGATTTCTCGGTCGAGTTCATCTATGAAGACATCCAATGGACCAACGGTTTCACCGGCGACGCCACGGTTGGATACACAGACGGCGGAACCAACGACACTGTTCTGCCGGGTTCGGGCGATCCTGCGGCGCTCATAAACTACCCGACGACCGACTTCGGAAACGGTGATCCGAACGGGACGTGGGAATCCGACGTTATCGGCGGCACCATCGTTGTGTCTGACGGAACGGTCAGCGGTACCGCCGGCGATGACATCATCGACGCATCCTACGATGGCGATCCAGAGAACGACTTCGTGGATGGCGGCGACGGGACGGGGCCAAATCGCAACGAAGACATCATTGATGCAGGTGCCGGGAATGACACGGTCTTTGCCGGCGATGAGAACGATACTGTTTTTGGCCGCGGTGGCGATGATACGATTTTCGGTGGCACTGGTGCTGATAATATTCGCGGGAATGCTGGCAACGATGTGATCCATGTCGCGGAAGGCGACATTGCCCGAGGAGGGCGCGGCGACGATACATTTTTGGTGACGGACCTTGGTGAATCTGGCGCATCGACCATCACTGTAATCGGCGGCGAGACAGGGGAAAGCGCTGGCGATACCCTCGATTTCCAAGGCCTAACGCCCTTTGGCGGCATTACGTTTACAAACACAGACGATGCGGCAGGTGGATTGAGCGGTTTTGCGACGCTCACAGATGGGACAGTTCTAACCTTTTCGCAGATTGAAAACATCATCATCTGCTTCACGGCTGGAACGTCTATTTCAACTCCGAATGGGCCGAGGCCAATTGAAACCTTACGGCCCGGAGATCTTGTTTTGACGCTGGATAATGGGCCGCAGCCTTTGCGGTGGATCGGGATGAGGACGGTTCCGGCTGAAGGCAAACTGGCGCCGGTTCGGTTTGAGGCTGGAGCCATTGGGAATACGAAAGACCTGCTCGTTTCACCGCAACACCGCATGCTCTATCAAGGCAGCCGGTCGGAATTGCTGTTCAGCCATAGCGAGGTTTTAATCCCAGCCAAACATCTGATCAATGGAGAGACGATCACGCAAGAGGTCGGAAAATCAGTCGCTTACGTTCACATCATGTTTGACGAACACCAAGTTGTCTTCGCCGAAGATGCGCCATCAGAGAGCTTCTTTCCCGGCGAAACAGGGCTTGATGCTGTGGGGTCGACAGAGCGGGAAGAACTATTTCACATCTTCCCGGACCTGCGCAGCCTGCCTGCCACATACGGCCCCCTCGCCCGCCCGTCTTTGCGGGGATTTGAGGCGGAGTTATTGGGGGTCGGCGGGTAGCCTCAAATCACCCAAAACCCTCTAAAATCATGTACACCAGCTATACACAAGGCGTACATACAGCGTACATACAACAGACACCTCACCGCTTGGATCCATATTCCAGATAGATGCGGCTCAAATCAATTTGCAAGGCTCCATTGCCGAGGGGATTGGCCGTACATCCGCTTAAAGTCCCGACTAAACTGAGAGGCACTTACGTACCCTACATCCGTGGCTGCCTGGTTGACAGGGTACCCTTCGGCGATCCGCATGGCGGCCGAATTCAATCGCATAGATTTGACGAATTGTATGGGCGACATCGTGGTCGCATCCTTAAATTTGCGATGAAACACCGCGCGGCTCATATGCGCACGTCCGGCCAAATCATCGATCGATAAAGGCCGGTCCAAATTCGAGGATACATGCGCGATCGAACGTGCGATCGCATTGCCGACGCCAAAAGAGTCACGCACGAATTGACCGGCATCACCTTTAAGGATCGCATAGTACAACTCTCGCACACGAACATCTGCGAGAACCGCTGCATCCATTTCATTGCTCAAGAGCGAAAGAAGTCGCAACAAAGCATCTGAAAACCGTTCGTCCCATCGAGAGAGTCCAATGGCTCGATAGGATGGACCACCATCCGTTCTTATTCCTGGGTTACCGGCGTTCTCCATCTCAAGCGAGAGCTCATTCATAATGCGCGCGTTGAGCGAGATGAAGACACCGTACAAGGGCGCCTCTAGGGATGCCTTTGGTGTCCCTGCCTTCAGCGGCAACGACGTTGGGCAGCAAAGATATTGGGACTTGTCATAGACAAATCGCTTACCATCCAAAACGGCTTCCTTTGATCCACTGACGATCGCTATCACGCTGGGATCATAGACAGCTGGTACGCACGGCAAAGCCTCCGTCGCGCGAAAAAGCTGCACACCCGGCAGGCCCGTTTCGGTCAGGCCGTCCTGATGAATGAAGGGCTCGATATGATTTCTGATTTGGTCTTGTAACATAGCTCAAACTTGCCCAAGAGCATCAAGAATTTCAAGGTCAACGATATAATCAGGCAAGCAATCAGGACAATTTGATCTATTTTGTTCCTTCGTAGAGATTAAAATACAAATCGACGAAATCACGAAGCTCGCGCAAACCTCTTGTTAGCGCGATCATGGAGAGAGACGATGACAGACACGACCTTTGGCCCAAACGGTTGGACACCCGAACGTTTAAACGACCAATCAGGAAAGACATACCTGATCACAGGGGCAAATGCTGGTGCAGGCTTTCAGGCCGCACGCATCCTCCTCGGGAAGGGCGCGAAGGTCGTTATGTTGAACCGAAGCCATGAGAAATCCGAGGCGGCTGTGGCAGAGCTAAAAACCGAATTCGGGCAAGACACAGATGTCAGTTTTGTCCGAATGGACCTATCCGACCTTTCAAGTGTTCGGAACGCTGCCGAGATCGTGCTTGAAACTGTTCCTGAGATTGATGCCCTGATCTGCAACGCTGCTATTGCCCAGGTCCCGACTCAAAAGCTGACCGTTGATGGCTTTGAAAGCCAGTTGGGTACGAACCACTATGGCCATTTCCTTTTATGCGGGATGCTCTTTGATCGACTTGAGGCGAGCGGCGGCCGGATCGTGGTCGCGGCAAGCCTTGGCTACAACATGGGCATCAAGACTATCCAATTCGACGATATGAATTGGGACAAGAATTACAGCGCTAATCCAGTCTACAGCCAAAGTAAGTTGGCCCAGATGATGTTTGCCTATGAACTACAGGACCGACTGAAATCGACGGAGCGCAAGGTTGAAGTTTACGTGTGCCACCCGGGATCGTCGGCTACGTCACTCATCTCAACAAGCGGTGGGATGATCACACGTATCTTGTTCCAACTGATGTCCCTTTCTCCTATGGTCCAATCCGCCGAAAAGGGCGCCTTTCCTGAAGTGATGTGTGCAACAGAAGAGGGCTTGGAACAGCGCGCGATTTACGGGCCAACAGGCCGGATGGAGTTCGTGGGCCCTGTCGGCAAAGGTACGCTGAATGCCCATGCATACGACAAAGCTGTAATGACCCGCTTGTGGGATGTGTCTGAAAAGGCAACTGGCTTCAGTTGGAAGATCTAGAAGTTCCGTTCGAGGTCTGACGCCGCTAGGTGTTATGCAAGAAATGCATCACATCGCCGTCTTTCACGAGATACGCCTTGCCCTCGGCCCGCATCTTGCCCGCTTCCTTGGCGCCCTGCTCGCCCCCGCACGCAACATAGTCATCAAACGCAATCGTCTCGGCACGGATGAACCCGCGTTCGAAATCGCCGTGGATGACCCCGGCGGCTTGAGGGGCAAAAGTACCTTCTTTGATCGTCCATGCGCGGGATTCGGTGGGGCCGCATGTGAAGTAGGTTTGAAGGTTCAACAGGTCGTATCCGGCGCGGATCAAGCGGTCCAAGCCCGCTTCTTCTAGGCCCATCTCGCCCAAGAACATCTCTGCCTCGTCGTCTTCAAGCTGGCTGATTTCTTCCTCAATGCGGGCGGAGATCACGACGTGGCTGTTGCCTTCTGCTGCGGCCATTTCGGCCACGCGGGCGGATTGGCTGTTGCCGGTGCCTGCTGAATCCTCTTCGACGTTGCAAACATAAAGAACCGGTTTCGTGGTCAACAGCTGAAGCATATTCCATGCCTTCTGATCCTCGGCGTCGACCTCAACCGTGCGGGCGGGTTGGCCGTTTTCCAAGGCCTCTTGCGCGCGTTCCATTAGCTTCTGCTGCAGCACGGCTTCTTTGTCGCCGCCACGTACTTTACGGACGATGTTTTGCAGGCGCTTTTCGATGCTCTCAAGATCGGCAAGCATCAGTTCCGTTTCGATCACCTGCGCGTCGGCAACTGGATCAACGCGGCCCTCGACGTGCGTGATGTCATCGTCTTCAAAGCAGCGCAGGACGTGGGCGATGGCGTCGACCTCGCGGATGTTGGCAAGGAACTGGTTGCCGAGGCCTTCACCTTGGCTCGCGCCTTTCACGAGGCCTGCGATGTCAACGAAGGTCATTCGCGCGGGGATCTTGTTTTTGGAGTTCGCCACCTCGGCCAATTTGTCGAGGCGAGCGTCGGGAACGGAGACCTCACCCACGTTGGGTTCGATGGTGCAGAACGGGAAATTCGCAGCCTGAGCGGCAGCGGTTTTGGTCAACGCGTTGAACAGGGTCGATTTGCCGACGTTTGGCAGACCGACGATACCCATTTTGAAACCCATGATGGCTCTCCTTTAATCACTCGCTGCAGATAGTTCGGGCGGGCCGGTATCGCAAGCGTTAACCCCACTCGGCCGGGTCGAGAGCGAGGAGTTCGGAGAATTGCGCATAAAGGGCCGGTTCTTCCCGCCTGAACGCGTTGGGTTTTTCGAAGAACGTGACGATGGCTTCCGCAAAAAATTCCTCATGACCCGTTGCCCCGTATGGGTCGATCAGAGTCTTGCGACCGTGTTCGACGCGCGCCACATGCGCACCAAAGGCATCGAGCATCGCTTTCTCCCATGCCTCATAGGCCTGACCTTTGCGTAAGACGGGGATGCCGTTGGTGCTGCCTGTTAGCTCGTCCAACTGATGGGTGAATTCGTGAATCACGACGTTATGGCCGTCATGATCATCCAAGCCCCCTTGTAACGCGTGGGGCCACGACAGGATCACCGGCCCGCGCGCCCAACTTTCACCAAGTACGATGTTGTCTTGCTCGCTCACCACATAGCCGTCACGGCGTTGGTGGCGCGAATGGAAGGCGGTAGGGTAGATCAGAACGGTGCGTAGTGTGTCGTACCAAGACGGGCTATTGACCACCAAGAGGCAGGCTTGCGCTGCGATGGAAAGCTTCATCTCTTCTGTGATTTCGATCCCATTGCCGTGAAACGTGATTTGATCGAGGAAGAGGTTCATTTTTCCTTCGAGAGCGGGCCGCAATTCCTCTGGCAGATGGTGAGTAATGGGCACCAGCTTATCAACGATCTGACGCTGCTCTGCGGTGAGTGGTGTGGCGAGCAATTTATTGCGTCTGCTTTGCCGCTGAAACCAGCGGTACAGGAAGACGGCTAAGACGATCAGCGGGAGGGCGATGAAAAAGAGATAAAACATAAGGTCTATGTATTGGGTTCGCTACCAAATTGGGAGAGGGAACCGGCGTTTGCCCCTCGCATTTTCACCTGACCCATTGATTTTCCCGCCCGCCTACGTCAAACCGCGTTGAGCATTTAGCCAGGGGATCACGATGAGCCGGATTGACGCCAAATTTGCAGAACTGCGCGCCGCAGGGAAAAAGGCTTTTGTGGCCTATGTGATGGCAGGCGACACGGACTATGACACCGGGTTTGAGGTGATGCAGGGTCTCCCTGCAGCAGGAGTTGATATCATCGAATTGGGGATGCCGTTTACGGACCCAATGGCCGATGGCTCAACGATCCAATTGGCGGGGCAGCGCGCGCTGGAAGGCGGCATGACCTTAGAGATGACGCTGCAATATGCGCGGGATTTCCGCAAATCTGACGACACCACGCCGATTGTGATGATGGGATACTACAACCCGATCTATTCGCGAGGCGTGGATGCGTTTTTGACAGATGCCAAAGAGGCAGGAATTGACGGCTTGATTGTGGTCGACCTGCCGCCAGAAGAAGATGATGAGCTATGCATTCCAGCGCAGGCCGCGGGGATCAACTTTATCCGTTTGGCCACACCGACGACCGATGACAAACGCCTGCCCACGGTTCTGCAGAATACGTCTGGTTTTGTGTATTACGTGTCGATGACCGGGATTACAGGCACAGCGGACGTCCAAAGTGATGAGGTGGCACCAGAGGTCGCACGGATCAAGGCGGCCACAAACCTTCCTGTGATCGTTGGTTTCGGGATCAAGACACCCGCCGATGCGAAGGCCGTGGCAAGTGTGTCTGATGGCGCGGTTGTTGGATCGGCCATCGTCGCAAAGATTGGTGCGGGGGAGCCTGTGCCGGACGTCCTTGGCTTCGTGGGCGAGTTGGCAGACGGGGCGCATAGCGACTGATCAAGGTGCATCTCTTGCCTTGTCCATCGTCTCGCGCAGCTTGATGAGGAACGGTAGCGCGGCTTTGAAGTTCTCTGGATCAAACTGACCCAAAACCCGTTGGAAATCGGGAATGAGGCTGACGATTGCAGCTTCCCGCACATCGCGCCCCGCCTGCGTGATTGCGATGATTTTGGATCGAGCATCTTCGGGGTTGGTCGCCATATCAATCAAGCCACGCTTTTGTAAGACAGCCAATGTATGAGACATTGACGTCTTGGGGACTTGGAACGCTTTAGCGATCTGCAATGGTGTTCTACCGTCACCCAATCTCACCAAGTGGTTCAAGACCCCAAAGTGAGGTGCGATCAGCCCCTCAGGCAGGTGAGCCTCCAACTGTGTGCGGCTCAACTGCTCAATTATTCCGATCTCGTTGAAAAAAGCGAAAATGGGGCCGAAGTCTTCTGGCTTCATGTGATGATTTTGTTCTCCAATGTCCATCGCGGGCTGGCGGCAACTTTCGGACCATAGCCCACGCGCGCCAACATTTGCACAGTTTCGCCTTGCGGGGCCAGTCGGTTGTGGATCGCGGCGTATTCCTCGGCCATTTCAGGGTATTCCTGCAGCGCTTGCGACATCGGCTGCATGGCAAGATCAAGTGGGGTGACCGCAAGGTTCATCCGAAGCCAATCGCGCCCGGCATTGATTTGATCTGTACGCGTGTTTGTCTGCGTCGTTAGCCAGACGAATCCCATCGCAGTCATTGAGTTGTTGGTTATGTAATCAATCCCTCCGGAATAGACTTGCGACGCGGGATCAAGTGCGGCTTCGCGGCTGAGGAACCCAGCGCTGCGCGCGGTTTCAAAAAGGGGCCCGCTGAAGTCAATTCCGTCCGGATTTGCATCGACTTCTTTGCGGCCAATACGAAACAAGTCGAAGCTTTCCTTGTAGGTGTGCGGCGTTTCTGTTTCAATCAAACGGGCGCGAAGCGACAGCGCCCTGAGTTCGTCGATGTCATCCGGATCGACGGTTCCTCCGGCTGAGCCGCCGTTGATGACAACATCCGCAACAGTGGCCAAGGTGCCAGCGGCGACGGGGCGCGTCAGGTCATAGGGTTCTTTGGTTGACCGACGCTCCATCACATATTGAAACAACGGATCGGGGTCACCTGCCCCGGCGTTCAACGTCACGCGCGCGATTGGGCGGAGGTCTAATGCCTCTGGATTGCTACCGTCTGGGAAAAGATCGAAGGCTACACCATAGCCTTCTTGCGCCGCAGCCATACGCAGAAGTTCAAGGAAACACCCAAGGCCGATTGTGATTTGGCGGCTGTACGGATCGGTGTGCGGCAATAGGCGATCGAGGTCGGCGAACAATGTGATTTCATTGTCTGTCGATAGGTCGACCATCCAAGGTTGGCGATTATGGGGATTAGGGGCGAGCAAAGCATAGCTTAAGACATTCCGGCGTACATCGTCGTATTGGCCTGCGAGCTTCCATGGTTTGAGGGCAACCTCCAGCGGGCGGGTCACGTGGTATCCAAAACCTGCGCCGGCCGCGATGACGGTGCCTCCCCCGATAATGCCGAGCATTTTTCTACGCGTCAGTTCCATTTTGATCTCCATTAATACGATTTCGCACTATAATATTAGTTCGAT
This sequence comes from Cognatiyoonia sediminum, assembly GCF_900129845.1. Taxonomy (GTDB): domain Bacteria; phylum Pseudomonadota; class Alphaproteobacteria; order Rhodobacterales; family Rhodobacteraceae; genus Cognatiyoonia; species Cognatiyoonia sediminum. The sequence goes on from NZ_FQXB01000002.1 coordinate 11,292, forward strand.
ATCGTATTATTGAAGATATTTTTCCTCCATTGCGAATTTTTGCGCTTATTGGTAAGCAATCCTAACCAATATTGCCCTGAAAGACTTGAACTATGCCTATCATCACCAACATCGACGATCTCAAGCGGCTTCATAAGCGGCGCGCGCCAAAGATGTTTTTTGACTACGCGGAGTCAGGCAGTTGGACGGAGCAGACGTTTAGAGAGAACACTTCTGACTTTGACAAAATCCGATTTCGGCAACGTGTTGCTGTCGACATGACGAACCGGACCACCAAGGGTTCGCTGCTTGGAACCGATTACGAAATGCCGGTGGCCTTAGCTCCTGTCGGGTTGACCGGAATGCAAAATGCGGACGGTGAGATTAAAGCGGCGCGGGCGGCTGAGAAATTTGGCGTACCCTATTGCCTCTCAACGATGTCGATTTGCTCAATTGAAGACATTCGCCAGAACACCAGTGCGCCGTTCTGGTTCCAGCTATATGTAATGCGTGACGAGGACTTCGTCGACAACATTATCCAACGGGCGAAGAATGCGGGATGTTCAGCGTTGGTGATCACTGTCGATCTGCAAATTCTTGGGCAGCGCCATAAGGATTTGAAGAATGGGTTGACGGCTCCGCCGAAGCTGACACCAAAGACACTTCTCAACCTCTCGACCAAATGGAGTTGGGGATTAGAGATGCTCGGCACACACCGGCGCACGTTCCGCAACATTGTTGGACATGCCAAGAGCGTCGAGAATATGAGTTCGTTACACTCTTGGACCGCTGAACAGTTTGATCCAGCCTTGAACTGGGAAACCATTGCGAAGCTGAAGGAAAACTGGGGCGGCAAGGTCATCATTAAGGGTATCTTGGACCCAGAAGATGCGAAAGAGGCGGTCAAAGCAGGGGCGGATGCGATCATCGTTTCTAACCACGGCGGGCGGCAGTTGGATGGTGCGTTGTCTTCGATCCGTATGCTGCCGAAGATCGTCGAGGCCGTCGGTGGTCAGATTGAGATCCATTTGGACAGCGGTATTCGTTCTGGGCAGGACGTGTTGAAGGCTTTGGCGATGGGGGCTGATGGCGTGATGATCGGGCGGGCTTACATCTATGGCCTTGGTGCGATGGGAGAGAAAGGTGTGACCACCGCTTTGGACATCATTCAGAAAGAACTCGACACGACGATGGCGTTGTGTGGGAAGCGGAACATCAGCGACATTGATCGAGATATTCTTTTGGTACCTGAGGATTTCGAGGGGCGTTGGACCTGACGCTACGCCGCCGCCGTTGTCGAGGCCGCACCAATTTTAGGTAGTCGTGCGGCAATGAGAACAAGTGGTACGGCGCATAGGATCACGCCCGCCACGCAGAGGAATGCGATCCGTAAACCGAAAGCTTCGGAAACGAGGCCCATCAGCATTGGCGCGAAGAAGAAACCGGAGAACCCGATCACAGCGACACGGCTGATGGCTTCGGTTCGCAGATGCGGGCGCACCAGATGTCCCACCATTGAAATGCCGATCGGGCCGATGACGGAAACGCCCAAGCCAAAGATCCCAAACCCGATCTGAGCGACAAGCGGCGTCCCAGCCAACGCCGCGAGGATCGCCCCTGAGGCTGCAATAATCGACCCGCCTATCACGACAGTCACATCGCTGAGGCGTTCAGAGACAGCTTGCCCTGAGAAACGGCCAAACGCCATCGTGAAACCAAGCATCGCCGGACCAAGCGCGCCTTCTTTCGCGCCGCCGCCCAAGGTGCGTTCGATGTGCAGAGCGGACCATGCTTCGACCGTGGCCTCTGTCATGAAGGCGGAAAGTGTGATCAGGCCGCAGATCACGATTGGCCAGAGAGGATACCTTGCGGCTTTGGCCTCTTCATCCGCGTCAACAACAGCCACGTCCATACGCATAAACGGCACGAGCAGAATGCAGAAACACGCGAAGCCTGCGACTATGTAGGTTGGCGATAGTCCCGCTTCTCTCGCAAATCCGGTGATCAAGGCAGAGGCCCCATAGGCCACGGAAAACATGGCGTGATTGGCGTTCATCAGAGGCCTATCGTATTTTGCCTCCAACTCGCTAACGCGGGCGTTCATGACGACATCCAACAGGCCAGAAGCCATGCCAACAGCACCCATCAAAAGGCCGAACATAACCGGCACGGTCGCTTGCGCTGGCAAAAACCAAGCGAGAGACAGCGCAACAATGCCAAATCGCATCGAGTTCGCGCCCAAGATTTTGTCCGCTCGAGGAGCAAGGAACATCGAAGAGACAAGTCCTAGCGCTGACCCCAGCAATAGTGTTCCGAAAACAGCGTCATTGACGCCAAGGTTCGCCTTGTAGACTGGAACCAAAGCAGCAAAGCAGCCCCAGAAAACTCCGACCACTACAAACGCCACAACGGGACGGCGAGAGATATATAAAGCGTTAAGGACTGTCATCGCAGTAAGCGGTGACAGTCCTTAGCAGCCAAAGCAAGTTCTTTTTCGAAGGGTGAACGGTAGCGCGTTTCGTGAGTGCTTAGGTGACCCTTTGTTCCAATACGTGACGCGATGCGATCACGATTGCCCTATCAACTGCTTCGACCAATTCTTGCGCCTCAAGTTCTTCGGCATCCAAACTCACGTAGCCCAAGAGTCGGATTAACCCGAAGAGCATGTGGTCTTTTTCCTTAAAAAATGCCGTTCCATCATAGACCGTCATCTATTTTCCCGCCGTTCCCCATAAGACATGTTAACAGTTACTTTACCGCTTGCAGCAAACAATCGATTGATTATAATTCTTCAATGGAAAATTTCGATGTATTGAGGTTAGACGGGCACTCGCTAAGCGTTTTCCTTTCGGTGTGCGAAACTGGATCCATCAGCAAGACAGCCGTTGCCTACGATTTGAACCAATCAACGATTAGCCATACGATTGATAAAGTTCGTGCGGCTGTGGGAGATCCCCTTTTCGTTAAAGCAGGCCGAGGCATCGTCCCAACAGAAGCCGCATTGAGTTTGGTGCCAAGAGTTGAACGCTTGGTGGCAGAAATTCAGGGTCTGGCCATTCCAGAAAGTTACGATCCAAGAAAAGATAACCAGCCTTTCGCATTGGGAATACAGACACCTGCCCAATTACACGACGTGAAGTTGCTTCAAGTAAAACTAGCCAAAATAGCGCCAAACGTCCGGTTGGAGATGAAGCGCGCGGTTCCACAAAACCACATTGCACAAATGCTTCAGGAAAAAGAGATCGACATTTCATTTGTGATTAATGGCCATGCCCGATCACCTTTCCTGAATAGGACACCATACGGTCAAGATGAACTGGTCGTCTTTTATGACCCTAAAGTTCGCGGACCTATAGAATCTGTGGAAGACTATGCAGAGGCAACACATGGGGTGGTCAATTTCGGAGGCAATTCAAAGACACAGATCGACATTGCTTTTGAAAAGCTTGGACGCGAACGCAAAATTGCGTTGGTTGCGCCAACTACATCCATGTTAGGCAATCTTCTCGCGGGCACACCAGCCATAGCAACCATGCCCAGTCGGTGGGCGTCGACGGTTTCTCGCGATCTGACCTTTTGCAAAGCACCGATCGATTTGCCACCAATCTATTACGATATTGCGTGGCACCGGAGAAACGAACATTCAGGTCGCATCATCTGGCTCAGGAACCTTTTGGACGAGGTTGGTCGCGAACTTTACGGTGAAGCCGCGCACGCGCAGAAAAATCCTTAACTGCCTCTATTTTACCCCTTCCCAAGCGAGATGATTCCCCCTAAAGGACGAGCTTCATCAGGTCGGACACCCTTGGAGGCCGGCCGCTACATTATAGGAATACGACTATGGCTGATAAGATCCCTGATCTTCACGCCACGGTACGCGCGGGGACAGGCAAGGGGGCCGCTCGCGCAGCTCGCCGCGCCGGCGACGTACCTGGCATTGTATATGGTGGTGGTGCTGACCCACTTCCGATCAACGTAAACTTCGACAAATTGCTGACACGCCTGCGCAAGGGTGGCTTTATGTCCACGCTTTACAACCTCAAGGTTGAAGGCCACGACGACGTCCGCGTGATCTGCCGCGGCGTTCAGCGTCACGTTGTTAAAGATCTGCCAACGCACATCGACCTGATGCGCCTGAAGCGGACAACACGCGTGAAGTTGATGATCCCTGTAAACTTCCTCAACCAAGACACATGCCCAGGCATCAAGAAGGGCGGCGTTCTGACTGTTGTTCGCCCTGAAGTGGAACTAGAAGTTCTTGCAGGTGATATCCCTGAGGCAATCGATGTCGAACTGGCTGAAGCGCAGATCGGTGACACACTGTCCATCAGCAGCGTGACATTGCCAGAAGGTGCAAAACCGACAGTCGACCGTGACTTCGTTATTGCGAACATCCAGCCGCCGAAGAACGCGATTGCGGATGATGAAGACGCAGCCGAAGAAGGTGGTGAAGAGGCTGCTGAAGGCGGTGCAGAAGAAGAAGCTGCGGAAGAGTAATCTCTTACCTCTAGCGAATTTAAGCGGGGCCTAGCTGGCCCCGTTTTTTTGTGCCCGACCGTATGTGAAACGCCGCAGGACCCATTCGAAGGGTCCAAGTCGGAATTTCAGCCGCCAGAGGCTCAAGGCCATGATCAAAGCAATCGTTACCGATACAGCGATGAGTTCGGCTGTCGCCAGACCGACCTGTTCCCATAGGCCCAAGCCATAAGGCGCGAAAATCAAGCTCAACAGGATCGACTGGCCAAGGTAGATACTCAAACTTGATCCTCCTACTGCGAGGAGCTTTTGCGTGATCGGTCCGGGATGTCGAGATAACTGCGCGATCAGTCCAAGGTAGCCAAGCGTGGCCAGCGGTGCAGCGGCGGCAACTATGAATTGGCCAACGGTCATATCCCCCCAAACGGTCATACCAGCACCGATGAGGCTGAGGGCGACGCTCGGGATCAGTGCGATCGACCGGGCCTTGGCCCAAATTGGGTGATCTGGTTGGTCGATGATGCCAGCTTTGACCGCTGCAAGGCCAAGGCAGAACCATCCAAGTGCGGCGATCCCTTGGATAAAGATCAGAAGGAAAACGACTATGGCGAACGATACGGATCGGAACAGGAAAACATCGAAGAAGCTTCCTTCAGTCATGACCACAGCTTCGAGATCTAGAAACTCCTGTGGAATACCGCCCTCGCCTAGCATCAAGAGGGATCCGATACCAACTGAGGCAACCAACAGGATTGTGCCCATCCGCGTCAAACGTCGGACAGACCAATTTCGCATCAAATACAAAAGGCTGCCCATCAAACCGTAGATGAAGAGAATATCGCCATAGAAGAAAAGAGTGCCGTGTAGAAACCCAAGGATCAGCAAACCGATCATGCGCCGCCGATATAGTGGACCAAAGTCGATGGACCGACGTTCAGCTGAGGCCATCAGAAATCCGAGGCCGACGCCAAACATGAACGAAAAGAGGCCATAGCTTTTGAGCGTCGCCAGTCCTTCAACCAGAAATTTTGTAATCTGATCTGCAATCGACACGGCCGGAGCCGTCTCATCAGAAATGGAAATGGAGTAGGCGAAGAACTGGACGTTTACAACCACGATCCCGAACAGAGCGATCAGGCGCAAATAGTCGGGCATGAGTGCGCGATCGGGATTCATTTAAAGCCACTCCTAAAGCAATTCCCTCTGGCATTTGATGCGGCGAGGATTGAAACACTTCTGCGAAGCTAGCGGCAGCGGGCTCGAATAACACAACAGTAACTGGTGACTGGCTCGAAGCCAACCATAATCATTGCCCTAGGACGCGCGTTGGAAAGACGTCGCCAGATGATCAAAGACCATTCGAATACGCGGACTGCTTTTGAGCTCTTTGTGTGCTGCAAGCCAAACTGGCATGCTGCCGATATCAATCTCGGAGGCAAAATGGACGAGATTGGGATCCCTTTTGCCCAGCTCTACTTGCATCATGCCAAGACCATAACCGGCACGAACCATATTCCAACATACAACTTGGTCGTCAGACCGAAAGGCAAAGTCGTCACGATCGACTTTCATCCCCAAAGCGCGCATGCCATCAAGGATGAGAGAGCTTCGATCATAGCCAATGACGTCAAAGGACATGAAGTTATCAACAGTTATCGTGTCCTTGCCCGCCATATAGTCGCGGTGGGCAAAGATCCCGAGTTTGAGTTCGGCGACTTTACGAATGAACAGATCAGACTGCCTTGGCCGATACATGCGGACAGCAATATCAGCCTCACGACGGATCAGGTTTTGTGAGGTGTCCGACGCCACCACTTCGTAGGCGAGATGCGGCGTCTTCCTGCGAAGTTCGGTGAGTATGTCTGGCAAAAGGTAGGTCGCAACAATTTGGCTGGCCGAAATGCGAACAGTTCCTGACAAATCATCGGCTTCTTCCTCTCCCTTGCGAGAGATGCGCCCAGCCGTGTCGGCCATCGAGCGCACCTCTTGAAAAAGCTGTTCGCCTTTCACCGTGAGCGCCATTCCTTCGCGCGTCCGGTCAAACAAGCGATCACCTAAGAGATCTTCCAAGGTAGATAGGTGCCTGCTCAACGTCGGTTGGCTTACGCCAACTTCTCGTGCAGCAGCGGAGAGTGATCCATGTTCGGCTATTGCCGCCATGGATTGCAGGAGTTGCCAAGGAACCTTGCCATTCATAATTGAATATCTCGATTTATATTTCGCCAATTTATACACATAAATTGGATAGCTATCTAGCTCCTAACGTACACGCAAAGGAGTAGATCAGATGTCAAAGACAGTTGTTGTATTGGGTGCTAAGGGGCGGTTTGGGCGGAATGCGGTAGAAGCATTTCATAGTGCCGATTGGACGGTTATCGCTGCGCGTCGCAATATGGTTGGGAGTTCATTCCCGTCTAGCGTAGAATTGCGCACTTGCGACGTGATGAACGTTTCAAGTGTTCAAAAAGCGTGCCTTGGCGCAGACGTAATCGTGAACGCAGTCAATCCACCTTACACTGACTGGGCCGAAACAGTTCCAACTATCACTGAAAACGTCATCTCCGCCGCAAAGGCTTCCGGTGCCAGCGTGATGATCCCTGGGAATGTCTATAACTTTGGCGTTGATATGCCCTCGGTCCTACGGACGGACACACCTCAACGGCCCACGACCGAAAAAGGTCGCATTCGCGTTGCAATGGAACGGGCCTACGAAGATGCGGCGGTTGATGGCGTTCAAACGATCGTTTTTCGCGGCGGAGACTTTATGGAAGGCAAAGACACAGGCAATTGGTTCGAGTCCCATATGGTCAACAAGATCGAAACAGGTTCGATGGTGTATCCAGGGAATTTGGACGTGGTGCATGCTTGGGCATTTCTGCCCGATATGGCACGTGCCATGGTTCATCTCGCAGATGTACGTGAAGACCTCGCAAGATTTGAGGACGTGGGTTTCGACGGATTTTCGCTTACAGGCGAACAATTGAAACGCTTGGTAGAGAAGGCAAGCGGGCAAACGCTAAAGGTACGCTCAATGCCGTGGGGCATTATGCGTCTCTTGTCGATTTTCCAACCGATGATACGAGAAGTTCTGGAGATGCGCTATCTATGGGAGAAACCGCATCAGATTGATGGCTCAAAGTTGCAAAAGCTTGCGCCAAACTTCCGGCCGATCCCAATCAAGGAAGCGATCGCTATAGCCATCGCTTGAAATCTTTGTCTTTCTGCGCCGCAGCGTTTAGACCGACGCTATGAAACTTCTTGTCGGCCTTGGAAATCCCGGCGCGAAATACGCGCAGAACCGTCACAACATCGGCTTTATGGCGATGGATCAGATTGCGTCGGATCATGGTTTTGGTCCGTGGCGATCCAAGTTCCAAGGGGTAATCAGCGAAGGGCGGTTTGGGTCGGACAAGGTGATTTTGCTCAAGCCTGAGACGTTTATGAACCTGTCAGGCCAATCGGTTGGCGAAGCGATGCGGTTCCATAAATTAGAGCCGGCTGACGTGATCGTCTTTCATGACGAGTTGGATCTCGCCCCCAGAAAGGTTCGTTTGAAGACCGGCGGCGGACATGCTGGCCACAATGGGCTACGGTCGATCCACGGGCATATCGGAGCTGACTATGACCGTGTGCGGTTGGGCATTGGACATCCCGGACATAAGGATGCTGTGCCAGGCTATGTGCTGCGCGATTTCCCGAAAGCCGATGCAGAATGGTTGGACGATGTTTTGCGCGGCATTGGGGATGGTGCACCTGAGCTTGTTGCGGGGAATGGTGACAAGTTTCTGAATGCCATCGCTTTGAGGGTTGCGCCCGCACGGTCATCTAAGTCGAAGCCGAAACCGCAAGCTCCAAGGGTCGAAGAACCTGTTGAGGAAGACGCTCGCTCGCCGCTGCAAAAGCTGGTGGATAAATTCCGATGACGCCTCCAGCGGTTCGGGAAGCGTTCAGCTATCAGTCCATAGCTTGCGCTTCCCTTGGGTCGCCTTTCATGGCGCAGCTATGTAACTTGTTTTCGGAGCGAGATTGGCCGCAGACGGCTTTGAAAGACCGCGTCTATTCGTGGACTGGCGATTTGTCGCCGCGTGGGGAAAGCGTACCGCTGAGGGTCGCTGGCGGGTTGCATGCGCTTTATCTTGAGGGGCGAGCGTTTGACGGGATTTATCCACCTTCCAAAGTTTCCGACGAGGTTCTTTGGGACGCTGTTGAAGGCGTTTTGATCGACTACGACGATTTCCTCTGCAATTGGGTGAAAAGCGCGCCTCAGACAAACGAGGTGCGCCGGTCATCTGCCATCATTGCCGCAGCCCACGTGGTCGCGGATCGATTTGGTTTGCCACTACGAACCTCCGAACTTGGAGCAAGTGGTGGACTGAACCTGAAATGGGATCACTATGGGCTCAGGATCGGAGATGCGCTTTGGGGGCAAAGCGGAACGCTATTGCTGGAGCCTGACTGGTCTGGCCCTAAGCCACCCATAGCATCACCATCGGTGGTCGAACGTCAGGGCGTAGATTTGAACCCCCTCGACCCGACTAACCCACTGGCCGCTTTGCGCCTTCGGGCCTATCTTTGGCCGGATCAACCAGATCGCATTGAGCGTACAGCGGCTGCAATAGAGATTGCCGAACCGCTTGTGAATCAAGCGGATGCGATTGACTGGCTCGCCCCGCGCCTGACGCATGTGCCACGCCAAACCCACATGATCTACCACACGATTGCTTGGCAGTACTTTCCCTCTGAACGACAAACGGAAGGCACTAAACTGATCGAGGCTGCAGGGTTACAGACGACCGACCAAACCCCTCTGGCATGGTTCTCGATGGAAAATGACGGCGGCGCACGTGGCGCGGCGTTAACCTTGCGCCTTTGGCCCGGCGATGTCACGCTCAACCTCGGCCGTGCGGATTTCCACGGCCGTTGGATTGAGTGGAGCGGACAATGTTGAAATGGCTAGGACGGATCGTCGTCTTTTTGGGCGTGATCGCCATCATCGGTTGGGTTTGGAAAGGCGAAGAATTGAAGCGCCTACTGGCTGTAAATAGCCTCTTCTCAGAAGAGAAGATCGTGAACAACTTCTCCAACATGGACACGATGTTCCTGAACACCTCCCTAACTTCCTCTGGCGACGTTTCGGAGTTGCCGGTTGCCGCGACCGTCACGCTTCCGGACGGGACTGAAGATTGGCTCGAAAGCCGTTCGGCAACGGCGCTTGTGGTTTTGAAGGACGGTGCGGTTGTGTTCGAAGATTACTACCAGGGCACGGGCGAAGACGACCTGCGGATCAGTTGGTCGATGGCGAAAAGCTGGTTGTCGGCGCTTTTTGGCATCCTGCTGGAAGAAGGCGCGATTGGATCGGTCGACGATCCCGTGACGCAATATGCGCCATCGCTGGTGGGAAGTGCCTATGACGGCGCAACGATCAAGGACGTTTTGCAAATGTCATCGGGCGTCGTGTTTGACGAGGATTACCTCGACTACGATTCAGATATCAACAAGATGGGCCGCGTCCTCGCCTTGGGTGGGTCGATGGATGAGTTTGCAGCTGGCCTGACTGAGACCTACGCAGACCCAGGCGAGACTTGGCAATATGTATCCATTGACACGCATGTGTTGGGCATGGTGGTACGCGGCGCGACAGGGCGCAGTTTAACCGATCTGTTGTCGGAGAAGATTGCAGAGCCGATGGGTTTGGAAGCCGCACCCTACTACCTCACTGACGGATATGGCGTGGCCTTCGCGCTAGGTGGGCTCAACATGAAATCGCGGGATTATGCGCGGTTTGGGCAGATGATCGCGAATGGCGGGCGTTGGAACGATCAACAGATTGTGCCGGAGGCCTGGGTGGAGGAAAGCACCGCGCCCAGCGCGCCGACGCAAACAGGCGAAACAAGGTATGGGTATCAGTGGTGGATACCTGTTGGGTCCGAAGATGGGCAGTTTATGGCGCGTGGAATCTATGATCAGTACACCTATATTGATCCGTCTCGGAATGTGGTAATCGTCTTGAACGCAGCAAACCGATCGTTTCGTGAAGCGGGCGTCGGGCGCGGCAACGAAGAGATGTTTCGTCAGATTGCAGAGAGCCTAGAGTGATAGAGAAAGACCCGTCATTGAACGTACTGGGAGGCGCCTTGGCCCCCTGCTCTACCGATCCGATGACGGGTTTCTTTCGCAACGGGTCTTGTGACACATGCGACCGAGATACCGGCAGTCATACAGTCTGTGCCGTCATGACTGAGGAGTTTTTGGCCTACTCAAAATATGTCGGAAACGATCTGAGCACGCCTCGCCCACAATGGGGGTTTCCGGGATTGAACCCCGGCGACCATTGGTGCCTCTGTGCCAGCCGGTTTTTGCAAGCCCATGAGGAAGGATGCGCGCCGAAGGTCAATTTGGATGCGACCCACGTGAAAGCGCTGAATATCGTACCCATTGAGGTATTGACGGAGAATGCCTCGCCGGAAGGTTAGGCCTGCGGCAATTCGATCAACTCGTCGACAAATAGGCTCAAAAGCTGAGGCCGGCCGCTTACGCCTGCTTTGCGATAAATTGCGTTTGTTTGCGCTTTAATCGTGCCTTCGCTGACGTCTCTCACGCCTGCGATTTCTTGAATGGACAGGCCTTTAATGGAGAACAGCGCGACATCCCGTTCGGCCGGTGTGAGCGCCCATTCTTCAAATCTCTCGTTTAGGAGGTCCATAAAGGCGCCTGATGCGGCCTTTAGCTGATCTTCTACAATTTGATTGCGTTGCAGAGTGCGGCGCAAAGTGATCGCGCCGAGAATGACGCCTAACAAGAGACCAAGCGCTGCGCCTAATTCGATGAATTCGTGAACGGCCCAGCTGAGGACGCCAATTCCGGTAATGCTGGAAAGTAAATTGATTAGGTAAAGAGCCGCGCAAGCGATTTGCACGATCAAAAGAGCTATCAAAAATGTCTTTTGGCTAGATGAGCCGTGGCGAGAGGAAGGCATTAGTCGTCGTCATCTTCCTCGTCATCTTCCTCATCTTCGTCGTCATCGTCTTCATCATCGTCATCCTCATCTTCGTCATCATCCTCGTCGTCATCCTCGTCGTCATCATCCTTCTCATCGTCGTCTTCGTCATCATCTGCGTCTTCGTCATCTTCCTCGTCGTCATCTTCATCAGCGTCGTCATCATCATCCTCGACATACCAACGGTCGCGCAGAATCTCGCCAGTGTATGGATTGAATACGAGTTCACGATCTCGATCGCCATCTGTCGCTTCGATCCGAACGCGTCCGAGCCAGGTCCGCTCGATCCGAAACTCAGTATATCCCTGCCCAAGAAGTTGGGTGATGATCTGCTCTTCGGCTGTTTGCGCAAATGCCGGCTGCGCCAGAGTTAGGCTGAGCAATCCAGAATATACGAGCTTCATCGGCTTCTCCCGTAACACCAATCCCCGACCACCATAGCAGTCGGGGACAAAAAAGTTGAGACGCCTAACTGAGAGAAGGAGCCTGTGACCTACTCATCGTGGTCGTCATCATCATCATCTTCGACTTCGTCATCTTCATCATCCTCGTCATCATCTTCGTCTTCGTCGTCCTCATCGAGCAGGTCGAAAACATCGGCTTCGCTCAACTCTTCAACGTCGAGTTCCTCGACATGGTGAACCAAGACCTCACCGGTCAGCGCGTCATAGACGATCTCTAAAACAACTGTGTTACGGACGGCGGCGACAGCGACGCGATCATTGGCGTTTTGAACTTCAATCTCTTCATAGCCGCGAGACAAAAGTTCGGTCTTAACCTGCTCTTCGATTGTGGCAGCGGTTGCACCCGTTGCGGTTAAGATCATGGAGATCGCGGTCGTTGTCAGTAGATGGTTCATAGGTCTGTCCTTTCGTGATCACGGCCGCACCACGCAGCCGAATTACCGGCCATGATGTTCAGAGTGTTCACAAAAGGAATGTGCTGCAGGTTTAGGGCACAGGCCATAAACCTCAGGATAAAGCGGATAAACTGAGGTTTATCCGATCGACTTAAGGGCGTTTGCTACTCGAATTCGCCCATATCAAAGTCCAAAGCGCGTGCGACGGTGAAGATATCCTTGTCGCCGCGGCCACACATATTCATGCAGATGATGTGATCTTTTGGCAGGTCTGGCGCGATCTTCATCACATGTGCCAAGGCGTGTGAGGGTTCGAGCGCTGGGATTATCCCCTCTTGCTGACAGCAGAGCTGGAAGGCTTCGAGTGCCTCGACGTCGGTGATGGACACATATTGCGCGCGGCCAATATCGTGCAGCCATGCGTGCTCTGGCCCAATGCCGGGGTAGTCGAGACCGGCGGAGATGGAGAACCCTTCGAGGATTTGGCCATCGTCGTCTTGTAGCAAGTAGGTGCGGTTGCCATGAAGGACGCCAGGGCGGCCACCGGTCAGCGATGCACAGTGTTCCATCTTTTCGTTCACGCCTTTGCCACCAGCTTCAACGCCGATGATGCCGACGTCTTTGTCGTCAAGGAACGGGTAGAACAGTCCCATCGCGTTAGAGCCACCGCCGATCGCTGCGATGATTGTATCGGGCAACCGGTCCTCGGCAGCCATCATCTGTTCTTTGGCTTCTTTGCCGATGATGGATTGGAAGTCACGCACCATGGCTGGGTACGGGTGCGGACCTGCGACGGTGCCAATACAGTAGAAAGTGTCGCGCACGTTGGTTACCCAATCGCGTAGGGCGTCGTTCATTGCATCTTTCAATGTGCCGCGACCAGATGTGACTGGGACAACTTCTGTGCCCAGTAAGCGCATGCGGAAAACGTTTGGAGCCTGACGCTCTACGTCGTGGGCGCCCATGTAAACGATGCATTTGAGACCGAATTTGGCACAAACGGTCGCGGTTGCCACGCCATGCTGACCAGCACCAGTTTCAGCGATGATCCGAGTTTTGCCCATGCGACGGGCAAGGATGATTTGGCCAAGTACGTTGTTGATCTTATGCGCACCTGTGTGGTTCAGCTCATCCCGTTTGAGATAGATCTTTGCGCCGCCCAAATGTTCGGTGAGACGTTCCGCATAGTACAGCGGGCTGGGACGACCGACGTAATGGGTCCAGAGATCGTGCATCTCTGCCCAGAAGCTGTCATCGGTTTTGGCCTTCTCATATTGCGCTTCAAGCTCAAGGATCAGTGGCATGAGGGTTTCAGAGACAAACCGCCCACCAAAATCACCGAAGCGGCCCTTTTCATCGGGGCCGGTCATGAAGGAATTGAAAAGGTCTTGCGCCATTCGCGTGATCTCACTTTGCGTTAACGCGACAGGCTTATCCCGAAGCGTAGACAGGGTAAAGCGACAGAATGCCTCAAGCGGTGGAAGAGGCCTGAACGATTTCTTTGGAGCGATGCAGAGTTTGCCTAAATGTCCTCTAGCGCCGCCCTGCAAAACGCTTCGATCAATCCAGCGTCTTTCTGACCGGGCGCACTCTCCACACCGGACGCTACGTCAACCTGTCGCGCGCCTGTGCGGGCAATCGCTTCGGCAACGTTTTCAGGCGTAAGGCCTCCCGCAAGCATCCACGGCTTCGTCCAGTATTTTCGGTTTGCCAAAAGCGTCCAATCGAATGTGAGCCCATTGCCACCGGGCAGCGCCGCATCTTTCGGCGCCTTGGCGTCCAAGAGCAATTGATCAGCAACGTCGCTATAGAGGTCGACTTTCGAGACGTCTTCTTCTGACGCGATCCCGAGGACCTTCATGATGGGCAAACCGTAGCGATCCCTCACCTTGGCGACCCTTTCTGGGCTTTCGCTCCCATGAAGCTGTAACATGTCGATTGGAACCCGATCCACCAACTGATCGAGCGCGTCATTTTCGGCATTCACAACCAGCGCAACCTTTGCAATCCCCACGGGCACTGTCACAGCCAATTCGCGCGCGCGATCAAGATCGACGTATCGCGGAGATTTGGGAAAGAAATTGAATCCGACATAATGCGCGCCCGCGCGCGCGGTCGCGTCTATATCCTCTGCCGTTGTGAGACCGCAGATTTTTATTCGGACGTCGGAAGTCATGATTTATCGCGTGGGCGAATCCAGCAGGGCAAGGATTTCGTCGCCCTCTGCGGATGCTTTGGCTTTTTTCAGTTCATCCACTTCTTTGCGCAGCTGATCTGCTTCGCGCGCCTTTGCGCGGCCATCGGAGCGCAAACGATGCTCACGCACCCATTCCCAAAGGAACCCAATCAAGAGCCCGACGCCGACGCTCAACATGATCACGACAAACAAAGGAAGTTCAATGGTGGGCGAGATGGAAAGGAAATCTGCGAATGCAGTCGGCATTGCTTTTACGGTGACAAATTCGCGGTTCGCGATCCCAACAAAGATCAAACAAAGCCCGACAATGGCCCAGAAGCCGTAACGAATAGCTTTCATTTCTAGTTTACCTCAGCCGCCGTTGAGGCGGTCACGCAAGAGTTTGCCCGTCTTAAAGAACGGAACGTGCTTTTCTTCAACACTGACAGATTCACCAGTGCGCGGATTTCTTCCTACACGAGCATCGCGCTTCTTCACCGAGAAGGCTCCGAAGCCTCTGAGCTCAACACGATGACCTTTGGCCATAGCGCCGGTTATCTCATCAAAAACGGTGTTCACGATACGCTCAACGTCGCGCTGATAAAGATGTGGGTTTTCGTCAGCGAGTTTCTGGATCAATTCAGAGCGGATCATGTGATAGCCCCCCAAAGGCGAGTAAGTCTTTTTCCAGCCGGCAGAGCTGCTTTCGTAAAGACTATAGCCAAAAATTTTCATCGCGAAACAAGATGGTGGCACGAAACATCGAAAAAAGTGACGATTTGTCAATCTTTTGGCCGGTCAGAACGGATTCGCCTTTCGATGGGCTAAGGCAAGTGCCCTTCATTTTCTTGCCGCCAGAAACCTGATTGATCTGATTCGTAACCAAATAAAAATCGCGAGTGTTACAAATAGCGTGATCAAATTCGGCTATCCGTTCACAGGATTTCACACCCGATTCACGCGTCGCCCACGAAATTGCGAGCCATCGTTCACACGTGTTCACAGCTCTTGGAAACTTGTGAAGTTTCGTTGCGTCGAGGCCCTCAGACCTGCTTCACAACATCCAGACGAGCGATACCCGTTCGTTCACACACAAATGGAGCTACTATGAAAAAAACCATCCTCGCGACAACAATCGCAATCCTCGCCGCTACTGCAGTTTCTGCACAAGACATGTTTGCACGTATGGAAGCAGACGTTGACCAGAACTCAAGCGTCATCGTTTTCGAACCTCTGACAGCATCTGCTGATGGCTACGTTGCAGTCTTCGACAACCACAAAGACGAAGTTGGCCGTCTGTTGGGCGTTGCATCTGTACGTGAAGGCGCAAACAGCGAAACACGCGTTGTTCTGGGTCACCCAGTACGTCAGGACGTCATCGCATTCCTGTTCACAGGTGATGACTTCATGAACCCAGACAATGCTGTAGACAGCATCAAAATCGACGTCGAATAATTCATTCGATCCGATACGAAAAAGAGAGGGCCGCTTTTGAGCGGCCCTCTCTTTGTTTTGCTAAGCGGTGGCTTCGATGAAATCGAGCGATGCGCCGTTGATGCAATGCAGCGTGCGCCCATCCACTTTCAGAATGTGCCCCGTGTGGCTACCGCAGCGGCGGCAATGGACTTCGATGATGACATCAAAGGGGGAGTTCCCGTCCGCCATAACGTTTGGCCCGTCTTGCGACATTAGTTGCGAATTGGGCTCTGACGCTGTGAAGAAAAGCCAGCCTTTGGCCAACGCGACTTTGGTGAATGAAGAGTAGTGCACAAGGTCGCATCCTCGGCAGCGGTATTCGCCTTCGCGCGCCTCGGCCCATGTGTCGCTGGAGAATGGCTTTTCGGTCTTTCCTTCACGCATGATGGGATAGGAATCGCCCAATAGTTCGCGCCATTCGGCATCGGTGCGTTGTACTTCATAAGTGAACGGGTCACGGCCCGCTGGCACATCGGCCGAAGCTGATTTGCTGGTAAGGGTGAGCGCTGTTGCGGCAACGGTGCCTGCCAACAACTCTCGTCTTTGGATTTTGGTCATTGTTCTAGTCCTTGCTGACGTCGTGAGAGGAGAGAGTCTTCGCGATAAAGACGTCTGCAAGGTTAGCGGGTCGGTGGTAACGCCAGTTTCAACTTGCTGCGTTCTCACTGGGTATTGAAGTGGGCGTGAGGAGTTTATGGGTCACCAAGCAAACAAAAAAAGCCCCACAGACATCTGCGGGGCTTTTCTAATACTTAACCGAGAAAGACTTACTCGTCGCCCTTCAACGCGGCACCGAGGATGTCGCCCAAGGATGCACCGGAGTCGGAGGAACCGTACTGTTCCACGGCTTCTTTCTCTTCCGCGATTTCGCGTGCCTTGATTGACAGACCCAGCTTGCGGGTCTTGCTGTCGATGTTGGTCACACGAACGTCGATCTTGTCACCAACGCCGAAACGCTCAGGGCGCTGCTCAGCACGGTCGCGGCTAAGGTCAGAGCGGCGGATGAAGGACGTCATGCCTTCGTAAGCCACTTCGATGCCGCCGTCTTCGATCTTGGTCACTTCAACAGTGATGATCGAACCGCGCTTCACGCCACCAACAGCGTCTGCGAATGGGTCGCCGTCGAGCGCTTTGATGGAGAGCGAGATACGCTCTTTTTCAACGTCGATTTCAGCAACTTTGGCTTTGACGATGTCACCCTTGCGGAAGTCGCCAATCACGTCTTCGCCACGGCCTTCCCAAGTCAGATCTGACAGGTGAACCATGCCGTCGATATCGCCTTCGAGGCCAACGAACAGACCGAATTCGGTGATGTTCTTAACTTCGCCTTCAACTTCAGTGCCTTCTGGGAATTGCTCAGCAAAGACTTCCCATGGGTTGCGCTGTGTCTGCTTGAGGCCAAGGGAGACGCGGCGCTTGGTGCCGTCGATTTCCAGAACCATGACTTCGACTTCTTGAGACGTAGACACGATCTTGCCTGGGTGGACGTTCTTCTTGGTCCAAGACATCTCAGACACGTGCACCAGACCTTCAACACCTGGCTCAAGCTCGACAAACGCACCGTAGTCGGTGATGTTTGTCACACGGCCCATGTGGACTGTGCCGAGAGCGTATTTGGTTGCAACCGTATCCCATGGGTCGGCTTGCAACTGCTTCATGCCAAGGCTGATGCGGTGTGTTTCTTTGTTGATCTTGATGACCTGAACTTTGATCGTTTCACCGATTGTCAGGATTTCAGATGGGTGGTTCACACGGCGCCACGCCATGTCTGTGACGTGGAGCAAGCCGTCTACGCCGCCCAAGTCAACGAATGCACCGTATTCGGTGATGTTCTTAACCACACCTTCGACGTCCTGACCTTCTGCCAGGTTGCCGATAACCTCTGCACGCTGTTCTGCACGAGACTCTTCAAGGATCGCGCGGCGGGAGACAACGATGTTGCCACGGCGGCGGTCCATTTTCAGGATCTGGAATGGCTGCTTGAGACCCATCAATGGGCCAGCGTCGCGCACCGGGCGGACGTCAACCTGAGAACCCGGCAAGAACGCAACCGCGCCGCCAAGATCAACAGTGAAGCCGCCTTTAACCCGGCCAAAGATCGCGCCATCGACACGCTCTTCATCCGCATAGGCTTTTTCCAGACGATCCCAAGCTTCTTCGCGGCGCGCCATCTCACGAGAGATAACCGCTTCGCCACGGGCGTTTTCTGCAGCGCGCAGATAAACTTCAACCTCGTCACCAACGGATAGATCTGGGTCTTCGCCTGGGTTTGCAAATTCTTTTAGCTCAACGCGGCCTTCCATTTTGTAGCCTACGTCGATGATGGCTTGGCCCGCTTCAATTGCGATGACTTTGCCTTTGACAACGCTACCTTCTTGCGGCGTGTCGATTTCGAAGCTTTCATTTAGGAGGGCTTCGAATTCCTCCATTGATACGTTTTCAGCCATGTGGCGTTCGTTTCCTAACTTTTCGTTTTATACGGGCCGGGCGGTTGTCTCCGCCGGTCTTTGGGTTTCAATTGGTCGAGGCTTTGAAACATAAAAACAGGGTTGGAAAATCCAACCCTGCTCGAGTCTCAGTGCCCGCGCCTGTCTCGACGCTTAGACAAGCGGGCGTATAGGCGGTATTTTCCAATGTGGCAAGGGGATTGGGCGGCGTTATGCCGATATACTGTCGAGAGCTGTTTGCACATGTTCGAAGTACGTCCCGACATGTTCACCATCGACCAGCGCGTGATGTACTTCAAGCGTCATGGACATCCGCCAAATGCCATCGGGATCTTTAACGATTTTGCCCCAAGAGACACGCGGGATGCAGTCACCGGCGTGGGGCATTGCGTTGTTGATCGAGGAATAATCTAGCCAAGGCATGCAAGACAGATATGCGAGGTCATCGCGCTGGCCGGTGTTCGGCGCAAGCGCTCCCTTGGATGCTTCCTCGATCAGCGCGCTGGAGATGCGGTCGAACTCGGCAAAACTGGGATGAAATGGCACGTAGCCATAAGCAAACCCGCCATCTTGTTTTGGCACCGTCATCGAAAGGTCGATCGCATCGTGACGGACGACAATATCATCGCGAAACCGCATCTTGAGTTCGTCGACGGCATGTATCCCTGCGCCGATGGCATAGAGGCAAGCACGGTAAGGCGACGTGCCTTTCGGTTTCTGCACCGTCATGAGCTGGTTGACGTTGAGCCGTTTAGTGACTGCGAAATGCGGACGCTCGTAGGAGCGAAACAAGTCAAACTGATCTTTTCTCGCCCAGTTTTCTTGGTCGATGATCACTTCCGCCATCGCGAGGCCTTTCATCCCTTTGTTCAAATTGGTCACCCAATGAGAACTTTCTAGCTCTTTTCACCCTTCCGTATGACACGTTCCTGAGTGAATGTGACACCTGAGAGCTGAGGCCAAATAGTCAAACTTTTGACCATATCTGCCTTTATGCCTCGGACAGGGAACTTTGTCGAAGGTGGGAAATGACCGTTTCCGTGAATGAATGTCGCCGTGCGTGGCGAGCCACTGATCCATTATTGGACGTGTTTTGCTCTGACGAACATGCCCTCGTCGCGTTCGTCAAAAGCGCCTCAAAAGATGATTTGACTGTTTTTACGACGGTGCACGGACTGAAAGCTGAACTCGTCTTATTCGACGCGATACTTTCTCAACCAGAGCTCGACCGAAGTACAGCTCTCGCGATTTTCCATGCCTGCAATCCCGCCTTCTATGAGGGTGAGCTTTCAAATGGGACGGCGGAGGCCGATCTGGCTCTCGACGAAGAGGACGCGATCGTAATCACGATCTTGGACAAGGCTCATCAAAGGATCACAAATGGGTCGCCAATGACAGCCATTTTTTCTGCGCCATGCTTGAACGAATGGAAGAAATTTCCACACGTTTCACCGCTCTACTTTAAACGCTGGCCGCTAGATCAGACGGCCCTGTCAGAGACCGAGGGCCTCACACCGGAGCCAGCCGTTGATTATGACGACACGAAAATTAGGTTGAGTTTCGACGTCTGGAAACGCCGGCACTGAACTTAGAGTTCTTGCCCGCAATCTAGCAACTCTTGCAAAAGATCGCGCTGCAAATCGACACTATCGCCCGCGCCAAATTGAGATCGCCCGCGCCAAATTGAGCCGCACCGCCTGAAAATAGGGTTCCGTAAGAATTGGCAATGTTCACGGTCTGGGCAATTCCGGAAATGAACTGATCCCGTTCGAGTTGCGCAAAGGGGTGGATATAGACCGCCCAAAGTCTCCCGTTGGCGAGCGCATATCTTGAATCCAATGCTGTATCAAAATTCGCCTGCAAAACCCGCTCCAACTCTTCTGGCGTCATACCTTCGGCCAAACGGATCGGGACCATGGCACGCATTCTATTGGCCACGATATCCGCGACGATCAGAACCGGGACGTCTTCGATGGTCATTTCGATCCCATTGGGCAGTGGGCGCGCATCAGGATCTAAGGCGAGCGCTATCTGAAACATCCTGTCAGGAGTCATCAAAGGCTCCCTCTCCTGCGCCGATAGAGCGATTGGCAAAGACATCAGGCAGATGATCAAAAAACGGAACATGGGGTGTCCTCCTACCCTCAGCCTAGCGGGCTTTGGATCACGAGGCGAACCACGCTTTGGTGACTAAGTCGAACGCTTTGTTTCAATCGCAGCAATGGCAGCGGCGATTGCATCTTCGATACTCAGCTCAGAGGTATCGATCAGGATCGCGTCGTCGGCAGCAACCAAAGGCGCTGTTTCGCGTTCCCGATCTTGCTTGTCGCGGGCCTGCACATCAGCAAGAACACCTTCGAGAGTGACCTCTGCACCCCGCTGAAGCAATTCAGAATAGCGTCTTTGTGCGCGTACCTCGGGGCTCGCCGTCACAAAAAGCTTCGCCTCCGCATCCGGACAAATGACTGTTCCTATGTCGCGCCCGTCCAAGACCGCACCACCATCGCGTTTTGCGAAGCTTTGTTGGAATGCCACGAGGGCCGCCCGGACTTCTGGGATTTTCGCCACATCACTCGCGGCCTTGGCCACCGTTTGCGTGCGCAATTCGGGGTTTTCGAGGTCTTTTGGCACTAGGCTTTTGGCTGCGTCGACCGCATGCGCACTTGCAAGGGTTTTTGCACCTACGGCACGATACAAAAGGCCAGTATCCAGATGCGCAAAGCCAAAATGCGCAGCAACGGCTTTGCTGACAGTGCCCTTCCCCGCGGCGGCAGGGCCATCAATCGCAACGGTGAACGACATGAGAGCCTCCGATAAAGTTATCTGGCTTGCGTAGCGCGTCGCCCCGCAAAACGCTAGGGCATCCCTTAGCTATTGGCGCGTGTGATATTGGCGCCCAGACTGCCCATAAGGTCTTCGAAGATCGGGAACGATGTTGCGATGGGCGACCCATCATCCACCGTCATCGGCTTTTCGGTCGCCATCCCCATCACCATGAACGCCATAGCAATGCGATGATCCAATTGACTGGCCACTCTTACGCCACCGGGGACATTCCCCTGTCCAAGGCCAGTGACTGTCCACCAGTCATCGCCCTCGTCGACGGTCACTCCAGCAGCCCGTAAGCCTTTCGCCATAGCGTCAATCCGGTCGCTCTCTTTCACGCGCAGCTCTTTGACGCCTTGCATGTCGGTCACGCCATCGGCAAAAGCTGCGACGACCGACAAAACGGGATACTCGTCGATCATGCTCGCGGCCCGGGCCGGAGGTACCGCTATGCCTTTAAGATTAGGCGAAAACTTAGCGCGTAAATCTGCAACGGGTTCTCCACCTTCTTCGCGCATATTCTCATAAACGAGGTCCGCACCCATTTCTTGCAATGTGGTGAACAGACCCGCCCGCGTGGGGTTCAAGCCGATATTCGGCACCAACACATCCGACCCCGGGGTGATGATAGCCGCACAGACAGGAAACGCCGCAGAGGACGGATCACGAGGAACTACAATCGTTTGCGGTTGCAACTCTGGTTGCCCTGTTAGAGTGATCCGACGCCCATCTTCATTCTCTTCGACGGAGAGTTCTGCACCGAAACCTTGCAACATCCGCTCGGTATGATCGCGTGTGGCTTCTTTCTCGATCACGACCGTCTGCCCTGGTGCATTCAGACCGGCTAAAAGCACGGCAGATTTCACCTGAGCTGAAGGCACCGGTACCTCATAGACGACCGGCACAGGATCAGCGGCGCCCACTAAGGTCATCGGCAACCGCCCGCCCTCGCGCCCAAACGCTTGCGATCCAAACAAGGCCAAAGGATCCGTCACACGCCCCATGGGACGCCCGTTCAGTGACGCATCGCCAGTATACGTCACCGTAATCGGCGTTGTTGCAGCTGCCCCCATGATCAAGCGCACGCCAGTGCCGGAGTTCCCACAATCGATCACATGATCGGGTTCCATAAAACCGCCAACCCCAACACCGTGCACCGACCACTCGCCGCTGCCATGATCTGTCACCGTCGCCCCAAACGACCGCATCGCTTTGGCGGTATCGAGCACATCTTCGCCCTCTAGCAGACCCGTGATCCGCGTCTCGCCAACGGCCATCGCGCCAAGGATCAGCGATCGATGCGAAATAGATTTATCACCAGGCACATGAGCGTCACCTTTCAACGGTCCCGCTTTGCGAGACGTCATCGGAATCGGGGTGCCATGACCAGACATTCTGCGACCTTTCAGTGATTTGTCCGTCCTCTAGCCCAAAGCCCGCGAAGGGTCCATCGCCTCGCGTCTTTTGAGCCAAAATACTTCCGCCGGAGGCAAAATTCTCAACCAAGAATTTTCTCCCCGCCTCAAACGCGGCGAAAGGTCAGATAGTGCGGCACTCGGCCTTCGCGCAGTGCCTTTTGCTCATACCGTGTCGATGTCCAATCGGACCACGGATCGCGCCAATCCGCAGCCTCTTCGGCAAGCCATTCGAACCCATGACGAGGAACTTGTTCTAACGTCTGCCGCACATAGTCCGGTATATCCGTCGCGACCCGCAACTCGGCCCCAGGCTTCATGACGCGGTGCAAGGGTTCCAGATGCTCTGGCGTCACAAACCTGCGTCTATGATGGCGTTTCTTCGGCCAAGGATCGGGATAATTCAAAAACACCTTCGAAAAACTCTCGTCCGGCACAACATCGAACAAATCACGGGCATCGCCAGGGTGGATCGTAATGTTATCGACACCGGCCTTGCGGATTTTGCCAAGGAGCATTGCGACGCCATTAATGTAAGGCTCGCATCCAATGATGCCGACATCAGGATACAAACCAGCCATGTGAACAAAGTGCTCACCACCACCAAATCCAATCTCAAGCCAAAGCTGTCGATCGCCAAAAAGCGACTGCAAATCGAGAGGCACGCGGTCGGGGTTGTCTTCCCAAGTGACAAGCCCCGGCGATAATGCGGCCAAATCCTCGTCAAGATAGGCCTGCTGCGCCGCACGCATACCTTTGCCTTTAAAACGACCGTAAAAATTGCGCCACGGTGCGCCTGATGGATGTTTGTCTTGCGTCATGGCGCGGCCCTAGCAAACCGCGCCGCCGTTGAAAAGTCGCTCAAACCGCCTTTTTCAAAGCATCGACAAGATCGGTCCGTTCCCAGCTGAACCCGCCGTCCGCTTCGGGATCGCGTCCGAAATGGCCGTAGGCAGCCGTGCGTTCATAGATCGGTTTGTTCAAGCCGAGGTGCTGGCGGATACCGCGCGGCGTCAGGTCCATCACGTCTGCGATGGCTTTTTCAATCGCGGCCGGATCAACTTCGCCCGTTCCGTAGGTGTCGGCGTAGATCGAAAGCGGCTTAGCCACGCCAATCGCGTAAGACAATTGGATCGTGCAACGGTCGGCCATGCCGGCCGCAACGACATTCTTGGCCAGATACCGAGACGCGTAAGCTGCCGAACGATCAACCTTGGTCGGGTCTTTGCCAGAGAATGCACCACCACCATGGGGTGCGGCACCACCATAAGTATCAACGATGATCTTGCGTCCCGTCAGGCCTGCATCGCCATCTGGGCCACCGATGACGAAAGTGCCAGTTGGATTGACCCACCATTCGGTCGCTTCGGTGATCAAACCGCTCGGTAGAACTTCGCGGATATAGGGTTCCACGATGGCACGAATATCATCGCTGGTTTGATCTTCGCTGGCATGTTGAGTTGAGAGAACGATAGACATCACTTCAACCGGCACGCCATTTTCATAGCGCAAGGAAACCTGGCTTTTCGCATCTGGCCGCAACGTCGGCTCCTGCCCTGATTTCCGCACCTCTGCCAAACGCCGCAGGATGGCGTGGGAATATTGGATCGGGGCTGGCATCAGCGCATCGGTTTCTGTCGTGGCGTAGCCAAACATTATCCCCTGATCGCCTGCACCCTCATCCTTGTCTTCACCGGCATCAACACCCTGAGCGATATGGGCCGACTGTTCATGCAGAAGGTTGGTGATCTCACAGGTTGCGTGGTGGAACTTGTCCTGTTCATACCCGATATCTTTGATGCACGCGCGCGCAATGTCTTCAACACGGCCCATGTAGCTTTTGAGTTTTTCGGGATCAGATAGGCCTACCTCACCCCCAACGACCACACGGTTGGTTGTAGCAAAGGTTTCGCAGGCGACCCGCGCTTCGGGTTCCTCGGAAAGAAAAGCGTCGAGTATAGCGTCAGAAATCCGGTCACAAACCTTGTCCGGATGGCCCTCTGAAACGGATTCAGAAGTGAAGATGTAGTTTTGGCGTGTCATGAAGTGCTCCGATAGAATTGAACCGCCACGTCAGGAAGCCGTTGTGGCAGCGAACGCACAAGGGTTAGAGGTCCGTCTGAGTGCGGTCAATGGGGTTTCGTCGCATCCGTAAAATTGACGTTAGCAGAAGCATTAATGCTGCACTCATTGCCAGAATGTCGCCGTGCCGCGCGTAGAGCGTTGCGGGGGCTGGCTGGGGAAGCTGGACATCAAGGACGCCTTGTTCGTCCAGCGCCAATGTCGAAATTAATCGGCCATAGGGGTCGATCATCGCGCTGATACCCGTATTTGCTGCGCGCACCATTGGGAGTCCTTGCTCGATGGAGCGTAAACGCGCTTGGGCGAGATGCTGCTGTGGCCCAGCGCCTTTGCCGAACCATGCGTCGTTTGTAATGAGGAGGAGGAAATCTGGGCGTTCACCTGTTGTCAGTTCTTCCGAAAAAATCCCTTCGTAACAGATGAGCGGGCGTGCGAGTCCGATATTCGGGATATCGATTTTGGTGTCGGTTTCGCCTGGGGTAAATCCGAACCCCTGCGAAGATGCAAAACCTCGCAATCCCATTCGTGCGGCAAGCTCTCCACCCGGGAAATATTCTCCGAAGGGAACGAGGTGTTGCTTGTCGTAGGTCGCTGTTACCTCGCCACCGGTTTCGATCATAATCAGGCTGTTATGATAGATGTCATCCCGCGCGCGTCGTTGAACGCCTGTGATCAGAGGCACATCGCCCACAAGATCGGAGATCGTATCTATTGAAGGCCCTGCGCGTTCGAGGATTTCAGCCAAAGCCGTTTCGGGCCACACAACGAGATCGGGATCGCCACTCGGCAGCGATGACAATTGCAAGAGACGCGCGAAGTTCTCCGGTTTTTTGCGAGGGTCCCATTTTTCTTGCTGGGGGATATTCGGTTGTACGATACGGATCAACGGTGCGTCGGCGGGTGTTTGAAGCGTCGGTGGCGACAGCACTAAGAATGCGATTGCGGCTCCTGCCGGTGCGATTGCCCAAAGCCATGCACCCGATACCAAGCGCAAAATGCTCAGCGCCAACAGCAGCGCGATCAGCGTTAAACCGTGCGGGCCCCAGAGTGCAGCAGTCAAAGCCAAAGGCGTCTCTATCCAGATGTGCCCGACAAGAGCCCAAGGAAAACCGGTAAGAATGAGAGAACGTGCGATCTCGACCAAGCTGAACGTCGCCACAAACCCGACGTCAAGCGGGCGGCAAAAGCGATACGCGACGTAGCCCGCCGCGCCCCAGAAAAGGGCCGCACCACCCGCCATCAGGACCAATGCGAACGGCGCTATCCAGCCATAGGTGGCAGCATCAACTAGGAAGGGTTCGACAATCCATCTAAGGCTAAAAGCGAAATAGCCCAAACCGCTCCACCATCCTGTGCCAAAGGCGGCTTGAATGGTAGAACTGGTTCTGAAGAGAGCGAGGATTGCGGCTAGCGCAAGGATGGTTACGAACCAAAGATCTGTCGGCGCTTGGCCAAGTCCAGCGGTGACACCGAGCAGTACCAGCGTCAAACGACGACCCCACTTACTTTCGAGGACGCCGTTCACTGCGTTTTACTTTTCTGCCAAAGCCGGCACGCGCACGCGGAGGCGTTTGATACGGCGCGGATCAGCTTCCAGAACCTCAAATTCTGGTCCCTTCGGATGCGTTACCATTTCGCCGCGCACCGGCACGTGGCCGAGGAGTTTGAACACCAAGCCGCCCAAAGTATCGACGTCCTCGTCATCGATTTCGGCGTCCGCTTTCAGATCCATACCGATTTCGACCTCAAACTCATCGAGGGACGTCTTCGCCTTGGCAAGATAGCAACCAGGTTCTTCTTGGATCCAGCTCTTTGCCTCTTCAATATCGTGTTCGTCTTCGATCTCACCGACCACTTGTTCGAGCAGGTCTTCGATTGTCAGCAAACCGTCAGTCCCGCCATATTCGTCAATGACCAAGGCCATGTGAATGCGGTCTGACTGCATCTTTTGCAGCAATATGCCCAGCGGCATGGACGGAGGGACGAACAACAAAGGCCGGACCAGTTTTTTAAGGTCAATTTTGGTGGTTTTGCCGTTGAAGCCGTGTTTCAGGGCAAAATCCTTGAGGTTCACAAACCCAAGCGGAGTATCCAACGTACCGTCAAACACCGGCAATCGCGTTAAACCACTTTCGCGAAAGACCTTCACAAGCTCTGCTTTGGGCGTGTCCACTGCAACCGCAACAATATCGGCCTTCGGGACCATCACCTCTTCCACGCTCATGCGGCGGAGGTTCAGCATGCCCAGCATCGGCGGCTGAGGCTTTTGATCTGGATTTGGTGTGGGAAGAGCAGACACAGGTTCGACGCCGTTGGCGCGACCTCCAAACAACCTAGCAATCAGCCCGGGTTGCTTGCTGCCTGATGAATTGTCCTGCGCGCGGTGCGCTGCGTTAGAGGACCCGTCGGTGGTGTCGCCCATCGTCTCCTATCCTAATTGCGCATCAGACAGATGCGTCATTGTGCATATGGGTCGGCTATCCCCATGGTTTCAAGTATCTGCGTTTCCAGACCTTCCATCAAGGTCGCGTCGCCATCGCGTTCATGATCGTAGCCCAAAAGATGCAGTGTTCCATGCACCAACAGGTGGGTCGCGTGAGATTTCAGCGGTTTATCGCTTTCCGCAGCCTCTTTGGCGCAAGTGTCATAGGCAATGGCCACATCACCAAGGAAGGTATCGCCCTGCATCATCTGGATCACGGGTTCGGGTTTTGCACCTTCCACTTCCGCCCCGCGCTCCTCTGACGGCCAGCTGAGGACGTTTGTGGGAACAGGTTTGTCGCGGAACTGGATATTGAGCTCAGCGATCTTTTCGTCGTCACAGGCCAGAAGCCCGATCTCAAACTGATCTGGATCATAGCCAAGGTGTCGCATGGTACTTTGATAGGCGGCTACGGCGATTTGTACGATATTGGCTTCGGCCCAGCGCCGATCTTCGATAATGCAATCAACTGACATTCACGCCTCGTCAGCCTCGTAGGCTTCGATGATCGCCGCGACCAGCGGGTGTCGGACCACATCTTTAGACGTGAAATAATTGAAACTGATCTTTGGAATACTCTTGAGCAACCGCTCTGCGTCCCAAAGGCCGGAGCTGACCCCGCGCGGCAGGTCGATCTGCGTGCGGTCGCCGGTGATGACCATGCGGCTGCCCTCACCCAGGCGCGTAAGGAACATTTTCATCTGCATCGAGGTCGCGTTTTGCGCCTCATCAAGAACGACGAAGGCGTTCGAAAGCGTCCGCCCACGCATGAAGGCCAAGGGCGCGATTTCGATCCGCTTTTCTTCGATCAATTTTGCAGCCTGTTTGCCGGGCAAGAAATCGTTCAGCGCGTCATAAAGCGGCTGCATGTAAGGATCGACTTTGTCTTTCATATCCCCAGGAAGATAGCCGAGTTTCTCCCCCGCCTCGACAGCGGGTCGGGACAGGATGATGCGGTCCACATGGCCGTTGATGAACATATTCACGCCAACCGCAACGGCGAGGTAGGTTTTGCCCGTTCCGGCTGGTCCAATGCCAAAGGCCAATTCATTGTCAAAGAGTGACTTCACATAGGCCTTCTGCGCTTCGGTCCGCGGTTCGATCAGCTTTTTGCGGGTCTTGATCTCGACCCGATTGGCGTTTGGGTCGCCTTTGAACAGTTCTTTCTGATCATCGGTATCAATCGGAGCTGGGTTGGTCCCCGGCCCCATGCGCAATTCGCGGTCGATGTCGCCGACTTCCAATGACTTGCCCGCCTCTAAGCGCTGATAGATCGCTTGCAACACACGGGCCGCAGTGGCTAGGCTGTCTTCCTCTCCCAACACGGCGAGCTGATTGCCCCGACGCAAGATCTGCACCGAGAGCGCGTTTTCAATTGTCGCGAGGTTGCGGTCATATTCGCCGCACAGGTCGATCAACAGGAAGTTATCCGGAAATTCCAGCAGCAATTCTGCGGGGTGTTCAGCGGGTGGGGTCAGGGCGCTGGTGGCCAATCAAGTCTCCTGATTCATGTTGTATCCCCATGGTTGCAAGCAATTGCTGCACGTGCAAGCCGATGTCGCAAAATGTCACGAGATTGATACGAAAATTTAGGTGGGTGCGGATTGTTGAGGCGTTCGCAGATAAAGCTATTTCAAAACATCTAGCAAACGGGACAAATGATCTGGATCCTCAACAACCACAAGACCTTCTTCCTGTATTCGCGACTCCATTCTGTTTGCAGCTATTCTAATTGCTTCTAGCGCAAATGTATTAGTCACTTCCGTCATTTGGCGCATCATGTCCGGCGTACGCGAAACGTAGGCTTGACCAGCGTCGGACCTGAAAAAGGTCGCAATTTCAGACAGTTCATTCTCAGAAAAGTTATTTGAGTAATAGTCGACAACTACATCTTGTGTTAGTTCGCCAATCACATTGGTCAATTCTTCCAACAACAAATCGTAGAACTCGTCCGTTGCCGGAGGACTAATGTTCCGCTCTGAATAAGCCCTACTGAGCGAAGCAACTACCGAAGGCCTTAAACTAAGAAAAGTCTCCTCGAGTATCTCAGGGGTAATTGATGCGCTCGCGATGACTTTGGCGTCATCTTTTGGGTCAGCAATGGCATTCGAAACGAAACACATAGTCATAATCGAGTACCAAAGGATAATTTTTCGCATAAATTGCAGCTCCGTTGGCTTTGTTGAAATGGAATGCCTTAGACAACTCTGGTCAATGGGATTGGTCTACAAACAAACCCCAGCCAGCGAATTCGGGCTAGACTCAACCACCTTCGCCTCAACCACCTGCCCCAACGCCTCTTTCGGCGCTTCGGCATAGACCGCGTGCAGGTATTCGGACTTCCCGATCAACTGCCCTGCCTCGCGGCCTTCTTTCTCAAACAGAACTTTCACCCTGCCGCCCACCATCGCGTCTTGGTTCGCGATCTGCTGAGATTTCAACAACGCCTGCAACCGCTGCAAGCGATCGGCGGCCACGTCATCAGGCAGTTGTGGCTTTTCTGCTGCGGGTGTGCCCGGACGTGTGGAGTATTTGAAGGAATAAGCCTGACCGTAATTCACCTCTCGGATCAGGGACATCGTGTCCTCAAAATCCTCATCCGTTTCGCCGGGGAAGCCGACGATGAAATCACCAGAGAGTAGCAAATCCGGACGAGCGGCGCGGATGCGCTCTATCAGTTTGATATAGCTTTCCGCCGTGTGTTTGCGGTTCATCGCCTTCAGGATGCGGTCAGAGCCAGATTGCACGGGAAGGTGCAAGTACGGCATCAGCTTGTCGCAGGAGCCATGCGCGTCGATCAGCGCGTCATCCATGTCGTTGGGGTGGCTGGTCGTGAACCGAATGCGTTCTAACCCGTCGATTTTGTCCAATTCCCAGATTAGGCCAGCGAGGCCGCCTTCATGTCCATGATAGGCGTTCACGTTTTGACCAAGAAGCGTGATTTCTTTCACACCGCTTTCGACCAATTCGTGCGCTTCGGAAATGACGCGCGCCGAGGGGCGGCTGACCTCTGCCCCGCGCGTATAAGGCACCACGCAAAACGCACAGAACTTGTCGCACCCCTCTTGCACCGTCAGAAACGCTGTCGGCGCGCGGCTGGCGCGTTTGCGCTTTTTCAGCATGTCAAATTTGTCATCTTCGGGGAAATCGGTGTCGAGCGCTTTGGCGCCCCTCCGCACCGTATCGTCCATCGCCGGCAAACGGTGGTAGCTCTGCGGACCAACCACCAGATCGACCATCGGCTGACGCCTAATGATCTCTTCCCCTTCGGCCTGTGCGACACAGCCCGCAACGCCAATTTTCAGATCGGGATTGGCGGCTTTGAGGCCTTTGAACCGACCCAGTTCCGAATAAACCTTCTCGGCCGCTTTTTCGCGGATGTGGCAGGTGTTGAGCAGGATCATATCCGCATCATCCGGCGTGTCGGTCTGCACATAGCCCTTACCGCCCAGCGCCTCTGCCATGCGTTCACTGTCATAGACGTTCATTTGACAGCCATAGGTCTTGATAAAGAGCTTTTTGTCCGCAGACATGAGGGCACCATTGGATGAAGTTAGGAGTCTGGCTGCTTCTATAGAGAGGTCACGCCGCTTGCAATGGAAACCGAATTAACCGATTTTGCGCGTAACTAAGATAAACAACAGGCACATGAGCTTTCCTGATCTCTCCTCCTTTCTTGGCCAGAACGCCAAGCTGAAAGGTCCGATCGCGCTTATCTTCATGGAAGATGCGGTCGAGGTCGCCTCCACCCTGCGGCACCATTTGGCCAGTGGGTTTAAGGCAGTGGTGGCACTGGGAAGCCCTAACATAGAAATTGATGGCGCAGTCGAAGAGCAAATCCATCGGATCGACTATGATATGACGGTTGAGGATGCTCTGCTCGACGCGGTGAATGCCTTCATCAAAGCCTACCCCACCGCTTGGATTTTTTACTGCTACAACAGCGAATACCTGTTTTTTCCCTTTTGCGAGACGCGCAGCGTGGGCGAGATGGCGGCATTCGCGATGGAGGAACGCAGGCCGCACCTGCTGACCTATGTGATTGACCTTTATGCCGGTGATCTTTGGTCGCATCCGAACGCTGTCTCCATTGAAGACGCGCATCTGGATAGATCTGGATATTACGCTTTGGCGCGGAAAGACGCGGCTGGTGAGTTTAAAGAACGACAGCTCGATTTCTTCGGTGGGCTACGGTGGCGGTTCGAGGAACATATTCCGACGGCGCGGCGGCGGATTGACCGGATCGCCCTTTTCCAAGCCAAACCCAATCTGACTTTGCTTGGCGATCACACTCTGAATGATCCTGAAATGAATACCTATGCCTGCCCATGGCATCACAGTCTCACCGCGGCGATCGCCTCCTTTCGGACGGCCAAAGCGCTCAAGCGGAACCCGGGGAGTTCCTATGCAATCGAGACGTTCAAATGGCGCAACAGTGCCAAGTTCAATTGGCATTCGCAGCAGCTGATGGATTTAGGCCTGATGGAACCCGGGCAGTGGTTTTAGGTTCGGCGCAACCTGATAACCACGTCAACAGATGCGATCTCTGCCCCTGACGGAGCGTCTGGCACTTTGGAAAACTCAAGTTCTTCCGCTGGCGCATCGGTCAACGTCGCGGTGTCTTCCCAGTAGAAGTGCGGGTGATCTGACATGTTGGTGTCAAAGTAGCTCTTTGACCCATCGACTGTAATTTCACGCATCAAACCGGCATCACAAAACGCGCGTAGCGTGTTGTAGACCGTGGCGAGCGAGACTTTTTCGTCGCGTTTGGTTGCAGCTTCGAACAGGCTTTCGGCCGTGACGTGACGGTTTTGGCCATCGCCCACGAGCAGTTTCGCCAGCGTCATTCGCTGCCGTGTCGGGCGCAAATCAGCGCCGGCAAGCCATTCAGTGGACCGAACTGTTTCTACGTCTGACATCGTCAAAACCCTCTTATCCTCTTACACATATGGGAAAAACTGCGCTGGGATCAATCAGATTCGAACATGGTGTCGCACTTGCCCTTATGAATGACGCGATGGTAAACGGACTTAGACAACAAACAACTAAAGCAAGCGAGCGGAAATAGATGGCGCAATATCCTACGAGTTTTGACAAAGAGGGCCTGTTGAAGTGCGCCCGCGGCGAATTGTTTGGCGAAGGAAACGCGCAATTGCCGGCGCCTCCGATGTTGATGATGGACCGCATTACCGAGATTTCAGAGGATGGCGGCGCGCATGGCAAAGGCCATGTTTTGGCAGAGTTCGACATCACGCCTGATCTTTGGTTCTTTGACTGCCATTTCCCCGGCAACCCGATCATGCCAGGCTGTTTGGGTCTGGACGGCCTTTGGCAGCTGACAGGCTTCAACCTTGGCTGGCGCGGCTGGCAAGGGCGTGGTTATGCGCTTGGTGTTGGTGAAGTGAAACTGACCGGGATGGTTCGGCCAGATCGCAAGATGCTGACTTACAAGATCGATTTCACCAAGGCGATCCAAACACGCCGCCTGACCATGGGTGTCGCTGACGGTATCGTCGAAGCTGATGGCGAAGTGATCTATCAGGTCAAGGACATGAAGGTCGCGCTGAGCGAAAGCTAAAGCGTTTCAAGGAATTAGGGGCATTCCAAAATGACAAACAAACGCATCGTTCTATCGAGCGATCATGCGGCCATTGATCTGCGCCAAGCGATCGCGGCGCACGTGGCCGCCAAAGGGTGGGAAGCCGTCGACATCGGGCCGACCACAACCGAAAGCACACACTATCCACTGCACGGCAAAGCCGCGGCGGAGAAGGTGGCGTCGGGTGAATGTAGGTTTGGCATCATTGTATGTGGCACCGGGCAAGGGATCATGATGGCAGCGAATAAGGTGGACGGCATTCGCTGCGGCGTCTGTAGTGATGCGTTTTCGGCCAAGATGATCCGTGCACATAACGACGCGAATATGATGGCGCTGGGTGCACGGGTTCTGGGCGAAGGATTGGCATTGGATTTGGTGGATGCATTTTTGGAGACCGAGTTCGAAGGCGGCCGCCACGCCACGCGCGTTGGGATGATTGAAGGTTAGAGCGGTTTTCGAACGATATAGCCGCAACTAAACCCACGCGCCCATGAATTGGCTGTGAACTGCTGAACCAAAACCCGATCTGCACCCGCTGACCGAAACCAATCAAGTGCTCTGTCTTGTGACGCGCGATGTGTCCGCCATTTGAGGTGTATGTAGGCACCCATAAGCGACTGCTTGGTTATGCAGGCCAAGAGAACGCCGTTAGGTTTTAAGACCCTGAGCGCCTCTTCAATGGCGTGTTTTGGGTCGACTGTATGTTCGAAAACATGGGCTGCCATAACGACATCAAAGCTGTTATCCGCATACGGCAAAGCATCGGCGTCGCTTTTTGTAAGATCAGCGTCAATCCCGATCCCACGCAATCTATTTCGAGCGACGTTCAACATCTCTCCTGACAGATCAACTCCGAAGTATTTGGCTGGCTGAGCGACCTGACCTGCGAAGGCCGCTGTCATCGCCCCAGACCCAATACCGATGTCCAAAACCGCGAATTCATTGTCCGGATCTTTCGCTAACAATGACTCTATGCCAGTTCTTACGAGCTGATCATAAGCCCGCTCGAAACCTAATTTTGATATGGTCTTTTGCCAGATCGACGCTGCGAGATCATAATCTTGCTCCAATTCCTGCGTCGTCATTGCATTTCTGGAAACCGAAAACTGCCAGCTGCCAAAGGTGCGACGCCAAACTGGTATTGTATTACGTTCCATTGACCGATCCAACTCATTCGGTACGCCAAAAACCTCAGGCATATGACTGATCAGCACGAGAGGTGTCGGCGGCTTTCCAGAGCCATGCGACCGAAAAGATGACGATCAAAGTCACAACAGTGACCACCGCAAAAAAGTAATCGTCCATGTCGCGAGGTGGGGCAAGCAACGACGTAGGCAGCATGACCACCGAAGCAAAGAGATTGTAGCGTCTCGCAATTTTATGCGCTGCCAGCACGGAAATTGGTACAGAAAGCAGCATAATTTCTACGCCGAACGCGCCTAGGAAAATCGCGATATCAGTAACCGGATTACCATAGAAATAAAAAGCATCCGGGTATTCAGATCGAGCTTTTTCCAACTAACGAAATGTCAGACCTAACTCGAAGAGATGCTGACATCGCCATACGTCATGTACGACCACAACAGCCCGACCTTATTGCAAAACGGTTGGACGATTTGGATATCGGTTTTTTTGCGTCCCGCGACTACCTCAGTTCGCTTGGCCGCATGAAGGCCCCCGAAGATTTTGGCGTAGCGCAATTTATTGGCTATGGATCAGCAGAGCGCCTAGTCCCGCAACTGAAAGCTATGGGCATACCTGCAACAAAAGACAATTTCGTTGCGGTCAGCGACAACGGCCCGGTTATGTTCGAGTTGATCCGACAAGGCGGCGGTATCGGCCCTCTATCCGTTAAGCTTGCCAAACGAAATCCCGAACTGGTCCGCATTCTTCCCGATGTCGCGATCGCAAAATTAGAAACCTGGCTCGTGACGCATCGCGAACTTCATACCAGCCGGCGGATTAGGTACACCTTTGATCATTTGGCCGCAGAACTTTTCCGCAACGGATAAAACTCTGGTCTCTCAAACAATGACCTAAGGTCAAGCGCCCCACCCTTGCCCCCTTGCCCACACTCCCCTACTAAGATCAAAAGCCGTTTTGGGGAGCATTCATGCGCAGAGTAGTGGTCACAGGGTTGGGGATCGTCTCGCCTATTGGAAATAATGCCGATGAGGTTCTAGCCTCTTTGAAGACGGGCAAATCTGGCATCGAAGCCAGTCCAGAAATGGCCGAGCATGGGTTCCGCAGTCAGATTGCGGGGACTTTGAAACTTGATGTTTCCGAACATGTGGACAAGCGGACGCTGCGGTTCATGGGGCCGGGTGCGGCGTATTCCTACATTGCGATGCAGCAGGCGATTGAGGACGCAGGGCTTGAAGAAGATCAGGTCGTCAATCCGATGACTGGCGTGATTGCAGGGTCTGGTGGGCCGTCTACGTCGGCCATGTTGGCCGCGCATCAGGTGGTGCTGAACTCCGGCGCGACAAAGCGGATTGGGCCGTTTGCGGTGCCAAAGACCATGTCTTCGACGGTCAGCGCGAACCTTGCCACAGCGTTCAAAATCAAGGGCATGAACATGTCGATCACCTCGGCCTGTTCGACGTCTTTGCACTGCATCGGTATGGCCGCTCAACAGATAGCGTTGGGCGAACAGGATACGATGTTCGCTGGCGGCGGTGAGGAGCTGGATTGGACCTTGTCTTGTCTGTTTGATGCGATGGGTGCGATGTCGTCGAAGTATAACGATACGCCAGAACGGGCATCCCGGGCGTTTGACGCGGATCGCGACGGGTTCGTGATTGCCGGTGGCGGCGCGATGGTTGTGCTGGAAAGCCTTGAAAGCGCTCAGGCGCGGGGTGCCAAGATTTATGCGGAAGTCACAGGCTTCTCCGCCACCTCAGACGGGGCGGACATGGTGGCCCCCTCCGGCGAAGGCGGCGAACGCGCGATGCGTGGGGCTTTGAAGTCGCTGCCAGAAGGGCGGAAGGTGTCCTACATCAACGCGCATGGCACATCGACGCCTGTGGGCGACGTGGGTGAAATTGAAGCCGTGCGCCGCGTCTTTGGTGAAGGCTCGACACCGCCGGTGTCTTCGACCAAGTCGATGACGGGTCATAGCCAAGGGGCGACCGGTGCGTCGGAGGCTGTCTATTGTTTGTTGATGCTGGAGCATGACTTTATCGCGCCTTCGATCAACGTGGAAACGCTCGATCCTGCCTTGAAGCCGGAAGAGATCGCGACTGAGGTTGTGGAGAACGCTGGTTTGGACACAATCATGACGAATTCTTTCGGGTTTGGCGGGACGAACGGGTCGATGTTGTTGAGTAAGTTTGAGGGCTAAGCCGATGACACTTTCCATGCAGGGCAAACGCGGTTTGGTGATGGGCGTGGCCAACAATCGGTCTATCGCATGGGGCATTGCAAAGGCGATGGCAGATGCAGGCGCGGAGCTGGCCTTTACCTATCAAGGTGCGGCGTTCGGCGAGCGGTTGAAGCCTTTGGCGGAAAGCGTCGGGTCCGACATCATGGTCGACGTTGATGTGACCGACGATGCCAGCATGGATTTGGCGTTCAATACGTTGAAAGAAAAATGGGGCAGCTTGGATTTTGTCGTCCATGCTATTGCCTATTCCGACAAGGACGAGTTGACCGGTCGGTTCAGCGATACATCGCGCGAGAACTTCAAGAACTCGCTCTCGATCTCTTGC
Source organism: Cognatiyoonia sediminum (assembly GCF_900129845.1). GTDB lineage: Bacteria > Pseudomonadota > Alphaproteobacteria > Rhodobacterales > Rhodobacteraceae > Cognatiyoonia > Cognatiyoonia sediminum. The sequence goes on from NZ_FQXB01000002.1 coordinate 47,816, forward strand.
TATTCCTTTATCGACGTGGCCAAACGCGCGTCTGAAATCATGCCCAATGGGGGCACATTGCTGACGCTGACCTATCAAGGCTCAAACCGCGTGACGCCGTTCTACAACGTCATGGGTGTGGCGAAGGCCGCGCTGGAAAGTGCGACGCGATATTTGGCGAATGATCTGGGTCCGCAAGGCATTCGGGTAAATGCGATTAGCCCCGGGCCTATGAAAACGCTCGCCGGTGCCGCAATCGGCGGCGCGCGGAAGACTTATAAGCATACCGGACAGAACGCACCTTTGGGGGACAATGCGACCTTGGAGGCCGTGGGCGGGACCGCGGTTTATCTGGCGTCCGATGCGGGGGCTTGCACCACTGGCGAGATCATCCGCGTGGACGGTGGTTTCCACGTACTGGGGATGCCGCAGCCGGATCACCTTTAAGGCCACAGGGTTTACGGGTTCTTAGGAAAACTCTATATACTGACCTTGGTATCTTCTTTTTCTGTGGACTCACCAAAAAGAACGCCCCACAAAGTTGCAGCTTTGCGGGGCAACCTCTTTCTAGGCTAGAGGCCTAGGAAAAGGCGGATGATTGCGATCACAAGTATTGCCACGGCAATCGCGAGCATCCAATTTTGGTGTCTTTTATTGTTCAGTTTCATCACCTCCTGTCACGGCCAAGGGTGGCCGCAAACAGGACGGCTTCATAAAATTCGAAATAAATGCCTAACGGTCTAGGCCGCGTCGATGCTGACCAATTCCAGATCAAAAATCAGGTCTTTGCCAGCAAGTGCGTGGTTTGCGTCCAGCGTGACTTCATCATCTGTCAGCTCGGAAACAGTGACCATAATCGGCTGACCGTTTGGCGCTTGCATTTGCAGTTGCAAACCTAGTTCAAGCGGGATGCTGTCTGGGATTTCAGCGCGTGGCACCTTTTGCGTCGCTTGGTCGTGGCGCGGGCCGTAAGCTTGATCACAAGGGATTTCGACGCGTTTCTTTTCGCCCACCGTCATGCCGGTTACGCCATCATCAAAGCCGGCAATCACCATGCCAGAGCCAAGTATAAATTCGAGCGGATCACGCCCTTCGGAACTGTCAAAGACGGACCCATCGGTTAGCGTTCCTGTGTAGTGGATACGCACCGTATCGCCTGATTTTGCTGTCGTCATTTGGGTCTGCCTTTCGTGTTTCAATCGCGCGACCCTATGCGGGTTGCGATGGCGTTGCAAACGGCTTTGAACTTTCGTCAGAGCCGTGACAAGCTGAGGCTCGAGGAGACACACATGCCGATTACAACTTATGTTTTTGATGCCTATGGCACGCTTTTTGACGTGAATGCAGCAGCGCGTGTCGCGGCGGCGGAACCCGGGCGCGATGCTTTGGCGGAGGTTTGGCCCAAACTAGCCTCTGATTGGCGGCTTAAGCAGTTGGAATACACGTGGCTTCGTGCAGTTGCAGGGCATCATTGCGATTTCTGGCAGGTCACGCAGGACGGGTTGGATTGGGCGATGGAGGCTTGCGGATTGGTGGATGCCGAGCTGCGAGAGAGGTTGTTGGCGCTCTATTGGGAGTTGGACGCCTTTGAGGAAGTCCCTCTGATGCTCGCAGCGCTCAAAGCGAATGGAGCGCAGACGGCCATCTTGTCAAACGGTTCGCCTGAGATGCTGAAAGGCGCAGTTGACTCGGCGGGGCTACAAACCTTGCTGGACGCTGTTTTGTCGGTGGAAAGCGTTGGTGTGTTTAAGCCGCACGCGACTGTCTACGATCTAGTCGAGGGGCACTTTGGCTGCGCGCGGGATGAGGTGCTCTTCGTGTCGTCCAATGGGTGGGATGCGTGTTCGGCGGCCGCTTATGGGTTCCAGACGGCCTGGGTGAACCGTGCGGGCGCACCAATGGACCGACTTTTTGGCACTCCGCAGCATGTGTTACCCGACCTGACTAGCATACCGGAGTTGGGGTGATGCCGTCTTTTTCGACCGCAGATGGGATCAACCTGTATTACACCGATGAAGGGAACGGTTTACCGGTTCTCGCTTTGGCTGGTTTAACGCGAAACGGTCGCGATTTTAATCATGTCGCCCCTCACCTACCCGTTCGCTTGATCCGGCTCGATTATCGCGGTCGCGGGCAGTCGGATTGGGCTGATCCAGAGACTTATACGATTCCGCAAGAGGCGCAGGACGCTTTAGCGTTGATGGATCATCTGGGGCTGGAACGGGCCGCGATCTTGGGCACGTCACGCGGCGGGCTAATAGCGATGGTGCTCGCAGCAACAGCGAAGGATCGGCTGTTGGGCGTCGCGCTGAATGACATTGGGCCGGAGATCGCCGACAAGGGTTTGGAGGTCATCAAAGACTACATCGGAAAGCGACCCTTGCAGGCAACCTATACAGAGGTCGCCGCCTTTCGGGCAAAGGTTTGGACACATTTTCAGGATGTTCCAATGGAGCGTTGGTTGGCCGAAGTCAGCAATCATTATGAGGAACGCGAGGATGGGCTGCATCTGCGGTACGATCCGAAACTGCGGGACGCGGTTTTGAAATCGGCAGCGCCTGCACCTGATCTTTGGCCCTTATTCGACGCACTCGAAGGCTTACCGCTGGCTTTGGTCCGTGGCGTCAATTCTGATCTTTTGACTAGAGCCTGTGCGGATGAGATGACCAAGCGCAGGCCGGATATGATCCGCGCAGAGGTTCCCGGGCGCGGGCATGTACCGTTCCTTGATGAAAAAGAGGCATTGGCGGCGCTAACCGCTTGGGTGGAGAAACTGCAATGAATATCGACATGATCCGTGCGGCGGCGAAACGTTTGGAAGGACACGCGCGGCGGACGCCACTTTTGTCTTCGCCGTTTCTGGACGAAATAGCCGGGCGCAAGCTTTTGGTGAAAGCCGAATGCTTGCAGCACACAGGCTCATTCAAGTTTCGCGGCGGATGGTCGGCGGTCTCGAATCTGTCCGACAATGAATTGAAAACCGGCGTAATTGCGTTTTCCAGCGGGAACCACGCACAAGGCGTCGCTTTGGCGGCACGTGAACACGGCGCGCCTGCAGTGATTGTCATGCCGTCTAATGCGCCCGAGGTGAAGATTGAGAACACCCGCGCCTTGGGTGCTGAGGTGGTTCTTTATGACCGCGAGAACGAGAGCCGTGAAGAGATTGGTGAAGCGCTGTCTCGGAAACGGGGGCTGACGCTGATCAGACCATTTGACGAACCTCAGGTGATCGCCGGGCAAGGCACATGCGGTCTTGAGATCGTGGCCGATGCTGGCGTTACTGAAGCGGATGTCTTGGTTTGCTGTGGCGGCGGCGGGCTGACGGGTGGCATTGCCTTGGCTTTGGCGGCAGAGGCTCCGGGGATGACCGTGCGACCCTGTGAACCTGAAGGGTTTGACGATGTCACGCGATCTCTGCTGTCCGGGCAACGCGAGAAAAATGACAGCGAAAGTGGCTCAATTTGTGATGCCATTTTGACACCAAGCCCCGGTGAGATAACTTTTCCTATTCTAAAAGAACATTGCGGCCCTGGAATTGTTGTGACTGAAGACGAATGCTTGCGCGCTATGGGGTTGGCATTTGAACGTCTTCGGATCGTGGTGGAGCCAGGTGGAGCAGCAGCTTTGGCGGGCGCATTGTTTCATGGGAATGAATTGGGACATGACACCGTGATTGCTGTGGCAACTGGTGGCAACGTAGACAAAGAAGTTTTCCAAAGAGCATTGGAGACCTTGGCATGACAGAGTTCACCATCGCGAGTTTCAACGTTAAAAATCTGATCGGTGCGGAGCAGGAATACTACACCTACGAAAGCTACACGCCGGAGGAACATGCGTGGAAGCAAAGCTGGCTGGCAGAACAGGTTTTGACCCTGAACGCCGATGTCATCTGTTTTCAAGAGATTTTCGAAGAAGATGCGCTGCAAGCGGTGATTGATGAAGCAGATGCGGCGGGGATGGAAGCGAATGAATCCAATATTCCGGATAGATCTAAGAAATATGCGCGTAAGGCGATTTTCAGAAAACTGGCCTATGCGCCGTATACGAATGCCGCGCTGGCCTTCGCGCCAAACATAAGTGATGGCGCGCCGGGCCACCGGCGGCCTGGTGTTGCGATCCTATCCAAGACGGGTTTCGTCGGAGAGCCGGAGATCATTCAGGATTTGTCTGAACCTTTGGAAATCCCCTTCACCGATCTGGGTGGCTCCGATGGTGGTTCCTATAAGGTCAGCCGATTGTCTCGCCCACTTTTGAAAGCGAGGGTTCCTGTTGGAGATACTGTGATCACGGTGTTCAACTGCCACCTGAAATCGAAACTGGGTGAGTTGGATCGACCGGACGGCGCACCCTTCCCGCCCGCAGCTGACTTGGTGAACTATGACGCAGCGGCTCGTGCGCTTGGATCATTGCGCGCCGGACTTCGCCGGATGGCAGAGGCGTGGGTGCTACGAAGGGCGATTCTTGAAAGTTTGGAGGCTGGACAACCTGTGATGGTGCTGGGCGACTTCAATGACAGCGAACATGCGGTTTCCACCGAAATCATCACCGGAGAGGCTCCTTTCAAGAATTACGCATGGATGCGGCGACATGATGCGACACATAAATCCGATAGGTACACGGACGCGGAAAACGAGATCATCCAAGAGAAGATCAGTAGTGTTAAATTGCACTCCGCCGAAAAGCTGTTTGTGCGTAAGTCATTGAGAGATATGGTATTTACTTCGGCATTTGGCGGCGTTTTTGAATCCATCGACCAGATTTTGATGAGCCAGCACTTCCATCCAGACAACCCAAACCGAATTGGGCAAATGGACTATTTCAGCGTGTTGAATGACCATCTGACCGATGGCAGCCACCCCGAAGCGCCCTATAATAAACTTGCCTCAGATCACGGCCAGATCATGGCCCATATGCATATTTTCTAGTCACTTTAAGAAAATGTTTGACTTGAGCGTGAAATTTTATTTCTCTCCTGCTCGGGAGGGCCATCCTCCACCTTGCGAAAGGTGTTGATGGATGGCAGGAGAGAGCCGCGTCTGGGGGGACCCAACGCGGCTTGATCTTTTCTAAGGATTTGATTTGGAACAGTTTGTCACTAGCCGCGACGGGACGCGCATCTTCGCTAAGCAGGATGGAGACGCAGCGACGGACGCGCCGACGCTCGTTTTTGCAAACTCCCTTGGGACCACTCTCGAGCTTTGGGATCAGGTCTTGCCGCTGCTGCCGGATGGGATGCGTATCATCCGCTTCGACAATCGTGGCCATGGGCGGTCCGACGTTCCAAGCGGACCTTATACTATGGGTGCAATGGTCAGCGATGCTGAAGCGGTTTGCGATGGGTTCGAGGTGAAAGACTGCGTTTTCGTCGGTCTTTCTGTTGGCGGCATGATTGCACAAGGGCTGGCGATAAAGCGGCTGGATTTGGTGCGAGGTCTGGTGCTGTCGAACACGGCGGCGAAGATCGGGAACAAAAAGCTCTGGCGGGATCGGATCGACATTGTACGCCAAAAGGGCATGTCTGGCGTTGCGGACGACGTCATGAGCCGCTGGTTTGGACGCGCGTTTCGCACAAGCCCTGACGTCAAACCTTGGAAAGAGATGGTCAGCAAGGTGCCCGTGGAAGGGTATTGCGGCGTTTGTTCGGCGATTGCCGGAACCGATTTCTACACCCCGACCAGCGGGTTGCGTCTGCCAACGCTCGGCATTGCTGGGTCAGAAGATCGATCGACACCGCCAGACTTGGTGCGCGAAACCGTGGACTTGATCCCAGGGTCCGAATTCAAACTGATCCGCAAGGCCGGCCATCTGCCTTGTGTGGATCAAACCGAGGCATTTGCGGAGACTCTAAACGGTTTTCTCTATCGTATCGGCCATAGCGTGTCAGCAGGCTGAACTCTGTCCGTTGCAATCTAAACTAATCAGTTTAGGTTGCGGCAAAATACTTTATGAGTTCTTTGATGGATAACCGCCTTCCTATCACATTTATTCTGATTAGTGTTGTGCTGGACAGCATGGGCATTGGGTTGATCATGCCCGTCATGCCGGACCTGATCCAAGAGGTCGAAGGCGCGGGCATCGCCGATGCCGCCGTTTGGGGCGGTATCCTTGCGACAATCTTTGCCGCAATGCAGTTCATCTTTGGCCCAACACTGGGGAGCTTGTCTGATAGGTTTGGGCGAAGACCCGTACTGCTGATCTCCCTCGCTGTAATGGCGTTTGACTACATCCTTATGGCCATCGCGGGGTCGATCACCTTTTTGATCGTCGCGCGCATCATTGGCGGGATTACAGCGGCAACACAGTCAACCGCAGCGGCTTATATGGCCGATATTTCTGAGCCAGATCAAAAGGCTGCGAACTTTGGCCTGATCGGAGCGGCCTTTGGCGTCGGTTTTGTGCTGGGGCCGCTGATGGGTGGTGTTTTGGCTGAGTATGGCACCAGAGCCCCCTTCTATGCGGCGGCGGCGCTCGCAGCGGCAAACTTTCTGTTCGGCTATTTTGTACTACCTGAAACAGTGACTGACAAAATTCGCAGGCCCTTTAAATGGCGCAGGGCCAACCCAATGGGTGCCTTTAAGCACATCAACAAACTGCCTGGTTTGGGTCGGCTGATGCTGATCACCTTCATCTATACGATTGCGTTTTTCGTCTACCCCGGCGTTTGGGCCTATTTCGGTGCAGCCCAGTTTGGTTGGGGGCCGGGGATGATCGGTCTATCGCTTGGCGTATTCGGCGTAGGGATTGCGATTGTTCAGGGCGTCTTAATGCGGCCGATCTTGCGTGTTCTTGGCGAAAGGAACGCTGTGATCGTTGGGCTGAGCATAGACGTTGTTGCCTTCGTAGCATTGGGCTTTATCCAAAATGGCTGGGTGGCGCTGGCCCTCACTCCTTTGACAGCTTTGGGGTCAATCGCCGGCCCAGCGCTGCAAGGGATTATGTCGCGTCGTGCCGATGACAACCAACAGGGTGAACTGCAAGGGGCGCTTGCCTCTATCAATGCGGTTGCGACGATCGCGGCCCCCTTGGTGGTCACACAGACCTTTTGGTATTTCACCAAGGATGACGCGGCCATCTACCTGCCCGGTGCGCCGTTCTTGCTGTCGGCTGTATTGGTGATTGGCTGTATCTTCATCTTTGTCACCAGTCCGATCCTAGCGGAGGCAAAAAGCGACACCTGACGTCGCTTGCCCCCTTGCCAGAGCCGCCTCGCGTGTCATGGTGCCTTCAAAATCGTGGAGAATTCGGATGAGCGACATTAGAGCTGCCGTGTGTAATGCCTTTGGCCAGCCGTTAGATATTGAGACTTTGTCCCTTCGGGCGCCTGAATTTGGGGAGATCGAGGTTGATCTGAAGGCCTGTGCGATTTGCCATTCTGACATCACTTATATGGACGGCGGCTGGGGCGGTGAATTGCCAGCGGTTTACGGCCATGAAGCAGCAGGGCGTGTCTCTGCCGTCGGTGCTGGCGTACGCGGTTTGGCTTTGGGTGATCCGGTCGTTGTGACCCTGATCCGCGCTTGTGGGACCTGCCCGTCTTGCGCAAGCGGTGCGCCGGTGGCTTGTGAGACCGCGCCACCACCTGAGGGGCCGATTTCCGATGGGAATGGAGTGCAGGTTGTTCAAGCGATGAACTGTGGCGCCTTTGCCGAGAAGGTGGTTGTCGATCAAAGCCAGGTGGTGAAGCTTCCCGACGATATGGATTTGGTGACGGCGAGTGTTTTGGCCTGCGGTGTCATTACAGGCATCGGAGCTGTTGTGAACGCTGCGAAGTTGAAAGCTGGCCAAGACGTTGTTGTGATTGGCGCGGGCGGTGTTGGCTTGAATGCGATTCAAGGTGCACGGATCGCCGGTGCACGGCGAATCATTGCGGTTGATATGTCGGAAGAGAAGCTGGCGGTCGCAAAGGAATTTGGCGCGACGGAAGGCGTACTCGCGACCGATCCGAAGCCATGGCGGAAAGCAAAGGCGGCAATGGGCCGCGGGGCTGATGCGGTCTTTGTGACGGTCGGCGCTATTCCGGCTTATGACCAAGCGCCGCAATATTTGGCCAATGGTGGTCAGGTGATCATGGTTGGCATGCCGCATTCAGGTGCGCAGTCGACCTATGAACCGGTGATGTTGGCAGCGACTGGGCAAGGGATGACCGGATCAAAAATGGGCGATGTGGTGATCGCGCGGGATATACCGTGGATGGTGGATCTGTATCAGCAGGGTCGGTTGAAGCTGGACGAACTGGTGTCGCGTACCTGGCCCTTGGAAGAGATCAATGAAGCGATTGCGGATACCAAGACCGGTTCGGCCAAGCGCAATGTGATCGTATTCGACTAGGGTTCGCCAGAGTCGCCCCAGTCATAGACAACGACATCTTTGATTTCTCGACCTTGCAGGCTTTGGTAAAGCCCGCGCGCTGGCGCGTTGTCGCCTTCTGTAGCAAGCCAGATGCCTTGGCAGCCCTTATCGTTAGCCAGCTTGAACATTTGGTTCATGATGTTGGCGGGCAATACCCTGACGGCGATGACTTTCGATCACGCCAACCTCAGAGACAAAAAGGATCGGATCTTTGTCGGGATGCAGGTTAATGACTGCACTCGCGAAACCGACAGTTTTTTCAGCCTCTAGAGCGAGAACCAACAGGTGCCCAGTGTCCTCGACAAAAGCCTTTGCCTGATCGGGGCGGACAGGGCCGTCGAATATCCCCTCGGGAACGGAAAGCAAAAGGTCAAGATTGTCTGGACCGATCTCTACACATCTGATCTTGTCGCTCATAACACGCGCCTCCTACGGCCAGATTAGAACCGGACACTGCGAAATGAAACTTGCTGATCTTGAAATCATCGTCACCGCACCGCCAGCGCTCGGTTGGGGCGGGCGGTATTGGATCATTCCGAAGCTGACGACAACGGATGGGATCGTCGGTTACGGCGAATGCTACGCCTCTTCTGTTGGGCCGGACGCGATGCAAGGGGTCATCCGTGATGTGTTCGAACGGCACATGGAAGGCGAGAATCCTGAGAACATCGAATTGATGTTTCGACGCGTGTATTCTTCGGGCTTCACCCAGCGCCCCGACTTGACCGTGATCGGCGCGTGGTCGGGGTTGGAGATCGCGTGTTGGGACATCATTGGCAAAGCACGCGGGCGACCAGTTCATGCGCTTCTCGGCGGACAGATGAACGATCGCGTGCGGGCCTATACCTATTTGTACCCTGAGCCGCACCATCCCATGCCAGAGTTCTGGGCCAACCCCGACATGGCGGCGGAAGCGGCACTGGCGCGCGTGGCGGATGGGTATACGGCTGTGAAGTTTGATCCGGCTGGGCCTTATACCATGCGAGGCGGGCATATGCCCTCGATGCATGACATTTCCCTGTCCGCTGCGTTTTGTAAATCAATCAGAGAGGCTGTAGGAGATCGGGCGGACCTGCTGTTCGGGACCCATGGGCAATTCAGCACCGGCGGGGCCATTCGGTTGGGAGAGGCGATAGCGCCCTACAGCCCGCTTTGGTTCGAAGAGCCGATCCCACCCGATAACCCCGCTGAGATGGCGAAGGTTGTGGCAGCAGTACCAATCCCTGTGGCGACTGGTGAGCGCCTGTTGACCAAAACGGAGTTTGCCGATGCCCTGCGCGCCGGAGTTTCGATCCTACAGCCCGCATTGGGACGCGCGGGCGGGATTTGGGAATGCAAAAAGATCGCGGCATTGGCTGAAGTCTACAACGCGCAGATGGCACCACATCTATATGCAGGACCCGTGGAATGGGCGGCGAATGTGCATTTGGCGGCCTCCATTCCGAACATCCTGATGGCCGAAACCATCGAAACGCCGTTTCACGACGCGTTAATCGGCGGCACGATCAAAGTCGAGGCTGGATACATCGAACCGCCGACAGAACCAGGTTTAGGCATCAACTTTGATGAAACATTGGCGAAGGCAAACCCGTTTGAGGGCGATGGTTTGCATCTGCAGATGCAGGAAGACCCAATCAGCTATCATGGCCTAAACATCTTCGAAGGTGGTGCGCCTGCTAAGGATTGAGGCCAGCGCGTCTGAAGTGTCAGAGTCCTTTGCAATTCATTGAAACTTTGGCAAAGTTTACCCCATGAAATATCTACGCGCCCTCGCAGCCCGTATTGTTGGGCAGGCGATCCGGATTTTTTGCCGGGCTATTACAGCAGTTCGCGCGGATTGGCGCGGAATTGAACCGGTGCCGCGTCAGCGGGTCTACTATTCCAACCACACGTCTAACGCGGATATGCCGATGATCTGGTCGGTTTTGCCTCCGGCCTTGCGTCGCGAAGTCCGACCGGTCGCGGCAGCGGATTATTGGCTCAAGAACAAAGTGCGCGCTTTTGTTGGGCCTGAAGTTTTCAATTGCGTTTTGATCGACAGACGGCCGGAGGTGGACGACAAACCGCTTGATACAATCATCAAAGCTCTGGACGACGGTTCGAGCTTGATCATCTTCCCTGAAGGCAACCGAAACATGGGTGACGATCCCCTACTGCCGTTCAAAGCGGGTCTTTACAATATGGGCCTCGCGCGACCAGAGGTCGATTTGGTCCCAACTTGGGTCGCCAATTTGAATGAGATCATGCCGAAAGGCGAGATTATCCCACTGCCCCTGATCTGCACCGTCACGTTCGGTGAACCGGTGCATGTGCAAGAGGGTGAAAGCAAAGACGACTTTCTCGCGCGTGCTGCGGACGCGCTTGTGGCCTTGCGCCCGGAGGATGACGGATGAGCCCGACCACCACCGACATTATCCTTCTGACGCTCGCCAGCGGCGGCATCTTGTTGGCCCTGACAATTATCGGCGAAATCCTTCATGCGCGACGAGGCGACGAAGACAGCCCAGTGCTTGAAACCTATATGACCCGCGTACAAAGCTGGTGGGGCATCATCATTATCGTTGGATTGGCGCTGTTGAGCGGCAAGGTCGGTGTTATGATCGTTTGCGCGTTTGCGTCCTTTGCTGCGCTGCGGGAGTTCCTAACGCTCACCAACAAAGCGCGCGCGGATCATATTTCCTTGGCCTTAGCCTTTTTTGTGATCTTGCCCCTTCAATACGTCTTCATTGGATTGGAGTGGGAGGCTATCTATACGATCTTCATTCCCGTTTATGCGTTTCTATTGCTCCCCATCGTGTCGGCGATCCGTGGCAATTCGGATCGCTTTTTGATCCGCGTGGCAGAAACGCAATGGGGGCTTATGATAGCTGTGTTCTGCGTCAGCCATGTCGCCGCGCTGGTGACAATCGACTTCCCGAACTATGGAGATCGATCCTTGTTGTTGATCGCCTTTTTGGTGATTGTCGTGCAACTCGGCGACTTGCTGGACTTCTTCTTTGGTCGCCGCATTGGTCGGACAAAGATAGCCCCAACCTTATCGCCTAAGACGGTCGAAGGTCTCATCTGCGGCGTAGGTTCCGCGATCATCATCGGCGGCCTTCTGCACTGGATCACACCCTTTGGGGTTTACGGTGCGATGGTTATGGCTGGGGTCAGTTCACTTGTCGGAATGGGTGGCAATCTCGTCTTCGCGGCGATCAAGCGCGACAGGGGCGTCAAGGACTGGTCACACCTTATCCCGGGGCAAGGTGGGTTTGTGGAGCAGCTCGATAGTGTTATCTTCGCTGCTCCAATCTTTTATCATCTTACGATGTTCTTCTGGGTGATTTAGCGCTGCGCACCAAAGACCAGAACCCATCGATTTCCAGAACCATTGGCCGCGTAACCGAGACCAAACTCCTCAAAGGCGGGGTTGATGTTGTTGGCTTGGTGGCCAGGGGAATCTACCCATGCTTGCAAAACAGAGCTTTCTGAACTGAAACCTGCGGCAATATTCTCACCCACGGTACGCCAGTTGTAACCTGCCGCAGTTGCCCGATCACCGACGCTGGAGCCATTTAGACCCGTGTGCGAAAAGTAATTGTTGTCCAGCATATCCTGGGCGTGGCGCTGAGCTGCAACATCGAGTTGTGCGTTATAGGTAACGGGTGCCGATCCAGCATCGGAGCGAACTTCGTTCAGGAGACCTTGGAACGAGACATCGCCCGTTGTGCCCCTTGATGGCGTAGATGCCGTGGGCGTTGGCGCTGCGGCAAAAGAAGCGCTGTTTGTTGGAACCGACGTACCACCACAAGCGGCGGTCAAAACTAATAATATCACCGGAATGAAAGACTTCATGGATTACACCCCAATTGACACCCCCTACGCATGACGAAAATTTTCTGCGCAACAATCAATTGGGTCTGGAAACGAGGCATTAGCGCGGCAATCCGCTGGCGGGCCAATGGCAATGGGCGTAGTTCGGCTAAGAATTTTTAAACAATTCGTTTCCAAAGCGGAAACTATAACAAAATCAGCGTATTACCGCCAATTGATCCTCCCGCAACCCTTAGCTGAGATCGTAACATGGCGCTTTACCGTTGCGAGAATGGCGGGCCCAGAAGGACTCGAACCCTCAACCTGCCGATTAGAAGTCGGCTGCTCTATCCAGTTGAGCTATGGGCCCGCTGGTTATGCTTTTGCGCGGTCTGCGGCATGTTGGCAAGATGGAATGTCGGTTCGGGCGTTGTGGAGGGACCGAAACCCTCCTAAGCACAGGGCATGAAGTTTGACGATGCTCACCAAGACGCGTTGCGAGACATCCTGACATGGCGTCGGGATGTTCGGCATTTTCGATCAGATCCGATAGAGGCAGAAGTTCTCGCTGCCATTGAAGCCTCAGTTGATTATGCGCCCAGCGTAGGCAACAGCCGCCCCTGGCGGTTCGTTCGGGTACAGACTGAAGCTGTGCGCGAGATTGTCATTGCTTCCTTTGAGAACAGCAATGAAGCAGCGGCATTGGACTACGCAGAGGATGAGGCTACCGATTATCGCGCCCTGAAACTTGCGGGTTTGCGAGAAGCACCGGTTCATATTGCCGTTTTCACGGCCCCGAACCCCGAAGAAGGGCGCGGTCTGGGGCGGCAAACGATGCCAGAGATGCTCGCCTATTCGACGGTTGGGGCAATCAATACAATGTGGCTGGTCGCGCGCAGCTTGAACGTGGGTATCGGTTGGGTGTCCATCTTGGAACCCGCTGCAGTTTGCGACGCGTTGGACGTACCCGAAGATTGGCAACTTACAGGCTATCTATGTCTGGGCTATCCGCAAGAAGACCACGACACGCCTGAACTTCAACGGCGCGGGTGGCAGAGCAATACTGAAACGGTGTGGATAGATCGTTAGGACCCTAGTGAGTCCAAGCGCCGCGACGGTTGGTGGCGAAGTTTTCGCCGTATCCTCCAGCACGGATATTGGCTTTACGGGGCTTTGGTTCTGTCACGGTTGCATCGATGCCGTTGTCCGCCGCGTATTCAATTGCAGCCTCTTTCGTTTCAAACGTCAGTTTGACTTGGCTTTGCGTATCAGACGAACTCGTCCAACCCATGAGCGGATCAATCTCGCGCGAGCTGTCCTTTGCAAACTCAAGCACCCAATGCTTCGTCTTAGCTGTTCCAGACGACATGGCCGTTTTCGCTGGCTTATAAATGCGTGCGCGCATGGCTGACTCCCTTGGCTATGCGCCTTATCTGAAAAACCTTGTGACAGTGCAAGATATTATGCCCACTCTCCGGCCCGCATAACCGGAACAATGGTTCCATCTTTCTTGATCCCATCGATGTCCACAGCATCCGAACCCATCATCCAATCCACATGGATCAAGCTTTGGTTGCCGCCGAGTTGCTGAAGCTCCTCTGGTTTCAATTCGCTGCCGCCCTTGATCGTGTCGGCGTAACATTGGCCCAAAGCAATGTGGCAAGAGGCGTTTTCGTCAAACAGCGTGTTGTAGAACAACGTGCCAGACTGACTGATCGGCGAGGAATGCGGGACGAGTGCGACTTCACCGATACGACTGGCCCCATCGTCGGTTTTCAGGAGGGCTTGCAACACGTCTTCACCCTTAGTGGCGGAGGCCTCGACAATCTTTCCTGCTTCAAACCGCACTTTGATATTCTCGATCAGGCTCCCCTGATGCGCGAGCGGCTTGGTGGCAGAGACTGTTCCCTCGACCTTGTAGGCGTGTGGGCAGGTGAACACCTCTTCGGTCGGTATGTTGGGCTGACACGTCACGCCATTCAACGCAGGAGAAGCACCACCTTTCCAAATGTGCCCTTCAGCAAGGCCAAGGTTCAGGTCGGTCCCGGGGCCGGTGTAGTGAAGGGCGGCGAAGTTCATTTCATTCAGCCAATCCACGCGCTTTTTCAGGTTTGCTGTATGATCTGCCCAATTGGCGACCGGATCATCGCCATCCAGTCTGGAGGCGTCATAGATCGCGTCCATGAGCTTGCCTTGCGCCTCTTCCACAGGCAACTCCGGGAACACGCGAGAGGCCCAAGCCGCACCGGGGTAGGCGACGATGTTCCAGTTGACTTCAAAACCCACGATCGGTTCCATCGCGGGTTTCGCGGCGATGGATGTCGCTTTGGATAGGCGCGCTACTTTTTCTGGGTCTTGATCGGCCAAGAGCATAGGATCGTCGCCGGTAATCGCCATACGCGCAGCGCCATTTTTGTAGGCCTGCGCCATGCCCTCAAATAGCCAAGCCGGAGCCTTGTCAAAGCTTTCATCGGACGCGTTTTCATACCGTGCCAAGGTGATAGCGTCGTCATTGAAGAACGGTGTCACGATCCCTGCTCCTGCTTTGTAAGCGTGGACAGCGATGCGCTGCACCAGTTCCAAAGCAGCCATTGGCGCCGTGATGACCAGATCCTGACCGGGTTGAAGATTTACACCTGTTCGGACCGCTACTTCTGCAAGGCGATCGAGTTTTTGGGGATCAATGGTCATGACAGGCTCCTTGGCGGTTTTTCCGGAACCTACGCCGCTCTCCTGTGAGGTCAACCACCACTCCCTGACATTCTACTGACAAAACCTGTCAGGAGGAGGCCTTGAACCCAACTCGAATTGGCACAACTATAGAGACCTGATCTTAGGAGACCTTTATGGCCTACGCTCACTCCGACAAGCGCGAAATCGAAGATGCGGCCTATCTGTCGAACCCAGCACCCAACGTGCGGGAGCGGGAGAAGATGGAGGGCGGCATTCAATTCAAAATGGTGACGGAGTTTGAGCCGGCTGGGGATCAGCCGACGGCCATTACAGAATTGGCGGATGGGGTTCGGGATGGCGAACGCGATCAGGTGCTTTTAGGTGCGACCGGTACGGGTAAGACCTTTACCATGGCGAAAGTCATCGAGGAAACGCAGCGCCCCGCGATCATTCTCGCCCCGAACAAAACCTTGGCTGCCCAGCTTTATGGCGAGTTCAAAGGGTTCTTCCCCGATAACGCGGTTGAGTACTTCGTCAGCTACTATGATTACTACCAACCCGAAGCCTACGTCGCGCGGTCGGATACTTACATTGAGAAAGAAAGTCAGATCAACGAACAGATCGACCGCATGCGCCACTCGGCCACGCGGGCGTTGTTGGAGCGGGATGATGTGATCATCGTGGCGTCTGTCTCTTGCATCTACGGTATCGGCTCGGTCGAGACCTATGGTGCGATGACCCAAGATATCCATGCGGGCAAAATGTATGATCAGCGCAAGATCATGGCCGATCTGATCGCCCAGCAATACCGCCGCAACGATCAGGCATTTCAGCGCGGCACCTTCCGCGTGCGCGGTGACAGCCTGGAGATTTGGCCCGCCCACTTGGACGATCGCGCTTGGAAGCTGTCTTTCTTTGGTGAAGAATTGGAGAACATAACGGAGTTTGATCCTCTAACTGGCGAGAAAACAGATACGTTCGACAAAGTTCGAGTCTACGCCAATTCGCACTACGTGACGCCAAAGCCGACGATGCAGCAGGCGATCATTGGCATTAAGAAAGAGCTGAAAATCCGGCTCGATCAACTGGTGAATGACGGTAAGCTTCTGGAAGCGCAACGATTGGAGCAGCGCACAAATTTCGATCTTGAGATGTTGGAAGCAACCGGCGTTTGCAACGGAATTGAAAACTATTCTCGCTACTTGACCGGTCGGGCGCCGGGCGAGCCTCCGCCTACATTGTTCGAGTTCATTCCAGATCATGCGATTGTCTTCGCCGATGAAAGCCACGTCAGTGTTCCGCAAATCGGCGGGATGTATAAAGGCGACTACAGGCGCAAGTTCACCTTGGCCGAACATGGCTTCCGCCTGCCCTCTTGCATGGACAACCGCCCGCTGAAGTTTGAAGAATGGGACGCGATGCGCTCGCAGTCCGTCTATGTTTCCGCGACCCCAGCGGCTTGGGAGTTGGAGCAAGCCGGCGGGGTCTTCACAGAACAGATCATCCGACCCACTGGCCTTTTGGACCCAGAAGTCGAAATCCGACCGGTGGATATGCAAGTTGATGATTTGCTCGATGAGGTGCGCAAGGTCGCCGCCGATGGCTATCGCAGTTTGGTGACGACATTGACCAAGCGTATGGCCGAAGACTTAACCGAATACATGCACGAACAGGGCATCCGCGTACGCTACATGCACTCAGACATCGACACGATTGAACGGATTGAGATCCTGCGTGACCTGAGGCTTGGGGCCTTTGATGTGCTGATCGGGATCAATCTGTTGCGCGAAGGTCTGGATATTCCCGAATGCGGGCTGGTTGCGATTTTGGATGCGGACAAGGAAGGGTTTCTGCGGTCGGAAACCTCGCTCGTCCAGACCATTGGCCGTGCGGCGCGGAACGCCGACGGACGCGTAATCATGTATGCCGACCGTGTCACCGGCTCGATGGAACGTGCCTTGAAAGAGACGGAGCGACGGCGCGCAAAGCAGATCGCCTATAATGAGGCAAATGGGATCACGCCTGAGACGGTCAAAAAGAACGTCGAGGATATTCTGGCGGGCCTCTATAACGGCGACACAGATCAGGCGCGTGTGACCACCAAGGTCGAAAAGCCCGGCCAGAACATGCAGGCTGTGTTGGATGGGTTGCGGGCGGATATGCGCAAAGCCGCCGAGAACCTCGAATTTGAAGAGGCCGCGCGATTGCGCGATGAGGTCAAGCGGCTCGAAGCTGTCGAACTGGCCGTCGCGGACGATCCCTTGGCCCGTCAATACGCCATCGACAAAGCCGTCGAAGATGCACAAAGCAAGTCAGGTCGCAGCACGATGGGCCGCGGCGGGATGCGCGGCGGTGTGAAACGGAAAAAGAAATGGAACTAGCGCGCCGCGTCCCGGACGTGATCTGGGACCTCATCCGTATCGCGTCGCTTTCGCTGATAGCGAGCTCCGCCGTCGCTTGGGAGTACAGCCCGACGCCGATCTGCAAGCTGAGCTATGAGGGCGAAAGCGGATCGGTCATCGTCACTTATGATCCGATGCTTGGCGACTATGCGATTTCGCTGACCCGTGCTAATGGCCTCTGGCCCAATGCCCCTGTCTTCGGCATCCTGTTCGCTGGGCCAAGGCAAATTCAGATTGGGACCGATCGACATACATTGTCCGACGATCAAAGAACCATCACGGCAACCGACAAAGGGTTCGGGAATGTCCTAGATGGGTTGGAATTTAACAATTTTGCCATCGCGCAAGCAGGGGATGAGCTGTTCCGGTTTGACCTCTCCGATGCGGCCGAACCGGTGCGCGCCTTTCGCAATTGCGGGGCCGAGCTGACGTCTTGACCAAAGACCAACCCTCCCCCATTCGCCCAACGGATGATGAGGCCCGATTGCTTGCCCGTACTCTGTTGACTGAGGCGCGTTTTGGCGCGCTGGCGGTGTCTTTGCCGGATCAAACAGCGCCCTACGTGTCGCGTGTCGCGACGGTAGCCATCGAGGGCGCGCCGCATCTGCTGGTGTCAGAGCTGTCACTACATACCAAAGCCCTAACAACGCACCCAGACTGCTCCCTCTTGATCGGAGAGCCCGAAGATCGTGGTGATCCTCTTACCCACCCTCGAATGACACTCATGGCACGCGCTGAAATTGCCGATAAGGCCTCGCTCAAAGAGACATGGCTAGAGGCGATACCAAAGGCAAAGCTCTATTATGATTTCACCGATTTTGTGATGTTTCGTCTAACAATCACGAAAGCGCATTTGAACGGTGGATTTGGCAAAGCATTCCACTTGGAAGCAAGTGATTTCGCCAACTGATCCAGCCACCTCCTTCTGGACATATCCAACCCTTATGTTTGGCCCTATTTTGATAGACCCACTCATAGTCATATGGTCCGATCTTATTTAGTTGCGCGCGGATTCGTGCGCCTTCGAAACTCGCCGAAAACAGGAGGTTTGTCATGGACCTGAACCAGCTCACCAATGACCCAGAAGCCATCGTAGAAGCCGACCGTGCTCACGTTTGGCATCATTTGATCCAGCACAAGCCTTTCGAGAAAGACATTGACCCTCGGATCATCGTCGAAGGCAAAGGTATGAAAGTCTGGGACATCAAGGGCAAAGAGCATCTTGACGCTGTGTCCGGCGGTGTTTGGACCGTGAATGTTGGCTACGGTCGCGAGCGGATCGGTAAGGCGATCAGCGATGCGGTGACCAAGATGTGTTTCTTTGGAGGTACAGCTGGTACCATCCCGGGTGCAACATTCTCTGAAATGTTGATCGACAAAATGCCGGGTCTCGACCGCGTTTACTATGCGAACTCAGGGTCAGAGGCGAATGAGAAGGCGTTCAAAATGGTGCGCCAGATCAGCCACAAGTATTATGGCGGCAAGAAGAGCAAAATACTTTACCGAGAGCGCGACTATCACGGCTCCACTTTGGCCACGATGTCCGCCGGTGGTCAGGATGAGCGCAACGCACAGTACGGCCCATTTGCGCCCGGCTTTATTCGCGTTCCACATTGCCTCGAATACCGTGCACAAAATGACTACGCTGGTGATAGCTATGGCGTGAAAGCGGCCGAAGCGATCGAGGAAGTGATCCTGCGAGAAGGGCCGGACACCATTGGCGCGCTTTGCCTCGAGCCGATTACGGCTGGCGGCGGCATCATCGTCCCGCCGAAAGGCTATTGGGAAAAAGTGCAGGAGATTTGTAAGAAGTACGAAATCCTTCTGCACATCGACGAAGTTGTCTGCGGCATAGGGCGGACGGGTACTTGGTTCGGGTATCAGCAGTTCGGTGTAAAGCCTGACATCGTGACGATGGCGAAGGGTGTGGCCTCTGGCTACGCGGCTATTTCTTGCTGTGTGACGACCAATGAAGTGTTTGATAAGTTCAAGGATGCGTCTGATCACCTTGGCTATTTTCGCGATATCTCGACCTTTGGCGGATGTACCGGCGGACCTGCCGCAGCGATCGAGAACATGAACATCATCATTGAAGAGGACCTTTTGGATAATTCCAAAGCGATGGGTCTGCATTTGAATGAAAAACTTCATGAATTGATGGATAAGCACAACTGGATCGGCGATGTCCGCGGCATGGGTCTGTTTGCCGGTATCGAGTTGGTGCAGGATCGCGGCACTAAAGAGCCTGTCGACGAGAAGAAGGTCATGGGAATTGTGGCCGATTGTATGAACCAAGGCGTGATCATCGGTGCGACGAACCGGTCGCTGCCAGGCTACAACAACACGCTGTTGTTTGCGCCACCTTTGATCGCAACGAAGGACGACCTAAACCACGTTGTGGACGCTGTTGATCAAGCGATGACACGCGTTTTGGGATAAACGGATACACTCACGGTGGAGAAAGCGCGCCAGCACTTTGGCGCGCTTTTTCTTTTTTAGGCATTGTCCGTGTGGACGAGCCAAGCGCCGGACGCGACGATGATCGCAGCACCAATCCACATGGAGCCGGGTGGTGCGAAGCCGAAAACCAAAAGACCCAAGCCGACGTTGAGCGGGAGCTTCAAATGGTCAAACGGTTGCAGATAAGCAGCGTCAGACAAGCTGTATGCTTTGGCGAGGCAAAATTGCGCGGCGACAGTGAACAAGCCAGCTAGGCCGACGATCCCGAAGGCATCCGGCCCTAACGCAAAGCCTGATCCTAGGGCCGCGAAGGCGTTGAAAGGGAGTAAGAGCGCCAAGAGGTACACGGTCAAAACCTCAGTGCTTTCGGTTGTGGTCAGACGCTTGGTGACCAAAGACGAACCCGCCCAAAAGGCCGCGGCTGCAACCGACAGAAAGGCGTGGGGCGAAAATCCATCCGCCCACGGTTTCAGAATGATGGCACCTCCGACGGCCCCTAGACAGACGGCCAGCAACCGGCCATTTCCGAGGTGTTCTCCGAGGAAGATTTTTGCGCCAAGCGACACGAAGATCGGTGAAAGCATCAGAAGCGCAATGGCCTGCCAAATCGGAACGACCGCCAGTCCCGCAACCCAAGCCTGGACGCCAAAAACAGCGAGCAGAACTCGGAAAAGATGCCATCCTAATTGATCGGTCTGCCAAGAGCTGCGCAGGAGCATCGGAACGGCGAAGACCGTTGCGATCGCATATTGCCAAAAGGCGGTTGTGGGTGACGGAACGCCATAGGTCATTCCGGCGGCTTGGACAGCTGTATTGGCGCCTGCGAACAAAGCCCCTGCCATGATCATGAAGAGGGGTCCGATCAAACGACCGTCCCGCGAAATTGAGGTAATATGAGTCATCGCATTTGTCCTTTCTTGCTAGCGATTGACCCAAGGCAAAACAGGACAGCCCTGCCTGAGCAGGGATGCACCCATTCTCTTTCATCCGGACTATGACCGTCGGCTCTGGAGTCGCACCAGATCTGCTGACCCTCTTGGAAAAGAGGCGCTCGCGGGCTTGTCTAATGACTTACCGCCGGTGGGGAATTCCACCCCGCCCTGAGAATGTGCCGCGATGTGCGGCAGTTCGAAAATAATGGAAACTGAATTGTGTATCAATGCTGTATCAATTTAAACTAAGGGTAAGTCCAATTTGACTCTCCACTAAGACCAAAGCAAAGTGCAGCATGGCCATACCTTTAGAGACATTCTTCCTTGATCCAAGTACGGAGGGCACGCTTCAAGCGCGCATACAGCAGATGGTCGCCCAAGGAATTTTGGACGGGCGCTTTCGAAGAGGGGAAAAGCTCCCCTCGTCCCGCAAAATGGCTCAACATCTAGGCGTCAGTAGGATCACGGTGACACTCGCCTATACCGAATTGGTTGCTGACGACTATCTCTCGTCAAGAGGACGTTCCGGCTATTTCGTTTCCGAAAACGCGCCGGAGCCTCCCGCATTTCCCGCACGGCGATCAAATCGAAGTAGCGTGGATTGGAGCCGTGCTATTGGGCAACGGTTCGCTCCTGTCCTGGGGATGGATAAACCTGCGGATTGGGCAGACTATCGTTACCCGTTCAATTATGGACAGGCCGATCCCACACTCTTTGATGGGGCGAATTGGCGGATGTGCGCATTGCAAGCGCTAGGGAAACGGGATTTTTCTTCACTGACCGCTGACTACTTCGATGGCGACGATCCGCAGTTGGTCGAATTCATTGCGAGGCAAACACTACCTCGTCGGGGAATATCCGCTGGACCGGATGAGATCTTGGTGACCATGGGCGCGCAGAATGCGTTGTGGCTCACTGCACAGATCCTCCTAACTCAGCGTCGGATCGCGGCAATTGAGAATCCTTGTTATCCAGCGTTGCGCTCCATTTTGCTCCAGTCTCGATGCCAATTGGCGACTGTCGACGTTGATGAGGATGGTTTGGTACCGGCTCACCTACCAGAAGGAACTGACGTTGTGTTCACAACGCCCAGCCATCAATGCCCGACCGCAGCAACAATGCCCATCACGCGGCGACACGAGCTTCTAGACAAAGCAGAAAGCGAGGATTTTCTGATCGTAGAAGATGACTACGAATTCGAGATGGCTTTTCTGAAGCCGCCCTCGCCGTCTTTAAAATCGCTAGATAAGAATGGAAGAGTGATCTACGTCGGATCATTCTCCAAATCTCTTTTCCCCGGTCTGCGTCTTGGCTATTTGGTTGGTCCCGCTCAATTCATACGAGAAGCTCGCGCGCTTCGAGCTGCGGTTTTCCGGCACGCTCCAGGACATACACAGCGTACTGTCAGTTATTTCCTTTCACTGGGCCACTACGACGCGTTGGTTCGACGAATGTCTCGAGCTTACCACGACAGGCGCCGTGTTTTGGACTCAGCGTTGGAAAAACATGGGATAACAGTTGCAGGCAAAGGCGCTTATGGCGGGTCATCCGTCTGGGTTAAAGCGCCAAAACCTGTCGATACTGTCCAACTCGCAAGGCGACTGCGTGAGGACGGTGTATTGATAGAGCCAGGTTCGCCGTTTTTTTCGGGCGACGAACCTCCAAGAAACTATTTTCGTTTGGCCTATTCATCAATTCCAGCAGAAAGAATCGAAAAGGGCGTGTCATTTATTGGCAAAGCGATTGAAAGTGAGCTCGGAAATAGCTAAAATGCAAACGCTTACATTTTGGAACCGTTTTGCGCTTTTTTGAGACTTATAGTCTCAAAAAATTTCCCATTGGCCTTAATTTGGCATCCAAACTGGTCCTAACCGTAAGCCAAACACATGCCTATTGTGCACCCGAATCCAAGGCGCCAAATCTGCGACGCTAGAACCAATTGTAAGGACAGACCCATGAAAATGACCACTGAAGAGGCCTTTGTCAAAACGCTGCAAGCGCATGGCATTCGGCACGCATTCGGGATCATCGGCTCCGCCATGATGCCAATCTCTGACATCTTCCCCGCTGCTGGCATCAAGTTCTGGGACTGCGCCCACGAAGGCTCCGCTGGTTTCATGTCTGACGGCTACACGCGAGCGACCGGCGAAATGTCCATGATGATCGCGCAAAACGGTCCGGGAATTACAAACTTCGTAACTGCGGTTAAGACGGCTTACTGGAACCACACTCCGGTTCTGCTAGTGACACCACAGGCGGCCAATAAAACCATTGGTCAGGGTGGCTTCCAAGAAATGGAACAGATGAACCTGTTCGCTGACTGTGTCGCCTACCAAGAAGAAGTGCGCGACCCGTCCCGCGTCTGCGAAGTTCTGGCCCGCGTGATCTCTAAAGCGCACCGCCTGTCTGGCCCAGCGCAGATCAACATCCCACGCGACTTCTGGACTCAGGTGGTCGACATCGAAATCCCTGAGCCGATTTCGTTTGAAGTGTCTCCGGGCGGCGAGAATTCCGTCGCTTCCGCTGCAGAGCTTCTGTCCTCAGCAAAGTTCCCTGTCATCTTGAACGGTGCGGGTGTTGTCCTATCCGAAGGCGGTATCGATGCCTCCAAAGCGTTGGCCGAACAGCTCGACGCTCCGGTTTGCGTTGGCTACCAGCACAACGACGCGTTCCCAGGCTCTCACCCGTTGTTCGCCGGTCCTTTGGGCTACAACGGCTCCAAAGCGGGCATGGAACTGATTGCTAAGGCAGACGTTGTTTTGGCTCTGGGCACTCGCCTCAACCCATTCTCCACCCTCCCTGGCTACGGTATCGACTACTGGCCGACAGATGCGAAGATCATTCAGGTCGACATTAACCCCGATCGCATTGGTCTGACCAAAAAGGTCACGGTCGGTATCGTTGGCGATGCAGCAAAGGTGGCAAAGGGCATTGCAGCGCAACTCGCTGACGATGCTGGTGATGCAGGTCGAGCTGATCGTAAGGCGCTGATCGCCGATACGAAATCCAAATGGAAGCAGGAACTGTCTTCCATGGATCATGAGGATGACGATCCAGGCACAACTTGGAACGAGCGTGCGCGCGCTGCCAAGCCTGACTGGATGTCCCCTCGCATGGCATGGCGTGCGATCCAATCCGCGCTGCCACGTGAAGCGATCATCTCTTCTGACATCGGCAATAACTGCGCCATCGGTAACGCCTACCCTGACTTCGAAGAAGGTCGTAAGTATCTTGCACCCGGCCTGTTCGGTCCTTGCGGTTACGGTCTGCCGTCCATCGTCGGCGCGAAGATCGGTCAACCTGATGTGCCAGTTGTTGGCTTCGCGGGTGACGGCGCATTCGGTATCGCCGTAAACGAACTGACCGCGATTGGTCGCGGCGACTGGCCTGCGATCACGCAGATCGTCTTCCGCAACTATCAGTGGGGTGCTGAAAAGCGGAATTCCACACTGTGGTTCGACGATAACTTCGTCGGCACAGAGCTGGATACAGAGGTATCTTACGCGGGTATCGCGCAAGCTTGTGGCCTGAAAGGTGTCGTAGCACGCACCATGGACGAACTGACCGAAGTTCTAAACACAGCGATCAAAGATCAGATGGAAAACAACAAAACCACACTGATCGAAGTGATGCTGAACCAAGAGCTTGGTGAGCCATTCCGCCGTGACGCGATGAAAAAGCCGGTGCGCGTTGCAGGGATCGACGCCGCTGACATGGCTGCCGAATAATCGGTGCCATTTGACCTAGGCCCCGGAACGGCCGCGTTTCTAGCAGTTTCGCTGCTTGGCGCGGCCTATGTCCGGGGCTATTCGGGTTTCGGGTTTTCAGCGATATTCATCGCCTCCGCAGCCCTCGTGACGAACCCATTGCCTTTGATACCGGTGGTATTTGCATGCGAAATAGCCATGACAGCCCTTCAAGCCCGCGGCATTCGCGGTCACATCGATTGGCGGCGCGTTTTTGCGATGCTAGGTGGGGCGGCGATTGCGCTGCCCTTTTCGGTTTCCTTCATTCTTTCTGTGGGATCAGACACCGCGCGCTTGGCGGTCTCATTGATCGTCTTGATCATGTCGCTGATCCTTCTGACAGGATGGACATTACAACGTCGCATCGCGGCCCCGGGCCATATCGGCGTAGGCGTCGTTTCCGGCGTGTGCAACAGTGCCGGAGTCGGCGGACTGCCGGTTGCAGCGTTCATGACCGCACAGCCGATGGCCGCAGCGACATTTCGGGCGACGATGATCGTCTATTTGACAGGGTTGGATTCGATTACTCTGCCGTTTCTTTGGCACGGAGGGCTGGTAACCTTGGATACCTTGAACGGCCTCGCAATTGCCTTTCCCATTCTGGGCTTAGGCATCTGGCTGGGGAGCCGCCGGTTCAACGCGACGTCACCCGACGGGTTTCGGAGGTTTGCGATTATTCTTCTTTTAGCACTCGCAACGCTCGGGTTAATCCGCGCATTAGTATGAGTTTGTGATATGACAGCATCTTCCTTTCTTTCATCGACAGAGCCGCAGGCCCCAGCCAACCTGATTAAGATGGGGCAAGATTTCGGAAGCCCGCGCGTCGCGATTGCCCGCGCCGGTGCGCCTCTACCCATGCAGGCCGCAAAGGAGGCGACCGAAGCGGATTTGATGATCCCTGTCTTTGTGGGCGAACGGGACATGATCGAAGCGGAAGCGGCGAATCTCAATTGGGATATCTCTGGTTTCGACCTGCACGATACCACTGGCGAAGAAGAAGCTGGGCGCAAAGCGGCAGAGCTTTGTGGTGCTGGAAAGGCCGATGTTCTGATGAAGGGGCAGCTGCATACTGACGTTTTCATGAAAGCCGCCGTGAGCCGCGATGCGGGTTTGCGCACAGGGCGCCGGTTTGTGCATATCTTCCACATCAGCCCGCCAGATGGGTCGAAGCCCATCCTGATTTCCGACGCTGCTGTAAACGTTGAACCAAATTTGGAAACACGCCAAGACGCGATCCGCGAAGTGTCTGACCTGTTGATCCGGCTGGGCACAGAGCGCCCAAAGCTGGCGATCTTATCGGCAACCGAAAGCGCCATTCCTTCTGTCCCATCGTCTATGGACGGAAAAGAACTGGCGGACTGGGCCAAGGACGCAGTGCCAGAAGCCGACGTCTCAGGCCCTTTGGCGTTCGATTTGATCGTGTCGCCCGATGCGGTCGCGACCAAGAAACTGACAGCTGACCCTGTAGCGGGCCAAGCGGATGCAATCATCGTGCCAGATATCGTGTCCGGCAACGCGCTGTTCAAAGCCTTTGTCTACATTGGCGGTGGCTGTGCGGCGGGTGTTGTGACCGGCGCAAAGGTACCGATCCTTCTAACGTCTCGTGCTGATCCAGCGGCGGCGCGGATGGCCTCAGTTGCTCTTGCCGCCATCAAGTGTGCGTTGCCAAAATGATTTTGGTGCTCAACGCAGGATCGTCATCTTTGAAGGTCGAAGTGTTCGACCTGCAATTGACGTCTGTGTTGAGTGGGTCTGTGACAAACATCGGAACGTCTGGCACGCTATCAGTTGGCGGCAGGAAGCAAGAGATCGAAACCGCCAGCCATGCCCACGCACTGTCTGCAATGCTTGCAGCATTGAATGAGAATGGAGTTGGTCTGGAGAAGTTAAGCGCCGCGGCCCATCGCGTCGTCCATGGCGGGACACTCCTGACCGAACCGGCGCAAGTGACACCGCAAGTGATCAGCGCGATTGAGAACGTTACGCCCCTCGCCCCGTTGCACAACTCACACAACCTCGCAGGTATCCTCGCCTTGCAAGAGGCTGCACCAGAGCTACCGCAATACTGCAGCTTTGGAACTGCTTTTCATGCGACCAATCCAGATGTGGCAGTGCGTTACGCAATCCCGCAAACGCAACATGACGCAGGCATCCGGCGGTATGGGTTTCACGGACTGTCCTATGCAAACATGGTCGCGGAATTTGGTGAGGCCTTGCCGTCACGACTTCTCGCTTTGCACCTCGGCAATGGTGCCTCGCTCTGCGCGATCAAGGATGGCAAATCGATCGCGACCTCTATGGGCTATTCCCCCTTGTCCGGCCTGACGATGGGCACGCGATCCGGCGACATTGATGGCGCGGCGGTGCTACGGATGTCAAAAGCGCTCGGCGAAGATGAAACCGACCGGATGCTGAACAAGAACAGTGGTCTAAAAGCGCTGGCGGGCGACAACAACATGAAGACGTTGTTGGAGCGCGATGACGAAGACGCAGCCTTTGCCGTTGAGCATTTCTGCTACTGGGCAGCACGCCATGCGGGGTCGGCCATTGTTGCTATGGGGGGCGTCGATGCCGTTGCTTTCACTGGTGGCATTGGAGAGAACGCAGCACCCGTGCGCGAAAAAATCGTGGAGCACTTGTCCTGCTTTGGATCGTTCGACGTCCACGTGATTGCGGCCGACGAAGAAAAGGCCATTGCCCGCGATGCGCTGAGCCTTATCGAGGCTGGGCAATGAACTGGTTCTACGACATGGCCGGACTAACAGAACAAGAGTTCTGGATTTTGGCAGGCATTGTTGTTGCCGCCGGCATCGTACGCGGCTTTTCGGGGTTCGCGCTCTCTGCGCTGATCATGGCTTCTGCCATCATTATCCTTCCGCCCGTTGAGCTGATCCCGATGCTTTGGTGGTTGGAAATGTCGGCATCACTGATGATGATGAAGGGCGGCTGGGCCGACGCAGATCGCAAAACGGCCTATGGCCTTGTGATTGGTGGTGCTCTTGGGTGGCCGTTTGGCCTTTGGCTCACCACGTCGCTTGATGTGGACACGTCCAAAGCCATCGCCCTGACAATCATCGTGGTGCTTGCCGCGTTGCAACTGACCAAGATCCGGTTGCCTTTCCTTGCCACAACGCCGGGGCTTTACGGCAGCGGGGTCGTGTCTGGCATTGTAAGTGGTTTGGCAAGCGTCGGCGGCATGATCGTGGCACTTTACGTCCTTGCCAGTGACGCCTCTGCGCGCTCGATGCGTGGAACACTCGTTCTATACCTCTTCCTCAGT
Organism: Cognatiyoonia sediminum; assembly: GCF_900129845.1. GTDB lineage: Bacteria > Pseudomonadota > Alphaproteobacteria > Rhodobacterales > Rhodobacteraceae > Cognatiyoonia > Cognatiyoonia sediminum. Next base: position 75,432 of record NZ_FQXB01000002.1, read on the forward strand.
TCGATCATGTCGATGGTCATCATGCTGTCCTTTGGCGTTATGACCACGACCAGCATCACCCGAGGCCTCATATTCGCGCTCCCCACAATGTTCGGAGTGTTTCTTGGTCAACAGCTGTTTGTAGAACGGTTCGCCGCCTATTATCGTCCATTTTGTTTGGTTCTGCTTTGCTCGCTCGCCGGTGCAGGGTTGGTCCGAACCGTACTCGCTTGAAAGGGAATGCCATGTCGTTAGACCAGCCCCATGTAGATACATCGCCTAAGGTGTCGGACGAGGTACGCAAGACGACTTGCTATATGTGCGCCTGCCGCTGCGGGATTAACGTCCACATGAAGGATGGCAAGGTTGCCTACATCGAAGGCAACAAAGATCACCCAGTGAACCAAGGGGTTCTGTGCGCCAAGGGCAGCGCTGGGATCATGCAGCACAACGCGCCTTCGCGCTTGCAGGCGCCTTTGAAGCGAGTTGGTCCGCGCGGTTCTGGCAAATTCGAGGAAATCAGCTGGGACGAAGCGCTCGATATCGCGGTTGGGCTGCTGAAGCCGATCAGAGAGAAAAACCCAGAGAAGCTCGCGTTCTTTACAGGTCGGGACCAATCGCAGTCCTTCACCGGCCTTTGGGCGCAGTCTTATGGGACGCCAAACTTTGCGGCCCATGGTGGCTTCTGTTCCGTAAATATGGCCGCTGCCGGCATTTACACAATGGGCGGTGCGTTTTGGGAATTTGGGCAACCGGATTGGGACCTGACCAAGATGGTGATGATCTTTGGTGTTGCTGAGGATCACGACTCTAACCCGATCAAGATTGGTATCGGTAAGGCCAAGAAAAACGGCGCAAAGGTCGTGGGCGTGAACCCAATCCGCACTGGTTACAATGCTGTCGCCGACGACTGGGTAGGCATCACCCCCGGCACGGACGGATTGTTCATTTTGTCGATGATCCATTGCCTGATGAAAGCGGGAAAGATCGACCTCGACTATCTGGCTCGGTTCACCAACGCATCCGTGCTGATCAACGAAGACCCCAAGAGCGAACAGCGAGGGCTGTTCTTGCGCGATGCTGATGGGCAACCACAGGTCATCGACCGTCGCACAGGTAAGCTTGCGCCGTGGAATGGTGCAGGCGTCGAGCCTGATTTGGCCGGCACCCATCGCGCCAAGGGCGTCACCCACCGCAGCGTGTTTCATTCGATGGCTGAACGCTACATGTCAGACGAATACGCACCTGAGAACGTGGCCGAGAAATGCGGCCTGACCCCTGCGCGCATCCGCCAAATGGCGGCAGAACTAGCGCGGGTCGCGTTTGATGAGGCGATCGAGCTGGACCGCGAATGGGCTGACTTCCGTGGCGTGACGCACAGCAAAATGGTCGGTCGCCCTGTCAGCTTCCACGCCATGCGCGGGATCTCGGCGCACTCAAACGGCTTCCAGACCTGCCGTGCGCTTCACACGCTTCAAATCATCCTCGGCACCGTCGAAACCCCCGGCGGGATGCGGTTCAAACCACCTTACCCGAAGCCAGCAACCGCGCATCCCAAGCCGCATTGCAAAGTGACACCGGGCGAAGCGTTGGATGGTCCGCATCTCGGCTACACGCAGGGACCAGAAGACCTTTGCATCAACGACGACGGCAGCCCGATCCGCATCGACAAAGCCTATTCATGGGAAAATCCGATGTCGGCCCACGGGCTGATGCATATGGTGATTTCCAACGCTCATGCCGGTGTCCCTTACAAAATCGACACGCTGTTTATGTATATGGCGAATATGTCGTGGAACTCCTCCATGAACACATCCGGTGTGATGAACATGCTGACCGACACGGATGAAGACGGGAACTATGTGATCCCGAACATCATCTATTCGGACGCATATTCGTCCGAAATGGTGGCCTATGCTGACCTTGTGTTGCCCGACACCACCTATTTGGAGCGTCACGACTGTATCTCGCTACTCGACCGTCCGATATGTGAGGCGGATGGTGTCGCGGATGCGATCCGTTGGCCCGTCGTGGAACCAGATCGCGATGTGCGCGGGTTCCAATCGGTGCTTTGTGATCTTGGCGGGCGTCTGGGGATGCCGGGTTTTGTCAATGAAGACGGTAGTACCAAGTATAAGGACTACGCTGACTACATCACAAACCACATTCGCCGTCCGGGCGTTGGACCTTTGGCCGGTTTCCGAGGCAATGGCGATGATCATGGCCGAGGTGAGGTGAACCCAAACCAGATCGATCGCTATATCGAAAACGGTGGGTTCTGGATCGAGCATGTGCCGGACGACTGCGCCTACTTCAAACCTTTCAATGCGGCCTATCAGGACTGGGCTGTGAAGATGGGGTTCTATGATGTGGTGCAACCCTACATCTTCCAGCTTTATGTGGAACCGATGCGCAAGTTCCAACTGGCGTCCGAAGGCATCGGCACGCGCCAGCCACCGGATCACTTGCGGGATCGGATCAAAGAAACGATGGACCCGCTGCCAATCTGGTACGCGCCGTTTGAAGACAGTCACGTCGATCCTGACGAATTCCCGATCCACGCGCTGACCCAGCGCCCGATGGCGATGTATCACTCTTGGGGCACACAGAACGCGTGGCTGCGCCAGATTCACGGGCACAACCCGCTGTACCTGCCAACGAAGGTTTGGGAAGCCAACGGCTTTGAAGAGGGCGATTGGGCCAAGGTATCGTCTGCTCACGGTTTCATCGTCGTGCCCGTCGCGCATCAGGCGTCGCTAAACGAAAATACCGTTTGGACATGGAACGCGATTGGGAAACGCAAAGGCGCTTGGGCCTTGGAAGAGGACGCATCCGAAACGACGAAAGGCTTCTTGCTTAACCACCTGATCCACGAGCTTCTGCCACCAAAGGGCGACGGGCTACGTTGGGCCAACTCCGACCCGATCACAGGGCAAGCCGCTTGGTTCGATCTGCGGGTCAAGATCGAAAAAACAGATCAGGCCAATCACTGTTTGCCCGCCGTGCCAGCGATCAAATCACCGGTGCCAAAGGGGCCAAAAGAACTGAAATGGAAGGTTGGAGAATGAGCAATTTGCAGTTCCTACTGCTGATCGAGGCCTTTTTGACCCTGACACTGACCAGTTTCATTTGGTTCATCGCCACTTGGGATGCCGAAAAAGAACAACCTGTTAGCCTGACAGTGCCAACGCCCACTGAGAGGGATTTATCATGACGACACTCCCCCCACCTTCCGCGAAAAAGCTAGGTCTGGTCATCGATCTGGATACCTGTGTGGGCTGTCACGCCTGCGTTGTTAGCTGTAAGGGCTGGAACACGGAAAACTATGGTGCTCCTCTGTCTGACCAAAACGCCTATTCCGCCGCCGGTCAGGGAACGTTCCTGAACCGCGTGCATTCTTATGAGGTGCAGCCGGATCAAGGCGCGGCTCAGCTGATCCACTTCCCGAAATCCTGCCTGCACTGCGAAGATGCCCCTTGCGTCACTGTTTGTCCGACTGGCGCAAGCTACAAGCGGCAAGAGGACGGCATCGTTCTGGTGAATGAACAGGATTGCATCGGCTGCGGCCTCTGCGCTTGGGCCTGCCCTTATGGTGCGCGTGAGCTGGATGCGGCGGAATGTGTAATGAAGAAATGCACCCTCTGCGTAGATCGGATTTACAACGAAAACCTACCAGAAGAAGATCGTCAGCCTGCCTGCGTTCGGACCTGTCCTGCAGGCGCGCGCCACTTTGGTGATCTTGGTGATCCTGACAGTGACGTCAGCCAGTTGGTTGCCGAACGCGGCGGGTTTGATCTGATGCCAGAGCAAGGCACCAAGCCTGTGAACAAATACCTGCCACCGCGCCCTAAGGACGTGGAGCCGGAGATCGATATTCTGGCCCCCTACCTTGAGCCCGTCGCGCAAGACGCCAAGGGTTTGATGGGGTGGCTCGACAAAGCCCTGACAGCCATGCCAGGAGGATCAAAGTAATGCATCCAGCACCATCCGTGATCATCTTCAACACCTTCTCCGGCATCGGATTTGGGTTGCTCTTTTTTCTTGGCCTTGGATTTCCCGCCCCAACAGGCTGGGTCGCTTTCGTGTTTTTCGCCATCGCCTACATCATGGCCGTCGGTGGCCTGATCGCGTCGACCTTCCACTTGGGCCATCCGGAACGCGCGATCAAAGCGTTCAGCCAGTGGCGGACAAGTTGGCTAAGCCGTGAAGGCATTTGTGCTGTTGCAGCTTTGATCATTATGGCGATCTATGGCGCGGGGCTTGTGTTCTTTGGCACCAAACTCACGATTTTGGGTTGGGTCGGCGCTGTTCTGTCCTTGGGCGTCGTCTACACGACCTCCATGATCTATGCGCAAATGAAGACCGTACCGCGTTGGAAGCATTGGAGCACCCCTGCGCTCTTTATCGATCTTTCGGTGGCTGGCGGTGCATTGCTATCGGGCAATATCGTTATTGCTTTGATCATGTTGGTGATTGCTGGCGGCATGACAGCTTACTACTGGGCTACTGGCGACAAGCGCTTCGCAGAAAGTGGGTCGAACCTTGCCAATGCAACGGGTCTCGGCGGCATTGGCAGCGTGCGCGCGTTTGAGCCGCCGCATACCGGGTCAAACTACCTCCTGAAGGAGTTTGCGTTCGAAGTTGGCCGCAAGCATGTTCAGAAGCTGCGCATCATCTCAATGGTCTTTGGCTTTGCCATTCCGTTTGTTTTGCTGCTGATGGTTCAGGCCAGCGCAAGCCATATCCTCGCTCTGTTCGCAGTCATCAGTCACATCGTGGGCGTTCTTGCCCTAAGATGGCTGTTCTTCGCGCAAGCGGAACATGTCGTCGGTCTTTACTACGGAAAACGCTAAAGCCCGCCCCGTTCACAGAACCGGGGCCTCTCACCTCAGCGCCTTGTCCTATCAACCGCGAATACGCTGTTCCGTTTTCGCATCGAAAAGATACATCCGTTCCGGCTCGAAGCTCAGACCGACTTTGTCGCCCTCGCTGACGCGATCATCACCGCGTTCTTCGACAACGAGCTTTTCGCCCGTTGCACCAGACAGATAGGCATATGACACACCGCCAAGGCTTTCCGTCAAATCAACGGTCAATGCATCGCCTTTCGGATCAATGGACAAATGCTCTGGCCGCAAACCGGCGATGACGTCATGACCTTTATAGGCCGTCGCTATCGGCGCCGGTACGGTCATGCCGATGTTCGGAATTTCAACGCCGCCATCCACGACTTTGCCGTCCATGAAATTCATCGCGGGCGACCCAATAAAGCCCGCCACGAATTTATTGTCTGGATCGCGGTAGAGGTCCATTGGCGCGCCGACCTGTTCAATGTTGCCAAGGCGGAGCACAACGATCTTGTCCGCGAGCGTCATCGCCTCAACCTGATCGTGGGTCACATAGATCATCGTGGCGCCGATTTCTTTGTGAAGCCGCGCGATCTCAACCCGCATTTCCACACGCAATTCCGCGTCTAGGTTGGACAGAGGCTCATCAAAGAGGAAGACATCCGGTCCACGGACAATGGCCCGGCCGATAGACACGCGCTGACGTTGACCACCGGACAAGGCTGCTGGCTTGCGGGACAGGTATTCGTCAAGCTTAAGAATACGGCTCGCTTCGGCGACTTTCTCTTCGATCTCAGGTTTTGGGTGGCCATTCATCTTCAGACCAAAGCCCATGTTCTCTTTCACCGTCATGTGCGGGTATAGCGCATAGGTCTGGAACACCATCGCAACACCCCGATCCGACGGATCGAGCTTTGTTACATTACGCTCACCAATGTGCATCTGGCCTTCTGTCGTTTCTTCAAGACCCGCCACCATGCGGAGCAATGTGGATTTGCCGCAACCAGACGGGCCAACGAACACGCAGAACTCGCCATCGTCGATTTCAAGGTCAATGCCGTGAATGACCTGCACGTCACCATATTTTTTGATGACTTTGTTCATGGATACACCGGGCATGGGCTAGAGTCCTGTCGCTTGTTGTTTCTGATGATCTGGGAAAGACCACCTTTGGGCTTCCCGTGAAATGGCATCCGCTGCGGTTTTCAGTAGCGGTACATTCTTTTCGAGGCTTGCGAGATTCGTGCGATCCGTCGTGCTGGTGACGGACATCGCGCCAATCAGGCGGCCTCGTTCGGTGAGAATCGGCATGGCGACGCAGATGATTCCGGGCTCATGTTCCTCACGATCGAAACCGTATCCGTGTTCCCGAATTTCAGCCAATTCTTCCTTCAGCGCTTCGGCATTCGCCAGTGTGTGTTCCGTGAAGATGTGAAAGGATTGTTGGCCAATGACCTTTTCAGCCTCAGCATCGGGCAAAAACGCCATCATCGCTTTACCGACACCTGTGCAATAGGCGGGTCCGACTTTGCCAGCTTGGCTATACATCTCGACCGGCTGCTTTGCATTGCGCTTATCAAGATAAAGCACCTGCGCGCTGTCCAATTGAGCAAGGTGGACCGTCTCACCTGTTTGCTCGCTAAGCTCTTGTAAATAGGGGCTGGCGACTTGAGCGAGTGAGGATTGCTGCCATGCCGCGTGGGCCAATCGCACCAGTCGGGCGCCGGGTGCGTAGGTGGACCGCTCAGGATCAAAATCCAACATGCCTTGGTTCGTCAGCGTTTGGATGAGGCGGTACAGCGTCGGCTTAGGAAAGCGCGATTGAGCGAGCACATCATTGAAGCGCACAGGTCGGCCAAAATTGGCGACCTCTTCCAACACTTCCAATGCTTTGCCAACCGTACCGTCGCCGGATCCGCGTGACATGTTTTCCTCCCTGCTCCGGTCCATCTTCTACGCCGACATTTCGACCGCGAGTAACCGTGAGACTGTTGACAACCTTAGGTGACTCGCGGTTTAGTATCAACATCCAAAACCAGGTTTCGAATAATGAAACTAATTTGAGACACGGTTTACATCATGGAGGCATTTAGGGAGGACACCATGCATTCCATTACGAAAACGTCGCTTGCGGCGTTAGTTGCTGCTGGCGTAGCAACAACTGCAACTGCCGACGGCCACGCGCTTTCCGGCACACTTCGCATCAGCTCTGACATGTCGAACCCAGCACCACGTGCGGTGATGGAAAAGATGGCGGCGGATTTCGATGCGCTTCACCCAGACCTGACTGTGGAACTGACAATCGTTGACCGCGAAGCGTGGAAAACTCAGATCCGCAACGCGCTGTCTGCAAACCCACCAGACGTTGTGAACTGGTATGCCGCAACACGTATGACACCATACGTCGATGCAGGCCTTTTCATGGACATCTCTGATCTTTGGGAAGAGCCTGAAATGGCTGCACTTGCTTCCACGAAGGGCGCTATGACCCTTGATGGTAAGCAGTGGGGCGTGCCTTACACATACTACCAGTGGGGCGTTTATTACCGCAAAGACATCTTTGACGAGTTGGGTCTGTCTGAACCAGCAACTTGGGACGAAGAAAAAGCGAACTGCCAAGCGATCATCGATTCTGGCCGCAAGTGCTACACCATCGGGTCCAAGTTCCTTTGGACCGCTGGCGGTTGGTTTGACTACATCAACTCCCGCACAAATGGTTATGACTTCCACATCGAACTGGCCACTGGTCAGGTTCCATGGACAGACGACCGCGTGCGCGCAACTTTCGCCAACTGGCGCGAGCTGATCGACATGGGCGCCTTCATCGACGACCACCAGTCTTACAGCTGGCAGGAAGCGATGCCGTTCATGATCGACGGTGAAGCAACAGCTTACCTGATGGGTAACTTCTCTGTTGCGGCGTTCCGCGACGGTGGTCTGACGGATGATCAGCTGGACTTCTACCAGTTCCCAGTGATCAACCCAGATGTTGATTATGCAGAAGATGCGCCAACAGATACGTTCCACATCGCCTCTGGTGCTCAGAACGTAGACGCAGCGAAAGCGTTCTTGCTTTATGTCACATCTCCTGAAGTTCAGACCGAGATCAACGGCGGCGACGCACTTGGTCAACTTCCTGTGAACGCGAACGCGTCTATCGCGGATGACAAGTTCATTCAGCAAGGCTTCGACATGCTGTCCAACAATGCTGGCGGCGGCATCATGCAGTTCTTTGACCGTGACTTCGATGCAGAAATGGCATCTGTCGGCATGGAAGGCTTGCAGGAGTTCATGGTGTTCCCAGACAACCTGGATGACATCTTGGACCGCCTCGAAGAAACGCGTCAGCGGATCTACAACTAATCTGATCTGGGGCGGCATTGCGCCGCCCCTTTTCAACCCATTCGCAAGGCCGCGATTGGCCTTCCGCATGAGTTGACCTTGGAAGGGAACGCCATGGCGACAGCCAGCACAAATGCACCACCCCAACGTGGATGGTACAAGCGCAATGAAATTGCGATCACGCCTTGGCTGTTTCTGACACCAGCGGTCCTGTTCTTCTCTGTCTATGTGATTATCCCGATTGGCCAATCTTTCTGGATCTCATTCCATGAATGGGACGGATTGGGTGAGAAGATATTTATCGGAACGGACAACTACGAGCGGCTTCTTGGTCTTGGCGATCAAAGAATGGACCGTAAATTCGAGACGTCCTTTTGGAACAATATTCGCTGGCTTGTTCTCTATCTGCTCGCGATCCCAATGGGCTTGTTTATCGCGCTGCTTTTGAACCAAACGGTCAGAGGTATCCGGCTTTACAAGTCGTTGTTCTTTTTCCCATTCGTGATCTCACAGGTTGTTGTGGGCCTCGTCTTCAGCTGGTTCTACCTGCCGAACGACGGCCTTTTTGATGTAATGACGGGGTGGTTCGGCATCGATATTCGCGGTGGCGTCTTGGGCAACCCAAACACGGCCACCTACGGCATCATTGCCGCTGGCCTTTGGCCACAGACAGCCTACTGTATGATCCTCTATCTGACGGGCCTTAACGCAGTTGATCCGGAGCAGGTCGAGGCCGGTCGTCTTGATGGCGCGCGCGGTTGGAAGATGCTGTGGTATGTTATCATCCCACAGCTCAAACCAGCGACCTTCATTGCCTTCGTGGTCACGATTATCGGTGCGCTTCGGTCCTTTGACTTCATCGCTGTGATGACCAACGGCGGACCATTCGGCTCGACCCGCGTGTTGTCCTTCTACATGTTCGAGGAATCCCTTTCTGAATTCGGGTTCCGTATGGGTTACGGCGCCGCAATCGCTGTCGTCCTTTTCTTCATCATGCTCGGCTTCATCGTCTACTTCCTATACTCGATGTGGCGCGACGAGCAGGCCGCGCGATAGGAGGGCTGGTTAGATGTTTCCAAGACCAATCGAACAGCAATCCCGCTCCGTCCAAGTCGGCTATCAGGCCTTGCTGCCCATCGCGCTGATCCTATGGCTGCTGCCACTGATCGCGGTGATGATTTTCTCAATCAAGCCGGACTCCGATTTTGTTCAAGGCAACTTCTGGGGTCTTCCGTCCTCATTTGAGTTCTTCAACAACTACGGCAAGGTCTTCTTTGAATCTGACATGCCGCGGTATCTGTGGAATTCTGTGGTTATCACAGTCCCAACGGTGATTGGCACCGTGGCGTTGGCGTGCATGACGGGATTTGCCCTCGGCGTTTATCGCTTCAAAGGGAACCTCTTTATCTTCTTTATGTTCATCGCGGGTAACTTTGTTCCCTTCCAAATCCTCATGGTGCCCGTGCGCGACCTGACCGTGAGCATGAACCTTTATGACACGAAGCTTGGCTTGATCCTGTTCCACATCGCCTTCCAAACCGGGTTCTGTACGCTCTTTATGAGGAACTTCATCCGCGCGTTGCCATTCCCATTGATCGAGGCTGCGCGTGTTGAGGGTGTTGCAGAATGGCGCATCTTCTGGTTCGTCGTGATGCCATTGATGAAGCCGGCGATCGCCGCCTTGTCGGTTCTGATCTTCACCTTCATCTGGAACGATTACTTCTGGGCCGTCGTCCTGACCCAAGGGCCGGACGCGCAGCCTGTGACCGCTGGGATCACAGCGTTCAACAGCCAGTTCCGCGCAGCCTATCATTTGATGAGTGCCGGATCGATTGTTGCAGCGCTTCCACCAGTGGCAATGTTCTTTTTGATGCAGAAACACTTTATCGCTGGCCTGACCCTCGGGGCGGTCAAGTAAACGGACGCACAGATGGCAGATTTGATGGCACAGACGCCTAGCGTCTCTGAAACATCTATTGATGGCGTTGGTCTGGATAGGACGCCGCAGCGTCTCAGCAGCGCATGGCGTCTGGATGATGGGCGTCAGACCCTTGTGCTGACCACGCGCAATGATCGCCTGCCGCAAGTCGTCTATTGGGGCGCGCGTTTGCCAGACGATGAAGACTTGGAGACGATACACGCAGCGCATGTGATTGACGTCACGGGTGGCATGTTGGACGAAAATCCAGACCTGTCCCTCTGCCCTGAAGCCACGCGAAGTTTCCCCGGCCAGCCCGGTTTGATCGTCCGAGACGCGGATGGGACGCCGTTGCTTCCCAAGTTTTGCCTGCGATCTGCCGACCAAAACGGCACACTTCAATTAGTGTATGAGGACACAAAGAACGACCTGACGCTGACGTTTGACTTTGCAGCAGATGTAGAGACCAACGTCGTCACGTGCCAGACGACGCTAGACGCCACACGGCCCGTTCATCTGCACTGGCTTGCGGCCCCTGTCCTGCCCGCGCCGCAACAGTCAGAAGAGATGATCGACGTCTCTGGCCGCTGGTGTGGAGAGTTCCAGCTAGGCCGTACGCAATGGTCAGCTGGGATGCGCTATCGAGAGAACCGGACCGGCCGGACAGGGCATGAGCATTTTCCAAGCCTGTTGATCCCGACGATTGGCACGACAAATACGCAAGGCGAATGCTACGGGTTTCACTACGGCTGGTCCGGTGGCCACAAGATGATTGCGGAAGAACTGCAAGATGGCCGCAGGCAAATCCAATGGGGCCACGCCGCCCGCATGGAAACGGAACCGAAGACACAGTTCAAAACCGCACCGCTTTATATCACCTACTCCGACACCGGCCTGAACGGTTGCGCGGTGAGCTTTCAGCGCCACCTGCGGGAACGTATTGTCACGTGGCCGAAACCGAATACGCCGCGCCCCGTACACTATAACTGTTGGGAAGCGATCTATTTCGACCACAAGCTGCCTGTCCTCAAAGACATTGCAGATCGCGCGGCGGCTTTGGGTGCAGAACGCTTCGTGCTCGATGACGGGTGGTTTGGCGAGCGTGACGATGACACACGCAGTCTGTCTGACTGGACGGTCGATCCTCGTAAGTACCCTGATGGTCTATCTCCACTGATCGACCATATCCATGGGTTGGATATGACGTTTGGCATCTGGTTCGAGCCAGAGATGATCAACGAAGACAGCGACATCCACCGTGCCAATCCGCATTGGGTTCTGGGATCGGAAGATCAAACATTGGGGCGTCAGCAGAAGGCGCTGAACATGGCCCTACCTGAGGTACGCGACTATTTATATGATCGGATGTCGGCGATCCTGCGAGATCATGACATCGACTACATCAAATGGGACCACAATCGCGTCTTACCGATGCCTGACGCAGCACAAACGCGCGGCTCTTACGCGTTGATTGAAAGGCTTCGCTCTGATTTTCCTGGGGTGGAAATCGAAAGCTGTGCCTCCGGCGGTGGAAGGATTGATTTTGGCATCCTTGAACGCACCCAGCGTGTCTGGCTGTCAGACAGCAATGACGCGCTCGAACGGCTTCGAATTCAGCATGACGCAGCGCTGTTCCTGCCCTTGGCCGTGACCGGCAGCCACGTCGGCCCACGCGTCTGTCACACCTCAGGCCGGACTTTGGATATTTCATTCCGCGCATGGGTCGCAGCGCAGCGCCATATGGGGTTCGAGATGGACCCAAGAGAACTGACCGACCACGAAGCGCGCGTTTTGACCGAAGTCACATCGTGGTGGAAAGCCAACCGCGATTGGATGACCACCGCCGATATTCTGCGCCTAGACAGCGCAGATCCCGCGGTACTTGCGGAACAACAACACGCAAGAGACGGTAGCCAGTTCGTCGTCTTCGCTGGCAAAGCCGCCACCTCCGCCCAAATCGCGCCGCGCCCTTTGCGCCTGACGGCCCTGGAGCCCGATGCAATGTACTCCATCCGGCTGATCAATCGGGATACCGCATCGCGATTGTCGCGCGGAACGACAGCGCTGAAAACCGACGACCTCACACTTTCAGGCGCATATCTGATGCGCCACGGGGTCACTTTGCCGTGGACATTCCCCGAACGCATGTGGGTGTTGGAAGGGCGGAAGCTATGACAACTGCGCGTTTCCCCGACCTCGACGGCAAGACCGTATTCCTCACAGGTGGTGGCAGCGGGATTGGTGCCGCGTTGACCAAAGGGTTTGTCGACCAAGGGGCAAAGGTGGCCTTTGTCGGGCGGTCTGACTATTCGGATTTTGCGAATGAGCTTGGTGAAACGGCCCAAACCACACCGCTCTTTATTCAGTGCGACGTGACGGACACCCAAGCACTACAAAAGGCGATGCAGCAAGCCGTCGATCAGTTTGGGCCACTAGGTGTACTCGTGAATAACGCTGCGAACGATTTGCGGATGGAGGCGATCGACGTCACCGAAGACCAATGGCAGGACATGATTGACGTCAACCTCAAGCAATATTTCTTTGCCTGCCAACAAGCCGCCCGCCTCATGCCGGACGGCGGCACGATCATCAATTTCTCATCGATCAGCTATATGTTCGGTGCGGCGGGCATGACGCCTTATGTGACGTCAAACGCGGGCATTACAGGAATGACTCGCGCGCTCGCGCGCGAATGGGGAGATCGCAGGATCAGGGTAAACGCTCTTGCCCCTGGCTGGGTTCTGACAGAAAAGCAGCTCGACAAATGGGCAACGCCTGAGGGCCTTGCCAAATACCAAGCAGAGCAGTGCATTCCTGAAATGATGAAACCAGAAGACATCGTTGGGCCAACGCTATTTCTGGCCTCGGATGCCTCATCCATGGTGACGAGCCAAGTCCTTGTCGTCGATGCCGGGCGGGTGGTCACAGGATGAGCAAGGTTGACTGGATCGCCGCCGACTGGGGCACAAGTAACCTTCGCGTCTGGGGCATGTCCCAGAGCGGCACAATCGTTGAGAGTGCCGAGTCCGATTGCGGTATGGGCAAGCTTTCCCGCACTGACTATGAACCAGCGCTCAAGGCGCTGGTTCATCCATGGGTAACTGGCCCGACCACGGTGATCGCCTGCGGTATGGTTGGCAGTCGGCAAGGGTGGACCGAGGCGACCTATGCCACCGTTCCTTGCGAAACCTCACCCAGCGCGTTTTTCGCACCAGACGTGGCCGATCCAAACCTCGATGTGCGCATCATTCCGGGCATTCGGCAGATGGACCCTGCCGATGTCATGCGTGGCGAAGAAACCCAGATCGCCGGTTTCCTCGCGCTTAACCCCAACTGGGATGGCGTGATTTGCCTGCCTGGGACTCACACCAAATGGGTTCATATCAGCGCGAATGAGGTTGTGAGTTTTCAGACCTTTATGACTGGCGAGATGTTTTCGCTTCTCAGCAAGAACTCTGTCCTACGCCACTCCGTCGGCAACGGATTGGATGACGTCGGGTTCAAACGAGGTTTGGATGAGGCGATGGCGCGACCTGAGCGTTTGGCGGCACGACTATTCTCATTACGTGCAGAAGGGTTGTTGAGCGAACAAGACCCTGACATAGCGACAGGTCGGCTTTCAGGATTGCTGATTGGGGCGGAGCTTGCGGGGGCAAAGCCCTATTGGCTCGGCCAACAAGTTGCCGTCCTAGGGGCTGGACCGCTGGCAAAACTCTATGTCGACGCATTGGCAACGCAGTCCGTTCCCGCCATACAGGTGCAGGCAGAGCGCGCCACTTTGGCCGGATTGACGGCCGCCTATCGCAAATACAAGGAGTAGCCCATGTCGCGCCCATTGATCGCGATCTTGCGCGGCATCACACCGCCAGAAGCAGCCCCTATTGCCGAAGCCCTTATCGATGCAGGCATCGACCGCATTGAAGTACCTTTGAATTCCCCCGATCCGTTTGACAGCATCAAAGCCGTGTCCGACGCATTCGGAACCGACGCATTGATCGGCGCCGGAACGGTTCTTTCAACGGACGATGTTGGGCGCGTGGCCCAAGCAGGCGGCAAACTCATCGTCTCTCCAAACTGCGATCAGCGTGTTATTGTCGCCACAAAGACAGCCGGCATGCAAAGCTGGCCTGGCGTGATGACCCCGACGGAGTGCTTTGCCGCACTCAAGGCCGGTGCCGACGGGTTGAAGATTTTCCCGGCCAGCTTGCTCGGCCCCGACGGCATCAAAGCCATTCGCGCGGTCCTGCCGGAAGGGACTCAAGTCTTCGCCGTCGGAGGCGCAGGCGCTGAAAACTTCGCAGAATGGATGGCGGCAACGGCAGATGGGTTTGGCATTGGCTCATCGCTCTACAAGGCGGGTTTCTCTGTCGAAGAAGTTGCTTCGCGCGCCAAGGATATGGTGGGGGCTTATGATGAGGCAGCTCAATGATTTATGACGATACGGTTTGCGAGCTGGGCGAAGGTCCGCTTTGGCATCCAGAACGCAAACAATTCTTCTGGTTCGACATTCTGGGCAAGCGATTGCACACGAAAGGCCAGTATTGGCAATTTGATGAACATATATCCGCCGCAGGTTGGGTCGATCACGATCATTTCCTGATCGCCTCTGAAACTAAGTTATTTCGGTTCAACATCGAAACCGGCGCACAGGAAAAGATCATCGACCTCGAAGCCGACATCCCAGAAACGCGGTCCAACGATGGCCGCGCAGACCCCCAAGGCGGGTTTTGGATTGGGACGATGGGCAAATCTGCCGAAGCTTACGCCGGAACGATCTATCGGTTCTACAAAGGCGAGCTGCGCGAAATCGTGGGCCACGTGACCATCTCCAACAGTATCTGTTTTGCTGTAGATGGTAAGACGGCTTTTTACACTGATACCGATACCCAACTGGTCATGGCTCTCCCTTTAGGCAAAGATGGTTGGCCCAAAGGCGAAGCCTATGTTCACCTCGACCTGACCGGCACACCCTACCGCCCAGATGGCGCTGTAGTTGATGCCGACGGCAACCTATGGAGCGCGCAATGGGGCGTCGGTCGCGTTGCTGGCTACGCTCCAGACGGTGAGTTCATTGAAGCCTTCGACGTCCCGGCAATTCAATCCTCTTGCCCGTCATTTGGCGGCGAAGACCTCTCCACCCTTTTCTGCACTTCTGCCGCGGTTGGACAAACCGGCGGCGATCACGGCAAAACCTTTGCCATTGAAACGAAATACACCGGCCAGAAAGAATACCGCGTGATCCTTTAGGCGCGCCCTGCTCTTTCACCTTGGCCAATAAACTCAATAGGACGACCATGAAACGCACGCTCGGCGTTTGCTATTACCCTGAACATTGGCCCGAAGAGATGTGGGCCGACGACGCCCGCCGAATGGTCGAAACCGGCCTCAGCTGGGTGCGGATCGGAGAGTTCGCGTGGCAGCGGATGGAACCCTCACGCGGCACCTTCGATTGGGGCTGGCTGGATCGAGCTGTGGAAACGCTTGGGTCTGCGGATTTGAAGATCATCATGGGCACGCCAACCGCCACGCCACCGCGATGGCTGGTGGATGAGATGCCCGATATGCTCCCCGTCGATGCCGACGGACGGGTTCGTAAGTTCGGATCAAGACGGCATTATGATTTCAGCCACCAAGGCTATCGCAAGGAATGCCAGCGCATCGTACGGTTAATGGGCGAACGCTATGGTGCGAACCCGCATATCGCCGCTTGGCAGATCGACAATGAATATGACTGTCATGACACCGCGCTCAGTTATTCAGACGCCGCTCTGACCGGTTTTCGGGATTGGTTGGCCCAGCGCTATCAGTCAACTGATGCGATGAACCGTGCTTGGGGCAATGTGTTCTGGTCGATGGATTACGATCACTTCGACCAAATCGAACTTCCAAACCTCACGGTCACGGAACCAAATCCCGCGCATGTCTTGGCGTTCCGGCGGTATAGTTCGGATCAGGTCGTGGCATTCAACAAAGTGCAAGCCGATGAGTTGCGCAAACACACCGATGCGCCGCTCATTCACAACTACATGGGTCGGGTGACGACCTTCGATCATTGGGCCGTTGGCAAAGACCTCGATATCGCGTCTTGGGACAGTTACCCAATTGGGTTCCTGAGCGACCGGATTGAGGGCACGCCTGAGGAAAAGCAATATTTCCTCCGCCAAGGGCATCCTGACAATCAAGCCTTTCACCACGACCTTTACCGCGCTGTCGGCAAGGGCCGCATGTGGGTGATGGAACAGCAACCGGGTCCGGTGAACTGGGCGCCTTACAACCCTGCCCCACTGCCCGGCATGGCACGCCTTTGGGCTTGGGAAGCCTTTGCCCATGGTGCTGAGACGGTGTGCTATTTCCGCTGGCGGCAAGCGCCCTGGGCGCAAGAGCAGATGCACGCAGGATTACTGCGGCCTGACAACGAAAACGCACCTGCGCAGACAGAAGCACGACAAGTCGCGGATGAGATCGCGGGGCTTGCTAATGTTGGCACTGCTGATGCGCCCGTCGCTTTGGTATTTGACTATGAGAGTGCCTGGGCGTGGGACACCCAGCCCCAAGGGGCCGATTTCGATATGTTCCGACTTGCCTTCGCCGCTTACCGCGCTTTGCGCAGTCTTGGCGTCGATATCGACATTATTAGCCCTGAGACGAGTGACCTGTCCGATTACAATCTTGTCCTCGCGCCTGGTATCATAAAACTCTCTGAAGGTTTCCGATCTGCCTTAAAAACCTATAAAGGTATCGCCCTCATCGGGCCACGCACTGATACCAAAACCGAAGAACTTTCGATCCCCTCGCCGATGGGGCCAAACCTTTCCAATACTGACGTTACCGCAATACTAGCGGAAAGCATCCCGCCAACCGATTTCATAGCCTTGGAAAATGGTGGCGGCTTCCGGCATTGGTTTGAGCATTTGGACGGCGATGCGGCGGTCTATCGAAAGACCGAGGGCGGTTTGCCCGCCTTGATGGGGAACGACCACGTTCGCTGCCTTGCCGGATGGCCCGACGACGAGACGTTTAGATCCCTCCTGTCGGACATCCTGAAGGAAACCGGTGTTGAGACCATGGACATGCCACAAGGGTTACGTACGCGTTGCACGAAGACGCATCGGTTCGTCTTCAACTACGCGCCCGAAAGCATCTCGTGGAATGGAACCGAAATCCCACCTGCTGGGGTCCACTGGGAAGAGCTGTGATGATCCCGTTTGGCACAACAAAAGACGGGCGCGAAGTTCACAAAGTCACCTTGTTCGACGGCAACCTATCGGTATCGATCCTCACATGGGGTGCCGTGGTTCAAGACGTGCGGCTGGCGGGCGTAGATAGATCGCTGACGCTCGGTTCCGACACCTTGTCCGACTACGAAGGCGCCATGCGCTATCACGGCTCTCTTATAGGTCCCATCGTCAATCGCATCAGTACGTCACGGGTACTGATTGATGGGATGATGTACGAGCTAGAACGCAATATGGACGGCCGCTTGCATATCCACTCAGGCAGCGATTCAACGCTGTTGCAGGTTTGGGACGTTGTGGAAGTTACCAACACGTCGTTGACGCTACGATGTGACCTTGTCGATGGCCAATGCGGTCTTCCGGGCAACCGCACCATTGAAGCGACCTATTCCATCTCAGCACCCGCGACCTTGTCGCTCGCGATAACCGGAACAACTGATGCCGCGACTTTAATGAATTTCGCCAACCACAGTTATTGGAATTTTGACGGAACCGAAGATTGGTCAGGTCACACTTTGCACGTTCATGCGGATCAATTCCTTCCGACCACTGATGATTTTTATCCGACGGGAGAAATTGCCGACGTGGAAGGGAGCGCATTGAACTTCCGAAATCCTCGGGTGATTGATCCGCAAAACCCGCCGATGGACACAAATTTCTGTTTGTCGACAGACCCGCAGCCATTGCGAGAGGTTTTGACACTAACAGGTGCGAGTGGCGTCAGAATGAAAGTACACACCGATCAAAATGGCATTCAGGTTTACGATGGTCGTCATGCCATCCGCCCCGGCAAAAAGGCCTATGAGGGATTGGCGATCGAAGCGCAAAACTGGCCGGATGCCCCAACACACCGCGGATTTCCCTCGATCAAAGTAACACCTGACACGCCCTACACTCAGGACACTGAATGGTCGTTCTTCAAGCCCTAGCTCCCGCGATAGGTCGAGTAGCCGAAGGGGGAGATCAAAAGTGGCACGTGATAGTGGCTGTCTGGATCCGAGATACCAAAACGGATTGGTATGTCAGAGAGGAACCGTGGGTCTTCTAGCGGAGCGCCAACCGCATCTAGATAAGCCCCAGCCTTAAAGACCAACTCGTATTGGCCAGTCGCAAAATCGCTAGCAGGAAGAATTGGGCTATCGGTGCGGCCGTCATCATTGGTCGTCATCGTCACCAAATGCTCACGCTCTTCACCATTCAAACGATAGAGCGCGATCTCCATACCAGCAGCTGGCAATCCTCGCGATGTGTCCAACACATGCGTCGTCAAAAATCCATTTGGCATTCTGATCTCCTCCAAGGTGTTTGAAATGCAAAAATCGACGGTTTGTCAACAACTTGAGTAATTCGGCAGCCCAAGACAACGACCTCAACGGAAACACTTGCGCTTTGCTGTCGCACCCTGCTGAAATTCTGCTAGCATAGAGTATATTACGGGTCGGAGGTCACGACTCCCTGAAAAGAGGCCCAGACATGTTGGACACTTTGTTACTGTCGCGCATTCAATTTGCGGCAAATATTTCGTTTCACATCCTTTTCCCGACGATCACGATCGCCCTCGGCTGGGTGCTCTTGTTCTTTAAACTGCGCTACAATCGCACTGGTGAGCAGCGCTGGATGGATGCCTACGGCTTTTGGGTCAAAATCTTCGCACTTTCCTTCGCAATGGGCGTTGTGTCTGGCATCACCATGTCCTTCCAATTCGGAACAAATTGGCCCGGCTTTATGGAGAAAGTCGGCAACGTGGCCGGTCCATTACTCGCCTATGAGGTTCTGACCGCCTTCTTCTTGGAGGCGGTGTTCCTCGGCATCATGCTGTTCGGCGCTTCTCGCGTACCAAGCTGGGTCCACACACTCGCAACCTTCCTCGTCGCCTTTGGCACCACGATGTCAGCGTTCTGGATCATCGTCCTGAACTCTTGGATGCATACCCCGCAAGGGTTCGAAATGATTGACGGTGTTGCCCACGCGACGGACTGGTGGGCAATCGTGTTTAACCCCTCGATGCCCTATCGGTTCTTCCACATGCTGATCGCGAGCTTCCTCACCGTGAGCTTCTTGATCGCGGGCGTCTCTGCGTTCCGCTGGTTGATTGGTGGCCGAACAGAAGGCGTGCGGGCTGCCTTGAAGACAGCGGTATTCGGTGCGGCTGTTCTGATCCCCATACAGATTTTCGTTGGCGATCAGCATGGTCTTAACACGTTAGAGTACCAACCACAGAAGGTGGCAGCGATGGAAGCAAACTGGAATACAGATACGCATGTTCCCTTAATTTTGTTTGCGATCCCTGACGATGAGGCGCGCGAAAATAGGTTCGAAATAGCGATTCCAAACCTTGCTTCGATCATTTTGACCCACCACGCAGATGGTGAGGTTCCGGGACTAAATGATTTTGTGACTGACGATGGCGAAATCATGCACCCCCGCGTCGCGCCAGTCTTCTGGTCTTTCCGAGTGATGGTTGGGACAGGCGTTGCGATGCTGCTACTAAGTTGGACCGCAAGTGTCATGATGCTACGCAAACGTCACGGTGTCGAAGGTTTGCCCAAGGTTATGTTGTGGGCGCTTGTCGGTATGACCTTCAGCGGGTGGCTAGCAACGCTGGCGGGCTGGTACACCACTGAAATCGGGCGTCAGCCGTGGCTGGTGCAGGGTGTCCTAACAACCAAAGAAGCGGTTGCTGATGTGCCCGCGCCGATGGTGCTATCGACCCTGCTCACCTACCTCGCGGTCTATGTGATCTTGCTGGGCGCTTATATCAGCGTGATCTTCTATCTCGCGGTTAAGGCGTCTCGCGGGGAAAACCTAGGGGGTGGAATAGCTGCCCCTAGCCCAGTTCCAGCGGAGTAAATACGATGTATCTCTTTGGAGACCCGACAATCTGGCTCCCTTTCGTCTTTGCCTTTCTGATGGGCGTTGCGATCCTGATCTACGTTGTGCTTGATGGATTCGACCTTGGCGTCGGTGTTTTATTTCCCTTTGCAGATGGCGAAGAAAAGGATCGGATGATCGCCTCTATCGGGCCGTTCTGGGACGCCAATGAAACTTGGTTGGTCCTGGCGATTGGCCTGATGCTGGTGGCCTTCCCTGCTGCCCATGGCGAAATCCTGACGGCGCTCTACCTGCCCGTCACAATTATGCTGATCGGGCTGATCTTGCGCGGCGTCGCGTTTGAGTTTCGGGTTAAAGCACCGGCTGCGTATAAGCGCCTTTGGGACAACGCCTTCTTCGCAGGGTCGTTGATCACATCGCTTTCTCAGGGTTTCATGCTCGGTCTTTATGTGATGGGGTTGGATTGGACCTGGGGCAACGTTGGCTTTGCGATGCTGACAGCCGTGTTTCTGACTGTCGGCTATAGTTTCATCGGCGCGACTTGGATCATACATAAGACGGATGGAGGCCTCCAATTCAAAGCCGTGTCATGGGCGCAGGGCGGCATCTGGGGATTGGTCCTCGGGATAGGCGCAATTTCTTTGGCGACACCATTTGTCAGCGACCGCATCTTTGACAAGTGGTTCAGCTTCCCAAGCATCCTCTACCTCTCACCATTGCCAATCCTATCCGGCCTCTTGGTGGTGTGGCTCTGGTCGATGCTGCGTCGGATGCCCTTTGAAGCGGACGCGCGATCATGGTTGCCTTTCGCGGCAGCAACGGCGCTTTGGCTGCTGGCTTTCGCAGGCATGGCTTACAGTTTCTACCCTTACGTCGTGCCCGAGAAACTGACGATCTATGATGCAGCAAGCGCGCCGGAAAGCCTGTTCATCATCCTAATTGGCACCTGCATCGTTTTGCCAACAATCCTCGGCTACTCAGTACTGGCCTACACAATCTTCCGCGGCAAGGCGACGGAACTGCGCTACGATTGACCCCAACCACCGCCACCGGGGCTTTCAAGAATGAAAGTCCCGCCTGCGGGCAAATTGACCTCGTCATTCCCGCGCAGATCGCGTGTGGTACCATCTGGAAGGCGTATCCAGTTGTGACCCACTTGCCCTGATGCCCCTCCGTTAACGCCGTAAGGAGGCACGACACGGTGCGAGCACAGCGTCGTCACAGTGACAGGCTCAAGAAACGTCATCTCCCGATACGATCCATGCCCACCGCGCCATTGCCCTGCCCCGCCAGAGCCATCGCGAATGCCGAAGGTATCCAACCTCACCGGGAACCGTTTTTCCAAGATTTCCGGGTCCGTCATCCGCGTATTTGTCATATGCGTTTGCACCGCATCACACCCATCAAACCCCGGTCCGGCCCCTGTTCCTCCAGCGATGGTTTCATAGTTTTGGAAACTGTCATTGCCCCAAATGAAATTGTTCATCGTGGCTTGGCTGCACGCCATCACACCCAGCGCACCGATCAAAGCGTTGCAAGCGGCCTGACTGACTTCCGTATTCCCCGCAATCACAGCGGCCGGATAGGTCGGGTTCAGCATTGAGCCTTCCGGCACGATGATATTGATCGGTCGAAGACACCCTTCATTCAGCGGAATATTCGTGCCAACCAACGTGCGGAACACATAAAGCACAACCGCGCGGCACACAGCCTTTGGCGCGTTGTAATTGCCGCTATGTTGAGCCGCTGTACCGGTGAAATCTACCGTGGCCGTCCGCGCCTCTTTGTCGACAGACACCGCAACCTCGATCACTTGGCCTTCGTCCATCGGATAGCTGTAGCGGCCGTCTGATAAGCCTTCAATCACGCGCGCCACGCTTTCTGCCGCGTTGTCCTGCACGTGCCCCATATAGGCCGTCACGACGTCCCCGCCATAGGCCTCGCATACCTTCAACAGCGCTTGCCGACCGGTTTCATTCGCCGCGACCTGTGCTTTCAGATCAGCCATGTTCTGATCGATGTTACGGCACGGGTATTTACCCGATGCCAATACAGCGCGCGCCTGATCTTCCAGTAATGTGCCACCGCGCACCAATTGCACGTTGTCGATCAGCACGCCCTCTTCGTCGATATGGGTGCTATCGGGCGGCCCTGACCCCGGCGTACGCCCGCCAATATCGGCATGGTGGCCGCGGCTGCCGAGCCAGAACGCTGGCGTTCCATCCACAAACACAGGCGTTACCACGGTGACATCCGGCAAATGTGTCCCGCCGTTGTAGGGAGAATTCAGCATGTAAGCATCACCCTCAGCCACATCAGGATTCAACCGCATCACTGTTTTTATGCTGTCAGACATAGAGCCCAAATGTACCGGAACATGCGGCGCATTGGCGACCAAATCACCACGCGCATCGAAGATCGCACAGGAGAAATCGAGCCGTTCCTTGATGTTCACCGACCAAGAAGTATTGGCCAAGGTCGCGCCCATCTGATCTGCGACGGACATGAAAAGATTGCTCATCACCTCAAGCACGACCGGATCGGCCTTAGTGCCTGCCGCCGGTGGGCGCGGCGCCTCGGCGATGCGGTTCAGGATCAGGTTTCCATGGACGTCAACCGTCGCCTCCCAACCCGGTTCAACAAGGTTTGTGCCGGTAGGTTCCAAGATGATCGCTGGACCCGAAACAGTCGCGCCGATGGCCAATTCTTCGCGTTGAAATAACTGCGCGTTTTCGGAGGTTTCATAGGCGATGGAAACTTCGGCGAAAGGTTTTGCATCGTCTTCGCTCGCAACCGCAGGTGCAGTGTAATCCGGCGTCCCACCAATCGCCTCGGCGCTGACCATTTCAAAGACAATCGCGCGTTCGGGCGAGATAAACCCAAACCGCTGTTTATGCGCAGCCTCAAAGGCATTCTTCATGTCGCTCACGTCGCCGAACGGCACCTCAAGCGGCTGATGCGATCCGTCGTAGCGAAGCTGCGCCCGCGACACGATTGTGACGTTCGCAACGCCTTGATCTTCGATCTCTGCTCGTGCCGCGGTTGCGACCCGCACCAAGGCGGTTTCTGCCGTTGCCAACTCCTCAATCGGAGCGTCCACTTGCGCCTCACGCAGCGCGCGTATCTCCGCCAAGCCCATACCAAAGGCGGACAAAACGCCCGCGTAAGGGTGGATAAGCACCCGCCGCATGCCCAGCGCATCGGCTACCAAACAAGCGTGTTGACCACCCGCGCCACCGAAGCACTGCAAAGTGTAATCGGTGACGTCATGCCCGCGTTCGACACTGATCTTTTTGATCGCGTTGGCCATGTTGTCGACGGCGATCCGCAAAAACCCACGCGCCAAATCTTCGGGCTCTCGGATCGGGTCGCCCGTTTCTGCGGCGATCTCTGCAGCCAACTCCTCAAACCGCGCCCGAACAGCGTCGGTATCGAGCGGCAAATCGCCATTCGGTCCAAAGACCCTCGGGAAGTGTTCTGGCGACAATTTCCCCAGCATCACGTTGCAATCTGTCACGGTCAGTGGCCCACCGCGTCGGTAACAGGCCGGCCCCGGATCAGCACCCGCACTTTCGGGCCCGACCTGCAAACGGCCATCGCGGAACTGACAGATCGACCCACCGCCCGCCGCGACGGTGTGAATATCCATCATTGGTGCCCGCATCCGAACACCGGCTACTTCAGTCTCAAACGACCGTTCATATGTGCCTGCATAGTGGCTGACATCGGTGCTCGTACCGCCCATGTCGAAGCCGATCAGCTTATCGAACCCTGCAATCTCGGCCGTTTTGACCATACCGACAATGCCGCCGGCCGGACCAGACAGAACCGCATCCTTGCCCTGAAAACGGTTCGCATCCGTTAATCCACCGTTGGACTGCATGAACAGCAATCGCTCACAAACCTTGCCGACGTCCAACGCCCCCGCGACCTGTTCAACATAACGCCGCAAGATCGGGGACAGATAGGCATCAACAACGGTTGTATCTCCACGCCCGACGAGTTTGGCCAACCGGCTTACACCGTGAGAGGTCGAAATTTGCGTGAACCCAATCTCCTCAGCAATCTCAGCCACCCGAAGTTCGTGCACTGGATTGAGGTAGGCATGAAGCAACGCAATCGCGACAGATCGCAACCCTCGGTCAAAGCCGCTTTGCAACGCAGCCCGCGCGCCGTCCTCATCGAGGTCGATCAGAACTTCACCATCCGCAGTCAGGCGCTCTGCCACCTCCTCAACATCCTGATAAAGACGCGCAGGTCGTTTGATTTCGAGATCAAAAAGGTTTGGGCGATTCTGGTATCCAATGACCAAAAGATCGCGAAAACCCTTAGTGATTAGCAGCAAGACATCTTCGCCCTTGCGCTCCAACAGGGCATTGGTCGCAACGGTCGTGCCCATCTTCACCGCGCGGATAGAGCCTTCGCTCGGTGTCTTTGTCTGCATCAACTCTTTGATGCCCTGAACCGCCGCATCGCGGTATCTTTCTGGGTTCTCTGACAGCAGTTTATGGGTCTCGATTCCACCATCTGGCCGCCGCGCCACGATGTCGGTGAACGTACCGCCACGGTCGATCCAGAACTCCCACTTTTTGCCTGTCATGAAGACCCCTTTCGTTGTCCCAACATTTACCCAGCAAATTCAGCGAGCGAAAGCGCACAAACACTCAAGAATCGGTTTGACAGCGCCCGCCCCTTTGCTTAATCGGGCCTTCGTGGTGCGGCGCGGTAGCTCAGCTGGTTAGAGCGCGCGACTCATAATCGCGAGGTCGAGAGTTCAAGTCTCTCCCACGCCACCACCAAACTCCGCCGAGACTTAATGAAAAACTGCCATACGGGGCCTGCGTGCGTTTGCCACTCAAAACTCCTTTACCCTCAGGTCTTCCCATTTTTCGCTGGTCGCACTAGCGTCCGCGTCAGGGAGATTTGTAATGACACATCAAGACGCACTTGCCGACATCGTGGGCAAAAAATTTGCTGTCAGCGGCGCAGACGCCGCAAATTGGCAAAAGGAATGGACGGGTGATTATACCGTAGATCCTTTGGTCGTCGTTCGCCCTGCCACAACAGAAGAGGTTTCCAAGATCGCGGCCTATGCGAACGCCAATGATCTGACCGTCGTTCCCGTCTCCGGCAATACCGGCCTAACGGGTGCAACATCGAACCAAGGCGCAGTGATGCTCTCGGTTGACCGCTTGAACACGATCGAACAGATCGACACCGAGGGTCGGACGATCACGGTCGGCGCAGGCACTATCCTCCAATCGATCCATGATGCCGTTGATCCGCATAACCTAATCTTTCCGTTGACGTTCGGCGCAAAAGGCACTGCCATGATCGGCGGTGCGCTATCCACCAACGCGGGCGGGTCAAACGTTCTGCGCTATGGAAACACCCGCGATCTGTGCCTTGGTTTGGAGGTTGTGCTCGCGGACGGTCATGTCATGAACCTGATGAGTGCGCTGCATAAGGACAATTCGGGCTACAACCTCAAACACCTGATGATCGGCGCCGAAGGCACGCTTGGGATCATCACCCGAGCTGTTTTGAGGCTTTATTCCAAGCCGAAAGCCTACGCGACGGCGATGGTTGCGACACCTACGGTCTCTGACGCGCTGTCCCTTCTCTACCGTATGCAAGACGCGACAGGCGGCGCTGTCGAAGCATTTGAGCTGATGACGCGCAGCTACATTGACCTTCATTTGCGGCAAGTAGAGGGTGCGAAGGAGCCGTTCGATACAGCCTATGACACGAACATCATGATCGAAGTTGGCGCAACTTCCGACGAAGACGCTGCGGTCTTGGACACAGGTCAAACACGTATCATTGAGAAGTTGGAAACCATCCTCGGCGGCATGCTGGAAGAGGAAGCCGTAATAGATGCCGTGATTGCGCAAAATGAAGCGCAGCGGCGCGAAATGTGGGCGCGCAGAGAAGCCGCAGGTCATATCGGATACGCCGAAGGGCCGCGGGTCGACACCGACATTGCCGTGCCTTTGGACAAAGTCGGCTTTGCGATTGAAGAGATTGAACGCCGCTACAAGGAATTGGACCCGGAGGCATGGGATATTGTTGTTGCGCATCTGGGCGACGGCAATATTCACCACGCAATCTATTCTGAAATCGTATCAAAAGAGTTCTTTGACAAATGCGTCGAAACCGTCGAAGATGTGGTGCAAGAAATCGGCGGCTCTTTCAGCGCCGAACACGGTGTTGGCCTGTCAAAGTTGAAAACCATGTCACGCCGAAAAGATCCCGTGGCCCTGGCAGCCATGCGATCGATCAAGGACTCATTGGACCCCAAAGGCACGTTGAACCCGGGAAAAGTAATTCCTTAGTCTCGATGCGAAAAGAAGCCGGGGCCAGCGCGCGATAGCAACCGCTTCGCCATTTCGCGGCCTATCTCAGCACCGTCTTCAATCGGCGCTGTCGCCTCATCCGTCAACACTTCCGAGCCGTCTTCGCGCAAAATCTCGCCCCGCAGACGCAAATCCGATCCTTGGATTTCTGCCAGACCGGCGATTGGTGTCTCGCATGATCCATCCAGCGCCGCCAAAAACGCGCGTTCAGATGCAAGCCGTTGTCCGGTTGGGCCGTCGTGAATGGCATCCAACATTTCTGCCGCTCTGCCATCCAAGGACCGCCGCTCAATCCCAATCGCACCCTGAGCCACGGCTGGCAGAATATCCTCTGGCTCAATTGGCGTTTTCGGCACGTCATCCATGCCCAAACGGTTCAATCCCGCCATCGCAAGGAAGGTCGCCGTCGCCACGCCTTCGTTGAGTTTTTTCAAGCGGGTCTGCACATTGCCGCGGAACTCCACAACTTTCAGATCAGGTCGCCGTGCCAGCAATTGCGCTTTCCGCCGTAGGGAAGACGACCCCACGGTCGCGCCTTCTTCCAAATCCGCCAAGCCTTTTGCGTCGAATGAAATAAACGCGTCTCGTACATCTTCGCGCGGCAGATAGGTTTCCAAAACCAAACCTTTGGGCTGCTCGACCGGCATGTCTTTCATCGAATGCACGGCGATGTCGATACTACCGTCCAGCAATGCCTCTTCAATTTCACGCGTGAACAAACCCTTGCCGCCAATCTCGCGCAAGGCGCGATCTTGAATGGCATCGCCCATCACTTTGATCACACAAATCTCGAACGCGTCTTCGGGCAGGTCAAAGGCGGCCATCAATCGAGACCGGGTTTCATGCGCTTGTGCCAGTGCAAGCGGCGAACCGCGCGTTCCAATCTTGAATGTCTCGTCGGGTGTAGGCAAATGCAAAGTCATGAGATCATTCCTAATTATGTCAACCGTGCTTGACAACTGTATGTGTAATTGGGACCACATAGGGAAGCAAAAGGACAAGACATGACTGCATCCAAAACCATCCTCCGTGCGCTCGCTGGCGAAACTCTTCCAACGCCGCCGATTTGGATGATGCGGCAGGCCGGTCGGTATCTTCCTGAATACAAAGCAACCCGAGCGCAAGCCGGGGATTTCCTATCGCTCTGCTATAACCCAGAACTTGCGGCGGAAGTGACACTGCAACCAATCCGTCGCTATGGGTTTGATGCAGCGATTCTCTTTGCGGATATTCTGCTGTTACCTCAGGCTTTGGGTGCTGACCTTTGGTTTGAAACCGGCGAAGGTCCACGTCTCAGTACAATTACGTCTGGTGCGGAATTGGCGAATCTCAAGCCGGTTGAAGACATTCACGAAACGCTGAATCCCGTCTACGAGACAGTGAAAATCCTTTCCGAAGAACTGCCTAAAGAGACGACACTCATCGGCTTTGCCGGTGCCCCTTGGACCGTCGCCACCTATATGATCGCCGGTCATGGCACCCCCGATCAGGGCCCAGCGCATGCGCTCAAGGCGGAGGGCAAAACGACGTTTGAAGGTATTTTGGACCGCTTAACCGAAGGCACAATCGAATACCTTTCCCGCCAAATCCAAGCTGGCGCTGAAGTCGTCAAGATTTTCGACAGCTGGGCTGGGTCCCTGCAAGGCACTGATTTCAATGACTATTCCCTCAAACCGATGCAGCGCATCACATCAGCGATCAAAGAACGCCATCCGGGCGTTCCCGTGATCGCCTTCCCGCGCGGCGCCGGTCAGGACTATGAAGGCGCGCACGCTGCCACAGGCGCAGACTGCATTGCGCTCGATGATGGTGTCACGGCCGAATGGGCCGCGGGGGCGGTTCAGAAAGATGGCTGCGTACAAGGCAACCTCGCCTCGTCGCATATGGTTACAGGTGGCGACGCGCTGATCTCTGAAACTAAACGGATTTGTCAGGCCTTTAACCAAGGTCCCCACATTTTTAACCTTGGGCATGGGATAACGCCCGATGCAGACCCAAAAAATGTCGCAATTATGATCGAGACTGTACGGAACGCTTAACTTCCCGGGGGGATGTCGTGCGACTCGTATTGAAGTCTTTTCTGATCGGTATTTCCGGCGCTCTAACTGTCCTTATGCTGGCGCTGTCTTTTGCGCCTGCAACACCGAAAGAAGCCTTGGCACTTGGACCAGATCATGAACGCATGGATCGCGTACAGATGAGGATCGCCAATGTGATGCTCACCGTCGCCCCGGAATTTGCCGTCGCACGTTTGGCAGAAGCAACCGACCTGCCCCCTGATCTTGTAAAGGCGCAACTGATCGCGAAGGCCGAAGGCCGCGAGCCGTTCAGCCAAGTGGCGCAAGAAACAGCTTCAGCTGATTCTGATCGCAGAATCGACGCAGGTGGCGCTCTCTTCGTGAAAGCGAATTAGGTCCACTTCGCCATAGGCGGCAAACTCATCAACACTGCATTCGCGTCATGGCCAGTGGTCAGGCCAAACTTCGTGCCACGGTCATAGACGAGGTTGTATTCCGCATAGAGCCCTCGGTGAACGAGCTGGGTATCCTTGTCGTCCTCAGACCAAGGCGTATTGCGGCGTTTTTCGACCAAAGGCACATAGGCTGGCAGGAACGCGCGGCCAATGTCTTGGGTCAAAGCAAAGTCCGCCTGCCAATCGCCAGTACAACGGTCATCCATGAAAATGCCACCTACCCCGCGGGCGCGGTTGCGATGCGGAATGTAGAAATACTCATCCGCCCACTCTTTCAGTTTCGGATAAAGATCCTCTCCATGCGGGTCCAAATGCGATTTCTGCGTCGCATGAAAATGCTCAGTATCTTCATCATACTCAATGCAGGGGTTCAAATCTGACCCACCACCGAACCACCACGCATGGGGCGTCCAGAACATGCGCGTGTTCATATGGACAGCAGGCGCATGCGGGTTTTCCATATGCGCAACCAGTGAAATGCCCGATGCCCAGAACCGGGGATCATCTTCCATTCCCGGCACGCCCCGAGCAGCCATCGCCTTCTGCGCCGCTGGCCCAAGCTCTCCGAAGACTTCGGACGTGTTGACGCCAACCTTTTCAAACACGCGGCCTCCACGCATCACGGACATCACACCGCCGCCAGCGTCTGACCCATCATCAGCAGTCCGCTTGGTGACAGTCCGTTCGAAACGCCCCGCTAGCATATCAGCTGTCGGCCCCTCAACCTGGGTATCTTCAAGGTGCTCAAAAGCCGCGACGATCTGATCGCGCAATTCACCAAACCAAGCGGCTGCCTTGGATTTTTCCGCCTGAAATCCGTCGCTCATCGTGCAAATGCCTCCTTGATCTTGTATAACAGGGGCATTGGCCCTTCACAGGTGCAAACGTCAACCAAACTAGACAAATGTGCAAGTCGGAGTTTTCTATGCGCTTGAATTGTATTGTTTTACCGTTGCTTTTGGCTGCCTGTGCGTCCCCTCAAGAAAGCTGCATATCAGATGCCAACAGAGAGCTTTCTATCATAACCGGTCTCGTGAATGAAACGCGGGCGAATATCGCACGCGGCTTTGCGGTCGGTACAGAAGAAGACGTGATCGTGCGACGCGGCCTGTGTGATGGAGAAACAGAGGATGGGGTCGCCATCAAAGTCGCTTGCGACCGGACAATCACCAGAGAGCGGCGGGTTCCAGTCGCCATAGACCTGAACGCGGAACGGGCAAAGCTCGCGTCGTTGGTCGAACGTCAAACTGAGCTACGCAGCAACCTGAACACGCGGGTCGATCAATGCCGGGTGCAATTCCCTGAAAGTTAATGCGCCGCGACTGAGGCCGGATCGATCAAGGTTCGGCCACCATCGACCGTCACAATCTGACCCGTAACAAAGCTCGCAGCATCCGATGCCAGATACTGAACCGCGTCTGACACTTCGCCCGCGCCTGCGATCCGGTGCAGAGGAGTGTTATCAATGATTGTGTCGCGCAACTGGTCCTCTTCATCAGACACCAATTGCCCCTGAAGGCTCGCACTCATCACCGAACCAAAGGCCACCGCGTTGACCCGAATACGTTTCAGGGCAAGCGCCACGGCAAGACTGCGGGTCATCTGATCCAGTGCGGCATTGCTGACAGAGTATGCCAGCAGGTCGGGATGCGCCCGCCGCGCAGCAATCGAACTGATGTTGACGATTGAGCCAATGGGACCATTTGGCGTTTCATCCTCGGCTTGTTTGATCATTCGCCGTGCCGTCGCCTGGCTAAGCCGCATCGCAGTCACGAGGTTCTGTTGGAGTAACTCATCAAGCGACGTATCGTCTGGATCAAGCGGATCAGTTTCCATGACCTGTCGACATGCGTTGACCAGAATATCGACGCGATCAAAGGAATCGACCGTCGCAGAAATCAAGTTCTTGATGGTCAACTTCTTCCGCAGATCACCCGCGAAAAGGCGAACATTTTGTTCGTCCTCCGCCTCATCCCCAACTTCATGCTGAAGCTTGTCTTCGTCCATATCCGCAAAGACTACATTGGCACCACCTTGCGCAAAATGACGGCCAATCGCCAGCCCGACGCCATTGGCGGCGCCCGTCACAATCGCCGTTTTGCCGGCTACAGAAAATGACATGGGTCTCTCTCCCGATGATTCCCAAGTGTTGACGCTAACTGAAATTAACCTTTGGGGCGAGAGGCTTTGACGATTTTGAAGCCTGCGCTGCCTTCAACTGGTGCAACCTTTTGAAAACACTCATTGATTGTTGCTTCATAGGGAAGGTGCCGATTGGCAACCATCCATAAATCCCCATTTGGCTTGAGCATTCGTGCCGCCGACCTGATGAAGTCTTGCCCCAAACTCGGATCCCCCTCGCGACCGGTGTGAAATGGGGGGTTCATAACCGCGGCATCAAATTTTTCGGGTGGCTCAAAGGTTCGCGCATCTGCCCAATGAAAACTGGCGCGATCGTCGGTTATGTTCAGCTTTGCGCAGTCCAAGGCCATTTCTTCAGCCTCAACCAAGGTAAGGCTCTCGACACCGGTACGATCCAGTATTCCCGCAGACAAATAGCCCCACCCTGCGCCAAGGTCGGCGATTTTTGCCGATAAATCTTTGGGCAGCTTCTCCAAAAGGAGCGCAGAGCCTTTGTCGATTGCTCCATCCGAGAAGATGCCTGCGGTGGTGAAGAAACCATGCGCACCGACTTTCGGTCCCTCACTCATCCAATCCCGAAAGGCATCTGTCCTTTCGAACCAAAACATACGCCCGTGGTTCTTTGTGACACTTGGAACGTCGCCAAGCACCTTGCGGCACGCTTTGAACAGGCTATCAACCCCGTCTGTTTTATCGCCGTCGACGATGATCAAATCAGACTGCGTCGCCGCTTGCGCAACCAGAGCCTTGGCAAAGGCCTTTGAGCGGGGCACGTTGATAACCGTGAAGGAAGCCGGCGAAAGGTTCTGCGCCACGTCATATCCCGATCCAGACCAAAGCTCCGCGTCTGGTGCAAACGTTGTCGAAATGGTCAACGGATGATCTGCTAGAGCGCCGATGTCGAAATCGACCTTTGGCCTGACTATATTTCCTGCGCCCTCAGGCAAGACCAGCAGACCATCGTTTAAGGCCGTGCGTAGGCGAGATGTGGAAGCCATTTCAGATCAAGCAGCCGAGGTGGCTACTCTTTCTCCATCGTGCATTGCAAAGGGTGCTGGTGGCGCTGCGCGAAATCCATGACTTGCGCCACTTTGGTTTCTGCGATCTCGTGGCTATAAACACCAACGACCGCGACGCCTTTTTTGTGAACCGTCAGCATCAGTTCAAATGCCTGGGCGTGGGTCATGCCAAAAAAACGCTCCAACACCATCACGACAAATTCCATCGGTGTGAAATCGTCGTTCAGGATCAGAACCTTGTACATGGGCGGACGCTTGGTCTTGGGCTTGGTTTCAAGCGCAACACCAACGTCGCTGTCGTCATCATTTGACGCAGCAGACATCATGTAGAAGTCAGCAAGCATGGGTGATCGGTTTTCCTAAATCTTTCCCTTTAGCGGCTTAATATAAGCTACGTGGCCCGCAAGAAAACCCCTGTGGTGAGGGGATCGACTTAAAGTAAATTCATTTTCACCTACAAAAGTTAAATCAAAATTGACCACTGAATGTAGATGAACGTCCCATTCACCACACAAGATATAGGCAAAGTGCAGGAATGGCACAGTCTAAACCCTTATAAACAAGGTATTTCTTGGCGGATGCTGCTGTGCTATACTTTGTCCAACAATAAAGGCCGCCGAAAAAATTCGGGGTCGTTGAGGCAGATTTGAGAGGCAAGCGACGTGATCAGTCGTCTGGGACATGCGGCCCATAGCGGGCTCGTGCTATTCATTCTTCTACTTCTTTTGGTTTTCGCGCCTTCGAAAGGTGTGCCAGCGCCTTATGCGGCGATGGTGATGGACGCCCGAACCGGTGAGGTTCTGCACTCTCGAAATGCAGATACGCGCCTTCACCCAGCATCACTGACCAAGATGATGACGCTCTACATCGCGTTCCAAGCGGTACAGCGGGGCGAGATTGGTTTGGACACCGAAGTCACGATTTCTTCGCTCGCGGCCTCCGAACCGCCGTCAAAGCTTGGCTTGCGCGCCGGCCAAAAGATTCGCTTGCGGTATCTCCTTCGCGCAGCCGCCGTGAAATCGGCCAATGATGCGGCAACTGCCATTGGCGAGGCAATCTCCGGGTCGGAAGAAGCCTTTGCCACTCGGATGAACCGCACCGCTGCAGCAATGGGGATGCGCAACACAACCTTCCGCAATGCCCACGGGCTCACACAACGCGGCCATATGTCAACAGCGCGCGATATGTCGATCCTTGGCCGTCACGTGATCTATGATTTCCCGCAGTATTATAACCTCTTCTCTCGCCGCACCGCTGATGCAGGTGTCCGCACCGTACGCCATACCAACACACGCTGGCTGAACAGCTACGAAGGTGGGGATGGCATCAAAACTGGTTATACACGCGCTGCAGGGTTTAACCTGACTGCCTCTGCTCAGCGCGGACAGGAACGTATCATTGCAACCATGTTCGGTGGGTCCTCAACCGCCGCGCGCAATCGCCGTGTGACGGAATTGATGGACATGGGGTTCAGCCGCGCCCCAAGCCGTGCAACGATCCGCAGGCCTCAACCGCCGGGTGCTAGCATCGCACAAGAGGCGGAAATCATCTCTTCAAACAACTCGCGTCCAGCCAATGGCAGCAAAACCATCCGTGTGACAGGTATCATTTCGCGCAGCCTTCGCCCGGTCGCTAGACCTGAACAGGCTGCCCCGGCAGAGGAACTACTATTGGCCGTGGACACAAACGTCATCGCCGTTGCGCTCGCCGAAGCCGTCGAAACAGCAGCTGTTGCTCCGTCCACACCTGCACTAGAACAAAGCGTCGTTCCGCAAGCCCGACCATCCAAGGTTTTGGCCCAGATCACCCAAGCGGCGAACCCACAACCTCAGCCCGACGTGCAAGAGATCGTCACCCGCATCTCGACATCTGGCGGACGGCATTGGGGTATCAACGTGGGCCGTTACAATACGCGCTATGAAGCCGAACGCGTCTTGCTCAAGGTCGCCCTGAACGAAATGAGTTCGCTTGACGGATCGTTGCGGCGCGTCGTCCCGCGTTCTGGCGGGTTTGACGCCAATTTCATGGGCCTCAGCCGGGAAGGCGCCGACCTTGCTTGTCGCAGATTGCAAGCGCGAGGAACGTCCTGCTTTATGATCGGGACTGAGTAGCTAGGCAGCGCGGCCTTCAAAGGCCGCGGCCATCAACGTTTTGGTGTAATCTGTCTGCGGTGCATCGAAAATTTCTTCGGCCGTTCCTGCTTCCACTACGTCCCCTTGCTTCATCACCATCACCTTGTGAGACAAGGCGCGCACAACCTTCAGGTCATGGCTGATAAACAGATAAGCCAGCCCATACTTTTCTTGCAGATCGCGCAGCAATTCGACGATCTGCACCTGCACTGTCATATCCAAGGCTGATGTCGGTTCGTCCAAAATCACAAGCTTAGGCCGCAGGATCATCGCCCGCGCGATCGCAATACGCTGCCGCTGACCGCCCGAGAATTCATGCGGGTAACGATCCATCAGGTCAGGGTCCAAGCCCACCTCGCTCATGATCTCGCCAACCAATTCGCGTGGCTTCCGATCGGGGTCGACTTGATGCACCGTCAGCCCTTCGGCAATGATCTGCTCTACCGTCATGCGCGGGCTCAAGCTACCGAAGGGGTCCTGGAAAACGATCTGCATGTCGCTGCGCAAAGGTCGCATCTGCCTTTGACTCAACGTATGAATGTCAGAGTTTCGGAAACTGATCCGCCCTTCCGATTGCAGAAGCCGCATGATCGCCAAGGCAAGCGTTGTCTTACCGGAGCCAGACTCGCCCACAACGCCCAAAGTCTCCCCTGCCCGCACGTCCAATGTCGCGCTGTTCACAGCCTTCACATGGCCAACCGTGCGTTTCAACAATCCGCGCTGGATGGGGAACCAGATGCGCAAACTGTCGGTCTCCACGACGGTATCGGCTTCAACAGGCACAGGCGCAGGTCGCCCGCCCGACTCCGCCGCCAACAATGTCTTCGTATAAGGATGCTGCGGGTTCTCGAATATCTCGGCCGTGGGCCCGTGTTCGACGATTTCACCGTCTTTCATCACGCAGACACGATCCGCGATCTTTCGAACGATTGTCAGATCGTGGGTGATGAACAGCATCGACATGCCAACATCCCGCTTTAACTCTGCCAGTAGATCAAGGATTTGTGCTTGGATCGTCACGTCCAAAGCCGTTGTCGGCTCATCCGCAATCAACAGCTCGGGTCCGTTTGCCAAAGCCATAGCGATCATCACTCGCTGCCGCTGACCACCGGACAGCTGATGCGGATATGACCCAAGCCGCGTTTCAGGATCGTGTATCCCAACCTGTGTGAGCAGTTCGATGATCCGCTCACGCACGGCATCGCCTCGAAGCCCTTGGTGCAGTTCGATGGATTCGGTCAACTGCTTTTCAAGCGTATGCAGCGGGTTGAGCGAGGTCATCGGCTCTTGAAAGATAAAGCTGATGTCATTGCCTCGTACGCGGCGCAACTCTGCCTCATCCGCACCAACCATCTGTGCGCCTTCGTAGGTGATCGACCCTTCAATCGTCGCGCTTTCCGTCAGGAGGTCGACGGTTGAGAGCGCCGTAACCGACTTGCCTGAGCCAGACTCTCCGACCAATGCAACCGTTTCACCCTTTTCGACATGATATGAGACACCGCGCACTGCATGTGTAATCTCACCGTCCTGACGGAAACGAACATTCAGATCTTTGACCTCGAGAACACGGCTCATGAGAACGTCTTTCTTGGGTCAAAGGCATCGCGTACGCCCTCGAAGATAAAGACCAACAGCGACAGCATAATCGCGAAGGCAAAGAAGGCTGTGAAGCCGAGCCATGGGGCTTGAAGGTTCTGCTTCGCCTGTAGCGTCAGCTCACCCAACGACGGCGCAGAGGACGGTAGTCCAAAGCCAAGGAAGTCCAGTGTCGCCAGCCCGCCAATCGCACCGGTGATGATGAAGGGTAGGAAGGTCAGCGTTGCAACCATCGCATTCGGCAGGATGTGACGGAACATCAAGGTGCGGTCGCTGACGCCCAGTGCCTTTGCGGCGCGAACATATTCGAAGTTTCGGGCTCTTAGGAATTCGGCCCTTATCAATCCCACCAATGCAGTCCATCCGAAGAGAACGGTTAAGATGACAAGCAGCCAGAAACTTCGCCCGAGGATCGATGTAAGGATGATGATCACATATAGCGACGGCGTGCTCGACCAAATCTCGATGAACCGCTGGAAGGTCAGATCGACCCAACCACCGAAATATCCCTGCACAGCGCCCGCCACGATCCCAACTACCGAGGCGGCAAAGGTCACGATGAAAGCAAACAAAACAGACAAGCGGAACCCATAGATGACCCGCGCCATGACATCTCGCTTGGTGT
This sequence comes from Cognatiyoonia sediminum, assembly GCF_900129845.1. Classification (GTDB taxonomy): domain Bacteria; phylum Pseudomonadota; class Alphaproteobacteria; order Rhodobacterales; family Rhodobacteraceae; genus Cognatiyoonia; species Cognatiyoonia sediminum. The sequence continues at coordinate 111,928 of NZ_FQXB01000002.1, forward strand.
CATCCGTGCCGAGCCAATTTTCTGCCGACGGTGGCGACGGAGCGATACCGCCGACGTCAACGATAGTGCGATAGTGATAGGGAATGATCGGCCAAATGGTCCAACCAGCCTCAAAGCCTTCGATATCGACTGTCTCGCCATTATCGACCGCCTCGATCAGTTCTTCGGGCGTGTCGAAACACTCTACCAACCCGCCGGTAACGATGAGACACTCGACCTCAGGATCGCTGTAGATTGCCTCTGTCGCGAAGTCACCGCCGTAGTCCTGCTCGGAATAGAAGGTCAGAACAGGCATCCTCAATTCACCGCGATAGGACACAAGGATCGGTTTGTCGTTTGCGATGAATTCAGCAAACAAGGTGATCGTGAAAAGTATCGAGAAAATAATCAGTGACCACCAAGCCCGACGATTGCGCTTGAAGTTTTGCCAACGGCGTTTGTTGAGAGGGGAAAGCTCCATCTAACCCCTCCCTTCAAAGTCAATTCGAGGGTCGATGAAAACATACATCAGATCGGATATGATCCCGATAATGAGACCCAGTAAGGTAAAGGCGAAGAGCGTTCCAAAGACGACTGGGTAGTCTCGGGCAACTGCGGCCTCGAACCCAAGCCTACCTAAACCGTCCAGTGAGAATAGCGTTTCGATAATCAGCGAGCCGCCGAAGAACACGCCGATAAACGCCGCTGGGAAACCGGCAACAACGATCAACATCGCATTTCGGAACACATGCCCATAAAGCACGGCCTTTTCAGTGAGGCCTTTGGCCTTCGCTGTCATCACATATTGCTTGCGCACTTCATCAAGGAAACTGTTCTTCGTCAGGAGTGTCAGCGTCGCAAAGCCCGAAATCATCATCGCCGTGATCGGCAATGTGATGTGCCAAAGGTAGTCCAGAACCTTGCCGATCGCGCTAAGGTCTTCGAAGCCATCTGACGTGAGACCTCGCAGCGGGAAGATGCGCCAATAGGAACCGCCAGCAAACAGCACGATGAGCAACAAGGCGAACAGGAACCCGGGGATCGCATAGCCGACGATGATGACGCCCGAGGTCCATGTATCAAACTTCGACCCATCTCGGACCGCCTTTTTGATGCCTAACGGAATTGAAACGAGATACGCTAGAAGCGTGGTCCAAAGCCCCAGCGTCAACGAAACCGGCAACTTCTCCAGCACCAGATCGACAACGCTGATCGAACGGAAATAACTCTCGCCGAAATCAAAGCGAACGTAATTCCACATCATATTGAGGAATCGCTCTAGCGGCGGCTTATCAAAGCCGAATTCGCGCTCAAGTTCCTCGATGAAATCCTGCGGCAGCCCGCGCGCACCGACATATTCGCTTTCGCTCCCCGTTTCGGCGAGTTCAGACCCGCCGCCCGAAATGCTTTCGAATACGTCTCCTCCGCCTTCCAACCGCGCGATGATGGTCTCAACCGGGCCGCCAGGCACGAATTGGATCAGCGTGAAGTTGATGATCATGATGCCGAGAAGGGTCGGTATCACCAACAACAAGCGGCGAAGGATGTAGGCTCCCATGGGTTTGGTACCTGCTTAGAACGCGCCTGCAGCGTCGAGCGCTTCTGCGGCTTCAGCGTCGTACCACCAGAAGTCCAACTCACCCAAAGCAAGCGGTGGCAGTTCGTCTGGATAACGGAACATATCGTAGTAAGCGATGGTGTGAACGTTCTTCTGCCACTGAGGGATCCAGAACCCTTCTGCCCGTAGCACACGGTCAAGCGCGCGGGTGGAAGTGTTCAACTCTTCCAGCGTTTCAGATTCGATCACGACCGGCAAAAGACGGTCAACCGCTTCGGACCGCAAACGCATCAGGTTACGAGAACTGTTGTCGGCCGTCTCGGACCCAAACCACTGGCGCAAGCCGCTGCCGGGCTCATATCCCTGGCCTAGTGAGTGGTTCACAAGGTCGAAGTCACCAGAACGCCGGCGTTCGATATATTGCGATGTATCAACACGATCGAGTTTAGCATCCACACCCAGCGCAATCAGGTTTTCAACGATCGGATTAACAATGCGATCGAATTGCGGTGAGAACTGTAGGAAAACGGCCTCCAGTGTTTCACCGTCTTTCATCCGAACACCATTTTCGCCAGGTACCCAGCCAGCTTCGTCAAGAAGGGCTGAGGCAGCGCGCAAATTGCGACGATCGAGCGGGCGGTTAACGGAAGTTGAAATCGGTGCGACGACTGGATCAGCCGTCAAAATTGACGCGTCCAACAAGCCTTCATCCACAAGTGGTTGCAAAATCGCGATTTCACCTTCGGATGGCGGTCCTTCAGCCTTCAGATCAGAGTAGTCCCAAAACGACTCTGGCCGCGCGTAAAGACCATAGAAGAGGGATTCATTCATCCACTCAAAGTTCACCATCAACGAAATAGCTTCACGCACGCGCGGGTCTTGCCAGGTTTCGCGATCCAAATTGAACACGAACCCTTGGCCTGTCCCGATGGAGCCATCTGGCAATTCTTCGACCTTCACCCAGCCGTTCTCTTGCGCTGGAAACTCGTAGCCTGTCGCCCACTGCTTGGAACTGTTTTCGTTTCGGAAGGTATATGCACCGGACTTGAAGCCCTCAAAGGCCGCCGCCCCGTCAGCAAAATACTCGACACGGATGGTGTCAAAGTTGTTACGCCCTTGGTTAATTGGTCGGTCTGCGCCCCACCAGTTTGGATCTTTCTTATAAACGATCCGGCGGTTAATATCGAAGTTGTCGAGCAGATACGGCCCGGTTCCAAGGAAAGGCATATCCGAAGATTCATCTAGCCTTGTGCCAGTTTCTTCGAACCAGGCCTTAGAGAACACTGGCGTTCCACCCGCAAAGCCGACCACATCACGACGCGGTGCTTCCTCGGTAAAGGAAAACTTGATCTTGTGCGTGTCCAGAACTTCGACATCTGCGATGTACTGGCTGACAACGTTGCGGTACTCGACGATCCCCTGCTCTTGGAACAGGTTGAATGTGAATTCCAAATCTTCTGCGGTCATCGGTGTGCCATCAGAAAACGTCACATCATCGCGAAGGTTGAAGATTACCCAGTCGAGGCTTTCGGGATACTCCATCGTCTCACAAAGGTAGCAGTAGCTCCCATAGGGGTCGTCCGCCGTTCCTGTTAAGACATTTTCATAAGGCAACTGATTGAGAGAAGCTGTCGACCCTTCTCGTGCGTACTGGTTAAAGCTGTCAAAGCTACCCTGAGCCCAAACAGCAATCTCGCCGCCCTTTGGAGCGTCGACATTTACATATTCTAGCGATTCATCGGGGCCGTATTTGAGATCACCGAAGTTCGTAAACCCATGGCTGACCGTAATTTCTTCGTGCCCTTCCGCGCGCAAATCAAAAGCACAAAGCGCCCCAGCTGCAACGATCGCAGATCCTAACATCCATTGTTTGATCTGAATCGATTGATCTTTGCACACAGCAACACATTTGGCAGTCGGGCGGTGGTCTTGCATGGTAGTCTCCGGATTCTTGTTCAGCGCTATCCTACTAACATGAAGCTAACGACGGGTTTGGCAAACATTCAAGTTGAGAATGCGTGAACGGATTGTGAACTGACCGTACGGCAACCTGCGCAAACAAAAAAGCCGCCTTCAATGAAAGCGGCTTTTCAACGTGATTTTGGAAGCTTCTTAGTCGTCAACGCTGTCCAAGTAAGCAATCAGGTCAGCGCGATCTGTGGCACTACGAAGTCCATTGTAGTTCATCGCCGTACCTGGTGCCCAACCCTTTGGGTTTTCGATGAAGTAGAACAAGTTCTCTTCTGTCCAAGTGTCAGCGACGGCCACAAGTGCACCGGAGTAGCCAAAACCTTCTTCTGTTCCGACGGAGCGACCGACAACGCCGTAAAGGGACGGGCCGGTGCCATTCACACCAGGCTCAAGCGCGTGGCAAGACCGGCAGTTTCTCCACAGGCCTTCGCCGTCCTCTGCGCTCGCAGATGCCATCAGCACTTCGACATCGACTTCTTCTTCTTCGACGACTTCAACCTCTTCGGTCTCAACCTCGATAACATACCCTTGAGCATGTTCTTCGCCATGACCGCCGTGGTCGTCACCAACGTGATAGATGATCTCTGCCGCCCAAGCGCCAAGCAAAAAGATCAACAGCGATCCGCACAAGGCGCCGCCCGCTTTTGTCAATGTCATTGTGTCGAACATGTCGCGTTCCATTCCGTTCGGTATTTTCGCGCTATCTACAAGGTTCCCATTGGCAGTTGCAAGGTATACTGGCGCGACGAAATGCCCAAAATGGGCAAACAGCTAAATTTGTGTGTGTGGAGGACACTGCCATGTCCAAGAAAATCGCATTTCAAGGTGAATTAGGGGCCTATGGGCACGAGGCTTGCGTCGCCGCGCGGCCTGATCATGAGCCTTTGCCCTGTCCGACCTTTGTTGATGCGATTGAGTCGGTTCGCAAGGGCGACGCCGATTTGGGCATGATTGCCGTCGAAAATTCCACTTATGGCCGCGTGGCAGACGTACATTCTCTCTTGCCGGAAAGCGGCCTGCAGATCGTGGATGAGGCGTTTGTGCGCGTTCACGTCAATCTTCTCGGGCATCCAGATGCTACTTTGAACGACATCACCGAAGCGCATGGGCATCCGGTTATCCTGCCTCAATGCGGGAAATTCTTGCGGGAGAATGATATCAGACCTGTTGGTTCGACCGACAATGCCCGTGCCGCACGCGAGGTCGCAGCCGATGGTGACGTCACAAAAGCCGCGCTCGCCTCAGAACTTGCCGCAGACATCTATGGTCTCAACATCCTCGCACGCCACATTGAAGATCATGATCGAAACACCACGCGTTTCTTGGTCATGAGCCGCGAGCCAGATTACCGCCGCCGCGGCGATCACGGAATGATGACCAGTTTCGTCTTCCGCGTCCGCAACATTCCCGCATCGCTCTACAAAGCCATGGGCGGTTTCGCGACAAACGGCGTAAACATGACAAAACTGGAAAGCTATATGGTCGGTGGTCAATTCACCGCCACGCAGTTCTACGCGGAGATTGAAGGCCATCCTGACGACCGTAACGTCCAACTCGCCTTAGAAGAACTCGATTACTTCACGGACCTTGTGACGTTGCTCGGTGTCTACCCAGCAGCGGCGCGCCGTCACGAACGCGACTAGATTACTTTGCTGACTGGTAACGTGTCTCTAAAACTTCCGCGAAATCGCTGACGCGGCGCTTAAACCGATTGGTTAGATTGGTTTTGGCTAGCTTTAGGGACTGGATCAGCAAGCGTGCAGAAAGTGTTTTGGGTCTAATGTCGATCGATGCCGCGATCCTTGTGCGATTCTGAGATAATGGGACGACTTCCAAGACAGTCTCACCTTCAAGACCATCCGATTTGCTGGAAACACGAACGATCGAGGGTGGTGTCTGCTCTTCAACCGTCGCACGCAACTTCCGATCCTTGCCTCTATAAGTGAAGGCCACGTCCCACGCGGACCCAACTTTGTAATCACCACTATCGACCCGCCTAACGTCCGCACCACGCCGCAGGGCCTGCCGTTCATAGCTTTGAAAATCAGTGATTTGCTGAAAGACAAACTCTGCAGGTGCCTCTACATCTTCTCTCGCGCTGAATTTCATGTCTTGTCTTCGTCCTCAGTCCAAACGATCGGCTAGCCAGTTTTCCAATAGAAAATGCGCAATAGCGCCTTTCCTTGCAGGTAAGATAGTCGGATGATCGCCCGCGAAAACCTCTGCCATCTCTTCGCGTGTGCACCAAAGCGCATCATCGAGCTCTTCGGGGTCAACTTTTATCTGGTCGTTTAGTGCTTCACCATAGCAACCCATCATAAGGGATGACGGGAATGGCCAAGGTTGGCTGGCAAGATATCCAACCTCTCCAACCTCGATCCCGGCTTCCTCGAAAACCTCGCGACGCACGGCGGCTTCCATGGTCTCTCCCGGCTCGATAAAGCCGGCCAAAAGCGAATACATTCCGTCTGGCCACCCGTGGGACCTACCTAAGAGAACTGAATTTCCCTTTGTTATCAGCATGATAACAACCGGATCAGTACGTGGAAAATGATGTGCGCCGCAGGCCGGACAATCCCGCTGCCAACCATCCAATTGCATCTCACTTAAGTGACCGCACTTCGAACAGAACTGATGGGTTTCATGCCAACCCAGTATCGCTTTGGCTGTGGCCGCCAGTTCGGCATCTCTTGCAAAAAACTTTGCCATGTGGAGACGAAGTTCAACGAAAATGTTGCTGTCGGGCAAGCTCGGATGCGACTGCTCGGTTTTGTCTGCGAACGTGTCGAGATCCGACACATCCGTCTCGGGTTCCCAGTTCGAGATATCGACAGCGAAAATCAATTTGCCCTCATCGACGCCGAGAAAGACAGGTGGGTGCTTGGGGTCGTTAAGAATTGGATGGGTTTCGCCAACACGAACCAAAGCTGCATCTTCGATGAGAACCTTGCCGCGCCACAAAACGATAAAATCTGCGCTTTCAAAGTCGGCAGCAGCCAACTTGCCTCGTCGTTCAGCGGCCCGATCCAAGCCGGACCCACCGAATGTAACCTGCTCTGCAATTTTCATAACGAAGACATGACATCGCTCAGATTGAGCCGCAATCATCTGGATAAGCAAACTGGTTACTTTTTTGTGTTTGTGGCGATTTCTTCTTTTACTTTAACGGCGACACAACTTTATGTTGAGTGAATGAGAAATTTAAACTTAAAGTTGATATGCACGACAGACCTGCATATGGAGTTGTTCGGCTACGACTACCTGATGGACAAACCAAATCCAGATCGCGGGCTTCTAAAATTAGCTTCAACGATAATGGCGCATCGTATCGGCAAAAACAGTTTGCTATTCGACAATGGTGATTTTCTCCAAGGCACGCCACTTGCTGATGAAATCGCTCCTTCAAGCCAACACCTTCTCGCCGAAGCCTTCAACGAGCTAGGATATGATGCAATCACGCTCGGCAATCACGATTTTGACTATGGACTAGACGTACTTGAGGGTTTCTTGCACCAGCTCGATGCACCTGTGGTCGGATCCAATATTTCTGGCACCCCGGATTCTGTAAAAAGCCACTTAGTGATGAACCGCACCTTTCGGTGTGAGGATGGTTCAAGGGCAGAGATACGCATAGGGGTGATCGGTTTGTTGCCTCCTCAAACGACTGTTTGGAATGCGCATTGCCTCAAAAAGAGAGTTGTTATCGAAGATATCGTGGAAGCAGCAAAGCGCGCGGCAGAAAATGCCAGAGAAGATGGTGCCGACATAGTCATCGCTTTGGCGCACGCGGGCCTGGATCAATCGGCGCCTCACCATTTGATGGAGAACGCGCTAGTACCACTTAGTCATCTGAAGTGCCTCGACGCCATTTTTGGTGGTCATACCCATGAGTGGTTCGAGACGCATAGCAACCATGTCAGCTCCCGGCTCGGTTCAGTCCCAGTCGTACAGTCCGGTTCCAACGCCTGCGGGTTCGGCGTCATAGACCCGACCCTTAGCGAGCACCCCACTTGGTCGGTCGTTAGCTTCGAAACACAGTTGGAGCGTCCCAAATCGGACACACCCAATCCTAAGCTTTTCGGTTATATTCTAGATGCCCATCAAAGAGTAAGAGAAAAACTCGCCAAGCCTGTTGGAGCCTCCTCTCGACCTTTAAGCAATCATTTCTCAATGATTGGGTTCGACGATGGGATAAAGTTGGTGCATGAAGCTCTTCTAGAGCATGCCACGCATATTACTGACGAGCTCGGCCTTCCCACTACAGCCTGCTATACTTCTTTCAGTTCTGACGGCGCTTTTGGGTCTAAGAAATTTCTCAACACAGAAGGCCGCATCATTCGTGAACGCGATCTTTCGTCGATAGTTCCGTTCAATAACCCTATATGCGTCATTGGAACGACGACCGAACGGCTTAGGAAATGGATATCAGAGTCATCGATTTTCCTAAACGAAATCGCTCCAAGACAGAACTCGCAGGCGTTGCTTAGCGGAAAAAGCCCGTCATACTTTTTTGACCAATTCTCCAGCATCAGCTACCAGATTGATCTTTCGCAAAGCGTGAATGACCATCGACGTCGGATTCCGCGACTTGCTTGGAATGGTGAAGAACTCGAAAACGGCCAATCTTTAGCCGTCATCGCAAGCACATATCGTGCTTATGGTGGCGGTGGTTTTGTTTACACTAATCCCGATCAGACGATTTGGGAAAGTACGCAAGGTGCGCGAGACATAGTCGCAAAATACTTGGAGAACATTGGAACTTTCAATCCGTGCGACGCGCCCCTCTGGACTTTTGCGCCGGTACCTGAAACCCAACTGACATTTGAACTTCCACGTTCTTATAGGGTCAAGCCGGCTATTAATGGCCTTTCACAAGTATCTGATGACGATACGACAATACGTTACCAACTTGACCTTCGAGAACTTGCGCCAACCGGCCAATGAGCCTATATCTAACAGTGAGAGGTTGGCGCGGGCAAGTGCCTCGCCAACCTGGTCAGGACCGGAAGGTAGCAGCCACAACGAGCCCCACTTGGGTCGATGTCCAACCTCTCACCTCATCAACCCGCGCGTTTTGCGCCCCACCAGACGACGGAGGAATGTTCATGGGCATTGTAACGCTGCTCCCAGTCGTGGTGCGCTGAGCTTCATTTGCCACCTCGATTGGAAATTGAGCGTCAAGATGCGTCTTGGCACCAATCTTTCTATTCTCTGAGGGCAAAATATTGACACCCACCTATTCACTCTCCGACCTCGGTTGGTCAGCTTTTTTCCTGTCGCAACTTGATCTGGACGAGTTGGTGACGACAACACCGGCACGCGTCAGTAGCGTCCACCGCGACCGAATTTCTGTTCTGACAGAAGCAGGGCCAACTGACCTCGTTACAGAAACTGGCGTATCGACCGGCGATATCGCTGTTGGCGACTGGGTTCTCTCACACCCAACCGAACACCGCGTCGTTCGGCAATTGGACCGCAAAAGCACGTTGCAACGCGGGTCAGAACATCACGTGCGGGAACGACAGCTGATCGCCGCGAACCTCGACACGCTTTTCATCACTACGTCCTGCAATGCAGATTTCAACGTCGCGCGATTGGAACGCTACCTCGCTTTGGCGCATGATGCCGACGTCACACCCGTCATTTTGATCACCAAAGCTGATCAGGTGGACGATCCCTCCACTTACGTCGATGAGGCCCAAAAACTCGGCCGTAGCCTCGAAGTGATTGCCATGAACGCAAAACAGACCGAAAGCGCTGAGTTGCTCACTCCATGGTCCGGCAAAGGGCAAACAGTGGCCTTGGTCGGATCGTCTGGCGTTGGAAAAACAACGCTGACAAACGCCCTTACGGGCGGCAAAGCAGCAACCCAAGGTATTCGCGAGGACGACGCGCGCGGGCGGCACACCACCACCGGACGCAGTCTACACGCCCTGCCTTCTGGCGGCTGGCTCATCGACACGCCGGGAATGCGCGGGCTTGGGGTCGCTGACGTCAGCTACGGCATTGATGCGACGTTTCCCGAAATCTCGGAACTCGCCGGCCAATGCAAATTCCGCGACTGCAAACATGAAGGCGAACCCGGTTGTGCTGTTATGGCAGCAATCGAGCGCGGAGAAATCGATCCTGACCGCCTGCGCCGTTACCAAAAGTTGAAACGCGAAGATTACTACGCCTCCGAAACCGTGGCAGAGGCACATATTCGCCAACGCAAATTCGGCAAAATGGTCAAATCCGCGATGAAAAAGAAAGCGCGCTAAGTACTGCACTCAGACGCCCAAGCAAATTGGGCGTCTGTCTCAACCGCACAAGACCGCGCCTTGCGCAACCGCGCCAATGCTTGGCTTGGCTCTTCTCCCAAAGCAACCATCATCCGTAAAATCGCCATCCCGGATCGGCCGCATCCGCCATAGCAATGCGCCAACACGCGGCCCCCGTCGTCTAGTACATCCAAAGCCTGCGCTTCGACCTCGGGCCATATCAGCATGGTGTTTGCGGTCGGGGTGCCAAAATCAGTAATCGGCACATGCCGCCACGCCACATCAGCCGCCTGCAAATCCTTCTCCAGTGCATCAGCGCCAACGCGTTCCATTTCCGGCAGACCCGTCATCGAAATCACCAAATCTGGTGCCCATCTCAAAAGAACCGACACATCGCGCTCATAGGCCCCAGAACGCCCAGGGATCGGCGCGATTGCCCCGACACCCTGCCCTATAGGCACCTCAAAGATGGAATAATCCGACATGGCCCTGCCCTATCTCAACACCCGCGTAACTTCCACCCTTCCCCATGGACGTTGCAGCCTACACCCCGTAACCTGCCAAAGTTGATCCGAATCCAGTTAAGGCCCCGTATGTCCGACCAACCCGCCTATCAAGTTCTCGCCCGCAAATACCGGCCAGAAACATTCGCGGATTTGGTGGGCCAAGACGCCATGGTCCGCACCCTGAAAAACGCGTTCGACGCGGATCGCATAGCGCAAGCCTTCATCATGACTGGCATCCGCGGCACCGGCAAAACCACCACCGCCCGCATCATCGCCAAGGGCATGAACTGCATCGGGCCAGACGGCAACGGTGGACCAACAACGGAGCCTTGCGGCGTCTGCGAACACTGTACAGCGATCATGGAAGGCCGCCATGTCGACGTGATGGAAATGGACGCGGCGTCCCGAACCGGCGTCGGAGATATTCGCGAGATTATCGACAGCGTACACTACCGAGCGGCCTCTGCCCGCTACAAGATCTACATCATCGACGAAGTACACATGCTCTCCAAGAACGCGTTCAACGCGCTGTTGAAGACGCTGGAGGAGCCGCCCGAGCACGTCAAATTCATCTTTGCCACGACTGAAATCCGGCAAGTGCCGGTTACAGTTCTGTCCCGCTGTCAGCGGTTCGATCTGCGCCGAATCGAACCAGAGATAATGATTGCGCTGCTGCGCAAGATCGCCACTGCTGAGAGTGCAGAAATCAGCGATGACGCCCTCGCCCTGATCACCCGCGCTGCCGAAGGGTCTGCCCGCGACGCCACATCGCTTCTCGATCAGGCGATCAGCCATGGTGCTGGCGAAACAACCGCCGATCAGGTTCGCGCTATGCTCGGCCTAGCAGATCGTGGGCGTGTGCTCGACCTTTTTGATATGATCTTGCGCGGTGAAGCGGCGGCCGCCCTGACCGAACTTTCCGCGCAATACGCGGACGGCGCAGACCCTATGGCGATCCTCCGTGATCTTGCCGAAGTCGCCCATTGGGTCAGCGTCATCAAAATCACCCCGGACGCCGCCGAAGACCCAACCGTTAGCCCCGATGAACGCACCCGCGGTCAAGCCATGGCCAGCTCATTACCGATGCGCGTGATGTCACGCATGTGGCAAATGCTTCTGAAAGCTCTGGAAGAGGTCGCCATGGCCCCCAATTCCATGATGGCCGCCGAAATGGCCATCATCCGGCTGACTCATGTGGCAGACCTACCGACGCCCGATGAATTGGTCAAAAAGCTACAAGACAGCACGCCACCTCCAACGGGCGGACCAGGCGGCGGTCTCCGCCACACGCCAACCGCGCCCACGGATCAGGCCACTTCAACAACACCGGCCCCGACCCATTCGGCACCCTCTGGCCCATCTGCCAGCGCTGCGAACGCGCCGGAACTTGCGCAAGACGCGCTTGCGCATTACGCGCTGTTTGAAGACGTGGTTGAGCTGATCCGCACCCACCGTGACGTCAAACTCCTTGTCGAAGTCGAAACCGGCTTGCGCCTCGTCAGCTATCAACCCGGCCGCATCGAATTTACGCCCTCCGACGCGGCTCCCAACGATCTCGCGCAACGCCTCGGCTCCCGCCTTCAAGCTTGGACGGGCAATCGCTGGGTGGTCACGGTCACCGCCGACGGAACCACAGCAACCATCGCAGAAACACGCGACGCCAAAGATTTGGAAGTGCGGAAAGAGGCAGAAACCCACCCAATGGTGCAGGCCGTTGTTGCCGCATTCCCGAAAGCCAAAATCACAGAAATCCGCACCCAAGCCGAAGCCGAACAAGACGCCATGGCTGATGCACTGCCGGAAGTTGACGAGGAATGGGACCCATTCGACGACGCCTGATCCTTGCCTTCTTGACGCTGATCCCATCCCAAGCCTTCGCGCAAGCCTGCGAAGTACTACGCCCAGGATGGGACGGAGAACCAGTCACCGCCCTCGGCGAAGCCATCGCGCTGTTCTCGACGCCACCGTCGCTCCTCCTGCTGATCGCCACGGCGTTTGTGGTCAGACTAAAAAGCATGTGGGGCGGTCTCGCCGTTGTGGTTGGCTGGGCGGCTTGGATTTCCATCTTGGACTCGCCGGCGGTCTTTCCAGACAATGCCGCGGCGGCAATCGAAGGCTGCATCGGGCCAGACACCTTGTTCATTGCGCTCGCGATTGCGATATGTGCTTTAATTGTGATTTTTACGTCCCCCCGACGCGCGGCGGACAAGAACGGAGAAAACTAAATGCTCAAAGGTCTCGGCGGACTTGGCGATATGGCCAAAATGATGAAACAAGCCCAAGAAATGCAGGGCAAAATGGAACAGATGCAGGAAGACCTGAATGACATCATGGTCACAGGCGAAAGCGGTGCTGGCCTTGTCAAAGCCACTGCAACGGCCAAAGGTGAACTCAAAGGCCTCGACATCGATCCATCCATTTTCAACGGGGACGACAAAGAAGTCGTAGAGGACCTGATCCTAGCCGCCATTAAAGATGCACAGTCCAAAGCACAAGAGCGCACGCAAGAAGAAATGGCCAAAATGGCAGAGGGCCTCGGCTTACCACCCGGCATGAAACTCCCTTTCTAAGGCACTCATGCGTCTATTGAGATCAAATACCTTCGCCGAAGGCATGGGTCTTTCGCCAGAAAGGCCCAAATCCTGATGGCTCAAGGTACCGAAGATCTCGAAAATTTGATTGCGCTGATGGCCAAGCTACCTGGCCTCGGCCCACGGTCCGCGCGTCGCGCAGTGCTGCATCTGATCAAGAAACGTAGCCTGCAGCTGATCCCTTTGGCAGAAGCGATGCACCGCGTCGGCGCCACGGCGCGGGAATGCCTCAGCTGCGGAAACATCGGAACGATCGACATCTGCGATATTTGCGCCAACGAAAAACGCCAAAACGGCCAAATCTGCGTTGTCGAAGACGTTGCTGATCTATGGGCGATGGAGCGCGCCAACGTCTTCAAGGGCCGGTATCACGTCTTAGGCGGCACGCTCTCTGCACTCGACGCCATAGGCCCCGAAGAACTGCGCATTCCCAAACTGATCGATCGCTGCCAATCGGAAGGCGTCACCGAAGTGATCTTGGCGCTTGGTGCAACCATCGATGGTCAAACCACAGCCCATTACATCGCTGACCAATTGCCCGGGATCACCGTAACATCATTGGCGCAGGGTGTGCCTGTCGGCGGCGAACTTGACTACCTTGATGATGGGACAATCACCGCCGCGCTCACGGCGCGCAAGTCGCTCTAAAAGGCACATGGCGGCAGCGTCGCCGCCACCGCCCGTTGCGCCAAATCTCTAAGGTGTAAAACGTTGCGCACTCACGTTCCCCCCACCACTCATTAACGAACCAAAACATGGCACTCGATACTGGTCCAAACACTTGGACAGGGCCAATATATCGCCCCTCTTTGTACTTTATGTGAAAACGCAGTGTTTCCGTATGGTGGATTTCCCGACCTTGAGGTTTTCATCGTGCCAAAATCAAAAAAACCCGCCAAACAAGTTGGCGGGTCTTGAAAATCTGGTGTGACCTAGGATCAATCTTCGTCGCTGTCGCTGCTTTCTGGAAGATTGAAGAAGCTGTCCGCATCCGCGACATCCACATTGGATTCTTCTTCCTCTGCGTCAGCATCTTCCTCGCGCGGATCACCCAAGCTGAAGGTTTCCAAGCCAGCGATGGCCGAAGGAATCTTGGGCTCCGCATCCATGGTAAGGCTCTGCTCAGTGGACACCAACTTACGGCGTTCATCATCGGACATCACCGTGCCCTCTTTCGCCTTCTTCGCGTTGGCCTTCTGAACCGCAAGGTCCAATTCAGACTGTTTACACAGGCCCAAAGCCACAGGATCAATCGGCTCGAGGTTGTTGATGTTCCAATGCGTCCGCTCACGGATTGATTGGATCGTAGGTTTTGTTGTGCCAACCAGTTTGGAAATCTGACCATCGGACAATTCAGGGTGGAATTTCACCAACCAGTAGATCGACGCCGGACGATCCTGACGCTTAGAAAGCGGTGTATAACGCGGCCCACGGCGTTTCTCTTCGCCCGCACTGGCTGGGTTATAAAGCAACTTCAGCTTATGCAGCGGGTCCTTCTCTGCTTTTTCGATCTCTTCCTGCGTCAGCTGTTTGTTCGCAATTGGATCAAACCCTTTGACGCCAACAGCCACGTCACCATCGGCAATGCCCTGAACCTCAAGTTCATGAAACCCGCAGAAATCGGCGATCTGCTTGAACGTGATTGTGGTATTGTCGCACAGCCAAACAGCAGTTGCTTTGGCCATAATCGGTGTATTTGACATCTCTTAACTCCTATCAGGTGCGAACAGACTTTCCCTGCGCCCTTGAAGGGGCTGACCGCTGGGGCCGGGTTCGCATTGTCGGGGAACTTGAGGCGTATATAGTGACATCAGCCTCGTTAGGAAAGGTCCAAAATGCGCCGCCTTTTATCTGCGCTCTTGTGCGCCGCTTTGCCTGCGCAAGCCCAAGATACCGCAGGAGAATTTGACTACTACGTCCTGTCTCTCTCTTGGTCACCATCATGGTGTGCCTTGGAGGGAGATGCGCGGCAATCGCCCCAATGCGACCCATCCGAAGACTTTGGCTGGATTCTCCACGGTCTCTGGCCACAATATGAAGAAGGCTGGCCCGCCAATTGCCGGACAGCTTTCCGCGCCCCATCACGCCGTCAAACCGGTGAAATGGCAGATATTATGGGCACCTCCGGCCTCGCTTGGCATCAATGGAACAAACATGGCACATGCTCAGGTCTGGACAGCGCCGCCTACTACGCGCTGTCCCGTCTCGCATACGAAAACATCACACGGCCACCAGTCCTCCGACGGCTGAGCCGCACCGTCACTCTTCCCGCAAGCGTGATCGAAGAGGCGTTCATCGAAGCAAACCCTGACCTAGAACCCGACCAAATCACCGTGACGTGTCGGCAGGGCTATATCCAAGAGGCGCGCATCTGCTTGACCCGTGACCTAGAATTTCGAGATTGTAACCCTGATGTCAGGCGCGACTGCACCATGTCCAACGCCCAGTTCGACCCCATTCGATAGGATGAACTAGCCGAAGAAAGCCCGGCGTAACAAATTCAGCCCCATCAGTAAGAACATCCAAAGCAGCGCTGTGCGGAACGTTTCCGCACTCATCCGCCGCCTCATCGCTTCCCCAATGGTAAAACCGAGCACCGCGGGGATCACCATCACCGCCGACACCTGCGCGGTCTCCCCGCGAAACAATCCCGCCTGCCAAAAGCCAACCATCAAAGGCAGCCCGCCAACAAACAAAAACAAACCCGCGGCTTTGACAAATTCATCCCGCTCCACCCTCCGTGCCAAAAGATAGGTCACTAAGGGCGGCCCCCAGATGCTTGTGAGGCCACCAAGGATACCCGCTGTTGTTCCGGCTACGATTTGCCCAAGACGATCAAATCGCTCCGGCAATTCGGGTGTGGATTTGACGAGACTCGTAATCGCAAACACCGCGATCACAAATCCAATGACGCCCAACAAAACATCCGGCGATGTCTGCACCACGAAAAATGTCGTGATCCAGAGTGACCCCGCAAGGGCCGCCATCAATCGCCAATAGGTTTTGACGGTGTCCAAGCCCACGCGTTCGCGCAGCGCCTGCCAAAGGTTGGTCGTCAGCAGCGGAAACACCACCAAAGCGATCGCCAAATGCGGCGGGAAAAACTGCGACATCAGCCCAACCGCAACGGTCGGCAAACCGATCCCAAGCGTCCCTTTAATGACTCCAGCCGTCAGGAAAATCACAGCGAACAGCGGCAATGACGCCCAAAGGTCAAACGAAGCAAACATCTGCGCGCCTTAATTTGCCGCCTGATCAGCGATAAGTTTCGTCATCCCCAGGAAACGCACGCGCACGCACGTCATCCGCATAACGCTCAACCGCGCTTTCGATCGCCGGTCCAAGATCGGAATAGACCCGCACGAATTTCGGCGTCCATTCGTTCAGGCCCAACATATCCTCCAACACAAGGATTTGTCCGTCGCAATCCACCGATGCACCGATCCCAATTGTCGGAATAGCGATCTCTTTCGTGATCTTGGCCGCCAATGGCTCGACCATACCTTCAAGCACAACCGCAAAAGCACCGGCTTCGGTCACTGCATGCGCGTCCGCAATATGTTCGGCCCAAGTATCCTCATCCCGGCCTTGGGTCTTGAACCCGCCCATCACGTGGCTCGATTGAGGGGTGAGCCCGATATGCGCCATCACTGGAATCCCGCGCTCCACGAGAAACCGAATGGTCTCGGCCATCCGTGCACCGCCTTCGAGCTTCACCGCACCGCAGGATGTTTCTTTCATGATCCGCGCGGCATTGCGGAACGCCATGTTCGGGCTTTCCTCGTAGGTGCCAAAGGGCATGTCCACCACGATCAATGCCTTCTGCGTCCCTCGCACAACGGCCTTGCCATGCATGATCATCAAATCAAGCGGAACACCCACGGTGCTTTCCATCCCGTGCATCACCATCCCAAGGCTGTCGCCCACCAGAATGAAATCGGCATGTTTATCGACGATGGCCGCGGTATGCGCATGATAGGACGTGAGCGAGACAATCGGCTCCCCGGCTTTGCGCGCCCGAATTTGAGGAACCGTTGTGCGTCTTACGACTTCGACCTGTTTGCTCATCGTGTCACTTCCCGCTGATCAATCAAAAGAACATCCCCAAACTGGGCTGAGATCATCATACCAAGGGTTCCTCGGAAATCACCAGTGGCAGGTTCAAACGTTGCGGCATCCACGATGTCGATCGCTTTGAGGACCGCCAAAGGCTCACCCGCGACACGTGCTTTGATCATGGACACGATCGCTTCAACAGCAGCGCCGTCAAGCAACGCTGCTTCCGCCTCTACCAAAGCTTGGTTCAGCACCGGCGCCGCCGCGCGATGCTCCGACGTCAACCGCTTGTTCCGCGACGACAGGGCCACGCCATCCGCATCCCGCGCGGTCGCAACATCGCGCACATCTACGGCCATCCGCAAATCCCGCACCATACGTCGGATAACAGCTAACTGCTGA
The DNA here is from genome assembly GCF_900129845.1 of Cognatiyoonia sediminum. Lineage (GTDB taxonomy): Bacteria > Pseudomonadota > Alphaproteobacteria > Rhodobacterales > Rhodobacteraceae > Cognatiyoonia > Cognatiyoonia sediminum. The sequence continues at coordinate 129,251 of NZ_FQXB01000002.1, forward strand.
TAGTCTTTCTGCCCAAAATAAACCCGATCGGGCTGCACGATGTTCAGCAACTTACTCACGACCGTTGCAACACCCCGAAAATGCCCAGGACGCACTAGCCCATGAAACACATTGGCCAACTGCGTCGTCTCAACAATCGTTTCATCCCCTTCGGGATACATCTCCGCCACATCGGGCATGAACACTGCGGCAACACCCGCCGCGCGTAACGCCGCCAAATCCGCCTCATCGTCGCGCGGATAGGTTTCCAAGTCTTTCGGATCACCAAACTGAGTGGGGTTTACAAAAATCGAGGTTACAACTGACGCATTCTCCGCCATGGCTTGGGCAACCAAATTCATATGCCCGGCGTGCAGAGCCCCCATTGTCGGAACCAAACCAACATCGCCGCGTTCGCGCAATTGCGCCACTGTCGAACGCGTGGCTTCAACTGTCCGACATATCTCCATCTCAATACTCATCCCATTTCGGACACCAAGATCCGTCAACCAACCTCATCTTACGATCTAAGGCATCAATTTGAGCAATCTGATCCTTAGAGAGCTCCACATTTTGCGCCTCAAAATTCTCTTGTATGCGTTCCCGCGCGCCAGCCGAAGGAATGACCCAATACCCTTTCGCTAAAAGATACGCCAAACCGACTTGGCTTGCGGTCGCACCGCACTCTTCCGCAATCGCCTGCAGAACCGGATCGGTCACCACTGCGCCTCGCGCCAATGGGCTAAAGGCCGTCAGACCAATCCCCATCTGACGGCTGTGTTCGACAATCGGAGTATTCGCAACGAAAGGGTGCAGCTCGACCTGATTGGTCAACAACCGGCGCTCCCCCAACAGCTCTACCGCCCGGTCCAGATAGCGAATTGTAAAATTCGAAACGCCAATGTTTCGAGTGAGACCAGCGTCGTAGACTTGAGCGAATTGAGCCATGTAATCTTCGATATCGTACTCATCGTTGATCGATGGGTAATGCAAAAGCAAAAGATCAACCGGGCCCACCCCTAGCTTTTCCAGAGAGGCCTCGACATGAGGCCGTACCTGACCGGGACCGAAACTCTCAGGCGCGACTTTTGTCGTCACCCAAAGCTCATTTCTCTCCAATCCAGATACTGAAATCGCCCGTCCAACGTCGGCTTCATTCTCATACCCTTCGGCACAATCAAGATGTCGATAGCCAATTTCTAATGCGTCGAGCGCACATTGATACGCTGTCCCATCGGGCCGATTCCAAGTTCCAAACCCAATGTGCGGGGCAGATGTCATTCTATCCATATTCCAATCCCGACTATGAAATTGATTTTCCGAGGTCCAAGCCCTGCAAAATTTCGACTGAGTCCATCGCCCGCTTACCGGCACGCTGCGCCCGCGTAATCTCTACCGCGCCGTCGCCACATGCAATGGTAAAGCCGCCCAGAACCTGACCCGGATCACCTTGCCCATGCACCACCCGGCATCCCAAAAACTTCACACGCTCCTCACCCACCATGCACCACGCGCCCGGAAAGGGAGACAACCCTCGGATCAACCGATCCACTTCAGGCGCCGTTCGTGACCAATCCACCCGCGCCTCCGATTTATCAATCTTAGCCGCATATGTGACACCGTCTTCCGGCTGAACTGCTGGTTCCAACTTGTCCAATCGACCTAGCGCCTCAACAATCGCTACAGCTCCAAGCTCCGACAAACGATCATGCAACTGCCCCGTTGTCTCCTCGCTTTCAATCGCCACTTCGCGCTGCAGCAAGACCGGACCCGTATCCAATCCGGCTTCCATCTGCATGATGCAAACGCCCGTCTTTTGATCCCCCGCCATGATCGCGCGATGGATCGGCGCCGCCCCCCGCCAACGCGGCAACAGCGATGCGTGTATATTCAAACATCCGTGCTTGGGCGCATCCAATATCACCTGTGGCAACAACAAACCGTAAGCCACAACCACGGCAACATCCGCTTTGTGAGACTGGAACACCTCCAAAGCCTCACCGCTCTTCAACGAAACAGGCGTGAACACCGGCAAACCAAGCTCCAATGCTCGAGCATGAACCGGCCCCGGACGCTCCTTTTTCCCGCGCCCAGCTGGCCGAGGCGGCTGAGAATACACAGCGACCACCTCATGCCCAGCATCGACCAAAGCATTCAAAACCGGCACTGAAAACACAGGCGAACCCATGAAGATGACACGCATCGCGTTTTTCCTCTTGCCAAAAATACCTCCGCCGGAGGCATCCCTACTTTTGTTTCTGCGCCTTCTTCAGCAACATCTCGCGACGAGTCCGACTGAGACGATCAAAAAACATCTTACCTTCAAGATGATCAATCTGATGCTGAACAGACGTAGACCAAAGCCCGTCGAATTCTTTGCGATCCCAAACGCCGTCTTCATTCAAAAACCGAACGGAGACCTTGGCAGGCCGCTTCAACGTTGCATGAACCCCCGGCAAGTTCGGGCTGGCTTCTGCATGTGCCCTGAGTTCGGGTCTCGTTGTCAAAATCTCTGGGTTCGCCAATCGGATAGCCTGACCCCGCTCAACGCTGGCATCCACAACCGCCAACCGCAGCGGAACACCCAATTGAACGGCCGCCAGCCCATACCCGGGCATTGCATCCATTACTTCGATCATCTCATCCCAGATGGCGCGTATCTCCTCCGTAATCTCGCCCACGGTTTCCGCCGGTGTGCGCAAAACCTTGTTCGGCCAAGGGACGATATTCCGCATTAAGCCTGCCCCTCATAGTCCGTGCACAAAACACCGTTGAGGTGATCCAACTTGTGCTGAATGCAGGTCGCGGCGAAACCGCCAAACTGGTCTTCCCGCGCGTCTCCCTCAAGGGTCTGCCACCGCACAGTCACCTGAGCTGGCCGCTGCACAAAAGTGGTCTGGCCCGGGATCGAAAGACACCCCTCTTCATACGTCGATGTCTCTTCCGACTGGGACAGAATTTCGGGATTTACGAACACCATAGGCGTCGTCTCACCCTCTTTCCACGTACAGTCCATGACAAAGATACGGTCTGTCACCCCAATCTGAGGCGCAGCCAAGCCTCGCCCTTTTGCCTCATACATCGTTGCCAACATATCGGTGGTCAAATCACTCAGTCGCTGATTGAAACTCTCAACCGGCGTGCAGATCTCTCGCAGCACCGGATTTGGAACCGTCACGACCGCACGCGCACCCATCAGCCGCGCGCCCGTTCTCGCTTTAGTTTTTGCATCTTGCGCGTGATCATTTGCCGCTTGAGCGGTTTCAGATAATCAATAAATAGCTTCCCATTCAGGTGGTCGATCTCATGCTGCACGCAAGTCGCCCAAAGCCCGTCAAACGCCTCTTGATGGGTTTCGCCATCCAAGCCCAACCACTCCACTTTTACCTCTGCGGGCCGTTCAACCTCGGCGTACTGGTCAGGGATCGAAAGACAGCCCTCTTCATAGGTGCCCCGTTCTTCGCTTTCCCAAATCACCTTAGGATTCAAAAGCACCATCGGACGCGGCGCTTCGCCCTCATCCTTGACGCAGTCCATCACAAGCATCTGCTTCATGACCGCGACCTGAGGGGCGGCCAACCCAATGCCAGGCGCGTCATACATCGTTTCCAACATATCATTCGCCAGGGCACGAATGTCATCCGTGACCTCAGCCACAGGCTCAGTCACCTTTTTCAAACGCGGATCAGGGTGGATCAATATGGGTCTTATGCTCATGCGGCTGATCTAAACGCTGGCCCATGGCTCCGCAAGGCAATTGCCCCTTGCGTCCGCCGCAGAAGCCCGTAACCCTGCCAAAAAACCCCGAGTGAGACGACCATGACGAATTTCGACACCCCAATCGACCGCCGCGGCACCCATTGCGTGAAATGGGACAGTATGGAGGGGCTTTATGGCGTCTCCCCCGACGATGGCATCGCGATGTGGGTGGCGGATATGGATTTCGTAGCGCCAGATTGCATCCAAAGAGCCATTCAGGACATGAAAGACCACGGCGTCTATGGCTATTTTGGTGACGAAAGCACCTATCGATCTGCGATCCAATGGTGGATGGCTGAACGGCACGGTTGGCAGATTGATCCCTCTTGGATTTTCACCACCCACGGCTTGGTCAACGGCACGGCCATGTGTGTCGACGCCTATACCAATGAAGGCGACGGCATTGTCCTCTTTACCCCAGTTTATCACGCCTTCGCCCGTGTGATCAGCGCTGCCAATCGTAAGGTCGTCGAATGCGAACTCGTGAACGCGGACGGTCGCTATGAATTTGATTTCGATGCCTATGACGCGCAAATGACGGGCAATGAACGAATGGTCATTCTTTGCTCACCCCACAACCCGGGCGGACGGGTTTGGACCAAAACAGAACTTCAGGCTGTCGCGGCCTTTGCCAAGCGGCATGAACTGATTTTGGTGTCTGATGAGATTCACCATGACCTGACGATGCCCGGCCATACCCACATCCCGATGTCGCATATCGACGGTATCACGGACCGGCTAGTGATGATGACGGCGACAACAAAGACCTTCAACATCGCAGGCAGCCACTCTGGCAATGTGATCATCGAAGATCCTGACCTACGCGCACGCTTTGCCGCGCGGATGGCGGCGCTGGGCCTATCCCCCAACAGTTTCGGTCTTTTCATGGCAACAGCGGCTTACACACCTGAAGGCGCCGCATGGGTCGATGACCTTACGACCTACCTCGATGGCAACCGCAAGATTTTCGACGCAGGCATCAACGCGATTCCGGGCTTGGCCTCGATGGAACTTGAAAGCACCTATCTCTCTTGGGTCGATTTTGAGAGCACCGGCATGGAGCGGTCAGAGTTCACCAACCGCGTCCAATCCAGCGCAAAACTGGCCGTCAACCACGGCCCAACCTTCGGCAAAGGCGGCGAGTCCTTCCTTAGATTCAACATCGCAACCCAACGCGCAAATGTCATCAAAGCGGTCGAGCGCATGCAAGCTGCCTTTAGCGATCTGCAGTAAAGTCTAAGCGCTGGCTTTTGTCAGCAACCCCGCAGGCACAGCATCCGGACGCACAAAGTCAGCTGCCGGATGGACTGACACAGGGTTCAGCCATTTGAAGTCAAAGATATACTCTTCGCCTTCAAGCCGCGAATTGATGATCAGGCATTGATAGAGGTGCCGAGCGCCATCATAGATCTCAACCCGACCGCGCAACTTATCGCCATGCTCTACATCCAAGGACAGCCCTGTGTCCCAAAACCGACGGACGCGATAGACATCATCGCCATCGTGCACGCACAACCTGTCATTCCGCTTCAGGGATGCCTTTCGGGCGGCTTTCAAACCTTCCCGCACTTCAATTGGTAAAAAATCATTCATTACATTTCGTCTCCCCGCGCCAATAGGCTAGTCCGAGAAGGTAAAAATCAAGTGATAAATACCGCTGCACTGCAGCGTAAACCGCTGAAACCCCTATGAAATAACGGCCGCCTTCGGTCGCAGAACATGAGGCTTAGCTGCGTCATAAAGCGCGGAATCAGGAAAACCATGCGAATCGGCCAAAGCTGGGCCCACCATGATCAACGCAGTTCTTGTGATTTTGGCTGCGCGCACCTTTTCCCGCACGGTCGACAATGTGCCTCGGATCAACATCTGATCTGGCCAACCCACACGGTAGACAACAACGCAGGGGCAATCCTCGCCATAGAGTGGGATCAGTTGACGCTCAATCTCTCGCAGCGCTCTCACGCCAAGATGGATCGCCAACGTCGCGCCTGTTCGCGCGAAATTCTCGAGCGTCTCGCCCTCAGGCATCCCCGTGGATTTCATCGACATGCGAGTCAGAATGATCGACTGCGCCACCTCCGGCACGGTCAGTTCTGTCCCCAGCGCCGCCGCCGCTGCGGCATAGGCCGGAACACCTGGGATAATCTGGTAGTCGATCCCATCCGCCTTCAGCCGACGGATTTGCTCTGCAATCGCGCCATAAAGCGACGGATCACCCGAATGCACGCGCGCCACATCCTGACACGCTTGATGCGCCGCCAAAATCTCCGCATGGGTCTCATCTAAATGCATCGGCGCGGTGTCCATCACTTTGGCCCCTTCTGGCGCACAGGCAACAACTTCAGCAGGCACCAATGACCCCGCATAAAGGCACACTGGGCATTCCGAAATGATCCGTCGCGCCTTCAGCGTCAGCAATTCAGGATCACCCGGTCCTGCACCAATAAAATAAACTGTCATAGCATATCCCTCACGGGATGGTGGGCGGGGCGCATTGCGAAAGCAAAAGCGCCGAGCCCCATCACCCCGCCAAATCCCCATCAATTTTGCGCGCATACCCGCGCGGCGTGTACATCCGTGGGCCCGTGCCCAAATGCGCCAACCGGCTGTGCGACGACCCAACCAAAACGACCGTCAACATATCAACCTCGTCGACATCCAGCTCATCGAGACGCCGATACCGAATATATTCCTCAGGCCGTCCCAGCGAACTTGCCAGCAAGACCGGTGTCTCTGCTGGCCGGTGCTGCAACAGAATCTCCCGCGCCTCCGCCAAAAGCGTCCGGCGTCGTTTCGATACGGGGTTATAGAACGCAATCACAAAATCCCCGTCCGCCGCAGCCGTCAACCGCTTCACAATGTCCTCACGCGGTGTCAGCAAATCCGATAAAGAAATCGCGCAGAAGTCATGCCCCAGTGGCGCACCCGACCGCGCTGCTGCCCCTTGCAAGGCACTCACCCCAGGCGAACAGACCACGTCGACTGCCTTTGCCGCCTGCGACACGCCCAGCACGTCTTCATCGCGATCCATCAGCTCAAACACAAGCGCGCCCATCGCGTAAATACCCGCATCGCCTGAACAGACGAGAGCAACGTTCTTGCCCTTTGCCGCCTCTTCCAAGGCATAGCGGCAGCGATCCTCCTCTCCACCAAGTGGAAAATCAGTCCGGGTCTTACCCCCCGCCAAAGGCCCAAGCAAATCGATATAAAGCCCGTAGCCAACGAGTTCCTCTGCCTCAGACACCAGCTTCGAGACTTCCGGCGTCCGCCAACTTGACTGACCCGGGCCAATCCCCACAATCGACAACCGCCCTCGCGCCTGCCCTTGCAATTCAACCAAAGGCTGCGGCGCGATGCCAATCGCGCAGGTTGCATTTGCAGTCTTCTGTTTCGCAAACCACAAGGTGTTGTCGCCCGACTGCGACAAAGCCGCAGCCTCGGCCACCGAATGCGTGCCGATCTCCTCAAAAACTACCTCAGAGGGGTTCTGCACCCGACCTACTTGCTGTTCCAACTCTGCAGCAGAGAAGAACCGCAACGGCACTCCCAAACGCGCCGCAAGATCAAGGATCGCAGGCTCATCCGCTTTCAAATCCACGGTATTGATAGAGTGCAGCGCCTTTGGGTCCATCTCAGCCTCCGCAATCATGCGATTTACAAGCTCCGCCAACTCTTCCGGCGGGCAATTGCGCGAACATCCAACACCCAATGTCGCGCGTTGAGGGTGGAACGTCATCACGCCCTCAACCGCAGGCGCCATCGTCGCCGCAATCTCAACCCCCGCCTCGCCCTCAGCTTGAGGCAACGCCTGCAACCAATCGGCACCCTCAGCTTCGGCCCCAGTCAAACGCGCGGCCTTCCCGTCCAACAGCTCCGCCATCGTCTGCTTTGCCAAATCCGGCGTCCCAACAGACCAGCCCAAGGGTGGTTCATCCAAAGCAATCCCAAGCGACACATCGCCTGCAGTTGTTACGGCTGCCGCGCCACCCAAAACCTCAGCAATTTCCTTCGCCAAACGGTTCGCGCCTCGATGACCGCCCAACAACGGCACAACAACTGAGCCGTCATCACTGACCGAGACCACCGGTGGCTCCGTTGTCTTATCCGACAACAAAGGCGCGACCCCACGGATCAAAATCCCGCTGGCGCACACGCCCACGATCGGACGCCCCGCCGCAAACAAATCGCGGGCATGATCCAAGGCATTGGCAAAGAACGCATCGGCGCGTTCAACACGGCCTTCACGCCCATGCACCTGCGCACCGATCGCCGCAGCCACACGATGCGCGACATCCTCACCAGAACGCGACAGCGCCAAAACAACAGGGTTCAGAGCCACGGATCAGCCCCTTTCGTCAGCAAAATCATTGAAAAATAGGGCGCCTTCTCTGGCGCCTCTGACAACGGCAAAACCACCTCTTCCGGCAGACTTGCCCGCTCCACATAGACAGCTTTGTCGGTCAAACCCAAAGCCTCGATCACCGACCAGATCTTTGGCAGATGCCGCCCAACCTTCATAATGGCCACGCTCTCCGCACCTTCAATCCGCTTGGTAAGTTCCGCTTCATCCAGCGGGCCTGGCAAAATCGTCAACCGCTCATTCCGCGCTGCCAAAGGCATCCCCGCCCGCGCAGCACAGGTCGTCACGGAAGTGACACCCGGCACGACCTCAACGTCATAGCCATCCGATAACCGAGCGAAGAGATACATGAACGACCCATAAAAGAACGGGTCCCCTTCGCAAAGGCACACCACATCTTCACCACGATCCAAGGCCGCCGCAATCTGCTCTGCCCCTAAGTCGTAAGCCTCCTGCGCAGGCGCACGCGCGACCGTCATCGGCACATCCATGACAATCTCGTCCACACCGTCAGGAATCACCTCCGCCGCAATCGATCGCGCAAAGCTTTCTGCCCCAGCCAGCGTCGGATAAGCGATAACTTTCGCCTCTGAAATCAACCGCACTGCCCGAACAGTCATCAACTCCGGATCACCGGGGCCAACCCCAACGCCATAAAGCGTGCCTTGGGACGGCGGGTGGGGCGATGGCGTCAGCCGAGCGTCACCTGTCGTCATCTCTTCACCAAGCTCCACTGCGTCACAGGCATCGCCGGACGCCAGCCTGTCAAACGACCAACAGGTTCCGCCCTTTGAACAGACAATCGCACCAATTCGCCGCCAAACTCTTTCGACAAGGCCAAAAGTTCCGCCTCAGATTCCAATGTCACCGCATTGGCCACCAAACGTCCCAAGGGACGCAACGCCTCCCAAGCTGCTTCAAACGTCTCGCGGCTCAACCCGCCCCCGATAAAAATCGCGTCGGGCGCTTCCAAACCGTCCAAAGCCTGCGGCGCTTGTCCCTCAACCAACGACAGCTTCGGCGTACCCAACGCCATTGCATTGGCCCCCGCCATCGCCCGTCGGTCGTCCCTTGGTTCAATCCCAATCGCGCGGGCATATCGCGCCGCCCGCATCCATTCGATCGCGACAGAGCCGGACCCGCATCCGATGTCCCACAACAACGCCCCGCGCATCGGCATCAGCTTGGCCAAGGTCGCCGCGCGCACCTCTTGCTTGGTCATCGTGCCGTCGGATTGGAACAACACATCGGCCAATCCCGGAACACGCGGCAAAAGCGCCGCATTAGGGGCCGCCACACACTCCACCGCCAAGGTATTGAACGCAGGCACCTCATGCGCCCAATCTTCTGCGATCCCATCAAAGCGTTGCTCGTTTTCGCCACCCATCGCAGCCAGAACACTCATCTTAGAAGCCCCAAACCCGCGCTCTGCGAGGAACTTAGCAATCTGCGCCGGCGTCTCCGCCCCCGTCGTCAAGACTAGCAACCGCGCGTCCGGCTGAATGAACGCGATCATCTGCTCCACGGGGCGGCCATGCACTGTCAACGTTTCCACATCCGCGAGCGACCAACCCATACGCGCTGACGCCAGCTGAAACGCCGACAATTGCGGGTGATACACGATTTCGTTTGGATCAATCGCCCGCCCGATCCGTGCTCCGACAGAGAACCAAAGCGGATCGCCCGTGACCAGAACCACGACACGACCGCCCTTGTGGCTTTCGATCGTGTCAATCATGGCATCAAAGGGCGACGGCCACGCAACGCGCTCCGCTGAAACGCGGCCCGCCAAGTCATGATGCCTTTGACCGCCGATAATCACCTCAGCAGCTTCAACGACGGCTGTCGTTGCAGGCGTCAGGCCATCAAGCCCGTCTTCCCCGATCCCAACGATATGCAACCAAGGCGAGGTCACTTGTCTTGCCCCTCCGGTGTTCCAACCGCCAGAGCGTTCACCGCCGCCGAAGCAATGGCAGATCCACCTCGGCGCCCGCGCAAAGCAACAAACTCGCAGCCGCGCGGGTTGGCCGCCAACTCCGCCTTCGATTCCGCCGCGCCAACAAAGCCAACCGGAAACCCAAGGATCACCGCAGGTTTCGGCGCCCCCGCCTCAATCCGTTCCAGCAACCGAAACAAAGCAGTCGGCGCATTGCCAATCGCGACAACAGCCCCGTCCAGATGCGCGCCCCACAAATCGACCGCTGCCGCAGACCGCGTATTACCGATCTCTTTCGCCAGGGCAGGTACGCCAGCCTCATTCAGCGTCACAATCACCTGATTGCCCGCAGGTAGATACCGACGAATGATCCCAGCACCAACCATCTCGCAATCGCACAAGATGGACGCTCCAGACATCAGCGCCTCATGGCCCGCCTGATAAGCGCCCTCTGACCACACCAAACGATCCGCCACCTCGATCATCCCGCAGGCGTGAATGACACGCGTGATCAGCGGGCGCATATCTTCCTGAAACCGCTCTAAACGCGCCTCTGCCCGCACGGTTTGAAAGCTTTCAGCATAGATCGCCTGAGGGTCTTTTAGATAGGGCCGCATCGCCTCACCTATGCCTTTGCCTTGCGCGCGCTCTCAGGCCCCAAAGGGTGCTTGGCGTGCGGATATGGGGCGTGGTGGTGATCATGATCGTGATGATGATGGCCATGGTCATGACTTTGATCATGGTCGTGACCGTGGTGATGATGATGGTGGTGGTGGTCATGCGCCATTTCCAACCGGCAAACCCCTGTGCAGAAGGTGTCACAATGCGCACAGTCTTCGACATTCGACCCCGGCGCGTTCGCGCCTTGCCCCTCAACATGGTGGTGGTGGCTTTCTTGAACCGCGCCAACTTCCGCCTCAAATCCTAAAACCTGCGTGCGGTATTTGCACAAAACACATGTCGGTGGTGGCACATCGCCAAAGGCTGGATGCCCTTTGCCTTTTTCAGCGGCCAAAGCGATCCGCTGTTCGGGCGTGATCTGCAGAACATCCTGCCCCTCAATTGCAAGAACTTGCGTCCGATACTGACAGGTGCCGCAGTTTGGTGGAGGCGTTGCGCTATCCTGTTCCAGAATACGTTCGGCAAAAGTTTCCAGCACCTTCGGGTGATCCCCAAGATAGCCCGCTTTCACAAAATGAATGTCCGGATGCTCCGCTGCCACCTGATCCGTGAAGCCATAAATCCGGTCGATCAAAATGCCTGAGAACAGGAAGTAAGGGAATACAACAACGCGCTTATAAGTAAGCCGCGCCACATGCTGCAAACACGGCTCCACAAGCGGGAAAGTCACGCCGGAATAGCCAACCTCACACCAACCAAAGCCCATTCCTTCCTGCAAAAGGCGGGCGATCTTGGACACGTTGGAATTGGCATCGGGATCAGAGGCACCGCGACCAATGACAACCAAGCAGGTTTCGGTCAAAGGCACGTCACCTTGCTCTACATTGGCTTGTTCGATTGCTTCCTCGATCCGCCCTGCGGCGGCAGCAACCATCTTCGGGTCAACACCCAACTCACGACCGTAAGACACCTCCATGCCGTGTTTCGCGGCATAGGTGTTCAAAACGGTGGGAATGTCATTTTTGGCGTGCATTGCCGCGAACAGCATGCCCGGCACCGCCAGAATCCGTTCGCAACCGGCGGTCCGTAGCTTGTCTAAGCCATCACGAATGACGGGGTTCGCAAATTCAAGATAGCCATAGTCGGTCTGCCAATCTTCTGGCAGATAGGTGGGGAGTTTCTCTGCTAGGGTCGCGAATTCATCCACGGCAGATTGGCTGCGTGACCCGTGGCCACAAATCAAAACACCCGTCTTCATGCCGGCTCCTCCTCAAGCTCGTCCGCTTCGTCAGATTCGGCCTCGTCCTGCTGTTTTTCTTTGTGTTTTGCCCACAAAGCCGCCAAAGCAGCAGCCCCAATCGCACCCAAGGCAATCCAATGGTTATGACCACTCGCTTCGATGATATGACCAGGATGAGCAACAGCCCAAGAAGGCAAAAACATCCATAAAACAAGAAGATACCGCATCTTTCCCCCTCTATCTCCAATCACAAAGAGGACCGCAAATCTGCAGCGCTATGACGATGTGTTGCGTCTGGTCCCCTGTTTGGGTCGACCGCAGCATCACCAACCTCTCCGGCCCATCCGAGCTTCGTCGTGCGAGGGGTATAGGTTCCCGCCTAGCAAGGCGCAATCGTAGAAACGCCGCGACACAGCGTAATCCCGACCTGTGCAACGACGCACCAACGCTATGCGTGGGCTGGCATTGGTGGCAAAGCACCACAGCGCTATCTGACTGCCAACAGAACGAAAGGAATGCGTCATGGGTCAATTGGTAGACGGCGTCTGGCACGATGTTTGGTATGATACGAAATCAACGGGTGGTGCCTTCAAACGAACCACGGCAAAATTCCGCAATTGGATCACTGCCGATGGCAGCGCCGGTCCCTCTGGTGAAGGTGGCTTTCCTGCAGAATCCGGGCGCTATCACCTTTACGTTTCCTACGCCTGCCCTTGGGCGCACCGAACACTCGTGTTCCGCAAATTAAAAGGGCTCGTAGACCATATCACGATCTCCGCCGTTCACCCTGACATGCTATCTGACGGTTGGACGTTTGAAACCGATGATAACGGCGCGACCGGCGATACTCTTTACGGCCTCCCCTTTGCACGAGACATCTATACAAAAGCTGAACCTGAAGTATCTGGCCGCGTAACCGTTCCGATCCTCTGGGACAAACAGCGCGAGACGATCGTGTCGAATGAATCGTCAGAGATCATCCGCATGTTCAACTCCGCCTTTAACGATCTCACCGGAAATACTCTGGATTTATGGCCAGCAGAACTGCGGGACGAAATAGAGACGTTCAACGCTCGAATCTACGACACCGTCAACAACGGCGTCTACAAATCCGGGTTTGCCACCACGCAAGAGGCGTATGATGCAGCCGTTGGTCCGCTCTTCGACAGCCTAGACTGGTTGGAGGATCACCTCTCTTCCAACCGCTACATCATGGGCGATCAAATCACCGAAGCGGACTGGCGCCTATGGACGACCCTCGTGCGGTTCGATCCGGTGTACCAGCTGCATTTCAAGTGCAACCGCCGCCGCCTGATCGACTACCCAAACCTATGGGCCTATACGCGAGAGCTCTATCAATGGGATGGTGTCGCGGAGACGGTCAATATGGATCACATCGTGCGCCATTATCACTACAGCCACGAAAGCATCAATCCACATCGGATCATCCCGATCAATCCACTGCTAGACTGGATGGAACCTCATCGGCGCGGCTAGGAACGCTTCCTTAGTGGTAGACGATTTGCGCTAAATCCTTTGGCGGCGTGCCGCTTTGCACCAAGGCACGCGCGTTTCCACTATGCGCAAAGATCGACCCATCGGAAAAAAAGGTTGTGTTGGTCACAAAGATCACCTTGGCCTCTGGTTGGCGAAAACAAGCCATGTCGGCAACGCTTAATGCGTTGCCGTCCTCTAACATCAGATCAAGCACAATGGCGTCAAACTGCGTGTCTTCGATCTGGGCGATGGCATCAAAGCCATTTTGAGCGATAGAGACCTCAGCACCCAATCTAACCAAATGACCACGCCATATTTCACCAAGTGCACGATTGCTTTGAACGATAAGCGTTCTCATGCCACCCCAACCCTTTCCGGGCAAATGACGGCTTGCCCATTAACTACACGTAAACACACCTAAACTCTCCATTTACTCAAAAAGTTAACGGGAAGTTAACGAGACGTAGCGATCTGAGCACTTCTTCTAAAATTTGCGCAACCGCTTGCGAAACAGGCGAGAATCCGCTTGAAAGCGCAGCAACAAAAAAGGTTTGACCATGACGACATGGATTACAATTTGCGACACCTGCAAGCGCGATGGCTGGGACTCGGCGACCCAACCTGAAACGGATGGTGAGATTTTAGCAGGCTTGATCGAGGCCGCGGCTGAGGGGGCTCAAGACGTGCAAACGCGCCGTGTTTCTTGCCTGATGGGCTGCAAAAACGCATGTAATGTGGCGATCCAAGCCGATGGAAAGTTGAACTACACCCTTGGCTCTTTTGACCCAGCTCAGGAAGACGCGGAAGGGATCGTGGCCTACGCCGGCCTTCATGCCCAAAGCGAAACAGGCCAAGTGCCCTACCGCGAATGGCCACAAGCCATCAAAGGGCATTTCGTAACGCGGCACCCGCCGCTGCCGAAACCAGAATGACAAAAACGCGCGACCATGGCGGCGGCCTTGATGCCGCGATGGCGCGTTGGGGCGGCCAGCGCAAGGACTGGGTTGACCTTTCGACGGGTATCAACCCACATCCCTATCCCATTGGACAGATACCGAGCCACAGCTGGACAGCACTTCCCGATGAGGCCGCATTCAAAAGTTTGGAGACTGCCGCCCGACGCTTCTGGAACATCCCACCGCAAGCGGACATCCTTGCAGCGCCCGGAGCGTCCGCTTTGATCGCACAAATGCCGTCAGCTCTCTCTGGCCAAAGCGTCTATATTCCCCCACCTACATACAACGAACACAAGGCTGCCTTTGACGAGGCCGGTTGGAATGCAAGCGACGACGCCGATGCGCTGGTCGTTGTTCACCCGAACAATCCGGATGGACATCTTTGGGAGGCCTCCTCCCTATCCGCAAAGCAGATCATCATCGACGAAAGTTTTTGCGATGTAGCGCCTGACCAATCTCTCATTGATCTTTCCCGGCGCGAAGGTGTCATCGTGCTCAAAAGCTTTGGCAAATTCTGGGGCCTCGCCGGTTTGAGACTCGGGTTTGCCATTGGCGATCCAGACATCATTGCAAAGCTTCGCGCCAAACTCGGCCCTTGGCAGATTTCTGGCCCGGCATTGGAAATCGGAGCAACCGCCCTCGAAAACTTCGATTGGGCGGAACAGACGCGCGCTGCTCTGTCAAACTCGGCAAACCGCCTAGACGCGCTCATGCAAAATGCTGGTACAACAGCGTGCGGCGGCACGTCGCTTTTTCGCCTCTACGAAGTCGACGATGCTGCAATTTGGCAGAACAGGCTCGCAGAGCACCATATCTGGACCCGCATCTTCCCTTATTCGAAGACATGGCTCCGGCTAGGCCTTCCGCCGTCTGATCGCTGGGCACAGTTGGAGAACGCCCTGTGATCCTCGCGCTCGGGATGATCCTTGACGCGCTCTTTGGGGAACCCAAATGGCTCTGGTCCAAAGCGCCCCATCCAGCCATCTTGATGGGCCGATCGGTGGGGTATTTCGACAGAACTTTAAATTCAGGCACACATCGAAAACTGCGCGGTTGCCTGGCCCTCGTCCTCCTCCTCTTGATCGCGCTCCTCCTAGGGCTGGCGCTACAGGCGCTCCCCTACAAAATCGCCGAAGTCATCTGCCTCGCAATCCTTCTGGCCCAACGTTCATTGGTCGACCATGTGTCAGCCGTCGCCCGTGCCTTGCGTCTGTCACTCAATGACGGAAAGCGATCCGTCGCCATGATAGTCGGACGAGACACACAAGACATGGACACCTCAGACGTCAGCCGGAGCGCAATAGAAAGCGCGGCTGAGAACCTCTCAGACGGCGTCATCGCCCCGATCTTTTGGTTCTTTCTCGCTGGCCTCCCCGGCCTTCTTAGCTACAAAATCACCAATACGGCTGACAGCATGATCGGCTATAAGACGGAACGCCACAAAGAGTTCGGCTGGGCCTCCGCCCGCTTTGACGACCTCCTGAACCTCATCCCTGCCCGCCTCACAGCGCTCTTAATCTGGCTCACCCAACCGCGACCGAACACTATCCAGTACATCCGAGCCGAAGCCCCCAAGCACCGCTCTCCCAACGCGGGTTGGCCGGAAGCAGCAGCTGCCTACAACCTCGATGTCGCTCTGAGCGGACCACGCACCTACGACGGGCGCAAGGTGGACTACCCCTTTGTGAACGCAGGGGGCCGCAAGACGCTTGGTCCATACGACATCGACGCCGCTGTTCGCCTCCTTTGGGCAACTTGGGCGCTATGCCTCTTCATCGTGATCGCAGTTTCACTCTTCTAACCTCCGACAGCCGTGCTACTTTCCACTCAACCTCAAGTGGGAGAAACAGGATGAAACGCGCACTTGCCCTCGCTTTGGCCCTCACAGCTGGTAAGGCAACAGCTCAAACATGCGGCGGATCGGTCTCCGACTTTATCGCTGGTGTCAGCGAAGAAGCCGCTACGCGCGGTATCTCAGCCGAGACTTCGCGCCAATTCTTCCAAGGGTCCGGCATTGATCAATCCGTCCTGCGGGCCGATCGCGCGCAAGGGGTGTTCCAAAAGGATTTCATCAGCTTTTCGCGCGCCCTGATCAGTCAAAACCGCATCGACAATGGTCGGATTTACGGCGACCGCTTCGACCGCACCTTTGACCGGATCGAAGCAGAATTTGGCATCCCAAGGGGCGTTCTTCTCGCCTTTTGGGCTTTTGAGACCGATTTCGGCCAAGTGCAAGGCAACTTCAACACCCGCAACGCCTTGCTCACCCTCGCCCACGATTGCCGCCGCCCCGAGCTTTTCCGCCCACAATTGATCGCAGCGATTGAGCTTTTTGAGCGCGGTGAATTTGACCCCGCAACAACCACAGGCGCGTGGGCTGGCGAAATCGGCCAAGTGCAGATGCTACCGCAAGACATCATTGACCATGGAATGGATGGCGATGGCGATGGTCGTGTTGATTTGAAAGGCTCGTCGCCTGACGCCCTAATGTCCGGCGCTAATGTTCTTTCGTCCCTGGGATGGCGTCCAAACGAACCGTGGCTCCAGGAAATACGCGTGCCATCTGATCTTGATTGGTCGATCACTGGCCTCAACAAAAAACGCCCTGTGAGCGAATGGGCCGATCTAGGAATCACTCCCCGCGAAGGCGCGCTTGGCCCGTCAGATTTAGAGGCCGCCGTACTCCTGCCTCTGGGCCGCAACGGCCCTGCCTTCCTCGCCTACCCAAATTTCGACGTCTATTTCGAATGGAACAAAAGCCTCGTCTACGTCACAACGGCTGCCTACTTCGGTACGCGATTGATGGGCGCCCCCGTTTACGACGCAGGCAACCCGTCTGCGGCCTTGAGCGGTGAGGAGATCAAGGCGCTTCAAACGAAACTTGAGGCCCGCGGCTTCGACGTTGGCGGGATCGACGGAATCCTTGGCGCCAAAACACGCGACGCGGTTCAGACAGAGCAGCAGCGCCTTGGCCTACCTGCCGATGCTTGGCCCACAAAAGACCTTTTGAACGCGTTGTGATCCGCCCCCAATACCATTTTCGCTGGATCGACGGACAGCTCCACAGCTGGGACATACGCAAACTCGTACGCCTCGCCGAAGACCAGCCGGTCATCGATGTCGCTTTGGACGACATAAAGGAAATCAACGAACCCTACTGGTTCGGCAAGGGCGGCGATATCCCGACCTGCAATCGCATTATGGAACATGCCAAACAGGTAGAAGAGACCAATCTAAGCTACCCAATCCTGCTCTGTTCAGAAGGTCGCGTAATGGATGGAATGCACCGCATTATGAAGGCGCACGGGCTTGGCCATGTAACAATCAAGGCGAAGCGATTGCTCAAAACACCCCCACCGGACAACATCGGGAAAACACCGAACCAACTGAGTTACGACCCCTAGGGACGGTGGGAGGGGCGCATTGCCCAATCGGGCAAAGGCGGCTCCCCCGTTCTACCGGGCCTCTTTCACCGGAAACCGATTGCCATCCTCGGTCAACAACACCAACCGCGTCCCGTCATGCACATATTTGTCACAGCGCGAAAACCCGTTGTCGAAATTGGAACAGACGACGCCATCCTGACCATCATCCTTCAACGCGTAGCTGCCATAAGCGCGCGCGCCGTCAGTATAGGTGTAAGTATAGGTCCCGCTTACGGAAAAGAACGATACGCCACCGTCAAAAAACTCATGCGTGCGCCCCACAACATCCGCTGCCATTCCATCGGCATCCAACACCCGATCACTGTCTCGAACCGCAAAATCCTGCGCGGCTGCTGGCAGCCCCAGACACATCAAAACGGCAGCAAACATCAATCTCATACGAACCCTCCATGTCCCATGACCCTAGCGCAGCCACAGAAAACACCGCATCACGTTGCAGAGAGGTTAAGCGACGAGCTGTTCAGCCTTCTTGAGGTCAACCGACACCAGCTGCGACACACCCTGTTCGCCCATCGTCACACCAAAGAGCCGATCCATCCGGCTCATCGTCACAGCATGGTGAGTGATGATCAGGAACCGCGTCTCGGTCCGGCGGGTCATCTCATCCAGCAAATCACAGAACCGCGTCACGTTGGCATCGTCCAAAGGCGCATCCACCTCATCGAGCACACAGATCGGAGCTGGATTGGCCAAGAACACCGCAAAGATCAACGCAAGCGCAGTCAGTGTCTGTTCCCCGCCTGACAACAAACTCAGGGTCGACAGCTTCTTACCCGGCGGCTGACACATAATTTCCAACCCAGCCTCAAGCGGATCATCACTCTCAACCAGCACCAGCTTCGCCTCACCGCCGCCAAACAAATGGGTAAAGAGCAGGCCGAAGTTCTCGTTCACCTGTTCAAACGCGGTCAATAGCCGCTCGCGTCCTTCTTTGTTGAGGCTCGCAATCCCACTCCGCAAAGCCGCAATCGCTTCTTCCAAGTCGGACTTCTCTTTGACCAGCGTGTCATGCTCTTCCTGAACCTCAATCGCATCCTCTTCGGCCCGCAGGTTCACAGCACCTAAAGCGTCGCGCTGGCGCTTGTATTGGTTGACTTGGTTCTCGATTACTTCCGCCGCAGGCATATCATCAGGGGACACATCCAACGTCTCAAGCAACGTCTCAGGCGTCACATCCTGCGCTTCCCTGATTCGCTCTGCTGCATAAGCGACAGTCTCTTTCGCCGCATCTGACCGCGCCTCAGACCGCGCCCGCGCCTCGCGCGCCTCCGATGCTTCGCGCTCCGCATCCCGCTCCGCAACTGATGCGTCCCGCAGAGCCGTATCGCCCTCCGCCAAACGATCAGACGCCGCTTTGCGCCGGTCTTCGGCCTCGTCAATCGCCGTCGCCAGCTCGTCGCGCTTGGCTGCAATCACCTCCGGCGCCGCGATGGCGTCTTTCAACTCCGCCTCAGATGTCTCTTTGCGCTCCAACAATTCCGCGGTCCGCTTATGAGCTGTCTCCAACCGATGCTTCCAGCCAGACACCTCTTTCGTGATCTCCTGAGACCGCTTTAACCGCGCCTCGCCTTCACGTCGCACTTCATCAAAGGCAGAGCGTTTCGACATCATCGTGATCCGTGCCGCCTCAACCGTCATTTTGATGTCTTCGACCTCAGCCCGCGCGGCATCCAGATCGCCCAGATCAGCAAAGGCCTTCTCTGCCTCGGTCAAAGCAACCCGCGCCGACAAGGCCTCATCCTCATGCCGCTTCACCGCGAGACCGGAAGATTCCAACTTGCCTTCCGCCAAATTCCGATCCGCTTCGGCGCGACTAGCCGCGCGATTGGCCTCAGCCACCAACCGGTCCGCATCTCGCCGCGCTTGCCGCGCTTTCTGATCTGCTTCGGTCAGCTCCGACAGCCGCGCTGTCAAAGCATCATGCGCCTGCGCCGCGCCAATGGCCTCCGCATTACGTTCTTCCAAATCCCGCTTTAATTCGACGAGCCGGTTCAACTGCTGCAACCGCAATGCTGCCGCCGATGGTGCATCTTCCGCCCCAGCGCGAAACCCGTCCCAACGCCACAAATCCCCTTCAAGCGACACCAACCGCTGCCCGGGTTTCAAATCAGCCTGCAACTTGGCGCCAACTTCGGCGTCAACCAAGCCGACTTGCCCCATGCGGCGCACCAGAACCTCTGGCACACTCACATAGTTGGTCAGCGATTTCACACCATCCGGCAAAACCGGCGGCTGTGTATACCCCGGCAAAGCCGCCCAACCAGACGCAGCATCATCCGCCACGGCGGGCGCACGCAAATCATCCGCCAAAGCCGCGCCCAGCGCCTTTTCATAACCGCTTTCAACGCGCAGCAAATCAAGAACCTGCCCACCTTCTTGGGTATCCCGCTCCACCAACCGAGCCAAGGCCGCCACTTCCGCACGCAAGGCATTGGCCTCGCCCTCGGCTTCAGACCGGCGCCCGCGCGCCTCGCTCTCGCGCTCTTGCGTCTCAGCCCGCGCAGCCTCCGCCGTCACTAGCGTCTCATCGGCCTTCTCAGCCGTTGCAACCGCCGCGCGCTCCGCCTCTTGCGCGGCTTCATGGTCCGCTTCTGCTTTAGCCAAGTGCGCCTGTGCCTCAACTTGCGCAGCCTTCGCCCGCTCCGCCTCAGCCGCGTTCTTCTCAACCGTGGTGCGGCTGTCTTCCAACAACCGCTGTGCCGACTGGTGCCGCGCGGCCAGCCGCGCCACATCCTCGGTCAGCTGAGACAGATCACCTTCACGCTCCTGCAACTTAGACGCCGCCTCGCTGGCCTCCAACTGCGCCGCCTCAAGCCGTCCATCGTGACCTTCGCCCGCCTTAGCGATCTCTTCCGCTTCCCACTCCAACCGCTTGATCGTTTCGCCCGCATCGCGGTTCAACCCGCTCTCACGCTCAATATCGTGACCCAGCTGCGCAATCCTCGCCTGCAATGTCTCGATGGTCGACACCGCCCGTGCCTCTTCATCGTTCAACGTATCACGCTGCACCTGCAACCGCTGCAAAACCGCCGCCGCCACAGCCTCTTCCTCGCGCAAAGGCGGCATCGCTTCTTCGAATTCCTGCCGTTGCTTCGCTGCCTGTCGCGCTGCGGTCTCCGCCTGAGCCGCCGCCGTCGTCCGCGCGCGCAGCTCATCAGCCGCTGCTGCCAAAGCCTCATCCGCCTCGCGCCAACGGCGATAAAGCAACATGCCCTCAGCCTTACGTAGCGCCTGGCCAATCTCGCGATACCGCGCCGCTTGCCGCGCCTGACGCGCCAACTGGCTCAACTGAGACGCCAATTGCTCAATCACATCGTCCACACGCGTCAGGTTGGTCTCCGCCCCTTTCAGCTTTAACTCTGCCTCATGGCGCCGCTGATAAAGCCCCGAAATCCCCGCCGCCTCTTCCAAAATCCGCCGACGCGATTTTGGCTTAGCGTTGATCAGCTCCGAAATCTGCCCCTGCCGTACCAACGCCGGCGAATGCGCACCGGTGGAGGCATCGGCAAATAGCATCTGCACGTCCCGCGCCCGCACGTCTTTCGCGCCAACCTTATAGGCGGACCCAGCATCCCGCGTGATCCGACGAATGATCTCCAGATTATCCGTGTCATTAAAAGCTGCTGGCGCCAGCCGCTCCCCATTATCGATATGCAGCGACACTTCTGCAAAGTTCCGCGCAGGCCGCGTCGCAGCCCCGGCAAAGATCACGTCTTCCATGCCACCACCGCGCATCGCCGTCGGACGGTTCTCTCCCATCACCCACCGCAAGGCCTCAAGCAGATTCGACTTTCCACAGCCATTCGGCCCAACAACGCCCGTTAACCCATCCGCGATAATCAAATCGGTCGGGTCCACAAAGCTTTTGAAGCCGTTCAGCCTGAGTTTAGAAAAGCGCACCTACGTCGCCCTTGCTTGATTCTTGGTTTTGACAAAGATGACGCCGCGCCGCGGCCCGAGTCAACGAAAACGCCCCGTATCTAGCCCCAGACGCCTACTTATCCACAACATATCGCGAATTTTTGCCCAAACCTTATCGTCTTTTGAGCTTAAATACCTCTGCCGGAGGCTCCAACACCTCGACTCGCGCCGCAATTGACACAGGCGCGGTCGGAATCAATCTTGACGCCCCGCCCCACTAATCGCACACCTATTCTGCACGGTTCCTTGACAGGTGCGAAGCGCCTTGAGGATGAAACTGGGAATGTGGACGGGCCGATCCAATCCGGAGGCCCAAAGCCACAGCCGCCCCCGCGACTGTATGCGCAGAGCAGGTGCCAATAACGCCACTGGGACAATCCCGGGAAGGCAGGCACTCGCATAGACACGCAAGCCAGGAGACCGGCCGCGCTGAAACGAAACAACCCCGTCGGGTGTGACGGGAAAAGGAGCGAACGAAACCCAAACGCGATCCCGCGCAAAATGCGCCTTTTGACACCGTTCAAACGGTAGGATTGCCTATCGGCCCCCCTTCGCTCCTCATAACGAGATTGGACAGCTAGAATGCCCGCAAAGATCCCAGCCACCGTCGTAACCGGTTTTCTTGGCGCCGGAAAAACCACATTGATCCGCCACATGCTCCAGAACGCGGAAGGCAAGAAAATCGCTCTGATCATCAATGAATTTGGCGATCTTGGTGTTGATGGCGATATTCTCAAAGGCTGTGGCGAGGAAACCTGCACCGAGGACGACATTGTTGAACTCTCCAACGGCTGTATCTGCTGCACCGTCGCCGATGATTTCATCCCCACCATGGAGCAGCTTCTATCGCGCGATGACAAACCCGATCACATCGTGATCGAGACCTCGGGCTTGGCCCTGCCACAACCGCTTGTCCGCGCTTTTAACTGGCCCGGCATCTCTACCAAAGTCACCGTGGATGGCGTTGTCACCGTCGTTGATGGCCGCGCTGTACACGACGGCCAATTCGCCCATAACGTCGCCGCCGTCGACGCCCAGCGCGCGCAAGATGAGAACCTTGATCACGAAACACCCCTGTCCGAACTGTTCGAAGATCAGGTTGCTTGCGCAGACATGATCGTGGTGAACAAAACTGACTTGCTCGATGCTACCGAAGCAGAAGACCTCACCTCCAAACTGCAATCAGAAAGCCGCGATGGCGTGCAAGTTGTCAAAGCCAAAATGGGAGCGCTGCCCGTAGATGTCCTGCTCGGCCAAGGCATAGGTGCAGAAGCCGACCTCGACGCGCGGCACGAAATTCACCATCACCACCATCATGATGACGACCACCACCATGACGATGATCACGACCATCATCACCACGATCACGAACACGCACATGGCCACGATGAATTCGAAAGCTTCACCGTGGATCGCGGCGAAATCACCGATCCCAACGCATTTGCCGAACAAGTGGCCAACGTGATCCGGTCCCACAACATCCTGCGTCTCAAAGGCTTTGCGGCTGTCGCGGGCAAACCCATGCGCCTGACCCTTCAAGCCGTGGGCCCAAGAGTCGACACCTACTATGACCAGCCCTTCGGCGACGCCCCGCGCGCCACACGCTTGGTGGTCATCGGCCAAGCAGGTCTGGATGAAGCCGCCATCACCGCCGCCCTGCAAGCATGATCATCGTCGAACAGACCGATCCCCATCACCCGCAAGCCACGGCTCTGCTACGCCAAAGCCATGCGCTGATGGAATCCTTGTTCCCGCCAGAGGATAACTTCTACCTCGACATTGATCAGCTCTGCGCGGAGAACATCCACTTCTTCACCGCACGCATCGGCGATGACATCTTAGGCACCGGCGCGCTTGCCAACCACGGAACCTATGGCGAGGTGAAATCGATGTTCGTTGATGACGCCGCCCGCGGCAAAGGCATTGCTGATGCCCTCCTGCGCCAGATCGAAGACACAGCCCGCGCCGAAGGCTTGACCTCGCTCAAGCTCGAAACCGGCAACGTTCTACACGCCGCCCACAAACTCTACCGCCGCCACGGTTTTGCCGACTGCGGCCCCTTTGGCGACTACGAACAGGCCAACAGCTCAATCTTCATGGAAAAGCCCCTCTGATGCACCTGCTCGCTGCCACCCCCGGTGCCATCAACGACGGTGATGAGCCCTTTGATCTCGGCCAAACACCTGCCGACATCGTGGTGATCTCTGCCGCCGACACAGAACTCGCCGCCCTCTCCATTGCCCGCTCGGAAATGGAAGGTCCGCCCAACCTGCGCCTCGCCAATTTGATGCACCTTCAGCATCCCATGTCGGTCGATCTGCACATCGACAATTGCGCGTCGAAATCAAAACTAGTCATCGCCCGCATCTTGGGCGGCGCGGGCTATTGGAAATACGGCTTTGTGCAATACGCGGCACGGCTGAAAGAGGCAGGCGTGCCCTTCGTTGCCCTCCCCGGCGACGACAACGAAGACAGCGAGTTGCGCGATCTTTCCACGGTTTCAGACGCGGATTACGACGCGCTTTGGGCCTACTTCGTCGAAGGCGGCCCGGAAAACAGCGCCAATGTGCTGCGTTACGCTCAAGCCCTTCTCGACGACGCAGAAAAACCCGCCGCCGCTAGCCCGCTCTTGCGCGCCGGGGTCTATTGGCCCGGCGCAGGCATCGCCGACCTCAACACCATCAAGGATGCGTGGACCGAGGGCCAACCGGTTGTGCCTCTGATCTTCTACCGAGCACTCGTACAAGGCGCGGGCCTCAACCCGATCAACCGGCTAACCCGCAGCCTGTCCCGCGCGGGCCTCAACCCGCTGCCGATCTTCGTCGCCTCCCTGAAAGATCCCGTCAGCACCGCCACCCTCGACCAGCTGTTCCAAACCGCGCCACCGGCAGTCATCCTCAACTGCACCGCCTTCGCCACAGGCTCCCCGCACAGCGACGATGCACCCACCACCAACCCACTCGCCAGCGCCACAGCCAACAAGGCACCGATCTTCCAAGTCATCCTGTCAAGCGCGTCCGAGGAAGCATGGTCCGAGAGCCCACAAGGCCTCTCCGCCCGCGACATCGCCATGAACGTCGCCCTCCCCGAGGTTGACGGCCGCGTCCTCTCACGAGCCGTTTCCTTCAAAGGCGAGGCGTACTTTGACGAAGCAACCGAATGCCCAATCGCCACCTACCAAGCTCGCGGTGACCGCGTTGATTTCACCACCCAGCTGACCGCCAATTGGACCAAACTTCGCACCACGAATGAAGCCGAAAAAAAAGTCGCCCTGATACTCGCCAACTATCCCAACAAAGACGGCCGCTTGGCCAACGGAGTCGGCCTCGACACACCCGCCGCAACGGTTCACGTCCTGAACCTACTCAAATCCGAAGGCTACAAAGTCACCCCACCTGCCAACAGCAAGGCCCTGATGGATCAAATCATGGCCGGCCCCACCAACTGGTTGACCGACCGAGCAGACACAAAGGGCGGCGAAACCCTCCCACTCGACACCTACCTCACCTATTTCAATGACCTCCCATGGGAGCTGAAACAACAAATCACCGACCGCTGGGGCACCCCAGAGCAAGACCCTTTCCTATTGCCCCAAATACCTGCGCCGGAGGCATCCGACGACGCATCCGGCGCAGGCTTCAAACTCAGCATCCACCGCTTCGGCAACGCAGTCGTCGGCCTTCAACCCGCACGGGGCTACAACATCGACCCGACCGAGACCTACCACTCGCCGGACCTCGTTCCGCCACACAACTACCTCGCCTTCTACTTCTGGCTCCGTCACCACTGGCGTGCTGACGCCATTGTGCACATGGGCAAACACGGCAACCTCGAATGGCTTCCAGGCAAAGCACTGGCCTTGTCAGACACCTGCTGGCCCGAAGCCATCTTTGGCCCCACGCCCCATATTTACCCCTTCATCACCAATGACCCCGGAGAAGGCACACAAGCCAAACGACGTACCTCAGCAGTGATCATCGACCACCTGACGCCACCCCTAACCCGAGCTGAAAGCTATGGGCCCCTGCGCGATCTCGAAGCGCTGGTCGATGAATATTACGAGGCGGCCGGCGTCGATCCGCGCCGCATCGACCACCTGCGGCGTGAAATCATGTCCCTCGCCGATGTCTCCGGCCTCGCCAAAGACGCAGCCTTCACTGGCGACGAAGACACCGACCTCGCCAAACTCGATGCCTACCTGTGTGAATTGAAAGAGGCGCAAATCCGTGACGGCCTCCACATCTTCGGCCTGTCTCCAAAAGGCCCGCTAGCGCGCGACCTCGCCATAGCCCTCGCCCGCGCGCCGCGCGCCGACGGCAAAGGCGCCAACGCCTCGCTGCTCCGTGCCTTAGCGACCGACCTAAACCTCTCCATCGACCCGCTCGATTGCGATCTCGCGGCCCCAGCACTAGAAAAACCCACGGACCTTTCCGGCGCCAACCACTGGCGCACCAATGGCGACACCGTCGAACGGCTCGAAGAACTCAGCCAAGCACTCCTGCGGGACGGCGGGTGGGGCGAAGGCGACAGCCGAGCGGCACCCGGCCCCGCATCGCAAGCCGTCCTCGATGAGATCACCCAAACCATCCGTCCCCTTATCGAAACCTGCGGACCAAACGAGGGCGCGGGCCTCCTCACCGCCCTCAAAGGGCACTTCGTCGTCCCGGGCCCGTCTGGCGCACCCACGCGAGGCCGGCTGGACACACTGCCAACCGGTCGGAACTTCTATTCCGTCGACAGCCGGGCCGTCCCGACCCCAACCGCTTGGGCTTTGGGCTGGAAATCTGCGAACTTGCTCATTGAACAACACCTGCAAGATCATGGCGACTGGCCCCGCACCATGCTGTTGACCGCTTGGGGAACCGCCAATATGCGCACCGGCGGCGATGACATAGCGCAAGCCCTCGCCCTGATGGGGGTCAAACCCACATGGGACAGCGCCAACCGCCGCGTCATCGGCTTTGAGGTCATCCCCCACACAACCCTTGGACGTCCCCGTGTCGATGTAACGCTCCGCATTTCCGGCTTCTTCCGCGACGCCTTCCCACAGCTTATCGCGCTTATGGATTCAGCTTCTCGAGCGGTCCAAGCACTCGACGAACCGGATGACATCAACCCTGCCGCCGCCCGGACCCGCCGCGGCGAAGACGCACACCGCGTCTATGGCTCCAAACCCGGAGCATATGGCGCAGGCCTACAAGCGCTGATCGACGAACGCATCTGGTCCGACCGCTCCGACTTTGCAGAAGCCTATCTCGAATGGGGCTCCTATGCCTATTCCGCCAAAGCAGAAGGCCATAAAGCCAAAGCCGCCTTCACCCAGCGCCTGTCGCAAACCGAGGCCATCGTCCAAAACCAAGACAACCGCGAACACGACATCCTCGATTCTGACGATTACTACCAATTCGAAGGCGGGGCCGCGGCGGCTGTCTCAACAATCCAAGGCCAAAACCGCCCAATTTATCACAACGACCATTCCCGCCCCGAACGCCCCCTGATCCGCATGCTCGACGATGAGATCGGACGCGTCGTCCGCTCCCGCGTGGTCAACCCAAAATGGATCGACGGTGTCAAACGCCACGGCTACAAAGGGGCTTTTGAGATCGCGGCCACCGTCGATTACCTCTTCGCCTTTGCCGCTACCACAGGCGTGGTCAAAAACCACCATTTTGATCTATGTGAAGAGGCTTTCCTTGCCGACGACGCCACCCGCGACTTCATCGCAGATCACAACGCCCCCGCCCTGCAAGACATCGCCAACCGCCTGCAAGAGGCCATCGACCGCAACCTCTGGACGCCGCGCTCTAACTCAGCGCGCGCGCGGATCGCCGCCATCGCTGCGGGGAAAAATCCTGACGAACCAGAAGCCAAAGAAACCCAAACTCAGACGACTTGAAACCGGAAAACCGCTTGCGAAGAACCGACCAAGCCATGAAACTTAACAAAAAGGGGAACGATCATGTCCAACGCTGATGAACGCCACGCCATGAAAATGGCCAAGAAAAAGGCCGCCCGCGATAAGATCATGGCGACAAAAACCGATAAGAAAGGTCTGATCATCGTTCATACCGGCAAGGGCAAAGGCAAATCCTCCGCCGCCTTTGGCATGATCTTCCGCTGCATCGCGCACGACATGAAATGTGCCGTGGTGCAATTCATCAAAGGCGGGATGAGCACTGGCGAACGCGACCTGATCCTCTCCAAATTCCAAGACACCTGCGCCTTTCACACCATGGGCGAGGGATTCACCTGGGAAACCCAAGACAAATCTCGCGACATCGAGATGGCGCAAGCCGCGTGGGCCAAGGCGAAAGAACTGATCTTGGACGAAAGCAACCACATGGTTCTGCTCGACGAGATCAACATCGCGATCCGCTACGATTACATCGACATCGCAGAAGTTGTGGCGTTCTTGAAAGACCAAAAGCCAGAGATGACCCATGTGGTCCTGACAGGGCGCAACGCCCATGAAGACCTGATCGAAATCGCGGACCTCGTGACTGAAATGGAACTGGTCAAACACCCATTCCGATCCGGCATCAAAGCACAGATCGGTGTGGAGTATTAACTTCCCACTGATGACGCTCGATGACCCCATCACGCTGAACAAAAACAAGCTCGTCGCTGAAGGCGTTGAACGAAGGATTTACGTTCATCCGAATGATCCCACGCGTTTGATCAAAATTCCAAAGATCAAATCGGATGACCACTACAAACGTTGGACCTTCGGAGACCTGACCAAGAGGTTTTTTCCCTCCACGCGGACACGGTCCATCACAAAGCAACACGAAGAGTATCAAAGACAGCTTCGCGAGAGTCAGCAGAGCGCCGCTTCGCTACCCGTTTCCCTCTTTTATGGGTTTGCTCCGACCAATCTCGGTACGGGAGAAATCTTCGAACGCGTTACCAATGACAGCGGAGAGAATGCTCCGACCCTTCGGGACGTTCACGATCAGGGCGACTTCGACATCAACAAACTCAACACGTTCGTTGAGCACCTCTATTCTTTAGCCATCTGCGTCAGTGACCTTAATCCAGCGAACTTCGTCTACGGGTATCGCCACACCGAAGCTGGTCAAAAAAGCCCTAACAAGTCTTGGGTCCTAATCGATGGATATGGCGACCGCTTCGCGATCCCAATCCGAACGCTAAACGCAACCACGCGAAGGTACAGCATCGACGACGCGTTCAAGAGGAGCCGAAAGCTACCTAACCTTGAATGGAACGCGAAAGAACGTCGGTTTCAGCGCCCGACGCTGACGTAAGCCTTGAAACCGGCCTTAGCAGCGTCTTCCTCGCTATAGATGTTCCGAAGATCGGCCATCTTCGCTGCTGACATCGCTGCAGCCATCCGCTTCAAATCCAACGCGCGAAATTCGTTCCATTCCGTCAAAAGAACAACTGCACTCGCACCGTCTGCCGCCGCATAGGCATCCTCACACCACTCCGCGCCTGGCAAAAGCGCCTCCCCCTCATGCCGACCCTGCGGATCAACCAAGCGCACCGACGCGCCGGCCTCGATCAGCGCCGGCACAATCGTCAAGCTCGGCGCCTCGCGCATGTCGTCGGTTTCAGGTTTGAAGGTCACGCCAAGCACAGCAATCGCTTGACCAGACACATCGCCACCGCAGAGGCCAACAATTTTATCAACCATGCGGGCCTTTACCCCGTCATTCACAGACACAACCGTCTCGGTAATGCTCATCGGGACGTCATAGTCCTCGCCGATTTTGACCAACGCCTGCGTGTCTTTGGGAAAACACGAACCGCCATAACCGGGGCCAGCATGCAGGAACTTCTTCCCGATCCGACCATCCAAACCCATGCCTTTGGACACGGCTTTCACGTCACCTCCCGCAGCTTCGCACAAAGCGGCGATTTCGTTGATGAAGCTGATTTTCGTCGCCAAAAACGCGTTCGCTGCATATTTGATGATCTCCGCGCTTTCCAGATCGGTGTAGACAATCGGAAATTCGCGCAGGAACAGCGGGCGATAAATCTCTGCCATCACTTCTTTTGCACGATCGCTTTCGACGCCAACAACAACACGATCCGGACGCATGAAATCGTTCACTGCAGCGCCTTCGCGCAGAAACTCAGGGTTGGACGCAACATCAAACTCCAATGCGGGATTAGCCTTCGCCACGATCTCCGCAACCTTGCGATTTGTGCCCACTGGAACCGTCGACTTCGTGACAATGACGGTGTAGTCGCTCAAGCCTTGCGCTACTTCTTCAGCGGCCTGATAGACGTAGGTCAGATCAGCATGTCCATCGCCACGGCGCGTCGGCGTTCCAACGGCCAGAAATACCGCATCCGTCCCCGCTAGAGCAACTGCCAAATCAACCGTAAAACTTAGCCGTCCGGCCGAGACATTCCGCGCCATAACTTCATCAAGACCCGGCTCATAGATCGGGACTTCACCCGCGTTTAGCCGGTCGATCTTGCTTTGATCTTTATCCACGCAAACAACTTCATGCCCGAAATCTGAAAAGCAAACCCCAGACACCAGTCCAACATATCCTGTCCCAATGACGGTAATCTTCATGTCAATCTCTGCTCTCTAAGCGGCGCCATAATAATCGCGGAACCAATCAACATAGTTCTGCACGCCGTTTTCAATTGGTGTGGATGGAGTAAACCCCGTCAGCGACGACAACAAGGAGGTATCCGCCCAAGTCGCCGGTACGTCGCCTGGTTGAATATCCATCAGGTTTCGTGTCGCGGTCTTGCCAGTCGCTGCCTCAATCGCGGCAATAAAATCGCCCAGCTTCACCGGCGCGGCATTGCCGATGTTCACTATTCGATAGGGCGCAACTGGCGACCCGCTGTCGCCAGCATCTTTTTCTGGCACCGCATCAATCAACAGCCGGATCGCCTCGACCAGATCGGCGACATAGGTGAAGTCCCGCTTCATATCACCGTGGTTATAGACGTTGATCGCCTCACCCTTCAGGATCGCACTGGTGAACAGGTAAGGCGCCATATCAGGCCGTCCCCAAGGACCATAAACAGTGAAGAACCGGAACATCGTTGTCGGGATGTTGTGCAAATGCGCGTAGGAATGCGCCATCGCCTCATTCGCCTTCTTTGTGGCCGCGTAAAACGACATCTGCGTGTCAACCTTGTCGGCCTCGCGATAGGGCATCTCTGTGTTCGCGCCATAGACCGAAGATGTCGAGGCCATCAGCAAATGCTGGCACCCAAACTCCCGCGTGCCTTCCATGATATTGAAAGTACCCACGAGATTGGCATCCACATAATCCCGTGGCGCCTTTAACGAATGCCGCACGCCTGCCTGTCCTGCAAGATGAACAACAACGTCAGGCCTATGATCGTCAAAAATCGCCCGAACGGCTTCCGCATCCTCAACCTTCGCAGTGTGTTGAACGAAACCGTCACGTCCCGATAACTCATCTAACCGCGCCTGCTTTAACCCAACGTCGTAATAATCCGACATGCTGTCGAGACCCACGACCTCAAACCCGGCGTCCAGCAAAACGCGGCTCAGCCAAAAGCCGATAAAGCCCGCGCTGCCTGTCACCAATGCTGTCCTGCTCTCGGTCATATCTGCCCTTCGACCTGTTTGATCCGACCTTTAGGACACCCGCACGATCACTGCAAAGGTCCGCGTTGATTTTCTTTCCCCACAGCGTAAGTAAGCAACAGGAAGACAGTGAGGCAAAAATGGCAAAATGTCGGGTCCTGACAGAGTTCGGGATGGGATCATCGCTCAGGCGGCAAGATTATACACAGGCCGCAAAGCGCGCCTTGCAAGATGCGCTTTGGCACAATTCGATCAACATGGCCGAACTCTTTGGCTTCCCGAAAGAGGCGATGATCATTGACGTCGACATCGCTGTCCAGAATCCAAAGGCCGTCGATATCAACAGCCTCAAAGACATCTTCCCCTATGGCCAAGTCGCCATTGCCACCAGCCATGGTGGCCTTGATGTTCCACGCCCTGACGGCAATCCTACCGTGATCGCAAACGCGGCCATCAATGTTTCCTTTGAGATGGAGCGGACATGACAGATCAACGATTCATCATCGAAATGGGCATCGGCAACGACCTGCACGGCATGGATTACCAAAAGGCCGCTGCTCGCGCGATCGAAGATGCGTTTCGCCATTCCTCGATCCCGATGTTCAATGCACTCGACATCCCGCACTCAGACATGCGTGTTCAAGTGACAGTCGGCGTGCAGGAACCTGACAAGATCGACCCTGTCATTTTAGCCCAAAAACTCCCCCGCGGAGCGGCCACTGTGACCGCTGTGAAAGGTGGACAAAACGTCCCCAACCCGCATGGCGACACCATCGTCATCGCCACCGCTGCGATTGAGGCATTCCTCCCAAGCCAAGCCGGCAATTGGACCCAAACCTAAACAACCTGCACACCGCGCCTGCCTCTCTGCACATATCCGCATCTTGGACCCGATGGAATTCGGTCTAACTACGACGGGACACCCAACAAAGGACGCACACATGACCACCCTCCTTGGCATCTCTGGTTCCTTGCGCAAAGACGCAACCAACCGTCTCTTAATCCGTGCGGCGCGCGACGCATTCGCGCCGTACACTTACATCGAAGCTGATTTGCGCCTCCCGCTCTATGACGGTGACCTAGAAGCGTCCGAAGGCATCCCACCCTCGGTCCAAACCCTTTCGTATCAGATCAAGAACTCCGATGCGGTGGTGATCTCAACGCCCGAATATAACAAATCGATCTCCGGCGTGCTGAAGAACGCGCTCGATTGGGTCAGCCGCACAGAAGGCAGCCCATGGCGCGACAAACCCGTCGCGATCATGGCGGCAACAGCAGGCCGCGCAGGTGGGGAGCGCGCCCAATTCGCGCTGCGCCTGTGTATGACACCATTTCGGCCAAAACTGATCCAAGGGCCAGAGGTGCTTGTCGGATCAAACACCAAAGAGTTCGACGAGAACGGCAAGCTCACAAACGAACGCTACCTCCGCGCCATCAACGAACTAATGGAAGAACTGAAGGCCGAGATCTAAGCGGAATAATCCACCGGCAAGGCGCTCTTGAGTTCATCATAAAGTGCAAGGCGCTCCGCCGGATCCAGAAACGCACCGATCTCAACCTCTCGGTCGCCACCGCGCAGCGTGATGTAGTTTTCGACCGGACCATCCTTAGGGTGCAGATGCACACTGACCCAATACCGATTGGCCTCCCACTCTTGCACCTGCCCATTCGGATTGTGCCGCACCAAATGCGCGTGCGCTTCATCAACGCGCAATTCTTCCAACACCTCCCCGCGTTTGTAGCTGACGTGCAGTGCAAACCAGATGCTACCCAGCATAAGCAGCAAAAACGGCAAGAGGCCCCAAAGAACGGGCGACCCAAGAACAGCGAGCAGTGGGAGCAGCACCAAAGCGCCAGTAGCTCCGATGAAGATCACAAAGTCCTTCCGCAGCAGCGACCGATAGGGCCAAAGCGAAAGTTCCCATCGGGTCGTTTGGTGCGGCGGTTCTGATGACCATTCATACGGCATGGGTCAGGAGGTAGCTTGCGGTCTGTATTGAAACAAGTGCGCCGATCCGCGCAGGTTGCGGGATCGCCGACAGCTCGCTAGCCTCAAGACCAGCCAAGTGAGAGAAAAGATGCACACCGCGACCTGTCTTTGTGGAGCCGTCAAGGTGGAGGTCAATACCAACCTCCCAGCCCCAAATGCCTGCCATTGCAGCCAATGCCGCAAGCAGTCCGGCCATTATTGGGCGTCCGTCGATCTGAAATCAGAAAACGTAACAATCTATGGCGAAGACAACGTCACTTGGTACCAAGCTTCAGAAAAAGTCCGACGGGGATTTTGCAAAACCTGCGGCAGCTTCCTGTTTTGGGATCCGATCCATCACGACACAATCGCCGTCGCGATGGGTGCCTTTGATGGCGCTACACACACCAAACTCGCCCTGCATATCTTTGTGTCCGACAAAGGCGACTACTACGACATCACAGACGGTTTAACGCAAAACCAGCAGTAACTAGCCCCGATTGCTCACCTCAATCAGATTGCCATCCGGATCACGCAGATAGAGCGAGACTATGGGTCCAGTCGCCCCTGTACGCCCAACCGGCCCCTCCAAAACATCGACACCCGACACCTCGAAATGTGCCTGCCACTCCGCTAATGGCGTATCAGACAGGAAACACAAATCCGCACTGCCCGGCATGGGTCGATCCGCCTTAGGCTCAAAGGGTTTAGCGGCCGGATGCAGGTTTATTTTCTGAGCGCCAAACGTCAACGCGGTACGGGTCGATCCATCACTCGGATGAAAAACCTCGACTTTCATGCCCAAAACCTGTTCATAGAATGCCACCGTCCGATCAATATCGGCGACCGTAAGAACTAAGTGATCCAGTGAAGTAAGTTTCGGCATACCGCCCCCGTTCGTGATGAGTACCACAATGTCAGATGCCATAGGCAAAACGCAAACGCTTCAAGATGTCATCGACCCGGCCCGTGCGAACGCTCTGTTAGCCGCCCTCGGCAAGCCCGAGCGTTTGAGCAGCGGCGACCCGCTGGCTCCTTTCTTTCACCACATCTACTTTTGGGACGCACTAGCCCCGGAGGCATTAGGCCGAGACGGGCACCCTGCCACCGGTGGATTCATTCCAGATGTCGGTCTGCCGCGTCGGATGTGGGCATCGGGCAAGCTCACCTTTCACCGCCCCCTTTTGGCAGGCGTGAGAGCAGAAAAGATCAGCACGATTGAATCCGTCACCCACAAAGACGGACGCAGCGGACCGCTAGCTTTTGTGCGCATCCGGCACGACATCAAACAGCGTCACACGCTCGCTTTGACCGAATGGCAAGACTTGGTGTACCGAGAAGACACCCCACAAGCCGCCACCACGCCGCCACAAGCCCCTGATGGCGAAACCCGTTTGCGGCACGTGGACTTCGACAGCACATTGCTCTTTCGCTACTCGGCGCTCACCTTCAACGGTCACCGCATACACTATGACGAAGCCTACGCCCGCGGCATCGAAGGCTATGACGGTCTCGTCGTCCACGGACCACTCATTGCCCAATTGCTGATGCTCTTTGCAGTTGAACACAACGGACCGCTCACCAAGTTCTCCTACCGCGCCACAGCACCCCTTATGCACACCGAACGCGCAACACTCTGCCTACAAGGCCGCAATGCCTGGGCCAGAGGGCCAGACGGTCGGCAACTGATGCTGGCCGATTTCGCTTAAAGGTTACAGCTGACGTCAAAGTCGTCCGGATAGGTCACGCGACCCTCAAGCACCAAGTCGACCATCGCCTCGCCGACTTTCGGGGCCATGCCAAAGCCGATCTTAAAACCCCCGTTGGCTACATACGCACCATCGATCTGTGGGTGTCGCCCCAACATCGGCGCTCGGCTCCGGCTGCGCGGCCTGACACCAGCCCACCGCTCCAAAACCTCAGAATCTGCCAACACTGGCATAGCGGCGCGCGCCTGATCTAGAACGTCGTCTAATGCTGCATCCGTTGCATCCGGCTCATTGAACTCACGCTCGGACGTAGACCCGACCGCCACTGACCCGTCTAAATGCGGAATGATGTGAAGCGCATCGGCAAAGAGCTGCGGCGCACCCGCCGCATCATACCGCACCAAAGCCGCCTGCCCCTTCACGCCATTCCCAATCTGACGAGGGGCTTTGTCGGACATCTCGACCAAGCCCTGCCAACCCGTCGCCCAGACCACGGCTCCCTCGTCAGACCCGTCAGAAGCAATCTCACCACCCAAACCGCGCAGCGCATCGGCCAATGCCCTTGTTGCAGATCGCGGATGGATCAACGCCGAAAGTGTATCGCGCACCAAAAAGCCAGTGCCCGAAGGCGGTTCCCAAGCCGCGCCGCTCGCGTGAACAACCTCCCAAACGGCCTGCCCTTGCCACAGCTCTTGCGAAGTTTCCTCCCGCGCCCGCGCCAACTCAACCGCGTGGTCATCGGCCAAAGGCTGCAAACGCCCGCTGCGCACATATCCCGTCGACAAGCCGGACCGGTCTTCAACCTCGGCCCAAAACGCCTCCGACATCATCAGGCTTTCGAATTGAAACTGCTTCTTCGCGTTCCAATTCTCCGGCACATGTGGGGCCAATGCTCCGACCAATCCACCGCTTGCGCCAGCGGCTACTCCATTCGGGTCAATCACCCGCACCCGCGCCCCGCGCTTGGCGCAGGCATAGGCGACCGACAGGCCGAACACGCCGGCCCCTTTTACGGTCACATCCACAGTTGCCATTCGCCAAACCCCGCGCCATCTTCGCGCAAACACCTAAGGCAAATCACCATGACCGACCAGACCGCACAGCTTGAATGGCGCGACACCGACGCCGGTGCGGTCCCGATCTCGACCCGCTTCGACGATCCCTATTATTCGCTCGATAATGGGCTGGCCGAAACGCAGCATGTCTTTCTGTCGGGCAACGACCTGCCAAACCGCTTCACCGATGGGTTTCACATCGCCGAACTTGGCTTCGGTACCGGCCTCAACTTCCTCGCCACGCTGCAGTCCTTCCGCGCATCGGGCACCGAGGGCAAACTGCGCTTCACAAGCTTTGAAGCCTACCCCATGGCTTTCGCTGACCTGCAACAAGCGCTGCAACCATACCCCGACCTCCCGACAGATGTCTTCGCCTCAGACCCCACGGACGGCCTTAGCGGAGAGGACTTCGATTTGACCGTCATCACCGGCGACGCCCGCGAAACTCTTCCCAACTGGCAAGGCCAAGCCGACGCATGGTTCCTTGACGGGTTTTCGCCCGCCAAAAACCCCGAACTCTGGGACGACGCCCTGATTAAAGAGGTCGGCCGCCACACCAAACCGAATGGCACCTTCGCGACCTACACCGCCGCCGGCCATGTCCGACGCGCCCTCACGGATGCAGGGTTCCAAGTTGAGCGAGCCAAAGGCTTTGGCCGGAAGCGTCACATGAGCGTAGGGACAAAACGCGATGCAGAATAACCTCCGCCTCGGCATCGCATTCATGTGCCTCACCGCGTTCATCTTCGCGGTACAGGACGGCATTTCTCGCCACCTCGCAGATGCCTACAACGTCTATATGATTGTAATGATCCGCTACTGGTTCTTCGCCGCCTTCGTGATCGCCGTCGCCCGTCGCCAGTCGGGCTCGATCAAAGCTGCTGCTGCCACTAGCCAGCCAATCCTGCAAATGGTCAGAGGCGCGCTGCTCGCATTAGAAATCTGCGTGATGGTATCGGCTTTCGTGATCCTCGGCCTCGTCGAAAGCCACGCGATCTTTGCATGCTACCCACTTCTGATCGCCGCCCTTTCTGGCCCGATCTTGGGCGAACGCGTCGGCTGGCGCAGATGGGCCGCCATTGGCGTCGGCTTTATCGGCGTGCTTATCATCCTGCAACCGGGCCGCACCGTCTTTGCAGCCGGAGCCGTCATCCCCTTTGCCTCCGCCACCATGTTCGCACTTTACAGCCTGCTCACCCGCTACGCCGCACGCAAGGACACCGCCGCCACCTCTTTCTTTTGGACTGGCACCGTCGGAGCGGTCGTCATGTCTGCCATCGGTATCTGGTTCTGGGAACCCATGACCCCGCCCGATTGGGCGTGGATGGCCGCCTTGTGCGTCACCGGGGCCTTAGGTCATTGGGCGCTGATCAAAGCCTATGAAGCGGCAGAGGCCAGCGCGATCCAGCCCTTCGCCTACTTACAAATGGTCTTTGCGATCTTCATCGGCATCAGCATCTTCGGCGAAACATTGGAGCCCCATGTCGCGCTTGGTGGCGTGATCATCGTGGCCGCGGGCCTCTACACTCTCTTCCGAGCCCGTCGAGCCTAAGGCCTGACCCGAGGCCGTACCTGATCATCACCCGCAGACCGAACCACAACTCCGTCGGATCCACCAATGATCCCGAAATCCGGCCGCGCAATAGGCCGCACCAAGGGTTTGAACCCGGTCAAAAGTTCCGTGAATTGCACCGGCCCAACTTCGCCCGTCAATCGCGCCTGATAAATCGGGATCGATTCCGTCACCCGCATCACATAATTCCGCGTCTCCCGAAACGGGATGTGCTCTATCCAGTCAATCACATCCACGTCGCCCAAACGCGGGTCACCGCGTTCGCTCATCCAAGCCTCTGGCCTGCTGGGTCCAGCGTTGTAGCCCGCTGCAATTTGCACCGGTGAAAACCCAAACCGATCTTCCAGCCCTTGCAAATACTGCGCCCCCAAACGTGCATTATACTGCCAATCCGCCGTCAACCGGTTCCGGCTATATGGCAGATCAAGCGACCCCGCGACCTCCTCTGCCGTGGCTGGCATCAACTGCATCAATCCAAGCGCCCCGACGGGGCTGCCCACCACCGCATTGAACTCACTCTCACGACGCGCAATTGACAAGGCCAGTTCCGGTTCCGAGGGCAGATCGAGAACAACAAGATCGTGAATCGGGAAGTAGTTCGACGGAACGATAACCCCCCGCACCACACCTTGCTTGCCGAGGATCAGCTCGTAAAAACTCTCCCCCATCTCATCGAGCAACCCACCGAGCCGCGCCAAATCCTCTTCATCCAGCGTCCGACCCAATTCAGCAAAAAACGTCACCGCAGCCCCGCGTTCCCCTGCCTCTAGCAAGGTCAAAGCCGCCCGAACCAACTCATTCTCGAACAGATCAGTCTCACGCCACTCCCGATCATCCTGCTGCCCTGTCCAAGCAGCGCTCAAAGGACGCGACAGTTTTTCTGACGCCATCAATCCATAGAACGCCGATTGATGCTCTGCCGCGCGTTGATAGGCCGCCGTGGCATCCGCCATGCCCAACACATCAAACGCTCGACCGGTCCAATATTCCATCCGTGCTATGGAAATCGGAGTATCCACCGCCGCCCGCGCTGTTTGGAAATGCCCAATCGCTGCACCGGGCTCGTTCAAATACGTCAGCGCGATATAACCCGCCAACCATTCCAAATCCGCAAAAGAAGACCCTTCGGTCAAAAAATGCTCAGACGCCAAACGATAGGCCCGCTGCGGGCTCCCCTCTCGCATCTCTCGCCGCGCAATCGACCGCCGCCAGCTTGACCAGCGAAATGGTTGCCCCAAAGCCTCGGCGCTAGTCGACTGACTCAAAGCCAAATCCCGCGCGTCGGCATAGCGCCTGCGATCCGCCAGCCAATTGAACCGATCATATTGAAGCGCAGGCGTGTCTCGAAGCGCAGGCGGTACCGCCTGCACCTTCTCATCCAAGTCAGATTGATTACGAATGTAGGCGATCCGCGCCTCAGCCAGCGCCCGCTGATCGTCAGGCAACAGATCCAGCATCCACCCCGCTTCTTCCGTCCGCCAGCGCCAAAGCAAGTTGTCCACCCGCTCAGGGTGTTTCGGCTCGACCACAGCAGAATAGCGCTCAAGAATAGCTTCCTGCCCCTCTTCCGTCAGCCGCAGTTCAACCCATGCCGTTTCAATCACGTCCTGTGCGAGTTCATTCAGCCCGCGCGCCTCCAGCGCCTGCGCCAACCGAACCGCCCCAATGCCGGTGCGCGGGCGAATGTCACCATACCAAAGCAACACCTCCCCCGGATCGGCATCTTCGGGGATCACTTCCTCCCCCCGCGACCTGATCCGCGACAGCCCGGGCCAGTCCGGTCGGCGCGCTAGGAAATCACGATACTCGGCAAAATCGCCCTCACCAGCGCGTAAGCGAAGCCATTCGACAACATCCGCCGTGACCTGATCCTCAAGCCGTTCTTGCACAGCCGCCTCAGCCTCCTCCCACTTGTCGTCTCCTGCGAGCCGAACAGCTTCAACCGCCTGCTCAGGCATCACCTGAGACACCGCTGCCGTCGCGCCAAAGAGCGCCAAAATCAAAAGGATCGTTCGCATTCTGCCCGCCTGCTCATTTTGGACAGCCTTAAGGCTAGAACGAGACCCCCATCAAGGCCATACAAATTCTTGGCATTCGGCAGAAAGCCGTCTAGTAGTGTCCGCGATTTTAGAGGGCTTCCGCCCATTCCAAACAAAGGAAACGCGTCATGTTTAAAGGATCTATGCCTGCACTCGTCACGCCGTTCTCGAACGGCTCGATCGATATCGACGCGCTGAAAAAACTTGTGGAATGGCACATTGCCCAAGGCTCGCACGGTCTGGTCCCAGTTGGCACAACCGGCGAAAGCCCAACGCTCAGCCACGAAGAACACGATCTCGTTGTCGAAACCGTGGTGAAGCAAGTCGCGGGCCGTGTTCCTGTCGTTGCTGGCGCTGGCTCCAACAACACCGAAGAAACCGTGCGCCTTGTCAAAGCAGCGAAAGCGGCAGGCGCAGATGCGGCTCTTGTTGTGACACCTTATTATAATAAGCCCACACAGCGCGGCTTGATTGCGCATTTCACAGCAGCAGCAGACTGCGGCCTGC
Source organism: Cognatiyoonia sediminum (assembly GCF_900129845.1). Lineage (GTDB taxonomy): Bacteria > Pseudomonadota > Alphaproteobacteria > Rhodobacterales > Rhodobacteraceae > Cognatiyoonia > Cognatiyoonia sediminum. The sequence continues at coordinate 169,365 of NZ_FQXB01000002.1, forward strand.
CGATCATCATTTACAACATCCCTGGTCGGTCCGTCGTCGACATGACGCCGGATACCATGGCCGAACTGAGCAAGCATGAGATGATCGTCGGCGTCAAGGACGCTACCGGCGATCTGGCCCGTGTGCCACAGCAGCGCCATCGCAGCGGCAAAGATTTCATCCAGCTCTCTGGTGAAGACGCAACCGCCCTTGGCTTTAACGCACATGGCGGTGTTGGCTGTATTTCTGTCACGGCCAATGTGGCGCCAGCCCTCTGCGCCGAATTCCAAGACATGACCCTATCTGGCGACTTTGCGGGTGCATTGACTTTGCAAGACCGTTTGATGCCCCTGCACGAGGCCATCTTTGCAGAACCGGGTGTGTGTGGTGCCAAGTATGGTCTATCGCTCTTGGGGCATTGCAACGAAGATGTTCGGTCTCCGTTGACGCCCCTCACAGACGAAACCAAAGCGCAAATCAAAGACGCTATGGTCTTCGCTGGCCTGATAAACTAGCGACTCACAACAAAAATCCCTGAAATTCCCATCACGCCGCCGCGAGCGGCGTGACATGATTTGACATGTTTGCTCACGGCGGTGCGACTGAGCAGAAATAATGCATCATCACAGGTTTGAGGGTGCATTTTTTTCGTGATCACTGCGTCAGGTTTTGTGTCAAGATTGGTGTTGCTTCTGACCTGCAAACGAGCAGTTCTGCGCGCAGATAAGCTGCTTTCTGCGCGGAAATGCGCAGAAGCTGCCCAAAGGTCACCTTTGCGCTTTTTCAACCCCCATTACAGGTCAAATTCCGTCTCTTTTTCGTGATGGGCTTACCCCTTCACCAAACGCCTTTTCGACCTCAATTGTTCCTCATCAACCGCGGCACCTCCCGCCGCACAAACAAACTAAACTGGTCCTTTCGACCTCCCAAATGAAGGAACTAAAACATGTCTATCAAAATGATCGCACTTGCAGCAGCAACCGTCGCAGCAACAGCTTCCGCTGCTTCCGCAGACAGCTACTTCGGCTTCGAAGATCGTCTGGAAAACTCTTCCACATTGGAACTGGGAACAGTTCGCGCAGCAGCTGACGGCGTTGTTGAAATCTATGACGGCCGCTTTGGTAACCTCGGCGCTCTGCTCGGTACAGAAGAAGTTGCAGCCGGCGCTAACAAAGACGTTCGTGTGAACGTTGGCCACGGTCCAGATGCAGACGTTATCGCTGTTCTGAAAATCGACGGTCAGATCGTTGCTCAGCAAGAGTACGAAATCGACTAATCCCCCCCGGTTGGCCTGATCCCCTGTCTGTCCCCATGAATGGATCGGGCCAACCACCCTAACCTAACTAACGAAACCAAACCTCCCAAACCCTTTGAAAGGATACCTCCCATGTCTATCAAAATGATCGCACTCGCAGCAGCAACCGTCGCAGCAACAACAACAGCAGCATCTGCAGACAACTACTTCGCATTCGGCGACCGTCTGGAAAACTCTTCCACTCTGGAACTGGGCACAATTCGTGCAGCAGCTGACGGCGTTGTTGAAATCTACGATGGCCGCTTTGGTGACCTCGGCGCTCTGCTCGGTACAGAAGAAGTCATGGCCGGCGCTAACTCTGACGTACGTGTAAACGTAGGTCACGGCCCAGACGCTGACGTGATCGCCGTGCTGAAAGTCGACGGCCAGATCGTTGCTCAGCAAGAGTACGAAGTAAACTAATCTCCTTGGCAGCGCAGGCTCTTTCTTACCTGCCTGCGCCGCCACCCTAACCTAAACCAAACCTCCCAAACCCCTTGAAAGGATACCTCCCATGTCTATCAAAATGATCGCACTTGCAGCAGCAACCGTCGCAGCAACAGCTTCCGCTGCTTCCGCAGACAGCTACTTCGGTTTCGAAGATCGTCTGGAAAACTCCTCCACTCTGGAACTGAGCACAGTTCGCGCAGCAGCAGACGGCGTTGTTGAAATCTACGATGGCCGCTTTGGTGACCTCGGTGCACTGCTTGGCACACAAGAAGTTGCAGCCGGCGCTAACAAAGACGTTCGTGTGAACGTTGGCCACGGTCCAGATGCAGACGTTATCGCTGTTCTGAAAATCGACGGTCAGATCGTTGCTCAGCAAGAGTACGAAGTAAACTAATCCCCTAGGCGGCGCGGGCGCATTCTCTCCCTCACTGGCCCGCGCTGCCAACCATCACTCAGGAAACCTCCCTCTCTCATCCCAAACCTCCCCCAAAGGATACCTCCCATGTCTTTCAAAATGATCACACTCGCTGCCGCTACTGTTGCAGCAACCGCAACTGCCGCTTCTGCTGACAACTACTTTGCCTTTGGCGAAACGCTTGAGAACTCTTCCACACTAGAGCTCGGCACAGTCCGCGCAGCCGCTGACGGCGTCGTGGAAATCCGCACCTTCAATGGTGGCGTACCAGGCGCACTTCTTGGTACAGAAGAGGTTATGGCCGGCGCAAACTCAGACGTCCGCGTCAACATTGGTCACCGTCACAACCTCGACGTTGTCGCCCAGCTGGTGATCGACGGTCAGGTTGTTGCAAGCAAAGACTACGACCTCGAATAAGCTTTCTGGTTTGGTGTGCCACGCCGACGGGATGTGGCACCCAATCAGGCGCTGCCGACCCACGCGTCTGGGAGGTCTGCGGCGCGGCTGGCAGCGCCCTCCTTTCCCTCCTGGCCGATCCAGCTTCGACCTCCCCTAAGTCCTCTCCCCGTCAGCCCAGCTGGCGGGGCTCATGCTTTCCGCAGCCACCCGTCCTGAAATTGCACCTCTTGGCAGGCACCAAGCCCGCAGGCGCGCTGAAGTTCGGCATGCAACCGTGAAATGCGCCCAACTCCCATCCGAACGCCCTCTTCGGGCCAGAACGCCGTGACATTGAGAACTTTGCCCGGCCGATCGGCCTTCATATCGACCCGCCCGATCAACCGTTCGCCTTCCATCACTGGAAACACATAATAGCCGTAAGTCCGCTTTGCCGCTGGTACGAAGATCTCGATCCGATAGTTAAAGCCAAAGAGCCGCTCCGCCCTTTTCCGATCCCGCAAAGCCGGATCAAATGGAGACAAAAGCCGCACCCGCGGCGACAGCTCGTCAACCTGTTCGTCCATAAGTTCAGGTCGCGCGAAAGACCGCCTCAACGTCCCGTCGGTCCCTTCAACGTCGATTTCAACTATCCGCCCTTCCGACAGCTCCCGCGCGCACCATTCCTTGGCTTCCTGTTTTGTCACCGTCGCCCAAAACGCAGAGATCTCACCACTCGTCGCAAAACCCAGCCTGTCCAGCGCGGCATTACAATGCCAATCAATCGCGTCGCGTTCGTCGACATAGGCATTGAGATATTCAGGAGGAATCACCCGTTCGGTCAAATCGTAGATTTTCCGAAACCCTTCGCGGCGTACCACGCTCAGCTGACCAGAATGCCACAGATACTCCAACGCGGTCTTGCTCGGATGCCAATCCCACCAACCACCGGATTTCTTTTCCTCGTCACGGCCTACATCCGCACTGCAGCAACACCCTTCGTCGGAGATCTGCTTGAGGACACCGTGAGTCTTCTCCAGAAACCCTGCCCGCCGATCTTTCGCCCAGCGCGCCTCAAGTTCCTTTGCCGCGCGTTCAAACCTGATCCGCCACATCGGAAAGAACTGGATCGGAATGGTCGAGGCGTCATGGGTCCAATGCTCAAAGAGCTTGCGATCCCGTGACAGCAAGTTTTCCAAGGCTCGTGGTCGGTATTGCTGACGTCGCGACCACAAAATGAGATCATGCGCCCTCGCAAAGGTGTTTACGCTATCAAGCTGAACAAACCCAAGGTCTTCGATGACACCCGCCAGTTCATCGCCACGCCCTTTTCCCGAAGGTGCATTAGCCAACAAATGCCGCTGCAAAAATATGCGGCGCGCCTTTTGGTTGGTAAGAACAGGAATCGTCCTAGTCATCTATAGGAACAACACGCGCCTGCCGTAGCAATTCAATCATAATGGCCGAGATCAGACCCACATTCAGCAGCCCATTCACCGCTGTCATGCCACCCAGCAAACGCCATTGCTCGGGCAAGATCACGTCACCGTAGCCTAGTGTCGTATAAGACACGAGGCCGAAGTAGACAGCTTCTTCCATAGTGTCGAAAACAGCCAACTGCATGAAGCACCATGCCCAAAGCCAAACGCCCACTGTAATCTGCAAAAGAGCCCAGAGTGCCGCAACCATAAGAAATATAACAACTTTCAGCCCTTGCCGAAGTGTCGCAAGAAATCGATTTAATTGTCGCAGCGCAGACTCAATTAGCCAAAATCCGGCAGCAGAAAAAATCATCGACACCATAAGTATCGCCGCCCCGATACTGATTTGAACCAACATTGGCCTTTGCTCCCTTCCAGTCTTGTTTCACGAGATCGATTGTCCTATCTCTCGCCAACTATGGCTAAGAAACCGGAAAATAAGAACTACAAAGTTCTCGCTGAAAATCGGCGGGCCCGGTACGACTATGCGATTGAAGAAGATTTGGAGGTCGGGATCGTGCTTTATGGTTCCGAAGTGAAATCCTTGCGTCTTGGACAATCCAATATCGCTGACAGCTATGCCTCGGTTGATGATGGAGAACTTTGGCTGACCAATGCCTATATCGCGCCTTACGATCGCGCCATGTTCAGTCATGAAGAACGACGGAAGCGAAAACTCCTCTGTTCAAAACGCGAAGTCGCGAAACTCTGGAACGCGACCAAACGCGAAGGGATGACGCTTGTACCGCTTGTGATGTACTTCAACGACCGCGGCTTGGTGAAACTCAAGATCGCCACGGCCAAAGGCAAAAAGAACCACGACAAGCGGGCCTCCGATGCCAAACGCGATTGGAACAGGCAGAAGCAGCGGCTCTTGCGGCACGATAGCTAAAGCCACACCTTCCGAAAATTTCCAAAATTCCCCTTATTTCGAGCAAGTGGATCGTTAGCCTGACCTTAATCGCGAGTGACGGGCCGCGCCGCAGATTACCAAAAAAACAAGTTTCGGTCCGACAGGAAGGGAATGGGAACTATGGAATTGATTATTCAATTGATCGCTGGTGCGGTCGGCGGAAACGCGATTGGGGCAGCAGGCAAAAGCATGTCGCTCGGCACCGCAGGAAACACGGTTGTGGGTGCACTTGGGGGTTTAGGCGGTTCGCAATTGCTCGGAATGATCGGCGCGACCGCAGCTTCTGCAGGAGGAATTGACATCATGGGCCTGCTCGGCAGCGCCGGTGGCGGTGCCATTCTGACCGCAATCATCGGCTTGATCAAAAATAAGGCCATGAGCTAAGTTTAACGGACCTGAATTGTCTTACGGGCGTTCCGCAATGGAGCGCCCGTTTCTGCGCGCCAACCCTTGAACGGCGACCCTGCCCACGTTAGGAGCAGCTAGACGGTCTCTTCCTGATGGCGCAGGTCCACACATGACAGATTTCATCGACGATCCTAAAACACTGGTCAGCACGGATTGGCTTGCAGACCATATCAAAGACCCTGATCTCCGCATTCTGGACGCCTCTTGGTATCTGCCAGCGATGAACCGTGACGCGAAGGCGGAATTTGCAAAAGCACATATCCCAAACGCGCGCTTCTTCGACATCGACGACATCAGCGATCACCGGTCAGAACTGCCGCATATAGTGCCACCGGTGGAAAAATTCATGTCCCGCCTACGCGCGATGGGTGTCGGCGACGGTCACCTGGTCGTTGTCTATGACGGCGCGGGCCTATTCTCCGCCGCCCGCGTTTGGTGGCTCTTCCGCCTGATGGGGCAGATGAATGTCGCGGTGCTTGATGGCGGCCTGCCCAAATGGATTGCTGAAGGGCGCGAGGTGAACGACCAGCCCCCTGTGATCCGCGATCGCCACATGACCGTGACCCGTAACAGCCACATGGTGCGGGACGTCACTGAAGTCGCCCGGGCAGCAAAACTTGGCGATCACACTATCCTCGACGCGCGCCCAGGCGACCGCTTCCGCGGCGAAGCCGAAGAACCGCGCGAAGGCATGCGTTCCGGTCATATTCCGAACTCTCAGAACGTCTTCTTCCGCGACCTGCTGAACGCGGATGGCACGATGAAATCCAACGCCGACCTGATCAAAGCATTCGAGGCCAGCGGCGCCGACCTCTCCAAACCTGTGATCACCACCTGCGGCTCCGGCGTTACTGCAGCCGTCCTCAGCCTCGCGCTTGAGCGGATCGGCAAAACCGATCACAGCCTCTATGACGGTTCATGGTCCGAATGGGGCATGTACCACGACCTTCCCATCGCAACCGGTAACGACTGATGTTTGATAAACTCTCCCAACAACCCGCTGACAAAATTCTCGCACTCATGGCGCAATATCGCGCCGACCCACGCGACAGCAAAGTCGACCTTGGCGTCGGCGTTTATAAAGACGCAAGCGGCAACACACCGGTCATGCGCGCCGTGAAAGAGGCGGAACGCCGCATTCTCGCTGACCAAGGCTCAAAGGCTTACGTCGGCCTCGCCGGCGACCCCGAATTTTCAAACGTCATGATCGACCTTGTATTGGGCGACACCATCCCGCGCGACCGCATCGGCGCGGTGGCGACCCCCGGCGGCACCGGCGCGATCCGTCAGGCGCTCGAGCTGATCAAACTGGCCGATCCTCAAGCGACCGTTTGGCTCTCCAACCCCACATGGCCAAACCACCCGTCGATCATCAAATACCTCGATATGCCAACCGCCGATTACCGCTACTTCGACAGCGAAACCCGCGGCGTGGATTTCGACGGCATGATCGAAGACCTCGGGCAGGTGAAAGCAGGCGACGTCGTGCTGCTCCACGGGTGCTGCCACAACCCAACCGGTGCCAACCTGACCGCAGATCAAATGGCCCAAGCCATCACTACAATCAAAGCCCAAGGTGCCATGCCCCTCGTCGACATCGCCTATCAAGGTTTCGGTGATGGCCTCGACCAAGACGCCGCTGCGACGCGCCAAATTGCAAGCGCTTTTGACAATTGTCTGATCGCCGCCTCTTGTTCGAAAAACTTCGGTATTTACCGCGAGCGCACCGGCATCCTCATGGCCATCGCCAAAGACGCCGACCAAGCGGCCCTCGCACAGCAAAACATGGCCTTCCTCAACCGCCAAAACTATTCCTTCCCACCCGATCATGGCGCGCGGGTTGTCACCACCATCCTGCAAGACGCCGCCCTCCGTGCCGATTGGGAATCAGAACTGGACGAAACTCGCAACGGTATGTTGGCCCTGCGCCAGCAACTCGCCGATGAACTCAAGCGCCTCACAAACACCGACCGCTTCGATTTCCTCGCCGACCACCGCGGCATGTTCTCCCGCCTCGGCACCACGCCCGAAATGGTCGAAAAACTCCGCGCCGATCATGGCATCTACATGGTGGGCGACAGCCGCATGAATATCGCGGGCTTGAACGAAAAGACCGTCCCAATCCTCGCAAAAGCCATTGTCGAAGCCGGGATCTGACGCGTTCGTCTTTTGAAACATAAATATCTCCGCCGGAGGCATCCAACACAAAAATGCTGCGACTGCAAAATGATCCTTGCGAGTCGCAGCGCAACAATCTATCCATCGCGCGACCCGTTTTGAAATAATCATACCCAAAGGCTGCTCGATGTCCTTCCGTCTTCAACCCACTCCCCCCGCTCGCCCGAACCGCTGCCAACTCTTCGGCCCCGGCTCGAACGTGAAACTCTTTGAAAAGATGGCCGCCTCCGCCGCCGACGTCATCAACCTCGATCTCGAAGACAGCGTTGCCCCCACCGACAAAGACGCAGCCCGCGCCAACGTCATCAAAGCCACGCATGAGGTTGATTGGAACACCAAGCACCTCTCCGTACGCATCAACGGCCTCGACACGCCCTATTGGTACAAGGACGTCGTTGACTTGATGGAACAAGCCTCTGACCGCCTAGATCAGATCATGATCCCAAAGGTCGGTTGCGCCGCAGACATCTACGCGGTCGACGCCCTCGTCACCGCCATCGAAGCCGCCAAAGGCCGCACAAAACCCATCACTTTCGAGGTGATCATCGAATCCGCCGCAGGCATCGCCCATGTGGAAGAAATCGCCGCCAGCTCCCCCCGCCTTGCCGCGATGAGCCTCGGGGCCGCAGATTTTGCCGCCTCCATGGGCATGCAAACCACCGGCATCGGCGGCACACAAGAAAACTACTATATGCTGCACGGCGACACCCGCCACTACTCTGACCCATGGCACTGGGCGCAAGCCGCCATCGTCGCCGCCTGCCGCACCCATGGCGTCCTGCCTGTCGACGGCCCATTCGGCGATTTCTCTGACGATGACGGTTACCGCGCCCAAGCGCGCCGCAGCGCGACCCTCGGCATGGTTGGCAAATGGGCGATCCACCCGAAACAAATCGCGCTCGCGAACGAGGTCTTCACCCCCTCAGACGAAGCCGTCGCCGAAGCCCGCGAAATTCTGCAAGCGATGGAAGACGCCAAAGCCCGCGGCGAAGGCGCTACAGTCTACAAAGGTCGCCTTGTCGACATTGCCTCGATCAAACAAGCTGAAGTCATCGTGGCGCAATCGGAACTCATCAACGGCTAAACCCCAAGGGATGGCGGGCGGGGCGAAAGCGCAGCTGAGCGTCGCCCCGCCATTGCAAAACCCTGCCTCAAATGCCTATATCAACCGAAATGATACGGGGCAGATATGACGCAATATCTCGAATTCGAAAAACCATTGGCTGAAATCGAAGGCAAGGCCGAGGAACTCCGCGCCCTCGCCCGCGAAAACGATGAAATGGATGTCGAGAAAGAGGCCGCCGCCCTCGACAAAAAAGCCGATGACCTGCTGAAATCACTCTACGCCGATCTCACCCCATGGCGCAAATGCCAAGTTGCACGGCACCAGGATCGTCCTCATTGTCAGGACTATATCGACGCGCTGTTTACTGAATATACGCCTTTAGCTGGTGACAGAAATTTTGCCGACGACCACGCCGTGATGGGCGGCATCGCGCGCCTCGACGATAAACCAGTCATGGTGATCGGCCATGAAAAGGGCAACGACACCAAATCCCGCATCGAACGTAACTTCGGCATGGCCCGCCCTGAAGGCTACCGTAAAGCGATCCGCCTGATGGAACTGGCCGATAAATTCGGCCTGCCCGTGATCACCCTCGTCGACACCCCCGGCGCCTACCCCGGCAAAGGCGCTGAAGAACGCGGCCAATCCGAGGCCATCGCTCGGTCCACTGAGAAATGCCTCGAACTCGGCGTGCCCCTGATCAGCGTAGTGATTGGTGAAGGCGGCTCCGGCGGCGCAGTTGCTTTTGCGACGGCGAATAAAGTCGCAATGCTCGAACACTCGATCTATTCCGTGATCAGCCCCGAAGGTTGCGCCTCGATCCTCTGGAAAGACGCAGAAAAGATGCGCGAAGCCGCCGAAGCGCTGCGTCTGACCGCGCAAGATCTCAACAAACTCGGCGTATGCGACGAAATCATCAAAGAACCCTTAGGCGGTGCACACCGCGACCGCGCAGCAACCATAGAGGCCGTCGGAAAGGCTCTGACAAAGATGCTCGGCCAACTTGATGGGAAGTCCGCCGACAAAGTGCGCGGCGACCGTCGCAAGAAATACCTCGACCTTGGGTCAAAGGGCCTCGCCGCCTAAGCGATGCAAAAGGCAAAGGACCATTGGCAGCTCGGGCTCCTTCTGGTTCTAGTCTTTGCCCTTTGGTCCACCCCCGTCTCGATCCCGCTGAAAATCTTCGTCGTATTCCTGCACGAACTTTCACATGTGATCGCAACCGTCCTGACGGGCGGTGAGGTTCTCTCCTTAAGCGTTTCAGCCGATCAAGGCGGCGTCGTCTGGTCCCGTGGCGGCAATCGCTTCATCACACTTTCTGCGGGCTATCTCGGCTCGCTTCTCATCGGTTTGGCTTTGCTGCTGGGTGCACTCAAAACAAAGATCGACAAAATCCTGATGATGGGCTGCGGCGTTGTCCTCTTGCTGGTCGCGGCGCTCTATGTCCGTGACAGTTTCGCCCTTCTCTTCACCTGCGTAACGGGCATCGCAATGATCGCAGTTGGCTATTTTCTGAGCTACGACATCAATGATCTGATCTTACGGCTCTTAGGCCTCTCCAGTATGATCTATGTGCCGTTCGACATCCTCTCCGACACGATCTTGCGCTCTGGCGCACGTTCCGACGCCCGTATGCTCGCAGAAGAGTTTGGAGGCGCAACAGTGATGTGGGGCGGTATCTGGCTGTGTCTGAGCTTGCTCGCCATCTTCTACGCGCTCAAAATCGCGTTGAAAGAACCCAGCAACCTTACGTGGTCTCGAAACTAATCGGCATTCCACATGGTCTTCGCCGCGCGGGCATCCCATTCAATGTCGTAGGATTTTCCGTCGAAATCCGCCTTCATCGCGGCCAACATATCTCCAACGCTCGGTAAACCCTCAGACTGATCGCTAGCAGTCCACGTCCCCGAACGGATCAGAGCACGCGCACATTGGCTATAGACCTCGCCCACGGTGATCACGATAACGCTCCGGGGCCAGCGGCCTTTATCGTTAAACCGTGCGACCATATCCTCTGCCACAGACACCACACCGGTCCCGTTCACCCTGATCACATTGTTTGACCCAGGCACCATGAACATCAGACTGACCCGCCCGTCGCGCACAATATTGCGCAGTGAATCCATGCGATTATTGCCGCGCCAATCTGGCATCAAGAGCGTCTTTTCATCGGCAATCTGCACAACGGGGCCATCATCCCCACGTGGGCTGCCATCGGTGCCTTCCGGCCCCACAGTGGTCAAAATGCACAATTGCGATCGCCTGATCCAATCGGCATAAACCGGAATGACCCGATCAGCGACTTTGATCAAAGACGCCTCGGAAGCAGTTCCATATATCGCTTCCAATTCCGCCACATCGCGAATGACGCCATCACTCATCCGCTTTAAACCCCGCCTCAGCCGCCAAAGCATCGGACCGAGTTTCGATCCGCTCTTCCAATACTTCAAGGTATTCTGCTGTCGTCAGCCCCGGCTGGATCGGCTCCAAAAACTCAACAACTGCCAAACCCGGCTTGCGATAGAACCCACGCTTGGGCCAAAACACACCGACATTCGCCGCGACCGGCACGCAGGGCTGCTGCAATTCTTTGTAAAGCGCGGCCGTCCCAACCTTATAAGGCGCCTTCACGCCCGGCGGGATGCGCGTACCTTGCGGATAGATAATCAACTGTCCACCCTGCGCGCGGCCTGCTTCGACGTCAGCCAACATCTTGCGAATTGCCTGCCCACGCTTACCGCGATCGACCGGAATACAGCCAATCCGAAGCCCGTATTGCCCAATGATCGGCGCATACTTCAAAATGCTCTTCATAATGAACTTGCCGCGCGGGATGGATCCGAAAATCATCAACACATCGAGAAAGGATTGATGCTTGGCGGCGATCATCACCTCACCTATGGGCGGCTCCCCCCGAACTTCAGTCTTGAGCCCGATCATCCAAGACGCGGACCACCGGACATAGCGGCAATAGGTATGACAGGCTTTCAACGCACCATCCCGCGTGAGCAACGCATAAGGAAGGTAGACAATCCCCAAAACCAGCATCGCGAGATACATCGATGCGTTGAAAATAATCGATCTGATCAATTGGATCACATACATCAGGACTGCTCCCTCAAAACCCTCAATGCGGCAGCGCGTGTGGCGAAAAAGGCGACGACCCCGATCAAAACGGGAATGGCCAACAACCAAAGCCATTCTATCCCGCGAAAGCCCAAACCGGTCAAGAAACCGCCAGTCGTGTCCGCCGACGGCAGGGTCAATATCGCGACACCTGCCAAGATGGCACCAATCAACGCGCCTGCCAAAGCCCGCAGGGTAAAGCGTCGCACAAACGCACGCGCAATATAACCATCCTCAGCCCCAACAAGCCGCATCACACGGATCACCTGCGCATTCGCCGCCAAGGCCGATTGCGCAGCCAGTGTGATCATCGTGCCTGTTGCACCAATGATCAAAGCAATCGCAATCCATCCCAGCAGCCGCAACCGCGACGCCGCATCAACCAAAGGCTCCCGCCAACGCGTGTGATCGTCCAATATCGCGCCCGGTACCTCTGCCTGCAAACGCGCGCGCAGGCCAGTCGTATCAAAGCCGTCGGAAGTCTCAACAACCTCGATCAATCGCGGGATCGGCAGCCGATCCACCGGCAAATCAGGCCCAAACCACGGCGCAAGTAACTCGCGCTGCTCAGCGTCCGTCAACGCCCTCGCCGATGCCACACCGGGCGTCGTCTCCAACACCCGCAACGCCGCTGCGACCTGCGCCTCTGCCTGCTCAGCAGGGGCTGAAATACGAATGGTCGAGGTTTGCGCCAACTCAGACGCCCATTGATCCGCTAAGCGATCCGTCGCCAAAGACAGCGCCAAAGCAAACACCGATAGAAACGCCATCGCCGCAGCCGTAAACACCGTCAAACGCGCAGTAAAGCCGGTTGGTGGCACTGACCGTTCCGCCTCTGGATCACCGATCACCATGCCGGTTGCTTCAGAGATCAACCGCTTCACAGCTCTGCCCCCGCTTGCTGCAACTGCCGATCTTTCAAACGCAACACCCGCGAACTCACCTGCGATTTCGCCGCCCGGATCAAGTTCAAATCATGGGTCGCAACCAAAATTGTCTTGCCCATCTTGTTGAGTTCAATCAGCAAAGACAGCAGCCTTTGGGACATCTCCCAATCAATATTGCCCGTTGGTTCATCCGCGATAATCACATCCGGCGACATAATGACCGCCCGCGCCAAAGCGGCGCGCTGCCGTTCGCCGCCCGACAATTGCGGCGGCAATTGATCCGCCTGCCTGCGCAATCCGACCCAGGCCAACAGATCATCCAAATCCGCACTGAACGCGCTCGACCGCCCCGACACTGTCAACGGCAGCGCCACGTTGTCGCGCATCGTCAAATGATCCAAAAACTGACAATCCTGATGCACAACACCAATGCGGCGGCGCATCATCGCAACCTGATCTCGATCCAACCGCGCGGCATCTTGTTCAAACAGCATCACATGCCCAGAGGTCGCCAAAAGCTCCCCATAACACAGCTTCAAAAGCGTGGTTTTTCCCGCGCCAGACGGTCCTGTCAGAAAGTGGAATGATCCCGGTGCCAGTTTCAGCGACAGCCCAGAGAATAACTCCGCCCCGCCGTAACTGTAGGCAACGTCTTCCAATTCGATCACGGCGGCTCCCTCGCTGGATCAGCGTTCGGGTCCGTTTTGCCTAAATTTGCAACAGGTTACAATGATCTCCAGACGGGAACACGCATCCAATATTGCGTTTGACCCAACCAATGGTAAGTATTTCCCAAGCTTGGGGAACGGCAGAGGATCATCAAATGCGTTTGGTTTGCCCAAATTGTGGTGCGCAATACGAAGTTGCGGATGACGTCATCCCTGAAAGTGGACGCGACGTGCAGTGCTCGAACTGTGGTCACACGTGGTTCGAGCAAAAGGAAGGCGCGCCCGTTCAGGATGAGGTAGAAATGCCCGTTCCAGCGCATCAAGAACTGGAACCAGAGCCTCAGCCAGAACCGGAGCCAGCGCCCGAACCAGAAATGGAAGAGGTTGAAGAACCAGCGCCTGCTGCTGAACCAGCACCGTCTGACCTTGACCCAACCGTCGCAGAGATCCTTCAACAAGAGGCAGATCGCGAAGAAGCCGCGCGCGCCGCTGAACGCGGTGCCGCCATCGAAAGCCAGACCGAAATGGGTCTGGATGAAGCGGCAGAAGCCCAGCGCGAACAAGAATCCAAAGAACGCATCGCCAAAATCAAAGGCGAAGAGGCAGAGGCGAACATCGCCGCCGTCGCCGCAGCCGCAGCGGCGTCCCGCAAGGAAATGCTGCCAGATATTGAAGAGATCAACTCAACATTGCGGTCGAGCGAAGAACGCGGCGAAACCGTCGATCCAGAACCAGAAGTCATTGAAGAAGCCAAAAAACGTGGGTTCAAAGCTGGCTTCATGACCGTGATCTTGATCCTGCTTATCCTGCTGATTGTCTACATGCTTGCAGATTGGATCATCAGCGCTCTGCCAGCGGCGGAAGGGCCGTTAAATTCCTACACCGACATCGTCGATGAAGGCCGGCTCTGGCTTGACGGGCAGGTCGAGGCGCTAAGGGACTCAATGCAGTCCGCCGTGGACGAAACCGTACCACCTGACGCCACCGACACGACGGTCGAACCGACTGAGACCGACGATACGACAGCGACAGAAAGCAATTAGAGCTTTGAGCTAGAACCGATCTAGCAACCTTTTAAGATAATCCCGTTCGACCTCCGGTCGGGATTGCTCGCCTGATCTGCGGCGTATCTCACCAAGCAATTCATCCGCCCTGCGATAGACGTCCTCGCCATTCAGCAGGTTCTCATCGGTGCCAAACTGCCCCGAATTACCCACTTCCCGACCCAAAGGATCAGTCCGGTTCGGCTGCGTGCGCCCTGTTGCGTCACCCTGCTGGTTGCCTTGCCCAGGTTCCGTATTCTCGTTTTGAGCCAGCGCCTCACGCAAAGATCTCATCCCATTGCGCAGCGCATTCATCGCTTCGGCCTGTCGGTCAATGGCTTCCGCCAAGTCGCCTTCCCGCAGCGCCTCTTCGGCTCCGTCCATTGCCCCCTCGGCCTGCTCTAAGGAGCGGCGCGCAAATTCCCCGGCTTCACCCTCTAGGTTCGGCAAAACCCGCTGCTGACGCTCCAATTCGTCGCGCAAAGCCTGCTGGCGATCCGCCAATGACTGCTCATCGCCACCTTGGCCGCTGTTGTCCGCACGCCCGCTGCCTTGACCCTCGCCATTTTGGTTCTGCTGGCCAAACTGATCACCCGCTTCCCCTTCTTGGCCAGAGCCGGTTTGACCGTTCTGCTGCCCCGGCTGCAACTGACCTTGCTCGCGCCCTTGCTGCTGCCCCGGCTGTTGGCCGCTCTGCTGCTGCCCTTGCTGGCCCTGCTGCCCGCGGTTGGTCTCTTCTTGCAGATCGCGGAACGCATCGTCTGATAGCTCTTCCTGCTCTCGCAACGTATCTGCCAAGTCCTGCATGGATTGCTGGCCCGGCGTGAGCGGTCCGCCCTCGCCCCCTTGGCCTTGCGTGATCTGCAAATTCTCCATCAGCTGATTGAGCTGTTCCATCAGCTGCTGCGCCTCAGCCATCCGGCCTTCTTGCATCAGCTCTTCGATGCGATCCATCAGGGCCTGCAACTCATCCTGCGTGAATTCCATCGAATTCTCGGAGGTCTGCGGCTGGTCCGTGTTGTTCTGGTTCGGATCCATCTGATCGGCGAGCATTTGCATATACTCGTTTGTTGCCTCACGCAGCTCATTCATCAGCTCCGCGATTTCCTCATCAGACGCCCCATTGCGCATCGCTTCCGACAACCGTTCCTGCGCCCGTCGCAACCGTTCGCGTGCGTCGGCCAAAGTGCCCTCTTCAAGCTGGATCGCCAAATCCCACAAGGCTTGCACGATTTCATCACGGTTTTCGTCGGTGAAACCGTTCTCAACAAAGGTATCCAGCCGCCGCGTGATCGCGCGCATCCGCAGGAACGTCACCTCGTTCGAAAACAGACCCTCAGGCCGATGCGCAATCGCCTTCATGATCTGAACAACACGTTTCCCATTGTCCTTTGACCACAACAAATCGCGCCGCTGCTCAATGATCGCCCGTGCGAATGGTTGGAAGAACCGCCGACCCGGCAAAATGATCCGCTCCGGTTCCGTTACGCCCATCTGCTCAGCCTCATCCTGCACAGACAAGGTGATCGTCACCGGCAGGTTCGCAAACGGGTGCTCACTAAAGTCATCAATCAGCAATTCTTCAAAGTCGCTACGATCCCCGCTAAAGGGCATCGGTAAATCGATCACCACCGGTCCACGCGCCTCAGGCGCGATCGCCAGCCCGTGACGACGATCAACCGCCCCTAAGTCCAAAGCGATCTCGGCCGTCCCTGAAACTACACCATAGTCATCTTCCGCCCGGAACGGCTGGCTCATCTCTCCCAAAGCGTCCGCCTCAATCGGGCCGGTGAGTTCCACAAAGGGAGGCTGATCTTCAATCACATTGACCGCCCAAGCCGCACCGTTCTCGCCCTCAATCGCAATCTCACCCGATTGGGCCACGACAAATTCCTGCTGCGCATCAGATGCCGCGCCAAGATCCTCTGTCCGGCCCGACACCGTCTCGGCCACGGTCAGCGCGCCAACTTCACCATAAAGGCGCAAGGCAATCTCTGACCCCACAGGCACCGGCAACGGCCCCGGCGGAATGTCATTTAGATAAAGCGTCGGCTTGCCAGTATAGGCCGGCGGGGTCACCCAGCCTTCCCACACAGGGCCCGCCGCCAAATTTGGCCCATCGGTCGAAAGGCTTTCACCTACCGTGGTAATCCGAAACAGCGATCCGAACGTCAACGCACAGACAAAGAACAATAACGCGATAAAGCGCAGCCCGTAGGGATCACGATCCGCGACTCGCAAATCTGGCTCAACCGCCGCCGCGTCCTTTGTCCGCTCCGCCATCCGCGCCATATGCGCCTGCCAAACAGCCTCTGACGCCGCATCACCAGAGCCAATCGCCTGACTGTCCGCCACAGCCGCAATTGGACGCCCCGGTAAGGCCGCATCGACCTTATCAACAGCCTCTTGCCGCGACGGCCATTTGAATTGCCGAATGCCCCAAACCAAAGCACCAACAAGGGCCAAAAAAACGACAACAAAGAAGGTCCAAAGACCCTCCAATGACATGGTCTCATGCCAGCCGAACAAAATCGGGGCGAGGCCGACGAAAATCACCGACCAAAGCGGCCAAAACGCCCGCACCACCTGCTCGGCCATCATGCCGAAACGGGTCAACGCGACAGGGCGCTTTAAGTGCTGCATCTGATCAGGATGCTGGGTCAGGAAATCTCTCCACTCAGGGCCAGTGAATCATAGCCACTCTGGTAAGGTATCCCGAGCAATCATTTCGTCAAAGGTCGGACGTGGGCGAATAACCGCAAATTGATCACCATGAACCAAAACCTCTGGGATCAATGGCCGCGAGTTATATTCCGACGCCATCACCGCGCCATAGGCTCCCGCCGAGCGGAAGGCGATCAGATCATCCGATTCAACAGCCGCCATGGTCCGGCCCTTGGCAAAAGTGTCCCCGCTTTCGCAGACAGGCCCAACAATGTCATAGGTCGCAGGTTCCGCCCCGACCTCTGGCTCAACCACCGGCACAATATCATGATGCGCCTCATACATCGCAGGACGGATGAGATCATTCATCGCACCATCGATGATCAGGAACTTCCGATCCTCACCCTCTTTGACGTAAATCACCTTGCTGACCATCAGCCCCGCGTTGCCGGAAATCAGCCGCCCCGGCTCTATCTCCACCTCGCAACCCAGATGCCCCACCGTGCGCTTGATCAGCGCACCGTAATCCATCGGCAATGGCGGTGCTTCATTCGAGCGGGCATAAGGAATGCCCAAACCGCCGCCCAAATCTAGACGCGTGATCTCATGACCATCCGCGCGCAGAACCTCAGTCAACTCCGCGACCTTCTGATAGGCCAGCTCAAACGGTTCCAATTCGGTCAGTTGAGACCCGATATGCACATCGATCCCGATCACCTTCAGCCCGGGAAGCTCCGCCGCCATCGCGTAAACCTCACGCGCGCGACTGATCGGGATGCCAAACTTATTCTCTGACTTCCCTGTCGCGATCTTGGCATGCGTCTTGGCATCCACATCAGGATTCACCCGCACCGTGATCGGGGTCACGACTCCCAACTCGCTCGCCACGCGACTGAGGACCAACATCTCTGGCTCGCTCTCGACATTGAACTGCCGAATGCCGCCTTCCAGCGCGATCCGCATCTCTTCGGCGGTCTTGCCGACGCCAGAAAACACGATCTTCTCACCGGGAACTCCAGCCGCTTTCGCCCGCATGTATTCCCCGACGGAGACCACATCCATACCTGCGCCAGCGTCTGCCAAGACCTTCAAAACCGCCTGATTGCTTAACGACTTCATCGCAAAACAAACAAGATGATCGAGACCCTCTAGAGCGTCATCAAACAGTTTGAAATGCCGCTGCAACGTCGCCGTGGAGTAGACATAGAACGGAGTCCCGACTGCCGCGGCAATCTCCGCCACGGGCACGTCTTCGGCATGCAAAACGCCGTTTCGATATAAGAAATGGTCCAAAGATACTGTCTCCGCGTCTTTCTGCCGGACCACATAACAGATCAGATCGAAACACCAACCCTTGTTAGGGCCGAATTCGAACCGCAATTGCTTGCCCTCAAGAAACAAAAAGCCCGACCAATGGCCGGGCTTAAGGAATTCTTTGCTATCTATCCCAGACTAGCTGGCTTTTGCTTTCCGGCGCTTGACGTAAGCGGCAGCTCCAAAGGCGCTCAACAACAACAGCCCAGAGGCAGGTGTTGGAACAGGCGGCGGCGGGCTGCTGATCTTCGGATCGAACGAGGCGATTAAATCCCCTGTTGTATCTCCGTTTTCCTGCGTCAGAAAAGTACTGAAAGGCGTATCACCAATTTGGAAACCAACAATATTCAGGAAATACTCGAGACCACCGATCATCACAGTCGGAGAAGACGTAAGCTGAACAGTTGCTTCGACCTGATCTGCACATCCATTTACGTTCACACCAACTCCGTTAGTCAAATTATCGTCATTGGCAAATTGGCAGGGATCAGCTGAGTTCAATGTCTCTGTGTGAGTGAATTCGAAACTTGCCTCAATTATTCCAGCCCCGTCGACATCGATTTCGACCATCAATATTGCGGTTTCCAAGGTCGGTCGAAGGATCGGACGATTTTCATGAGTAAACGTGCCCAAAACGAATTCCGTTTCTGGCGCTAAACCCACAACACCGTCCACGCCATTGACGATATACGCGGATTGGCCTCCGTCCTTGAATTCCTCTCCCCAGCTAATACGGTTCGTTCCAACGCCATCAGCCTGAGTTTCACCCTCTGAGTCTGCATACTCAAGGGTTGCGGAACTCCAATAGGCAGTAACATCATTAATATTAATGGTAGCTGCTGAAGCAGCACCAGAAGATATAATGAAGGCCGCCCCAAATAGCCCAGATTTCAACGATTTACTAAACACAACATGCACCACGCAATTTCGTTTATTACTCAGCAATTTGCCCAAATTTGCCGTCAAAACGCTGTAGATGACGCCTTTCGACACTCTGAACTTGAGTTCATATACGACGGCAAAACGGCAAATACAACATTTCGCCGTATCTTTGCCTCATTTTGGACATTATTGTGATTAGCCGCCTTTATTGTCCCCGCAATCGAGACAATTGGTGCGAATATTTACCTTGATCGCAGGAAAAGATACAAAGGCAACCCACAACTCACCCCAATACAGAAAGTTGCGGGGATGGCGATCAGATCCAGCCATGTGCGCCGCTGGATCACCTCGTAGATGATCCAAATCGTCAGCGTCACTGCCGCAATGGTCAGGTCCCAAACCAATCCACTGGTTGCGGCGTTCACGTGCCAGGCGTCCACCATCGCCATAATGTCGTAGCCGTTCTCGTTGAACCACCGGATGAAGTAATACATCGGATGGATGGCGCCCCAGATCGCTAGAGCGAGAAAAACCCAGCGCATCTTTAGAAGCCTACCGACACGGTTACCGGCCCGTTCGTCGCGCCGACATTCGCGCTTGTCGAGACCCCATTCGTACCAATGCTAACGCCAACATCTGCTGTCGGACGGATTGGATCGCTTTGCGCCCCGCACGATGCAAGCGTCGCTATCAGTCCAAGTGCCATAAATGATTTCATCCCAAATGCTCCTTCCAAGCCGCGATTTGCTTGCGCACTTCAGATGGGGCGGTTCCGCCGAAACTGGTCCGAGAGGCAACGGAGTTTTCAACACCGAGCACTTCAAACACGGCTTCTGTGATCTCTGCATGAACCGATTGGATATCGTCCAAGCTCAGATCAGGCAGATCGACACCCTTTCCTTCTGCCAAGGCCACAAGCGACCCCGTCACGTGATGCGCATCGCGGAAAGGTAGCCCGAGTTCGCGCACGAGCCAGTCTGCTAAATCGGTAGCCGTCGAAAATCCGCTTGCAGCTGCGATTTTCAAGTTCTCCGGCTGGGCCGACATATCGCCGACCATGCCGGTTAGCGCTGCAAAGGCTAGCATCAAGTTATCGGCTGCATCAAAGACCTGTTCTTTGTCTTCCTGCATGTCCTTGGAATAGGTTAGCGGCAAGCCTTTCATGACGGTCATCAAGGCGACATTGGCCCCAAAGATCCGTCCGATCTTGGCGCGGATCAGTTCGGCAGCATCAGGGTTCCGTTTCTGCGGCATGATCGACGATCCGGTGGACCATCTGTCTGACATCTTCACAAACCGAAATTGCGCAGAAGACCAGATCACCAGCTCCTCAGCCAGACGGCTCATATGCATCGCGCAGATGCTTGAAGCCGCTAGAAACTCCAATGCGAAATCGCGGTCAGACACCGCATCCAAAGAATTCGGCATCGGGCCATCGAAACCCAAAGCTTCGGCAGTTGCATGACGATCAATCAGGAAGGACGTTCCGGCCAAGGCCGCCGCACCCAAAGGCGACAGATTCATCCGCCGCCGCGCATCTGCAAAACGTGACCGATCGCGAGCGAACATTTCGACATAGGCCATCATGTGATGGCCCCACGTCACCGGCTGCGCCGTTTGCAAATGCGTGAAACCAGGCATGACCCAATCGGCACCTTGCTCCGCCTGACCGATCAGAGCTTCGATCAACGCTTTCAGCGCCGTATCCACCGCATCACATTGATCCCGCACCCAGAGCCGGAAGTCGACGGCGACCTGGTCGTTCCGGCTGCGCGCTGTGTGTAAGCGGCCTGCGGGTTCGCCGACAATCTCTTTCAAACGCGCCTCAACATTCATGTGGATGTCTTCCAAGGCGGTCGAGAATGGAAATTCCCCGGTTTCAATCTCTGACAAGACCGTGAGGAGACCTTCACGAATGGCCTCGGCATCTTTATCCGTAATGATGCCTTGTGCAGCCAACATGGCGGCATGAGCGCGTGAACCTGCGATGTCCTGAGCGGCCAGTCGTTGATCAAAGCCAATCGAGGCGTTAATCGCCTCCATGATGGCATCTGGTCCGGCGGCGAACCGCCCGCCCCACATCGTGTTTGCGGTCTTGGTCATAAAGGAAACCCTATGGGATATTTGAAGTCAGCTCTGCTTTACCTAAGCCTTGGCGTGCTTGCAAACAGCGCTGTTGCCAATACCGCCGACCTAGAGGCGATGCGCGAAGGCGATATGCGCAAGCTGACTTTTCACAGCGACCCTTTGGAAGGGTCCGACGTGCCGTTCCTGCATGAGGACGGATCCGAAATGACGCTCGCAGATTATGAAGGGAAGCATATCGTCTTGAACTTCTGGGCCACGTGGTGCGCGCCGTGCCGCAAGGAGATGCCTGGGCTATCAGAGCTTCAGGAAGAACTGGGCGGGGATGACTTTGCTGTTGTGACGATCGCGACAGGCCGCAACCCAAGGCCAGCTATGGAAGCGTTCTTTGACGAGATCGGCGTCGACAACCTTCCTTTGCACAGTGATGAACGGCAGAACCTTGCGCGGAGCCTTGGAGTTCTGGGCTTGCCCGTGACGATGATCCTTGATCCTGAAGGCAACGAAGTGGCGCGTTTGCAAGGCGATGCTGAATGGAACAGTCAAAGCGCGAAAGACATCTTAGCCGCTCTCACATCAGCAAATTCTTAACGCATGAGTAATGAGTTTCGCTGCGAAACCAATGGGTTATGCGCGACCTCCGCTTGCGGAAAGCAGGAGTGGATCGATCCCTAAGACCTTCAAAGCGGCTTGCCATTTATGCTCATTCGCGCGTCCGAACAGGATGTCGTTGCGGGCGTCGCAGACAAGCCAGCCATTTTCAGCGATTTCACCTTCCAACTGCCCTGGGGCCCAGCCCGCGTAGCCAAGAGCGAGCATCGATGTCACCGGCCCTTCGCCTTTTGCGATGTCTTCCAGCACGTCCAAGGTCGCAGTCATGCCGATGCCGTCGTCCACTTCCATTGTACCTTCGTCGGACCGATAGTCCGTTGTGTGCAGGACAAAGCCACGCGACATCTCAACCGGTCCGCCAAAATGCACCCGAATATCGCGGACCCCTTCGGTTTTGGTGATATTGAGTTGTTCTAACAAGTTCCCAAATCGGACCTTTGGTTGAGGCTTGTTCACGATTAGCCCCATCGCACCTTCATCCGAATGCGCACACATATAGACCACGCTTTGCGAGAACCGTGGATCGGTCATGTCGGGCATCGCTATGAGAAGCTTGCCGGATAGGTCTGAATTGATCTCTACCATGGCTCCAAGATGTGCCTGCTTCACAAGATGTGCAAGGGGAACACGGCTGCGTCATATCGCTGTAACGTGACTTTCTATTACATCCATTCTGTTTAACTAAAAGCTGATGAAAAAACTTGCGCTCACGATTCTCGTCTCTTGTCTGGCAACAACTGCGATCTCTCAAAATATGGACGAGATCGCGGATCTAGAGGTGTTGCCGGGTTGGCGGACGGCGGACGGGAGCCATATGGCCGGTCTGCGGATCACCCTAGCCCCCGGTTGGAAAACCTATTGGCGTGCTCCGGGTGACGGCGGCATTCCCATGCAGTTCAACTTGACTGGGTCAGAGAACCTAGACGGCGCCGAGTTTCGTTGGCCGACCCCAGAAGTCTTCTACCAAAGTGGTTTACGTTCCGTTGGCTATACGGACGGTGTGGTTATTCCGATGGTCATCTCCCCTGACGACCGCTCGGATGACATTTCTGTTTCAGGGCAAGTGACGATTGGCGTTTGCGAAGAGATTTGTGTGCCGATGACATTTGACGTCACGGCCATTTTGCCACCACAAGGTCAGCGCGACGGGTCGATTGTTGCGGCCTTGGTGGATCGGCCCGAAACGGCGCAAGAGGCCGGTGTGACTGCGGCAACGTGCCGTTTGGTGCCAACGAATAACGGCTTTGAGATCACTACTCAAGTTTCGATGCCCGGTTTGCGGGGGAATGAGGAAGTGGTGATTGAGACCGCTGATCCTTCTGTCTGGGTGTCTGAGCCGGATGTCAGTATTTCTGGCGGTCAGATCACGGCTGTATCTGATCTCGTTCCTATGGGCACGGGCGGCTTTGCCCTTGATCGGTCGGGGGTTCGGATCACGATCCTCGGCAACGGCCGCGCGATTGACGTTCAGGGGTGCACCGGCGGTTAGAGCCGCGGCTGGTCCCTCGGCAAAAGAATACCAAACGTTGAATACGTCGCTAAACACGAGGTTCGCGCCCGAACCCGAGGGCGGCTTCGATTTTGCACGGAATGCACAGCAAAGCGCTGAGGTCCCAGCTTTTTGCAGACCTCCCTGTTTCGCGCCCGCCCTGGGGGGCGGGGCCGGGCGCGAACCGGATCGCGGGCGATCCGGTGGCAAAACTTAACGCATCACGCTCGCCGCCGGGCGATTGCAAAGCCGAGGCTGCTGATCACATAGATGGCAATCAGAATGACAGCGACAGCTGCGATGTAGACCGCGAAGGCAGGCCAAATGCCGCCGTAGAGCATTGGTAAGGCCGCTGCGAGCGCGGGAAGCGGCGCGCCTGTTACCAAGATCGGCCCTACGATTGCTGCGAACAAGCCAACAACAGCGAGTAAACCTAACGTAGCGGGTAGCGTCATTGCTAGTCTGCGCCCGCGCATCGCGCGACGGACGGTGCGGAACTGGCGTGAAACGTCGAATTGCAACGCCATGAGCGATGGGACAACGAAGAGAACCAGCACCATGCCAAAGCCGAGGCCGTAAACGAGCGTCACGACAGTTGGTTTGAGGAATTCAGCCTGGTTGGAGCCTTCGTAGAGCAGTGGCATGAGGCCGAGGACTGTGGTGAGCGTTGTCAGAAGCACCGGTCTGAGGCGATCAGACGCGCCATCGATGATGGCTGGGAAGAGCCCGCGTTCTTCGGCGTATTCGTCAATTGTCGTAACAAGCACGATGGAATCGTTGATCACGATCCCCACCATTCCGATCAGGCCAACGACAGTGAAGAGACTCATCGGGATGTTCCATACGTTGTGGCCATAGATTGTCCCGACCAGCCCAAAGGGAATGATCGCCATGACAACCAAGGGCCGCGTCCAGCTCCCGAAAATCCATGCGAGTGACAGGAAGATACCGGCAAGGACAAGGACTAAGCCGGTGCGTGCGTCGGCGAGGAATTGGCGTTCCTGTTCGCTTTGGCCACCCAGTTGGGATTCAATGCCGTAGCTGGTTTCAAGTTCGGGCAAAATCGTTTCGTTGATGATCCGTTGGATTTCTACGGCGCGATCGGCGTCTTCATCATCAAGGTCGCCTGTGACGGAGACCAGGGCGATGCCGTTTTCGCGTTGCACGGTGGAGAACCCAATTCGGCTTTGCACGGTCACGACATCGCCAAGCGGGACATAGGCACCGGAGCTTGTGCGGATCAGCATCCGGTCGAGGAAGTCTGCGGAGAGTTCATCGTCAGGCAATTCCACACGGATCGCGGCACTGCGCGGTCCATCTGGGTAAGTCGCCGCCTCAATCCCGCCGAGACGGGCGCGAAGGACGTTGCCTAGACCGTCGATATCGAGACCCAGCGCCTGACCCTGCGGTGTCAGTTCGAGCAACAGTTCCTCTTTGTCATAGGAAAGACTGTCTTCAAGGCCGCTGATTTCACCAAAGGGAGCGAGTTCTTGTTTCAACTCTTCTGCCGCGGCTTTCAGCGTGTCGGTGCTGGCCCCAAAGAGCTGGATCGCAAGGCTATCGCCGCCCGGGCCGCGGCCCCAACTGCGGAAGCTGACGGTTTCTGTCAGCGGGTGCTGGCGCACGCTTTCTTGCAGTTCGGCGACGAACGCAAAACTGGAATAGGGGCGGCTGTCGGCGTCGATCAATGAGATCGAGATTGAACCCAGCTGATCCGTATCTTTCTGTTCGGAGCCTGCGATTGCACGCCCTGCGTTGCCGCCAACCTCGGCTACGACAAACTCCAGAGGGTTGGTTCCATAGCGTTCTTCGTATTGCGCGCCGAGTTCTTCAGTCGCGCGTTGCATTTCGCGCATCATTTCAAGGCTGTCTTCGCGGGTCGCTGTGGGCAGCATGGCGAAGTTGCCAGTGACTTGGCCCTGCTCAGGTGCGTTGAAGAAACGCCACTGAACATCGCCGCGCACAAAGACGGCGATTTGGCTGGCGAGGATCAGGATCACACCGGCGACGACCGGATAACGGGCCCAGATCACACCGGCCATGAAGGGGCGGAAGACCGTGCGGCGGAACCAGTCAAAGCCGCGGTTGAAGGTGCGAGACGGCCAATCGTACCAATGGTCTTTCTTGCTATGTACCATCGACTTGGCGAGGTGGTGCGGCAAGATCAGGAAGCATTCCATCAGAGAGGCGATCAGGACGATGATCACCGTGAAGGGGATATCGGCGATGAGGGAACCGAACCGACCGCCAATCGCGACAAGACCAAAGAAAGCGATAATCGTGGTGAGCGTCGCCGAGAAGACGGGGCTGAACATGCGTTGGGCTGCACGTTCGGCGGCGACGACGGGGTCTTCGCCCAATTGTCGCACGCGGAAATCTGCGTGCTCGCCGACGACGATGGCGTCATCAACAACGATGCCGAGGGTAATGATCAGGGCGAAGAGCGAGATCATGTTGATCGTTACACCGGCCAGATACATCATCCCGATGGCTGCGAACATCGCGGCGGGGATACCGGCGGCCACCCAGAACGCCGTACGTGCGTTGAGGAATAAGAAGAGCAGCATCATCACCAGCCCAAGGCCCATCAGGCCGTTATCGAGCAAAATGTTAAGACGACCACTGATCGCGTCGGCCAGCGTATTGACAAGCTCGACCTTGGTGCCTGCGGGAAGCGTTGCTTGAAGTTCTTGCGCGACCTCTTCCACAGTGGCCTGAAGACGAATCGCATCGCCTGCCGCATCGCGGTTGACGCGCATTTGCACAGCCGGATTTTCACCCACGTAGTAAGCTCTGTCTCGGTCGACGCCTTCGGTAACAACGCGAGCCACGTCGCCAATCAGAAGTTTTGAGCCGTCAGGGTTTGAACGCAAAACAATGGATTCAATGTCGTCAGCCGACCGTTTCGCGACACCGGTTCGAACACGGGTGTTGCCTGAAACGTCTCCCGCTGGGTCGGCATTTACCTCCGCCGCGATGCGCGATGCGATTTCGGCGAGGCCGATGTCATATTTGATCAGCGAGGTTGAGGGAACTTCGACAACTGTGGAGGGGGCAGCGACACCTCTGATCACTGTTTGTGTGACACCTTCGGCGAAAAGCCGTGTGACAAGCTCATCTGCAAAACGGCCCAATTGCTCAATGCCGACTGGGCCGGTGATGACGACATCTGTGACGCGGTCGCTCCAACCGCCGCTGCGGATTTCTGGGTCTTCCGCGCCGCTAGGCAGGTTTCGCGTGTTGTCTAGGGCGAATTGCACATCTTCGCGGGCTTTCTCGATGTCCGTTCCAGGTCGGAATTCGAGCGTTATGTTCGCACGGCCTTCGAAAGAGTTAGACCGGCTTTCAGTCACACCTTCGACTGATAAAAGAACAGGTTCCAGAACTTGGACGATCGCGGCATCGACATCTTCGGCACCTGCCCCATCCCAAATGACCGAGATATCAACATCATCGACAACGACATCTGGAAAGAATTGTGCCCGCATGTTTGGGAAGGCAATAATGCCTGCGCCGAGCATCAAGATCAGGAACAGGTTCGCGATGGTTTTATGTCGCGTGAAATACGAGAATATGCCGTCGGTTCTGAAGGTGCGTGCCATAGGTTAGCTCCCCATCCGGCCTTCAATGCGTTCGACGACGTCGGATGGCACTTCGTCTTGTTCCAACTGAGCGACCAAACGCGTTTTCACAGGATCGGGCATCCGGCTGTTTTCAACAAAGGCGAGCAATTTAGCGCGGCGTTCGGCGTCCAAGGCCACCATTTGTGGTGGTTCAGGTTCTTCGATGCCCTGACCCGGACGGATTGGGCGCACACCGATGCCAGCGCCGACAAGCGGAGAGCGTTCGGCCACGATATCGCGGCCCGCTAATGCGCCGACAGGGATCAGCACATCGTCGCCCTGGCGATGTAGAACGCGGGTTTCGGCAAGCTCTAGCCGGTTTTCCTCGTTCACGACCAACACGGTGTTGTCTGTCCCTACGGCAGAACTTGGCACAAGTGCCACGCCGTTTAGTTCGGGGCGGTTGATTTTGACGGTCACGAAATCGCCCGGGCGCAGACCGGTGGTGTCATCCAGTTTTGCGAACAGCAGGCGACCTGTTTGGCCATCCGCCACGGCGGCGCTTTCGCGAATGATCGTTCCGCTGGCGGTTTGGTTCAGGCCTGACACATCGAGTTCAACCTCAATTAGCGCGTCGATCAAGCGGCCTTCGTCATTCAGCAATTGCGCGTATTGCGAGGTGGAGACGCGGAACGCGACTTCCAGCTCGGAGGGGTCAAGAAGTGTCGCGAACCGTTCGTTTGGCGACAAACGACCACCGTTTGCAGCGGATACATCTGCGAGGACGCCGTCAAAGAGCGCGTAGATTTCGGTTTCGTCCAAGTCACGCTGCGCTTCGGCAAGGCTGATCTGGGTTCGGGACAAGCGCGTGTTGGCGAGGTCTTTGCGCGCCTCGGCGGAGGCGAGCGATTGGCGGCGGGACAAGACGGTCGCTTCGGCGGCAGCGACGGCGAGTTCGGCGGATTCAACAGCGGCGGCTGTGCCAACGCCACGATCCAGCAGGTCTTGCGCGCGCAACAGCGCTTGACCGCGTAGCTCGCCCTGTTGTTGGGCGGCGGCAAGTTCATCTTGAGCTAAGGTGAGCGAGCGTTCGGCGTCGCGCAGTTCGGCCTGAGCGTCTTGCAGATCAACCTCAAGCCGATCGAGTTGGGTCATCGCGGTGGCGGGGTCGATTTTCACAAGGAGTTGGTCTGCGGAGACCACACCTCCTTCGACAAGCTCAGGCGCGGTTTCGAGGATTGTGCCACCTACCGCCGAGCGCACTTCTACCGTGCGACCGCTTTCAATTTCCCCAAAGACGGTCACCTCAGGGGAGATGGTTTGCGGTTCAAGCGTGACAACATTAACGGCGAACACGCGCTCCCGCTGAGGGAAGGATCGCGGCTCTTCGTTCATGCGCGCTTGGACAGCGCCGCGCACTGTATTTCCGGCCATTGCGAGCAAGGCCAGCGTAATGCCAAGAAGAAAGATGCCGACGAGGGTTCTGCGCAAGAATTTCATGGGTCCACCAATTTATGTGCCTGACGTAACAGTTAGACCCCGCGCGCACGGCGTCCAGTTTTGATACGAGCTTAAGGCTTAAACGGATTAAAGGCCTATTTCCGTCGCAGATGTTCGTCGAGGCGGGGCATGATTTCGACGAAATTGCAGGGGCGGTGCCTGTAATCGAGCTGTTTGACTAAAATTTCATCCCAAGCGTCTTTGCAGGCACCCGGGCTGCCGGGGAGCGCAAAGAGGTAGGTGCCGTTGGCGACGCCGCCGGTGGCGCGGGATTGCACGGCAGAGGTGCCGATTTTGGCCATACTGACGTGGGTGAAGACGGTGCCGAAGGCGTCAATCTCTTTTTCGTAGACGTCGCGGTGCGCTTCGACGGTGACATCGCGCCCAGTGAGACCCGTACCGCCGGTTGAGATTACCACATCGATAGCATCGTTTGCGCACCATGCGCGAAGTTGATCGGCGATTTGGGCGCGTTCGTCAGGCAGGATGGTGCGGGCGGCGATACTGTGGCCCGCGGTTTCGATCAGGTCGGCGAGTGTGTTGCCGGAGCGGTCATCCGCCGCGCTGCGCGTATCGCTGACGGTGAGGATCGCGATGCGGACAGGGATGAAGTCGCGAGTATCGTCGATGCGGCTCATGTCAGGTCTTTCAGTTTCGCTTTGAGGCTGAGGAGATCAGCCCATGCTTCACGTTTGGCGGCTGTTTGGCGTAAAAGGTAGGCCGGATGGAACATTGGCAAAGTTGGGCGGCCGAGGACTTCGGTCCATGCCCCACGGATACGGGTGATGCCTGCGCGGCCAAGAAGGGCTTGGCACGGGGTATTGCCCATCAGGATCAGAACATCTGGGTTTGCGAGCGCGATATGACGTTCGAGAAAGGGCAGAAGCATCGCGATTTCTGTTGCATCCGGCGTGCGGTTTTGCGGCAGGCGCCAGGGCAAGACGTTGGTGATGTAGACGGCTCTTTCAGGTTGATCTGAGCGGCGGTCGAGATCGATGGCGGCGAGCATTTTGTCGAGGAGTTGCCCTGCCTGCCCGACAAAAGGTTTGCCAACTTGGTCTTCCTGACGCCCTGGAGCTTCGCCGATGATCATCACACGGGCGTCTGGGCGACTGTCACTGAACACGAAGTTCCGCGCCCCGCGCTTGAGATCGCAGTGGTCGAAGGCGGCCATGGCGGTGGCGAGATCTTCGAGGGTGGCGGCATCTTTGGCGGTTGCATTGGCTTCGGCCACGGGGTCTGCGATGGTAGGTTGTGAAGGGGGTGTCGGGGCTGAGGCTGGCTTTTCGGCCTTTGGCGCTGGTGCGGGATCGAGATCGTAGCGGTTGATTGGTGCGTCCCCAATCGCCTCATCCGCACCAAGTTCGATCTGCCATTCTAGCAGCGCGCGATCATTCCAATAGGTGTTGCCCGATTCCATGAGCGGCAAGATAGGCAGATTCGTTTCGATGTGCAGCCCGAAACGCTTGCCCGCTCAAGATTGCCTGCCTATAAGGCCCGTCAGCAAAACAGAGGTGAGATATGAGTTTCGGCGCCAAGCATCTTCTCGGCATTGAGCATCTCAACCCTTCCGACATTTCCACTCTCCTTGATTTGGCCGATCAATATGCGGATCGACCTACGGATATTGCGCATCGCAATGTTCTGGCGGGGATGACGCAGATCAACATGTTTTTTGAGAACTCCACCCGCACGCTAGCGAGCTTTGAGCTGGCAGGCAAACGACTGGGTGCCGATGTGATGAACATGGCGATGCAGGCCAGTTCGATCAAAAAGGGCGAGACGCTGATTGATACAGCACTGACGCTGAACGCAATGCATCCGGATTTGCTGGTGGTGCGCCATCCGCATTCGGGCGCGGTGGACCTGCTGTCGCAAAAGGTTAACGCGGCTGTTTTGAACGCTGGCGATGGTAAGCATGAGCATCCGACGCAGGCGCTTTTGGATGCTTTGACAATTCGTCGCCGCAAGGGGCGGCTCCATCGGTTGAGCGTGGCGATCTGCGGGGATATTGCGCACAGCCGCGTGGCGCGGTCGAATATCATCCTCAT
The DNA here is from genome assembly GCF_900129845.1 of Cognatiyoonia sediminum. Taxonomy (GTDB): domain Bacteria; phylum Pseudomonadota; class Alphaproteobacteria; order Rhodobacterales; family Rhodobacteraceae; genus Cognatiyoonia; species Cognatiyoonia sediminum. The sequence continues at coordinate 199,808 of NZ_FQXB01000002.1, forward strand.
GGGTAAGATGGAAAACCGCGTGCGTCTGATTGGTCCGCCGACTTTGATGCCAAGTCAGATTGGAGAATTGGGCGTCGAAGTCTTTGACTCGATGGAAGAGGGCCTGAAAGACGTCGATGTGGTGATGATGCTGCGCCTCCAGCGGGAACGGATGGACGGCGGGTTCATTCCGTCGGAGCGCGAATATTTCCACCGCTACGGATTGGATGCGACGAAGCTGAGCCATGCCAAGGACGACGCGATTGTGATGCACCCCGGTCCAATGAACCGCGGCGTGGAGATCGACGGGACGATCGCCGATGATATCAACCGGTCTGTAATCCAAACGCAGGTCGAAATGGGTGTCGCCGTGCGCATGGCTGCGATGGACTTGCTGGCGCGAAACTTGCGCGAGTCTAGGGTAGAGACAGGTGTGATGGTATGACGCAGACCATCCCCGATACGGATCACGGCAAGATCAGAGTGTTTTCCGTTGCCTCCCCTGCTGATGGCCTGTTGGAGATTAAGATCGAGGCGTTGGTCGCCACGTTTGGCAGTGCGCCTTTGAATACCGATTTTGTCGACGTGATCGATCTCGATGTTTTGGAAGAGATGTCGCTGCTCGACTATTTATCCGAAGGTTATAATGTTGAGCCGGACGATGCGGATGTGGCTGCCCTGACGGCTCTTGAAGGGGTTGTGGTTTTGATCATGTCACGAGCGCATGAGGGGGCGGAGATCACTTTGGTCCCCGCCGAGGGTGTGCGGCACGTCACAACCTTGGGCCGTGGGGCGCGGATGACAGTCGCAGCTAGCCTTGAAAGCGAGGCGGCGCAGGGGGTTGTGACTGACGGCTTTGGAAAGGCTCCCAAATCCGATGCGCGGATCGGCGGTATCGTGGCGATGGTCGCGCTTTTGGTGATGTTCGCGCTGGTGGCGCTGATGGTTTGGGTGGGCGGATGATGAAGGTCTACAACGCAATTGATCGAGGTTGGCAGGAATGACTTGCACCGTTTTCACAAATGCGCGGATCATCGACCCTGTTGCGCTTACGGACCAGCCTGGGTGCTTGGTCTTCGAGGACGGCCAAATCGTTGAGGTTTTGGAAGGCACTCCAGATACGACCGACGCCGAGGTTTTCGATTGCAAAGGCAAGTGCCTCGCCCCCGGGATCATCGATATTGGTGTGAAGGTTAGCGAACCAGGCGAACGGCACAAAGAGAGCTTTCGCTCAGCGGGCATGGCGGCTGTTGCTGGTGGGGTCACGACGATTGTGACGCGGCCCGATACGCTGCCCGCGATTGATACGCCGGAGACGTTGGAGTTTGTGGCAAGCCGTGCCAATGAAGACGCGGCAGTTCATGTTCTGCCGATGGCGGCTTTGACCAAAGGCCGCGACGGGCGGGAAATGACCGAGATCGGGTTTCTGCAAGACGCGGGCGCTGCGGCCTTTACCGACTGCGACCGTGTGGTGACCGATACCAAGGTTTATAGCCGCGCGTTGACTTATGCGAAGTCATTGGGCGCGTTGGTCATTGGCCATGTGCAAGAGCCTGTTTTGTCAAACGGGGCGGCTGTGACCTCTGGCAAGTTTGCATCGTTGCGCGGGTTACCATCGGTGTCTGCGATGGCGGAGCGGATGGGCTTGGATCGCGACATCAGCTTGTTGGAGATGACGGGCGCCAAGTATCACGTCGATCAAATCACCACGGCGCGGGCGCTGCCAGCTTTGGAGCGGGCAAAGCGCAATGGGTTGGATATTACGGCCGGTATTGGTGTGCATCATTTGACGTTGAATGAATTTGATGTGGCCGATTATCGGACGTTCTTTAAGCTCAAGCCGCCGCTTCGGTCAGAGGATGACCGGCAGGCGGTTATTCAGGCGGTTGCAGACGGATTGATCGACATCATTTGTTCGATGCACACGCCGCAGGACGAAGAAAGCAAGCGATTGCCCTATGAAGAGGCGGCGAGCGGGGCCGTGGGCTTGGAGACCTTGTTGCCGGCGGCTTTGCGGCTTTATCACAGTGATCAGATTGATCTGCCTCGGTTGTTCCGTGCGCTGTCTTTAAACCCAGCGCGGCGGCTTGGGTTGGATGCCGGTCGCCTGTTGCCGGGAGCGCCCGCTGATCTGATCGTCTTTGATCCGGACGCGCCGTTTGTGTTGAATCGCACGACGCTCAAGTCAAAATCCAAAAATACACCCTTTGATGGGGCGCGGATGCAGGGCAAGGTGATCAGCACTTGGGTTGCTGGACGGAATGTGACTGATGCCATTCATTGAATCGACGCCACTGGTTTTGGCCCTTTGGGCTGTCATCGGGTATTTGCTCGGCTCGATCCCCAGCGGGATCATTTTGGCCCGTGTCATGGGTTTGGGAAACCTGCGCGAGATTGGTTCAGGGAATATCGGGGCGACCAATGTGCTGCGGACGGGCAGCAAGAAAGCCGCCGCGCTGACGCTGCTTTTTGATGCCGGAAAGGCCATTGTGGCGATCCTGCTCGCGCGGTTTTTTGCGGGCGATGATGCGGCACAGGTTGCGGCTTTGGCAGCGTTCATTGGCCATTGCTTTCCGGTTTGGCTGGGCTTCAAGGGTGGTAAGGGGGTTGCCACGTACTTCGGGATCATCCTCGTGATTGCACCGATCTCTGGACTTGTGGCCTGTGCGATCTGGCTGACGACGGCTGCGATTTCGCGGTATTCGTCGCTGGCCGCGCTGTTGACAGCGGGGTGGACGCCGCTTGTGATGTTGTATGTGCAAGAGGGATATGCCTTCTATCTCGGCGTTACTCTGGGCGGTTTGATCTACGTTCGGCATTGGCAGAATATTCAGCGGCTCAAGCGCGGTGAAGAAACGAAGATTGGGGCGAAATAAGCAGTTTGGCCGTTGCTGACGCTGCATTTCTGGAGAAGTTCGAGAGCCTTCCCGTGAGGACGTTTCGGGCGCATTCGCTTGGTCGCGTTTATATCGTCAGCAAATCTTCGATCGTTGGCGGGCGTGGGGGGAAACTGGTCGCTGAGGCGCTCGATGGCAGCGACTATATTAGCTTCAATATCTATCGGTTAAAGGCTCAGACAGAGCTCTTTCCCTGTGAGATGTCGAGTGCGAAGGTGACGGAGTTTGTGCTGGGAATTGATCCAGCCTCCGTCCGCCTTCAAAGCGTTTGAGCGACTAAATGCCTTTTTGAGCCATGCGATCCATCTTTTCGGCCATACGGCGCGTATTCTGGTAAATGCCGAGGCCCAGATACATAAATCCAGCCATCAAGATCACATAGAGTGACCCAAAAAGCAGCACCAGAAGTCCGGGAACAATCCCGCCACCTACGACGGTACCATCAACGGTTGTGACACCGCCAATCATCGCTCCACCTGCGGCGATAACGACACCAATTGACATCAGCACGACCAGAACACCGATTACTCTCTCCAATGCGTTTATGAAAAAATCTCTCATCCTAAAATCCTCCCTAGGCTGAGAGAATTTGGTCAGTAACTGTATTCGCTGTAAATCCGGCTCAGATCGCCGCCCCATTCGCCGTGATATTTGGACAACAACTCGTCCGCGGGCGTCATTCCAGTTTCGATGGACTCTTTCAGCGCATTGAGGAAATGCGTCTCATCCGGCACCAAACCTCCTGCCCCCGGCATGGCGCGGTTCTTGAGGCCGAGTTCGGAGATGCGAACCACTTCGCGCGCGAGATCGTGCATGTTGATGCCATCGACCTTGGCTTGCAGACCGTCAACGGAAGCCGCGACACGCAAAGCCTCGCGTTGTTCTGCCGTCCAGCCCTTGCAAAGATCCCAAGCGGCATCGAGCGCCTCTTGGTCATAGAGCAGACCGACCCAAAACGCTGGCAGCGCGCAAAGCCTGCGCCATGGGCCGCCGTCAGCGCCGCGTTGTTCGATGAATTGTTTGATCCGCGCCTCTGGGAACATCGTTGTGAGATGATCCGCCCAATCGGAGAGCAACGGCTTTTCACCCGGCATGGCGGGCAGTTCGCCTTTGAGGAAATCGCGAAAGGACATGCCCAGCGCGTCGATATATTTGCCGTCGCGGTAGACGAAATACATCGGCACATCGAGCACGTATTGCACCCACGCCTCAAACCCGAACCCGTCCTCGAACACAAAGGGCAACATGCCGGTGCGATCTGCGTCGAGATCGCGCCAAATGCGGGAGCGCCATGATTTGTGACCGTTCACTTTGCCTTCAAAGAACGGCGAGTTGGCGAACAGAGCCGCCGCAACGGGTTGCAGGGCCAATGACACGCGGAGCTTTTGGACCATGTCGGCTTCGGATGCGAAATCGAGGTTCACTTGCACGGTGCAGGTGCGGCGCATCATGGCGGTGCCCATGGTGCCGACCTTTTCCATGTAGTTGTTCATCAGCTTGTAGCGGCCTTTGGGCATGAGGGGCATTTCCTCATGCGTCCACTCTGGGGCGGCCCCAAGGCCAATGAATTTCACGCCAATTTCGTCGGAGACCTCTTTCACCTCGGCAAGGTGGGTGTTCACCTCATCACAGGTTTGGTGGATGGTTTCCAAAGGGGCACCGCTGAGTTCAAGTGCGCCGCCGGGTTCCAAGGACACGTTGGCGCCATCTTTTTTCAGGCCGATCAGTTTGCCGTCTTCTTCGATCGGAGCCCAGCCGAAACGGTCTTTCAAGCCCGTCAGAACGGCGACAATAGAGCGTTCGCCTTCATAAGGCAGCGGCTGGTGGGTGTCCTGGCAATAGCCGAATTTTTCATGCTCCGTCCCGATGCGCCATTGGTCTTTTGGCTTGCACCCATCGGAGAGCAATTGCGCCAGTTGATCGTGGTGTTCGATGGGGCCACCGCCGGACTGAGGAATAGACATGTTGTGGCTCCATATTCTGGCTTGTCAGAGTTGTTTCGTGACCGAAACCGAAGATCAATGCAAGAGAGGTTTGGTGAGCTGCCAGATCACAACTCGCTGATCAGGTGTGTCGTTGAGGGTGGCGAGCATTTTACTGGTTTCGATACCGGGGAGGCTCGCGAAAAGGTCAAACAGAACGTCCGCGCCTTCAGCGTTCACGGGGATTTCGAGCCGGTCGCCAGTGAGGGAGGTCAGCACCCAATGCGCGGCGGGATAGGCTTGGGGTTCAAGCTCTAACTTCGCTGCGTCGTCCATCTCCATCACGCCGCCGGTGAGCGGGCCGAAATAGGCGAGCCGGCGTTCGACGACTTTCACGACACCAGGGCCCTCACCATCTTGGGCAAAGCGGAGGCGTTGAAAGGCTGCCAAAGCCCAGACTGCGCCGAGGCCTATGATGGCCCAACCGATCCAGCGTACAGGGCTGTAGAAGGTGGACGACCACCACAGCCCCATCATGATCATGATTGCTGCGCCGATCACGTCGCGAAAGCGCCAGAGGGTTGCGCGTGCTTCAGGACGAAGGAAGTCAGACATGGATCACCGTCAGTTCATCAAAAATCATCAAGGTGAATTCGCCGAGTTGGCGGAACCCTATGGACATATATGCACGCGCGGCAGCTTCGCTAGCGGAGAAGAGGATGGCCATGTCTGCGCCTTTGGTTTGAGCTTCTTTGAGGTGCAGGGCGACGGCGGCGCGGGCGTATCCTTTGTTGCGCAGATCGGGCGGAGTGAAGACGCCGCCGATTTGGACGCAAGTTTTGTAGGTGGCGTTAAAGCCTGTAGTGCAGACGGGTGTGCCGTTGTGATAGAGGACGCGGTGGCTGTCGCGTTCGATATAGCGCTCGACGTCTTTGGTTGCGATCTCCAACGCTTTTTCAGGCGTTTCATTCAACGCTTCGAGTTCGTAAAGCCGTCGCCATTCGATCATCAGATCGCGGTCGGCGTCTTCGAGCGGTTGTAGTGTCATGTCTTGGGTGTCTGGCATCTGCATTTGCTCTAATGAAAGGCCAAAATGCGGTTCGACGGCGTCAAGTTTGGTTGGCGCGGTCGGCGTGAATTCTGCTTGAAACGTTTCGACCTGTTTCGCTTCACCTATAACGCCAATGATGGTTCGATCGCTTACCACTTAGGTCAGTTCCGTCATTGGAAGTGTGTGAATCTGCGGGAAGACCATACCAGCCTGGGTGATTGTGAGAATATCCGTGATCTCGCCTGCTTCTTCATGCAGCCAGAATTGAACAGAGAGATCGTGACCTTCGGTGCCGTATGTCTCCAAATTGGAGAGCGGAAACATTGACGTTGTGAGGTGCGCTTCAAGGAAGTTTTTAACGCGGTCGAGGTCTCTATTTTCGGCGAGCCTCACGCCCAATCCCCCTTCTCACGCTGCCAAAGCGTTAGAGCCGCGACGGCTGCGGTGTCGGCGCGCAAGATGCGGGGGCCGAGGCTGATCGGGTGACTTTGCCTGTGGTTACGTAGGGCTTCGCGTTCGGTGTTGGAAAACCCACCTTCGGGGCCGATTACGATGGCCCACGGGCCGTCCGGTAGGTCAGCCATTTCATGCGGGTCCTCCAGCAGTGTTTCATCGCAGAAGAGGAGGTGACGGTCGGATGGCCAATCGGCGAGCATATTGGCAAGCGTTCGGAGCGGCTCAACTTCTGGCACGAAGGTGCCGCCGCATTGCTCCGTCGCTTCCACCGCGTGGGCTTGCAGTTTGTCTTGTCGCGCGCGGTTGGCGCTTTGGGTGAAGTCGGTTTGAACAGGGATGATTTTAGCAGCGCCCAGTTCGGTTGCCTTTTCGACGATGAAGGCTGTGCGCTCTTTCTTGATCGGTGCGAAGAGGAGCCAAACATCGGGCGGCAGTTGGAGTGGGCGGGTTTGCGCAAGGCACCGCAGCACCCCTGCCCGTTTGTTGGCCTCAACCACTTCGGCATCCCATTCGCCGTCGCGCCCATTGATCAACGACAAGACTGTACCCACCGGCAAGCGCATGACCGCAAAGAGGTAGTTGGCTTGATCCCGACCCAACGGAACCGTTTGCCCTTCCCCCAATGGGTGATCTACATAAAGACGAACCTTTGATGCCATGGACCGAACCTTATGACCGAGCCGCTTGAGACGCCAGACGGAACCGTCGCTGATAGCACCGGAAATTGGGTGGATACGATGGCACCTGCGATGTCGCGGCCCTATCTGCGGCTGTCGCGGGCTGATCGTCCAATTGGGACGTGGCTTTTGTTTGTTCCCTGCCTGTGGGGGTTGGCCTTGGCCTGTCTGAGCACAGGGCGTTTCGGGACATATGACATCTGGACATTTGTAGGCTGCGGCATTGGTGCGTTTTTGATGCGCGGCGCGGGCTGTACGTGGAATGACATCACTGACCGCGATTTTGATGGGTCTGTTGAGCGCACGCGGTCGCGTCCGATTCCATCAGGGCAGGTTTCGGTGCGTGGTGCGGTGATTTGGATGGCCGTGCAGGCGCTGCTGGCGTTCTTCATCCTAATTACCTTTTACGACACGGCGATTTTCCTTGGCGTGATCGCCTTGGTTCCGGTGTTGATCTACCCCTTTGCCAAGCGGTTCACGTGGTGGCCGCAGGTGTTTTTAGGCATCGCTTTCAACTGGGGGGCCTTGCTGGCGTGGGTGGCGCATACGGATCGTTTGGGCGTCGCACCTGTGATCCTTTATGCGGCGGGGATCGCGTGGACGTTGTTTTATGACACGATTTATGCGCATCAGGACGCAGAAGATGATGCGTTGATCGGGATCAAATCGACCGCGCGTTTGTTCGGAGAGAAATCTCGTGTCTGGTTGCGCGGATTTTTGACTGCCACCGTGTGCTTGATGGGGCTTGCGGTTCTTTTTGCGGCACAGGATCGCTCGATCCTGGCTTTACTTGTGGCGCTAGGCGGACCTTGGGCGTTGGGGTGGCATCTGACTTGGCAATTGGCTCAATTTGACCCGAAGGATGGCGAGGGCCTTTTGAAAATCTTCAGATCAAATCGGAACGCTGGGTTACTTCCCTTGCCGTTTTTTGCTGCCGCATGGTTCCTTTGATTGATCCGCGTCGGATTGGCGCGTAAACACCTCCGGCAAAGTAATGTGAGTCTTAATGCAACTGTCAGCCATCCTATATCGAGCCGGTGTTTTTGTTGTTGCGGCCTTGTTGTCTGTTCTTGCCGCCCGTGCTGCCGTGAATGTGGTTGAGAGCCGGTCGGTTTTGGCGGTTCAAGAAGACTTGATCGACCGGAACTATGAATGGGCGACCGTTCTCGGGGACGGATTGCAAGTCATCCTTGAAGGTGAAGCGCCGACAGAGGCGTCGAGGTTCCGTGCAATTTCATCAGCTGGCCGGATAGTCGACGCCAGCCGTGTGATCGACAACATGACCGTGACGGACAGCGGTGGAATTGATGCACCTGAATTTGCAATTGAGATTTTGCGGAATGATAGCGGGATTTCCTTGATTGGATTGATCCCAGAAGAAACTGACCGCGAAGCGTTGCAGCGGCGCATTGAACGATTAGCAGATGGGCAACCGGTTACCGATCTTTTGGAGACGGCGGATTATCCTGTGCCAGAGAATTGGGACAGCGCGGTCGACTACGCGGTTCGGGCCTTGGACGAATTGCCCCGTTCTAAGATTTCGGTGACATCGAAGCGGGTTTCGGTAGATGCGATTTCAGATAGCCGAGAAGAGAAGGCTCGGCTGGAGACGTCGCTGGCACGGAATGCGCCAGAGGGGGTTTCTCTGGCGGTTGCAATCAGCGCCCCGAGACCGGTCATTGCCCCCTTCACAACGCGGTTCAGTTTGACCGAAGACGGAGCGCAGCTGACGGCTTGTGCTGTTGATACGCCGGAGGCAGAACGTCGAATTTTGGCGGCGGCTTCTGAATTGGGATTTGCGGAAAGATCAAACTGTGTCCAAGCGTTGGGGTCACCGTCTCGTCAATGGGGAGAAGCGGTTGAACTGGCGATCCGTGCGGTTGGCGATTTGGGCGGCGGCACCGTCACGGTTTCTGACGGCGACATTTCCATCGTAGCCGCAGAAGGAACGGAACAGTCGACCTTCGACAACGTGATTGGCGAACTAGAAAACGCATTGCCCGCTGCTTTTGCCGTGACGGCAGAATTGCCCATCGTTGTTGAAGAGGGTGAAGATGGGCCGCCACAGTTTACGGCGACGTTGAGCCCCGAAGGCTCTGTCCAATTGCGCGGGCGAGTAGACAGCGACATCAGCAATACAGTTGCCGCCAACTATGCTTCGGCGCGGTTTGGGCAGCGGAATTTGACAATGGGCACACGTGTCTCTGACGATTTGCCTGATGGTTGGTCTGTCCGTGTCTTGGCAGGGATCGAAGCGCTATCGGAGCTTTCAAATGGTGGTGTGACCGTTGAACCGACGACAGTGATTGTTCGAGGTAACACTGGCAATCCAAATGCCAGCGCCGACATTACACGGCTTATGATCGATAAGTTGGGGCCGACTGCGGATGTTCAGATTGACGTGACATATGTTGAGGAACTGGACCCAATCGCAGGTCTTCCAACGCCGGAGGAGTGCGTGGCGGACATTCAAGAAGCGACAGCAAACCGTAAGATTTTGTTTGAACCGAGTTCTGCGAATATCTCAGCCGACACCTTAGGCGTGATCGACGAAATCGCTGAGATCCTGAAATCCTGCGCAGAGCTTCCGTTGCAAATTGCGGGTTATACTGACAGTCAGGGGCGCGAGACGATGAACTTGCAACTTTCGCAAGATCGCGCGCGATCTGTGCTTGAGGCCTTGTTGCAACGGCGGATTCCTACGGGAACGTTCACAGCTGTTGGCTTTGGCGAAGAGAACCCGATCGCCGACAATGACACTGAAGAGGGTCGAGAGGCCAATCGACGTATTGAGTTCAGCTTGATCGTGCCTGAAAGTGCTGGAGAGGAAGAAACGGCTTTGGAGCAGATTGAAGCTGACCTTCCTGAAGATGCTCAAGAGAGCGAAGCGGCGGCGGACGATGCTGAAGCCCAAGACGACGAAGACACGAGCGAATAGGACGACGACGTGAATAGAACCGAATTCATCATTGCAACTGCGGTCATTCTATTTGTTGCTTTCGCTTTGGGATGGTTTGCGAGTTGGCTGGTCAATCGGTTCACGCGTGTGACGAAAGCCGAGATTGGTGAATTAGATCGCATGGCGCAGGGTTTGCATGAGGCGGAAGAAACCCGCGATCAGGCGATTACCTACATGCAGCAGCGCGAAGCTGAGATGACCAATCAACTGACTCAGACAGAGGCGGAATTGCGGGCCGCGATGGATGGGTTGCGGGATGCGCGGCAAGAGGCGGAAGAGTTACGGGCATATGTGGAACGTCAGAACGCTGGCTAGGCGACGCAAGAGATGTGCGCAACGTCAGGTTCGCGACCGACCCCGAGGGCGGCCTAGAATTTTTTCCAGATTCCGCCTTACAGCGCAGAAGGTTTTGTCCTTTGCATACGTCACTATTTCGCGCCCGCCCTGGGGGGCGGGGTCGGTCGCGAACCGGATCGCAAGCGATCCGGGGGGTCTACTTTATGGCTAGGGCCTTGGGGCTGCAGCGCGTTTGAGACGGTCATTAATCGCAGCACCTAGACCGGTGTGTGGAATGGGCGACACGGCGATTTTTGTCACCTCGGCACGATCAAGTTGATGCAAGCAGTCAAAAAGGTTGGCCGCGGCTTCGGTTAGATCGCCAGCACGCGACAGATTGTAGTCCGCTTCGACAGGGCCAAATCCTAAGAGAGTTTCATCGGCTTCAACGGTCTGCGCGTTTAAGCGGACTTCGCCAAGCGGTGCATAGTGGGACGCAAGTTGGCCGGGGGCCGTCGGCGTTTCGGCATATTCTTCTCTTTGCAGTGCGACGCCCAGACACGCTTCTATCGCTTCTAACGGTACGCCTCCGGCGCGGAGCAGTTTCGGTGTGCCTACGCATGAAATGATCGTCGATTCTAATCCTACGGGACAGGCTCCACCGTCGATCACAGCGTCGATTTTGCCGGTTAGGCCGGCCAGAACGTGATCCGCCGTCGTAGGGCTAACGCGGCCTGATGGATTGGCCGATGGGGCGGCGATTGGCATATCGGCGGCCTTGAGAAGCGCCTGCCCGACTGGATGATCGGGGACACGAACGGCAAGTGTTCGCAGACCTGCCGTGACCAGTTTTGAAATCTTTGCATCTGCTTTCAAAGCCAGAACCAGCGTCAGGGCACCGGGCCAGAAAGCTTGTGCCAGACGCAGCGCGGTTTCGTTGAATGCGACATAGCTTTCGGCGGTTTCAGCATCGGCGACATGGGCGATCAACGGGTTAAAACTAGGACGGCCTTTCGCTGCGTAAATCTGGGCGACCGCCCTGTCGTCGCAAGCGTCGGCGCCCAGGCCATAGACCGTTTCTGTTGGAAACGCGATGAGGCCACCGCCGCTCAAGATCGACGCAGCCTGCGCGATATCCTGAGGGGTGGTGCCCAGCATTTGCGTTTTTTTGGATGTCATGACGCTGCGTTTCGATTGATGTGACCCTAGGTAAAGCTAACCTTACCCTCGCTTTCGGATGCATATATTTCGGCAACGCAATTGCCAATACATGCCAGAATCGTTGGAGAGACCAGATGCCTTATCGCGCGCCTACAAATGACTTCCGCTTTTTGATGGAAAACGTTGTCGGATTCAGTCAAGTGTCCGAGACCGAGCGCTTTTCGGAAGCCACCAGCGATATGGTTGATGCGATCCTGACCGAAGCCGCGAAGATGAGCGAAGAAATACTTGCGCCTTTGCAGCGAAATGGTGATTTGCACCCTGCGCATTTGGAAAATGGCGTTGTGCGGACTTCACCCGGTTTTGCAGATGGCTATGCCGCTATTGCTGAAGGTGGCTGGATTGGCATGTCCGCCGCGCCTGAGAATGGCGGTTTGGGATTGCCAATGACGTTGACCACCGCGGTCAATGAGATGATGTCGAGCGCATGTCTGTCCTTGCAGCTGAACCCGCTGATGACCCAAGGCCAGATCGAGGCGTTGGAGCATCATGCGAGTGATGAGATCCTTAATCTCTATGTACCCAAGCTGATCTCTGGCGAGTGGTGCGGCACGATGAACCTGACAGAACCTCAGGCCGGATCAGACGTCGGTGCCTTGCGGTCAAAGGCGGAACCGAATGGCGACGGGTCTTATGCAATTTCAGGGCAAAAGATCTACATCAGCTGGGCTGACAATGACTTTACCGAAAACGTTTGCCACCTTGTGTTGGCCCGTCTGCCGGATGGTGTGCCGGGCACGAAGGGCATCAGCCTCTTCATGGTTCCAAAGTTCATTCCCGATGCAGAAGGTAACCTTGGCGAACGCAACAGCTTGCGGGTTGTGAGCCTTGAACATAAGATGGGCCTTCATGGTTCCCCAACCGCTGTGATGGAATATGACGGCGCGCGTGGTTGGCTCGTGGGGCCAGAGCATGGCGGTATGGCTGCAATGTTCACCATGATGAACAATGCGCGTTTGGGCGTGGGTGTTCAGGGGATTGGCTCAGCCGAGGGCGCATATCAACACGCTCTTGGCTATGCGCAGGACCGCAAGCAAGGCAAAGCGCCCGGGACTGGCACGATCATCGAACATGCGGATGTGCGCCGGATGCTGGCGGAGATGAAGGCGGATGTATATGCGGCGCGTTCGATCGCGCTGATGAATGCGGTGGCGATAGATATGGCGACTGCGACAGAGGATGCGGGCTGGGCTGCGCGCGCGGCCTTGCTAACGCCGATCTGTAAGGCTTTTGGCACCGATGTAGGTATCGACGTGTCGGCCAAGGGCGTTCAGGTACACGGTGGCATGGGCTTTATCGAAGAAACCGGTGCGGCACAGTATTCGCGCGATGTGCGTGTGACTGCGATTTACGAAGGCACCAATGGCATTCAAGCAATGGATTTGGTGGCGCGTAAAATGATGGACGGCGGCGAAGCGGCCTTTGCTTTGATCGAAGAGATTGAAGGCAATGCAGAGGCGGCGAAAGCCTCGCATCCCGAGCTCGCCGAAGCCGTTTGGGGTGCTGCAGAGAGCCTGCGCGAGACGACCGAGTGGTTGGTCGCGCAAGAGATGACAGATCGCTTTGCGGGTGCTGTTCCTTACTTGCGCGCTTTTGCCCGGGTTTTGGGGGCGCATGCGCATCTGAAAACTGCGTTGTTGGGGGATGAGGCGCGCTTGCGTCTGGCGACATTCTACATCAAACGGTTGCTGCCGGAGCATGCTGGGCTGCTTGCCCAAGTGCGCGAAGGCGGTGAGGATGTTATGGCCCTGACTCCGGACGATCTTGCTGCATGATCAAAACACCATTTGAGGTGCCTCCCGCTGAGGGTGAGGCGATTGAGGTTGCCGATGGTGTTTTATGGATGCGCCTGCCTTTGCCGATGGCATTGGATCATGTGAATGTCTTTGCCTTTGATGATCCAGACGGGTGGACGATCGTAGATACCGGTTTTGCTTCGAAACGGTCGCGCGCGATTTGGGAACAAATGCTGGCTGGGCCTTTGGGTGGAAAACCTGTACGACGTTTGATCGTCACGCATCACCACCCAGATCATGTTGGCCTTGCTGGCTGGTTCATCGAGATGGGCGCAGAGCTGTGCATGCCGCGCACCGGTTGGCTGATGGCGCGGATGCTGACCTTGGATGTGCAAGAGGTGCCCTCGCCCGAAGCTGTCACCTTTTATCAGCGGGCAGGTATGGATGCAGCGGTATTGGAACAGCGGCGTGTGGAACGCCCGTTTAACTTTGCCGATTGTGTAGTTCCTTTGCCGCAAGGCTACACCCGCTTGGCCGAAGGGGACACGATCCGATTTGGTGGGCGTGAGTGGGACATTCGGATGGGCAATGGCCATGCGCCGGAACATCTGACCCTATGGAGCCGAGCGGGCGATCTGGTTGTCGGGGGCGATCAGCTGCTGTTGTCGATCAGTCCGAACCTTGGTGTTTACCCGACCGAGCCGGATGCTGATCCGGTGAAGGATTGGATTGAGAGTTGCGAGAAATTTCATCTCTACGCGACCAATGAGCAGTTCATATTGGCGGGTCACAAGGTCCCATATTTCGGTCTGCCTAAGCGGTTGGTGCAGATGATTACCAACCATCACGAGGCGCTGGATCGGCTTTTGGCTTTTTTGGACACCCCGAAATCGGCAGGCGAATGCTTCCAGCCGCTCTTCAAACGCAAGATTGGGAGCGGGGAATATGGGTTGGCTTTGGTTGAGGCTGTGGGCCATTTGAACCATTTGCATCAGACGGGTTTGGCGAGTCGGACCCTAACCGACGAAGGCGCTTACGCGTTTCGTCGTCTTTAAGCTTCTACAAATTCATTCGAACCAAATTTGATCACGCGGTCTGTTGGAACTGAGGACCAAACCTTGGCATCTCCACTGAGTGGTTCAGACGCTATCAACGTGCCACTGTCCCAAGCCGACGTATAGAGAGTCGGACACTTACCGTCAGATGCATAACGCATGGCAAAAAGCGAAACGCCGTCAGAAAAGACGCAAGTCATTCGCACCGGTTTTTCATCTTGTTGAGGTTGGAAATCCTCCAAAGTCTTTGCCCATGCGCTATCGACATTCTGCGTCAAGCCATGCCGAAGCAGAGTCAGGAAAATGAGCTCGCTGTCGGTCGTTCCCCGCCGCGTGTGATAAAGTTCGTCAGGCAGCGCAGCCTCTAACCGCCGCCTTACTCGGTCGATATGCGGGACCTGACCGTTGTGGCAAAAGGACCAATTTTTGTAGACAAACGGATGGCAGTTTTCGCGACTAGTCGCGCCCGCTGTTGAGGCTCTGACATGCGCTATGAAAAGGTGTGATGACACCATCCTGCTTAGACTGGTCAGATTGCTGTCAGACCATGCAGGCATGACATCGCGGTAAACGCCGGGAATAGGGTCGTCGCGCCGATACCAACTCACACCAAATCCATCGCCATTTACAGCGAGTTTCGCCTCCTCAGCATGCTGACTCTGTGTGAGCAGCGAATGAGATGGCTTGACGATGATGTCCTCAAGCGGCCGCGCCGGACCGCTATAAGCAGCGATCCTACACATCTAGTGACGGTTGGTCATGCGGTTGTGCAGCCGCGTGATGATCCGGCTTGCGGTGGTTTCGCATAGGGCTGGAACGACGGCGTGTACCAGAGCGGCACCTGCGGCAACAAACAGCCAGAACGCAAAGCTGGATGCAAAGCGCATATGCTCGAAATAGGTTTCATCAACCGAGGCAGGATGTTCTGTAAACAGCTTCTGAAGTGTTGAAGTCGCCATTGTGATGTCCTTTCCAATAGAATTTCTCGTCCTTGTCAAAATAGATAGCCACTCGCATTTGATTTTTTGTCCCAAATTTACTTTCTTTAGCAAATAATTTGGGATATTTTCTCATCCATGAGCCATGAAATAGACGAAATTGACCGCAATATCCTGAAGGTCCTTCAAAATGATGCTTCCCTGTCTGTGGACGACATCAGCGAAAGAGTCGCCTTATCGCGGAATGCTTGTTGGCGCAGGATTAAGACGATGGAGGCCGAGGGGATCATCAAAGGACGCGTCGCCTTGGTTGATGCGGTGAAAGTTGGTGTTCCTCTGACGGCTTTGGTGCTGATTAAGACCAGCAAGCACGACGCAGATTGGATTCGTGATTTTCAGGCTGTGCTTGCGGCAATGCCCGAAGTTGTTGGCGCCCAGCGCATGACCGGTGATCTTGACTACGTGTTAAGGGTGCGATTGGCGGATATGCCGGCCTATGACGATTTCTACCGGCGTCTGACTTCACGCATTTCTGTATCGGATATGTCGGCAAGTTTCGTTATGGAGGACATCAAAGAAACCACGGCGGTGCCCTTATGACCAATGATGATAACCCGATGAACCAGATTGATACGTCGGCGGAGCAAACTGAAAATGCAGTTATTCCTACGATTCAAGAGGTTTTGAGCGAACATGCCGAAGGACGCGCTGTTCAAGGAGAACTACCGGCGGCGCTGCGAGAGTCACCGAAACAGAAAAGCCCTGCACAATGGGCCTATGAGCGGATCATCCTCTATATCCAGAATTTTGAGAAGCAATTGGACAACAACCAAGAAGTCGGAATGGGCTTTACTGGTGGGGATGCGGGCGTGATCAAGATTGAAGGGCTTGGGTTTTTCGATCCCGATTTGATCACGTTTTATGGGCGCGACGGCACAGGGGCGAAGACGCAATTGGTGCAGCATGTTAGTCAGTTGAATGTCATGCTGCGGGCCAGCCCGAAGGAATTAGATCAAGCCGAACCAAATCGCATCGGCTTCAAATTGGCTGAGGCGTTGGAGCGTGAGGATGATGCGACGTCCTGACCTGCGTTCGGGTCGTGACAAGGGCGCATGAATCATCTAATCGGGACGAAAGATCAAAAAGGGATCACAGACATGGCCGAACATAAGCACGGTGAAATGGATATTTCCGTACAGGAAAAGACATTCGAAGGCTTTATCAGCATGACGACGAAAGCCACGATCGTCATTCTTCTTATCTTGGTATTCCTGGCGCTCGTCGGAGCCTAATGAAACGGCGCGCCTTTTTATTGGGCCTGCCTGCTGCGGGCCTAATGGGGTGTGCGGTATCAACTGTCCGAGCGCCCGACGCTGTCATTCGACAGGCAGCGTTTGTTGGAACCGGACCTAAATCACTTACCCTCTATACGATGAAGAATGTGCGTTCCGGTTCTGGAGCGCATTCGTCATTGCTTATCGACGCCAGCCAGCGTGTTATGTTTGATCCGGCCGGGTCATTCAGTCAGGAGCTAATCCCCGAACGGGATGACGTGTTGTTCGGGATGTCACCTCGGCTGGAGGCCTACTACGCAAGTTATCACGCGCGGTCGTCATTTTTTGTGATTTCGCAGAAGAAAGTGGTCTCGCCGGAAGTGGCCGAGATGGCGTTGGGCCTTGCGTTGTCCAATGGCGCTGTGTCTCAGGCGTTTTGCACGCAGGCGACATCGTCCATCATCAGTCGTCTGCCCGGATTCGAGAGTATTCGGACAACGTTCTTTCCCAACAATCTATCGGACGCGTTTGGGCGCCTTCCAGGTGTTGAAACACGCGAATATCGGGAAAACGACTCCGACGATAAATCGATCGCTGCAGCTCAGATCGATGCTCAGATCAGAGCTGGCCAGTAAGAAATAACCCTGCATACAAGGCGATACCACCAGCGACCATCCCCCACAGCGGGTTTCGGCCCATGTAAGCACCACCCAAAGCACAGAATGCCGCGATGGCGCGGGCGGGATCAAAGACGCCGTCGGTCGCCATTGGCCAAAGCACCAGTGGTGCCACCATCCCAGGTAGCACAGCAACCGGCGTATAGCGCAGCAGTCGCATCACCAAGGGCGGCATGGCGCGATCGCCGATCAGGCCAAGAAACGAGAAGCGGATCAGATAGGTGCAAACCGCGAGGACGGCGATAATGATCCAGATTTCTGTATTGGAGTAGCTCATGCCGACCGCTCCTGCAGTGTCTCAACCACGACACCCGCAACCATCGCGCACAACGCTGCGACGAGGAGGCCGGTGCCCGATGGTAGGCCAACGAGAAGCAGAGCAACCACGACGGAGGTGACGGCCGCGGCGATATGTGCCGGCGTTTTCAGCAAAGGGCCAACCATGGCGAGGAACATGATGGGGACGATAAAGTCGAGACCGTATTCTTCTGGAATAGCGGAGCCGACAAGTGCGCCGACGACTGTGCTACCGATCCAGACCGGGACAATGGGAGACGCCACGCCAAAGAAATAGGCCGTGCGGGCAGCGACCGACAGGTTTGGTTCGGCCTCATATTTTGAGATACTCGCGACGTAGGTTTGGTCAAAATTGAAGTACGCGATCAAGGCCCGTTGCCAAAATGGTGCTGCGCCGATGTAAGGCACGAGGGAGGCAGAATACATTAGCATCCGCAGGTTTACGACCACGCCACCCAGCACAACAAAACCGATGGCTGCGTCCTCTAGCATCAGTTGCAATGCTGCAAACTGAGCTGCGCCAGCGATGACAAGCATAGAAAAGGCGATCGTCTGAGAGACAGCGAGGCCGCTTTCGGTTCCGATAACGCCAAAAAGGAGCGCAAAGGGAAATGCCATCAAAATGAAAGGGGCGCCGTCGCGAAACCCGTGCCAATAGGCGGTTTTCACTGTGGTCGATGACATGGGATTGTCCTAGAAACTTGGGTACTGTTGATCGACCTATCCTTGTTGGAGACGAATGACAATTGGCGCAGTTGCCGGACATAAGCGAATACATCATCGCGCCTGATATTGAGCGGGCGGGGTTAACGCGAGACGTCGTTGGAATGGATGAGACTGGCGCTGCTGTGTCCACGCCGGTGATCGAAGAGCGTCCATTGACGATCTTTTTGAATAGTCAGGAAATCGTTACCGCGATGACGATCGGTGATTATCCCGAATATTTGGCGCTTGGGTTCCTGCGTAATCAGCGGATGCTGGCGGATGGTGAAGAGATCACAGGTGTTGAGTTCGATGAGGAGCTTGAGACCGTCGTTGTGCGGACAGCATCCCAAACGACCTATGAAGAAAAGCTGCGCAAAAAGACGCGCACCAGTGGGTGCGCCGTTGGAACAGTTTTTGGCGATATGATGGAAGGGTTAGAAGGTGTGACGCTGCCGCAGGCAGTGGTGAAAACCTCAGACCTTTATGCGTTGTCGTCCAAGATCAACCGCACGCCGTCGCTCTACCTTAATTCCGGCGCGATCCATGGGACGGTGCTGTGTCAGGGGGATCGACCGCTGGTCTATATGGAAGACGTGGGCCGCCATAATGCGGTAGATAAAGTCGCTGGTTGGATGCTGTCTGACTGCGTCTCGGGCGCGGATAAGACGCTTTATACCACCGGACGGTTGACGTCAGAGATGGTGATCAAGACAGCGATGATGGGGATACCTGTTCTGGTGTCACGTTCAGGATTCACGGCGTGGGGTGTGGAGATCGCTCAACAGGTT
Organism: Cognatiyoonia sediminum; assembly: GCF_900129845.1. Classification (GTDB taxonomy): domain Bacteria; phylum Pseudomonadota; class Alphaproteobacteria; order Rhodobacterales; family Rhodobacteraceae; genus Cognatiyoonia; species Cognatiyoonia sediminum. The sequence continues at coordinate 218,716 of NZ_FQXB01000002.1, forward strand.
GGGATGACGTTGATCGGGCGGATGAAGGGCAAGCGCATGACTTGCCTGTCGGGAGACGAACGGCTTTTGCGAGACGCTGATCTGTCGAAAGTGGTTGAAGAGCCAAAGGGCGCGGGTCGGAAAGCGGCAGGATGAAACAACCCGTAGGCATCATTTTAGCGGGCGGTCAGGCCACGCGGATGGGCGGTGGCGACAAGGGGCTTTTGCCTTTGGGTTCGAGCACGATTTTGAGCCATGTGATTGAGCGGATTGAACCACAGGTTGCCGCTTTGGCGCTGAATGCGAACGGCGATGCGGTCCGGTTCGCTGATTTCGAGTTGCCGGTGCGGGCGGATAGCATCGATGGGTTTGCGGGCCCACTCAGCGGAGTGCTGGCTGGGCTGGATTGGGCGGCTGAGGTTGGCGCGAGCCATGTGGTGAGTGTCGCAGCCGATACACCGTTTTTCCCCTGTGATCTGGTGCCGCAATTGATACTGCAGGCGAATGATCAAGGTTTGGCGCTCGCCGCCTCTCCCAGCGGGCGGCAGCCGACGTTTGGGCTTTGGCCGGTCGCATTGCGCGAAGATTTGCGTGGCGCTTTGGAAGGCGGTTTGCGCAAGGTTGTTCAGTGGACGCAGGCCCATGGCGCCGGTACGGCTGAATTTCCCGATGATGCCGCGTTTTTCAACGTGAATACGCCGGACGATCTGGCTCAAGCAGAGGCAATGCTATGAACGTTTATGGTGTTGTGGGGTATAAGAACGCTGGCAAGACGGGCCTGATGGAGCGACTGGTTGTCGAGATGGTGTCTCGCGGGCTGTCCGTTTCAACTGTGAAACATGCGCATCATACATTTGACGTCGATCAGCCCGGCAAGGACAGCTATCGCCATCGGGTTGCGGGGGCGTCGCAAACCTTATTGTCTTCGGGCAACCGTTGGGCGCTGTTGAGCGAGCTGCGAGGCGCGCCGGAGCCGTCGTTGCAGGAGTTGTTGGCGCAGTTGGCTCCGGTAGATCTAGTCTTGGTGGAAGGGTATAAGCGCGACGGCCATCCGAAGATCGAGGCCTATCGAGAAGAGACAGGACACCCTTTGATTTGTTCGGAGGATGAAAGCGTGCGGGCGGTGGCGGCGGATTTTGAGTTGGAGTGTCCGGTGCCTCTATTCGATTTGAACGACACCAAGGCGATCGCGGACTTTATCCTAACCGATCTGGGTTTATGACCTTCGAAGCGGTTGTCATTGTTGATTGGTCTGGCGGCAATGACCGCGGAGCGAAGCCGACCAAGGACGCAATTTGGGCCTGTGTGGCGCGTGATGGCTCGTTGGCGGAGCCGGTTTATTTTCGCAATCGGCAGGTGTTTGAGCCTTGGTTTCACGACCTGATCGCAGAAGAGATTTCTGCCGGTCGGCGGGTGTTTGCGGGGTTTGATTTTCCGTTTGGCTACCCGCAAGGGTTTGCGAAAGCAGTCACCGGTGAAAACGATCCGTTCGCGCTTTGGCGGTGGTTGGAGGGGCGGATTGTCGATGCGCCTGCCACCAATAACCGGTTCGAAGTGGCCTCCGAATTAAATGCGCTCTGCGAAGGCGCCGGGCCGTTTTGGGGGAATGCAACGAAGTCCGATTGGCCTGATTTGCCGCGTAAAGGATTGGCGCGCGCAGGGCACGGTTGGCCAGAAAAGCGGCAGGCGGAGCAATTGGCGAAGGGCGCGTTCACGGTCTGGCAATTGGCAGGGGCTGGATCTGTTGGGTCGCAAACCCTGATGGGGCTGCCTGTGCTCGAAAGGGTGCGTCGGGCCTTTGGGCGGCACGTATCGGTTTGGCCGTTGGAACCGACGGAGAGGGAGGTGGTTTTGGTAGAGGTTTGGCCGTCATTGCTTGCCGATCATATTGCCGCAACACTGCCAGAGGGAGAGATCAAGGATCGGCATCAGGTGCGCGTATTGGCGCAGGCGATCAGTCAGTTGCCAGAGGCCGCGATGTCGCAGATGATGGCGGTGCCGCGCACAGAGGAAGGGTGGATTTTCGGGTTGGGTCACGAAGAGACATTGAAAGAGGCTGCAAGTTTGCGTCCTCCGCCACTGCGGAACGACTGTTTCGCCATGCCGCAGGGGGCTTATTGGACGCCCGAGGCAGAGGCATTGGCGCACCTGAGAACCCATTTGGCTGGGGTGAAAGCTATCGAGCGTCGTGCCGTGGCCGATTGTGCGGGTTTGTTTTTGGCAGAGGATGTGACGGCGGAACGGTCGCATCCGCCGACGCCCAATTCAGCGGTGGATGGCTATGCGGTTAAAGGGCCGATTCCAGAGGGTGCGCACGTCCTACCGCTCGTTGACGGACGCGCAGCGGCTGGTGATCCGTTTGAAGGCGTGGTGCCGGAGGGCCATGCGCTTCGGATATTGACGGGAGCGGCTGTGCCGGAGGGCGTTGACACAGTCATTTTGCAAGAGGATGTGAACAGCGACAGGACGCAGATCGCTTTTCATGGGCCTTTGAAGGCTGGGTCCAACGCCCGCAAGGTTGGAGAGGATATGACGGCCGGTGAGGTGATATTTGCGAAGGGTCGTAAGCTGACACCCGCCGATCTGGGAACATTAACCGCCGCGGGTGTTGCCGAGGTTGCGGTCTTTGAGCGCCTGCGCGTCGGGGTGTTGTCGACGGGGGATGAGCTGCGAAACGCAGATGAATCCGCATCCGATGCTGACATCTATGACGCAAATCGCCCGATGCTTCTGGCGAATAGCCGTAGCTGGGGATTTGAGCCGGTTGATCTGGGGCGTGCGACCGATGATCGGGAGGTTTTGCGGGGCATCTTGGATAAAGCATCCGAAACCTGCGACGCGATCCTGACCTCTGGCGGCGCGTCTGGTGGGGATGAGGATCATGTTTCAGCTTTATTGAAAGACACTGGATCCTTTGCTCTGTGGCGTATTGCAATAAAGCCGGGGCGGCCTTTGGCGCTTGGCCTTTGGAATGAGGTTCCTGTTTTTGGGCTGCCGGGAAATCCGGTTGCGGCGCAGGTCTGTTCACTGGTTTTCGCACACCCTGCGTTGACGGTTTTGGCGGGTGGCGCATGGTCGGAACCGGCGGCGTTTCCGCTGCCAGCCAATTTTTCGAAATCTAAGAAAGACGGACGCGTGGAATATTTGCGCGCTCGCGTCCAAGAGGGTCGGGTTCACATCTTCCCATCCGAAGGATCGGGGCGGATTTCAGGGCTGAGTTGGTCCACCGGCCTTGTCCGTCTGCCGCAGGAAGCGGCGACGATCAATGAGGGTGACTTGGTCGAATTCCTCCCTTACGCGACGTTTCAATAATGCAGATCAGAGCGGGCTTTGACGCCAAAGACCAAAGGCGCGCGGCGGAGCTTTATTGGGACGCGTTTGGGGGTAAGCTGGGGCGTGTTTTAGGACCTCGGACCAAAGCTTTAGCGTTCTTTGAACGCGTCATACGGGCGGATCATGCGATCTCGGCGTATACTGAGGACGGTACGCTTTTGGGGATTGCGGGATTCAAAACACCTAAGGGCGCGTTAGCCGATGGATCGTTTCGCGACATGCGGGCGGTTTATGGTCTGTTGGGCGCAAGCTGGCGCGTCGGTCTTATCGCGCTACTTGAAAGGGATGTTGAGAATAAGAGCTTTCTGATGGACGGGATTTTTGTATCCGATGAATCCCGCGGTCAGGGTGTTGGAACGCAGCTTTTGGATGCCGTCAGGCGAGAGGCGGAGCGGCGCGGCTATCGCTCTGTCCGGTTAGATGTCATTGATACCAATCCGCGAGCCAAGGCCCTCTATCTTAGAAATGGCTTCGTCGAAAAAGGGACGCAAGAGTTAGGGCCGCTGCGCCATATCTTTGGATTTAAGAGCGCCGCCCGAATGGTCGCGCCTGTGAAGCCAGAAGCGAACCTTGCGAAAAGTGAACCGAGCGGTTTAGAATAACCCACCACCTAACGGAGATCTCCATGCCAGACGGTTCAGTGGCCGTTAAGAAGGGTCGAAAGTTCGACCAAGTCCTCGCCGGAGCCCGCGATGTGTTTATGTCGCGCGGGTTTGAGGGCGCATCTGTCGATGAGATTGCAAAGCAAGCGGGCGTGTCGAAGGCCACGCTATATAGCTATTTTCCTGACAAGAAGCTGCTGTTTATGGAGGTGGCGAAATCAGAATGTTCGAAACAGGCTGAGGAAATCCTGGCTGAAACTTCGGACGATGATCCGCTGGAAGAAGTGTTGTTGCAGATCGCAAACCGTTTTGTGGCGTTCATCACATCCGATTTCGGCCAGCGCGTGTTTCGGATTTGCGTTGCCGAAAGTGATCGGTTTCCCGAACTCGGTCAGGCTTTTTACGAAAGCGGCCCGATGCTGATGCGGGGGCATATGATCGAGCTTTTGCACGCTGCCCAGGATCGCGGTGAGGTTGAGATTGATGATTTTCAACTGGCGTCTGATCAGTTTGCGGAGCTTTGCAAGGCGGATTTGCACCCTCGGATGGTATTTAGCGTATCGCGGACATTCACCAAGGAAGAAACCAGTCGTGTTGCGAACGGGGCTGTGAAGACGTTCCTTGCGCGGTATCAAGCGCCGCGAAGCTGAGCGATTCCTTCGAAAATTCTAAGCTCTTCCTCCGCGAATTCGTCGCTTTCGTCTTCGATTTCTGCGCCGTTCAGCCCGTAAGCGAAGGCTGTTTCGGTTTCGCAGTCGAACCAAACGCCGCCTTTGAAACCGTAGGCTGTACCGAAGTGGCCGATAATGCGGTTGGGGTAGAAGGCAGGTTGGTCGAAAATTTGGAGGCCGAAGCCGTATTGGCCGAACACACCACCTAGGGTGTCGCCCGGTGTTTCTTTGGCCGACCAGAGCGCGGTTTGATCCTTTGATGTGCGCAGTGATTTTGCGAGTGCAAGCAAACCCTCCATCGAGGTGCGATACCCGCCTTGTGGCGAGAAGGCCCAGGTGGTTTCAATAGGTTGATAGGGTGCCATTGGTTTGGGCCATTGGACACCGGTTTCAGCTACGTTCTGGTCGATTTGTGGAAGGAATTTCGGGCCATCGCGCCGATAAGTTGGCGAGGCGCTCGCTCTGCGGTCTGCGGGAACACCTGACCAGTTGAAACCGCCGATGATACCAAAGTTTGCGAGAGCTGCCTCCGCCACTTTATCAAAGCGCTGCCCTGACACCGCTTCGGTTGCGGCGGCGAGCAGGACATAACCCAAGTTGCTGTAAGAGAAATACGTTCCAGGTGGGTTGGGCCAGAAGCATTCGGTGTAGTTCACTTGTGACAGCCGATCAGGGATTTTGCTGAGGTCTATATCCTTCAAACCTGCGGTGTGAGAGGCGATCATCCCGATGGTGATGGGTGTTTCGGGATGATGTGGGTGACGAATTGTCCACCCCAGTAGGTTTGAAATGTCGGCATAGAGCGGGTCAGACAGATGTGCCTCGTCCGCAGCATGTAGAAATGCTCGCGCTGTGATGATTTTGGAGATCGATGCGACGCGGAACATTGTTTGCGTGTCGACCTCAATGCCCTTGGCGGTTTGGGAGGCGTAGACGTCTCGCCCTGTTCGAGACACTGCGAGACCGCAAAAAGCAAAAGGCCCGATACAAGTTCGGGCCAATTTATCAATTCCAGTTTGGATCAATATACCACAACAGAGCGGATCGATTTGCCTGCATGCATCAAATCAAAACCTGAATTGATATCATCCAGTGACATTGTGTGGGTGATCATAGGGTCAATCTCGATCTTGCCGTCCATGTACCAATCGACGATTTTTGGAACGTCTGTCCGGCCACTTGCGCCGCCAAAGGCTGTCCCGCGCCAGCTACGGCCGGTGACCAATTGGAACGGACGGGTGCTAATCTCGGCACCTGCGGGAGCCACACCGATGATGATGCTTTCGCCCCATCCCTTGTGGGCGGCTTCGAGCGCGGTGCGCATGACGCCAACGTTGCCAGTCGCGTCGAATGTGTAATCTCCACCACCACCGGTGAGCTCAACAAGATGACCAACGAGATCGCCGGAAACTTCGGTTGGGTTCACAAAATCGGTCATGCCGAATTTCGTCGCCATTGGCACTTTGTCAGGGTTGATGTCGACACCAACGATCTGATCCGCACCTGCAAGGCGCAGACCTTGGATCACGTTCAAACCAATGCCGCCCAAGCCAAAGACAATCGCGCGGCTACCGATTTCGACTTTCGCGGTATTGATGACCGCACCGATGCCGGTGGTGACACCGCAGCCGATGTAGCAAATCTTATCGAACGGGGCGTCTTGGCGCACCTTGGCTAACGCGATTTCAGGCAGTACCGTGTGGTTCGAAAACGTCGAGCAGCCCATGTAGTGCAAGATCGGTGTGCCATCGAGCATGGAGAAACGGCTCGTTCCGTCGGGCATAACGCCCTGCCCTTGTGTCGCACGGATCGACTGGCACAAGTTGGTCTTTGGGTTCAGGCAGTAGTCGCATTCGCGGCACTCTGGCGTGTAAAGCGGAATGACGTGATCGCCGGGTTGAAGGGATGTAACGCCCTCGCCAACTTCCAAGACAACACCTGCGCCTTCGTGTCCGAGGATCGCTGGGAACAGGCCTTCGGGGTCTGCGCCGGATAATGTGAATTCGTCCGTGTGACAGATACCCGTCGCTTTAATCTCGACAAGAACCTCACCCGCTTTTGGGCCGTCGAGGTTCACTTCCATCACTTCAAGTGGTTTGCCCGCTTCAAGAGCAACAGCCGCACGTGTCCGCATTCCAAAACCTTCCTATGTTCTTTGCGACAAAGGTTCCGCGAAGTGCCGATCAATTTCAACTGATTTAGTGCGCACAGCTGGGACGGCTTGAGCTGGAACCCTATCTTTTTCATAATGTAGAGATGAAACGCTTGGCCATCCTCCTCTTTTGCGTCGCCTGTGCGCCGACAACCGCCATCCTGCCACCAGCAAGCGAGGATACCTGTAATGCCGCGGCCCATGCTGGCTTGATTGGGCAACCTGATACGGATCTGGAGCGCGTGCTTATCCTCGGACCGGTGCGGGTTATTAGGCCGGATTCAGTAGTGACAGCGGATTTCCTCGCCGAGCGGATCAACTTCGTCATAGACGAAAGCGGTACCATTACAGCAATCAGGTGTGGGTGAAGTTAAGCGAATGCGCTCGGAACCACGGCTTGGGTGGGGGCAAATAAAATCGCGATCCCGAGCTAGCATTCGCTATGTATACTAGATGATGTTGGAGTCTGGCAGGGTTGCGAAGCGCCAATGTCAGGGACTAGGTCATTTCAGGGCATGATCGTGGCAGAGCTTGCTAAACCGCGCAAAAACAGCAAATGTTTTGGAATGACGATCCAACCTCCCATTCCATTTGTCGCTAAGGGCCAAGAGCAAGTGGCCTTTCATCGAACTGAGCTTGCACCGATTCTGGGGCTATATGGCCGTATGGTTGCAGCCGGTGAATGGCGTGATTATGGCATCAGCAATTTGCGAGAGGTTGCGGTGTTTTCCGTGTTTCGCCGCACGGCTGAGCATCCTTTGTACCGGATCGAGAAGCGGCCGAAACTGCGGTTGAAGCAGGGGCAATACGCTGTTGTGGGGATGGACGGCCGTATTTTGAAGCGCGGGAATGATCTGCGTCAGGTCTTACGGGTTTTAGAGCGCAAACTGATCCGAGCTGTGGACTAAGAAATCCTCTTATGGGCTATCATTTGCCCATCGCCTTGCGCTTCGATCCTGAGTTTGGCTTGTTCTAACGGTTCGTAGCGGCATGCCATGTGATGCGCATTGGCGTGCAGCATAACGTCTTCATCGACCATGATCCCAACATGTCCGTTCCAGAACATGAGGTCTCCGCGTTGGGGTTTGGAGTCTGAGGCGAGATGTGTTCCAAAGTGGTCTCTTTGCAGGTCACTATCGGCGGGAACAACCAACCCGCAGGCGGTGAAGGCTTCGGCAATAAGACCCGAGCAATCAACGCCACGCGTGGAATTTCCGCCCCAGAGGTACGGCACTCCGAAAAACAGCTGAGCCGCCGCGACGGGATCCGTCAAAGGGCGGTCCAATGGGCGCAGGTGGGCTTTGGGGATGAAGCCGGCGTCGGTTTCGAAGTATTTTCTGCGCTCATCAAGGACGGTGACACCGGCACGGAATGGGAGTGACGAAACGGTGGAGCCTTTCAAATCCTCGGCTTCATAGCCGTGGGTGGCGGCAGTGCAGACGAAATGTGTCTTGCCTATGTATTCTGACACTTGGGCTTCGCCGACGTAACCGACGTAGCCAGTTGCGCATTCGATGAACGCCCAACCTTTGTGGACGTCCAGCGTTAGGATTTTTTCGCCTCTGAGAAGCTGCCGATCCCGCGCGCCGTTTGGAGCGGCGCAAAGGTCAGCGACTTCGGTGATCACCTGCTCCGGTGTGCCGCCGGTGAGTATTACGCCGTCCGGTGGATTGGCCATCCCGCGTTTGGCCACGCGATCATTGGCAGGTGTGAGGCGGCGGTCGGTCACAGATTCAGCATTTTGGGTAGAGCATCCAGAACCGCACGAGCGCCCATGCCGACGCCGCCTTTTGGACGGGCCGGGGCAGAGGACGGTTGCCAGCCGTAGATATCGAAGTGCATGTATCTGGCGTCTACAAAGCGCCGCAAGAAAAGTGCCGCAGTGATACTGCCCGCAAAGCCGCCTTTAGGCGCATTGTCGAGGTCGGCGATTCCGGGCTCGATCATGCTTTCGTACGGATCATGGAACGGCATCCGCCACACGGGATCAGCCACCTTTGCGGCGCTTTCGGCGAGAGCTGAGGCGTCTGCGTCGTGGTCGGTGTAAAACGGGGAGAGGTCAGGTCCGACGGCAACGCGTGCGGCACCTGTCAGGGTGGCCATAGAGATCACGAGGTCTGGGCTGTCTTCATCCGCATAGGTGAGCGCGTCGGCAAGGACCAGACGGCCTTCGGCGTCGGTGTTGTTGATCTCAACGGTGAGGCCCTTGCGGGAGGTCAGAATATCCTGCGGCCGGAAAGCGTTGCCATCGATGCTGTTTTCAACAGCGGGGATTAGGACGCGAAGCTGGATCGGCATCTTGGTCGCCATGATCATATGAGCGAGGCCCAGAACGGTGGCCGCGCCGCCCATATCCTTTTTCATCAATCCCATTGACCCGCCGGGTTTGATGTTGAGGCCACCTGTGTCAAAGCAGACGCCTTTTCCCACGAGTGTGAGCTTTGGCCCGCTGTCCCCCCATCTCATGTCGATCAAACGCGGTGGGCTTATTGAAGCGCGCCCGACGGTGTGGATCATGGGGAAGTTTTGGGCGATCAGATCGTCGCCTTCGATAATAGAGATCGTTGCGCCATGTCTTTGCGCAAGCTCCGAAGCCGAATTTGCGAGCTCTACCGGCCCCATGTCGCTTGCTGGCGTGTTGATGAGGTCGCGCGTCAGGCACTCGCCTTCAGCAATGGCCTCCAGTGCTTGGGCATTCACACCAGTCGGTGCGATCAGATTGGGGTGTGTGGTGGGTGTTCCGGCATAACGTGTGAAGCTGTAGGCAGAAAGGAGCCAGGCCAGCGCAAATTCGTTTGCCGCCTCGTCATCTAAATCTGTTGCCAGCTGATACGTACCGTCTGGCAATGATTTGCTCCCACCGCCAAGTGCGAACCTTGAACGTGCTTGCGCCGCGGCTGTGCCCGAGCCGATTAATGCGCAGTCGGTTTGTCCATCCGCCCCGGGAACGAGGAGCGTCTTTCCGAGCGCGCCTTCAAAGCCGGTATTCGCTGCCCATGCCTGCGCACTTTCAGGGGCTGCAGAAATATCCCCCTTAGGCACGACATAGATCGGGATGGCTGTATGGGTGGGGGTGGCGAATTTGGCGGTCATGGCGGCGTCCTTTTTTTCGAAATCTAAAGACCGCGTACCGGACGACAACCCTCAATTTTCGTCGAAGACCCGCCAGATAGTTTCGACAGACGCGTCCAAACAGCGATCAATCCGTTGGAACGTGGCAGACATTGTGACGGCATTCTCAGTAGTGACTGCCCCGCGAAACGCCTCAACGGCTGCTGAAAGAGACGTCAAACCCGCGCCATCGCTGATCTTGTGCAAGCGTCGCGCTAATGGGCGCAGGTCTTCCAACTGAGATTCGGACCATAGAAGCCGCAGTCTTTCGATTTTTGCAGCCATATCTTCGAGCGCGGCAAAAACCACATCCTCTGCAACGTCCGGCCCCCGACTGCATAGGAGAGCGGTGAAATCACTCATGTCGATTTCGCACTCACAAGGTATGTTGAGGGGAACGACGGGCCGAAGATGAGAGCGGTCTAATCTAGCGTGGGCAACATTTGTTTTCATGCAGACGGTGGTAGATGAAGGCGGTTTGAACTTTGTTGAAGTCCCAGAACTTTGTCGTTCAAACTTCACTGAAGTCTTAGGTTCTCGCCGTCAAATATTCGGAACGAAGCCTTACTTTGAGCAAGATCCAATCAGCGCCGTACGGGGTAAGGCCAAAGAAAAACGGGGTGCCCTAGGGCACCCCATTGTCAACACTCGTCAAAAACTTGTGTGTGGCTATCGGCAGCGTATCCCAGCAAATCAACGTGCCCCCAGGCCCACTGGTCGGGTGCTACACATAACAAAAAATGATTAAGTCCACCCGACTCGGAACATACCACGGGTTGAAGCAAATGCGACCAGAAAACGTCAAAATAAAGGCAAATACTACCCTAGGGTGTATTTTCGGCTTCTATCGAGAACCAGAACGAACGGTTTTTGCGCTACTGTCTCAAACTTGGAAACAATATTGCGACTCACCCCTTCTTGAGGCACCGCTGCCCTAGCACTTCGGCAATTTGAACGGCGTTGAGCGCGGCGCCTTTGCGAAGGTTGTCAGAAACGCACCACATATTAAGTCCGTTTTCGATCGTGGAATCCTGGCGAATACGACTGATGAACGTTGCATAGTCACCGACACATTCAACTGGAGTGACGTATCCGCCGTCTTCCCGCTTATCGATCACCATGATGCCGGGGGCTTCGCGTAGAATGTCGCGCGCTTCATCCTCATCAAGGAAATCTTCGAATTCGATATTGATCGCTTCGGAATGGCCTACGAAAACCGGTACGCGCACGCATGTTGCCGTCACTTTGATGGACGGATCGACGATTTTTTTCGTCTCTGCCACCATCTTCCATTCTTCTTTGGTGGTGCCATCTTCCATGAAGACGTCGATATGCGGGATCACGTTAAAGGCGATCTGTTTCTGGAACTTTTTCGCGGGAACATCATCGGTCGGATTATACATCGATTTCGTCTGATCCCAGAGTTCATCCATGCCTTCTTTGCCTGCGCCAGAAACAGACTGGTAGGTCGAAACAACAACCCGCTTGATCTTGGCACGGTCGTGCAGCGGCTTCAGCGCAACAACCATCTGAGCTGTGGAGCAATTCGGGTTCGCGATGATGTTTTTGTTCTTATAACCTTCAATCGCATCCGCGTTCACTTCGGGAACGATCAACGGCACGTCAGGGTCATAGCGGTAGAGAGAGCTGTTATCGATCACGACACAACCAGCCGCAGCAGCTTTTGGAGCGTATTTCTTTGTGGCGTCCGATCCGACCGCAAATAGGGCCATGTCCCAACCTGAGAAATCGAATGTGTCCAGGTCCTGAGTCACCAAAGTCTTTTCTCCGAAACTCACTTCGGACCCAAGAGAGCGACGGCTCGCAAGTGCCGCAATCTCGTCGACCGGGAATTCGCGCTCAGCCAAGATGTTGAGCATTTCGTGACCAACGTTCCCAGTGGCACCCACAATAGCGATTCTATAACCCATGACCGGCTCCTGTTCAGACGAAGGCGTCTTACAGCGCTCAATTGTTAATGAAAAGGGCGTCGAACCATGAAGTGAACCGTTAATTTTTGCGGCGATTGTTACACACCACGAAACAGTATGAATGGATCGAGAGCATTGGGGTCGCTTTGCCTTAATTTGGTCTCATTTTGTTGACGCGCGGCCCTGACGGCTGGCAAAAACGCCGTGTTGTTACTCAGTTTCTGGTTTATTTCCCATGATCGACCCCACCGTTATCGGCGCTCTTCTTCTCCTCGGACTTGGTTTCTTAGCCTTCGGAGGCGACGGCAACGAGGAAACAGAAGAAGATACATCGGAAGACACGCTCGACGAGAGCGCACGTTTCTCAGGGCTTTCCCCACAGGATGATATCAAAACCTTCGTTCGCTTTGATGATGAAGACGATGTCGCAGACCTCGGAGATGGGAAGCAGGTCGCTTTTGGCGAATCCGGGAATGATCAAATTGCTGGGGGAGCGGGCGACGACGAGATATTCCTCGCCTTTGGGAACGACAAATCCTTCATCGATGAAGATCTAGACGGTCTGCCCGATGATCCTGTGACGGGTGCGATGGGTGACGATTTTATCCGCGGTGGTGATGGCAACGACATCTTGATCGACGGCGAAGGGTCTAACGAGATATTTGGTGATCTGAAGTCCGACTTCATCGATGTCACAGAAAATGACCCTAGCGCGACCGATGCCGCAGATACGGCCTATGGCGGCTTTGGTGCAGATACGCTTGTCGGGGATGACGGCGATATCCTTTATGGCGGCGACAACGAGGACAGCTTCTTCGTGGAGCTTGATGGGTCAAGCGACGATCCCGTGACGATAGGGGACTATGAAGCCGGCGAGGAAATCACTGTTATGGTTCCTGCCGACACCACGGTCACCGAAGCCTCTGCAACCGTCAACGAAAGCGGCACAGGCCTCAATGTGACCATGGACGGTGAGTTGATCCTTACCGTCGAAGGGATCACGGATTTGGACGACTTGAACCTTGCGTTCGAAGCAACGCTACCTTCGGCTTAAATCGCGGCTTTGCGGCTTTCATCCAGATAGATTTCCCGTAGACGTGCCGAAACCGGACCTGGTGTGCCATCGCCTAATGCCGCTCCGTCGATCTCAACGACTGGCATGACGAATGTGCTTGCTGAGGTGATAAAGGCCTCATCGGCGCCCTGCGCTTCTTCGATGGTGAAGGCGCGTTCTTCCACGGTCATCTGTGCTTCTTTTGCAAAGCGCAAAACTGCTGCACGGGTGATACCGTGGAGAATGTCGTTTGACAGCTGGCGCGTGATAATTGTGTTGCCTCTGACGATGTAGGCGTTGTTTGACGTGCCTTCGGTTACCGCTCCATCCTCGACCATCCAAGCGTCATCTGCGCCTGCTGCTTTCGCCATCATTTTACCCATCGACGGATAAAGCAGTTGCACCGTTTTGATATCACGACGGCCCCAGCGCTGATCCTCAATCGAGATAACCTTCATGCCCTTTTTCGCAGCTGGACTATCGGCAAGGCCCGGCTTGTTTTGGGTGAAGAGAACGATAGTGCAAGGTGTCGTCTCAGGATCGGGAAAGACAAAATCCCGATCATCGGGGGCGCCGCGCGTGATCTGAAGATAGATCATGCCCTCTTCAATCTCGTTGATGCGAACCAGCTCGCGGTGCACCTTTAGAAGATCGTCCATCGAAATCGGATGCGGCATGTTCAGCTCATTCAAGGAGCGTTCCAAACGCTTTGCGTGGCCGTCAAAGTCGATCAGTTTCCCGTCGATAACGGAGGTTACTTCATAGACGCCATCCGCCATCAAGAAGCCGCGATCGAAGATAGAGACCTTCGCCTCATTCTCTGGTAGGTAGTCGCCGTTCACGTAAACTGTCCGCATCACATTATCCCCATAGTGTGGCGGCAGGAGGGTGCACGCCGTCTTGATCGAAGTTCAAAGGTTCGTCGCGGTCTTCGGCCAGAAGAAGCGGTCCGTCAAGGTCTGTAAACGCCACACCTTGGGCAAGGATGGTCGCCGGTGCCATGGCGAGCGACGATCCAACCATGCAGCCGACCATGATCTGATAGCCTTGCGCGGCTGCCTCTTGTTTGAGGGCAAGTGCCTCGGTCAAGCCGCCGGTCTTGTCGAGCTTGATGTTGACCATATCGTATTTGCCTTTGAGCGCAGGCAAGCTGGCGCGGTCATGGCAGGATTCATCGGCGCAGACTGGCAATGGTCGCTCTATCTCCCCCAGCATGTCATCGGCACCTGCGGGCATGGGCTGTTCCACCATTTGCACGCCCAGTCGCAGCAGATGCGGGGCAAGGTCTGAATATACATCCGCATCCCAGCCTTCGTTGGCGTCGACGATGATACGTGCATCCGGTGCTCCGCGCCGTACGGCTTCCAGCCGCGCCATGTCGTCAGGCGTGCCAAGCTTGATCTTCAAAAGTGGCCGATGCGCATTTTCGGCCGCCTGCGTTTGCATCTTGTCTGGCGTATCCAGTGACAGGGTATAGGCGGTGATTTCCGGCTGAGGTTTCGGCTCCCCGATCAGCTCCCAAACGCGCTTCCCCGCCGCCTTGGCCTCAAGATCCCAAAGCGCGCAATCAACCGCATTCCGCGCGGCGCCAGCGGGTAATAAGCCTTGCAGCGCCACTCGATCAAACTGATCTGGTAACCCTTCGATCTCAGCGATCACGCTGTCGAGCGTCTCATCATACCGCGCATAGGGCACACATTCGCCAAACCCTGTGACCCCATCCCGCTCAACCTCGACCGTCAGCACTTGCGCCTCGGTCCGAGATCCCCGGCTGATGGTGAAGACCTGCGCCAGTTGAAATACGTCTTTGCAAACTGAAACCTTCACGACACCACCCGTCTTTTGAGCTGAAAATACCTCCGCCGGAGGCATCCCCCGGCGGCCAAACAACAAGAACGCTGCTACAGTGCCGCCAAAGCATCCACAAGGCGGCCAGCCCCCTGGCGGAACGGATCAACGGTGGGCAAGCCCATCTCTTCCTCAACTTTGGCGAGGTAGCCTTCGAATTCATCATCAGACAGATGCTGAGTGTTCACCGAAATACCAATCACCTGACAGGTCGGGTTCGCGACCTTCGCCAAGGCCAGAGCCATATCGCGGAGATCGACCAAATCAGGCTGTTGATAGTCTGGCAGTCCCCGCATGTGTGCGCGGGTTGGCTCATGCGCGAGGACCAAAGCATCGGGCTGACCGCCATGCACCAAAGCCATCGTCACACCTGAATAGGACACGTGGAACAAGCTGCCCTGCCCTTCGATGTGATCCCAGTGATCTTCGTCGTTGTCCGGGGTCAGATATTCGACGGCACCGGCCATAAAATCGGCCACAACCGCGTCGAGTGGGACGCCTTCACCAGTGATCAGAATGCCTGTTTGTCCCGTTGGCCGGAAAGTGGATTTCATGCCGCGTTTGCGCATTTCGGCGTCCATCGCCATGCCTGTGTACATCTTGCCCACGGAGCAATCTGTTCCAACAGCCAAGCACCGCTTGCCAGTACGTTTTTTGCCATTTGCGATGAGGTACTCAACAGATGGCACACGCACGTCGTGAAGCTGCGCTCCTTTGGCTTCTGCCGCTGCAACCAAATCGGCCTCATCCCGAAGAAGGTTATGCAAACCAGAGGCCAGATCGTAGCCGATATCGATCGCCTGCAGCAGGACCTCTTTCCACGCATCAGAAATCACACCGCCACGGTTGGCGACGCCGATCACCAATGTCTGAGCACCGGCGGCTTTCGCCTCTTCCAGTGTCATATCCTGAATGCCGACATCTGCGCCGCAACCGTCCATGCGGAATTGGCCCACGGCGTTTTCGGGACGCCAATCTTTGATGCCTTGCGCAACTTTGGCAGCGAGTTGGTCAGGCGCATCGCCCAAGAAAAGTAGGTAAGGTGTTTTAATCATTGCGCGTCTCCCCAGCAAAGAATCAGGCTTCGCGCGATAATCTCCTATCTAGTGCACAAATTCTTCGCGAACCCTCCTGCCAGATAAGGCAAATATGCAAAATTCTTCGAAAATATGACCTTGGCTCGATATGAAATTCGAAAATACATCTAGAATGCTAAAAAACCCGGGCGCGGACGCCCGGGCAGTGTGCAAAAAGCTGAACGGAAGGGTCTCAGCCTTTTGAGAATTCAGGGTAAGCTTCCATGCCCAGTTCGGACATATCCAAGCCTGCCATTTCGTCCTCTTCGCTGACGCGGATACCCATGATCGCTTTCAGGATGAACCATACGATCAGCGATGCGACGAATGTGAATGCACCGTAAGCAACGATACCTGTGATCTGCGTGGTCAGGGACGCGTCACCGTTGTAGAAGATGACGGCGATTGTGCCCCAGATACCTGCGAAGAGGTGAACAGGGATCGCACCAACAACGTCGTCGATCTTCATCTTGTCCAGCATTGGAACAGTCAGAACAACGATCACACCACCGATTGCACCGATCCAAAGCGCGCCAAACAGAGTAGGAGCGAGAGGCTCAGCTGTGATGGACACCAGACCAGCAAGTGCACCATTCAGTACCATTGTCAGGTCAGGCTTCTTGTAAAGAATCTGTGTCAGGATCAGAGCAGTTACAGCACCTGCAGCAGCAGCCATGTTTGTGTTGGCGAAGATACGGGAGACGTCAGATACGTCACCGACTGTGCCCATTGCGAGCTGAGAACCGCCGTTGAAGCCGAACCAACCGAGCCACAGGATAAATGTGCCCAGCGTCGCAAGAGCGAGGTTAGAACCTGGCATTGGGTTCACTTTGCCGTCTTTGTATTTACCCAAACGTGGGCCAAGAACGATTGCACCAGCTAGAGCAGCCCAGCCACCTACGGAGTGCACAACAGTCGAACCAGCGAAGTCGGAGAAACCTGCTTCGGACAACCAGCCGCCGCCCCACTGCCATGAGCCAGAGATCGGGTACATGAAGCCGGTCAAGACGACGACAAATGCCAGGAAAGGCCAGAGCTTGATACGTTCTGCCAGAGCACCGGATACGATGGACGCGGTCGCAGCAACAAACACAAGCTGGAAGAAGAAGTCAGAACCAACAGATGCATAGTCAAGTGCAGCGTCTGCAGCAGCAACGCCCACCGGATCAAGAACGGTTTGGCCGCCAATCGCGAACCAGCCGTTGAAATCACCTGGATACATGGTGTTGAAACCAACGATCCAATACATGATCGCTGCGATTGAGAAGAGCGCGATGTTCTTTGTCATTTGCATTGTCACGTTCTTGGAGCGGACCAAGCCGCCTTCAAGCATCGCAAAGCCTGCAGCCATGAAGAACACAAGGAAACCTGCCATACAGAACAGCAGGGTTGTCATGATGTAGGGGCCGATTTCATCGAAGCTCGGCGCCGCATCTTGGGCGAAGGCCAATGTCGGCAGCAAGATCGCTGCAGCACTGACCGGGAGTAGTTTGTTTAGTTTCATAGTCATTCCCCTTGCGACGCCTTAGAGCGCGTCTTCGTTCATTTCGCCGGTCCGGACGCGCAAGGCGCTTTCGACATCCAGCGTGAAAATCTTGCCGTCGCCGATTTTGTCGGTCTTGGCGGTATCGGCGATGGTTTTCGCGACTTGTTCGGCCATTTCGTTGGTCACAACGATCTCAAGCTTTACCTTCGGCACGAAATTCACGGCGTATTCTGCGCCGCGATAGATTTCTGTGTGGCCTGACTGCGCGCCGAAGCCTTTGATTTCTGACACCATCATTCCGCGCACGCCGATATTGGTCAGCGCTTCGCGGACCTCTTCCAGCTTGAACGGTTTGATCGTCGCAATAATAAGTTTCACGTTTGATCCCCTTGTCATGTTTCTTACAGCGGCCCATGCGGGTGCCCAAGTCATGACGGGAGAGAGAGCGCGGTAAGGGGGGAGCGACAACGATTCTGACCTATGTTTCTGCAGTTGCGGCATCGCATTTCGCACAATTTTTGCACAATTATTACGCTTTGATTAATATTTGAGCAGTTAAGAAACATGTTTATCTGCACGATTTCTCAAGGGACATCCTCAATTGGAATCGTTAGACTAAGCGCAACAAAAAGAATGAATTGAGTGGCAGATGAGCGGATCGCGCAAAAAACGCGGGCCTTTGGTTGCGGAAAAACGTTATCAGAAACAGCCCCCCAAAAAGAAATCACCCCCTGCCAAACGGCCGGTGAAGCGGAATCAACCGGCAAAAAAGAAGCGCGGTATTATTGGGTGGCTGCTCGCACCGTTTTTTTGGGTTGGCGGTCTGATTTGGCGGTTCACATGGCGCATCGGGTTGGTTGTGACGGTTCTGATCGCGGTTGGTGTATTTTATTTTGCAGCCCAGCTCCCTCCGATTGAGGAAATCGTTGATGGACGCGTACGCGGGTCGGTCACACTTACGGATCGCGATGGAGAAGTTTTTGCCGTCCGTGGGGATCAATACGGCGGGTTTATCACCACTGACACCGTGAGCCCGCACCTGAAGAACGCGGTGATCGCATCTGAGGACAAGCGTTTCTATTGGCATCCGGGCGTGGACCCGCGCGGTATTGCATCTGCCGTACGGATCAACCTTCGTGAAGGACGTGGGCCGCTCTCGGGCAACGGAGGTTCGACGCTAACGCAACAGACGGCAAAGCTGCTGTGCCTTGGCGTCGCCTATGATCCTAACACTTGGGAAAATGAAGCCGCTTATGAGGCTGATTGTCGTCGGACGACCTTGTGGCGGAAGGTCAAAGAGGCCGTTTACGCGATGGCTATGGAATTCAGGTACACCAAGGACGAAATTCTGACGATCTATTTGAACCGCGCGTATCTTGGGAACGGCAACCGCGGATTTGAGTCAGCCGCTCAACGGTTCTTTGGCAAGTCGGCTGCAGAGCTTACACCGCAAGAGGCAGCGATGCTCTCGGGCATCTTGCCTGCACCGTCTCGCTTGGCCCCGACAACGAACCTTGAACGCGCGCAGGGGCGTGGTGATCTGGTTTTGGGCCTAATGGAGGCACAAGGGTATTTGTCCCCAGAGGAAGCCGCGCAAGCGCGGGCCAATCCAGCGACACTCACTGAAAGCGCGACGGCAAGAGTTGGTGGATATTTTGCTGATTGGGTGATGGACAATGGGCCGGAGTTCTTTACGCGCGACACGACGGAAGACGTGATTATCCAAACGACCTTGGATCAAGACATTCAGGCAGCCGCTGAAGAGGCCTTGCTTTGGGTGTTTGAGGAGAAGGTCAGCGAAGACTCCGTCGCGGAAGCCGCGGTCATTGTGATGTCACCTGACGGAGCGGTGCGCGGCATGGTGGGCGGGCGCAATGTGCGTGCGGTGGGTGCATTTAATCGCGCGACGCAGGCGCGGCGTCAAACCGGATCGACCTTTAAGCCGTTCATCTATGGCACGGCGCTTGAGTTGGGTTTTTCGCCGTTGGATTTAGTCGATGACTCTCCCATTACAATCAACGTGCCCGGCAGTGGCGACTGGGAGCCGCAAAACTACGACCGAGAGTTCAAGGGCCCCGTGACATTGGATCAAGCCCTTGCAGAAAGCCGGAACATTCCGGCGGTCGTAATGAATGAGGAAGTCGGGCGCGAGATCGTGCGCAATGTGGCTCAGGGGTTTGGGATCGAGAGTGACCTTGCGGCGGGCCCAGCCATGGCGCTTGGAGTTTCAGAAAGTACGCTGGTCGAGATGACCGGCGCTTTTGCTGGTATTTTAAATGGCGGATCTTCGGTGACGCCATATGGATTGAACAGCCTGAGCGTTCGCGGGGACGCGGAACCTTTGATGGATAACTCCACCGCTGGCATCGGTGAGCGTGTCATTCGCGAAGAAGCCGCCCGACAACTGATCTGGATGATGATGAATGTCGTCGAGAATGGTACCGGGGCGCGTGCGAAGATTGATGGATGGCAAGTGGCCGCCAAAACTGGCACGACGCAAAGCGCGCGCGACGCATGGTTCATTGGCTTTACAGGCGACTATGTTGTTGGTGTCTGGATGGGGAATGATGACAATTCCCCGTTGAAAGGAACGACGGGCGGCGGTCTACCAGCCGATATTTTCCGAGAGACAATGGTTAGGGTCATTGATGGTCAGCAGCCGGTCGCTTTGCCGTATTCTGTCCCTGTGCCATCAACATCAAGCCGGGTCATCAGCCGCAGCGAATTCCAAGGTAGCGACGAGATCAGAGGTATCCTGAACGATATCTTGGCGAGCCAGTAGCTTATTCCTCACCGATTGGGGTACAGGCGTCATAGACGAAGGCGTATCCGTCCCAGACCATGATCAAGCCATCCCCTTGCGCGGGTTTCATCAACATCGCGCGTTCAAACCAAGTTTGGCCTTCGCCCGAACATTGCATGGTGTAGAGGATCGCATCCATGTTGTTGACGTTGACGGGTTCGGTCATGCGGCATTGCACTTCAACGCCGTAGAATATCCCGTCGCGGATCTCTAACGCGCCACCGTCGACGCCGACCAATCCACACTCGGAATTCGCGGCCTGTATATAAAGTCCGTCGAACGGGCCAGCAGCCAGAACCGACGGAATGAACATAAGAGCAAAAGAAAACTGTCTTAGGCGTTTCCAGTTTATATTGAACCGCCAATACCCTGCCGCGCCTTTGGCGCTCTCGGGACATTGGCGATGTCTCCTTCTAAGAAAAACTGGAAACGCTGAAATCATACAGCCTTCATATCAGAGATTAGAGCATCAATGCTACCTCTTCGCCGATCAAGCATGGCGCCGATCTCTTCCCGCTCGGTCAAAAGCATGTTCACGCCTTCGATGATAAAGTTGAAGAAGGCGTTGCGGCCGGACCGATTAGACACATGCCAATCCATTTGAAGAGGGCTTCGGCCGCGCAAAAGAACAGTGGTTTCAACCTCAACCCAGCTTTTGACCGCTTCAGACCCAACAACGCGGACCTCACCTCCAACGAACTCGCGGAAGCGGCGGCCGTATTTGCTGGCGATGTAGTCCTGAAACGCGTCAGTGTATTGTGCCATTTGCGAAGCGGTCGCACGTCTTGCGTCCACCCCTAGGCAATAGCGCGCGATGGTTGGCACGTCAGCGTAGCGGTTCAGAATTTGACCGAATTGATCGATCATGGCTTGTTCTGATGCGCCGGATGCGATGACTGCATTCACATCATCGACGAGGTCCTCGACCATGGATTGGGCAGCTGCGGGTGATACCGCCAAGCTGCTGGTCGGAAGTGTCAGGGCAACGGTGCCGACAAGAAACTGTCTTCTGAACATGTTAGGGGTCTCCGAACAATTCATCATATGGGTCCACGGCTTCTTCTTCGGGAGTGGTGCCGAGTTCAAATCGTCTGTTTTGCAAATAGATCAATCTTTGCTGCGCATAACTGTCGGCGCTTTCGCTTAATACACTGTCGATTGTACCGCTGAGCTGAGAGCCTCTGACAATGCGTTTCGCAATGGTTGCCGCAAGGCTGTAATCGCTCTGGAACGCGAAGCCGACTTCATCCAGAGGATCGATTAGAGAATCTACGATGCGCCCAGCAAAGGCGCGTTCTGTGGACGGGCCGAGAATTGGAAGTTCTAAATAAGCACCTTCTGGCACGCCCCAGATCGCAAGCGTTTCGCCGAAGTCAGTTTCCTGCTCTTCAAGGCCCAGCTCTGTCGCGAGATCGGCGATGCCGCCTATGCCGAACGTGGTGTTTACAACGAACCGCGCGGCATTTGTGAGCGCTGCTTCAAAGTTTCCCTGAAGCAGCCCATTGAGGGCCATTCCGGGCATGCTGATGTTGTCTGCGAAATTGACGACGGTATCTGCGATTTCGGGTGGAATTTCAGTATCGCTTCCACCACTACCGAAAAACGAGTTGAATACCGATTTGTTGAACTCGTGCACTTGGCGGTTTTGTTCCTCGTAAGGATCAAAGACAGTCACGCCATCGGGAGCCGGTGTGCAGGCTGTTACAACGCTGAAAAACCCCAAGAAAACAAACGGGTATCTCAAATTAAGCCCCAATTTAGTGAGCATGCCTGACCCTATTCAAATTGTTGCAGTATCACTGCACTGCAGAAATGTGCCGATTTTAGCTAGGCTTTAGCCTTATGTTTGACGTTATTGCGTAGTTATCAACAAGATAAACAATGTAACAGAGGCAGATTGGCGCTTATGCAGAAACAATCGGTTGAAGCAGGACGGGATGAACTTGTTGCCGCTCGGCGCGAAAGTCGCGGCCTTTATTGGGCTGTCGGTATATTCAGTTTCTTTGTGAACCTGCTGATGTTGACCGGCCCGCTCTACATGTTGAACGTCTATGACCGTGTTTTGGGATCGCGCAGTTTCGAAACGCTACTGGCGCTGACCATCTTGGTCGCCTTCCTGTACGGCATGATGGGCATTTTGGACTATGCCCGTGGGCGGGTGATGGGCCGCGTTGGCGCTCGGTTCCAAGCGCGATTGGACAGACGCGTTTTTACCGCGGTGTTGAAGGCAACAACTTTGAATCGGGCACCAAAAGAAGCTGCCACCGG
Source organism: Cognatiyoonia sediminum (assembly GCF_900129845.1). Classification (GTDB taxonomy): domain Bacteria; phylum Pseudomonadota; class Alphaproteobacteria; order Rhodobacterales; family Rhodobacteraceae; genus Cognatiyoonia; species Cognatiyoonia sediminum. The sequence goes on from NZ_FQXB01000002.1 coordinate 241,030, forward strand.
CATGCGGGATTTGGAATCGGTCCAACGTTTGATCACCTCTCCTGCGCTTATGGCGATTTTTGATGCGCCATGGACGCCGATTTTCCTGTTAGGGATTTTCATCTTCCATCCAATGATGGGGTATCTCGCGGTTGGCGGTGGTGCCGTCTTGATCCTCTTCGCGATCTTGAACCAGCTTTCGACGCGCAAACCGCTTGCCTCTGCAAATGCGACGGCGTTTCAGTCAGAAGCCATGAGTTCAGAAATTCGGGCTGAGAGCGAAATGGTCCATTCGCTCGGTATGCGGAAATCGGCATTCGATCGCTGGCAGATTGCGCGCAATGCGTCTTTGGAGGCGACCGTTGGAGCAGCGGATGCAGCGGGGACATATACCTCCCTGATCAAAGCGTTTCGGCTGTTCCTACAGTCAGCGATGTTGGGCTTGGGGGCCTACCTTGTTTTGCAAGAACAACTGACACCGGGCGCTATGATTGCGGGGTCGATCCTTTTGGGTCGGGCGCTGGCTCCGATTGAGCTTCTGGTCGGGCAATGGGCCGTGTTTCAAAGGGCTAAGGAAGGATGGAACAATCTGGCCGTTCTATTGTCTGCCATCCCAGAGGACGAAGCGCGGACAGAGCTGCCAAAACCTGAGGCCAGGATCAAGGTGTATCAGCTCACGGTCGTACCGCCTGGAGAGCAAACTGCAGCCTTGCGCACCATTAGCTTTGACGTTGAACCCGGCCATGCGGTTGGCGTGATTGGCACTTCTGGCTCTGGCAAGTCGACATTGGCAAGAGCTTTGACTGGCGTTTGGCGACCTGCGGGCGGCAAAATCCGCCTCGATGGAGCCGCATTGGATCAATACGATCCAGATGCCCTCGGTCAGCATATCGGGTATTTGCCACAGCGCGTTCAGCTTTTCGACGGTACGATCAAGGAAAACATCGCGCGGATGTCGATGAACCCTGACGATGCCGCGGTCATAGAAGCCGCCAAGAAAGCGGACGCGCATTCGATGATCCTGCAACTCCCTGATGGTTACGATACGCGGGTCGCAACCCATGGCGGCCGGTTATCTGGCGGGCAGATTCAACGGATCGGCCTGGCGAGGGCGATGTATGGTGATCCGGTTATTCTAGTTCTGGATGAACCGAATTCGAACCTCGACAATGCTGGCTCCATGGCGCTGAACAACGCGATCAAACAAGCGAAAGCGGATGGGAAGGTCGTCTTTATTATGGCGCATCGCCCCGCGGCCATTCAGGAATGCGATCTGCTGTTGATGATTGAGAATGGCGGGTTGAGGGCTTTTGGACCGAAAGAAGAGGTTCTCAAAAGCACTGTGAGAAACCTGCATGAGATTGCGAACACTGCTGGCGTCAGTGGAGGTGTGGCATGACCGAACCTGCAAACCGTTGGTCGGCGAAGCGGCCTTTGATACTTGGGCTAATCGCATTGTTTGTCCTTGTCGGTGGCTTTGGCACATGGGCTGTCACCGCTGAAATTTCGGGTGCGGTGATCGCAACAGGTCAGATAGAAGTGGATCGCAATCGACAGATTGTGCAGCACCCAGATGGGGGTGTCGTCGAAGGGATCGAAGTTGACGAAGGCGATTTCGTTGAGGCCGATGATCTTCTGATCAAACTTGACCCTTCAGTGCTGGCGTCTGAGCTTGCCGTAGTGGAAGGAGAGTTATTTGAAATCCTCGCGCGACGAGGTCGGCTGGAAGCGGAGCGGGATGGACTTGATGAAGTGGTTTTCCCGGACGCTTTGCAGGATGGCGGCGACGCAGCGCAGGATTTAATGAGCGGCCAATCGAGGTTGTTCGCAGCGCGGCAAGAATCGATCGAGCGTGCCACAGAACAGCTTTCGCAACAGCGCGCACAGATTGAAAGCCAGTTAGATGGGATCGCTGCCCAGAAAGAGGCCATCGAAACGCAACGCGAATTGCTGACAAAAGAACTGACCGATCAGCAGGCTTTGCTGGATAGAGGGCTGGCGCAAGCAAGCCGTGTCCTTGCCTTGCAACGCGAAGAGGCTGATCTGTTGGGGCGCATTGGCGAGCTTACCGCTTCGGACGCGCAAACGCGTGAGCGGATGTCTGAAATTGATATTCAAATTCTCGGGCTGACAACCACTCAACGAGAAGAGGCGATTACTCAGCTGCGGGATTTGCAATTCAATGAACTTCAGCTGACGGAGCGCCGCCGCACGCTGCAGCAGCAACTTGATCGGGCTGATATTAGGGCACCAGTGTCAGGTATCGTTTACGGGTTGCAGGTCTTTACGCCCAATTCCGTTATACGTGCTGCAGAGCCGGTGATGTTCATTGTTCCGCAAGACCGCCCTCTTGTCATCGCAACGCAGGTGCAATTGACCGATGTCGATCAGATTTTCGTCGGACAAGATGTGACCTTGCGCTTTTCGGCCTTTGACCAAAGACGCACACCGGAATTGAAAGGGCACGTTACCCTTGTGTCCGCCGATTCGTTTCAGGATGACAATAGCAGCCTCGCTTACTACCGCGCAGAAGTGCAATTGGATGAGGGAGAGGTCGAACGGTTGCCGGAAGATATGACTTTGATCCCTGGTATGCCTGTTGAGGCCTTCGTCCGGACCGATGATCGAAGCCCTTTGGATTATCTGGTCAAGCCGCTTTCTGACTATTTCACGAAAGCGTTCCGCGAGTCCTGATTGCACTTTCCCGCAACCTCGATAGGTTGCGAGGAAATAGCATGAGGACAGGTCATATGGCTGGAGAAATCGAAACACGTTTGGCAGAGCTTGGCGTCACTTTACCTGAGGCTCCAGCACCTGCTGCGAATTATGTGCCCTATGTCATAGCTGGCGATTTGGTTCATATCTCTGGCCAGCTTCCGATGGATGCATCTGGGATGGTCAAAGGAAAATTGGGCGATGATTGTTCTGTCGAAGATGCTGCGGCGGCGGCACGGCTTTGTGGGATCAATCTGCTTTCGCAATTGAAGGCCGCTTGTGACGGCGACTTGGAGCGATTGGTTCGGGTTGTGAAGCTCGGCGGGTTTGTGAACTCAACGCCTGACTTTACCGAACAGCCAAAGGTCGTGAATGGGTGTTCCGACTTTATGGTCGAAGTTCTGGGCGAACGTGGTCGCCACGCCAGATCGGCGGTTGCCTCACCCAGCCTCCCATTTGGCGTGGCTGTCGAAATTGATGGCATATTTCAGATCAAATGAAGCTGCCGCAGAGTTTCCTTGACCGTCCAATAGCCCACCGCGGGTTACACGACACGACAGCGGGCCGTGCAGAGAATAGTTTGAAAGCGTTCGAAGCTGCGATCGAGGCAGGGTATGGGATCGAGCTTGACCTGCAACCGTCGAAAGACGGCGTTGCGATGGTCTTTCATGATTATTTCATGAACCGGCTTACGGCCAAGCGCGGCCCGATTGCCTTGCGAAGTGCGGAAAGCCTAGGCCGGACAGAGCTGCTGCATGATGGCGATACGATCCCGACGTTTGAAGAGGTGCTGGACCTCGTTGCGGGGCGTGTCCCTTTGTTGATCGAATTTAAGGATCAAGATGGCGGTATGGGGAAGCGGGTTGGTTCCCTTGAAAAGGCGGCGGCGGAGGTGCTTGCAGACTACGATGGCGATGTTGCGCTCATGTCCTTCAACCCGCACAGCGTTGCGAAATGTCAGGAACTCATGCCGGACACCCCACGCGGCTTGGTGACGGCAGTTTTTGACAGCAAAGGGTGGCCGTTGATTTTACCAAAGCGCCGCAAGGAGTTGAGAGCGATCCCAGACTACGAACGGGTCGGTGCGTGTTTTATTTCACATGAGGCCGAGGATTTGGACAACCCACGCATCCAAGAACTGCGTGCCGATGGGGCGACGATTTTGTGCTGGACGATCAAATCGGCCGAGCAAGAGGCAGAAGCCCGACACGTTGTCCATAACGTGACTTTTGAAGGCTATTTGGCTTGACCGCTTCGGGCGTTGTCCCACCTATGACTTTATGACCGACACACCAGTAGAAATCGCTGCCCATGCAGACCTGACCACAGTGTCGGAAGAGGATTGGGATGCCTGCGCCGGAGCGCTCGATGGCCGCCCTGATGATCCCTTTACGACCTATCGATTTTTGCGGGCGTTGGAGGTTTCGGGTTCCGTCGGTCCGGGATCAGGCTGGCAGCCGCGGTATCTAACGGCGCATCAGGATGGTCAGATTATTGCGGCAGCGCCGCTTTACGCCAAAGGCCACAGTCAGGGCGAATACATCTTCGACCACAATTGGGCACATGCTTACGAAAATGCGGGCGGGCGGTATTATCCGAAGTTGCAAATCGCCGTTCCGTTCACGCCTGCAACGGGCCGTCGATTTCTGACACGTCCTGGCTTTGAAGTTCTGGGCACGTCCGCACTGACCCAAGGCGCGGTGCAGATTGCGGCGGAGAACAGCCTGTCTTCACTTCATGCAACGTTTTGCACTGAAGCAGAAGCCATCGCAGGCGAAGAGATGGGCCTGTTGCGGCGCGTAGGCCAGCAGTTTCATTGGGTGAATAACAGCTATGAGAGTTTCGATGACTTCCTTGCATCGTTGGCCAGCCGAAAGCGCAAAAATCTGCGCAAAGAGCGGGCCCAAGCACAGGCGTTTGGGGGCGAGATCATCTCGCTTACAGGGGAGCAGATCCAACCGGAACATTGGGATGCGTTTTGGGAGTTCTATCAAGACACTGGCCACCGCAAATGGGGGTCGCCCTATCTAACGCGCAGTTTCTTTGAAGAGGCGCATGCGCATCTGCGGGACGACATTCTTATGGTTCTTGCTGTTCGGGCCGGTCGGCCTGTTGCAGGGGCATTGAACTTCATTGGGCGCGATACGCTTTTCGGGCGCTATTGGGGATGCACCGAACATCACCCCGCCCTTCATTTTGAGCTGTGTTATTATCAGGCCATCGATTTTGCGATTGCACAGGGCCTCGGCAAAGTCGAAGCTGGCGCGCAGGGTGAACATAAACTGGCTCGCGGGTATTTACCTGTGCCGACCTATTCGTTGCATTGGTTCAGGGACGAAGGGTTCCGCGACGCGGTAGCGAAATATCTTGATGCGGAACGCGATGCCGTTGACCATGAGATCGAGATTTTGACGAGCTACGGCCCGTTTCGAAAAGACAACAGAGAGGATCACCAATGACCAAGCTTTCAGACGACGCCCGCAGCGCCCTTTTGGAGAATGGTTGGTCGATGGTCGAAGGCCGAGACGCGATCCACAAGACCTTTCAGTTCAAGAATTTTGTGGAGGCGTTTGGCTTTATGACCAAGGCTGCAATCTGGGCGGAGAAACTGAACCACCACCCAGAATGGTCAAATGTCTACAAGACGGTCGAGGTCACGCTTACAACGCATGACACCGGTGGTTTGAGCGAGCTTGACGGCAAACTCGCCGCCAAGCTGGATCAATTGGCTTAGGACATCTGGTCCAGCAAAGTCTCACCGGCTGAGATTTCGCACTGGCCTGGGCTTTCCTCTTCGTTGAGGATTGAGACAACGCCGTTATCGACGAGCATTGTGTAGCGTTTTGACCGTCCGAACAGACCAGCTGGAGGTGCGGTGAAATCCATGCCGATGGCCTTGGTGAATTCGCCATCAGCATCGCCAAGGATGGAGATGCCAGCATCACCTGCGCCAGTGCTGTCAGACCATGCTTTGCACACAAATGGGTCGTTCACAGTCACACAGATGATCTCATCCACGCCTTTGGCTGCGAAATCGTCTTTGGTGCGGATGAAGCTGGGCACATGCGCGGTTGTGCAGACACCGGTGTAAGCGCCGGGCAGTCCAAAAATGACGACCTTTTTGTCTTTGATTTTATCGCCAAGGCTGACGGCTTCTGGCCCTTCGGCACCGACGGTAAGGAGTTTTGCGTCCGGCAATGCGGCACCTGTCGAAATGGTCATGATTTGATCCCCATTTGGAATTGCTTTGCTTTGTAGACCGAATATAGGGTGCCCAAGTGATAACGACCACATAAGGACAGAGGGAATGCAGCATTTTGTTGTTGTGGGTGCCGGACAAGCAGGATCATCATTGGTTTCCAAGCTGCGCAGCGAAGGGTTCGAAGGTAAGATCACACTGATCGGCGCCGAAGCGGAGCCACCCTATCAGCGCCCCCCTTTGTCAAAAGCGTATTTGTTGGGTGAAATGCCGAAGGATCGGCTGTATCTGCGGCCAGAGAGTTTTTACGCCGATCAGAATATTGAGCTGATGCTGGACACCCGCGCCGTCGATCTGGATGCGGAAAATAAGGTTCTGACGTTGTCGACGGGCGAAGAACTGACCTATGACGCCTTGGCGCTGACCACCGGATCGCATCCAAGGACCTTGCCTGCGGCGATTGGTGGGACGTTGGATGGTGTGATGACCGTTCGCGATTTGCGCGATGCGGACACGATGGCGCCCTACTTCGCCGCCGGAAAGAAAGCTCTGATCATCGGCGGCGGCTATATCGGATTGGAAGCTGCTGCTGTGGCGGCAAAGCGCGGCGTTGACGCGACATTGGTCGAAATGGCGGATCGCATTTTGCAGCGCGTTGCGGCACCACAGACGTCCGATTTCTTCCGCGACCTTCATACCAAGCATGGGGTGAAGGTTTTGGAAGGCGTCGGGCTGGATACACTTCTTGGCGATGAACATGTCAGCGGTGCCAAGCTGACAGATGGCTCTGAGATCGACATTGATTTTGCGATTGTTGGTGTGGGAATCATTCCCGCCACAGCACTAGCGGAAGCTGGAAATCTCGACATAGAGAACGGCATCAAGACGGACGCTCATGCGCGAACATCTGATCCGGCGATCTGGGCCGCCGGAGACTGCGCGACCTGTCATTTCAAAGGGAGCGATATTCGGATCGAGAGCGTTGGAAATGCGATTGATCAGGCAGAGGTCGCGGCTAAGAATATGTTGGGGCTGGATGTTCCTTATCAGCCGAAGCCTTGGTTCTGGTCCGATCAGTACGATTGCAAGCTCCAGATTGCGGGACTGAATATGGGCTACACCGATGTTGTCGTTCGTGCTGGCGATGATGGCGCAGTGTCGCACTGGTACTACGAAGGCGGAACTTTGATCGCGGTGGATGCGATGAATGATGCGCGAAACTATATGATCGGCAAGCGACTGATCGAGGCGGGCAAGAGTCCGGCTCCAGATGTCATCGCGGACCCTGACACCAATATGAAAGCGCTGCTGCGCGCGTGAGGATTATCGGCGGGCAGCATCGCGGAACGCAGCTTGCCGACGTTGGCAAGGGCGACGAAGCCGCACATCTGCGCCCAACGTCTGACCGTGTGCGCGAAAGCCTGTTTAACATCCTGATGGGCGGGCGTTTTGGCGATGTGATAAGCGACGCGCGTGTTCTGGATCTTTTCGCTGGCACAGGCGCACTGGGGTTGGAGGCGCTATCACGCGGGGCTGCACATGCGATGTTTGTTGAGAACGGGCGTGTGGGGCAAAGGCTCTTGTCTCAGAATATCGCGAAACTGCGTCGGGAGGAAGATTGCGAGGTTTTGTCCGTTGACGCGACACTTTTGCCGAAAGCCGTTAAGCCCGTCGATCTGATCTTTATGGACCCTCCCTATGGAAAGGGTTTGGGGCTGAAGGCCTTGCAAGCCGCTAAAGCGTCGGGTTGGGTACAGTCCGGTACAGTGACCGTTTGGGAAGAAGCGTCGCAACAACTTGCGCCGCCCGGGTTTCAAGCCTTAGATCAGCGCCGCTACGGCGATACTTGGATCACGATTTTAGAGGCTGGCTGACGCAGGTGTAAGTTCGCGCTATAGTTTGCACATGTCTGACACAACCGCAGATACTTGGCACTTCCCCGAGAAGACAAAAGAGAGCGTCGAACTCCCCGCGCCTGTTCCGTTCAGTACGCCGGTTCTCATTACGGATTGCGTCACGCCGTTGGCGGGCGAGACAGTCTTATCGTTGATCTTAAAGCGGTTGGACAATCAGCCGTAAGTCGGGTGGAATTTACCGGCGGGCGACAGGGTGAAGATGTCGCAACCATCTGCAGTGATCCCAATAGAGTGTTCAAATTGAGCGGACAGAGATTTGTCGCGTGTCACCGCTGTCCAATCATCTGACAGTACTTTCGTTTCAGGTCGACCGAGGTTGATCATCGGCTCAATCGTGAAGAACATACCTTCTTCCAGCACTGCGCCAGTTCCGGCACGCCCGTAGTGCAGCACATTCGGTGGCGCATGGAAAACGCGGCCCAGACCGTGGCCGCAGAAATCCCGCACAACAGACATGCGGTGGCTTTCGGCGTAGCTTTGGATGGCATGGCCGATGTCGCCGAAGGTGTTGCCGGGTTTGGCCGCTTCGATCCCCTTCATCAGGGAATCGTGCGTCACTTGGATCAACCGCTCAGCTTTGCGGGACAGTTTCCCAGCCACATACATCCGGCTTGAATCGCCGAACCAGCCGTCTTCGATCACGGTGACATCGATATTCACAATGTCCCCATCCTTGAGTTTCTTGTCGCCCGGGATACCGTGGCACACGACATGATTGATCGAAATACAGCTGGCGTGTTGATAGCCTTTGTACCCGATCGTAGCGGAGGTCGCGCCTGCCTCTTCGACCATGTTGCGGATCGCGTCGTCGATGGAACCGGTGGTCGCGCCGGGCACCACAAGCTCTGCGATGTCATCGAGGATTTTGGCGGTCAACTGGCCAGCCTTATGCATTCCCGCAAAGTCGCTGGGTTCATAAATGCGGATACCGTCTTTGGTGATGCGGCCTTTGTCAGTCATGGAACATCTGCGCTGTTTTCTATCGTTCATCCGCACATAGGGGAGAATGCCCGACAAAACCAGATGTCATTAAGGATGTTTAAACGGCAGTGGTTTGCCAACAGAGACGCCGTTGGGATCAATCAGGCAATCAAGCGCCATGACCTCCAATCCTTCGGCGGCTTTGAAGTGTTCCGTATAGTGCGGATCGATGTCGGCGGCGAGCGTGACGGTGTGACAGTCAGTTCGTTGAACGAGATAGAGCATCAAAGCGCGATGACCCTGTTGAACGACCCTCGCCAACTCATCGAGGTGTTTTGCACCGCGCGCTGTGACGCTATCGGGAAATTCTGCAAGCCCAGCGCTGCGCGATAAGGTGACGGATTTCACTTCGACATAGCAATCTGGCAATCCAGCACCGCTGAGCAGGAAATCAATCCGACTGTTTTCGCCGTATTTCACCTCTGGCCGGACCAGATCGTAGCCATCGAAGCGCGGAACCTCACCGGCAATGAAAGCTGCCTTCAGTGCGCGATTGGGAACGGAGGTATCGACGCCGGTGAAATGACCGTTTTCGTGATCCACCAACCGCCACCCGTATTTGAGCTTTTTCTTGGGATCGTTATTCGGCTCCACCCAGATTTTGGTATCCGGTTCCGCAAGGCCCATCATTGATCCAGGGTTGGCGCAATGCGCCGTAATTTCCCTGCCGTCCTCCAGCCGGATGTCGGCCAAGAACCGTTTGTAGCGTTTGATCAAACGTGCTGGGATCAAGGGAGTGGCAAACTTCATGCGGGGAGCTATACCGACAAGAAGACCAAAGGAGAAGCCGGATGCAAAACCCCACCGCCGCGATGCTTGTGATTGGTGATGAAATTCTGTCTGGGCGTACTCGTGACGCGAATATGCATCATCTGGCAAATGAGCTGACCGCCGTTGGGATCGATCTAAAAGAAGTGCGCGTGGTGAGCGATGACCCTAACGCCATCACTGGATCCGTTCGGGAGTTGTCGGATAGATATGACAACGTCTTTACCTCTGGCGGGATTGGTCCAACCCATGATGACATCACTGCCGATTGCGTGGCCAAGGCGTTTGGCGCACACATTGATATTCGTAACGATGCGCGGGAGTTGTTGCAGGCGCACTACGATCGTAATGGGCAAGAACTAAACGAGGCGCGGTTGCGGATGGCGCGTATCCCTGACGGTGCGCTGTTGATTGACAATCCAGTGAGCACCGCGCCCGGGTTCACCATCAAAAACGTGCATGTCATGGCAGGCGTGCCAAAGGTGTTCACCGCAATGGTGGCGAGCGTTTTGGCGACGTTGACGACCGGACAGCCGCTTCTATCGCGCAGTTTGCACGTGATCCGTGGTGAGGGAGATATTGCGGGACCGTTGGGCGTATTCGCTGAGAAGTTTGGTGACCTTTCGGTCGGATCTTATCCGTTTCAGAAGGACGGCGTGTATGGCGCGAACCTTGTTTTGCGCGGTCAGGATGCGGTCAGGTTGGATGCCGCTATGACGGAACTCACAGCGATTTTCGAAGAATGACCTTTCCGACTGCTCAAACGATTTACGACGCGATTGATCACACTTGGCCTGCGGCCGAGTATCTGACGACGGAAAAGTGGACGTTTCGACGAGGTACCGGAGGCGGGAGCCGTGTGAGTGCAGCGACCGCGAATGGCGACGTGAGTGATGATGACATTGTGGAAGCGGAAGCGCAGATGATGCGATGGTCTCAATCCGGGCTGTTCATGATACGCGACGGGGAAACGGACCTTGATCAGCAGTTGGAGCGTTTGGGTTATGTCATCAAAGACCCCGTCACGCTTTATGCCGCTCCGCTTGAAGAGTTGACACAACAACGTCCTCCCCCAGTGAGCAGCTTTGTGTCCTGGCCGCCGCTTGCGAGCCAGAAAGAGATTTGGGCTGATGGCGGGATTGGGCCGGAGCGATTGGCGATCATGGGTCGTGCAGAGGGGCCTAAAACGACGCTGTTGGGGCGTGCAAAGGATACGCCTGCCGGAACGGTTTATGTTGGGATCAGCGGCGCTCAGGCGATGATCCACGCGTTGGAAGTGCACGTCGATATGCGGCGAAGCGGTATGGGGCGCATTCTGACAACCGCCGCGGCCGTCTGGGCAAAGGGCCAAGGCGCGTCTTATTTGTCCCTCGCAACGACCGACGCGAATGTTGCGGCAAACCGGCTCTATTCTTCCCTTGGGATGCAGGTTGTGGGACAGTATCGCTATCGCATCAAACGATAGGACCAAACCGTGAGCAATCAGCCAACCGCCCTCGACCTTCCGATGGTCGATCCTCTGCCGGAACAGACGCAAAAATACTTTGATATTTGCCAAGAAAAGCTCGGCATGGTGCCGAATGTTCTGCAGGCCTATGCGTTCGATATTGACAAGCTGAATGCCTTCACGGCGCTTTATAACGATCTGATGTTGGCCGATAGCGGGTTGAGTAAACTTGAGCGCGAGATGATCGCGGTTTGCGTATCGTCGATCAACAAGTGCTTTTATTGTTTGACCGCACATGGTGCCGCCGTTCGTGCCCTTTCAAGCGATCCGATTTTGGGCGAACGCATGGTGATGAATTGGCGGACTGCGGATTTGGATGGACGTCAAACTGCGATGTTGACCTTCGCCGAAAAGATCACTTTGGCCAGCCACACGATTGTTGAGGCAGATCGGCAGGGCCTGCGGGACGTGGGGTTCTCGGATCGGGACATTTGGGACATCGCCAATGTCGCGGGCTTTTATAACATGAGCAACAGGGTCGCATCGGCCACCGATATGCGCCCGAATGAAGAGTATCACGCCCAATCAAGATGAAGGTTTGGGGGCTACTCTTTCTAGCGCTGATCGCGGCGCCGGCGTTGGCGCAAGACCTTCGCTTGCCAAGCAATGCTGAACTGACGTTCGAAGAGGTCATCCCCGATCTTGGGGGACGATTGCCCAAGGCAGCTTGGGATGGGGCTTCGGTTCCAAGTATCTCGGTCGATGGGGATTTCGTGAACCGCAGCTGGCGGTTGGAGTCTTCGGGTTTGTCTTCTGCTCAGATCATGCGATCCATCCGAGAGCAATTGGCGAATGCGCGGTTTGGGACCCTTTTAGACTGCGAAGCCAGAGAGTGTGGTGGATTTGACTTTCGCTTCGCGATCGATGTGATCCGCCCTCCGCATATGGAAGTGAATCTGGCAGACTACCGGTTCTTGTCGGCGAAACGGGACGACCTTGGTATTTTGGTTCTGACGTCCCGCACGAAGGGTGCCGGTTATCTACAGATCACACAAATCGGCGCATCAGCACAGGACAGTGTGATCGAAACAACCGAAGCGCCAACACAAGGGTTTCAGAGTACGGAGTCCGACCTATCGATTGAGGCTCAGCTTGAGCAGTTTGGCCGCGCGGTTTTGGAAGGATTGGAATTTGAGCGCGGATCGTCCCAGCTTGGCGCAGGTCCGTTTGAGTCTTTGGAAGAGCTGGCCACATTGCTCCGCGCGCGGCCATCGCTGGAGGTGGCCCTTGTCGGCCATACGGATTCGGAAGGGTCTTTGAATGGTAATATCGCCTTGTCCAAACGTAGGGCCGGATCAGTCTTGGAGCGACTGGCAACGGACCTTGGTGTCAGTCGACAACAAATGGAAGCGGAAGGGATGGGGTATCTCTCTCCGCTTGCGAACAATTTGACGTCGGAAGGTCGCGAGGCAAATCGACGCGTCGAAGTGATCATCACCTCAACCGACGGTTAAGCCGCTTCATATACTGCAAGTTCGGAGCCCTCAGACCACATCGCCAGTCAAGCCTTACCCGACTGTTTTGCCTGAAAAAGCGCAAGGTCGGCGTGACTAAGTAGATCATCGATATGGTCTTCCGCGGTTGCCACCACGCCACCGATGGAAAGAGTTACCGTCAATGTGCTGTCGTAATCTCTTAGACTGTACGGGATTGGCGTTAGCAATCGCGCCGCAATAGCCTTTGCCTGAGCCAGATTTACGCAGTTGAGATAGACAGCGAATTCTTCACCTCCGAGCCGCCCACGGACGTCAACGTCTCTCAAGTTGCGTGTTATGCGGTAGGCGATCGCTTTCAAACATTCGTCCCCAGCCGCATGACCATGGGTATCGTTGATGGATTTAAAGTTGTCCGCATCTATCATCAGAACGACCCCACCCGCAGCGCGTATCTCTGAACGTTGGGCTAAGTCAAAGAACGTTCTTCGATTGTTCATCCCAGTCAAACCATCCTTGCGCGACAGGCGAGACAGCTTCTGTTGCAAAGCGACCTGATAGGAACTGATCCAGAAGAAAAGCGCGACCCAAGGACCGCCTACAAACAAAGCACAAAGCGCATAGTAGAGCGTGCGTTCGGGTAGATTGCCTAGAAAAGCACTCGTAAACGCCATTTGCGTCAACATAATGATCGCTAGGATCAATACGATCTTACAGGTCCCGTCTTTCCAGCCTTTCACGGCCAGAAAGCGAAAAAGCCCATCCGTAAAGCGACGCCATGACATGGACCCAAAATCAAAGAGATTTCTTACCTAGCCGCTAAACTTAAAATCCTAATTTCCTGAATTTTCACAAAAAACGCGACCTCCAGAGGGGGCCGCGTTTTGCCAGTGGATGTCTCTGGAAATAACCTAAAACTCTAAAATCACCAGGTATCAGGGCCCTTTTCAGCAAAGGCATGAACAAGGAAATCAATAAAGGCACGCACTTTTGGCTGCGTGAAGCGGCCGGGAGGATAGACCGCATAGATGCCCTGAGTTTCAACAGGCAGGTCGGGGATGGCTTCCTCGACTAGACCTTCTTTCATGGCATCTGCGTAAAGGAAAGATGGGAGGTACGCGATGCCAAGACCACCAATACAGGCGTTCAAGAGCGATTGCCCGTCATTGACTGTCAGCCAACCAGCGGTGCGAACCTGACGCTTTTCACCAGATGGCGCTGTCAGTTTCCAAACGGCGGAGTTCGCTTGGTTGGAATAGTGCAAGAGTTTATGTTCATTCAGATCGTCGATCTTTTGAGGACGACCGTATTCTTCGAAGTAAGCCGGGCTTGCGATCATACGACGGGTCGTGTCCGTCAATTTACGGGCGCGCAGGGTACTGTCTTCCAGCTCTCCAATGCGGACCGCCATGTCGAACCCTTCGGAGATCAGTTCAACATAACGGTTGTTGAGAACCATGTTGACCGTGATGTCCGGGAATTCCGTCAAGAAGTCGCCAAGGATAGGCGACATATGGTTCACGCCGAAATCTGTCGCAACCGAGATACGAAGCAATCCAGATGGTGCGGATTGCATAGACGTCACGAGCGCATCAGCCTCACCCGCGTCATTCAAAACTCGGCGGGCGCGGTCATAATAAGCCAAACCGATTTCGGTTGGGCTGACACGACGTGTTGTGCGGTTAAGCAAGCGTGCGCCGAGGCGCGCTTCTAACGAGGACACGTGCTTGGAGACAGCGGATTTTGAGATCCCCATCTTCTTGGCCGCGTCAGTGAAGCCCCCTTGGTCCACGACTGTGGCAAATGCTTCCATTTCGGTAAGGCGATCCATGCCGATCCTCTGACTTAGTACTTCGATGGAAACTTTTGTGACCGAGAAACAGGGCAGGAATGCGACGTAACGCTGACAATAAGGCGGTTTAACGCGGCACTGGTGAAGGCAACGAAACAAATTTGCCTTATTTGAATAGCCTTTAAATTGTTGAGGCTAGTCGCGTCCCTTGATCGATCGCACGCTTTGCATCCAATTCAGCAGCCACATCTGCGCCACCAATGACATGGATATTCTTACCACGCGCTTCGAGTTCATCGGCGAGAGTTCGCTCAGGCAACTGGCCAGCGCAAAGTACGACAGTATCCGCTTCGATGACTTCGGGATTTTCGCGCGCTTCGCCGTAGCTGACGTGCAGGCCCTGATCGTCGATGCGTTCATAATTCACGCCGCCAACCATTTTGACGTCTTTCATCTGGAGAGATGCACGGTGAATCCAGCCGGTGGTTTTGCCAAGGTTCTTACCCAGTTTCTGAGCTTTGCGCTGAAGTAGCGTAACCTCTCGCGTCGCCTTTTCTGGCTGAGGCCCTTCAACGCGAAGGCCGCCACGTACCGCTTCCGGATCGCCAACGCCCCATTCTTCAAGCCATTCATCTAAGTCTTCTGTCGGGCTGTCATCCGTGACCAAGTATTCGGCAACGTCGAACCCAATGCCACCTGCCCCGACAATCGCGACCTTGTCGCCGACTGGTTTGCCTGCCTTGAGGACGTCGATGTAGGACAGAACGTTTTCCCCATCCTGACCGTCGATTTGCGGATCGCGGGGCATCACGCCGGTTGCGATGATAACCTCGTCGTAGTCTTCCAACAAATCGGCGGTTGCCGTTGTTTCCAGTTGAACCGCGATCCCGCTTTCCGCGACCATGGTTCTAAAATAGTCAACGAGGCCCCAAAACTCTTCCTTGCCCGGGACTTGCTTGGCCATATTGAGTTGACCGCCGATTTCGTCGGATTTGTCGATCAAAGTGACCGCGTGACCACGTTCAGCTGCGGTAAGCGCGGCCGCGAGGCCAGCGGGCCCTGCCCCAACGACGGCGACCGTTTTTGGAGCCTCTGCCGTCTCGACGACCAATTCCGTTTCGAAACACGCCCTTGGGTTCACAAGGCAGGATGACATCTTTCCACTGAACGTATGATCCAAGCAGGCTTGGTTACAGGCGATGCAAGGGGCGATCTTATCTGCCCGCCCCGCTTCGGCTTTGGCCACAAAATCGGGATCGGCCAAGAAGGGCCGTGCCATGCTGACCATATCTGCGCAGCCGTCCGACAATACCGCCTCTGCCACGTCAGGCATGTTGATCCGGTTAGAGGTGATGACAGGGATCGACACTTCGCCCATCAATTTCTTTGTGACCCACGTGAATGCGCGGCGTGGGACGGAGGTGGCGATGGTTGGAATACGTGCTTCGTGCCAGCCAATGCCGGTGTTGATGATGGTTGCACCGGCATCTTCAATGGCTTTGGCGAGTTGAACAACCTCTTCCCACGTTGATCCGTTTGGTACGAGATCAATCATCGAGAGGCGATAAATCACGATAAAATCTGTTCCGACGGCTTCGCGAACCCGACGCACGATTTCTACTGGGAGGCGCATACGATTTTCGTAGGGTCCGCCCCATTCGTCGGTGCGTTTATTGGTGTGAGTAACGAGGAATTGGTTGATGAAGTAGCCTTCAGAGCCCATCACCTCGACGCCATCGTAGCCTGCTTGCTGCGCGCGAGTGGCGGCAGTCACGATGTCAGAGATTTGCTTTTCGATGCCCTCGGCGTCCAGCTCTTTTGGTGGGAATGGCGAAATCGGGGACTTTACAGCGGAAGGCGCCACACATTCGGGGCTATAGGCATAGCGACCTGCGTGGAGGATTTGCATCGCGATTTTACCGTCCGCCGCGTGGACGCGATCGGTTACGATCTTGTGGTTTGCGATGTCATCTTCGGAAAAGAGACCAGCGGCGCCCGGAAATACACCGCCTTCGCGATTTGGGGCCATACCGCCTGTCACCATTAGCGCTACGCCGCCACGGGCACGTGTTGCATAAAACTCTGCCACACGGTTCCAGTCCTTAGTTTCCTCAAGGCCGGTGTGCATCGAGCCCATCAGCACACGGTTTTTCAACGTGGTGAAGCCCAAATCAAGCGGTGCAAGAAGGTTTGGATAATGTGACATAGATGGCTCCCTAGTTAGGTGCATCATGCCTGAGGGTGACGCCTAGGTCACCCCATACGCGGCGTCACATGGTTTCTTTGCAATGCTGACGAAAAACCCGCTTGAACATATCCAATTCCGCTCGCAAAAGATCGATCTCCGCCCGCAGGTCTTGACCGAGAGCTTCCCCTGCGACGACTGGGAAACTGCCAATGGTCTCTTTCCCGTCCGCGGTTACAAAGAGAAAGGTTTGCACACCAGATGAGATATGTTGCGGGTCAAGGTGGAACGACAAGTGCCACTCTTTTCCTTCCCCGTTTTGAACCGGCTCCATTTCCGTAATGATCTTGTCATAGAGCATGACGGAAATTTGTGGTGCCTCGTCGCCGGCAACGCCGCTTAGCAACCCTTCCCACTTTCCAGCGGTCATGCCTAAGGTTTGAACTGTCAGTTTGCTCATTACAACAACCTACTAAAGCTCGGCGCGTGGATAGCGGCAGAATGTGATGTCTCTTACAACGATCTGGTTCATTTTGGGATTTTCAAAGATGAGGTCCATCCAAACATCCCCCAGCCGTTTTTCGTTCAAGTCCGCATAGGCCAGATCAAATTCGACCATGGCGTCCTCTTTGTTGACGGTTAGTTCCTGAACCAGCTGTTCGGTGTTCGGCCCGTTCTTAATGTTGAGACGCAAGAACACTTCCAAGGAGCTTTCCGCTTCGATGAACGACGAAACGCGCAAGATATGTCTGCGTGTCAGGCCCTCGGTTGCATCGCTTGGGAAATCCAAAACAAGTGATAGAAAGCTGCCATTAAAGTTGAAGACGTCGAACTTCAGCCCGAAAGGGGCAAGATCGCCTTCCCGAGTGTTTCTGATTTGACGAAGTGTGATCTCGGACGCAGTGCAATCGTGAAACACTCGCACTTCGTCGCCGAGCTTAGTCTTCGATTGAACCGATGCCACGCCTTGCTTGCTGAGCGGCCCGCGCCAAATCTGCGGGCGCCACGCCCAAAGCGACCCTGATGGTCGCGGGAATGAATTGGACCCAATCCGAGGCAAAGCCAAACGCCCATCCGCCACATGTAGCAGAGTAGTCAGATGTTTCTGGAGGCTTTTTGCCTCCTCCCGCTGTTTTCTAAGGCGCGAAAGTTCCGTCTCCTCTGCCGAAGCAGCTGCCGTCGCCCAGCGGTTCGAGACGCGTCCTTGCGCGAGTTTGTCAAAGAAGCTGTCGCTGCCCTTAGCCATAGTGCCCACTTGCGGTAGAGGTGAAACAACAGAACCGATAACTGTTAACTAAGTGCCAAATGGCAACAAAGATTGAAACCGTTTTAGGTGCCCTCAGCCCCATTCGTTGCATTCGCACTACGCAGTCGACGGAGCGTTTCAATCATAAGGCGTTTGGCGGCCGGAAAGCTCAACGGAGCGCCTGAAATTTCGTTGAGGGTTAGGACCGCGGCGCGTTCTCCAACATCAAAAATGGCGCGCCCCTGAATCGGAGTTGACGGTTCTGAACTGCGGTAGACGACCAGTGCCGCTTCTGTCCCTTGATCAACCGAGAAATCAGGTGAGCCGACACCGTCGAATGCCTGCGCCGATCTCATGAGACTTCTCAACGTGGATTCATTCACCGCAAACGCGCTACCGTCTTCGCCAACTTGCAGTGTCATAAAGGCAAGGCGACTAGGGATCGCTTCAGAACTACTCAAACTCGCGCAAGCGACGATTGCGGCGAACCCTTGAGCCGGATTGCTGGCCCAGCTGTCGACGCAATATCCACTTGGACCTACGGCAACAACGTGGCCGCCGACGAGTGCAAGAGACTGCGCTCCGCCTCCGAGAGACAGGCCAGAAAGAGCAAAATCATCACAGGCGGCGGTAATTGCCAAGCTGGATATGGCCGCCCATCGAGCGGCCATAGAGCGCAAGTGCATCAGAGGTCCATATAGATGTGACGCTCTTCTTTCGCACCGGGATGCGTCACGGCACCTTTCAACGCACCGCCGACAAGCTGTGAATATTTCCACAATGCGCCAGACGAATAGATCGTCTCTTTCGCGCCAGCCCAATTGTCTTTGCGCTCTTGCAAGTCGGCATCGGACAGATCGACAGACAGCTCACCAGAGATTGCATCGATCGTGATCATATCGCCGTCTTTCAGCAAACCGATAGGACCGGCGTGTGCCGCTTCTGGGCCAACGTGTCCAACGCAGAATCCGCGCGTCGCGCCAGAGAACCGACCGTCTGTGATCAACGCCACTTTCTTACCCATGCCTTGACCTGACAGCGCCGCTGTCGTTGCCAACATCTCGCGCATACCCGGGCCTCCAGCTGGGCCTTCGTTGCGGATCACGAGCACTTCGCCTTCTTCGTACTGGCGTGCTTTGACGGCTTCGAACGCGTCTTCTTCGCATTCGAACACACGGGCTGGGCCGGTGAACACTTGATCGTCTTCAGACATACCAGCGACCTTCACAATCGCTCCTTCTGGCGCAAGGTTCCCTTTCAGGCCAACGACGCCGCCGGTTGGTGTGATTGGGCTTTCAACCGGATAGATGACCCGCCCGTCAGCTTCGCCTTCGATGATATCAAGCTCTTCACCCATGGTGCGACCAGATGCAGTGATGCAATCTTCGTGGATCAAGCCCGCTTTGCGCAGTTCTTTCATCACGATCGGCACGCCGCCGGCTTCGTAAAGGTCTTTCGCGACGTATTGGCCACCAGGTTTCAGATCGACAAAGTAGGGCGTGTCGCGGAAGATTTCACATACGTCGAAGAGATCGAAATCGATACCAGCTTCATGCGCAATCGCTGGCAAATGCAGGCCGGCGTTGGTGGAACCACCGGTACAAGCAACAACCCGCGCCGCGTTTTCCAAAGACTTGCGTGTCACGACATCGCGCGCACGGATGTTTTTCTCGAGCAAGTTCATCACCGCTTCACCCGAGGCCACACCATATTGGTCACGGCTTTCGTATGGTGCGGGTGCGCCGGAGGAATTCAACAGAGCGAGACCAATCGCCTCAGACACACAGGCCATTGTATTGGCTGTGAATTGGCCACCACATGCGCCAGCGGATGGGCACGCGACACGCTCAAGTGTCTGAAGGGCTTCGTCCGACATGTTGCCAGCTTGGTGTTGACCAACGGCTTCGAAGACGTCCTGAACAGTGACGTCCTTGCCTTCCAAACGGCCCGGAAGGATGGAACCGCCGTAGATAAAGACAGACGGCACGTTCAACCGAACCATCGCCATCATCATGCCCGGCAGGGATTTGTCACAACCAGCAAGACCCACAATCGCGTCGTAGCAGTGGCCACGCATTGTCAATTCAACAGTATCGGCAATCGCTTCGCGCGACGCCAAGGAAGACCGCATGCCTTCATGGCCCATGGCGATCCCGTCCGTCACGGTGATCGTTGTGAATTCGCGAGGCGTACCGCTCGCCGCTTTCACGCCGAGCTTCACGGATTGTGCCTGACGGTTCAAAGCAATGTTGCAAGGCGCTGCTTCGTTCCAGCAGGTTGCGACACCCACGAAAGGTTGTGCGATGTCCTGCTCATCCAGACCCATCGCATAGTAGTAAGAGCGATGCGGTGCACGTGACGGCCCTTCTGTGACGTGGCGGCTGGGTAGGTTTGATTTATCTGCCTTGCCCTTGAGCATAAGGAATCCTCCGAAAATCTGTTGCGGAATGGTCTAAATTGCGCTGGGTTAGGACACAAGCCGCAATAGAGGCCAAATCATCTCGATCGGAGCTTCGAACTTGCAGCGCACACCTCGCCCCCCACACCTAGAACGATTTTTTGCTCCGGCAGCCATCACACCGCAGATTGGCAAGGTCATTCGCGTGATGATCGGGATCGAAGTGATTTTTTGGATCACATTTGCGGTCACGTCGCCGCTTTTCTTCGACGAGGACGGTGACGGGCCGTTTCCAATGGATACGCCTGTGGGGACGACGTTGACTTTTGCCGCCTTTGGCATTGTCTTGGTGCTTTTCCACGCTTTGGCCGTTTGGGTGCATCAGCGCGGTGTAGAATCCATGCTCGGTCCGCTTGATGCGTGTTGGCGAGATTTCAAAGCTTCGCTCAAATGGGTCGGAGGATTGGCCGCAGTCATTTCCATCGCGTCCTTGGTTGGAACCGATCCAGATCAGATCGAGATGCGACCCATTCCAACCTGGGTTTTCTTTGGCGTGGTCGGCGGCTTTTTCATAATCATTCAATCGATGACCGAAGAGGTTATCTACCGCGGATATTTGACCCAGCAGTTGGCTGTTTACAGACCTCAAAGATGGGTCTGGGTTTGGATTCCGTCGCTGATTTTTGGGGCCAGCCACTACTTTAATGGCTACGGTCCGGCGGATGGTCTGGTCAATGTGATTTGGGCGACCTGCCTTGGCCTGGCTTGTGTCGACCTGACGGAAAGAACAGGCAATATTGGCGCCGCTATCGGCCTGCATGCTGCTAACAACCTTTATGCCACTTTGTTCATAGGAATCGAAGGCTGGCCGAACTCCGGCCTCGCACTGTTCTTGGTGGAGTATTTCGATCCACTCGTCTTCGACTACAGCCTTCCAGCCTTCTTCGATCCCGTGAACCTGTTCCAGCTTCTCTATGCCCTCTTTATTCTTTGGATGATGTGGATGGCGACACGCATTGCGATCAGAGCGTGATTGCAAAACCAGACGCCACGTCATATCTCGGGTGAAGGGAAATTAGGGCACAGGCATGAACTGGATCACAAACTACGTCCGTCCGACGATCAACTCGCTGTTTTCAAGACGGGAAGTTCCCGAGAACCTTTGGACGAAGTGCGACAATTGCGGAACCATGCTGTTCCACCGCGAACTCGCTGAAAATCAGAACGTCTGCACCAACTGCGATCACCACATGCCGATTGGTGCTCGTGATCGCCTTGCGACATTGTTTGATGGCGGGGTGTTTGTTGAGGTTGCCGTGCCAGAACCGATTGCGGATCCGTTGCAGTTCAAAGATCAAAAGAAATACGGCGACCGGATCAAAGATGCCCGTAAGAAAACGGGCGAAAAAGACGCGATGTTGGTTGCTGAGGGCGAAATGGGTCGCACACCTGTCGTCGTCGCAGTTCAGGATTTTTCCTTCATGGGCGGATCGATGTCGATGTACGTCGGCAATGCGATCATCGCCGCTGCTGAACGCGCGATTGAGACCAAGCGCCCCTTGATCCTGTTTTCTGCCGCCGGTGGTGCGCGGATGCAGGAGGGTATCCTTGGTCTGATGCAGATGCCGCGCACAACGATTGCGGTCCAGATGCTGAAAGATGCGGGGCTCCCCTACATCGTTGTTTTGACCCACCCGACGACAGGTGGCGTAACAGCCTCCTATGCGATGCTTGGTGACGTGCAGATTGCTGAGCCAAATGCGTTGATCGGGTTTGCTGGAGCACGTGTCATCGAACAGACGATTGGCGAGAAACTCCCCGAAGGCTTCCAGCGCGCTGAGTATTTGTTGGATCACGGGATGTTGGACCGTGTGACCAAGCGGACCGATTTGAAAGACGAGTTGGTGACCATAGTGCGCATGCTGATGAAACAACCGCCTGCGATCAAAGGTGATCTACCTGCGCCTACCGCTGATGAGGCCGAAAAGACCGAGGCGACGGCAGAGTGACCCTACAATCTGATGTCATCCTTGAACGGATGATGACACTCCATCCGAAGGTCATGGATTTGACCTTGGGGCGGGTTTGGACATTGCTCGACCGTTTGGGAAACCCGCAGAACAAATTGCCGCCGGTGATCCATATCGCTGGGACCAACGGTAAAGGCTCCACCCAAGCGATGACGCGTGCGGGGCTGGAGGCCACTGGTGCAAAAGTCCACGCTTATACCTCACCCCACCTTGCGCGGTTCCATGAACGCATCCGTTTGGCCGGTGAGCTTATCAGCGAAGATCATCTGACGGAAATCCTAGATCGCTGTTATGAGGCCAACAACGGCAAACAGATCACCTATTTTGAGATCACAACCGTAGCCGCAATCTTGGCCTTTGCGGAAACGCCAGCGGATTACACCTTGCTGGAAGTTGGTCTTGGTGGCCGGCTGGACGCGACCAATGTAATAGACAAGCCCGCATTGACCGTGATCACACCTGTTGATTTGGATCACCAGCAGTTTTTGGGAGAGACACTGCCAGAGATTACAGGTGAAAAGGCTGGGATCATTAAGCAAGGCATCCCATGTGCCGTTGGGCCGCAGCAAGAGGCGGCAATGGACGTCATCGAACGCCAAGCAATGCGGCACTCGGCGCCTTTGATCGCATATGGCCAGCAGTGGCATGTGAGCGTCGAGAATGACCGCCTGATTTTTCAAGATGAAAGCGGCTTACTTGATCTACCGAAACCTGCTTTGCGCGGGCCGCATCAAATCCAGAATGCTGGACTGGCCATCGCTGGTTTGCGCGCCTTGGGTGTGGGCGAAGCAGGATGCGAAGCGGCGGTAACGAATGCCTATTGGCCCGCACGGATGCAAAAGATGACCTCCGGCGTGCTTGTCGAAAGGGCGAAACCGGCTGAGCTTTGGCTGGATGGCGGGCACAACCCGGCGGCGGGTCGCGCCTTGGCGGATACTTTGAAGGAGCAGCCCAAACGTCCGACACATCTGATTTGTGGCATGCTAAATACCAAAGACATCAGCGGCTATTTGCGCCCCTTGAGCGAGGTTGCGGCAAGTCTGACTGCTGTATCCATCCCCGGTGAGCAGAACACTATTCCTGCGGAAGAGACGGCTAAGTTTGCCGCAAAGGTCGGGTTAGAGGCGCTTGTGGCGGACGACGTGGAAAGTGCGATTGAACAGATCGTGGTCTTGGAACCGAATGCGCGCATTCTGATTTGCGGGTCACTATACCTTGCTGGACATGTTTTGCGGGTCAACGACCCGATCTAAGGGCCAGAAATTCCGCTGGCGATCCAAAAAAACGAATCACCCCCATTGACGGCGAATCAGGGATACAGCTAGATTCGCTCCAACCGGGTTGTTGTTACAACCTGACCGAGTCTGGCAGGGCGAGGGGGCAGGCAGAAGCCTGTCCTTTTGTCGTTTGGGCGACTAGTCCGCGCTCATCCAATCATCGGATTGCATTTCTCTGAGGCGGCTCGCTGTGCGTTCAAATTCAAACGTACCTTCGCCTTCGACGTAAAGCATCTCTGGCTTTGCCGCTGCGGAGCAGATCAGTTGAACCTTGGCTTCATAGAGCGCATCGATGAGAGTAACGAACCTCTTCGCTTCATTGAAGTTCTGGCGCGACAGTCTCGGAATGTCGTCTAGAAGCAGGACCCGCACCGCTTCCGACAGCGCGAGGTAGTCCCCTGCCCCAAGCGGCTTGCCACAGAGGTCGAAGAACTTCGCTCGTGCGATACCGTTATGAAAACGCGGGATGACCACCTCTCGTCCCTTTACGTGCAAAGTCAGTTCCTCTTCGCAACCACCGGAAAGCTCTGTCCAGACTTGGTTCATCTGAACGGAGGCGTCGGCATTCAACGGCGTGAAGTAGACATCCGACCCCGAAAGCCGCCCTTGCCTATGGTCGGTGTCACTGGCCAGTTCGTGCACGACCATGCGGTCTTGTAGGAGGTCGATAAAGGGCACAAATAGCTGACGGTTCAGGCCGTTCTTATAAAGGTCCGTCGGCGGTCTGTTGGACGTCGTGACAACAACAACTCCAGCCTCGAACATGTTTTCGAATAACCTGCCGACGATCATGGCATCGGTGATGTCGGTGATTTGCATTTCGTCAAACGCAAGAAACCGCAGTCGGTCAGAAAGTGTTTTCGCAACGGGTTTGATTGCGTCATCGACCCCAGTTTTGCGCACTTCGGTCATTTCCGAATGCACCCATTGCATGAAGGCGTGGAAATGCCAGCGTTCCTTGGCCGCATCCACCTGTTCATAGAGCAAGTCCATCAGCATGGATTTACCGCGCCCTACGCCGCCCCACATATATAGCCCCTTGATCGGCTCAGCTTTGCGTTTGAAGAAGCCCGTTTTCTGGACAGGCTGAGTTAGGGCAAAGCGCACGCGCTCCAATTCTGGCAGAACGGCCAGCTGAGCGGGATCGGATTTGATCCGGCCCTGAGCGACCTCTGCCTCATATGCGGATTGCATTGTCATATCAGTGGCATACGCCGCACAGGATCAATTGGGAATAACCGCGATCACAATTTTTGATGTCCGTTCAATTGACAATGCCGTGTTCCGCAGACCAACTGACGGCATGACACATGATAGCCGACTGATTTCTCCGGTTCTGATCGCCGGTTGCATTGTCATCATGACAGGTTTCGCAATCCGCGCGTCCTTTGGGGTTTTCCAAATCCCAATTGCTGAGGAGTTTGGTTGGGCTAGAGCCGAATTCAGCATGGCCATTGCGATCCAAAACCTCGCTTGGGGCATTGGACAGCCGATCTTCGGAGCCATTGCGGAGAAAATCGGAGATCGGAAGGCAATCGTCCTTGGCGCCTTATGCTATGCTGCAGGGCTGTTGTTGTCCGCAGGAGCCACAACGCCAACGGAGCATCAGATTTACGAGGTATTGGTCGGCTTTGGGATCGCTGGAACCGGTTTTGGCGTGATTTTGGCGGTTGTTGGTCGTGCTTCGTCTGACAAAAACAGGTCGATGTCGCTGGCCATCGCGACCGCTGCGGGCTCGGCGGGTCAGGTTATCGGTGCGCCAATTGCAGAGATCCTGTTGGGCTACATGACATGGCAGATGGTCTTTGTGACCTTCGCCGCTGCGATCTTGGCTGTACTCTTAGTCTTGCCAATGATGAAAAGCCCTGAGGCCGCGACGAAAGCAGAGCTTGAAGAAAGCATGGGCGAAATCCTCACCCGAGCCTTCAAAGACCCATCGTACACGTTGATCTTCCTTGGCTTCTTTTCCTGCGGCTACCAACTGGCCTTTATCACCGCACACTTCCCCGCATTTGTGACAGAGGTTTGCGGTCCAATCGCTGCGGGAGGCGTGTTGGCCGGTCTTGGCATCACGACCACAAGCGCCTTGGGTGCTGTCGCGATCTCGCTGATTGGTCTGGCAAATATTGCAGGTACATTGTTGGCTGGCTGGGCCGGAAATAGGTATTCCAAGAAGTACCTCTTGGCGGGAATTTATACCGGTCGGACCCTCGTCGCACTTGCCTTTATCTTAACACCAATGACCCCGACGACGGTCATCCTATTCTCCATCTTCATGGGTATGCTCTGGCTTGCCACCGTGCCACTGACATCCGGGTTGGTCGCCCATCTTTATGGCCTGCGCTACATGGGCACGCTTTATGGCATCGTCTTCTTCTCGCACCAGCTCGGGTCGTTTATGGGTGTTTGGCTGGGTGGGCGTCTCTACGACATCTACGGAAGCTATGACGCAGTTTGGTGGGTTGGAATTGCCGTTGGTGCATTTAGCGCCATCGTCCATTTGCCAATCAAAGAAAACCGGCAGCCTTTGGCAGCTTAGCCTTCATCGGCCAGCATAGTCTAGAAGGCATCAAAAACAAAGTCACCGTGGCTATAGGGCAGCGCATGATCGGCATTGGCGATCACCTTTTGGGTTGCCTTCGGGTTCCACTGGCGGAGCATCTCGACCGAGCGAATAGGAATCACAGGGTCGCTGTCGCCCCAAACGGCAAAGACCGGAAGGTCATGTACCGCCAGTGTTTTCATAGCCTCTTCCAAAGACTGCGAAAGCATACCGCGCCGGCTGGACAACACCGCCCTGATAAAGCCTTGACGACCCAGCTCGGCGAGTTGCGCCTCTTTTAGTTCCGGCACATCAGAAGGTGCATCATCCGCGATTAAATCCTTGGGTAGCCGCCGTGCTGCGAAGGCATCGTGCACCCAATCTCCGATCAAAGTGTTGCGGCGACAAAAGCTGTCGAAATCACTTTCAACGGTTTCAAAACCAGCTGAGGCAATCAGAAAGGTTCGGTCGACCCGATGGGTATTCGCAGCCGCATATGTTCCCGCAATTGATCCTCCCATAGAATAGCCCATGACCGAGATGCTGCCTTCCAGGTTGAGATGGTCGAGCAACTCATCAAGCTGGCGCATAAAGAAATCGGCGTCTTGCACACCTATAGGAGCATCCGAAAACCCTCGACCATAGAGGTCGTAGGTCAGGACACGATATCCCAATCGGCCAAAATCGTCGGCCAAGGCTGCCCACACCAAAGACGGCGTTAGGAGGCCGTGAATGGCGACAAGAACAGGCCCTCGCGCGGAGCCTTGCCAACGATAGTGGGTGACGCCTTGGGACAGTTTCGCAAAAGTACCTGGAGCTTTCTCCCGATAGTCTTCGTCGACGGGTCGCAACCTGTTTTCGAGCCAAATCGGGACGGCAAAGATGACCCCGAGAATGACAAGAAACAAGGCTAGGTAAGTCATTCAGGTTTTTGCCAAATCACGGGGAACCAATCTTCACGCAGTTTCTGGCCATCTTGCATCTGATGCCCCGGGTATGGGGGAGAGGTGCGCCCGGGCCGTTCGACATAGCGCGCATCATCGCCGACCCAGCGCAAGGACAACGCGCGTCTGCGTGTGTTGCTCGTATTTCCACGGGCTCCGTGAGCCGTTCGATAGTCGAAAAGAACCGCGTCACCCGGCTCCATCGCCCATTCCAGAACTTGGGTCTGCGATGGATCGGCATCAGGGTCAGGAACTGGCGTCCAGCCATAATCGCCTTCGTAGAAATCGCTATCGTCCGCCCAGCTGACAGGTCGCACGAGGTTTTCCCACTTGTGTGAACCGGCGATGAAACGAAGTGAGGCCTCTTTCACCGGATCGAGGGGGATCCAAATGCTGACCGTTTGGGAGCCTTCGACAAAGTAATATGGGGAATCTTGATGCCATGGCGTAGGCTTTGGTGTGCCCGGCTCCTTTACCAAAACATGATCGTGAAAGAATTGGGCCGTTTCACTTTGCATCGCAGTAGCGGCAAGCTCTGCCGCTGGGCTGTTTCTGACCACATTTTCGAAGGCAGGGATGCGAGTCCAGTTGCAGTAATCATCAAAGAAGCGACCTTCGCTAACATCGTTCTCTGACGCATATTGACCCGGCTCCGCCATATTATGCGCTACGCCTTCGGCCATTGTCTCGATCCAGTCTTTGAACACGCCGCGCACAACAATTGCACCGTCGCGTTCATAAGCCTCAATATCGGTCTTGCTGATCATATGTTCTTCCATACGTCCAAGATATAGCGGCTTGTCATCAGATCTAGGTGAGCGCCGCCACCGTTCTTAAATAGGGTGATCTCGTCATCTGATTGCCGTTCGAAGGCGTCCAAATTGTAGAAATCTGCGACGATGTCGTCTCGTGATAATTTTCCTTCTGCGATTGGGATTTTGAGTTCGCCGATGTGGTCGGCAGTCGTGTGCATATTGTCCACAAAGATCCGGGCGCGAGACAGGGCGGTATCGTCAACTTCCCGCATATCAGGGCGGTATGCGCCGATAAGGTCGACGTGCTGACCCGGCTGAAGCCATTCACCTTTGATAATCGGGTCGGTCGTCATGGTCGCCGATGCGATAATGTCGGCTGACCTAACAGCCGATTCCAAGTCAATCGCTATGGCGACGTCTGGGTTCGCTGCGTGAAACCTCTTTGCCCCTGCCTCAGATCGGTTCCAGATCGAGAATGTCGCGTCTGGAAAGAGTGACCCATAGGCATGTCTGAGTGCTTGCCCGACGTTTCCGGCCCCTACCAAGAGGATTTTCTGAGAGTCTCTGCGTGCCAGTTTTCTGGCACCGAGCAAACTATCGCCAGAGGTTTTCCACTTGGTGACAAGATGGAAGTCTAAGATTGCTTCAAGCCGACCGTCGTCCCCTGAGAAGAGGTTCACCGCCCCATCGATCATGCCCTTGCCCTGTGACGGGTTGCCGGGAAAGATGGTTGCGCATTTCACCGCCACACCCATGCCCTTAATCCAAGCCGATCGGTTGAGAAGCGTATTCTCATCTTGATAGAGGAATACGTCTGCGATCTCTGCCTTGGCGGCATCGTGACCTGATGCAAGCGCGTCGGTCAGGGCGATCCAATCGAGTAACGGATCGGCCTCTTCAAAACTGATCATTTCCACCATGGCGCAGGTCCTTTTGATTAGTTTCCCAAGACTATTTGAAAGAACGCGGGGCTTGGCAAGCACCTATCGCTCAGCCGCTTTCCGTTCTCGTGCGATGGCGTAAAGACCAGACCCTAGAATAAGTGCCACACCAACAAGCGCTACCGGGTTGGGAATTTCATCAAAGACAAAATACCCAATGAGAATTGAGATCGGGATCGCGACGTATTCAAACGAGGCCACAAATCCCGGCTCACCTATGCGGTAGGCTTGGCTGATCAAAAGACCTGCGATTGCAATCCCAAGGCCGAGCAGCACCATAAGGAACAAATCGAAGGGTTCGGGCCACGCCCATGCGCGAAAAAGAAATGCAAGGGAGGCATTGTCTTGATCGTTATATCTGCCGTCGCCCAGCGCCAATCCGATCAGAAGACAGACGACGATAAAGACGATCTGAATGTAGAAAGTCATCGTCACCGCGGATTCAGTGGTTCCAATCTTACGCGTCATTATGTGGATACTGGCGTAAGCGACAGCGGCGATGGCGGGTAGCAGCGAGGCCAGCTGGAACGTCTCCGCCCCTGGTCGCATGACGATCAGGACGCCTAAGAACCCGACTGCCACAGCGGCCCAGCGTCGTGGGCCGACTTGTTCGTTTAGAAAAATGACCGAAAACGCGGTAATGATAAGTGGTGAGATGAAGAAGATAGCGACAGCTTCAGCGAGAGGGATCACTGCCAACCCAAGGAAGAAGGTCATGTTGGCGGTGACAACAAACAAACCTCTCAGCAGATGCTGTTTGAGTTTCTTCGTTTTGACTATGCCAAGACCGCCGGAGAATGGCGCGATCAACACCATCACAAAGAAGAGGCCGAATAGGAACCGGGTCAAGATGATCTGATGCAGCGCATAGGCGTCGGAGAAATATTTGACGATGCTGTCGTTGTAGGAAAAAACAAACGTCGACCCCAGCGCGCAAAGGCTGCCCACAATGTTGGGCGATAGGGTCTGTCGCTGTGTCATAGCGTCTTGGCCTGCCTGAGTGCTTTTTCCAATCCATCGAGGAATCGCGAGCGGTCGGCCTTGCTGAACGGTCTTCCGCCGCCTTGTCGAAACGGATCGGCGGCACGCATGTCTGCCATCAGATCGCGGGTGGCCAGAACGTTGCCAATGTTGCGTTCAGTCAGCGCCTCGCCGTTGTGCTTGATCACCAATGCACCGGCTTCGATACATTTGGCGGCCAAGGGAATATCACCTGTAACGACAACATCCCCTTTGGTCGCGCGATCCGCGATCCACATATCGGCTATGTCGGGCCCGTCGGGCACAACAACCGTTTCCACAAAAGGGTTTTGCGACGGTCGGATGCCGCCGTTGGAGACGATGAAGATCTTGACCTTATGTCGTGTGCCGACGCGTTCGACCTCTGCTTTCACAGGGCACGCATCAGCATCAACGTAGATCATTCGTAAAGCGCCTGAGCGTGGAAGGCGACGTGATCTTCGATGAATGTCGAAACGAAGAAGTAGCTGTGATCATAGCCCGGTTGCAGCCTGATCTGAGCGTTCTGACGACGCTCCGCAATCGCGGCGGCGAGGTGTTCTGTGCCAAGCAGATCGCCGAACTGATCATCTGTGCCGGTATCGATCAGAATGGGGCCATCAAAACCGCGGTCTTTCATCAGCAGCGTAGAATCATGCGCAGCCCAGTTTGACGTATCTTCACCCAGATAGGCACCGAGTTGCTTCTTGCCCCAATCGGAATTTGTCGGATGGCAGATCGGTGCGAAGGCAGAGACGGATTGAAACTGTCCGGGACGGGTCATCGCAAGTGTCAGTGCGCCATGGCCACCCATAGAGTGGCCAGTAATCCCTTGCCGGTCCATATCGATGGAGAAATTCTTTGCCACGAGCGCAGGCAGTTCGTCTGCGATGTAGTCGTACATTTGAAAATGCGGTGCCCATGGGTCTTGGGTTGCGTTCACATAGAACCCTGCGCCTTTGCCAAGATCATAGGCGTCGTCATTGGCAACATCTTCACCGCGGGGCGATGTATCTGGGAAAATCAGGCCGATCCCCTGCTCTGCCGCCCAAACTTGCGCGCCTGCTTTAGTCATCGCATTTTCATGGGTGCAGGTGAGGCCCGACAGATACCAAAGCAATGGAACTTTGGTGAATTGCGCCTCTTGCGGCAAAAACAGCCCAAAGGTCATGTCGCAATTACAAGCATCTGACGGGTGTTTGTGTACGCCTTGCGTGCCGTCAAAACAGCGATTCTCTGAGATGGTTTCCATGGTTTATCCTTCCTTTTGAGAAAGGGCTATCGCAGAGCTAAAGGCTTGTCACCCACGCAATGACCAATGGAAGTGTTAGAATGCTAGCGACGGTCGAAAACAAGATCGCCGCGGAAACGCGCGCAGGGGCTACGTTGTAATTTTGTGCGATCATAAAGACGTTGCCAGCCACAGGAAGTGCGGCACAGGCGACCATAACGCCGGCAGCGTAGCTCGGGACGTCAAAAACGAGCAGGGCGAAAATGGCAACTGCGAGTGGGTGGAGGCCCAATTTGCAAATAGATAGCCAAATGGCAGTAGATACCCTCTCGGCCGACTTACCCGCCAATGACGCACCAATCGCAAAAAGTGCGCCCGGCGTCGCCGCACCGCCAAGAATCGTAAGAAATTCTTCGGCAGGTTTGGGAATAGTGATTGACAAGGAAGCGAAGAGCAGGCCGCTCCCAATTGAGAGTATGAGAGGATTTTTCACTAGGCCGAGGCCAACAGTACGAAGTGTCTTTAGGCCGACCTTCCCATCTTGTGAGCCCGTGATGAGGATCACAATCAAGCTGCTAAACACAATAAGGTCAATTGCAAGAACCACCATGATTAGGCCAACTGCAGCATCGCCCAATAGCAAGGCGAGCATTGGAATTCCAAGAAAGCCAACGTTACCGATAATGGCACATTGTGCTTCCACCGCGCCTTCGGCGACTGACTTACCTTGGATAACAGAAACTACCGTGGCGATGAGGTAAACGACAATGCATCCAGAAAGGTATGCAAACACAAAATCCCAATCCAGCACGTCAGCAATCGACAAACGTGCCGCAAAGAGGAAAAGCATCGCAGATAAGGCGAAATAGAAAACAAACAGCGTAAGGTAGGCAGTTGCCTCCGCTCCAAAAAAGCCGATGCGGCCGGCCGAATAGCCTAGCCCAATGACCCCGAAGAAAGGGAGCGTTTGTAGAAAGACTTCAATCAAATGTGCCTGCGACCCGACCGAGGAGCATAAACGCCCGCGCGCTGCGTGTTTCAGAGAGCGCGATTAGATCGGCATCTGTGGCGTCAGTTTCGAAAGTGATCAACATCTGATCGAACCGACGAAGGAAATGGTGAGCGGCATCACGGAATATCGTGTCCTCCCGCATCCGACCAGCGGTTAGAGCCAAAGATGACCGATCCCGCACACCGCCCAAACTGGCCATCGCACGTCCGCGTTCGCCTTTAGCGAACCGGCGCCAGATTTCCGGTCTCGCACGGTCAGGGCGCAAATCGTCCATGTATATGCCATCTTGAGATAAAAGCGTTAGGATGTCCTGCGCTGCCTGCACCAATTGGCGGGCGCTGCGGTCTTGAAGCGCGCGACGTAAAGCTGTGAACCCTTCGGTGTCCTGATCGGTGTCTGGAAAGTTCAACGCCCTTATCAGATCAGGCCGCGCCAAAACCGGTGTCATGTCTTCGGTAGATGTCCCCAAAGCCAAGGTTGGTTGATCTTCGCTGTCTGTGCTGCGGACGGAGGTTATCGCAAGGCGTTGCGGTTGGGCTTCTCTTGTCGATGCAAAGGTCGCGAGCGTGGTTTCAGTCTTTTTGGCGGTTTGAGCGATCTCATTAAGCTTACGCTCAACTGTCGGAGCGGACCCGCCGTTTTGTGCGTTCCGATCAGCGATGTAGGTTTCGCGCATTCCGTCGATGGAGCGCTGTAGGCGATTTGATTCTTCTCGCATGATCCGCGCAGATCGTGACGCCGCTGCCGCGACCCAAATCATTGCGACCGGCAGGAAAATAGCCATCAGAATAAGGACAACACGTAAACTATCGAACGGCGCGGATGGATCGCTTTGCGGCGGGAGGATCAAAAAGAACAACCCGACTGCTGCCATCCAGATAACTGACAGCGTGATTGCAATGATTTCTGTCGAACTGATCCCAGTGTCGTTCTCAACGCGCCGTTTGCGATCCAACACCATGAAACACCTGCAACTTACTTATAGGTTATCGACAAAATTTCGTAAGACCGTGTCCCACCCGGTGTACGAACGTCAACACTGTCGCCTTCGTCTTTGCCAATCAATGCCCGCGCTAACGGTGACTTGATGTTGAGACGACCCGCATCAATGTCGGCCTCGTATTCACCGACGATTTGGTAGGTCTTTTCTTCATCCGTGTCTTCGTCAGCCAATTCGACCGTTGCACCGAATTTGATACTTCCGGAGAGTTTAGATGGATTGATGACGTCAGCCAGCGAAATCGCGCCTTCAAGCTCTTTCACGCGTCCCTCGATGAAGGACTGCTTTTCTTTCGCTGAGTGATATTCTGCGTTTTCCGAAAGATCGCCATGCTCGCGTGCCTCAGCAATGGCTTTGATGATCGCCGGACGCTCGACAGTTTTCAGGTGCTTGAGCTCTTCATCCAGCTTGTCAAAGCCAGCTTGGGTCAGTGGGATCTTTTCCATCTTGAGCACCTTTCTAAACGGACAAATCAATAGATCGAGCGTACTTACCTTACTTTGCAGGCGCATTGTCAAGGTCAAGAGCGTAATGCTGTCGCAGTGCGCCGTTTTAACGTCGTGTCGCGATTGCCGCCTTGCAGCATGTGATGTAGTGCTGTGCGCAACATAATTGCCGGGCGGAATGCCCAGACGAAATAGAGGAAACTAGCATGTCCGAGATTGAACGCGAAGAAATGGACTGTGATGTCGTGATCGTTGGTGCAGGTCCAGCCGGCCTGTCTGCTGCGATCCGTCTTAAGCAACTTGACGCCGACTTGAATGTCGTCGTTCTCGAAAAAGGCTCCGAAGTGGGTGCGCACATTCTGTCAGGTGCGGTTTTGGACCCTGCTGGGTTGACGCGGTTGATTCCAGATTGGAAAGAAAAAGGTGCGCCACTTAACGTGCCTGTCAAGGAAGACAACTTCTATATGCTGGGTGAGGCAGGTTCGCTTCGTTTGCCAAACTTCCTATTGCCGCCACTGATGAACAACCACGGAAATTACATCGTTTCCATGGGCAACGTGTGCCGCTGGATGGCTGAGCAAGCCGAAGAAATGGGCGTCGAAATCTTCCCCGGCATGGCCTGTTCTGAATTGGTGTTTGGCGACAATGGCGAAGTCAAAGGCGTGGTTGCTGGCGAATTTGGAAAGAACCCAGATGGCACTCCGGGCCCATCCTATGAACCGGGCATGATCCTGAACGGCAAATATGTGATGCTGTCGGAGGGTGTGCGCGGTTCGCTCTCCAAAGAAGTGATCGCGAAATACAATCTTGACGCAAAATGCGATGTACCAAAGTTCGGCATCGGCATGAAAGAGATTTGGGAAGTCGATCCGGAAAAGCACAATGAAGGCGAAGTTACACACACTTTGGGCTGGCCGATTGGGTTCAAGAATGGCGGTGGATCGTTCATCTATCATCTCGACAACAACCAAGTGTACGTCGGCTACATCGTCGATCTGAACTACAAGAACCCGCACATCTTCCCTTACATGGAATTCCAGCGGTTGAAGCATCATCCAAAGATTGCCGAGCTTCTGAAGGGCGGTAAGCGCGTTGCCTATGGCGCGCGTGCTGTGACCAAAGGCGGGTTCCAGTCGATTCCTGAAGTTGCTTTCCCGGGTGGTGTGTTGTTGGGCTGTTCCGCTGGCCTCGTGAACTTGCCGCGTATCAAGGGCAACCACAATGCGATGCATTCGGGTATTGAGGCGGCGGAAGCAGCTCACGCTGCGATCCAAGAGGGTCGCGAAGGCGATACGTTGACGGCCTATGATGAAGCGCTGAAAACCGGCCCTGTTGGGAAAGACCTGAAAATCGTGCGCAACGTTGCCCCGCTTAACGCCAAATACGGCCCTATCGGTGGTATGGCGCTTGGTGGCTTCGACATGTGGTTCCAGACGATCTTTAAAGGGTCGCTGTTTGGCACGCTTAAGCACGGCAAAACCGATGCTCAAAGCACCGAACCAGCGAGCAAGCACAAGCCAATCGACTATCCAAAACCGGATGGCACACTGTCATTCGATCGCCTGACAAATGTGTCCTTCAGCTTTACCAACCACGAGGAAAGCCAGCCTGCGCACCTCAAACTGACGGATGACAAAATCCCGGTAGACGTAAACCTTGCCAAATATGCTGGGCCATCAGCGCGATATTGCCCTGCAGGCGTCTACGAATTTATTGAGGAAGAGGGCAAAGACACGCGGTTCCAGATTAACTTCCAGAACTGTGTGCATTGCAAAACTTGTGACATCAAAGATCCAAGCCAAAATATCACTTGGACTGTCCCACAGGGCGGCGACGGGCCAAACTACCCGAATATGTGATCGGTTTGTGCCGGGTGTCGTCGCGACATCCCGCCACGACCCCGTATCTTTGGTTGCCAGAATCCTTTCGCACTCCTAACGTGGTTGCCTAAGCCACACGACGAAGGGACAGCTTGACTTGGTAATCAGGTTTTTGAGAGCAGCAGCGCTGATTTCAGCGACAACATTTTCTGCGCCAGTCAGCGCAGAAATCGACCCTGGCTCCTACTTGGCGGCGCGCCATGCAGCGATGTCGAATGATTTCTTGGGGTCCGCGCGTTACTATACGAAAAGCCTTCTATCAGATCCCTTCAATCCCGAACTCCTCGAAAACGCACTGACGGCCTATTTGGGCCTCGGTCAGCTTGACCGTGCAGAAGCGCTTTCAGTCCGTCTGCTTGATAGAGGCGAAAAAAGCCAGATCGCTACGATTGTGAGGCAGTCTGGTGCCGCTGGCACCGAAAATTGGGATAGTATCTTTTTCAACCTCGAAGCGGGCCAAACCATCAGCCCGTTGGTTGATATGTTGATCCAAGCTTGGGCGGAATTGGGTCGCGGCGACGTTACCGCTGCTATGGCAACATTTGACGGCGCTATTGAGAACCCTCAGACGAGGACCTTCGCTCTTTACCACAAGGCACTTGCGCTGGCCGCCGTTGGCGATTTCGAGGCTGCGGAAGAATTGTTTCGAACTGGGGACAACGGGCAAGCCTTTAGCGCACGGTCGGCGATTGCCCATGCCCAAGTATTGAGCCAACTCGAACGCAATGAAGACGCCCTTATCATGTTGGGGCAGGTCTTTGGACAAACACGAAATCCGGGTGTTTTGGACCTGCGCGCGAAGTTGGAAAATGGCGAAACCGTTCCTTACAGCGTTGTCCAGACGGCGCAACAAGGGGTCGGTGAGGTCATGTTCATGGTATCGGAGTTGCTGTCAGGGGATACCCCAGATGGCTATACTTTGATGTATACGCGCGCGGCAGAACACTTGGACCCCGGCAATACTGCTGCCATTCTTTCCAGCGGTCGGTTGTTGGACAATCTCGAACAGTATGACCTTGCGAGTGAGACTTACTCTCGCATTCCACAGGATGATCCAAGCTTTGTTGCCGCAGAGCTTGGGCGCGTCGACGTTTTGAGGCGTGCAGAGAGGCACGACGCCGCTGCAGAAGTTGCGTCGAACTTGGTACGGCTTCACCCAGACATTCCGGCGGTTCACGCGAAACTCGGTGACTCGTTCCGGCGACTAGAAAGGTATGAAGAGGCCGCCGACGCTTACTCCGATGCTTTGGACCTGTTTAGTGACGCGGACACAGCACGCTGGCTGGTCTACTACACGCGTGCAATCACCAATCACGAACTTGATCGCTGGCCGGAAGCCGAAGCAGATTTTCGCGCGGCCCTGGATATCAACCCAGATCAGCCTCAGGTCCTGAACTACCTTGGCTATTCCCTTGTTGAGCGTAAAGAAAAGCTTGATGAGGCGATGGGTATGATCGAAACCGCAGTCGCGGCGCAACCAAACAACGGGGCAATCGTTGACAGCTTGGGATGGGTCTTGTTCCAGCTCGGCCGGTACGAAGAAGCAGTAAGCTACATGGAACGCGCTGCATCACTGGAGGCAGTTGACCCGATCATCACCGATCACCTTGGCGACGTATACTGGTCCGTTGGCCGCAAGATAGAAGCGGTCTTCCAATGGAATCGTGCCCTATCATTTGAGCCTGACGAAGAGCTTGCGGATCGTATTCGCCGGAAACTAGACGTCGGCCTTGATGCTGTTTTGGAAGCCGAAGGCGGCGAACCCATCAAGGTTGCTGATGACGATTCTTAAAGGTCTCGCACCCGCGAAGATCAATTTGACGCTGCATGTGACGGGACAAAGAGAGGACGGGTATCACCTCCTCGACAGTTTGGTCGTTTTCGCCGATGTCGGAGATGAGATTGAGGTTGCTTCTGCGCCTAACCTTGATTTGACGATTTCGGGGCCTTTTACAGAAGGTGTTCCCACAGATTCCTCAAATATCGTTTTGAAGGCAGCCAATGCCCTCAGATATGCGCATGGCGTTGAGGATGGCGCAATCATCCGCCTAACCAAAAACCTTCCAAATGGCGCTGGTATTGGTGGTGGTTCATCGGATGCCGCCACCGTTCTATCGATGCTTGCGCAACTTTGGGACGTCCCCGAACTTGCCCCAACATCGCCAGCCGCAGTTGCTCTTGGCGCTGACGTTCCCGTTTGTATGCATGCCCCTACCCCCGTGCGCATGTCAGGTATCGGCGAATTTATCAGCGCTTTCCCACCTTTGCCAGAATGCGCGTTGGTTTTGGTGAACCCAATGGTTCTCGTGCCGACCGGCGGAATTTTCGACGCACTTTCGTCAAAGGATAACGAGCCGATGAGCTCGGTCCCTGACGGAACCAATGTCGACGAACTTGCAAGCTGGCTGAAGCATCAACGCAATGATTTGCTGCCACCAGCCCGACAGATGGCACCAGAGATCGACGCAGCCTTGAACGCTTTAGAAAACAATCCCCTAGTCCTAACCGCAGGTATGTCAGGATCGGGCGCTACCTGCTTTGGCTTGGTGCGTGACATCGGAGCAGCGCGCCAAGTGGCGAGAGCTATACAAGTCAGTCACATGAGTTGGTGGGTGGTGCCGACGCAGATACTTAAGTGATCCGCGCGACAACATAGTCCGCTAGGTCGCTGAGCATATCCTTGATCTCGTGATCAGGCAGCGATGTTAGTGCGTCTTTCGCTTTTGCGGCCCAAGACAGTGCAGTTTCCCGCGTTGTATCCAAGGCGCCGTGACGCTTCAGAATAGCAATCGCGGTTTCCAAATCGCCATCTTCTTGGCGACCTTTGGCGATTGTCCGTTCCCAAAACGCGCGTTCTTCGGCGTCTGCTTGAGTGACAGCGCGAATGATCGGCATAGTCAGCTTTCGTTCGCGGAAGTCATCGCCGATATTCTTCCCGATGGCATCGGTTCCGCCAAAATCCAAAAGGTCATCAACAATTTGGAAGGCAATTCCGAGCGCGTCACCATAGTCAAAAAGCGCCTGAACTTTGTCTTCTGGCATCCCAGCAATAACGCCACCGACTTCTGTGGCGGCTGAAAACAGCGCTGCGGTCTTGCCACGGACAACCTTCAAATAGGTCTCTTCCGTGGTTTTCAGATCGCTTGCGGCTGTCAGCTGCAACACTTCACCTTCAGCGATCGTCGCAGCCGCATTCGCAAGAATGTCGAGAACGCGGATTGAGCCGGTTTCCACCATCAGCTGGAAGGACCGCGCGAAAAGGTAGTCACCTACCAAAACGCTAGAATTATTATCCCACAACAGGTTCGCCGTCGGGCGCCCGCGCCGCTGAGAACTCTCATCAACCACATCGTCATGGAGCAGCGTCGCGGTGTGAATGAACTCAACCGTTGCCGCCAGATGCACATGATAAGGGCCCTCGTAACCGCACATCCGCGCCGCCGCTAAGGTGAGCATTGGGCGCACGCGCTTGCCGCCTGCTTCGACCAAATGCGCTGTCACTTCAGGAATGCGCGGGGCATTTTCTGAAGCCATCCGTTCGCGGATCATCGCATTTACCGCCGCCATGTCTTCGGACAAGGCGTCTGCCAGCCTTTCATGCGGTTTTGTCGCTGCGTGGTCGAGGCTCATGCACAGTTCCGTCAGATCAATGGACAAAGACCGGTCTAGGTCTTACGTCGGAGTTATGAAAGAGCTTTTACGCACCAATGACCCTACTGTCATCGCTTTTGCGACGGCCCTTTTGGACGGCGAGGGTATAGCTTGCTTTGCCTTCGACGTAAACATGAGCGTGCTAGAAGGCAGCATCGGAATTATGCCGCGCCGGTTGATGGTCGCGGACCGCGATTTGTTTATGGCCGAAGCCATTATGCGAGATGCCGAGATCGACCTTGGCCGCGTTTGAGACAATCACCAAGGACGATTTTCTGGGGCGAAAAGTAAAGGTTCTCCAACCGAAGACTGGCTACCGCGCCGGGGTGGATGCGGTTCTGCTGGCGGCCTCTGTTGAAGCCAAATCTGGTCAAAGAGTTTTGGAACTGGGTCTGGGTGTGGGAACGGCAAGCCTTTGTTTGGACGCTCGGGTGAGTGGGCTTTCACTTACCGGTGTTGAGCTTCAGAAAAATTATGCCGAACTTGCCCGCGAAAATGCGGACACTAACAAAGCAGACCTCACAGTCATTCAAGCCGATCTAACGGAGCTACCATCTGAACTGAGGCAGGTTCAATTCGCTCACGTCATAATGAACCCACCTTACTTTGATCGTGCGGAAGGTGCGTCTTCCGATGATCCAGGTCGGGATATTGCCGTGGGCGGGGCAACGGATCTCGCTGAGTGGATTTCTGTCGGGGCGAAACGCCTGTTGCCCAAAGGGTACCTAACCTTGATCCAACGGATCGAGAGGCTTCCGGAAGTTCTAGGGGCGACCAACGTCAAGCTTGGATCTATTATCGTCCGCCCGATTGCCCCCCGCACCGGGCGTTCGCCAAACCTTTTTCTGATGCAAGCTCGTCATTCCGGACGGGCCCCTTTTCGAATGCTTCCACCCCTCGTCATGCACGAAGGGGACGCGCATGAAGGCGATTTTGAGAGTTACAGATCCGACGTGAAGGCGATTTTGCGCGATGGCGCGCATTTGGGCTGGGACGCTTAACCCATTCGCAAGAAATTGCCGATTAACTCGGTTTCAAAGCCATCGCTGCTCTGCGGCGTGACATAGGACGCAACTTGTGGTGGACTGTAAACATAACCGAACATTGGAGGACGACTATGAGCTTAAGTTCACACCTGCAGGAACTGAAGAAAAAGCACGCACACCTATCAACATCGGTTGAAACGCTTCAACGCAGTCCAGCAAGTGACGATCTTGAAATCGCACGTCTGAAAAAAGAAAAACTCATGCTGAAAGAGGAAATCTCGCGGCTCAGCGCGACCTAGTCAGGCAACACGTCGCGCGATCTGACAAGGACTCGGCCTTCTTCGAATTTGGTAGACGCCGAT
The DNA here is from genome assembly GCF_900129845.1 of Cognatiyoonia sediminum. GTDB lineage: Bacteria > Pseudomonadota > Alphaproteobacteria > Rhodobacterales > Rhodobacteraceae > Cognatiyoonia > Cognatiyoonia sediminum. The sequence continues at coordinate 281,205 of NZ_FQXB01000002.1, forward strand.
ATTTCTTTTTTCACCCAAGCTTCAAAGGCTTGCACCTGAGGGCGCGTTTCTGAGCCCTCGGGACAAATGAACCTAAACTGCGCATCAGCGACAAGGCCGGTTTTGAAAGGTGCGACCAAGCGCCCGGTTTCGAGTGCTCTGGTCGCTAGAGATACACGCCCCAAGACCACACCCGCCCCCGACATCGCAGCATCGAGCGCATGGTCGGCTTGTGAAAATCGAGGGCCGTGACTGGTATCGAGGTCTATTTGAGCGGCCCGACACCAAGCAGACCAATCGCATGGCGTCTTAAAGAAACCAATCGAATCGTCGTGAACGAATGTCGCACCGGTGAGGTCTAACCCAAATTTTTCAGCCATCTCAGGCGTCATCATCGGCGTCATCCACTCCTTGATGAGAGGATTGGAATAAACCTTTTTGTCATGCCCAAGGCCGAAACGGATCGCGACATCGACCTCATCATGGTCAAAATCGATGATCCGCAAGCTAGCAGAAAAACGAAGTTCGATCTCTGGATGCGCTTGGGCGAAATCAAACATCCGTGGAGCCAACCATTTCGCAGTGAATGCCGGCCCCGCTGTGACGGTCAAGACACCGTTGTCAGATAATCGCGCAGCGTTTCTCCATGCGGACAGAAGAATGGAGAACCCATCCGTAGCACCGGGCGCCAGTGCTCGGCCTGCTTCGGTTAAAGTCACGGCTCTGTTCAAACGATGGAAAAGTGGCTGACCCAGCTCTGTCTCCAAAGATTTAATCTGAAACGAAAGTGCAGCTGGGGTCACAAAAAGCTCCTCCGCAGCCTTGGCGAACGACATGTGGCGTGCTGCAGCTTCGAAGGCGCGCAGCGCAGTAAGAGAAGGTAAGCGTTCCATGCTAAGTTAAATATAACTTAACTGAAGCATTGAAAAGTCTCGTTTGTCACAGAGCGCAGCAAAACCCATATTCAGATCAAAGATGAAACACTGAATAGGAGCTTCCCATGTTGGAATTCGCTACATCCTGCCAGACCCGCCAAGCCATTGAGAACGCTCACAAAGAGCGTGGGAAAATCCTAGGCGAAGTTTGGCGCTGGGTGACAGGACGATAAAACTCTTCGCTACGGTGCCAGTTTTGGGGACCGAACGTAGAAAGGGCCGCGTCTGATCAACGCGGCCCTTACATTTTGGAAAGTAGATTTTCTTATGCGAGATACTGGCCGCCGTTTACGGACATGGTGGAACCAGTCACAAAACCTGCTTCGTCAGAGGCCAAGAAGACAACAGCGCGCGCGATCTCGGATGCTTCGCCCAAACGGCCAACAGGGATCTGAGGCAAGATAACTTCGTTCATCACTTTCTCTGGGATCGTGCTCATCATCTCTGTGTTGATGTAGCCCGGTGCGATGACGTTCACTGTGATGCCAGCACGTGCACCTTCTTGAGCCAATGCCTTGGTGAAGCCGATGTCGCCTGCTTTTGCAGCCGCATAGTTGGCTTGAGCGAACTGACCTTTTTGACCATTGATCGAGCTGATGTTGATCACGCGACCGAACTTACGCTCACGCATGCCTGGCCAAAGTGGGTGTGTCATGTTGAAGACGCCGGACAGGTTTGTGTCCATCACTTCTTTCCACTGCTGAGGTGTCATTTTGTGGAAAGGCGCATCGCGAGTGATGCCCGCGTTGTTAACGAGGATTTCGACTGGGCCGAGATCAGCTTCGACCTGAGCGATGCCTTCAGCACATGCTTCGTAGTTACCAACATCCCATTTGTAGGTTTTGATGCCAGTTTCAGCGGTAAAGGCCGCGGCTTTTTCATCGTTGCCTGCGTAAGTCGCTGCGACGGTGTAGCCTGCCTCTTTCAAAGCTGTCGAAATCGCCGCGCCGATACCGCGCGAGCCGCCGGTGACAAGTGCAACACGGGACATTGGGTTCTCCTTTAGGAAAATTGAGTTTGAAATCTTATTAGGATCAGAATCTTCATCACGCAACATTATTGCGTGATGAATTCGTTATGACATTGCGTCTTTTTGGATTTGTTGAACCTAGCGCTCAACGCACAGGGCAACACCCATGCCGCCGCCGATGCAAAGTGTCGCGAGACCTTTCTTAGCATCACGGCGCTTCATCTCGAACAAGAGCGTGTTGAGCACGCGGCAGCCGGAAGCGCCGATAGGGTGACCAATCGCAATAGCGCCGCCGTTGACGTTCACGATCGCAGGATCCCAACCCATGTCTTTGTTCACGGCACAAGCCTGAGCGGCGAAAGCTTCGTTGGCTTCGACCAGGTCGAGGTCACCTACTGACCAGCCTGCTTTTTCCAGCGCTTTACGGCTCGCCATGACAGGGCCAACACCCATGATGGCTGGATCGAGGCCTGCTGTTGCGTAGGATGCGATACGGGCCAATGGCTCGATCCCGCGCTTTTCTGCTTCATCCGCAGACATCAGCAAAGTCGCAGCTGCACCGTCGTTCAGGCCAGAGGCGTTCGCGGCTGTGACGGAACCCTCTTTCGTGAAGGCTGGGCGCATTTTCGCCATGGCTTCTAAGTTTGCGCCGTGGCGGATGTATTCATCTTTATCGACGACGATGTCGCCTTTGCGGGTCTTGACTGTGAAGGCTGTGATTTCGTCATCGAACTTGCCAGCGTTCTGAGCAGCTTCAGCCTTGTTCTGGGATGCAACAGCGAATTCGTCCTGCATGTCGCGTGTGATCTGCCACTGGTCAGCGACATTCTCGGCCGTCTGACCCATATGGTAGCCGTTGAACGCATCCCACAGACCATCGCGGATCATTGTGTCGATGTATTTCAAATCACCCATTTTATGGCCCGCGCGAAGGTGCGCGGCATGTGGGGACAAAGTCATATTCTCTTGACCGCCAGCTGCCACAATATCTGCATCACCCAGTTGGATATGCTGTGCGCCCAGCGCTACGGCACGCAGGCCGGAACCACACACTTGGTTGATGCCCCAAGCGGCGCTTTCAATTGGAAGGCCCGCGTTTACGTGTGCTTGACGGGCTGGGTTCTGACCTTGAGCGGCTGTCAGTACTTGACCGAGAATGGTCTCGCTAACTTCACCTTTCTCGATACCGGCGCGTTCGACGACGGCCTCAAGAACTGCAGCGCCCAGATCGTGCGCAGGTGTGTTTGCAAATGATCCGCCAAAGCTGCCGACAGCGGTACGGGCAGCAGAAGCGATTACGACGTTGGTCATGTGATGTCCTCCACGAAGTCTCGAAAACGATGGATCGGTCGTCATAACCGACCCAAAGCTAAAATTCGCTATCTGTGTAGGAGGTCGATACCGTTAGGGCAACTGAGATTCTGCGCATGCAAAGCGGCTATGCCGCAACGGCAAAACTCATTTTGCGCCGCCTAGAAACTTGGTTTCGGCACGCCAAAGTGGAATCCCTGCATGCAGTCAATTCCTGTGGCTTGCAAAAATCGAGCATCTTCAGCGGCTTCAACCCCATCTGCGACGGCAAACATCTCGAATTGATGGGCAACGGTGATCAGAGCCTCGACCAGAACCTGATTGTTGGGGTCTTGGTGAACATCTTTTACGAAGCTCTTATCGATTTTTGCAAAATCGAAGAAAAAATCACGCAAATGTCTGAATGACGTTTGTCCGCCCCCGAATCCGTCCAGCGCAAAGCTCAAACCTTTCGGGTGCATTTCTTCCATGAAACGAATGACAACTTCATGCAATTGCATGGCAGAAGTTTCGCTGATTTCAAAGATCAGATGATCCCGTAAACTAATTCCGCTCGCCAATCCAAGTTCCAACTGTCGCCGCCAATCCCAATCGGCCAGCGACCGCGCCGAGACATTCACAGACAATCGAACCCTTGGTTGGTGCTTCAACATCTTCATCGCAAGCTCCAACGACGCGGCGTCTATTTGCCGTCCGAGATCAGTTTCCTCGATGATTGGCATGAAGTGAGCCGCGGGTATCACACGACCGCATTCGTCAGAGACACGGATCAAGGTCTCATGAAAGGCGATCCGTTTGGGAGTACCCGCTATAACGGCGGGCTGATACGCCAATTGAGCGCGACCAGCGGCCAAAGCGCTACGCACCAGCTCAAGAATATCCGCATCGCGACTGGCGAAGGCAAAGCTAAGCGGGTCTGATCCTGTCGGTTCAGTGGATTGGGGCGAAAGATCCATGGACAGAACTTGCGACATCAATACTAATGAGCGTTTAAGACCTCTCACCTTTCGGGGGAAAACGATGACAAATCGATGTATTTGGGCGGGAACGGACCCGATTTATGTGGACTACCACGATACCGAATGGGGCGTGCCCGAATACGATAGCCGTGCGCTTTGGGAAAAGTTGATTTTGGACGGCTTTCAAGCCGGGTTGAGTTGGATCACCATTCTCAAGAAACGCGATTATTTTCGGGAAGCGTTCGCGGGGTTCGATCCAAACATCGTCGCGACGTGGGGCGAAGTGGAGGTTGAGGCTTTACTCCAGAATGAGGGGATCATTCGCCATCGCGGGAAGATCGAAGCGACGATTGGAAACGCACAAGCATGGCAAAGGATAGAATCTGATCAGGGTTTCGATAAATTTCTTTGGAACTATGTCGATGGCAAACCGCTGCAACCTAATCGAAAAACCAAAGCCGATGTTCACGCGCAGACGGAGTTGTCAGTCCAAATTTCAAAAGATCTCAAGAAAGCCGGTTTCAAGTTCTGCGGGCCGACGATTGTCTATGCGTTTATGCAAGCGACCGGGATGGTGAACGACCATGTGGTCGACTGCCATTGCCACGCAAAGCTATCCGCGTGACCACCTGCTGAGCGCATCTTCATCCTCATCCTTCGCAGCGACCCAATCCGCGCCTTCGGACGTCGTTTCCTTTTTCCAGAACGGTGCGCGGGATTTCAGGTAGTCCATCAGAAAGTCAGCCGCTGCGAAAGCATCTGCACGGTGCGCTGATGCAGTTAGGACCATCATGATCGGATCGTCTGCGCTCAGCTTTCCATAGCGATGGATCACTTGAACGCCTGTCAATGCCCAGCGCTCGCGCGCCTCGTCACAAATGGCTTGGATCGCTTTCGCCGTCATCGCCGGATAGTGTTCGATCTCCATATGATCGAGACCCGCCGCAACATCCCTGACGATCCCGGTGAAGCTGACGACGGCACCGGCGCCTTCTTGCTGCGCAGAAAATTTGTTAAGAACCTGACCGGCGTCAAAAGGTTCTTCCTGAACATGAACGCTCACATCACCCTCCGGTCATCGGAGGGAAAAAAGCAACTTCGCGCACGCCGTCTAGTTGAGCGTCAAAATCAGAGAGTTCTTGATCCAATGCCACGCGCAAGGCGGATGTGTCGGCAAAGGCAGCGGCGTATCGTTCTTCTTTGCTCGAAAGCTCGGCAACCAAGTCGGCCACGGTTTGTGCACTTGTCTCGATAGTTTCCTTCGGCAGCCCAATCCGTTCGCGCACCCATGCGAAATAAACGACGTCCATCACTCATTCTCCCGCAGGTATGGTTTTGCTTTCTGGAAATAGTCCCATCCAGTTATGAGTGTCAGGATTGCCGCAATCCAGAGCAATGTGATCCCACCGTACCAGCAGATATCCCAACCGAACTCTTTCCAGCGCAAGCCCACTTCATCCGCAACTTCGCCAGCGAGAATTGCGTCGATGAGTTCCTGATCCATGCCTATGGTTTGCTCGATCAAGAAATGTTCGAACGCGCCTTTGGCAAAAAGAACCGCAATAGCGACCATCTGAGTGAATGTTTTCCATTTTGCAAGATTGGTCACTTTCAGCGTTCCGGCTGTGTCGCCCAAGAACTCACGCAAACCAGAAACAAAGACTTCTCTGAAAATGATCGCAGTTGCGGGCAATAGCAGCCACGGGTTCATGCCAGAGAAACCGGTAATTACAAGCAATGCGATGACGACCATCGCTTTGTCGGCGATGGGATCCAGCATCGCACCAAGGCGGCTTTCCTGCTTCCACGCCCGCGCAAGGTAGCCGTCTAGAAAGTCGGTAATCGCGGCCCCAACAAACAGGACCAAGGCAAACCAATCCGCCCAAGGACGTGTGAAATACAAGAACATGACCGCCACGCCGGGCGCTGCGAGCAATCGAAGGATTGTCAAAATGTTTGGCAAATTAAGCTTCATAATTCTTCACTATCGTTTCGCGCGGTCGCTGACCATGCTTTCAACTGCTCTCGTGGAAAAAGTCATAAATTGTTTGCGCCATCGCTTCTGAAATTCCATCGACAGCCTTCAAATCTGACAAATTCGCCCTTGATACAGCCTTAGCCGATCCGAAGTGCGCCAGAAGGGCGCGTTTTCGCGTCGCCCCAACACCTGGGACGTCATCCAATGGCGTCGCGCCGATGGCCTTGCTGCGTTTTGCCCTGTGCGTTCCAATCGCAAATCGATGCGCTTCGTCTCTCATGCGTTGAATAAAGTACAAAACTGGATCGTTGTGGCGTAGCGCCATGACGGATTTTCCGGTGCGGTGAAACTCCTCTTTGCCCGCATCGCGATCTTCGCCTTTGGCCACCCCGACCATAGCGACGTCGCTTACATTGAGGTCATCCATAATCTCACGAACAGCACTGACTTGACCCGCGCCGCCATCGATCAACAGCAGGTCAGGCCATGTCCCCTCAGTCCGAACCGGATCTTCTTTCAGCAAGCGCTTGAACCGTCGGGCCAGCACTTCTTTCATCATGCCGAAATCATCGCCGGGGGTTAGATCATCCCCTTTGATGTTGAATTTGCGGTACTGGTTTTTCTCAAATCCCTCTGGTCCCGCAACTATCATAGCGCCGACAGCATGTGCCCCTTGGATATGGCTGTTATCGTAGACCTCGATCCGTTTAGGCGGTTCGGGTAAGTCAAACGCTTCGGCGACCCCTTTCAACAAACGACCCTGGGTGGCGGATTCAGACATTTTCCGAGCGAGGCTTTCGCGCGCATTGCGGAGCGCGCCTTTGACCAAGTCCGCCTTCTCACCGCGCTGAGGTACCTGAAGATCGAACTTTCGACCCGCTTTCTCTGCTAATGCAGCAGCCATCAGGTCTTGATCATCAAGTCCATGTGACAAAAGCACCATCCGCGGTGGTTCTCGTGTGGTGTAAAACTGGCCGACAAAAGCCTCCATCACTTCCATCGGATCTTCCTCACCACTGATCCTAGGATAGTAGTCGTGGTTCCCCCAGTTTTGGTTGGCGCGAATGAAGAAGACCTGCACGCAGGCTTGGCCACCATCGATATGCAAGGCGAAGATATCCGCCTCTGCGACGCCTTGTGGATTGATGCCCTGCGACGACTGTACCTGTGTTAATGCTTTGATCCGATCGCGAAGCGCTGCGGCCTTTTCAAATTCCATCGCTTTAGAGGCTGCCTGCATCTCCTTGGCCAAACTTTCCTGTATACCCTTGGTTCGACCGGACAGGAATTTCTCAGCCGATTTTACGTTGGCCGCATAGTCGCTTTCGGAAATCAGCCCGACGCAGGGGCCTGAACACCGTTTGATCTGGTACTGAAGACACGGCCGCGTCCGTGTTGCAAAATCGGAGTCGCTGCAGTTTCGAAGAAGGAAAACCCGTTGCAGCTGATTTAGCGTACGGTTTACCGACCCTGCCCCTGCAAACGGTCCATAGTATTTGCCTTTCTCCTTCTTTGCTCCCCGATGCTTTTTTATCTGAGGGAAGGGATGCTCTGACGGCACCAGAATGTTTGGGAACGATTTATCGTCTCTGAGCAGAACGTTGTATCGCGGTTTGAGCTGCTTGATCAGGTTCTGTTCAAGTAAGAGCGCCTCTGTCTCGCTGCCAGTCGTTAGAAACATCATCGATGCTGTTTCTGAAATCATTCGAGCAATGCGACCGGAATGACCGGTTGGTCGAGCGTAACTGCTGACCCGGGCCTTTAGATTCTTCGCTTTGCCGACGTAAAGGACACGGCTGTCCTCATCCAACATCCGATACACACCAGGCGAGCTATCCAATGTTTTCAGATAGCTCTGAATGCGCTCATACCCTTTGAGCGCAACAATCTGAGTTGCTTGGATGTCGTGACTCATTCCGTGAAGTCCATGATTCTCTGCTGTGCTGCAACGATAGCGTGCCAGTGACAAGATAAAAGGCATCCACGGTTTATGTGGATAACTCCGTGGGCAAATCTCAGCGAATTACGAATTTCCGTTGTTTTATGGGGCTTTCAATGATTTGCCTAATTTTTAGGCAGCAAATTAAGTCTCTGAAAACAAACGGTAAAAAATACACCCCTCGGCCAAGAGTTTGAAATTATTAGCTTTTGTAAACGAAATGTGAACTCGATATCCAGCGGTGCACAACTCGACCGACTGTCACTCCAAACCGACAACATCGGGTGTCTGCCAAGCAAGGTGTTGACCCCCATCAACATTGATCATTTGACCAGTCACAGATGGTGCATCGAGAAGATATCCAAGAGCAGCCGTTATGTCTGCTGGATTGGCACCGCGCATTAAGAGCGTTGCCTTGCGCTGTCGCGCGAACTGTTCTTCGGATTGCGCGGAGCCTTTGAGGGTCGGCCCCGGCCCAATGCCGTTCACACGAACCTTTGGGGCAAGAGCCTGTGCCGAAGTTTGCGTCAGCGTCCAAAGCCCTGCCTTAGCTAAGGTGTAGCTCATGAATTCCGGCGTCAGTTTATGAACGCGCTGATCGATCATATTCACGATAAGACCTTGCGCTTCTGGCTCGCCGTTTTCGTCGGTTTCTGGGTCTGGTACCTGATCGGCAAATCGCTGGGTCAAGACAAACGGTGCGCGTAGATTGCTTTCGATATGGCGATCCCAGCTCTCACGCGTAGCTGTCCCTAATGTGTCGTATTCGAAGATTGACGCGTTGTTGATCAAAGCACTCAAAGGTCCGCCCAGCGCATCCGTTGCGCGTTGAATTAGCGTTTCGGTTTGCCCCTCCTGCAAAAGATCAGCTTGGACCGAGACGGCCTGAACACCTTGTGCCTTGATCTCATCGACAGTCGCCTCCGCCTGCTCTGCCGACGTTGCGAAGTGTACCGCAACATCATACCCACGCCCGCCCAGGAAAAGCGCCATCGCTCGCCCCAGCCGGGCCGCGCCACCGGTTACGAGCGCGCGCATTTGCGGCATTAGACCAGCACCAAAAAGATGTATGTCGCGTAGAGCGCCGACAGAATAACGCCCCAGATACGGCTGATATCCATTTTGAAGAAGACAAATGGAATAAGCAGAAGCGATGCGCCGAGCATTATCCAGATATCAAAGCTCAGAATTTCGTCATCTACTGGGATGGTCCCGAACAAGCTCGCTACACCCATAATGCCAAGTAGATTGAACATGTTCGAACCGATGACGTTGCCCAGCGCCACATCTGCTTGGCGACGGATCGCAGCAGACATTGTCGTCGCAAGCTCAGGAAGTGACGTGCCGACCGCAACAAGTGTTAGACCAATGACCGTTTCACTTACCCCAAACCCACGCGCGATGTTGGTCGAACCATTGACGAGAAGATCGGCGCCAAGCGGCAAACCAATGATTCCCAACAGAAGGAAAAACAGGATCTTGCCCCAACCCAAATTCGGGTCCGCGCCTTCGATTTCTTCCTCATCATCTGGCTCGGCTTCTCGGTGTTTCTTTGCTTCAAACGCTGCCCATGTCAGCATCGCTGCCAAGGCTGCGAGCAAAATGAAACCGTCTTGCCAGGTGATTGGCCCAAGAAAGCAAATGACCATGAAGAGTGCGGTCGCCGCAAGCATTTGGACGTATGATTTTTTCGTATCGCAATCACTCGTGTGCATCGCGGCAAACATCGCAGGAACACCCAATACAAGCAGGACATTCGCCGTGTTGGATCCGACAACATTACCTAGCGCGAGCCCAGGAACACCTTCGTAAATCGATTGAATTGAGATCAACAGCTCTGGCGCGGACGTGCCGAACGCCACGATCGTGAGTGACACGATCAATGCCGGAATTCCTACGCGCAAAGACATATTCACCGCGCCGCGCACGAGCGAGTCGCCCGCAAGCAGCAGCAGCACAAGGCCGAGTGCTACGTAGATCCAATCCAACAAAGATTAGCCCCTTCCGCAGCGACAGCTGCCTTTGCCGATGCGGTATCGTCCGCATGATTTGCATTTAGCCGCTTCCAGTTTGTCCTGACCCGGAAACCGCCATTTCCCAAAGATAGCGAGGACGGCCATAAAAGCCATAAAAAGGAAGATTATTTTTGCCAGCATGTTAGAGGCCGAACCGCGCGAAAGCTGCACGTTCTTCAAGCGACCCAATCGCATCGCCAACCACGCGCGCACCCACCCTTTGTAAGAGCGATTTGCGCTGACCAAAGCGCCGGAAACGAACCTTGTCGCCAAACTGAGCTTTCATGAATGGGACAAGATGCTCAATGCCATCAGCCAATCCTTGGTCCACACCTTTCTGACCGATGAAAACTTCGCCCGTAAAGAGGTCTGGGTTGTCAGAAAGCTTGTCTCCACGACGCGCTTTCACGTGATCAATGAAGATAGCGTGCAAATCTTCCAGCCATCCTTTGAGACGTTTCACATCGGCGGGCGCAAGCGGCTTGAAGGGGTCCAACATCGATTTTGACTTACCCGCCGTATGCACTCGACGCTCAACCCCATACCGTTCAATGGCGTCCTGAAACCCGAAACCAGCTGAAATCACGCCGATTGAGCCAACAATAGACCCTTGGTCGACATAAATTTCATCGGCCGCACAGGCGAGCCAATAACCACCCGACGCTGCAACGTCTTCCACAAAGGCGTAGACTGGAACTTCGGTCTCTGCTGATAGCCTCTGTATCCGTGCAGCTATGAGCGACGATTGGACGGGCGAACCGCCAGGGCAATTGATTTGCAGCGCAACCGCTTGAGGTTTGCCTTTGCGAAAGGCTTTTTCAATCACGGGTGCAAGCGACGGGTCGTCCAACCCGCTGCCGCTATTTGTTATCGCGCCTTGCAAGCGGACGACATTGACCAACGGGTCGGATTTCATAAAGGGAAGAATGTTTTTCATGCTGTTGATTTAGGTTTCCGTACCAGACCCAGCAAGGGGAGCTTATTGCCGGATGCGCCATCCTGTCTTGAAAATCCACCAAATGACGCCAAGGCACATGGCTGTGAACAGTCCGATGGCGAAAAGAGAGATCGCGACCGGCACATCCGCCGTATCGAAGAAGGCCCACCGGAACCCTGAGATCAAATAGACCACGGGGTTGAACAGGGTGATATTTTGCCAAACAGTCGGGAGCATCGAAATGGAATAGAAACTGCCCCCTAGGAACACCAATGGGGTTATGACCAGAAGCGGAATCAATTGCAGTTGCTCGAAGTTCCCAGCCCAAATGCCAATGATGAAGCCGAGCAGAGCAAAGCTGACACAAGTCAACACCAGAAAAGAAATCATCGCTATAGGGTGCGCGATCTGAATATCCACAAAGAAGAATGAGGTCGCCAAAATCACGAGGCCTATGAATAAAGCCTTTGTTGCGGCCGCGCCGACATAGCCTATGACCACTTCGATGAAGCTAATCGGGGCAGAGAGAAGCTCATAAATTGTCCCGATGAATTTTGGGAAATATATTCCGAACGAAGCATTGGAAGTGGCTTGGGTCATCACTGTTAGCATGATCAAGCCAGGAACAATGAAGGCGCCGTAGCTTACACCTTCTACTTCGTCGATACGGCTTCCAATCGCAGCGCCAAACACGACAAAATACAGTGACGTCGACAGGACGGGAGATACTAAACTCTGAGTGATCGTCCGAAAAAACCTCGCCATCTCAAAACGATAAATTGATGCGATTGCCATAAAATTCATGACGTTTCCCTCACCAAGTCGACAAAGATATCTTCCAGACTGCTTTGCTGGGTCTCCAAATCTGTCATTTTGAGACCGGCATTTTGTAAATCTTTAAGCAGCGCCGTAATTCCAGTCCGATCGCTTCGTGTGTCGTAGTCATGGATCAATGCATTGCCGTCCGCTGCGATCTCTAGCCCTCTATCTGCCAGCTCTTGCGGGAGTTCTGAGATTGGGGTTGATAGTTCGATCCTCAGTCGTTTCTTGCCCATGCGCTGCATGAGGTCTTCTTTCTTCTCAACCAGAAGAATTGACCCTTTGCTGATGATCCCAACCCGATCCGCGATAGCTTCTGCCTCTTCGATATAGTGCGTCGTCAGGATGATTGTGACGCCAGAAGCTTTTAGTTTGGCAACCACGTCCCACATGTCCTTGCGTAGCTCAACGTCAACGCCCGCTGTGGGTTCGTCCAGAAAGAGGATCGAAGGTTCATGGCTAAGTGCTTTAGCGATCAGCACCCGACGCTTCATCCCGCCTGAAAGCATCATGATTTTGCTGTCGCGTTTGTCGTGAAGCGAGAGGTCTTTGAGAATTTGGTCGATCAGGGCGTCATTTCGGGGTTTACCAAAGAGCCCGCGAGAAAAGCGCACCGTGTTCATTACGGTCTCAAAGGGCTCAAGATTTATTTCTTGCGGGACAAGCCCAATCAGATTTCGGGCAGCTCGGAAATCAGTGACAACGTCATGACCGCCCACTCTCACTGTGCCAGAAGTCGGGATGGAAATTCCGCAGATCGTTGAAATCAATGTGGTTTTTCCAGCGCCATTAGGCCCAAGAAGAGCAAGGATTTCGCCCTTTTCAATCTCCAGATTGACGCCGCTCAGTGCTTCAAATCCGCCCGCATAGGATTTTTTTAGATCTCGAACAGAAACGATGGACGTCACTATGCACCCCTCCAATTTGCACAAGCACTATCGCAGGTAAGCGGGAAGGGAAAGCTAGACAATCGAACCCAAATATTGGACCGATCTCTCTTAAGTTAGATTTTTTGCTGCGCGTTAAGCGAAGTCCGTTGACCCGCGCCCGTGACGACACGCGTTAAGCACCACACCTAAGACGTTCGTATGTTCCGCAATTTCGCGCTCGCAAATGTCGAATTGGCTATATTTGGTGGCATTTGCTCGACTAATAATCAAGGCACAGTCAACGTTCTTAAGAAAGGCGCGCGTGTCGTCATTCACCAAAACAGACGGTAGATCGAAGATCATCACATCGGGGTGGAACCGCTGTTGAACTTCATCTAATACCGTTGTCGCCTGTTCGGACAAAAGGATGCGCGACGGATCACTCTCTGGGCTGCTTGCCATCGAAATTGCCAGGTTATCCCCAATACGCAGCGCCTGTTCTTCAAAACTGACATCACCTTCCAGCAAAGAACCGATAGAGTTTCGAGGGTTCTTTTCGAAGAATTGATTTACAGAAGGATCGCGCAAATCCATATCGAACAACATCGAGCGAAGTTCTTTTTGGCGTGCCAAACCGAGGGCCAGATTACAGGCAGTCGTCGTTTTTCCGCTGTCCGGCATAGGAGATGTAATCGCCAAGCGGGTCCAACCATTCTGTTGCATCTGCAAAAGGATCTTGGTGCGCAGAATATCAAACGGAGTTGCTGCTGAAGAAGCTGTTTGTGTTACGACGCGATGCTCACGAAGTTTGTCCGCTGGAGGATGAAATTCTTCGAGCTGGCTCCACACGACTGAACCGGCACTGCGCTGCTGCTTCCGCCGCGCCAAGTCCTCCGTTAGCCGCCGTTCGGGCGCCTTACCCGTTCGGTTCTGACGTGCTGTGGCGAGTGCGGCCTGAAGTTTTTCCATTGGCTGTTCCGCTTTCTATTCTAAACGTCTCGGGAGGGTTGAATACTTATAGTCCCAGCCGGTTTGTGATCCGCGCGACGATAACATCGAGCGGGAGATAGTACGTGTCGATATACCACAATATTAAAGGTACCCCGATCAAGACGACGAGGAGCGCGCCCGCGAGCAAGGCCATTCGCATACGACGTTGCCTCTTGCTTTCCATGTAAGGGATTGAAGCAATCGGCGTCACGTTGAATTTCGCTTCTATTTCCTCTGGCCGCCTAATTGTCCTATTTGTGATCTCAAGAAGAACAAAGAAACCAGCCGCCAGAGCTAAACCGGCACCGACTCCAATGGTTGCGATCCGAATCCTATTGGGTCCAGAAGGATCTTGCGGCACGTTCGGGTTTTCGATGATGGTCAGTTTCTGGCCTTGGTTCGATGCTTCAATATCAAGGGCGAGCCGTGACCGATCCAAATTGTTGTTGGCAGCATTATAGCGGCTTTGAAGGTTTGCAAAATCGCGTTCGAGCGTGGCTAATGCGATACCATTTGCTGCCGTCGCCTGAATAGAGCTATCGATTTGCGTAAGCTCAGTTTCGATCTCCGCACGTTCGTTAACATTGCTCGCCATTCGATCTTCAAACTCGGCTATGCGAAGTTGCAAAAGAGCATTCTCAGGAGATTGGAACGTATCGTCGACGTCATTGGGCTGCGTTTCACTTACAATTTCACGCAGCTGATCAATTTGGTTCTGCAGCAAAACCACGCGTGGGTTCGTATCACTATAGACAGCGCGCGCTCTTCGTAACTCCAACTCAAGTTGCTCCAGTTGCTGTTCCTCCGGCGAAAGCGCTGTTCCGCCAGGCCGGCTCAAACGCCCTGTCGTTTCGAAAAACCGAATGGCCTCGTCGCGTTGACGTTCAAGGTCAGCAAAGTCCTTTTCTAATCGATCTATCCGTTCAAGCAGTTGCGCCTGACGGCCATAACGAAAGTCCAAATCTTCGGGTAGCGCGTCAGCATTCTCTGCCTTAAACGAGACAATTCGAGCACTCTGCTGGTCCAAGTCAGCCGACAGACGATCAACTTCGCGCTGGAAGAACGCCAAGGTATTTTCAACCTGCGCATTTGTGTTTGATGAATTATCCGCTTGGATCAATGTCAGGTATTCACTGACAACTCGCGCAGCGATTTGACCTGTCCGCGCTTCAAAGGAAATCCTCATCAAGGTAACTTGATTTCGGCCACCGCTAAGTTGAACCGAGGTATTTGCAAGCATTTCAGTGAAAATCGCATCAGGTGTCATGTCTTGCATGTCTTCGAAAACGTTCAGCTCATTGGCAATATCAATGAGATTTGCTCGTGTGAGCAGACGTTCGCGAATGAGCCGCAATTGCTGATCGGGATTAATACTGTTTGCGACACCCACCTCGATCTGAGCTTCCTCGATCAACAGCCTTGCCGAGGATGTGTAGGTCGGCGCGGCATTGTAGGCCGTCGCAACGCCCAAAACCGAACAGACCAAAAAGATCGTCAACATCACCGGTAGCCGGCGAAGAAACAGTGAGAAATAAAAACGGAGATCTAGGTTCATCTTGCTGCTCTTTCACCCAGGTCGGTGCGATTGGTCAAAAACAAGGGAGGCGGCGACATTGGCTTCACTATTCCATCTTTGATGAGTTCTTCAACTGTACCGACATCTACATGGGTCTGCTGTTCGGACGCTGCGTAAACAAGCGCAAGGTCGCAAAGTTTATTCACAATGCGCGGAATACCTTGGGATTGATAAAAGATATATTGGATCGCTTGAGGCGTGAACTCCTGCCCGTTTCCGCCTACATGTTTTAGTCTGTGGGCAATATATTGATGCGTCGTCACCGTGTCCATTGGATCAAGGTGATAGGTTGCCGATACCCGCTGCGCAAATTGCCTGAGTTCTGGCAAAGCGATCATATCTTGCAATTCGGGTTGGCCCACGAGGATCAGTTGCAACAACTCATCCTTGTTAGAATTGATGTTGGTGAGCATCCGTAGCTCTTCCAGTACTTCCTTCTCTAGGTTTTGAGCTTCATCAATAATCAAAAGGACATATCGACCATGTGCATATTCATTGATGACGAATTCCTGGAATTGATTGAACAGTGTCACGTAATCTTCTTCGGCGCTAAAGGGCAAACCAAGGGAACTGGATACCCAACGAAGCAAGTCACCTCGACCGCCTTGGGCGTTGGAGATCAAACCCACGGTCACGTCGTCGCTGATCTGCCCTAGCAACGCTTGAATCAATGTTGTCTTACCTGTCCCGACTTCACCTGTGACAACTGTGAGCGGCGCGCGCGTTACCATTCCATACTCAAGGATGGCGAATGCCCGACGATGATCCTTCGACCAAAACAAGAAATCTGGGTCAGGAAGAATCTTGAATGGGCGTTCGGAGAACCCGAAATATTCTGAATAAAGGTCACCTGACACGCGCGTAACGCTCTTTTCTTTTACACGTTAAACAATTCAACTTCGCACACTTTACACCTGCAAGACGCCGAAATTGCGGAGTTGATATGGCGATGCTGGGTAAAGGTTTAAACCGCTAATGGAATATCGATTCGCATCTTTGCTAAGATTTTTGTGCAGTTATTCATCAATTGAAAGAGAATCGTAAACAAATGGGGCCTTTTGAACACATTGTTCCCATATTTTGACAACTAGGCTAAGAAAATTCCCCGTATTTGATTTTAACTAGACCTGACAAAGCCACATTCTGAGCCTTATTTAATAGGTTAAAGAAGCAGTTAACCGTGTTGGACCGAAATTGAATCTAACCTTTGAAGATTTAGAGCCTAATGCTATAGTCCCCTTGGGGCTAACAAGTGTGCGTGCCACGTTGGTACGCGGTTCAACAAGTTTGGAGGTCGCTGGTTCGACCGTGTTGCTGCTATGACATTACATGTACGAGTTAACGAAGACGTTGCGGTTTCGCCGACTTCTTCCGTAGAATCCTTTAAATCTCAGACCTTTTACAAAAGCTACGCCAAGCGTGGGTTAGACATTGCGCTTGTTTTGCTTTTCCTTCCTATCGTCGGCCCGCTCGTCCTGCTGATGGCTGCGGTAACGGCTCTCAACGGGAGCAATCCATTCTATAGTCAACTTAGGGTCGGCAAGAATGGTCGGTTTTTCCGCATTTGGAAGATTCGGACGATGACCGTGGACGCGGAAGCTCGTTTGGAGAGTTACTTGAAGAGCAATCCAGAAGCGCGAGCAGAGTGGAACAAGCATCAAAAGCTCAAAAACGACCCCCGCATTACAACCGTTGGACGTTTCCTTCGAAAGGCTTCTTTAGACGAGCTTCCTCAGTTGTTTAACGTGCTGCAGGGCTCCATGTCTTTGGTAGGTCCGCGTCCAATGATGCCAGAGCAGGAACAGTACTATTTTGGTTCTGCTTATTACTCTCTTCGTCCGGGTCTAACCGGTCTTTGGCAGATTTCTGAAAGAAATGAATCCAGCTTTGTTGATCGGGTAGCCTTCGATGATGCTTATTCACGGTCGATGTCCTTTGGAACCGACATGAAAACACTCTTGAAGACTGTTCTCGTTGTGATCAGGGGAACGGGTTACTAGTTCCGACAAAATTCTTGGTAGTTTCGGCACGCTTTTTAGTAAGATGATCTGTGCGAACCTACTTCCTTTTGGAGCATTCTATGATGAATCGTACTAGTAAGATTGCCATTGTCGCGATCCTAGCCTTCTCTCTCGCAGCTTGTAAGACTGCTGAAGAAAGAGCCGAGGAGCGATATCAATCAGGGCTTAATCTACTTGAATCCGGGGATGCTGCACGCGCGATCATTGAGTTCCGCAATGTGCTTGAAGTTGAGGGCAACCATGTGGGCGCTCGCGAGACTCTCGCTCAAATCTTCCTTGATCAAGGTGACATCGGTTCGGGTTACAACCAGCTCCTGCGTCTTGCGGAGCAGTACCCTAGAGAACCGCGCTTCCGCGTCCAACTTGCCAGATTGGCTTTTGACAACCAGAGCTGGGACGAATTCCAGCGGCACGGCGGAAGTGCGGTCGAACTTTCTCCAGAAGATACTGAAGTTGCCGCCATTGATCTTGGCCTAAAATATCAGGAAGCAATTGAAGGCGACGATCTTCTCAGGGCTGAGGCGTTGGCGGCCGAAGCCGAAAGCTTGGTATCCGAATTGCCCAACAACTCGATCATCCGGAACATGTTGATCGATAATGCGATCAGAGGTTCTAGGATCGATGATGCTCTCGTTCACATCGATCACATGATTTCGCAAGATCCTGAAAACCTACGTCTGCATCAACAAAGGCTCGCGATCTTGGCCCAAAAGCAGGATCCAGACCTGCTTGAGCAGCAACTGCTGACAATGATCGAGACCTTCCCCGAAGAAGATGAAATTCAAAGCACACTGTTTAGGTTTTATACGTCAACAGGGAACATTCAGGCGGCTGAAGACTTTCTTCGAAACGTAAGCGACCCTTCAGACGAAGATCCGTCTAAGTTCTTGGATTTGATTAGGTTCGTCACGGAAGTGAACGGGCCGGAGGCCGGCAAGGCTGAGATTGTGCGGGCTATCGCATCAAATCCCAACAAAGCTCCATTCGAAGCTTTGCTTGCTAGTATCGAGTTTGCGGAAGGCAAAACCTCCGAAGCCATTGCCGACATGGAGCGGATCATTTCCGAGATCGAACCATCTGAGCAACGTCGAGGGATTCAAGTCGGATTGGCAAAAATGCTGATCGGGACGGGCAATGAAGTAGGCGCTCGTAGATTAGTGGAAGAGGTTTTGGCTGAATACACTCTTCAAGTCGAAGCCTTGAAGCTGCAAGCAAGATGGCAGATCGAAGCAGACGATACAGACTCTGCTTTGCTCAGCTTGCGGACCGCTCTCGATGCAAATCCGGATGACACTGAGGCGCATGAGCTGCTTGCCGAAGCGTATCAGCGTGCGGGCAACCATGAACTCGCAAGAGAAAGCTTGTCTCGCGCCGTCGAAACGTCAGGAAACGCTCCAGAGCAATCGATCCGCTACGCGTCAGCGCTCATGGAAAGAAGGCAGTTCCTACCATCAGAAAACGTCTTGCTTCCGGCACTACGTCTTTCGCCAGGGAACCCAGAATTGCTTGCTGTGCTGGGACGTCTCTATCTAGAAATGGATGATCAGCCCCGTGCAAAACAAGTTATCGATACGCTGAGACGCCTCGATACCGATCGAACCAATCAAATCGCGAATGCCTTACAGGCCGACCAACTTAGATCTGCTAGCGGTATTGGCGAAGCGGTTGTCTTCCTTGAACAGCTGGCTGCTAGCAGCGAAGGTGGACTTGATGCACAACTTCTTTTGCTACGCGGCCACCTCGCGGCAGGTGACACAGATGCGGCCCAAGAATTGGTTCAGAAGCTTATTGAAGACAACCCAAACAATCGAAATTTGCCCTACGCGCTCGCCGCCGTCAAAGGTGCTTCTGGTGACTTGGATGGAGCAGCGGACGACTATCGCAAGCTTTTGGAAGACAACCCAAATAGCCCACGAATTTGGCTTGAGTTGTCCCGTATTTTGGCAAGGACTGGCGATACGACGGCTGCCGAAGAAGTCATTCAGCAAGGTTTAGCTGAAAACAATGACGATCCAAATTTGCTTTGGGCGCGCGCATCAATTTTGGAAACTGACAACAGAATTGAAGAAGCGATCGAAATTTATGAGCAGCTTTATGAACGTGCTTCAGACTCGATTATCGTGGCAAACAATCTCGCCAGTCTGCTATCGGTTTATCGGACAGACGAGGAGAGTTTAGAACGCGCTTTCACGGTTGCCCGCCGGTTCAAAGATACCGACATCCCGGCGCTTCAAGATACCTACGGTTGGATTTTGCACCGACGTGGGGACTCTGCTGAAGCCGTACCTTATCTTCAGAACGCGGCAAAGGAGCTCGATGACGATCCCTTGGCTCAGTATCACCTCGCTATGGCGTACATAGCGACAGGCGATACCGAGAACGCAAAAGTACAGCTACAAAAGGTGTTAGATGTCGCAGGTCCTGTGGATACGCGCCCTCAGATCGAAGACGCCAGATTGAAACTTGCTGAGCTTTCGCAAGCGCCAATCGAACAATAGGCCCAAGGTCGTGATGGTTTCACTACAAAGTTGAATTGTTCCTGATTTGGCCGCAGAATCTTCTTTTCCCTGACTATTTTGCAGGTACAACGGTGTCCAAAGGGGCAGAAAGGCTACTGAGATGAAGTTGATGAAATATATCGCAGCTGTTGTTGCATTGGTTATGACAGCAACCCTTTCGATGGCGCAAAGCGAATATCGGGTGAAGTCAGGCGACACTCTTGCCGTCGAAGTTCTTCAGGATCCTGCGCTGAACCGCCAAGTTTTGGTTCTGAACGACGGGCGCTTCAGCTTTCCTTTCGCCGGTACATTGACCGCTCGCGGCCGTACGATCGGGCAAATCGAAGCTGCGATCAGCGATGCAATTGCTGACAACTTCAACGCTGCGCCAGACGTTTTTGTTACGGTAACTCCTGCGATCCGTCCGGGGTCTTCCTCCGGCTCAGCCTCTGCGGCCCCAGCGACAATCAACATTTTCTTTGTTGGTGAAGTTGGCGCACCTGGCCCAAAGGCACTGCCTGCCGGCTCCACAATCCTTCAAGCGCTTTCTACTAGTGGCGGATTTACCAACTTCGCTGCAACAAAACGCGTTCAATTGCGCAGAACGGATTCCAATGGCCTGCAATCTGTGTATGAAATTAACTATGAAGCGCTGGAAAACGGCGCACAGATGCGCAGCGACGTAGCGCTACAGGATGGCGACGTCATTCTAGTACCAGAACGGCGTTTATTCGAGTAAACCTATCTTCGGGGTGGGCAAATTAAGAACTATATCAAATATCCGACCTTAGGATTTGTGACAGCGTTCGCCACGACCATGGCGGACGCTCAGGATTCTGGCGGTACGAACCTCACACTGTCTGTTTCGCAGACATTGCGTTACTCGGACAATACCGAACTGGAAGTGGATGCGAATTCTGCATTCAGCGCTCAAACCAATTTGGGCCTCAGCTACTCTTCTCAAACGCGTAGCGAAGCGTTTTCTTTTTCCGCAAATACCGGATTGGTTTTTTCACCCGATGATGGCGTAGACACGGGTATCATTGATCCGTCTCTGAGGTTCTCGTACGGGCGAACCAGTCGAACAGCCGAATTTAGCATCACCGGTTTTTATCGTTCTGTCGAATTGAACACCTTTATTGATGATGAAGACCCAGAGACTGATCTGACGGTTCTAGACGCTGGAACAAGAACAGACATAAGCGGTTCTATTTTGATGGCGTTTGGCAAGGATCAACCATTTGGTGGCTCCTTTACGCTTTCCGGTTCGACCCGCGATTATACTGACACCACTGATCCAGACCTATTGGATACAACTACTTTATCTGCGAACAGCGTTATTAATTTGCGGTTTGACGACCGGATAACCGGGCGCCTTACCGCCGGTTGGTCTGAGGTTGATGAAGACGGCGGAACCGATCAAACAACGTTGAGGTTCGGCACTGGCGTGTCTCTTTTGGTGAACCCGACTCTAACTGTCGGCTTGGATCTCAACTACTTTGACATTGAAAGTCGAGAAGGCGGCGTATCCGATCGAGAAGATGGGTTCGGCGTTACTGCCACAGCCAGTCAAACGCTGCCCAACGGTTCACTGAGCGGCAGAGTGTCTTCTAGCATCGAACAAAATGGTCGTCGCAACAGTTTCTCTCTGAGCAGAAATTGGGAACTACAGAATGGTCAACTCGGCCTAACGATCGGTGGAAGCGATTCTTCAGATACCGATTTCTCCCCCTTGTACGGCTTGAACTACAACACAGAAGTCGTACGCGGCGGCAATCTCAGGGCTAGCCTGAACCAAGCTTACAATATCGGAGCGGATGGAGATGAAGCGATTAATACGAACCTTACGGTAGGGTATAGCCAAGCTCTATCACGCGTTTCCGACGTATCGACCAGCCTCGCGTACAGAGACACAAATGCTCTGAGTGGTGACATCGAAGACGCGACCCGTTGGGATTTCAATGTAAGGTATCGGCACAGCATCAGCCGTGATTGGGGATTGGTCAGCGGCTACACTTACTCGTTCGCGACTTCTGACGGTGCCGATGATCGCGACTCAAACACGATTTTCTTTGGGGTAGATCGAGCTTTCGAATGGCGCCCGTAAGGCGCACCCTGATTGACCCATAGAACGGGCAGCGGCGGATGTCCGAAGACAACCAAAAGATAGCGACTTTGCTCGACGGTACGAGGCCGGCGATTTGGACCATTGTTGCTTTATGCGTCGCAATAGAAGCTGTTCTTACGCTGTCTGATTGGGGTGTGTTGTTTTCAACCTCGCTCAGATTTCGAGTCTATGAATATGCTGGGTTTTGGTCTGGTCTCCTCGGGGATTGGACTCCCAACTACCCGCTGCAACCTTACACTATGTTTCTGACATACGGTTTCTTGCACGCTGGTCTTGGTCACTTGATCGTAAATATGATCACCCTGGTGACCGCGGGAAACCTTGTTGTCGAACGTGTAGGAACCAAAGGGTTTCTTATTCTATATAGCGTTGCGATTGTGGGAGGTGGTATCGGCTACGGTCTACTCGCCCCAACGCTCGCGCCCATGGTCGGCGCGTCAGGAGCTCTTTTCGGACTTGTGGGCGGGCTATTGGCGTGGAGCTACATCGATCGCTTTAATCTGAACGAAGCGCTCTGGCCTGTCGCCCGGGCCGCGTTGTTTCTCGTAGGGCTAAACCTCGTCCTCTGGTGGGCAATGGACGGTCAACTTGCTTGGCAGACCCATCTTGGCGGATTTATCGCTGGGTGGATAGGCGCCCTACTCATAGATCCAAGACCGATTGAGGAATAAAAAAGCCGCCCTAAAGGGCGGCGTTTTTTGGTTGCGGGAGTAGGATTTGAACCTACGACCTTCAGGTTATGAGCCTGACGAGCTACCGGGCTGCTCCATCCCGCGCCAAGTGAGAGAGATCTATGACGAAGCCAGTGAGTCTACAAGCGAATTCGGCGAAAAACTCAGATTTTTTCGACGCATTCCTTAGTTAAGTTTAGGCAAGTAAGTTACTTCTTCGACGGGCGAATATTGATTGACGCAGCCGTCCAACTTTCGAACACCTTTTCCGCCTCTGAGATTTCTGGATCCGTGAATTCACGGTCCGATCGGGAAATGGAAAGCAGATGGCGGCGGTTGGATTCCTTCATCGAAAACGTGCAACCATACTTCAGGCCGTGTTCAGCAGCCATTTTAAGAACGCCTCGAGGATCTGGGAAAGAAACCTCTGACCACCGAATGTGACCCGTCTTAACAACGGTCCAGTAGAATAGCGGATCGAGAACGAAGAAGTTTTTGTCGAAATAGAGCTTTGCCCATTTCTCTGGATATTCGTTGTGAGAATAAACAGGTCCGTTCCAGTGAATATCGAGTGCGACTGCAAATCCCATGTCGCACATCCCCAATAGGATTTGCCGATCCTCCTCAAAGGTCGGGATCAGCCCACCTAAGTTCTTATGATCAACATCCACGTTTGGTTCCTTAGAGTAAGTGGTCTTACGATAACGTTAACATTTAACAGCTAAATGGGGAATTGTTAAATCAGGGAAGGTAATTTCTGGCTTTCACGTTGCATATACGTCCATGCCATCAATGCGTTTAAACACGTCTACGCTGCACTTTAGCGGATTTTCTCGCTCGTTTTTCAACTTGAGTGCTTCCAATTCTAGTTTCAGTCTGTCGTATTGGCCAAGCCACGCGAGTGCCGTAAGGTATTCGTACTGCCCCTCCAAAGTGCTGGGTCGCGTCTGAGACAGACGAGAAATCTCGGAAGCAACATCGGCTTTGTCGGCCATGCCTATTAATTTCTGTGAAATGTCCTGCATCACGTCATGCGAAGTATCTGCGAAATGGAATTCGACAACACCAAAAATTGGAGCGTTTTCTGTAGACTTGCGGGCCGTCACTTCTAGAAATGATTGACGGTAGCTCACCGTGGTCGCTCGGTACAGCAAAGGAAAATAAAATTGCTTGCCGCGCTCAAAATATTGAAAAACCACTTCGAACAACTGATCGCCATCGACACGGTAAATCATCGGATCGCCGATCGCGTCCTTACGAATCGACCAACCAAGCTCTTGAAAAACTTGTGATTGTTCTGTCGTAAGTCTCATTTATCCGGCCTCATCGGTTTGACGAATATCGAATGCCAAAACGAGGTATCTGCCCGAGTCGTCCTGCGCGATATTGCCGACTCGCCGAGGCTCGTATCCAGCACGACGCGCCATTCTGAGAAATGCTGGCGGCCCAAGAAACAAACAGACCTTGCCGCCGTCCTTTTGGATATAGTCGTGGATCGTACTCAAAACCATTTGCATCGGAATAGGTGTCTTATCGATGGAAATAGCCCTTGTAATTTCCCATGCATCGCTCGTTACAGGTGGCTCTTCAAAGCAAATCTCCGAAGGAATTTCGATTTTCTTGAGATAGGCGTCTCGGATCATGTAGCTGTATTCCGGTCCTATTTTGGTATCACACCGCAAGAGACGTGCGCCGGCGACGATTTCACCTTGTCTATGCGCAATAACATAGGTCGCAACCGTGGCCGTATCATATTGCTCAAACTCGATCGAACCTTCGTCGAACAGCTGCCATTTCTTTTTGTGAATGAAAATGCTGCGCCGTAAGGTGAGAAAACGCATCACGAGTTCCCATTGCGAAGCATCGCCTGGGAGTTTCAATATAGAAATTTCGATATCGTCGTGAGCCGCCACCGACATCAAACGCCTCATTCTCGTGCGGGGCAACTGCTCAACAAGAACTTGATCCCCATTTATCAGTTCTCAACATCGAACTTGAACCGGAGAAATCGGTACTTCAACACAAAAGTGACAGGCACGATATTTCGCGCAAATACCGTACACTCTTTGGATACAGTTGAACAAAATATCCAACTCTGCTTCCAAATTTGTAACAAAAAACTGCGTACATAAAGCGAATAGAAACGACGCCAGATTTGACGATGAAACAATAGGCTTTTCGGTGTAGTTACATCGTCGAGAGATCATCAGATGTTGCTTATTAGGTGTGGCAGTGACTTACTCTCCCACGCCTTAAGACGCAGTACCATCAGCGCAGCGGCACTTAACGGCCGAGTTCGGGATGGGATCGGGTGTTTTGCTCGCGCTATAACCACCACACCAAAAAAACAACATCTCCAAGTCAGTGACTTTGCATAAGTGCACTTGATTTCCAGTCTGTCTATTACTGGATCAAATCAAGCCTATCGAGCAATTAGTACCGGTCAACTGAACGCATTACTGCGCTTACATCTCCGGCCTATCGACGAAGTGGTCTACTTCGGCTCTCAGGGATACCTTGTTTTGAGGGGGGCTTCCCGCTTAGATGCCTTCAGCGGTTATCCTGTCCGTTCATAGCTACCCAGCACTGCCGTTGGCACGACAACTGGTCCACCAGTGGAACGTTCACCCCGGTCCTCTCGTACTAGGGGCAACTCCTCTCAAGTATCCTACACCCACGGCAGATAGGGACCGAACTGTCTCACGACGTTCTAAACCCAGCTCACGTACCTCTTTAAACGGCGAACAGCCGTACCCTTGGGACCTGCTCCAGCCCCAGGATGAGATGAGCCGACATCGAGGTGCCAAACGGTGCCGTCGATATGGACTCTTGGGCACCATCAGCCTGTTATCCCCGGCGTACCTTTTATCCGTTGAGCGATGGCCCTTCCACTCGGGACCACCGGATCACTATGGCCGTCTTTCGACTCTGCTCGACTTGTCAGTCTCGCAGTCAGGCTGGCTTCTGCCATTGCACTCAACGAGCGATTTCCGACCGCTCTGAGCCAACCTTCGCGCGCCTCCGTTACTGTTTGGGAGGCGACCGCCCCAGTCAAACTACCCACCACGCAGGGTCCCGGATCCAGATAATGGACCGCGGTTAGACATCAAGCAGAATAAGGGTGGTATCTCAAGGGAGGCTCCACCAAGACTGGCGTCTCGGTTTCAAAGCCCACCACCTATCCTGCACATACTGTGCCTGATGCCAATGCGAAGCTGTAGTAAAGGTGCACGGGGTCTTTCCGTCTAACCGCGGGAAGCCTGCATCTTGACAGGCAATTCAATTTCGCTGAGTCCACATTTGAGACAGCGGGGAAGTCGTTACGCCATTCGTGCAGGTCGGAACTTACCCGACAAGGAATTTCGCTACCTTAGGACCGTTATAGTTACGGCCGCCGTTTACTTGGGCTTCAATTCGGAGCTTGCACTCCTCCTTTTAACCTTCAAGCACCGGGCAGGCGTCAGACCCTATACGTCGTCTTGCGACTTCGCAGAGCCCTGTGTTTTTAGTAAACAGTCGCCACCCCCTGGTTTGTGCCCCCGACCAAAAGTTGCCTTCTAATCGGGCCTCCTTCTCGCGAACTTACGGAGGTATTTTGCCGAGTTCCTTAAATGTGGTTCTCTCAAGCGCCTTGGTATTCTCTACCAGTCCACCTGTGTCGGTTTAGGGTACGATCTAATGGAGGGCTATTTCCAGGAACC
>NZ_FQXB01000002.1:312500-426889 GCF_900129845.1 Cognatiyoonia sediminum
GCCGTCATCAAGGAATGCAAGCCAAACGACCAGCAACGAGCCAAACATCAACCCCAGCGCCCAAGCGCCGTGGCAGCGGTTCATCACGATCACGCCGAGCTGCTTTTCAAGTCGTCCGGCATAGACGTTTAAACAAACTTGCATGAACGCCATCGCGACACCAAACATCATCAAGGCCAAAAAGAGTGTCGCCTGTGATGTCGCCATAAACGGCAAGATCAAAACCGCGCCCTGTATCGGGAACATGACGCGTAGAATCCGCCGAGGTCCTAAGCGCGGCATCACACGACTTGCAATCTGAAGGCTAGGAACAGTCGCAACCGGCAGACCCAAAAGTGCGATGGCCAGCTCAGCTTTGTTCAAGCCAAGGTTTGCTTTCACAACTGGGATCAAAGCAATCCACGCTCCAAACGCCACGGGGTGGAGCGAAAAGATGAGCATTGTAAGAAGTGTCGTACGTTTGGCGTCAATCATGCGCCGACACTACCGGCACATGTTAGGATTAAAAGAGGAGACTTTAGGCCCGACTCATGGCCCGATTTTTTGACCGGTTCTTTGGCCGATAGCGATAAGCGACCAAGCCAATGAGAACTGCCAAATAAACGAGTGGTTCGATCTGGAACCCTTTGGCCAGCCAAACATAGTGAAGCGCGCCAAGGATCGCCGCCGGGTAGGTCAGCCAATGAAGCCGTCTCCACGCAATCGCACCCATTTTGCGGACAGAGTAATTGTTGGACGTGATGGCCAATGGGATCAAAGCAACGAAACTGATCATGCCGACGGTGAGATAGGGACGTTTGACAACCTCAGTCCAAACCCGTTCCAGGCTTTGAACATCCAAGATCGCGAAGACGAGGAAGTGGGCCAGAATGAAGAAAAACGTCATGACCCCGATTGCGCGGCGGAATTTGATCAGGCTGATCCCGAAGGTTTCGCGCAGCGGGGTGATCAACAAGCCCACAACAAGCAGTTGGAGACCAATTTCACCATATTCACGTTCCAACGCATTGATCGGCTCAGGCCCGAAGGCGCGCGTGAATGCGGCGAGATAGAACAGGTAAACCAGCCAACCTGCGCCGACTATATATATAGTCCACGTTGGCACCTTCCGCGCCGCGGTGTTTATGGTCCCCACGATATCCATTAGTAGAATTCAGATAGATCCATGCCGTCATAAAGACTGGCCACTTCTGCTTCATATCCGTTGAACATCAGCGTGGGTTCACGGCTGGCAAACAATCCACCTCCGATCACTCGGTGTGAACTTTGGCTCCAACGCGGGTGATCCACATTCGGGTTCACATTACTATAGAACCCATATTCCCGCGCATTCGCTTTGTTCCAGCTGGTTGGCGGCTCATAGTCAGTGAGAGAGATGCGCACGATCGACTTGATCGACTTGAAGCCGTATTTCCAAGGAACAACCAAACGCATTGGTGCGCCATTCTGCTTGGCAATTGGTTCGCCATAGATACCGGTTGCCATAATCGTCAGCGGGTGCATCGCTTCATCAATGCGCAGACCTTCGACATAGGGGAAGTCCAACACGCGGCGCTGCACGCCAATCATGTTCTCTGGCTGAACGACAGTTTCAAAAGCGACGTATTTTGCTTCCGACTGAATGCCGACTTTATTCAAGATGTCTGCAAGCTCGATCCCGTTCCAAGGCACGACCATTGCCCAAGCCTCAACACAGCGGAACCGATAGATGCGCTCTTCCACTGTCAGACCATCCAGCAGGTCTGCCGAAGAATAATCGCCGGGATTGTCGACCAAGCCATCCACTTTGACGGACCATGGTTCGATCTCAAGCTTGTGGGCATTGGCCGCTGGGTCGCTTTTGCCAGTACCGAACTCATAGAAATTATTGTAGCTGGTGATGTCCTCGAGACTGTTTGGCTGCAAGTCTTCCTGTGCTTCTGCCAATCCAGCAGCAGCAATCGCACCCAAACCTGCGGTTCCGGCCAGAATCTGGCGACGGTTCAAGAACGCCTCTTTCGGCGTTACGTCAGCATGGGTCAGGTCATTCTTCCAGCGGTGTGCCATTCAGGCCTCCAGTCTTTGTCTCGTCGTTATGTAGGAAGCCTATAAGGCATTTACTTGGAAATGAGTCTCACGTTGTCGCCAGCGATTTGTAACGTTCCTGCAGAATATCAAGTGGGACAGAGGATCCGTCGGCCTGAACGATGCGGACATGGCTGCGTTTCATCTGCCTTGGCTCACTCACGCCAACGGAATGGGCGATAACCTCGACCTCTTTCACAATGCTTTCGGCATATTTGGCCACGCGCTGATATTTCTCTTCAACCACCAGTCCCTTTTGGAACCGAGGGTCATGGGTGGTAATGCCGGTCGGGCAGGTATTCTTGTTGCACTTCAACGCCTGGATACATCCAAGGCTAAACATGAAACCTCTAGCGGAGGTCACAAAATCCGCACCAGCACACAAGGCCCATGCCACATCGCTCGGGTTCACAAGTTTGCCGCTGGCGATCAGACGAATGCGGTCTTTTAAACCTGCTTCATTCCTAAGACGCGCGACGTGCGGCAACGCCTCCCTAATAGAGACGCCCACAAGATCGATCAAAGGCATAGGAGACGCGCCTGTTCCGCCTTCCCCGCCATCAAGCGAAATAAAGTCAGGCGCTGACTCGTGGCCGCGTTCATTGATGAGCGCGAAAAGCTCCTCGAAAGCGGCTCCGCTCCCCATGACAGTTTTAATACCAACAGGCAGGCCAGACACCTCTCTCACCCGCGCGATGAAATCCAACAGGTCTTCAAAATCATCAATCTCGACGTGACGATTAGGGGAAAGACTGCTTTCGCCAATCTTGATCCCGCGGATTTCTGCAATCTCTGCGTTCACCTTTGATGCAGGCAGAATGCCGCCTTTGCCCGGTTTGGCGCCCTGTGCGAGCTTTATCTCGATCATTTTGACCTGATCGTGCGCCGCTACTTTACGAAGTTTGTCTTCATCCAGATTTCCCTCTGGATCACGCACCCCATACTTTGCCGTGCCCATTTGAAAGACCAGATCGCAGCCACCTTCTAAGTGATAAGGGCTCACTCCGCCCTCACCTGTGTTCATCCAAACGCCAGCTTCCGCACAGCCTTTAGATAAGGCACGCACCGCAGGTTTTGATATTGCGCCGTAGCTCATGCCCGACAGATTGAAGATTGACGGCGCCAAATAAGGCTCACGCGCGTTCGGGCCGATCAACATCGGTTCGGTTTTAGCCGCTTGCTCATCCAAAGGCGGAAAGGCCGCATTTACAAAGATAGGAGTGCCCGGTGTCGCCAAGTTGCGAGTCGACCCAAAGGCGACAGTATTCCCCTTGCCGCCCCCAGCCCGCGAAATCCATTCGCGTTGCGCCCGGTTAAACGGCAGTTCCTCGCGATCCATCGCAAAAAAGTACTGTCGAAAGAATTCGCCCAGCGCAGAGAAGTAGTGCCGGAAACGCCCCAATACTGGGTAATTCCGCCGGATCGCATCCGTGCGTTGGCTCCGGTCAATGATGAAGGTGATGATGACAACCAGAACAATCAGCCCGACAACGAGAATGAACAGAACCGCTAAAACGGAAATCACATTGATCGTGAAGGCAGAGAACATGGGCGACATCATGGGCGAGTTCCTTTTGAGGTTGTGTCGCACAAAACGTAGCCGCCCCTTTCAGGTCAATCCCACCCACGGATTTGAGATAATTCTCACGTTTTCGATCACGTTTTTGTGAATGGAAAGATTTTCAACCTGCGGCTTAGTCCGCAATCCTTTGTCGTCAAATGCCATCAGCAACAATCCCCAGTGATCCATTGTGAACCACCTGCGTAACCACGGCACGAAACATAAAAATTGAAAGGGAACTTCCTATGCTACGCAGAACAGTACTCGCACTTACAGCTTCCTCCGCTTTTGCCTTCCAGGCGTTTGCGATGGGAAACGACAAAGACATCGTCGACACAGCTGTTGAAGCTGGTTCTTTCACAACATTGGTTGCTGCAGTTCAGGCAGCTGGCCTTGTTGACACACTCAAGGGCGACGGCCCATTCACTGTGTTCGCTCCAACTGATGAGGCGTTCGCAGCTCTGCCAGAAGGCACAGTTGAAGGTCTGCTCGCAGATCCAGAAGCACTTGCAGCGATCCTGACATATCACGTTGTCCCAGGCAAAGTGATGTCCGGCGACCTGACAAACAACATGATGGCACCAACGGCAAACGGTCAGGACGTTACAATCATGACTGAAGGCGGTGTTATGGTGAACGACGCTAACGTCGTTGCTGCTGACGTTGAAGCATCAAACGGTGTCATCCACGTCATCGATAAAGTGATCTTGCCATCCAGCTAAGATCAAATTGGGGCGCCGCAACCTCCCACGGCGCCCCACTCCCAAATCAAAGCCTAGTGGACGATGGCATCGTCCGGCTTTGGCTTATTGCTGACCGACAATCGGTCCCCGACGATCAGCCCATCAGCACCCGCTGATACCGACACAGTTGATCCGTCCAACACATCACCAGCCAAGATCATCTCGGCCAACTGGTCTTGCAACGCACGTTGGATCACCCGCTTCAAAGGCCGCGCGCCAAAGACAGGGTCGTATCCTTCATCCGCAAGCCAGGTCATCGCGCCGTCATCAAGATCAAGCGTGATGTGCCGGCTCGCAAGGCGATCGGTTAAACGACGCAGCTGAATTGCTACGATCCCAGCCATATCCTCACGCACCAAACGGTCGAAAATGACTGTCTCGTCCAGACGGTTAAGGAACTCTGGCCGGAAATGCGCGCGGACCGCGTCCATAACATCGCGCTTCGCATCAGAAGCATCTGCCCCATCCGGCAACTGGCTCAAGGCCTGCGCTCCAAGGTTTGACGTCAAGATGATCAACGTCTGCTTGAAATCGACCGTCCGGCCCTGACCATCGGTCAGAACACCATCGTCCAACACCTGTAACAGTACGTTGAAGACATCTGGATGTGCCTTTTCGACTTCATCGAACAGCACGACCTGATAAGGACGCCGCCGCACGGCTTCGGTCAAAACGCCGCCTTCATCGTAGCCGACGTAACCCGGAGGGGCACCAATCAAGCGTGCGACCGCGTGTTTCTCCATGAACTCAGACATATCAATGCGGACCATCGCGCTGTCGTCATCAAATAGGTACTCGGCCACTGCCTTGGTTAACTCGGTCTTTCCGACACCAGTAGGCCCAAGAAACAAGAACGACCCAAGCGGACGGTTTTCATCGTTCAGACCAGCGCGCGCACGACGCACTGCGTTGGATACAGAGGTCACAGCCGCCTTTTGGCCGATCACGCGCTTGCCAAGCTCTTCTTCCATCCGAAGCAGCTTTTCGCGTTCACCCTCCAACATCTTCGATGTCGGAATACCAGTCCAGCGCTCGACCACATCGGCAATCTGTTCGGGGCGAACCGCTTCCTCGACCATCAGGTCGTCATTGTCTTCGGCTTCTGACAGCTTGCGTTCAAGGTCGGGAATGACGCCATAGGACAGCTCACCCGCTTTGGCCAAATTGCCTTCGCGCTTGGCGATGTCCAATTCAGCACGTGCACGGTCGAGCTGCTCTTTCAGCTCGCGAGAACCTTCCAATTTGGCACGCTCTGCTTCCCACTTCGCGGTCATCTCAGTGGCACGGTCTTGCAGGTTGGCTAATTCCTCATCCAACTTGAGCAACCGATCTTTGGAGGCTTTATCGTCCTCTTTCTTCAGCGCCTCTTGCTCGATCTGCAGCTGCATGATTTGACGATCTAACGCATCCAATTCTTCTGGCTTACTGTCCACTTCCATGCGCAAACGTGACGCGGCCTCATCCATCAAGTCGATGGCCTTATCCGGCAGGAACCGATCCGTGATGTAGCGATGGGAAAGCGTTGCCGCAGAGACCAGAGCGCTGTCCGATATTCGAACACCGTGGTGCAGCTCATACTTTTCCTTAATCCCTCGCAGGATCGAGATTGTGTCTACAACCGTCGGCTCTTCTACAATCAAGGCTTGGAAACGCCGCGCAAGTGCTGCGTCTTTCTCTACATACTTGCGATATTCGTCGAGCGTCGTCGCACCGATACAATGCAGCTCGCCCCGCGCCAAAGCAGGTTTTATCAGGTTCGCCGCATCCATCGCGCCATCGGTCTTACCCGCGCCAACAAGCTGATGCATTTCGTCGATGAAAAGGATGATCTCACCCGCAGCCGCCTCGATCTCTTTCAAGATCGCTTTCAGGCGTTCTTCGAACTCACCACGATATTTCGCACCCGCGATCAAAGCACCCATGTCGAGCGACATGAGTTTCTTGTTGCGCAAGCTCTCCGGCACATCACCGTTCACGATGCGCAGCGCCAAGCCTTCGGCAATGGCTGTTTTACCGACTCCAGGCTCACCAATCAGAACCGGATTGTTCTTTGTCCGGCGTGACAACACCTGCATAGAGCGGCGAATTTCTTCGTCACGTCCTATGATGGGATCGATTTTCCCTTGCTCAGCCGCTTCGGTCAGATCACGCGCATATTTGTTCAACGCATCAAAACTGTCTTCGGCAGTCGCACTATCAGCTGTCCGCCCTTTGCGAAGCTCATTGATTGCCGAATTAAGTCCCTTGGCCGTCACCATGCCAGCGACCAACGCCTCTTTAGCTTTTGATTTCACCACTGCCAGAGCGGTCAATAGCCGCTCTACAGGCACAAAGCTATCGCTCGCCTTACTCGCCAATTTCTCAGCTTCGGCTAAAACACGACCAGTCGCCGCATCCATATAAATCTGGCCAGATGCCCCTGTGACCTTTGGAAGACGGGCAACCGCTACATCCACCGATTGACGGACGCTCGCCGCATCGCCTGCGGACTTCGTAATCAAATTTGCAGAGAGCCCTTCCTCATCATCCATGAGAGCTTTCAACAAATGTTCCGGCATCAAAGATTGATTGTTCTCGCGCATCGCAATCGTCTGAGCAGCTTGAATAAAGCCGCGCGAACGCTCAGTGAACTTGTCTAAGTTCATCTTTCTCTCCTTATCAAAGCACCCTCTTCATCACGCCTGCTTTGCAGCACATGACCTATTTGGGCCTCCCACTCTAAATGGGGATCGTGAACTCCGCTTGCAAGCCAACCGGAGGATTAGGGGAAACGTTTGAGATTCTTCCCAGTATCGTTGCCAAGGGAGCCGCAGCATAGTCGAGGCGTGAGTGGAGGACATACGTTGTCTGCCAATTTGAGCGCCAAAGGATGAGTTTTCTTCTCGTCTCACCTTCCGGGCGCGAACTAAGGCAAAGTTTCGACTTCTTTCGAAGTCACAGGGTTTGACCCAAAAATGCTGTTAGGCCGCAGTTGTGACCCAACCAAAGCTGTTTTCGGTTTCCGGCGTTCGTATGTCCCAGTGTGGCGTCGGAATTGTGGGGTAGGTAACTGCCGCACGGGAGGGCGCAGTCTGCCCCAATCAGACTGCGCCCGACCGCACTACGCCAAAGAATTGCACCCAGATCAGTGAGCCGCTACATGGCGGAGGACCGAGATAGGAGTTTCCCCATGTCTGATGATCGCCTCATAGTCGCGCTTGATGTCCCGAACGTTCTCGATGGCCTCGCACTGGCTGAAAAACTGGGCGACACCGTGAGCTTTTATAAGATCGGGCTTGGGATGCTCACCGGAGGCGGGCTCGCCCTTGCCAATGAGTTAAAGCAAGATCATGGCAAGCGCATTTTCCTAGACATGAAGTTCTTCGACATCGGTGCAACTGTCGAAGCGGCTGTGAGAGGGATCGCTCAATTCGATCTGGATTTTCTAACGGTCCATGGCGACCCTTATGTTGTGCGCGCGGCTAAAGAAGGGGCCGCTGGCAAAGACCTTAAGATTTTGGGGGTGACTGTGTTGACGTCTCTGGACCGGAGCGACCTCGACGATGCTTGCATCAAAGACGGTGCAATCACCGATCTGGTGCAGGAACGGGCCGGAAAAGCACTGGAAGCTGGTGCAGACGGTGTCATCGCCTCCCCCCAAGAGGCCTCCCTCATTCGGACACTTCCCGAAGCATCAGGCAAACTGATCGTGACGCCGGGCGTTCGCCCGTCCGGTGCCGACTTGGGCGACCAAAAGCGGGTTGCGACACCAGCTCAAGCCATCGCAGACGGTGCGGATCACATCGTGGTAGGTCGACCCGTTTGGAAGGCTGCCGATCCCAAATCAGCGGTTCAATCCATGCTTTCTGAATTGAATTCGCCGCAAGCTCTGACACCCAACAGGTAAACTGCTGTCACGTCAGCGTGACACCCTCTTTCGTTCTGTTTCGCCTTATCCAATATCGAATTCAGACGCAGAACAGGCACGAAAGAGGAGGCCAACATGCAACGCATTCAACTTGGCGACGTCCGCTACAACGCCAAACATGGCGCATTTGAAGCTCGGGTAGATATTCACCGAGACGGACAAGTTTTCCGATACCCTTGCGAAGTCAAAGGCCCTCTGAACATGGACATCGATCGGGTTCGCGAGCACCTGACGCAGCGCGCCTTGAACATGTCCGACACGCCCCAGCGGCTCCACTCACATTTTTGAGCCTGCAAAGTGAATGCCGATCGGTAAGTCCCCAACCGACGGCAACTGCCCTTTGCGACTGGCCCGATACCGCGCGTATCGGGCCATTTTTGTTTAATCGTTGATGTCACGATCCCAGATTTTGACCTGACCTGTCTTGAGGCCAAAGACCTTGCGCATTGCCAGATAGGCAACCAAGGACAAGACGGCGAAAATCACCAGCAAGAGCGGGAGAGACAGTCCGGTTAAACCAAGCAGAAGAAGCACGCCCATCACCAATGCTCCGATAGCGAAGCCGAGGAAGATGTAGCCGGGCACGATGACTTCCAGCGTCGCTAACGCAAGTGCCGCCGACATCCAAACCCACCATTCCAACCAGAGCGGCATTACTTCGATCCTTTCAGCATCTTAAACGCATCACCAAACGCTTCGATCACATTGGCCGGAAGCAATATGGTTTGATTGCCTTCACCATCGCCTAATCTATTGAGCGACTCAACTTGCTTGAGCGCCACCTGATACTGCGCTGCCTCTAGACCATTGTCAGCAATTGCTTTCGCGACCACTTGAGTTGCATAGGCTTCCGCGTCAGCCGCCACGCGTCGCGCCTTGGCTTCTTGCTCCGCCGCATAAAGATCGGCATCCGC
The DNA here is from genome assembly GCF_900129845.1 of Cognatiyoonia sediminum. Lineage (GTDB taxonomy): Bacteria > Pseudomonadota > Alphaproteobacteria > Rhodobacterales > Rhodobacteraceae > Cognatiyoonia > Cognatiyoonia sediminum. Next base: position 321,690 of record NZ_FQXB01000002.1, read on the forward strand.
CTGAAGCTCAACCGCGCGCTTGGTGCCTTCGGCTTCCGTCACCTGCGCACGACGAGCACGTTCTGCGTTCAATTGCTGCAGCATCGCGGCCCGCGTTGCATCGTCCAAATTCACATCCAGGATTTCGGCACGCGTCACCTCAATCCCCCAATCATCAACCTGTTGGGCAACTTGATTCCGCACCGCTTCGATTAAGTTCGCACGGTTCGCTTGCACCTGATCCAATTCCATCCGACCGATTTCAGAGCGCACAATGCCCGCTACAGTCGTCATGATCGCCCCGTCTACATCGCGGATACGATAAACCGTCTTTTCCGGTTCGATAATCCGATAGAAAACAGACGTCTCCACCTGAACCAGCACGTTGTCAGAGGTGATCGCGTCTTGCGTGCTTGTCGGCAGCTGGCGTTCTAGGATGGACACCTTGTGACGCACGCGATCCAAAAACGGTACGATGAAGTTAATTCCCGGCCCGAGAACAGACCGCAACCGTCCTAGACGCTCGACGACGTATTTCTGCGACTGAGGGACGATCCGAACCCCGGCCAAGATGCAAATAATGATAAATACGGCGAGCAGCAGATAGACGATATTCTGTCCGATCAGTTCTTCAAATTGCATAGAGTAGTCTCCTTATGGCTTATTCACATATTTGTGTTCCAAGCCCAATTTTCAATGTGTTGGCGGTTTAAACGGAAGAAATGCGACGATCTTAAGGCGTTGAAAAATATCAATGATTACTCTGGAATATCCGCTTGAGACCGTCTGGTTTGCCAATCGCCCAAACGCGACACGTAAGACGGCACCATGTTGGGAATTAAGAGGAATTCACTCATGGAGACCAACTTCCATCCCTGCCCTTCATCGCCAAAAACGATCTTGGCTTCATGCGACGCCGGCAGTCGCGCGACAAAGAAAAAGACGTGAACATCTGGTCGGAAATTGGCGCGATACCTGCGTTTCCAAATCAAATCTTCGGGCTGAAGATCCAACCCCACTTCCTCTTTGGTTTCTCTGATCAACGTGTCTTCGGGTGTCTCGTTCCCCTCGCGACCGCCGCCAACAAAATCCCACATGTTCGGATAGGGGATATCCGGCTTGTCATCGCGCAAGCTGATCAAAAGCTTGTCGCCAATAAACAAGGCGACTTTGCACCCATGGAAACTTTGTTCTGCCATTGTTCTCGTTTCTCAGCTTTCGTAAACTGCCAACATGCAAGCCCTATGCAGAGACTGTCTAACCACCTTCGACACCGAAGGGCGATGTCCGGCCTGCCGCAGCCCACGGGTAACACGGCATCCAGAGCTTTTCGACCTATCCATTGCGCATATGGATTGCGATGCGTTTTATGCATCGGTCGAAAAGCGCGACAATCCAGAGCTTGCGGATAAGACTGTCATCATCGGCGGTGGCCGCAGGGGAGTTGTGTCGACAGCTTGCTATGTTGCGCGGATCAAAGGCGTGAAATCAGCGATGCCGATGTTCCAAGCCTTGAAGCTTTGTCCTGAGGCTGTAGTAGTTAAGCCAAGGTTTGAAGCCTATACCGAAGCCTCCAAAGCGATCCGTTCAATGATGGATGAGCTTACGCCTGTTGTCGAACCTTTGTCCCTGGACGAAGCTTTCATGGATTTGACCGGCACCGCACGCCTGCACGGTGCACCGCCTGCGGTAATGCTGGCGCGATTGGTCAAACGGATGAAAGACGAGCTCGGTCTAACCGGTTCAATTGGCCTGAGTCACAACAAGTTTTTGGCAAAGGTGGCATCTGATCTGGATAAACCGCGCGGTTTCTCGATCATTGGGAAGGCCGAAACAACGGAGTTCCTTCGCCCCAAGTCAGTCCGCCTGATCTGGGGCATCGGCCCAATGGCACAAGAAAGCCTCGCGAAAGCAGGCATTCGGACCTTTGATGACCTCCTCCGCTGGGATCGACGCGATCTACACGACCGGTTTGGGGGTATGGGGGAGCGATTGTATTCCCTCGCTCGAGGCGAAGATGGGCGTCGGATTTCGCCCCATACACCCGTTAAAGGCCTATCGAACGAAACCACCTTTCATGAAGACACCAATGACGTTGATATTCTTGATGGCCATATCTGGCGCATGTCCGAAAAGGTCAGCGCGCGCGCTAAGGCAAAGGATATGGCGGGTCGGGTTGTGACCCTAAAGCTCAAGAAATCCGACCATAAGCTCGTGACGAAACGGCAATCGCTCTACCACCCAACTCAATTGACTGACGTCATTTATCGCACCGCGCGTGGACTCTTTGATCAGGTTGGTGACAAGGGGCCTTATCGCCTTTTGGGGGTCGGCATCAGCCAACTCGCCAGCGCGGCTGATGCCGACCGTGAAGGGGATCTGCTAGACCCAGGCGCGAACCGGCGCGCTCAAGCGGAACATGCGGCTGACGAAATAAGAGAAAAATTCGGTAAGGACGCGATTATCAAGGGGCGGGCGCTGCGTTAGGCGTTCAGAAAATTAAGAAATTTTCTGGCCAAAACTCTTTTCAAGAGTTTTACTGCACACAGGATCAACACCAACAAAGGGAGGGCACAAGCTGAGCATGCGTATCATCCGCCGACTTCAGCATGGTCCCCGTTCTGCCCTGCAAATCCGTTTGTAGGGCTGACCAAAATCCGGTCTGCCCAGTCCCGCGCTTTGGCGCGCACATCATACTGAAAGACCAAAGATGTCCCTGATCCAAATAAACTCCCTCGGTGTTACCTTAAGCGACCCACTCTTTTCTGACCTTACGTTCACACTCAACAAAGGCGACCGCCTTGGATTGATCGCCGCCAACGGCCGCGGGAAATCGACGCTGTTGTCGGTAATTTCTGGAGGGCTGGAACAAACTACTGGTGAAATCACAACCGCGCGCGGCCTACGCGTCGGCGAAGTGGCGCAGTATATCTCCGCCGACCAATTGAACCTGACACTTTATGATCTCGTTCTCGCGGCCCTTCCACAAGATCAAGCCGACTACGAAAGTTGGCGTGTCGATGTTGCGCTCAGCGACCTGAACGTCCCTTACGATATCCAACATACAACTCTTTCGGAACTTTCCGGCGGCTGGCAACGCACTGCCCTTCTTGCAGCGACTTGGATCACAGAGCCTGATGTGTTGCTCTTGGACGAACCGACCAACCACCTCGACCTTGGGCGGATTGGCCTTCTTCAAAACTGGCTCTCTGGTCTTCCGAAAGATACAGCCGTCATCCTCACCAGCCATGACCGCGCTTTCCTCGATGAAGTGACAAATCGCACGCTCTTCCTAAGGCCAGAACGATCGCGGATCTTCAATGCGCCGTTCAGCACGGCACGGCAGGAACTCGACATTGCGGACGAAGCGGACGCTCGAAAGTTCGCAAATGATCTCAACAAAGCCCAACAGTTGCGAAAACAAGCCGCGAAACTCAAAAACATTGGGATCAACTCAGGTTCAGATCTCTTAGTTGTAAAGACCAAGCAACTGAATGAACGCGCAGCCAAGTTAGAAGCCGCTGCCAAGCCCGCCCACACAGAGCGGAGCGCAGGCGACATAAAACTCACCAACTCCGGCACTCACGCGAAAGCACTGGTGACGTTGGATGAACTCGACGTCGAAACTCCAGACAGCCGCCTTCTATATAAGACTGGAAAAAAATGGATCGCACGCGGAGACCGTGTTGTTTTGCTGGGATCAAACGGAACCGGCAAAACCACGCTTGTACGGCAGGTTCATGAGGCGCTGTTGGGTCAGGAGTCCCCAATCAAATCTGCAGCTTCGGTTCAGCTTGGATACTCGGACCAGCATCTTACGCAGTTTGACATGACAGACACACCAATGCAGGCCGTTACCGGTGCGTTCGATATCGGCGACCAACGCGCGCGGGGCCTTTTGGCGGGTGCCGGTGTCTCAATTCAGATGCAAGACACTAAGATTGAGGCGCTTTCGGGGGGTCAAAGGGCTCGTCTGGCAATGCTGATCCTTCGCCTGCAAAACCCCAACTTTTACCTTTTGGACGAACCAACCAACCACCTCGACATCGAAGGTCAGGAAGTGCTGGAGCATGAACTTTGCGAACACGGCGTATCCTGTCTGTTGGTCAGTCACGACCGCAGTTTTGTCAGAAACGTCGGCAACAGATTCTGGCAAATCAAGGGAAAGAGGCTCGAAGAAGTCGACGGACCTAGCGACTTTTTCGCGCAGGAGCTTCGTGCCTCAGATTAACCTTGTCAAAGGGGTCAGCAGTCACCGCCCGCGACCATCTCGACTTCGGAATAGCGGCCCTGATCGGTCGTTATCTTCGCGCAGGCGCCTGTCGCCGGGTTGAACCAATAGTTTGTTAGGCCTTCTGACCTCGCCAATTGAAAGCCTAATCTTTGAATGCCGAATTCGGCCTGGCCGGCACGCGCGCCTTGAAACGCGGTTAGGTCTGATGAACTGCCAATTGTGGGAAGCTCAACGTCGCTTACCACTTCTGGCTCATTACAAGCTGTCAAACCAAATGCCAAAACTACACCCGCGGTTGATACTAAAGTCTTCAAAAGTCTGTCCTTTCTAAAAGTTAGCGGATCATTCAATTCCGATGCCGATGTCAAAGGTGACGGGCTGCGCACCTGCATTTACCACCTCGACAACATGATCGCCAGATTGCCACAACTGCCCTTGGTACGGCGTGTCAGAGGAAATCAAATCCAACAAAAGAGAGCCATCGGGATTGAAAATCTTATAGTCCAACGCGCCGCCCCGCGAGCCAACATCGACACGAAGAAATTGCCCATCTGCCGCGCCCAATAGGTACCGGACGGAAGTTTCAGGGTTTAGAGTTGTGGACATGACTGTCCCACTTTCGCCAGATGCAAATTGAACTCGTCGATCGCCCGACACAATGGGGAGGCCGTCAGAGAGCGCCATCACATCCGACGCTGCAGAGCCGTCAACGACACTGAGTTCGGCGACGACGCCATCATTGGCAACGAGACATCGCCAGATGGTATCACCGCTGTCTTGCAACATCACCAGAGAGTTAGCTTCAGAATATTCGCGCGACAGGACCGTCCCGCTTTGGCCGTCAGCGCCACCAACGACGCGCAGTTGGTCTATACAACCATCAATCGCAGCCTGACCAACTTCGGCGGATTGTAGCAATGTTGGTGTCACGGAAAGACAAAGTGCAACGAGATAAGGACGCAAAATTCGTACTCCCGAAAAGAGGGGATTCATAAAATTGCGATCGATGGTGCCATTTCAACTTCAAGCTGTCAAAAAATGGCCTAACCGATAGGAACGCCCTAAACCATCAAGGCGTCAATCGCGGTTTTGGCTTGTTCCTTTAACGCTTCAGTCTCGTCCAAAATCTCTCGCGCTTTGTGGAAGTCTAACGCAAAGAACTCATCGACCGGTGGGCGGAGGAGAACGGTGTTTGGGTGTTTCGCCGCATTTGTACGAACGATGGACTTCTGCATGAGTTGCCCAGCCACATAGTTGACGTCGAATAATCCGGGCCTTTCTGTTGGGTCACCCGTCGCGCCGCCAGTTACATCTACCGCAACCACGTGGTCAGCCAGATCATGGACCACTGAAATGGGACAAGGGTCTGTTGCATTGCCGTCGATGAAAAAACGACCGTCCTTCTTAACTGGCAAGAACACACCCGGGATCGCGGATGATGCGGCAACCGCAAATCGGAGATCGCCTTCGTCGAAAATGTTGGCGCATTCACCATAATAATCCGTCGCGGACACTTTCAGCGGTATTTCAAGCTCCTCAAATGTCCGCGGAAATTCATCCGGCAAAACGCCTTCAAGCAGGCGCTCCAAATCCAACTGACCGAAACGAAACCCGCCTTTCTTGAAGAATGACGTGAAACTTTCGCGATTTATCCTCGTCATATCACGCAGAAGCCCGAGCGGATCATCGAGACCGCTCTCAATCTCTGCAACGAGTTCATCAGAGGTTATCCCCGCGCAGTAGGCCGCTCCAATGATCGACCCAATTGAAGACCCTGATACCGCGACCGGTCGAATGCCGAGTTCTTCGAGCGCTCGCAAAACGTGAATGTGGGCCAGCCCGCGCGCACCGCCGGCGCCTAACGCCAAAGAAATCGTTGTCATGTGCTATCTCGCTTCAAGAAATGCCAAATTAGCGAAGGCTTAAGGCGGTTTATTACTCTGCCGCTAGCTGATCTTCGGTCGGCCGACCAATTGCAGCAATCTCCGCAATCACGCCCATGAGCAAACGCCGCAAGTTCTCGTAATTTTCGTTCGGTTCTAATGTGGTTTCGTTCAAATAAAGCCCGCGATCGATCTCAATTTGGATCGCGTGCTGGCCGCGCGATGGTCGACCATAGTGCTGCGCGATAAACGCACCGGCAAAGGGCATATTCCGCGCGACACGAAGCCCGGCATTGGTCATCGCCGCTTCGACACGCTCCATAACTGACGACGCAGCCGTCGCACCGAAACGATCCCCAAGAACGATATCTGGACGCGGGGCACCCGGTGGCCCAACGTTTTCTAAGGCTTCATGCGGCATGGAATGGCAATCGATCAGGATCGCCTCGCCAAATTTGTTTTGGCTTTCATCCAGAAGCGTTTGCAGCATGTCGTGATAGGGCCGCCAATAGTGCGAAATGCGATGATGCGCCTCGTCCAGCGTCATTTTCCCTCGATAGATCGCACGACCGTTTGCTACGACCCGTGGAATGACGCCCAAACCGCTGGCCACCCTTGGGTTATGCGAAATCCGACGCACGCCTTCGATCAATGCCTGATCGAGCTCTTCGGGGGCACGGTTTAAATCTACATATGACCTTGGGGCCAAGGCGGTCAGCAAAGGCGCGCCAAATTCAGGTGCGCTTCTAAACAACTGATCAACAAAAACGTCTTCCGAAGACCGGATCTGCTGCTCGTCGAGCACCGATTTCCGTAAGAAAGAGACAGGATAGTCGCGACCACTGTGTGGCGACGCAAACACAACCGAGGTTGTGCGTTCCTCTGGACGCCGTAAGTTGTAGGTCGCTGCGCTCATTTCGCCTCCTGCTTGGGATATATGATAGACTGATTTGCAGTTTTATCAAAAGGCCTTGATCCCCTAAGCGACTCCTTTTATAGCACGCGAACCTGACGCGGTTCGCCCCGCGTCCTGTTTGTTTATGGGACAAGGGCGGCAGCATTAAGGCCATGGACGATTAGCTCAGCGGTAGAGCACTTCGTTGACATCGAAGGGGTCACTGGTTCAATCCCAGTATCGTCCACCATGGAATTCACCGCACCTTTGGGTGCAAACGCAACTTCGGCGTCACCGCGCGCCGCGACAATGAGGACAGGTACATGAAAGTACGTAACTCCCTCCGCTCGCTCAAGCAGCGTCATCGCGATTGCCGCGTCGTGCGCCGTAAGGGCCGCGTCTATGTAATCAACAAGACGCAGCGTCGGTTCAAAGCCCGTCAGGGTTAAGAAATCCGAACCAAGAGTATTGTAAGGGGTCGCCTCGCGCGGCCCTTTTTGTTTTTGTTTGGCCTGACGAAACAACGAAATTTGGCATTTTTCATCTTGCTGCTGGTCAGCGGTCCGCCATTTGGACTACGGTACCTGCAATTTAGTAAGGTAAAGGATTTTGTTCCATGAAATCATTCCATCTTAAGTCAGCGGCTCTTTCCTGCGCGATGTTATCGTTCGCCGCGCCATTGGCAGCCCAAGAATTTTGCGCAGGTCTTGGTAGTAGCGGCGTCTGGATAGGCGGCTCTGAAGGGTCCTCCGACATTGCGACGGCAGATAACTATCGCGAGCAAATGGCTTTGGTTCTCGGTGGCTCCGAATACGTTTCTGTCTTTACGTTGAGCCAGCCGTCAAATGTTCGCATTGAAGCGCAAGGTCGTGGTTCAGGTGATCCGTTGATCGACGTTCTGGATCAAAATGGCTCTCTGGTCGTGTCCGATGACGACTCAGGTGGGAATGGAGCCTCCAGAGCAGAAATTCCTCTCGATGCCGGCACATATTGTGTGTCGACGAGAAGTTATGACTCCTCGCCGATGACCGCGTTTGTACGGATCGGGCGCGAAGAACAGGAACCGCTCACCGATGGTGTGGCAAATACGTCCACGAATACGGGATCAGGTTCAGGAGCGCTGGGGTGTGCAGAGGCAGACTCAATCGGCGTCCTCTCCACCACATTGCAAAGTGAATTGTCGGTCAACCAAGCGCCATTCTTGCGGTTCACTTTGGATGCGCCATTGACCTTGTCGCTTACAGCAGAAAACCAAGACGCCGATCCGGTTCTTACCCTCTATGACGGTGACGAAAACTATATCGACGAGAACGACGACTCGGATGGGCTGAACTCTCGCATCGATGTCACCGAAACGCTTCCCGCTGGAGACTATTGCATCGGACTTGACGCTCTGAACGATGCAGACCTTCCGATCCTTGTGACCGTTTCGGAGTATGATCCGGCCGCGGCGCTTATGGCCTTGGTCGATCGGGCTGAAGCTGCTCCACCACTCGACGGTACTGTTGAAATCGCAGATTTGGGTGATCTGGCCACTCGGATCAGACGAGATGCACAAGTCACTGACAAAGCAATGTGGTTCAGTGTGAATGTTCCAGAAGGTGGATTGATGCTCATCGAAGCAATCTCTGTCGATGGCACCGGCGACCCCCTTGTCGCACTCTACGACGACTTTGGGCGCCAAGTCGCTTTGAACGACGACTACGGCGACGGGCTTGATTCCCAAGTCGCTGCACGCATCGGTGCGGGCACCTATTACATCGGTCTGAAAGAAGTTTCGCCCGACTCACAAAGTTTCATCCGCATGGGGCTGGAGCGGTGGGTGCCGGCGAAATAGCCAAACACTCTAAGTGAATCCGCCAAGCAGCGGATTTGCTTACTCGACCCTCAAAAATATGTTTTTTTTTCGGCAGCTTTTTGTTACAAAGTTGTCGTAGCGCCTTACTGTTTGGGGCGTTTGGTGTGGAGTGTTACTTAGTTTCTGAAGTTTGCTCTACGAATTGATGGAGTAAACTTATGAAATTCAAAACAATCTTGAGTGGAGCATTTGCTGTTATCGTGGCAGCGACTGGAGCTAGTGCAGCGACTTTGGACTTCACATCTGACAGCATCAACGTAGCGTCTGCCATCGGGTCACAGGATGGCGTTGGCTATGCGATCACCGGATCAGGTGGAAACTTGCGTGACTCTACTCACTGGAACAACGTGGGATGTGCGCCAGGGTTTGAGTGTACTCAGGGCGACAATGGCCGGTACGATGTCGGCTTCGGCATCACAGGGCGCAACAACAATGAGATCGACACCACTAGGCAGATCGCGGAATATGTGAGCGTTGATTTTACGACCGGTGCGGTACGATTGAACAGCTTTGCGGGCATGCTGACCTATGAACGGGGATCTGCGACTTCAGATAGAAACCCTGATTCTGGAGAGGCTGTGCGCCTCGACTACTACCTCAACGGCATGCTGAAGGGCACATTGACTGCATTTCCATCTTTCTTCGTGAACGAGAACGGTGGCAACTTTGACACTGTCGGCCTCGCATCATACGCTCTGGATGGTGACGGTGTATTGACTGACGAAGTACGCTTCTATGCAAGCGGATTTGGTTCTGGTGGCGACGACGGTAGTTTGAATGTGACTGCTGCTGGTCTAGAAGTTACGGCTGTACCTCTGCCTGCTGGCGCTTTGCTTCTGCTAACTGGGTTGGGCGGAATGGCCGTTATGCGCCGCAAAAAGTCGAACGCTTAAACAAACCAAAAAACAAAGTAAAAGGCGGGCAATTGCCCGCCTTTTTTGGTTGAGCCTAAATGAATGCAGATGTCAGCTCTCTATTCTGCGGCATACGAAGCCGACGCCTTTTCCACCCGAACCGCAGAATATTTGAACTCCGGTATCTTCCCGTATGGGTCAATCGCTGGGTTCGTCAAAATATTCGCCGCTGCCTCTACATAAGCAAACGGCACGAAAACCATATCGGGTGATACGGCTCGATCCTCGCGGGCCATAATGGTGATCGACCCTCGCTTGGTCGTCAGCGTCACATGCCCACCGGGCTCGACGCCTAGCTTCCGCAACGTAGACGGATGCAAGGAACAATTCGCCTCTGGCTCCACGGCATCCAGCACTTTTGAGCGGCGGGTCATCGAACCGGTATGCCAATGCTCCAACTGACGACCGGTGGTCAGCACCATTGGGAATTCAGGCGTCGGCATATCATCAGGCGATACGACCTCCGCCGGGGTAAACTTCGCACGGCCTTCGCTACGTGGGAAAGCATCGCCAAACACGACAGACTGACCCGGGTCTTCCGGTGACAGCGATGGATACGTCACCGCACCTCCTTCGAGGCGTTCCCATGTAATATTGTCGAGGCTGCGCATGTTAATGGCCATCTCAGCGAAGACCTCGCTTGGGTGTTTGTAATCCCACGGCAAGCCGCAGCGTTTGGCTAGCTCAACCTCAATCCACCAATCCTCTTGCGCTTCACCGGGAGGCGTCACAGCAGGGCGCAACATTTGAACGGTGCGGTTGGTGTTAGAGACTGTACCACTCTTTTCATATAGCGCCGAGGCCGGAAGGATCACATCGGCGTAGTTGGCGGTTTCGGTGATGAAGATGTCTTGCACCACAAGGTGATCTAGCTTTGCCAAAGCATCCCGCGCATGTTCCACATCGGGATCAGACATTGCTGGGTTTTCTCCCAGGATGTACATCGCCTTGATTTTGTCCTCATGCACCGCGTCCATAATCTCGGTGACGGTGAGGCCCCTTTCATTACTGAAATCGCCCGAATTCCAAACGTCTGTAAAGGCCGATCGCACGCCATCGTCCGTCACCGTCTGATAGTCCGGCAAGAACATTGGGATCAGACCTGCATCAGAAGCACCTTGCACGTTGTTTTGCCCACGCAACGGGTGCAGACCCGTACCCGGCCGCCCAACATGGCCGCACATCAAGGCGAGCGAGATCAGGCAACGGGAGTTGTCTGTACCGTGAATATGCTGGCTGACGCCCATACCCCAGAAGATCATGCCTGCCTTGGCAGTCGCAAAGTCGCGCGCAACTGCACGAATAATGTCTGCGTCGATGCCGCAGAGCTCTTCCATTTTCTCAGGTGGGAAGCGTTTCAGGTGTTCTTTCTGAGCGTCCCAATCTTCGGTGAAAGCGGCGATGTACTGTTCATCGTATAGCCCCTCTTCAACGATCACGTTCATGATGCCGTTCAACATGGAGACGTCGGCGCCCGGCTTGAACTGCAGCATATGCGTCGCAAAGCGGCGCAAACTTTGGTTCCGCGGGTCCATCACAATCAGCTTGCCGCCACGCTTGGTGAACTGTTTGAAATAGGTCGCAGCAACCGGATGATTCTCCAGCGGGTTCGCACCGATGACGATGGCGACATCTGCGTTTTCGATCTCGTTAAACGTCGCTGTCACAGCACCAGAGCCGACGTTCTCAATCAACGCCGCAACGGAAGACGCGTGGCAAAGACGGGTGCAGTGGTCGACGTTGTTGTGACCAAAACCCTGACGAATGAATTTTTGGAAGAGATAGGCTTCTTCGTTGGTGCACTTTGCAGAGCCAAAGCCCGCAACCTCACGCCCGCGCCCTTTCAAGCCGTTAGCTGCGAAATCCAAAGCCTCGTCCCATGACGCTTCGCGGAAGAATTCTTGCCAATTGTCAGGGTTTACGTTCAAACCCTTCGCTGGCGCATCTTCGCGGCGGATCAGAGGTTTCGTCAGGCGGTGCTGGTGGTGGATGTAGTCATATCCAAACCGGCCTTTGACGCACAAACGCCCCTCGTTGGCTGGGCCGTTGATGCCCTCCACATATTTAACCTTGTTGTCTTTGACCTTGATCGAAATCTGACAACCAACGCCGCAGAACGCGCAAACGCTTTTCACTTCACTGTCATAGTCGCTCCGGTCCCCAACCTGATCGCCATCCATCAAGCTCGACGGCATCAAAGCTCCGGTGGGGCACGCCTGAACGCATTCACCACAGGCGACGCAGGTAGAGGCACCCATCGGATCATCAAAGTCGAAGGTGGGGTAGGCATTATGACCACGACCGGACATCCCGATCACGTCATTGACCTGCACCTCGCGGCACGCGCGCACGCACAGGCCGCACTGAATGCAAGCGTCCAAATTCACGCTCATCGCGACATGGCTGTCGTCCAAAAGCGGGATGTGGTCCTGTTCCATCGCGGGGAAACGGCTGTCAGAGACATCTTGCTTTGCCGCCATATCCCAAAGGTGAGAAGACTTATCGCGCGCAACCTCTTGTTCTGGCTGGTCTGCGACCAAAAGCTCCATCACCATACGACGCGCCTGAACCTCGCGTGGCTGGTCGGTAGTTACAACCATGCCTTCGGAGGGTTCGCGGATACAAGACGCCGCCAGTGTACGCTCCCCTTCGATGGCGACCATACAGGCTCGGCAGTTTCCGTCGGAGCGGTATCCCGGCTGCGGCTTGTGGCACAAATGTGGGATCACCAAGCCCCGCCCGTTGGCGACTTCCCAAATGGTTTCACCCGGCTCTGCCGTGACCTGTTGCCCATCCAGAGTGAATGTAATCTTCTCTGACATCGGGTCTCCCTTCCTTAGCTTAGGAAGGAATAAAGCACAGCTGGCAAGGTTACGTCAGCCCATGCACGACATGCGCACATGGATTTCCGCCACCAGAGTGCAAGAAAGTAGGACTTAGGTTTCCGAAAGAAGACAGCGCTTAGTAGAATAGAGCGACGTTATTGATCAAAATGATCCTAATAATCTCAATCCCGATCAGCGCGACAATGGGCGAAAGATCGATTCCCCCCATGTCAGGAAGGATATTGCGGATCGGACGATAAATCGGCTCCAGAATACGTTGCAGGCCATACCAAATTTGCCCAACAAGAGGCTGACGCACGTTCAAAACATCGAAGTTGATCAACCAACTCATGATGAAATGAACAAAGATAAACATGCGTGCTACACCCAGCAGCAACATCAAGATATCAAAGATCGACGCCATTCCGTCCTCCGTATTCCGTGACACCGCAGGTAAGCCTTACATTTCGAAAGAACAAGTGCCTGCCGTGAGGTCAAGGTTGACGTTTACGTAAACGTAATCACATTTCTTTGTGAAAGGAGATCGCCATGTATCCTGTGATCCGCATGGGGAAAGAGTTTTTTGCCCATCGAAACGCGCCCGACCTACCCGTTCTAGGTATTCACGTGTCACACCATCGGTGTTGGCCGCAGGATATCGATGTATTCATCGAAATGAACAATGGGCGCATCCTGACGATCCTCGATCTTGGGCGTACTATTCTAGCCAAACGGGTCGGCTTGCTGCGCACGCTCAAAGAAAACAGCTGGGGCATGACCATGGCGGGGGTGTCTGTCCGCTATCGGCGTCGGATCAAACCTTTTGTCAAGTTTCAGATGGTGAGCCGTTATATCGGCTGGGACGACAAATTCTTCTACCTGGATCAGTCGATCTGGATTGGGGAAAACTGCGCTGTGCAAGCCCTCTATCGATCTGCCATCACGGATGAGCATGGTATCGTGAAACCCGATCGCGTGTTCGCAGCGGCAGGCTATACCGATGATCGCCCGGCATTGCCCGATTGGGTTCAAAACTGGATTGATGCCGAAAGCACACGCATTTGGCCACCGGAGGCCGGAGAAAACATCTGAGCCTTCTCAGGGGGTTGCGTGCTTCAACATCTCGTTGTCTAGTGACCGAAAGGGATGAGGGGCGATATGGCAGCTGTGAGCAAAAAGCGCATCTGGGGATGGATGACGTTCGATTGGGCGACGCAGCCCTACTACACCCTTGGACTTACCTTCATTTTCGGCCCCTATTTTGCCGTCGTGGCAACTGACTACTATCTCTCGCAAGGACTGGCTGACGCAGAAGCAAGAGCGCAAGCCCAAAGCATCTGGGCCGGTGGTCAGACAGTGGCTGGTTTGGTCATTGCTTTCACCGCTCCATTCCTAGGCGCTTTCGCTGACAACACCGGGAGGAAACGGCCGTGGATCGCACTCTTCTCTGTCATCTATGTCATCGGTGCGGCCGCTCTTTGGTACATGAAGCCCGATACATCTTCGCTCTTCCTGTTCCTCTTTATCTTCTACATCGGCTTTATCGCAGCAGAATCCGCGTTGAACTTTGTCAACGCGTATCTGCCTTCAATGGGTGACGATGATGAAGTTGGGAAAGTCTCAGGGTCCGGTGCAGCGTTCGGCTATTGGGGCGGCTTGGTGAGTGTTATCATCATGCTCGCCTTCTTTGCGGAAAGTGGCGACACAGGAAAAACGATCGCAGGCCTTAGCCCCGTCTTTGGCCTAGACCCAGACCAGCGCGAAGGCACCCGCGCCGTCGGTCCGTTTATTGCGATCTGGTATGTCCTTTTCATCATCCCCTTCTTCATGTGGGTTAAAGATGACCCAGAAGATGCCGGCGAAGTGCCGAAGATGTCTAAGGTAATCTCTGACCTCGTCACAACGTTGAAGCGCGTTGGACAGCACAAGAGTACAGCCAGTTTCTTGATTGGCGGCATGTTTTATCGCGACGCCTTGAATGCGCTCTACGCGTTTGGCGGGGTCTATGCGACTTTGGTTCTGGGTTGGACTGTCGCAGAACTCGGGCCATTCGCGATAGCGTCAATCATCGCGGCAGCGGTCTTCACTTTCGTGGGTGGGCGTTTTGATGCAAGGGTTGGTCCAAAGCCTGTGATCAAGGTCTGCATCTACTTCCTGATCTTTGTATGCGTTGTCACCGTTAGCCTGTCGCGTGAATCTTTATTCGGTATTCCACTACCAGAGGGGTCCAATATTCCGGACATCATCTTCTTCATCATCGGATGTATGATTGGTGGCGCAGGTGGTGCGCTCTACGCTGCATCAAGGTCGCTCATGGTACGACATGGCCATCCGGATCGACCTACCGAGACATTTGGCCTTTTTGCTTTGTCTGGAAAAGCCACCGCGTTCCTTGCGCCCTTGCTGATTAGCGTATTCACAGCGGCGACGGGGAACGTCCAACTCGGCTATCTTCCGCTTATCTTCCTGTTCCTCCTTGGGCTTATCCTGCTAAGGTGGGTCAACAAGGATGGGGACCGCGCAGAATGGGCCGCTTCGCAGCAGTAATCGCATTCCTTCTCGCTTTGGCCGCGTGCCAAGGCGACAGCGATACGACGTCAATTTCGACACAAAACAGCAACGACACGCGTGTCGCAAAGAACCTCTTTGGCGCTGCTGATGTCGGGAGCCAACAGCGCGCGCAGGCCTTCGGCGGATACTCCCGCGGTTGCATGGCGGGTGGAGTGGAACTGCCTGAAACAGGGCCTACATGGCAAGCGATGCGGCTTTCGCGAAACCGCAATTGGGGAAAGCCGGTTCTCATTGACTACGTGCAAGACCTCAGCCGTTTTGCGGCCACTCAACCAGGGTGGGAGGGGCTCTATGTTGGCGATCTTAGTCAGCCTCGCGGCGGGCCAATGCTTTCTGGCCATGCCAGCCACCAGATCGGATTGGATGCGGACATCTGGATGCTGCCCCCAGATCGTTTGAACCTGACGCGGGACGAACGTGAGAACCTGTCTTCTATTTCAACACGACGTACGGGAGGCGCTTATACCAACAGCAACTGGACGCCGCAGCACGAAGCCATTCTGAAAGCGGCCGCATCAGACCCTCGAGTTGCTCGGATTTTTGTCTTCGCCGGTGCAAAAGTTGCAATGTGTAACTCCGCCACCGGAGATAGAAGCTGGCTCAATAAAATCAGACCATGGTGGGGTCATCACTATCACTTCCACGTTCGTTTGAATTGCCCAGCAGGTGACGCAAACTGCACGAACCAACCTCCGCCGCCACCGGGCGATGGCTGCGACGATGCACAAGGTTGGGTCGACCGCATCCTGAACCCGCCACCACCCGACCCAAATCCGCGCCCACCTCGCGGACCTATCATAATGGCGCAACTTCCTGGTCAATGTGCAGGGGTTCTGACGTCTAACTGATGAAACGACTTTGCCTATGTTTCGCGCTTTTCTTAAGCGCAACGTCTGCCTGCGCTGGCGCAGAGCTTATGTCTGAAACCGTTTGGTATCGTGACACGCCGCGTTTCGGGGGCATTTCAGCAATTGAGGTGGACGAGAACGGATCGAGTTTCGTCGCGATGTCGGATAAAGCTCATGTCATTCGGGGGACGTTGGTTCGATCCGAGGGCGAGATTTCTGACATCGAAAGCGGCGCTTTGAGGAAACTCAAAAACCGCTGGGAGCGGAATCTCTGGACTGGCTACAATGACTCGGAAGGTCTGGCCATCGACGAGAATGGCCGCCTCTATGTCTCCTTCGAAGGCCCTGCCCGTGTATGGTTTTATGCCGATGAACGGTCTGCCGCAGTAGAACCGCGCGCCCACCCAGACTTTGAGAACATGCAAGACAATTCGAGCCTCGAAGCCCTCGCCATCGATCAAGAGGGTTGGGTCTATACCCTCGCAGAACGATCTGGTCGGATCACCCGACCATTTCAAGTGTATCGGACGAAAGGGCTGGACTGGGAGAAATCCTTCCAAATCCCGAGGCGTGCGCCCTTCCTTCCTGTTGGTGCTGATATTGGACCCGACGGCTTGTTTTACCTGCTTGAACGGGATTTCACAGGCATCGGCTTCCGCTCGCGCGTGCGTCGATTTGACCTCGAAGGCGGCAATGAAGAAACACTCCTCGAAACCGCCAACGCCACACATGACAACCTTGAAGGCATCGCCATCTGGCGCGACCCTGAAGGGTATATCCGCATTGTCATGGTCTCCGACGACAATTTCAAATGGTACCAACAAACCGAGATCGTTGAATACCGTTTGACGGACGATCGATAGAACGGTACATGCCCCCGTCCGCGCATGGTGTGCGGACCAAGTGCCGCACCCTTGCCAAAACGGAACACATGACATGACACGTATCCTTCCCGGCGTTCTCGCCATGGCCGCCATCGTGGTTGCCTCAAACATCCTCGTTCAATTTCTGATCCTCGACGGATTGCTGACCTGGGGGGCCTTCACCTACCCGCTCGCATTCCTTGTCACAGACGTCATGAACCGAGTGTACGGCGTCGGACCGGCGCGGAAGGTTGTGTTTGCGGGTCTCGTTGTCGGCATCATCTGTTCCCTCATCGGGTCGCAAATCCAGCTAGAGTTTGGACCTGCGGTGCCGATCCGCGTGGCCATTGGCTCCGCGACGGCCTTTTTGGTCGCGCAACTTTTGGACATTTCTATCTTTGATCGCCTGCGCGATGGCAATTGGTGGACGGCGCCACTGGTGTCGACATTTGTGGGATCAATCGTTGATACCTTCATCTTCTTCAGCGTCGCATTCTCCAGCTTTTTCAATGGCTTCAGCGCTGCGGCGGCCGAGCAGGTCAGCTGGGCGCAAGAGATCGTGCCATTCTTCAACGTTGGCCCCGACGCCCCGCTGTGGGTCACGCTGGCTGTCGCTGACTGGTGTGTGAAGATTGCCGTCGCTTTGATCGCGCTGATCCCGTTCCGCATCATTGTTGGGCGGATTACACAACCGGCCACATAACCGCGAGATGTTGTGAGAATTATCTTGATTTAAACCAAATCTATGCCAACCTCCTAATCAGGCGAAACATTTGAAAGGAGGTGATCCAGTGCATCATGACGTATTGGAGAAGGCAGTCGGGACAACTTATGAGGTTCGCAACTGAGGCAGTCCTTGGTTGAAAACACCATAAGGTGGGAAACCTAACCGACCCACCTCCGAAAAATCAGGAAGGGCTGTCCCAACGCCGGGGCAGCCCTTTTCCGTTGCATCCTTCGGATACAACGGAAGCGCCCAAAACCCTTATTTTACGTGTACACCGTGCGTACACACGCCGTACACAGGGCGTATGTACATGTGGCACACGAAGGACGCCTGCGGCGGGCAAGTATTTAGGCTCAAAAGACGATGACGTTACGCATCAATGATCAGATCGAGATCGCCGATTGGGAGATCTCGGAACAGTTCACCCGCAGCTCCGGCCCCGGCGGGCAGAACGTGAACAAGGTCAGCACGGCGGTCGAACTGCGGTTTGAGGCGGAGCGGTCCCCCGCCCTGACGGCGGCGGTGAAGAAACGCCTGCGCCGGATCGCGGGGCGGCGCTGGACGCGGGACGGGGCGATTGTGTTGTTTGTTAAGGAGACTCGCAGTCAGGTCCGCAACCGAGAGATTGCGCGGGAGCGGTTGGTGGAGATGATTGAGAAAGCCTTGGTCGCGCCGAAGCGGAGGATTGCGACGCGCCCAACGCGCGGGTCGGTCCGGCGGCGGTTGGATGGGAAGAAGAAGCGTGGGGAGGTAAAGGCGCTTAGGGGGAAGGTTGAGGAGTGAGGTCTAGCATAGTTTTTCTTGTGGATGATTTGCGTCCAAATCCCATAGGCGTTTAATTTCGATCGTTTCCTCGTCATCAATTATTTGCTGTCCTACAGCCCGCTCCAGTTCTCTCACTTTTTCCAGAATGGTCTTTCGTCCCATCAAACTAAAAGGCCCTGGGCGCGGGACGCCATTGCGCCGGACAAGCCAACGCATATCTAGGTCATCTCGAAATTTGCTGATCCAATTCCGAAATTCTAGGTAAGGCAACAATTGGTCGTGACCCGCTTCAATCATCTTCGTTGCCGATCTGTCTTTCCGTACCACGGTACATGTCCAGCAACCAAATCGACCGCTAGCGCAAGGCGGAGCATCAGGCGACTTTATTATCGGGCATTCACCCGAAGCATCCTTGTAAATAGACTCCAGCTTTTTTGGATCGATGCTGCGAGGGTAATCCAACAAAAAAATCGAATCCCAAACATCAGCCAACGACAAATCAAGTATTGGTAAGAACAAATCGTAGCGTCTGTTTCCTTCAACCTGTTTTTGCCAATGGCCGCCACCCATCTTTTCGATTGACCTACGCCTTTGCTGACTTTCAGCTTTTCTGCTCCCGATCAGTACGACAACATCATCTGCGAAAGAGTTTTCAATAAAGCGGGAAACTGGCTTGATCCTCAAAGATTGTGTGCACCATCTGAAGCTGTTGGTAGGAGTTGGGTAACCCCTTCCAATTACTTTGACAAAATACCTCTCTTCGACAGGCGCTTTGAGCATTATCAAGTCGATTGGCAATCCAAGGTTTTCAAACTCTGAATTCAAAAGGCAAAAGAGCCCTTTAACGTAAGAATCTATTACGGGGTTCTCGACCCCAGTATCGCAAAAGATCACACTAACTTTTTGCGGAAAACGCTTCACCTTTCTCAAAGCTGAAACGAAAATCTTCAGTAGGGCCGTTGAGTCTTTTCCCCCAGAAAACCCTAGTATCCACTCTCTATCAACGTGGCATTCTAGTGCTTCAGTAGTCCGCTGAATCGCTTGAAAGACCAGTTCACTCATGGAGTCTTGAGAGCATCAATTTGAGCTTGTCTGGATACTTCAACGAGATTATTCCAAGCTGCTCTTCACCCAAGTCTTTATGCCTCTTGGTCAAAATCGCTGAGATCGGAAAAGAAATAGCGGCAACAATTACAAAGATCAGCGCAGCTGCCATACTCCCGGAGTTATCGAAGAGTAGAAAAAACATGAACGACAGTGCGGCGGAAAATATGGCTAAGACCCGAAGGTCGGCCAATGTCGTCCATAGTAGCCATTGAACATCACTCTGTTTGCTTGAAGTTTCAATTGATCGTCATCGTCAACTAAAGCAAAAAATACTTTTCGTATCTTAGGCCATTCATTTGTCTCATCATGCTCGCGCCCGGCAATTTCAAGTAATCTGGTTCTTATGTTTTCAGTAACGTCTGAAAAGTACTTTTGGTTTGAAAGAGATCGAAAAGGGGTCAAGTAGTACAGCAACCCAAGGACCAACGCGGGCCAAAAATTGAACCAATCTGAAAGGTCGGAAGGCAGCGCTAAAGCCCACTCGCCAGTCATGGCTCCCAGCACCGAAAAACAAATGAGTATCAATATAGCAGGCGTAATAAAACGCAGGGTGTTCAACGTATTTAAATTCATTCTGAAACGAAGTCTAAAATGGACCTTGGTGAAATCACCCTATCTTATTCTGCCTTTGATTGAACGTCTATTTCCAAAATTAAAACACCACCTCAACCTCGGCCTGATCGCCTACCCCGAACACCCGCTTATAGCGCTCGATTTCCGCCTCAGGCCCCATCGCCTTCCTCGGATTGTCGCTCAGCTTAACGGTCGGTTTACCGTCGGCTGATATAGCTTTGCAGACCAAGGAAAACGGCGCGAGGGTATCGTTATGGGTTAGGCCTTTGAAATCATTTGTCAGCATCGTTCCCCAGCCGAAGGACACGCGGCAGCGGCCGGCGAATTGGGATTGAAGCTCTAGGATCTTGTCGACATCGAGGCCGTCGGAGAAGATCACGAGCTTTTGCGTGGGATCCTCGCCGCGTTCTTTCCACCAGTTGATCGCCGTTTCCGCCCCTGTAGCCGGATCACCTGAATCGACACGGATGCCTGTCCACCCGGCGAGCCAATCGGGCGCCGCGTCGAGGAAGCCTTTGGTCCCATAGGTGTCGGGCAGGATGATCCGCAGGTTGCCGTCGTGTTCAGCGTGCCAGTCGGAGAGCACGTCATAGGGCGCTTGGCGCAGCTCGTCATCTGTCTCCGCCAGCGCGGAATAGACCATAGGGAGTTCGTGGGCGTTGGTGCCGATCGCCTCGAGGTCTCGGTTCTTGGCGATCAGGCAGTTGGAGGTACCGACGAAGCTTTCGCCAAGGCCTGCGTTCATCGCCTGCACACACCAATCCTGCCAGAGGAAGGAATGGCGGCGGCGGGTGCCGAAATCAGCGATGCGGAGGTCGGGGTTGCCTTGCAGTTTCTCGACCTTTTCCCACAGGCGGGTCATGGCGCGGGCATAAAGGACTTGTATCTCAAACCGGCCCATTTGGTTCACGACGGCACGGCCGCGCAGCTCCATCAGGATGGCGAGGGCGGGGATTTCCCAGAGCATGACCTCAGGCCATGACCCTTCGAAGGTCAGCTCATATTGGCCGTCGCGTTTTTCGAGGTGGTAGGGCGGCAGGCGCAGGTTTTCGAACCAGTCCATGAATTCGGACGTGAACATCTGGCGTTTGCCGTAGAAGGTGTTGCCGCGCATCCAGGTGCTTTCGCCGCGGGAGAGCGAGAGGGAGCGGACGTGATCGAGTTGTTCGCGCAGCTCGCCCTCGTCGATGAGTTCAGCGAGGCGGATGGTTTTGGTCCGGTTGATCAGGGAGAAGGTGACCTGCGTGTCGGGCCGGTTGCGGAACACCGACTGGCACATCAGCAGTTTGTAGAAATCGGTATCGATCAGCGAGCGCACGATCGGGTCGATTTTCCATTTGTGGTTCCAGACGCGGGTGGCGATATCGACCATTGCAGTAATTCCCTGTAGCTGAGGGGTGTTAGAGCAATTGGAGCGGTCAAAGGCAAGATGTGGCAAGTCGCAGCAATGGTTGTGGGCGCGATGTTTCTGATCGTGGGTGGCGACATTGCAGGCACGATCCTAACGCGCGAAGGAGTGAGCCCGGTGTTTGTGGCCTGGTCGCGATTTGCGGTTGCCGCGGTTGTTTTGGCCCCGTTTTGCGGTGTGGCCCTGCGTGAGGTTCCGGCGTTTCTTGATTGGCGGCTTATGGTGCGGACGTTGCTGATCGTCTGTGGGATCTTTTGCATTTTGACGGCATTGCAAACGGAAGCGATCGCCAATGTCTTTGGAGCGTTCTTCGTCAGCCCAATCTTTGCATTTGTTTTGTCAGTTGTTCTGTTCAAAGAACGTGCAGGTTGGATGCGAGCGGTGCTTTTGTTGGTGAGTTTCGGCGGTGTCTTGATCGTGGTGCGGCCCGGCTTTGGGATGACCATTGGCTTGGCCTTTGCCCTAGCGGCGGGGCTGTTTCATGGCAGCTATTTGGTGGCGACGAAATGGCTCGCGGATCAGTACCGACCGCGTTTTCTTCTTCTGTCACAGCTTCTCATTGGCGCCGTTTTCCTGGCTCCATTTGGCATCGGAGACATGCCAAATCTGTCGTGGCCTGTCCTCGGCTTGGTGATGGTCAGCGCTCTCGGGTCGGCCTTTGGTAACCTGCTGATCGTGTTGGCAAGCCGGATTGCGGATGCGAGTTTAATCGCGCCATTGATCTATAGCCAGCTGATCCACGCGGCGTTTCTTGGATGGGCCGTGTTTGGAGAATGGCCAGATCGGCAAAGCCTCATCGGATTGAGCATCATTCTTGTGTCCGGGTTCGCCACGTTGATCCTCGCAAAACGCGCCTAGGTCTGCGCCGCCTCATCATGAAAGCGCTTTGCCGTCGCAGGTGAAACGCCCAAGACCGCTTCGATCTGATGGAGCAGTTCGTCCTCGTTTTCGTGTTCGATCCCGTCAGCGAATACGACCTTCCAAAGCGCAGCCACTGTCGCCTCTTTTTCCGCGTCGCTGACGGCAGTCTTCAGGATCGTGGCCAATTCTTCCGTTGGCGGCATCTCTGCTTCTAATTTCTCGCAAGAAGCACGCATCTTGGCGGCCTCCACTGGGTTTAAGCCGTTGCGTTCAGCCAGTACTTTGTCAATTTGCTGCACTTCTTCGAACAGATAGAGATGATCCGCTTTCGCAGCCCGCACGAGCAGGGCTCCTAGCGCGTGGCGGGCATCCGTTTCGGGCAAAGGTGTTTCATGGTCTTCGGGTGCTTTGAAAAAGGCGAGGAGACGGTCGATCATGGTGGTCACTCTGACGGTGGTTTTGGAGCAGGCTAATCCAAATCTTTTGTCGGTGCCAAGCCAGATATGCGCATGAAGGCGCGGAACAGGATCGGTGCAATTGCAATCACGAGGGTGATGCGGATGAGGTGTGCGATAGAGACAAAGGCAACGTCTTCGCCGATCGCCAAGGTCATCAAGCTCATCTCGGTCACACCGCCGGGGGCGAAGGCAAGGAAGGCTTGCGCTTCTGACATGCCGATGATGGCTGCGGTTATGAAGGCGAATAGGCCTGTTGCGAGCAGCGCGATGATGGTCACAAGCGCCGCAAGAACGAGGTCTTTACCGACCTCGCGCAGGGTCGCGCCAAGGAAGCGACAACCGATGATCGTGCCAACGACGATTTGGGCGGTGATGATGAAGAGGCTCGGCGGGGACACATAAGTCCACCCTAGGGTATGGACGAGGCCGCTGAGAATCATGGGGCCAAAGAGGCCGGGCGCAGGGAACCGTGCCGCACGCGCCAAAGGGACGCCGATGACTGCACAGCCGATTAAGAGCGCATAATCTTGCACAGTGGGCGCGGTGAGGGACGTCCAATTGCCGCCGCCCGCGCCAGTTTGAACGCCGAATAGCAGCCCAAAGACCATTGCGACCAAGAAAATAATCAAAAGGACTCGGGCCGCGTGGGCCAAAGCAATACGGCGTTCGTCACCACCTGCGGCGCCCCCCATTAGGAGCATCTCGTTTAAGCCGCCAGGCATGGAACTGTAAAACGCTGTTGTCGGGTCGTAGCCTCCGATGCGTCTATAGACGGTATAACTTACAACGCCCGCTGCCGTTAGTACGAAAGGTAGCACGATCAGGGTGCCGGCCCATTGGCCCAACTGGCCAAAGATCTCTGCCGTCATGCCAGACCCAAGCATGACACCAATGATCGGTATCACAATCGGGCGCAGTCTGTTGGGCGCTTTAATCGGCGCACCGGCCATCGCGACGATGGTGACGCCAATCATCGAACCGAGCATCCATGGCAGTGGCATATTGATAATGTAAGCGAGGGTGCCCGAAAGTAGGCCGATGATGAGCGCCAAGAATGGTGGGCCGAGGCGCTGGGTTGTCATCTAAAATTCACCCATATGTTTCTCACCCCGTTCAGCAGAGAGGCGAATTTGTTTTTGCCGTTCTCGGAACCGGTTCTTGGCGTCTTCGGTCGTGGTGTCAAAGCACTGATGGCACGAGACACCGTCCTCATACTCAGGGCGGGATTTGTCGGACGGTAGGATAGGTTGTCGACAAGCATGGCAGAGTTCATGCGGGCCTTCTTTGAGGCCATGGCCCACACTGACGCGGGCATCAAAGACAAAGCAGTCGCCGTTCCATGTGCTGTCTTCTTCCGGCACTTCTTCAAGGTATTTCAGAATGCCGCCTTTGAGGTGGAAGACGTCTTCGACACCCTGCCCTAGCAGGTAGTTGGTCGATTTCTCGCAGCGGATGCCTCCGGTGCAGAACATGGCAATGCGTTTATTGTGGAACCGGTCTTTGTTTTCTTCCCACCACGCAGGAAATTCACCAAAAGATTTTGTCTCAGGGTCGATGGCCCCGTCAAAGGTACCAATCGCGACTTCATAGTCGTTGCGCGTATCGATGACGGCCACGTCGGGGGCGCTGATCAGCTCGTTCCAGTCTTCGGGGGCCACGTATTTTCCGACCTTCTCTACCGGGTCGACGTCGGGCTGCCCCATGGTGACGATTTCCTTTTTCAAGCGCACTTTCATACGGTTGAAAGGGGGGACAGTTGCGTGACTTTCTTTATGTTCCAGATTGGCGCAGCCGGGGAGCGCGCGGATTACTTTTAGGATGGCCGCAATACCAGTTGCCGAACCTGCGATGGTGCCGTTGATCCCCTCTTTCGCCAGCAGGAGCGTGCCGGAAATACCGTGTTCGCGACAGGCGGCCAGCAGCGGGTCTTTGATCGCAGCTGGGTCGTCGAAACGCGTGAAGTGATAGAGCGCGGCTACAGTGTACATGGGGGTCAGATACGCCTGTCAATTTGAATCGGCAAGGTCTAGCGGCTTTGCGCTGCAGCCATGGCTAAGCCATCTGCAACGGCGGTGAAGGCGGCGGTGCGTTCTTGGGCCGCGTTTGGCAGAACGGCTGTGATCGCCTCGGTGACGGAGCGCATCAGGCTTGAACCACCAACATAGACAACTGTGCCGATATCGTCGGACGACAGGTCCGCCATAGCGAGCGTGGCTCGCGCGGCGTCAGAGATTTGCGTGGTAAGCGGCGTGAGTGTCGTTGAAAGGATCGAGCCGCTGAGCGGTACAACCAAATTCGGTTCGATGAAGCTGAGGTCTATTTCGGCGCTGTCGCTTGCGTTCCGCGCGATTTTTCCTGCCTCCACCGCAAAGGAAATATCGTGGCCCATTTCCATTTCAATCACCTCTGCCAGGCGTTCAAAGGGCGGTTTGTCGAGAGCCAGTTTGGCGTAGCGTTTTGTAAACCGTTGGGTTTCAGGCGTGTAAAGGAAGGGGATCTTTTCCCATGTCGCGAGGTCTTGGAACAGCGCGTTTGGGGCAGTGTGGGTGCCGGGGCACATCTCATTCTTGAGTTCGCCATGATAGCCAAGAAGCGGCATGACAGTGGCAAGGTTCAGCGCACGGTCAAAATTGGTGCCGCCGACGCGAACTCCGTGTGAGGCGATCACCCGTGTTTGACCCGATGACTTTTCAAAGATTGTGAAGTCCGAGGTACCGCCGCCGATGTCGACAACCAGCCCGTAGTTCCCATCGAGATTGGCGGTGCTGGTTTGCGCCGCGGCCTCTGGTTCATACATGAAAGAGATGTCGGTAAAGCCCGCGGTTTCATAGGCACTACGCAGATCAACCTCGGCACGCGCGTTACGGTCAGGGTCGGGGTGGAACCGGACGGGGCGGCCAGACAGGACGCTGTCGATGGTGAGGCCCGTTGCCTGTTCAGCGCGTTGTTTCACGGTAGTCAGGAATAGAGCCACGACTTCGATCAAAGTCACGCGCTGGTAGGAGATCAGGCGGCGTTCGTGCATCAGCGGCGTGCCAAGGACCGATTTCAGCGCGCGCATAAACCGCCCTTCGCGCCCGTCGATCAAGGCGGCATTCGCCGCCGACCCGTAAACGGCATTGGCGCGGTGGGTGTCAAAGAACACGGATGTCGGAAGGGTGGTTTTGCCCTCCTCAACGGGGATCAGATAGGGTTTGTCCCCCGCCATGATCGCAGCGGCGGTGTTGGAGGTGCCGAAATCAATCCCGAGCCTGTGTTTCATCTGACCAATCCCTTGAAAAAGACGCCCGACCTATGACATTGACAGCCCTCTGCCAAGTGGAAAATCAAATGCAACGCGTGATGATCGTCGGCGGCCTCGGATTGGGCAAAAGCACCCTCGCCTGTTTGTTGGGCAAGAAGACAGGTTTGCCTGTCTTTCATATGGATCATCTGCATTGGAAACCGGGTTGGGAGCCGCGCGATGATGAGGAAAAGCGGCTGATGGCGCTTGAGATCATCGCGCAGGATCGGTGGGTGTTCGAAGGGGGCATGTCCTCGACCTATGCCGAGCGACTGGCGCGTTCGGATACGATGATTTGGCTCGACTTGCCGTTTGCTTTGCGGTTTTGGCGGGTGATCAAACGCACGGTTCGGGACCATGGCAAACACCGCCCAGACATTGCTGAGGGGTGTTATGAAGGGTTTCATAAGGAAACTTTGCCGTTTTGGTGGTTCATTCTGCGCACACGAAAGAAGAATAGAGCCGTACTCGAAAAGATGGCGATTGATGCAGGAGCGGCTAAATTGGTTCATCTTCAAACGCGCAAAGATGTCGATGAATACCTTGCAAAACTTGACGCTGCCTGACGTGATGGTAGGCACGAGCTAAGTTTTAGGAGGCCCGATATGACAAAAGCTCTGATCGTGATCGATGTGCAAAATGACTTTTGCCCCGGCGGTGCGCTGGCCGTTGCGGGTGGTGATGAGATCGTCGGTGGGATCAACGCTTTGATGGATGATTTCGACGCCGTGATCCTGACGCAAGATTGGCATCCGGCAGGGCATTCTTCATTGGCGAGTTCGCATGACGGTCAGGAGCCGATGAGCGTTATCGAGATGCCTTATGGGCCGCAGGTGCTTTGGCCCGATCATTGTATTCAAGGCACCCGCGGCAGCGCCTTTCACAGCGATCTGCGCGTTGATGGCGACCTGATCATCCGTAAAGGCTACAATCCTGCAATCGACAGTTATTCCGCTTTCTTCGAAAACGATCACACCACTCCGACTGGGCTTGAAGGATATCTTCGCACCCGTGGGATCAACAATGTGACGATGGTTGGCTTGGCGTTTGACTTCTGCGTGAACTATTCTGCTGTTGATGCGGCAAAGCTTGGGTTCGATGTAACGGTACGGCAGAATCTGTGCCGCGCGATCGATTTTGACGGCTCACTGGAGGCGGCGAAAACCGGCATGGCGGACGCTGGGGTCGTTCTTAGCTAACGGTCGGTCGCGATCCGAAGCGCTTTGCATTTCGGGCGCATATTTCACTTTACAGTGCTCCAAAATGATGATGCCGTCCGCCATATCGCTGCACTCAATCATGGAGGATAGGTGAATGCAGGCTCCGTCAAAAACATCCTATGACGTGGTCATTGTCGGTGGCGCGATGTACGGGTCGTCGATCGCGTGGTGGCTGACAGAACAGGCCGGTTTTGATGGTTCCGTTTTGGTCGTCGAGCGTGATCCGACGTATGAGTTTTGCTCGACCTCGCATACGAACAGCTGCATCCGGCAGCAATTTAGCGCACCAATCAACATCCAAATCTCTCAGTTCGGGGCAGAGTTTATCAAAAACTTCCGCAGTTTTATGGGCGGGGATGAGCGGGTGCCTGACATCACGCTGCAAAGTTTTGGCTATCTCTATCTGGCCGACAATGAAGGTTTTGCGGCGACGCTCAAAGATGCCCAGCAGGTCCAGTCAAAGCTTGGCTCGGGCACGATGCACCTGACGCGGGATGAAATTCAGGAACGGTATCCGTTCTATAACCTCGAAGACATTCTGGCGGGTAATCACAACCTCGTTGATGAGGGGTATTTCGACGGCAACACGATCTTTGACTGGTGGAAACGATCCGCGCGCGAGCGTGGTGTCGAATATGCCCACAACGAAGTCGTGTCGATGACACAAGCGCCCTCAGGTCTTGTCACGTCCGTCACGCTTGCAACAGGAGAGGAAATCTCTTGCGGCACGGTGGTCAATTGCTCTGGCCCGCGGGCAGTAGAAACCAGTCGGATGGCGGGGATTGAAGTGCCGATCGAACCGCGCAAGCGCTACACATTCATCTTCCGATCCGAAGAGCCGCTGGGCCATGTTTTACCGCTCACAATCAACCCATCAGGCGTGCACATGCGCAGCGATGGCCCCTACTTCATGGCCGGTTGCCCGCCGGAGGATGATCACGCCGTCGCCTATGATGATTTCGAAATGGATCATGCGATTTGGGAAGATCACATCTGGCCGGCGGTGGCCTATCGCGTGCCGCATTTTGAACGGGCCAAGGTGATCAACTCTTGGGCCGGGCATTATGCCTATAACACGCTGGATCAAAACGCGATTGTCGGGCCGCACCCGGAGGTGACGAATTTCATCTTCGCCAATGGGTTCTCAGGCCATGGCTTCCAGCAATCCCCTGCCATCGGACGTGGCGTAGCGGAATGGATCGCGTCGGGCGCGTATCAATCCATCGACATGAGCCCTTTCGGCTATGATCGGGTGATCGAAAATCGGAAATTTGTAGAGAAGGCCGTCATCTGACGGGAAAGGACGAGAGCCATGAAAATCGTTTTAACCGGAGCCGCAGGGCGTTTGGGCGGCATTTGTCGGGAGCCTTTGTCGAAGATGTGTGATGAGCTGGTCTCAACCGACCGCGTCGACAGCATCGACGGATTGGCCGCGAATGAGACCTATGTGAAATGCGATATTGGTGAGCGGGAGCCGGTTCATGCTCTGCTGGAAGGCGCGGATATGGTCGTCCATTTTGGGTCCATCGCGGATGAGGCGCCGTGGGGAGATATCCTTCATTCCAACATCTTGAGTGCCTATAACATCTGGGAAAGTGCGTATCAGCATGGGGTGAAGCGGATCGTATTCGCCTCATCGATCCACGCGGTTGGGATGCACAAGAAACACGACTTCATCGGTGTCGATGCGGCGCATCGGCCAGATACTTACTACGGGTTGGCGAAGTGTTTCACCGAAGACCTCGCCAGCCTTTATTGGGATAAGCGGGGCTTGGAGACCGTCGCGATGCGGATCGCTTCGGCCTCAGGTAAGGTTTGCAATTCTCGCGCTTTGGGGTCGTGGCTGTCGGATGGGGATTTAGTGCAGTTGGTGCAGAAATCCGTGACAGCACCCACGACGGGCTTCACGATTGTCTATGGTGTATCGAACAACGACCGAGCAGGGTTGGACAACTCCGGCGCATCGGCTTTGGGGTATCGGCCGAAGGACAATGCGGAAGAGTTCGCGGCAGAAATCCTTGCCAACGCGCCGCCGCAGAACAACCAAGACCCAGAAGATATGTGCCACGGCGGGCCGTTCGCTGTGGTGCCCTTGGGCGAGAGCGGGGTGGAGATGATCAAAGCCCGCTCGGTCAAGACCTGATGGACAACCGTCGCTGGACAACAGTGTTTGAGGTGACGGGATCGGTGCTGGCCATGGCCTATGCGCTGCTGATCGCGTCGAATACCGGGAATGAGATTTTGGGGTTCTCGCTGCTGCTGATCTCTGCGCTGCTTTTTGCGGCGTGGGGGTGGCTGGACAAGCGTTGGGCGTTTTTGCTATTGCAGGCGTTCTACGCGGGGTCGGCGATTATTGGGTTGGTGAGGTGGAGTTAGATTAGGTTAGGCGGAACTCTTCCAAGTGGTTGCTGATGTATAGGACATAGGCGATGGCGTAATCGCTTTTCTCGAGGACCCCATAAGCGAAATGCGGCTTTAAGTGGGCCTCGTATGCGCGGAAGATGGACGGCACTGATTTGAAGCGTAGCAGGCCTTCCGTCGGTTCGTTTTCGATCATGACGACCTAGTCCGGGATGATTTTTCGAGGCCGTGAGACATTTTCTGTCGCGCGTTGAACACCGAATAAGCCAGCTGGCCAAAGGCGCATTGAAACATCTGAGATCGCTTTTCGGGAAAGCCGGACATAGAAAATTCGACCTATTGCGCAAGGTGATAAGAAGTCCGCCTCGAGTCCCAACCGATGAGCTTGTCGAAGGGGCCTTTGCCAACGTGTCTACCGATAATCCCCCCACTTTTAGAGGGGCACATCAGATTGAGACCCAAATGGCTCTGATCTCATTATTTCATGGGAAGCAAGACGCGATCTGACAAACCAATTATCGGAAAAGGGATTCGGAGCCAATCAATCTGCTGCTTATTTTCTTCAATCCAATCAAGTAGTTCATTTGGTTCATCGGCATAAATTTCAACGTACTTTGATGCCGGTGTAACTGCGAGCAAACCTTTCTCGTCAATCACTGCATTTGCTGTTGGATAGTCAACAGATAGATCCAAATTGCTGCGAAGCCTGAGCGTCGCATATCTTAAGACATCGCCCCGATTTTGCACGGGACGTGTCGTCATCAAAGTCATAAATTCACAGATATCAAAGCCAGCAATGCCACCTAGTGGAAGTTCACCAGAAGATGAGATCGCGAACGTTCCTTTCTCGGGACCTTCATAGGCAATCCAATAAATAAGCAAGCCGCGCTGGGGATGTAAGTTTACAACGCGCCCCTGATAAGCGGCTGACAAAGCCACCAATGCATTACTGCTTTGGTAATCATACTCGATTTGACACTCGTTCTCTTGGCGCAAACGTTCCTCCGCAGTTGGCAAGCGTTGCGAAAGGGCTGCCTCCTCATAAAGCGTAGCTTCTTGTGCGGATGCGGGTTTCGCCAAAGACAAAACTAAAGAGCCAAAGAAGAAGAAACATTTCCTAGAACTCATAAATTCTTACCTCAAAACTAGAGTTATCGCGTCTTGCGGCGGCGCAAAAAACATACCGCTACGAATTATTTTGCATCATAAACTGCTGAACTGACTCGTGATATGACTAGCAAACTAAAAATCCAAATTTTCCACACTCAGCGCGTTGGTCTGAATAAACTCACGCCGTGGCTCGACGACATCGCCCATGAGCTTGGTGAAGAGATCATCAGCCTCGGCCACATCTTCGACCTTCACTTGCAGCAATGTCCGTGCATCGGGGTCTAGGGTGGTTTCCCAGAGCTGGTCTGGGTTCATCTCTCCCAACCCCTTGTAGCGCTGCAAGGTCAGGCCCTTTTCGCCTTCCTCTAGGATTGCTTTCAGCAGGTCCAATGGCCCGTGAATGAGTTGTGAGCGATCCTTACGGATCAGCGTTGCGGGGAGGTCGTAGACCTCTTGCAGGCTTTGGGTGAAGCTGCCGGAGCGGCGGGCCTCGCCGGAGCGGAGCATTGGGCCGTCCAAGGTGCGCACCTCTTCCACACCGCGCAGGATACGCGCGAGGCGGATGCCTTTGTCTTGCGTGATCCTGCCCTGCCAGCCGCGTTCCCATTCGAGCGCGATCAGGTCGAGGCGTTTGGCGACTTTGTCGGCTACGCCTTGCAAGTCAGCGTCCACCGCGCCCTGCACGAACGCACCCGCAATCGCGGCCTGTTCGAGGATGTGGCGCGGGTAGTGGGTTGGGAAGGCCTCCAACACGCGCTTCAATTGACGCGCTTCGTCCACCACGCGGCGCAGGTCGTTGCCAGTGATTTCTTCGCCATTGCCCTGACGCAAGATCGCGCCTTCGACGCCCTGTTCGATCAGGTAGTCATCAAGGGCGGCTTGGTCTTTCAGATAGACCTCCGACTTACCGCGCGACACCTTATAAAGCGGCGGCTGCGCGATGTAGAGGTAGCCGCCTTCGATCAGTTCCGGCATCTGACGGAAGAAGAAGGTGAGCAGCAGCGTGCGGATGTGCGCGCCGTCGACGTCCGCGTCGGTCATTATGACGATCTTGTGGTAGCGCAGTTTTTCGATGTTGAACTCATCGCGGCCAATGCCGGTGCCCAGCGCCATGACGAGGTTGCCGATCTCTTGGCTTGATAGCATCCGGTCAAAGCGGGCGCGTTCGACGTTGAGGATTTTACCCCGGAGCGGCAGAACCGCTTGCGTGCGGCGGTCACGGCCCGTTTGAGCGGAGCCACCGGCGGAGTCCCCCTCCACCAGAAACACTTCGGTTTTGGCGGGATCTTTTTCGGAGCAGTCTTTCAGCTTGGATGCGTTGTAGTTCACGTCCATCGCGGATTTACGGCGGATTTCGCGGGCTTTGCGGGCGGCCTCCCGGGCGGCGGCGGCTTCGACGATCTTGGTGATGATCGATTTCGCCTCGCCGGGGTTTTCCTCAAACCATTCGTTGAGCTTTTCGCCCATCAGGTTTTCGACCGCTGGGCGGACCTCGGAACTGACGAGTTTATCCTTGGTCTGAGAGCTAAATTTCGGATCAGGCACCTTCACCGAAAGCACACAGGTCAACCCTTCACGCGCGTCATCACCGGTCAGCGAGACTTTTTCTTTTTTCGCGATCCCGCTTTCTGTCGCGTACTTCGAAATCGCACGGGTCAACGCGCCACGGAAGCCCGCCATATGCGTGCCGCCATCGCGTTGCGGAATGTTGTTGGTGAAAGGCAGTACCATTTCGTTGTAGCTGTCATTCCACCACATCGCGACCTCGACGCCGATGTCGTCGCGTTCGCCTTTGACGTAGATCGGGGCCTCCATCAGAGGCGTTTTGGAGCGGTCGAGGTATTTGACGAATTCGTTGACGCCGCCTTCATAGAACAGCTCGGACCGAAGCGGTTCCGCGGGGCGTTCATCTTCGAGGATGATGCGGACACCTGAGTTCAGAAATGCCAATTCACGCAGGCGCTTTTCGAGTGTGTCAAAGGAATAATCAAGGTTCGAGAATGTATCGGTGGAGCCAAGGAACCGCACCTCTGTCCCTGTTTCGTCGCCAGCATCGCCGATCACCTCAAGATGTTTCGTCGTCTCACCATGCTCAAACCGGGCAGAGTGGACTTTGCCGTTGCGCCAGACCTTCAGCTCCAGCCAAACGGACAGAGCATTCACAACCGACACACCCACGCCGTGCAGACCGCCAGAGACCTTATAGGAGTTGCTGTCGAACTTACCACCGGCGTGCAGCTGGGTCATGATGACCTCCGCCGCGCTGACGCCCTCTTCGGGGTGCATATCGACCGGAATACCGCGCCCGTTGTCGCGGACGGAAACAGACGAATCTGCGTGGATTTTCACCTGCACATAGTCAGCATGACCGGCCAAAGCCTCATCGATCCCGTTGTCGACAACTTCATAGACCATGTGATGCAGACCAGAGCCATCATCGGTATCCCCGATGTACATGCCCGGACGCTTACGCACAGCTTCTAACCCTTTCAAAACCTTGATGGAATCGGCGCCGTATTCTTCTGGTGTCTGCTGCTCGTCTGACATGCGGATTTTCCTGCGTTGTATCCCTCAATATATAGAGAATTTGCGACGGAATGTCACGCAATCGGCACAAGATTTTGGGGCAATCTTCGCTAGGTAAGTGGGATCACCAAACCTACTCCGATCAGTAGGACACCAGAGGTGATATTGGTCCGGCGCAGAGCCGTTGGCGACTTGAGAATTGACCGTGCTTTGTCGATGAAAATCGCAAGGCACAGGTTACCGATCAGCGGGATGATGAAGCTGAGAAAGCAGATAACGGCAATGTCCCAACCCGTCAGCGCGCGGAGGTCAAAGAACCCAGGCAGGACACCCATGTAAAACAAGATCGCTTTAGGGTTTCCGAGGATGACCGCTAATCCAGCGAGGAAACCTGCCCACGCCCCAGGACGGGTCAAGCGGCTGTCGCTTGCGATGGTTTTGTCCGCGTTTTTGATGACCATGTAACCCATGACAAGGAAGATCACCGCAGCAACCCATTTCAGCACGGTCATGAAGTCCGCGTAGACCGACACCACCCAGCTGACCCCGATGATCGCCAGAAACGGCCAGAGGACGTCTCCGACAACGACCCCGAGTGCAAGCGGCCACGCCCCGTGGAAGCCGCCTGAGAGCCCTCTGGCGATCAAGGCAACCCAGACCGGCCCAGGCGTTAGGAACAGCACCAAAAGCGCCCCGGCATAGAGCAGCATGTCAGACGGCGTGATCGTCATGTCAGAATTTATGTCCCATCAGATCGACAACCACGCTGTCATTCCATGGTTTGCCGCGCAAGGGAAGCACCATAAGCGCACCCGTCGGCCTTTGGACGACCTTGCCTGAACGTGCACCTTCCATCGTGGTATAGATGGCATGGTTCGGGACGGTTCGGAAACCATGCCCTGCATAGATTGGCCGATCGCCGAATAGGACGAAGAAATCAGCCAGGCTCGCTTTGGCTTCTTCGACTGCGGCATTCATCAGCACTGTGGCCAAACCCTTGCCTCGATAGGTTGGGTCGGTTGCGACTTCGGCAAGGCCGACAGCATCACAAAGGTCTTCGCCTAAGCGAATGACGCGGAAATCCAAGGCCATATGGGCGACAATCTTTCCTTCATCTCGCAAGGCAAGCCGAAGGTGGTGACGTTGTTGGAAAAACGATCTGCCGCCAAAATCCGTCTCAAAACACCGCGCCATCAGGTCGGCGATCTGAGCCTCGTCTTCCGAGGTGAGATCAAGTTCGTGAATGCGTTCAACCTGCATCGGGTAAAGTCAAACTCCCATCCTCATTTGGCGGCCAAAACGGGTTCATCGCGACCTCCCAGACATGGCCGTCAGGGTCTGCATAGTAGCCGGAATACCCACCCCAGAACACTTTTTCGGGGCGTTTTAACTCGGTGGCGCCCGCTGCTAGCGCCTTGTCAAAGGCCGCATCCACCTCTGCTTCTGTTGGAAAGTTCTGACCAAGCGTCGATCCCCCGATCCCAAGCTGTGTGCCAGGGCGGCCTTGATCCTTTGCTAAATCTTTCAAGCCAAACAACCCCAAAGCCATACCATTGATCTGATAGAAAGCAGCTTCCTCCAAATCCTCTTTCGGTTCCCATCCAAGGGCTGCATAAAAGGCTTTTGACCGCTCAAGATCGGCGACACCTAGGGTAATCAAAGTCACTCGTTGTGGTGTCATAGGCTGCTCCTTTGTTCGGCGACCGAGGCTCCGTCCACTTCGCTCACCTCTATATACTGCGCGCGATCGCCGAGTTCTGCAAACAGCTCCGGCCCTGTGCCGGTCATCCACGCTTGCGCCCCCAAGGCGCATATCTCATCGTAAAGCGCCGCACGACGCCCTGCATCGAGATGCGCCGCCACCTCATCCAATAGAATGATCGGCGGCGCGCCAAAATCGCGCCCCACCGCGCGGGCGTTGGCAAGGATGACGCTGATCAAAAGCGCCTTCTGTTCGCCGGTTGAACAATCCTTCGCAGGCACGCCTTTATCCGTGAACACCGCCTCCAAATCCGCTCGATGCGGCCCGACAAGTGTCCGACCGGCACCCAGATCGCTGGACCGCCCATCAGCCAGTGCGGCCTTTAGGGCCTCCGAATCATCCTGCCCCTCAAAGGGGTTGGCATTGCCAAGGCTCAAACCCGCCTGAGGAAACGCGGTTTCGGCATCCGCCTGCCCCGCTATCAGTTCAGAGATTGCGTGTTGGCGGTTTCGCGTAATCTCCGCGCCCGCCTCTGCCATTTGCGCCTCAAGTGCCACATACCAATGGGCATCGCGCACCATGTCTTTCAGCAAACGGTTCCGCTCCCGCATCGCTTTTTCATATTTTAACACTGCCTCTGCGTGATGTGGCAGAAAGCTGAGCGTCGCGCGGTCCAAGAACCGCCTGCGTCCATCCGCGCCTTCGATCCAAAGCCGGTCCATGGAGGGCACGAGCCAAACCATGCGCCCGACACGACCCAAAGCAATCTGGGCTGCGGCCTTATCGTCAATCCGCACCTGTCGAGACTGCCCCGCTTCAGCCCCTGTTTCCAGCTCATGAGTCTGGTGAAGCGATTGCAGAACACCCTTCACCTTCCACCCCAAGGCTTCCGGCCTGCGCGTCAGATCATCCGGCCCCGCGCGCCGCAACCCGCGCCCGGGTGACAACAACGATACAGCCTCAATCAGATTTGTCTTACCCGCGCCATTGGCCCCGTAAATCGCAATAGGACGTCCATCGCACTCAAGCTCCACCAGCTTGTGCGACCGGAAATGCGACAACATCAAAGAGGTCAGCGCGAGTTGTTTCATAGCGGTTCCCCAGTCGCGAACTCAAATCCTGGGCTCCGCCCGTTCGCGGCTGAAACGATACACCGTATCGTTTCCGAGACGCCACTCACCCTCACGCCGGTGGCTCCCCACCTCGCAAAGGGCGCTTAGACCCGCATCGGCATCACGACATAGACCGCGCTGGTGTCATTGCCTTCGCGCATCAAGGTCGGATCGCCTGAGGAATTGAACAGGAACACGGCGTTTTCGCGATCCACCTGACTGGCGATTTCCAGCAGGTACTTCGCGTTAAACCCGATGTCCAAACGCTCGTCGCCATAGGCCACGGCCAATTCTTCCTCCGCAGCGCCACTGTCCGGAGCATTCACGGACAGAACCAGTTTGTCTTCTTCCAAGGCCAGCTTCACAGCGCGCGAGCGTTCGGAAGACACTGTCGCGACGCGATCAACAGCTTTGGCAAATTCGGAGGCATCTACTTCCAACTTGCGGGTGTTTCCTTGCGGGATCACGCGGGTGTAGTCGGGGAAGGTTCCATCGATCACTTTCGATGTGAGCGTGATATCCGGCGTTGCGAAACGCACTTTGGTTTCGCTGACCGAGACGGCGATTTGCGTCTCATCATCGTCGAGAAGCTTGCGCAACTCACCAACAGTTTTGCGCGGCACGATCACACCGGCCATATCGGCGGCCCCATCAGGCAAATCCGCATCAATACGAGCCAGTCGGTGGCCGTCCGTCGCGACACAGCGCAACACTTTGCCGCCATCTGCGTCAGCGATGTGCATGTAGACACCGTTCAAATAGTAACGCGTCTCTTCCGTCGAAATCGCAAATTTCGATTTGTCGAACAGGCGGCGCAACATGGGAGCTGGAGCGGAGAAATTCGCGGCATATTCGGACGACGCCATCACCGGGAAATCTTCCTTCGGTAGCGTGGCGAGCGAGAAATTGGACCTCCCCGCTTCAATCGTCAAACGTCCTGACGCACCATCTTCAGTCAAAGTGACTAAGGCCCCATCAGGCAGCTTGCGCACAATCTCGTTCAGAGTCACGGCCGACACAGTCGTTGCCCCTGCGCGTTCAACTTGGGCAGGCGCGCGATCAACCACCTCTATATCAAGGTCAGTCGCTCGGAATTGCACCGTGTCGCCCTCGGCTTCGATCAACACGTTGGCCAAGATTGGAATGGTGTTCCTACGCTCCACAACGGATTGGGCTTGGGCGACTGCCTTCAGCAGACTTGCACGTTCAATACTTAACTTCATAATCCCACGCTCCGATGTCTGTGGCTGACGCCTTTAGGGACGCAAAAACTACCTGTTTTCACGTCCGGCTCAAGCAGAATTTAAATGAACTGTCTGTCAAGGTGCGATGGGCGTCAAGCGCCCAAGACCTTATTCTTCCAATGCGCGGCGCAAGAGTTCCACATCATCGGCGATCTGGCTGTCGGTGACCATCAGTTCTTCGATCCGCTTCACGCCATGCATGACGGTTGTGTGGTCACGCCCGCCGAACCGACGGCCAATTTCAGGCAGCGACCGGCTGGTCATCTGTTTGGCCAGATACATCGCCATCTGACGCGGGCGCGCAAAGGTGCGAAGACGCTTTGGCCCGATCATGTCGGACAAGCGAATGTTGAAATGTTCACTGACTTTGCGCTGAATTTCCTCAACCGTGACTTTCCGGTCAGAGGCTTTAAGCACGTCGGACAGACAGTCCTGCGTCAGTTCCAGTGTGATTTCGCGACCGACAAGGCTGGCGAAGGCGAACAGACGGGTCAAAGCCCCTTCAAGGACGCGCACGTTCGTTGTGATCCGATGGGCGAGGAACTCCAAAACGCCATCGGCGATGACCAGATCGGGATATTGCGCCTGTTGGATGGCAACTTTCGCCTGCAAAACGCCCAAGCGCAATTCGTAGTCTGTTGGATGGAGGTCAACAACCAAACCACACTGTAGGCGGGAGCGGATGCGATCTTCGAGGTCTTTAATCTCACCTGGTGCACGGTCGGCAGAAATGATGATCTGTTTGTTGGCATCTACGAGCGCGTTGAACGTGTGGAAGAACTCTTCCTGCGTGCTGTCTTTGCCCGCGATGAACTGCACGTCATCGACCATGAGTACGTCGACGGAGCGGAACAGCTGCTTGAAGTCCATCATCTTGCGTTCACGCAATGCGGTGATGAAGCGATACATGAATTGCTCAGCAGAAAGGTAAAGCACGTTCAATTCAGGCTGACGCTCGCGCAATTCGTTAGCAATGGCGTGCATCAGGTGTGTCTTGCCTAGACCGACGCCGCCGTAGAGGAAAAGCGGGTTGAATGTGACCGGGCCTCCTTCGGCCACACGACGCGCCGCTGCATTGGCCAGCTCGTTCGGCTTACCAACAACAAAACTATCGAAGGTAAAGCGTGGGTCGATTGGGCCGCCGGCGGTGTCGTCTGCTTTTTGGGCTTTGCGAGGTGCTTTCGCGGCAGGCTTGGCAGATGTCTTCTCTGGTACGGAGAAACTAAGGCGCTGAACGTCCTGTTCGTGACGGTTCAGTTGATAAATAATCTGATCACCGAAATTCTGTTGAACGTAATTGCCGATGAATCCCGTGGGCACTTCAAATGTCGCTACTTTATCTGAGAGGCTTTTCAACTCGAGGGGCGCGATCCAGTTCTTATAGCTATTTGCACTCATCCCAGCTTTGAGTGATTGCAAAACCTCGCCCCATACTTGAGTTGTCATTGTTCCCTCGTGTCCCTTCGCTCAATCCCTGCCACACAGCCCCCCGGGCCATGGCGATCAATCGCAGGAGAGGTCCAGCACAATCGCGTTCGCCGAAAAGTCTTTCGACGTCAGGTCTTGCAACACGAACCTTTGGCCCAGACGCCCTTTCACCCGGCTAAGGTGTTCGGCGACATCTCGACAGTCTCTAGGACATTGGCGCCAGTTCCCTGACCAGCGCCGTGGACACGAATTCATTGATCAAGACCTAGCCCTGTCAAAGTCTTCGCATGAAGTTCGTCAGATTAGCCCTTTGTAGCAAAATCTCGGATGGATCAATGCCACAACAATCTGCCGAATTCCTCCATGTCCCCCCCGGAACGATGTGAATCGCATGCCTAACGTAGCAACGTGTTTGCGACGCATTCAACACAACAACGCGCTTGACTCATACTTTGTCGAAAAAGAATCTCTGACCCCTTTGAAACCACTCAAAAACTTGAGCGTCGTGCTGCAAATGCAAAAAGGCGCGTCGTTTAGGACGCGCCTTTTATCGAGGTATTTCCAGCCATGTGTTGCTGGAAAAAGACTGTTTACGCGATGGCTTTCACACGCGCAGACAGGCGCGACATTTTACGCGCTGCTGTGTTTTTGTGCAGGATACCTTTGGTCACGCCACGCATGATCTCTGGCTGTGCTGCTTTCAAAGCTGCTGCTGCTGCCGCCTGATCACCGGATGCGATCGCTTCTTCGACTGCGCGCAGATGTGTGCGGATGCGCGAACGGCGCTGTTTGTTGACTGCATAGCGGGCCGCATTCTGGCGGGCGCGCTTCTTAGACTGTGCTGTGTTTGCCATGGTCGTGTCTTTCGGTCTGGTCCATCAAATACAAATATATGCGCCTAATGGCCCACCGGGTTCTGTACCGGCCGAATCTGCCAAAGCGGGCATCACGCGCATGTTGTGCGCGGCTTTAGCCCGTTCAAGCCATAATGGAAAGAGTTTTCTTAGCGATCCCGGAAATTCGCTTCGCGCTTTTCTCTGAAGGCCGCCATGCCTTCTTTCTGATCTTCCGTCGCAAAGAGCGCTTGGAACATGCGACGTTCGTAGTTCAGGCCTTCGGCGAGCGTTGTTTCGTAGGAGCGATTCACGGCATCTTTGGCAGCCATAGAGGCAAGCAAGGATTTCTCAGCAATCTTCGAAGCGGCGTCTTTCGCCTCTTGCAAAAGCTTGTTTGCGGGCACGACACGGCTGACAAGGCCGCTGCGTTCCGCTTCTTCCGCGTCCATCATGCGGCCTGTCAGGTTCATGTCCATTGCTTTTGACTTGCCTACAAAGCGGGTCAAACGCTGGGTGCCGCCGATGCCTGCGATAACGCCAAGGTTGATCTCTGGCTGGCCGAACTTTGCAGTGTCAGAGGCAATGATGAAATCGCACATCATCGCCAATTCGCAACCACCGCCCAGCGCGTAGCCGGATACGGCTGCGATGATCGGTTTGCGGGTCCGATTGAACCGCGTGGTTTCGGGTTCGAAGAACGCGCTGGTGTAGATGTCGACAAAAGACTGATCCGCCATCTCTGTGATGTCGGCCCCAGCCGCAAATGCTTTTTCGGAACCAGTGAGCACGATGCACCGAACCTTATCAGAGGCGTCTGCCTCTTCCATTGCTTGGGCCAATTCTTTCAAGAGTTTTTGGCTAAGCGCATTCAACGCATCGGGGCGATTCAGGGTAATGGTCGCGACATGATCTTCGATTGCGACGATGATAGTCTCATAGGCCATTCCGGTTCCTCTATTTGGTTTGGCTGGGCTGTTTGTGCCGTTATTCGAACGCGGCAATCAAGCTATCTTTGGCATTGCGGACAGAAAAAAGAGGACCGGCCAGATTGGACGATTCGTTTAATTTTCTTGCCACAGTCGGGGGTTACGCAGGTTTCACCATCACGGTCGTAGGTTTTGAAACCGTGTTGAAAATACCCCAATTCGCCATCGGCCTGTCGGTAGTCGCGCAAAGATGATCCACCGGATTCTATCGCCTCCGACAATACATCACGAATGATCGGGACCATCGACGCGACTCGATTGGCACTAATTCTTCCGGCTTTGCGCGCGGGATGGATACCAGCGCGGAACAAGACCTCGCACACATAAATGTTGCCGAGACCTGCAACAATTCGCTGATCCAAAAGCGCGGTTTTGATTGGAGTGTTCTTGCCTTTCAGTTTTGCGATCAAATGCGCTTCGTTGAAATCATTGCCCAAGGGTTCGGGGCCAATATCTTTCAGCAGCCAGTGATCGTCTTGCCCCGCAGTGGGCATCAAATCCATCGCGCCGAACCGGCGAGCGTCGTTAAACGTGATGCGGGCGTCGTTGCTCATGTGGAACACCACGTGATCGTGTTTCTGCGGCGCGGGATGGTCGTGGTAGAAATCGCCCAACGCGTGACCCGAAACAGTCATGCGGCCCGACATACCGAGGTGGATCAGCAGGGTTTCATCGGTGCTCAGGTCCGCGAGGATATATTTGGATCGACGTCTGAGGCGCAGAATCTCCGCACCGGTCAACCGTTCGCTCATCTGTTCAGGAAACGGCCACCGCAGGTCAGGGCGATTGACGTCAGCCTGCACGATCACCTGCCCCTCCATCGCGGGGGCGAGGCCAGTTCGGACAGTTTCGACTTCGGGTAGTTCTGGCATGGTCGCCTAAAGATATGACATTTCGGAGAAAAGCAAACAGACTGTGGCGGAATGACAATTTGTCCTTTGGGTTCAGAAGGTATAACTCAAGCCTGAAACGAAAAGCGACGTGCTGCCATGGCTGACAAAACCCAATCAACCACCCATTTCGGATTTGAAACCGTGCCAGAGGGCGAAAAGGCCGGTCGGGTGCAGGGTGTCTTTTCGTCTGTCGCGAATAAGTACGACATTATGAACGACGTGATGTCCGTCGGCATCCACCGCATCTGGAAAGACGCGATGATGGATTGGCTCGCACCACGTCCGGGACAAAAGCTGTTGGATGTGGCCGGCGGGACGGGTGATATTTCCTTCCGCTTTCTGAAACGCGCCGGGTCTGGCCATGCCATCGTTCTGGACCTGACCGAACCCATGTTGGTTGAGGGACGCCAGCGAGCAGAAGCCGCAAGCATGGCCGACAGCCTTGATTGGGTGGTTGGCGACGCGATGGCGCTGCCGTTTGAGGACAACACCTTTGACGTCTACACGATCAGCTTTGGCATTCGGAATGTGACCCGCCCGCAAGAAGCGTTGAATGAAGCCTACCGTGTGTTGAAACCCGGCGGGCGTTTGATGGTTTTGGAGTTCAGCCAATTGCCGAACGACATGATGCAAAAGGCCTATGACCTTTATTCGTTCAATG
Organism: Cognatiyoonia sediminum; assembly: GCF_900129845.1. GTDB lineage: Bacteria > Pseudomonadota > Alphaproteobacteria > Rhodobacterales > Rhodobacteraceae > Cognatiyoonia > Cognatiyoonia sediminum. The sequence continues at coordinate 363,821 of NZ_FQXB01000002.1, forward strand.
TGATCCCGCGTATGGGCAAGCTGATCGCCAATGATGCGGACAGCTATCAGTACCTTGTTGAATCTATCCGCAAGTTCCCTGATCAGGAAACCTTCCTTGGCATGGTGAAGACCGCTGGTTTTGAGAATGCGAAGTATCGCAACCTCTCTATGGGGATTGCCGCATTGCATTCGGGATGGAAAATCTAAGCGATGCGCGGACCGCACAACATTATTCGCCTGATCCGAACGGGCGCAACGCTCGAACGCACGGGCGCGATGAACGTCGTATTGGATGCCTTTGATGCGGGGCCACTGCTGCGTGTCACCTTCCGCACGATTGTTTGGCCATTCCAATGGCTCGGCTACAAAGGCGATGTCACCATGCCGCCGGCGACACGGGCGTTGACCGCGCTTGGACCAGCCTACATCAAGTTTGGTCAGGTGCTGTCGACTCGTCCTGATGTCGTCGGCGATGAACTCGCGGTACAGCTGCGTGTCTTGCAGGACAAACTGCCACCGTTCTCAATGAAAGAAGCAGAGCGCGAAGTGAAGCGCGAGCTTGGACAATCGGTTCAAGAGCTTTTCTCGTCCTTCTCAGAACCCGTTGCGGCTGCCTCGCTCGCCCAAGTGCATAAGGCGCATCTGGTTGAAAGTGGTGACGCAGTGGCCGTCAAGATTTTGCGCCCAGGGATCGAAAAGGCATTCCGCAAGGATATCGACGCCTTCTACTTCGCCGCCCGTGCGATTGAATTGCTGTCCCCCGCCTCGCGCCGCCTGCGTCCGATGGATGTGATCGAGCATTTCGAAGGCGTCGTGATGGGGGAACTTGATCTGAGGTTGGAAAGCTCTGCGGCCTCTGAATTTGCGTCCAATACCGAAAAAGACGAAGGCTTTGACGTGCCGAATGTGCGCTGGCACCTCTCCGGCCGTCGCGTGATGACGCTCGATTGGGCCGAAGGTATCGGCATCGGGGATAATGATGCGTTGGATGCGGCGGGTCATGATCGCCGCGCCCTCGCCGCGCGGGTTTTGCAAATGTTCCTTAACCACGCTTTGCGCGATGGGTATTTCCACGGGGATATGCATCAGGGCAATCTGAAGGTGGCCCAGAACGGCGACATCATCGCCTATGACTTCGGGATCATGGGGCGGATCGATGAATACACACGCAGAGTCTACGCCGAAATCCTGTTTGGATTTATCCGCAAAGATTATCAGCGCGTGGCAGAGGTGCATTTTGAAGCCGGTTATGTGCCATCAAACCAAGACGTCGATGAATTTGCTCGCGCGCTTCGTGCCGTGGGAGAGCCCATCTTTGGCATGGACGCGAGCCGGATTTCGATGGCGCGTTTGTTGTCGTATCTGTTCGAGGTGACCGAACGGTTCGGCATGGAAACGCGGACCGAGTTGATCTTGTTGCAGCGCACAATGGTCGTTGTTGAAGGTGTCGCGCGGTCGCTCGACCCGCATATGAACATTTGGCAGGTGTCACGCCCGACGGTCGAACGCTACATCACTGAAAGCATTGGCCCCAAAGCGTTGCTTAAAGACCTTGGGAAAACCGTGATGATCCTGTCGCGGTTTGGCCCGCAATTGCCAGCCATGGCAGAGGCCGCTTTGATCCGCGCGAACAATCCACCGCCACCGCCAAAGCCGCAGCGACGTAAAGCGCGTGCAGCGTGGTTTGCCTTAGGTGCGGTGGTCTCAGCAGCCGCCGTTCTGGGAATTCAGCAATTGGTCTAAGCCGAAACCGGCAAAAGGCTTTGGTGGGCGTATACCTCATCCGGCCCACAAAATTCGATCAAGCGGTAGCCCTTAGACAGCATCAGCTTCCCAAGCTCGGAAGATCCATTGTTGTTTTCTATCGACCAGGTTTTGACCTCATGATCCTCAAATGGAAAACTCATGAGAACATCCATCTCTCCGCCTTCGATGTCGAGAGAAATGAAATCGGGATGCTCGATGCCAACTTCCTTCAGGATCGCCGCCAAAGGCTTTGTCTCCACCTTTGAGATGCTTTCCTTGTGGCGCTGATCAGAGCGCACGCGAGACAACAGTTTGGTATCGTAAGAACTGACCAACCCGCTCATTTGTGTAAAGCCAGACTCGACCGTCAGAAACTCCGCCTCCCCCGCGTCGGCCGACACAGCGTAGGGCAAACACGGGCATTGCCGCGCCGCTTTGGCCTTGGTGCGATGCAGCTCAACGGGTTCAACTAGAACACCCTTCCACCCGCGCCATTTTTCAAAGAACAGTGAGTTCGATCCGGTCACGCCGTCATAACCGCCGACATCGATAAACGTGCCGCCAATCTTGCCTTTGAAGATGTGATCAACAACGCGATCCTGACCGGCTTGGCTGGCGAATGGGCGAGCGGGGGAGAGCATACCCCCGATCTCATGCAGTGACTGAACAATCTGCGCGCGGGCACGGGTTTTCGTTGATCCGAGCGCTTCATTCAGCTCCTTTTGGGCTTTGAGCAGTTCCTCACGCGCCGATTTGATACGATCTTGCGGTGTCATGGTAGACAAGATGTGTAGGATTTTTCTTCAACCAGAGTCGATCCAAGCAGCGTGTTGATCTGCTTTTTCAACTCAGCCCGTCGATCGTTTGTCACGTAAACCGCCCGCGCCAAGGCGATGAACGCAGCGCCGAAGTCTTTTTGATCTTCGAACTTTCTGATGTCTTCTTCGATCGTCCATAAATCCACATTCACTTCATAAAGTTCAGCCCAGAGCGTGGATAGCGTTTCATCTGTTGGCAAAACGTCGTCAGCAATCAATTGCAGCCTGCGCTGTTCAAACCGGACGTTTTCCAGTTTGCTTGGGTCCGTCAACTTTTCAGATTTGATCCGAAGGATGGTCAGCTTATCGATCAACTCTCCGGGTGAGATGGGGATCAAGATTTCATCCATGTCGCGCGGCCAATTCTGTGGTCAAAGCAGTGCGGACTTTCGCAAATACTCCTGCCCAATCTTGCGGTTGATCTTGTCTGAACAGCCGGACTGACGGATACCAATCGGTTGCATCGCATGAATGTCTCCACACCCAAAACGGATCCCAATGCAGCAGGACCCACGTCGGTACGCCGAGCGAGCCTGCGATATGCGCGGTGGCTGTGTCAGATGTGATCACAAGGTCCATTTGCATCATGGTTGCTGCGCAATCCCCGAAATGCCGATCATCGCTGGCTGCATCGACGATCAGGCCAGAAAGCCCTGCGTCTTCAAAAGCACGCATGCCTTTGCCCTTATAGAGGGAAAAAAGTTGAACATTCGGCAGTGCGGCGAGCGTGGTGAATTCCATCGGTTGAAAGGATCGGAAAGCGTTTCCTTTGTAGGTCTCCGAGCCGGACCATACGACACCAATTCTGAACATTTCGTCAAACGGAGCGACCCTTTCACGCGCACGCTGACGCGACGTATCCGGCACCGTGAGCCGCGTTGGATCGGGCCAATCGTCGGAAGATCGGAAATGATAGAGGGCCAGATCGATCAGGTTCACCCAATAATCGCCGACGATGTTTTCAGGCACGAAAAGAACCACTTCGTCAGCGTCTTCAAGCTCCGCGAAGAGAGGAAGAACCGGCGCCTCAGCGCAAACGCGCACCGTCGCGCCGAGGTCTTTTAGGATCAGGAGGAACCGCATGTAAAACACCGCGTCACCGAACCCTTGTTCTGGCAAAACAACAACAGTCTTACCGTCCAAAGGCTGGCCGGACCATTCCGGTATTTCCAAATTGCGAGGGGTCAGTTCACCCGCAGTCCAGCGCGCCCGATAGGCCTCAAATCCGGAAACGTGATCGCCTGCTCCCAAGCAAGCAAAGGCAAGCTGCATATTGAGTTCAGGATCGTCGGGATATTTCTTTAGGGCGTCTTTCAGGTGAGCGATTGCGGCGTCATAAGCCCCTTTGCCGCGATGGCATCGACCAATCATCGCAAGCTGGTTTAGATGGTCTGGGTCTTTCGCAAGCAGCGCAGTTCTTAGAGAAATCGATCCATCATAATCGCCAAGGTCGGACAAGATGTTCGCAAGGTTGGTTCGAACGCCTTTGTCGTCGGGGTCGATGTGATAGGCTTTTCGCTGGAGTTCGAGCGCAACATGGTGACGACCCAGCGAACGGTTCAGCACGCCAAGATTGGACAATGCGCCTGCATCGGTATGGTGTGTCGCGAGATGTGCGGCATAGAATTTCTGGGCACGTTGCAAATCGCCTGCACGATGCGCTTCGATGGCGCGTCGTTTGAGCGACTTATTTTCCGTATTTTGTGCCAAGGTTTGCCCTACCCTGCTTCTCAATCTCAGCGTTTAACGAATTAAAACGCAAAGCGTCAGATTGTCAGAGCATTAATGGCAAACCTTGGCGAAGGCGTTCGCCTTAGATCGCGACTGGGGTGTTTTTGCCACCATCTTCATCAGACGCCACAGCAGCGTCCAAAGCAGTTTGAAGAACAGCGCCACGGTCGAAATCCGGCAAGCCTGGGACGCCCGACCGGATCGCTTCGATGAACCGGCGGTAGTTGGTTTTGACTTCGGGCGTATCGACCTCTTGCCAATTTGCCGATTGCAGGTCGGGTTCCAGACAGGCATAAAGCTTGCTCGTCTCCCCCTCAAACCGCACGTCTAGGCCACCCTTCGTTCCGAAAATTCTAAGCCGCAGGTCATTGATGTGACCTGACGCAAAGCGAGAGGCATGGACGACACCAGCAGCACCGTTGGTCAGGGCGAGGTGCATGTTGAAGCTGTCATTGGCATCCAGCGGGTATTCCCCGATCTGATCCCCCTCAGCCTTGTGGAAAGTCGTCAGGCGGCAAGACACATCGGTCGGGTTAGCGCCCGCGACCATTGTGGCGAAGTCGAGAATATGAACTCCAACGTCGCCAAGCACACCAAGCGACCCATGTTTCTGAGACAGACGCCACAGCCATTGGCTTTCGCTGCGCCAATCGCCCCAAAGCGGTTGAGTCAGCCAGCTTTGAAGGTAGGACGCCTCAAAATGTCGAACTTCGCCAATGTCGCCATTCGCAACCATGGTCGCGGCGTGCATCACGGCAGGGACGTTGCGATAGGTCAGGTTGACCATATTAATCACGCCCGCCTCTTTCGCGGCGGCGGCCATTTCCTTGGCGTCGGTTTCATTCGCCGCCAAAGGCTTTTCGCACAACACGTGCTTCCCGGCGGCAAGCAAAGGAAGTGTTGTTGGATGGTGCACGGCGTCCGGTGTCACGTTTGAAACGGCATCAAATTCGCCCCAATCCAAAGCCTCTTGCAAGCTGGCAAAGCCGTTTGGAATGCTGTGCTTTGCCATGAACTCTTCAAGGCGCTTCGGGTCCGTATCGACACCCGCAACAACGGTGACATCCGGCATTTGCGCATAGGCTTCGACATGGGCGTTTGCCATGCCGCCAGTACCCAAGATGAGAAGGCGAATGGTCAACGGTATCCCTCCTCGCCGTCTTTGTGCAAACGTGGCCCGCGTTCTTCGATCGGCTCTAAAGCCTGTTCAACAGGAACATTCGGCGCATCGTTCACGCCAACCACGCGCGGTGCTGGGTTGTAGGCCCAAGCAACGGCATTGCGCAGAACGGTTTGGACGTTTTGGTCGTAGTATGTCGGATAGGTTTCGTGGCCGGGGCGGAAGTAGAACACGTTCCCCGCGCCACGCTTATAGGTCAGGCCAGAACGGAAAACCTCTCCACCTTGGAACCAGCTGATGAACACCGTTTCCAGCGGCTCAGGCACGCCAAAGGGCTCGCCATACATCTCTTCATTTTCCAGCTCGAAATGATCCGGCAGGCCAGCCGCGATGGGGTGGTTGCGCGACGTGACCCAAAGTCGTTCCCGTTCGCCCGCTTCGCGCCAAGTCAAGTTGCAGGGCGTGCCCATCAAGCGTTTAAATATCTTAGCGAAGTGGGCCGAGTGCAAAAGGATCAGACCCATGCCTGCATTCACGTGATCGGCGACGCGTTCAACAACCTCATCCGACACATCCCCGTGTGCGGCATGGCCCCACCACAAAAGCACGTCGGTTTCTGCCAAACGCGTGTCTGGCAGGCCATGCTCGTCCTCTTGCAACGTCGCTGTTGTCGCAGAAAAGCGGTCGTCCGCATTCAAAGCATCGGCGATGCAGCCGTGCATGCCGTTTGGATAAAGATCAGAGACGATTTTGTTCGTCTGTTCATGGACGTTTTCGCCCCAAACAATGGTTCTGATTGCCATTGGTTCAAACCTATTCAAAGTTGATTCGCTCGGGACGTTGGCGTTCCAAACTTTCCAAAGCAAACCCTAAATACACCTTTCGCAAAGTTTTTCCAAAGCGCTTTGGATAAATGACGTTTTGTAAATCAATGTTTACACTTGCCGACTCTACATATGTCAATTTAAACTTACAAAATGTCGATAGCCTCAGACATCCCACCGATTGAGCGACGTTGGCCCGAACCAAGGGCGGCGTTGACGCTGATCAAACCGATTACTTGGTTCCCGCCGATGTGGGCGTTCCTCTGTGGCGCTGTGTCGTCCGGTGCTTCTCTGATCGAGGGTATTTGGATGGTTGCGTTAGGGATAATCCTTGCAGGACCAATCGTTTGTGGGATGAGTCAAGCGGCCAATGATTGGTGCGACCGGCACGTTGATGCAATCAACGAACCGCATCGTCCAATCCCTTCGGGCCGTATTCCAGGCCGATGGGGGCTTTGGATCGCTTTAGCAATGTCCGTGCTGTCCTTAGTCGTCGGCTGGCAACTCGGCACATGGGGGTTCGTGGCGACCGTCGCTGCAGTGGCTGCGGCCTGGGCCTATTCCGCGGAACCGGTGCGCCTGAAAAGATCCGGATGGTGGGGGCCGGGTCTGGTCGGGATCAGCTATGAAACCTTGCCGTGGATCACGGGGGCGGCAGTTTTGTCGACCGGAGCGCCATCGACCGAAATTTTGGCAATAGCCTTGCTCTATGGCCTTGGGGCGCATGGCATTATGACGCTGAATGACTTCAAGGCGTTGGAAGGCGATCGTCAGATGGGCGTCGCCTCGCTCCCTGTCGCTTTGGGGCCGGAACGCGCAGCAAAATTGGCCTGTTGGATCATGGCCGTGCCGCAGCTGATCGTGATCACGCTGCTGACCCTCTGGGATAAGCCGTTTCATGCCGCAGGGGTCGGAGTCGTTCTTTTGGCGCAACTGGCCGCGATGCGCGTGATGCTACGTGACCCGAAAGCCAAAGCACCTTGGTACAACGGCACCGGCGTCGTTCTTTATATCAGCGGCATGATGATCGCCGCTTTCGCCCTGCGCGGGATAGGAGGCTGACATGACCCTCTCTTGGTTCCAAATTTTTCGTCTCGGCTTGGTGCAAATGGCACTCGGAGCGATTGTTGTCCTAACAACATCGACACTGAACCGGCTTATGGTGGTCGAGCTGGCAATGCCGGCGGTTTTGCCGGGATTGCTGGTTGCTTTGCACTACGGCATTCAAATGACGCGCCCGCAGTGGGGCTTTGCCTCTGACACCGGCGGGAAGCGGACGCGCTGGATCATTGGCGGAATGGTCGCACTTGCCGTTGGGGCCTTTATGGCCGCCTGCGGGATTCTCGTTCTGGCCAATAGCTTTGCACTCGGCATGGTGGTTTCGATCATCGCCTATGCTTTGATCGGTCTGGGCGTTGGTGCCTCTGGCACGTCGCTACTGGCCCTGCTCGCGACCACCACAGTCCCACACCGCCGTGCGGCGGCGGCAACCATAACGTGGTTGATGATGATCTTTGGGATCGCGATGACCGCCGGAATCGTTGGCAGCTTGCTTGATCCCTACACGCCCGCACTGTTGTTGCGGATCGTTGGTGCGGTCGTATTAAGTGCGATCGTTCTCACCATCGTCGCCGTTTGGCGGATCGAAGAGAAGTTGATCGCCGTCAGAGAGCCAGACCTGACACCATTTATGGAAGGGCTGAAGGAAGTTTGGCAGGAACGCAAAGCACGCAACTTCACGCTATTCGTGTTCCTCTCGATGACCGCCTATTTCATGCAAGAATTGATCCTAGAGCCCTATGCCGGCTTGGTCTTCAATTTCACGCCGGGTGAATCGACATCGCTGTCCGGCGCACAGAACGGTGGCGTGTTCATTGGGATGCTGACTGTCGGCATCATGGCGACTGGGTTCAAGATCGGCGCTCTGCGCAATTGGGTGATTGCCGGATGTCTCGGTTCCGCCGCGGCACTTGGCGTGATCGCTCTGATCGGGCCGATGGGACCGGGCGCGCCGCTGATGCCAGCCACCGTCGCCCTTGGCTTTTTCAACGGCATGTTCGCTGTCGCCGCCATCGGGTCAATGATGGCCTTGGCAGGCGAAGGTCGCGAACAGCGAGAGGGCACGCGCATGGGCCTCTGGGGCGCGGCGCAAGCGATTGCGGCAGGCTTCGGCGGACTGATAGGTGCGGCGATGGTCGATCTGTTGCGGATACCGCTGTCTGACGCGCAGGCCTTCGGGTCAGTGTTCATCTTTGAAGCCTTATTGTTCATCGCTGCCACATGGATGGCAGCCAAAATCATGGAGCGGCCTGCACAGGCCCCCGTCATGGTTCCGGGAGAATAACTATGATCTATGATGTTGTTGTTGTGGGCGGTGGCCCGTCAGGCACAACCGCGGCTGAAGACCTCGCTCGGTCTGGCCACACGGTTGCGATGATTGACCGCGCCGGTCGGATCAAGCCTTGCGGCGGCGCGGTGCCTCCGCGGCTCATCCAAGATTTCTTCATTCCAGACGACCAGATCGTCGCCAAGATCAGCACCGCAAGGATGATCTCCCCCACTCAGCGCAGCGTCGATATCCCGATTGAGAATGGCTACGTCGGCATGGTGGATCGCGAACATTTCGACGAATTTCTGCGGGTCCGGGCTAAGGAAGCCGGTGCCCATCGCTATACGGGGACGTTCCAGCGGATCGAGCGGGATACCGACGGCACCCATGTGGTGTTCCGTGACAAGATCAGTGGCAACGAACAACGGCTGAGCTGTAAGCTCATCATCGGAGCGGATGGTGCGCGGTCGAATGTAGCCAAGGCAGAGGTGCCGGGCGGAGATAAAATTCCTTACGTGATCGCCTACCATGAGATCATCGAAGCGCCGGGGCCAACGGGCACCTATGATCCCAAACGATGCGATGTGATCTACGACGGAGAGATCAGCCCCGATTTCTATGGCTGGGTTTTCCCGCATGGTAAATCTGCCAGCGTAGGCATGGGTACGGGCGTGGATGGCGTGGACCTGAAAGAAGCAACCGCAGCTTTGCGGGACGCCTCAGGCTTGGCCGATTGCCCGACCATTCGAAAAGAAGGCGCGCCTATCCCGCTGAAACCACTGGATCGTTGGGACAATGGGAAAGACGTTGTTTTGGCGGGCGACGCGGCTGGCGTTGTCGCACCTTCATCGGGTGAAGGCATCTATTATGCCATGGTTGGCGGGCGCGTTGCGGCGACGGCTGCGGCGGCAACACTGGCCTCAGGCCGGGTTCAGGATTTGATGTTGGCCCGCAAGATGTTCATGAAAGAGCACAAGCAGGTGTTCCGTGTGCTTGGTGCGATGCAGAACGCCTATTACCGCTCCGATGAACGGCGGGAACGTTTTGTATCGCTTTGCCATGACATAGACGTTCAAAAGCTAACGTTTGAAGCCTATATGAACAAAAAATTGGTGAAGGCACGTCCTATGGCGCACATTAAAATCGGCATAAAGAACCTTGCCCACCTAACGCGGTTGGTATCACCGATGCGCACATGACGAAGACCGTGATCCCCGCCTGGGTCGATGGTGTCCTGACTCCTGTTGAGAAACTTCTGGTTCATCAGAAGGGGTTAAAGCACAAGGCGATCAGCGTGTTTGTGATGAACAAAGGGCGCGTGCTTCTGCAGCAACGAGCGATGTGCAAGTATCATACGCCGGGCTTGTGGGCTAACACCTGCTGCACCCATCCAAATTGGAACGAAGACCCCTCCGACTGCGCTGTGCGTCGCTTGGACGATGAACTTGGGATTAAGGGGCTCTACCCCAGCCATCGCGGACAGGTCGAATACCGCGCCGATGTCGGAAATGGGTTGATCGAGCACGAGGTTGCGGAAATTTACCTCGCCAATGCGCCAGATGATCTGGCAATCAATCCCAACCCTGATGAGGTTATGGCAACGCGCTGGGTGGACTACTACGACCTAACGGCAGAGGTGAAACGCAAGCCAGAGCTGTTTACCCCATGGCTGCAAATCTATCTCGCTGAGCATGCCGATTCAATTTTTGGGCACGCGATGCAGGCGGGTTAAGCGGCCTGCAAACCCTCGATAAACTCTGAGATTTCAACCGCAGACACTTGCACCAAAAGGTCATGCGAAGGCTCTGTCAAAAGCCGCGCACCGCTTTCCTCGACAATAGCGGAATATGCGACTGAGCCTTGGTTGCAGACAACATAGATAGAGGCGCCCAATTGGTCTTCGAGGCTCTGACCTGTGCTACGGACGGACACATAATCAGCCTCGGTATCTTCTGGCAGCTTTGCGAGGAGCATCTCAATCGCAATCGGTGCATTCAGCTTTGCGCAGACAGCTTTCGTCGCGTCAATTTCCGCGTGGGTCACGGAGTTCACAACATTGCCAACCTCAACTGGAACAAACGACGTGATGTGATCAAGGCTTGTGTCCTTCAAGCTCACTGGAAGAGTCTCGCCGTTCGGATCGACATACTCACGCAGCTCAACCCCTGTTTCGGTTGAAAGGCCAAATCGCTTGCCTTCAGTCGTTTGCACAAACCACGTCATCGTGTTTTGGCCATCCACGTTCCGGTTTGAGCCGGTTCCGACTTGCAACAAGGGTTCGATCTTTGCGGCTTTCGCCCCTGCCATGCCCAAACCAAGAAACAAAGGGTTGCTCAATTGGTTCACCAGTTTTGCGATATGAGTCTTTGATTGGCGGGTCCGCAGGTTCGGGTTGAGCGTTTTGATCCCCTGAAGAACGCGTGGCATCATGCGATCGTCAACGGCTTGCAATACTTCAAGGTTCGCAATCCATTCGGCCATGATTGGGCGAAGCGGATGTGCCTTCTCAAGCTCATAGAACGGGTTATCCAGGGCGGCGAGTTCCGGCGCGATGCCACCTTCCGCTCCCGTTTGTGCGTCTGCGTCCTCTGGGTTCTCTGCAACCCATTTTGACATCTTCTCAGCCAGGGCGAGGTGATCAAAAGCTTTCATCGCCTTCAAGCCGTCAATCACATCAGCCAGCGTGTAGGCTAGGTTGGCCCCCGAATTGCCAACAAACTGCGCGTGTCCGCCGTTTTTGACCTGCGCGAGGTAATAATCAACGTGGTAAGCTTGGATCGCTTCAGCAGAAATTTCGAACCGATTGAACTGCGCCTGTTGGGTCAGGAAGTTCACATAGTTTACCATCGCGTCCACAAGCGGATTAGGATCATCCGGAAAAGCATCCATTGCGGACTCTGGAACAACAATAAGGTCCAGATGCTGCTGATACTTCGGTTGTGCCGCAATTGGCTTTGGCGATTCTGACTTCGACTCAAACGCCGTTTTCGCCTTATTCAAAAGAGCTTTAAGCATAATATCGATGCTCCCATCCACGCTAATGGATCGAATATGCTTAATTTTATGGGTGTCTTTGTGACACCGATTGGGCAACTTTTGGAAACGATCGTCAGCCGATTTGAAGCGTTTCGTCGGTCACTTTCCGCCCAAGCGCCTCTGCCGCCATCGCGGCAATGTCCACAGCAGTCATGCCAGCATCCATATACATCGCATCCGGCGAGGCTTGATCGATAAAGCGGTCCGGTAAGGTCATCGTCCTCACCTGACAGGAGCCATCTAACAATCTGGCGTTGGCGAGCTCATGCAGAACCATCGCACCAAAACCGCCACGAGATCCTTGTTCGACAGTCACCAGCGCTTTGTGAGATTTGACCAGCTGCCGCAGCATATTGGTATCCAGTGGCTTGGCGAAACGTGCATCTGCAAGGGTTGGATTGAGACCTTGTTGCTTAAGCAGCTCCACCGCTTTCCGACATTCGCCAAGGTGACCGCCAAACGAAAGGACCGCGACGTCTTCGCCGTCTTCCACGATCCGACCTTTGCCGATCTCTAGGATCTCGCCGCGCTCCGGCATCAAAACACCCTCGCCCTCACCACGTGGATAGCGGAAGGCGGACGGGCCCTCGTCGTAAGCGGCGGAGGTGCGCACCATATGCATCAGTTCAGCTTCATCCCCGGCAGCCATCACAACCATATTGGGCAACGCCGCAAGATAACCGATGTCGAAGGCACCAGCATGGGTAGCGCCATCGGCACCCACAAGACCGGCACGGTCGATCGCAAACCGCACGGGCAGGTTTTGCAACGCAACATCATGGACAATCTGATCGTATCCGCGCTGCAAAAACGTCGAATAGATCGCGCAGAACGGTTTCAGCCCGCTGGCTGCCATACCGGCCGCAAAGGTCACACCGTGTTGTTCAGCGATGCCAACGTCAAAGACGCGGTTGCGGTAACGGTCGGCCATGATGTTAACGCCGGTGCCAGATGGCATTGCGGCGGTAACGGCGACAATGCTTGGATCGTCTTCCGCCTCTTTGAGTAGAGCCTCTCCAAACACCTTTGTATAACTTGGCGCATTGGGGCGGGATTTGTTTTGCGTGCCGCTGGCGACATCAAACTTGCTGACACCGTGGTATTTGTCAGCCGAGTTTTCAGCCGGCGCATAGCCTTTGCCCTTTACGGTGCAGACATGGATCAGCACAGGGCCAACAGCACGGGTCCGCACAGCGCGCAGAACAGGCAAAAGCTGAGACATGTCGTGCCCATCAATTGGACCGACGTAACTAAAGCCAAGTTCTTCGAATAATGTGCCGGAGCCGCCTTGGGTGGCCCCTGTCACCAGCTGACGCGCCCGACGCGCGTGGTCACGGAGCGGTCCGGGCAGTGCGGCCTCGAACCCTTCGGCCATTTTCTGCATTTCCCCAAACGGTGACGCGTAAAGGCCAGAGAGGTATTTCGACATCGCGCCAACAGGCGGCGCGATCGACATTTCATTGTCGTTGAGAATAACAAACAGGCGGCGCCCCTCGGCCCCAGCATTGTTCATGGCTTCATAGGCCATGCCCGCGCTGATCGACCCGTCGCCGATCACAGCAATCGCATCGCCTGTCGGTTGTCCCATATCGCGCCCAACAGTGAACCCGAGGGCGGCGCTGATAGACGTGCTCGAATGCGCGGCACCGAACGGGTCGTACTCAGACTCGCTGCGTTTCGTGAAGCCCGACAAGCCGCGTTCTTGCCGTAGCGTGTTGATGCGGTCGCGGCGGCCGGTCAAAATCTTATGAGGGTAGCACTGGTGGCCAACATCCCAGATCAGTTTATCCCGCGGCGTGTCAAAAACCGCGTGGATCGCAACCGATAGCTCGACCACCCCAAGCGATGATCCCAGATGCCCGCCGGTTTGCGACACCGCTTGGATCACCTCTTGCCGTAGTTCGTCAGAGAGGGCGGCGAGGTCTCGATCCGCGAACCCCTTTAGGTCAGCAGGTCCGTTGATGCGGTCTAGGAATGGTGTGTTGGTCATGGCTTACCCCCGAAAAAAGATGACGTCGCAGTACAGACCCTTGTGAGGGCTGCCTGCGACGCCAGTTCCTGTAGCCAACAGGAAGGGAACTAGAAGGGTCATGTGGACCCCTCTGGTACCGGACCTACCAGGGAGGGCGGCCCGATGGCGGAAGGCCGGGCAGGCGTCGCGATGCGTGCCCGGCCCAATCTCGTCACCCGATGTTGATCGGGGTTTCCAGCAACTCCAACGACGATCTGTTGATCGGGTCAGGGGTGTTGCGGCTATCCTCGGGAAGGGCGCGGCCAATGCCTGCGATCACTGCGATCACCAGCCAGATGGCTAGGACCAAGACCGCCGCGTAACCTGCGCCTTTCAGCATCAAGAGCGTGATGTCAGCTGACAGTCGTGTGCGCCCTTCGAGGTTGAGGATGTTGTCGTCTTCCATAGTTCAATCTCCTCAGTTGAGCGGCGCGAAGCCGTGCTGTTGCGCCCAGACGTACCAGTTGTCGACGACCGTGCCGGACAGAAGGATGCCAATACCGCCGGTGAGCGTTGTCAGCACTGCGAACCACCACGCCCAGCGATGTATGCCTTCCATTGTGGCGTTGAAGCCCATGGTCCAGCGCCAGAAAAGTGCCGCGCGTTCAGAGGCCGTCCCGCGGTCAACGATCTGTTCAATCTCACGCTCACCACCGAAGCGGCTGACAGCGAGGATTGTCGCACCGTGCATCGCAAAGAGGAGAGCAGAGCCATAAAGGAACGCAATGCTCAATGCGTGGAACGGATTGTAGAACAGGTTGCCATGCGTGATGGAGAACAGGTTCGTCCAATCAAGGTGCGAGAAGACGCCATAGGGCACAGCTTCGGACCAAGATCCCATCAGGATCGGACGGATCAGACCCAGTACAAGGAACAGCCAGATCGCAGAGGCGAAAGCCCAAGAAACGTGCTTGCCCATGCCGAGTTCTTCTGCCCGCAGATATGTGCGGATCCACCAGCTGCAAACGCTGACCAGCAAGAAGAAGCTAGAGATCAGCCACCAACCGCCTTCTTCAAGCGGGGCCATCCCGAGGCCGTACTCTGGTGCAGGCGGCTCAAGTGAGAACCAGAAGAGGTCACGAAGGAAAACGCCAGGGGACCAGCCCGCTTGGATCCAGAAGTTGATCCCGACGATGAAGAACCACATCAAGCCAGTTGCCAGTGACACGACACCGAAGGTTCCCAGATGAACCGGTCCGAGCTGCGCGTTGCCAAACCAACCGAAGAGCTTGGAGAAGCTGGCGGACTTCGTGCGGAACTCCGCCTCATTCACACCCATCTCGGCAGGACCTTGGACCTGAACCTGGGTGAAGATGTTTTGATATTCAGCCATTGTTCATATCCTCCTTATAGATCCACCCACCAGGGCAGCTCATAGTACCAATCCCACCAGACGATCCATTCGTCGAACCAGATGGTGCCAGAGATCACGATACAAATCGCAGACCACAAAACGGCATTCAGGGCGAGGAACAGACCAAGGCGGTGGATGCCAAGTGGCCCGATCGAATAGCCGATGAGATCGCGGAAATAGGTGTCTTCGTGATCAGGGGACGCGATGGTTTTACCTTTGCCCGGGTTCACTGCCGATAGAACGAGCGAACCGTGCAGAGCGAGGGCAAGACACGTCGTAAAGAAGAACGTAATCGCAACCATATGCGCCGGGTTATAGTGGAAGTTGCCGTAGGCGTAGCCCACATTATTGACCCAATCGAGGTGGCTAAAGATGCCATAGGGGAAGGCGTGCCCCCATGCGCCCAAAAGCACCGGACGGATCACAACAAGTGTGACATAGGCAAGGATTGCAATCGAAAACGCGAAGGGCACATGATAGCCCATCCCGAGTTTTCGACATATCTCAACCTCTCTCAAGGCCCAACTCACGAATGCACCGATTGCGCATAATGTGATGATCTGCCAAAGCCCGCCATCCATAAGCGGCGCAATGCCCAAACCATATTCAAGCGGCGGTGGGTCAATAGAGATCAACCACGGGTTCCAGGTTGGTCCCTGGCTCGCACCGTAGAAGATCAGAATTGTCCCTAGGACGGCGAAAAAGAACGTCGTGACCCCGAAGAAGCCAACGTAAAATGGCCCCACCCAGAAGTCGAACAGATCACCGCCGACCAGCGTCCCGCCTCGGACGCGGTATTTTCTTTCGAAGCTGAGCTGTGCCATCTTCCTACTCCATTCAATGACAAGTCAGGCGACCTGCCGTTAATAGTCTTTGGTGTGCTGCGGGCGAGCGGCCCGCCCGCAGCAAAGTCTTAGAAAGCAACCAGTGGTCAGCTTGCGCTAAACGCGAGCGTGAACCAGTTGGTGCTGTCGTTGCTTAGCAGGACGAGGTGAATCATCGCTGCCAGCAGGAACAGGAAAACGCCCTGCGCCACGAAAACGCGGCGTGGGTCGAAGACCAGCCAGATCTTGTAGAACTGAGCCATGTGCGATCTCCTTCCTTACCAGCCGAACCAAGGCAGTTTGATGTACGTGAGTACGTGAGCGACAACTGCGATCATTACGAAGACCCACAGTCCGCTCATGTAAACAGCGTGCAGTTCCTGCGCCTGTTCATCGGACAAACCTGTGAAAGACAGGTCGGAATTATCAGCCATGTTTTGTCTCCAAAATTATGAACTGACGCCGCGCACCCCCCGCGGCCGGGTTACGACAGGGGCTCATCCCCTGCCCTAATCCGTCACCCCGGGGGGGAGTGACGAATGCTTTGGCCAACACATCATCCATGGAAAATGTGCGGCGTTATGATACGGGCCTGTGACCAGGCCTTTGCGATTGGTCCCTTTTCAGGAAGCGACATCTGGCGCGCGGCGCTTAGGCCCCAAGTGAGGATCGCCAGCGGCAAAGTCGCGAGGAAGATGATCCCGAAATACGCGTAGTATTCCCGCTTTGGCGGTGCCGCGCGTTCGCGCGCGATCGGCGTGTCCGTCGTAAAATCAGTCATCTTTGTCCTCCCGAGACAGATTCAAGGGTTTCGACGGTCTCTAGGACCACCCGGTCGTTGCCAGCGTCGAGCGCTGCGCGTTCAGCAGCATCCCGCAGCTTTTTCGCTGCTGAAATTCGGGTCAGGATCGGGTGGCTGGCCACGATCTCATCTAGTTTGGCTTGCGCGTCCTCATCCCAAGGGAAGTCGCGGCGCAGCGGTGTCAGTGTGGCGTCTGTTGCGTCCATGTCGGAGGCAAGCGGCAGGATATGGAACAAACTATCGAAGAGCCCATTGCACACTTCTTGCAGCACATAGGTCGCGCCCGCGTAGCCCATGAACGGCGTCCCAGTGGCCCGACGGATTGCCGCGCCTGGGAAGCTCGCCGGAATGAAGGATGGCGATGGTCCGTGACCGCCTGACATCTCCGCCAGATACATCTTTTCGTTGATCGATCCGAAAACAACCAAGGGCCGTTTCTGATGGATCAGCTCGCGGACCTCATCGTTGTTGGTTTTCTTGCCACGGCACCGCGCAACAGCAAGGGCGCAAGGAAAGCCAAGATCATTTTCGAGGTAATTCCTCAGACCACGCGTGTAGGTTTCATTCGCAACAACCGCGAATTCGGCGGTGGCAAAGAAATCCTGCGTGACAGAGCGCCACAAATCCCAAACCGGTTTGATCGTGGAGTGCTTTTCTTGCTCGATGAACGGCTCTGGGTCGATCCCCAACAAGTCACCCAATTTGCGCAAGAATTTCGTGGTGCTGTTCAAACCCATCGGTGCTTGCAAATACGGTTTGCCAAGAACCTCAGCCAAGCCGCGCCCAAACTCGCGGTACATGCAGATATTCACGTCCGCATTCACCAAGTTGCGCATCTCAGCCAAATGCGCACCCAACGGCATCACCATATTGACCTCAGCCCCGATGCCTTCAACAAGACGGCGAATTTCCGCCAAATCGGACGGCATATTGAACGTGCCATACATCGGCCCGAGGATGTTCACCCGTGGCTTTGCACCTTCTTCGCGCTTCTTTTCGGGCGGCATCCGACCTTTGGTCATGCCGAACTCGGTGAAAATCCACGTCATCGCGCGGTCTGCGCATTCCCACTGATCTTCATCAATGGTGCGCGGCAA
This sequence comes from Cognatiyoonia sediminum, assembly GCF_900129845.1. Taxonomy (GTDB): domain Bacteria; phylum Pseudomonadota; class Alphaproteobacteria; order Rhodobacterales; family Rhodobacteraceae; genus Cognatiyoonia; species Cognatiyoonia sediminum. Next base: position 381,494 of record NZ_FQXB01000002.1, read on the forward strand.
GAAGCGTTGTATGTTCGTGCCCTGTGGCGTCACACCGCCACCGATCATTTCCGCGATGGAGCCGGTGACAACAACAGCTGGTAAAGCCGGATCAAGCGTATCCCAAGCCCGCTTCATTGCGTCCTCAGTACCTTCGCCCATCTCGGTTTCAGACAAGCCGGTGACAACGATCGGTAGTTCGTGAGGTGGCAGCCCGTCGGTGTAATGCAACACGGATGTCACCGGCAAGTTTTCGCATCCAACAGGCCCGTCAACGACGACCTGCAGGCCCTTTACAGCGCAGAACGCATAGACAGCGCCCCAATATCCGCCCGCACGATCATGATCGGTGATTAGCATCAGATCATCCTCGCTGCTTCTGCGGCGCGCTTGGCCTTATCGAGTTTCTTTTGGTGTTGCGCGCGGAAGTCTTCGCGCACATTTGGCGCGCCTTCCCAAACACCTGCAGTGTCTTCGTTGCCAACGCCCTCAAAGAAGGTGCGCATGGCGTCCATCTTTTCTTTTCCGGCGATGGCTGCGTTCACAACTTGACCAAGTGAACCAGCACCTGCTGGGCCCATCAAGGGGCGCGCAGAAATCAAGTTGGTGAAATAAAGCGACGGAATGCCTGCCTCTTTCGCGTGTTGCACAACCGGTGTTGTGCCAATCGCCAAATCCGGCTTGATCGCGTCAACGGCAGAAATATCGTCCTCAAGCGAGGTGCGGAACTTCACCTTCACGCCTTTGCTTTCCAGCCACTCCGCATCCGCGGCAGACCAAGGCGTTTTCGGGCAAGCCGTGCCGACATAGGGCAGGTCAGCGCCGCTTTCGATCAACAGACGCGCGACGAGGAGTTCTGACCCCTCATAGCCAGAAAGCGTGATCGTGCCATTGATTGGAACGGTGGCCAACGCCTCTTTGATCTTTGGCAGGAATGCGTTTTGTGCACCAGCAACTTGGGCCGTTGGGACATTGAATGTATCCCCAATCCGAGCCAACCAATCCGCCGTACCGTCGTAGCCCACTGGTGCAGAGCCAACGACAGGACGGCCAGCCGCATCGAATTCACGCACCGTAGCGGTGTAGAACGGGTGGATTGCAGCTGCTGCACCGCAATCGAGCGCCGCATAAAGCTCGCGCCATTCGCGGGTTGGGACAACCGGACCAGCAGCCAAGCCAAGCGGGCCAAGCATCGCACCGATCATCATCGGATCGGCTGGGAACATCTCTCCCAACAGCGCGACTGTTGGGCGATCAGATTTGCCACCAACGGGTGCCTGAACCGGGCCTGCTGCGATCTCTTCACGCGCATAATTGAGCATCGCGGCCGCAAGAACGTCTTTCGCCTCAGCGTGGGTTGGAACTCCAAAGCCGGGCACATCAATGCCGACGATGCGCACTCCGTTGATCTCTTTCGGTAGCAACCGAAGCGGCACGCCAGACGCGGTTGGAACGCACAGGTTGGTGACGACGATTGCGTCATACCGATCGGGATCGGCCATTTCATGCACAGAATCGCGAATGTCTTCGTAGAGCTGCCCCGTCACCAGCGTTTCAGAGTTAAAGGGCACGTAGCCAACAGACCGCCGCGCACCATAGAAGTGCGACACGAAAGTCAGGCCATAAACGCAGCACGCAGAGCCGGACAAAACCGTCGCGACCCGCTTCATCCGAAGACCTACGCGCAAAGACCCGAACGCAGGGCACATGCTCTGCGGTTGATCATGGGGTCCTTGCGGATAGTCCTTCGCGAATTGATCCAAGATGTCAGATTTTCCAGCCTTGCGCGCCGCCGCTTCCATCGTCGCAGCGCCAGCCGTGCAGCCGCCATCAAGCGCGGTCTCTTGCACAACCTCGGAGGCTTCGGGTGTGACACCTTCTATGATCTGGATTTCCCCGCTGGCGTCGTAGCCAACTTCGAAACCCTCACGCGTCGTCATAAATGACCTCCAGTGATTCTTTAGGTTTCGCGTTCTTGCCGCGCATGTCAGAGTCGGTGGCGGGTTCCAGAACAAAATCTGCGCCGGTTTCTTCCGCATCAAAAAGCGCCAACAGTCCATCTTGATCCAAGGCAGTTGGATGTGTGGGTGGCGCGCCAGCTACGGCGTCTGCCAAACCAGCAAACATATCGCCCCATTGGCCTTTCTTCTGCGTGCCCACGATCTGGTAATTCGCGGATTTCTTCCGCAAGTCGTCATCCGCAGGGATTGAGGCCAGAACCGGTATATCGACGGCCTTTGCGAAGGCTTGCGCCTCACCCGTTCCGTCGTCCTTGTTGATCACAAGACCGGCAACGCCGACGTTGCCGCCCAGCTTGCGGAAGTATTCGACGGCGGAGCACACGTTGTTCGCCACATAGAGCGATTGTAGGTCGTTCGATCCGACCAAAATCACCTTCTGCGCCATATCCCGCGCAATCGGCAGGCCAAAGCCGCCACAAACCACGTCGCCTAGGAAATCAAGGAGGACATAGTCGAAATCCCAGTCGTGGAAACCAAGCTTTTCCAACAGCTCAAAGCCGTGGATAATCCCACGTCCACCGCAGCCGCGACCAACCTCTGGCCCGCCAAGTTCCATCGCAAAGACGCCACCGCGCTTGAAGCAAACGTCGCCAATCTTCACTTCTTCCCCGGCGATCTTCTTTTTCGCTGAGGTCTCAATAATCGTTGGGCAGGCCTTGCCGCCAAACAGCAAGCTTGTTGTGTCTGATTTGGGGTCACACCCAATCAAAAGAACGCGCTTGCCCTGCTCTGCCATCATGTGGCTGAGGTTCGCGAGCGTGAAGGATTTCCCGATCCCGCCTTTGCCATAGATCGCGATAATCTGCGTTTTCGACGTCGGCTCGCCCTGCGGCACCTCTAACGTTGGTTCGATCTTCGCCTCGTCCCGCAGACGTTGATCGAAGTCTTTCAGATTTGGCACTTCGTCCTTCATGCGGTTCCCCAGTTCAGGATCATTTTTAGGCAGTCGGCATCGGTGAAAGCCGTCTCATAGGCAGAGGCGGCATCAGCGGCGTCGGCGGTATGGGTGATCAGGTCGTCAAGGCGCAACGTGCCGCCTTCGACCAAAGCACGGGTTGCGGTCATATCGTCGGCATCCCATTCCGCAGCGATGCGGAAGCGCGCTTCTTTCATAAAGGCCGGCGGGAAGGCGAAGTGCAGCGGCTCTTTGTAAAAGCCCGCAAGAACAACCTCTCCACCTTTGGCCATCCGGCCAACCAGCTGATTCAGCAGATCGCACTGACCTGACGCGTCATAAATAGAGGTATAATCGCGCCGTTCATCTTCATCGGCATTTGTAACGGAGTATCCCTCGGCGTCACCGGTGCGACGCGGATCAATTTCCCAAACAGTCGGCGCAGGCGCACCAGCCGCGATTGTGAGCCGCGCCAGAAGACGGCCCAGAACACCGTGCCCCACAATCAGGTCAGGCACGGATTTACCCGAACCCGCCATCGCGTGCCGTGCTGTTGCCGCCAAAGCCAAAAGCGCACCCGCTGGGCCCGTCGCGCCGTCGATACGTGTGACGCGCGATGCCGGTGTGATCAGTGTCTTCGATGCCGCGCCGAACAAGCCATAGGCCCCGTCATAGCAATTCGCGCCGGGAACAAAGACCGTTTCACCAACGCGGAATCCGCTGTCCGAACCAGCTTCAACCACCTCTCCAGAGGCTTCATACCCGGGGATCAAAGGGTAGCCCATTCCCGGAAAAGGCGGCATTTCACCGGACCAGAACAACTTTTCCGTGCCGGTTGAGATGCCAGAATGGCGAATCTCCACCACAATATCCTGCGGTGTCGGAGATGTGATTCCCACCGATTGAAGCCCTATTTTCCCGGGCTCACTCAGCACGACAGCCTTTGTTTGCAACGGTTTCTCCCTTTGTCTGCTTGTCCCATCGCAGTGCGACAGGGTGCGACATTCTGTCCTATGTCAGTTTAGCTAGACACTTTTGTGTGTCAATCTTTTGATACGAAAAATGTGTCAGTTTGACTTTACAGCTGTGATCGCCGTCGTGACGAAGGGCCGGCGTGTCATCGGCTTGCCAATGTTGGCGAAACCAGCCTGCCGCAACAGATCGCTGATTTCCGCTGCCGATCTGGCGCGTCCGGTTTGCATCGCGAGGCAATAAATCGCGAAATAGGCATTGCCAGCCCGATGCGGCTGCGCGCCACCTGTCATCGGTTCCGAAATCAGGATCTGGCCGCCGGTTGGAAGGGCGTCGTAGACGGATCGAAGAAGGGCCAGAACCGTATCATCCGCGTGATCATATAGCACCCTGAGGAGGCTGATCGTGTCCGCGCCTTCCGGCAAAAGATCATCCCTAAAAGACCCGGGCACAATTTTAGTTCGCTGACTGACCCCCAAGTCCGCAAACTGTTGTCTGGCCTCCGGGACCACCGCGGGCAGATCGAACAGAGTCAGTTGAAGATTTGGGTAGGCCTGCGCCACATGGCCAAGAAACGCGCCCGTGCCGCCGCCGACGTCCATAAGGTGCTCTGTTCGGTCAAGATTGACCAAAGACAGCGTGTCTTCAGCCACCAAAGCCTGACTGTCGGCCATAAGCTTTGAATAGGTCGCAGCCGCTGCCGGGTCCTCTGCCGCGCCCGCACCTAACACATACGGCCAGAACTGCGCGAGTTCCGTCTCTGTCTCCCCTCGGAAGAAGGCCACCGGATCAGCGAGATCGCGATAGAGCACGTCATGATGCGCGATCATCCCCTTCAGCCCCGGAACGCCACTGAGTGCTGCACCCCGGCGCGTCAGGGCATAGCCGCCGCGCTTTGATTTCAGCAGGTTCAATGACACCGAGGCGTCCAGCAGGATGCGCATTCGTTCTATCGGCACGCTATGCCGTACGCTTAAGCTGTCCAGTGATTGAGGCCCGTCCAACAGATCATCCAAGATGTCCAACTTGATCAAAGCTTGCAGGATTTGCGCGTGGCAAAAGCCTGCAACAATATCGAACATTTCTTCGCCCTCACGGCGCACAACGCCTTTTATCAAAGGCAATCGCGCCATACGGCGTTGGAACGTAGGCGAGGCAAATAGTCTATTAAACGAAAACCGCTTCCGGCTCGGGGCGGTTGGTTGGTTTAGCCCGATGTCAGACATTATTCGCCCGGAACGGACAAGCTTTCCCGCGCATCAGCTGGAACCAATTTATCGGCATAGGCCCGCACCATCTGCGCTAGAGCCGCTTCACCCGGACAAGCGGGAATGGACGCAATTGCGCCGGCGAGTATGTCGTCAAAACGAGCAACCGCCCCTCTGACGCCATAGGTCGCAACCGCATTGGGCCGCCCGTGCAAGTCATCCTGTCCGGCAGGCTTGCCCAGCATCTGTTCATCGCAAAGCGCATCGCGCAGGTCATCGGCGACTTGAAACGCCTCGCCGATGCGAGACCCAAGCTCTTCCCACGGCTCGGCTTCCTGCCCTGCTGCCGCCGCACCCATTTGTGTGGCCGCGATGAACAAAGCACCCGTTTTCGATTGGTGGTAGGCTGAAAGATCAATCTCCGTCTCGCTTTCCCATCCTTGGCCTGCGCAGATGCCATTGGGCATTCCAGTGCGGTTCGATAGTATGTCGATCAAGGCAACGGCGCGCTCTGGATCATGCACGGCAGCCTTGGTCAGAATCTGGAACCCCATTACGATCAGGCTGTCACCCGCAAGAACGGCCAGCGGTTCCGAAAACGCTTTGTGCAGCGAAGGCTTCCCACGCCGCACATCCGCATCATCAAAGCACGGCAAGTCATCATGCACGAGGCTGGCGCAATGGATAACCTCGAGCGCGGAAGCTGCGGCATCTGTCAGCTCTGGCTTGTCCTCACCACAAGCCATCGCCACCGACATCAAAATCGTCGGCCTGATCCGCGCACCACCGGGGTTGACGGCATAGTCCAGCGACGCGGCCAATCGCGCCGGTGCCATTCCGCCTTGACCCTTGTAAATCGCGTTTGAAACAGCGGTTTCAATCCGGTCTGCCATGCGCATGATGCTTCTCCGAAACCTCGATGTATTTACTAAGTTACATCATATGTGTAAATGAAACTGGACATATTTATGGTTCGAGTCAACACTCCCGTCGGGAGGTAGGCGTGATTTCAAACCAACGCATTGCTGTGATTGGGGCTGGCATCGGAGGATTGGCGGCCGCTTTGCGGTTGTCTCATTTGGGGGCGCAGGTCGATGTTTTTGACATACACGATAGCCCCGGGGGCAAGATGCGAACCTTACCGTCGAGTGCGGGGCCAGTGGACGCCGGACCAACAGTTTTGACGCTTATCCATGTGTTTGAACGCCTCTACGCCGATGTTGGCGAGGATTTCCACCAACACCTCAACCCATCACCCCTGCACGTTCTCGCCCGCCATTTTTGGGAGGACGGGACCGTTCTGGACCTGACCATCGATCCAAGAGAGAACCACGACACCATCGCGCAAGTGTTCGGAGCAGAAGAGGCAAATCGTTTCCTAAAATTCGATCAAAGAGCAAAGCGCTTGTTCGATGCTTTTGACCTTCCGATGATGCAAAAGGCCGCGCCTGATACGCTGGGTATGGTCAAAACCGTCGCCGCTAAACCGGGCCTTGCCTTCGATATGGCGCCGCACCTGAGCCTCGCTGGTCTGTTGAAGGGCAGCTTCAAATCTCCGCATCTTCAGCAACTCTTTGGCCGCTACGCCACCTATGTCGGCGGATCGCCTCTGCAGTCGCCAGCGCTACTGAGTTTAATTTGGAACGCGGAGGCGCGGGGTGTATGGACACTCAAAGACGGTATGAACGCTTTGGCCCAGAACATGATGAAACTCGCACAGGATCGTGGTGCCCAGTTTCATTTTGGCACGCCCGTGAAACGGGTTGTGCAGCAGAACGGACGGGTGACTGGCATTGAGACCGCAGGTGGGAAGACCAACGCCGATCTTGTGGTGTTCAACGGTGATCCGCGCGCCCTGATCGAAGGGGCTTTAGGGCCATCGGCGCAAGCCGCTGTCACGCCGGACGCAGTCGAACCGCGCAGCCTATCGGCTTACGTCCACGCCTTCAGCGCAGCTCCCAGCGGTGCCGAGCTGAGCCACCACAATGTATTCTTCAGCAGCGTCACTAATGCGGAGTTCAGCCCCCTGGCCAAAGGCGAACGCCCAACCGACGCGACGCTATACCTCTGTGCGCAAGACCACGGCACCGTCGCCGCCGATGCGGAACAGCGCTTTGAAATAATCATGAACGGCCCCCCTGTTGGCACCGACCCAGGCAAGGAGAAAGACACATGTCAGACGCAGATCTTCGACCGGTTCCGCACGTTCGGACTGTTTTTCGACCGAAGGCCGGGGCCGGACACGCTGACGACACCGGCGGAATTCAACCGGCTTTTCCCGCAGAGCCTCGGGTCACTCTACGGGCGGAGCCCGCATGGGCTGACCGCCGGAATGAAGCGCCCGCAAGCCAAGACGAAGGTGCCGGGGCTGTACCTCTGCGGGGGCGGGGCGCATCCGGGGGCGGGGATACCGATGGCCACACTCTCCGCCAAGCACGCGGTCGACGCGATCTTAAACGACCTTTCTTCGATCTCGACGTCCCCTCAAACGGCTACGCATGGTGGTATATCGACGGGCTCAGCCACTGCGGCACCAAAGCCATCTCTGTCATCGCGTTCATAGGGTCTGTTTTCTCTCCTTGGTATGCGTGGACGGGTCGGAAAGATCCGGCCAACCATTGCTGCATCAACGTCGGCACCTATGGCAAAGGCGGGCGGTTCACGATGACCGATCGCGGGCGGAGCGCGCTGCGAACCAGCGCCGATACCTTTGAGGTTGGTCCGAGCAAGCTACATTGGGACGGTGAAAAACTGATTATTGATATTGATGAGATCAGCAGCCCTCCGATCATCAGCCGCGTGCGCGGGCGCATCACGATCACCCCCAAAGCGCTGACCGAGGTTGAACTACCATTGGCAAATGACGGGACGCACGTTTGGCGCCCCTTCGCCCCGCTGTCGGATATTCAAGTCGATTTGGAAGCGGACGGTTGGCAATGGGATGGCCACGGGTATTTCGACGCCAACTTTGGCACACGCGCCTTAGAGCAGGATTTCAACTATTGGACTTGGGGCTGTTTCCCACACAGCGCAGGGGCAACGGCGTTTTACGATGTCACCCGCCGCGATGGATCGACTTTCGAAACCGCGATCCAGTTCAATCCCGATGGCGCGGCTGAGCATGTCGACGCGCCACCGCTGACCCGTTTCAAGAACTCGCTTTGGCAAGTGCGACGCGAAACGCGCGCTGACAAAGGGGCGATGCCACATCAGCACCTCAATATGCTCGACGCTCCGTTCTATTCGAGATCGGCCGTCAATACGCAGCTGAACGGGGAAGAGGTGACAGGCATTCACGAAGCGCTCGACCTCCGTCGCTTTGCATCACCCTTTCTAAAACCAATGCTGGCGGTCAGGGTGCCTCGCCGGTCGGGGTGGAGGTTCCCAACGTGATCACCTCACCGCCGGCGGCTTTCGCATCTTCGGCGTCGTGCGTAACCATCAAGACCGGCAGGTTCCGGTCCATCGCGCGCGCAAAGACCAGCGACCGCACCTGCGCTCGGCGATCCGCATCCAGCCGCGAAAACGCTTCATCCAGAAGCAAAGCACAGGGTTCGGATAGCAACATCCGCATCAAAGCCACCCGCGCTTTTTGTCCGCCAGAAAGCGTCGCCGGATCGCGATTGGCGTAGCCTTCAAGACCCACCTCGGCCAGTGCTTCTTCGATCTTTGCCGTCCGCTCCGCCTTGCTGCCACCGGATGCCAGACCAAAGGCGAGGTTTGCACCAACCGATAAATGCGGGAACAGCAGATCGTCCTGAAACAAAATCCCGACCCGCCGCTTGTCTGGGCGCACTTCCGTGATGTCGTTGCCGTCCAACACAATGCGACCCTCTCCCTCAAAGGCAGGCGCAAGCGTACCCGTGATGAATGACAACAGTGTCGATTTCCCGATGCCTGACGGCCCCATGATCGATAGCACTTCACCTGGTTCGATTTTGCGTGAGAGCGACAAAAGGACATTGCCGCCCTTCCGAATGGTCACGTCTTTCAGTTCTAAACCATCATGCATGTCTCAACCCTCTTCGGTTCCGCCATGCCAGCGCGGGGATCAACAAGGCGAGCGCAAATGGCAGTAGTGCGGCACTTGTCTGCATCAACCCGTAAACCCCAATCGCGCGGCGGTCTCCGCCTGACGATAAAGCAACCGCTTCGGTGGTTAGGGTTTGAACGCGCCCGCCACCGATCAGAAGCGTCGCCAAATATTGCCCTACTGAAACTGCAAGCCCCACCGCGGCGGCTGTCAGGATGGGGCGCAATAACATTGGCACCCGCACGCGCCACAACACACCGTCGGGGCTTGCCCGCAGCGCAGAGGCGATGGTGCCGATCCGCGTGTCCCAAGCTCTGAATGGGTCTGCCAGTGATAGAAAGACATAGGGCAAAACAAACACCAAATGCGTGGCCATCACTGGCACGCGCCCGACATCGACGCCGATAGTTAACATGAAGGTTTGAAGACCTGGAAGAAACGCCGTCTGCGGCAAGAGCAAGGGTAAGTAGAGCAGCCAAATTCCTCGATTAGAGAGCCTCAACCCATAGCGATATTCCGCTTCCAAACACCCAATCGTCAGGATCAAAGCCGCGAGTGTGACAGGGACGGCGATGGCGGCTGTCTCGCCCACGGCTTCCAAAACACCTTCACTGTGCCGCATCCAGTTTTTGAAAGTGAAACTTTGAGGCAAAGCGTCCGGAAACCCCCAAAACCCCGCGAAGGACCACACCAGCAGGACGAGTAATCCAAGAAAGATCGCAAGGGCGGCGGCTGTTGCCAGCGCAAGCGAAATGCCTGCCGCCACGGTATCCAGTGCACCTCGATTGCCCTTTGCGATCCACATCATTCCGAGCCACCCAATGGCCCGCTCCCCCACGCGCCAAATCACCAAGGCCCCTATGACCAAACTCAATTGCAGCAAGGCCGCAGATGCCGCTTGCACCCGCAAAGCCAAATCAGGGTCCGCCATCCAGCGGACAATCTGAACGGAAAGGGTGCTTGGTGTGTTCGGGCCAAGGATCACAGCGACATCTACGACTGACATCGCATAGGCCAAGACGACGTAGACCGGCAGTCGGATTTGAGCATAAACGCGCGGAAAAACGGTTTTCAACCAACCCGTCACGCGCCCATACCCTAAGGCTGAGGCGATGGTGCGGGATCGCGCTGCCTCCGCCTGCCCCAAGGCGGCAAGCGTCATGAGCAAGAGAAACGGCACCTCTTTCACGACCAACCCTGTCGTCATTGCGAGACCCCATTGATCGTTCACGATCAAGAGGTCCGGCGGCCTGTCCCATCCGGTGAGCCACGGCGAGAACAGTCGAGACAGCCAACCCGATGGGGCGATCAGAAACGCCAACCCGAAGGCAGCGGCAGCATGCGGCACGGACAAGAGCGGCGATAGCAACCGCTCTAAGGTTTGAAAGGCTTTGGTGCCCGACCATCCGGCTGTGACCAGCATCACAATGCTCAGGGCAATCAGTGTGGAGGCAAAGCCTGTAAAGACTGATAGCAGAACACTACGCGGCAACCCCGGCCAATCGAGAAGCGATTGAAACCCGCTCAAGTTCGGCCCCGTCAGCCCCGCGACTGGAAAGTGACCAAACGCGGGCAAAACCGTTCCCCACAATCCGGCCAAAACCGGCCCGAGCATGACCAGCACGGTCAGGAGCGGCAAAGCGGGTAAGAATCTGTGCTTGGTCATCGAAAGAAGCCCCCCCGCGCAGAGGCGGGGGTGATGAGTTCTTATTCAGCAACGCCATAGCGTTCGACCCAATCATCCGCGATGCGGGTCATCCAGCTTGGGTGTGGCTCGGCCTGAGCAGTCCCCAATTCGGCAGGTGACAGCGTGGCGATGCCCAGCTCAAGACTATCGAACACAGCGCGATCTTCATCAGACAGCGCTGCCATGTTCAATACCGTACCGTAGCCAAGCACCTCAGGATCTTGCGCGCGGGCTTGCGCCTCTGGCGACATCAGGAAGTTGGCCACAACCATCGCGCCTTCTTTTGAGCCAGAGTTATACGGGATCGCGACGAAGGACGCGTTGCCGATGGTGCCTTTATCCAAAACAAATGTGCGCACAGTTGGCGGCAATTCATTATTAGCAATCGCGGTGGACGCCGAACCCGGGCTAAAAGAAATCGCCAGATCAACTTCGCCATCTGAGATCAGCTGGAACTGAGCGTTACCCGTTGTCGGATACGCGCGCCCCTGACGCCATAGGTTTGGCGTGAGTTCATCTAAATACGCCCAAAGCGGCGCGGTAACTTCGTCATAGCTGTCGTCGGACACAGGCGCCGCCAAAACAGACGCATCGGGCAGAATGTCGACCAAAACCTGCTTCAGGAACGTTGTGCCCAAGAAGTCAGGCGGCTGTGGGTATGTGAACCGACCAGGGTTTGCAGCAGCCCAATCTTGCAGCGCCGCCATATCCCCCAAGCGATCCGGCATATCGGCCGTGTCGTGGATAAACACCACTTGCGCCATGGCCCATGGGCTTTCGTACCCTTCAACAGGAACGGTAAAATCGGTTTGAACCGTCTTCCCTTCGACATCTACAAACTGCCAGTTGGGCAATTGCTCTGCGAATGGTCCAAAGAGCAGATCAGCCTCTTTCATCGCGCTAAAGTTCGCGCCATTGATCCAGATCATATCGATCGCGCCGTCGTCGTTTTCGCCGGCGTCTTTTTCGGCCACAACTCGCGTCACCGCATCGGACGTCGCAGAGAGTTTCACATGCTCAAGCGTCACACCGTAATCCTCGGCGACACGCGATCCGACCCAAGCAATAAAGTCATTGGTTGTGGTCGACCCACCCCAAGCATTCCAATAGACCGTCTGGCCATCTGCCTTCTCAGTCACAGCGGCCCAATCCGCAGGATCGGTATCTGCCAGCGCAGGAAGTGGGGCCAACAGGGCAGCCAAAATTGCGAGGTGTTTCATAGTGAGTGGTCCTTAGTCAGTGAAAGTCTTCTGCGCCCCGTAGATGCGCAAGATTGCTGTCGCAAAGCAAAGCGTGCCGAAGATCCACGCTAGCGGTGCGAAGTATAAGGGGAAAAGGCAAAGCAGGACGAAAAACCCGATGGTTTCCGTACCTTCCAATAGCCCGTTGGAATAATAAAGCGACTTTTGTCCTTGCGCCGTTGTTTCGATGTCGTGTTTTTCAGCGAGGATTGCAAAGCCAAGAAAGCTGGAGCCGTTGAAATAGAAGGACAACAGCAAGAATGCGCCCGCAATCGCATTGGCGCTTGGGTCCATTACAACAAAGGCGAAAGGGATCGCACCGTAGAATAAGAAGTCGCAGGCAATGTCGAGATAGCCGCCAAAATCTGTCTTTTCCGTCGCGCGCGCAACGGCGCCATCCAAGCCATCAGCTATACGGCTCAAGAGGAGAAACACGAGACCCCAACCGGTCGCGCCAAACGCGATAAGCGCCGCGGCAACAAGACCAAGCGCCAAGCCAGCCAATGTGACACCGTTTGCCGTTCCGCCCATCGACGCGATCTGGCGTCCAATGGCGTTCAGCGGCGTATCAATCAATTGTCGCGCATAGCGATCTAGCATGTAGCGGCGTCCTTGTTCCGGAGGCGTTGTGACAGATCGGTATGCTTTGACGCAATCACCCTGACGAGATCGTGACTACTCTGTTGCAATTCGCGGTCGGCCGCGCGCAAGAACTGTCATATCTGCACTGATGAACATTTCGGCGTTCTCGATCTCTGCTGATTTCTTATCGACGGAGACGCTGAATTGAGGGTCATCAACGCCAGAGGCCGCGGCATCTTTGGCAACACTCGCGCGCAACTCCTCTTCAAGCGCGGCAAGGGCCTCGTCTGCTTCGACAAAATTTTGTGGACCTGAAAGAAGATGCGCCGCCACCCGCCCCAGACCAGCACCCGTGACGGTTCCTTTGGCCTGCATCGTCACATGACCGACAACGGCTCCAATCGCATTGGCCACATCAGCATGATCCGGCACTTTCATGGTCGTGCCCAGCCTGTCTCCAACAGCGCCATAGTAAGACTTCGCCGACGCCCCTAATCCGATCACTGGCACTGCAAGCGAAACCTGCGTGTTCACAATGTCCGAATGCGCATCCAGTCCAGCCATCGTCAGCGGATGACGCGCCAGCTCCGCCGCAGGCAACTCAAAATCCCGCCCATCTTCGGAAAAGGCACTTTGCAAGATGCAATCCGTGGTTTGATGCGTCACCTGATCTATGATCATCCGGGCCAAGGCCTCAGGCGTTTCCGCCAGCTTATCGCCACCGCCGGTCCGTTGCCGCGCGAATAAGGTGAGCGCTTTATGGGCCGCATCCCGATCCCAACTGTCCGAAAGCCCCAACATATGAGCTGCATCAGCGGGCGTCACACCCGCCTCTATCACCAATCCACGCGTGACAAGCCGACCCAGCGCTGGCCCTTCGATCCGAGAGGTCACCGCCTCCCCCAATCGGATCGGACCGGACCGCAAACGCTCTGCAATCGCAGCTTCACGCTTGTCCAAGCCATCGGGCGCGGTATCCGACCAAAGCGGGATCACAAAGCGCCCGCCATCAATCATCGGCAGATCGCTTGCCAGACCGCGGTCATAAACTCCATGCACCAGTTCCGGCGCTTGTGTCGCCAACAATGAAATCGGCATGATCCGCCTTGGCCCAAGCCGTAAACCGATCTTCAATCCCGCATCGACATGCACTTCGCTGTCACCGCCCAAGCCAAACGTACGCATCGCGACCGCTTCGACCATGGTGCGATATGGACCAACTCGTGCGCCTTGCGGGTCAATCTGCGGTCGACCATCGCGCAGCAAGCACACATCAGTCGTCGTCCCACCGATGTCACTGACCAAAGCCGTGGTTTCATCCGTCAACCAGCGTGCTCCCTCAATAGAAGCCGCCGGACCGCTGAGGATCGTTTCAATCGGTTTCCGCCGCGCAAGTTCCGCCGAAATCAACGCACCATCGCCCCGCACAACCATCAACCGAGCCGTAATCCCAACGGCATTTAAATGCGCTTCGCAGGCTTTGATCAGCCTATCGATCATACCAATCAACCGCGCATTCAAAACCGCCGTCAGCGCGCGTTTTGGCCCGCCCAGCGCGGACGACAATTCATGCGAACACGTGACTGGAAGGCCAGTCACCTCGCGCAACACTTCCCGCACGCTTTCCTCATGCGCGGGGTTGCGCGTCGCAAAGTGGGACGCAACCGCAAAGCCGGTTATGCCCTCGGGCAATTCCGCCACCTCTGATCGCAATTTGCCCAAATCGAGTGGCGCCTGTTCGCTTCCCGCATGGTTGTGACCGCCCGCAAGCGTGATCAACGGATCTCCGCCAAGTGCGTCTTTCAATCCGTTTCGTTCGAATTCTGCATCATCAAACCCGATAAAGATCAACGCCACACGCCCGCCTTGGCCTTCAACCAACGCATTCGTTGCCAAGGTGGTTGAGAGAGACACCAAACTCACTTGGTTCGCGGGAATTTGCGCCTCCGCTAGAGCTGCATCAATCGCGCCACTTACCCCAATCGAAAGATCAGGCCGCGAGGTCAGTGCTTTGCCTTTAGCAATGACGGCTTGCGTCGCATCATCAATGACAACAGCGTCCGTATAAGTGCCGCCGGTATCCACGCCCAAAAGGTAAGCCATCACTGATCCTGTTCAGAATTGCTAGACCAAAGACTAGTGCTGAGGCCGCGGAAAACCGCTAAGAAACCGACATCGAAAGATCAATGACCGTCGCTTACGGAGCTTTAAGTTTTTAGCGTTAGTGGTTTTGCATGGCAGGCTTCTTCAAATACGTCTTTACGTGCTGTGCAGTCATAATTGCGTCTGCGGGTCCGGGCCGCAGCGAAAACTGGCTTTTGGTACAAACCAATGTCTTCCCGGCGGGATGCCCGTCGTTGGTTGATTGCATCGATGCCTCAACTCAAGAGCTGCGTAACCTTATGGCTTTGGACCCCGAGGAAACCACTGCATTCTTGGACGTGATCGCGCAACTGTCAGATGTTGAGGACATCCCCGATCTGCCTGCGGCATCGATGCCTGCCGACTTTCCCTTGATGGACATTGTCCCCCGCCTTCAAATGTTGGAGGTTCAGGGAAAAGAGGATGCCTTACGCGGATTGCCGGGCATTTACTTCGATGCCGCGCGCGTCGCCGGCGACGGATTGCCTGAGGTTTTTGCCTCCTATTTCACTGACATGCTGACGACCGCTGGAATCCCCGTCTTGACTGAAGAGGAGGCTTTGCTTTTACCAGGGGCGGCGCGCATGTCCGTCAGTCTTTCGCTGACACGGGATAATGCAGGCTGCATCTTTCCCTTTCGGGCGTCGTTGTCCCTTAAGGAAGAGGTGGTCCTCGTGCGCGACCCATCGATCAAGCTGGAAACCACGACGTGGAGCATGAGCGTCGCGCAGAATTTTACGAACACGAATTTCACTGCTGAAATGGCCCTACGAGATGCTGCGCAGCGATTTATCGACGACTACAAAAACGCGAACGCAATTTAGAAGTGAAAAGGCTCCACGATGGTTCGGCGCCCCAAGGTAAGCGCGTCGGAAACATGGATCATCGGCGCAAGATCGACATCCGACTGGCCTGACTGCACAAGTTCGGCCATCCGATCATAGAGCGCTGGATATTCCCTGTTTTCGCCCACGTCGATCGCTTCGCCACCAATGGACAACAGGCTGCCACCAGCATCCAAAATCACGTCTCCATCCGCAGTTTGCACTTTGATCTGCCACGTCTGCGGCCCCTCTTGCCGCCAATCCAAATCAGCACTCACATTGCCTGAAAACTTCAGTTTGGCAGCTATCGGGGTCTGACGGTTTTCGGGGAACTCAAGCTCTGCCGAACGCAAGAAAACCGCTTCAGGAAGGATTTCGGTCAAGATCGACAAAGCATTGATCCCCGGATCGAAAACCCCCATGCCACCCGGTTCAAACACCCATTCTTGTCCCGGATGCCAACGGCGCACATCTTCTTTCCAGACGATCTGAGCACCTAAAACGTTGCGACCAGCCAGCCAATCCTTCGCTGCAGCCACACCGCAGGCCATCCGACTGTGCCAAGTTGCAAACAAGCAAACGCCTGCCTCCCCCGCCAGCCGCTGCAATTCCTGCACCTCGGCAATCGTAGCCCCGGGCGGTTTTTCGAGCATCACATGCCGGCCCGCTGAAATGGCCGCTTTCGCATAGTCAAACCGCGGCACCGGCGGCAAACACAGTGAGATCACTTCAATCTCGGGCCGCTCTACCAACATCTGAGCAAAATCCTGATAGGCCGGAACCCCATTGACCGTTCCAGCCCTGCTGACCGTTGCGGCCAAGTCCCAATCCGCACTTCCGGCAATCGCTGGCACATGCTGATCCTTGGCGATCTTCCCAATTCCAACAAGACATATCGGGGCAGTCATCGGAGGCTCCTTCTTCGCTTGAACCGGCCATACTCCGACCAGAACTCACCTGCAAATCCAAAAAACATGTCGCTTTTCGAATAGCTTTGGTTGGTTTGGCATTGAGTTGCCCCCGCAACCCCAGCACGCTTTCCTAAATCGAGGGAGGTCAGAATGAACACCATCGCACATCACAACATGACCCACTACGCCGAGCGCACTGATTTGGCCGCTGCCTTTCGCTGGACCGCAAGGATGAACCTGCACGAAGGCGTCGCAAACCACTTTAGCTTTGCAATCAACAATGATGGGACGCAGTTCTTGATGAACCCCAACCAGATGCATTTCTCCCGCATCAAAGCCAGCGATCTGATCACGGTCGACGCCAATGATCCCGACACTCTGAAAGAGCCTGACGCGCCGGACCCAACCGCATGGGGCCTGCATGGTGGCATTCACCGCCTTGTGCCGCACGCGCGGTGCGCGATGCACGTGCACTCGATCCACGCAACCGTTTTGACCAGCCTGAAAGACAGCCGCCTGCCACCGATTGACCAAAACTGCTGCACCTTCTTCAATCGCTACGTGATCGATGAAGACTACGGCGGATTGGCATTCGAAGAAGAGGGCGAACGCTGCGCGACCCTGTTCACCGATCCAAAGAAACGCGTGATGATCATGGGCAACCACGGCATTCTGATCATCGGCGAAACCATCGCGGAAACCTTCAACCGGCTCTATTACTTTGAACGCGCCTGCGAGACCTATATTCGCGCCCTACAAACCGGCCAACCGCTGCGTGTGATCCCCGACGACATCGCCGAAAAAACCGCACGAGAGTTGGAGGAATACCCAGAACAAGACCAGCGTCACTTGGCAGAGCTTCGGGCCATCTTGGACGAAGAAGGGTCCGACTATGCCCACTAATAAGGACTGGAACTATCATCCCGATCTGCCGCTCCAAGACCCGTCGATCTTTTCGCGCCCGACGGATGCAAAGTTCCTCTCCGGTTGGTTCGCGCGGAACTGGTTAACCCTCTCAGAACGGGTTCTGATGCTGATCCTTGCGGTGGCAGCCTACTACACGCTTTACCCCAGCCTCGCCTCAGCGCAGAGTTTCGCACCAGGCTGGATGCTACAAATCCTCATCGCCAACTACATCTTGGTGATCGCCGTCGCTGGAGGCCTGCATTGGTATTTTTACATCAAGCGCGGTCAAGGCAAGGATCTGAAATTCGACCACCGCGATCAAACGCGCAACAATCGCAACTTCAAATTTTCAGATCAGGTTAAAGATAACATGTTCTGGACCTTGGCGAGCGGCGTTCCCCAACTGTCGGCCTTTCAAATCGTGACCTATTGGCTGATGGCGAACGGCTACGCGCCGACAATTACATTCGCGTCAAATCCGATTTGGTTCGTGTTGGCCATAATTCTGCTGCCAATCTGGTCGGCATTTCATTTCTATTGGGTGCATCGGTTTCTACATGTGCCGTTCATGTACACGCGGTTTCACGCGCTGCATCATCGCAACATCAACATCGGCCCATGGTCCGGCTTTTCGATGCATCCGGTGGAGCATCTGCTCTATCTCTCGACCTTGTGCATCCACTGGATCGTCGCCAGCCATCCAATACACGTGATCTACCACGTGATTTACCAAGGGCCGGGGGCCGCGATGACTCACACCGGCTATGAAGATTTGTTGGTCAAAGACAAACGCAAGCTGGCGCTGGGGACGTTTTATCACACGCTCCACCACAGGTATTTTGAGTGCAACTACGGCAATCAAGAGATGCCTTGGGATCGCTGGTTTGGAACGTTTCATGACGGAACTGCCGAAGGCACGGCGGAGACGCGTGCGCGGAAAAAACGGATGTATTCCTAGCGTTTGCGAGAGCGAAATTCGCAACGGTAGGTTCGCGCCCGATCCCAAGGGCGGCTTGAAACTTGCTCCGAATTCACTGCAAAGAGCCAAAGGTTCAAACCCTTGCTTGTCTCGCTATTTCGCGCCCGCCCTGGGGGGGTGGGGTCGGGCGCGAACCGGATCGCAGGCGATCCGGAGGCGAAACGCAATGGACTGAGCTTAGGCTCCCCAGCCTAGCGTTTCCGAAAGGACAGAAGCGCTGCAAGATCGTCGCGATGATCCTCATCCGCGCGGTCGTCGTAAATCCGGAAATCGCGCAGCTTAACATCAGTGATCTTGTCCGACAGATCATCAATTGCTTGAGCAAAGCCGAGGTTCTCGTAGTGCTGTCTATTCACTGAAAGGGCAAAGACTGCTCCGGTCTCTGCAATGTCCAACAACGGCACCAAACCCTCCGGACCAACATGGCCGTGGGTAAACGTGCCTGCGCTGACCACACCTTGATACCTGTTCGGCGTATCAATCGGTTGCGTGACATCCGCGACAATCAAATCGCGATATACCCCTTTGGACCGCGCGACATCCAGCATCCCAGCCGATAGATCGACGGCATCAATCGGCCCGATCTGAGCCCTTGCGAGGAATTCGGCCACCAATCCGGTGCCCGCGCCCACATCCAACACCGGCCCCTTTCCGCCTAGTCCGATGAAACCCAGCGCCACCTCACGCGGCGATTGATAGCCCTGCGCTTGGCCAAAGCCTGTGTCATAGCTCTGCGCCCATTCCTCATAGAGCGCTTCAACTTGCGCATTTGAGGTCAGCGCATAGGCCGATTTCAGATCTGGTTCGTCGCTCATAGCGAAAATGGTACCACAGACTTGCGACTTCGCAATCTCTGCGGCACGAAGGGCTCCATGGATAAGACACTGCTTTCATTCGGCCACGGCTATTCCGCCGCAGCCCTCGCCCGCATTCTCGAACCACAGGTGTGGCGGATCATTGGCACCTCACGCTCTGAGGACAAGCTCTCGACATTTATGGAGGCCGGTGTCGAACCGCGCCTTTGGCCCGGTGCAGATATGACGCCTGCACTGAACGCGGCGACGCATCTATTGATCTCTCCCGCACCGACAGAAGCGGGTGATCCCGTGCTGGCACAATTGCGCGACGAAATCACCAAACGCGCCGATCAGTTCGAGTGGGTCGGCTATTTGTCGACCACGGGCGTATATGGCGATCATTATGGCGGTTGGGTTGATGAAAACAGCCCGCTGACGCCAGCCACGAAACGCGGACAACTTCGCGTCATGGCCGAAGGGGAATGGGGTGCGATCCCGAACCTGCCGCTGCATATCTTCCGCCTTGCTGGTATCTACGGTCCGGGACGTGGCCCGTTTTCCAAGGTGCGCAACGGCACGGCCCGTCGGATCATCAAGGAAGGCCAAATCTTCAGCCGCATCCATGTCGAGGACATTGCGCAGGTCCTCGCCGCTTCAATCACGCAGCCCAATCCGGGCGCGGCCTATAACCTGTGCGACGACGATCCCGCCCCACCGCAAGACGTCATCGGATACGCGGCAGAACTGCTCGGGGTACCCATCCCAGAAGCCGTGAACTTCGAAGACGCAGATCTCTCGCCCATGGCACGCAGCTTCTACGCCGAAAGCAAGAAAGTGCGGAACGATAAGATCAAGAACGAGCTAGGCGTTACCTTGAAATACCCTGACTATCGCACTGGCCTTAGGGCGCTACTGGCGCAGGAGACCTCCGCCTGACCAACCAAGCGATGCCTGCAAAGATCATCAGTAACACCAATGCAATCACCATGTTGGCCCCATAAAAGATCAATCTGTCCGACAATTCCATGTTGTTCAGGAACGGATAGGGAATGCCAGATGTCACGGACCCTTCTGGTTTGTCGTTGTTCCAACTGACCAAGGTTTCGCCCCACGTCAGATAAAGCGTAATCACGCCTGCCAACCAAGCAATCGCCGCTGGAATTTTGCGGAATGATTTGTGGATAAAGATGGCATCGATCCACTGCAACAATGGCCCCAAACCGTGAAGATAAAGCTCAAGGTAGAACTCCCCCAACTCACCATCTCGGGTCACGGACATCGGGTCCGCGAGGAACAAGCGCCAATAGAGAAACACAACCATCGCATTGATCACCGAGGTCATGGCGACAAAGCCATCCCACCGTTTCTCGCTGCGTCCTTCCATCAAAGCCATCATGCGGCTGGCCGCAAAGAAGGACAGGAACAAGGCCCAAATCGTCAGATACCGAAACGGGCCGCCGAATTCACTGAAGTCCGACAGAAACAGCGTTCGGATGCAAAAGAACCCCGCCAAAAGGAACACGATCCAACGGTAGATTAGAACTGGTTTTGATGTCATGCGTCTCTCCCTTCGCAGACCTTCTGCGATGGCGTGATCCCGCACCAGCATAACCTAACGTCAGATCAACGCTTGCGTTGTAGGCTAGGTCTTCGCATATGGAAGACAAGCAACCATAGGGATGAGGCAGACCGTGCGCGCACAAGTAGCAGAGTTCATGGACAGCGCATTGGCGCGCAACACGATCATCGGCGTCATTGTCTTCAACGCGATCATTTTGGGGTTGGAAACCTCTCCGGCGGTGATGGCGCGGTTCGGGGGCATCCTGACGATTGTCGATCAAATCTGCCTTTGGATTTTCGTTGTGGAAATCCTTTTGAAACTCTACGCACACCGACTCGCATTCTTCAAAAACGGCTGGAACATCTTTGACTTTATCATCGTGGGTATCGCTCTGGTGCCCGCAAGCGAAGGCTTCTCCGTCCTCCGTGCCTTGCGCATCTTGCGCGTGATGCGCGTGATGTCCGCCGCCCCATCGCTACGCCGCGTGGTCGAAGGGTTCATCACCGCGCTGCCCGGTATGGGCTCGGTCTTTCTGTTGATGGCGATCATCTTTTACATTGGTGCTGTGATTGCCACGAAACTCTTCGGCCCCGACTTCCCACAATGGTTCGGAGACTTGGGTCAGTCGGCTTATTCTCTGTTCCAGATTATGACGCTGGAAAGCTGGTCCATGGGCATCGTGCGCCCTGTGATGGAGGTTCACCCCTACGCTTGGGCCTTCTTCGTCCCCTTCATCATGGTCACGACCTTCGCGGTGGTGAACCTACTCGTCGGTTTGATCGTGAACTCGATGCAAGACGCTCATTCGGAAGAGGATAACGCGGCGACGGATGCGTACCGCGATGAGGTCATGGCGAAGCTGGAGGCGATTGAGAAGCGGTTGGAGGAGCGCGGCTAACAGATTTTCGACGCGCAGAACGGTCTGGAATCAAGCCGAAGGCGCCGGACCAACACCTGCCCGTCCCGGCGGGCTGGTGTTTTGGTTGCCGTCGCTGACAGAAGTTCTGTGGAACGTGCTTGGTAGCCATTAAGTGCTGTCGCTTAAAAATTGGAACACCATCCCACGGGCAGGAGTTGGTCCTGTATGGTGCTTTGCAAGAGGCACCTTATTAAGTAATGATAACAGCCATACTTTCGAACAAAGGCCTTTGTTTTGAGAAGACTGTTATCATTCGCCGTAGTTGCCACTGTCGCTTCCTGCTCCGACACTTTCACTCCGCTCATGGCACCAACTGGAACAATCCCAGCCTCGAAATTGGTTACCCTGTTTAACAACACATGTCTCGCTCAGTATCCGGATGTTCAAGCAGTCAGAACGACTTTTGAACGAGCTGGGCTGAAGGACATTACTTACGAGGAACAAGATCCAGCCCTCGGAAATTGGATCTATTCAGATGACGACGGAGAACTAAGTGCCACTATCGGAACAACCGTAGTTCATTGGAGCGGGCTCGGTGGTGGTGGTGTCGAATATGATTCGAGATGCGAAGTTAGTGGAATCCTCATTAATCCTGAGTCAATTGATCTTGCGTTAGAAGACCTTGGCACTTCGCTGGAACTAGACACGACACGAAATTTTAGCTTCGATAACCAAAATCGTCGTGGCGGGATTCTGGAACATGATGGAGCTCGTTATCGAATACACTTTGGCCAGCCAATTAAAGTTAAGAGAGCTCAAAATGGCGAAATTCCTTTAGAATGCAATGGAGTAGATCGTTGTCGAGTTTGGGATCGGGCACGTTTGACTATTCGCCCAACCGACCAGTAAAGCGACGATGTATGTCGTCGAGCTTGCTTCCTAAGCCCGCTTCCCCAGCACATCCACGCCCAATACCTCAAGCACCTTCGCTTCGATGTCCTCAGCGTTCAGCCCCGCCACCGCGTACATATCGCGCGGGCTGGCTTGGTCGATGAACGTATCCGGCAGCACCATCGACCGGAATTTCAACCCGTGATCAAACACGCCTTCATCGCTCAGCAACTGCGCGACATGGCTGCCAAACCCACCGACGGCACCCTCTTCCACAGTGATCAACGCCTCATGATCCGCCGCCAACCGAAGGATCAAATCGCGGTCCAAGGGTTTTGCAAACCGCGCATCGGCCACCGTCGGGGTCACACCTTTCGCTGCCAAAGACTCACACGCTGCTTCAACCTCTTGCAGCCGTGTCCCGAACGATAGGATCGCCACACCGGACCCCTCTCGGATCATCCGGCCTCTGCCGATTTCCAATGGCTCCGCGTCCTCAGGAATATCCTCGCCGACACCTTCGCCACGTGGGAAACGGAACGCGCTCGGCCCGTCTTCATAGGCCGCCGCCGTCGCAACCATGCGCACCAGTTCCGCCTCATCGGCTGCGGCCATCATCACCATGCCGGGCAGGTTGGTCATAAAGCACACATCAAACGCACCCGCATGTGTCGACCCATCGGCCCCCACCAGCCCAGCGCGGTCGATGGCAAAGCGCACGGGCAATCGCTGGATCGCCACATCATGCACCACCTGATCGTAGCCGCGTTGCAGGAACGTCGAATAGAGCGCGCAAAACGGTTTCATCCCACCCGCCGCCAAAGCCGCCGCAAACGTCACCGCGTGCTGTTCTGCAATACCAACGTCAAAACAACGAGAGGCATAGCGTTCCATAAATTTGTTCAGCCCCGTGCCATCCGGCATTGCAGCCGTAACGGCACAAATCTTGCTGTCCTCCGCCGCCATCTTCACCAGCGTGTCGGCGAAGACGGACGTATAAGATGGCGCATTGGACGGTGCTTTCTTCTGCTCGCCGGTCACAACGTCGAACTTTCCAACGCCATGCCCACGATCCCGCGCAGCCTCTGCCGGCGCATAGCCCTTGCCCTTCTTCGTGATCGCGTGGATCAAGATCGGCCCCGTCGCGCGTTGTTTGACAGTACGCAGCACCGCCAACAGCTGATCCATATCGTGCCCGTCAATCGGCCCAAGATAGCTAAAGCCCAACTGCTCAAACAACGTCCCGCCAACGGTCATATGCTTGACCATATCCTTGGCCCGCTTCGCCCCTTCACGGAACGGTTCTGGCAAAAGCGACACCGCCCCTTTCGCCGCCGCCTTCAATTCCTGAAACGGCTCACCCGCGTAAAGCTGCGACAGATAAGACGACATCGCGCCCACCGGCGGTGCAATCGACATTTCATTGTCATTCAGGATCACGATCAGGCGCTTTTTCAGATGCCCCGCATTGTTCATCGCCTCATAGGCCATGCCCGCGCTCAATGCCCCGTCGCCAATGACGGCAATCGCATCGCCACCTTCGCCGCCCAAATCGCGGGCAACCGAAAAACCCAAAGCCGCCGAAATCGAGGTCGATGAATGCGCCGCCCCAAACGGATCGTACTCAGACTCAGACCGCTTGGTGAACCCACTCAACCCATCCTTCTGCCGCAAGGTCCGAATGCGATCTCGCCGACCTGTCAGGATCTTATGCGGGTAACACTGATGCGACACGTCCCAAATGATCTTATCCTTGGGCGTATCAAAAACCGCATGCAAAGCGACGGTCATCTCAACCACGCCAAGCCCGGCGCCCAAATGCCCGCCGGTGACAGACACCGCCGAGATCGTCTCCGCCCGCACCTCATCCGCCAACTGCGACAGCTGCGCAACTGACAACACCTTCAAATCAGACGGTGCCGCGATGGTATCCAGCAAGGGTGTGATCGGTCGGTCCATAGGCCTGCCTTTTACTTTGAGCGGCTCACAACAAATTGGGCCGCTTCGCGCAGAGTTTGCGCATCATTCCCATAGGGACTTAGTGCCTCACAGGCCTCATCCACAAGTGCCTGAGCGCGACGTTTGGCCTCATCCAGCCCCAAAAGCGAAACAAATGTCGCCTTTCCGGCTGCCTCATCCTTCTGCGTCGCCTTGCCGACCTCGGCAGCGTCGCCTTCGACGTCGAGAATGTCATCGGCGATTTGGAAGGCCAGACCCAAAGCATCGCCATAAGTCTTCATACTCTTTTCATCAGCTTCCGCTAAAATCGGTCCCGCAATGCATGACCATGTCAAAAGAGCACCCGTCTTCGCGTTTTGGAGCGATGTGATCTCATCAAGTGTCAACCGTCCGCCACTCATCTCAGCGGCTATATCTGCGGCTTGTCCGCCAACCATTCCTCTTGCACCAGCAGCAAAGGAGAATGTTGCAATTAGTCGACGCAAAACTTGAACCGAACCGCCAGTCTCAGAAACAAACTTAAACGCATCTGCTTGCAAAGCATCGCCCGCCAAAACTGCAGTTGCCTGATCCCATTTTACGTGCACGGTGGGTTGTCCCCTGCGAAGATCATCATCGTCCATGCAAGGCAAATCATCATGGACCAACGAGTATGCGTGCAAACACTCTACGCCTAGAGCAGCTCTTAGTGAGCGACCTTCAGAAACGCCATGCAATCTAGATGACTCCATAACCAGAAAGCCACGCAACCCCTTACCCCCAGCAACCGAATATCGCATTGCCGCAGTCAATTGTTCACTCAGCGGTGAGTAAAGCAGCGTTTCCATTTCGTGTTGAACCAAGAAATTTGAGCGCGCCAAAGCGTCCTGAAAATCACTCATCCAACGGCGCAGTCCCAACCGGCTGCCCTGACCCATCCAAAGTGATCTTCGCAACCTTCTCTTCCGCTTCCTTCAGCTTCGCCTCACAACGCGCCTTTAACGCCGCCCCACGTTCGTACAACGCGATCGAGTCGTCCAACGCCACATCGCCGCGCTCCAACTGACCGACAACGCTCTCCAACTCGCGCATCGCGTCCTCGAAACTCAGCTCATCCACATTCACGTCGCTCATTTGCTGCGCTCCTTCAATACGCTGACATGGGCAAGGGCCGAAGCGCCCAAGGCCTCCAGATCATAACCACCTTCAAGCGCAGATACCACACGCCCCTGACAATGCTCATCAGCCAGATCGCAAAGCTTCTCTGTGATCCACTTGAAATCATCCTCAACCAGATTGAGCCCTGCCAAAGGATCCGCCCGATGCGCATCAAACCCGGCTGAGATCATCAGCAACTCTGGCGCAAACGCATCAACCCGCGGCAGCACATCCCGCTCCATCGCAGCCCGAAACTCAACCGAGCCACAGCCCCCCGGCAAGGGAACATTCAAAATCGTATCATGCGGTCCGGTCTCATGCGTGGCCCCGGTCCCCGGCCACAACGGCGACTGATGCGACGAACAAAACAAAATGCGCGCATCATCCTCCACCAAGGCCTGCGTGCCATTCCCATGATGCACATCAAAATCGACAATCGCGAGGCGCTTCAGCCCATGATGATCCAGCGCATGTTTCGCCCCAATCGCCACATTGCCAAAGAAACAAAACCCCATCGGCGTCTCTTGCTCTGCATGGTGTCCAGGGGGGCGCATTGCGACAAAGGCATTGCCCGCCTCGCCCGACAAAACCGCATCAACCGCGCGAACAGCCCCGCCAGCGGCACGATAGGCCGCCGCCAATGATCCTGCCGACATATGCGTATCCGCATCCAAAGACCGCCACCCCTCCGAAGGGGTAGCTTCCTTAATCGCCGCCACATGATCCACCGTATGGACCCGCAACAAATCATCATCCGCCGCCATTGGCGCCTTAGCAGTCTCTAACTCAAGCGGAGCCAAAGACCCCAAAACAGCATCCAGCCGCGCCACCTGCTCAGGATGGCCCGGCGGCGTCACATGGTCATAACAATCAGGGTGGGTAATCAGAAGTGTGCTCATAGCCCCAAAAAGCCCGATTGAGGCCAGAAACACAATGACTCTTTTGAGCGAAAATACCTCCGCCGGAGGCAAAAAAATATCGTGCGTGGCCGGCAAGGCCACGCTCCGCTGCCCTAGTCGGGGGCGAGCATGTATCCCGCGCCACGCACCGTCTGCAAATACCGTGGCTGTTTCGGATCAGCCTCAATCTTCCGGCGCAAACGGGTGATCTGAACATCTACCGCTCGTTCCTGCGTCTGACCCCCGGACCGGCTCAGTTCTTCCACCAAACGCGCGCGTGTCATCGCCTCACCCGGAGCGGAAGAAAAGATCCGCATCAACTGGCTCTCAGTTGCGGTCAACCGCACAAGGCTTTCACCCTGCCACATCTCGCCGCGCGCAATGTCATAGCGAATATCACCAAGGTTCAACACTGTAGGAGCCACAGTCGTCGGTTCTGCCGCCGGAACCCGCCGCAAAATCGCATTGATCCTCAGCAGCAACTCCTTCGGCTCAAACGGCTTGGCAAGGTAGTCATCCGCCCCGGACTCCAACCCATTGATCCGATCATCCGTCTCGCCCTTAGCAGTTAGCAACAGGATTGGCGTCTCAATCTTACTGCGCAGATCGCGGCACAAAGACATCCCATCCTCACCAGGCATCATCACGTCCAAGACGATCAGATCGAACTCCAACCCGCTCAAGATCCGCCGCGCATGGGCCGCATCCCGCGCACTGCTCACCAAGAACCCATTGCGCACAAGGAACTTTTGCAAAAGCCCACGAATGCGCTCGTCATCATCAACAATCAACAGATGTGCGTCTTCAGAGTTCATTCTGTTCCTTCCTTCAACGTCGCATAATTCCGACGCATATCCTCATCCATCATGGCCTCCAGCACGGTCCGAAATCCCGCAACGGCCTCGGGCCCGGCCGATCGAAACGCCGCCCGCATCCGCGCCCTCTGCGCATCTGACAACGTCCGTTCCAGCGTTTCACCCGCCTCGGTCAGATGCAAATGTCGCTCACGACGGTCCTTCTGTCCAACAGTATTCGATACCAAACCGTCTTCGATCAAGGTGCGCAACACACGATTGAGCGATTGTTTGGTCACGCCGAGGATCGCCAAGAGGTTATTCACCGTCGTCCCAGGACTGCGATGAATAAAGTGGATCGCCCTGTGATGTGCCCGCCCATAGCCCTTTTCGGCCAGAATGCGGTCAGGGTCAGCGGTAAAGCCACGATAGGCGAAAAACATCGCCTCAATCCCGACACGCAACTGCTCGTCGGTCAGAAACAGCAGGCTTTGGCCCGTCTGCGACTGATTGGGTTGACCCATCGTCATGCCTCCCTGGTCTTTGAAACAGAATATGTCAGTGTTGTTGACATTCCAAGATCAAATGAGTAATGATTCTCACGTTTTGCGAAATTTTATGTCCGATACGGACCCAATATCGCAACAATTGCAAAAGGAGAGGCCCGATGGCTGCTTATGATGATCGCGATGGAAAAATTTGGTTTGACGGCCAGATGGTCGATTGGAGAGCGGCAAATGTGCATGTGCTGAGCCATGCGATGCACTACGCCTCTTCCGTGTTCGAAGGTGAGCGCGCGTACAACGGCAAGATTTTCCTCAGCCGCGAACACTCCGAACGCCTGCATTTTTCCGCCGGTGAGCTGGATTTCGAAATCCCCTACACCGTAGACGAAATCGAGGCCGCAAAGGCTCAAGTTCTGCAGGTCAACGGCCTGACCGACGCATACGTGCGCGCCGTTGCATGGCGTGGCGCGGGCGAAGATATGGGTGTCGCCTCTGCCCGCAACCCGGTCCATTTGGCCATCGCAGCGTGGGAATGGGGCAACTATTACGGCGATGCCAAGACCAAAGGCGCGAAAATCGACATCGCCAAATGGAAACGCCCGTCGCCCGAAACCATCCCCGTGCACGCCAAAGCCGCCGGCCTTTACATGATCTGTACAACGTCGAAACACGCCGCCGAAGCCAAAGGCTGCTCCGACGCCCTCTTCATGGACTGGCGCGGTTACGTCGCAGAATGCACCGGCGCGAATATCTTCTTTGTGAAGGATGGCGAAGTACACACGCCGATGGCAGATTGCTTCCTCAACGGCTTGACCCGTCAAACAGTCATTGGCCGGTTGAAGGAAAAACAGATCAAAGTCCACGAACGCGTCATTATGCCGAACGAGCTGGAAAGCTTCGAACAATGCTGGCTCACCGGCACCGCCGCCGAAGTTACCCCTGTCGGCCAGATCGGAGATTACAACTTCGAAGTTGGATCACTGGTTCTGGATGTGGCGGATGATTATGAGAAGTTGGTGCGGGCTTAGCGAAACCAAAAATTGACAAATTATTCGTCAAGACTCATATATGAAGTGATTGGCCCCAAGGCAGTACGTGTTGGTCCTTGCGATCTCGACCGACACCGATCCCTTGGGGCTTAATTTATTTGAGTATATGACAAAAGCAGCAATATTGATTGACGGTGGGTATCTCCTAAAGAGACTTCCAACGGTTTGCCCTAATATCGACAATAAAGATCCCGTAGCGGTCGCAACGTCGATTTCTAGATTGGTGACGGCCCACCTAAAGGCTCAAAACAAAGTTGCCCGCGCTGAACATCCTCGTTCATTGTTGTATCGCGTTTTCTACTACGATGCTCGTCCGTACCTCGGTAAGAGCTAGCAACCGATAAGCAATACGCCAATTGATTACTCGAAGACGGAAGAGGCCGAGTTCCGATTGGGCTTGTTCGCGGAACTACGCCGCCGAGCCAATACGGCAGTCAGGCTAGGCGAAGTGAGAAAAGAAAGAAGCTGGGTTCTTTTAGAAAGATCGCAGAAACAACTTCTTCAAGGAAAGAAAACGGTTGAAGATTTAGCCGACGATGACTTTGTCCCAGGACTCCGCCAAAAAGCCGTCGATATGAGAATTGGGTTAGATATCGCGTCGATCACCTTAAAGAAACAAGCTGATACCATCATATTGGTTTCTGGCGATGCAGATTTTGTACCAGCTGCAAAGCTGGCCCGGCGAGAGGGCGTTAAAATTGTTCTCGATCCATTGTGGCGAAGCGTTGCGGACGACCTTTATGAACATATCGACGGAATAAAGAGCGGCTTTCCAAAACCAAAACGGAAAGAAGATTAGCCTCCACCTTTTCCGATGCGTTCCATTTCAGTTAGCTTTGTACACCCAGCTTCAGCTCGCTTTTGAAGCACAGATCGGCACAGAAGAATGTCACCGACACGCCTCACGAATTGGCCTGGGCCTGCACTCTACCCCTCCGGCCTCACCGCCAAAATCTCCCCACCATCAACCAGCACCAAGACACGCCCATCCGCCAGCACTTCAACATCCCGTACGCGGCCCACATCCGGCAGCAACCGCTCTTCGCCGACAACCCGATCCCCGCTGATCTTTAACCGCACCAGCCCACCGGGATTGAGCGACCCGATCAACAAATCGCCCTGCCACGCAGCATATGGCCCGTCGTAAAACGACATCCCCGCAGGCGCGATCACCGGATCCCAATAGTAAACCGGCTGCTCCGTGCCTTCCAAAACAGCAGCGCCTGACCCAAGCGCCCGCCCCGAATAATTGATCCCATAAGACACAATCGGCCAGCCATAGTTCCGCCCCGCCAAAGGTCGGTTCAGCTCATCGCCTCCACGAGGCCCATGCTCAATCGTCCACAACCGCCCGCGACCATCAATCGCGGCGCCCTGCATGTTCCGATGCCCGAGCGACCAAATCTGGTCATCCCCCGCACGTCCCACAAATGGGTTGTCAGAAGGCACCGAGCCATCCGCATTCACCCGAATGACCTTGCCGACCGTGCTGTCCAGCTGCTGAGGCATATCCCCACTATCGCCCTCGCCACGATCCCCCGTTGTGATCCAAACGGTGCTATCCGACATCGGAATGATCCGGCTGCCAAAATGCCGCCCACCTGAATTCGGATCGGTCTGCACGAATATATCCCGCACATCGCCCAACCGCCCTTCAGCGCTCAAAACACCTCGCGCAGCCGCCGTCACGCTCCCGCCTCGCACGGGCTTGGAGTACGTCCAGAACACCAACCGATCCTGCGCAAATCGCGGTGACACAGCCACATCCAGCAGACCACCCTGCCCTGTCGCACTCACCTGAGGCACCCCAGACAAAGGCCCGGATACAGAGCCGTCCGCCGACACAACTCGCATCGTCCCACCGCGCTCCGTTACCAAGAACTGGCTGCTCGACAAAGGTGCGATTCCCCAGGGCCGCTCCAAGCCATCTGCAAAAACGGATACCGCCAACCGCGTTTCCGCCAGCGCAGGTGCCCGTGTCTGGTTCTCAAACGCTGGTGCGAAATTCGCATTCGGCGCGCCTTGTTCGACCTGCGCCAGTGCCGCCAAGGGCAAGGCACATAAAACCATAATCAAACGAAGCATGATCAATCCTCCAGCTGTTCCAACGCCCAGCGCGCGCCGTCTGACACGGCCTCATCGGGATCGCTCACCAATTCCTGCAAAACCGGCGCCGCCTCGGGCCTCCCTGAGTTCCCCAAAGCATAGGTCACATTGCGCACAAAGCGATCCCGCCCGATCCGTTTGATCGGCGAACCAGAGAAAAATTGCCGAAACCCCGCATCATCCAACTGCGCCAAAGCAATCAAATCCGGTGCCAACAAATCCTCGCGCGCGGCAAGCTTCGCATCCCGCCCCTCTTGCGCAAACTTGTTCCAAGGGCAAACGGCTAGACAATCATCGCAGCCATAAATCCGATTGCCCAGTGCCGCGCGCAAGTCCGGATCAACCGGCCCCTTGTGCTCAATCGTCAGATAGGAAATGCACCGCCGTGCATCCAACTGGAAGGGCGCGGGAAAGGCATCGGTTGGGCAAATGTCCAGACAGGCGCGACACGACCCGCAATGCTCCTCTTCCGCCACGTCCGGTTCCAGTTCAACGGTGGTAAAAATCGCCCCCAGAAAAAACCAATTCCCCAGATCACGCGATAGCAGATTTGTATGCTTGCCCTGCCACCCCAAACCGGCCGCCTGCGCGAGCGGCTTTTCCATCACCGGCGCGGTATCCACGAAAACCTTGATTTCAGCCCCCGGCGCCTGCTCGATCAACCAACGCCCCACCTTCTTCAAACGTTTCTTCACCACATCATGGTAGTCGCGTCCCTGCGCATAAACACTGATTGCAGCCTTTTCGGGATGGTCCAAAATCGCCAGCGGATCATGCTCCGGCGTATACCGCTCCGCCAACATGATCACCGATTTCGCCTCGGGCCATAGCGCCGTGGGATCGCTGCGCCACCCCATCCGCTCGGCCATCCACCCCATTTGTCCGTGCCGTCCAGCATCCACAAACGCGGCCAAACGATCCGCAATCTGCGGCACCGCACTGGGCCGGCATACCCCAACCTTAGAGAACCCGGCCTCAAGCGCATATGCGACCAAGGCCTGCTTCACGCCTTTATCTCTTTTGAGCCAAAAAACCTCGGGGGAGCGGCGCAGCCGCGGGGACAGAGCCCCAGATTAGAAATCCAGATCGGCATAATGCGCAGGCTGCGGAAATCCGGGCACCTGATCTGCCAAAAGCGACCGAAACGCAGGCCGCGATTTGATCTTAGCATACCAATCTTTCACCACCTCCGAGCGGTTCCAATCCACGTCAGAGATATAGTCCAAACAGGACAAATGTGCAGCCGCCGCAAAATCCGCCAGCGACATCTCATTGCCCGCAAGCCAGCGCCGCTGATCCAAAAGCCGCGCCATATAGTCCAAATGATACTTGATCGCCTTGGCACCGGCTTTGACATTCGCACTATCGGGATAGCCTGTGCCCATCACCTTGCGGAACATCCGCTCGCCCAAGAGTTTCGACGTCACCTCTTGGTGAAACTTATCGTCAAACCACGCCACCAGACGCCTGACTTCATAGCGGTCTTCAGCGCCGCGCGGCAGCAAGGCAGGGGTTGGGTAAGCGTCTTCCAGATATTCACAAATCGCCGTACTGTCCGACAAAGTTTGCGATCCCATGCGCAAGACAGGCACCTTGCCCGCAGGATTGCGCAACAAAAAGTCCGCGTCTTGCTCCCAATAGCGCTCCTCGACCAACTCAACTTCGATCTTTTTCTCAGCGAGGGATAGCCGAACTTTTCTGGAAAAAGGGGAAATCGGGTAGTGGTAAAGGCGGTTCATAAAACATCCATTGCGCTGGTCTTCTTATTCAATGCCATCGACCACAGATCGGTTCAAGCGCCTATCCGTCTTCAAAACACGCCGCGCGCCCATCCGCCAAAATCGTGGCCGCTCCGTCCATGATCGACGCCGCGCGCCTGCGCACGGATGCAGATGGATTGGAGGCCGAGCGCGTCTTCGGCGAGGGCAAAATCGCAGCCAAACGCGCCGCCTGCACAGCCGTCAATTGATCGGCATCCACGCCGAAATAATGTTGCGCTGCTGCCTGAACCCCGAAAACGCCTTCATCGAATTCCGCGACGTTCAAATAAACTTCCAAAATCCGCCGCTTTGGCCACATCGCTTCCATTAACGGTGTCCAAAGCGCCTCCATCGACTTACGCACCCAAGATCGCCCATGCCAAAGATAGACGTTCTTCACCACCTGCTGGCTGATGGTAGACGCTCCGCGCGTCCCGCCACTGTCGATGGCGGCTTGAATGGCGTTCACATCCAACCCCCAATGCAAGCAAAAGTTTGCGTCCTCTGCGGCTACAGCTGAGCGCGCCATCACCGGCGCTATCAGCTCCATATCGACCCACTCGCGCTCAATCCCGCCAAGCCGCCGGGCTTCCGAGAAAGCGTAGGGTGTCGTCGGGGGATCAACGAAACGATAGAGCAAGGTCACAAAGAGGATCAGCAGGACAAACGCCAAGACCCCACGAAAAATCCAACGCCACGCCGTGCGCAACGCGTTCGCAACGGAGTTGGTTTTCTCGGGCTTCTTTTTCTTAGACTTAGAGCCTGCTCGTGCCATAGGCCCTTATCCCCGCGAAGCTGTCACGCGGTCAAGGGCTGGCA
This sequence comes from Cognatiyoonia sediminum, assembly GCF_900129845.1. GTDB lineage: Bacteria > Pseudomonadota > Alphaproteobacteria > Rhodobacterales > Rhodobacteraceae > Cognatiyoonia > Cognatiyoonia sediminum. The sequence goes on from NZ_FQXB01000002.1 coordinate 415,011, forward strand.
TCCCTGCGCGCACCGATGGTCGCGCAGGGTCAATCCTTATTCCGCAGGGATTGCCGCGTCTTCGATGCTTAACGGATGCGGTATGTGAACCAGCATTTCCTTCGGACAAACCTGCAAGAAGTGATGCTTTTCAATATCCCAATCCTGCAAGATCTGCGCCGCTTTCTGGCTGCCCGTCTCTTTCGCGTGCATCTGGATCAACCCGTGAAGCTGATCCATCCAATAGTCCACGGTCACCGGGCAGGTCACAAGCGTTTCCATATTCACCAACTCCGCAGAAGCGCCGTCCGGTTCGTAGAGATACGCCATACCACCGGTCATGCCGGCCCCGAAGTTTGCACCAATCGAGCCAAGGATCACTGCAACACCGCCAGTCATGTACTCACACCCATTCGTGCCGCAGCCTTCAATCACGACCTTCGCGCCGGAGTTTCGAACCGCAAACCGTTCACCCGCACGACCCGCTGCAAAGAGATAGCCGTCCGTCGCGCCGTACAAAACGGTGTTGCCGATGATCGTGTTCTCAGAGGCCACAAGCGGGCTCGCCATTGGTGGCCGCACGACGATCATACCGCCCGACAGACCCTTACCGACATAGTCATTGGCATCACCGCTGACTTCCAGTTTCAACCCGGGCACCGCAAAAGCACCCAACGACTGACCAGCAGAGCCGCGCAGTTTCACCGTCAGGTGGTCCGGCTGCAAGTCGTTCCGCATTCCGTGTTCTTGCACGATATGGCTTGAGGTCCGTGTGCCGATTGTCCGCAGCGTGTTCTGCACTGCGTAGTCCAGTTGCATCTTCTCACCATCTTTTAGGAAACGTTCCGCATCCTTCACGATCTGTGCATCCAACGTATCGTCGACAGCATTTCGAGGACGGTCACGATCATAAGTGATCTTTGACGCTCCATCGACAGTGATCAAAAGCGGGTTCAAGTCGAGGTCATCCAAATGCGCCGAACCACGGCTGACCTGAGTCAGAAGGTCCGCGCGTCCGATGATCTCGTCCAACGACCGCGCCCCAAGCTCCGCCAGAAGCTCACGCACCTCCGTCGCATAGAAGGTGATCAGGTTGACCACCTTATCGGCGTTGCCCGTGAACTTCCCGCGCAACGCTTCGTCCTGAGTACACACGCCCACCGGACAGGTGTTTGACTGACACTGACGGACCATGATGCAGCCCATCGCGATCAAAGCAGCGGTGCCAATACCGTATTCCTCGGCTCCCATCATCGCAGCCATGACGATGTCACGGCCCGTGCGCAAACCACCATCGGTCCGAAGCGTCACACGTTCCCTCAGGTTGTTCATGGCAAGAACCTGATGCGCCTCAGTCAGGCCCATCTCCCATGGAAGGCCTGCGTATTTGATCGAGGTCGCGGGCGACGCACCCGTGCCGCCATTGTGGCCTGAAACAAGAATGACATCCGCCTTCGCCTTCGCCACACCCGCTGCAATTGTGCCGACACCGCTGGAGGACACCAGCTTGACCGTCACCTTACAGCGTGGGTTGATCTGCTTGAGGTCATAGATCAGCTGCGCCAAATCCTCGATCGAATAAATGTCGTGGTGCGGCGGAGGAGAAATCAACGTCACACCCTTCGTCGAATGCCGCAGACGCGCGATCAGATCGGTGACTTTCATCCCCGGCAGCTGACCACCCTCACCCGGCTTTGCACCTTGGGCGACCTTGATCTCAAGCTCTTCACAGTGGTTCAGATACTCCGCTGTCACACCAAAGCGGCCAGACGCCACCTGCTTGATCTTCGCAGATGGGTTGTCGCCATTGGGCTCCGGATGGAAGTGCGCCGGATCTTCACCGCCTTCACCCGAATCCGACTTGGCCCCAATCCGGTTCATCGCCACGTTCAGTGTCTTATGCGCCTCAGGGCTCAACGCGCCAAGCGACATGCCTGGTGTCACGAACCGCTTACGGATCGAGGTGATGCTTTCAACCTCCTCAATCGGCACAGGTGCGCCAAGCGGTTTGACCGCCAACAAGTCGCGCAAGTGGATCGGCGGATTGGCCTGCATCTTTTTCGAATACTGCTGCCACATCGCATAAGAGGCGTTGTTACACGCCGCCTGCATCAGGTGCATGGTCTGCGCTTCCCAAGCGTGCTTTTCGCCCGACCGACGCGCTTTATAGAAGCCACCGATGGGCAGAATATCAGTGCCATTCTTCCAGCCTTTGGCGTGAATCTCTTCCAACTTCGACTGGATACCGCTGACACCAATGCCGGAAATCCGGCTGTGCATGCCGGGGAAGTATTCCGCCACCATCGCGCGGGAGAGGCCAACAGCCTCAAAGTTCAGACCGCCACGATAAGATGACAGAACCGAAATTCCCATCTTTGACATGATTTTGAGCAAGCCCGCATCAACAGCCGCCCGATACCGGCGCATTGCATCGGTCAGTGATCCATCGATCAAGCCGCGACCGATACGATCAGCAATGGAATCTTGCGCGAGATACGCATTCACAGTGGTCGCACCGCAGCCGATCAAAACCGCGAAGTAATGCGGATCAATACACTCCGCCGACCGCACGTTGATTGAACAGAACGTCCTAAGGCCGTTCTTCGTCAAACCAGAATGCACCGCCGATGTCGCAAGGATCATCGGCATCCCGATGCGCGCTTCTGACTGATGCTGATCGGTCAGAACAATGTGCCCAGCACCGGATCGCACAGCGTCTTCGGCCTCGGACCGAATGCGCGCCAGACCAGCACTCAACGCGCCTGCCCCAGCCTCAAATGTACAATCAATGATCGCAACATCGTCGCCAAACTGTTCTACCATCTTGTCGAACTCGGCATTTGCCACGAACGGGCTGTCCAAGACTAGAATTTCTGTCTGGCTGCTGCTTTCATCCAGCACGTTCTTGAGGTTCCCGAACCGCGTTTTCAGCGACATCACGCGGCTTTCCCGCAAGCTATCGATCGGCGGGTTTGTCACCTGAGAGAAGTTCTGCCTGAAGAAATGGCTGAGCGGACGATAGGTTTTTGACAGAACCGCGGACGGTGTGTCGTCACCCATAGACGCGATCATCTCTTTCCCGTCCTCGGCCATCGGGGCCAGAACTTGTTCCAGTTCCTCAATGGAGTACCCGGCAGAGACCTGACGCGTCCGTAGGTCATCACCGCTAAACATCGCTGTCTCGGGTATGTCCTTGAGCATGCTATTCAGGTCAGTGACCTTGCCGACCCATTCCCCAAAGGGCTGCGCGGCCGCCAACCGATCCTTTATCTCAGTGTCATGGAAGAGCTTGCCCTCTTCCATATCAACGGCGATCAACTGTCCAGGGCCAAGCGCGCCCTTCTCTACAACAGTGGCCTCATCAATTGGCACCATGCCAACTTCGGACCCTGCAATCAGCAGCCCATCACCAGTGACGACATAGCGCAAAGGCCGCAAACCGTTTCGGTCCAATCCGCCGCACACCCAACGACCATCGGTCATCGCCAATGCAGCCGGACCATCCCAAGGCTCCATCACCGCGTTGCAATAGCCGTACATGTCCTGCCACGCCTGCGGCATATCCACCGCCTGCTTCGACCACGCTTCTGGCACCATCATCGTCTTCGCCATCGGCGCATTGCGCCCAGCGCGCACCAACACTTCGAACACGGAATCCAACGCCGAGGAATCCGACGCGCCGGCCGGAATGATCGGCTTGATGTCTTCAGCGGAATCTCCGAACGCGCCAGAGGCCATACGAATCTCGTGGCTACGCATCCAGTTGACGTTGCCTTTCAGCGTGTTGATCTCACCATTGTGCGCCAACATGCGGAACGGCTGCGCCAAAGACCACTGCGGGAAGGTGTTTGTCGAATAGCGCTGGTGGTAAATCGCAAACGCACTCTCGAACCGTTCGTCCATCAGGTCGGGATAGAAGATCGCCACCTGCTCAGCGAGCATCATGCCCTTATAGATGATCGACCGACACGACATCGAACAGACATAGAGGTCGGGCCCAGCCGCCTTTTCGATCCGGCGACGGATGATATAGAGCTCACGCTCGAACTCTTCCTCGCTGATGTCCTTTTCGTTGCGGATGAGGATTTGTTCAATCTCTGGCCGCGTCGCGTTCGCTTTCTCACCCAGACAGTCATTGTCGACCGGCACGTGACGCCAGCCGTAAATATAATGACCCATGCGAAGAACTTCGGCCTCAACAATAGTCCGGCTCTGCTCCTGAGCGCCAAAATCCGTCCGAGGCAGGAAAATCTGACCAACCGCGATCAGCTTGTTGTCATCCGGCTCATGCCCGGTCCGCCGCACCTGATCATAGAAAAACGGCACAGGGATCTGCACGTGAATACCTGCGCCATCGCCTGTCTTCCCATCCGCATCCACAGCGCCACGGTGCCAAACCGCTTTCAAGGCATCGATGCCGTTCTCAACCACACCACGCGACGGCGTACCGTCGATGGACACTACAAGACCAACGCCGCAAGACGCATGTTCATCCGCATCGCGATAGAGGCTGTTTTCAGCCATCCAATCCCGCTTTGCTTTTTCGGCTTCTACCCAAGCATTATCAAAGGTCGACATTTAGATACTCCTTCAGGGCAGTCACAGGGCTGCTGGACAAGGTCAATCCACACCCATGTTTTGGGTTCACCGACAAAAAGCCGGGCTCGCCAGGGAAAATATATTCCACCGGGCTGTCATCTTCTTCGTAGGTTTCGCGGGGCGTGGTCACAGTGCCGGGCCCTGCTTGGAACATGCGCCAGTCGCGGCTGATGTATTCATTGCCTTCTGCAGACCACAGCTCTGTCCCGTCTTCGGCATAGGCGGTAATATTGAACTGCGTCTCTTCCAAGGTCACGCCATCGATCGTCACAACGCGACCGGTCAAAGAATCCTGACCAACAAAGCGCGTGGCACCCAGCTCTGGCGATAGGGTGCGGAAATCGTAGGTGTCGATCCCTGTCTCGATTAGCTCAGTCAATGACGCCCGATCACGCGGATTGTCTTCCAACTGCTCTGTGTGGCCGGACCGTGGGTGAAAGCTTCTGATCCACTGCGATTCATCATCAGTCGCACCCAGATAGGTCATCCCTTCCTCATCCAGCGTCACCCGCTGTTTCAGACCTACAGGATCACCCTCGCAGGTGAAGTTATGCTCCACCGTGCAGTCTTTGGCCTGAACAGTGACCCAAGCCTCACAGCCCGCCGGAAGCGAAAAGGTCTCTGCTGTCTGCGAAAATGCAGGCGTTGCCGTTAACCCGATAGCAACCAAAAGGGTCAGCATCCCTGCCCCAATGGTCGCAGTGTGTGTACGATGTGTATGTACAGCCTGTGTACGCTCTGTGTACGCTCTGTGCATCATTCTGCCGCCACCGCATTTGCACTGCTCAGATAGTCCAGAATGGCATCGGCACAGTCGCGCCCGTCTTTAATCGCCCAGACAACTAGCGACGCTCCGCGTACGATATCGCCCGCTGCAAACACGCCCTCAAGGCTGGTCTGACCGGTTGTAAATTCTGCCTTGATCGTGCCCCATCGGGTCACTTCTAAGCCCTCGACACCCCAAAGCGCGGGGAGGTCTTCAGGCTCAAAACCCAGCGCTTTGATCACAAGATCAGCGCCTTCTAAGTAGTCTGCGCCTTGGATCACTTCCGGCGCCTGACGCCCAGTCGCATCTGGCTGGCCAAGGCGCATCTTTTGAACAGTCACGCCCGTGACCGCATCGCCTTCGAACCTCGCAGGGGCGGAGAGCCAAACAAACTCGACGCCCTCTTCTTCGGCATTCGCAACTTCACGCTGCGATCCGGGCATGTTGGCACGGTCGCGGCGATAGAGACATTTGACGCTTTCAGCCCCCTGACGGATCGCTGTTCGCACGCAATCCATCGCCGTGTCACCACCGCCAATGACAACTACGCGTTTGCCAACAGCATTCAACTCGCCACTGTCGAATTCCTCAACATCATCGCCAAAGCTTTTGCGGTTGCTGGCGGTCAAGTAATCAATCGCGCGGACAATACCGTCTGCATCCGCATCAGGCAGATCGCGCGACTTATAAACGCCCGTGGCGATCAAAACCGCATCATGCTTGCCTCTGATGGCGTCGAAAGACAGATCTTCGCCGACATTGCAGTTCAGAACAAATTGAACACCGCCGTCTTCCAACTGCTGCATCCGCTGCATCACAGTGTCTTTTTCAAGCTTAAAACCGGGGATGCCATAGGTCAGTAATCCGCCACCACGGTCATAGCGGTCATAAACCGTCACCTGCACGCCTTCGCGGCGCAACCGATCCGCAGCAGCCAAGCCACCGGGGCCTGCACCGATGATGCCAACGCTCTCGGCCCGCTCAACGGAAGGAGAGATGGGTTTCACCCACCCTTCTTCAAACGCGGTGTCTGTAATGTACTTCTCCACCGACCCTATCGTGACTGTCCCGTGGCCAGACTGTTCGATCACGCAGTTGCCTTCGCACAAGCGGTCCTGCGGGCAAATGCGGCCACAGATTTCGGGGAACGTATTGGTCGCTTGGCTGATCTCATAAGCCTCTTGCAAACGGCCTTCCGCTGTCAGACGCAGCCAATCGGGAATGTTGTTGTGCAATGGGCAATGAGACTGGCAATAGGGCACGCCACATTGCGAACACCGGCTGGCTTGCTCCGCCGCTTTGTCCCGCGCGTACTCTGCATAAATTTCGTTGAAATCTTGCTTACGTAAATTCGGCACACGCTTCTCGGGCATGTCCCGGTCTACGGTGGTGAATTTCAACATCTTCTGGCCTGCCATAGCGCAACTCCGCATTTCGGTGGAAACCGCTGTTTAGTCGGCCCGCTTGGAAATGAAAAGTCAGCAATACTGACCTAAATGTAGGTATTTTCTCATTCAGCGTATTTCATTGAACAAAATTAGGTAGATTTTAGGTAACTATTACTGACCTATATGTGAAAATAACCCAATGCCGCAAGGCCAACGATGATTCTCCACCACCCGAAAAGCGCATACCCATTTTGGGAAATGTAATCCAAAACGACCCGCACAACGATCACAGCCGTGATGAACGCCGTCGCAAATCCAACCGCAATCAACCAAATCGCTGATCCATCTAGCTGATCCCAGTTCTTCAAAAGGTCCACCAAAGTGGCCCCAAACATCACCGGCATCGTCAGGAAAAACGAAAACTCCGCCGCCGCGCGTTTACTGACCCCCATCAGCATACCGCCCACGATTGTCGCCCCACTTCGCGACGTTCCAGGCATCAACGCCAGACACTGAAACAGGCCAATCGCAAAGGCCGTTTTCAAAGGTACTCTCATCGCGTCTTCATGCTTCACGGTCAGCTTTAACCGATCCACAAAAAGCAGGATCACACCCCCAACGATCAACACAATCGCAATCGCTGTCAGGCTGTTGAACAACGTCTCTTTGATGAAGTCATTGAACGCAATTCCGAGAACGCCAGCAGGAATACAGGCAAGCACAATGCTGAGAAAAAAGCGCCGCGCCTCAGGATCATGCGGAGTTAGCTTCGCGACACCCAAAAGGCGTTTCGCATAGACAGATAAGATCGCCAAAACGGCGCCCAACTGAATAACAATTTCAAAGGTTTTAGCTGTGCTTTCAAAGCCCAGAACCTCGCCAGCCAAAAGCAGATGGGCTGTGGACGATACAGGAATAAACTCGGTCGCGCCTTCAAGGATTCCAAGAAGCGCGGCAACGAGCGTTGTATTTCCGTCCATCAGGACTCCCGAAGGTTCTTAGCGGATTCCTTGATCGCGTCGTACTGCCCAGACGGCCGAAACCGCCACAGGTAGTCCGGCAGTATTGCAGCCATTGCAGTGGGCCGAATGCACAGATCGTCAAGCCCCTTGGCGTCATCAGCTACCACATTATCAACCGCGAGGTTCTTTATCTGATCCGCCGTAATCGCCTTTGGAATAATGCCAAGCGTCAGAACGTGAGCGACCGAAAAGGTGAACGCCATGATCCGCGCGATCCAGTTTGGCATATTCAGGATCAACCGTCGGCGCCGCACGACATCCAACATGCGTTGCATTAGTTCTCGGAAACTTTCTTTGTCTGGCCCGCCTAGTTCATAAACGCCGCCGTCAGCCGCGCCCAGAACACCCTTTTCTGCTGCCGCTGCCACGTCATCCACAAACACCGGTTGGAAGAGCGTATCTGCGCCCACGACAGGTAAAACAGGGCCAAGCCGCGACATGCTCGCGAAGCGGTTAAAGAAATCATCTTCTGGCCCAAATATGATCGACGGCCGCAAGATCATCGCGTCCGGCATGTGTTCCAATACGGCGGCCTCACCCGCTGCCTTTGTCCGGCTGTATTCGCTTGCAGAGTTACCACTGGCCCCGATGGAGGAGATATGCACCATCCGCGAAACGCCATGCTCCGCCGCCAAACGCGCGATGCGACCGGGGGCTTCGGCTTGAACTGCCTCGAAAGTATTTTTGCCGACCTCGTCCAAAACGCCGACACAGTTCACAACCGCATCGGCACCCGCCGTTACTGCAGCCACGCTCGCGTCATCGCGGATATTGCAGAACACTGGCTCGACCTGACCAACGCTCCCGTAGGGCCGCACATACATCGCCTCATTCGGGTTACGAACTGCAACCCGAACGCGCCACCCTTCTTGAGCCATACGGCGAGCGATGTAGCGCCCGACGAAACCGGAACCGCCAAAGATGGTGACCATTTGGGACATGCGAGGCCTCCTTTTTGAATCTCAGTCTGGGGTTTACCTTCAGGGACTGTCTCAAACAAGATGAAACCAGCGCCGAATCCCGTTGACAGCACCCCCAACCGCGCGTAAATCCCGCTCTCACCAACCCGTGCCCAGATGGCGGAATTGGTAGACGCGCCAGCTTCAGGTGCTGGTGTCCGTATGGACGTGGAGGTTCGAGTCCTCTTCTGGGCACCACCTACTTACGGTAAGTTGTTGAAATTCCTTCGATTTAACCACTCGGAGGCATCCAACATGTCACACATTAAGTACACCATCTGTCGTTCAGGCACATATTATTACAACCGCCGCCTCCCAAAACATGCCGTGGTAGCTTATGGGCGGTTTATCCGTTGCCAGTTAACCAAAGACCCACTCGAAGCTGAAGCATACGCGATGCGTTTGACCGAGGTCCTTGATAGCTCTTGGAATGACAAAGCAAAAATGAAAGCAGTGGACATTCAGTCCTTGCTCGAGAGTTTTAAGCCTCGTTCCGCTTTGTTGTCAGAAATGGCAAATGAGTATCTGCTTCTCAAACCGATTGATCAGACCCCTCCAAAGGTCGCCTTAGCAACTTTCCTTCATCTGGTCGGCGATCGAGATGTAGCGCGATATTGTCGTGATGACGCTCGGGTCTTCGTTCGAAATCTTTCAAAGAACGGTAACAAGAACGCTACGATTAGACGAAGGATCAATAGTCTCTCAGCCATATTCAACTATGCCTTTTCAGAGCTAGATTTGGACAAAAGAAACCCGTTCTCAAAGCTGATGATATCAGGTGAGGAAGAAGACAATTCCATGACTACCGTAACAAGAAAAGAAGATAGAGAACTGACCCGCAACGGTCCAAGTTCAAAGTCATATGTGGATCGATATAAGCTGATAGGGATCGAAGTGGCTCATCTTAAGTCTCAGCCAATAGAAATACTCAAGAACAGGCTCGCCAATACAAGTAAATGAAGCTCTATTTCGACGAATTGGTGCTCAATTTGACCAGTACAATGTTGTGCGCTCTAAAGTCTTTTTTTAACGCTATTCTGCTATTTTATTAGTAGCCAGATGCCGCATCTAAAACATTTGATAAGCACCACATTCGGGAATGTGGAATGACGCGTATATTTCGTGCAGAAATAATCAAAGCTTACTGTCACCCAAGCTGATCAGGAGTAAGATTACCCGCTATCGTAGTTCGAAAGTTCTTATTCCAGGCTTTCTATTTTGATAGCTAGTTCCTAGGGCGAAATCAGAACTTCTGCTTTGCAAGTTAGCTCAGTGATCACCTGCTTTTTGTTGATACTGGCATAAGCCAGTGATACCTACGTCTCAACCGAGCTTCAAAATCAATCAATGCGTCTCTTAGTTCGCTTTTAGGAAGTGCATCCACGAGTTCAGAGGTTCGGCACATCCTCCCCTTAACTGCGCTCAACTGTATTGGCACTCGAAACTTTTTTACCGCGGCAACCATATCCGGAGTTTCTTCAAAAAGATCATTGGCTTTATGACCAAGTACTTCAAGCGTTATCCGCATTTCCAAACACTTAGCACATTTTCCGCAATTCCCACCGATCTTCTTATCCTTGAAACAGACTGAGAGAGTTGCAAGAAGGGATTCATCAAACTCCAAGACTTTGGCGAGTTTTTGGACTCGATTCATATCTTTCCCATAAGTCTTGATTGGAAAAGATTCTGTTGAAAATAGATCGGGCAGCACATTGAGATTTCCCCAAGGCATTCTCATTAAATCCTGTATTGCATTGTTGTCCTGAGCGAATGCGCCATAACCAAACGTTGAAGACTGATAATGAAGACAATAGGCGAGATTAAAAGTGTGCAACATTCCCCAATGAAACCCTACTTGACGCAAGTTGGTTTCGGCCACTATGAGCTCCAACTCCAGTTTTCTGCAGATTTCAGCAACGCGCTCTGTCAGTTGTTGGAAGCCGGGCATCTCTGAATTTGAGTAGTCAGCACCAGCTATGAGCAAAGCGCTTTCGGTTTTACCATCTTCTACTGCTTCAACCGCAGCCGCCAAAGAATCTAATCCGCCGCTCACACAGATGATACCAAGTGCAAGTTTAGGCGCATCCAAGGCTTGTGTGGTCATGAAATTTAAGCGAAGTGGGGCAAGAACATCTATCGACCAGAGTCTATATGCATTTTTAATTTTGCGGCATTGCTCGATAGCGCTTTCTGAAACAGGAAAGTTTACATCGATTTCCCAATTGTGAGACATCGAAAGTGCACATAATGCGAAAACAGCGAAGTCGTTGCGTTGAGGAAAGCCGGCAGTATGGTCGATGTTCTGAACGAAAATTTCCGTACCATCTAAAAAGATACTGATCTTTTCTTTGGTTCTTCTGATATCTGCCCCAAGACGAAGTGAAGGCTTCTGGAATCTAGCGACTCTTCTCAGTTTTTCAGCCTTCTTAAACATTTTTGATCTCGATCATGAACAATTTGGATTGGAAAATTTGTGATCCGTCTTCAACCGGATAGCTGTTTAGTCCTTGAGCTTTCCTAAATCCGAATTTTCGAAGATCATACCGACCATCCACAGTCAATTTTCGGATACCCTGCCCAAATAGTTCTAACAAAATAAATGCAGCTACACGCAAAAGTAATTTCTCCCAAAATGGAACAGTGTCAGGTTTCTTGGTAAAGCTCTTGTAGGCGTCAACGAGCGCAAGCACTAAGGATATAATCCAACCAGAAAATCTTCAAAAGCAGTCCTGCAAAACTTTAAAAGTGTATGTAAAGTAATGCATTAATTTTACCTAGAACTGGCAGAGACCGACTACAGACTACGCACACACCCCCGTGGTCCATGCCCACCCCCAAGTAGGTACTTTGTCTTCTGATCTGTCTCACTGGGGTGTTTTTCATTAAAGCACTGTTAGGTAAAAACTACTTACCTAATATCTGTTACCTGGTCAGTTTCCTGAGGGTGGCAACTCGCGGAAACTCCAAATTCTGCATATTGCGCTCCATCATTCTCAGTAATTGATAGTGACAAGTCTATCTGCTGGCTGGTGTCTTTTATTGTCACACATTCTGTCACACATTTTGCTATTTGTCTGACGTCAGCGCTAATGGGACAGTTTAGGGTGATTTGATAAGAGAGGGTTTCTGGCACATCGCAACCACCAAGGAGTGGAGATGAGACAGA
>NZ_FQXB01000010.1 GCF_900129845.1 Cognatiyoonia sediminum
CCGTGCTTAATTCGTCCGTTTGCTCAATGAGTGTGGATTGCAATGCCGACTTGGGTAGCTACTAAACGACGTTCGCCGTCACTTACAGTTTTGCACCGCAAGTTATAGTGTCGTAGTAGTTTTGGAGAGACCCAATAATATTTATTGCAAGCACATTAATCTTGATAAGTTTTTTATAGGATAATCAGAATACTGAATTGACCTGAATTTTTCTTGCGGGTCTTCAGAATACTGTACGGCGGCGAAAGTCGGCAGTGAGCGAAAATCGACCGGTGCTGCAAAGTGCATGAATGTCGGCTACTAGGCTGAAACCGAAGTGGAAGGCTGATAGTTCTGATTAGTCTCGCTTGATGCCTCACTGCGTTCTAGGCTGGCAAGAGAAGTAGACGGAGGTAACGAATGATTAGACAAATTGGCCTTTCTGCAATTCTTATAGTGAGCGCCGAGGCGGCAGTGGGTGAAATCGTGGCAGGGGGCGAATTCTATGAGGATCGAAGCGGGTATCCTTGCTTTGCGACTTTGAACACCGATGCAGGCAAGAGCGTCACTTTGCAGCTATCCGATTACAAAGACGTCTGGTCGCTCACATTCATTATCTCGGATCGTGCTTCCGTCTATCGGCGGTTTTTCGACAGTAGGGGGCTGCGTGATGAAGGTGCTTTCGAAGACGCGTTCGAGGGTGTCCGTATCGGTGAGTGTTCGTTTGATTTCAATGATACGTCGCTCTTCGAAGTCCGGCGCCAAGACGTGGACGAAAAGACCGCCGGGATATTCAGCGTAGACGAACAGCACAATGTGGCGCGAGTATTGGAAGCGATGGCGGATGATGGGATCGAGATTGAAGGGCTGGTGTCCTTGGACGGCACAGCTACAGTCTTGAGCGAATTTCGTTCCTGTTCATATGCCGCAATGCGGCTGCAAGAAGGCGAAAGGGTCGAAACAGATTTCCGGGCCGAATACCGAATGATCTTCGAAGGCGTATTCGAGAATTGGGTAACCAGTATGGCGCAGGCGGAGCATTGTCTTGCCACACGCTTCGATGATGACGCAGTTTCAGAAGTGATAGACGCGGCAGCGGATGCTTTCTATCCCGGTATTCTAAACGTCCGTAAGCGCAGCGAATACCGGGAAAATCTTGATGGGCTGCTACCCATGGCGAAGCTTTCTGGTATGGTGGATGCCGAAACAGAAGGGTGCCTTATGGCAGGCAGGTTAGCAGACGTATCGCGGATGCCAGTTGATAGGGCGATTGAAGAAGCTGCGAAGCTAGATTAGGTCCCCATTCTAGTCAGCATTGCTTCATTTCTTTCGGTGAAATCCAATGCAGTTTGTCTATCGTTGTTTACGATGGTTCCATCGGCGCCATTTTCTTAGGATGCAACTATGTTTCGGGATTATTTGGGCATTCGGGCACAGCCCAATTAGGCAAACTGATTTCCATAGGTAGTTCAGACAATACCTCGTCCATTACCTCACCTGTGAGTTCCGCTAATTCACAGGCATAGTCGGCATTAGTTTTGTCTGGGTTTGCTTCCAGCCATTCGCGTCTATCTTGGTCTTCAAAATAGCCAACCGCTGCAATGCCTGCGAAAGGAACGATCGCAACAATACGCCTCAGCCTTGCTTTGGCCGCAATTTTCGCAATTTGTCTTCGGTTTTTTACAGCCTGAGCAGTAGCATTCGCAGACAATACCGTTACCTGACTTGCTAAGCTAAGTGCCCAAATCGTTGTTGAAATTGAGAAAGCTGTCAGCGAAATTATCAATGTCAGAATGAAAAAAGTACTTTTCAGAAATCTTATCATTTAAATGAAGCCTGCTCAAAATATTGGGGTACACAAACAAAACAACTTTTAACTGCATTTGGCTTAGGTCGGCGCATATCGAAGTTGATGCCAGTATGAGAAATAATGATCTGCATTGCAGCCCGAAGACTTCCCATGAAGTACAATTTAGACTTTCTTAGCTACTCAATACTGTCTGAAGTCAGTATTCACTTCTGATTTAGGTTCTTCACCGGGCAGTTTAGTTCTTTTGATAGCTTTTGGGAGGGTCCCTTTAAATAAATGTGGCAAAATTATGTCGTGCCTGTTAAGCTTAAGCAGGGCTTTTTAGATGGCGTTATGTTAGCGGCGGCCCTGGTTTACGAGGTTATGTAATGTTTAAAGGTCTAACAATAGCAGTCGCTGCATCGATCAGCTTAGCTGGTAGCGTTTTCGCTGCAACAGTTGATTCAGCGGCTACAGGTTCCAACTCTATCGGTGGCTTTTCTTTAGTTAGTACTGGGACAATGACGGATGTTGCGACAATCCCTAACGTTTGGGTCGACAATGACGCTGACTCTCAATGGGTATGGACCGACGGAATCGATAATGTTGCAAACGAAAATATTTTTTTATGGCAATTTGATTTAACGGGGTTTGACGCGACTACGGCTGTTTTGGATGGCCTCTGGGCGACGGATAACTACGGTACTGCGTTTTTGAACGGCAATTCAATTGATGAACTCGAGTTTGGTTACGACTCATTTGGCGAATTACATGTAGTATCAGCTGCGGGTGCACCTCCGTTTGTGGAAGGACAGAACGATCTTGTGTTTGTGGTCACGAATGGATACGTCGACGACCCACAGAGAAATCCTGGCCCTGGAGGATTTCGCGCTAGTGTCACCGTAAGTGCGACTCCTGTACCGCTTCCTGCTGGTGGCTTGCTGCTGATTGCTGGTTTGGGCGCGCTGGGCACTTTGCGGCGTCTTAAAAAAACCACCTCATAAATTGCAAAATTTATCGGAGAGACCTGGCATTTTTCCGGCGGAATAAATCTCTATCAACTAAAAGCTGCAAAGCTCAGATCGGGACTTTTTTCGTAAGAAAAAACTTCTCTCTTATCTTGGGCCCTGACAGGGAAAACACCGCATCCCAATCCGTCTGTTGAGAATCTGGGGGGACCCTAGCTCCTATATCACAACGCTAACTCTGCTTTGATACGGTGGACGCTCTGCCGAGAGATACCTAGAGACTTGGCTATCGATGTAAGAGACGAACCGGCTTTAATCATGTTGCTAACTACCTCACGGTCAATGGAAGCCTTACGGCCTTTGTAAGCGCCCTTGGCCTTTGCTAGAGCAATGCCTTCAGCCTGACGCTTGAGGATCATCGAGCGTTCAAATTGAGCAAACGACCCCATCATCTGTAGCATCAAGGTGGACATAGCATCATCAGAACCAGAGAAAGTTAAGCTCTCAGAGAGGAAGGTGACACTAGCACCCTTGGCGTTGATCTCTTTAATGATGTCCTCAAGGTCTCTGAGATTACGTGCCAGACGATCTATGCTAAATACCACCACCTCATCACCACTGCGGATGTAAGCCAACATTTCTTTGTGATCCTCCCCCTTTGAAGTGGTCCGCCCCTATAGTTAGGAAACGGAGGATCAGATATGGGAATCAAGCGTCATAAACCGGAAGAGATTGTCACTAAGTTACGGCAGGTTGAGGTACTGTGCGGCCAAGGGATGCCGCGCATTGATGCAATCAGACAGGTGCAGATAAC
>NZ_FQXB01000007.1 GCF_900129845.1 Cognatiyoonia sediminum
ACCACACAGTGCCTTGGGTTACCGCCCACCGGCCCCGGAAACCATCGTCCCGATGGAACCCAGGCCAATAATGCACTAACAGTCAAACTGGACCAATTAGGTGGGGCTGATCAGCCATTGGCCTATGACTACGTCGGCTTTGGCAGTTTTGAATTGGCGTTGTACGACAACCGTCTAAAATGGCGCGGCTTCGACTACGGCTTCTTTGACAAGATCGTCTCGCAAGTTGAACCGAACGTCTCCAAAGTTGCTGACGACGTCTATTTTCTGTCTTGGAATACGCCCGGAGGAACCGACAACGTTGTCGTAAATTTCGATCAGGATACTGTCCATGCACACCTTTGGTCAGGTCCAAGTTCCGTAGACGACTACTCAGATTTCGACCAGATCCACGGGCAGATCCTTTGCGAACCCTCAAAGGAATGCCCATTCCCCGAAGGCGCGCCGACGGGGTCTTTTGGAATGGCCTACCATTTCATTGCAAATAGCTGGAAATATGATCTGCCATCGTTAACCGAATTCCAGCCACCGCTGGTCCAAAGTCATACAGACGGTTTGGCGGAGCTGACTGGTAAACCGCTTCAATATGAAGGGGATTCTGGTGCGGTCACGCTGCAAATCAACGATCAGGAGACACTGGTATCAATCGATCGCGCCGCGGCAGAAAGCTTCCATACCCATGTGACAAAAATTGCTGACGGCATCTACTTTATTTCTTGGCTTGATGAGCCAATCTCTGGCGATCACATCGTTTTCAACAAGAATGCAATGCAAGTCTTCGACCATGTGACTTCGGAAGCAGTGCGTGGTGAGCAAATTTTGGCAGCAACCTGTTTTGGCCCAGCCGAGGATTGCTCATGACAAAGGGGCCATCTCATAAGCTAGATAAAGAGCGCCACCTTCCGTATTCGTTGATGCTCTTGTTTGAGCATTCTGCACAATGACTCGGTTCAAAAAGACGATGACTTCGGAGTTCGGTACGATGCCGGAAAATTGGCGACTAAAAATTTGCCAGGACGACCTAGCCAGAGTTCATCTCCGCCGAACTCACCTAGAAATTCCAGCCAAAACGGAAGTGAGTGGCGGTGCAGTCAGACGAATTTGAACCAGTCTCAGTTTGCCGCTGATTGTGTGAACTTTTCCGGAACAAAGCTGACGCTACTCGGCGAGAGCGGCGGAACGGTAAGTATGAATTCTCCGCTCGATTGTTGAGCCAGCGGCCGGCTTCCTGCCGTGTGTCGGCGCCGACTTCTTTCGTTGCAGCACCGAAAAAGCGCAGGTTGTCTGTCACGGTCTCATCGGCTTTTCCAAGCTTGCGCGTTGCTTTCTTAATGAATTTCAACTCGGCCTTCTTGTCTCGGGTCTTAATGACGAAGCTTTCAAGCACCTCACTTTCATGATCTACCGCACGCCAAAGATAGTGACGCTTGCCATTCACCTTCACAAAGACTCATCCAAGTGCCACTTCTATTTCGAGAATGAACGCAGCCGCTGAACCCGTTTTCTTCGGATCTCAGAAGTAAACATCGGTTCGAACTTGTTTCACCTAAACCGGACGGTTTCATGGCTCACGTCGATGCCGCGCTCATTTAGAAGATCTTCGGCAGTCCGCAATGAAAGTGGAAACCAAATGCAAAGCATCTCGGCTAGGCGATTCATCTCAGGACTGGTTTTGCAGTACTTGAATGAGACAGGTTTGGTCATTGCGGGAAGCTATGCGACTGCCCTGCCCGCTCAAGCAAAGTTCTTCTGACAGGAACCTTCTCATCATTGACCCTCATGCAATTTGAAAATCCATGCCCTGCATTTTCCAAAAGTGCAAAAGGTCGATAAAAATCCAGTTCTCGTGCAATTTGTCACCCCGCCTACGATAAACGTCGATGACGCGAAATTCTCCTATCTTTCCAGTCGGCTCCATCCCCATAAACGGTCCTGTCAACTTGGCGGTGAAATTCGGCCATCCGGCGAACGCACCAAACTCTCCTTCGGCGACTCGAGCGATGTGGTTGGTCTTCGATCGGTCCGAAAACGCCGCGCGGAATGGGCCGGAATGCTGTTTGGTGTAGCGCTCGATAGTATAGGTCGCGCCGATCCCTTCAGGGCCCCACCACAACATATCGTCGTGCCAAGTTCGCGCCAACTCTTCCTCCAAAGGCAAACCAAGGTTCCATTGCCCCAAATCAGACACCATGGCGTCAATCGCCGCTCGCGTCTTCAGCCCTTCCTGAATTGGTTGCGGATCGAACAAAAGACCGCAATGCGTAACGGGACCAGGCTGAACAAGATGCCGCGCGGTTTGCGTGGGAAACGGACTTTGTCCCGCCTGCGCCATGAGATGAGGCAAATCGAAGTACATCAAGGACTCAGCAATCTTGCCGTCCAAGATCCGATAAAACGCGCAGTACCGCAGCATCGCCAACTTTCGCGTAGGACGAATACCCAGCCATTCTTTGTCAAAAAGCCCCATGAGATGGCCCATCGAAACAACCCAAACTGATCCATCTTTGTGCAACCAGTTTTCACCCGCAAAAAAGATATCTTCCCGCCTTTGCAGCGACGTTAAGCAGTCTTTCAGTGGTTCCCAGAAACGCTGCGCGACCCGGCGAGGGTCATCAACTTCGTCAAAGGGATGAAATCCGCGCCAAATATAATCCGGGTGTGCATAGCGCTCTTCGACTGCTGAGATTTCATCCCCGCTCGCCCGTTCCAATGCGGAATGATATCCGCTGATAACCTCTTTTTCCGATTGAAAGTCAGACACTTAAAGCATTCCTGATTTACCGAGAGTCGATTTCTCAAAAAAGAACTTGCCCAATCCACTTTCAGAAGTCTACCTTTTTGCAAACGTATGCAAAATACGTGATTCCATCTCAAGGGGGGTCAGATGGCCGAAATCCAATTGCGCAATGTGTCCAAGCGTTGGGGCTCATTCGTTGGCGTCGATAACTTCGATCTGACGATTGCGGATAAAGAATTCTTGGTTCTGCTTGGCCCTTCTGGCTGCGGCAAAACGACGACGATGCGGATGATTGCCGGCTTGGAGGATCCGACTGATGGCGAAATTTTGATTGGCGGCAACCCAGTCAATGATCTGGAACCAAAGGATCGCGACATCGCGATGGTGTTCCAATCCTACGCACTTTATCCGAACATGAACGTCTATGAAAACATCCGATTCCCCTTGCGTGTTCGCGACGGCGGCAAAAAAGCTGATCATGATGCCAAAGTCATGCGCGCCAGTGCGATGGTCGAATTGGATGAGTTTCTACACCGGAAGCCCGCAGAACTATCCGGCGGACAGCGCCAGCGTGTTGCACTTGCAAGAGCGATTGTACGAGAACCGAACGCCTTCTTGATGGACGAACCGCTGTCCAACTTGGACGCTAAGCTGCGGGTGTCCACGCGCGCACAAATCAGAAACTTGAGCCACGAACTCTCGGTCACGACGATTTACGTGACTCACGACCAGATCGAAGCGATGACTCTAGCGGATCGCGTTGTTGTCATGGAAAAGGGCGTGGTGCAGCAAGTCGGTAGCCCTACAGAAATCTACGACAAACCAGCCAACACCTTTGTGGCCAGCTTCATCGGCAATCCAGCCATGAACCTGATCGAAGGAAACGTCTCAAACGGCAATTTCTCGGCGACCTCAACGGAAGTAGCTGGCGTTGGTGGGTCTGATGGAAAGATGACCTTGGGGTTCAGAGCAGAAGACGCCAGCGTTGTGGATAGTGGCGGCCAGATCAATGCACCCATCTACGCGCTCGAACTGCTGGGTGACGCGGTCATGATTTCTGTCAGGCTCGGCGGCACTCTCGTCTCAGTCAGAACCGACAAATCATTCCGGGCGGAGATCGGCGATACCGTCTCGATTTCTGTCCCCACAGAAATTTGCCACCTGTTTGATGGTCAAACGGGTGAGCGGATCGGGGCTTAGGCCCTCAAACTTCCCGACCTCTTTGGTCGGGGCAATCAAAGGATGCGCGATTGCAAGGCGCATCCGCCAAACAAAGAAACAGGGAGATTCAAATGTTTCTTAAGAAAATTGCTCTGGCAGGCACATTCGCCGGTCTGATGGGTACAGCAGCATACGCCTGCGGCCCATCTGGTGAATCTGTCCGCATCCTCGGCAGCGACTTTCCAGCCATTCAAGCCGTTTCGGGCACGGCGCAAGCGAATTGCGGTGGGGATGCTGGAGAATTTACGGTCACTCTGCGCGACGACACGCGCGATATGATGAACCAAGCGCAAACACCAAATCCTGCGCAATACACATCTGTGATTGTGGCCAACTCCACATTGACTCAGCTGATGAACGACGGACTTGTGCGCCCTCTCGACGATCTCGTCGCGAAATACGGCCAAGATCTGAATCCAAACCAGATGATCACCATTGATGGTCAGATCATGGCTGTCGCGTTCATGGCCAACTCTCAGCACCTCTATAGCCGTACCGACATCTTGGAGCAGGCAGGCGTTGAAGGCATCCCTGCAACGGTTGATGAAGTTGTAGCTGCAGCCCAAGCCATCCGTGCAGCTGGCATCATGGAATACCCAATCGTCCTGAACGCGAGCGGCTGGAACATGGGTGAACTGTTCAACCTGTTCTACTTTGCCCACGGCGGTGAGTTGTTCAAACCAGGTTCAGCCGAGCCGAACGTGAACAATGAAATTGGCGTTGCAGCCCTTAACTCCATCAAGTCTTTGACAGAGTATGCGCATCCAGATCACCTCAGCCACGCGTCCAACGAGACACAAGGTTTGTGGGAAGCCGGCCAAGCCGCCCTTGGCATCATGTGGGGTTCTCGCGGTGGCGCGATTTTGGACGATGAAGGGTCCAGCCCGGAAGTAACCGAAAACACTGTTCTTTCAGCGGCTCCAACCGTCGACGGTGGATCAATCCCAGCAGCAACACTGTGGTGGGATGGCGTAACCATCGCGACCAATATCTCTGATGCAGAAGCCGAAGCAACGTTTGCGGCACTTGCAAGTGCAATGTCGGCTGACATGGTTGCAGAGCACAATGACGACGCGATCTGGCTCATCGACGGTTATCAGCCGGGTCCAGCTGCAGCAGGTGTTTCAGCAACGGCACAGGGCGGGGCGAAGCCTTACCCAATGATTCCTTACGTGAACTTCATGCACAATGCCGCATCAGCGGAATTGGCTGACTTCCTGAAGGGTGATGAATCCGCTGAGCAGACGCTCTCTGACATCGAAGCAGCCTACACAACAGCTGCGACCGAAGCCGGCTTCCTCTAAGAAGCTCAATTCGAGGGGCCTGACCGCCAGTTAGGCCCCTCGTCTTCCTGCACCTAGCAACCGAGTTCCATGCGATGAAACATAAGACCTTTTTCTGGTTCATCCTGCCGACCCTGTCAGCGATGCTTCTCTTTATCGCCCTGCCCATCGTGTCGGTTGCTATACAGTCACTTTATATTGAGCACGAACAAGTTCTCGTCGTGACCGAAAACTGCGGACCTTTTGGCTGTACTGAGGCTACAGCGGTGGACCTTGAAGCAACGGCCTCCCTCAGAGAAGAACAACCACTTGGTCGATTTAACGGTCTCGACACCTACACCAATCGCGCGCACCTCGCCTTTGCCGAAATTGGCGAAAGTTGGAACACAACAGAGACATGGAGCGCCTTCTTTAGCGAAGTGCTCGACCTCCCGTTTTATTGGGCGCTGGCTTTTACCCTGACCTATACTTTTGTGGTCACGCCTTTTGTGTTGGTCCTTGGATTGGCAATCGCAGTTGCGGTCAACAATCTTCCAAAAATGTTCAAAGGCCCCACGATTTTCGTCTCCCTCCTTCCCATGATAGTCACGCCCCTCGTCGGTGCGCTCATCCTGTTTTGGATGGTTGATGGCGACGGTATCATCGGCGCGACGCTTCAATGGATCACTGGCGACCCTACCCTCAGCTTAAAAGCGACGACCTCTCTGAATTGGGTGATGCTGATCGTCTACGGGATATGGTCCTCCCTGCCCTTCGCTTTCATCGTTTTCTACGCTGGTCTTCAAACCGTCCCGAGCGAAACCATGGAGGCCGCCATGATCGATGGTGCGAGTAAATGGCAAAGCATGCGCCATGTTGTTGTACCCCACCTGATGCCGCTCGTAATTTTCATTTCGTTGATCCAACTGATGGACAACTTCCGCGTCTTCGAACCCATCATCAGTTTCCAAGCCGAGGCCCACGCGCGTTCCTTGTCTTGGATCATCTACAACGACCTGATCGAGGCCGGTAACCCGCTCTATGGGTCTGCGGGTGCAAGTTCGATCCTCACCATCATCGGTGTCGCTTTCCTTCTGGTACCAGTGCTGATCCGCACCTGGCGCGACTTCAATTCGAAACCTGTTTAGGAAGGGGATCCGACTATGGCCACCAAAGCTCAATCGCGCCTGTCACCGTTGAAGGTCGTCTCGATCATCTTTGTCATCATTTGGGTCCTTCTGGCGTCCTTCCCCTTCCTGTGGACCGTCTGGGGCTCGTTCAAGGTCCAAGGCGATTTCTTCTCAAAGGCGGATTGGACGAACGCCATCTTTGGCGTTCAAACCCTAGAACAAACCGGATCTCGGTTTACGCTCGACGGCTACTATGGCGCTTGGGTTGAGGAAGAGTTCTGGCGATCCGTGATCAACACCAGCATTGTTGTGTTCTTTACGGTGACGATCTCTTTGACGATCGGAACGCTAGGCGGCTATGCGCTCGCTCGTTCGGGATACAAATACGCATTCTGGCTTCTGATGGTTGCCTTGGTCTTCCGCGCCATGCCGCACATCACCTTGGTTTCAGGCTATCTCCTTCCTTTCTTCGAATGGAATATCTGGGGAATTTTGCCGACCACGATCATCGTACTTGTCGCGATCAACCAACCCTTCACGCTGTGGATGCTGCATTCGTTCTTTCTAAATATCCCAAAGGATATGGACGAAGCTGCAATGGTCGATGGCTGCACACGCTTCCAGGCCTTCCGCCATGTTATCATCCCAGTCATGTGGCCAGGTGTTATCACGACGGGCTTGTTTAGCTTCCTGTTGGCCTACAACGACTTTACCGTCACACGAATGCTCTTGAGTCAGGAAAACGAAACGATCATTCCAAAGATCCAGAGTTTCTTAGGCTCCGCACAAGTCGAAGGCAACGTCATGTTCGCCGTTGCCGCGGTAGTTTCAGCGACGGTTCCTCTGTTTATTCTTGTGATGTTCTTCCAACGCCAAATCGTCAGCGGCTTGACCGCAGGGGCGGTGAAAGGATGATGGGTTCCAGACCAGAACAGGCGGTTCTCAGCCGCGACACTGATATGTCCAAGACCGAGGCGACACGCGCGGTCATCGAAGGCATGGTCGATGGGCTGAATGACCACCGCATCGCGGACATTGGAGAGTTCTTTTCAGAGACCTTCTCTTGGATGGGCAACACCGGATGCGGTACGAAACACGGCCTGCGCGAGTTTCAAGACAATTGGCAAAAGCCGTTCCAAGCTGCATTCTCTGAAAAGGTTTGTATCGATGAAGCCCGCCTTTACATGGGCGAATGGGCCGCCGCGTTCGGTCGGCAAGAGGCCACGCATTCCGGCACCTTCATGGGCGTCGCGCCCACCGGCAAGCGGATCAACATCCGCTACATGGATTTCTGGAAAGTCGAAGATGGCAAAATCACCGATAATTGGGTGATGGTCGATTTCCCACACGTCCTATCCCAACTCGGCGTTGATGTGTTCAACGGCGAAGGCTGGGAAGCATTTGATCGCGGCGAAAAGACGCCGCCAACTCCCTAAACCCAAGGATAGTTAGATGGCCATTGAGCATCTGAAGCAAAGTAAGCCCGAAGCCGAAAAGAAAGAAGAAGACGCGAAAGTCCGTTCCGTTGTCGAAGCTACATTGGCCGATATTGAGAAACGGGGCGATGCGGCTGTGCGTGATCTGTCTAAGAAATTCGACGGCTATGAACCCGAGGCATTTCGACTATCGCAATCCGAGATCGAAGCAGCGATGCAAAAGGTCTCCACCCGCGATATGGAAGACATCAAGTTCGCCCAAACTCAAATCCGCAACTTCGCTGAAGCCCAGCGCGCCTCGATGACGGATATTGAGGTGGAAACGATGCCCGGTGTAATCTTGGGGCACAAAAACATACCCGTTCAATCCGTGGGTTGCTACGTCCCCGGCGGCAAATTCCCGATGGTGGCCTCCGCACATATGTCTGTTCTCACTGCGACCGTGGCAGGCGTCCCCCGCATCATCGCCTCCGCGCCTCCTGTAAATGGAGAGCCCCACCCCGCCATCGTCGCTGCCATGCATATGGGCGGCGCACACGAGATTTACGTGATGGGCGGCATTCAAGCTGTTGGCGCGATGGCCATTGGAACCGAAACCATCGATCCGGTGCACATGCTCGTCGGCCCCGGTAACGCCTTCGTCGCGGAGGCCAAGCGTCAGCTCTACGGTCGCGTTGGCATCGACCTCTTTGCTGGCCCAACTGAAACACAAGTGATTGCAGACGAAACCGTTGACGCAGAAATGTGTGCAACTGACCTGCTCGGGCAGTCTGAACACGGCTACAATTCACCCGCGATGCTGATCACCAACTCTCGCAAACTCGCGGACGAAACGCTTGTCGAGATTAACCGCATTCTCAAAATCATCCCGACGGCAGAAACCGCGTCCGCGTCGTGGGAAAACTACGGCGATATTTTTGTCTGCGACACCTATAAGGAGATGCTTCAGGTCGCCAATGACACGGCTTACGAACACGTCCAGATCATGACGGACCGCGACGACTGGTTCCTAGAGAACATGCATTCCTACGGTGCGCTGTTCCTTGGCCCACGCACCAACGTGGCAAACGGCGATAAAGTCATCGGCACCAATCACACTCTGCCGACAAAGAAAGCCGGCCGCTACACTGGTGGGCTATGGGTCGGCAAATTCCTCAAAACACACTCCTACCAGAAGGTCACAACCGATGAAGCCGCCGCATTGGTCGGCGAATACGGCTCTCGCCTCTGCATGCTCGAAGGTTTCGTCGGCCACGCCGAACAGTGCAACCTACGTGTGCGCCGCTATGGCGGCAAAAATGTACCATATGGTCAGGCCGCGGAATGAGTTGCGTTCACACTGAAAACAAGGAAGCTCTGAAAAAGCTTCACGCTGCGATGACCGATTTTGAAGAGGCCTCAGTGCGGTCTGCTTTGCGCAACCTCATCGCGCCTGACGCGCTCATTCATATGCCCCATCCACTTGGCGATCTTACTGGGCCAGATGAGCTTTACGACATCTGCTACGCGCCACTTTTCAAGTCCATGCCAGATCTAGAACGGCGGGATTGGATCTTGATGGGCGGTCAGACGGAGCATGGTGGCAACTGGATCGGCTGCGGCGGCCACTACATGGGCACCTTTGTTGTCCCATACCTTGATATCCCGCCAACCGGCCATCTTGCACATATGCGCTTCCACGAATTCTACAAATTCGAAGAAGGCCGCGTCGTCGAGATTCAAACGCTTTGGGATATACCAGAGCTTATGATGCAAGCTGGCGCTTGGCCTATGGCACCGTCCTTGGGCCTTGAATTTCATATCCCCGGGCCCGCAACACTAGACGGGTTTGTCCCCGGACCCTGGGACAAAGAACGGTCAGAGGCGTCATGCCGGCATATTGTCGACATGCTCGACCATCTGAAGTTGCATCCAAGCACAGGTGGTCCAGAAGTGATGGACATGCCGCGGTTCTGGCACCCTCGCATGAACTGGTACGGGCCCGCTGGTATCGGCACCGGGCGAGGTATCTCAGGTTTCCGCAATTGGCACCAAATCCCGTTCTTAAACGGAATGCCAGACCGTGGGCTCTATGTGGATGAAATCACCTACCACTTCTTTGGCGATAACGACTATGTGGCGGTGACGGGATGGCCCGACATGATTCAGACCGTCACTCATGATGGTTGGATGGGTATTGCGCCGTCTGGAAAGAAGATCACCATGTGCTCTCTCGATTTCTGGCGGATCGAAAACGGCAAAATCCGAGAAAACTGGGTCATGGTCGATATCCTTGATGCCTATCGCCAACTGGATGTTGATGTTTTGGCGCGGATGCGCGAGTTCAATAAGGCGCGCGTGTCGGGCTCTATTCCCTTCCCCGTTGGTGACGTCTAATGACCCTGCCTCAAACCCCGTCCTTCCGACTTGAAGGCAAGCGCGCCTTGGTCGCAGGAGCCTCTTCTGGCATCGGCCTTGCCTGTGCAGTTGCCTTGGCCGAAGCCGGAGCACATGTAACGCTTGCTGCGCGCCGTTCAGACAAGTTGCGAGATTTGCAAGATCAACTCACCGCTAAGAGCTTATTAGCCGACACTCTCGCGCTCGACGTTTCCAACATCGACGCAACCCGCGCGGCCATCGAAGCTAATGACCCATTTGACATTTCGCTGAACGCCGCCGGCCTTGCTCTTCATACACCTGCAACGGAAACTAACCCCGAGGACTACGACGCCGTATCGAACATCAACGTACGGGGTGCATATTTCCTTAACCAAGCCGTCGCCAAGAAACTGATCGCCGCCGGAAAACCGGGCAGCCTGATCACCATTTCCAGCCAGATGGGTTATGTCGGCGGTCAAGATAGGGCGGTTTATTGCGCCACCAAACACGCCGTCGAAGGCATGACCAAGGCCATGGCGATCGAATGGGGCAAAGCAGGTATCCGCGTAAATACCATCTGCCCAACGTTTATCGTGACTGACCTCACCCGACCTACCTTTGAAGACCCGGAAAAGCGCGCTTGGATCATGGATAAGATCAAACTCGACCGCGTCGGCGAGGTAGAAGACATCATGGGTGCCGCTGTCTTCCTTGCGTCTGATGCGTCCGCACTGATGACCGGCACTCATATGATGATCGACGGAGGATGGACCGCAGACTGATGGCACAAACGAAGGTCACATCGGCAGAAGTTGCAGCCCGCGCTGGCGTCAGCCAGTCAGCGGTCAGCCGTGTCTTCACTCCGGGTGCCTCCGCCTCGGCCAAAACCGTTGAAAAGGTCAAAGCCGCTGCAAAAGAGCTCGGCTATCGCCCCAACGTCCTTGCCCGCGCTATGGTGTCTGGCAAAAGCCGGATCATCGGCCTTGTCGTGGCTTACCTCGACAATCACTTCTTCCCTGTCGCTTTAGAACTCTTGTCAAACGAGCTGCAAAAGAAGGGGTATCACGTCCTCATCTTCACCGCGCCGAACTCTGTCGATGCCGTCGACAATCTGGTGCAGGAACTCATGGACTATCAAGTCGACGGGATCATCGCAGCCTCGGTTTCCATGAGCTCAACCCTCGCAGATCGCGCGAAGCTGGCAGGCATTCCAGTGGTCCTCTTCAACCGTGGGCTGGATGGCAGCGGTATGTCGTCAGTGACCTCAACAAACACCGAAGGCGGACGCAAAGTCGCCGAGTTTCTTGTCGATGCAGGCCACCAACGTATCGCCCATATCTCTGGTTGGAGCGGCTCATCCACCGGCCGAGATCGCGCCTTTGGCTTCAAAGAAAGCCTCGCAAAATCTGGCCATGCTCTCGTTGCGGAAATAGACGGCATGTATTCACGCGAAGTCGCCTCTGAAGCCGCGCGGGATTTGATGTCGCGCCCTGACCCACCAGACGCCATCTTTGTCGGCAATGATCATATGGCCTTTGCGGTTATGGACACGATCCGCTTTGAACTGGGCCTGCGCGTACCAGAGGACGTATCAATCGTCGGGTATGACGACGTCCCCATGGCCAGTTGGGCGGCATACGACCTGACAACGGTACGCCAACCGGTCAACCAAATGACAGAGGCCACCATTGATACCCTACTGGGTCAAATCAATGACCCAACCAGAACGTCGACAAAGATCGAAATACCTGGGCCGCTAATCGCGCGCGGCTCCGCAAGACGCCCAGAAGGATGGACGCCATGAAAGGCTTTTCAAATCGTTTCACCGATTTCCCCGACTACATCATCGGCATCACCAAAGAAATTTGGGAAGATCGCGGCATTGGCACCCTGCATGACTACTACGCCCCCGACATCCCGGTCCGATCCCCCAGCAGCGTGGTGAAGGGCAACCAAGGCGTCATCGCAGCAACTATGGCAACTCTAGCCGAATTTCCGGACCGCACACTTTATGGTGAGGACGTCATCTGGTCCGGCATGCCAGAGGATGGAATGCTCAGTTCTCACCGGCTGCACTCCACCGCGACGCATGCTCATGATGGGGTTTATGGTAAAGCAACAGGCAAAACTCTCCGCTACCGCATCATCGCCGACTGCCATGCGATCAACAATCAGATCAACGACGAATGGCTGATCCGCGACCAAGGCGCGATTGTCCGTCAGCTGGGCTGGGACCCAAAAGACTATGCCGCTGATTTGATCGACCGCGAAGGTGGCCCGGAAAACTGCGTGAAGCCCTTCACGCCTGAAATCGACATTGACGGCCCCTACAAAGGAACAGGCAATGACAATAAATGGGGTCAAAAATACGCAGAGCTCCTAACCCGCATTATGAATGCCGAATTCAGTGTGATCCCACAGGAATACGACCGCGCGGTGAACCTTGAATACCCTGGCGGCGTTTCAGCTCTGTCTCATGGTGGTGCCGATAAATTCTGGATGGGCCTGCGCGCCTCTTTCCCCAATGCAGAGTTTAAAATCGAGCATCAAATTGGCCGCGATGACCCGATGATGCCCCCTCGCGCCGCCCTCCGTTGGAGTCTTTGGGGCAAACATGACGGCTGGGGCAGCTTCGGCACACCGACCGGCGCTCAGGTTTATGTCATGGGCGCCTCCCACGCCGAATTTGGCCCTTGGGGCCTGCGCCGCGAATACACGCTTTTCGACGAAACGGCGATCTGGAAGCAGATCCTTTTGGCAACGGGGTAATCGGAATGACACCACAAGAGATAGAGACCCGCATCGTCCGCTATGGCGATCTGCACCCGTGCAAAACGGCTTTTATCGACGCCCACACGCCCGGCTCTGATCAGAAAGAGAACTTCACCATCATTGGCGGTGGCGTGTCTGAATCCTCCGATCAACACGTGCATATTTCGATCCCTCACGGGTTCAACATCGGGGCCGCTGGCCAGCCCCCGAAATGCCGGAACTCACTACACGACCACCACACAGCAGAGGCCTTTTTCGTACTGAAGGGCCGCTGGCGGTTCTTCTGGGGCCGCTGGGGCGATGCGGGCGAAGTGGTTTTGGAAGAAGGCGATATCTTCAACATCCCAACAGGTATTTTCCGTGGATTCGAAAACATCGGCACCGACTACGGAATGATCATGGCGATCCTCGGCGGCGATGACGCCGGCGGCGGGGTCATGTGGGCCCCACAAGTGATCGAAGATGCAGCTGACCACGGTTTGGTTCTGGGCGAAGACGGCAAGCTCTACGACACCAAGCGCCAGCAGAAGCTGCCCGAAGGCGTAGCGCCCATGCCTCTGATGTCTGGCGAGGAACTTGCCAAACGACCCGAACCGACGACCGCCGATGTGCTCCCGAACCATGTGGCGCGCTATTGGGATTTGATGGCCCTGTCAGACAAAGAGCCCACCACTGTCATCGGCGAACATGGTGTCTTGCGCGACAAACCAGGGTTCGAGGTTGATTTCATCACACGCGGTTCTGCAACCGAAGCCAAAAACGCAGCCAAGTTCCCGACTGTCCTGATGCCAATGCGCGGCCATTGGAAAGTGACATGGGACGGCGGCGCCGCGACGCTTGCCCCCGGTGACACAATGTCGGTCCCTGAAAATTTGGCGCACAGTGTCGTGCCTTCGATGACCGGAGAAGCAAGCCTTTATCGCATCGTCGCAACTGGCGATCCAGCTGGGTTGACTTGGCAGGGCTAGTGTACAGCGTATGTACAACTATTGTACGCCGTGTGTACGCACGGCGTACGTTACTTTCTTGACTATTTGGGGAACCACGAATGACCAAAATCCAAACCACCCACGTCGGCTCCCTGCCTCGCACACAAGAGGTTGTGGACTTCATTTTTGCCCGCGAAAACGGCACCGAATATGATCAATCCGCCTTCGACAACTGCATGGCTGCGGCCGTGTCAGACACCGTTAAAAAGCAGATTGACGCGGGCGTCGACATCGTGAGCGATGGCGAAACCTCCAAAATTAGCTACGCGACCTACGTTAAGGACCGCTACACAGGCTTTGATGGCAACAGCCCAAGGAACGCACCCGCTGACCTGAAAAAATTCCCAAGCTTTCTCAAGCGTTTGGCTGACGATGGCGGAACCCCTCAATATGCCCGCCCCATGTGCGTGGGCGACGTGAAATCCAAAGGCCAAGGTGAGTTGGAAAAAGACATCGCCAACCTCAAGGCCGCTATGACTGAACACGGTGTTGAGCGCGGATTCATGAACGCCGCCTCGCCCGGTGTGATCTCACTCTTTTTGCAAAACGACTTCTACAGCACGCGCGAGGAATACCTCGCCGCCCTCGCTGATGCGATGAAGGAAGAGTACGAAACCATCGTCGCCTCCGGCCTCGACCTACAGCTCGATTGCCCTGACCTCGCGCTGTCAAGGCACATGCTTTTCAATGACTTAAGTGATGAGGAGTTCCTGAAGATAGCAGGCTCCCATGTCGAGGCATTGAACCACGCGCTGGCCGACGTACCCGCCGAAAAGGTCCGCATCCACATCTGTTGGGGCAACTACGAAGGGCCGCATGTCTGCGACATCCCAATGGCGAAGATGTTCGATACGTTAATGTCTGCGAAAGCACGTTATGTTCTGTTTGAAACATCCAACCCACGCCACGGCCACGAATGGACCGTGTTCAGAGATCGAAAGGATGAAATTCCGGCAGATAAAGTCTTGGTTCCCGGTGTCGTCGACACAACGACGAATTTTGTGGAGCACCCCGAGCTTGTCGCACAACGCACACAGCGTTTTGTCGATATTGTGGGCGCGGAACGTGTAATCGCAGGCTCCGACTGCGGATTTGGCACCTTTGCAGGGTTCGGCGCCGTCGATCCTGAAATTGCCTACGCCAAGCTTGGCGCGCTGTCCGAAGGGGCCGCGCTGGTCAAATGACACCTCTGGTTTTTCTGCCGGGGATGATGTGCGACGAACGGCTGTTTGCGCATCAGATCGATGCAATGTCGAACGATCGTGCAATCCACGTAGCGGCGTTCGATGGTACTCACGTCGCCACAATCGCAGAGGAAATTCTGAAGAGCGCACCTCCACATTTCGCCCTCGCTGGATTGTCGATGGGTGGGATTGTTGCAATGGAAATACTGAGGCAATCACCTGAAAGAGTGCAAGCTGTCGCATTGCTAGATACCAATCCTTTGGCGGAAACACGCGAAGTCATGGAGCGCCGCATCCCTCAAATCGAAATGGCAATGAATGGCAATCTGGAAGCGGTGATGCGGGATGAGATGAAGCCCAATTACTTAACCGAGGGTCCACATCGTCAGAGCATTCTTGATCTTTGTATGGATATGGCACTTTCGATGGGACCAACGGCATTCATTGAACAATCACGGGCTTTGCAAACTCGTCCCGACCAAACCGATACACTGCGCGCCTACAAGAGCCCAACCCTGATACTCTGCGGCGAAGAAGACACTCTGTGCCCCGTGCACCGCCACACGCTAATGCATGAACTCATGCCGCACTCAACACTAACCATTCTGCCCAACGCCGGCCATCTGCCCACGCTCGAACAACCAGAGGCTACAACCGCCGCGCTTCAAGCCTGGCTTAAGGAGATCCCAAATGGATGACGCCCTTCTCACCCTGCTCCGATCTGTCGACACGCCAACGGTCTGCAACGCCATAGAAGTTGTCGAAGGCAAGCGCGGGTTCAACAATTTCACCCGTGGCACGATGCAGATCAGTGACCCAAATGGCGTCCTCATCGGCTACGCCCGCACCGCTAAAATCGCGGCGATCGATCCACCGACGGAAGCGCCCGACGTGATCAAAAAACGGCGCATGGCTTATTACGAGCAAATGGCCACTGGCCCCCGCCCCGCCTTGGCAGTGGTTGAAGACCTGGACGGTAACGATGCGATCGGAGCGTTCTGGGGGGAAATCAACACGACTGTGCACAAGGGCTTTGGCCTGTGCGGAGCGCTCACCAACGGTGTGATGCGCGACCTTGGCGATCTGCCCAATGGCTTTCCCGTCATCGCAGGTCAGATCGGGCCAAGCCATGGGTTTGTTCATGTAAAAGAGATCGGTACGCCTGTGCGCATATTCGGACTTGAGATTGCCGATGGTGATCTTGTTCATGCTGACAGACACGGCGCGTTGGTTATCGGCAAAGAACATATTGAAGGCTTGGCCGTTGCGATCAAAAAACTACTAGATACCGAAAGCATCGTACTGGACGCCGCCCGAAGAGCAGACTTCGATTTTGAAAGTTTCGCGGACGCTTGGTCGAGGTTCGAAGCGGAAAGAACATAGATCGAAATTCGAGGCCAACAGTCGACCTTTGAATTGATTTAGAAACAGAAACATGAGCCAGATCTAACCCATCATGGTTGTCAAATGCCACCGCGCATGTTGCCTTCAAGCAGACTGCTGAAAAGGCTCTTTTTGATTCAGATTCCGATAGGATTTTGGCGTCACGCCCATTTGTTTGCGAAACAACCTGTAGAAATGGTGCTGTCAGACGAATTCGTACCAGTCTCAGTTTGCCGCTGATCGCGCGAACCTATTCGGAACAAAGTAGACGCCACTTGGCGAGAGCGGCGCTTCGGTTTAGTTTGAAATTGTCTCGTGAGAGGGGGTGGCGGACCTGGTTGAAGTGATTTGAGACGGAGGCGTCTACAGCGACGAATTTCTGAAGACTCCGCATCCGCCGAATCCGGAGCTTAGCACGTTCTCTTCGTCGGAATGGTAAGTGTGAATTCTCAGCTCGATTGTTGAGCCATCGGCCGACTTCCTGCCGTGTGTCGGCGCCGATTTCGCGTAGGGCGGCTCCATAAGACCGGAGTTTGTCTGTCACGATCTCTTTGGCTCGACCATGCTTACGCAGTGCTTTCTTTAGGAATTTCAGGCCTGCCTT
Source organism: Cognatiyoonia sediminum (assembly GCF_900129845.1). Lineage (GTDB taxonomy): Bacteria > Pseudomonadota > Alphaproteobacteria > Rhodobacterales > Rhodobacteraceae > Cognatiyoonia > Cognatiyoonia sediminum. The sequence continues at coordinate 17,077 of NZ_FQXB01000007.1, forward strand.
CTTATCGCGGGCCGTGGTAACGTAGCTTTCAAGCACTTCACCCTCATGATCAAACTGCGCGCCAAAGGTAATGCATCTCGCCATTGATCTTCACGAACATCTCGTCGAGGTGCCACCGCCAGCGGCTGGACTTCATACTTTCAATACGACGCTTCCGGATCTCGGCAGCATACGTCGGACCAAAGCGATGCCACCAATATCGAACCGTCTCGTGGCTGACATCGACACCTCGTTCGTGTAGCAAATCTTCCACGTTCCGGAGCGACAAAGGTAAACGAAAGTACAACATTACCGCCAGGCGGAAAACCTCTGGGCTGGTTTTGAAGTAGCGAAATGGGTCGGATTTTGTCATCCCGCGAAGCTACAAAACCGCCCTGACCTGCTTCGAGCTAAGTTATTCTGACAATACCCGCTGCCCAATTTGTTCAGCACTATGCATACGGATCGTAGGCCATAGTCATAGTTTGGCCCCAACGGCACGGCCGACGAGATCTTTTGCTTGCTGGGCGCGTCTGGAAAAAAGCCTCCAAATGTCTCGGAAAGGTCGCCAGTATAGTGCCCCTATACTCGAGGCAGCGTCTTCTTCACCAATGACCCCGAATGACAATTGCTCGTCCTTTTCAGACAGATGTAGAGACCCAAACATCCAATCCCAAATCGCCAAAGCGGCACCAAAGTTTTTGTCATAGTGCTTTTCAGCTATCGAGTGATGCAACTGATGTTGTGCAGGCGAAATCAAAAACCGTTCCAGCCAAGGCCAATAGCGGATTTCAATATGGCTGTGGCGCAGGTTTGAACCTGTCACATGAAAGACAAAAACCAGTACATTCACACCCAATATCGTATAAAGATCGACCGCGTTGCCAAATGCGAAAACAAATATCGAAATGGCGACCCCTTGCGCGACTGCGCTTCGGAGGGCGTAGAGCACTCCTTCTAGCGGATGAACACGGTAAACGGTAATGGGCGTCAATGTCTCGGCAGAGTGATGCACCTTGTGTATGGCCCATAGAACTGGCCAATGGTGCATCCATCTATGGACGAGGTACTTGGTGAAATCGTCGATCACAAACATGCTGACAGAGAAAAGCCCGATGATCATGCTCGTGCTGAGCGAACTGAATTCAGAGGGAGCGATCAGGCTTTGCTTATGTAGAAAGAAGTAGATCGCGGTTCCGATGGTAAGCTGCGTGATCAGCATCGGAGAAATCAGGAGCGTAATCAGCTGATTGAAAACGAAGAGTTTGTAGTCCGCTTTCGAAGAACTGGAAAACAGTATTTTCCGGTCAAAGATACGTGCCAATGCGTTGGTCAGGTTGGTCCGCTTAACAGTGACCAGCCAGAGCAATGCAATGAGAAGAGACAACAGAAGGTAGCCGAGGAAAATGCGCTTCTTCGGATTGATAAAGTCGCCAAAGACGCTTGAGATATATTCCGTTAATTCCATTTCGAAAAAGGGGCGGCGATTGGCGCCGCCCCGTTCTACAGATTAGTCTGTTTCAGCTGTGCTCGCGCTGCCGAGTGACTCGGCAAGACCTTCAAGGTCGGCAAGCTGGTCGTTTACACGAGATTGAACGCCGAACTTATCAACCATCAGCTGCTGCAGCTGAAGCAACTGAAGCTGATAGTCGTTCCATGTGATACGACGATCCATTTCGAAGTTACCGTCTGAATCGAAACCTGTGACGTAAGAGTTGTCCAATGTTGGTGGACCGAAGAGGATCAGGTCGTTCATTGTCACTGCTGTTTCGCCGAGGTTGTTGCGACCAGATTGCAGCGCCATGGAGAAGCCTTTCAGCTCACCCCAGTGCTTAGCATATGTGCGGTAGGCTTCGGCATTGTCGTCACCTGCTTCTGCGAGCGCGTTGATGTCTTTGTAGACAGAGCCGGCGTATTTGAAGACAGCTTCGGCCAGGACCTGTTCCCAGTTGTCTTCGATCGTGGAAGCCAGCGATACTAGCTGAGCACGCTGGTCGTCGGTCAATGCTTCGCCATTAGCGTCTGTAATGACGTTTCTGCCATCGATGTAAGCCTGCATGATGGTCTGAAGATAATCGGTAGATTGTGTGCCTGCACGGTCAAAGCTGGCTGCGTAGTAGGCTGGACCAAAGACCATTTCCGTGCGGAGGTCGACAGCACCGTCACCATTCGCGTCAGCGACAGCGAAGTCACTGAGCTTATTGATCGCATATGCGTCGTCTGCGGATAGAGCCAATGTGTGTGCAGCTGCACCGAAGTAACCGAACGCTTCATCCCAAGAATGTTCTTTGCCGGTGTAATGCGCACCGTCGCTGTATGGCGCATTGTTTGGCTTGTTATCTGCGCCGAGCTTCTCGTCCAGGTAGTTGTCTACAGCTTGGTTGTAGGCCATCGCACCCATGGTGAACTTGGAAATCAGCTGGCCCCAGTCGTAGCCAGTTTCGGGAGAGAACCCTGCGTTTGACGCTGCTGCGTTGCTGATCATGTTGAGCGCGACATCGACGCCTGACATCGCACCTGGCCATGCTGGCATCAGGCCATTGTAAAATTTACCTTCGATGTTCTTGCCGCCGGAGATTTCGCCAACCATTGTCTGGGCCACAACAAAATCGCCTTTGGTCGCTGGCGCGATAATCGGCAGATCTTCGTCGGAGCCTGAGAAATAAGCGAGCATCTGAGCTTCGAGCTCTTCTGCGTTGCTGCCGCCGTCGCCTTGGCCAGCAAGTTTCTTAAGGCTGTCATGAAGAACGTGACGCGCAATCTGACCCGTGTAACCGGTGGAATCTGTCTTGTCGCCTTCGTAGCCTTGAAGCGTGATTGGAAATGGACCGTAAGTCTGTGCATGACCATCTGCCATGGCTGCAGTAGCTGCCATTGCAAGTGATGCAACGATCGTCGTCGATTTCAATATTGATTTGAGCATATCGTACCCTCTCTGTATCTGAGCGAAATGCTCAGATTAATTCCTGAGTTCTCTAATCAGGAATGCGGCTTGCGAGTCAAGTGGCGCGACAAAATAACCGACAAAAAAACTCAGATTGACATTTCCGACTAGTTCACTCAGATTTGGAATCAATGTCCAGCCACCCTGAATTTAGGGAAGCCCGATGATCGAACGATGAAGGGACATCCGTGATGGATCGCCACCGGGACGAAGAAGATCAGCCACAGACACGAGAAAATGAATGCTGCACCGAGAAAGCAGAACTTATGCGCATGTGGCAGAGCTCGACTGTAGCGGACGGCTTTAGCCTCGAGTGGACCCTTGATCATTTGGAAAGATCAAAGGAGCTACGTTCATGAATGTTCACGCTATGACCTCAACCGTCATTCCACCAAAAAATCATCTTCCGACATATGACGCATCCGACCTCACAAAGGGCGGAGACCAAGCGCAAATTGTCCTAAATGACCAAGTCTATAATCTGCGTATTACCCGCGCAGGAAAGCTCATCCTCACGAAATGAGTTGTACTCACAGACATCGAGGGGGCGCGCCGGTCGGGTACCTCACTGAATTAACCGGGCCAGAAGCGGCGTCAGTCATTTATCTGCGGCTTTGGTGCGAAGGTGGGAGTCGGAAACAAGAGATCTTTGGCGATTTCGCTTCCGTTTTCGAGTGTCAGCAAGCAGAGCACTTGACCCAGGCATTTGGCGAACTTTGTCGGATGTGCGTTCAACATGGTCGCCGGCCTTTGATGCGGCATTCGGTCCAATGCAAATGCCTTGGGGGTGATGAAGCCTGTTTTGCCAACTTCATATCCTATGCGGCGGACGGTGAACGAGAAGACGCGCTTCTTATGGCAACTCTTATGGTGCGCCCAGACATGGCGCCTTTACTAACGTCCCTCGCAACCGAGATTGGCTTGGCTTTCAAACAAATGAGACTTGCAGCACCCTCAGCGGTGCCGACACCGACACATCAACACGCAACCATTCATTAGAGGAAAAACAAAATGAAACGCGTATATTTAGCAACCACGGCAGTGGCGGTCGCTTTTACTTCTCCGGCCTTCGCTGTCGAAAAGGCAGCGATTTTGGACAACTATGCAGACATTGCGCAGGCAGGTTACGAAGATAGCCTTGCGACAGCTCAGGTCTTGCAAGCGGCTGTCAACGCGCTTGTGGAAAGCCCATCGGCAGAGAACCTTGAGGCCGCAAAAGCGGCTTGGTTGGCTGCGCGCGTTCCATATCAGCAGACCGAAGTTTTCCGCTTTGGCAACGCGATCGTTGACGACTGGGAAGGCAAGGTGAACGCATGGCCGTTAGATGAAGGTCTGATCGACTATGTTGATGCGTCTTACGGTGGACCTTCTGATGAAAATGCCTTCGCTGTTCTTAACGTTGTTGCCAATGCGAAGCTCGATCTCTCGGGTGCAATGGTCGATGCCTCTGCAATTACGCCGGCGCTTCTAGAGGAGACGCTTCAAGAGGCGGATGGTGTCGAAGCCAATGTTGCAACAGGTTATCACGCGATTGAGTTCCTACTTTGGGGACAAGACCTGAACGGTCATGGCGCTGGTGCAGGCGAACGCCCATGGACCGATTACGCGATGGGCGATGATTGCACGAACGGCAATTGCGATCGTCGTGGTGAGTATCTGCAAGCAGCGACGGACCTGTTGGTGTCTGATCTTGAGTGGATGGCTGCGCAATGGGCGGACGGCGGTGAGGCCCGTTCGTCGGTTATGGCAGACGAAGATGCTGGCATCATCGCAATGCTGACAGGTATGGGTTCTTTGTCTTACGGCGAAACAGCGGGTGAGCGGATGCGTCTCGGCGTCATGTTGAATGACCCGGAGGAAGAGCACTCATGCTTTGCCGACAACACCCACAATGACCATTACTACAATGGTGTCGGCATCCAGAACGTCTACCTTGGCGAATATGTACGCACGGATGGGTCTGTCGTGTCTGGCGCGTCCTTGGCCGACCTTGTTGCTGAAAGCAACGGTGACCTCAACGTCGAGATGCAATCCAAACTATCGTCAGCCGTAATGGCGCTTGGACGCATCAAACACGCTGCTGAGTCTGGATTTGCATATGACCAAATGCTTGAACAGGGTAACGCAGCAGGCGAAGCGCTGATCATGGGTGGCGTAAACGGGCTTGTCGACCAAACGCGCTCCATTGAGCGCGTTGTTGCTGCCCTTGGGGTGGACGCAATTGAGTTTGAAGGGTCAGATAGCCTCGACAATCCAGACGCAGTCTTCCAATAAGACTTTGAAAGACTATCTTGGAGGGGCGCCTTGGCGCCCTTCTTCTATCATTGAGCCAGGTCAGTTATGCCCAAGCACCCAAGCCCATGTGTCGATGTTTGCAAATACAAACGTCAAGGTCATTGCATCGCGTGTTCGATGACCAAAGCACAGAAATCCCTCTTTAAGGAGCTTAAGAAGGACAAGCATCGGGCGGCATTTGTGGATATGCTGAAACTGCAACAGGCCAGCATGGGAAAGTTCCATTCGTGGCCTGAACTTTATGCCAAAAAGCTTAGAAAGAAGGGCTTTAAGCCCCCGGATGCTGCCTAGTCACTCAAGGTGAGCGCTGAGGAGCCAAGCAAATTTCTCATGCGTTTGGCCGCGACCGATACACAAGTCTTCCGTAAGAAGATCGCCGTGTTTGGCTGCAATCGCTGCGGTGCCCGCCAACGTAGCTGCAACGGTGCGCTGAGCCTCAGCCAAGGTCTTGATCATTTCTTTGTCTGATGCGTGACCATCGTGCTCTTCAACTTTGGAGCGCGCAATCATGCCGCTCAGCTGCCCTTCGGCGTGACCCCCCAAGGCCCGCACGCGTTCGGCCAGATCATCCTGTGCGACGAAATGGTCCTCATAGATCTCTTGAAACATTGCATGGAGCGGGCCGAAAGCCATACCTTTTACGTTCCAATGGAAATTCTGGGCCAACATGGTTGTGACGACAACCTCAGCCACAGATTGATTGAGCGCATCACAAATTTCGGATTGCGCGTCAGATGCAAGAGTTGCTGCCGTCTGATTCATCTGAAACCTCTTTTGAAATAGATTTGTTGGCTGGCGTAAGCTGGCTATACCATTTAATTTAGAATAATTCTAAAAGAGAGCAAGACCTTTGGTCTAAATTTCTTACTGAAGCGCAATATTCTTTAATAGTAGGTCAAGACTACTGCGCTTGGTCGCTGGTACGCGGCGCATCAGAAGGAAAAGATAGCTATCTGTGTCGTTTCGCATCCGGCAATCTAGGACCCTCAAGAGCCAATCTTCGTCAAATGTTCTAATCTCTGATCCCGGCGCCAAAAACTCCATTGGTTTATCGAGAGCTTGGCCGATAACCCGCACTAAAATTCGTGCAAAGTTGTCTGATGCCTTTGAGCTATCTAGTTCGAGTACGCTGCAGGCTTGAAACAAATCGAGCCTAGCGGAAGCCCGACATTCAAAGGAGAGGAAGCGCAGTTTGTTCAAAAATGGCACAAGATGTGCCACATCGTCGAACTGTTGTAGTTGGTCTAATTTATGCGCCAGCATTCTAAAAATCCAAAATTTCGCAGATGCCCGCGTGGACAGTTTTTTCGTACTTGACTAATATAGTCGGAAATTTGAAGGACAAAAGATGCTCCGTACGTTTTTAACCGTCTTTGTTGCTGGTATTTTACCGTTTGAGGCGGTCTCGCAGGACATTTCGAGCGATTTGCACCTAAATGTGATTCCTCGAACGGCGGAAGAACGCACAAGAATCGCTAATGTCACCTCCCCCACGACAGATTTTAACAGCGCTGAGTCGTTTGAGGCCCGTCCAGCAGGGGCCACTACGGTCAGAGCGCGTCGAACTGCAGATGCGTTTTCCATCTCGTCCGACAACCTTCCCTTCGAGGACGAATTGGATTTCAAGGTTGGGAATGGACTGTTCAGGAAGCTTTGGACCTCTTCACCTTCCTCGACACTCGCGTCCGATGGGTTGGGGCCGCTCTTCAATGCGCGGTCCTGTCAAAGGTGCCACATAAAGGACGGACGCGGACATCCGCCAGCCAATACAGATGACAATGCGATATCCATGTTGGTAAGGGTCTCGATCCCCGGGACCTACGAAGACGCCATAGCCGAGATTGAAGACTATATCGCGACCAAGCCGGAACCTACCTACGGTGGCCAGCTACAAGACTTCACTGTTGCCGGGCAACCCGCTGAGTTTCGGTTGCAGATCGAGTATGAAGATGTGCCGGTGGAACTTTCCGGCGGTGAGACATTTGTGCTTCAACGGCCAATCTACGGTTATGAAAACCAAGGATATGGCGAATTCCACCCCGATACCATGTTCAGCCCAAGGGTCGCGCAACAGATGATTGGGTTGGGGCTTTTAGAGGCAATTCCCGCAGTCGATATTCTTGCCAACGCTGACCCTGACGATGTCGACGGTGACGGCATTTCTGGACGGCCAAATATCATCTGGTCTCACGAATACGAGACCGCCATGCTTGGGCGCTTTGGTCACAAAGCGGGGCAACCAACATTGCCTGAGCAGAATGCGGCAGCTTTTTCTGGTGACGTTGGAATCTCTAGCCCACTGTTTCCACAACCGTATGGTGATTGCACCGTCGCGCAACCAGATTGCCAGAACGCTCCACACGGTGATGGCGATGCTCGGGTCTTCGAGATTGATCAGGAGGGGATGGACCTAGTGACGTTCTATACGCGGAACCTCGCGCCGCCCGCTCGTCGAGACATTGAAGATGTAGAAGTATTACGCGGCAAGGAGATGTTCTATTCAGCCAACTGTACGTCTTGCCATACCCCGAAGTTCGTCACGCACCGGCTCGAAGATCGGCCTGAGCACAGCTTTCAGTTGATATGGCCCTATTCGGATATGCTCTTACACGACATGGGGGAGGGTTTGGCGGACAATCGGCCCGAAGCCCGTGCGACAGGTCGGGAATGGCGCACCCCGCCACTTTGGGGCATTGGTTTAACGGAACAGGTGAGCGGACATACACGGTTTCTGCATGATGGTAGAGCGCGCAATCTGATGGAGGCAATCCTTTGGCATGGTGGCGAAGCTGAGGAGAGCAAGCAAGTTGTTGTAGATATGCCCAAAGAAGACCGCGAAGCACTTATCCGTTTCTTGGAGAGCCTTTGATGAAACACATTTTTGCAATTGGCATTATTTTTCAAGCAACCTTGGCACATGCCGACCAGCGTCAGATCATTCAAGATACGGTCCAGAACCATATTCTTCCCCGCTATGAAGCGCTGAAGGAAACGACGACAGCCTTGAGTGAAACGGCAATGATGGACTGCTTGCCTGAGTCAGAGCCTCTTCGGGCCGCCTATAACGAGGCATTCGATGATTGGATTGCCGTTAGCCACCTTCGATTTGGCCCAAGTGAAACTGACGATCGCGCCTTTGCTCTCGCGTTCTGGCCAGACCCTCGCGGTTCAACACCGAAAACACTTGGCAGGCTTCTTTCCAATTCGGATGAAGCAGGGTTGAACGTGGAAGACTTCTCTGACGTTTCCATTGCCGCGCGCGGTTTCTATGCGATGGAGTTTCTGCTCTACGAAGATGCGCTCCGCGACGTGGGTGAGGAGGATTATCGCTGTTCGCTGATTCAAACGGCGGCTGCCGATATTGCCGAGTCAGCAAACGCAATCGCCGATGACTGGGAGGTGGACTTCAGCGAGACGCTTTTGTCGCCCTCTGGTCTGTTCAAGAACGACCAAGAGGTCATACAAGAACTCTTCAAAGCACTCACGCTAGGATTTCAGTTCACATCAGAAAGCCGCATTGGCCGCCCATTGGCTGATCTTGATCGCCCGCGCCCAAGACGCGCCGAAGCATGGCGGTCGGGCCGATCGAGCCGTAATATTGAGGTTTCAATAGCCACTTTGGCTGATCTAGCGGAACGATTGTCCGCCGACCGTACAGACCTCCAACCGAGGCTCGCGGACAGGTTTGGTCATTGCTGGAAGCTATGCGACCGCCCTGCCCCGCTCAAGCAAAGTTCTTCTGACAATGCCAGATGAATTGTTTGACGGTTGAAACTTCTTCTAACGGCGCGAGCGCTCAGAGCTCGAGTGAACAATAAAGGCAACAAAACAGGACAACAAAACTGCAGCCCGACCGGTTCCGGAAATCAATGTCCAGATAGACCCCAGGACACTCAGGTAAAGTCAATCTATCGGCCCGGTCAGATGAATCCGCTCTTTGGCTGAGTCGGGAGGGCTATTCGGACGGCGCTCGCCATTACACAGGTCATCACCCTCTTAGATCCTAATCCAACGGCATTAGGCGATGTCTCGCCAATTCTTTCTGCGCGCTTCTGTCTGCGAATTATAGAGTCTGCGCCACAAGTTCTGTGCAGGGACCATCAAAACCTTGATTGATCAGCCCCACTTAAGTGGTCGTTTTCAACGAAAGCTGCCGTCTAATTTCTTCTCGATCCATTCCGTCAAACTGGGGCTACACATGCAGAGTTCATCGCTTCTGCTTGGAGGACGACCATGAGTTGATCTTTCAGAAATGAATGTCGGCATTATGCACTGCTCGATTGTTCGGGCCATGTTCAGCATTTGGGGTGTTTAAGCTCGCCGTAACCATCAGTTGCGTTTTGCAATGTCGGAATTTTAGACGCAGGTGCGGGCGCAAGCGGCCCAATGCTGCCTTTGGCATTCATCACTATTCTGCAGCGCAGCGAAACATATGAATGATTTTTCCAGGGGTCTTCAGGTGAAGGCTATACGAAAGTATAGTCCCCTATTCTAATGCCGTCTTGAGTGCCCAGGCTCATGCAATACGTTAAATCAGTGTGAGGACCGAAAATATGTCTATTTTCTTTAAACTTTTTGCGATTCTTCTCGTAACGACAGGCTTAGCTATTGCTTCTGAAGATTCAGCCGAAGTTGTATTAACATTGAGATTTGAGAATAGAACGCAAGAGCCTGTCGAATTTACGTTGGAAGACTTGAATGCGTTCGGCGAAGATCAGTTTTCGACAACAACGATATGGACAACAGGGCCTCAGACCTTCTCTGGTGTATCGCTGAAATCCTTCCTTAACTCACTGGGTATAGAAAATGGCACAATCCTTGCCAGCGCTATCAACGACTATACTGTTGAAATCCCGGTAAGTGACGCCGTCATTGATGGCCCGATGATCGCTTACCGACTTAACGGTGAAGAAATGTCCATACGCGATAAGGGCCCACTTTGGATAGTTTATCCGTACGACTCCAAGTCTGAATATCAAGCTGAAGTTATCTACTCACGGAGCATTTGGCAATTGGACCGAATTGCGATCGTCGACTAGTCTTTGGACTAAAAAGGCGAGAATCTAAAATGTCGCAATTTCAAGAGTCGAGACGGCGGGGTCGCCAGATCTTCATGATCTTGGCGACCTTACTTTGCATTGCAGCAGTGGTGTTATTCGCCAGAAATGTACGTGAAGAAATAGACCAACTTGAGGCTGCTAGATCGGACAATATTCAATGGACATTGAGCCAGATTGAAGTCGAATTTCTGGAGTATTGGATCGCGCTAGCGAGTGCCGTAGAAAAAGAAAACGGTGATCTGATATCCGTTCGCAGGGAATTTGATGTCTTCTATAGCCGAATAACGACTGTCAACAATGGGCAATTGTTCTCAGGACTTAGATTGGAAGAAGGTTTCTCAGAACATTTGAATTTGGTGAATGCATTCCTGACATCGTCCGTAGCGTTTATTGACGGAAGCGATGAAGAGCTGCTAGACAGCTTAAAGGATATGCAAACCGCAACTGAGAACGTTAGGCCCGAGGTACGCGCCTTAGCGAATTCCGGTTTGAACTTCTTTGCAGAGCTTGCCGATCGTCAGCGTCTTGCCTTTTCTGCCGCCCTTGCACGTCTAGGATATATCGTTGCTGGTCTAATAGTGCTGTTGAGCGGCCTAATTCTCTACCTCAGTTGGCTCAACACTCGAAGTCGGAAGCAGCAGCGCGACACCTTGGAAGTGAACGAGCGCATTAACACGATCATTTCGACATCATTAGATGGAGTCATTGTCGCAAACATCCGCGGCGAGATCCTGGAGTTTAACAATGCATCGGAAGAGATTTTTGGCCACTATGCTGAAGATGTTTTTGGCAAGAATATTGGTGATGTGATCGTGCCAGAACATCTCAAAGCGGGCCACGAGGCAGGTATGCAGCGCATGAAAGAGAACGGTGAAAAACATGTCGTCGGACATGGCCGCGTCCAACTTGAAGCTGTGCGCAAAAATGGTGAGCTCTTCCCTGTCGAACTTGCCATTCAATCCGCTGAAACAGAGGATGGTGAGCTCTTCATTGCCTTCTTGAGGGATATCTCTGAAAAGGTTGCGGCCGAGTTGGAACTCGTCCAAGCGAGGGACAAAGCGCTCGAAAGTGAAAAGGCAAAGAGCGAATTTTTGGCTGTGATGAGCCACGAAATTCGGACACCACTGAATGGTTTGCTAGGTAATCTTTCGCTGCTTAAGGACACCAATATCGGGAAAGATCAACGCGAATACATCGCAAATATGGAAACGTCAGGTCGACTGCTGTTGAGTCATGTCACAGGTGTACTTGATATCACACGTTACGATAGCGGATCATTGGAACAGTCTAGACGACCAATGGAAATCGAACCCTTTTTACAAGATTTGTTAGACAGCCAGTCTGGCCAAGCCGACGCACATAACACTCAACTTGAATGGGTGTGGAAGGGTAAGTCAGTCGGAACAGTAAATTCAGACCCAGACCTATTGCAGCCCGTTTTGCTGAACCTCATAGGAAACGCTGTTAAATTCACAAAGAACGGCCAGGTGCGAATTGAGATCGAGAAAGTGGGCGGATCAGAGGGCCAACCAGAACTTGAATTCCGCGTTAGCGATAATGGCATCGGAATTGAGCCCGAAAAACTCGACATGGTCTTTGATGACTTTGTAACAGGTAACATTTCGTTCAACCGTTCGTCTGGCGGAACTGGATTGGGTTTGGGCATTGCCAGACGTTATGCGGAAGCTCTGGGCGGCACAGTGACTGTCGAGAGCAAAATAGGGAAAGGCAGCACATTTACGTTCCGGGCTCCTTTTCATACGCTGATGGATACTGACACAGCGGATGAGTTGGAAAAAACCGTGAAACAGAAGCCGCTGAACATCCTTGTAGTTGAGGATAATGAAATCAATAGTCAGGTTGCACGTGAGATGCTCAAGAAAATGGGGCACAGTGTGACCGAAGCCGCCGACGGCAGAGCCGGAGTCGAAGCCGCCGAGGACACAGCGTTTGATCTAATTTTCATGGACATTACGATGCCGGTAATGGATGGGCGCGAGGCGACACGCACAATCCGCTCAAGTCAGGGTAAATCGGCAAATGCCCCAATCGTTGCCCTTACTGCAAATGTTGTCGAAGCGGATCGAGAAGCAATTATTTCTGATGGAATAAACGAGGTCTTGAGCAAGCCGATATCGCGTACCAAACTTGCCGAAGCGCTTCGTGACGTAATCGCTCCAACATCGCACTCAGTCCTTGATACTGATCAACTTCAAGAACTTTTAGAGCTTTTGGGTACCGAAGGTTTTGAAACAACCTTGGCTCGGTTTCGCGATGAAGGAGAGGCATTTCTTGCCAGTCTCCCAGCACTTGAAGGCAAAGATCTTATAGAAAGCGCGCATAAGTTTGCAGGAAGTGCCGCAATGATTGGCGCGTCCGAATTGCACGAAGCGCTTAAATCACTCGAAGGGTTCGCAAAAAATGGTGAATTCAACCATATTCAATCAACAAAAAGGACATTATTAGAGGTGTGGGCACGAGTTAGAGAAGAGCTTTCCTAATTTTATTGTAAATTTATAGACTTGAGCCATGTTCTTGCCGGTTTGTCGGCTTATTATTTAGCTTATAATGTAACTAGGTGTCGATGGAGGGCCCAAGGTTGAAGATCCTTATTGCAGACGACCACGAGTTGGTTCGCGATACTCTTGCTGCCTTTCTAGAGAAGGAAAACGATATCGAGGTAACCTCAGTTGAGGATTTGACCGCGGCGATCAAGACGATCAAAGGCGGCATCCGCTTCGATCTCGTGCTGCTTGACTACTCTATGCCTGGTATGAATGGCCTTGACGGCCTTGAACAAGCGATTGAGGAGAGCATCGGGCGTCCTGTGGCCGTGATGTCTGGCACTGCTCCGAAAGCAATTGCTCAAGAGGCACTGGACAAAGGAGCAATTGGCTTTCTACCAAAGACGATGGGCGCCAAGTCATTGGTCAACGCAGTTCGGTTTATGGTCGCAGGCGAAACCTTCGTGCCGGTCAAATTCATGACCGAAGAAGTCGTTGAGGATATCAACCCGCTTGCCAAGGGGCTCAGCGCTAGGGAACTGGATGTTCTAAACGGTTTATGCCGCGGCTTGGCCAATAAGGAAATTGCACGTGAGCTGGAATTGCAGGAAGTAACTATCAAGCTTCACGTCAAGACCCTCAGTCGAAAGTTGGATGCGAAAAACCGCACACATGCTGCCATGATTGCCAAGGATGCTGGACTGTTTTAACAGCGGGACCCTTTTTCCTTTTTAGAACAAGAAACCATCAGAAATTTCATCAAGGAAATTTTCTACACCCAGGTCATTATGATCAATCAATACGATTGTAGTGCTGCCAAGATTGATAGTGATAGAAGAAGTATTTTTATCAACATTTTCTTGGATCCATTCTGCTTCAGTTTGATCCGCAGCTAGTAGATTTAATGATCTAAGATCTAACCGGTCGTTTTCACTTCCTGTCCTTGTAAAGTCTTGAATTATATTCTTTTCTCCATCCAAGACATCCGAACGAAAAACAAAAGTATCGCTGCCCGCTCCACCCGAGATTACGTCAGCTCCTGAGCCAGCGTTAATCTTATCGCGACCAGTACCGCCATCAATAACATCATCGCCTTTGTGTGCGCTGATATAGTCATTTCCTTCGCCGCCTACGACGACGTCGTTTCCAGAGCCAGATTTGATGTGATCATTTCCTGCACCGCCATAGACTGTGTCATTTCCACTACTGGAGTCGATGTGATCATTTCCTACGCCACCCATTACATCGTCATCATCCGAGCCCGAGTTTATCACATCATCACCGTCACCACCGTCAATAGTGTCGTTACCAGAACCGCCCTGAATATCATCAGACCCCACGCCGCCAGCGATGACGTCATCATGTTTTCCGCCAAATATTAAATCGTCTCCTTCGCCACCCTGCAATTCGTCGGCGCCAGTCCCTCCGTCAAGGTGATCGTCACCTTCATCTCCCTTAAGAACATCATCATGTTTGCCACCGGATAAAATATCGTTGCCATCACCGCCGTGCAGTTCATCGTTCCCAGTTCCGCCATTTAATGTGTCGTCACCAACGCCACCATAAAGCGTGTCATAACCAGCTGATCCGTCCAGTAGATCGTTTCCATCTCCACCAATCAATATGTCGTCATCTTCAGGCAAAAGGTTGCCGAATTGGTCGTATCGAAGCCCGTTCGCATCATAGATTGATATGAGGCCATTGCTTACAGCATCAGGTCCCGCTCCACCATACAGCGCATCGTCACCGACACCTCCATCGATTGTATCTCCCAACGATGAGCCCACAATTTCATCTATTCCAAAACCGCCGGACAAATTGTCTTTTCCACCCCCACCATGGATGATGTCATCATAGGTTTCGTTTGCATCAAGTTTTGGGGTGAGTTCCGGAGACTTAATCAGGACATTAACGCTCGTGTCTTTCGCTTTAAATGGATCGCTCGTACGAGGGTCCATCGCACCATCATTGGAATACGCCTTGGGCGCATCTGCAATTAGAACTAGGCTGTACTCGCCTGTGCTAGCATCAAGCTCAAGCTTGTAAATACCACCAGAAGTACGAGTGGAGTTGTTCATGTCATGATCGCCGCCGTTGCCGCCTGCATAGAGATTACCATCAGAGTCTAACATCAGTGCACCAAAAGTGAGCGCTGGCATGCCTTGCTTTACGACACCGTTTATTTTCGACGAGGTAACAGACACAGACGTGAATGTTGGTTGACCTCCATTTGCAACTTCTGAGATGTCGATCGTGTACAACTTGCCAGGCTGCCCTTCAGCACTTGGTTTGACAAGGCCATAAAACGACTGGGTGGCTTCGTCGAAAGCGACGTCCCACATCTTATCCGTCACAAGATCTGTTGGAAATTTAAATGTTGTCGTGATTGGATTTCCATCTGAGTCAAACTGATCAACGTCGATCATTGTCAAACGGTCCATACTGGAATGAAAGGACCAGAGGTTGCCGTTGTTATCAAAATCAGCTGTCCAGGAACGGTAGGGAGTGCTTCCCAGGTTGTAGTTCTTGCCTTGGGCATCAATCATCATCAGGTCGCCATAGGACACGGAATTACCCAATGTGTCTGTACCGTTGCCGACTGCGATGCCATAAAGCAAGTCATCTTCTTGGTTGAAACCAATCGCATTGATGTTGACGTTCGAGTCGATGCCAGCCTTGTTGTATGTTTCAGTTTCAACGTCGAACACATTTAGCGTTCCGTTCATGACTTGATACACGTGCGTTTGGCCTTCAGCGAATGCACTGACATTGAGCTCTGCTTCGCCAAATGAAACGGTTTTCTGGTACCAGAAGGCCGGTCCGTCAGTATTAATAACTGGGCCAGAATTTTCCGCACTGCTTTCAGCTGACTTGAAAGTCAATTCACCAGGCCCACCTGTGCCAGAAAAATCGACAGAGTGCGCCGAGAAAACAGCGCTGTTGGTATCGAAACTATCGATAACCACTCCATTCCAGAGAACCTCGACGGCTCCGGACAAAGACTGAGCGCCGTAGTTGGCAGCAATGTCGAACGATATGGAATATGTTGTGTTGGCTACGGTCTCCACAGTTTGTGTCATGGACGTTGAGCCGTCGGGATTATCTTGTACCTGCCATGCGCCGGTGGCACCAAACTCACTAAAGCTGCTAGCGCCTTCAGTGCCCTCGAGAAGATTTACAGGATCGAAGTCTCCATAAATTGTGTCCTCGCCGGCAGCTCCTTCTATGACGTCATCTCCTGCCAGCCCAACAATCTTGTCTGGGTCTCGGGTTCCTTGGAGAAACTCATTATTGCTTGTGCCAAAAATATCGCTCATCTCGGACAACTACCTTTCATGATCTTAGGCCTCTTCGAAGCGTAGTGGGGCACTTGACTTTGGATATCAAAATCTGAACGTGAACGAGCTGCATAAACAACGGTTGCTCCGCAGTATGCTGCACTCCAACTGATCCCGCATAGCGTCAAGATTTCTGCTATTTCGCAACCATATTGATAGGCCGAGATGGCTGTTCCAATGCTGAATGCCGTCGAATTGAACAGTGAAAAAGGCAGATGGCGTCGCGTTTGTGCCGGAGGTTTCTGAAACTGGATATCCAGATAGGTGGGTTGAGATTTAGAAGCCATCTTACCAACCAATGCCTGCATAGTTTGGACCGGCCGTCTTAGACGAGTTCAGCCGAACAAGGTCCAAGACAGGTTTTTGTTCGTCGTTCTTTAGAATTTTTCGATAGGTTTCGTGCGCATGGGTAACGATCACCGCATCGGACTTCTCCATTACATCGACAGCGTCGTCGTACAACATATCAGACAATCGCGATGCCAAAGCGCGAAGCCCAGGGCTGCCATGGCGCATGTAACTCAATTGACCGGATAACGACGTTTTCTTTGTAATTGCTGAATCATGAACAAAGATCTCGATACCTTCCTCTTCCAAAGCAGCCATAACTTCTAAAATCGGGCTTTCGCGCAAATCATCTGTTCCAGGCTTAAACGCGATACCAAAAACGCCAATTCGTCTTGCTCCTGTGTCCTTTGCCATTTGGATCGCTGCGTCGATGTGGGCGCTATTGGAAGTACTGAGTGATTTGATCAAAGGCAGGTTGACGCCGATGCCTTCGGCTATATGCGCTACCGCGCGCACTTCTTTAGGAAGACATGATCCACCGAATGCGAAGCCGGGCTTTAAATAATACGAGCTCAAGTTGAGCTTGGTATCTTGAACAAAGATATCCATAACATCATGACTATCGACGCCAAGCGGCTTACAAAGACGACCCACCTCGTTTGCAAATGTCACTTTGGTCGCATGCCAAACGTTATCAATGTACTTCACCATTTCGGCTGTTTCGACCGAAGTAACGATGACATTCTTATCCACGGCACTATAAATCTTGCGCATGATACGTTCAGACCGACTGTCAGTAACGCCGATGACCGTTTTCGGTGGGGCATGAAAGTCAGCAACCGCCACACCTTCGCGCAAGAATTCAGGATTAAAGCAAATTCCAAAGTCGACACCGACCGTCTTACCTGACACTTCTTCAATCACCGGCGCCATCATTTCGAGCGTCGTGCCAGGAGGAATAGAGCAACGCATCACAACGGTATGAAATCCCCCTTTTCGAGAAAGACCTAGGCCAATCGAACGGGCCGCGGTGTCGATATAGCTAAAATCGCAACCGCCATCTTCTGAGGTCGGGGTACCAACAGATACAAAGGTCACGTCAGAGTCAACTACGGCCTGTGAAACGTCTGTCGTGGTATGTATGAGATTTCTTTCAATGCCTTCTAACAGTAGACGATCTAAATCTTTCTCGTGGATGGGTGAGATGCCGGAGGCGATCTGCTCTACCTTTGAAATATCAACATCGACGCCAATCACAGGATGTCCAAGGCTGGACAAACAGGCCGTCGAGACAGCCCCGACATAACCTAAACCTACGACACTAATGCAAGGCTTTTCAGTTACTTTGTCGAGCTGTACTGGTACGGCCTGAGAGGCATTTATCAGTTGCATATCCATCATATTTTGCATCACTCGCTGTCAAATTAAATCTCTACAAGTTGTATAAACTACTGAAAAATTTCTGGTTTTTAGACGAAGTACAGCTGCGCGATCAAAAGCATGTCGGATATATGCGTATGGATATGCAGGGCTATCCTTGAAAATTGACGATACAAAAAATGAGAACCCGTGATCACCAGAATAGGTGATCACGGGCTTCAATTGCGCGTACTGTGAGTGACCGTAGGCCGCGCAAACTCCTGAGGGGGTAGGAGTAATTAAATCCGACCGTAGTCGTCTTCATAGCGGATGATGTCGTCCTCTCCGAGATATACGCCACTTTGAACTTCGATAAGGTGCATTGGGGTCTTGCCCGGGTTCTCCATTCGGTGAACTTCACCCAGTGGAATGCGTACAAAATCGTTTTCGCTAAGGAGTTTGGTTTCTACATCAATTGTCACTTTGGCGCAGCCTGCAACAACCACCCACGTCTCGGCCCGATGCAAATGGCATTGAAGACTCAGTTTGCGTCCTGGCCATACCACGATGCGCTTCACTTGAAAGCGCTTACCTAACATCAATGTTTCGTAAAAGCCCCATGGGCGATGAAAGCGCTCCACATTTGTAGACACTCCAACTTCTTTATCAACGCTATGCGAGAAATTGGCGTGGTCCAGTACTTCCACTGGGGACGTAATTTTTACAGACTTGTTCATGTCACTCTCCAATACGTTCACAAGTTAAGTCTGCCCTATGAACAATCGCTTGGCTGCATCGCTAAAGTCTAATTTTCATTTCGGTCGAGTATGGTTGCGCTCATAAGGATAGGTCAGAACGAAAACGGGATTGGTAGTAAACCGATGTAAATGGCGACCGCCATGACGAAACCTACTGCTGTTGTGATTAGCTGGAACTTCGCCATGGCATTTTGAGATTTTGCTAGTAGACCGTCACCCACAGCAGCAGTTTGATTGCCACGATTTGACCACTTTTGCTTGCTGAGATGAAAGATCATAAAAACCTTCACAGCAGCATTAATGAACTGGTTCAAATAGAGAATAAACGGCCAGCTGAGATCGATAGTTCTGCTGTAGCGATAGAGAAAAAGGCACAAAAGAATACGACTAGACAATACCCAAATTAGGTAGCCCCAAAGGTAAAGAGGTTCGATAAAGCTCGCCAAAATTGCGATGGTTGGACTAACTAACATGGTCCACATGGCGATCCTTTGGTCGATCAGGCACCACCATATAAATGGTTTAACCTTCCGCGGCCCCAAAGCAATAGCGCGGCTACCATTCCGTAGCATATTACCTGACCACCGTCGGAAGTTTTGTATCATGCGACCTAAGCCGCTCTCTTTGATAACCTCAATGGTGTAAACAGTTGCGTCAGGAACGTACGTCATCTTCGCATCACGGGTTAGCATATGATACCAAGTCGACTTGTCATCACCAGACAGGAACCGAAATCGACCCCAAAGCCAGTGATCCAAATGGTCTGCTTCGATTGTGCGAATAAATTTTTCGGATAGCATATGTTGAGCCCGAAAGACTGACATTCTACCCGTTAATGTAAGTACCTTACCAGATAGTGCATGGCTTTGCATGGCTAGTCGGCGTTGTGCAAACCTCATGCTAAGCCAACTTTGAATCCATTTAGGGCCGTAGCATATAACTTCCTCATCGGTCGTTAGAGCTTGTAATTCCGGATCGGTCCCGAACATGGGCAAGACTTTTTCAAGCACATCACTTCCGAAAAGCGCGTCACCGTCCATGAAAACTACTAAATCGTTCGGATCGACACCAGATCGACTAATTGCGCGAACTATTAGACCAATCGCCATACGCTTTCCCGGTTGGTTTTGCCTGATGAAGATTAGTTCAGCCAAAGCATCTGGGATATCAACAGAGTGGGTTTCCACAAAATCTCGGATTATCAATTCGTCATATGCTGAACCCGTTCCGACATATAGCGTCGTAGGAATACCTTCATGTTTGATTTGTCCAAGTATTGAACCGATGACTCGCTTGGTGATCGAGGGATCTTCGTAGTACGTTGTCATCTGAATATGCAATCTCCCTGGTCTCCAACCAGAAGCCCACAACTCTTGAGATTTTGCACGCATTTGAGGCCAAACTGCTCGTCGATAGATTTCCGCGCGGACGGCATGAGTAAACCACCAACCAAAACGCCAAATACCCAGAAAGCCCAAAACGATTGATAGGTGCATTACCTCGGGCTGTAGAAAGCGGTTTGGAACAAAAAGAAGCAGCCAAATGATGCAAAGAAAAAGCAATGCTAGGCCGACAACTTGTTTTGGTGCCCACTTTGCGAAGCCTCTTTTGGCCGGTGAAGTGAGCTCAGCAAGCCGTAATGTCAAATCTTTATCGAATGCGTACTCATTGTCTGGTAACGACATTAGTCAGCAATCCAAGGCAAGAAACTAAGCCAACGTTTTTTTGCACGCATCTGAACAGGAGCATTCGGCCGAAACATCTGCCGCATCTCTTCAGTGCTCAAATCGTTCAAATGAACAGTTACAATAAGGCCAAAATCTTTGGAAATGTCAGGATCAATTGCAGCTGTGACATTCACAATCTCTCCTACACTTGACTTAGCTTCTAGCCCTGCATTGAACCTTACCGTTGCTTTCATACCCTCAAAAATCATATCGCTTCTAGTTTCGCTTAACCAAGCTTTAACTAAGCGCGGGGTGTTTTCCTCAATCTCAATGACGCGTACGCCACGATCAAGAAATTGATTTTCGAAGACATCGACTGAGACAATAACTCCATCTGTTGGCGCCACAATGTCGACTGCATCGTTGACGTTCTTGGCGTTTCCTAAGTCGCGTTTGAGACGTGACCAATAGGTCCGAAGATCTTCAACTTCGTGGGTTAAATGCCGTTCCATCTCGAATTGACGACCGATACCGGCAGCTCTATTCTCATCAAACCGCTTTATTTCGTTCCAAGCTTCTTGCGCGCTCAAGGTGCCAGTTGTTGCTGCGAAATTCTCATGTCCCACTATCGCTACAACCAAACGAAGAGCCTCTTTTAAGTGTTCACGACTAGCTTCTATCTGCTTACGATGTTCAGCCAGACGCTGCTCGGCTTCAAAAATAAGCCTTTCGTACCGCGCAATGTTTGCGCGAACATCATCGAGCGCTGCAGCGGTTTCTGGATTGTTCAAGTGCACCAGTGTCTGACCTTGTTCGACACTTTGTCCCGGCTCAACTAAGATTTGATCTACAAAGCCACTTTGAGATGTATGTAGCACAGTCATCGGTGCTACGATGCGTGCCTGAAGCAGTTCGACATGTGCAAGGCGATTGATGACTTGGCTCCCTATTACACCAAAAACGATTACCGCTAATACTAAGTAGAGGGATACATTCCAAATTACTCTCAATATACGGGGACTTTGTTTAGCGCGCCCTTCAATTTCCTCTTCATTAGTTTCGGTCATTGGCACCAGATCAACTGGCGTATCGAGGCTAGTGATTACCTCTTCAGTTGATGCCATCTTTCCAGACAGAATAGAGCGGTAAAAGATGGCAAGTGTTTCTCGCTGACGTCCTGACAAGCCATCAAATAACAACTCCCTTCGGTGGCTACCGTCCTTAAACCGAACATCAAACTGAATATCGACGCCTTGGAATGGAATAGAAAGCAAACCCGCCTTCGGAAGAATATCAGTCTTTTCAGGATATTGCACTCCGTTCAGTGACCAACTTTTTATGCAAATTTCATCACCACTCTCAAGGGTTAACTTCAGAGGTGCTCGGACGCTATAACTGAGGTCCGACATTGGTCGTTCGTGTCGTACACGCACGAAAAGCTCCTGACACTGGCCACTACAATCATTTTCTAATCCAAGAAAAGCTCCGCTTGACAGTCAACATAGTCTATAACCATGTGCAAAGGGTCGCTGGACTATGCTTTGGAATAGATCCGTCTCAGGAGTCCTCCACACTGGATTGATACCTAAAGGACACTTGTTGAAGTGCGACCCCCTGATCAAATTTAGCTATGATTTCAATTATACTATCATTGTCCCAACCGCTTAGGTCTGCAAACCAATTGGTAGTACGACGGTCTAAGGGAACCCTGTCTTTGCGACGTAGCTTGATGGTTCTTGTTTTACCACTTTCAAAACTTATGACTACGTCGACTCGTAAAAGGTTGGCTGTTTCTGTCTCAAACTGAATTAGATCTGCTTTAAGTGGTCGGTCAAAGAAAGTTATAGCCGCTTCGTTTGACGAAGAAAGTTCTAACGATTGTGGCGGAGACAGATTGGAACTCTCAAACCTAAGGGCTCCAAGCAACTGCCGTAAATGAGATGTCGAATTTGGGGATTGGGTATATGGGAATTCCCAAATCACATTGCTGTAGTCATCGACATCACCGGACAGAATAAATGCCTCCATTGGCCCAATCATGCCACCGCCAGAAATCGAATAGTTAGATACATCGGCTCCGCTTGCAGCGGCGAGCGCATCGGCAACTTGGTATTGGTCCCGCTTGTACCGATCGCTAAAACTAGTTCCAACCAACGCGATTTTATCTTCGGATGCACTTCCGAAGAGACCCAAGCCTTGAGAAGCCATGATGCGTGAGTAATTCATTTTCGCAACTTGTTCGACGTCATTCTCTAAACCGCAAATGGCGTTTACTATGTTGGAAAGTGATCCCCCTTCTTCGTAGATATCCGAGCTTACTACGTCTGAGACTGAGAAAGCTGCATCTGAAAACCCAAACTCGGCCGCAAGTTCAAGCGCGCTAGCAGCTGCTCCTGCAGGAGTCCAATGTGTATCACGACGAAAATAATATTGACGAAATTGGTTCATCTCCTGAGCGACTGGCAAAAGGTTTGGGACAATAGCACCCGTTTGCCTCAGCTGTTCAATCATTTGGTTAAAACTATCGCTAGCAGCAACCGTGTCAAAGACGCTGTTTGAACCTAAGGTACTTTTTACGACCCCATCCCCAGCAACTAGAGGTCGTGGTGGTGCGATCATGATCGCAAGTTTTATCCCACGACTTTCGAACTCTTCGGCAATACCGCTCATCAGATGGACGGCTTCAGATTTTAAAGTATAGCTCTCTGACAGTTGGTCGGAAGTGAATATCCAGCCATTTTCTATATCCGTATGAATGGGAGCTAACCGCCTATATTTATTCTCCAAATTATCAGTTTGAAGCAATTCTGGACACATTGGAGTAGCATTCACCGGTAGTCCAAGACTTATAGCTACAAAAGCAATACCTAATAATGTAATGGTTTTCATCGATCAGTTTCCTCGGTAGATATATATCGTTCTGGTATTTCCCAAATTACTATTTTTGGTGGCGCGCTTATGAAGTCATCGGAAGCGAGATAATCGCGCATCGGTTCAAACGGGCCGGACCCAATCTGGGCAACATTCAAAACATCCACACCAAGATGTTGCTTGAGAAAGCCGTCAAAATTGAATGCGGGATTGGCTGAAAAGCTTGTCCCAACAAGTGTCACCGGTATTTCGAAATTGTCGAATAGTGACATCTCGCCTCCAACTTGCTCGGTCAATGCTAGTGAGACAGATTCCTTTGGAAAATCTATCAAGTTGCTAAGAAAGCCCGTTTCAATGAAGGTCATCAAGTCGCCGTTGAAGGGAGACGGGTCAGACCAGGTGGTCCGATATATATTATGCGTGTCCAATGAATTGATGAGCAGCGATGCCACTTCGCGAGCAATGGTTTCTGAACCCAAGGGAGACCAGTGTGTATCAGTCCGGAGATACGGAGCTGCGTGTGATTTTAGATCCAAAAATATTGGTCTTAGGTCTAACGTTTGAATTTGCGCATCCTTTAGATGATTAAGAACACTATCATACCGCATTTCCAAGCTGTCCATGCGAGCGTGTGGAAGCTTTTCCGCATAGATGCGTGCTTTGTCGGGAACAACGATAGTGATCAGTTTTGTTCCTGAGGCTTGCAGTTGTGCAGAAACCGAGTCCAGTTCATCATCAAACGAGACATCTGAGTTAGGTTGACGGAATTCCTCCGCTGTAAAGAGCCAGTTATCAGTGGTGCGGATAACATCGTTATGGGTCTGATCAAGAATAACAAGCTGAAAAGCGGTCCAAATATCGCGCGAAATTTCAGATAAAGGGAAGTGATCGATGAAATCTGCTTCAACGGAAGACTGGTACTGCCCGCCCCAAATTGACTTGCTGGGTTGGATGAATTTTGTTTGGATCATCGCCACGCATCCAAGTCCGACGGTTGCTATCAAGAGCGCCGCAAGTCCAAGTGATTTAGAGTAGCCAATTCCCATAGTGTCACCTCAGAACTGAAAGTACAGGAACGGTGAATGGGCCCGTGCACTCAAGACAATCGTGCATCCGACGAACATGAGCGGTGTGAAGAGTTGAAGACTCATCAAATACTGAGGCACCGATACTCGTGGATTGATCGAAGGGGCAATAGAAAGAATAGCACCAACAATTAATCCAACGAACTCTATAGGCTGATTAAAATAGATCGTTTCTGCGCTGATATTAATGCCGTTAAGCCCTACCATTCCGCGATACATTTCAAATGCATCGGTGACTGTCGCCGCGCGGAACATCACCCAACCTACAATAACAGCGACCATAGTAAATGGCCAACCGGTATATCTTGGCCAAACCCTCTTTCGCGATTTTGAACCAATTGCCCGTTCGAGGGAAAGCAGCAAGCCGTGCCAAGCCCCCCAGATGATGAATGTCCAATTTGCACCGTGCCAAAAGCCACCCAGGACCATGGTCAACATCAGGTTTCGAAAGGTCTTGAGGGTGCCCCCGCGATTGCCACCGAGTGGAATGTACAAGTAGTCACGCAGCCAGTTTGAAAGACTGATATGCCAGCGCCTCCAGAACTCAGTAACTGATTGGCTAATGTACGGTGCATTGAAATTCTCCACGAACCTGAAGCCGATCATCAAACCGAGACCAATGGCCATCGCAGAATACCCAGCGAAGTCAAAGAGTAGTTGTATGGAATATGCGCCAGCCCCCAGCCATGCCTCCGCCATGGTTGGAGCATCCAAAGCAAACATCCTGTCGGCAAGCGGCGCGACTGTGTCTGCGATCAACAGCTTCATAGCTAGTCCTTGGACGAAGCGCTTGCATCCGCTTTGGAAAACAAGAAGCGAATGTGTTCGACTTTGAAATTGGTCAGCCACATCCTTATAACGCAGCACCGGGCCAGCGATTAGCTGGGGGAACAAGGCTGAAAAGGCCAGGAAATCCATAACGGTTCGGGCTGGTGGGGCATCCTTTCTCGATACGTCCAAGATGTAGCTTATGGATTGGAACGTGAGGAAGGAAATGCCAATCGGCAGCACAATCTTTTCAACACCTAACGACGCTCCGTCAAATGAAATTAATGCTGCATCGATGCTCTCCGCGATAAAGTAGGTGTACTTAAAATAACCAAGGACCGCCAAGTCGGTGCCAACGCCCAACTTAACCCACAATGACTTTCTTTTCTTCGACTTCGCGGCAAGGGCAGCATTTGCACAGATGAAACTGACAAGTGAAATGCCGACGACAACGGCAAGGTACTCTAAGCGCCACCAGCCATAGAAGGCATAGCTGCCTATCAGGATCCACGCAGAACGAAAGCGTGCTGGTACAACGTAGTAGACCGCAAGGAAGGCCGGCAGAAAGCCAAAGATAAATATGAGCGACGAGAAGACCATCGCATCAGTCCGTGATCACAGCGCCGTAGCTCGTCGGCACAAGTTCTACGCCATCGTTAGTCACAATGAATGAAAGATCTTCTCCGCGACTCATAGAGACGTCAAACGTTCCAAGTACGGTCTGGCTAGGCACTTGTACGACGCTAAACTCAGCTTTAATCGGATTGACGGCCCGTATGTTGGCAGCTCCAAACCTTGTCGGCCTAATGACTTCTATTGCCCCGCCGTCTGCCACAAGGCTCACAGCGTTCACGGTTGCGTTCAAAAGCAACAGGTGAACCTTAGAAGCGGAGGTCCGATCGGGTTCTGGGATAACAATGCCTTCACCCTCGGTCGTAACGACAACAGTACTAAACCGCGAAGCTGGTGCCTCTGGAAGCAATGAGGCAGAAACCACCGAATAGGCGACCTGCTCGGGTTCAGTTTCGAAGGTCCAACCAAAAGCAGTCAAGTCTTTGGCCGGGTCTTCTGCCAGAAATCTGACGAATACTGCGTCTTCTGGTACGGCAGCACCATAAAGCGCTTCGTCGTTTGCGTCGGCAGGGCTGACTGTAGTCAAAATAGCAGCCGCGGCAATGTGTGTTGCATGTAGATTCATTTAGGTCACTTCTTTGACAGAAGACTAACCAAACTTTCTGTATTCGCTGGGTAGCAAACGGCTTGTTTTATATTCAGAAGGATATTCCAGAGAAGCATTTGGAGTATTCGGTTTGCCGATGAATACGGTCGCTTTTTAGTAGTATTTTTTGAACGGCGCATGCAGCTGCGGCGAATGTCTGGATCCCGCCCTACCTACGCCGACGTTGACGCTCACGCCGCTCGATATTTATCGGGTGTTCGCGACCAAGCGCGCGGTAGATACCGTTACCTTTGGACCAATTCACGAGCTGGCTAAAGCTATCAACCTGGTCATCATTCCGCCCGCGTGGGAAGGACTGCAGTTCACGCTTGAAGACGGGTAGCCACGGGGCCTCCTTCGGAAGGAACACTTTGCCTTCTTCAACTGGGGCGAGCGAAGATCGGAATCGCGTCTCCTTGTCATTTTCCGGCCGGATGCGCTCATACCGCCGCCAATCATCTCGGAATAACTCGTCAAATAGCGACCGACCCGTTGCAGCGTCTTCGATCAACACACGATCGGGATCCCATTGCTCGACCAGTGCCAGGGTTCTTGACTTCAGATCCGGATAGTCAAGCTGACCGCGCCAGACATCGAGAAGATACCAATTGTTTTCGCGGAACCCCCAAGTCGTGCAGACTGAGAAGTCAGCCCTCGGGTCTGCCGACATGCCGGTGTCCCAGCTTTGAATAACCGCTTGGTACCAATTTCGGTCAGCGCCAACCTCATAGGCCCTAAACCACTCCCAACGGAGCGGCGAACCATCCGGTACAATTGGGTTTTGCTGGTACTGACAGTTGAACGTTTCTGACCCCATCTCACGGCGCACTTCGCATCCGTCGGAACGGTAAATGCGAGTTCTCAGCTCGATTGTTGAGCCATCGGCCAGCTTCCTGCCGTGTGTCGGCGCCGATTTCGCTAAGGGCGGCTCCATAAGACCGGAGTTTATCTGTTACGATCTCTTCGGCTCGGCCATGCTTGCGTATTGCTTTCTTTAGGAATTTTCGGGCTGCCTTCTTATCGCGGGCCTTGGTAACATAGCTTTCAAGCACTTCGCCCTCGTGATCGACCGCGCGCCAAAGGTAATGGGTCTCGCCGTTAATCTTCACGAACATCTCGTCGAGGTGCCATCGCCAGCGGCTGGACTTCATACCTTCAATACGACGTTTCCGGATCTCGGAGGCAAACGTCGGGCCAAAGCGATGCCACCAGTACCGGACAGCCTCGTGGCTGACGTCGACGCCGCGTTCGTGTAGCAAATCCTCCACGTTCCGCAATGAAAGTGGAAACCGAACGTACAACATCACCGCCAGGCGGATGACCTCTGGGCTGGTTTTGAAGTGCTTGAAAGAGACAGGTTTGGTCATTGCTGGAAACTATGGGACCGCCCTACTCGCCACTTGCCAGGTTATTCTGACAAAGCCCGCATTCATGCAGAAGGTTTTCGACGTTCCGAAGCGAGAGCGGAAACCAGATGTACAACATTGCCGCCAGGCCGATGATTTCAGGTCTGATTTTGAAGTATTTGAAGGAGGCGCATTGGGTCGTTTCCAATGGCTGCCAAACCACCGTGTCCGCCTGGAGTCAGTTTTTTGTTACAACGCCCGTTGCCTCCCTAAACCAAAAGGCCGGCAAGACGAATGACGCTATAGGCATCTAAGCTGCCAGATGCTCAAACAAGCGAGCGACCGCTTCGGCCCCTGGGTCAACATGACCATCAAGTTGATCAGCATTGATATAGCTTGCGCGCCCAGCTTTTGCTGTAGTGAGCGTAGCCGTGTAATTTGCACCTTTTCTCGCCGCGGTTGCTGCGGAAGACATGCTCGTTTTGAGTCCGTCTAAAGCAGGAATGAGAGCATCAACCATCGTACGATCTCCCGGATTGGCACCTCCGATTTCTCGCATACGATCCAAACCGGCTCGCAACGCATCCTTCATTGGCAAGCCAGAAGAAGACGCGTCACCTGCAGCTGCAAAGAAAATTGCCAACAGCACTCCGGATGAACCACCCATAGTTTGGCTCAGTTCCAGCCCAATCGCACGATAGAGCTGCGTGTGATCTGCGAGCGGCAAGCTGTCCATTGCATCAATCAATGCGCGCGCCGCTGATGCTAACGTCGAGCCGGTATCGCCATCCCCAGATTTTGCATCCAGCGCATTTAGGTCGGCCTCGGACTCGATAAGAACTGTACAGCATGCAACAAGAAATTCTTTTGTTGCGTCATGAGCAGATGCCGGAGCACGGATTGGAGAAAGTCCATCTGGCAATGGCAATACGTCTGGCTCTGCGATTTCGTTCATCCCCGGCCAAGCAGAAGCCTCTACCGGTTGTGCAAGATGTTTCTCGTCGCCCTCTGCCAATTCAAGCAATGAAATCGAAAACCCATGCATGTCGAGTGCTGTCATTAAAGCGTCCGGACCAACGACATGGCGAATATTCGAACCTAATTCCGACGCAAGCAGGCTATTGGTCAGGATCGACATTTCCAAGCATGACGCACCACCCAGGTTATTGACCAGTGCAACATGTGGCGTTCTTGGCATACCGTCCGCAAGCTTCTCCGTCACTTTTGCAATCGCATCGGCGGCGCCGTTCGACGCCACTTGCTCGACACCTGCTTCGCCGTGAATGCCCAAACCCAGCTCCGCCATGCCGTGCGGAATCCGGTCCTCCTTGAGCGATCCCGGAACCGTACAGGTGTCCAGAGACATACCAATCGTCCGAGTGGATTTAACGACCCGCTCAGCTGCAAGGGTACATGCCTCTAGATTGGCGCCGTTTTCAGCCATCGCACCAGCAATTTTGTGAACGAACAAAGTTCCTGCGACGCCACGTGCCTGCGGCAAATCGGGCAGTGCGACATCATCGTCAACAATGACCATGCTGACCTTGTGGCCAAACGCTCTCGCCCGCTCGGCAGCAAGGCCAAAATTCAACCGATCACCTGTATAATTTTTGACGATCAACAGGCAACCGGCCGGGCCGGCAACGGCGAGGATACCGGCCAAAACTGCGTCAACGGAGGGCGAAGCGAAAACATCGCCACACACAGCCGCCGTTAACATTCCTTTACCCACAAATCCGGCATGTGAAGGCTCATGTCCTGATCCACCCCCAGACACGAGAGCAACTTTCGACTTGTCCCAATCGGACCGAACAACAACACGGATGTGCGGATAACCATCAAGGCGAGTAAGTTTTCCGCCAGACGCTTTGATTGTTCCATCAATGGCGTCGGTGACCATGTTCTCTTTTTGATTGATGAAATGTTGCATGTCTCTCCCCTTAGGCAACGCGTGCGCCATCGGCGTCAAAGTAGTGTGGATTTCTCGGCCGGATCTTAACGATGTCTCCGCCAGTCAGACGGGTATGAGCATCGGTTACGGTTACGATGTCATGGCCCTTGAAAATCAAATGTAAGCGCGTTTGATCGCCGAGCCTTTCTACGCGCGACACAGTGCTGTCCTCGCCTTCACCCTGGATGATTTGTTCGGGACGCAAGCCGATATTGACGGCTCCGTTGGGCGCACCCCCAAACGACTCTGCCGGAAGGACATTGATGCGAGGCTGCCCAAGGCGGCTTGCGGCATAAACACTTACCGGGTTCTCATAAATTTCCCGCGGCGTACCAAATTGAACAAGCTTTCCATTGTCTAGAACCCCAACGTGAGTTGCCATTGTCATAGCTTCGATCTGGTCGTGCGTCACATAGAGCAAGGTCGCTCCCGAGTTCGCCTGAATGTTCTTGAGTTCGATCCGCAAGTCAGACCGCAATTTTGCGTCCAAAGAACTCAACGGTTCGTCCATGAGATAGACAGCGGGGTTTCGGACCAGGGCTCTACCTATTGAAACCCGCTGCATTTCGCCGCCAGACAAAGCAGTCGCTTTGTTGTCAAGCTTATGGCTGATCTGAAGTATCTCCGCGACTTCGCCCACTTTTACATCAATTGCCGCTTGCGGCGTCTTTAGGATTGGGGACTTCAGCGGAAATTCCAAATTCTGCCGCACCGTCAAATGCGGATAAAGTGAGTACTGTTGAAACACCATCGCCACATCACGCTGCGCAGGCGTCAACCCAGCCATGTCGCGATCGCCAATCTTCACTGTTCCGCTATCAGGCTTGTCGAGCCCGGACACCATCCGCAATGTAGTGGTTTTTCCTGCGCCAGTTGGACCAAGAAGGACAACAAAAGATCCATCAGGAACAGTCATTGACACATCGCTCAATGCTGTATCGGCACCAAAGGTTTTCGACACGCCACTCAAAGTCACGTCAGCCATAGGCCAAAACCTCCATGTTCGCGGCGCTTCTGAGCGCCTGTCCTGTATCAGAATTGAACAGCGAAATCGTACGTGGATCAAAGGTGATACCTGTTTGATCACCGACCCGAGCGTCTTCTTCCGAAGACATTCGAACCTTCAATTCACCGTTCGCTGTATCCAGTGTAACGATTTGTGTTGTCCCCAAATATTCTGTTGCTGTGATCCGCCCACGATATGCTGCTGAATCATCGAGACTTAAATGTTCGGGACGAACACCCAGTGTTATTGCACCAGAAGCGCCTTCTCGTGTCTCAGGCACTTCAATGGATGCGCTTTCCAGAGTTACCGCGGTACTACCTTCGGAAACACTGGCATCAAAATCGAGGAAGTTCATTGGCGGCGAGCCGATGAATTGCGCTACAAACTTCGTTGCGGGCCAATCGTAGATGTCTTGTGGGGCACCGAATTGCTCGACAACACCGTGATTCATCACAACAATCTTGTCACCCATCTGCATAGCTTCGAGCTGATCATGGGTGACATAAACGGTTGTGGCATTCATGCGATTGTGCAGCGCACGAAGCTCCTCGGACATATGCTCGCGAAATTCTGCGTCTAGGGCCCCCAACGGTTCATCCATGAAGAATGCTTTTGGATCCCTGACGATTGCACGACCAAGCGCGACCCGCTGGCGGTCCCCGCCTGACAAGCCACCAACCCGTTTATCAAGGATATCCGTAATGCCGAGAATTTCGGCGATCTCGTGAACCTTTTTCTTCGCCTCTAACTTTGCCATGCCCTGACTGATCAGCGGATAACTGATGTTTTTCCCAACGTTCAAATGCGGATAGAGCGCAAACATTTGAAACACAAAAGCGATGTCACGTTGCCGCGCGGGCTTCATGCCCACCTCTTCGCCATCAATAAAGATTTCACCAGACGTCGGCAGCTCAAGCCCGGCCATCATCCGAAGTGTGGTCGTCTTTCCGCAACCAGATGGACCCAAAAGCATAAAAAATTCGCCGTCTTCAATGGTAAATGTGGAAGACTGTACAGCGGTAAAAGCGCCGAATTCCTTGCGCACATTTTCGATGCGTATCTGTGCCACGTGCGTCTCCTAGTTTGGAAAATGGCTGACGATGATGAACATCACCGTGCCGGTAAGGGTGACAACAAAGGAATAGGTGTACAGCACAAGCAGAAAGGGCTGCATCAGCATCAAGACACCTGTTGCGATGAGGATCGAAGCCACCATCTCCCAGGGGCCGCGGCGAAACCGCAGCAGGCCATTAATAAAGTCGGTCATTTGCGTACAGCTCCGAATGTGATGCCTCTGAGCAAGTGCTTCCGCAACAACACGGTGAACACCATGACAGGGACAAGGAATAGGGTGGCTCCGGCTGCTACGGCAGGCCAGTCCTTACCGTTCACACCGATGATATTGGGAATGAATGGTGGCGCGGTTTGCGCGGTGCCGGAGGTCAGCAAAACAGCGAACGCATATTCGTTCCATGCGAAGATCAGGCAGAAAATAGCAGTGGAGGCGATGCCTGTCGCTGCTTGCGGCAACACGACTTTGTAGAAGGCTTGGAACCTCGTGTAACCATCAATCAGAGCAGCTTCTTCGTATTCCATTGGAATCTCGTCGATAAACCCCTTGAGCAACCAGACGGACAGGGACAGGTTCACGGCCGTGTAGAGTAAGATCATGCCGAGATGGGTATCGTTCAGACCTAGATTCCGGAACATCAGGAAGATAGGGATCGCGACCGCAATCGGTGGCATCATGCGAGTGGATAGGATGAAGAACAGAAGGTCGTCCTTTAGCGGCACACGAAACCGGCTGAATGCATAGGCTGCCGCCGTTCCCAAAACCATGCAAAGCGCCGTCGAGCCAAAGCCGATAATGACTGAGTTCAGGAACCTCTCCCCATATCGAGAAGGGCCAGAGATAACAGTGCCTCGCTCACGCGCAATTTCTTCGTACCATGTTTGCGGTGGTCCGGCCTCCTCAAGCATTTCTGCCGTCGCACGCGTCCGGTCGGTGAATAGGTTTACATACCCTTCAAGAGTAGGTTCGAAGAATACCACCGGAGGATACGCAATGGAATCCGCCGGAGATTTGAATCCGGTTGCGATAATCCAAAGGAGCGGAACAATAGTGATGACCGCATAGATTACGACAAGTATTCCCGAAAACCACTTGGTACCTTTGGTTGGTTCTGTTACAGAAAAGCTCATCTTTCTTTTACCTTATTGAGCGCCTTCACGTAGATCGAAGCAAGCCCGAACACTGTGACAAACAGGATGACGGCATAAGCGGATGAGTATCCCGTGCGCCATTTTTCAAACGCTTCTCGTTTCAGGTCGATGGATGTCAGCGTTGTCGTGTTGCCCGGACCGCCGCCGGTCAGCTGCACCACGAGATCGAACATCTTGAAGTTTTCAATTCCCCGGAACAAGACGGCCAACATCAGGAAAGGCAGCGCCATCGGAATGGTAATGGTCCAAAACTGTCGCCACTTGCTGGCGCGATCGCACTCAGCTGCTTCATAGATGCTATCCGGAATCGACCGCAGACCAGCAAGGCAGATAAGCATTACAAACGGTGTCCACATCCAGGTATCGGCGATAATGATGGCCCAGGGCGCAAGATAGACATCCCCGATCATCGAAAAGTCTGCTGGATCGCCTCCAGTAAAGAACGTGACCACATAATTGAACAAGCCAATTTGAGGCTGATAAAGGAAGGTCCAGAAGTTACCAACCACCGCAGGTGAGAGCATCATTGGGAAGACGATGATGGTTGTCCAAAGGTCGTTTCCTTTGAATTTGTTGTTGATCAGGTAAGCCAAGGCAAAGCCGATCAGAACTTGGATAAGTATGGTCCAGAACAGGAAATGTGCAGTGGCCTGCATGGTGTGCCAGATATCTGGATCATTTAGGATACGCTCATAGTTGCGTAGCCCCACCCATTCGACTTCCTTATTTGGCCGATTTACCCTGTAGTTGGTAAAGCTGAGCCGGATCGTCCAAATCAAAGGGAAAATATTGACGGCAAGCAGGAGAAAGATCGTCGGCGCGACGAAAATCCAAGCGATAGACCGATCGGAAAGGCCACGTATTTTCTTTGCAATTCCATCGGGAGTATGCTGAGCCGCCTTAGTAATGGGGGAAGCTGTCATAGCTGTTATCCTTTGAATCGAACCGATCTGAATGCAGGCGCTCGACATCAGGTGGTGTCACCCCAGCCAGCGCGAAGCCGGCTGGAGAATTGACTGGAAGGAAAGCAGTTCTTTATAGCTTGCCTTCGTCTTCGAAGACTTCAACCCAATCCCGGACCAAGCCATCCAAAGCGTCTTGCGCGGTGCCATCACCAGCAACAACGTAGTTATGGATACGCTCCTGCATTGGGATCAATAGGTCGGCATAAGCAGGTTCAGCCCAGAAGTCCTTAACGATCGCCATGGAGTCGAGGAATGTCTGTGCATAAGGCTGGCTTGTGGCAAAGCTCGGGTCTTCAACAACGGCTTTGAGAGCAGAATAACCACCAAGCTCCCACCATTTGGCCTGAACTTCCGGCTGCGCAAACCATTGAATGTATTCAAGTGCCGCGTCCTGCTTTTCCGAATAGCTCACCACTGAAATGCCTTGGCCACCAAGCTGAGCAAATTGACCTGTCGGGCCCGCCGGGTTCGGAAAATACCCTGACTTACCGCTTCCGACATTCTCGTCTGCTTCAACACCTGGCCAGATGAAAGCAAAGTTCATCTGCATAGCGACCTGACCGGAACGGTAGGCGTCGATGTTCTCACCCATGTACCAGTTTGAGGATCCGGGAGGTGCACCCACATCATAAAGTTCTTTGTAGAATTCCAGTCCTTCAACGGCTCCTGCTGAGTTAACGAAACCATCAAGATCGTATGGCTGATCGGGGTTCTCATAGAGGAAGCCATAATTGTACAGGGCATTAGTTACGCCCATTGTGATGCCTTCGGATCCGCGCTCCGTATAAATCGCCGCACCATAGACAGTTGTGCCGTCAATATCGCGCCCCTGAAAAAATTCAGCGATATCTTTCAATTCACCCAGCGATGCCGGAACACCGAGATCACGGCCGTAGGTTTCTTTGAATTCGGCCTTTAGCTCCGGACGATCAAACCAATCCTTTCGATAAGTCCAACCTACAACGTCGCCAAAAGCAGGAAGCGCATAATAGTTCGGTGTATTCTTGGGCCATTCTGAGTAACCCGTTACTGTTGCTGGAATGAAATCATCCATCGAAATGCCATTCGCATCGAAGAAATCATTCAACTTCACATAGTGGCCATTTTCTGCACCACCGCCGATCCACTGGCTGTCGCCGATCATAAGATCACAAAGCTGACCGCCCGAATTCAATTCGTTCAACATCCGATCCGCAAAGCTCGTCCAAGGAACAAACTCGAAACTCATGTTGTGACCGGACTGCTCCTCAAAATCCTTGGAAAGTTCGATCAATGCATTGGCTGGATCCCAAGCCGCCCAGCAAAGCGTCAGGTCTTCGGCTTGTGCCGCCGTTGACAAGCCAGACGCGAGGATTGCGCCTGCGGCAACGGTAGTCATCATCTTGGTCTTCATTGGATTGCTCCTCCCATATCCATTCAGCACCGCGTCTCCTCGCCACGACTCGGCTTGCGATAAGTGCTAAATGAGGCACGTGCGTCAATGCAAGTTTTTTTTGAGACACGTGCCTCATTTCTTGCTACATAACACCCAAACTATAGACCTTTTCCGCGACACGCCCCGCGCTTGCGACAATGCAAATGTTTGATAAGATGAACAAAACTGAGACATTAACCCGTACTCCAGAAATGCTAAGGCCGACGACAAAAGATCTAGCGAAAGAGGCCGGCGTCAGTCGAGCTACCGTCGACCGCGTTCTGAATGGCCGTGAGGGGGTTAAGCAAAAAACGGTCGATCGTGTAAACGAAGCCATCGAAAAGCTCGGTTTTGTACGCAATATTCAAGCCGCAAACCTAGCGAGATCGCAAAAATATCGCTTTGTTTTTGCGCTACCCCGATCCGGTGACCAGTTCCTCGAAGAGATTATTCGACACATCGAAGAAGCAGGAACGACATTCGCCGAAGATCTAGTTTGGTGTGATGTCCATCAAATCGACGAAAACGACCCCCACAGTATCTCTGCGTTTCTCGCGACACTCAACAGCGACAAAGTGAGCGGAGTCGCCATCATGGCGCCGGAGTCGCCGCAGGTCCGCGACGCCATCTTTAGGCTTCAAGAGCGTGGAGTGGCCGCCCTGCCCTTCATATCTGACCAAACCACCGCCAATGATCATTGGGTCGGAATGAATAATCATTCCGCTGGGGCAACCGCAGCCAACCTGATCGGTAGGTTTAGCGGCTCCGCCACAGGGTCAGTTATGGTGATCGCTGAAAGTATGCTATCACGCGACAGCCTGGAAAGACGCCTTGGCTTTGATGAGGAACTCAACACCTTTTTCCCCAACCTCAAAGCGCTTCCGTCTCTGGAAACCTATGGCAGTATGGATCGCGCCCATGAAATCATTTCCAGCGCCGTCTCAAACAACCGAGACCTCATTGGCCTCTACGTGATGTCATCTGAAGCCCGACCACCGTTGATGACTCTAAAGGAGTTACAAGGCCCAAAAGAACTGATCACGATCGCTCATGAGCGAACACCATTTACAGAAGCGGAACTGCGGGCAGGACGACTAGACGGAATTATCGCGCAGAATTCAGGCCACCTGGTAAGAAGCGCTGTCAGAAAGCTCAAGGCGACCATCGACAAGCGCAAAGCCAAGGGATCGCAAGAAAAGATCCGTGTCGAAGTGATTTTACGAACCAACCTTTAGTCATCGGTCAGTTTTCCCAAATACGGGAAATCTAGTGCGATCGGTGCCGCCAGAAGAATCGCTTCATTCAGTCCTCACAGGGGCGCTATCAGACGAATTCGTACCAGTCTCAGTTTGCCGCTGATCGCGCGAACCTATTCGGAACAAAGTAGACGCCACTTGGCGAGAGCGGCGCTTCGGTTTAGTTTGAAATTGTCTCGTGAGAGGGGGTGGCGGACCTGGTTGAAGTGATTTGAGACGGAGGCGTCTACAGCGACGAATTTCTGAAGACTCCGCATCCGCCGAATCCGGAGCTTAGCACGTTCTCTTCGTCGGAATGGTAAGTGTGAATTCTCAGCTCGATTGTTGAGCCATCGGCCGACTTCCTGCCGTGTGTCGGCGCCGATTTCGCGTAGGGCGGCTCCATAAGACCGGAGTTTGTCTGTCACGATCTCTTTGGCTCGACCATGCTTACGCAGTGCTTTCTTTAGGAATTTCAGGCCTGCCTTCTTATCGCGGGCCGTGGTAACGTAGCTTTCAAGCACTTCACCCTCATGATCAAACTGCGCGCCAAAGGTAATGCATCTCGCCATTGATCTTCACGAACATCTCGTCGAGGTGCCACCGCCAGCGGCTGGACTTCATACTTTCAATACGACGCTTCCGGATCTCGGCAGCATACGTCGGACCAAAGCGATGCCACCAATATCGAACCGTCTCGTGGCTGACATCGACACCTCGTTCGTGTAGCAAATCTTCCACGTTCCGGAGCGACAAAGGTAAACGAAAGTACAACATTACCGCCAGGCGGAAAACCTCTGGGCTGGTTTTGAAGTAGCGAAATGGGTCGGATTTTGTCATCCCGCGAAGCTACAAAACCGCCCTGCCCGCCTCAAGCTGGTTTCTTCTGACAGTGCCATTGATAGCGCTCTCGCCAAAACTGCAGGCCGCCATCCTCGATGGTACACAGGCCCCGCACCTAAATCTCGAAACGCTGGTGCGCGGACATATACCTCTGGATTGGGCACAGCAGGATCTCTTGTTCGGCCCCAATTCTAGCGCTCCTTGATAAGTGATATTGCTTCCCTGCTCCGGGTAGAAAATTCCCTGTTCCGTGAAATAATTTCCCTGTTAGGGGATTTATGGAAATTGCTGATAAAGCGCTGATATTGCTTTCTTTATCGCACCGGCAATCAACTCTATTTGGCCGTTTCGGGCTAATTTCCCTGTAAATTAGCCCTTATCAGGGAAAACCAGACCGAGGAAATCTACCAACTGAGACAAATGGAGACAGATCCCGCACGTGGAGGGATACGATCCGTCTCAGTCGCTGATGCGCGTTTACAACCCGCGGAAACTACGCGGGAATTCCAGCCGAAACGGGAGTGACAATGCGAGACGGGGTGAGTGGCGGACTGGGGATCCGCCAAATCTAAAGCACAAGGCTATGTTACTAAATTCTTTTTGTTCAGCATCCAAATACTATACCACATTTAATACCACATCGTGTTACGATTTTGGCTAACAAATACGGTCGAGGAACTTTTTCCTTGCTGCAATTAATGACCACTTTGAGCCCAACTTAACCAAAAGCTATCTCGCAGCATTGTTGGATGCACCATATCTTACCCTACACGAACGGCCCAAAGCTGCCGTTGACCACCTCATCTTGATGCTGCGGGTGCAGCCCGCTTTGCGGTCGTTCGCTGCGCTCGGAGACTCGCAACATTGTCAAGATTACCTGGCGCGGACTTTTGCTGAATTACACCCGAAAATGCGTCGAGAAGCGTGCTCATGATCAGCTAAGGCGTCCTGGGCAATCCCTCACTCCACTTTCTGAGCTCATCGAGGAACGTCAGAGCGGTTCGACCGAAGTCCGTGATCTCATACTGAACGGAGACAGGTGCGGAGTCCACAACCTCGCGTCGCACCAACCCTTGCGCCTCGAGTTGCCGTAGACGCTCGACAATCATCTTCTTGCTCGCCCCGCCAATCATTCGGGCAAGATCGTTGAAACGGACTGGACCATCCTTGAGGTGCCAGAGGATCGATCCCGTCCACTTGCCACCAATAATTCGCATGCCACTCTCAATGGCGCATGGTTCGATACAGGCTTCGGCCGCATGTCGCCGCCCCTGTTCGTCTTGCTTGACCCGTGCTCTCATTCTGATCTCTATTAGGTTACCAAAAGTATACTGGTTGCATTTCGTGCGCAGTGTCCAAATATGTCGGCAACAAGACACGCTGTCAAGCACCACTAAACATCTCAGGATCCCGATATGACGACGCCCGACATCCTTCTTTACACCGCCAACACGATGAACGGTTGGAAGCCGCTGATCTTCCTCCACGAGGCAGAGATCGACTACGAATTGGTGCCGATCAGCTTTTCCAAAAAAGAGCAGAAAGCGCCGGACTACATGAAGCTCAACCCCAATGGGCGCATCCCCACGATCGTAGATCGCGGAAATGACGACTTTGCGGTCTTCGAGTCCGGAGCCATCCTTTGGTACCTCGCGGAGAAATACGATCGCTTCCTCAGCCACAATCCCAAGGAACGGTCAGAGACCCTGCAGTGGCTGATGTTCCAGATGGGCGGCATTGGCCCAATGATGGGACAGGCCATGTTCTTTGAACGGATAGCAAAGCCCAATGGCGACGACGTGCCTTTCGCCACCAAGCGGTATGTGGACGAAAGCAGGCGCTTGCTGGAAGTGCTGGACACACGGCTGGCAGGGCGGGACTGGCTTGTCGGCGATGCCATGTCGATAGCAGACATTGCAACTTACCCTTGGGCGCGAAGCTATTTCTGGGCGACAGTCAGCGTGGAGGGGTTGCCTCATCTGCAAGCCTGGTTCGACCGCATGGATGCGATGCCAAAGGTCCAAGAGGCACTACAATTGCCAGAGCCGAGGCCGTCGGCCTTTGGCAAAGGGGATATTGATGCTGCTGCGAAAGCGAACGCAGCGCGGTTCAAGGAGGCCTGACATGACCCAACCCATTCGCGTCGACATCGTCTCAGACGTCGTTTGTCCTTGGTGTGCCATCGGATATTACCAACTGGCCAAGGCGGCGGATGAAACCGGCATCGAAATTGAGGTGCATTGGCATCCGTTCGAGCTTAATCCGCAGATGGCCGCAGAAGGTGAGAATTTGCGCGAGCATCTCGCCGCCAAATACGGAACGACACCGGAAGGCTCAAAGAAGGCCCGTGCGCGTTTATCCGAGATGGGAGCCGCCTTGGGGTTCATGTTTAATTATGCAGACGACATGCGGATGGTGAACACCTTCCGGGCGCATCAACTCATCGATTGGGCCGAAAATCAGGGCCTTGCGCACGACGCGAAGCTTGCTCTTTTTGAAGCCTTTTTCACGCGGCGCGAGAACCTGAATGACCCAAGCGTCCTGGCCGAAGTCGCGCAAAGCATCGGGCTGAATCACGATGCGGCTTTGGCCATGCTGTTGTCCGGCGAGATGGCCGACATCGTGCGCCAGAAAGAACAGTTCTGGACGTCCCGCGGCGTGACAGGCGTGCCTGCGATGATCTTTCAACGGCAACATCTCGTCAGTGGGGCGCAGGGCGAAGACAACTATGCCCGAATTCTGGGGCACCTAGCGGAAATAGTGGCCGCTTAGGTCGGACAATTCGGCGCAAAGCCGCCGTCCACCGGCTCGCTTAAATTATGCAGACGCAGCCCGCATTGCGGACTTTCGCTGCCAGCGCGAGAAAGGAAGTCGCTCCTGCAGTGTTTGAGTGGCAAGAACGTAATCAGATCTTACCCCACTTGAAGCAGGATCTGTTTCCAGACGGCAGTCTCGTCATAAAGGGTCCAATCGCGGCGGAGCTTGGGCGCGCCACCGACAAGCTCCCCATATTCGGCATGGGTTGCGCCAAGGACAAATACCTCGGCGCCTGTGGGTTCGCCGAACGTGCCATATCAGTCGTGCAATCCGTGCAA
This sequence comes from Cognatiyoonia sediminum, assembly GCF_900129845.1. GTDB lineage: Bacteria > Pseudomonadota > Alphaproteobacteria > Rhodobacterales > Rhodobacteraceae > Cognatiyoonia > Cognatiyoonia sediminum. Next base: position 57,290 of record NZ_FQXB01000007.1, read on the forward strand.
TGTCCAGCGTACCGCAGCGCGCGGTAGCATGGCTGCATCATCCCGGCCGATGACATGGTGTACCTCCCATGATCTGCCTGCCGTTCGGCTCAGGTCCAATTCAACACCACTTTGCCGGATCTTCCTGACTTCATCTGTTCAAAACCTTCGCGAAAATCTGCAATATCATAGCGGTGCGTAATCACACGACTGACATCCAGACCATATTGAAGCATGGCGATCATCTTGTACCAGGTCTCGAACATCTCCCGCCCGTACACGCCTTTTATCGTAATGGCCTTGAAGACAATCCGGCTCCAATCCACTGGGGATTGCCCGGGCGGGATTCCAAGCAAGGCAATCTTACCACCCATGACGAGGGCTTCGACCATTTGATCCAGCGCGGCTTGGTTTCCGGACATTTCCAGGCCGATATCGAAGCCCTCCTTGAGGCCAAGCTCATGCACCACATCGTGCAAGTCTTCCTTGGCAACATTGACGCAACGCAAGTTGGGCACGACCTTCGCAGCAAGGTCCAATCGGTAGGTGTTCACATCCGTCAACACCACATTGCGCGCGCCCGCGTGACGGGCGACTGCAGCGGCCATAATCCCGATCGGACCCGCGCCCGTGATCAAGACGTCCTCCCCCAGCAAAGGGAAGCTGAGCGCCGTGTGAACAGCGTTCCCTAGCGGGTCAAGTATCGCACCGATCTCGTCAGGGATATCATCCGGCAGGGGCACTACGTTGAAAGCTGGCAATCGGAGGTATTGCGCAAACGCCCCTTGGACGTTGACCCCGATGCCGCGCGTGCCCGGATCCAAATGAAATTTCCCAGAACGTGATTGCCGGCTTTCGGTACCAATCAAGTGGCCTTCGCCAGAACACCGTTGGCCCAGCTTCAAGCCACTGACATTGCGCCCCATATCTACAACTTCGCCAGCAAATTCATGGCCAGTTATTATTGGGACGGGCACTGTCGCGCTGGCCCAAGCATCCCAATCCCAAATGTGAATGTCGGTTCCGCAAATGCCCGTCTTATTAATCTTTATCAGAACATCATCCGGGCCAAGTTCAGGGATGGGGGCATCAACCTTCCAAAGACCCGGTTCCGGTTTTGACTTGGCCAGCGCGATCATTTGGTTTGTCATTGGATCAGCTCCATGTCCCGCCCGACCTCGATGAACGCATCAATGGCTCTGTCAAGTTCTTCGCGGCTGTGGGCGGCGGACATCTGAGTGCGGATGCGGTCATGCCCACGCGGCACAACAGGGAACGAGAAAGGCGCTACGAAAACACCCTTTTTGTCCAGCCGGGCCGCCATGTCCTGCGCAAGCTTGGGATCTCGCAACATCACCGGAATGATCGGGTGTTCACCGGGCAACAGGTCAAACCCGGCGGCGCCCATGCGTGCTCGGAAATGCGATGCATTGTCCATCAGCCGGTCACGTCGCTCTGTTGAGGCTTCCAGCATATCGATCACCATGAGTGTAGTGGAGGCAATCACCGGAGCCAACGTGTTGGAAAACAGATAGGGGCGCGAGCGTTGCCGCAACCAGTCCACCACATCACGTTTCGCGCAAGTATAGCCGCCCGATGCGCCGCCAAGCGCCTTGCCCAGCGTACCCGTGACGATATCGACGCGTCCCATCACATCGCAATGTTCAATCGAGCCGCGGCCTGTCGCCCCCACAAAGCCGACGGCGTGACTGTCATCGACCATGACCATCGCATCATAGCGGTCTGCCAGATCGCAGATCTCGGACAACCGAGCGATGTAGCCATCCATGGAAAAGACGCCATCCGTGGCGATCAGCTTAAAGCGCGCGCCGACTTCCGTGGCGGCCTGAAGCTGCACCTCCAGATCGTCCATGTCGGAATTGGCATAGCGGTATCGTTTGGCCTTGCACAGGCGCACGCCATCAATGATCGACGCATGGTTAAGCGCATCCGAGATGATCGCATCCTCGGGCCCCAGAAGCGTTTCGAAAAGCCCGGCGTTTGCATCGAAACAGCTCGAATACAGGATCGTGTCCTCAAATCCTAAAAATCCAGAGATGCGCCTTTCGAGCTCGGTGTGTTCCTCTTGCGTGCCGCAGATGAACCGGACTGAGGACATCCCGTAGCCATAGCGTTCCAGCGCGTCCTGACCGGCCGTGATCAATTCGGCGTTGTCGGACAGTCCAAGGTAGTTGTTGGCGCAAAGATTGACTACTTCCCGACCGCTCTCAAGCGCAACGGTACCAGCCTGCCGAGACGCGATGATCCTTTCAGATTTATAGAGACCGGCGTCCTTGAGGCCACTCAGCTCCGCGTTCAGATGGGCCAGAAATTTGGTTGTCATGACGTCACTCCTTCGGAGGTGAGACTTTTAACTGAACCACGCGTCAGGCGCGCGTGTTTCAGAATGAATTCTTCGACGCGGGCCCTGTCACCCGCAAGATGTTCAACGGTCTCGGTGCGTCCTGAGGAAACATCGCCCCAAGCCGGCGGACGTGCTTCTTCTCCGGTCGCATTGCGGACCGCGTCGCGGAACTTTGCGGGATGCGCGGTTGAAAGCGTAACCATCGGCACGTCCGGAACTGCATGATCACACGCGACCTTGACGGCAACTGCGGTGTGCGGATCGGCCAGATACCCTGCATACTTCCAAATCCGCGCAACCTCTTCCAGCGTTTCAACCTCAGAGACCGCACCGGCGTCAAAACTGTCGCGGATAAACCGCAGCATTTTGTCTGGCAGGCTATACCTGCGGCTGTCCTTGAGTGCCGCCATCAGATCGCGCACCGCCGCCGGATCCCGCCCTGCGGCCTCGAACAGCAAACGCTCGAAATTCGATGAAATCTGGATATCCATCGAAGGGGTGATCGTGGGTTTAACGGACCCAAGCCGGTGATCGCCCGTCGTCAGAGTGCGCGCAAGAATGTCGTTTTCGTTCGTGGCGATGACCAACCGACTGATCGGCAGGCCCATCTGCTTGGCGACAAAACCGGCATATATGTCGCCGAAATTCCCAGTCGGTACAGTAAAGCTGACGGATTGTTCCGGCGCGCCGAGCGCGGTCGCAGCGGTAAAGTAATACACAACCTGTGCCATCACGCGACCCCAGTTGATCGAGTTGACTGCCGACAACCGGACCGTGCTGGCAAAGGACTGATGGCCGAACATGTCCTTCACCATCGACTGGCAGTCATCGAAGCTGCCATCGATCGCTATTGCATGGCAATTTTCAGCGCCGATGGTTGTCATCTGGCGTCGCTGGAAATCCGATACCTTGCCATTGGGGAACATGAAAAACGTGTCTATGCCGTGGCAGGTTTTGAACGCTTCAAGTGCCGCCCCACCTGTGTCGCCGGACGTCGCCCCAACAATGGTAAGCCGCTCTCCGCGTTCGGTCAGCACATGATCCATGAGACGCGCAAGGATCTGCATGGCGACGTCTTTGAATGCCAGGGTCGGCCCGTGAAACAGCTCTAGAAGCCAGTCGTTTGGTCCCATCTGCACCAGAGGCGTCACGGCGGGATGATGGAAAGTCGCGTAGGCCTCTTCAATCATCCGCCGCAAGTCGACATCGTCGATCTCTTCGCCTACAAAGGGCGACATCACCGAAAAAGCCACCTCTGCGTAGGGCTTGCCCCGAAGCGATCTGATCTCATCAAAGCTCAGTTTCGGCCACGCCGCGGGCACGTAGAGCCCGCCATCACTGGCCAGCCCCACCAGCAGCGCCTCTTTGAAGGAAAGCTCCGCCGCCTGTCCGCGTGTCGAAATGTACCGCATGTTTCGAATTCCTACGCTCTGGGGGCGTCAGCTTAGCTACCGGGAAACAGACGTTCGTCCCACGGATAGACCGACATCGTTTCGAAGCTATCATCTGTAACGACGCCCTGATCTTCCAGCTTGACCATATGATCACCGCCAACTTTGCCCACCAGCGCCTCGACGCACAGTGTCAGGCCAGGTTCCAGAACGGCGTCAAAGGCACCGTCCACCAGTCGGTCTGGATAGGCGATTAGAGGCCACTCGTCGCACATGCCAACACCGTGCATCGGAGAAGAGTATTTGAGCGCATCATACTTGTCCTGAAGGACATGCAGTGACCGCGTCAGGTCTTCCATATGAAGACCCGGCCGCAGGAGTGCGGTGTTATAACGGATGTGCTCTACCGCCTCTGCATAGCTTTCGCGCATATGGGCCGGGGCCAAGTCGTCACCGATCCACCAAGTGCGGCTGAGGTCCGCACAGATGCCATACGGCCCGATCAGATCGGTGTCGAAGGCGAGAATTTCATTCTCTGAGATGACTCGTGGCCCGCATTCCTGAAACCATGGGTTGGTGCGCGGGCCGGATGTCAGCAGCCGTGTTTCGATCCACTCGCCGCCCCGCTTGATGTTTTCGGCATGGAGCACGGCCCAGACATCGTCCTCGGTCACGCCGCCCTTGGGGATTTCGGTGCGCGCAAAGTCCTCCATGACGGCCATGGCGCGCTCACAGGAATGAATGGCGCAGCGCATGGCGCGCAGCTCGTGCTCTGTCTTGATGCCCCGCGTGCGCTCGGTCACTTCCTCGCCATCACGATAGTCGAGGCCCGCGCGGCGGATCGCGTCGAGCCCTGCGGGCTGGATTTTGTCGATGCCGATTTGCGTATGCCCCGGCGCATGGGTTGCCAGCAGGTCCGCCACTTCGGCGGCGAAGGCATCGGCCGCCGGGCCGATCCGGTCGCCGCGGGCGAAATAGAACATGTCAGCGCCGGAACGGCTTTCGCGGACGAGCGGATTGTACTCGGCGAGGAACGGCGCGTTCTTGTAATCCCAAAGCACCATATAGCCATCCGCACAAAGCAGGCAGGCGCGGAACGGGTTATGGGTGTTCCAGAGCTGCATGTTGGTCGTGTCGGTGGCGTAGCGTATGTTCAGCGGGTCGAACATCAAAAGCCCGCCGTAACCGCGTGCCACGATAGCATCAGTTAGGCGCTGGTGTCGGGCCTTACGCATCTCGGCCAGGTCGGGCAACGGCAGCCCAGCCTCGCGCCATTCGGTATGGGCAAGCGCCGTTGGCCCAATCTCAACTCGGTTGCCGTCGTTTTCGGTGCCGTCACCCAGGTGAGTGCCTTGGCTTGGGTCAATCTTGCGGCGGTCCCTGTAATGAGTGTTCATGTCTTGCTTCCTCTCAGAACCCAGAATTCAAATAGAACGGAGGGTGTTTTTTTGGCAGCAGGCGCCATTCATATTCATATCGTTCGTTGTTTTCTGCAGTTGTACCATCTCAGTGCGCGAGCATCGCCTTTTCATTGCAAGGCGAAATTCCGAAGTGCCTCTTGTATCTCTTGGAAAAAAGACTTTGCGTTGAGAACCCGCACGCAGTGGCAACGTCAATGACGCGCATTTGGGTCTGTTGTAGCAAAGCCCGCGCCTTTTCGAGCCTGAGCGTCATCATGTAGGTCTTGGGGCTAACTCCGAGATAGCGACTGAACAACCGTTCCAGTTGCCGCGTAGATATTCCAACCTGACTGGCGATGACTGAGGGTGAAACAGGCTCCTCAATGCAATCTTGCATATAGGTTGTCGCTTTGAATAACTTTTCGTTTCTGTGTTTCAGGCGGAGCGGGCTCGAATTGCTCTGGCGACAATCCCCGTCACGCAGAGACCCACAAAGCAGATGATCAGCAACCTGCTCCGAGGTTTCCAGGCCTGCCTTTTGGCGGATCAACGCAGAAAAAAGATCCAAGGTGGCTGCGCCTCCGCCACAAGAAACGATGTTCGCGGTCTCTTCAAAAATCGTGCAGGACGGTTCGAGGTCCAGATATCCTTCCTCAAATACTGGTTTCATGCGCCAGTGTGCGCTGATGCGTCCCTCGGTGGCTATGCCGATGCGGGCGAGAAGGAGAGCGCCGCCTCCCACAGCACAAAGCCGGACGCCTTGTCGCGCGGCGCGTCGCAGCCAAGCCACAGCCTTTCCGGATTTGCGGTAGTTTTGTGAATTGAAGGCACAGCAAACGACGATGCAATCACCACCCTGGATATCCGGCAGAGGGCTATCTACGGCCACTTCCAAGCCCGAAGAAGAGACGATGCTGTCGCCCGTTTCGCTGACGGTTTTCCATTGAAAGAAGGTCTTGCCCAGCGTTTCGTTCGCCGCAGCCAACGAGTCGATCCCGGATCCGAGCTCCAACGCCGAAAATCCCGGCATCAACAGAAATACGAAACGGTTCACCGCAACCAGTTCGCTGACCGCTGCTTCGATGTCTTTTTCTGCTCGCCCCATGGTTCGCCTCCTATCAAGACCGCATGTTCGCGCCGTTGGCGTCGTAGATTGGCCCCGAAAGAACCTGTGCGTCGTAGAAGTTGCCCAGAATTTCCACTTGGAGCGTTGTTCCGGGGGTCGCGAATTCGGCGGCAACATAGCCCATCGCCATCGACTGGCCGACATGGTGCGCATAGCCGCCCGAACTGACGTAGCCGACCGGCGTGCCGTCTTTCAGGATCGCCTCGTCATGGGCGACGTCGATCCCGTCAGTGTCGATGGTCATTGTCACCAACTTCTGCGAAACGCCCTCATCGCGCGCCTTCGACGTAGCTTCCTTGCCGACGAAATCCTTCTTCCAGTTGATGAAGACATCCATCCCGGATTCGACCGCGTTGAAGTCGGGACGGTATTCCATCGTCCAGACACCCCAGCCCTTTTCGAGCCGCATCGACAGCAGCGCACGCGCGCCATACCAACGGTAGCCGAGATCGGCACCGGCCTCTTCGATCGCGTCGGCAAGGCGCATCAAGTATTGTGGCTTGCAGTAGATCTCATAACCCAACTCGCCGGAGAAGCTGATCCGGTTGATAATCACCGGCACACCACCGACGAACGTCTGCCGCAGGTCGCGGAACTTGAAGGCTTCAGCGGAAACGTCGTCGCGTGTGATCCGGGCCAGCAGGTCCCGCGATTTCGGGCCGGACAGCGCGATGCCGTGCCAATCGTCGGAAACATTGGCATAAGCAACGCTGGCGGGCAGGTCTTTTTCGAACCAGCGGCGGTGCGCCTCCTGCATGGCTCCCGACCCGAACAGCATGAAGTGATCCTCGGCGAGGCAAGCTACTGTTAGATCGCCGTAGAGCTTGCCCTTGGGCGTCAACATCGGTGTTAGCGACAAGCGGCCAGGCTTGGGCACGTATCCTGCGAGGATATGGTTCAGGTAGTCCCGCGCACCGGCACCCTTGAATTCGTGCTTGGCGAAGTTGGCGATCTCGATTCCACCGACTGCCTCACGCACGGCCTTGATTTCCCGCGCGACATAGTCGTGCGACCGGTTGCGCTCGAAGGTTGGAACTTCATGCGCGTCGTCGGGGCCATCCGCAAACCACAGCACATGTTCCAGGCCGAACCCCTGGTCCATCACCGCCCCCTTGGCGATCATGCGATCATAGAGCGCGGTCGTCTTTTGCTTGCGGCCCTTGGACAGGGTTTCGTTCGGGAAGGTCATCACGAACCGGCGTTCGTAGTTTTCTGACGATTTGATCATGCCCCAGTCAGGTGTCGCGAACTCACCAAAACGCGCGACATCCATCGCCCAGACGTCAATGGATGGCTCTCCGTCGATCATCCATTCCGCAAGGGTCAGGCCAACGCCGCCGCCCTGGCAAAAGCCCGCCATGACGCCAACCGCTACCCAGTAGTTTGTCATGCCCGGAACGGGACCGATTAGCGGATTGCCATCGGGACCAAAGGTGAACGGACCGTTGATCACATCCTTGATACCCGCATTGGCCATCGCCGGAAGACGTTCGAACGCGGTTTCAAGACGGTCCGCCACGCGATCGAGATCCGGCGGAAGAAGTTCATGGCCAAAGTCCCAAGGCGTGCCGCCGACCTTCCACGGGGTCGCCTTGGCCTCGTAGGTGCCCAGCAGCATGCCCTGACCTTCTTGGCGGCAGTACACGTTGGCCTCAAAATCGATGCCATGCGGCAACTGCTGACCGAAGTTCACAACTTCGTCCATGCGCTCGGTAATCAGGTAATGGTGTTCCATCGGCTGAACAGGCAGATGGATGCCAGCCATATGGCCCACCTCTCGCGCCCACAGGCCACCGCAGTTCACGACCTGCTCTGCATTGATCGTGCCTTTGGGCGTGAAGATGTCCCAGCTTCCGTCGGGGCGCTGCGTCATGTCTGTAGCGCCACAGTGGGTGAAATACTGCGCGCCATGCACCTTGGCTGCCTTGGCAAACGCATAGGTCGTGCCGGACGGGTCCAGATGGCCGTCCTGAGCGTCCCACAGGACCGCATGGTAGTGGTCCGGATCGATCAGCGGGTGACGCTCGGCCAATTCCTTGGGCGAAATGAATTCCTGATCCAGCCCCATGTAGCGCGCCTTCGAACGCTCACCCTTCAGGTAGTCATACCATTCCTTGGTGGAGGCGGCATAAAATCCGCCAGTCTGGTGCAGCCCCACAGACTGCCCCGACAGGTCTTCGATCTCTTTGTACAGATTGATCGTATAGGATTGCAGACGTGAGATATTCGGGTCCGAACTGATGGTGTGGATGCCTCCAGCCGCGTGCCAGGAGGAACCGGATGTCAGCTCGTCACGTTCAAGCAGCACCGCGTCTTTCCAGCCGAACTTGGCCAAGTGGAACAGGATCGAACACCCAACCACGCCGCCGCCAATGACAACGACTTTGGCGTGTGATGGCAGTTTTTTTGCGCCTGTCGTCTCGTCCTTTTGAATCGTTGGCATGTCTTGGACTTCCTTAGGTTTTGGTAGGCAACAAAGGCAGATCAGAAATCGGTGGCCGCGCCACCTTCCGCCTTGCGCTTGGTAACAAAGGCATCGAGTTCCTCTCGGATAGCGGGATCAAGCGCCGGAGCCTCATAGGCTCCCAAACGGGTTTTCCATTCGGCATTGGCTTTTTCGATTGCGATCGGTGACCCGGCTTCTTCCCAGTTCTCGAAATTGCGCCAGTCGCTCAGGATCGGGGAATAGAAAGCATCGCGATACCGCGCCTGCGTGTGGTCGGTGCCAAAGAAATGACCCGCTGGTCCGACCTCATTTATGGCTTCCAATGCCAAATCGTCCGGGCTGGTCGAAACTGGCTGAAGGAACTCGGAAACCATCTGCAGCAGGTCGATATCAAGTATGACCTTTTCATATGAGCAGCATAGGCCCCCTTCGAGCCATCCAGCCCCGTGCATCAGCATATTGGCACCGCCATTAATGGCCCCCCAAAGCGAGAAGACCGCCTCATATGCCGCTTGCGCATCCACTGTATTGGCCGCGCACACATTGGACGATCGATAAGGAATCCCATAGCGCCGCGCCAGCTGCCCACCGATATGCTGCGCTTTCATGTATTCAGGCGTGCCAAACGCGGGCGAGCCTGTCTTCATATCCACATTGGACGTGAAGCCGCCGTACATCACTGGTGCGCCCGGTCGCACCATCTGAGACAAGGCAACACCTGCCAGCGCCTCGGCATTTTGCAGCGTTACGGCCCCTGCAATCGTGATCGGCGCCATTGCGCCTGCCAGTGTGAAAGGCGTGATAACGACAGGTTGACCCATCTCGGACAAAGCCATCACGCCCTGCATCATCGGAATATCGAGCTGCAAAGGAGAGTTCGTGTTGATGATCGAGAACATGCAGGCCCGATCACGCATCTGATCATGTGTCAGACCATGAGCAATCCGCGTCATCTCAATCGCATCGGCCACACGCTCTTCCCCAAGGGAGTAGATGCAATAGGCCTTGTCGGTCAGCGTGATGTAATCCTGGATACAATCAAGATGGCGGATAGACGCGTGAATATCGACGGGCTCCACCGGATACCCGCCCGTCACATGCAGCACGTTGTGCATTTGCGCCAATCGTAGGAAGTTGCGATAATCCTCTTGGTTGCCTGCCCGGCGGCCCCGGTCAGTATCCGAGCAGTTCGGTGCACTCGCCATCATGTTGAAGACAACGTTGTTGCCGCCCATGGTCACGTTGTGTCGGGCATTGCGGGCATGCAACGTGAACTCAGACGGAACTGTTGCAATACAATTATTGATCAGATCAGGGTCAAAGCGAACCCGCTCCTCGCCGTCGCGCACGTCTGCCCCGGCCTTTTTCATAACGGCTCGAGCGCCTTCGTGGAGAACGTCCAGACCAGTCTCTGACAGAAGATTTAAAGAGGCTTGATGGATGTGCTCGACCTGATCATCCGAAATTAAGCTCGTGGCAGGATAGGATCGTTTCAGCTGCCTGAACGGCGGTTGTGCGAGGGCCGGAGACGGCATCGCGCTGTCGCGGCGACGGCCACGGCGGCCGCGAGGTGATTGATCATTCGCCATACCGGATAGGCCTCTTCGTCTTCCTGAGTCCGACATGTCTTGGTCGAAGTAAGTGAGTCCGGCAAATGAACATTAGGAATTGTCATTCATTTTGGTAATGACTTAGATGCGTACATGGAATAAAAAGCATGCACACTCAATCAGCACCAGCCGCATCATGGCCTCCAGGAACACTCCAAGTCTCACCTCCCTGAGGGCGTTTTCAATCGTCGGTGATTGCCTGAGTGTCACGGGTGCTGCCGAACAGCTTGGTGTTACCCAAAGTGCGGTCAGCCGGCAGATAAAGGCGCTGGAAGACAGTCTCGATTTCAAACTGTTCGACCGCATAGGCAACAACATCGCTTTGTCTCCGGAAGGTCGCGCCCTTCATCAAAGGATATTCACGACTTTTGGCCTGCTGGATGATGCGATCAACGATGCAACCAATTCCTTCGCGCGACAAAAGATCAACCTTCTCGCGCCACCAACCTTAGCTGCCCGTTGGCTGACCCGGCGTCTGAGCGAGTATCCGCAAAGATTTGAGGGTGTTGACCTCGCCGTTCATACGGAACCTTGGCCCAATGTCCGCATGGATTGCGTCATTCATTTCGGCAAGCATCCGCATGCTGGGTCAGAACATGTCCAGTTGTTTCAGGAACAGCATGTCGCCGTGTGCTCTCGTGAGCTGTTTGAAGATCGCGTTGCTATGCGCGCAAGTTCCCCGCTGCATGTCTTTGACAAAGGGATCTTTTTTCCCCTTTGGGACGACTGGCTGGCACTTGAACCGAATTATCCAGATCTGCCAACCGGGCCGGCGATGGAATTTGCATCTCTTGAGCTTGCTATTCAAGCGGCCAAGAATTCTGTCGGCGTCGCCGTGGTGGACAAAAACATGATTGAATATGAGTTGATCGCAGGAAGTCTGAAGCAGATTTCACCAACCACGGTTGCCGGACCCAACGGGTATTGGCTTGAAATTTCAAAAGAACAACAGGCCAAAACAACATCAGTTCAATTTTATCGTTGGCTGAAACGAGCTACCGCACTTTGACATCGCAAAAACCCGCCAAGTAGACGTCCGGTTTTGACCTGAACCAACCACTTTTTCACGTCCGCAGCGAAAGTCAGCTTCCCGCCCATCCCGCTCATTCGTTCACACCACAGCATTTGGTAGGTCTGGGCTCAAACCAGTCATTCGCTGCAGTGAGGCCAGATGTCCGCTCTTGGCACAAGGCATTATGGTCGTAGTCACCGTCATTGGGTTACACTACCCCCTCATTGAAATGTTTTGGAATGGAGTGCGTAATCTACCTCCATTAGCGACAGGTTCCACTTCCCCGCACCTTAACCAGTGTCCAAGTTCAGAGGTCAGAACCGCTCGAAAGCTGCCGCACGAGCCTACGCACGTTTTCCATCTCTTTGGTTCGCATCCCATGTTTGTAGTTCGGGTGCTTTTTGCCGCGCGGCGCGCCGCCACCAGCGCCATGAAGGCGGCAGACGGACCAACCTCTCTTCGCGGGACACTTGCATCTTTGACCTGTGCTCTTTGCACGAGCGATACACCTTGGGGCGTTCTGGAGGCGCTCAACAGGGTTTATGAGGTTAACGTTAGTTTTCACCTCAACCACCCCCTACGCCGCGGACATCGCCCACAATGGCCTGTCCACCTTCGTTCACCGTGACACGCTCAACACGAACGGTTTGTTGAGCCTTGGCGCGGTGCTGCTTCAGCGCGTCCATTTGAGCAATGAAGGTTCGGCTCAGCCGCGTTACAGAGCGTTCGAGGCTTTCTCTGATCTCTGTGGAGGTCTGATAGGTTAACCGCTCAGTTAGCGTCGAGATTGTGACATGCGTCGCTGTCATCTGTGCAATGAGCATCGCCTCAATCGCATCGCGCGATTCTAACTCTGCAAACATAGCAGAGGCCATCGATCCGTACTGCTCGGCAGATTTACCAAGCGCATGAAGTGCCGTTTGGAAGATGCCATGCGCAGCATCGATCGTTTCCGTGCCGAGAAGTCCGTTCATCCTGAGTCCTTCAGGAACTTCCGCTCGGTATTCGTTCTCACCGTCTTTGACGAGCTTTGGGTAGAGCTTACTGCTCGACTTGTTTTCATTCACAACTGGGACGTCACTCATTGGCGTTTCCTTATAGGGAGTGGTTATATTAGTGTTCCGATTTAGAACCGAGAGAACTGCCATTTTTGGCCCTGACGGGTTCTGATTTGGAACCAAGAACAGGCTTACGGTTCTGGAATGGAACCACAGCACCCCCTTGTTGTTCCAAACTAGAACCGCGTTTTGTTTTTGTGCGCCTGTAGCGATGCCAATCATTGGTCGCTAACTCTTTGCCTTTTGAGCGTTGCACGGGCTTTGTTGTGATCCGCCATTCATGGGTGCGGCGGTGGTACCAATTGCCTTCACGCTCCAAAACGAGGAAGCCTTTCTCGGCCAATTCACCGAAGGCACGTTGCACCGTTGCTTTGCCAAGTCCAAGCGCCTCTGACGCTTCTGCATAGGACAAGGTTAGCCTGCAGTTGTTGCTGCCGTTATAGCGCGTGTGGAGTTCCAAAAACACCTTCGCAGCGGAGCCCGAGAGGTCTCTCCAGGCGTCGCTCTTGAGCAGCCCGTATGGCAGAGGGGCGTATTGCCCCTCTCCCTTTCTCTTGTTGCTCTTACCCATGGCAGCACCTCAAAAGAGGGCCCAGATTGATCAACTTAGATATCAATGATCCGGCCCTCCCTGATGTTCATCCGCTGAACGGAATTACTGCGCGGGCACCAACGGTAGCGCTGGTCGGAAGGGGTTGCTTGAGGACGTCCCAGTGTGACATTATCTTTACTTGCTACGGTGGCAGATAATGTCACTCGAAAAGCCCCTGTCTCGCACGCGAGGTGGGGGTTTTTCATTAGGCGGCCTCATTGCTTGGATCGACGCGTTGCGCGCTCAAATATGCATTGAGGTCGGAGCCATGATACCCGATCCGCCGGCCTATCCGGATGAACGCAGGGCCACGGTTAAAATGCCGCCATTGGGCAAGCTTTTCCACTGTGCCAAGAATTCGGAGTTCTGGGTCTTCGGGGAAGTAGATACGTTTACTGTCGAAGATTTCTGCCATCTATTATTCCTGTTGATAGTTAAAAGATGGCACCCAATATTAACCAATTTTTGACCGGCTCAACACCTTTTTCCGTAAACGGTCTGTGAAAAAACGTTTAGGGCTCGTAGTCTGTGGAAAACAAATTCCATATACTCATTAATCTATGTCGCCGCTCCAACAAATCCGACCTCGCGTACGCTCTCTCCACATCAGACCCAACCTGATGCGCCAAGGCCGCCTCTGCAACTTCACGCGGGAACCCCGACTCTTCTGATGCCCAATCCCGAAAGCTGCTGCGGAAACCATGGACCGTGAAGTCTTCACGTCCCATACGGCGTAGCAACATCAGCATCGACATGTTGGACAGAGGTGCGTCTCGTCTTTGACCTCGGAAGACATAGACACCTCCAAGAGGTCTCACAACTTCGAGGATACGGATCATCTCATCAGTGAGTGGCACGCGATGCTGAACGCCCATTTTCATCCGCTCGGCCGGAATGATCCAAAGCTGTCCATCCCAATCGACTTCCTCCCAAGTCATGCCCAACACCTCAGAGGTGCGGCAAGCTGTTAGGATCGTGAACTGCAGCGCTTTGGCTGCTGTGGCCGTGCGTTTCTCTAGTTCCCCATAGAACGCAGGCACGTCGCGCCACGGCATGGCTTCATGATGAACGGGCTTGGCTTTGACTTTCGGGAGGACACCAGCGTCCTTCACAGCAGTCACAGGGTTCTCGCCGTCTCGGTAGCCGCGCGATTTGGCCACATCCAACACCGCCTTGATCCTCTGAGCCAGCCGCTTGGCCGTCTCATGCTTCAATGTCCAAATGGGAGAAAGGCACATCAAGACTTCTGGCTGACCGATGCTATCGACGGGCATTCTGCCGATCTTAGGGAAGGCATAGTCTCTGAGTGTGTTGATCCACTGCTGGCCGTGCTTGGGGTTCTTCCATGTAGGAAGCCGTTCGATATGAACTTGCTGTGCCAATTCTTCGAAGGTCGGGATCTCGCGATTGGTGTTGTAGCGCGGGTTAAGCCCTGACTTGGCCATACGCCGATACTCAAGCGCTCGTTCTCGGGCTTGGTTCAGTGTCACTACATCTGCGCCACCCAAACCGAAGTCTGTTCTAAGCGGAGCACCTTTGCGGTTCTTCTGTCCTTTGACGGTTACCCGCACAATCCAGCGTCTGGCACCGGAAGGATCGACAACCAAATAGAGCCCCGCCCCATCTCCGTGTCGTCCCGGACCGAGATTCTCAACCAGCTTCTTCGTGAGCTTCCCGCTCAGCGCTACCATTCAAAATACCACTTTTTGTACCACACAAGAAATGAATACAGGACAAAGTGGAAGAACGCTAGGATAACGTCGAAATCTCTACTTTCCTCTATTTTAAATAGAAAATTTAGGTCAGACGAAACTGAATAAGATCTTCGAAAAAGTGGGAGTGGCGGACTGGGGAGGATTCGAACCCCCGACCCCTTGATTCGTAGTCAAGTACTCTATCCAGCTGAGCTACCAATCCGCGTGAGGTGCGATTTAGACCTTGCGGGTCAGCGATGCAAGGGGTCTGGGAAAAGAATCTCTGGCTATTTTCAAACCAGATCGACATCAGCCTTCGGCAAGCGGATACAGAAGACTGTGCCGTTTTCGTCGGTGCGTTCCAGTTCCAGCTTGCCACCGTGCCCGCGGATCAAATCAGCTGAGATCACCATACCAAGACCGGTGCCACCTTTCCGCACACCGCCCTGAAACGGCTGGAACAAATGCTCTTGCGCCTTCACAGGCAAACCTGGGCCGGTGTCGCACACCGTAATGTGCCAAGCTTGATCATCTTCCCAGCCTCTCACCGAGATGGTCCCGGGCTGACGTGTCGCAGCAATCGCCTGACGGGCATTGCGGACTAGGTTATTGATCACGCGAAACAGCTGCTCACCATCGCCACGTATCCTCATGCTCACTGGCACTTCGTTGACAAAGGTGATGTCTGCGGCATCCGCAGATAGCCTTTCGCTATCCAAAACATCTGCAACGATCGGGTGAAGCTCTGTGATTGTCAGCGTCGGTGCGGGTTCATCCACACGACCAAACGCAAGCGTTGTCTCGCACAGGTTCACCGCCCGCGTGATGGAGTTCACGAGCTTAGGCACCATACGCTTAACGAGCGGATCGTCTGACGACTCTATACGATCCGTAAAAAGCTGTGCCGAGGTCAATATGTTGCGCAGATCGTGGCTCACCTTGGCAACGGCGCTCCCCAACTGCGCGAGTCTTTCTTTTTGCTTTAGCGCGCCGGTCAGTTGGGTCTGCATCAATTGCAAGGCTTCTTCCGCGTCGCGCAGTTCCTTCACCCCGGCTTGCGGCTCAATAATGCGACGGGCGTCTTCCGGCGCAGCAGCATAACGCTGCATTTGCTCCACAACGCTCTTGGTAGGGCGCACAACGAGAATTTGAACGGAAACAAACAAAAGCCCAGCGGTAATAATCGAAATAACAGCCGAGAGCACAAGAATGTTCTGGCCATAGTCAATCATCGCTTCCCGCAATGGCATCTGCATCATCGTGATTTCAATCAACAGACCGCCATCGCGAACCGGGTTCCCGATCACACGGATCACCTTGTCTTCTGGATCAAGCAGCGTCGCGAATGCATCTCCGATCAATGTCATCGCAGTAGGGTCACGCAGATCAAAGCTCTCCTCGATTGGCAGGGGAAGTGGCGAGGACAACGCCAAACGCCGGATTTCATCGCGTCGTAGCACGACGTTGAAAACTTCAGCATTCTCCAGAAGCTCTGCCTCTAGATCCGGGCTGATCATATCGTCCGCCTCAAGCGAGAGCGACGCAATCTGCGCGCGCTCCAACCGGTCAATAAGATAATCCTGCCGGAATCGCGAAACGGAGGGGACAAAGATGAACACCTCGGCCAGCATCACAAAGATGATGGTCAAAATCAGGAAACGTCCTGAAAGTGAGTTCATGTCTGCCCCTCCCCGAAGGCCTTATTTACGGAAGCCTGCGTTGGACAAATCCAACGATGGATTTAACCCGATCGCTTTCAAACAGCTTCGGGCTAAAATAGGCACCTGCTGCGCGTTTGTTAACCTCACTTATCGTAGGGTAAGGCAAAACAGTATTTGCGATGGCTGACATCTTCATATTGTTCGCAATCGCCATCGCCCACATGCCAATCAGCTCTCCAGCAAGGTGTCCGACAATCGACGCACCGACTGGGCGGCCCTTTACGACCATCACTTTGATAAGGCCAGTGGATTTGCGTTCCGCAATCGCACGATCATTGCCGTCGTAATTAAAGCGCACCACCTCGACATTGCCGCCGTATTTCTTGCGCGCATCCACTTCGGTCAGGCCAACATGCGCCATTTCTGGATCAATGTAAGTCGCCCAAGGGATATGGTCAGTGCGCTGCTTGCTCGGCAAGCCAAACAAAATGGAACGGATCAGAACACCGGCGTGATATCCAGCGACATGGGTGAATTGCAAACCACCCGCAACGTCGCCCGCCGCGTAAACCCGCTTGTTGGTCACCGACCGCAGGTTCGGCCCTACCTTCAAGCCACGACGATCATGGGCAATTCCGCCTTTGTCGAGGTCCAACTTGTCGATATTCACCTTCCGGCCAACGGCCATCAGCAAATGCGATCCTGAAAAATCACCTTTTGGCGTGTGGACGGTAATCGTCTTGCCATCGCCGCTAATCTTCTCGGCCTGAGCTTCTTCAACGATCTCAATGCCTTCAGCGCGCAGATTGTACAACGCAATCGCTGCCAGTTCAGGATCATCCTTGCCCAGCGCCTTCATGCCTTCAATCACGGTCACTTTGGACCCCAGGCGTGCGTGCGCCTGCGCCATTTCCAACCCAATCGGGCCACCACCGATGACGATCAGATGCTTGGGCTGTTCGCGCAGGTCAAAGATGTTTTCATTTGTGTAGTAGGTCACATTTTCCAACCCGGGGATCGGCGGCACAAAAGGCGCTGAACCGGTTGAAACGACGAACCGGCGCGCTTCGATAATCGTATCACCGGCTTGCACTTCAGTTTTGGAAATGAAGCGACCAAATTCTTCGATTACCTTTACGCCAAGTCCTTCAAACCGCTCCACGGAATCGTGCGGCTCAATCGTCGCGATGACATTGGCAACGTGATCTTTAGCGGCGGCGTAATCGACCTTCGCTTTAGCATCCGCCACACCAAGCTCACCACCGTGGCTCATGGCGTAAGCCTTCTTGGCAGAAGCGATTAGGGCCTTAGACGGTACGCAGCCATAGTTCAGGCAATCACCGCCCATCTTATGCCCTTCAAGCAGGACAACCTTGGCGCCCATCTGGACGGCACCGGCTGCGATGGACAACCCACCAGAGCCACCGCCAATGATGCAGATATCAGTCTTAATACGGTTCATAACTTAGGCTTCTTTCTTGCCACGGATGGCTTTGATCACGATCGGCAGTAGGGCCAGCGCACATAGGCCTGCGATTGGGAGGAAGATTGCAGGTTCAAAGATGATCCCGAGGTTTGGCGTCTCACCGCTTTCAAACACTTCACCAAGACCCGCACCGACAGAGGTGTATACGATCGAGCCAGGCATAATGCCAAAGAAGGTAGAGATCACAAAGCGGCGCAGCGGAACCTCAAGGAAGGATGGGATGAGGTTCGCCAAGAAGAATGGGATCGCAGGAACCAAACGGATCAGGAACAGCATCGACCATTGGTTTTCGTCAATCCCGTCTTTGATCTGTTTTACAACACCCTCAGAGCCTTCAAGCTTTGCACCCAGCTTTTCGCCGAACCCCCAGCGCGCAGCGAGGAAGATCGCAGTCGCGCCAACGGTTGCACCAATCACATTGTACAATGCACCGGGGAAAGTAGCGAAAAGGAACCCGCCGGTTAGCGTCGCAATCGCCGCCCCTGGGAGGGAAAAGGCAACGATCACGACGTAGGCCAGAATAAAGACAGCGACGGTGAGGATGTAATTCTCATCACGGAAAGCAAGCAGCGCTTCGCGATTGTCGCGTAGGGCTTCAAACGAAAGATAATCGCGCAGGAAAAACGCACCGATGATGGCAACTGTCACGATGATAATCAGCGGCAGTTTGCGCAGAAACGCGTTTTCGTTTGGTTCGCTCATAGTACTCACTTTTTCGTCCTCGGGTCGGGGTGTCTGCACCCTAGATGGACTGCAAATGAAAACCAGAATACCCACCTCACGGGCGCTTGATGAGGTTGTGAGCGAACTTTCAGTTTCGTAAGGCATTTGCTCACAAACTGTAACAATTGGACGGTTGAAAAACTTGTCTTTGTTGCAGAATTAGGGCGCCTCGTCCGTTGACAGCCCCCAGTTCCGGCTCTAAAGGACAGGACTGAAATGTTGATCAGGCTCGAATCTACATAGGTTCGCCCATATGAATCGGAGAGCACGCGATGAAGCGCACGTTCCAACCTTCCAACCGGGTTCGCAAGAACCGTCACGGTTTCCGCGCCCGTATGGCGACAAAAGCTGGCCGTAAGATCCTGAACGCGCGCCGCGCCAAAGGTCGTGCCAAGTTGAGCGCATAAGCGCCCACACGGACCAGAACCCAATGAAACCGCCGGCCGCACCCGATACAGGCGCGCCGGCGGTTTTTGTTTGTCTGCAGGTCTTGAAAAAACGCGCCGATTTCGTCGCCTGTTCCAAGGCCCGCCGCTACGCCACCCACGGCATCCACCTACAAGCCCGCAAACGCCGCGATGGCGAAGCGGATGGCATTCGTGTCGGATATACCTGTTCAAAGAAAGTCGGTAACGCTGTCGCCCGCAACCGTGCCAAGCGCCGCCTTCGCGAAGTGGCACGCAGAGTCTTGCCAAAGCATGGCCATGATGGGTGGGACTACGTGCTTGTGGGTCGCAAAGACATCACCGCGACCCTATCTTTTGATCAGTTGCAAACCGATCTGATACGCGCCTTGGCTAAAATTCATTCATGACCCCGCTCGCCTACATCCTCTCGCGCCCCGTTGTGGCCTACCGCCTGCTCTTCAGCCCGTGGGTCGGGCACGGCTGCCGCTACCAACCAACCTGTTCGGCTTACTCGTTAGAAGCCTACCGCAAACACGGCGGCATCAAAGGCACCTACCTCACGATCCGCCGCATCGCGCGCTGCCACCCATGGGGCGGATCGGGGATAGATAACGTGCCGGATTGATCGAGAGGGCCCTTTCTGTTAGGCGCTGTCGATCCTTGCCTTTTCACCTAAGAGTTGTAGCCTGACAAAAGACGCAAGAAAAACTTGGTAATCGTCGACCGTCCAAGCTCTCTAGCCAAGGGGTAAAGATATGACGACATCGTCTAGTTCACCAACATCCATCGACTCTCTAACCGTTCAAGGAAAAGAGGCCTATGCGATCGGGCTTCAGGCCTTTGTTTATGGCTATCCGATGATCGTAAACGAACGCGCTCGCAGCGGCATGACCGCTACTATGGAAGTGGATGGGATTCGGTTCAAGGCGCCTCGCGGGATTTGAGCCCATGCAACAGAGCTTGCTGGTCCGGAAATGGAGGACATCCAATCTACAAACAATGACACGATCTACAGCTGGATTTGGGGCAACCTAAAGGAGGAGCCGCTGATCTACGTAAAACCCGACACTGGCGATCGTTTCTACACAACTCAGATCATTGACGCCTATTCCAATAACTTCGCTTATGTCAGTCAACGCACGCACGGAAGTCCCAAGCAAACCGTCGCGATTGTCGGGCCGGGCTGGGCTGGCAAGTTGCCAGCTGGAATAGAAGTCATTCAATCTCCAACCAATACAATATTCGTAATCCTTCGGCTTGGCGTCGATGGTGACGCCGATGTCCCCAACACGCGAAAACTTCAAAATGCTTCAAGTCTCTTACCACTAAGCCACCACCTTGCGGGAACACGGCCCGATACACCTGAAATGGAAACCCTACCGACTTATGAAGGACCCTTAGCTGCATTCGCACAGATAGGCGACCCTATGGCCCTTAATCCACCACCGACTCATGAAGCAGGCCTGCTGGGCATGTTTTCGAGAATTGGACTAAGCGCAGACTATGGTTTCGTCTCAGCAGATCTAAGCGACGAAATGAAAGCGGCACTGGCATTGAGTGCCAAAGACGGCCTTGCAGCGATTGAGGCTGCCGCCACAAACATTGGCAATGAAGTAAATGGTTGGCAATTGCCACCAATAGCAGATGAGTTTTTTGGAACAGATTACATGTTGCGGGCGGTCATCGCATGGCAGTCAATTTTCCAGCAGACTCCAATCGAGGCTTATTACCCTGCCTTATATGTAGATAGCGATGGCAAGAAACTGGATGGTTCAAAAGGGAGTTACACATTGAGATTTGAGGCTGATAACCTCCCACCTGTAGATGCCTTCTGGTCGATCTCTCTCTATGATCTCGCAAAGCGACTGATGGTTCCGAACAAGATCAGTCGATATTCCATCGGCGACCGAACATCGGGTATTGCATATGACCCAGATGGATCATTGGAAATCCACATTCAAACTGATGACCCCGGCGGCGATCAAAGTTCGAACTGGTTACCAGCGCCGAATGAACCCTTCTATCTTATGTTCCGCGCCTATCAACCGCAGTCTAAGATCATAAGCGGTCGCTATGAATTCCCTCCAGTCAACAGGGTATAGGCGAAACTTTAGCCATTCTTTAGCGCTTGAAACCCATCAGCTGCGGAAACACGTGTGGCGTAGTTGGTGGAGTTGGGATGCCTCAGTGTCGTCAGCAAATCGCGATAGAACGTGCTGTCTCGATAGTACCACCTGTGCGTAAAGCTCGGGTCAACGACCTGCGCATATTTTGCAGTATAATAGTCTCCACAAGAAACCGACACCACGCGATCCGCACCAGAGTGCAAAGTCTGATGCCGACCGAACCGAAACGTGTCCCGATGATATACATCTTCAGACACTTTTAAGGCCTGATCATGCTCCGACCAGTAGTTGGTTAACCGATCTGCACACCTTCGAACGGAGGCGTCCCCCCAAGCATCATCATCAAACCATGCGCGGTCTGCGTCAGACCCTGTGAAAATGACCTGCCCCACGCTATTCGCCAGCTTTGGCTCTTGTGCGGTTCCCGTTGCCAACGCGAAGGCACGCGTTGTCACATAGCTTCCCATCGAATGAGCAATGAAGTGGATCTTCGCTGTCGGCCGATGTCGAAGCAGCAACTCAACCGTATCCGCAATCAAAAACCCTGCACATGCGCGTGCATCGACCCAATCATCTCTATATTTGAAATACGACCCATCAGATGGCCAATCGAACGCAACAACCGCCCCTTTGTATCCCGCGTGTTGTAGGGTTTGTCGAATAGCCGTTAGACGGCTGCCAAGATCATTTTGGGAAATGTTGAATCCGTGAACCAGAATGACGACGTGCCCATTGCTACTGGTCGAAAGCACCCGATCCGCCCACGCATGGCTGCTGAGTTCACTAGGTACGACTTGACCAGCCGATGACACCGTCGCGCTGACAAAAACGGGTCTTGACCCGACTTTATTCCCGAAGACTGGCCCGGGGCCGCTGACATTCCTGCGGCTAGCGAAATATTCCATAGAAAAAGACCTTCTCTAAATGCAGCGACCCTAGCGCTGGAATGACGGTTCGATCAACACTCACCGCCGAATTTGCAAAAGATGACTCCCCACTGTTATCTTCAACCAAAAGGAGAACGCCATGAAATGCTCCGTATATATCGCCGCGACCGCTGACGGGTTTATTGCTCGAAAGGATGGTGGCATCGATTGGCTCGAAATTGCCGGCGATCCGGAAAAGGGGGTTGGTGAAGGCTACATTGACTTCGAAACGTTCATAGCATCAGTCGATTGCATGATCATGGGGCGTAAGACGATGGAAGCCATAAGCAGTTTCAATCTGACGCCCGAGCAATGGCCCTATGGCGACTTGAAAATCATCGCACTCAGTCGGTCTCTGAAAGAGCCACCAGACAACCTCAAAGGCAAAGTTGAGATGTATTCCGGTGATCTTCCGGCCCTATTGAATCGACTCGAACAAGAAGGCCACAAAGGCGCTTATGTCGATGGGGGATCGACCATTCAATCATTTATCAGACACGGTCTGATGAACGAAATCATCGTTACCCAAATGCCAATCCTGATCGGCGAAGGGCAGCCCCTTTTTGGAAAGACACCACAAGACGTGCGATTGAGTAATCCCTCGGTCGTTGTCTGTCCCAGCGGATATGTTCAAATCCGCTATTCCGTTGGAGACGAGAGAGCTTCCGACCAGTAACGCAGTCGGAGCCCTTCTAAGGTTTGATCCTTAAACAATCGTCCAAAGCTGATAAAACAGCCCTGCCATGAATGCGCCGCTCAACGAAAAGCCAATGTAAAGCGCAAAGACACGAGGCTTTGCCAAAGCCCAAACCGCCATCGCTGCAGGGATTGACGTCACACCACCGGCCACGAGGAAGGCCAAGCCAGCACCAAGCGACATACCCTGCTCTATCAAACCGCTAACCAACGGCAGCGCTGCATATCCGTTCAGATAGGCCGGCACACCCACAAAGGTCGCGGTCAAAATTGGTCCAATACCAGAACCACCCAGCGCCTTAGTCACCGTTTCCGCAGGAACCCAAGCCAACATCAAGCTCTCCAAGATGAACGCAAGCTCCAGCCATTTGGCGAGAAACAGCGTCGTGTCCAACGACACCTTGGCAAAGGTCCGTCTACGCTCTTTTTCCACCCAGAACGACCATACAACAGGTTTCGGCGCCCGCATTTTGGCTCCGCCACAACCCCCATTTCCAACGCCGTCTCGCAAAGGATCTGAAAGATGCCCGCCGCGGCTCAACAGGTGAATGACCGTGCCGCCAAATAGACCCAATCCAATCGCAGCAAAGGTCTTGGCCACCGCAAATTCAAATCCCAGCACGCCGGACGTTAAGAAGAACATCGATGGGTCCATGATTGGCGACGCCAACCAAAACGCCATCACTGCCGAAAGCGGGACACCCATTGTCAGTAAGGCAGCGACCAACGGGATCACGCCACACGAACAAAACGGCGATAGGCCGCCAGCCAATGCCCCCATGATAATCATCATTGCAGGCGCGCCGACAAAGGCTTTTGCGATCAGATTATCGGCACCCGTCGCATTGGCATAGGCCGCGATGGCGATTGAAAAGATGAGAAATGGCGCAATCCCGATCAAAGCCGTTGAGGCAAAGACAGTGCTCTCTATCGCTTGCTCTGTATCGAAAACCGCGAGCACCAAAAGAATGAGTCCTGACGCCACCCAAACACGTTGACTCGACAGAAATTGAAGGAGCGCAGTGCCCGGTTGGACTGATGTATCGGATGATGTGCTCATTTCTAAATATCTAGTTTATTAGTTGTTTTAGGTTCGAAAAAATTTTCGTCGCATCTCATGCCGCATCTTCCTTTTTCTCTATGGCAACACCTTGGCAGCATTCCGACGTTATGAACTGCGCAAGGCGTGTAGCGGCGTCAAAATCAGCTTTGTTAAACACTTCGCGCCCAACCTTGTCTTGAACGACCAATCCCGCGTCCACCAAAGTCGATAAATGGTGCGCCAAAGTGGAAGGAGCCATGTCGAGATGCTCGCCTATGTCTCCAACACGCAAACCATCGGGTCCGAACCGAACCAGCAATCGAAAGATTGCCAATCTAGCGTCGTGTCCAAGTGCGGCAAGCGCACGCGCATGGGGCGTCTTTATCGTCATGACCCAAAAATAACTATAAAACTAGTTTTGTAAAGAAAAAATTGCCTATTCTCGAAATGACAACCATTGGGCTAGTCAAAACAACCTCCACTGGGTAGCGTCTGCCTTGTGCAAAAGGACCCTATGCAAAGGGCCTGACCATGACCGAAGCACGAAGAGCCAAAGGGAGGCGCTCACGTGGCAGAAAAGAAAAACAGCCTCGGCCCTGACCTGAGTTCTGGCCTGACCGTTGCGCTGGTCTCCATCCCTGAAGGTATGGCCTATGCGCTGGTCGCCGGTGTGAACCCCGTCTACGGCCTATATACCGGCATGCTGACGACCATCGTAGCATCCCTCACCGGCAGCACATCACTTCTAATCGTAACTTTAACAAACGCGCTCGCCCTTGTCGCAGGAGATCAACTGGCCGGACTGGACACGGATGACCCTATCCGAGCCCTTGCCACACTCACATTTCTCGTAGGCATCATGATGACGCTTCTCGGCGCGCTCCGCATGGGCAGCATGATCAAGTTTGTCTCACGCGAAGTGATGGCGGGCTTCATCTTCGTCACGGCACTACTCATAGTTCTTGGGCAGCTCAAAGACCTAGTCGGCTATCACCCCGAGGGGACACAGGGCAAATTTTCGCAAGCCATCGCAATCCTCTCAAACCCCGGTGCTTGGAGCAGCACAACAACCATTCTTGGCATCGCAGGCATCGCGTTTTTGTTAGCTGTCAAAGCCACACCAATCAAACGCTATGCAGATGTATTGGTGATCCTTTTTACGACGCTCGCTGTCGCGCTACTTGGGCTGGCAGGGATCGAATTGGTCGGCGATATCGCAGAAGTCCCAAGGGGGCTGGATGCTCTGCCCTCCTTTGTGCTGCCTGACTTTACTCTTATCCCTGTTCTCCTCGCCGGCGCTTTCGCGGCCACTGTTGTCGGCCTCTCCGAAAGCTCAGGTGTCGGGGCTGCGTACCCTAACCCAAATGGCAAAAAGTCCGACATGTCTAAGGACTTTTTGGGCCAAGGGCTTGGCAACCTTGCAGGTTCTTTTTTCCAAGCGATGCCTGCCGGCGGCTCTTTGTCTCGTACAGGCATCAACGCCAGTGGAGGGGCACAAACGCGTCTCTCCGGTGTATTTTCCGGACTTCTGCTTGCCGCAGTCCTGATCCTCTTTGGGAATTCAGCAGAGTTGATCCCGCTTGCCGGACTCGCTGCCCTTCTGATCGTCATCGGTGCAGAGATTATGATTAAGGAAGGGCGCGTTCTTGTTCGAGCTTGGAATACATCGCGATACAACACTCTGATCGCAGTCGCGACAATCATCCTTGGCGTATCACATGACCTTACCGTCGCCATCTTCGGCGGGGTCATCCTTTCGTTAATCGCCTATTCGGTGAACGCGTCAAACCGCGTGAAGTTTTTCGCGCTCGAACCAACGTCTGACGGAAAGTGGATCGAGCGCCCAGCGCCGGAAACCTTGGAGCCATCCAAGACTACTGCGCTCGAAATGCGAGGACCGCTCAATTTTGCTTCCGTTTACTCCTTTGCCGAGTTGTTACCCGACTCAAAGGACGCCAAAGGTGCAACCCTGATCCTGTCCTGCCAAGACCAAGAATTGCAAAGCCTCACAGGAATAGATTGGCTCAAAAACTTCGTAGATGATCTGACCGCCGCAGAGGTACGTTTGATTTTGGCCGAAGTCAGCGCGGAACTTATGGGCGACCTGAAGACATCCGGCTTAGCAGATAAACTAGGTTCGACGAACATCTTCCCCGCGAGCGAGGTGAAGCTGGCCTCTCTCGACGCGGCTTATGCGTCGACACAAGCACCTGACACCGAGTGATGGACGACGCATCAATTGCACCGCTCGGCCGACCTCCGCACCCTCAAATGCAATGGGTGCCTGGCGGCACCTACCTAATGGGGTCTGACAAACATTACCCAGAAGAAGCCCCTGCGCATCAGGTCACTATCGATGGCTTCTGGATGGACAAGTTTCAGGTCACAAACGCCCAGTTTGCGCGGTTCATCAAAAAGACGGGCTATGTCACCGTCGCTGAACGCGCGCCAAATCCCGAAGACTTTCCAGGCGCACCGGCAGAAAACCTCGTCCCCGGGTCGTTGGTTTTTCAACCAACATCCGGACCCGTTGACCTTGAAAAGGTTAATCTTTGGTGGCGCTGGACCCCGGGTGCCTGCTGGAAACATCCAGAAGGCCCAAAGAGCCACGTCAAATCTCGTGGCCGCCATCCCGTTGTTCATATCGCGCATGAAGACGCGCAAGCCTACGCGGATTGGATCGGCAAAGACCTCCCGACAGAGGCTGAATGGGAACGCGCCGCTCGGGGTGGATTGGAGGCAAAGGACTACGTCTGGGGCGACGAACACTTCCCAAAAGGCCGACCATTCGCAAACACGTGGCAGGGTGAATTCCCGTGGCAAAACCTTGTGACAGACGGCTTTGAAGGGACAGCCCCGGTGGGGTCATTCCCTCCAAACAAATTCGGCTTGAACGATATGGCTGGCAACGTCTGGGAATGGACAAACGACTGGTGGAAAGAGGCTCACCCATCAGAACCGGGTAAGCCCTGTTGTATCCCAACCAACCCACGCGGCGGCGAGCGCGACAACAGCTTCGATCCAGCGGCGCCCGATTGGCAGGTTCCGCGCAAGGTCGTCAAAGGTGGCTCATACCTCTGCGCGCCCAACTACTGCCTACGATACAGACCAGCGGCACGGCGCCCCCATATGATCGACACCGGAACCACGCATATCGGGTTCCGGTGCATTTCGCGTCCTTAGGCTAATCGCCGCGTAACTTAGTGACCCGCGCCGCTACCAGCCTCTTGCAACTGAGTCATCACGGTATCCAAATTGAACGACGCTGGTTTTTGCCGTGGTGGATATTTGATGAAATTGTCGATCTCAGCCGAGACGAGGCCCTGCATACCGTAGATGAGGAAGGCATGATCGATAAGCCAGTCGTAGTACGTGTTCGAATATTCATCCGCTCTTTCGAATGGGTCGCGTCGCAAGTTAAACATCTTGGGTACCCTTAGAGGCACAAATGGCTCTGCCCAAATCGCAAGCAGTTTTGCCCGCTGCTCCATCAAGACGACCTTCCAATCTTTGTGGCGTAGCGCAAGCAAATCTCCATCATCACTGAAATAGAACAGTGTCTCACGAGGGCTCTCTTCTTCTTCGCCGCACAGATACGGCAGAAGGTTAAACCCGTCGATATGAACGTTGTAGGTCATATCCCCGATCGTATGCCCGTCTAAGAGCTTCGACTTGATGTCGGTGTCTCCGGCGGCAGCAAGAATGGTCGGCAGCATGTCTTGATGGCTCGCAATCCCGTTCACGATAGAGCCGGCCTTGATCTTGGCAGGCCAGCGCATAAAGCTTGGCACCCGCCATGCACCTTCCCAGTTCGTGTTCTTCTCTGATCGGAAAGGGGTGATTGCGGCATCTGGCCACGTGTTGAAATGCGGACCGTTGTCGGTTGAATACATCACGAACGTATTGTCGGTGATCCCCAACTCATCAAGTTTATCCAACAACACGCCGATGGTCTCATCATGGGCAACCATCATATCGTTGTATTCACCCTGCCCACTCTTTCCGGCGTGTTTGTCAGGTCTGTGCGTGCGGAAATGCATGCCCGTGGTGTTGAACCAGACAAAGAAGGGATCGCCCGCATTATGCGCATCCTCAATAAAGCGGATCGCTTCGGCGAGGAATTCGTCGTCCACAGTTTCCATCCGTTTCTTCGTCAGCGGACCCGTATCTTCGATTTTCTGACCGCCTTTGCCATCAGCCCAAGAATGGATCACACCGCGCGGACCATAGCGTTCCTTAAACTGAGGGTTCTTGGGATAGTCCGGATGCTCCGGCTCTTCTTCGGCATTCAAATGATAGAGGTTTCCAAAGAATTCATCGAACCCATGCATCGTAGGCAGGTATTCATCCAGATCGCCAAGATGGTTCTTACCAAACTGGCCCGTTGAATAGCCATGCGGCTTGAGAAGCTCGGCAATCGTCGGGTCTTCCTTCTGCAGACCAACTTCAGCGCCAGGCATCCCAACTTTCGTCAATCCAGTCCGGATCGGGTTTTGTCCGGTAATGAATGCTGCCCGCCCTGCGGTACAACTTTGCTGTCCGTAATAGTCGGTAAACGCCACACCTTCTTCTGCAACGCGGTCGATGTTCGGAGTGCGATACCCCATCTGCCCGCGATTGTTGAAGCTGATGTTCCAAAATCCAATATCGTCGCCCCAAAGGACAAGAATGTTTGGCTTATCGGCCATCTTCGATCTCCCTAAAATGTTGTTCCCTAAATTGGCTACGCGTTTGCGTTGTGGAAAGCGTAACCTACTTTTCGATTCGGACCTACAACTCTAGAAAGAGTGAAAATTCAGCTATCTATCTTGACGGTACTTCCACTTTAGCGCGACGAAAATCACAACTGCGTCAAGTGACAAAAATCACCGTCCCTCGGACTGCGCGCTGTTCCCACTAAAGCGGCACGCAGACGAGCGAATATTCGCAGTTGTGTAGGACGAAACGGCCAAAGGGTGAAAGAAACGCCGACGGCCGTTTCGCCAAAATTATCTACTTGCGAGCTGCACCGACAAGTAGAGCGCGCGGCCGCTTATCTGGTGACACAATAAACGTACCATCCGTAGGTCGTGCGCCGAAAAAGATCACGTCATCTCTCGTCGCAAGAATTTCGTATTCAACGGTGGGTGTGTTGGGTTGAACCCCCAGCACCAAACAGCCCTCTTGCAAAATGTCACGCTCTTGTCCGACGGTCCAGTCCGGGGATAGGCAAGTACCGTTCGGTGCGCTGTTTAGAAAAGCCGCAAAATCGTCCGCAAGGGTTTTGATCTTTACGTAATCATCAATTGTCAGGTCAGCCTCTACAGCGCCTTCCATCACATTAGACGGACCAACGATGTCGATACCTCCTCCGAAATGAAGCTCCTGCAAGGCAAAGTCACAGCCCGGACCAGCGTAACTCGTGAAAATTCCCTCTATTCGATCTTCGGTGATGGTGATGTCACGCGTCAGCCACCATTCGCCTATCGAACCATCCTGGTTAGGCTGGGGACGCACCTCGCAAGCAATGGATGCGTATTGCCCGTCTAGACCTGCACCATTTGTTTATTGCGCAACAACAGGGCTGCCCAGCTGCGCAGTAAAGATAGCTGTTCCGACCATCAAAATTTTGGATTTCATTGTCGCTCTCCTTCTATGACTAGGAGGAAACTAGAGCTTCGAATAAATTTCTGATATTCAGAATACTAGAAGCTATAAAATCGGAAAATTAGAATGCATAGCTACCTTCGCCATTTGGCCAACTTCGCCCGAATTGTCGAAGCGGGGTCGATGAAATCAGCCTCTGAGGCACTCGGGATATCACCTTCAGGACTGAGTGACTCAGTAAAGTTGTTGGAAAACCGGTTTGGTACGTCATTGCTCATCCGCCACAAATTGGGTGTGACACCGACCACAGAAGGTGAGCGTGTCTATGCTTCTGCGTCTGGGATCGTGGACCTCATGAATGAGGCGCTAGGCCCTGATGCTTCTGACGAGTTGGACCAAGCATGTCGGATAAGTGTACCGACAGAAATTGCAAATACCTGCTTCGGCTCGGTTGTCCGGTATTTGGTCAAGCACCACCCTCGATTGTCATTGAAGATCTTTGCTGAGGATGAATTGATCGATCACAGTAGATTTGCACGAGACTACTTTCTGCGAATTGCACCAACATTTCCTCAAGAACAAGAGCTGCGGACTGTATGGACAGGTAAGGCGAACGCCATCCTGGTTGCGAGTGCAGAACTGATTTCGGAGGAAGACGCAAACAACATCAAACGCATTTCCGAACTGCCCGCTATTGTCGACGCGGAGCGAAGTCGACCCTTTCAGTACCGCCTATCAAATCCAAAGGGTGTCGTAACCTGCGCATCCGCGATCGGAGTTTCTCATCCGTCTGCGCAGCTTCGCCTTGCCTGTCAGGGATTGGGTGTAACAGGTTGTATTGATCTTTGCGCCGCGGGACTCATAGAAGCGGGACTGCTGCGTCAAGTGCTCTCAAACCGCTTTGGAGTTCCTTTAGAAATCCGTCTGATGACACCGCACCGCCGAAAAATGCGATCTGATGCCGCTCTCCGGGATGCGATGAACCAATTGGAAATCCCAACATAACCAACTAAGCTTATGGCAGTCTTCAGAACCTCAGGTTCAAAGACTAAGCTGCGGTTCTGCCGGCAAACTTCACCGCTCAAACCAAATAACCACATCACCAATGTCAGCCCCAAACCGCTTCACATAAGCGCGGTTCAGCAAGCGGTCGCCTGAAAGCAACCACATCCAATCGTCAAAGACGACGCGGATCGTTTCAACTGTCCCATCTGCGGACGGCACAGGCAAATCAATCTCATATTGCCAGTTGAACCGATTGTCCTGCTCAACCCCCGTCGCAACGCCAATCACACCTGGCGCCGTACCTTGCCAACTATCAGGCCCAGTCTTCACCAGCGACCATATACGTTGCTCCGTCGCACCATCCTCATAAACGAAGTCTTCAACCAGCGTCAGCGTTTCACCATCCCAGTTGCCATTGATGGTTACGACAAAACTGCGACGGACCGTGCCCAGAATGTCCTGAAACTGCCCGTAAGCCACCAATTCGCCAACAAAGAATTCCTCAAGGTTCAACTTGCGATCACTCAACGTCGGGTCGTCAAATGACGGTTTTCCAGTGCAAGCGGCGAGTGTCAGGCCGACAAAGGCTAGGATCAGGCGCATGGGGTGGTCTCCTTCTTTCCTCTTCTACGGACGACGTCCGCAAACGGACCACTTCAGCACTTTCCACTTGGAGAACTGCGCCACTCGCGCTAGGGCCATGCCATGCTCGACGACAACACAGATATTCACCCGCTGTTCCACGGTGCTCCGACAACGACGGAGTTCAAAAAGCTGCGCAAGCGCATCGTGCGATATACCCGTGAAGCAATCGAACAATACGGCATGATCGAACGCGATGCCCGTTGGCTGGTCTGCCTGTCCGGGGGCAAAGACAGCTACACCCTTCTTGCCGTCTTGCACGAGCTGAAATGGCGTGGCCTTCTCCCCGTCGATATCCTCGCCTGCAACCTCGATCAGGGTCAGCCGAATTTCCCAGCAACTGTTCTGCCAGAGTTTCTGGAAAAGATGCAGGTGCCCCACCGTATCGAATACCAAGACACCTATTCCATCGTCGTCGATAAGGTGCCGCAAGGCCGCACCTACTGCGCGATGTGTTCCCGCTTGCGCCGTGGTAACCTTTATCGCATCGCCCGCGAAGAAGGCTGCTCCGCTGTCGTCCTCGGCCACCATCGTGATGACATACTCGAGACGTTCTTTATGAACCTCTTCCACGGCGGCCGCCTGGCCACGATGCCGCCGAAGCTGGTGAATGAAGAAGGCGACCTCTACGTCTACCGCCCACTCGCCCATGTGGCCGAAGAGGATTGCGAAAAATTCGCGCGTGCGATGAACTATCCAATCATCCCATGCGACCTCTGCGGCTCCCAAGACGGGCTGCAACGCCAACAAGTGAAACAAATCCTCGACGGCTGGGAGAAAAACAGCCCCGGTCGTCGACAGGTTATGTTTCGCAGCTTAATGAACGCGCGGCCAAGTCACCTTCTTGACCCGAAACTCTTTGATTTTGCGGGGCTAGAGTTGAGCGGGAAAAACCCCGAATCTACTTGACCTTTTCGCCCCAGACAGGTTGAACCAACCCCACTGTTTTCAGCAACTGGGTGGTTCCTTTCATGGACGAGCAGAATAGAAACCTAATCCTCGCTACTGCGTTGAGTTTCTTAGTTATTCTCGTATGGTTCTGGCTATTCCCGCCAGAAGAAGTGCAACCACCTGTCGAAGATGCATCCGTCGCAACGCAGAACGTTGACGCAACCTTGCCAACCGCAAGCGGAACCGAAACGACAACAACCACCGTCGCACCATCCGAAGATGTGGTCGAAGCAGGCCGGATCGACATTGAGACTGGTAAGCTTCTGGGCTCGATTTCCCTACAAGGTGGCCGTATCGATGACCTGTCCCTGCTCGGCTATCAAGAGACCATCGAAGAGGGCTCCCCAACCGTCAAACTGCTCAAGCCAGAAGGGGAACGCGAGGCTTATTTCGCCGCTTACGGCTGGATCGGCCTTGATGGGCTAACTGCAGTCCCGACACCAGAAACACTCTGGTCTTTGGAAAGCGGTGAAACCCTGACCGTCGATACACCGGTCACGCTGGTTTGGGATAACGGCGAAGGTCAAACCTTCCGCCGCACGATCTCTGTTGATGAAGAGTTCATGTTCACCGTTACGCAAAGCGTTGAAAACAACGGCGCCGACATCACGGCGCGGCCGTACGGCCTTTTGCGTCGATATGGTGAACCTTCCGATCTAAAGAACTTCTTCATCTTGCATGAAGGTCTCGTCCGGATGAGCGATGGCGAATTGGAAGAAACCGACTATGACGACATCGTTGATTACACCGAGAACGAAGGCCGGATCGACGTCGCTGAACAAGGCTGGATCGGCTGGACAGACCATTATTGGATGACAACCCTGATCCCTGATCCAGGCACAGGTTTCCGCTCAGAAACACGGTACTTCGCTAACCGCGACATCTATCAGGCCGAGGCCGTTCTGGCGCCGATGACAATTGCGGCTGGCACAACGTCAGAGATCACCACCCACCTCTTTGCCGGTGCTAAAGAATGGGACGCGATCCGCGCTTACGAAGAAGAAGGCGTTGAAGGCTTCCTTGACAGCATCGACTGGGGTTGGTTCTTCTTCCTGACCAAGCCGATTTTCTGGCTGCTGCACACACTGAACGTCATGATCGGCAACATGGGATGGGCGATCATCGCGCTGACCTTTGTGATCAAGCTGATCGTACTGCCGCTGGCCTATAAGTCCTATGTCTCCATGGCGAAGATGAAAGAGCTTCAGCCAGAAATGGAAGCGCTGAAAGAGCGGGTCGGCGAAGACCGTCAGGCGATGCAGCAAGGCATGATGAAGCTCTATAAAGACAACAAGGTCAATCCGGCATCCGGCTGTTTGCCGATCCTGATCCAGATCCCGATCTTCTTCTCGCTCTACAAGGTGATCTTCGTCACGATCGAATTGCGCCACGCGCCATGGATCGGCTGGATCAAAGACCTGTCTGCGCCGGACCCGTCGTCGATCTTCAACATGTTTGGCCTGTTCCCATGGGACGCACCTGAACCAACATCATTCATGGCGCTGATCTTCATCGGTATCCTTCCGATCCTTCTGGGTATCTCCATGTGGCTTCAGCAAAAGCTGAACCCGGCCCCAACCGATCCAACGCAAAAGATGATCTTCGCATGGATGCCATGGGTCTTCATGTTCATGCTGGGCGGCTTCGCCTCCGGTCTGGTGATCTACTGGATCGCGAACAACGTGATTACCTTTATTCAGCAATACTCGATCATGCGATCCGTCGGCGCGAAGCCGGATATCTTCGGCAACATCCGAGATGGCTTCAAGCGCGCCTCGAAACCGGATGCGGACGATAGCAAATCAAAGGGCAAGTGATGTTCACAGTCTCGGACCTTTGGCGCTACCCCATCAAGAGCCACGGCCGAGAACACATCGACACCGTGGAGCTTACAGCGGGCCAAACAATGCCGTGGGATCGGCATTGGGCGGTCACGCACGGGGACAGCAAATTTGATGCGGACAACCCCGCTTGGGTCATGTGCCGGAACTTTATGATCGGAGCCAGCACCCCCAGCCTTGCCGGTATCTCGGCCGAGTTGGACGCCGAGAAAGAGGCGTTGACCCTTCGGCACAGCAAACTTGGTGAGCTAACCTTCTGGCCTGACAAGGCCGAGGATCATACACGTTTCCTCGATTGGGTCCGCCCCATCTGCCCTGCGGATCAAAGGCAACCTTTCGGATTGGCCGCCGTTCCCAATCGCGGCATGACGGACACGGACTACCCAACCGTTTCAATCATGACCAACGCAAGCCACCGCGCTGTCGAAGGGCGCATTGGTCGCCCTCTTGAGCGCGAACGCTGGCGCGGCAACATCTGGCTCGATGGGCCAGCACTTTGGGAAGAATTTGAATGGATCGGCAAACGCATCCAGATCGGCGGTGCGGTCCTGGAAGTCATCGAACCCATCCAACGTTGCAAACACACCATGGCCAACCCTGCGTCCGGCGTTAGAGACACCGACACTCTGGCCGCGCTGAACGAAGGCTTTGGCCATCAAGATTTTGGCGTCTACGCAACCGTGGTGGACAGCGGCAGCGTCTCCTGCGGCGATACGGCAAAGGTGATCTAATGGACCTTACCTTCCCACTCGTAGTAGAGCCAGACGCAGACGCACTCGAAAAAGGCCGGCTCCTGTTTGCAGGCGAAACCGACTTTCTCAAAGGCGTCGTGGCCATGTCCGGCCTGCCCCCCGCAGATCGGGTGGAGGTTTGCTTCGCTGGCCGCTCTAACGTCGGCAAATCCTCTTTGATCAATGCGCTCACAGGGCGCAAGGGCCTTGCCCGCGCCTCCAACACGCCTGGCCGCACGCAAGAAATCAACTTCTTCACCGCCCGCGACCGCTATATCGTCGACCTGCCCGGCTATGGCTTTGCCAACGCGCCCGTGGCGGTGGTCGAAAAATGGCAGAACCTGCTTAAACAATACCTCTCCGGCCGCCAAACCCTGCGCCGTGTCTTCGTGCTGATCGACGCCCGCCACGGGGCCAAAGCAGTGGATGAGGAGATCATGACCCTCTTGGACAAATCCGCTGTGACCTTCCAAGTGGTGATGACCAAGATCGACAAGGTCAAAAAGGGCGCGCTCGACGACGCGCTTGCCAAAACCCGCAAAGCGCTGTCAAAACACCCCGCAGCCTATCCTGAGCTGATCTTGACCAGCTCGGAAAAGGGGGAAGGCATACCCACCCTTCGGGCGATTATCGCAGGGATCGACGCATGAGGACGCAAGACATGGACCTTGATTGGACCGCCACCGCCAAAACACTCAGCCAAGCCCTGCCCTACATGCAGCGCTATGCCGGTGCGACCGTGGTGATCAAGCTTGGCGGCCACGCCATGGGCAGCGACGAAGCGATGGCCGAGTTCGCCCGCGACGTCGTGCTGATGCGGCAGGTCGGCGTGAACCCCGTGATCGTCCACGGCGGCGGTCCGATGATCAACGCGCTTCTCGATAAACTCGACATCCAGTCCGAGTTTGTGAACGGCAAACGGGTCACGGACCAGGACACGATGGACGTTGTGGAAATGGTGCTGTCCGGTCAGGTAAACAATCGGCTGGTGCAGGCAATCAACACC
Source organism: Cognatiyoonia sediminum (assembly GCF_900129845.1). Lineage (GTDB taxonomy): Bacteria > Pseudomonadota > Alphaproteobacteria > Rhodobacterales > Rhodobacteraceae > Cognatiyoonia > Cognatiyoonia sediminum. The sequence continues at coordinate 92,792 of NZ_FQXB01000007.1, forward strand.
CAAGGCGGCAAGGCTGTCGGTCTGTCCGGTAAGGACGCAAACCTGATCACCTGTGACATCGCCGACCCAGCCCTCGGCCTTGTCGGCACACCCAGCAAGGTGGAAACAACCATCTTGAGCGATCTCTTCGCTGCTGGCGCGATTCCCGTCATCGCCCCGCTTGGCGTCGGCCCCTACGGTAAAACGATGAACATCAACGGCGACACCGCCGCCGGTGCCATTGCGGGCGCTTTGAAGGCGGATCGCCTTTTGCTGTTGACCGATGTGGAAGGGGTCAAAGACAAAGACGGCGCGGTGCTAACTGAAATCAACGCGCTCAAAATCTCTGACCTTATCGCGGATGGCACCATCGCGGGCGGCATGATCCCTAAAACCGAAACCGCAACAAAGGCGATCAAGGAAGGCGTCCGCGCCGTTGTCATCCTTGATGGCCGCGCACCTAACGCCTGCTTGCTTGAGCTTTTCACCGATCACGGCGCTGGATCGCTTATCCGCTAAGGTCACGAAACTCTGACTATGCGCAGCAACGCTACCGTGCTTTGCTGTAGCCATAGTTGGAGAGATTTCATGACCAAAACACCTTTCGCATTCGTCCTTACACTCACGGCCACCCCCGCACTCGCCATTGACCCCAGCCTTGTCAGAAAATGGCAAGCGGACGGTGCTGATATGGCCTCCGTTCTGGCAAAACAAATGAACGCCCAAGCCACCTATCTCAGCGGCCAAACCATCATGGACATTGATGAATTCGGAAACCTGACCCTACTATCTGACAACATGACATACGCGATCCAAGCGCCAGAAATGCCCGCGATGGAGGTCAGCGTGAACGGCTTCTCCGAAGGCGCCATGAACGCCAACGATGGCCACAATTACCGCGCGGTCGCGGCACAATATTCGCTTGTCGGGTCCGCCGAGGTTTTCGGCCAACGAATGGACATCCCAATCACCCAAGCCGATGGCGGCTGGGGCACCTCAACCGGCATATACGGCTGTACCGACACCGGCATTGCCTTTGAAGCCAATGAGCTGGGAACCATCCCTCGGTCTTGGACACGGCTGGAGTAGTTTTACCTTTCCGCCACGCGCAAGGCTGCTAGACTTCGCGTCGTGACAGAAGATGACCTCGCCCGCGCCCTTGCACCGCACCACCTGACATCGTTGGGCCATTGCCCGATGGAGGGCGGTACCTTGTGCCTTATCGGGCCGGATGAACCCACCTTCTGGCCCGCCTTCAAACAAAGCCCTGAATACCAAGACGGCGACACCAACCCGATGGACCGCTGGTCGCTGCGCGTCCTAACGGAAGTTGCACAAGACCTCGGCGCGAAACCGTTCTTCCCGTTTCAAGGTCCGCCGTACCGTCCGTTCCAGACATGGGCGCTGCAAACTGGCCGCTTTGCCAACTCTGCCATCGGTTTTCTGGCTCATGACGAACGCGGGCTCTTTGCCTCTTTCCGGGGGGCGCTTTGGCTGCCCGCCCTTTGGCCCCTTGCCCCAAACACGGCCCCTGCTCTTTCCGCCACAGCGATGTGCGCAGCCGCCTGCCCCGTCGATGCCTTGGCTGACGGCTACGATGTGGCGGCCTGCAAAACGCACGTCGCCTCGCCACAGGGGCAAGACTGCCGCAAAGGCGGCTGCCTGTCGCGCCGCGCCTGCGCTATTGGGCGCGACCGTCGGCTGCCTGAACAATCCGCGTTCCATATGAAAGCCTTCCTATGACCAAGCGCCTGATCCTGATCCGCCATGCGAAATCCGGCTGGGATGATCCCTTCGCCGATGATCACCAAAGGGTGCTGACCGAGCGGGGCCGCAAAGCATCTGCCACTATAGGCAATTGGCTGCGCCGGATGGATTACCTGCCCGACCGGATGCTGGTCTCCGACGCCGCCCGCACCAAGGAAACCGCCGAGCTTTTGTTCGGAGCGCTTGGCTGCAACGCCTCTGTCGTGTTCAAGCCGATGCTCTACCACGCCAGCCCCGACACGATCCTTGATCTAATCTTGCGCGAAACGGACGAGACCATCGCCGTCATCGGCCACAACCCCGGCATCGCCATGCTGGCCCATGGGTTGGTGAAGGACCGCCCCAAGCACGACCGCTTCAGCGACTATCCAACCTGTGCGACGACAGTGATTGATTTTGAGGCGGGGGTGCGGATTGGTCAGGGACGCTGCCTGGATTTCATTGTGCCGCGGGATTTGGGGTAATTCAGCATGGCAGAAAAGACTTGGAATTCCGTGCACGATGCGCTTCGCTTTTCCATTTTTGGCTTTGTCGTATCCGCCTTGCTAAGCATTGTGTTTCTGACACTTTCCGATCTCAGAAGGGCGGAGCTAATTGAACTTGGCTTAAGCACTATGGAGCAGATTGATGATCCCAAACTGGCAACTTTCCTGAGATACGCGAATTGGAGCATGACCGCTGCCAGTCTTTTCTTCATCTGGATCACGTATTTTGGAGTGAGACACTTGGTTAGGAAAGCCAGAGTAGGTTGATCATTCAGACCAAGCCGAACCAACACCTGACCGTGGGCTGGTGTTCCGCCCTCCCTCCGACAGCGCTTAATGGTCGCCAAGCACATTCCACAGACTTTCTGAAATCAACAGAACCCTAAACACCAGACCGCAGGTACGGTCAGGTGTTGGTTCGGCGCGCTTCGCGCTTGATCCCGAACCTGAACAGCGCAACAAAAATTGAGAACGTCAAAGACGTCAAAAATCGCTATTGAGGTTTCTTCAAATGCACGGAAAATCCAAGCCCCGAAATCTAATCGCAGCTTTAGTTCTTGCTTCGATTATCGCGCCTCCTTCCCACATCAATGCGCAAAACTTGAGTTTCGCCGATTAAGAAGAACTGTCCGCATTTACGGATAAAGTCATGGGTGCCGACGTTCTGGTCGTAGCGCCAAAACGCGACCAACTACACTTCTCGGGATCGATCTTGAAGCTCCTAAAAACCGTCAGCGAGGCCGAGAACAACTCGTTAGGTTTCCAGCATGACGTCCTCATCCTGCTTGCGTCCGCTCAGTTCGTCGAAGGGGAGCCAATCCCAAGCCAGTTGACCGATTTCAACGATAAAGGTCTCTCTAACGCTATCTCCAGTTTGGTCGTCACCGACCCGCTGTGCAACATTTTGGACGTTGATACCGAAGATGGTCGAAGCGTTCTAACCGTTCTGGCAAATGCAGAAGACACAGACCCTTTCAACGTCGAACTCTGCTACCTTCAAGGGATATCGAAAACCATGGGCAACGATATTCAACAGGACAATGATCTCGGCATCGGCAAGGCCTTGATCGACATATTCTCTGAGTTTCAATATCCGCTCCAAGGCATTTCCCACAAAAAAAGCCGAGCCCGCAGGCCCGGCTTTCCCTTAATTCTCAGACCCGATCAGTGACCGATAATCTGGCTCAGGAACAACTGCGTCCGTTCGGACTGCGGGTTGTTAAAGAACTCTTCTGGCTCGTTCTGTTCTACGATCTGGCCTTGGTCCATAAAGATCACGCGGTTCGCAACCTGACGGGCAAAGCCCATCTCGTGCGTGACGCAAAGCATGGTCATGCCTTCCTCAGCCAGTTCAATCATGGTGTCGAGCACCTCTTTGATCATCTCTGGGTCAAGCGCCGATGTCGGCTCGTCAAACAGCATGATCCGTGGCTTCATGCACAAGGACCGCGCAATCGCGACGCGCTGCTGCTGACCACCAGACAGCTGGCCAGGATACTTCATCGCCTGATCTGGGATCTTCACCTTCTCAAGGAAATGCATCGCTGTTTCTTCCGCCTCTTTCTTTGGCGTCTTGCGCACCCAGATCGGGGCCAGCGTGCAGTTCTCCAAAATCGTCAGATGCGGGAAGAGGTTAAAGTGCTGGAAGCACATGCCAACCTCTGACCGGATCTTGTCGATGTTCTTCAGGTCAGAGGACAGCTCTGTCCCATCCACGATGATGTCGCCCGCCTGATGTTCTTCCAGACGGTTGATGCACCGGATCAACGTCGACTTACCCGAACCGGATGGACCACAGATAACGATCCGCTCGCCTCGGTTCACTGTCAGATTGACGTCGCGCAGCACGTGGAACGTGCCATACCACTTGTTCATCTGGTTGATTTGGATCGCGACCTCGTCGCTCACTTTCATTTGTGTTTGTGCCATGGGGATTACCTATGATCTGTCTGGAGTTGGCGTTCGAGCCACTGCGAGTATTGAGAGATGCCGTAGCAGATGACGAAGAAGAGAAGCGCAGCAAAGCCGAAGGCCTCCCAATAGACGCCCGTCCAGTCGGTCGAGCTGAGGATTGGTCCCCGGATCACACCAACAAGGTCAAACATCGAAATCACCGATACGAGCGTTGTATCTTTGAAAAGGCCCACGGCCACGTTCACGATCCCCGGGATGGAGATTTTGAGCGCTTGCGGCAGGATGATCAGGCGCATCGCCTGGGAATAGTTCAGCCCCAAACTGTCGCCTGCTTCATACTGGCCCTTTGGCAAAGCTGCGAGGCCACCACGGATCACCTCAGCGATATAAGCCGCCGAGAACATCGTGATCATGATGATAACCCGCAGGATCAAATCGAGGTTTGTGCCCGGCGGGAAGAAGTACGCCAAAACCACGTTCGCCACGAAGAGCAACGTAATCAGCGGCACCCCGCGAATAAACTCGATGAAGATCACACAGATCCCTTTGATGATCGGCATCGAAGACTGACGTCCCAGCGCCAGAACAATGCCCAGAGGCAGCGAGAGCGACACACAGACCACACCAAGGATCATGTTGAGCATAAAGCCCCCCATGTCGCGGCTGGCGACCTCTGGCAAAGCAAGGAAGCCAGACATCGCATCTGTTACAAAGCCACCCAGATACCAAATGATCGCTGCGGCAACGACACCGCCAACAAGGCCCATGAAGAAGCCAGAGGCTCTTTCTAGACGGATGAAGGCAAAGTAAGCCGCGATCAAGCCGATCAATGTTACGATCGGGATCATGATGGTTCCGCCCCAGATCAGCCAGTAGGCCAAGAAGGGGTAAAGCGCCGTTGCGATCAGGAATTTACGCGGAACATACTGCGCAAACAAAGCCGGAGCGACACTTGGGAACAACAGGATGAACGCCAAGGTCGGACGCCAGAACCCATCCGCCGGATAGGCGATACCGAACAGCATCTGTGTCCAGCGATCCGAAAGCACCGCAAAACAAGCGCCAGTCGCTCCATCAAGGATGGCCCGGCATTCAGCTAGGTTGTCAGCGTCCCAAACGCCATTGGCGAACCACGGCCAAACACCGACCACGAGCCAGACGACAAAGTAAATCGCCAGAACAGTCAGGATTGTGTTCAGCCAGCCTGAGAACAGGTTCTCTCGCATCCATTTAATTGCGCCGGTTTCACGGGCAGGTGGCGGGGATTCCCCAAGGAAATCCGTACGTACGTATGAATATTCAGATGCCATCTTACCGCTCCTGCAACTTCATTCGGTTGTTGTAGACGTTCATGATCGCGGAAATCGATAGGGACACCACGAGGTAGAACAGCATCAGAAGCAAGATTGCTTCGATCGCACGACCGGTTTGGTTCAATGTAATACCGCCCAAGGTTCCCGTGATATCCATATACCCCACAGCAATCGCGAGAGAGCTGTTCTTGGTAATGTTCAGATACTGAGAGATAAGCGGCGGAATGATAACGCGCAGCGCTTGCGGCAAGATCACAAGGTTCATGATCCGACCCGGGCGAAGGCCCAGCGCGCCAGCAGCTTCCGTTTGGCCCTTGCTGACCGCTTGGATACCTGCACGCACGTTTTCAGCGATAAAGGCGCCTGTATAGATCGCCAAGGCGAACCACAGCGCAATCAATGAAAGGCGAAGGTGGATACCGCCTTTGAAGTTAAAGCCAGAAAGCTCTGGATACTCCAATGTGACCGGACGACCCAAGATGAAGTAGGCCAGAAGTCCAGGAACGATCAAAATACCGAGAGACGGCAAGAACGTTGGCAACATGCGGCCCGTCGCATAAAGGACTTTCTTCGCGTATTTGCGATACCAGAAGACCCCCACGATAGAGGCGATCACAACAATCCAGAAGATCAGCGAGCCCGCGCCATTTACAAACGACGGAATATAGACACCCCGGTTCGTAACCGCGATGGCGTCGAACAGCATACTCGATGTCGCATCGTCGCCTCGGAACGTCCGCGGTTGCGGCAACGCATTTGACATGGCGAGGAAGATGATCAAGATCCAGATCAGAACTGGAACGTTGCGGAATGCTTCCACATAGACGCTCATCAGTTTTGAAACGATCCAGTTGTTGGACAATCTCAAAACACCGGCAACAACACCGATCACAGTGGCCGAGATACAGGCCAGAAACGCGACAATGAGTGTGTTGATCGCTCCGACCATAGAGGCCCGAGCATGCGTTGATTGAGATGTATATTCGATGGGACGCTGATTGATGTCATATCCTGCGGGTTCACCCAGAAACGCCCAAGAAATGTTAAGACCAGCACGCGCAAGGTTATCCAGAAGGTTCGAGATCAGATACCCCAAGCCTAGGATCAGAAGAACCAGCGCTATGAATTGAAAGGTGTAAGACCGGTAACGCGTATCATTGATCAGCATTCCTAGGCGGAAGCCGTCCGGGCGCGTATCCGGATCGGTCGTCGTCGACATAGTAGCCCCTTGTTGGCTATGACTTATTGGTTTTCACGCTCTTTTGGCGTGTCGGCCATCTTCAATCAGAAGATGAAAAAAGGGCGCGGTGTTGACCGCGCCCTTTGAGGTCTATCCTACCGGAATGGTGGAGAGTAGATCAGACCACCTTCAGTCCACTGCGCGTTCAGACCGCGCGCCAGACCGATGTTTGTGCTCTCACCGATGTTGTTAGCGAAGATTTCGCCGTAGTTACCACCAGCAGAGATCGCGTTTTTCGCGAAGTCAGCAGACAGGCCGAGCATTTCGCCCAGTGTGCCTTCTGTACCCAGCAGACGGTTAACTTCTGGGTTGGAACCTGGTGCAGATGCCAACTCATCGATGTTGTCGGATGTTACACCCAGCTCTTCAGCTGTGATCAGTGCGTTCAGAGTCCAACGAACGATGTCGCCCCATTCGTTGTCGCCGTGGCGTACAAGTGGGCCGAGAGGCTCTTTGGATACGATCTCAGGCAGAACAACGTAGTCACCTGGGTTCGCGAAGTTTGCACGCTGAGCAGCCAGAGCGGATGCGTCAGTTGTGTAAACGTCACAAGAACCAGCTGTGAACAGCTGAACAGCTTCAGAACCAGTTTCGATTGGAACAGGCTCGTAAGAGATGTTGTTGGAGCGGAAGAAGTCCGCAAGATTCAGCTCTGTTGTTGTACCAGTTTGGATACATACAGTCGCACCGTCGAGTTCTTTAGCAGAGTTTACGCCCAATGCTTTTGGAACCATGAAGCCCTGACCGTCGTAGTAGTTAACACCTACGAATTCGAACTTCAGGTCAACGTCACGTGAGAATGTCCAAGTGGTGTTACGTGCCAACATGTCGATCTCGCCTGCTGCCAGAGCAGTGAAGCGTGTCTTACCGGTTGTTGGAACGAACTCAACAGCCATTGGATCGCCCAGAACAGCAGCGGCAACCGCGCGGCAAACAGCCACGTCGAACCCTTGCCATACGCCATTCGCGTCAGGCTCACCAAAGCCTGGAACGCCGGTTGTAACACCGCAGTTCAGCTTGCCACGTGCTTGCACGTCGTCGAGTGTGGCGGCTTGAGCGCCAGCTGCTGCCAGACCTGCTACGGTCAGCGCACCGAAAAGTACGGTTTTTTTCATATTTACCTCTTCCTGAGTTTCCGCCCCGAGTGACTGGGGCGGTCAGTTTTTTTGTGGTCCCAAACATGGGACCGTCCCGAAAAATGAGGGCACAGCCCCCAATTGGTAAAGAGTGACTGGAATCACCCCGACTCGTCAAGTGGCTCAGGTCCGAAACGGACCTTTCGAGCCCAAAAAAAATCGTGAATTCACTAGGTTTAGTAGTTGACCCTACGTAAAGACCTAACTTCGCGACAGTTGGTAGAATTTTGCAGCGTTCAAAAAATCTGCTTTCTTCTTATCCGCCACAGCTTCAGCTTCTTCGTCTGGGCCCCACTGTTCGATCTGCCAATCCTCGTCCAACCGAGAGAGCGCCCAGGCTTCCTCTGCAGGCAGGCGCCCGTGAGTCACTGCAAGCCCCAGAACCAATGATCCAGAAATGCTGACCAGGTCATGAAATCCAGCGAGCTCAAACGCCGTCATCGCCTGAACAGGTGCAGATAGCTTCGCCAATGCGGCCCCGTCCTGTGCAACATGGATCACACCCTGAGCGGGCAATAGGCGCGCGTCATAAGTGTCATGCGCCCAATCAAGCAACGGGTCCCAGAGGGAAGTCTGCCGTTGGACTAGCCCCTCCGGCCCTTCGGCGCGATAGCAAAGCAAATCCGTGTCACCGTATTCTGCTAGCATTTCAGCGACTTCTTTGAACTGAACCGATACCTTGTCCAATGCGGCATTCGCACCCCGCGTCACCGGCATCGTCAGCGGATCAATCGCCTCTTCTTGCGCGTCCCACTCCGCCGCAATCGCTTGGGCCATGGCATCCGTTGGAACCACGAGATGCGTTTTCGCAGGCGTCTTCACAGGCCGACCATCTAGCAAGACTGAATAACCATCTTCGCTTGCCTTGACGGCCGCCTCAGACCAAAACCGTTTCGCTTTCCACTCACTCATGGCTTACTCCGGCATATTGAACGGATCGACAGGCGCATGCGTCACATCCCAGCCAAGGAAATCCCACGTATGCTGCATGTGCTCTGGCAGCGGCGCAGTCAGATGCAATTCCGCACCGGTTTCAGGATGTTCTATGATCAGCGTCCGTGCATGAAGATGCATCTTGCGCCCGATTTCGCTGCCCATGCCGGCGCCCCAGCCATCGCCTAAGTTTTCCTGATGCGAGCCGCCATATTTGCCGTCGCCAATGATCGGGTGCCCGATCTCGGCCATATGCGCACGCAATTGATGTGTCCGTCCCGTGATCGGCACCAAAGCCACCCATGATCCGCGATTGGCCAAGGTGGTCATCACCGCATAATCCGACGTCGCCCGCTTTGCGCCCTCAACATGCGGCACATCACGCGGATGCACACAGCGCATCTTTTCATTCTCGCCGCCCCTACCATGACCCGGAGCTTTCACCAGTCCATATTTGATCGTCCCGGCCCGCGGGTTTGGCACCCCGGCAACCGCCGCCCAATAAATCTTGCGCGTCTCACGATGCTTGAGGTTCTCGGTCAGTTTCTTCGCCATCATCCGCGTGCGTGCCAGCAAAAGAACACCAGACGTGTCCTTATCCAAGCGATGCACCAAACGGGGTTTTTCGTCATATCCAAAGGTCAAAGCCTCGGCCATGCCGTCTATATGTCGCGTCGTCTTGCTGCCGCCCTGCGTCGCAATCCCCGGCGGTTTATTCAGCGCGATTATATGATCGTCGCGGTAAATCACGCAGGACTGGATCAGTTTCGCATCAGCCTTCGACACGCCCGACTTTTGCAACTGCCGCGCGGCTTCAACCTCTTCCTCACTCGGCAGCGGCGGGATACGCACCACCTGCCCGACCTCAAGACGCGTGTTCGATTTCACCCGCCCACCATCGACGCGGAGCTCCCCTTTGCGACACATCTTTTCAATCCGGCCCTGTGTCAGATGCGGGAACAAGCGCCGCATGTAGCGATCCAAGCGCTGATCCCCGTCGTCAGGCCCGATCGTCCGTGTTTGAACACCGCTCATCCGAACACCTCTCGCGCCAAAAGAACACCGGCCACAAGCCCAAGGATCGAGCCCACCACCGACAAGCCTACATAAGCGAGCGCCGCACCCGCTTGCCCCTTTTCAAACAGTGTATAGGCCTCAAGCGAAAACGCCGAAAACGTTGTGAAGCCGCCCAAGATTCCGGTCATAACAAACAGGTTCAGACCTTCCCAACCGCGTTGGAACGAAAGCACCACAAAAAGCCCCATCAAGAACGACCCAATAACATTCACCGTGATGATCGCCACAGGAAACCCACCGCCCCACGCGCGTATGATCACGAGGCCGAGACCAAAGCGAAGAGAGGCCCCAATGGCACCGCCAAGGGCTACAGAAAGGAAGGATGCAAACATGGCACCGCCTTCGCTCTTTCCGGTCAGCTTGTCAATTCTCAGATGATTGCCGCTTCGCTCGTAGCTTGGCGAAATACTCCACGCGCTTCTTCAAATCCCGCTCAAACCCGCGATCGACGGGCAAATAGTAAACCCCTCGTTTCATACCATCGGGGAAATAGTTCTGGCCCGAAAACCCGTCTTCAGCGTCATGGTCATAGGCATAGCCGTCGCCATATCCCTGATCCTTCATCAATGACGTCGGCGCGTTCAGGATATGCTTTGGCGGCGGTTGCGACCCTGTAGATTTCGCTGCCTTCCGCGCCGCCTTATAAGCCACGTAGTTCGCGTTCGATTTCGGCGCGAGCGCGAGGTAGACGAGCGCTTGCGAAATCGCCAACTCACCCTCAGGCGACCCAAGCCGTTCATAGGTTTCCCATGCCTGCAAGCAGACCGTCTGCGCCTGCGGATCAGCCAAGCCAATATCCTCGACAGCCATCCGGGTGATCCGCCGCGCCAGATAACGCGGGTCTTCTCCACCCTCGAGCATCCGTGCAAACCAATAAAGCGCGGCATCCGGATCAGACCCGCGTACAGACTTGTGCAAGGCGCTGATCAGGTTGTAATGCTCTTCCCCCGATTTGTCATAGACCGCCGCCCGTTTCATCAATCGGGACGATAACGCATCGACTTTCAAAACCGTGTCATCTTTCCAAGCCGTCACTTGCTCGATCAAGTTCAACAGCGCGCGACCATCCCCATCTGCCATCTCTAGGAGAGCTTCTCGAGCGGGGCCGTCTAAGGGTAATTTCCGGTCCAGCTCTTTCTCTGCTCGCTGTGCCAAACGCTCTAAATCAGCGAGCGACAAGCGCTCCAAAACCAGAACCTGCGCACGGCTTAACACCGCCGCATTCAACTCGAAACTTGGGTTTTCGGTCGTAGCACCCACCAACAAGATCGTGCCGTCCTCCATATGGGGAAGGAACCCGTCTTGCTGCGCTTTGTTGAAACGATGGATCTCATCAACGAACAGCAATGTGCCTTGTCCATTTTGCCGTCTGATCTTGGCGGCTTCGAATACCTTGCGCAGGTCAGGAACACCGGTGAAAATCGCGGAGATTTGCACAAAGTGCAGGTTAGTCTCATTCGCGAGCAATCGGGCGATTGTGGTTTTCCCAACACCCGGTGGCCCCCACAAGATCAGCGATGACAAAGAACCGGCAGCAAGCATCGCTCCTAAAGGCGCCTCTGGTCCGATCACCTGCTCTTGGCCGATCACCTCGGCCAGATTCGACGGCCTAAGACGATCCGCAAGCGGGCCAGCTTGCGGTGCAATGGAAGTTTCTTGTGAAAATAGATCGGCCATGGCGACACACTACCGCTACGACAAACGCAATTGAAGGGATGGTGAGTCAGCCGACGCTGAGAATATGCGCCTGAAGATCACGGCCTCCGACCCGCCAAACGCGCCCGGCAGGCTTGATCTTGAAATCATGATCCAACGCCCAGCTTTTCCAATTGGTGGGAAGCAAGGCTACAAATTTCGCGATCTTTTCAGTCTTAGCCGTCTCGGAAAGCTGCTGCAAAAGCCGATATCGAACGACGTCTCGGTCCACACCAAACATACCCGGCTTCAGATTTGCCCGGGTCATCTCCCAAGTGCCTTCATCGACAGGGGCGTCCTCAAAAAGCAAATCCTTCGGGACGTCTTCCAAAAGACCCTTTTGCGCGTCGCGGATCATATAGCTGTAAACGCCACTTTGAGCTGTGGTCGGCGTCAGGCGCAAACTCGCCAGCACGTCGCCATCATCGCTCTGGATCGCCAGCCAGCGGGACTGTGGAGTGTCATACTGATCAAAATCATGATTGCCCGTGCCAGTGTCTTCCCAGTTGCTTGGCAACTGAGTTGGCTTCCGCGCCTCCATGATCTTGCCGAACAACTCACCATGTCGGTGAATGTTCGAAAATGACAATGTCGTTCCTTGCATGCATAACCCCACGTATGCGTCGATTTTGACCCATTCAGCAGATTCGCAGCAATAGAAAAGTCAGAGCAGTCGATAATCTCTTGCGCGTTGTATCGCTTCGGCTGTTGTACGAGCTAGAAGGCTGGACCTCGCCGAGGACAAACGTGCCTTCAATGCACTTTCCGAAATGTTCAAACGCGCCGCGGCGGCTGCATGACGATCCCCTTCAGCAATACACCTCAAGGCCTCGATTTGAGCATCCGTAAGAGCCTCTGGCGGCTGTGTTACATCATGGAGGTGGTTTATCATCTTCGAGAAGGCGTCCATCTCGTCGTCTGTAAACTCACGATCGCTTCTAGCTGCCGAGGCAATTGTCCGCGATTTCATTGGCCCGCAGGAAATAGAAATTCCATAATTCATATTGAATTCACGGGCCTGACCCAGGATGTCAAACGGATCAGGGATTGTTATTGCGCTCCATCTTTGTGCGCCGGTCTCGCTAAACCCCCAAGCGATAATCGGATCTCGAAGCGCGTAAGCCTCCTCTGCGTAACGATCAGTCCAGCCTTGTGGGAACGTCTGGTTGCTTAACAGTGGCATCGCAAAGCGAATATGCAACGAATATGAAAAGCCCCCGGGTGCCAACGCAGCCAAGCGAGTCATATATTGGTCTATACCCGACTGCAAAGACATATCTTTTTAGACAAGTTGGTCGTATTCAGGTCAACCATAAATTGGGCTCAAAAATTGATGAGCGGAATGACGCAACGTAAAGTTGATTAAGCCGCCTTAAATCCGACGTTTGAAGTTCAAAAACTCGCCACGGAAAAGTTAACTTATTGGCGATGTAGATTGGAAAAGTATTAATAAACTCTTTATCGATTTCTTTGTCGCCACAAAGACAACAAAAAAGGGCCCATCTGTATCGAGGGCCCTTGTTTTTATGCCAATTTGGGAAACAGACTATTCTTCGACCGCAGCGGCCTCTTCTGCTTCTAGGCGAGCGCGATCACCAGCGCCTTTGGCGTCCACATCACGCTCAACGAACTCGATAATGGCCATTGGAGCCATATCACCGTAGCGGAAGCCCGCTTTGATGACGCGAACGTACCCGCCGTTCCGATTCGCATAACGCGGACCCAAAACGTCGAACAATTTTGCAACATGCGAGTCCTGTTTCAAACGAGCGGCTGCCTGACGGCGGGCATGCAAATCGCCGCGTTTTCCAAGTGTTACGAGTTTTTCGACGACTCGCTTCAGTTCCTTCGCCTTTGGCACAGTTGTCTTGATCTGCTCATGTTCAATGAGCGAGCCGGCCATATTCGCGAACAGCGCCTTGCGGTGTTCATGTGTGCGGTTCAGGCGGCGGTATCCACGTGCGTGACGCATTTGTTACTCTCCTAAGTCTTTATGCTTTGTCTGGCGGTCAGATGCGTGTCTGCCACTCTCCTTGGGGCGGGATTGCCCAGATGTTCCCGGTTCGCACCGGCATTGGTTGGGCAGGCCCTAAAGCCTGCCCGAATTTTTAGAACTGGTCGTCGAATTTCTTCGCCAGATCTTCGATGTTGTCTGGTGGCCAGTCCTCGACGTCCATACCGAGGTGCAGGCCCATACCGGACAGAACCTCTTTGATCTCGTTCAAAGACTTCCGGCCAAAGTTTGGCGTGCGCAGCATCTCTGCTTCGGTCTTTTGGATCAGATCGCCGATGTAGACGATGTTGTCGTTCTTCAGGCAGTTTGCAGAGCGAACAGACAGTTCCAGCTCGTCCACTTTCTTCAGCAGAAGTGGGTTGAACTCCAGACCATCATCTTCCTGACCCTGCTGAGCTGATTCAGGCTCATCAAAGTTCACGAAGATGGACAGCTGGTCCTGAAGGATACGCGCCGCATAAGCAACTGCATCATCAGGCGTGATCGAGCCATCTGTTTCGACCTTCATTGTTAGCTTGTCATAGTCCAGAACCTGACCTTCACGAGTTGGCTGAACGTCGTAAGAGACCTTCTTAACAGGTGAATAGATCGCATCGATGGACATCATGCCAATTGGTGCATCTTCTGGCTTGTTCTTGTCCGCAGAGACATATCCTTTGCCAGTGTTCACAGTCAGTTCGATGTACAGATCCGCACCATCGTCGAGGTGGCAGATCACGTGATCCTTGTTCAGGATCTCGATGCCTGCTGTCTCGGAAATGTCGCCAGCTGTCACAACGCCGGGGCCTTTGGCCTGAACGCTCAAACGCTTTGGACCTTCGACTTCCATACGGATTGCAACGCCTTTGAGGTTCAAAACGATGTCTGTGACGTCTTCACGTACACCAGACACGCTAGAGAACTCGTGCAACACGTTGTCGATCTGAACGGCAGTGATCGCTGCACCTTGCAGAGATGACATCAGAACGCGACGCAACGCGTTGCCAAGTGTCAAACCAAAACCACGCTCAAGCGGTTCAGCAACGACAGTTGCCTGACGCGCAGGATCGTTGCCCGGCTTCACTTCCAATTGAGTTGGCTTAATCAACTCTGCCCAGTTCTTGTGGATCATGTATCCCTCCATTCCTGTCAGCCCTTCATGATCAAAAGGCCAACGCCCGAGGTTTCAAAATGACGGAATGGGGCCGTGCAAATGCACGCGGTCCCATAAAGAAAAATTAGACGCGGCGGCGCTTTGGTGGACGGCAGCCGTTGTGCGCCATTGGGGTCACGTCACGGATAGATGTGATGTTGAACCCAACAGCAGCCAGTGCGCGCAGCGCGCTTTCACGGCCGGAACCCGGACCCTGCACTTCGACCTCAAGCGTTTTCACGCCGTGTTCCTGTGCTTTCTTGCCCGCATCCTCAGCAGCCATCTGAGCCGCATAAGGTGTGGACTTACGAGAGCCCTTGAAGCCCATGGTGCCAGCAGACGACCAAGAGATCGCATTGCCCTGCACGTCAGAAATCAGGATTTTTGTGTTGTTGAAGCTGGAGTTTACGTGTGCAACGCCAGCTGCGATGTTCTTGGAGACCTTACGCTTGCCTCCGCGACGGGTATCACGTGCCATCGGTGCGTCTCCTTATTTCTTCTTACCAGCAATGGCCTTTGCAGGGCCCTTGCGAGTGCGTGCGTTTGTAGATGTACGCTGGCCACGAACTGGCAGGTTACGACGGTGGCGCAGGCCACGGTAGCAGCCAAGGTCCATCAGGCGCTTTACGTTCATCTGAACTTCGCGGCGCAAGTCACCTTCAACGGTGAGGTTTGCGTCGATGAATTCGCGGATAGAAACAACTTCAGCGTCGGACAGGTCGTTTACACGACGTGTCTCATCAATTTTTGTTGCTTCGCAGATTTGCTTGGCGGTCGTTGGACCGATACCAGCAATATATGTCAGGGCGATTGGAACCCGCTTTGCAGTCGGGATGTTTACGCCGGCAATACGTGCCACGTGTGCTTTTCCTTTTCGTTGCGGGTCCGTAACTCCAGACCCTTTTTTCACAACGGAAGCCCGGACCATTTAGGGCGCCGGGCTGCGTCATATCAGGTGGTCAACCGCGCTTGGGAGCGACCCATTAACGGTTTTTTGATTCTCATCAGAGATGGCGTTATCTAGGTGCGAACCTAAACTGCGTCAAGGGCTTTGTGGGTTGTCGGGATAGTCTTTTAAAACAAGAGCTCCACGACCCCGCCCCGCATCCTCTACAATGCTGTATCCCTTTGCGTGAAAAATCTTTTGTATCGGCTTTAAACGTCGCTCAAATTCATGTCGCTTTTCTTGCCACAAGCCTTGGAAATAGAAGATTATTAGAAAAGGCGCTAGTGATAGAAAATCGGGCCAGTTGACAAAATATATGACCGAGTAGCAGGCACAAAAACAAAGGCCCACAATCAAACCACCTGATTTTAATGCTGCCACTTTTTGTGTTTTGCGTTCCGCCAGAATTCTCTCGAACTCTGCATGCGATACTTTCAATTCCTCAGGTACCGGAACCGTAAGCTGCAAATTACTCGTCGTCTTTCTGTGTTAGCAGCTTGTACACCTTGTAGGTCTCGCGCGGCAAAAACGCGATCACGACGAGGAACCAGAGCCATAGGATCATGGTGTTCTCAAACGTCCGCAGGAACATGAAAATGCCAAAGGCCAAAAACCAGCCAACGGCAACGGCTAAGACGGCTCCGGCCTTCGCACCCATCGCGTTTAACCCAACACGCCGTTGATCGACGCAGCCACATCATCAATGCTTGCCAATCCGTCAACCGATGTCAGATTGCCCTTAGCATAGTAGTAACCGATCAAAGGGCTGGTCTGCTTGTAATACGCCATCAGACGGACCTTCAGGCTTTCCTCATTGTCGTCTGCCCGCACAGGCTGGCCAGCTGCCGCCGCCTCTTTCGCGCGGCCAACAATGCGATCGACGAGAACTTCGTCATTCACTTCAAGCTCAATGACGGCATCCAGCGGCTGACCCATTTCGGCTAGCAACTCGCCCAAAGCGTCAGCCTGTGCCAATGTACGTGGAAACCCGTCAAAGATGAACCCAGTCGCGTCGTTGTCTGCTTCCAATTGCTCACGGATCAGACCGATCACGATCTCATCCGTAACGAGCTCCCCACGATCCATAACGCCCGCAACCATCTTGCCCATTTCTGTGCCTGATGTCCGCGCAGCCCGCAGCATATCGCCGGTGCTCAGTTGGATCATGTTGCGTTCTTCGACCAAACGCCCCGCTTGGGTTCCCTTACCCGCACCTGGCGGGCCAAGCAAAATAATGTTCATCGGCGCGCAGGCCCCCTCTTCTTCGCGCCGCCGCGACGACCGCGCAGCTGCGACTTCTCGATCAAGCCTTCATACTGGTGTGCCAGCAGATGCGACTGGATCTGTTGGATCGTATCCATCCCCACAGACACGATAATCAGGATCGACGTACCACCGAAGTAGAACGGAATCGAGAGCTGCGCGCGCAGGATTTCTGGTAGCAATGCTACAAGTGCCAAATAACCGGAACCAAGCACCAGAATGCGGGTTACGACATAATCCAGGTATTCCGCTGTCCGCTTGCCCGGGCGAATACCGGGAACAAAGCCGTTCTGGTTCTTCAAGTTCTCAGCGACATCATCCACCTTAAACGCCACTTCCTTGGTATAGAAGTATGTGAAGAAGATGATCATGGCCGAGAAGAAGATCAGATAAAGCGGCTGACCAGGACCGAAATAAGCAAGGATCGTGTTAAGGACTTCACTACTCCCGCCAAACGTACTGATCGTTGTCGGCAACAACAGCAGGGCAGAGGCAAAGATCGCAGGGATAACACCGGCTGGGTTCACCTTGATTGGCAGGTGGCTGGAAGAGCCGTCATAGACCTTCATACCGCGCTGCTGACGTGGATATTGAATGTGTACCTTCCGCAACGACCGCTCCATAAAGACCACAAAGGTCAGGACGGCGATAACCATCACAATCACACCGACAATCACCGCAGGGCTGATCGCGCCAGAACGACCTTGGCTCAGGAACTGGGCCATCGCAGCTGGGATTTCAGCAATAATGCCAACGAAGATGATCAAAGAGATACCGTTACCAATGCCGCGCGCCGTGATCTGTTCACCCAGCCACATCAGGAACATAGTGCCGCCGACAATCGTAATAATACAAGACATGCGGAAGAACAGGCCCGGATCGGCAGCCAAACCACCAGCTTCAAGGCTGACCGCAAGGCCATACGCCTGTGCAGTGGCCAAAACGACCGTACCGTAGCGGGTATATTGAGACAGCTTGCGGCGTCCCTGCTCACCCTCTTTTTTCAATTGCTTCAACGGTTCCCACATAGAACCGAGCAATTGCACGATAATCGAGGCAGAGATGTACGGCATAATGCCCAGCGCAAAGATACCCATGCGGGACAGCGCACCGCCGGTGAACATCGACAAGATACCACCGATGCCGGCCTGAGCTTCGGCCATAAAGGCCTGCAATTGCGCTGTGTCGATACCCGGAACAGGAATGTACGTGCCCAAGCGGTACACAATCAAAAGACCGATGGTAAAGAAGATACGCTGACGCAGTTCGGTCGCCTTACCGATCGCGCCCCAGCTCATGTTCTGTGCCATCTGCTCTGCTGCTGAAGCCATATGTCTCTCTTCTCATAAAAAACGCCGCCTCGGTTCCCCGATCAGCGGCGTTTGGGAAATCTGAAAGATATGTAAGCGACCGATAGGCCGCTCACAAGGATTTACTCAGCCGCTGCTGCAGTTGTGACCGTAAGTGAACCGCCAGCTTTTTCGACAGCTGCGATTGCGCCTTTGGATGCGCCAGTCACTGTGATGTTGGCTTTGGCAGAAAAATTGCCTTTGGCCAGAACGCGGATACCGTCCTTTTTGCGACGCACCAGGCCAGATTCGATCAAAGCATCCTCTGTGATGTCTTTCTTGGCGTCGATTTTCTTTTCGTCGATGAACTTCTGGATCAGACCAAGGTTCACAACAGCAAAAGACTTGCGGTTTGGCTTGTTGAAGCCACGCTTTGGCAGACGCTGGTACAAAGGCATCTGGCCGCCCTCATAGCCTTTGATGGCTACACCGGAACGGGATTTCTGACCTTTGATACCGCGACCGGCTGTTTTACCAACACCAGACCCTGGACCACGGCCAACACGTTTCTTGGAACGGGCCGCGCCTGGGTTATCGCGCAATTCATTGAGTTTCATATCGCTGTCTCCTTGCCGGAAGACCTGACCCAGCGAAGATCAGGCACACGGCGTTAAAAATGAATCGGCTCATTGCCGACCAGGGGCATATAGACGGGGGTGAGGGTTGGGTCAAGACAAGCCTTCGGAGGCTCAGCGACAGAAGGTTTTGGTCCTTCGAGGCGTCACCATGCTTCGCAGAGCGTTCGCCCGCCCTAGCCTTAGTCGATATGATCACTTAACTCTAAATGCCCCTAATTGAGCGTCCCGATATTTGCCAGCGATTGCGCGTCATAAACATCAAGTTCGTCCGGCACCGCAACAGGATCAAGAACAAGAACCAAACGGATCTCACCCGTTCCCTCAATCGGCGGCGACCGGTGTAACACTTTTGGCGCTTCCCCTGCAGGCCACCTTGTCCCCCGCAGTAAGATCGGCGCGCCGGTGGCCACGGTTTCAATGCGCGCCGGATCGCCTTCGCCTTCACAGACACCATATTGCGTTCCGGTGCCACGATAGGTGCAGACCAAACGCGCCGTGATTGCGTCAACATGGAACCTTCGGCATGCATTTGTGGTGATCACATCTAACCTGACCCTCAGGTACTTTGCTGAAACAACCTCCGCGAAGAGCTCGGCCAGTTCTACAATATCCGCCGTCAGCCAATCACGCTCAATCCCACGCGGTGCCCCCGCCATTTCAAAAAGCTGCTCGATGATTGTCCCAACGGTTTGGACAGGTGCAACAACTCGACCACGCGGCAGGGAATCGGCTGGCAAGCTTGCCAACCACGACTGAACATCAACCGACATCTCGCGCTGCCATACCGCAGCGGCGCAATCGGGTTCCAACAACGTGCTCAACGCCGCTGGATCCAGACAAATCCCAACGCCAGCCGTCAACGGTTCCGCAACAGCGCTCATGCTGCATCCTCTGCCCGTTTCCAGATCGGGAACGGATCATCATACTCCGGCAAATTATCCGGTCCCAAAGCCGCAACAGCGGGCACAAGGCAGTTATCCAACCGTGATTTCAGTACCTCCCAGTCAATTCCCGCACCGATGAACACAATCTCTTGCCGGCGATCACCCCAAGGCTCTTGCCAATGCGCCTGCATATAGTCGCGGGCGGTATCATGGTTCGGACGGCGCTCTTCTGGCACAGAGGCCCACCACGTGCCCAAAGGCTTCACGCTCGACAACGCTCCCGCCAGCGAAAACTCGGCCACCCAATCCGGCCGCGTGGAAATCCAGAAATGCCCCTTGGCACGGATCACACCCGGCAGATCGCCATTCAAAACCTCCAGAATGCGCTGCGGCACAAACGGCAAACGCGCACGATACACATAAGACACAACACCATATTCCTCTGTTTCCGGAACGTGATCGGCAAATCCGTAAAGCTCCTTCGCCCACATCGGGTGTTCATGCGCCTGTTCAAAATCAAACCGTCCTGTGTCGAGGATTTTTTCAGCCGCCACTTCAGAATGATTAGTCTCAATAATCTCTGCATCCGCGTTCAGGCTGCGAATGATCTTGCGCGCCGCATCTACCTTTTGCGGGCCTGCATCCTCGACCTTATTCAGAATGACCACATCCGCGAACTCGATCTGATCGGTCAGAAGATGGACCAGAGTTCGATCATCTTCCTCCCCCATCGACTCCCCGCGGTCGCTGATAAAATCATGCGAGGCGTAGTCATTGAGCAAGTTCGCCGCATCCACAACCGTGACCATTGTATCCAGCCGTGCCACATCAGAAAGGCTATCGCCATATTCATCACGGAAATCGAAGGTCGCGGCCACAGGTAAAGGCTCTGAAATACCTGTCGACTCAATCAACAAATAATCGAACCGACCGTCCTCTGACAACCTGCGCACCTCATCCAACAAATCATCACGCAGGGTACAGCAGATGCAGCCATTCGACATCTCGACCAATGTCTCATCGGTCCGGCTCAATTCCGTATCCGCGCGCACAAGATCGGCGTCGATATTCACTTCTGACATATCGTTGACGATCACGGCGACCTTTCGCCCCTCGCGATTGTTCAAAACGCGGTTGAGCAATGTGGTCTTTCCGGCACCAAGGAAGCCGGAGAATACTGTGACAGGAAGGCGGGAGTCAGTCATGGCGAGCGGACCTTTCTAGCGTTTCATTGAGTCGATCTACGTCATAGATGTAATATTATAACATTACAAATGCGAACTGCTCCAAACGCCCTAAACCCCGCTATCCGTCCGCAACCGGAAGCCCGCACCGCGCAGCGTCCCCACAATCTCTTTCACATGCTCGATGTCACGCGCTTCGATGACCACATCCAGCTCCGCTTGCTTCAATGACACCGATTGCATCATCCGCTGATGGATCACCTCCACCACGTTGGCGCCTGCCTCACCAATGATCCGCGAAATGTCCGCCAATTGACCCGGCGTGTCGTCGATCTCAAACGTCAACCGCGTGATCCGACCATCGCGCACCAAACCGCGCAAGATCAACGTCGACAACAGCCGAGAGTCAATGTTCCCGCCACAAATCACCAACCCAACTTTTTTACCGCGATAGTGGTCAATATTGTTCTTGATCACCGCCAAGCCAGCCCCCGGCGCGCCTTCGGCCACCAGTTTCTCCGACGACAACAAATCGAACACGGCTTCTTCGATCTCAGCCTCTGTCGCCACATCAATCCGGTCAACATGCTGCTTGATCACAGCAACATTCGCTGCCGAAGGCTCCTTCACCGCGATGCCTTCCGCCAGAGTCGCGCCGTCAAAATGAGTCGATCGACCGTCGAACTGCGCCTTCACGGCGTCAAAAACCCGCGCCTGAGACCCAACAACCTCAACATCTGGCTTCACCGCCTTCGCCGCCACCGCCATGCCCGCAATCAAACCGCCGCCGCCAATCGGCACAACGATACTGTCGAGATCAGGCACCTGTTCCAACATCTCCAGCGCCACAGTGCCCTGCCCCGCCGCGACGTCCGGATCATCAAACGGATGGATAAACGTCAGCTCCTCCTTCGCGGCCAAGTCGTGGGTGAACTGAACGCCCTCATCAAAGCCGGTGCCATGCAACACCACTTTGGCCCCAAACTCTTCGGTCCGCTTCACCTTGTTGAACGGCGTGCCCACCGGCATCACGATGGTCGAGGCTACGCCCAATCGCGTCGCGTGATAGGCCACGCCCTGCGCATGATTGCCCGCACTGCAGGCAATCACACCCGCGCGGCGCTGCGCCTCATCCAGCGTCAGCAACTTCGCCAATGCCCCGCGCGCCTTAAACGCGTTGGTGTGCTGAAGATTCTCAAGCTTGAGATAAAGATCGATCCCCAACTGCAGCGAAAGCCGCGCCGCCCGCACCGTAGGCGTGCGGATGGTCGCGTCTTGGATTGCTGCGTAGGTCGAGTGGATCAGGTCTGGGGTCAATGTCATGCGCGGACCCTGCGCGACACAGGACTAGGCGTCAAGCGACCCCTTATTCTTCAAGACCGGTGAGACTTCTCACGCAGATACTCTGTCCAGCACGGAACAGGCTCGGATTTGAAGAAGGTCACGATGCGGATGCGGAGTGTTTTGAAACGAGCGGCCATGGGAGGGAGGTCCATCTATTGGGTTGCTTACCGCCCCTCTACGCCTGCACCGCACACCTGACGACTGCCAATTTTGCATAGCCGCTTTGCGTTGTGGGTTTTGCCTGGATTGGGTCGGAACAAGCCGAAGGCGCCGATCCATCGCCAGTCCGCCCCACCGGGCTGGCGATTTGGCTGATCTAGGCACGACGATGACCCGTCTCGCCAAAGTTGAGGAATAAAGTGCCCAGAAAATCGGGGCGCTCGCCACCCCGCGGACTGTCGACGGAGCGGCTTAACCTCAAAACAGCAAAAAACCCCGCAGTTTCCCGCGAGGCTTTGAAAGCTTAAACGATACGCAAAGCCGCGTCTCACCCCTTCTCTTCGATAATCTCCACCAAGTGAGGGATGCTTTCCACCATACCACGGACAGAAGGTGTATCTTCCAGCTCACGGGTGCGGTTCATTTTGTTCAGGCCAAGACCAACAAGCGTTGCGCGCTGTTTGGCTGGGCGGCGGATCGGAGAGCCGATCTGCTTGACGACGATTGTTTTTGCCATTGTTCAGATCTCCTTAGGCTTCAGCCGGCACTTCGGCTTCAGCAGCAGGGGCTGCGTCTTTGTGCAGGACGTCAGCGACCTTCTTACCACGACGCTGTGCAACATTGCGAGGGCTCTGACATTTCTTCAGGCCGTCGATGGTTGCACGGATCATGTTGTAAGGGTTGGCAGAGCCGTTGGACTTGGACACAACGTCCTGAACACCCAGCATCTCAAATACCGCACGCATTGGACCACCGGCGATGATACCAGTACCAACAGGCGCTGTGCGCATGATGACTTTACCAGCGCCGTGACGGCCCTCGATGTCGTGGTGCAGCGTACGACCGTCGCGCAAAGGCACGCGGATCATCTGACGCTTGGCTTGCTCAGTCGCCTTGCGGATCGCCTCAGGCACCTCTTTCGCTTTACCCTTGCCGAAGCCAACGCGACCTTTTTGGTCACCGACAACTACCAAGGCAGCAAAGCCAAAGTTCTTACCACCCTTTGTGGTCTTGGACACCCGGTTGATAGCGACCAGACGGTCTGCAAACTCAGGTGCTTGCTCGTCACGATTGCGGCCCCGGCCGCGGTTTTCACGTTCTGCCATTCCTGGCGTCCTTTCTATGTTGACCCCAAGGGTCGTTTTGTCCGATCGCAGTGGGCCAAACGGACCCCCCGATCATCGAGGGCGCGAACCACTGGTCCGCGCCCTTCAACGTATTAAAGTTTCAAACCACCTTCACGGGCAGCATCGGCCAAAGCCTTTACCTTACCGTGGAAGAGGAAGCCGCCGCGGTCAAAATACGCAACTTCGACACCTGCTTTTTTCGCGCGCTCTGCAATTGCAGCACCCACTTTTGTCGCAGCCTCGATGTTGTTTTTGCCGACAACGCCCAGTGCCTTCTCTTGAGAAGACGCAGATGCGATTGTCACACCATTCGTATCGTCGATCAGCTGAACGCTGATGTTCTTGTTAGAACGGTGCACGGACAAACGTGGGCGACCCACATTTGCAGTGACTTTCTTGATTTTGTTCCGAACGCGCAGACGGCGCTTAAGGAACAGTGTTCGCTTAGTATTAGCCATATCTTACGGTCCTTACTTCTTCTTGCCTTCTTTGCGGAAGATGTATTCGTCCTTGTACTTGATGCCTTTGCCTTTGTAGGGCTCTGGCTTACGCCATTCGCGGATATTTGCCGCGACCTGGCCAACAAGCTGCTGGTCGATACCTTCCACAGTGATTTCAGTTGGCTTTGCCGCTGTGACGGTCACGCCTTCTGGAACCTCGAAGTTCACTTCGTGAGAATAGCCAAGGGACAGCTTCAGGACATTGCCCTGCATCTGTGCACGATAACCAACACCGTTGATCTCAAGCTCTTTCTTGAAGCCCTCGGTCACGCCTGTCACCAGGTTCTGCACCTGCGTGCGGCTCATGCCCCACTGCTGACGCGCGCGCTTGGATTTGCCGCGTGGTTCTACGGATACCGCGTTGTCCTCAACTGTGATTGTCACATCGTCTGTCGCGCTGAAGCTGCGTGTGCCCTTTGGGCCTTTCACTTCAACAGTTTGACCAGACACGGATGCTGTCACACCAGAAGGCAGGTCGACCGGTCTTTTACCAATACGAGACATCTGTGCCCCCTTAGAATACTGTGCAGAGCACTTCACCACCAACGTTGGCAGCACGTGCATTTGCATCCGACATCACACCTTTGGAGGTGGAGACAATCGACACACCCAAGCCCTGACGGACTTCTGGAATGTCATTGGCACCCAGGTACACGCGACGACCGGGCTTTGAGACCCGCTTGAGTTCGCGAATAACTGGCATACCGTCGTGGTACTTCAGCTCGATGCGCAGGGCTGGGTGACCATCCTTGCCATCAACTTTTTCGTAGCCGCGGATGTAGCCTTCGTCGGCCAGCACATCCAAAACCCATGCGCGCAGCTTGGACGCAGGTGTTTCCACGTCTGTCTTGCCGCGCATGTGGCTGTTGCGGATACGTGTGAGCATATCACCGATAGGATCGTTCATAATTTACTCTCCCTTACCAGCTTGACTTAACCATGCCGGGGATCTCGCCATTGGACCCAAGGTCACGAAGCGCGATACGGCTGATTTTCAGTTTACGGTAATAGGCGTGTGGACGCCCGGTGAGCTGACAACGGTTGTGAAGACGCGTTGCAGAAGAGTTGCGAGGCAATTTTGCCAATTCAAGGCTGGCCTTGAAACGCTCTTCTACAGGGATCTCCTGGTTGTTGATGATTGCCTTCAACGCGGCACGCTTTTCAGCATACTGAGCGACGAGGCGTTCGCGCTTTTTCTCGCGCTCGATCATGGATTTTTTAGCCATATCTATTTCTCCTCGAACGCTTAGCTGTTGAACGGCATGTTGAATGCTTTCAACAGGCTCTTCGCTTCAGCGTCGGTTGGTGCAGTAGTGCAGATCACGATGTCCATGCCCCAGTTCTCATCGATCTTGTCAAAGTCGATCTCTGGGAACACGAGGTGCTCTTTGATGCCCATGGCGTAGTTGCCACGACCGTCAAAAGATTTGCCGGACACGCCGCGGAAGTCACGAATACGTGGCATCGCGATGGTGATCAGACGCTCAAGGAATTCGTACATCCGGTCGCCCCGCAGGGTCACTTTCGCGCCCAGTGGCATACCTTCACGAACCCGGAAGCCCGCGATGGATTTGGATGCGCGTGTTGTCAGCGCCTTTTGACCTGCAATCGCTGTCAGATCTTCAACTGCGGATTTGGCTTTCTTACTGTCTTTCACAGCTTCTGCGCCACAACCGATGTTGAGAACGATCTTTTCCAGCTTTGGAATCTGCATGTCGTTCTTATAGCCGAACTCTTCCTTCATAGCGGCGCGGATCTTCTCCGCATATTCGGCCTTGAGACGCGGGGTGTAGTTTGCTGAATCAAGCATTAGATCGCATCCCCTGTTGTCTTGGCAAAGCGCACTTTCTTGTCGCCGTCCATACGGAAGCCAACGCGGGATGCTTTGCCATTCTTGTCAACAACCGCCAGGTTGCTCAGGTCAATCGGCATCGCCTGTGGCGTACGACCACCTTGAGAGTTCTGTGTTTGCTTCTGGTGACGGATCGCGATGTTCACGCCATCCACAACCGCTTTACCAGCCTTTGGATTGACAGAAGAGATTGTGCCCTTCTTGCCTTTATCCTTGCCAGCAAGAACGATCACTTCATCACCTTTGCGGAGTTTCGCAGCCATCTTATAGCACCTCCGGAGCAAGTGAGATAATCTTCATGAAGCTTTTGCCGCGCAGCTCACGAACAACTGGGCCAAAGATACGTGTACCGATCGGTTCATTGTTGTTGTTGAGGATAACGGCAGCGTTGCGATCAAAACGGATCGATGTGCCGTCTTCGCGACGTACTTCTTTTGCAGTGCGTACGACGACGGCTTTACGCACGTCACCTTTCTTTACGCGACCGCGTGGAATGGCTTCCTTAACCGACACAACGATAATGTCACCGACACTAGCGTAACGACGGTGGGAACCACCCAGAACCTTGATGCACTGAACACGGCGTGCGCCGCTGTTGTCAGCAACATCCAGATTGGTCTGCATCTGGATCATTTGGTTTCCTTCCGACCTATGAGGTAAGTCCCGATTTCTGTCCGGGGCCCCAGGGTTTCGTTAAACCGGGTGTTATTGCCCTAGGAGGCAATAACCTCCCAGCGTTTGGTTTTCGACTTTGGTGCACATTCCTGAATGCGGACTTTGTCACCAACGTTGAATGCGTTGTTCTCGTCGTGAGCACGATACTTCTTCGACTTACGAACAGTTTTAGCGAGCAGCGGGTGCTTGAAACGACGCTCGACCAATACAGTAACGGTCTGTGCGTTTTGGTTGCTTGTCACAACTCCTGCAAGGATACGCTTAGGCATAGATTAAGCCTCCTTCGCGGCCGCTGCGGCCTTTTCGTTTAGGATTGTCTTTACACGAGCAGCATTGCGACGTGCGTTGCGCATTGCGGCTGTGTTTTCCATCTGGCCTGTCGCTTGCTGGAAGCGCAGGTTGAAGGATTCTTTTTTCAGATTTGCCAGCTCATCACGAAGCTGATCGGGAGTTTTCTCCCGCAGTTCCTTGGCGTCCATCGCCCTTTTCCTTTCAACATCACTGGCAGGCCCCTTGGTGGGTTACCTGATTCCCAGTGGAGTGGTACCGAAGTGCGCCGTATAGGAGGGTTTGGGAGATGTGGCAAGGGGGTTTGTTGTGTTGCTGATCATGCTACAGGTTACAGCTCAGCGACGCCGACAAAATGAGGGTCTTCCAGTGCCATTTTTCAAAGTATTGCTGTTAGGCTTGCTTTCTTTGGTTGGCGGCTGCACCGACCTCATTTCGACTAAAGTAATCAATCCATATCCGGATGAACCCGAAAGACATATGCGGATTAGCACATCCCTTCGAGCAATTTCCGGAGTTGCTTGGTCATTGGAGCAAGATGGCTCATTTGTGAGCTTCGGCGGACCCCTCGGGGGAAAAATAGACTTTCCGCTTTCCAGAGTAATCCTAATCAGCAATACCGGAATAACCTTGGAGACAGCTTCTGATACATTTCGAGAAGCTACTAAGGTCCAAACATTGCATGATGAGGCGGAAGCCTACTGCGGAGAAATTGGCTATATAAGGAAGGAAATTGGCGGCTCGTATGTTGGCACCAAGAACGGTGATTTGTTTTTTGTCGATCTTTGCGAACCCGAATAGACTATAATAAGTTGCCGCCCGACATCGCGGGTCAGCCCCCGACCCTCCCCACGAGAGGGGGTTTCACCCCCACCCAGGGTCTGGGGCCGCCCTTTGTTTCAACGCACCGGTTCAAGCCACCTTCCTCACAAAGCAACGAACAACGGAAAACCTCATTCGCCTCCATATCCGGCAGACCAAAATCTTCGGCAAGATTTCCGCCCAAGCCCAAATAGATACCCCTCGCAGGTTCTTCGGCATCCCAAAGCAAAGTCTCCAACATGATCAAATGCAACGCCGCCGCACGAACCGGAGTGTTCTGATCGGCTTCCATCAACTCCAGCGAGGCCAGCATGATCTGAGCAATACGGATCGCGGACTCGCCGTCATAAGCGTCGATACTTGGGTGCAGAACTGACACTGACGCCGGAAATTCGTCAGTCAGCCAACTGATTTCCTCAAGTGAGTTATTGAAGGTTCTACAAGCGGCGTGAACGGGTGCCACAAGACTTATCGTTGCACATAATGCCAATGCGAAAGTCAGATTGAGTTTTGGTCTCACAGGACTTTACTCCTATCCTGCAACCAATCCGCAAACTCATCCTCACTGACTATACTCGCGGCTAGGTCCTCCATATACCGCACCACGTCATCCGGCGGTGCGGCCAATCCATCCCCGTTCAACCCAAGAAACGCCATTCCCTTGAACCCCTCAATACTTTATCGCCTAAAAGCCATCATCAACACCACATGCCGGAAACGTCACGACAAAGAAACACAATTTCCGAAAGCCCTTGATCACACCTAGAACCCCAAGCTCTTTCATCTTGGCAAAAAACTCGCCCCGCAAGGTCGGCACGTCACATCACTCAACATTGCCATCTGTCACTGAGGTCGAAATCGGGTTATGACGCGGCATGACCCTAAAATCCCTCTTCGCGACCCGTCTTTATCACGCACCCCTCAACGATCACGGGTCTATCGACCCTGATGAGCTGGTCGCCAATTGCTACGGAATCGCGGAAGATGACGAAGCCGGGCAAGACTGGTGTGAGACAGAAGGCTTTCCGGGTTACACCTCCTACGCCTCACTTACAGACCTGCCTTGGCGGTTTCCGATCTTTGCCGACGTCGTCGCGGCGCTCGACAAACATGTCGCCGCATTCGCGAAGGATTGCGCCTTTGATCTCGGCGACAAAGAACTCAAGCTAGAAGATATCTGGATCAACATCCTCCCCCCCGGCGGCATCCACACAGGCCACATCCACCCGCATTCGGTGATCAGCGGCACCACATATGTGGCCCTCCCCGAAGGCTCCGCCGCGATCAAATACGAAGACCCTCGGCTCGCGATGATGATGGCCGCCCCGCCGCGCTTGAAAGACGCAGCCGAGGAGCTGCGCCAGTTCATCTACGTCAAGCCCGCGGTCGGTGACGTCCTACTCTGGGAAAGCTGGCTCCGCCACGAAGTGCCGATGAACGAAGCCGAAGACGACGACCGTATATCTGTCAGCTTCAACTACAGCTGGGGCTAGGCCTCTAAAACTATAGAGCAACCTTAGGTTCGCGCCCGACCCCGAGGGCGACTCGAAATTCGCACCGAACTCACCTCAAAGTGCGGAGGGCTTCATCCTTTTCATACCTCGCGTAGTCGCGCCCGCCCTGGGGGGCGGGGTCGGGCGCGAACCGGATCGCAAGCGATCCGGAGAAAGACAGATGGCCTTATCCCTTATTCGCCATCAGTTCGTTGCCATTATGAATCAACCGCGATGACCACGGGATCGGATTGCGCAGAGCGAAATGCGCCATACAGGCATTCTCCGCCTCTTCCATCAAATCCTTGATCCGCTCTTCCGGCTCATCGCTGTCGATGATGACATGCGTCTCGATATGCTCCATCGAGCCATCGGTCGTGTGCCCCAACTGACGCATGTTCGAAAGATTGGTCTTAAAGCCAACCTGCTGTTCTAGCTTCAGCGACTTAATCGAGATGCCGCGTGCGGTGTAAATATCCGTCAAATGCGTCATCAGGCAAAACCCAATCCCCGCGCAAAGAAACGCCAAAGGCGGCGGCGCGGTGTCATCGCCAACGGGCGTCTGCTCATCGCAATACAGCCGCACAGCCGAAAAGCCCGGGATATTCACCTGCACCAATCCGGTCTTCTTTTGGCGCTCCTCCGCCTCTGCCGTCAAAACGATCTCAAACTCCAGTGGTTCTGGCGGTTTGGCCTTTTTGAACGGTTTGGCCTCAAACTGCGTTGGCGCCGGCTGTACGTCGCTCCGCTCGCCAACATGAAAAAATGTGTCGTTTGACATGGATCGTCCTTCCTCTTTGCGGAGAGTGTTGCAGAGCGGACGAACAATGGCAAAGCCGGAACGGAGAACTCTGTCACTTATGTGATTTCCCCTCACCCCAGGGGCTAGCTATGCTCGCGCCATGATACGTTTTTTCTGCCTTTTGGGCTTCATTTCCCTTGGCCTAACCACCTCCGCCTCCGCCTGCGGCGGGTTGGAGGCCTGCTCTGTCGGCGACCGATCCTATCACGTCAGAGCTCCCGACAATTGGGACGGCGAAACGCCCCTACCGGTGCTGCTGCACTTCCACGGATGGGGGCGGCAGGGCGATCTGATCATGACCCATCGGCGCATCGCGATCAACGAGGTGGCAGAGAACGTGCTGCTGATCGCCCCCAACGGCTTGAGGGGCTCTTGGTTCTTTTGGCAACCGAATTCCCCTGACTCCGATTTCGCACGCGCTGCCATCGACGACGCCGCTGCTCGTTTTCCGATCGATCGCGATAAGATCTTCGTCTCCGGCTATTCTTGGGGCGCCAATATGGCATGGCGCTTTGCCTGCGATGCGGGCGACGGGCTGGCGGGACTGTTGGCAGTCGCAGGCACCTTGCCGCAAACGATGGACTGCGATGGCACTCCAAACGAGGTCCGACAGGTCTATGGCTTTGACGATCAGGTTTTGCCATTTCCCTACGGTCCGAACGGCGAAACCACCTATCCCGTTGCCCTCTGGCGAGAAAAACTCGGCTGCGGCGAAGGCACGGCCGAAGGCCCTTGGGCCGCTCGCAGTTTCCTGACATTCGAGCGCACGTCTTGGGACTGCGCCAATGGCCATGTGGTGCTGGACGTCCACCCCGGCGGGCATTTCATCCCGCACGATTGGATCCCGCTACAGGTCGAACAGATTTTGGAAAGGACAGGCCGTGACGACTAATCCCGCAATGACCCGCCGAACCTTTACGCTCGGCACCCTCACCCTCGCATGGGCGGCAACGTCAGCGCGTGCAGATGGCGGCATCGCGCTGGATGGACTGGGCCGCGCGATCAAAGGCTACGATACCCGTGCCTATTTTACAGAAAGCACGGCCAAATTGGGATCAGATGCGCATAGCGTCGACTGGAATGGAGCCACATGGCAGTTCGCCAGCACCGAAGACGCCGCCGCCTTTGCCGCCCCCCCCAAGCCTTCGCCCCGCAATTCGGCGGCTACTGCACCCGCGCCATGAGCTTCAAACGAACCGTCCCCGCCGACCCCGAAGTCTGGCGCATCCACAACGGCAAACTCTATATGTTCGCCCGCCCTGTGGGTGGGACAAAGTTCGACGAGAGCCCAGAGGCGATGATCGCGAAGGCCTAGGAGCATTGGGAAACGTTGTGACCTGTGTTCAAGCACCTGCATCCGGTTAAACAGTTCGTGGCTGTTGGGTGGTTGGGGAGCGGGCAGTGAATGTGTCCGCTATGCGGACAAACCGGACAAACAGGTTAGGCGAATGAAGGTCTGCTATTGGGATTGCACACCCTTGATAATCTTTGCATCGCTTTTGCCGGACGCCATCAGCCACCAAGCAAGTAGCGGAAAACCTACCAGTTCAAATGTCAGTGACGGGGCAATGGCAGCACTAAATAGGACCTCAGTTTCCATTCCACTCAGTCGAAACAGTCCCGCGGTTGCGATCATAGCCGACAGAATAATCAGTGTCGGGCGAAGCCTGCGTAGAGCAAAGCCGCCGATCACAAACACAGCGCCGACTGCGAACCAGACCCCGCCGATGAATCGAATGTGGCTGTCCTGGGTTTGAAAGGTTGCCGCATCCGTGATCGCAACAAAATCGCGTGTCGATTGCCATCCCAGTGTCTTAATCCCGCCCAGGCCGATATTCAGTCCCAAAAAGATAATAGCAGCGCCAATTATCACAACAACCGCGTTCAGTAAGTTTGTCTTGTGCATGTCACTTTTCCTCAATGCATACCCGATGGTCGAATAATATTTGGTACGCGTTCTATATTATTTCAATCTTGCCGGGGCAAGCATTAATTGGTACGCGTTCCAAAATAAACTTGAAAGGGTCCAACCATGGCTAGATCTGCTGGCAGGCCAACCCGCACTAAGGCTGAAATTCAGGAGTTCCGCTCAAAGATTGGGAAGCACGCGCTTGAGATTTACCGAGCAGAGGGCTTCGGAGCGGTTTCAATGCGCCGTTTAGCCAAGGAGGTCGGCTGCGCCCCGATGACAATCTATGCACATTTCGAGCGCAAGACGGATATTCTAAGATTCCTTTGGGCAGACGTACTCAGGGACATGTCTCATGATATCGAGAAAAAGCTGAAATCGGTCGTTGGAGCGCATGAACGGCTGCGTACCGCTGCGCAAACTTTTGTCGACTATTGGATTAATCACCCCGATCATTTTCGACTTATTTTTATGTCTAACGATGTGACGCGGGCGGATGTCAGTACGTTTATAAAGGACGAAGGTAATTTGGTGCACTTCTTGATGTTTTCGGCTTTGATTCAAGAGGTTATTCCGGATGAGCTTGAAGCTGAAGTTAGGACCGACACGCTCTTATCCGGAATGATCGGTATCGCTCTTTGTGCGAATACGATCCCCGATTACCCTTGGTCTGACGCGACATCAATGACCGAGCAGTTACTCTCGAGCATAATTGCGTAAACCAACTCGCAATTTGATGAAAAGCTGACCTTCGTACATCTCGCAGCATCGGTTAGTCTGGGCTCAAACCGGTCACTCGCCTCACCCCAAACCTCAGCGCATCGCCCGGACCTCTGGGGTGGGTGCGACAGCGCACTACCCTCAGGCGGAGCCCCGAACCGGACGCTACCCGGCTATACTGGTTGGGACAGTTGATTGGTGTCAGAAAAAACCCCCGCCGATCTCTCAGCAGGGGTTCTCACTATCTTCTCAGCAATCTCTAGCTTAACGCCAGATCACCAATCTTCCCGAACAACTGTCCGTGTCTTGATCGGCAGCTTCATCGCTGCAAGGCGCAGGGCCTCACGGGCGATGGGCTCTGGAACACCGTCGATCTCGAACATGATGCGGCCTGGTTTGACCTTGGCTGTCCACCGATCCACGGACCCCTTACCTTTACCCATCCGAACTTCGATCGGCTTGGCCGATACAGGTACATCTGGGAAGATGCGGATCCATACGCGGCCCTGACGCTTCATCTGACGCGTCATGGCACGACGGGCGGCTTCGATCTGACGGGCAGAGATACGCTCAGGCTCTAGAGCCTTCAATCCGTATGTTCCGAAGTTCAGATCTGATCCACCTTTGGCCTGACCTTTGATCCGGCCTTTGTGCATCTTACGGAATTTCGTACGCTTTGGCTGTAGCATCTATCAGCCCTCCTTAACGACGGCCGCCGCGAGGGACAGCGCCCTCTTGCAGCTCAGCGTTTTTACGGTCGCGCGCTTGTGGATCGTGCTCCATGATCTCGCCTTTGAAGATCCAGACCTTGATCCCGATGATGCCGTAAGGTGTCATCGCTTCATAGTGCGCATAATCGATGTCGGCACGCAGCGTGTGAAGTGGCACGCGGCCTTCGCGGTACCATTCTGTCCGTGCGATTTCAGCACCGCCCAGACGACCCGCAACGTTCACACGGATGCCCAAGGCACCCATACGCATGGAGTTCTGAACCGCGCGCTTCATGGCACGACGGAAAGACACACGACGCTCAAGCTGCTGACCAATGTTTTCAGCAACCAGGGCTGCGTCCAACTCAGGCTTTCGCACTTCAACGATGTTCAGGTGCAGCTCAGAGTCTGTCAGCTGAGACAGCTTCTTGCGCAGACCCTCGATGTCCGCACCTTTTTTACCGATGATCACACCCGGACGTGCAGCGTGAATGGTCACGCGGCATTTCTTATGTGGGCGTTCGATGATGACACGAGAGATACCGGACTGGCGGCACTCTTCCTTGATGAAAGCCTTGATCTTAAGGTCTTCCAAAAGAAGGTCACCATAGTCTTTGGTATCTGCGTACCAGCGGCTGTCCCAGGTGCGGTTGACCTGCAGACGCATGCCGACGGGGTTTACTTTGTTACCCATTATGCTTGCTCCTCGACCTGGCGCACCTTGATGGTGATTTCCGCGAACGGCTTGATGATGCGACCGAAACGTCCGCGCGCCCGTGGGCGACCACGCTTCATGGTCAGGTTCTTGCCGACATAAGCCTCGGCAACGATCAATTCATCAACATCCAGGTTGTGGTTGTTTTCGGCGTTGGCAATCGCAGACTGAAGACATTTCTTCACATCCCCTGCGATCCGCTTTTTGGAGAACGTCAAGTCAGTCAAAGCCTGCTCAACTTTCTTGCCACGGATCATGCCAGCGACGAGGTTCAGTTTCTGTGGCGAAGTGCGAAGCATGCGCAGTTTTGCCATTGCTTCGTTGTCAGCCACGCGGCGTGGATTCTTACCCTTGCTCATGACTATTTCCGCTTCGCTTTTTTATCAGCCGCGTGACCATAGTAGGTCCGAGTTGGCGAGTATTCACCAAACTTCTGGCCAATCATTTCTTCAGACACCAGCACAGGGATGTGCTTTTTGCCGTTGTAGACACCGAATGTCAGACCAACGAACTGTGGCAGGATGGTAGAACGACGCGACCAGATCTTGATCACTTCGTTGCGGCCGCTTTCGCGGGCTGCTTCGGCCTTTTTCAAGACGTAGGCATCCACGAATGGGCCTTTCCAGACGGAACGCGCCATGATTAACGACCCTTCTTCTTCGCGTGTCTGCTGCGGATAATCAGCTTCTGAGACGCTTTGTTCTTGTTACGTGTACGCTTACCCTTGGTGTCTTTACCCCAAGGTGTCACAGGCGTACGACCACCAGATGTGCGGCCTTCACCACCACCGTGCGGGTGGTCGATCGGGTTCATCGCAACACCACGGACGCTTGGACGGATGCCCTTATGGCGCATACGACCGGCCTTACCGTAGTTCTGGTTTGAATTGTCTGGGTTAGAAACCGCACCAACCGTCGCCATGCATTCCTGACGAACCAAGCGAAGCTCACCAGAGGACAGACGGATCTGCGCGTAGCCACCGTCACGACCAACGAATTGGGCGTATGTGCCGGCTGCACGTGCGATCTGACCACCTTTGCCCGGCTTCAGCTCGATGTTGTGAACGATTGTCCCGATGGGCATGCCAGAGAATGGCATCGCGTTACCGGGCTTAATGTCTGCTTTCGCGGCAGAGATCACCTTGTCACCAACAGCCAAACGCTGCGGGGCAAGGATGTAATTCTGTGTACCGTCTTCGTACTGGATCAGCGCGATGAAGGCTGTGCGGTTCGGGTCATATTCAATCCGCGCCACAACAGCAGACATATCCTGCTTGGTGCGTTTGAAATCGACGATGCGGTAAAGACGCTTTGCGCCACCGCCAATACGACGCGAGGTGATCCGTCCGGTGTTGTTCCGACCGCCCGACTTGGTCAAACCCTGAGTAAGGGATTTGACTGGACGTCCTTTCCAAAGCTCCGAACGGTCGATCAGCACCAGCCCACGCTGGCCTGGCGTCGTCGGTTTGTACGACTTGAGTGCCATGTTAGCTTCTTCCGTTTGCTTGGCGCCCCGGTGTTTAGGCCGAGGCTATATGGTGAAGGCCCCCGTAGGTGCCCGATTTAGAGCTATGGTGCCATCGCGTCCCGGACCTGATCCGGGACCTCTGCCACCAAAACACGACACCCCGGACGAATCCGAGGTGGTCGATGCGCGGCTTATAAGGAGGTTGGGTGTGTGTGGCAAGGGGGATTACTCAACCTCGGTACGGATCCCTTCAGGAATGATTCCCCACCTCGTTCCTTTTCCAAAAATCACAATCCTCTGACCGGATACAAGTTGGTTTCCAACGTCTTTATTCAAACCACAAATTTAACGATCCGAGAGTGACAAACCGCCCTCCAACTCACGTTGATTGCTACAGCCCCTAGCTCCAAATTTATCAAACTCCCTAACGACAAATACCATTTCCCTTTGCGTTTCAAAGAATTGGGCGTGCATCGTTGGGAACGCCAAGTTTCCCAATTCAATAGCAAGCAAGGCGGTAAAAGGTATCATGAAAATAGGCACGATCCGATCACCTATTCCCAATTTAGAAGCTTGCTTGGTCCAGACCGGCAAAACAAAAACAACAAATGCAACAATGGCCCCCAATGAGAAAGTATAAACGGGGATTGTCGCAACTGTTGCCCATGCATCAGACGTTATGAAATTTGCTGAAATTATTTGATAAAGGACAGCACCAACGCTCAATGCAAAGAACACTCCATAGAATTGGAGCGCAATTCTTTGCTTTGTTCGAAGATCCTTAAGGTCAAACCTCATTTTTACCTGACTAAGCGACCTCATTTTCGGAGTAAAGAGCCAAGAACCCTCACGGTAACAACCCAAAACGCTGAATTACAAATTACAAATGTTTACTGACTCCCAGCATAGCGACCGGGTGCCGCTGTCACATGGCTTCGCAATATGACTTTGCGCACGCGTTGAAAAACCTCGGCGGGTTTTTCAACGGAGGATATTCTCGAACTTCTTCCCCCGCGCCAGCTCGTCCACCAGCTTGTCGAGGTATCGGATCTCTTGCATTAACGGATCCTCGATCTCTTCTACCCGTATGCCGCAAACCACCCCTGTGATCAGCCTCCGGTTCGGGTTCATCGCAGGCGCCTGCGCAAAGAACGCCTCAAAATCGCGTTGATCTTCAAGGGCTTCGGCCAAGCCCGCATCATCATACCCCGTCAGCCAAGTGATCAGCTCATCCAGCTGCGCCTTGGTGCGATCCTTCTTTTCGGCTTTAGTAACATAGTGCGGATACACACTGGCAAAGCTCATTTTGAAAAGTTTGTGAGACATCAATTTTCCCTTCGACGGAAGCATGCCACCAATCCGCTCAAACGAAAAACGGCGACCCAAAGGCCGCCGTCTTTACGAATTCTTTGTAAGTCGCGCTTAGGCTTTCTTACGACGTTTCATCGCAGCCAAGCCACCGACACCTGCGAGCAGCAGAAGGCTGGACGCTGGAAGTGGGACTGCGGAAACTTGAACACCAATTACAAGGTCGTCAAAGTCGCGATCAGTGTTTGACCCAGTCAAGTCATCAAACATCAGAACGTAATAGTTTGGGTTCACCATGAAGTAGCCGATGGCAAAATTCTCTGAAGCCGGTGACGCTCCACCCTGGTTTGCAATCTGATCGTCCGGACCGTTATCTCTGGCGGTTTGGAAAATAAGATCAATCGCACCCGCAAGTTGGGTTCCAAAGGCCACATCATCTACATTGGACTCGCTCGCAAAGCCGTCCGAGTAGTTCTGGAATGTCCGTGTCGGGCTGTTTCCGATGATGGCGCCATAGTTGTCGAAGCCCGCTTCGGACCCCAAATAGGTGTAGGTCACTGAGATCTCGCCCTCACCATCAACAAAGAGACCATTTGATGAATTTTTGTCTGCGCCATTAATCACAGCGATCTCTGTACCATCGGCCAAGCCGGGCACGCCAGAAATGTCAAAATTTGACAATACCTGAGAGTTGTCAGTTCCGCCGGACCCTACAAAATTCAATGTCGCTGCAGACGCTGCTGTTCCAACCACCATAGCCGTAGCTGCAACCGCTGCAAATATAGTTTTTTTCATAAACAGAATCCCCTCATAAAAAAACTAGCCCTAATTTCGCCCAATTTTAGGCCAATTTCAACACATTTTCGCCACAAACGCTTAATCGGTGATTTTCACTGCATACTTCGCGACGATTCAGCGTTTTAAGGCGCGATTGTTTAAAAATTGGAAACAAAGCTGCGTTCTACAGCATCATCCGACAAGGTATTCTCAGATCAGAAAGCACGAAAAAAAGGCCCCCACATCGCTGCGAGGGCCCTCAATTTGTTCAAATGTGGCGGTCTTTACAGACCCGTGCTCACGTCAATCGTGTTGCCTTCTTCCAAAGTCACATAGGCTTTTTTCACGTCTTTACGTGTGCCCAACTGACCGCGGAAGCGCTTCACTTTACCTTTGGTGATTGTCGTGTTGACCGCTTTGACCTTTACACCAAAGAGAGCTTCAACAGCTTCTTTGATCATTGGCTTGTTGCTGTCGATCGCCACTTCGAAAACCACTGCTCCGTTCTCAGATGCCATTGTGGATTTCTCTGTGATGATCGGCTTGCGGATCACGTCGTAATGTTCTGCCTTGGCGCTCATTTCAAACGGGCCTCCAGTGCTTCGACGCCCGCCTTGGTCACAACGAGGGTGTCGCTTTTCAGGATGTCGTAAACGTTCGCACCCATAGTTGGGAGAACGTCGACGCCATTGATGTTGGCTGCAGCCGCTGCGAAGTTTTCGTTCACAGCTGCGTCGATGACCAATGTGCGCTTCCAACCAAGGTCTTTGACCTGCTTGGCAAGTGCGCCTGTCTTGGCATCTTTCAACTCAGCACTATCAAGGATCACCAGCTCACCCGCAGCAACCTTCGCAGACAAAGCGTGCTTCAGGCCTAGCTTACGGAACTTTTTGGTCAGGTCGTGACCGTGGCTCCGAGGTGTTGGGCCTTTATAGATACCACCTTTGCGGAAGATCGGCGCGTTACGGTCGCCGTGGCGTGCGCCACCGGTACCTTTCTGGCGATAGATCTTCTTGGTGGAATAGCTGGTTTCAGACCGTGTCTTTACCTTGTGTGTGCCAGCCTGCGCGTTGTTACGCTGCCAGCGGACCATACGGTGCAGAATGTCTGCGCGTGGCTCAAGACCAAAGATCGCGTCGTCAAGATCGACGGATCCTGCTTTCTTGCCGTCCAGTTTGATTGCATCAGCCTTCATTGTTCTCGGCCTCCACTTCTTCTGCAGGTGCTTCAGCAGCAGCTGCGGATTTCAGACCAGCAGGGTAGACTGTGTTCTCAGGTGTTGGCTTTTTCACTGCGTCTTTGATAGTGACCCAGCCGCCTTTGGAACCTGGTACAGCGCCTTTGACCATAATCAGGCCGCGGTCTTCGTCTGTGCGCACAACTTGCAAGTTCTGCGTTGTCACCTTTGCCGCACCCATGTGACCCGCCATCTTCTTACCTTTGAAGACGCGGCCAGGGTCCTGACACTGACCTGTGGAACCGTGCGAACGGTGAGAGATCGACACACCGTGTGTCGCGCGCAAACCGCCAAAGTTGTGGCGCTTCATTGCACCTGCGAAACCTTTACCGATCGAAGTGCCGGAGACGTCAACGTACTGGCCTTCGAAGTAGTGGTTTGCAGAGAACTCTTCACCAACCTCGATGAGGTTTTCAGGAGCAACGCGGAATTCAGCAACCTTACGCTTTGGTTCGACCTTCGCCGCAGCGAAGTGACCACGCATGGCTTTGGATGTGCGCTTGGCCTTAGCCGCGCCCGCACCCAGCTGAACAGCTGTATAGCCGTCTTTCTCAACAGTACGCTGAGCGACAACCTGCAGGTTTTCGAGCGAAAGAACTGTCACAGGAACCTGCTTACCGTCTTCCATGAACAAGCGGGTCATGCCCACTTTCTTTGCGATTAATCCGGAACGGAGCATCAGGGATCCTCCTTAAACGGAAATCTGAACGTCAACACCAGCGGCCAGGTCGAGCTTCATCAGCGCGTCAACGGTTTGCGGTGTTGGGTCAACGATGTCGAGAAGACGCTTGTGCGTACGGATCTCGAACTGATCGCGGGATTTCTTGTCGATGTGTGGACCACGCAGAACGGTGAACTTCTCGATCTTGTTTGGCAGCGGAATTGGGCCGCGAACAGAAGCGCCAGTACGTTTTGCTGTGGAGACGATTTCCTGAGTGCTTGCATCCAGCACCCGGTAATCAAACGCCTTTAGGCGAATACGGATGTTTTGGCTTTGTACAGCCATGTCATCACCCCTTTAAGCAGGGTTGAGATCGGAGAGGAGGATATCGGCTCATTCCGAACCCTCATCGCGTCTATTTTTCCAATATAAAAAGGGCACGACTGGCGCACCCTCATTGGATTTGGGTCGTTTAGGGGGAGTCGGGGGTTGGTGCAAGTGTTTTGTTCTGAATACCTGAAAGTAGTCAGCTTTTTGCGATTAGTTCGCTTCTTTGAGACTTCAGCAGCTCTATCAACGGGCCGCACTCGGTTTCAGAAACTGGGAAATAGTCAGCTGATTCATTCCAGTCGTCCTTAATAATGAATACCGTTTGTCTTTGCGTTGTCCTAATCACGCTCAAATTCTCTGAGATTTGGAACCGTTCGGTCGGACCGTATAAGTAACATGAAGATCGGTCACCAAACCCTAATCGAACCGGCAAGTCGAATAACTTATGGTGGTCATGCCAATTCGAAACTAAATGTACCAACGTATCTATGTCATCGCTATGCAGCTCAATCGTTTGGAGCCTTCCGCCCACGGACTTCAATTTTAGTTTGGTGCACATCCATCTGTCAGGAAAGAACGAGACCTCTATGCTTCCAATCATCGTTTTGCGATTTTCCGAAGATGCGCGGTTCTTTACGATGCGGAGATGTTTGAAGATATTCAAGTTTCGGACGATCCAACTGGAATAAGAGAATCTTTCGATCATTGTAGTCGCAAACGCACATTGCCGCACCCATTGCTTTCCCCTAAACCCCGCTCCATATAAGTGACGACCGGACACCGCCGGCCTTGGACGGAACTAAGACCCATGACTTCCCGCACTTTCATCCGCCACATTGTGTTCTTCAGCGCGAAGGACAAAGCCGACGTGGGCCGCATCGTTGATGGCCTGTCTGAGCTTGCGAAAATCCCGCATTCGGACGTCTTCGAAGTGCGGCAAAACTCGCATCAAGACACGTGGTCGGATGAGATGGATGTGGTCGTTTATGGTGAATTCAAAAACCAAGACGCCCTAAACGCCTACAAGGCGCATCCGATCTATCAAGAGGCGATCCGCGTTGTGCGGCCTTTGCGCGAATTGCGCATCGCGGCTGATATCTAAACACCATGACGCCCCGCGTCCTATTTGACAAAGGCCCGCTGCAGATGGGGACGGTGTTTGAGGCACCCGTATCGCTGATCCGTGCGGACACGTCAGACGAAGTGCCCGCCGCTTTGGACGCGATGCAGGCGGCCAAAGATGCTGGCCATTGGCTCGCCGGCTATGCCTCTTACGAGTTGGGTTATCTCTTTACCGAACGGCTCCGCGCGATCCTGCCGGAAAACCGTTCCGTTCCGTTTCTGCTGTTCGGTGTCTTCGAACGCCCGCGCCCCGACGATGACGTGGCCGAGGGGGACGCGACCCTCTCCGCCCCTGCCCCGTTGTGGGACATCGACACCTACCGTACCGCCTACGATCAAGTGAAAGATCATGTCGCCGCCGGTGATTTCTATCAGGCCAACCTAACCTTCCCAATGGAAGCCACATTGACCGGCCCGCCCGCCGCGCTCTACCGCGATCTTCGGGAAAGGCAGCCCGTACCGCATGGGGCGATGGTCGATCTTGGCGGGCCAGTGGTCTTGTCGCGCTCGCCCGAATTATTCTTTCGCGCCACCTCAGAAGGTGAGCTCACCACGCGCCCGATGAAAGGCACCATCGCGCGTGGCTCAACCATCCAAGAGGATGTCGTCAATTCATCATGGTTGCGCCGGTCCGAAAAGAACCGCGCCGAAAACCTGATGATCGTGGACCTTCTGCGCAATGACATGAGCCGGATTTCCGAAGTGGGCAGTGTCAAAGTGCCAGAACTCTATACGGTCGAAAGCTACGCGACCGTCTATCAGATGACCTCGACCATCCGGTCCCAAATGATCGAAGGCACCAGCATTCCGCAGATCTTCGAAGCGCTCTTTCCCTGTGGCTCCGTCACAGGCGCACCAAAGATCATGTCGATGACCGTGTTGGAACGGCTGGAGTATGGCCCTCGCGATGTCTATTGCGGATCAATCGGCTGGATCGCCCCCGATGGCGCGATGGAGTTCAACGTCGCCATTAGAACGCTGACCTGCTTTGACGATGGACGTGTACGCCTCAACGTCGGCGGCGGGATTGTGCACGATAGCGAGGGTGCCGACGAATATGACGAGGCGCTGCTGAAGGCTCGTTTCGCCAGCCTCTGAAACCGGTTTGACGCCCAGCCTTCGGCTTTTCTTCAAAATATCTTCGAAATGGCAAAACGGTTGATCTGTTTAGGTGTCCAACCTAAATGTAAGCGCTTGCATTCAGATTTCATTCCCGCCATTGTCGCGGCGAGATCCAATCCTGACCTGCGATTCCTGATCCGGCATCTCGAGAATTCGCAGCAGTGCAGAACCAAGGGCCCAAAATGCCAATTGAATATTTAAAAAAAGCGGAATTGACGTCATCGAGTGGCGCGTCTGATGTGCATGACACGGTTGTGTCGATCCTGTCTGAGATTGAGGCAGGGGGAGATGCGGC
>NZ_FQXB01000001.1 GCF_900129845.1 Cognatiyoonia sediminum
GGCCCTGGAACTTCGATTGCTCAAAAAAAGCATGATCGCGGATGGGGAGCTCGAAGAATGAGATACCCGGCATCCGAGAAGCTGGAGATCATCCGTCTCGTTGAAGGCTCGCACCTTCCAACCAAGCGCACACTGGACAAGCTGGGGGTTCCCAGAACCACCTTTTATCGCTGGTATGATCGGTATTTGGCTGGCGGCCCCAAGGCGCTTGAGGATCGCAGCCCTAGGCCATCCCGGGTCTGGAACCGTATTCCCGAACCGGTGCGCAAGAAGGTCAAAGACCTTGCCTTGGCGGAAAGCGATCTGTCGCCGCGTGAGCTGGCTGTGCGTTTCACTGACACAGAAAAGTATTTTGTGTCAGAGGCTTCCGTCTATCGCATTCTCAAGTCCTACGACCTGATCACCAGTCCGGCCCATGTCGTTCTGTCCGCTGCTGATGAGTTCAAGGACAAGACCACGCGTCCCAACGAGCTCTGGCAGACGGGCTTCACGTACCTGAAGGTCATCGGCTGGGGCTGGTTCTATCTCTCAACAATTCTCGATGATTACAGCCGATACATTATCGCCTGGAAGCTCTGCACGACGATGAAGACCGAAGATGTGACCGACACCCTCGACTTAGCGATGCAGGCATCGGGGTGTGACCAGGCAACGGTGCTGCACAA
The DNA here is from genome assembly GCF_900129845.1 of Cognatiyoonia sediminum. GTDB lineage: Bacteria > Pseudomonadota > Alphaproteobacteria > Rhodobacterales > Rhodobacteraceae > Cognatiyoonia > Cognatiyoonia sediminum. The sequence continues at coordinate 666 of NZ_FQXB01000001.1, forward strand.
ACCGCGCCTGCTCTCGGACAACGGATCGAGTTACATCTCTGGTGAACTGGCTGATTGGCTTGAAGATCAGAAGATGGATCACATCCGTGGCGCACCGTATCACCCGCAAACCCAAGGCAAGATCGAGCGATGGCACCAGACTCTGAAGAACCGGATCCTCTTGGAAAATTACTACCTGCCAGGCGACCTACGACAGCAGATCGACGCCTTCGTCGATCACTATAACCATCGTCGTTACCACGAGAGCCTGCAAAACCTTACGCCTGCTGATGTCTACTTCGGGCGAGGCCAGACCATCCTAAAACAACGAGAAAGGATCAAACGAAAGACCATCGAAACGCGACGCTTGCTTCACAGCAAATCCGCCGCATAATTAAACCAACGAGATGAGCCTGACCCTCTCTTAGCTCAAGCGCCCATCTGTTCCAAAATCCCTGACGACGGACACAACCACGCTTTCTTCTTCTGACCAAGCACCGGCACCTCCAATTTCTCACAGGTCCAGTTGGCCTTTTGTGCTATTAGAGACTTTTCTACAGAGCAAAGCGCTCGCTCAGATCATTGAAAGGAGCATTGGGATGGAAAAGCAGGTATTTGGCTGCACGTGCTGCAACGGATTTTATAGCGAATTTCTAAAGCACAGCTTTGAAGGGTCGCAGTTCGACAGCGATGGAAGGCGAAAAGGCGGTTGGTCGTGTAGCGGGGCGGCGGAATGGCTGGCTTTGCAGAACGATGATCTGCCGACTGGTCATGTGGCTGAGGCAATTTGGGGTTCTGATGAAGCGCCTGAAGCCACGACGACAACCACAGTTTTTCTGAATGGCACAGTTCTGACGGTTGATGCTGAGTTCTCCCAAGCAGAGGCAATCGCAATTCAGAACGAAAAGATCTTGGCGGTTGGTACGGAGGCCGATGTGCGCGCTGCCGCCAGTGAGGAGGCCACCATTATTGATCTGGACGGCAAAGTTCTTTTGCCTGGCTTCGTGGAGGCGCATACTCATGTGGTTGCGGGTTCGATCGTGGACGCGCTGATGGAATATGTCGGCATGGCGCGCTTTCAATCGACCGCGGAAGTCTTGGACCTTATCGCCAAACGCGCAGAAGCCGCGCATCCGGGCCAATGGCTGACGTTTCGAAATTTTGATCCCGCTGTTCAGGACGGCCCAAAAGAACTGACTTTTGCGGAGCTTGATGCGATCCCTACTGAGAACCCGATTATGATCCTGAATGCTTCGGGGCATTTAGCTTACGCCAATAGCGCTGCCTTCGCGATGGCGGGGATTGATGACAGCGTCGAAGATCCGCCGGGCGGGGAATACGGGCGTGATCAATTTGGGCGCTTGAACGGTGTCATGCGCAACAACGTTTCTTTCACGCCTGTCGCAAACGCCAATCCTGCAATGGCGGAAGTTGATCCCGTGAATGGCTTGATTGCGCTCCTGTCGAAATGGAGTGCGGTTGGTCTCACGACGGTCTCAGAGCTCGCACTTGGGGGTCTTACACAATCGCCCAAGGATGCCGAAGTGATGCTCGGCGCTGCCGCGACGGGTCAGCTAACGGCGCGCATTCGGGGGTATGCCTTCTACACTGTGGGCACTGAGGCTTGGGACGCAGCCGGCGTTGTGCCGGGCACGGGAAATGCTATTGCGCGGGTGGCGGGCTACAAACTGGTCGCGGATGGCTCCAATCAGGGCTTCACCGGTCTACAGCGCGAACCCTATTTGAACACTGATGACTATGGCATGGCCTATATGAGCCCAGAAGAACTTACGGCGACGGCAATCGACCGCGCGTCAAAGGGTTGGCAAATCGCGGTTCATGGGAACGGGGATGCCGCAATCGACAACATTTTGGATGCCTGCGACGCGATGCAAGAGGCGGGGATCGATTTGGAGCAAGTTCGCATCCGGATTGAGCATTGTTCGATTCTGCATGATGAACAGGTTGCGCGCATGAAAGACCTCAAAGTGTCGGCGAGTTTCCTGATCGGACATGTCTACTATTGGGGCGTGGCGATGCGCGACATCGTTTTTGGGGAAGAGAAAGCCCAACTCCTTGATCGCTGCAAAAGTGCGGAGGAGGCTGGGATCGGGTTTTCGCTTCACTCTGACTTCATGGTCACGGATCCCGTCCCGTTGCATATGATGGAAATCGCGGTCACGCGTCGCACGTGGAAAGAGCCTGACTATGTCCTTGCCCCGACAGAGCGGGTGTCGATCGAAAGTGCGATACGTGCGATGACCTATGAAGCGGCGTGGCAGCTCAACTCCGAGCATGAGATCGGGTCATTGGAAGTTGGGAAGTTTGCGGATCTGGTTATCTTGGACGCTGACCCCCGCACCGTCGAACCAGATCAGATCAAATCCATCAAGGTGCTAGAGACCTGGATGAATGGACGTCAAGTCTATGCAGCTTGAGTCACTGTTTGGCTCAATGAAGTTATTGAATTATTTAGAAAGTTCGCATCCATAGGAACGTTACCGTTTGCGAATTAACCTATAGTTGTGCCATACCTTTAAATGTTCAGAATGGCTCCGAACGTGGTGATCGTATCTCTCTTCTGTGCCTCATAGACTGATCGAACAGTACGAACCCTGGGAGCGAGGCTGCTGAGTGCGCGTTGCGAGCTATAACATCCGAAAAGCCGTCGGTCTGGATTGGCGCCGCGATCCTGAGAGGATAGTCGATGTCCTGGCAGAGATCGATGCGGATGTCGTCGTTTTGCAAGAGGCAGATAAGCGAATTGGCGGTCGGCAAGGTGTTCTGCCGTTAGAGCAGGTTGAGCGGGATCTTGGGATGATCTTGTGCGAAACCTCTGTCCGACCACTTAGTCACGGTTGGCATGGGAACGCCATTTTCGCGAAGCGAGCACTTTCCGACTATACGACAGATCGCATTGATGTTCCGTCAATTGAACCCAGAGGCGCTGTCGCCGCACATTTTCATAAGCCCAACGTGGAAGTTTTGGGCGTACATCTTGGGCTAACAGCTGGTACGCGCCAGCTTCAGATGGCGACGTTAAATGATGTTCTCAAAACGAGAAAACACCCCGTTTTGATTGCGGGGGACTTCAATGAATGGAATAGAAAGCTCTTGCAGTTTCCAAACGCGGCTTCCATCGTGTTTCCGGGTCTAAGCTTTCATGCCGCTCGGCCAGTGTCAGCCTTAGACCTTTTTGTAATGACCAAAGGACTACGCGCCATCTCCAGCCGAGTGCATTTTTCAGAACTCGCCAGACGCGCATCAGATCACCTGCCGATCGTGATCGACCTAGAAATAACAGGGGACAATCCATGACGGCGCTTATTCTGCTTTCTTTGCATATCTTGATATTGGTGACCTTTACGACCCGAATTCTTCTTAGGGACGACCTGTCGCCACAAGCACGATTGGCATGGTTCGTTGTGCTGATGGTTTTGCCATATACTGGTTTTCTCATCTACTTTCTGTTTGGCGAAATTGATCTTGGAAACAAAGCCAATACCCGACATGAAATGACATTTGGCCTCATCCGAGAGCGCGCAGGCTCTCTTATGGGCGCGCCAGAGAACACCGACCGCATGATCGACCTGACATATAGGCCTGCGTTCCGATATGCGGCCTCGATCAATGGCTTCCATCCTGTTGATGGGAATAAAGCTGAATTGATGGCAGATGCTGCCGAAACCACCGCCCGTTTGATCGCCGATATTGATGCGGCTGAGAACTATGTTCACGTGCTCTATTATATTTGGCTGGACGACACGACGGGTGTGGATGTCGCTCAGGCGCTGATCCGTGCGACGAAGCGTGGCGTTGTGTGCCGCGCTATGGCAGATGGGCTTGGTTCAAGGGCGTTTATCAAATCTCCGCATTGGCAGGCCATGAAAGACGCAGGCGTGAAAATGGCCGTTGCGTTGCCGCTGGATCAGCCGGTACGCGCTCTTTTGACCAGTCGGATCGACCTGCGGAACCACCGCAAAATTACGGTAATCGATAGCAAAGTTACCTATTGTGGCAGCAGCAACTGCGCTGATCCTGAATTTCGCGTTAAGCCAAAATATGCGCCTTGGATCGACATTATGCTTCGGTTTGAAGGGCCAATCGTTGCGCAGAATGAGTTGTTGTTCTTGAGTGATTGGTTTCAAGCCACCGACGAAAACCTTGATGATTTCATGCTGACGGCGACGTCCATCGAAGGTGGCTTCCCCGCCCAGATCATGGGCGACGGCCCGACAGAGCGAAAAGGGGCCACGCCGCAACTCTTTGCAAACCTCATTGCCTGTGCACGGCGTGAAATCACGCTTACGACGCCCTATTTTGTGCCGGATGCCACGGTGCTTGAGGCGCTTTGCTCTGCGGCACACCGAGGTGTGGATGTGACACTTGTTTTCCCGAAGAACAACGACAGTTGGATCGTGGCGGCGGCGAGTAGGAGCTATTACCGTAAATTGCTTCAAGCCGGCTGTCATATCTTTGAGTACAAGCCGGGCTTGCTGCATGCGAAGACCCTGACCGTTGATGACAAGGTCTCTCTGATTGGGTCATCCAATCTGGATATTCGCAGCTTTGATCTGAACTACGAAAACAATCTCATGCTTCAGGACGATGAGGTGACAGGCGGTATCTGCGACAGACAAATGGCCTACATTGAGGACTCGGACCCGTTGTATCTACAGGATGTTCTGGATTGGCCATACCGCAAGCGTATCTGGAACAACGTCATCGCAACGATCGGGCCCATCCTATAGCCTAAAGAGAAGCGCCTCGGAGTGTTTCTGCTCCGAAGCGCTCATTGATTTTTTGCGAAAGCAGCGCTTCTTGGAATCGCTGCAAACAATATTTCGTTGACCCTAGGCCGCTGCTTCGTCTTCTCCGCGACCCAAGAACATCATCGCTACACCGCTGGAGATCAGCTCAACTGAGAGCAGGATACCAAGCAAGCTGACGGCGGATGCTGGGTAGTTAGCGAGGATCATGAACGCCAAGATGACGGAGATGATGCCTGACAGGAGCATCGGCCAGAACATGGGCGTACCGCGCATGCCGAAAGACATAAAGAATTTCACGAGGCCGCTCGCCCCGAACAGAATGCCGATGACAAATGTAAGCGCTAGAACGCCAGCAAGCGGATTGCTCAAAAGCGAAATACCGACGAACACATTGACGACAACAAGCAGAAGCGCCCAGATACGTTGACCCCAAGTGTCAACTTTGAAGATCGCGACCACTTGAATTACGGCTGCGATGAGGAACATCCAGCCGAGCATCAGCTCAACTGCGATGGTTGCCCGGAATGGATTCAGCAAGGCGATGATACCAAAGACAATCATCAGCACACCGATAGCTGGCCAGACTATGGATGGTTTCATGGATTTTCTCCTTAATTATTGTCGATCGCCGATCCACATGTTCGCGCGACCAAAACTCCATGGGGCGACCCTATCACAGCTTTGTGAGGTCACGACAACAACTTATTATTGAAATTCAGATACTTGGCAAGTTTTCAGGGTAGTGTGATTTATTTGTTAGGTTGAATAGTAGGGGTATCGCTCGCGTTAATCGCGAACACTCGTTCGCAATTTTTAGCGTGCGGCAATCGTCGAACCCTAAATCTGTGAAAAAATTCCGAATTTAGTCATCGTCAAAAGGAACGAGAGACCAGCGGTTTTCGCTGATTTGTTTCAAATTTGGTCGATCCGCCGCACCCAAGCTTTGCGTTAACAGCAAGTTCAAATCAGTGCCGACTTCATCTGAATAGAGGTGATACAAGTGTCCGCTGGGGGAACTGTTGTCTAAATCGTCGGTCTCAATGATCTCGACGCCTTCCAGAAGGGCAACATCATTGCCGCTTTCGCCAAGGCGTTCATACCCATGCAGTTGCCGAGACAAACCTAATGGGCGGTCATTTGGTGCTGTGTAGATTGTTATCCGATTTGCGAGCCCGATGACGCGGGGCAGCAATTTTCGGAAAATCTCAAAATCAATATCGGGGGCAAGAAGGACAACGTTGTCGGCCTGAACTTGCGGGTCCAAGTTCGACAGGTGGTACAATGACAAGAACAGTCCGCGCGTTCCAAGGCTGTGACCGACTAGGTTGTACTGGTCTTCGCCAAACTCTTCCTGCATCTCCAGAATTGTCTCAGCGAGATCTGGGACACTCCAATACATGTCCACCTCATCCCGAGCGTAGTTCAGTAGATTGCCGTCCGACGGCCAACTGAACCACATAAATGCGCCTTCGGTCGCTGTGTTCTGTGTGAACGATGCGGCGCGTCGGCACCCTTTTTCAAAACCGATGAAGAAGCCGTGAACATAGAGATTGGGCGCCCGTCCGTTGGCTGTATCTTTGAGTTCGGCCCACAGTGCGTCGCGAGGGACTTCTTCGATCGCTTCGACGCTTAGGATCTCTTCTGGAATCCGGATTGGTGAGATTTCGGCAGCAGTCGAAAGAAAATCAAAACCCCGAATGTCCACAAGACACCGACCCGAACTCATTTCGCTGCGGTCTTGGCCATAATAGTCGTCGAGGTCATCAGAGCCTGTCCGGTCCCTTAGTGTGATGTAAGGAATAACAACGTCAGCTTGGGTTGTTTGTGCCGACGGTTGGGACGGAACGATTGAAACCGCGATAGAAACGAAACAAGAAAAGGCTAGGACGCCGAACCAATTGGCGACGAAAATTCTCAAAGGCAATGCAGTCATAAAATGATGGGCTCCCGCACTCATAAGTAGAATATTGTGTTGATGAATCGTGGCATTATTGAAAAATCTACATCGGACTCGCAAAAAAAGTCATGCGAATTCTATCAGCTACGCTTAGAGTTGTGATTAATACGAATGAAAACACACTTGTCGAAGTCTTTGGTGCAGATCGCATCGCTGGGCGGCAGGGGAGGGACACTTGCTAAAATTTCTCAAAAATCTGCTGATTATCATTATCTTGTTTGTCGGCGCTTCATTCATTTTTCAGGTTATCTTTCCGGTTCCAAGCAATGAAGGCCGCGAAAACTCGACCTACATCGCCGCATCAACTGACACGCAGATGGGTGAATTGATCCTTGGCATGGCCGAGGAAAACCCTGGAACATCAGGCGTTCTTCCTCTCCTTGGGGGGCCAAGCGCTTTTGCTGCTCGGGTCGCCATGGCGCGCGCCGCTGAACAGAGCATCGACGCGCGGTATTATATTTGGCAGCGGGATATCACTGGTATCCTATTGCTCGATGAACTTAAGAAGGCAGCGGATCGCGGGGTGCGGGTCAGGTTCCTTTTGGATGACAACGGCATTCCTGATCTCGATCCAGAGTTTGCGGAGTTGGACGCCCACCCCAATATCGAAGTGCGCGTTTTTAACCCATTTGTCCTCAGATCGCCTCGCGTTCTTACCTACATCTTCGATTTCCTTCGGATCAATCGTCGTATGCACAATAAGTCGATGACATTTGATGGCGTCGCGACAATCGTGGGTGGCCGCAATATCGGCGATATCTACTTCGACCGAAATGAAGAAGTGAACTACTTCGATTTCGACGTCGCTGTGATCGGTGATGGTGCACGCGACGTTGATGAAGATTTCGATCTTTATTGGGCAAGCGAATCCGCGGTGCCGTTCAGCGAGTTGAGCGATCCTGATGATCCAGCGACGGATACGTTGGCAGCGACCTATGCAGAAATCGAAAATGATCCAGCGACGGATACATACCTTCAGGCCATCGAAGAGTCGTTGATCATTCCGAACCTGAACAATAATGCCGAAGTCTTTGAGTGGGTCGAGGTCGCTTTGGTCAGTGATGATCCGGCCAAGGCGCTGGGCGCGATGGACCCTTCCGGCTACATGGCAGTCCGCCTCTACGAAATTCTTCCGACACCGCAATCAGAAATAGATCTGATTTCCGCCTACTTCATTCCTGGTGATTTCCTAACGGATCGCCTGACCGGATGGGCTCAAGATGGATTGCTCGTTCGGACATTGACGAATGCGCAAGAGGCAACCGACGTGTTGCCGGTGCATGGCGGCTATATCGGGTATCGCGAGGCGCTTGTCGAAGGTGGCGTCAAAGTCTTTGAGCTTAAGACCGCGCAAGAACTACGATCCTTGACGGAACAGTTCGGACTGACCGGCGAAAGCCGTTCAAGTCTGCACGCCAAGACCTTTATTATCGATAGGGAACATATCTTTGTTGGGTCTTACAACTTCGACCCTCGGTCTGCCCGTTTGAACACCGAAATGGGGTTCTTGGTTGCCAGCCCGTCGATATCGACGCTGGTCGTCGAAGGATTGGATGAGAATATCGCAAACCGAGCCTATGAGGTTGTGTTCGCGGAAAACGGTGATCTTGAATGGATCGACGCAGGTGCGGAAGGCGGACCAAAGGTTTGGGATACGGAACCCAATACCACTTGGTTTAGCCGCTTCCTTGCATCTTTCATCGGTATCTTGCCAATTGAATGGATGTTGTGACGGCCTCACTTCAAACGCAATAACTAAAAAGGCCCGCTTTTCGCTGCGGGCCTTTTTAGTTTTGACCACGACGGTGCTAGTGATTGGCCCGATAGTAGTCCCAAGCGTCGTAGGTTTTTGCTTCCAAAACCACACAAAGTCCGCGTTGCGCGCCAGACACATCCGTCACGATTTGATAGGCGCCACCTTGTTCGACGCAGAAGACAGCAGCAGGATTGGACAAGCGCTGTACCGTGGTTTCCAATACTTGGCTCTGACGGAAATAGTCCCAAGCATCGACATGTGTTCCGTCCGATTGGACGCAAATACCTGTCGCACCGTTCGCACCTTGGACAATTTCATATGAACCACCGTTCTCGATGCAGTAGGTTGCCGCAGGGTTAGGAGACAGCTGCTGTGCGCTTGCTGTACCGGCGGCAAAAGTGAGACCGGCTATGGCTAGGGTGAGTTGTTTCAATGTCGTTGCTCCACTGCTGCGGCTGAGAATTCGCCATTAACTGGGATGATCTGTATGTCATCACCGATGAGGTCGAGATCATCCAAAACGACCATCTGCAGGTTAGGGTTGCCGTACACTCTAAAGTAGATGCGGCGATCTCGTAAATCCGTCACGCTCGTCCACTGCGTGTACTGCGGCATCGTGCGCCCGTCGATGTGTACATATTCTTTGAAACCTAGAGGGAGGTCGAAGTGGTGTAGGAGGTTCAAAACATGTTGAACGCCTTCCGTACTATCTGCCATTGGCAAGGCGTTCTGACTAAATACTGCGGCCCTCACAAACCGAGCAGCGGAGGTGAAAATACCAGGGTAGTCAGCCTTTTTGCCGACATCTAACCCAGACGCGCCTTCTGCCTCAGAGTCTCAAGGGAGCGGAGGTGTTTGATCGATGGGTAAACTGGTGAACAGTTTAAGGTTTTGTTGGTGCCAACTGAATTCAGGTTGGTTCGTGATTGTTCCAGGCGGATTGTCGAAAATGTGCAGTTCGCCGTGCAGATATTCCACGACAATCGATGCACCGGTCACATCGTTGATTGCAAAATGTATGAGGGGTTCAAATTCCCAACCTTCAGTTGCTGGGGAAGGGACAGAGTCTACAACGAGGGTATCTTTAAGTAGTGTTTTGGCGTGTTCAACTGAGCTTGCCTTGCCAAGCAACAAACTTGGAAGCTGCCAACTCGAGATGGTCTCCGTCAGACGCTCAGGATCAGGGTCCTGAAAACGGGCTTTCTCAAAAGGCATAAAGAAGAACACGCCAACCTGAAGACCCGCGTCATTTACACCTTCGGTTGGGGAGAGAAACTTTGATGGGCTTGCGGAGACAAAGCTATGATCTGCTGTCCAGTCCATTCCGTCATAGCCATCTTTGGTGTGCCCTTTGTAGGCTTTGCCATCGGGCGAGGCGATAAGTTGGAATTCCAGCACATCCGAACCAAATTCCATCGTGCGGCCAAAAATAGGCGCGCCATCTTCAGTGATCAAACTAAGACCTGTGCACATAAAATCGTTCCTCCAAAACCTACTCAACCATACCGAATGAAGTAGTGTGAAAAATCCATGCGGCCGAGTGTAAGGCACGTTTGGCAAGAATGATGGTTGGCGTTCTCAATTCTTTGGCTACACAAAAAGTGTAACCGCATTCCATCATTTTGCAACTTTGGATTGATTGGGGTCCATGCCCATCACTCAAACAGAACTATCGGGATAAAAATGGAGGCGAGTACCGGAATCGAACCGGTGTACACGGATTTGCAATCCGCTGCGTCACCACTCCGCCAACTCGCCAGCCGTGTGGTTGTTGCCGGATATACTAAGGCTCAAACCCGCGCAAGAGATCGAATGCGCAGATTTACTGCTTCGGGCATTGCTGAGCGCTGGAGGCTATGGCATTGGTAGCGAGACCGAAAGCTGAACAGAAGAGTTTAGATTGTGATCGATTTTGCTCAACGCCGTACGATGATGGTGGACACTCAAGTCAGACCGTCTGATGTCACAAAATTCCCAATCATCGACGCTATGCTCGACACCCCGCGCGAAGCCTTTGTGCCCGAAGCACTACGGGAAGCTGCATATATTGGCGAGAACCTCGATCTCGGTGGTGGACGGACGTTGTTGGAGCCGCGGACTCTTGCCAAAATGATTGATGCCTTGGCGATTGAGCCGACAGACATTGTCTTGGATGTGGCTTGTGGCTTGGGGTATTCGACCGCAATCGCAGCGCAGTTAGCCGATTTCGCGGTTGGTGTGGAAAGTGACGAGACCCGCGCGTCCGAGGCGCAGTCAATCCTCTCTGAACTCGGCATCGACAATGCCGCGATTATCGCTGGCGATCTGACCGCTGGGGCGGCAAAATCTGGCCCATACGACATTATCATGATCCAAGGTGCGGTTGAGGCCGTAAGCGCTGAGATAAGCGATCAACTCAAAGAGGGTGGCAAGATCGCTGCGATCTTTGCTGAAGGTGTGCTAGGGGTTGTCAGAATCGGTCATAAGCAGGACGGTGAAGTGACCTGGCGCTTTGCATTTAATGCATCTGCGCCACTTCTGGCCGAATTCGACAAGACAGACGGCTTCGTGCTCTAACATTAAGACTTTTGTGACCTATCTGATGTCACGTCACAGCAAGGGGATACAAAGATGATGTTTCGCAAATACCTCGCAATCGTTTTGGGTGTTGCAACATTGAGTGCCCCTGCAGCTCGGGCTGAGACATTGATTGACGCGTTGACCGACGCTTACAACCATTCAGGTTTGCTCGAACAAAACCGCGCTCTATTGCGCGCCGCTGATGAGGATGTGGCGATTGCTCTGTCGGCGACCAAACCTGTGGTCAACTGGTCGGCAAGTGCCAATTACAGCAACCCGCGCCCGCCTGGTGCGGATCTGGTCACGGAAAACATCGCGATCTCAGGTCAATTGACGCTCTATGATGGCGGTGCCAATCAATTGGCAGTGGACGCGCAGAAAGAAATTGTTCTGGCGACACGGCAGTCGCTTGTTGATGTTGAACAACAAGTGCTGTTCCGCGCCGTTCAAGCCTATATGAATGTCCGCCGTAGCTTGGAATTCGTCGCATTGCGCGAAAGCAATGTCCGTCTGATCACCCAAGAACTTCGCGCGGCAGAAGATCGGTTTGAAGTCGGCGAAGTGACGCGGACGGATGTGTCTTTGGCTGAAGCAAGATTGGCGGCGGCACGTAGCCTTTTGGCGTCTGCCCAAGGCAGCTTGGCTCAATCGGTTGAAGAATTCCGTGCGGCGGTCGGGCGTGCACCGAACCAGCCGGCACCAGCCTCCGCAGCCCCTGTTTCGCGCACCGTCGGTGACGCTAAAGCATACGCCGTCAGAAACCACCCCAATATCTTGGAAGTTAGACATTCTGTTGCAGCGGCGGAATTGAACATCATGCGGGCGGAGGCTGCAACAAGACCGATTGTTACGCTTGGAGGGCAAATTGCCGTCGATGGCGATTTCAACGATTCCAGATCGTTCAACTTGACCGCTTCTGGCCCAATCTATGCTGGCGGGCGGATCGCTGCCCAGAAACGCCAACTTATCGCGCGCCGTGACGCAACACGTGCCGGTCTGCACCTGACACGGCACAATCTGGAACAGCAGGTTGGAAACGCCTATGCCAATTTGGCAGTGGCGCGCGCGTCCCGACAGGCATCTGATGAGCAAACACGCGCTGCGACGGTCGCGTTCCGTGGCGTTCGGGAAGAGGCATCCTTGGGATCGCGGACGACTCTTGATGTCTTAAACGCTGAGCAAGAGCTGCTTGATGCGCGTACCAACACGATATCCGCTCAGGCTGATGAAGTGATCGCGTCTTATTCTGTGCTTCTGTCCATGGGGCTTTTGACGGCGGATCATTTGCGGCTTCCGGTCCAGCAATATGATCCAACCGAATACTACAACCTCGTAAAAGACGCGCCTGCAGGGCTGTCCGCTCAAGGTCGTGCGTTGGATCGAGTGTTGGAAGCGATCGGCCAGAACTAAACATCGCCACGGAAACTCGAGCCGTCTGTTGTTTCGTTAAGAACTTCCGGCTACACTTACGGGTGGGGGCCAAGCAGGAAGACACATTATGTCGGATCCAGTGACGAATATGGAGATTGAGGATGTTTTGTCTTCAATCCGCCGCTTAGTGGCCGAAGGTGACAAAGCAAAACAGGAAAAAAAGAAGGAATTTGGCTCTGTTCAAGCAGAGGCGGAGAAATTCGTTCTGACGCCCTCACTGCGTATTTCGGAAGAAGAATCATCAGAATCAGATGCGCCTATGACGTTGGAGGCACCGGTTGGTTTTGCCGCTGTGCCGGCGTCGGAGGAAGAGGAACTTGCCGAACGGTCAGCCTCTCTGAAGGATGTTTTTGCGGGTGAACCGCAAGTCAAACCTGAAGTGGAACCAGTTGCAGAGGCGGACGAAGAGGTTGCGGAACCTTCGGAACTGGAACCTGTTCTGGAGCCTGAGACATCTCGCGCCAGTTTGGAGGCGACGATTGCAGCGCTCGAAGCTGCCGTTACCGGAAGTGAAGACGAATTCGAACCAGACGGGAGCGAGATGGCGCCTGTCTCATCATGGGGTAATGAGGTAGAGGAAGTCGTTTTCGATAGCCGTCGAAATCATACCGAAGAACCTGCGCCCATGGAGCCTTTGGCCCTGACCCCTGAACAGGCTGTCTCGCCGATCTCGATCGTGGAAGATGCGCCAGAGGAAATAGCTCCCGACCTCGCTGAGGAAGAAGCTGCACCCGAACCAATGGAAGATGACAACGCACCCGAGCCTGAAGTTGCCGTTGCAGCCGCTGCGGCTGCGGTCACAACGGGTCGCATTTTCCGCGTTGTACCGGACACTACACCGGAAAACGAGCCAGAGGTTGATGAGCCTTTGGAAACTGCTGTGCCGCAAGGAACGGCTGCGATGTATCATGGATCAGAAGCCTTCGCTGAAGAAGACCATGGCGATGACCTCATGGAAGACGAGGGCGAGTTGGTCGCCCCAGATGATGACATTGACGGGCTTTTGGCAGATGGCGCCACGTTGGACGAAGAACTCATCAGACAGGTCGTCGCAGAGGTTGTTAAGGGTGAGCTTGAGGGCAAACTTGGCGAAACGATCACGCGTAATGTGCGCCGTTTGGTCCGCCGCGAGATCAACCGCGTCTTGACCCATCAAGAGCTAGAGTGACACCTCACCAGCGGCTCTTAGTAGGGCATCAATGTCAAAATGGGCCTCTAAGTGGTCAGCAAGCGCATCTAGCGTTTGCTCCACATCTTCGCGGTAGTCTTGCTGAGCGACGTTGAAGCCCAAGTCTTTGAAGTAGCTCGACCGGAACGCATCGGCAGCGAATAGGCCGTGGAGGTAGCAGCCTTTGATCTGACCGTTTCGCGCGCTCGCACCTTCGGATTGACCGTTCACCGAAAGCCATGCGTTGTCGCGGTCAGGGCCATGCGTTTTTCCAATATGAATTTCGTACCCCTCGACAGCGTCACCCGTTGGCAAATAGGTCGCCTGTGTCAGAGCAAGCCGCTTCTCGGGCTTCATTTCTGTGATTACGTCCAAAAGCCCCAAACCCTCAATGCGGGCAGGGGCCCCTTCGATGCCGTCATCATCCCAAATCTCTTTGCCAAGCATTTGATAGCCGCCGCAGACACCTAGCACCGCGCCGCCTCGGCGCACGTGGGCATATAGATCAATGTCCCACCCCTGCGCCTTGAAATGAGCAAGATCCGCGATGGTTGATTTAGAGCCAGGGATCAGGACCAAATCCGCATCGCCGGGGAGGGGGCGTCCAGCTTCGATGAGATCGACGGTCACCTCTGGCATGGCTGACAAGGGATCAAGATCGTCGAAATTCGCAATCCGGTTTAGGCGCGGCACGGCGACTTTGATGTCGCCACCCGCATGACCTTTGACATCCATGATGTCTTCGGCAGGCAATTTCCAAGCATCTGCAAACCAAGGGATAATCCCCAACGAGGACCATCCGGTCTGCTCTTCGATGATATCCATCCCGTCGGAGAAGAGTGTCGTGTCACCTCTGAACTTATTGACTGCAAAGGCTTTAATGCGGTCCCGATCAGAGGGTGGCAAAATCACATGCGTCCCAACAAGCTGCGCGATCACGCCGCCGCGGTCGATATCGCCAATCAAAGCCACCGGAATATCCGCAGCTTCGGCAAATCCCATGTTGGCAATGTCACCAGCGCGCAGGTTTACTTCAGCAGGGCTACCTGCACCTTCGATCAATATCAGATCAACCCCTTCAATGAGGCGGTGAAAGCTCTCCAACACCTTTGGAAGAAGCGTGCCCTTCTGCTTGCCATACTCCCGCGCTTTCATCGTGCCAAACCGCTTGCCCTGCACGATGATCTGAGCGCCAACGTCGGTTTCAGGCTTCAAAAGGACAGGGTTCATATCAACGATTGGGTCTCTCCCCGCTGCCATCGCCTGCAATGCCTGCGCCCTGCCAATCTCACCACCATCCACGGTCACGGCCGCATTGTTCGACATGTTCTGCGGCTTAAACGGAGCGACAGAGAGGCCTCGCCTGACGCAAGCACGAGCAATACCGGCGACCAACATGGATTTTCCCACGTTTGATCCCGCACCTTGTATCATGATGGCCTTGGTCATCGCGCCCTCCTGCAGTACCGTCATAGCCAGCCGCCCAGCCCGAGGAAAGATCATGAACACGCCCGCGCATCTGATTTTTGGTCTCGCCGCATTCGGTAAACCCGAAAGCAAGGCTGTGACCGCCGCCGCTTTGATCGGGGCGTTGCTTCCCGATTTCTCTCTCTATGCCATGGCGGGTTGGCACTTGAACGTTTTGGGTACGCCGCCCCAGGTCGTTTTTGGAGAGCTCTATTTCTCGGATACTTGGCAAAGCATCTTTCGCATCGACAATTCAATCGTGATTTGGAGCATCGGTTTGGCGCTCGCCATTATGTTCCGTTCGAGCATTGCCTTTGCCCTGTGTGGGGCGGCCCTCCTGCACCTTGGCTTGGATTTACCGCTTCACAACGATGACGCGCGCGCGCATTTTTGGCCGATCACCAATTGGATTTTCGCAAGTCCCGTCAGCTATTGGGATCCCGACTACTACGGCAATATCGTTGGGCCAGTCGAAATTCTGCTTTCATTGATTGCCTGTGCTTATCTGTGGCGGCGTTACAAAGGCATTCCGATGCGCATCCTAATAGCGGTCTTAGGACTTATGGAGTTTGCGCCAGTCATCCTCTTCACACTCATGTTTGCCGGCTGACGCTACAAAAGAAAAACGCGGCCCGAGCAGAGACCGCGTTTTCTGTCGAACCTGGCCGGGTTCATGTATGTAATGTGCTTTAAGCTGCTTGAGCTTCCTGCTCTGCCGCGTTGCGACGTTCGCTTTCTTCGCGAGACAGGGCAACAGATGTACGCACGCCTTTGCCAACGAATTCCATCAAGCCAGAAACAACGCGCTCGTTCGGATCGATGCCTGCGCAAGATAGAACTTCACGGCCGTCGCGCGAGCGTGCCCAACGGGCGATTTGCTCTGGACCATTGCCATACTTCTTATCATCTGCGATAGCGTCATCGAGAGCGGCTAGTACGACAGCTGCAAACAGTTTGCGTGAGCGGTTTCCCTGCTCATTATTGAATGCACTACCGTCGACGAAATCTCTCATGTGTTTTCCTTCGTTTTTGTTCTTGTACTTTCCGCGTGACCGCTAACATGCACGAAATTTGTGCGATTCGGGGAACCTCTTTTGGAATGGCTGCTATGCACTCAGCGCATACCAAAAAGCGAATTTCAGCCGAATACGGTGTCTGGACACGGTTTTTCCTGCCAGATATAGGCCAAGACAGGTTATCTTCAACCATTCGACACAATTTTGACACGATCTGAGACATGCCAAAAATCAACGGAAACGAGATTCGCCCCGGAAACGTTCTGGAACATGAAAACGGCCTTTGGGCAGCGGTTAAAGTAGACCACGTCAAGCCCGGCAAAGGCGGTGCCTTTGCGCAGGTTGAACTGAAGAACTTGCGCGATGGTCGCAAACTCAATGAACGCTTCCGGTCTGCTGATAAGGTAGAGCGCGTACGCCTTGACCAAAAGGACCAGCAGTTCCTTTACGAAGCCGATGACATGCTGAACTTCATGGACAGCGAAACCTTTGAACAGATCGCGCTGCCAGCTGACATTTTGGGGGATCGCCGTCCGTTCCTTCAGGACGGTATGGTCGTGCAAATCGAATACTACGGCGAGGAGGCGTTGAACGTCACCTTGCCACAAAAGGTGACCTGCAAAGTGGTAGAGACGGAGCCGGTGGTCAAAGGTCAAACCGCTGCGAACAGCTTTAAGCCTGCGGTTCTGGACAACGGTTTACGCGTGATGATCCCGCCTTTCGTGGGCCAAGACGAAGACATCGTGGTCAACACGGAAACCTTCGAATACTCTGAACGCGCCTAAACTAGATGCGGGTGAGGGTCGCTTCACCCGCAGTCAAAACGCCATCCGCGCGATCAAAGCGCAGGTAGGCGAGGCCTGTATCGCCCGAGACGGTATGCAGGGTCCCGACGGCTTTGCCATCCTTGGTGATATCATCGCCCTGTGATGCTTTACCGTCGATGCGCACTTGAACGATCCCTTTGCGCAACTCGGTTTTATGCTTCGTCCTCGCGACAATCTCCTGACCGACGAAGCAACCCTTTTTGAAATCGACACCGTTGAGCCGTTCGAACCCCGCTTCGAGGATGTAGGTGCCAGGGCCGAGTTCGATGCCGGTTTCCGGCACAGCGTTTGACACCCTTACCGCATCCCAATCGACCGCTTCAGACAAATCCTCCGCCCCATAAAGACGCCAACCCAACGCATCCGACCTTGGGTCAGTCAACGCACCGGAAGGAGCCGTGTCCAACCCACGCGATACGATCAGCTCAGTTGCTTCGATCTTCACGTCAGCGCGCAGCCGATACATGTTCAGCCTTTGGAACAGAGTGGCTGCATGGCTTTCAGCCACGTCAATCAACAGGCGATCGTCTTCTGAGACGACAAAGAAATCCGCGATGAATTTGCCCTGCGGCGTCAGAAGCGCGGCATAGGCGATTTGGCCGGCGTCTTCCGGCACGTTGTTGGTGATTAGTCCTTGTAGAAACGACACACGGTCTGAACCAGTGACGGAAAGAACGGTGCGATCAGGCATGAGCATCCTCTGAAAACTGCATACGATAAAGATCGGCATAGATGCCACCGCGTTCAAGAAGCGCCTCATGTGTTCCTTCGTCCACGACTTTGCCGCGGTCCATTACGACAATCTTGTCGGCATTGCGAACAGTGGACAGTCTGTGCGCAATCACCAGTGTCGTGCGCCCTTTGGATAGGGTTTCCAACGCCTCTTGGACAATGGCTTCTGATTTCGTGTCGAGGGCGCTAGTTGCTTCGTCTAGAAGCAGAATTGGGGTCTCTCGCAGCAAGGCGCGCGCGATGGCGACCCGCTGCCTTTGCCCGCCTGAGAGGTTCGACCCGCGCGGCCCCGCTTCGCTGTCGAGGTCGTTTGGCAGTTTCTCAACGAAATCGGTGATATGTGCAGCGTCCATAACGCGCGCAAGCGTCTCTGAAGGTACATCTTCGCGCCCCAAAAGTATGTTTTCGCGGATTGTATCATCAAACAATGCCGCGTCCTGTGTGACGACAGAATACAGACCCCGCAGCGCGCCAATATCCAAAGACGTGATGTCAGCGCCATTAACGGTCACGCTTCCTGAATGCGGGTCAATCAATCGGGTCAGAACGTTGAAGATCGTACTCTTACCAGCGCCTGATGCGCCAACAAGTGCCGTTGTTTTACCGGCCTCAGCTTCGAAAGACAGACCGCGCAAAACGGGTAATTCATCATACTGAAGTTCGACGTCGCTCAGTACCAAATTCGGCTGCCCATCCGGCAACGCGATAGGATCGCTCGGTGAAACGAGCGTCGGAGCGACGTTGAAGATCTCGCGGACACGATCCATGCTGGCTGCCGCCATCTGCCAGGTGCCGCTCATTTGGCCAAGACGACGTAAGGGTTCGAATGTCAGGCTCATCGCGGTGAAAAACGCCATAAACTCGCCGACGGTTTTCTCACCCGAGATGATCTCACCGCCACCGTAAATCATGACGCCTAGGAACCCGATGCCTGTCATAATGTCGATCAAAGCTGGCACCATGGCTTGGCCTGTCACAGCGCGGACCTCTGCCTTCACGCGTTGATCCGATAGAGCATCGAACTGATCGCCTTGATAGTCTTCCAAAGCGTTCAATTTGATTGGATTAACGCCGTGAAACGCCTCGTCGAGTCGTGTGGCCATTCGCCCCGCCAAGAGCCGCGCCCGTGCGGCGCGCTTGCGGACATAGCGTTGAGCAAGAAGAGACGGCGCGATCATGAAGGGAATCCCGATCAGTGCAATCAACGTCCATGCCCAATCAATGGATAGTGCCACGCTGAAAAGCGCGACAACCGCAATCAGATCGCGCCCAACACCGACCAGCAAAGCCGCCCAGGATCGATTGATGACCTGCACATCGCTTTGCACACGTTCAATCAATTGCCCTGGCGGGTGGGTTTGGTGATAGCTGCTGTCGAGGTAAAGAAGGTGGCGCAAAAGATCGCTGCGCATATCCCGCGCGGATCGTTGGATCACATTGGTCATCGTGATTTTTTGTGC
Organism: Cognatiyoonia sediminum; assembly: GCF_900129845.1. GTDB lineage: Bacteria > Pseudomonadota > Alphaproteobacteria > Rhodobacterales > Rhodobacteraceae > Cognatiyoonia > Cognatiyoonia sediminum. The sequence continues at coordinate 19,790 of NZ_FQXB01000001.1, forward strand.
TGCCGAACTGACCGCACGAATGAAAAACACGGTCATAATCGTCGCACCAACCCAGATCAGCGCGGTTTGACTACCTTCCAAAAAGACCTGATCGAACATGGGTTGAATCAGGCGGCTTAGAACAGCCAGCATCGACCCTTCAATCACCATGAAGATAAATGCCAAGGCAATCTTGCCTTTGTGACGGCTCAGATAGTCTCGCCAGAGCCACCTGATATGACTGTCGTTTTGCCTCATATCGGCAAACGCTTCACTTTCGCAAAGCTCTCTGTCAAAGCTTTCGCGTCATATTCATGTGCAATCCAGTCGCGAATGCTGATGGGGCCGTCCTTTAGGCGCCCCTGATAGGTATCAATGAAATGATCCTGAATTCCTGTCTTGGTGTGACGCAGATGCAGGTACTTAATCGAAAGTTCCTGACGGGCCTGAGCGATATCCTCGCCTTGATCTAAGCGATAAAGAACGGCAGCCAGACCCGCGCGATCCGCGCCTGATTTACAATGCATCACGAAAGGCCGCTGGATCGAGTCAAAGGCTTCGAAAAGAGTGTTTAAGTGCCGAACCTGAGGGGCCGCACGGGCGTGAAGTGCGACGCTCTTCAACTCAAGTCCTAGCATCTCGCAACTGCGCACTTCTAAAATATGATGCGGCTTTTTGGGTGATCCGCGCAGGTTCAAAACCGCTTTGATCCCCATTTCCTTGTATTTGACCAATCGATCATGATCAGGCTGGTTGGATCGGTAGACGCCCGGCGCCACTTCTCCGAAATTGGTCCAAAACGTCCGCAACATACCGTGATCGGACCAATACACATACCGCTCAGCGGATTTGCGATCTTGATCTGTCAATGCGCTGGCCAGTTCGCTGACGGTTGCGGTGTCTTTGTCCAATAGTCTCTGCCTTGGCTGATCGGCCTTTCGATGAAGGTCTACGGGCATATGGGGTATGGAGCAAGGTAATCAAGAAAATCTGCCGTGCTGTGTTGACCTTCGGTTTATGCGACGTAAGGTCTGATCAATTCTCCAACACTGAAAGCGGACGCATCATGCCACTTGCCAATGGACGCCAGTATCTTGCCATTCCCGGACCTTCCGTTATGCCGGATGAGGTTTTGAAAGCGATGCATCGGGCATCCCCGAACATCTATAAGGGTGAATTGCATGACCTAACCCACAGCTTGATCCCTGATCTGAAGTATGTGGCGCAGACAGAGGCGCATGTCGCAATCTACATCGGCAATGGGCATTCCGCATGGGAAGCGTCATTGATGAATGTGACATCTCGCGGCGATACTGTTCTGGTGGCAGAGGCCGGTAGCTTTGGCAAAGGCTGGGCCGAAATGGCGGATGCAATGGGCCTTACTGCGGAAATTTTGAGCTTTTCAGAAGACGGACCTGTTGATCCGCAGGGGATCGAAGACGCATTGCGCAAAGACACCAAAGGCAAGATCAAAGCTGTACTGGTGTGCCACGTCGATACCTCAACCGGCGGCAAAAGCGATATCGCCGCCATTCGTGCCGCAATGGATGCAGCGGGCCATGACGCGTTGCTGATGGTGGACTGTATCGCGTCGCTTGGATGCGATCGCTACGAGATGGATGCTTGGGGCATCGATGTCACTGTCAGCGCTTGCCAAAAAGGGTTGATGACGCCAGCAGGCCTCGCGTTCGTTCATTTCAACGACAAAGCCATGGCGCGTCGCGGTGACAACGTGTCCCGTTATTGGGATTGGTCGCTGCGTGTCGATCCGGAAGTGTATTTCATGCATTTTAACGGCACTGCACCGACACACCACCTTTATGGTCTGCGGGTCGCGCTCGACATGATCAAAGAGGAAGGCATCAAAAACGTCTGGGCGCGGCACGAAGGCTTGGCGCAGATGATCTGGGCGGCTTTGGAAACTTGGGCGCAAGACGGCCCAATGAAAATCAATGTGCCAGATCGGACTGCCCGATCATGGGCGGTCACATCTGTGTTTGCTGGGCCGGGCAATGGCTTGGCGCTCCAGGATTGGTGTGAGACGCAAACCGGGCTGACGCTTGGCATCGGTCTGGGGCGTGAACCGTCGGACGCTTACTATCGCATCGGCCATATGGGCCATGTGAACGCGCATATGATCATGGGCGTGTTGGGAACGATCGGAGGTGGATTAACCGCGCTGGGCATTCCACATGGTCAAGGCGCGTTACAAGCTGCGGCTGATGAGCTAGCGCGCCATACGCCGGTCAAGCGCAGTGATCAGCTGATTCAAGCCAAGGGCAACCACAGCAACCCAGAGCCCGCCAGCCAGTGCTGCTAAGACCCAAAAACCCATGAACAAAATACCAAAAACGGTCACAAGAAACGCATTGGTATAGTTTGGCACAGATCGATGGCGTCGCGGGAACATGGCTCTCCTTAGTCTGACTTTGCGCGCTCCAAAGCAGTAGGTAGAGCAGCCGCGAAAGCGTCAAGATCGATGCTAGTCCCACAACTGACGCGAATACAACGGTCTTGTGGGGCAACGAATGGCATGCGCACGAAAATGCCGGCCTCGATCAGATGGCCCAAGACGCGTTTGGCAAAGGCTCCATCACGGCCACAGTCGATGGTGACGAAGTTGGTGGAGGAGGGCAGAGCCGTCAGCCCATTTTCAGCGGCAATTTGTGTGATCCATGCTCGTGCGACTTGCACGTTTTCTTGGACCTGATTGAGCCAATCCTGATCTTTCAGGGCGGCCAGCGCTCCGGCTTGACTAATCCGACACATGCCAAAATGGTTGCGCACTTTGTTGAATGCAGTGATTAAATCCACGGCTCCGATAGCGTAGCCAACGCGCGCGCCTGCCATTCCGTAACCCTTTGAAAACGTGCGCATTCGGATCACCCGCGTGCCGGTTTCGGCAACGGTGGGAGCCGACCCTTCTGGCGCCATTTCGATATAGGCTTCGTCCAAAATCAAAAGGCAGCCGTCGGGGACATTTTCGATCATCTTTTCGATGGTCGCAGCCTTATGTTGGCTGCCCATCGGATTATCAGGATTTGCAAAATAGATGAGTTTTGCGCCGACCTCGTCAGCCTTGGAGATCAGCGCGTCCGGGTCTTCAAAATCGCCCTTGTAGGGCACTTGATGTAGTGTCCCGCCAAAGCCTGCGACGTGGTAATTGAATGTCGGATAAGCTCCGGCAGAGGTGACGACATGGTCACCCGACGTGATCAAAAGTCGCACCAGCACGCCCAGAAGTGTGTCGATGCCTGCGTCGATCATGATGTGATCAGCGCTGATTCCATGGTGATCGGCCAAAGCCTGCCGCAGATCGTGGTTTTCGGGATCGGCGTACATCCACACGTCCGCCGCCGCTTTCTGCATGGCTTCTATGGCGCGGGGCGACGGGCCAAAGACACTTTCGTTCGCGCCAAGGCGGGCTTCAAATGGTGCGCTTCGTGCGCGTTCCTGTGCTTCAGGTCCGACGAACGGAACGGTGGCGGGCAACGTGGCAGCGAGGTTTGTGAGACGAGGGTCATTGGTCATGCAAAATCTTTGGCCTGGGCTGCGCGAGTTTGCAATGGGGCATGGTGTCAAGTGACGGTGGGCTCAACAAGAGTCAGCGCCAAATCGGCGAAGCCGTTCAGCTCCCGACCCTCCCCTCGGGAGGGGGCTTCTCTAACCGATTTCCTCGAGCCGCCCAATCGCTGCAACCAGCTTCGCCTCTTCCTCTTCACGCAAAGCCAAATTCGCCTGCGCCTCAGCCACAACCGCCTCCGGCGCACTTTCCACGAACTTTGGGTTGTTCAAACGCCCGCGCAAACCGCCAAGCTCTTTATTGAGCTTCTCTAGCTGCTTGCCCAAACGCGCCTTCTCGGCGTCCACATCGATGATGTCCGCCAAGGGTAACGCAAAAGACGCACCCGCCGCCGGAACGGTCAAAGAGCCCTTCGGTGCCTCTTCCGCGACCGTAATGCTTTCCATCCGCGCCAAACGCTTCACCAAGGCCTCATTGTTCGCCAAAGCTTGAACCGCGTGGTCATCGGCGGACGTCTGCAACACAGGGATCTTTAAACCCGCCGGCACATTCATCTGTGCCCGTGCGGACCGGATGCCTTCTATCAGGGAAATCACCCAGTTCATCTCACGATCCGCGTCGGCATCGACAAGCTCAGCACCATACTCAGGCCAATCGGCATGAACGAGCATCTTAGCGCGGCTGTCGGCAAAGCCCCACAGTTCTTCGGTGATAAACGGCATGATCGGGTGGAGCAGGATCAACGACTGATCAAGCACCCAACGCAACGTCTTCTGCGTCTCAACCTTCGCGGCTTCATCATCGCCCTGCAGGATCGGCTTGGAGAACTCCAAATACCAGTCACAGACCTTGCCCCAAACAAAGGCATAAAGCGCATTGGCCGCATCATTGAAATGATAGGCGGTCAAGGCCGCATCCACAGCCTCCCGCACCTTCGCGGTCTCACCAATGATCCACTTGTTCAGCGTCAGCTGCGCATCCGGGCGCGGCGCGTCGCCGGGGTAGGGGATCTCGTAATGTTCGGCAAAGCTGAACGCGTTCCACAGCTTGGTGCCGAAGTTGCGGTAGCCTTTGATCCGGTCCTCGCTGAGCTTCAAAACCCCGCCCATCGCGGCCATCTGCGTCAGCGTAAACCGCATCGCATCCGCGCCGTATTCATCCACGATTTCAAGCGGATCAATGACGTTGCCGCGCGTTTTCGACATCTTCTCACCCTTCTCGTCACGGACGAGTTGGTGGAGGTAGACGGTATGGAACGGATCGGTTTCCATCACCGCGTTCGACATCATCATCATCCGCGCGACCCAGAAGAACAGGATGTCCTGACCGGTGATCAGAACGTCTGTTGGGAAGTACTTCTTCAGTTCTTCTGACTGCTCCGGCCAGCCGAGCGTGCCGAAGGGCCAGAGGCCGGAGGAGAACCATGTGTCGAGGACGTCAGGGTCGCGCCAAACTGGCAAACCGCCATTTGATCTGAACTCTGCTTCAAGAGATTTAACGTCTGTGTATCCCCCATGCCGGAATTCATACGTCACGCCTAGCTTGGACAGGTGATCTTCGATAAGAACCATAGCCTCGGCTTCATTTGAAGCACAAAAGCCAACAGGATTTCCAAAATCCAGCTCTGCATCATCGATGCTGTTAGATGTTGCGGATTTCGAGATCGATGGAAGATACCAAACCGGAATCTGATGCCCCCACCACAGCTGGCGAGAGATGCACCACGGCTCAATATTATCCAGCCAATGGAAATAAACCTTCTCCCCACTCTCCGGCATAATCTTGGTGCGCCCTTCGCGCACTGCATCTAGCGCGGGGCCAACAACCTTTTCCGCATCCACGAACCATTGGTCCGTCAGCATCGGCTCGATCACAACCTTCGAGCGGTCGCCAAAGGGCTGCATGATCTTCTTGTTCTCGACCATCGGCACGGTCTCGGCCACCTCGACCTTTTCGCCGTCCTCGTTTTTCTCAACCCGCGTGACGTCATGCATCACAGCCAACCCCTCAGCCGTGATATCCGCAACCACGCGCTTGCGCGCCTCAAACCGATCCAGCCCACGATATTCCTCCGGCACAAGGTTCATCGCGGCGATCTTCGCCTCGTCGAAATCTTCATCCCCGTTCGCAATCGCCTGAGCCGTCGCGGCTTCCTCCCCATAAGGACGCCCATCCGCGCGCATCGCGCCTTTGGTGTCCATCAGCGAATACATCGGAATGTTGCCACGCTTGGCGACTTGGTAGTCGTTGAAGTCATGCGCGCCGGTGATCTTCACCGCACCAGACCCAAAATCAGGATCGGGGTATTCATCCGTGATGATCGGGATCAGACGGCGCTGCTGCTTCGGCCCGACTGGAATTTCACAGAGTTTTCCAACAATTGGCGCATACCGTTCATCTTTCGGATGCACCGCGACCGCGCCGTCGCCCAGCATCGTCTCAGGACGCGTGGTCGCGATAGAGATATAGTCCCGCTCTTCCTCAAGCGTGACGTTCCCGTCCTCATCCTTCTCGATGTAGGTATAGGTCGTCCCACCGGCGAGCGGGTATTTGAAGTGCCACATGTGGCCGTCAACTTCGATATTTTCGACCTCGAGATCCGAAATCGCCGTTTCAAAATGTGGGTCCCAGTTGACCAATCGTTTGCCGCGGTAAATCAGCCCTTTGTTGTACATGTCGACAAAGACCTTGAGCACGGCGTCGTGGAAGTTGCCATCCTCTCCCTTCGGCGCATTCGGCGCACCGGACATGGTGAAGGCATTCCGTTCCCAATCACACGACGCGCCAAGGCGTTTCAACTGATTGATGATCGTCCCACCGCTTTCGGCCTTCCAGTCCCAGACCTTCGCCAGAAAATCCTCGCGCGACATGTCGGTGCGGCGCATGTTGCTGTCTTCCTTCAGCTTGCGCTCAACAACCAGTTGCGTCGCTATGCCCGCATGGTCCTGACCCGGCTGCCACAACGTGTCGAACCCGCGCATCCGGTGCCAACGGATCAGCAAATCCTGCAGCGTGTTGTTAAACGCGTGACCCACATGCAAGACACCTGTGACGTTGGGCGGTGGGATCATGATGCAGAAGGTCGACGCCTCCGGCTTTGCATTGGCACCGGCGCGAAAGCACCCCGCCTTTTCCCACGCCTCATACAGCCGCGGTTCGGCTGATTGTGCGTCAAATGTCTTATCCATCGCCATTGTGGTGCGTCCTTGGTCTGAGTAGGGTCCGTTTACCCAAACCAACGACCCGCGAAAAGGGGGGAAACGCGCCCTATGGCCCCAGCTCAACACAGTCGCACCAAGCCCCGCAGTTGGTTCAGCATTTTCTTCGCCGCGGGTGGTTGGATCGCCGTGATCTCAGCGCTGATTTTGATCGGCCTAACGGTGGCAAGCGTGAGCCAATACCATTCCGCTGTGATCTTTGAAAGAGATGGGCTAACCGTAGAGGCGGAGGTGATCGACAAACGCATTCATCGGACGACCGACGACACGGATTACTATGTGACCTTAGCCTATATGGTCGATGGAACGACCTACCGACGAGAACATGATGTCGGCTCGGGCTTTTATCACGACGTCGCAGTCGGAGGGTCGACGCCGGTTCGATACCTTCCGAGCAATCCGAGTGTTGTGGAGCATTATCCCGGCGAACGCCAAGATTCTGCCACGACGATGCAATGGGTCGCAGGTGCAATGGGTCTCTTCGCGCTGTTCAACTTGTGGATCACAGGACGGCGGGCCAACAGCGCTGTCCTCGCGCGGCGCTACGGCTACAGTTCGACCGCCAAAGTCTATGAAATTATCGAAAGGCGCAGCAAAGGCCGCCCAACTGGGAATGGATATATGGTATTCCGAACGACAGATGGGCCGCCTCAAATGACACTAGATGGCAAGGTTGACCTCTTTTTAGAGATTGGCGAAGGCGCCGAGATTGATGTTTTCGTGCGTGGGAAAACTGCGTGGTGGGAAGGCGACACTGGCCCACGGCCGGAAAGGCGGAACACAATTCCAAAAGTGCAATAAAGCACTTTTAGTGCATTGAAATTCAAGAACCGGTTTGAAAGTGATAAAAATGAGCAGAGCCTTCCGCATGTAGAAACGACAATCAACTCAGGCCTATTGAGCCAACTCACGCCAATAGGTTGCGCTCACATTGCAGAGACCGAAACGACTGCGTAAAAACCAACGCTAGAGAGTAAACGTATTGTGACCAAACCAGATTTTTCCGAACAAGGGCCAAAATCATGGTTCGCGATTTTTCGCGCTGCGGGAGGTGATATATCGCTCGTTTTGTTCGTTTTCGCTTTGCTTTTCTTCTTGTTTGATGACGAGCTGAGTACCTTCGAAACTGTTTTTGCTTTCTGCTACTTGCTCAGCCCGGTTTGGTTTTTGGCGAAGACTTGGAAAGTCATCCGTGTCCGTAACCTTGGCGAAACGAAAACAGCTGTCGTTGAACAAATCGTTGAAAACCTATCTTCAGGGACCCCGACGGGAAATGGTTACCTGATCTTTAGGACGGAAGATGGTCGTCGGGCAGAGAGCCTGAACCACGAAATCCAAAAGCTTCACAAGGTTGGTGTGGGCACCAAGATTGAAGTCTTCGTGCATGGTGACGACGCAAAATGGATCGAAGATGTTGGTTCGAAGCGTGCGAGTTACCTCTGACGTTTTAACTGCACGTCAGTCCGCGAAAGGGGGCGGGGTCAAAATTGCATAAAACCGAGGCCAAAACCCGCTAAAGCTCTCTCATCTTGGCCCAAAAACTCCCCCCGGAGGGCCGCTCAGATCAGGCTTGCAACGGCTCTCTTTCACCCGCACGGATCACCGTAGGATCATAGGGTTCCCGCGCAAACACCTCTCGCACGCGGTCCGCAAAATGTTCAATCGGCAGCGTGTCATAGTCAGGATCGAACGAATTCTGATCCCAACGCTCGCAAAACGTCGCACAATCATCGAAATAGGGATGCCCTGAATAGGCCTGCCGCTTCTCAGGGTTCGCGCCAACGTGTTCGCCGTAATAGACCAGTTGGAAGTCACCGTGTTTCTCAACCACCCAAGTCACCTGCTCCCGCACAAATGGCTTCAAGATCGTGGCTGCATATTCATCATGGTTATAGGGTGCGAAGATGTCTCCAATGTCATGCAGCAATGCTGCGACGACCCAATCGGTGTCTGCCCCATCGCGCTCGGCACGGGTGGCGGATTGCAAGGAATGCCCGAGGCGGGTGATCTGATAGCCTGACAGGCCTTCATCTAAATCCACCAGAGCCTTCAACAACCGATCCGCGGTGCCCTTTGTGTGCTCGATCTCATGTGCCGTCAGAAAGTCGTAGTCTTCCTTGTCGCCATCCTTCATCTGAGTGAATTTGACCTGATCCATCAGCCTGCCTTCTCATATATGGCGCTGTCCTCTTTCGCGCCTTTCATCATCACCTGCGTTTGCAGCTGTCTCACCGCATCATATTGCTTCAATGCGTCTGGTTCAAAAGCAACCTGCGGTACACGGTACGGCGCCCACAACCCGTGATCATCCCTGCCACGCGCCAAATGCGCGAAATCCCGTTCGCCACCGCTTTTCGCAATTTCTGGAATGAGATATCGGATGGCGACTCCGATCCGTCGGTCATCTGACGAATTTGGGCCAGAGCCATGAATTGTCAGCCCATGGTGGAAACTGATTTCGCCCGACCGCAGCTCCATCGAAACCTTGTCTTCCTCCGCAACATCGACCCGAATTTCTTGTCCTCGTGACAGGAGGTTGTTTCCGTCGAAGGTATCCTCATGCGGCAAGATCGGGTTTTTATGGCTGCCGGAAACGACATCCATGCACCCGCTTGTCTTTGTCGCCGGAGACAGGGCCAGCCAGGCCGTTGTCAGCCCATCAATTTCGCCCATGCCCCAATAGGTCAGGTCTTGGTGCATTGTAACCACGGCCTTGGTGTTCGGCTCTTTGATCAAAAATTCGACCGAATAGAGCATGATGTCCGGTCCCAAGACACCTTCGACAGCGTTCAAGATGCCTTCGTGACATCCTAACTCATGCGCGACCGGCATGACGATCTGCGCGTTGACCCGTTTGTAAGTGTTCAAGGGCAAGGGCAGCCCATTGTCGAGCCATTCAGCCTCCAACGCTTCCACACGTGCGCGGAAGTCAGCAGCTTCGTCCTCGGTCATCGCGCGGATTGGGTAGAGGTACCCGTGTTCGCGGTAGGATGCGGCTTGTTCTGCGGTAACATGACCTAGATTGCTCATATTTCGAACTCCCATCGAGTTAAGGTCACTTGAGCGCTGATTCCGCGACATGTCTTGCCAAGAAACGACAGCCTTCGCACTGGACAGTCGTGCCTCAGTGATTAGGTTCCGACCTAAGCAAATGGCGGAGCAGCACATGGAAAAGTTTGGAAAGAGCCAGCCGGTCAAACGGTTTGAAGATCGCCGGTTTCTAACCGGTCAAGGCCGCTATGTGGATGACCTCGCGCCAGAAAGTGCTCTCTATGCTTTCTTTCTCCGCTCCACCCACGGACATGGCGAAATCAAGGGGATCTACGCAGACGACGCACGCGACATGCCGGGTGTTGAATTGATCGTCACGGTCGCTGATCTCGAAGCCGATGGCGTGAACCTTAAGATGTCCGGCTCGCTCGTGACGCAATCTGATGGTTCAAAGGGTGCGGACCCGCTCCGGCCGCTTCTGGCCAAAGATCGGGTTCGGTATGTCGGCGAACCGATCGCAATGATCATCGCGCACAGCTTGTCGGAGGCCAAAGATGCTGCCGATGCAATCGACATCGATATTGATGATCTGCCTGCCCATACTGCACTGGAAATCGGCGGAGAGTTGATCCACGAGGAAGCGCCCGACAATCTTGTTTTCGACTGGGATTTGGGTCGCAAAGAAGAGACCGAACAAGCGCTGAGCGATGCGGCGCGAGTTGTGGAACTCGATGTTTATGACAATCGGATCATCTGCAACGCGATGGAACCGCGTGGCTGTTATGCTGAACTCCAAGACGGTCGTCTGCACGTGGCGGTCAATGGACAAGGTGTTTGGGGCACCAAAAGCGAGCTCGCACGCCAACTGCACATTCCGAAAGAGGATATCCGTGTCACGAACCCTGATGTCGGCGGCGGCTTTGGCATGAAGGCCATGCACTACGGGGAAACCATTCTCGTGGCCTATGCAGCGGGCAAATTGCAACGCCCGGTACGGTGGATGTCCGAACGCACCGAAGGCATGTTGACGGACAATGGCGGACGCGACCTTATGACCGCGGCGACACTTGGGTTTGACCAGAACAACAAGTTGATTGCCTACAAAGTCGATAACCTAATCAACATGGGTGCATACAACTCGACGTTTGCGCAAAACATTCAAACAGATTTGTTTTCCAAAGTTTTGATGGGCACCTACGACGTTCAAAACGCACACATGCGGACGCGCGGCGTCTATACCAACACGACCCCAATCGACGCATACCGAGGCGCGGGTCGCCCAGAGGCGATTTTCATTTTGGAACGCGCGATGGACGAAGCGGCGCGGCAATTGGGCGTTGATCCATGGGAGTTGCGGCGCAAAAACTTCATCCAGCCGAACCAATTCCCTTACACCTCGGTTAGCAAAGTAACGTACGACGTCGGTGATTTTGAGCGTGTCTTAGACAAAGCCGCGGAAGAAGCAGACTTGGCCGGTTTCAAAGCGCGCAAGGATGCGAGTGCGCGTGCTGGCAAATACCGTGGCATCGGTCTGTGCTACTACATCGAGAGCATATTGGGCGCTCCGACGGAAACCACAACCGTCGAGTTTGAAAATGACGGAGCTTTGATCTTTGTCGGTACACAATCCAACGGGCAGGGGCACGAGACGGTCTATGCGCAATACCTCGCGGATCAATCAGGCATACCCGTTGATAAGATTACCGTTGTGCAAGGGGACAGCGACCGAATCGCGACAGGCGGCGGCACAGGTGGGTCCCGGTCCGGTACCGTGCAGAACACCGCAACACTGGCCGCAGTCGAGCAGATGGTCGCATCTTTTTCCGCGTTCCTTGCCGAACAAGAAGGTGTGTCGGTTGATGATGTGAGTTTTGACGACGAACGGTTCCGGATCGCCGGTTCAAATCTGTCGCCTACGATGCTAGAGGCGGCAGAGCTGGCCGAGGATGCAGGCCAAACCGAACTTTTGCGCCATTCTGCAACAATTACCTTGGATGATCGGAGTTTTCCCAATGGCGCCCATGTCGCCGAAGTGGAAATCGACCCCGAAACGGGGGTCACCGATGTGGTTCGCTACACGGTCGTGGATGACTTTGGGAATCTTCTCAACCCAATGATCGTTGCGGGTCAAGTGCATGGTGGCGTCGCGCAGGGTTTGGGTCAGGTTCTGACCGAACATGTGGTCTATGATGAAGACGGACAGCTGCTCACGGCAAGTTTTATGGACTATGCGATGCCACGCGCCGATGATCTTCCCATGATTGACTTTACGACCGAAGGCACACCGTCGCTTTATAATCCGCTTGGTATGAAAGGCTGCGGTGAAGCGGGGACAGTTGGCGCAATCGCGGCTGTGACCAATGCTGTGCTGGATGGGCTTTGGGATGCGGGCGTGCGTCAACTCGATTTGCCCTATACGCCGCATCGGGTTTGGACAGCGTTGCAAGACGCTCAGGCGGACAGTGTCGCTTCGTGATTGGGTCCTTGGCCTCTTAGGAAGGGGCCCAACACAAGAAACCGGACCACGGGTGGTTCGGGGCCACGCCACGCATGTGATTATCTTGGATGGAACGGCCTCCAGCCTAATGCCTGGCTGCGAGACAAATGCGGGGCTCACCTACCAACTCTTGCGAGAGGTTGGGTCGCGCGGCGATCTGTCGATCTACTATGAAGCAGGCATTCAATGGCAGGATTGGCGCGGCACGTGGGATGTGATGACGGGCAAGGGCATCAATCGTCAAATCCGCCGCGCCTATGGTGTTTTGGCGAGCCGCTACAGGCCAGGCGACAAGATCGTGCTGATTGGTTATTCCAGAGGCGCTTATGCGGTTCGTTCTCTCGCAGGTGTTTTGGATTTGGTCGGCCTTTTGAAGCCAGAGGCAGCCACAGTCAGCAATATCCGCACTGCCTATCGCCACTACCAAGCGGGAGCGACATCGCAAGCCGCAGCCGAATTCCGGTGCTATTGCCATGACGACGCTCCGATTGAAGCCGTGGCGGTTTGGGACACGGTCAAAGCGCTGGGTTTTCGGTTCCCGTTGATCTGGCGCTGGACGATGCGCAAACACGCGTTTCACAACCATGCGCTTGGTCCCTCCATTCGCAACGGCTTTCACGCTGTGGCCCGCGACGAAACCCGGATGGCTTACGCGCCGGTGATGTGGATGTGTCCGGTCGCATGGGAAGGCCGGATGGAGCAAGTGTGGTTCAAAGGAACCCACGCCGATATTGGCGGACAGGTTGGCCCGTCGCATCGGTACCGACCGCTGTCTAATATTCCGCTGGTCTGGATGTTGGAACAGTTGGAGCAGGTTGGAATGCCGCTTCCAGAGGGATGGAAAAATCGCTACCCGCAGGACGTCGAAACCCCGTCGATTGGGCGTTGGCATGGGTGGTCAAAACTGTTCTTGCATCGGCGCAAACGCAAGATTGGGGTCTGCCGGTCAGAGAGCCTGCATCCAACGATAGCAGGGGATGTGACTGATGATGCGCGGGATGCTATCCTGATCGGTTCGGAAGCCGGATAGGGCGGATGCCTCCGGCGGAAGTATATTAGGTCAAAAGACGATCAGTTTGGCAGCTTCATAATCAGGCAGGTCGTTGAACCTGTCGCATAAAGCTTTCCGTCCTTTGCGCCACGGATTTCGCCGTGGGCCACACCTGTGCTGCGTCCTGCATGATCTACGATACCGGTGGCGAGGATTTCGGTCCCGATCGGCAGAGCGCGGGTGATATTTATTTTATATTCCAGAGTCGTATAGACCGAACCTTGAGGGACAGTCGTCATCACAGCGCAGGCCATGCAGCTGTCCAATAGCGCGCCATACCAACCGCCGTGAATACCGCGCAGCGGGTTGCAGTGTTCGAACTCGGGCGTCCCACGAAAGATCACTTTCTGAGGCTCGACGGTATCAATTTGATAGTTCAACAGCCCGCTAATCGGCGGCCGCGCGATCTCTCCTGCCAGCATCTTTTGCATGAATTCGAGGCCCGAGATTGCTTTGACGTCCTCAAGCTCGGGCAGTTGGTCTATGGATGTGGCGGTGAACATTTGGCCTCCGATAGTCTTTTCGGAGACGCTGCCGCGTCACGCTACTTTTTGCAACCGCGCTTTTGGCGTCACGCCGAGCGCATGGCACACGTCACGGGTCAATTCGGGTTTGTTCAACGTGTAGAAATGCAGGTGCTCCACACCGCCTTGGATCAAGTCGTCACACAGCTCGGACGCCAGAGCCGTCGCGAGCAGATCGGAGGTGCCATCGCGCTCGGCGTTGGCAAAGGCGTCTGCAATTAAGGGCGGGATAGATGTGCCACAGCTTTCCGCAAACTTCTTTGCGCCGGCCCAATTCTCGACAGGCAGGATGCCCGGAAGAATAGGGGCCGTGATGCCTGCATCCGCACAAGCATCGCGGAACCGAAAGAAGGTCTCTGCCTCAAAAAAGAATTGCGTGATCGCGCGCGTTGCACCTGCATCTACCTTACGTTTTAGAAATTCGATGTCCGCTTTCGTTGAGGCGGCTTCAGGATGTTTCTCGGGATATGCGCCGACCGTGATATTGAATGTGCCGCGTTTGGCAATCGTTTCAATCAGCTCAATGGAATCTTGGAAGCCCTCTGGATGGGGTGTGAACGCATTTGTGCCCTTCGGCGCATCCCCCCTTAGCGCGACAATATCCGTCACCCCTGCTGCGGCATACCCATCCAAAATCTTATCGGTTTCGACGCGTGTTGCGTCCACGCAAGTTAGATGTGCCGCAACTGGCAAATCCATTTGATCGCGCAATGCGACTACAGCTTCGTGGGTCAACTTCCGTGTCGTGCCGCCTGCGCCGTAGGTGACCGAAACGAAAGTTGGGTCCAATGGTGCCAATGTCGACACACACTCCCACAGACGAAAAGATGCTTTGAGCGATTTGGGTGGGAAGAATTCAAAGCTGACGGCGGGTTGGGTCATGGATCGGTCCTCATGTGCGGTTGCTTGTTCTTTCGCAAACACACCTCTATGAAGCAAATTCATAACTCTCAGAAACATTATGAGGTTTTTTGGGGTGCATATTGAGTTTCGACATCTAAGAACGATCAAAGCCATTCACGACACCGGCGGGCTGGCGCGGGCGGCCGACATGCTCAACATCACGCAATCCGCTCTGAGCCATCAGATCAAAGGGATCGAGGATCAGGCGGGCGTCGAATTGTTCGTCAGGCGCACGAAACCGCTCCGCCTCTCTGCAGCGGGTCTCAAGATGCTGGCAGCGGCAGAGACGATTTTGCCGCAAGTGGCAGCCTTAGAGGCCGAGTTCGAAGGGCTGGTCGCGGGAAGTGCTGGGCGTCTTCACATCGCAATCGAATGCCACGCTTGCTTCGAATGGCTGTTCCCTGTGCTGGAGGAATTCCGGAAAGCGTGGCCCGAGGTGGACGTCGATATTCGCCCCGGTTTGGCCTTCGATGCTCTACCGGCCTTGAAGCGGGAAGAGGTCGATCTTGTGGTGTCTTCGGACCCAGAGGACATCGATGAAACAGATTTCACTCCGATTTTCGACTATGAACCTGTTTTTGTCGCTTCATCTCAGCATCCATTGGCGCAAAAGAAATTCATCGAAGCTTCTGACTTTGAGGGCGAAACACTGATCACCTATCCGGTCGAGCGATCCCGCCTTGATGTGTTTTCACAACTTCTCATGCCGGCGGGAGTGGAACCAGCAGAGGTACGGCAAGTTGAACTCACAGCCGTGATCCTCCTCCTCGTCGCATCTAACCGAGGCGTCGCGGTCCTGCCAGATTGGGTGGTGCGTGAAGTGCGATACAATTCGGACTATGTGACGCGTCCTCTAACCGATAAGGGCATCACCCGCAGGCTCTATGCGGCCACACGATCCGAAGATACGGGTTTGCCTTACATGGCGCATCTCCTCCGCCTTGCGCGGCAAGAGGCGGTTAAATTGCAACGTCCGATGCGAGACGCGCACGCATAGCTGCCTTGCGGTAGCAGCGTGAAAGGCGGCTTGCTCAAACGCGGCAGACCGCCTATAGCGCGGCTCTGACCCGAACATCGAAAGACCATTCCAATGGCAGGCTCTGCAAATCTGAACGTTATGATGAAAGTCGCGCGCAAAGCGGGGCGCGGCCTGTTGAAGGATTTCGGCGAGGTAGAGAACCTGCAGGTCAGTGCCAAAGGCCCGGGCGACTTTGTCAGCCGCGCCGACAAACAAGCCGAAGAAACCATCCGCGAAGAGCTGATGGAAGCCCGCCCGACCTATGGGTTCTTGGGCGAAGAAGGCGCAGAGATTGAGGGCAAGGACCCGACTCGTCGTTGGATCGTTGATCCGCTTGATGGAACGACGAACTTTTTGCACGGGCTCCCGCATTGGGCCGTGTCTATTGCATTGGAACACAAAGGTCAGATTGTCGCCGGTGTGATCTATGATCCGGTGAAGGATGAGATGTTCTATGCCGAGAAAGGTTTTGGCGCGTTTGTGAACGAAGCTCGTCTCCGCGTCTCCGGTCGCCACCGGATGGCTGAAGCCATTTTTGCTACCGGCCTGCCATTCTCTGGTCGCCCAGACCTGCCTGAAACCCTACAAGACCTCGCGCGCCTCCTTCCGGCCTGTGCAGGTGTCCGTCGGTTCGGCGCTGCATCGCTTGACCTCGCTTACGTCGCTGCTGGTCGCTACGACGGGTTCTGGGAACGTGGGTTGAACGCTTGGGATATTGCGGCGGGGATCGTCATTCTCAAAGAAGCAGGCGGGTTGATCGAAGCAATGAACCCAGAAGGCGATGTTCTTAACGACGGTGCGTTAATTTGTGCGAATGAGCCGATCTTCGATACATTTGCAAAAGTGATCCGTAAGGGCAGCTAGATCTTATTCCGCGTCACTTTTGGGAATCGGGATTCTATCATCGGATACCGTGCGTCCGGATGATCTGGATGTCCTTCCGTCCTGTTCCAGAACTGCCGACCGCCGCGTTTTAGCCAAAGCGGCAGCGTGAGCAGCAAACCGGCAACAAACCCACCTGCATGCGCCCAATAGGCCACGCCACCTTCGGTGCCTGTCCCAACGCCATAGAAAATCTGCATGGCGAACCACAGCGCCAACATGATCCAAGACGGGATCGGGAAAATCCGTATGTAGATTATCAGGAACAAGAAGATATCGACGCGCGCTTTTGGAAAGAGCAACAGATAGCCCCCCATCACCCCCGCAATTGCCCCCGACGCCCCAACGAGTGGGACCGGTGATCCCGGCGCCAAAGCATAGTGGGCCATGCTGGCCGCAACGCCGGACACCAGATAAAATACCAGAAACGGCACATGGCCCATCTGATCTTCCATGTTGTCGCCAAAAATCCAGAGGAACAGCATATTGCCGCCGAGATGCCAAAAGCCTGCATGAATGAACATCGCCGTTAGGATACCCAGCTGCCCTTCACCATTCGTCAATCGGGCAGGGATCATACCGTAGTCGTAGTAGAGCATGCTGAGTGCACGCTCATCCTGAGCGGTCAAAAGAGTGACAAGAAAGATGAACACATTCAGCGCAATCAGCGTGTAGGTCACATAAGGGGTGCGTTCAGCGGGGTTATGATCTCGGATCGGAAACATGGCGCCACATTCGATAAGCGTGGGCGAATGGTCAAGGTCGCAAAACCTCTTGGGCGAGTTTGCCACAGACGCCCCCGTCATCGTGGACTTGACGGACCTACATTTTGGTCCACCCTTAGAGCATGAGACTAATCATCGCTGCCCTCTTCGCGGCTTCTGCCGCATCCGCCGAAAGCTGCCCGCCCGCGCCAAATCATACGGACGCGATACAAAACCTTGTGTCTCAATATAAATCTTCGTCTCAGCTTGAGGCGCGGTCGTTGACTGGCCAGCTCTGGGCGCTGTGGACGGATGCACCTGATCAAAAGGCGCAAGCCCTTTTGGACGAAGGCATGCGGTTGATTTCCACCTTTGACTTTGATGGGTCGAAGGCAGTCCTTGATGAACTAGTGGCGTACTGCCCAGACTACGCCGAGGGATACAATCAACGCGCCTTCGCGCAATTTCTAGCCAAAGACTACGACGGTGCCTTGGCCGACCTCGATCGCACCTTAGAGATCATTCCAAACCACATTGGCGCAATTTCCGGTCGCGGAATGACCCTCATCGGAATGGGCCGCAGACCCGAAGGCGAAGACGCTATTCGCGACGCACTAGAGCTCAACCCGTGGCTCTCCGAGCGCAGATTCCTGACAGAGCCCGAAGGCACCGACATCTGACCCTTGCCGCCCGCGCACGAACGCCCTAGGAAGGCAGCGTGCCCCCGTGGTGGAATGGTAGACACTGGAGACTTAAAATCTCTTGGGCGTATGCCCGTGCCAGTTCGAGTCTGGCCGGGGGCACCACCTTTTCTCTGTGAAACTATGTTTGTGAATGCTCCGGCCATTCGCATGGGCGGCGTGAATTTGACGCATCACATAGACCCGTTACAAAACCTGAGTTAGTATTGAGTCCACAAAGTTCAATTTTAGGGTGATTTTGCCATCCACCCAGTGAGATTTAGGGAACCAAACAATGATTGATGTAAGCACAAAAATGGATGGGGCTTTGATCGTCGCCACTCTTTCCGGTGAAGTCAGCGGTGACGACTACACGAAGGCTCTTCTTCCCGTTGTTGAGAAAGGCATCGAGACGCACGACATGGTAAAAATGCTCATCGTCGCAGGCGATGAGTTCGAAGATTTCGATGTGGATGCTGCTTGGGAAGACATCAAAATGGGGGTCTCTCATTGGCGCGGATTTGAGCGGATCGCCGTCGCCACCGACAAAACTTGGATGCGACGCGGGATACGTGTTGCGTCGCCCGTGTTCCCCTGTCCGATGAACGTATTCACAATGGCAGAGCAGGACGATGCGCTCCGTTGGCTGCAAGAGTCCTTGGGGTCTATTCACGTCACTGACCTTGGAGACGCAACCATGCGCGTCAATCTCCTCGGCGAAGTTGACGCCTCTGCCTATGAAAATGCCTCAGCCAATCTCGATGCGAAGATTGCTGAAAGCGAGTCCTTTAAGCTGCTTCTCGATGTGACCGAGTTTACCGGTTGGCAAGGTGTCTCGGCCATGGGTGCTCATCTGAGCCTTGTCAGACAGCATGCGCCTATCGCTGAAAAGGTCGCCATTATCGGGAACAAAAGCTGGCAACGGTTTTCAGAAAAAATCGGCAGCGCCTTCCTAAGTGCAGAAGTAAAATACTTTGACGAAGCAGAAGAAGATGCAGCGAAGGTATGGCTTTCGGAATAAGAATTTCTGCGCTGCTGCTTACAAAGCGCGGCCTATTTGACACAGTATTATTCCGAGTGGACTTCGGTTTTGAACGGAAATCGAAACCGAACGCCATCTTCAAAACTTAGGAAAATTGTTATGTTTTAGAGGTTTGGTCCTAATTTAGTTGATTAAACTGCCCTATGCGCAACTTCAGATTGATATTTTCCAATTCGGAAACGTAGGGTTTCTGCCCTGTAGGTTGAAATTTTCGCCCATTTTAGGCAAATAGTAACAGTGGGGTTGTTACAAAAGTGTTATGTTCAAAGGTTGTACCCGTGTCTCTAAACGAATCTGAAAGCGCTCTTCTACAGCGCATCGCCGCACAGGTTGTGCAGCCCGCAGCGAGGGCTCCGATCGATGTGGCTGAACCTGAAATCGACTTGGATGTTGTCGAACAACCATCCGTCGAAAAATTGTGGGACTTTGCCGGATTTGGCCCCAAGTCCCGCATTTTGACGTCTTTCGGCTACGTCCCGATGGAGGCATTGCGCCGCCGTGATCCGATCAAAACCTTCGACGGCCGTTTCCTCGAAGTGGAAAAGGTCGACGAAATTCGCCTCGACCGTCGCTACCTCATCGACCACCCAGAGGCGCAGCCAATCCGTCTGCCTAAAAATTCAGTTGGTGGCGTTGCCCCAAACACTGATCTCTATGTCTCCGGGGCGCAAAAACTTCGGAGTACGGATCGCACAGGTGAAACAGTTACGGCAGAAGATATGATTGGCCGCGCTGGGATCATGCGCAAATCGCACGGGTATTTCACCTACTACCGTTTCCACTGCGGGCAGGCTTGCACAGTGCAAATCGATGGTTTGTGGTGTGAAATTGCAGGTCCTGACGCCTAACCATCTATAGATCGTCTTTACGATCTTCCCGTTTTAGCACGCGATCCGCTTTCTTGCGCACCAAGACGGATCTCAAGTCGTGCATGGCGAGCAAAAGTGAGTCAGTGATCTCATCGAGTTCATCGTTTTCAGCTTTAGACTGAACCCATTGCGTCGTCGCATTCAAATGATCCACCGTCCGATGAATGTCATCGATGGTGCGTCGCGCCAGCAAGGGGACCCGTTCATCCAGCCAGCTTTGAATAGCGGATAGATCGGCCTCGCTCAGTTCATGATCACCGTGCGGTTTGACCTCACCCTTGTTGACGTTCACCACCGCGATCTGGTCCATCTCGATCCTGCGCTGCCGATTTTCTGTGTCGACACGAAACACGATCGCACCGTTCTCACGGGTCCGGAAATAGTAATCTGGTAACTCAGTGCTCATAAGCCCCTCACGCAATGCTAGAATCCTAGCATCCCAACGTATAGCGCACCAGTCTTAGCCTTAAGCAAAACCATATCGTCTTTTGAGTACTAAATACCTCCGCCGGAGGCTCCGAGCTTTCAAAGCTGTGCAAGGTCCAAATCAGCTCAAACCCTCACAAAACACCTTTATCCGGGCGCAGGCCTCGGTCAGTTGTGCATCCGACGTGGCATAGCTGACCCTAAAGTTCGGACTGACACCAAAAGCCGCACCAAAGACAACGGCAACGCCTGTCTCTTCCAATAGCGCTGTCGCGAAATCCTCATCTGTTTCGATCTTCACACCTGATGCAGATGTTTTGCCAATGCAGCCCGCAATAGACGGGTACACATAGAATGCGCCTTCTGGGCGAGGGCAGGAAATGCCAGGGCAGCCGTTCAACGCGTCCACGACCAGATCCCGCCGGCGCTGGAAGAGTTTCGCGTTATCCGCCAGAAAATCCTGTGGCCCGTTCAGGGCTTCTAGCGCCGCGTATTGTCCGATGGAAGACGGGTTCGATGTCGACTGCGATTGTACCTTCCGCATCGCTTTGATCAGCTCTTCTGGCCCCGCAGCATAGCCGATCCGCCAGCCCGTCATCGCATAGGCTTTAGACACACCATTCACGGTCAACGACCGTTCATAAAGCCGAGGTTCCACTTGCGCCGGTGTGCAGAACTTGAAGTTTCCGAATGCCAAATGCTCATACATGTCGTCCGTGATGATCCAAACATGAGGATTTTCAACCAAGATGTCAGTAAGTGCCTTTAACTCATCCCAAGAATACCCCGCACCCGTCGGGTTGGAGGGGGAGTTGAACAAAAACCATTTTGTCTGTGGTGTGATCGCGTTGCGCAGCTGTTCGGCCGTGATTTTGAAGCTGTTCTCTAGGGTTGCCTCGACAATCACAGGCGTGCCGCCAGCCAGCAGAACCATATCCGGATAGCTCACCCAATAGGGGGCAGGGATGATGACCTCGTCACCTGCGTTCAGCGTCGCCATGAAAGCATTATAGAGCACCTGTTTCCCGCCCGTTCCAACTGTCACTTGCGCGGTTTCGTAGCTCAAATCATTGTCGCGTTGGAATTTTGCACAGATCGCCTCTTTCAATTCTGGAACACCGTCCACGGCCGTGTAACGCGTCTTCCCTTCGGAAATCGCTTGCTGACCCGCCTTTTGAATATGCTCAGGCGTATCAAAATCTGGCTCACCGGCCCCCAAAGCAATGATGTCACGGCCTGCCGCCTTTAACTCTGCAGCCTTTGTCGTCACAGCGATCGTCGGGGAAGGCTTTACGCGGTTCAGTGTCGCAGAGAGGAAAGTCATGGTCGGCTCCTTGTAGCCATTTGTCTCGGAAGCTGTCATAGGATGCAGCGTTCACCAGATGCAAGACATGAGGACGTTATGACCGCGACAGAAAACTGGTACGCCGAAGACGCCGCAACATTTGGGGATCGTTTGGCCGCAGCAAGAGAGGCTGCTGGCCTGACGCAAGCTGAACTCGCAAAGCGCCTAGGTGTCAAAACCAGCGTTGTGCAGGCTTGGGAAGATGACATTAAAGAGCCGCGCGCCAATCGGCTGCAGATGCTGTCCGGCATGTTGAATGTCACGTTGAGCTGGCTTCTAACGGGCCAAGGGGAGGGCGTTGACGGACCCTTTGATGAGGCTGGCCCCTCAGATCATTCTATGCAGCTTCTTCTCGCGGATATCCGTGCCCTGCGGGCCGAGATGACTCAATCTGCCGAACGTATGGGACAGTTAGAAAAACGTCTGCGCAAACTGATGGAAGATGACGTTTGATGGAACCGCGCGAGGTTAAGATTAAGCGGCTCGCTATGCGGTCCATGCGCCGCGGCATCAAGGAAATGGACCTCATTCTGTCTGCCTTTGCCGAGAAAAACCTCTCCGCGCTGGCTGATGAAGACCTTTCCCTTTATGACCAACTGCTAAGTGAAAATGACCATGATCTTTACAATTGGGTGAGCGGTCAATCCTCTGCGCCAGAGGCCTATGGAAACTTGATGGCAGAGATTACCAAGGGTGCTCACGGTCTCACCCGTCCAAACTAATTTGCTCTGATTAACTCTATTTTTTGTTTCTGGCGCCATAACCGCTGCAAGCAATGGGAATGGAGTCTTTTTCAATGAGTATGCACAGCGCTTTGTCTGACGTGCCGCAATCTGCCGGTCTGTCACCTGAACGGACGGCTTTCATGGCCAGTTACCTCGAAGGGCTCACATTGGTCGAACGGCTTCACCGATTGCTTTTGGATGTCATCAAGGATGAGTTCGAACGATTGGGCATTTTGGAAATCAATCCTGTTCAGGCGCTCTTGCTTTTTAACGTGGGCGACAATGAAGTGACGGCCGGAGAACTGAAAAGCCGCGGATATTATCAAGGCTCAAACGTCAGCTATAACCTCAAGAAATTGGTGGAAAACGGCTATATGCATCACCAACGCAGCGAGGTTGATCGCCGTTCCGTGCGTGTGCGTTTGACGCAAAAGGGACGGGACATTCGCAAAATCGTTGCTGAACTCTTTGCGAAGCATTCCGAAGGGTTGGTTGGTCGCGGTGTCGTCGATCTGATGGGAATGGACGATATCGTATCCTGCTTGCGCCGGATCGAGCGATATTGGACAGAACAAATTCGATATATCTATTGATCTGCTGGCGCGAGCCAGCCGATGGCGAGGGCTTGAAGCTCACGCACCAGTTTGCGCTCCATCGCGTTTTCGAAATCAACAAATCCAGCAGCCTCTTCAATAAAAGCACCGGCACCCCTGATGACTTCAGTCTCGTAGTACGTCGGCAGATGAAAAGGCTCTCCCTCTGCATCGGTTCTGATCGCCAGCCCGTTCACTGTTACACCCTCGAAGGGAAAGGCCGCAAAAGCTGAGGATGGCGGGAACCCATCGTTGCTTTCGCCATCACCCGAAACATCGATGGTTTTGAAAAGACAGTCAGGTGCGTCTCTCAGAAGCAATGACGCATATCCAAGCGCATGCCCGAGCGCGGTGGGATCGTCTGTGTATTGTCTTGCAGATGTACTCACACGTTCAGACGCGTCTTCAAGGTCTTCAGGCGTCTCGATCAGTGTCCAATCCAAAATCTCTGACTGGCTGAAACGCCCTGACCATTCGAAAATAGCCAAGGCGACGGGATCAGGACTGACAAAAAAGGCGTCTTGAACGTCTTGGGCCAGCAAAGCATTAGCCAGCCCTTGCCGCTGCAACGCATCTTCGCGCGCATCGACGGAAATCGACACATCCATCGCCAGAACCAAGGCCAAGCGGCACGCGTCCGCTGGGTTCGGCAAAACGGCAAGAGCGGCAAAAAGCGAGAGCGTTCTTACCAATGCCCAGTGTTGCCCATGCTCGTCCAAGGTTCAGCCGGTTCTTTGGCATCGCCGGTTTGGATCAATTCTACGGAAATGTTGTCCGGTGACCGCACAAAGGCCATATGCCCATCGTGTGGGGGGCGGTTGATCGTGACACCATTGTCCATCAGATGCTGGCACAAGGCATAGATATCATCCGTCGCATAGGCGAGGTGGCCGAAATGGCGACTGTCGGAGGGCAATCCTTCGTCACCATCCCAGTTATATGTCAGTTCAACGGGGCAATCCTCATCCCCCGGTGCCGCCAAAAAGATCAATGAAAACCGCCCACCTTCATTGTCGTAGCGGCGGGTTTCTTTCATGCCCAGCAGTTCGAAAAACTTGATAGAAGCATCTAGGTCTTTGACGCGAACCATGGTGTGCAAATACTTCAGTGACATCGGCATCCTCTTTGTTCTGTTTCAACAAGACCTAGGCCAGCCAATGCAAAGTGCCAATGGCTAAGAGATCAAAAAGAGGACCGGAAATCCAAACCGACGCTGACACCTTCCGCGTCGAACTGATCCACTGATGACCGCGTGCGCTCAGCGAGGACAGATACAACAGGTTGAAAACCAAAGACTTCGGCCTGAGGCGCGGCCACATCGGCACCAATGCTAACGGTGATGTCCTCGCGATCAAAGGGCGCAAAACGCGTATCGCCAATGTCGGAAAAAACAGCATCAGAGTTGATCGTTACGAAGGTGCCCAAAATGGGTTGCGCAAAAATATAAGACACGCCTGCGGACAACGAGACGTAGTCGCTGTCTTCGATGTCGGAATTGCTGCGAAGGATTTGGAAATTCGACCGCACCCGGTCGCCACTTTCTAGAATGGACAGCAACTGAGCGTTCGCGCCGAACGTCCTGACGGGGATATCGTCGCTATAGCTGGCACTCGCCGATGCGGAAATCCCAAAGGTTAAGAGGTTCTGAGGGTCAAGTAAGAAGGGTTGTGAGGCATTGACGGCCATGTAGCGGTTTGATTGCTCGCTTGCGTACCAGTTCTTACCAATTGAAAGGGCGAACGTCGCTGGACGCAGATCCTCGCCCAATCGCGTGAGGTGCCGAATTCCAAATGACAAAGAGTCGCGATTAAAGTCGCGGTTCGAAGACGTTGGCGATTGCTCTTTGGCTTCATCACTCAGCCGATAGCGCCGAATGCCAACGTCGGCGGAAATAAACGTCGCTGAATTCTCGGTCGCATTAAGACGATATTGAGCGCCAAAGTCCAAGTTCGCTTCTATCCCAGACAAGGCGCGCTCGTTATCACCCAATAGCCGCAACCCAGACTCAGGATCATAAATGCCGAAAAACGCTAAGAATGCAGCCAGACCTTCATCAACGTTGTCATCAAGGTACCCGACGTCGGCCTGACTGCCGCCATTGATATTCGCAGAAGGGGCAACACCGAATGAGGCGTTGAAAGACCAAGGGTTGATGCGACGAAGGGCTTGGTAATCTTGCGCAACTCTGTTTGCCGTCTCTTCATCGGGCGCATTTTCCCGCGCCAATCGCAGCCAGAATTGCGCCCAGCTGAACCTTTCTTCATCAGCATTTGCCGACGCTGCGAGTCGTGCTGCTTCGTATCTGCGAGCAGGGGACTCGGCCAGCCAATAGGCCCGCCGCGCCGCTTGTCGCGCAAGTGAAGGCTGTTCCAAGACCCGCAGTGCACCGGCACGGATGATCCAAGCGCGCTGGTCGTTTGCGTTGGCGGTGATCAAACCATCAGCCACTTCAAGCGCGGCGGCCGCATTTCCATCTACAAGCAAGTTGAACGCCAGCTGGCGCGCTTGCGGAAATGTCAGGTCTAGTGTCGTTTCGGCCGACGCAACTTGCCCACAAGCAAAAAAAAGAGCCGCGCCAATCCCTTTAAGGGTCGAAATCAGGCTGCGCGTCGTCACAGAACGGTCCATCTCCGGCAAGTCCACATTTGGTTAAAACGATTAGTCCAAATTCTTCTTCGTTATCAATTTCGGGGATGAAATCACCAGTCAAGTGGACACCCATGGCGACGCCGGAAGCTTCATTACCACCGAATGTGCCTCCATAACTTCCAACCGCGGAAGCGTCAGGGCGATTTGCCTCACCAAAAAATGTGCCATTTTCTAAGATATCAGCCGGAACGAGACCGATATCAAAAAGAGTAAACGGATCCAACGCGGTCGCTGATGCGACCCTTCGATTTGCAATCCCGCCGTTAACCTGCATATCGACAAAATCGGCGTTGATCAAAACATCGCCAAGTACACGAGCCGGCTGACCGGCGAGTAAGTTAGCCGGGATACCGGAACTTGCTGTTAACAGTTGAGAGTCATCGAGTTCGTCGAAATTCAAAATACCAATATATCGTCCTGTGTAGGCCACGAGCCCATTGTCCGGCTGTGATGAGACATGCGGTGTGTAGTTGTTTTGGGTATAATATACACCGGCAATAAAGCGTGTGAATTGACCCCCATCCATTACCAAAACGCCGGTAGTGTTTCCGTCGTTGCTGGATTGACCGTATCCGACAAAGAAGCGATCCAACGCGTCTTCTTGCTGCGAAAACGCTACATAACCATCAACGTCGAGCGCCGTGTTTCGCTCGTAGACCGCTTCCAATGGCGTTGAGTCCAAAGACGTGATTGTTACCGTCAACGTTTCGTCACCGGCATCGAAGTCCGCTGAAACGAGGTTGAACGCGATTGGTTCAGGAATGCCGTTGTCAGCAAACTCAATCTCTTCGCCTTCTTCGTCCAAAATTGGTTCGCCATCCCCGTCGGTAACCGTGCCCTCGTTTTCGAGGTTTGTTTCTGTTCCGTCGTCAGGAAATACCAAGGGTTGCTCGTTGTCACATGCAGCGAGCAACGCCACTACCGAAACAGCCGTTAAAAAACGTGTCATTTGAATGCCCTGCGCTCGATTCAATTTTAGCTTTTTTTTGTACAATCCTGATGCGGCAGGAATAAGTCAACGTAAGATAAACCGAAGAGCAGCACATTGCCGCCAAATATCGAGGTTTTGCCACACCTCACCTCAAGATATAGTGGTCTGCGACTCATTCACAGCCAGTGGTTGATCAAACGGGCAGGGGACAACGATGCAAGAATACCTCAACGCACTCAAAACCGTGATGGAACAGGGGGTTCCGAGCGATGATAGGACCGGCACGGGCACGATCTCGCACTTTGGGATGCAGTGCCGCTATGACCTGCGCAAAGGGTTTCCACTGGTCACGACGAAGAAGCTGCACCTCAAGTCGATCATTCATGAGCTGCTTTGGTTTCTTGATGGCGACACGAACATCAAATATCTCAAGGACAACGGTGTCAGCATCTGGGATGAATGGGCCGACGAGAACGGCGATCTTGGCCCCGTCTACGGCCACCAATGGCGCAGTTTTCCGAAACCCGGTGGCTCGACCGACCAGATCACGAACCTCATTGAGCAGATCAAAACCAACCCCGACAGCCGCCGCCTGATCGTTTCCGCTTGGAACCCTGGCGAGGTCGATGACATGGCGCTGCCCCCTTGTCACACGCTCTGGCAGGTCCGCGTTCAGAACGGCACGATGCACCTGCAGCTCTACCAACGCTCCGCCGATATGTTCCTCGGCGTGCCGTTCAACATCGCCTCTTACGCGCTGCTGCTGGAAATGCTCGCCCATGTGACGGGCAACAAAGCGGGAGAGTTCATCCACACTATGGGCGACGCACATATCTACTCCAACCACGTGGAGCAGGTTCAAACCCAGCTTGCCCGCGACCCGCGCGAAGCGCCGCGCCTTATCATCAAACGCAATGTCGACAGAATCTTCGATTTCAAGTTCGAGGATTTTGAATTCGAAGGCTACGACCCGCATCCCCACATCAAAGCACCGGTGTCCGTATGATCTCTCTCATCGTTGGACGCGCCCGAAATGGGGCCATTGGGCGGGATGGAGACATCCCATGGCACGTGCCCGAAGACCTGAAATTCTTTCAGCGCGAAACCATGGGTGGGGCCATCATCATGGGTCGGAAGACGTGGGAAAGCCTGCCCTTTAAGCCCTTGAAAAACCGCCTGAATGTGGTCGTGTCACGCGGAGAGTTCGAGGGCGCAGACATCTGCGTCAACTCCGTTACGGCTGCGGTGAACGCTGCCCGCGCCGCTGGTCATTCCCGCATTTATGGGATCGGAGGGGCGGGCATCTACGAGGCGATGCTGCCGCTGGCGTATCGGCTGCTGATCACCGAAGTGGATCTGGAGATCGAGGACGCCGACACTTTCTTCCCCGAGTTCGATGAGAGCGCGTGGAGCGTTGAGCTGGGGATTGTGTTGAAGGCCGAAGGGCCGAGGTGTGTGATGCGGGAGTTTTTGAGGGTTGGGTGAGGAATGTCCTGACTGCCGCGAAAGCCAGTAGGTCATCCTTGGTTCACATCAAGTTTGGCCCGGCAGCGCCGGGCAGCTCCCGGACCTCCCCCCGAGGGGAGGGCGCTTCACGCTCACCCCTGAGGTCCGTTCGCTGCCCTCTGTTTGGCGTGATAGCCGAAGAGTAAGTCTATGCTTCCTGATAACCCCCTGTTAAAATTAACAAAATAACCTTTAACGCGTTTCGCTGCGAAACCGCTCTGCCGCAAGCCTTTCCAGACATCCCCCACCACGCTACGCTCTACCCATGACGCTAACAGACCGCCTCCACGCACGCCTCAAAGACCTCGACGCAGAAGATGCAGCAGGTCAACAGGGCGAGAAAACGGTGGAGTTGGATCAGCAGGCGGTCGGGCGTCTCTCCCGTATGGATGCGCTGCAATATCAAGCCATGGCCCAAGCTCAAGCCCGCCGTCGCGCCGCCGAACGGCAGAAGATCCACGCGGCGCTGAAACGCATAGACGAGGGCGAATACGGGTACTGCACCGATTGTGGCGAGGATATTGAACCCAAACGCCTCTCCGCTGATCCGGCCACAGCGCTCTGCCTCGACTGCCTGCGGGGGTAGGCGATTCGCTGCGAATGTGGCGAAAATGAGTAGGCGGATTGCTGCCTTTGTTTCGGCCAGAAAAACAGTGCTGCAGCGGCGCTTTGGATTGTTTATCGCGTCTCACGATTTTCAAAAGGCGTGGTATTTGGTGGTAAGCATATGACAAATATAAGAAAAATAAAAAGCGAGTCGTAACGTCAACCCCTGAAATCCTGCCTTATTTCCATTTTTGGAATTTGGAGCGCTTCTGACATCGGGCATATTGGGCGGGTGCTTTTTGTAGTTGGTGTCTGGTTTCCAATCTTTGGGGGAAGACAATGAAAACTGCTGCTGTAACGAAATCCGAAAAACCATCCTTTCCAACGATCCGCCACGATCTGTTGGACCGTTTGTCTGAAAAGGCCGAGCAACTCACGCGGCCAGAGCCGAAGTCAGACAAAAAAGCCGCCCCACATAATGGATGGGCGGCGTAAAAAGGGGTTAAGGGCGCGCAGGCGCGCCCTCGCATTCTTTAAAAATGCTTAATCGCTTTTAGGCGGGCTTGCTCAGGTTGCCAGCCATCTGGCGACCGTCACGACCTTCGACCAATTCGTAATCGATCTTTTGGTCATCGGCCAAACCGGTCATGCCGGCCTGTTCTACCGCTGAAATATGCACAAACACGTCTGAACCGCCTTCATCTGGGGCGATGAAGCCGAACCCTTTGGTCGTATTGAACCACTTTACGGTGCCGCTTGGCATGTCTTTTCTCCAATCAATGCGCCAGTCTTGCAGCGCCCCGATTGGGCGTATGTCTTCTGGCCTTATGGGTAAGAGCTTAGCGCGTTTGTGCAAAAGGCAAATGACAACTCATTGTGATCCGCTATGGTGCGGCGAAATTGCTCATCAAGGGGTCTGGAATGCAGGTATTTGCCTTAAAATCATGCGATACATGCCGGAAGGCGGTCAAAGCGCTGACGGCAGCAGGGCGGTCGTTTGAGGTTGTGGATGTGCGCGCTGACGGCGTGTCAGGGGCGGATTTAGCGGCGATCTTGGATCAGTTTGGGGAACAGGCGATCAACAAGGCTTCTACGACATGGAGGGGGCTGGATGAGGCGGAGCGGGTTTCAGCACCACTAGACCTTCTCAAAGCGCATCCGACGCTGATGAAGCGGCCCGTGATCCGGGATGGGGATCAATGGACGATCGGATGGAAAGCTGACGTTCAGTCAATTTGGCTTGGAAACGCATAGGTCTCTGCCTACTTAGGCCAAAGGAAGACGGGAGAGCACGATGCGCAACGCAGCTATGTTTTTGGGAATTATTGCCGGATTGATGGGTATTTTCATCGGCTTTTTCGGCTTTGCCTATGTCGAATTTAGCGAGGCGCAGCCAGATATTGCTGGGGTGATCGGCGTTTTTGAGAACCCTGCGTTGATTCAGATTGCGAGTTTCTTCGCACCGTTGTTGGCCATCGCCGGTGGGGCAATGGCCAGTTCTCGTGGGCTCTGGGGCGGCCTTTTGATGCTGCTGTCAGGCCTGTGTTTCTTTTATGCCTTTGGGTTCAACGTCTTTACGTTCTTCCCGATCGGCTTTGCAGCGCTGGGTGGCGTCTTGGCTATTGCTGCCCGTCAGCCCGATGTCCCAACATCCCATTAAGGGCACGGTCGACAGAGATACTGCCAGCACCTTTGAAGACGAGGACCGACAGACACATCACCCACATTGTTCGCTGATCGAGGATCAGTGAGGCGGAGTCTGCGTCGAACCAAGCACCGAACACGGCTGGGTCGTTGATCGTACCGTGGGCGTAAAGGTCAGTCAGCGACTGCACAAAGATGAAGCCGATCATGCCGAGGGCAGAGAGGCGTGTCAGCAAACCGATGACGATAGATAGCGGTAGAATGAACTCGGCCCATGTCCCAGCGAGAACCACGAGCGTGTGGAAAAAGGACAATTGCGAGACGTCATAACCCACAGCTTCCATCTGTTTTGGGAAGATTTGTGCATATGCGCCTAAGGACGGATTGAGGAAACCGAAGAACCCATCTCCCAGTTTTGTCAGACCAGATTTCCAGAAATAGACCAGAAGAACGGCTGCGAAGGAGAAGCGTGCCATGAGCGGCAGGATTTCATCTCCGGCGCGGGACATGGATGCGCCGACGCGGTTGAAACTTTCTAACATAGGTGGAGGCCTTTCAGTTTAGTTCTATGATGGCGCGTTGGCTGAGCAAAAGCCCAAGGGTTGCGCCTAAGTCGAGATCATCACCAGCTTCGGCAAGTGCCAGCCCGAGGGATTTACCCTCTTGCAGCGCTTTGATGCAGGATGCGTCAGCGGTTGAGATTTTGTGGATCGTTGGATCGAAGTGCGGGCGGGCGATTAGGACGCTTTCGGCACCCGGTTCCGGTTTTGGTGCGTCTTCGCGTGTGTTCGCCATATAGATTGCGTGGATCGGGTAGTCTTTCGAGCTGACCACTTGCACCGCGGGGGCGATCGTCATCTGCAATGCCATGAGGTCTTCGGGAGCGACTGCGGCGAGCGCTTGACCATCAATCGGTTCGGCGTCGGCGGCGTGATAGGATTTACGGATCGCAAGCTCGACACGGGCGATGTCGGGCAGGTAGCGGTGGTTTTTTGTCGGCTCAAACCGTGTGAGGAACTGCGGCAGGTGTTCGCCATAGTGCATCATCAATGGCGATGAAGGTGGGAACTTGCGCAGGTAAACCCCTGCCATGGCGCGGAAAAATTCATCCCCGACCAGCTTGCGAACGACGGGAAAGGCGGACTCCAGCGCGTCTGAGAGGCTGACGGCGACGTTGTTGCGGTAGACGTCAAACCGTTTGGTCGCTTGCGCGCCATCGGGGTTTTGCAGGCCCTCTGGCGCAGGCAATGCAGGGTCTAGAAGACCCTTTCTAAAGGCGGTCTGAGTGACGATCATGCTGCCACCAATTCCAGTGCAGCATGGGCGCGGGCGACTTCAGCGGCGAGAACCGGCCATTCGGGAACGTCTGTGTCCCATTCGATCAGCAACGGTTTTCGGCCTGAGCGTTCAAGCGTGTAGTCGAGCAGGGCCCAGACCGGATCAACGACGGCTTTACCGTGGCTGTCGATCAGCAGTGGCGCACCTGTTTCGTCTTCGTCTTCGTCGTGGCCACCAAGGTGAATTTCTCCAACGGCGTCGAGGGCGAAATCGTCGATATAGGCCTGAGGGGAGGTGTTGAGGTTCGTGGCGCTGACAAACACGTTGTTGACGTCAAGCAGCAGGCCACAGCCGGTGCGGCTGACGATTTCTTTCAGGAAATCTGTCTCTGACATAGTGGATTCAGCGAATGCGAGGTAGCTGGAGGGGTTTTCCAGCAGCATTTTGCGGCCCACAACCTCTTGCACTTCGTCGATGTGATCGGCGACGCGTTTGACTGTTTTCATGTTGTAAGGCAGCGGCAGAAGGTCGTTCAGGAAATGGCTGTCGTGTGTGGACCATGCCAAATGTTCAGAGAAACTTGCGGGGTTCAGCCAGCCGATCAGGTGCTTGAGGCGGGCGAGGTGATCTTTGTCCAGGTCGCCTTCTCCACCGATGGAGAGGCCGACACCGTGTACAGAGATCGGGAATTGTTCGGAGAGGTGACGCAGTTGCGCAATCGGGCGTCCGCCGTCCCCCATGTAGTTTTCGGCATGGATCTCGAGCCAGCCGAGCGGACCGGGGTTGCCCAAAATATCTTTGTAGTGCTGAGGCTTGTGACCGACGCCGGGTTTATTTGGCAGGGCGTTGAAGGAAGTCGCATCAAGCATGGGCGCACCGTGGTCTTCAAAAGGAATAGGGTGGACGTACGCCCACCCTATAGGAATTTAGCTTATGCTGGAAGGTCGCGCTCTAGGGCTTCCAAAGACCCAACGCGTGCTGTGCCGTCTGCCATAGCTGGCAGTTCGATGTCTGCACATGTGCCAGCTGGAACGAGTGTCCAAGCGTTGCCTTGGTAGTCAACTGTGGAAGAACCTGCACATGTTGTGCCTGGGCCAGCTGCGCAGTCATTGGCACCAGCCAATGAAACGCCGTAGCATTTTTCGTTTTCTTGAGCAGCAGCGGAACCTGCGGCGCCAGCAACTGCTGTTGCAACTGCGGATGCGACGATGAGCGTTTTAGATACTGTGGACATGAACTTTTCCTCTATCTGGGCTTGTTAAAGTTGTCCGCCTGATTGGCGATGACCAAAACCTATGCGCCACGTCGGTTTCCTTCCACTCACAGACGCGTGCCTCGCGTTTCCGTGAGCGGATTTTAACGGATTTCCGCCGAGTCTGTTGAAGAAAGGCTAAGAAACAGCAAACCCGCCGAGGTTTGTCGGCGGGTTTGTTACAGTTTTAGCGTTTTGAATGTTACAATCGATCTGGAGGTGTGGCTGACTTGGCCAATTCTGTAACAATCTCATCGAGTGATGTTACAGAAGTCTTGTTCTCGCCCAGCCTTCTGACACTGACGGTCTTTTCCTCAACCTCACGCGCGCCGATCGCCAGAATCACTGGAACCTTGCCGTGGCTGTGTTCGCGGACCTTGTAGTTGATCTTTTCGTTACGAAGATCGGTTTCAGCACGTACGCCGGCCGCTTTGAGGGCGGCGACCACTTCGTTTGCGTAGTCGTCGGCATCAGAGATGATGGTCGCGACCACAACCTGACGCGGGGCGAGCCAGAACGGCAGCTTACCGGCGTGTTCTTCGATCAGAATGCCGATGAAGCGTTCGAACGAGCCAAGCGTCGCACGGTGGAGCATTACTGGGCGATGTTTGCTGCCGTCTTCGCCGACATAAGTCGCGTCCAATCGTTCGGGTAGAACGAAATCCACCTGATGGGTACCGCATTGCCAATCGCGGCCGATGGCGTCTGTCAAAACGAACTCAAGCTTGGGGCCATAGAATGCGCCTTCGCCCGGGTTGAGCGTTGGTTCGATTCCAGCGGCGCGGGTTGCAGCCAGCAAGGCCGCTTCTGCTTTGTCCCAAACTTCGTCTGATCCCGCGCGTTTTTCCGGCCGGTCGGAGAATTTGACGCTGAAATTCTCAAATCCGAGGTCTTTATAGACCGTGCTGAGGAAGCGGATGAATTCTGCGGTTTCGCTTTCGATCTGATCTTCGCGGCAGAAGATATGGCCGTCGTCTTGGGTAAACCCGCGCACACGCATGATGCCATGGAGCGCTCCAGAGGGTTCATAGCGGTTACAGGATCCGAATTCTGCCATCCGCAGAGGCAAATCACGGTAGGATTTGAGACCTTGGTTGTAGACCTGAACGTGGCACGGGCAGTTCATCGGTTTCAGCGCGTTGACCGCTTTTTCGCGGGCGTGCTCTTCATCCACTTCCACAATGAACATGTGTTCTTGGTATTTGTCCCAGTGGCCGGATTGTTCCCAGAGCTTACGGTCGACGACCTGAGGGGTGTTCACCTCTTGATATCCGCCAGCCCGTTGGCGGCGGCGCATGTAGTCCTGAAGCTCAGTGTAAACTGTCCAGCCATTTGGATGCCAGAACACCTGACCGGGGGCTTCTTCCTGCATGTGGAAGAGATCCATCTCTTTGCCCAATTTGCGGTGGTCGCGCTTGGCCGCTTCCTCAAGCATATTGAGGTGCTTGCGCAGGCCTTCTTTGTTGGTGAAGGCGGCGCCATAGATGCGTTGCAACATCGGGCGGTCTGAATCGCCGCGCCAATAGGCCCCGGCGATGGACATCAGGCGGAAACCATCAGCGGGGACTTGACCGGTATTTTGTAGATGCGGGCCACGGCAGAGGTCTTGCCAGTCGCCATGCCAGTACATGCGAAGCGGCTCATCGCCGGGGATGCTTTCGATCAGTTCAACTTTATAAGGCTCGCCGCGGTCTTTATAATATTGGATCGCTTTATCACGTTCCCAAATCTCAGTTGTGACCTCATCGCGCTTGTTGATGATCTCTTTCATCTTTTTTTCGATGAGGGCGAGGTCTTCGGGCACAAAGGGGTCTTTGCGGTCGAAGTCATAGTACCAGCCGTCTTTGATCACGGGGCCGATGGTGACTTGCACGTCGGGCCAAATCTCTTGCACGGCGCGGGCCATGATATGGGCGAGGTCGTGCCGCACGAGTTCGAGCGCCTGCTCTTCATCCTTCATGGTGTGCAGCGCGATGGAGCTATCCTCATGGATCGGCCATTGCAGATCCCAGTGCTGACCATTCACGGTCGCAGAGATCGCCTTTTTGCGCAGGGAATTGGAGATGTCGGCGGCTACGTCTGCTGGGGTGACGCCAGCGTCGTAAGAGCGTGAATTGCCATCGGGAAGTGTCAGGGAAATTTGAGCCATCTTGGGCCAAGCTCCTCGTCTGTTTGGCGCCTACGAAACGCCGGGTTGCGGGTTATGTGTGCGGCTCAATGCCGTGGTGCGTGCGATGTGTCAACCGACTCGCCTGCTATTCCATATCAATCGGGTGATATTGTTTGCGGTCGTAACTTTTGGCGCAGTGGTCCTTGAGCAAATTCTGAGGATGCCATGAAACACTTACCCCTTGTCGCCATGTGTCTTGTTTCGGCTTGTGGAGGTGCCACGACTGGTCACGTCACATTCCACGCGCCGATTGAGGTGGAACCTTACCGCGCGATCAACGAACTCACGCCCTTGGACGAGGTACCTTTGAATGGGTCGGCGCAATATTCAGGGACCATTGGTTTTGGGAGCAACGATGTGAATACCATCGACGATGCACGTGTGGTGGGGGATATGGCGTTAGACGTCGATTTCCGACGAGATCGAGTCAGCGGAACTTCGGACCGGTTTGTGGATCGCCTGACAGGTGAACGATTGACGGGCGCATTGGAGAGTGATTTGCGGATTTACCGTGACGCCGAGGATACGGCGTCGGATGCTTTGGCAGGTTTCACAGATGGAATTTTGCGGCGTCCGAATGGGAGGCGTGTGGACGTCGAGCTTGATGTGTTTGGTGATTTCTACGGCACTCGCGGACGACGGATTGCTGGAACAGTCGAGGGTGAGGCAAAGGGCTTGGCCGTTTCGCCGACAGATACTGTGAACGGCGTTTTTGATGTCCGGCGATGACGTTGCGAAAGTATACATATGAATACGTTGACTGCGACACGTGGTGGTTTAAATCCGACTTAGTTTCCGATCGGAAACCGGAGAGTCGCAAGGGAGTAGCCGCCAAATGCCGAAGTACAATCGCCAATTTGATCTCAATCAAGATGAATTGTCTCTGATCGAAACTGCGCTGCGCGAGCGGTCGGCGCGATTGGTGGATGCAAAGGCAGTGGCAGAGCATGGAAATGTGTCTCAAGCGCATATCGAAGACACAATCCGTGCCGGTGAAGAGCTGTTAGGGCGGTTGCACAATCAGAAGGTTTTTTATCGCCCTAAGAAGCAGGTTTACATTGGCGGCTAAGCGACTTCTGAGTAGGTCCCCAACTTAGCACTCCACGTTGGAAATACTCTGTTTCCGCGACGTTCTGCCCACAGCTTGGTAATATAGCTTGTCAGTCCTGCGGATGAGATTTAGCGTGTTTCGGGTTACCGGCTGTCACCGGTTGAGGGGATGTCTTGATGTTTGCACGGAATTTTCTGAGATCTGCGCTGGCGTTGGGCGGATTTGCGGCTCTGGCGAGTTGCGGTGGTGGCAGCACCTCGACCCCTGCGGCGGCAAGTTTCGCGGATGTTCAGGGTGAAATATCTGACTTTGTAGACGAATTGAACGCCTTGCCTGCGACGCCAGTTTCGAATCTGCCGGTAAACCAAGATATATCTTACCGAGGTGCGATCGTTGTCTTTGAAACCAATGATAGATTGGAACAATTCAGCCCACTTGGAGTTCCCGGCCTCGATTTGGATTTTGCAAGCCGGGCACCCACTCTCGACCTTGATTATGCAGCGATTGGCGAATTGGATATCGTCATTGGCTATCCTGCTCCTGGCGGTAGAGGCACGATAACCGGTTCGGCAGACAATTTTTACGAATTGCGGAACCCAAATGGAGGTGTTGATGCAGCAGGCTCGCGCGGTTCAATCGACGGTTCCCTTAACTTTGGCCGCAACGGAGTGATTTCTGGCGATCTGGATAAAGTGTCTGGAGAGACTGCTAGTTATGAGCTTAGAAGTGGTGATTTCGGCTTTATCCTGCCGTTCGGAAATAACGCTGACGCGATAGCCGGCGGCGCGATTGGAAATTCCAGTGCCTCAGGCCGTGCACGGGTGAATGCTGGTGCGGTATTCTTGGGCGACCGGCAGTAACACCTCTACGAGCGTTTTCCAAAGGCCCGCCACGTTCAATTGCGGGCCCTTTGGGGGTTCGCTTGGGCTTGTGACTGGCACTTCTTTGTGTTGATTTCATTCTATGACCTCTGATCTGGCCAAACCCGTATCATTCACCTCGCCGCAGGGTCGGCGTATTGCTTACCACCTCACAGAAGGCACCGGCCCGACGGTCGTCTTCCTCGGTGGTTTCAAATCCGACATGGGTGGGACCAAAGCGGTTTTCTTGGAAGAGCGGGCAAAAGCGCAAGGGCGCGGATTTTTGCGGTTTGACTACTCTGGCCACGGGGAAAGCGGCGAAGAGTTTACAGACGGCAGTATTGGCGACTGGTTCGAAGATGCTTGTGCGGCATTGGCCCTCGTCGACGGGCCGGTGCTTTTGGTGGGATCGTCAATGGGGGGGTGGATTTCGCTTTTGGTGTCCCGCACCATGCCAGAGAAGGTCGCAGGGCTTGTCACTATCGCCGCAGCACCAGACTTTACAGAGGACAGCATGTGGGCGGGTTTTGATGAGGTTCAACGTGCGGAGCTTGAAAGTGAAGGTCAAGTGGCGCTGCCGTCGGACTATGGCGAACCTTACATTATCACTAAGCGGTTGATCGAAGAGGGGCGGGATCGGCTGGTTCTACGCGATCCTTTGCCGTTGAATTTCCCGGTTCGGTTTCTACAAGGCACGGCTGACGAGGACGTAGAAATGTCGGTCGCATTGCGCCTATTGGAACACGCGGATGGGCCCGACATGCGATTGACGCTCGTTGATGGCGCAGATCATAGGTTTTCTGATGAAACCTGCCTCGCTCTTATCGTTGACGCGGTTGAAGACGTAAGTAGCCGAATTTAGGCGCGGCTCGGTAAGAACCGCGCCCCTTAATCTTTAGAGAAGTTGGTAGCTGTGCGGCACGTAGCGGAAACCGTCGTCGCGTGGCGCGACGTAGCCGAGCCCAGGGGCGGGCATGTGGTAGCCGATCATTGGCATGCGTTCGGCTGCCAACATACCAAGGATATTCCGGCGAGATGCAGCTGCGGCCGCTTTGTCGATGTCAAACCGCACTTCCCAATCTGGGTAAGCCAGCGAGTAAACCGGATGGTTGGCGAGATCGCCGATAATCATCAGCTGTTCGCCACCGCTTTCAAGCATGTAGACCATATGGCCGGGCGTATGGCCGAAAGCGGCCATACCGGTAACGCCGGATGCTACAGCACCACCGTCACCGATGAAGTTCAGCTTATCGGCCAATGGGCGCACCTTACCTTCAAACGCGCCGTTATCTGCACCGGCCCAATGGTCGAACTCTTGTTGGTTGGCGATGTAGGACGCATTCGCGAAGGTTTCGTTGCCGCCATCATCAGTCAGGCCACCGATGTGATCGCCGTGCATGTGAGTGATGACAAGGTGCGTGATATCATCGGCGGAATATCCTGCCGCAGCGAGGGCGTTTGTTGTGCCTTCTGCGTTCAAGCCCGCATCGAAGAGGATCACTTCGGAGCCCGTGTTTACGACGGTAGGAGTGAAAAAGAATTGAACAGAATCCGAGGGAATGAAGTTTTCCTCGCTCACGGACGCGAATGTCTCCGCATCCACGTTAAGGCCGAAAATTCCGTTGGGGTTGTCGACTGGACGAGAGCCCACGAGAAGCGTCGTTACACGGAAGT
Source organism: Cognatiyoonia sediminum (assembly GCF_900129845.1). Lineage (GTDB taxonomy): Bacteria > Pseudomonadota > Alphaproteobacteria > Rhodobacterales > Rhodobacteraceae > Cognatiyoonia > Cognatiyoonia sediminum. The sequence goes on from NZ_FQXB01000001.1 coordinate 58,321, forward strand.
CACCGAGCGAGAAATCACTGTGCAAAGGCTTTGGGGCTGCGGATGCGTGGCCATCTGCAGCAGCACTGGTTGGAAGCGCTGCGGCGAGGGGTAGGGCGGAGCCTGCGAGTAGGGCCTGACGGCGGGAAATAGACATGGGAACCTCCGGTGTTGCAGTTGTTTGGTTGGGTCTGGACGTGTTGCGAACGTCTTTGAAATCAAATTGAGTTTGTGTGCGGCTGCACACAGGCAGTCTCTCATGAGTGTTTTCGACGGTGTCTGGACCGACGTCACGTAACGTTTCCGTTGGCCAGTCGTGATCGCGCCTTTAGAGTGGTTCAAACGCGTTTGGGAGGATCGCATGGCACTATCGTTAGGGCAAAAGGCTGGCTGGGGGTTGGCTGATATGGGGATTGTTGTTTTTGTCATTGTAAAACAACTTCTTATCCTCACGTTTTTAACAGCATTTCTTGGCGTTCCTGTTGGAATTGCTGGCTTTGTCACAACGGCCGTCTTGGTCTTTGATATGGTGACGGACCCGCTGGTTGGTTACTTAAGTGACCGGACAGAAAGTCGCTGGGGCCGACGTGCGCCTTGGATGTTCTGGGGAGCGCTCGTGATGGCTGCTGGGACAGTTGGTATGTTTGCGGTGCCGTCTGGCTTTAGCAGTACCGGTAACTTGCTTTGGGTTATTGCGTTTTTCCTTGTCGCGACGGTCGGCTTCACCATGGTGGCGATCCCCTATAGCGCGCAGGCCGGAGAAATTACCGACGATCCGAAGGAACGGTCCTCGATGACTGGGTTCCGCATGGCCTTTGCCAGCGTTGGAATTTTGATCGGCGGGGCGCTGATCCCCGGACTGGCAGGCAGCTTTGGTTACGCGATGGCGACCTTGATGGTGACGCCACTCATGGTCGGGGCGATTTGGATTTCGATCTTCGCGACCCGCAACGCGCCGCGCGGCGAAGCACCCGAAGAGGTGAGCCTTGGCAAGGCATTCGGCCTAGTGGCGAGCAATAAGCCCTTCATGGTTCTTGTGGTACTTTATGGCGTGATGACGCTGGCCGTCGCTTTGATCACGGCAGGGCTGCCATTTGGGGCTATTTATTTGATCCTTGATAACGGAGAGACGGCTTTGTCAGGTGCTGCTCAAGCCCTTTCGGTTTTGAGCCTGATGTTCGCGGCCTTTGTAGTGGGCGCGATTCTGAGCCAAGCGGTTTGGGTGTTGCTCTCACATCGGATAGGCAAGGTTGGAGCGCTTTCCATTGGGTTGGCGCTTTATATGGTGTTGCTTTACGTGCTGAACATGGCCTTGCCGTCGGTCAACGTCACGGCCATAGCGGGCCTCTTCGTGATCGCAGGGTTTACGAATGGCGCATACCAGCAAATCCCTTGGGCGATTTTTCCTGATTTGATGGACATCACCCGAAAAGAAAGCGGCATCGCTTTAGAGGGGGCGTTTTCGGCGATTTGGCTTTTTGGTCAAAAATTGGCGAACGCTTTGGCGCCTGCCGTTTTGGGCCTCATCCTTGCATCTGCGGGATGGCAGGAAACGACCGAAGGTGCTGTTGATCAAAGTGTGGAGGCGCTGGCAACTTTGCAAGATTCGATTACTCTGATCCCCGCGAGCATCTTAGGAGTGGCACTTTTGGCTTTGATCTTTATTTACTTGCCGATGCAACGGCGTGCCCTTGGTTGAACTGGCTGGCATAGGGGCGCGGCTGGCCCAGCGCGAGGCGACTGTGCCCGCCCTGCGCCCCGGGTGCGAGAAACGCATCCAATGGGCGGCGAAGGAGGACCGGCAAACGCCTTATTCTGTGGTGTTTATCCACGGGTTTTCGGCTTCCTCAGGGGAGCTGTCCCCCTTACCGCAGATCATCGCTAAAGCCTTGCGCGCCAATCTATTTTTTGCGCGGTTAGAAGGCCACGGTCAGGATGGGGCGGCCTTTGGCGCGGCGACCTTTGACGGGTGGATGGCGGACACCAAGGAAGCCTTCGAGATTGGGCAGGCGATTGGCGAGCGTGTGATCGTGATCGCTTGTTCGACCGGTTGTACCCTGACCACATTGGCCTTGGCGGCAGGCCAGAAGGCTGCGGGCGTTGTCTTTGTATCTCCGAATTTCGGTTTGCGGAGTGTGCTTGGCCAATTCGTCTTGGATCTGCCGTTCATCAAACACTATGGGCATCTCTTGGCTGGAAAAGAACGCAGCTTTCCGATCCACAATGAGGGCCACGCTCAATATTGGACGACGACCTATCCGATCTCTGCTGTTTATCCGATGGGGGAGGCGGTGCGTCGTGCGCGAAAGGTGGGCTATGCGTCGCTGAAAACGCCGGCCTTTTTTGCTTTAAACGAGAAGGACCAGGTCATCAGCGCAAAACGTGCGACAAAGGTGATCCGAGCATGGGGCGGGCCGGTGACGCACCTCCGGCTGAATCAGGGGCCTGATGACGATGAAATGGGGCATGTGATGGCCGGTGACGTTTTTAGCCCGAAGCAGACCGAACCGCTTGCTGAGCATATTTTGGACTGGGTCAACAAGATTTAGCCAAATCGCCTTGCGGCTGTCCGGCAGCGTTGTAAACGTAAATCTGATTTTGCGTTTTCAGGTGTTTCGATGGCCGCTGAACCCATCCTCTTTATCCCACCAATTCTGTGCGATGCCCGTGTCTTTGGCCCGCAAATCGGGGCACTATCGACAGATCATGCAGTCATGTTCGCCCCAACCACTCAGGGCGAGCGGATGGAGGAGATCGCCAGCCAAATCTTGAGTTGGGCGCCGTCGAAATTTGCTCTGGTTGGCATGTCGATGGGCGGCGCCGTTGCCTTGGAGATCCTGCGACGCGCTAGCGAACGGGTGACGCGCGTGGCATTGGTTTCCACGACTCCGCTTGCTGAAACACCGCAAATGGCCACGGCGCGCGAGCCGCATATCGTAGCGGCGCGGTCAGGTCGATTTCACGACGTGATCGACAAAGAAATGCCGCTCGATTGGCTGGCTGATGGTCCGAACCGTTTGGAAGTTGGGAATTTGGTGCGGGATATGGCGCTTTATCAAGGCCCCGAGGCCTATGTCCGGCAAGCGCGTGCGATGCAGCGGCGCAAAGATCAGCAATCGACGTTGCGCAAAGTCAGCCAGCCGACGCTTATTCTATGTGGCGATGAAGACAGCCATTTGCCGATCCGCCGGCATGAATTCCTTGCAGAGATGATGCCGCAATCTAAGCTGGAGATTGTCGTAGGAGCAGGACACTTGCCGTCATTAGAGCAGCCAGAGATTGTGATTGATCAGTTGCGCGCGTGGATGCGCCAGCCGATGGTGCTGCGTTAATTGATTGAAACGACTTTGGCCGACTTTCTTGGTTTCTGATCGCCCGAGTTCGCGGCGACAAATTCCAAGAAAAGGGGCCGGATGTTGTTGCGCCAGCTTTTGCCCGCGAAAATCCCGTAGTGGCCTGCGCCGGGCTCTAGATGAGCGGCTTTCTTTTCGTCTGGGAGGCCCGTCAGCAAGTCCAAGGCTGCAAGGCACTGGCCCGGCGCCGAAATGTCATCTTCTTCGCCTTCGACGATTTTGACAGCCACGTTGGTGATCTTGCTGAAGTCGACTTTGCGGCCATTCACAACGAATTCGTTTTTGGCGATCTCACGGTTTTTGAAAATCCGCTCGACTGTCGAGAGGTAAAACTCTGACGTCATGTCCATCACGGCGAGGTATTCGTCATAGAACGTATTGTGACGATCGTGATCCGAAGTTTCGCCTTTCGCAGCGCGAATGATCTGATCGCGGAAGGCTGTGGAGTGCATTTCAGAGTTCATTGAAATGAAAGATGCCAATTGAAGTAGGCCCGGATAAACCATCCGCCCGACGCCATCATATTTGAAGCCGACGCGCTGGATCATCATTTGTTCCAGCTGCCCCATGGTAACCGAATGACCAAAATCAGTAACTTCCGTTGGGTTTGCGTCCGGATCGACAGGGCCACCTACTAGAGTGAGGGACCGCGGCTGTGCCTTCGGGTCTTCTTCCGCAAGGTAGGCCGTCGCCGCGAGCGTGAGAGGAACAGGCTGGCAAACCGCCATCACATGTGTGTCAGGCCCAAGCTCCTTCATAAAGTCAACGAGGTAGAGGGTGTAATCTTCTACATCGAACTTTCCGGCGCTGACGGGGATGTCACGCGCGTTGTGCCAATCTGTCACGTAAACTTCGAAATCGGGGAGTAGACTGATGACAGTCTTGCGGAGGAGTGTCGCATAATGGCCGGACATTGGAGCAACCAAAAGCAGTTTTGGCTTTTTGCCTTTGCGGTTGCTGGCATGAAAATGGATCAGATCACCAAATGGGCGTTCAACAACCGTATTTACCGAGACAACGCGATCTTTGCCTTGTTCGTCGGTGAAAGACGGGATGTTCCAGTCTGGCTTAACAACCATCCGGGCGAAGGTACGCTCCGTCACTTCGCCCCAAGCTTTGACCCAGTCCATTGCAGGATTGGGCATCATTGACATAAAAGGGTAGGAGGCAAAGGCATGTGCGGTGGCGCCCAACCATTGATTGGTGTTGCGGGCCGTCTCCATCAGGTCGTAAGTCATCATATATTTCATGTCTGTTTTCTTCCTGATTGAGACTCGGACACTCATTAAACAAGATTATGCTGCAAGTGCAAAGTAAGTCGGAGATGCGCGTATGACAACCGAAGATATCAGCGAAAGCGCAACATCTGGTAAAAATATTGACAAGTTAGAAGCAAATCTTGCGCGAGCAGAAGAGTTAACGCAGCGATTGCTCAACGTAATGGGGAAAGGTCGTGCTGTGCCTGCAGCATTGCAAGGGCCGGCGCCAGACCTCTATGCAAAAGCTGTTGGTGCCTATTGGGCCGAGATGGCGCAAAATCCGGCGAAAATTCTTGAGCATCAGCTCGAATATTGGTCGAAGTCGGTAAAGCATTACGTCGAAGCGCAGCATTTGATGATGCAGGGCAAGTTTGAAGCGCCTTCAGATGAAACGCCCAAAGATCGCCGGTTCAGCCATGAGATGTGGGAAACGAACCCGTATTTTAACTTTATCAAACAGCAATATTTGATGAGTTCCGCCGCGATCCAGCAAGCTGTCGACGACATTGATGATATGGAAGCGGGCGAAAAAGCGCGGGTCGAGTATTTCAGCCAGCAGATTATTGACATGCTTAGCCCGACAAATTTCTTGCCTACCAATCCGGAAGCATTGGAACTGGCCGCCGAAACTGATGGTGAGAGCCTCGTGAAAGGGCTGGAAAACCTGATCAACGACCTTGAGGCTAACGACGGCGATTTGGTCGTGACGCTCGCGGATAAAAAGGCTTTCACACTAGGTGAAAACCTAGCGACTACTGAAGGATCCGTCGTTTATCGAAATCGGATGTTTGAGCTGATCCAATACAAGCCGACAACGGAACAGGTGCATGAAACACCTTTGGTGATCTTCCCGCCGTGGATCAACAAGTTCTATGTAATGGATCTGAAACCTCAGAACAGCTTGATCAAATGGATTGTTGATCAGGGGTTCACGCTGTTTGTGGTCTCTTGGGTGAACCCCGATGAGACTTACAAAGACGTCGGCATGACCGAATATGTCGAAGAGGGCTATTTGACGGCTATCGATCAGGTTAAATCGATCTGTGATGTTAAAAAGGTCAATGCGGTGGGATATTGCATCGCAGGAACAACACTCTCAATCACGCTCGCTTTAATGAAGCAACGGAAAGATTCTTCCGTTAACTCTGCGACGTTCTTTACCACGCTGACGGATTTCTCAGACCGCGGTGAAGTTGGCGTTTTCCTCGATAATGATTTTGTCGACGGGATTGAAGCTGAAGTGACGGAATCAGGCTACCTTGATCACTTCTATATGTCTCGGACGTTTTCCTTCCTGCGGTCGAATGACCTGATCTATGGACCAGCGATCAAAAGCTACATGATGGGTAAGGCGCCTCCGGCGTTTGATTTGTTGTACTGGAACGGGGACGGAACGAACCTGCCCGCGAAAATGTCGGTCGAATATCTGCGCGGGCTGTGCCAGAATGACAGACTTGCCACCGACGGGTTTGAGGTCGCGGGAACGACCGTAAGCTTGAAAGACGTCACGATCCCAATGTGCGCGATTGCCTGCGAAACGGATCACATAGCAGCTTGGAAAAGCAGCTATCGTGGTGTGCAAGGCATGGGGTCGAAGGATAAGACATTCATTCTGTCTGAGTCCGGCCATATCGCGGGCATCATCAACCCGCCGAGCAAAAAGAAGTATGGCCACTATACGAACCCTGAAATGGGCCTGACTCCGGATGATTGGTTGTCCGATGCAGACAAACATGAGGGGTCTTGGTGGCCACGTTGGGGGGCATGGTTGGCGAAAAAGTCAGGCAAAAAAGTGCCTGCACGTGAGATTGGAAGTGCTGGATATGAGGTTCTAGCATCTGCTCCAGGCACGTATGTCGTTGGAAAATAAATAAAAATCAACTATTTTGTGATTGCAGAAATTTTTTTGCTGCAATGCAGAAAAAAACCTTGAAATGCTGCGGTGCGGCAATTAGCTTGACGTTATCGAATTAACGCGGTCCCTCCCAGAGACCTCCAGCCCGCACCGAACACAAAGGTTAGATCAATGGCTAAGACACAAGACTTCACAGCTGCTTTCAAAGACATCATGGGCGCATTCCCAATCGACACGAAAGCAATGGAACAGTCCTTCAAATCTCAAGCAACTCTTGCTGAGAAAATGTCCGCAGTGAATATCGAAGCTGCTCAGAAATCTACAGAGCTTTCTGCAAAATGGGCAAACGACACATATTCCAAGCTGTCCACACTGACATCTGCAAAGGCTGACCCAGCTGACTACGCAAAATCAGTAACAGACTTCGCATCTGCATCCGCCGAAGCTGCTGCTGAGCACATGGCTGCTTTCGCTGAAATCGCGAAAAAAGTTCAGACACAGACAGTTGAACTGATGATGGCTGCTGGCAAAGAAGCTTCCGAGGAAGTTCAAGCTGCTGCAAAGAAAGCAACTGCTGAAGTGACAGCTGCTGCGAAGAAAGCAACTGCCGCTGCAAAGTAATCAGATAGGCGACCTCCTCCTCCCTTTTCAGGTCGTCAATACTGGAAAACGGTCCGCACCTCCTCCCGCGGACCGTTTTTTTGTTGGCAAATCGAAATAGACGTCTAGCTTTGCCATCATGTTCGAAGGGTTTTCCAAACAGACGATCACCGTAGATGGTGTCGAAATCTTTTGTCGTGTGGGTGGCGAGGGGCCACCGCTGTTGTTGCTTCACGGCTATCCGCAAACACATGTGATGTGGCATAAAGTTGTGCCCGAGCTTTCGAAGCAGTTCACATGCGTCTGTCCGGATTTGCGCGGCTATGGCGCATCTGCAAAACCACCAACCACAGCTGACCATGCGCCCTATTCAAAGCGAGCCATGGCCGCTGACATGATCGGTGTCATGAAAGCGCTTGGCTTTGATACTTTCCGTGTTCTTTCGCACGACAGAGGAGCGCGTGTCGCGCACCGGATGGCTTTGGATTGGCCGGAGCAGGTGGAGCGCATGGTGATCTTGGATATTGCGCCAACGCGAGAGATGTATGCAGGCACCACGGATTCTTTCGCGCGAACCTATTGGCATTGGTTCTTTCTGATCCAGCCCGCGCCCTTACCTGAGGATGCGATCCTTGCTGATCCCGAAGCCTTCGTACGCCGCAAGTGTGGAAGCTGGGGGAGCGGCGGCGAGGCGCTGACTGAGGTAGCGCTGCAGGCCTATATCGAAGGCTTTTCTGATCCAGCGACGATACATGCCGCTTGTGAAGATTACCGCGCCGCCGCGACGATCGACATTGAGCACGACAATGCCGATGGCGGGAAAAAAGTGACCTGTCCGATCCAAGTACTTTGGGGTTCAAAGGGCGCGATTGAGGCCCATTTCGATTGCTTGGCGCTTTGGAGACAAAGGGCCGAAAATGTCATTGGGGGAACTATCCCTTGTGGCCACTACATCGCCGAAGAACGCCCAGAGGACCTTTTGCAGACTACTATGCCATTTTTGTCTTCTAATTTGACATCGTAACTTTCACTTGGTTTTCTCGCAATCGCGGCATAATCTTCTCTGCACCGCAATATGTCTTGGGAGGGACGCACCGTGGCTGCTGCCGAAAAACCTCTGTTGATCAAACGCTATGCGAGCCGTCGTTTGTATAATACCGAAACGAGCGACTACGTGACATTGGAGGATATAGCGACCTTCATCCGTGAGGGGCGGGAAGTTCAGATTGTTGATCTGAAATCGGGTGACGATCTGACGCGACAGTATCTTCTACAGATCATTGCGGAACACGAGAGCCGCGGCGAAAGTGTTTTGCCGGTCGACGTGCTGACCGATTTGGTGCGGAGCTATACCAGTCAAGCGGCTTCTGTCGTGCCAGAGTTCTTGCAAGCCAGTTTTGAAATGCTCCGCGAAGGGCAATCCAAGGCGATGGAAAACATGACCAGCATGAACCCTATGGCTTCAATGCCGGGCTTCGACGCAATGCGCGCGCAGCAAGAGGCGTTTTTCAAAGCGATGACAGGTGGGATGATGTCTGGCGCATCGTCTGACGAAAAACCAGAAAGCGGCGATGATCTGAGCGACATTAAGGATCAATTGGCTTCGCTGCAGGAAAAGCTGTCGAAGATGGGGAAATAGGTTATTTTTCTAACCAATTTAGCGTGAGGGAACTCAGCAGCTTTAGCGTAATGCTGAACGAGTGAAAGAATTTCGTTGATTAGACCTCTAGCCAGAAATGTTGCTAGCATCCTTCTTTTTGGGCTTGCGTTCTGTGGCGTGGTTCTTGTCATTTTGTGGGCTTGGTTTGCAAGTTACTCCTTTCGCAAAGTTGAGGCGAGTATTGCGAGGGAAGCAATAAAAGTAATCGCTTACGATGCCTCTCTCGTTTTCCCGACGGAGGAACTCGTGCTTGGGCGAGCGTATTGGAGCTCGGCACGCAGCCCCTGTGTCTATACAACCAATGAATGGGAGATCGATGGAAACAGCGGGGTCTTGACTTGGGACAATTGGCCTCGTGGCGATCGCGCCAGTTGCAACGATTTTTTTGTGTCAACAGTCCGAACTGCTGATCCAAGGGTCTCCGTCCCTAGAGGTTGTGTTCCGGCATTTGTCATCTCGGACACTGGTGGTCCTAGATTGTCGTACCTCGTCGCTGCAGCCGACGGTACAAGACAAGATGGGTTGTTGTCTGGAGAACTTTCAGGTGATCGATTGAGGCAAATCACTCAACTCGGCCGCAACGGAAATTTCTACTACGCGCCAGATTTTGTCGCCGGAAACGGCATGGACTTTGTAGATATTGACTTGATGGGTGCCGAGCAGTGCAATGGCTTCAAAATATTCCGTTATCAAACTAGTGTTGACGATGTGTGGCAGGCGCAGGAAGATCTTCGCGAACATGGATACGTTGTGGGCTTGAAATGATAGCTGGCTCGCCTCCAAATACCCAGCCCCATTGACCCGACCCAAACCGCATGGTTGTACTGAGGTGTAGCTAACAGGGACGTGGGATTTAACGCCATGGGTGATAATCTGAATACAGATGCGATTGCGCAGTTCTTCTCGGTTGAGAACTTGGTCGGGATATTGGGGAACGTGGTTGCGGCCATTCTGATCCTGATTGTTGGGTTTTGGCTTGCGGGTTGGGTGAAGCGCCGGTTTGTCAAAATGGGAACGAAGTATCCCGATGTTGATCCGACATTGCTCGCCTTTGGGGGCAACATCGCCAGATACATCGTTCTTGGATTTGCGTTTCTCTTTGTTCTCAACACCTTCGGGGTGCAGACGACTTCGATCGTCGCCATCATCGGTGCCGCCGGTTTGGCCATCGGCCTCGCGCTTCAGGGTACGTTGTCGAATGTCGCAGCTGGGGTGATGATCATCATCTTCCGTCCCTTCCGCTTAGGCGATTTTGTTGATTTGAATGGGAATTTGGGGACCGTTAAGGACATCACGCTCAACTATATTGAGTTGGCGTCCGCCGATAACGTTCAGACGATCATCCCGAATGCTCAGGTTTGGGGAAACACGATCGTCAATTATTCATCCTACGACACACGGCGTGCAGAATGGGTGTTTGGTGTCGGTTATGGTGCCGATCTGAAAAAGACCGAAGAGACGATCCGCGCGACCATCATGTCCGATGAACGGTCGCTGAGCGATCCAGAGCCGTTCATTCAGGTCAATGCGCTTGGCGAAAGCTCGGTCGATTTTCTTGTGCGCGTTTGGTGTGCATCGGATGACTACTTTGGTTATCAGGCGGATATGAAACGGAAGGTGAAAGAGGCACTCGATGCCAACGACATCCCAATTCCGTTCCCAACCCGGACGATTATTCAGACGACAGAGTAGTTTCGTTCGGAACTACAGCCTCTCTCAGATGTGAATGGGCGCTCACGGTCTTCGTGCTAGCTTAACCTTATGGATGAGCTTTGGACATACGTGAGCGCTTACTACCAATGCACAGCTTTAGCTGAGGCGCATGTGCTGACACAGACCGAACGCTTTGCCTGCAATGAGACTTATCAACAGGTGAAGCGGCTTATCAGTGGCGCTGAAGTGACCCAACCTTTGACCAGAGAGCAGAATGTTCAAGCCTACCTGCTGTTCAAAGATTGGGAAATCGAGAACGCAGGTCTGATCAAACTCCTCGGGCTTCGGTGAAGGGGCCGCTAGCCCACTTCAGCAAACACGCCATCCAGAGCCTTTTCCAATTTGCCGAACATCTCATCCATTTGGCTGGGCGTTAGGATAAACGCCGGACACAGCACGATGGCCTGGCCGAGTGGGCGGCAGATGAGACCCTGATCTGTACAGGCATTGGCAATCCGTTCAGACACCGAAAGAGAGCCGTCGAAAGGTTCTTTGGTATTCTTGTCTGCTACAGCTTCCAAAGCGCCCATGAGGCCCTTGCCGCGCCATTCCCCGATGTTTTTATGTTCCGCAATCCGCGCCATCCCTTCTTCGAATAGCGGCGTTAGGGTGCGGACGTTGTCGATTAGGCCTTCGTTCATGATCACGTCGATGGCTTTGAGAGCCACGGCACAGCCAACCGGGTGGCCGGAAGCGGTGAAGCCGTGCGGAAATTCATCAAACTTCTCTGAAGCGGCTTGCATACGGTCAGTCATTTCTGGACCGAGGATTACAGCGCCCATTGGAAAGTAGCCAGCCGTCAGGTTTTTGGAACTGATGATGACGTCGGGCACGAAGTCATAGGTCTGGCAGCCCCACGTTTCGCCAGTCCGCCCGAAACCGGTGATCACTTCGTCGGAGATCAGTGGGATATTGTGTTTCTTCAGAACCTTCTGAATGGCTTGGAAATATCCTTCAGAAGGAGGGATCACTCCGCCAGCACCCATGACAGGCTCTGCGAAGAATCCAGCAATGGTATCGGCGCCTTCCTTCTGGATCGTATCTTCAAGTTCCTGCGCCAAACGGGCTGTGAACTCGGCTTCGGTTTCGCCATCGTGGCCAAAGCGCCAGTAGTGCGGGCAGCCGACGTGAATGAATTCATCAAATGGCAGGCCAAAGACGTGGTTGTATGGCTTACCCGTCATCGATGCCGCAACTGCTGTGACACCGTGATAGCCGTTGATCCGCGTGATGATTTTGCGTTTTTGCGGTGTGCCTTCGGCCCAGCCGAGCATCCAAAGCATCTTGACCATTGTGTCATTCGCTTCAGAACCGGAGTTGGTGTAGAACACTTTACCGCGTTCAAAGGGTGAGACCTCGATCAGCTTCTCAGACAGCATGACGGTTTGGTCAGACATGCGGCCAAAGAAGGCGTGGTAGCCGGGGAAGCGATCGTATTGCGCCTTGGCCGCTTCGGCCATGCCTTTGTGATCAAAGCCCGCGACCATGTTCCAAAGGCCGGAGTTGCCGTCGAGATACTCGCGTCCGTGTACGTCGTAGACATAAGGGCCATTGCCATGGGTCAGAACAATTGCACCGCGGTCGTCGATGGTTGGTAGATCGGTGAATCCATAGAAGGAATGTTCGTCGGCCCGAGCTTCCCACGAGTTTGGCGCATGTTTGTTCATGATCGTTCTCCCAGAATCGAGGAGAGTGTAGGGCGCGAATTGCGGGCTTACAATCGTAACTGCGACCGCTTAAAACCAAGTTGACGCAACGATGGGGTCAAGATGAACATCACTGCTGGCAAATTTACGCTTTGGGGTGTTGAGGTTTTTGTCGCGACCGCTGAGGAAGGCTCGATTACAGCTGCTGCACGACGTCTAGGCGCATCAGCTGCGACGGTGAGTCAGCAGATCACCAATCTGGAGGGAGCGGTCGGGACAACCTTATTGAACCGTGGTGCTCGACCTGTGTCGTTGACGCCGGCGGGAGATATGTTCCTCCGCCGTGCGAACACGATCTTGAATGAAGCCTCGCTCGCACAGGCGGAACTGGCTATGGCCGACTTAAGCCGCCTGACACGTTTTCGACTTGGCATGATCGAAGACATCGATGCGGACGTGACACCGGCGCTGTTGCGTGAGCTGGGGAAAGACTTAATGAACTGTCACTTCACCCTCGAAACCGATGCGTCACATCGATTGGTTGACGGGCTTGAGGCGCGCGCCTTGGATGTGATTGTTGCGGCAGATATCGGTCAGCACACGGATGATCGAGAGGTTCACCCGCTCTTGGTTGAACCGTTCTTTGTTGCAGCACCGAAGGGCAAAGTGGGTGAGGACGTCGAGAAATCGCTCAGACGTTTGCCGTTAATCAACTACACCAGCCGACACTATATGGGGCGGTTAATCGCAGATCATTTGACGCGGTTCAATATCAAGCTGAGGCACCGTTTTGAGTTGGATAGCTATGCAGCGATCATGGCTATGGTGGCGCAGGGCGGCGGTTGGGCGATCACAACACCGCTTGCTTGGAAGCATACTGGGCGTTTCCGCCACGAGGTGGATATCCTACCTCTGCCTTTCGGGTCGTTTACACGGACGATTTCGCTCACCGCACGACGGAATGTTCTTGGTGAACTGCCAGCGGATATCGCAGAACGGATACGGCCATTGCTTGACGAAATGATCGTTAGACCCACGGTAAATGACATTCCCTGGCTCGAAGGGCAGTTGCGCCTTTTGTGAGGTCTTAGGCCTGCGCGCTTCTAGGTTCCTTGAGAAACCAAGCCGAAATTCTGAGAGCTAAAAAGAAAACCAAAATACCTGCGATCAGATCAATCAAGTGGTGGCCGCCATGCGAAAGTGTTGCTGGGATCATGAGTGTGTTTAGGATTGCAACTGGCCAAAATACAATTGTGCCGCGCGCGAACCATACGGTCAGGCAGGCCATGATGATATGAAACGACGGAAAGGCGACGGTCGCTTTCACGGTTTCAGGCGATATGATCGGAATACCGTTTTTGGCGTAGTCCAGAAGGGTGGCGCCGTAAGCGTTGTCGGTAAAGAGGTTTATTGCGTTTGCGACTTCGGGTGAAATGGGCTGATACGCAGACGGTCCGAAACTTGGAATGGCAATCCAGATTGCCATGGTCAAAGCAAGCCCAACGGTTCCACAGGCGACCAGGTGGTAGATCTGTTGTGCGCTATTGTACCAAGCAAGTACGCCGAAAAGTATGGCCAACTGGATAAGTGAGCTTGTGTAAATTGGACCAAGGAGTTTTCCCAAGGTCGGATACTCGGCGAGCCAGCCTACAAAGCCAGCCCAGTGGTACCCTAGCATGGCGTCTATCTCGATCAGTTGCGTGTCGATGATTGGCCCCACAACCGGGAAAAAGCTGTTGGAGAGGATCAACATGAAGATCCCAAAGCTCATGTAAAAAGACACCGCGATCATAGCGAGGCCCATGCGTTCCATGCTTCGATATGCTCGAATTGCTGCGCCGAAAGCCATCAGGCCGGCATTGATAACCAGGACTCTGATGAAAACCGGCCATGCGACTTGACGGTCAAGAAGTGTGACAACGCAAATGGCGAGAGCTCCGATAACACCAAGCATTATCAACAGGATAACCTCCTGTCGGGTGAGCCAAATCTCTGGCTTTGCGGTTGCGGTATCGGTTGTCGTCGACGTCATTGCCTGCTCCCAGTTGGTAGAATGGTATCGCAGGATTTGAGCGTGAATAGGGCAGGATCGCGGCTATTCGTGGGGGATCAAATACCCAATCTATCCCTCAGAGCATACCATGTCATGGCCAGCGTCAGCAGTGGCATCCGGAAGGTGCTTCCGCCTGGGAAGGACGGCACGGGCAGCTTGGCCATCGCGTCGAATTTCTCTTCCTGACCGGCGATGGCTTCTGCGATGACGCGGCCGGTGAAGCCAGAAAGGGCGACGCCGTGGCCAGAGAAACCAGCTCCGGACCAAATGTTCGGTTCTAGCCTTTGTACGCAGGGAAGGCGGGTCATTGTGATGCCGAGAGTGCCGCCCCAAACGTAATCGATCCCGACGCCTTTGAGTTGGGGGAAAAGGTCTTCCATCCGTTCGATCAGCTTGGTGGAGATGTCTTTGGGAAAACCGATGCCATAGTTTTCGCGCCCGCCGAAAAGGAACCGATTGTCTTCTGACATACGATAGTAATTCACCACAAATTTGTCGTCGGCGACGGCGATATCGCGAGCGAGGACGTCGGCGGCTTTGTCTCCCAATGGCTCTGTTGCGCAGATGAAGCTGTTGATTGGCATCACCTTGGCTGCGATTTTATCTTCGATGTTCGGAAGATAGCCATTGCCTGCGTAGATCACGTGCTTGGCCATGACTTGGCCTTTGTCGGTCTGGACCTTTGCCGGATCGCCTTTGGTGACGTTATGAACAGGTGAACCTTCGTAAATCGTCACACCGGCGGCTTCCGCTGCCTTTGCTAAGCCCAACGCGTAACGCAAGGGGTGGATGTGGCCTGCGCCCATGTCGAGTGCGCCGCCGCGATATTTTTTGGTTTTGACCAGATCGTTGAAGGCGGTCTGATCTAATGGCTCATTAAGAGTGTAGCCGTATGTTTTTGCTTGGAATTCGCAATCTTCATGAATCTCGCGGATTTTCTTTTGCGAATATGCGCCGTGGGCCACACCCGGCGTGAGCCGAGCCTCGGGCGCGTATTTTCCAGCCAGTTCCGCAATATCAGCCTTTGACATTTCGGCGAGATCCCAAACGGCTCGAGCAGGGCCATCGCCCATCTTTTTGGCAAGGTCTTCTTGTCCCCAGTTATACCCTGTTCCGACTTGCCCGCCGTTTCGACCCGACGCACCAAAACCGGCGCGGTGAGCGTCAAGGATGATGACGTCGAAGCCTGTTTCAGCGAGCCTAAGTGCAGCTGTCAGGCCTGTGAAACCTGCACCGATGATGCAGACATCGGCGTTATGCTGACCTTTGAGATCTGTTCTTTTAGCCGGAATGTCGGCGCTAGCCGCGTACCAGCTATCGGGAAACTCGCCCGCGCGGTCGTTGCGAAAGAGCGGGTTCATACGTTCAAAAGCAGGTGTTCCCGCTCCCACGGTGAGATGACCTGCAGGAATTCATCATACTCTGCGCGTTTGACGATCGAATAGACGCGGGCGAAATCCTCGCCGAGCAATTTGTGGAGGTCTTTCGCCTCATCAAACAAATCAAGTGCGGTATAAAGACCGACCGGAATATCGTCCTCACCATCGTAGGCATCGCCTTTGAACCTCTTGTCAGGCCGGATTTCCTTACGGATGCCCTGCAAACCACAAGCCAATGAGGCTGCGATGCAGAGGTAAGGGTTACTATCCATGCCGGCGAGGCGATTCTCGATACGGCGCGCTTCTGGTGTCGAGATCGGTATACGAATGCCGGTGGTACGGTTGTCCCGTCCCCATTCGAGGTTAATCGGGGCCGCGTGATCGCGGACGTAGCGGCGGTAGCTGTTCACGTAAGGGGCCAACATTGCAATGACGCTCGGCAGGTAGTCCTGCAAACCTCCGATAAAGTAGAAAAACGCATCCGTTTCGCCGCCTTGCGGGCCGGTGAAGATGTTTTGGCCATCGGCATCAAGGATCGAGTGATGCACGTGCATCGCACTGCCTGGTTCGTCCTCGATGGGTTTTGCCATGAAGGTTGCAAAGCAATCATGCTTTAACGCGGCTTCCTTGATCAGCCGCTTAAAGTAGAACACTTGGTCCGCCAGATCGACGGGGTCACCGTGGAGCAAGTTAATCTCCAACTGACCAGCGCCGCCTTCTTGAGTGATGCCGTCAATTTCAAAGCCTTGGATTTCGGCAAATTCATAGATGTCATCGATCACAGGGCCATAATCGTCCACTGCTGTCATCGAATAAGCCTGGCGACCTGCTGCAGGGCGACCGGTTCGACCCATCATCGGCTCAATCGCTTTGGCAGGATCGGTATTCCGAGCCACCAAATAAAATTCCATCTCAGGGGCAACGACAGGCGTAAACCCAGCCCGTTTATACGCCGCAACCACGCGCTTCAGAACATTTCGAGGGGCAAATCCAACGGGTTTGCCATCGGTTGTAAAGGCGTCATGGATAACCTGTAGGGTGCCATCGTCCGTCCATGGGGCTGCTGTTGCCGTGTTCATGTCAGGTTTCAGAACCATGTCCGGTTCGACAAACCCCTCGGGACCGGCCGCTTCGCCCCAACCACCTGTGATGGTTTGGAAAAAGATCGAATTGGGCAGATGGAAATGGCTTTGCTTTTCCCATTTGGCCGCAGGAACGGCCTTTCCCCGAGCGATGCCGGGGAGGTCGGCTACGACGCACTCAACTTCGTCCAAACGGTTCTGTTCAAGATAGTCTTGGGCCGCCTGTGGTATCTTTTTGCGCCAACTCATGCGACCTCACGTGTTTTGAAGAAACTGGCGATCATGTCTGCCATTTTCATCTCGTCATTTGCAGCGTCCAAACCTTGGGTCGCCAATGCGATCTGCTGATTGGGAATAACGCCTTGCGCCCGGTATTGAATGAGCGCGTCGATCATGGTTTTGCCGAATTCCGGATGAGGTTGCATGGTAAAGGCGCGGTCGCCATAGACCAATATCGCGTTTTCGCAGAATTGGTTGCCTGCGTGATCGGTCGCACTTGAAGGGCGCTCTATGACTTGATCCTGATGCCACGCGTTCAATGCCCAAGGCGTACCACCCCAGTCATAAGTTTGTGGTCCAATCGTCCAACCGCCTTTGAATTTCTCAACCTTGCCGCCGAGGGCCTGAGCCATGATTTGGTGTCCAAAGCAGACGCCCACCGTCGGAACTTCAGCGTCGTAAGCAGCCCTGATAAAATCTTCGAGTGGCGGGATGAAGGGGTGATCTTCGTAAGCCCCATGTTTGGAGCCACTGATCAACCACCCGTCGGCTTGGTGCACGTCGGAAGGAAATTCCATATCCACCACGTTCCATGTTTGGAACGTGAAGCCTTTGCCGTCCAAGAGGCGCGCGAACATGGCGTCGTAGTCGCCCAAATCGCCCAGAACTTCGTCCGGGGCGTGACCGGTGTGGAGAATGCCGATTTTCATAGATCACCAATGGGGTTGTTTCGTGCGTATTTCGACGGGAACACTAGACCCTGTCAAGGTAGCTGCGCAGTTGATCTTGATCCGACAGCGACGTCATGCGCCGGACTTCCTGCCGTTTTGTGGCTGAAAAATAGCTTATCAGCTTGGGGTCGAAGATTTTCGCGACAGTCCCAGACTGCTCGAAAACGTCTATCGCCTTTCCCCAGTCTTCGTGTACTTGATCGAGGTCCTGATAATAGGCGTTGCCGCTGACAGGTGCTGGTGGGGTCAACGATTCCTCGATGCCGATCAGCATTGATCCAAGGATTGCCGCCAAGCTGAGGTAAGGGTTTACGTCTCCTCCCGCCAAGCGATGTTCAACGCGTTTCGCCGCCGGATCGCCGCCGGGGATGCGGACGGCCACGGTGCGATTGTCATGCCCCCAGCAGATGCCAGTCGGAGCATGGGCGCCGGGCACCATGCGTGCGTAACTATTGGCATGAGGCGCGAAGATCAGGGTGAGGTCTTGCAGCGCGGTGAGGCATCCCGCCACAGCGTTTTCAAGCAGGACGGTGCCGGTCGCTGACCCATCCGCAAAGACGTTCGAACCTTTGGCATCTAGGAGGGACACGTGGGAATGCATCCCATTCCCAGCATCCTCGGCAAAGGGTTTGGCCATGAAAGTTCCAGCCATTCCGTGTTTGCGGGCGAGGCCTTGCACAAGCAGTTTAAAAAACCACGCATCGTCGGCTGCCTTCAAGGCGTCTGCCGAGTGTTGGATCGTCACTTCGAACTGACCGGTACCGCTTTCCGACGTCGTAGCCTCTGCCGCTATACCCAATGCGGCACAGCTTTCGTAAAGTTCAGCGAAGAATGGGTCGAGCCGGTCAAGCGCGCGGAGCGACATGATTTGCCCACCGGGCTCTGATGCAATGGGCTTCAAAGGGCCACTGTCGTCAGTGAGGTAGAACTCCATCTCATTCGCTGCCACGGGAGTGAACCCGTGTGACGCCAGCCGATCGACGACGGATTTCAAGGCTTGGCGTGGGCAGCCTGCGAAGGGCGATCCGTCCTCGTTGAAGCCCCAAAGCGGGATCAATTTTGTTGGCTCAGATAGCCACGGCAGCGGCAGCGGCCCGCGCTCCGTCGGCAGGATTTTCCCATCGGCGTCGCCGGATTCAAAAACCAGTGGGCTATCGTCGATATCTTCGCCCCAGATATCCAGATTGAAAACGGAGAGGGGGAACCGGATGCCGTTCTTTTCGACTTTTGAGGCCATCTCAACCGGTAGACGCTTCCCACGCAATTGGCCGTTGAGATCCGCGGCGCCACATTGAAAGGTTCGGGCCATCATCTGAGAAGCTGCGGACGGTAGCGGATTTTGCGATGTGCATCCTGCGGCAGGTGCCGATTGAGCCTCGTGTTAGCTCGCCCAAAGACCCAGATCACAATCAGGGTCAGAAGGATGAAATAGGCAGCGAGGATCGGGTAGGGGATGAACGGGTTGAACGTCTTATCCGCGAAATAGTTCGCATAGTAGAGCGCGTCGCCGCGCTGCTGTCGTGCCGGAAAGCCAGCAAAGAACACCAGCGTTGTTGCGTGAAACAAGAAGATGGCTTCGTTTGTATAAGCGGGCCAGCCGAGGCGCAGCATCGTGGGCCAAGTGATCCGCTTGAATCGGCTCCACCCAGAAAGGCCATAGGCATCGGCCGCTTCGATGTCGCCTTTGGGGATGGATTGCAGTGCACCGTAGAAGATTTCGCCGGAGTAGGCCGCGGTGTTCAGAATCAAAACGATTAAGGCACCCCACGCGGCTGCGGTCAGCGGGCTGAAGATGGGAAAGACGGTTTTGAGTTCGAGGAACAGGAAGTAGGCAAAGAAGAATTGGATGAAGAGGGGCGAGCCTCGGAAGATGAAAATGAACCACTCGGAGGCTTTTCGGGTGAGGCGGTTAGATGATCCTTTTCCGACAGCCACAGCGGTCGCGATCACGAACCCGATCAGCATGGCCAGTACGCCGAAGTAGATGTTCCAGATCATGCCAGAGCCGATCAATGTGAATTGCTTACACAGCGTGAAGTCGCTGCGCGGCAGCAGCCGTTCGCCGTAGCCGATGGAGCGGAAGGCGTAGTCCGCGATGGTTTGGGCGCAGCTCATGCCGCCGCCTTTCGTTGCGCTTCACCCGCTGCGGTGGCTTGTCCTCGTGTGAGCCGCGCCATGATGCGGTCCAACACCACTTCGGACACCTTGGTGAACAAAAGATAAAACACCAAGAGCGCCCCGAAGTACCACATGCGCCAATCCCCATGCGGGTAATCAGTAAACTGCGGTGTCTTAATGCCGCCGAGTTCTCGTGCCCAATAGACGATGTCTTCTACGCCGAGCAGGAACAGAAGCGGTGTCGCCTTGATCAAAACCATCCAAAGGTTCGACAGTCCTGGCAGGGCATATACCCACATTTGCGGAATCAGAATGCGTCGATTGATCTGGCGCTGGGTCATGCCATAAGCGGCGGCCGTTTCGAGTTGTGCTTTCGGCACAGCTCGCATCGCGCCAAACAACACGTTGGCTGCGAAGGCGCCAAACACGATTGAGAAGGTCAAAACGGCGAGCAAAAACCCATAGGTCTCATGCTGCCATTGCGGTGCACTGCCCAAAGGCAATTTGGCCGCCGTGCAGACAACGAAGTCATTTCCTTGGTAAACCGGATCAGTCCACTCAGGGCATTTCCAGCGGTGGCGGATGTATTCAAACATCTGATCCAAAGCGATGACAAAGAAGAGAAAAAAGGCGATGTCCGGTACACCTCGGACGATCGAAATATAAGCTTTGCCAATCCACCGCAGCGGAGCAACGCTGCTGCGCGCGGCTGACGCGCCTCCAAATCCAAAGGCAAGCGCGGTTGGAGCGGTAATTGCCAAGAGCAAAAGAACTGTGCCGACGGCGAAATAGATGTTCATGTGCTTACCTGTGGTCAGGTAGCAGCTAAGCCATGTGAGCCCTTCTAGGCTGGCCGGGTCGACACAATACGCAAAAATGAGAACACCATCTGGCGCATATCGCGCCGGTCAAATTGAAACGCGCCCCGACCATAAGGCCGAGGCGCAAACGGTCCTTATTCGAAAGGAACGCCGATTTCCCACTTCACGATCAGCTCATTGAGAGAGCCGTCAGCCTTCATCGACTGGATCGCAGCGGTCAGTTTCTCGCGCAGCTCGGTATCGCTTTCGCGCACACCCAGACCAACGCCGCCACCCAACATCACGTCAGGGCCAACGATGGACAAATCAGCTTCCGAATCCGCGATAGGCGCCAGATAAGAAGCGTCTGCCAGAACCGCATCCGCTTCGCCGTTT
Organism: Cognatiyoonia sediminum; assembly: GCF_900129845.1. GTDB lineage: Bacteria > Pseudomonadota > Alphaproteobacteria > Rhodobacterales > Rhodobacteraceae > Cognatiyoonia > Cognatiyoonia sediminum. Next base: position 79,164 of record NZ_FQXB01000001.1, read on the forward strand.
TTAACGGCAGCAATCGTTTCTTCAGGTGTGGCGAATTCCAACAGAGTTGCGCCTGTGGACGCAATGTAGTTGGCCTGGATTGTACCAGTTTGCGCTGCGATTACACCGCCATCAAAATCGATGTCCTCAGACATACCCAAATATGCGGATGGATCGGGCTGTGTGTAAGCCTCTGAAAAGTCGATCACTTCGTCGCGCTCATCCGTGATGGACATACCCGCGATGATGACGTCGTAGTTGCCGGATACGAGGTTTGGAATAATGCTATCCCATTCGTTTGTGACCCACTCACATGTCAATTCAGCACGTGCGCAAAGCTCATCACCGACTTCACGCTCAAAGCCGTCAACTTCGCCAGCATCGTTGATGAAGTTCCACGGAGGGTAGGCGCCCTCAGTACCCAGACGCACAACGGCATGGCCGTCGGCATAAACGCCAGTGGCCGCGAAAGCTGCCAGCGCAGTTGAAAGAATGAGTTTTTTCATCAGTTTCTCCCGGTTTGATGTTGGAATTATGCAGCCACGGTTGCGGAAAGGAAGCCCTTAAGCCGCTCCGTCTGCGGGTTTTTGAAAACGGCCTCTGGCGGGCCTTCCTCTTCGATCTTGCCTTGGTGAAGAAAGACCACATGGTCGCTCACATCGGAGGCAAGCCTCATATCATGGGTGACAATGATCATGGTGCGCCCTTCGGCAGCGAGGTCTTTGATCACTCTAACCACTTCTTGTTCCAGTTCTGGGTCAAGCGCGCTTGTTGGTTCGTCAAACAAGAGCGCCTTTGGTTCCATACAAAGCGCGCGGGCAATCGCTGCACGCTGTTGTTGGCCGCCGGATAATTGGGCGGGATAGACATCGCATTTGTCGCCGATGCCGACCTTATCAAGGTATTTCAGCGCTGAGGCTTCAACCTCTGCTTTGTCGCGCCCCAAAACAGTGACGGGCGCCTCCATAACATTCTGCAAAATCGTCATATGCGCCCAAAGATTGAACTGTTGGAACACCATCGACAGGTTTGTCCTGATACGGATCATCTGTGCTCGATCTGCGGGACGTCGGTTTAGGCCTGAGCCCGACCACTTCACCGGCTCGCCGTCGAATAGGATTTCACCAGATTGGCTATCTTCCAGAAGGTTGGTGCAGCGTAGAAGCGTGGATTTTCCGGACCCCGACGATCCGATCAAGGAGACCACATCGCCGGTACCGGCAACGATGTCGACGCCTTTGAGAACCTCTAAAGCACCATAGGACTTATGTAAGTCTTTGATCTGAATGACAGGCGTTGTCATGGTTTTGCATCCCCTAGCAACGCCATTGGACGTATTTTGTCGCGAAATGCAAACCGAAAACGCGCCTTGACCTTAGGTCAAGGGCGGTGTCGGCAGGGGAACGGCGAAGTATTCCGCTTCGTTCAAGACATTAAAAGACAGGTCGCCGCCGATTTGATCAGAAAAATGCGACATTTGAGATTCCGCTGCATGGGTGATTGCTGCTCGCAATGGCGCGACGTCGTTTCCCAGTGCTGCGATCAAGGGCAAAGCGGGGGTGTGTCCTGTATATCCTTGGACCGCGACCGATTGCGCCGCTTTATCGTAGCGCTGAAGCAACCTCCATGTCACCTCGTCCAGAAAGGCAACATCTGCGTGTCCCGAAGCCACTGCGTGAAGAGACGCGGCATGACTGCCGGTTTCGACGAGTGACCCGTAGGACAAGTGATCACCAGATGATGGAAAGGTCTGGCTTGCAGCCCACCCAGATTGGCTGTCGCCGCTGTTGTAGGCGAGCGTCAGCGGCGCGTTCAAATCCTGCCCCGCGCGAGTGACAACTGCGGATCGATAGTGCCCCGACGCCTCGGTTGGACCGATGGTTAAAGTCCCGACATATTGCACTTTATCTCTCAGCATTGTTCGAAAGGGCAATCCGCAGGTCATCGACAAGGCAAGCTCTGCGTCGAGCCAATGCTGCGACCAATCTTTGGGTAACTCATCTGGGGACATAAGATCGGGAAGATCCGGCAAGCCTTCTCGCACTAAATCCCAAAACGCTAGCCATCCGTCAGCGGTCTCTTCCCGCCAATACATCGGCAGGCTGGCGATCATCCGCGGGTTTCGATCCGGCGCCGCGCGGCGTTGCTGTCCTGATCTTCAACCCCGATCATCGGGGGGACCATTCGCATGATTTGGTTTTCATGGGCATCGCGCACGCCATCTGCCAAAACGATCGCCCACATGTCTTCGACCACGCCAATGCGATCTTCGTAGGCCACGCCATCCTTGATGGCGCGTGTAAAGCGCACCGTATCGGGCGCTTCGGCCTCCAACGCTTCGCAGTCGGCCAGTAGGCCTGTCGCATCGCTCAACCCATATCGGGCTGCTAAAACAGCTTTGATCTGATCTTTTTCCACTTGCGCGTAATCGTCATCGGATCGCGCGATCCGCACAAGCAATGCGCCAAGGGCAAGCCGCGCGTCGTCATCTGCGACCTGCGGTTCGGTCGGTTCCATCAGTCGATTGAGTAAAGCACTAAACATGTTCACCTACATAGGGCGGGGCTAAACCCACCACAATCTTTTGAGCCCAAATACTTTTGGGGGAGGCGCATCGCGCCGGGGGCAAAGCCCCTAAACCAGTCGAGAATTTTCCACCGCCGCTTGAACAAATCCGTCAAATAGAGGATGCGGCTCAAACGGTTTAGATTTTAGCTCCGGATGAAACTGCACCCCAATAAACCAAGGGTGGTCAGTCCATTCGACGATCTCAGGCAGCCGCCCATCAGGTGACATGCCCGTAAATTTCAAACCGGCGGCTTCCAGCTTTTCACGGTATTTGATGTCGACCTCATAGCGGTGGCGGTGACGTTCTTCGATCGCGGTGCAGCCATACACCTCTGCCACTTTTGATCCTTCGGCCAGAGAGGCATCATAGGCCCCCAAGCGCATCGTCCCACCTTTGTCATCGTCGGCCTTGCGTTCGACCTTATGGTTGCCCTGAACCCATTCTTTCAGATGGTAAACAACTGGCTCAAAACGCTTTTTCCCAGCCTCATGATCAAACTCTTCCGATCCAGCTTTTTCAACACCAGCCACATTCCGCGCGGCTTCGATGACGGCCATCTGCATACCAAGACAAATGCCAAGGTAGGGTATTTTTCGTTCCCGCGCGAATTGCGCAGCTTTGATCTTGCCTTCTGTCCCACGTTCGCCAAATCCGCCGGGCACAAGGATTGCATGGAAACCCTCAAGATGTGGGGTCGCGTCACCTTTGTCGAAAAGTTCTGCATCGACCCATTCGACTTTCACCTTCACACGGTTTGCCATACCACCATGTGTCAGCGCTTCTTTGATCGACTTATAGGCGTCTTCAAGCTGCGTGTATTTGCCGACAATGGCGACCTTCACTTCGCCGTCGTAGTTGTGAATGCGATCATAGACGTCGTCCCAAATCTCAAGTTTAGGTGCCGGAGCAGGGGATATACCGAAGGCGTCCAGAACCGCCTGATCCAGACCTTGCTTATGATACGCAAGCGGAGCCTCGTAGATCGAACTCAGGTCATAGGCCGCAACAACCGCCTCCTTCCGAACGTTACAGAACAGGGCGATCTTCTCGCGCTCTTTGTCCGGTATCGGCTGTTCAGACCGGCAGACCAGAATATCTGGTGCGATCCCGATGGATTGAAGTTCTTTCACTGAGTGCTGAGTGGGCTTTGTCTTCAACTCACCGGAGGCCGCCAGATAGGGTAGCAGCGTGAGGTGCATAAAGATGCACTGCCCGCGTGGCTTGTCGTGGCTGAACTGGCGGATCGCCTCAAAGAAAGGAAGGCCTTCAATGTCACCAACAGTACCGCCAATCTCGCAGAGCATGAAATCAACTTCGTCTTCGCCGATAGCGATGAAGTCTTTGATTTCATTGGTGACGTGAGGGACCACCTGAATGGTTTTGCCCAGATAGTCGCCGCGGCGCTCCTTCTCCAATACGTCCGAATAGATGCGGCCCGACGAAACGGAATCGGTTTTACGTGCAGGCACGCCGGTGAACCGTTCGTAGTGGCCCAAGTCGAGGTCGGTCTCTGCCCCGTCATCGGTCACAAACACTTCGCCGTGCTCAAATGGTGACATCGTTCCGGGGTCGACGTTCAGATACGGGTCAAGCTTGCGAAGGCGTACGGAATACCCACGCGCCTGCAGCAACGATCCCAGCGCTGCTGATGCCAAGCCTTTCCCAAGAGAAGAGACAACGCCACCCGTAATAAAAATAAAGCGTGCCATAGGTGGTTGATCCCCCGCGATTAGTCCAAATTTTGTGGAATCCCGAACGTCGCCATTCGCATCATCACGGGATTTAAGGATAGTCGGATTCGGGTGCTTCAATCAACCCGTAACCCAAGATCATGTGGCGAAAAAATCGCCACACGCCATAAGTTGTAGTGAAACGAAGGGCTTAGTTGCCTGACGGGATCAGTGGTTCGTCACCGCCACTTGGCGGCAGCAGGCTATCACCCAGGTCGGGTGTTGTGCCGTCTTCCGCTGCTGGCGGCAACAGATCCAGACCATCGACAACAGAAGAACCGGACGCGTTCTGCGCGCCGATGATCGTCAACGCAATCGACGTACAGATGAAGCCGATGGCGATCAGCCAAGTGAACTTTCCCAATGCCGTCGCAGCTGCTCGACCACCAGTTGGGCCACCACCGCCACCACCAAGGCCCAAGCCGGCCCCTTCGGAACGCTGCATCAATACAGCGCCAATCAGGCTCGATGCCAGAATCAGGTGGATGACAAGGACGACATTTTCCATGTAGCGGGGCCTTTCAGGGCGGTCATAGACATGCGGTATCTAAATGCGGTCAGCGATTGTCGCAACCCCTGAAAACAAAGATCATTCGCTGACGTCGTCCATATCTGCTTGGCCGGAGATTGTACGCCGAACAATTGACCAACTTAGGCCGATGGCCAGAACTATCGAGAGCACGACGATACCGATCCATGTCAAAACAGCGGGATTCTCCAAGGAGAGCCAGCCAAAATCATAAATCACCCAAAGCAACGTGCCCGCGATGGCGAGAACGAGGAGAATTCCAAAAAGTCCAATAGATCTGAGAGTTGCCCGCAGATAGATGATATAACCGGCGAGGAAGATGAGACCTAAGAACAGCGTGAGTGGTAGTCGGGTTTCCCAGTTTGCTTGTGCCCAAGTGATATAGGACCAACCGGTTGGATTGTAGGTCGCTGCCAGCAAGACAAAGGCCAAAACCCATCTGATCAGAAACGGCATGATACCCACTCGATAAAGATAAATCTCTAGGACCATGAGCAAACTCATCGCCTCTTGTCTAGGGGAAGGCGCATTTAGCGGTTTCGCTGCCGGTAGCAGAGCGATATAGGGGCGCGGGGTTTTTCCGTTTGAAAGGACAGGCGAATGGCGAATGTTGTGGTTGTCGGCGCGCAATGGGGCGACGAAGGCAAGGGCAAGATTGTAGATTGGTTGTCCGAACGGGCCGACGTGGTGGCGCGCTTTCAGGGCGGCCACAATGCGGGCCATACGCTGGTCATTGGCGACGATGTTTACAAGTTGCACGCGCTTCCATCGGGTGTTGTGCGCGGCGGCAAGTTGAGCGTCATCGGGAATGGTGTGGTTTTGGATCCTTGGAACCTCTTGAAAGAGATCGCAGGCATTCGCGAGCAAGGCGTCGACATAAACCCCGACAATCTGATCGTGGCGGAAAATACGCCGCTGATCTTGCCGTTCCACGGTGAATTGGATCGCGCCCGCGAAGCCCAAAATTCTGTTGCGAAGATTGGCACCACCGGTCGTGGCATTGGTCCGGCTTATGAAGACAAAGTCGGACGCCGCGCCATCCGTGTCGCTGACTTGGCAGATGCGGCGACGCTGGAGAAACGCGTTGATCGCGCGCTTTTGCACCACAATGCTCTGCGTCGGGGCTTGGGTCTCGAAGAGATCGATCGCGCGAGCCTGTTGGACCAACTCGCTGAAATCGCTCCGGATTTGCTGCAATATGCGGCGCCTGTTTGGAAAATTCTGAATGAAAAGCGCAAAGCCGGAAAACGCATATTGTTTGAGGGTGCACAAGGCGCGTTGCTCGACATCGATTTTGGAACGTATCCGTTTGTGACCTCTTCCAATGTGATCGCCGGTCAAGCGGCAACAGGTACGGGTATTGGTCCCGGTTCAATCGATTTCGTCCTTGGCATTGTAAAGGCCTACACCACCCGCGTCGGTGAAGGACCATTCCCGACAGAGTTGGAAGATGAAGACGGTCAGCGCCTTGGCGAGCGGGGCCATGAGTTTGGCACGACTACCGGACGCAAACGCCGCTGTGGTTGGTTTGATGCGGTCTTGGTGCGTCAAACCTGCGCGACGTCTGGCGTGAATGGGATTTCGCTGACGAAACTTGATGTTTTGGATGGTTTCGAGACGCTGAAGATTTGCGTTGGCTATGAATTAGACGGCGACCGCCTCGACTACCTGCCCATTGCCGCTGATCAGCAAGCGCGTTGCACCCCCATCTATGAAGAGATGGCAGGTTGGAACGAATCCACCGAAGGCGCGCGGTCTTGGGCGGATTTGCCAGCGCAAGCAATCAAATACGTGCGACGGATTGAGGAGTTGATCGACTGTCCTGTCGCGCTAGTGTCCACCTCACCAGAGAGAGAGGACACAATCCTTGTCACTGATCCATTCGCTGACTGACCATGACCTATAAGGGCCGCAAACGACTGTCGTTGCTGATCCTGGTGGTCGGCGTGCCAGCTTACATCATGTTGGCTGTAACAGTGATGAGCACGGCACCGCGCTTTCCATTAGTGATAGAGTTTTTCCTCTATGTAGGGCTGGGCATCGGCTGGGTTTTCCCATTGAAGTGGGTTTTCAAAGGCATCGGGCAACCTGACCCGGATCAATAGAAAAAGGCGGCCAGATATCTCTGACCGCCATTGTTTCTGACTAGAACTGATTTAGCCCGCTTTTTGCTCGGGACGGAACCGCGTCTGTTCTGTGACCTGGAACCGACCATTGCGAACTTTGCTTATGCGCCCATCGCGCAGCAATGTCCCGAAGGACCGCAGGCTGTCTTCGCGGCTGAATTCTTCGGCGGCGGATTGCTGAACCCAACGCATGATTTGCGGACGGGAGAAATCCTCGTTTCCTTCCACATAAGCGGAGTAAGCAGCAGCGGCTTCAAGAAGATCAGGCAGTTCCTTCGCGCCGACTTCCTCTGCGTATTCTGCAAAGTTGTTTGAACTTGCCGCTGCATCGTCTTGTGCTGCGATACGGCGCGGGGCCACAGGGCTCGCGTTTGTATTTGCGTCATCGTCGATGCGCTGGGAAGCTACCAGTTTCAACGGTGCCGGGCGTGGACGTTCTTTGCGAACCTCGGTGCGAGGCAGAGAATCTGCGCGTCGTGGGCGGACCACCTCGTCAAAATCTTTGCGGAATTCTTGCTGAGCTTCTTCGGGTGTCGCGGCTGCGTCGCCCAGTTGCTTCGCCGCTTCTGTTGCGGCAACGGCGGCCTTTAGTTGAGCGATTGCGTTGCGGCGGCGGCTGCCTTCTGGTTCGGACAGTTGCTCATCCGCTTGATCCATAATGCGCGACATCGCTTCGTCGCTGTTTTCGGGCAGGCTTTTGGATGCGACTGCGTCTTCGGATGGAACCGTTTCTGTCAACCGCAACGGCGCTTCGTCAACGGCTTCGATTTCCGCGACCTCTTCTGCTGCCTCTGCAGTCTCTTCTTCGATGTCGAGTGTTTCGGACATGTTGTCGTCTTCGAGAGCGGCAGAAAGGTCAGCTTGGAGTTCTGCTTCGTCCTCGTCCGAGAGCGATGTTTCCGGCAGATCGTCAAAGTCTTTCAACTCATCCGCGCCGTCCAGCGTCGCGATGCTTACGCCTTCAGTGGTTTCGGCAGCAACTTCTTCTTCAACTTCTGTCGATGTGGAATCGATTGCCTCGACCACGTCCTCTAGCTTGATCTCTGAAGGCTCTTCGTCCGTCTCAGCGACGTCTTCGGCTTCAGGCGTTTTCGAGCGAAGGATGCGAGCGCGCAGCGATGGCTTTGGCTCGTCTTCAACCTTGTCATCAACCGCTTCCACGTCCGCATCATCGTCATCGCGTCCGCTGACCGCAGCGCCAGCGGCGATTGAAGCGATAAGAGCCGTGTCGATGGCGCTGAACGGTGTCTCAGCAGCGACCTCTTCGTCGGTTACGGCATCGTCGTCTTCCTCTGCCTGAGCAAAAAACGCTTCGGCTTCTTCGTCACCTTGGTCTTCGTCGACCAGTTCTTCGGCCGCTTCGAGGTCGTCGGTTGTTTCCACAGCAACCGATTCCTCTTCGGTTGCCATTTCTTCGATAGCATCCTCTGTGACTGTCTCTTCGGTCGCCACGTCTTCAACCGCGTCCACGGCGGAAGGTTCTTCGGAGGCCAGCTGTTCTTCGGCTGCGTCCTCTTCAGCTTCCAAAGTTTCTTCTTCTAGTATCTCTTCAATCTCTGGAACTTCGGCATCGGCTTCATCCGCCTCTGCATCTTCTGTGTCGGTGAAATCAAATGGCTCAGGTGCGTTGTCTGTATCTGTCGCATTCGCGATCAGCTCGGCTCCGGCGGCACCACCTACTACTGCGCGAATACGCTGCAGTTTGGCTGCTACACTGCTTGCGTCAGGGTGCGGTTCAGCGCGATCCATGTTTTCGGGCGCCATGTCTTCGAAAGTGGTCTCAGCGGCCACATCCATTTCTTCATCGCTTTCTGCTTGGAAGTCTGCTGGTTCAATAGCCTCTACTTCTTCGGCTTCGATTTCTGAGACTTTCGCTTCAGCGGCTTCAACAGCTTCTGCAACATCAATCTCCGCAACAGTTTCTTCGGCAGGTGGCTGCGCAACTGGCGGCATCGCAGGAACATTGGCGGCGTCTTCTGCAACGGCTTCGGCAGCGCGCAGAACGATACCGGAATCGTCTGTCCTCGCTTCCACTCGGCGTTCGATCTCACGCTCAGCGATACGAGTGAGCATTTCAGCATCCGGGGTCGGAGGCTCAGCACCGAAGTAGCGATCCCGTTCAGCCAGATCACGGAAGTATTCCGCGATTGCTTTCATCGTCGAGAAGGAATCGTCAAACCCCTCCAACGTGCAGGAGAAGGTTCCGTAGGACACCGTAAGAATCTTGCTCGACTCAACCATCTATTCGCTCGCTTTCTTCGAACCCAAGTGGGTGCAATTTGCCAAGTATTGGTTCATATTCCGATCAAGAATGCCTTAACGGACGGTGTGTTTTCGTGACCCAATTGAGGAATGTTTGTGAAAATCCGCAAATAAAGGGGCAGCAACGTGATTGTTGAACGTTCCGAACCAGTCACTTTGGTTGGTGGTGCTCAACTTGGGCCTGATGATCTTAGCATTACCACGGCGCTTGCGCCAACCGTTGTCGCGGCGGACAGCGGTGCGGATCATCTTCTTGCTGCCGATATCGCACCGACCGCTATATTTGGTGATTTAGACAGCATTTCTGATGCGGCGCGGGCGAAATATGCCGACGTCCTGCACCAGATTAATGAGCAAGACACCACCGATCTGAGTAAATCGCTTCGGCATATTCAGGCTCCGGTTGTGCTGGGTGTTGGTTTCATTGGGGATCGGATCGACCACACATTTGCCGCATTGCATAGCGCTTTGGCACATATTGACCGCCCGATTGTGTTTCTGGGCAGCGACGATGTTGTTTTTGTTTTGAAAGATCGCGAGGTGTCGCTTGCCGTGCCGACGCAAACGCCGCTTGCTGTTCTGCCATTGATCGAAAGTGTCGTGAGTAGCGAAGGGTTGAAGTGGGAGTTGGATCAGACAGTGCTCAGCATGGCGGGGATCATCAGTTCCTCGAACCAGACCATCAGCGCGCCTGCGCGGATCAGTGTGAGAGGGGCCGTCGCGGTTACGCTTCCGCGGGACCAGTTGAGGGCTGCGATAGACGCCGTTCGCGCAAGATAACGTAGAGCCCAGCACCAATTGTGATCAGAATGCCAAGCGCTGCGAGGCCGTTGGGCAGGTCTTTGAACACCATCCATCCGATGATCGTCCCGAATGGGATTTCCAAATACTGCATCGGCGCGAGGGTGGAGGCCGGTGCGAAGCGCAGACTCCATGTCATCATCAGATGAGCGACCGTACCTAACAGGCCCAGTGCCAAGAGGAGCCACCAAACTTCGGTGCTTACCGTGAGTTTCGTCACCTCTGGTTGATCCGCAAAAACCCAAAACAAGGGCAGCAGAATGACGGTTGCCTGAAGCCCGCTGATGGCTTGCAGGTCAATGGGATCGAGCTCTTTTGCGATTTTGCGCGTGACCAGCATGAAAAAGGCGAAAGTAACAGCAACGCCCAATGGTAAAAGCGCGGGCCAACCAACCTCGGCAAAGTTGGGTTGGATCACGAGCAGGGTGCCGACAAACCCGACAGCGCATGCGATTAGGCGATGTGGGCCGACTTCTTCGTTCAGGAACAGTTTCCCTAGAAGCAACATGATAAATGGCATGACAAAGGCGATCGCGAGTGCATCCGCCAAGGGGAGGAACCGCAAGCTGGAGAACATCAAGCCGATGCCAATGATATGAAGGACAGTTCGGGCGAGGACTAGGCCAAACGTCCCTTGTGGCGGCCATAGGCGGCGACCGGCCCAAAGAACGATCGGGATCAGTATCACCGCTTGGATCAGAAATCGGGTTAGAAGCAATTTCCCAAGGCCAACCTGTCCGCCCAAGAGTTTTGCGACGCTGTCACCGAGCGGTGCCAACACGCAAAAGCCAAGCATCAGAAGGATGCCTAAGAATGGACGGTCCGTTTGCATGGCCCGACCCTATGGCTGCGCGGGCAGGGGTGCAATCTGTCTTCCGTCTTGGCGTTCCCGGTAGATGACATACAGACCGGAACCAACGATGATCGCGATGCCTATCCATGTGAGCCAATTTGGGAAATCGCCAAAGATTAGGAAGCCAAGTATGACTGCGGTGACGATTTCGAGGTAATGAAGCGGGGCGAGCGTGCTCGCCGGAGCCATGCCGAGCGCATAGGTCATCATCAGGTGCGATGCGGCAGCGGCCACACCGACACCAATCAACCAGACCCAAAAGATACCTTGAGGCCAAACGGGATCAATGTCGCTGAGGCCAGAGCCGTTACCCAATGCCAATATCGGCAGGCAGAGCACCGTTGCGATCAGCGCGGTTTGGAACTGCATGGTCATCGGGCCAACCGTTTTTGTTAGACCGCGCGTGATGATCATATAGGCCGCGAAGGTGAAGGCGGTTGCCAGCGGGTATAAAGCCACCCAACCAAAGGCTGCGAGGCTGGGTTGAATGACCAACAGCGCGCCGCCAAATCCCACGGCGCTCGCCATGACGCGCCTTGGCCCGATCTTGTCGCGGAACACGAGGTACCCCAACAGCAAGATGACGAAGGGTTCGACGAAGGCAATCGCCAGTGCATCTGCGATGGGCATGACGCGAATGGCGGCAATAAAGCAATAGGTTGCCGCCAAAAGGCAGACCGACCGGGCGATCATCAATGGCAGTTGCGCGCGTGCGATGAGCGCGCTTTGACCGACAAACCAGCAAAGAGGCAACATCAGCGCGGCCTGAACGATAAAGCGCGCCGCAGTGATTTGGCCGACTGGGATGGTTTCGGCGGCAAGTTTGGCAAACACGTCCAGCAGCGGGGCTGTGATGCAAAACCCGATCATCAGGGCCATGGCTGGAAGGACGCGATCCCCCATCAGCAGTTCGGTACGTTGACAGCTAAGCCACCCAAGGCCGTTTCTTTGTATTTAGCGTTCATATCTTCACCGGTTTGGCGCATCGTCTCGATCGCGACATCAAGGTGGACCATATGTTTGCCGTCACCGCGAATGGCGAGTGATGCAGCGGACACCGCTTTGATTGTGCCAAGGCCGTTGCGTTCGATGCATGGGACCTGAACCAACCCTTTGACGGGGTCACAGGTCATTCCGAGGTGATGCTCCAATGCAATCTCGGCTGCATTCTCAACTTGCTCTGGCGTGCCGCCCATAACATCGCAGAGACCCGCAGCGGCCATGGCTGCCGCACTGCCCACTTCGGCTTGGCACCCGCATTCAGCTCCGGAGATCGAAGCGTTGTATTTGATCAGCCCGCCAATCGCCGCTGCGGTCAGCAAGAATTCAGGAACCCGTCCAACGGTCGCGTCCGGAACGTGGTCAAGCCAGTAGCGGATGGTCGCTGGGACAACACCGGCAGCGCCATTGGTCGGAGCGGTCACAATCTGACCGCCTGCCGCGTTCTCCTCATTCACGGCCATCGCATAGGTCGACATCCAATCGTTGATCGTATGGGGTGCGGTTAGGTTCATGCCACGCTCGGCCATCAACGCATCGTAAATGCCTTTGGCCCGACGCCTTACGCTCAAGCCCCCCGGAAGAATGCCTTCCGTTGCAAGGCCGCGATCAATGCAATCATTCATCACCTGCCAAATGCGGGACAATCCTGAATCCAGATCTGAATTTGGCATACGGGACAACTCATTGGCGCGCTTCATTTCAGCAATGGATTTGCCCGAAGAAGCGGCCATCTCCAGCATCTCGGCAGCGGTATGGAACGGGAAGGGGACGGGTGCCCCGCTATCAGTGTCTTTGCCATCTGCCAGTTCGGCAGCTGTCAGAACAAATCCACCGCCAATCGAATAATATGTCTCTTCGATGATGACGTCGCCCTGCGCGTCGGTGGCGTAGAGCTTCATCCCATTGGCATGTCCGGCAAGGATGTTGTCATAGTCAAAAATTACATCTTTGGCGGGATCGAACTTAAGGCTTCCGAGCCCAGCAGGCTCGACCGTTTTTTCCTGCGAGATGCGGGCCAGCTCTGCCTCGGCGCGATCCGCGTCATACGCATCAGAACGTATCCCGGCGAGGCCAAGGATCACCGCACGATCTGTGGCGTGGCCAACACCTGTAAAGGCCAACGACCCGTGCAGGGACGCACGAACGCCTGCGATGTTGAAGGGTTGCGCGCGCAAGTGATCCAAGAACCGATTGGCCGCAACCATGGGCCCGATTGTGTGAGAAGAGGACGGACCAACGCCGACTTTGAACATATCGAAAACAGATAGGAACATGAGAGCGCGCTTCCTTCGGGCGAATGCAAGTTAACAGTGTGCTAGATTGGACGTGTTCGCTTTACCGCTAGGGCTGACGACGAAACGATTCTTTCACATGCTTGAAGTAGTGCGGTTGAGACAGAAAATGTATGCCGAATGCGACACCAACGACCAATTTGCCGAAGATGCTGGTGAGAATTTGGATTGATCCCTCTCGCGCGGCTCCGCGAACTCCCCTATAGTCTTGCTAACTGACGGGAGCTGCCAAATGTCTTCAGACCTATCACCCATCGACAGGGCCAAGTTCGTCGCGGCTAAACGGGCTGCGAGCTATGTGCATTCGGGGATGAAAGTGGGGCTCGGGACTGGGTCCACTGCCGCGTGGTTGGTGCGGTGTTTGGGCGAAATGGTGCGTGACGAAGGATTGCGAATTCAAGGTGTGCCTACGTCCACGCGTACCGCTCAGTTGGCGCGAGATGTCGGGATCGAAGTGATCAGTCTTGATGAGGCGAAGTGGCTCGATCTGACGATTGACGGGGCGGATGAATATGATGTCGACCTCAATCTGATCAAAGGTGGTGGCGGTGCGCTTCTTCAAGAGAAGATTGTCGCGACAGCCTCTGATCAGATGATGGTTATTGCAGACATCTCAAAGCAGGTAGGGATGTTGGGCGCGTTCCCGCTCCCCATCGAAGTGATCCCATTTGGTTGGCAAACGACAAAGACGCTGGTTGAAGAAACACTCATTAGCCTTGATGTGCTTGGCACGTCTTCGACGCTGCGGATGAATGGGGATACGCCTTTTGTCACGGATGAGGGCAATCACATCCTTGATTTACACCTCAACCGGATCGGCAATGCGCGACAACTCAGCCTTGTCCTGAATCAAATCCCAGGTGTCGTTGAAAACGGCCTATTCATTGATATCTGCGATGTTTTGGTGATTGGCTCTGCTGACGGGAAGGTTGAGGTGCGTGACATCAACAAAGGGTCGACAGAAGAGATTCAGTTCGATTTCCTAGATGATGGCAATATCTTTATCGAAGCCGCCGACTGACCGCTGGTGCACGCTTCGGTGATCGCCGTTGAAACCTGTGCCAGACCCGCTTAGGTAGTCGGTCAAGAATTTACTCAAGGATTGGATGACCCGATGGCGGTTTTTGACTACGACCTCTTTGTGATCGGTGGTGGCTCTGGTGGCGTGCGCGCTGGGCGCGTTGCGGCGGCGACGGGCGCCAAGGTCGGGTTGGCGGAAGAGTTTCGGATGGGCGGCACTTGCGTTATTCGCGGGTGTGTGCCGAAAAAACTGATGGTTTTTGCGAGCCTTTTCAGCGAGATGTTCGACGATGCTGAAGCGTATGGTTGGACGGTGGATGCAGGAGATTTCAACTGGTCCACCTTCCGTCCGAAGCTTCACGCGGAACTGGAGCGTCTTGAAGGCATCTATCGCCGCATCCTCAACTCGAACGATGTGACCATCCATGACGCCCGTGCGGTTGTGAAAGATCCGCACACGGTCGCCTTGTCCGACGGCAGTGAATTTACAGCAAAGCATATTCTGATCGCGACGGGCGGGCACCCGACCGTGCCGAACATCCCCGGCGCGGAACATGCGATTACGTCAAACGAAGTGTTCTTGCTGGATGAGCTTCCTAAAAAGATGCTGATCGTGGGCGGTGGCTATATTGCTTCGGAATTTGCGGGCATTATGAATGGCTTGGGCGTCGAGGTTGATCAATTCTACCGCGGTGAACAAATCCTGCGTGGATTTGATGATGAAGCACGCGAGATGATCGCTGCTGGTATGGTTGAGAAGGGCGTGAACCTCAAGCTCGGCCTCAATGTTGCTGAGATGAATAAACGCGACGGCGGCATCTGGGTCAAAGATACCGACGGCAATGAGCATATGTACGATCAGGTTATGTTCGCCACGGGCAGAGGGCCGAATACCTCTGGCCTGGGGCTGGAAGACGCTGGCGTAACGCTCGGCAAGAAAGGTGAGGTTGTTGTCGACGCATACAGTCAAACGTCGGTGCCATCCATCTACGCGGTAGGCGATGTGACCGATCGGGTTCAACTTACTCCGGTCGCGATCCGTGAGGGCATGGCCTTTGTCGAAACGGTGTTCAAAGGGAACCCAACGCCGGTTGATCATGAACTGATCCCATCCGCGGTGTTCACCCAGCCTGAATTTGGAACTATTGGCCTGACTGAAGCTGAAGCCGCGGCTCAGGAACCGATTGAAGTCTATTCAACGTCCTTTAAGCCGATGAACCATTCGTTTGCGGGGCGCGAAGATCGCGTGATGATGAAATTGATCGTGAGTAAGGCCAACCGCAAGGTCTTGGGATGTCATATCGTCGCGGACCACGCGGGTGAGATGATCCAGCTTGCTGGGATCGCCGTTAAATTGGGGGCAACCAAAGAACAATTCGACCAAACGGTCGCTGTTCACCCGACAATGGCGGAAGAGTTGGTGACGATGAAAGAACCGGTGCGGGAAACTTGAAAACCCGATAAAAAGTATCATTTTAAGCGCAAGGCTCGCCTCGCGGGCGATTAGCAAGGAAGCATACCAGAACATGGCAGGAAACAACGGCGGCCCTTGGGGCGGTGGTGGTAACAACGGCAGCGGGAACAATGGTAGCGGTGACGACCGCAATCGCCCTGACCGTAGACCGGGTCAAGATGGCCCGCAGATCCCTGAAATCGACGATCTCGTCAACAAAGGGCGCGAACAGCTCCGCGTTCTGATGGGCGGCGGTGGCGGCTCCAACAATGCGTCGGGTGGTTCCGGCGGCGGCGGCGGTCCGGCGATAACACGCGGCACCGTCGGTTTGGGTATCTTGGCACTGGTGGCTCTTTGGCTGTTTGCATCGTTCTACACGGTGCGTCCGGAAGAAAAATCTGTTGAGCTTTTGCTTGGTAGCGAATCCGCAATTGGTGAACCTGGATTGAACTTCGCACCTTGGCCAATCGTTACGCGTGAAGTCTTGGCAGTTACAACGGAACGCAACATCGAAGTGGGCACAGGCCGCGCTGGCGGTGATGCTGGTTTGATGCTGACTGGTGACGAAAACATCGTCGATGTCGATTTCCAAGTGGTTTGGAACATCTCCAACCCGTCTGAATATCTCTTTAACCTCGCTGATCCGGCCCAAACGATTGAAGCTGTGTCAGAGTCCGCGATGCGGGAGATTATCGCACAATCGAACCTTGCGCCGATCCTTAACAGGGACCGTGGTGCCATTGCGGATCGTCTGCGCGATCAAATCCAAACCACGCTCGATAGCTATAATTCCGGCGTAAACATCGTCCGTGTGAATTTTGACAAAGCTGACCCGCCCGAGCCGGTTATCGCATCCTTCCGTCAGGTTCAGGACGCCGAACAGGAGCGTGACCGTTTGCAGAACGTCGCGGATGCCTATGCGAACCAGCGCGTTGCTGGTGCGCGAGGTGAAGCAGCGCAGCTATTGGAACAGGCCGAAGCCTACCGTGCTCAGGTCGTGAACGAAGCCGTCGGTGAGGCGAGCCGTTTTAGCGCGGTTCTGTCCGAATATGAGAAGGCGCCAGAAGTGACCCGCAAACGACTGTATCTGGAAACGATGGAACAGGTGCTTGGTGGGGTGGACATCATCCTGCTTGATGAAACAGGCGAAGGCAGCAATGGCGTCGTGCCTTACCTGCCTCTCAATGAACTGCGCAGCAACTCAAACGGAGGGTCGAACTAATGCGTAAGACAGCTTTTCTTCTCCCCGCAGCCGTTGTTGTTCTGCTTCTTGCAGCGTCCTCGGTCTTTATCGTTGACGAACGTGAGAAGGCGCTGGTGCTCCAGTTTGGCCGGATCATCACGGTGAAAGAGGAACCCGGCCTTGGGTTCAAAGTGCCGCTGATCCAAGATGTCGTCCGTTATGACGACCGTATCTTGAGCCGTGACCTCGACCCAATCGAAGTCACGCCTTCCGATGATCGTCGTTTGGTAGTTGACGCCTTCGCACGCTACCGGATTTCCGATGTCACCCAATTCCGTGAAGCTGTTGGTGCCGGCGGTGAAGAGGTTGCGGCCCGTCGTCTCGACTCCATCCTGCGTGCGGAAACACGGGAAGTTTTGGGTACGGTGTCATCCAACGACATTCTTTCCACAGATCGTGAAGCTTTGATGCTGCAAATCCGGAACGGTGCGATCGCAGAAGCTGAATCTTTGGGCTTGCAAGTGATCGACGTGCGCTTGAAGCGGACCGACCTTCCGCCGGAAAACTTGAACGCCACTTACGAGCGAATGAAAGCAGAACGGGAACGCGAAGCGGCTGACGAGATCGCGCGCGGTAACGAGGCAGCCCAACGTGTGCGTGCGCAAGCTGACCGTACTGTGGTTGAACTTGTCTCTGACGCTCAGCGGCAGGCAGAGATCACCCGAGGTGAGGCGGATGCGGAACGGAACCGAATCTTTGCCGAAAGCTTTGGCGCGAACCCTGAATTCTTTGATTTCTATCGCTCTATGACCGCATATCAGCGTTCATTACAGCCTGGAAACTCAACAATGGTGTTGAGCCCAGAGAATGAGTTCTTCGATTATCTGAAGTCTGACACAGGTCCGGCAACGGAATGATCGCGTACATTCTACTAGCACTAGGATTGGTGCTGTTGATCGAGGGGCTGGTGTACGCACTGGCCCCTTCGCTTGTAGAGCAACTGCTTGCTGCGTTGAGGTCGATACCGATTGATCAACGGCGGATCATGGGTGTTTTTGCGATGGTTTTGGGGGCGCTACTGCTCTGGTGTGCACGCGCCTTAGGATTGCAATGACATGAAATCGCATGCCTTTTTCAGGCCTTGCCACGCCTAAAAAACGCGCGTATTCAACCAACCTGACTTAGCGTCAACGCATTCTTAAATTCCTGAAAATATTACTATTTCCTTAGGTTTTGTGCAGTTTTTGCACTCACGCGAGTTTTACCAAAGTCGATTGACGTTGGTGTTGCACTTCGCGCGGACTACATAGAACATCGGAAGCTCAGACAGCCCCGAGTTGTCAGGGAGAAACATTTGAGGAGATCGCTGTGAGTTCACAGGCATTGGTCATCGAAGAACAGTCACTCGCCCCGCGCCGCACCATCACTGCACTGGTTGCAGGCGCTGCCATCGCCCTTGCGATGGCCGTAGGCACCCCAACACCATCTTACGGACAAGATCGTCCTGCAACCTTTGCCGATTTGGCTGAGCAAGTCAGCCCGAGCGTGGTCAACATCACGACATCGACAGTGGTTGCTGGACAAACAGGTCCGCAAGGCATCGTTCCAGAAGGATCGCCGTTTGAAGACTTCTTTGAGGATCTTCAGCCAGAAGGCGACAACAACAGGCAGCGTCGATCGTCTGCGTTAGGCTCCGGCTTCGTGATCTCCGAAGACGGTTATATTGTCACCAACAACCACGTCATCGAAGGCGCTGACGAGATTTTGGTCGAGTTTTATCCCGGGGGTGAGCCCGGGGTTCCGGCTGAGTTGGTGGGCACTGACCCTAACACAGATATCGCGCTGCTGAAGGTTGACCTCGAAGGGCTACCGTTTGTTGAGTTCGGCGACAGCAACGCCGAAGGTGCGCGCGTTGGGGATTGGGTTATGGCCATGGGCAACCCGCTGGGGCAGGGGTTCTCTGTCTCGGCTGGCATCGTCTCAGCCCGCAACCGCGCCCTTTCTGGTACGTATGACGACTACATCCAGACGGACGCCGCGATTAATCGTGGTAACTCTGGCGGACCGCTGTTCAACATGGATGGTGAAGTGATTGGTGTGAACACGGCAATCCTGTCGCCAAACGGCGGCTCCATTGGGATCGGCTTTGCGATGTCATCTGCGGTTGTCACTAACGTGGTCGACCAACTGGAAGAATTTGGCGAAACACGTCGCGGCTGGCTGGGTGTCCGCATCCAAGACGTGACACCTGATATGGTCGACGCGATTGATGGCCTTGAAACTGCGCGTGGCGCCTTGGTGACAGAAGTACCACCCGGCCCGGCGGAAGACGCAGGTATGGCATCGGGCGATGTGATCACGATCTTTGATGGCGTCGAAATCGAAGACACGCGCGAGTTGGTCCGTGTTGTTGGCAACTCTCCTGTAGGCAAAGAGGTGGCCGTCACTGTTCTTCGGAGCGGAGATGAAACCGATCTGACTGTTGTGCTGGGTCGCCGCGAGACAGCCGAAGCCGTTGCTTTCCCTGCGCCAGAGCCAGAAGAGGAAGTGGCGCCTGAATCTACGGAATTGCTTGGCTTGTCCTTGTCTGTCGTAACGGAAGAGTTGCAGGATCAATACGGTATCACCGGTGAAGATGGCCTGGTGATCACTGCGATTGACCCTGAATCTGAAGCGGCGTCTAAGGGCCTTCTGGAAGGTGACGTGATCACCGAAGCCGGTCAGCAAAAAGTCGCGTCGGTAGAGGATTTCGAAGCACGCATCGAAGAAGCGAAGGAAGCCGGACGCAAGTCCTTGCTTTTGCTGGTGCGCCGTGGCGGTGACCCACGTTTCGTGGCGCTCGGCCTTGAAGAGTAACAGCATTTAGAGACCGAAAGAGGCGGGTCCTTGGCCCGCCTTTTTTGTATGGAACCGTCATCCATGTTGAGAAGGCAAAACTCTGTCGCATTTCAACTGAATAACGTTGTAAATTTGCATTGGCCTTCATTGGTGTGCTGCCCTAAATATGTCGCGACGATTTGAGTTTCTGCGAAGGGAATCGCGCAAAATGGCAAAAATTACCTATGTTGAGTTCGGCGGCAAAGAACATGTTGTCGACGTTGCAAACGGCCTGACAGTTATGGAAGGGGCGCGTGATAACGGTATCCCAGGTATTGAGGCGGATTGTGGTGGGGCATGTGCATGCTCGACTTGCCATGTTTACGTTGACTCCGCATGGGTCGAAAAAATCCCTGCGAAAGACGCAATGGAAGAAGACATGTTGGATTTTGCCTATGAACCAAATCCAGAGACATCTCGTCTGACATGCCAAATCAAAGTGACCGATGACCTGGATGGTTTGCGCGTGCAGATGCCGGAAAAACAGATTTGATCCGTTGGATTGCCCTAGGTGCTTTAGCGGCTGGGGCAGCACAGGCCGACATTCGCGCGGCTGAATACCTAGAGCCAACTGGCGCTTATGGACATTATGTGGTGCCGGGCGGCGAATACGCTCAGCTTTCATTCGAATTGGACGACGGGGCGCGTCTGACCACCAAGGCAGAGGCTGGCGTCTACGAAGACACGGCGCCTCGGTTGGTCGATATCGATGGCGACGGATCGCCAGAGGTCATCTCGGTTTTTTCTTATTTCAATGCCGGTCCCGCGATCCGCATTTGGGATGAAACGGACGGTCAGATCAGTCTACTTGCAGAAGGCGATCCAATTGGAACGCGGTTTCGGTGGCTGGCGATCATCGGCGCTGCTGATTTAGACGGCGACGGTCAGATCGAAATCGCCTACGTGGACCGGCCGCATTTGGCAAAGACCTTGCGCGTCGTGCGCGTTGACGGCGACAGCGTCACCGAAGTCGCGAATTTTTCTGGTGTAACGAACCACCGGATTGGGGAGCCTGACATTGCAGGTGGCATTCGAGATTGCAGCGACGGGCCAGAGATGATCCTGGCAAGCGCCAGTTGGTCAGAACTCTTGGCGATCACGTTTGACGGGTCGTTCCAAGCGACGGTGATTGGCGCAGATACAAGCCGCCCAGCCTTTGCAGACGCGATGACCTGTTAGACTGCGATTGTTGCGAAACAGATCAAGATCACAATCTCGGTCACCAGCTGCGTCGCGCCAAGAACGTCTCCGGTCTGGCCACCGATCTTTACCTTTGCAATTGCTGCGCAAGCGAAAGCCGATAGGGCCGCTGCGACTAAGATGAACGGCGTCGCCCAACCGGCAAAAAACAACGTCACGAATATAGCGACGCCGCAACCGACAAGCATGGTGCTTTGTGACGGTCTGCCGACGGATTGGCTCAGCCCGCCCTCTCTTGCATGAGGAAGGAATGTCATCAGCACCACCATGTTGGTGCGTGAAACGGTGGCCGCGACGATAAGTGCGGGCCAGAATACCTCTGTGCTCAAAACACCTAACACGGCCCCGAAACGGAGCATCACTGAGAAGACCAAGGCAAGGACACCATAAGCACCGATCCGGCTGTCTTTCATGATTTCCAGACGTCGATCCTTGGTCCATCCGCCCCACAGCCCGTCGGCGCAATCCGCCAAGCCATCTTCGTGCATGGCACCTGTCAGCACGACAGGAATGATCAGGCAGAATGTAGCAATGACGAGGGGAGGTAAACCGAGCCAGAGAAAGAGAGACGCAAACATCCACGTGATGAACGCGATGCAAATGCCCACAATTGGATAGGCCCAAGCCGATGCGGCTCCTCGTTCCATCGCCGCATCCGTATCAACGCGAATGGGCAATCGGGTGAGCAGCCCAAGTGCTGCGGGCACATCTGCCCAAGTGACCAAAGGTGGGGTGTCGCCTTTTTGCAAAAACTCGCCTCGTTCTGCGCTTTCATTTCCGATTTTGATCGTTAGACATGTCGCGACCATTACGCAATGAGGACACGATGAGCGCGCCATTTTCTACCTTAGCCGAGTTTCGGGCCGTTCTGGCCAATGCACCGGGCAAGAATACCGAAGCCCAAGCAGGTGCTGAGGCGCGCAATGGGCAATTGACCAAACCTCCGGGCGCCTTGGGACGATTGGAAGATTTGGCAATTTGGTACGCCAGCTGGCGCGGAACAGATCGACCAGAGATGAAAGCCCCTCAGGTGATCATCTTTGCCGGTAACCATGGCGTTTGCGCACAAGGTGTCTCTGCATTCCCGCCAGAGGTCACGGTGCAGATGGTGGCAAACTTTGAACATGGCGGCGCGGCGATCAATCAGCTCTCCAAGGCGTTTGGCGCGAAGATGGATGTGCATGCGCTCGACCTTGACACGCCGACAGCGGATTTCACCCAGGCCCCCGCGATGACCGAAGAAGAGGTCGTGGCTGCCCTTCAAACCGGTTGGAATGCCGTTGATCCGAATGCAGACGTGCTTGTCACGGGCGAAATGGGCATCGGCAATACGACTTCCGCAGCCGCCGTCGCGGCGGCGGTCTTTGGTGGCGAAGCTGGCGATTGGACGGGCCGTGGTACGGGCGTGGATGACGCTGGTTTGAGCCGCAAAACCGATGTGGTCGCGCGCGGTTTGGCGCTGCACGCCGATGCGATCAAAGACCCGCTTCAGGCGCTTCGGTGTTTGGGTGGACGCGAACTTGCTGCGATGGCCGGAGCGATTGCAGCGGCACGGTCTTGCAGCATTCCTGTGATCCTTGATGGCTTCATTTGTTCTGCTGCGGCTGCTAGCCTTCATGCGGCCCAAGACGGGGCGCTCGATCACGTGGTCGCGGGACATCTGAGCGCTGAAGGCGCGCATGCCAATATCCTGTCTAACCTTGGGAAAGACCCGCTTTTGAGCCTTGGTCTAAGACTGGGAGAGGGGTCAGGCGCTGCATTGGCTTTGGGCGTTCTGAAAGGTGCGATTGCCTGCCATTCCGGCATGGCGACCTTTGCCGAGGCAGGCGTCGCAGACGGGTGATCAACCCGGCACTTGTAACGCGTAGGTACGCCCGCGTTTGACGTAGTTGAGCGCGGTGTCGCCAATCGCTGTGACCCGTCCACCATCAAGTGAATCGCCAACTTCAACGCGAACATAGCGACCGTTCGCCAGTCGTATAAGGGCGCGGCGATCAGATGGGCGTCCATAGACGCCAATCAGGTTGATTTCGCGCAAGCGGATCGCGTTGTCGATGGTCGCGGCCCGAGCAACGCCTCCTGGGACGGGTCCAGAAGCAACAGCCGGTGCGGAAGCGACTGCAGCGGGTGCAGCCGGCGCGCGCGCTGAGGCTGCGACTGCTCGCGCAACTGCGCGTTCGAAATTGCGGGGGCGCGTATCGGGGCGCTTTGAGACCAAAACCGCTTGGCGTGTCACCGATACGAAAGGCGAAGCGGGTGCCGCATCCGCGATAGCGGCGAGAACCGAATTGATCCCTTCCTCGGTCGCTTCAGGCGTTGCCGCAGGTGCCACGCTACTCGGCCGGAGCGATGGTCTAAACCCTGCAAGTGCTGGGTCTGCGATGGCGAGAAGGTCGATAGGTGGTCCTTCGAGCGTTGTTGGCCGGACGCTCGGACGGAAACCAGCCAAGGTTGGATCCGCGGTGTCGATGAGGTTCGTTAAGACCGCTGGTTCGGGTGTCGGAACAGGGGCTATGGCCGCAGGACGGATTGATGGCCGGAAGTTTGCGAGGTTCACGCCTGCAAGGGTCACAGCATTCGTCGGGTTGACGACTACGCCTGGTGTTGCAGTCTCCGCAGTCTCCGCAGTCTCCGCAGTCTCCGCAGTCTCCGCAGTCTCCGCAGTCTCCGCAGTCTCCGCAGTCTCCGCAGTCTCCGCAGTTTCCAACTCAACGACGGTTGGCTCCTCTGGTTCGAGCGTCGCTTGCAAGTCAGTCAAGGCAGAAGGCCGTAGCGGCGGTGGGTTCAGCGGTGCCCCCGCAAGGACCACCAAATCGTCATTGTCTATGAGAACGTTTGTGTTTTCAGGGGCAGCAGCCGCAGCGACTTCGGGAAGAGGCGCAATCCCATCAGGGCGCAAAGGAGGCACTTTCGGGGGTTGCCCAGCCACCAACACAAGCGGAGCGTTTCCGCCTGTCAGCGGCCTTTCGACGACCACATCTGGTATTTCTGTTCCAGGTCGGAAGGGCGGAATTTTTTCAGGGGCGCCAGAGAAAACGATTGTCCCGTCTGGTGTCACGGTGCCTTCGGGCGTGGCCAGAATGAACCCCCGGAGATCGCGCGCGAATGTCACGCCCGGTGGCGGCGGATTGCGCGGCGTCGCGATGTTGGCGTCTGGCGCCATCACCTCACGATCAGGGATAGCGATTTGATCCAATCGGCCCTCATCAAAGATCGATTTGGCTTCAATGAACCCCTCCAGATCACCACCGCGCGGAAGAAGAGGCATCCGTGGTGCCCGTTGGTAGACACCGGTTGCGGCGTAAATTCGATCAGCCTCCGCAGGGGAAAGAACCCGACCAACGGCCTCTCTCAAAACCGGTAGCGTTCCCGCTGGAGATTCTGGCGCAGGCAATGGGGCAGCGACGTCTTGTGGAGCAACTTCAACCGTTGTTTCTTCGCGAAGCTCGGGGGCGATGTCGGTTGACGCCTCGACCGTTTCCGTCGTTTCCAATGGAGCTTCTGTGTCTTCAACCTCTGGCGCGACAACGGTTTCGACCGGCTGCGGCGCAGGTGTTTCGATAATGTCAGGCGTGCGGAACCAACCGGCGATGCCATCTTCGCTCAGAGTGTTGGCCCAGAGCGCGACCAAGAACAAGAATATCAACAATCCAGCGGTGAGCATCAAACCCAAGAACCGAGGCTTGCCGCCGACGCGTACCTTTGCCCGTGCGCCGTGCACAGTCATTGCGGCTGCTTCGGACGCTTTCTCTTTTTTGCGCTTAGCCTTTGGAGCCATTTTCGGTTTTGAAGGTTCAACGACCGGTGCGGGAGCGGCCAGGACTTCAGGTTTGGGAGCCGGGTTTTCCACAGCAACGGTGGCCAGACCAACCGCTGGAGCGGCACTCGGAGGGGTAGGCTCTACCGTCCGACGCGTTCCAAAAAGCGGGACTTCGTCTACCTCTTCCTCTTCAGGCGTCTCCGCGTCCACTGAAACGACAGTTTCAACATCCTCTAAGTCTGGTTCCTCAGCGGTCTCTTCCGTCGCCGCCTCAGATGCAGATTCTACTACGTCTTCGGCGTCCTGATTGTCTTCTGAGGTTTCCCGCTCGTCATCTGGTGCGACCGCATCAGCTTCAATGTCCATTGCAGGTAAAACTGCCATGCCTGCAGCGGCCCGTTCATAGCCATTAGCATCGCCAAAAACTATCTCGTTGCGGAACGTAAACGGTTCTGGCTCTGCAACAATAGCAGCAACGTCGAAACCATGTTCGCGCGCGAAACCCGCTGCTTCTTCCAAAGTCTCCTTGGCAACAGCGGCAATAAACGTGCGCCCGCCGGTTCGATCAAAATCTATTTCGAGCTGATCGACGTCGTAGGGTGTCGTCCCATCCAAGGCGGCACGCACATCGTCGTACGATGTTTGCGCCGTATCGATGGTCATGAATTTGATCTGATCAGCAGGAATAATCAGTTTGGCTAATACTGGGGCTTCGCCCGCATTTGCTCTAAGATCAGAAAGCTCGGTCGCCAAATCCTCAGCATCCGGAGCAACCTCACCAACGATTTGCCAGCCGTCGCTCACCCGACGCAAAAGTCGGATCCCCTCGAAGGAAAGCGATAGTGCAAAGTTTGGCGTCATCGTGTGCCCTTAGCATTCTCGACGGATCGGCAAAACCTGCATTTGCCGCGCAGTTACGTGGTATAGCAATTTCCCGCCAAATCCAAGGTTTTGCTCATTTTTCACGATGAAATAGCGAAACGATTGGGCATAACAGGCTTAGACCTTAATTTTGATGTATCGGAGAGTCCAATATGCGCTCAATTCTTGCCACCATAGGGTTAATCACCATGCTCAGCACAACCAGCGCTGCCGCAGAGGGTGGCACCATCACCGTTTCTGGCACGGGCAATGTGTCTGTCGTTCCTGACATGGCGAACATCACGCTTGGTGTCTTCAATACTGCCGCTACTGCGCAGGAGGCTGTGTCAGGCATGAGCGACAGTATTGGCGCGGTTATCGACGGGTTGCTTGAGGCCGGCATTGACGAAACTGATATTCAGACCAGCAGCCTGCGCGTAAACCCCATTCAAGACTACAACGCAGATTCCGATAGGTCGCGGATCACGGGATACTCTGCGCAATCTATGGTCACGGTGCGGGTGACAGAAATAGACGAGCTTGGAGTGATTTTGGATCAGGTTTTGTCTAATGGTGCCAATCAACTCAACGGATTGCAATTTGACGTCGCTGATCGAGAGCCTCATTTGAACGCCGCGAGAGAACGCGCCGTCGCGGACGCGATGGCGAAAGCGCAGATCTATACGAACGCTGCAGGAGTGTCCTTAGGTGGCATTGTGTCGATGAGCGAAAGCGGAGGTCGCGTAGCGCCTGTTGCCATGGAAATGTCAAACGCCCGCGCCTCAGGTGTCCCTGTCGCCGCGGGCGATATCTCGATTTCTGCCAATGTCACAATGACTTACGCCATTGAAGATTAGGCTGTTGCTTTCGACAGCGCCTGGTCCAGATCAGCGATAATGTCGTCGGCATCTTCGGTGCCGATCGATAGCCGCACGATGTTCGGACCGGCGCCAGCCGCTTCTTGCTGTTCTGTCGTCAACTGGCGGTGCGTTGTGCTTGCAGAATGAATGATCAAACTGCGCGTATCGCCAAGGTTGGCGACGTGGCTAAAGATTTCCAAGCTGTCGACTAGCTTAATACAAGCCTCATAGCCGCCTTTGACGGCGACGGTGAATAAAGCTCCAGCACCGCGTGGGCAAATCTTCTCTACCAGTCCGAAGTAAGGTGAGCTTTCCAAGCCAGCATAAGTCACATAGTCGATGCGGTCGTCTTGCTCCAACCAAGCCGCGACTTTCTTGGCGTTTTCCACATGGCGCTCCATCCGCAATGAAAGCGTCTCAATCCCCATTAACGAGTAATGCGCCGCTTGCGGGTTCATGGTCATTCCTAGGTCGCGCAACCCAATGGCAATGCCGTGGAAGGTGAAAGCCAAGGGGCCAAAGGTCTCTGCGAACTTCAGCCCGTGATAGGCAGGTTCTGGCTGGCTCAAGGATGGGAACTTATCATTTGCGGCCCAATCGAACTTTCCGCTATCCACGACACAGCCGCCGGTGACGGTGCCGTTCCCTGTTAGGTATTTGGTGGTCGAATGCACCACCAACGTCGCGCCATGTTCAATAGGGCGGCACAGGTAAGGCGTGGCCGAGGTGTTATCGACGATCAGTGGAATGCCGGCGTCGTCGGCAATTGCCGAAATCGCATCCAAATCCGTGATGTGACCACCTGGGTTTGCAATCGCTTCGCAGAAGACCGCGCGCGTGTTTTCATCAATCGCGGCTTTTACGGCTTTCAGATCATCGAAATCGACAAATGTGCATTCCCACCCAAACCGCTTAATGGTCTGGCTGAACTGTGTCATGGTCCCACCGTAAAGACGCGAGGACGCGACAATATTCAGGCCTGGCCCCATCAATGGGAAAAGCGCCATGATCTGTGCTGCGTGACCGGAGGAACAGCATACCGCGCCCGCACCGCCCTCAAGTGTCGCCACGCGTTCTTGTAAGGCGGCTACTGTTGGGTTCGTCAGACGGGAATAAATATATCCCACTTCCTGCAAATTAAACAAAGCCGCCGCATGTTCGGCATCACGGAATACATAGGCGGTGGATTGATAAATTGGCACCTGACGTGCGCCTGTTGCTGGATCAGGTCGGGCTCCTGCGTGGATTTGCAGCGTATCAAAGCCGTAGCTTGTTTCATTGGTCATTGCGGTCTCCCCAAAGAAAGTCTTTTGTTACCCCTGTGTCTAAGGCCATTCCGCGCCACCCTCAACGCTTTGGAACAAAAAGGACTAAAACATGCCACATCCATTCCATTTGGCCTACCACGTCACCGATCTTGGGGACGCTAGAGAATTTTATTCCAACGCGCTGGGTGCAATCGAAGGGCGATCAACAGATACATGGGTTGATTTTGATTTCTTCGGTCATCAACTCAGCCTGCACCTCGGCAAACCGTTTGAGAACGCGTCGACCGGTAAAGTCGGCGACCATCTTGTACCAATGCCCCATTTTGGCATCATCTTGCCGCTTGAGGATTGGACCGCTCTCGCAGGTCGCCTGGAAGAGCGCCAAACAGATTTCATCATCGCCCCGTCTGTGCGATTCAAAGGCGAACCGGGGGAGCAATGGACGATGTTTTTCCGCGATCCCTCCGGCAACCCGATCGAAGTTAAGGGTTTCGCAGACACCACGGGCATCTTTGCGAGTTAATCGTCTTTTGTGCTTAAATACTTTGTGGAAGCGGCCGAAGGCCCCGTGGGCAAGGCCTTTTACCGCATCCAATAGCCGGCCGCTTTGATCTTATTGCGCAGCTTTCGCTCTGGTCTCGGCAAATTGGCTTGATCAAAAAGCGCTCGCACTTTTTGCCCGCGGCCCTGATAGATAGTGCGCTTAAAAGCATCGTAATTTTTCAACCATTTCTTGATCTTATTCGGCGCAGATACGGATTCTAAAATTGCGACGGTATGGTCGCTCTCGCGTGCGTAGAGGAGTGGTATGGTGCGATAATGGCACGTAATTGCGCCATCGAGCCCGTTCAATGTAGTATCCGGCCGGCCGCCTCCGAAAGAGTGAATGACTAAGGGGAGGGAAACTTGATCTAGCCAGGGATCAAGCGGCTGAATAATCATTTCTTCCGGCGTGTCATCACGAATTTTCAAAGCAAAATCTAGGAACCGTTGTCCAAATTGACGAGGACACTTGCCAAAGAACCAACCGGCATTGAAGTAGAGATACCTCTCCCAAAATTCGTCAGGCTGGCTCAGGTCCAAGGAGCTTTCGAAATCAAGCCCAAACTTGTTGTAAAGCGACTTCCAAATCGCCGTATAGCCGGGCCAATAAAGCTCCTCCACCGGCCAGGTCCCTTCGCGCCGCATCGATGCCGAGGGACGTTCAAAATCAAAGGGGACCGTGCTCAGATCGCCTGTGATCAAAGTGTCCGTATCAAAAAAAACGAAGGGCTCCCCCTCGGGCAGCGCAAGCAGCGCTTCGATCTTGTTGCCGTAAGGGTAGGATTGTCCAAAGTGCTCGTTCTCAAAGGGCAGGATTTTCGCACCGTTCTCTTTCAAGACATCACGGATATCGCCGAGCATACGTGGGTCTTTTTCCCAGCGATTGGTGAATTGCGGCTCAGCAACAAAGATACGTCCCTTGAGTGTCGGTGACATAGCCTTGAGAGATGCCACAAAAAGCAAGGCTTCATATTGCAAGCGGCCCGCTTGACCAACGATCAATATGTTGAATGGCTGATTAAAGGCTATTGTGCGCGCCATGCTTTGGTCTGCCTAAACAACTTCGGAATGTCTGTATTCGTGACGCCTTTGATGACCGCCTGTTACTACAACTGAATGGTACCTAGCTATTCTAAACAGCATGTGAGCTTTTAGGTTTTTTTCAACACTTGTTTTGGAGGCACGTTTTGCAGGCGACACGGAAACAATAGACATTTATTTGCAGAACAAAATTTGACAGTCGTGATCTGAGCCCCGGTATACGCTTGTGATATTTTCAACTTCGTATGGATAGTCCAAAAACTAACCGCAACCGTTGAATTAAACTTTCAGCACCCGCTGTTGTCCACTGAAGTATCTGGCATAATAGTGTTGCAGCGGGTTACCCCGTTTAGGTTGGCAGCACCAAGGTTAGCACCTATCAAACTAGCATTGCTCAGATCGGCACTGCTAAGATTAGCTCCGCTTAGATTAGCAGCACCCAGATCAACACCTGTCAGATCAGCGCCGCTTAGATCGGACCCTGCCAGATTAGAAGCACTTAGATCAGCATTTTTTAAGTTAGCGCCACTCAGATCAGCATCTCTCAGATTAGCTGCACTAATACCAGCAGTTGTCAGTGTAGTGCCTCTCAGGTTAGCAGCATTGAGATTAGATGCATTGAGATTGGCACCTGTCAGATCAGCACCACTCAGATCGGCACTGACCAGATTAGCGGCGCTTAGATCAGCATTATTCAAATTGGCATCTCTCAAATTGGCACCACTCAGAACGGCAGCAGCCAGATCAGAATATTCCAATTTGGCAGCATTGATATTAGCATTGACCAAATTAGCACCACTCAAATTAGCGCCACTCAGATTAGAGCCACCTAGATTAGCATCACTAAGATCGGCAAGCCCCAGATCACAGTCTTTGCAATCACGAGTATTGCTCAGCTTCTGTAGATCATTTGGATCAAATGCAGATGCGCTACTGCCAAACATGGTAATAGAGATAGTCAGTGCCGTAAAAGTCCGTTTCATCTTATAACAGCTCCTCTTGTCAATTTATCTACGCTTCTGTCAGCACTAGATGATGCCGCCTAGAAAGCGTATCAAAGCGTTTTTTGTATCTCAACTATTTCAATAGAAATGGGGGATCTAGCATGGGGAACTCACAAACAGAGGTGGGGTACAGCAGTCTGTTTTCGAGTTTCGACAAGTTTCTCATGCGGTATTTCAATGGCGACGTCACTGCTACGGCCGGCCGGAGTGTCAGATCTGCACTTCTGACTAGTTAGCAGCAAAAGACTAGCTGTGAATGTCTTTTGTGACACCAACTTTGTGGTAAAGTTTTATGGCGTTAAGAATTTCATAATATCTCGACGTTATAGATGACCTGTTTCGAATAGGTTTGAGCAAAGGCTGCTACGCGGGCAGAATTAACCTTCGACCGGCTGCACTCTAATAGGGTGAGTGGCCCATAGAGGATCTTGAATTTGCGTTTCGATGGGAAGGTGCCCTTTGCTATGGATCGCAGTTTCATTCTTCAAGTCGCTTGTGATCGATCCGTTGCTGCGGGCAATTGATTGTTTGCTAATATTCGGTATGCGTTTCTTCAGTCCAAGCCAGCAGTAAAGGCGGAAACAGGTGACAATGAAGGCAGACGAACCCGCAAAGAAACAGCTTGACGCGCTGGTCAAACTGCTCGACCGGGGCAGGGACCATGATGCCTTGTCGCGGGCTGCACGGCTTTCTCGAAAGTATCCCGACAACCTGTTCGTGCTAAACATCATCGCCTCGGCGTATGGTAAGCTTGGAGAACACGACAAAGCGATCCGTGTCTTTGAATCCATTAGAAGCCGTGACCCTGAAATTCCGCAGCTCCACCACAACCTAGCTATCTCGTTTTTCCGAACTGGACGGCTCAATGAAGCGACCACTGCTATGAAAGAGGCGGTGCGCCTTGATCCCTTAAACACAACATTGCAGAGCAATCTGGGGGCCATGTACCTTGTCGGGTCTGATGTCATGGGTGCCCGCGATGCCTTTGCGGCGGCGGCCCAGCTCGCACCGGACAGCCCCGATGCCCAGTGGAATTTTGAGCGGATGGAGCGGGCTGCCCGAAATCTTCGCAAGGCTGCTTTGATTGTTGAAGATGCGCTGCATGAGAACCCCAATGATCCTGTATTGCTCTGCAAGGCGGGGTCGAGCTATAGCCATCTCGGTGACCCAAAATCGGCGATGAAGTACTTTCAGAGATCGCGCGAGCTCGATCCTGACAGTCCGGAACTATACTTTCACATCGGCCAGTTCTGGAAAAAGAACAAGCAGATGGGAAAGGCTGTTCAGGCCTTCGAGAGGGCGACGGAGTTGAACCCTTCTTATAGCGATGCATTTGCCCAGATCGGTAGCATACTGAAAAAGGCGGGGCACACAGACCGTGCGATCAACTGCTATGAACGCGTACTCGAGATTTCGCCTGAAAATGTGGAGGTCGCACATTTTCTGTCTGCCATGAAGGGAGAGACGACTGACACCGCTCCGGCCCAATATGTCACCGATCTGTTTGACAGCTATGCCAGCAGGTTTGAAGCCAACCTTGTGGGTGATCTAGAATACCGCGGACCTGAGGTTCTGCGAAAAATGCTCGATGCTGCCTTGAGTGACGGCGCGAGGTTCAAAGCAGGAATCGACCTTGGCTGTGGCACTGGACTGTCAGGAATGGCCTTCCGAGACGTTCTGGATCACCTGGCAGGCGTGGACCTGTCGGCCAATATGGTAGGCTTAGCAGAAGAAAAAGGAGTCTATGACCGCTTGACCGTGAGCGATGTCGTTTCGGCCATCAGCGACAGTGACGTTGCATTCGACTTTTTTCTGTCTACCGACGTTTTTGTCTATGTCGGCGACTTAGAGGATCTCTTCGCGGCTGTTCGCGAGAATGCAGCGCAGGGCGCCTTGTTTGTGTTTTCTACCGAAGATCTGGAGGAGGGGACATTCGCGCTGTTGCCGTCGGGACGGTATGCCCATTCCCGCGACTACATTGCCAAGATGTGCGATCGCCATGATATGAAGATCGTAGATTTCGGTCGACATCCCCTGCGCATGGAATTCGGGAAGATGCTTGTCGGGGGATACTACATCCTTCGGACTTGACCCGCTTTGGTCAGGTTGTTGGAGATGAACGTGCTAGCAAAGTCGCCTGCAAAGAGAAAACGGGCGGTGTAACCGCCCGATTCTTATAAGGATGAGATCGTTCGGATCTAATCGGAAATTGTCTTTCGTCGCCGGAACATGAACCACATCCCTCCTATCCCCGACAGCAGCAGTGGAATGCTTGCTGGTACGGGAACGGGACTTATCGGCGATGGCCCATCTGGCGGCTTGTCCGGATCCGGCACGAGGTCTTGTTTTGAACCGTTCAATGACGGCGAAAGGTGGTATGTGAAGTTTCCTGCCAGGTCATTGATGAACGCAACGGAGTCAAAATCCCCACTTTCGGCATCGTCATAGAACGTTCCGGCCTTCGACTCGATTTTCAGAATGCTGAATGCAAATTCGAATGCCATTGTCGGATACCAATCGGGATGACTGAAATTCGAGTTCTTTTCTTTACCCACATTGTCTGGGAAATTGGCATAGAGATAATGTAGCGATGTCTTCACGTCAGTTGCGACGTCGTTGAAAAGTTCTGCGCCTGCTTCGATACCTTCTGAGTCCTTCCCAATGCCATCAATCAAATTGTAGGAGATGTGGATGTCTTCGCCGTCCTTTTTCTTGCCCTTTTCCTTGCCTGTTCCGCCGCCATCTTCGTTGAAGCTAAGATCAAACCGCACATCTTCACTGTGCGTAGCATCGTCGAAATCAAGAGCTTTACCGTAGTCAAGATTGACGTCGGTTCCCCAAGTTGTGTCCTTGGCCTCCTGCGGCACTTCGACGAAGACAAAAAGATTGTCTCCATCCTCTTTCCAGTAGATGTCAGTCGTTCCGCTAGTCACAGCATCGGCGCTGTCACCTGTGTCGTCGCCCTTTTTCTTGTCCTTTTTCTTGCCATCGCCATCAGTGACCCAATACCCTGTGGTGATCCACTCGTAATGATCCGTGAAGCCTTGATCCAGAACGCCGTCTATGGTGACTGCATTTGCAGAAGTCGCCATCACTACGGAAGCGGCTGAAAGCGCTAGTACGGACACAGCATTCTTTAAAGGAAAGTGTTTAGGTCTCATGCTTACATTACCCCTTAACGCGACAATAATTAATACCCAACAGACTTAAGTATCATATCATCTTGTGTGGCCTTGCACAAGTCTTGCACGATTGAAGTGTTAATTGCTGATCTTGCGCAAAAGCTTCAACGCATCTTCATCCGAATACCGCTTCTGAGCCATCTTCCATCCGTCCTGTGACACCAAAATAGTGGCACAGTTTGACGTAACTCAGGCACCTGGTAGGTACTAAATCTGCTTTTACGATAAACTGTATATGGTCAAACATTTACCTAGAAAATCAAATTATTATTTAGGCTTATACATATTGGAAACTAAATGAGAGTATGTCGGTGGAGTTCATTTGGAGCGACGTATTTGGTTGTGTCGTTGCTGCTGCCGCTAGGGCGGACATTCATTCATTAAAAATCTACGAATGTTCCAAGGGTTCAGTCTTGGAAACGAAATCAGCCCTAATTGTTGAACCTTGGATGGAGATCAGTCCTTTTTTGGCCGACCATAAACTTCGTTTGTGGGTAATACGTAACGGAAACGCAGATCGACAGGGATGCTATCTTCTCATCCTTGGACAGTCATAACTGTTCGAACAAGATTCTGTTCCACGCCACTGCCTTGCGGTGGCTTTTTAAGAAAGGGAAGGGGTTGAACAGCCAACTTTGGTAGTGCTGCAATCAACCTAAATCAGGGATGCGGACTAGCTTTTCGCGCATTTGTAAAAAGCGTCTAAACAACCACATTTGATGGCGTTGAACGAAATAGGTAGTTGTATATACAAATTTTTCTAAATAGCCGACATGTTAAGGTGAGCTTAGAAAATTAAGAAAGCTTCAAACTCGAAGGCATTTTTTCCCTTACAATAAACAACATCGTACTAAACTTCCACTTTACGTTTCTTACGCAGACCTAAACCGGCGAAACCAGCGATAGCAGTAAGCAGGAGTGGAAAGCCTGCGGGGATAGGAACTGGAGTGATGCTGGAAAGTTCAATCACGGAAATGTTCGCGGTATCCCAGCTAAATGAAGATGAAAACTCAGAGATTTCACCGAACTTGCCCTCGGCTCGCACCAATAAGCCATCGTAATCGGCACCGGAAATATTTTCGTCTACGAACAGTATTTCGAGCAAACCATTCACAATATCATCTTCAAAAACTAAAGCACTTGCACCGGTAGCTTCGACTTGGGTTGGCAATCCGTCATCGATAATCAAATTATGATTTGCGGGTATTAGCACGTTGGTGTTGGAGCCAGCGGCCGTGGCTTCACCTTTCACTAAACCAGTTATCAGGTTCGGGACTGTGTAAGATAGCTTAGCCGGAATTGTTACAGGAAAACCACCTACATCAATTTCCGCTATTGGGCTATAAACTAATGTCCCAGCTCCTGTCGTAGCGTACAAAGTACTGGCTTCTTTGAGGCCAAATTCGGCAGGATTAATACTAGCTGCGTTCGCTTCGAACCCGGTAAAAATAATGGTAGCAATCGCTGCGGCTTTATTGACCAGCTTCATTCCGACCTCCAACCGTACTTAATACTTTTTACCGTTGAAAGTATGTTGGCAGAAACGTTAGTTGTCAATTGATATGCCTCAAGGTGTAGCGAGCATCGGTTTGGCGCCTCATCTGGCCCTTCCTTTAAACGGTCGTTTTCGATGGGCTCCAACGATCAAAAAGTTGGTCGACTGAAGTTTCCGTAGCGGACCCTGAGCTTGGTGTGGCTGGGTGCCGGGTAATCCAAGTGGTCTGTAACAAAACCAAGTGTTGAGCTAATTGAGCGTCAGCTTCGAGCTCGGATCGACGAATACTGCCAAAAGGGCCAACGACCGCTTTGGATAAAGGTAGCTGCAACGAGCCATCCTTACAGAAAAGCCCGTGTCTCTGGTTTACTTGTCAAGAAATGCACGGATCAACGGCAGTGTTTCGTCTGGATTGTCCCAAATCATATCGTGACCAGAGTGGGGTACGATGGAAAGCTCTCCGTTCTGAAAATAGCTCAGGTGAGCACGTTGGGCGTCCTCGCCGATCCAGTCGTTGCATGCACTGGCGAGCAAAAGGACAGGTCCCGAATAGCGTTCGGCACCTTGGGCAATGAGTTCAATTTCGGCAGCACCAGTTTTGCCTGCGGTTTGGCTGGCCGTTGCCCCAAATCGCCACGCCGCCGCATCGAATTCTTCACCGGGGCAGTGGTACGGGTTTTCCGGGTGATTAAGGAACCTATGAATGATTTCGCTCATCATGTAGTCCTTAGCCGCGCTGGAGTCTGGGCCGGACACATGTAGAGACTGAATGGCGGCGATAGCAGCTTGTCGATAAAATCCCAATCCGGACATATATTGGCTTGCTTGTGCCATCCAATCCTGAGCCTCGTCACCATTGAAAAAGCCCGGTTCCAACAGAATTGCGCGTGCAACTTTTTCGGGAGCTTCGCCCAAATAGGCCGTCGCAAGCATTGCACCCCAGGAATGCCCAAGCAGGGTCACTGGGCGATCTGGTGAATATCTATCAATAACAGCATCGAGCTCTGCTATATAGGCTGGGACAGTTAACTTTTGCGCTGGAACTCTTTCAGACAGTCCCGCACCTCTTTGGTCGTAGAACACTACAAAATTTGTATCCGCCAGTGATTTTGAACCAAGGAGTGATCGGTAGTCTCCGCCCGGACCACCATGCAGAACAATGATCACTGGATTGGATGGGTCGCCGTATGTCTCGGCATGCAGACGCACGCCGTTGATCTTAATCTGTGGTAACGAGGCATCGTCTACCACTGTGGCAGACACCAAGTATTGCCCGGATATGGCAAAATACAAACCTATTGCTGCTAGGATAAACGCCCCAGTAACGCCAATCGAAATTATCAAACCAACCTTGAGTGCCTGCGCAATTCGATTTTTTATAGGTTTTTGATTGTAGGAAACTATTACGGAATCCTCTATCGATGCTGTGGGGGTTTCGCTGGCTGTAAGATCGGCGAGTGCTGCCTTTTGGCTCTGCTGCAAAGGTGAATTCGTCATTTCGTTCTCCTTATCGTTGGAACGGTCGTACTGAGCACGTGCAAGGCTGGCATTATCGTTTGATAAGGAATTCGGGATTTGGACCTTTTGACTTTTTTGAGCAGTTCTTTGAGCGCTCTAGACAAAGATATCGCGCGTGAGTTCGCTGCAGCATGGAGCGTCCAACATGTCGTAAAGGGGTGTTGCCTTGCAGCGCAGGGCGAACCAGACCCAATGGAGCACATCATTCTAGATGGACGCGCCGCTAGCCAAATCAGCGATCTCGACGGTCGAGCCGTTTGTGTTGGCTTTCACGCTGGTCCTTGTGTGGTAACACCAAATATTGTGAGAACAAGAAACGGGACCTCGCTTGTGTCAATAGACGCCGTTACGGACGTGTTGGTTGCGCAGATGGACAACCGCGCTTTGATTGAGCTCATGCTGGTTTCGGAGCCAATACGCGAATGGGCAAACGGCATTATGCAACAAGAACAGGTCCGTAAGGCTGATCGAGAATGGTGTCTTGCAGCTCTTGGTGGCGCAGACCGCCTAGCTTGGTTTCGCAGAGCTTTCCCGCGTCACGAAGACTTCTTCGGACATTATTTAATAGCTTCCTATCTCGGTATGACCCCGGTCACACTCAGCCGACTTCGCGGTGCTGAGCGAAACACGACGCTTGATTGAGGGTTAGATCTGGGAACCGATTGCTAGTAAGGCAGATCTTGGTAGCTACCGTAGCGAAATGGCGCTTTTTCCAAGGAAGCTGACCGTCTCTGCCTTTCTCAACGACGAATGCCAAAAAGGGTCTTTATCGCTGGCGTCACACTTGCCGTGAAACTGATCGGGTAGTTTTACAAGCGGAAACTATAAAAATGGTAGATTACTGGAACGCAATTTAGAACGTAGCATCTGCACGCATTTCGGCGATGGCGGGGTCTTCTAAAACCTCCAAAGATAAGAGGAAAAGTTCGCGCGCGTGCGTGTGATGTTCGGTATCACGAAGCCTAGTCCAGTATGAAATCCAACACACACCCCGCGCCCGTTGGTGTTGGTGACCTAATTCACTATCTTTCCGCTAAGCACCATGACCTCTCGAGTTACATGTTCACCCTGACACGCGAGAATTTCGCCCTTCTTTGTCAAACGGGGCGTTCACTTAGATGCAAATTCGGCCAGCATTTCTTAGGAAAGACCGGGCTGAGGGCGTCAATCAGGCTGTAAAGATCCAAACCTCTTTCCCATTATCAATTATTAATGCCGCTGCCTCGCGAAGCTGCAACACTGGTGGCAATCAAAGGAGATTGTCACATGAGATTGACGCTCAAGCCACGGTCAATGCAATCGACGGAAAATTCTGGCGGTCGCGACAAACGGGAAGGATGTAAAATGGTACTCGCAATGGCCCTTCGCATCTTCCTGGCGCTTTTCATTATCTTGGTGCTTTTGGGCATCGGGCTCTATGCCGCGGCCATTAAGGCCCCGCGCGCACCTCAAGGCGTGGTCGAACAGAGTGAAGTCGTAGAGTACTTGGACCTTTTGGTGGCGTCTAAAACGGCAACGGCCGTCTCCGTCGCGGTCATGCGAAACGGCGAACTCATTTGGGAACACGCCGCGGGACAAGCTAATCCGTTCGAGGCTCGTGATGCGACACCAGACACGGTCTACCATATCTGGTCAGTGACAAAGGTGGCGACTGCGTTGGCGGTTCTGGACCTTGCCGAGGATGGGCTTCTCGATCTCGACTCACCGGTGACCTCGGTACTCCCTTGGTTTGACGTTGAAGCGAAGGAAGGCCGGGCGATGACAGTTCGCGATCTTCTGGGGCACACATCCGGTCTGCGCGACACGGTTCCGGCTGTGTTCGGATGGCTACGCTACGACGAGGATCTGCCCAATCAGACCGATTACCTGAAAGCAAAGATGCCGGAGTATCGCTCTCTGCGGTTTGCGCCGGGAGAAGACCGGCGCTACAGCAACCTCGGCTATATGGTGCTAGGCGCGATCGTCGAAGGTGTTACCGGCGAGGAATACTCGGACGTCATTCGTGAGCGTGTTTTGGAACCCGCAGGGATGACCTCCACAGATTTTACTTTTACGTCCGACCTCGCTCCTCGGGAAGCGCTCGGGAGTCATCCCATCATCCATGTCTTTAGCCCGCTTCTGCCGTTTCTTATTGACATGGGCGACTTCACTCATATGCATGACGGCCCGCTGCTTTGGCAGAACCGGCTCTATGTCGAGGCAACCCCGCCGACGGGTCTGATCGCATCAGCGCGCGATGCCGCCCGTCTGGCACAAGCCGCCCTGTCGCCCGGCGTTGTACTTGAAGAGGAAACGCTCAGCCTAATGCGCCCGAGTTCACCTGACCAAACCCCACTCGGTTGGTTCGAACGCGGCAGCGAAACGCGTCATTGGCTCCAGCACCGTGGAGGTGGACCAGGTTACGCGGCAGCTGTCAGGGTCTATCCGGACGAAGGCCTTGTGATTGCTGTGCTGGCGAGCGGAACGGCCGCCCCTGCATCAACGATCACAGATCTGGTTGCCGGGCTAAAGAACTGAACCTGCCCCAATCTGATGAAAGCCCACCTTGTCTAGTGATTAGACAGATATGTGGCCGGTATTTGCCGGCGGCCTCTCGCCCAACTCGCTCGCAGTCATTAAGCCGACGGGCTTTTGTTTTGGTGTCCCGCCGGAACTCTCTATCGCTGAGGCGTTCACTCAGGTAGTTGTGTTCGATGTGAAGCGCATACCATTTATTGATGTTGAGAAACTCATGGAGATGCTGTGGGACTTTGCGTAAAAAAAAGCGTTCGCGATCGAAAAGAAGGTGCCAGGGTTTGATCTGTCTGGCCATCTTGGTGCCGAAAATAGCTTAAAAAGTACTGGAAATCGAACAAACTCGGCATGTTTCCGTGCTACATGTTCAATTTTTTAAATCACTAGGTGGAGTGGTGGGCGACCCTGGAATCGAACCAGGCGTGCGTCTCCGCGAGGGAGTTACAGTCCCCTGCCACACCTTGCGGCCTGTCGCCCACTGACGGGCTGATTACTTGTGTGACTTCAGGGCGTCAACCTCAAATGTGAGGCTTCACAGATTGATCAGGCTCCGGTATCCGCTAAGGCCTTGGACATGGGGTTCGTTATGAAAAAACCAAAGTGGGTTGTTGCAAAGGAACAGGCGAAACGTGCTGCTGCGGCAGAGACGGTTTGGCTCTTTGGAATTCACGCAGTGCGTGATGCTTTGATGAACCCGAAACGTGAAAAGCTCCGCCTCGTTGTTACTAAAAATGCGGCTGACCGTCTCGCGGATGCGATTGAGGCGTCTGGCGTCACGCCAGAAATGTCTGACCCGCGTAAGTTTGCCGCCCCTATTGATCCGCAATCTGTGCATCAGGGCGCAGCCTTAGAGGTCAAACCATTGGATTGGGGGCGATTGGATGAGATCGCGACGGGCGATGGCCCAATGCCGCCCAGAATCGTGATGCTGGACCGCGTGACCGATCCACACAATGTAGGTGCGATTCTACGATCAGCGGAGGTTTTCGGTGCGCGGGCAGTGGTGTCGATGTCCCGTCATGCGACTCCCGAGACCGGCGCCTTGGCAAAAACAGCAAGCGGTGCATTGGAGCGTCAGCCGTATATTCGAGTGCGCAACTTGGCCGACGCTATGACCGAGTTGAAGTCTGTGGGGTATTTGGTGCTGGGCTTGGATGGAACGGCAGACCAAACGATTGAAGAGGCTGTCGACGGGAAACGTGATCGCGCGATTGCTTTGGTCATGGGTGCAGAAGGGCCGGGATTGCGAGAAAAAACCCTGGCGACCTGTGATCACTTGGTCCGAATTGATTTTTCTGGTGGATTTGGTTCCCTTAACGTCTCAAATGCGGCGGCAGTTGCCCTATATGCCTCTAAAGGATGAGGCAAAGAGGGTCTGATGCAGGGCACTAAAATCGCGACATGTTGTTATTGCGGCACCAAAGCTGCGCTGGTTTTGCGAGGTAAAACGCACCATGAATTGAGCTGTTCCAGCTGTGGTGCGCCTTTGCAAGCGATGAAGATGTTGCCATCGGGGCTTGACCGTGTGACCGCGCCTGCGGCGACGCCCACCCGCCCAAAGCCCAAAAAACGCTCCAAATCGAAGCCGTCGCACTGGGGTGAAAAGAAGCGCAAATCCAAGAAAAGGAAGGGATTTGGGCAGAAGCTCTGGTCTGAATTTTGGGACGAGATCGAGGATATTTTTGATTGACCCATTGAGGTGGGGTGTTCCTTGGGTGTTTCGATAATCACCAAGGCGGCCAACGCGAGTTATCCGGAAGCTTCGGGCTTGCCGTCAAAAGAACATACCACCACGGAAACTACCATTCCCCCTTTGAAAGGAACATGTTAGCGGGCCGCATGACTTATTCAGACGCGTATCTTCGCGATATCCTTTGCCGTACAAAAGTGATTGCCCAAGTTGGGGCGTCAGCTAATCCAGTGCGGCCGAGTTTCTATGTCGCGCGCTATCTGCGCCTAAAGGGGTTTCGAGTGATTCCTGTGAATCCTGGATTGGCCGGGCAGGAGCTGGGTGGGGAGTTGGTTTATCCCGATTTTGCCTCGATCCCGGATGCTGTGGATATGGTGGATATCTTTCGTAGATCAGAGGTTGTGCCAAGCATCGTAAAAGAAGCATTGGCGCGTTGGGATGAATTACAGACCGTTTGGATGCAGATTGGGATTGAGAATGCGGACGCGACTGCACTGGCCGAAGCACGGGGTGTGGAGGTTATTCAGAACCGGTGCCCCAAGATTGAGTATCAACGGCTCTTTGGTGAGTTGCGTATGGGTGGGTTCAATACTGGCGTGATTTCGTCTCGCCTGACGTTGTAGGGCGGGGGCCAGCCCCCGCACCCCTGAGGTATTTTGGGCAAGAGGAAGAGCTTAGCGGTTGGCTTTTTCTTCGATACCGGAGGTGCCTTGGCGGCGGGCGAGTTCTGCAAGAACGTCATTAAGGTGGACGCCGCTGGCTGCGAGCATGACCAGCAAGTGGTAGAGGACATCGGCGGCCTCCGACGTCAGGCGGGTTTTGTCGCCTTTGGTGGCTTCGATGATGGCCTCGATAGCTTCCTCACCGAACTTCTCGGCGCATTTTTCTGGACCTTGGGTCAGGAGTTTTGCCGTCCAACTGCTGTTTGGATTCGCTGATTTGCGGGCCTCGATGGTAGCGTAGAGATCGGAGAGGGTCATGTCTGCCTCACTGGGATGCCGGCCTTGGCCATATGTTCTTTGGCCTCAGCAATTGTGTAAGTGCCAAAGTGGAAGATGGAGGCAGCAAGCACGGCGGAGGCTCCTCCTTCGGTCACGCCTTCGACAAGGTGGTCGAGTGTGCCAACGCCGCCCGAAGCGATGACGGGGACGTTCACCGCATCGCTCACGGCGCGGGTGAGGGGCAGGTTGAAGCCGGATTTGGTGCCATCACGATCCATTGAGGTGAGCAGGATTTCTCCTGCGCCCTTGGCGACCACGGTTTTGGCGAATTCGACGGCGTCGATACCGGTTGGCTTGCGGCCGCCGTGGGTGAAAATTTCCCATTTTCCAGGCACCACTGTTTTGGCATCGATGGCGACTACGATG
This sequence comes from Cognatiyoonia sediminum, assembly GCF_900129845.1. Classification (GTDB taxonomy): domain Bacteria; phylum Pseudomonadota; class Alphaproteobacteria; order Rhodobacterales; family Rhodobacteraceae; genus Cognatiyoonia; species Cognatiyoonia sediminum. The sequence goes on from NZ_FQXB01000001.1 coordinate 121,143, forward strand.
CATTGCGATCCAAAGCGCATCGCGGCTTCCGCGACGACGTTGGGGTTGGCCACGGCCGCGGAGTTGAAGCTGACCTTGTCCGCGCCTGCAAGCAGAAGATCTCGCACGTCATGGTGGGTGCGTACCCCACCGCCGATCGTCAGCGGCATAAAGCATTGTTCCGCAGTGCGGGTTGCCAAATCGAACATCGTACCGCGGTTTTCATGGGTGGCTTTGATGTCCAGAAAACAAAGCTCGTCTGCGCCGGCGGCGTTATAGGCGATGGCTTGTTCCACCGGATCGCCCGCATCGATCAGGTCGACGAAATTGACGCCTTTGACGGTGCGGCCTTCGGCGACGTCAAGGCAGGGGATGATGCGGGTTTTGAGCATAGCGCGTCTTTAGCAGCGTTGGGGCCATGTGGAAAGCGGGCCTGCGGGGAGAATTTTTTGGGCCAAGATGGGAGGGCATTAGGCGTTTAGGGTGGCGAGCGCTTCTTTCAGGTCGATGGCCCCGTCATACAGCGCACGGCCGGAGATAGCGCCAGAAATGACACCGGTTTTCATGAGTGCTGTGAGGTCGGCCATTGATGAGACACCTCCAGAGGCAAGCACGGGGATGTCGACCGCTCGGGCGAGGGCTTCGGTCGCGGCGATGTTGGGGCCTTTCATCGCGCCATCGCGGAGGATGTCGGTGTAGATGATCGCGGCGATGCCAGCGTCTTCGAAGGATCTGGCGAGGTCGGTAACTTGGATGTCAGTTTCCTCGGCCCAGCCTCTTGTCGCGACAAAGCCGTTGCGGGCGTCTAGGCCCACGGCCACCTTGCCAGGGAATTCTTTCGCGGCTTCGCGTACCAGATCGGGGTTTTCGACTGCGACGGTGCCAAGGATGACGCGGGCGAGGCCTTTGTCGATCCAGCGTTCGATCGTCGCGAGGTCGCGGATGCCGCCGCCGAGTTGCGCGGGCACTGGGCAGGCTTTCAATATCGCTTCTACCGGCGCGGCATTAACGGGTTCCCCTGCGAATGCACCGTTTAAGTCGACCAAATGCAGCCATTGGCACCCCGCGGCAACAAACTCTTTCGCTTGGGCTGCGGGGTCGTCGTTGAACACGGTGGTCTGATCCATATCACCGTGCACAAGGCGCACAGCTTGTCCGTCTTTGAGGTCAATCGCGGGGTAGAGGATCATTGGGCGACCTTTCTTGAGCAGTTTGGCGCCCCTATCGCAAGGGTGGCGGGGAATTGCAACGGACCCAACGTCATACTTGATTGAAACCGTCACCTGTTGGAAGGATTTCGCATCACCCGAGGGAGGACGGTATTATGAGAAAGATTGTTTTGGCACTTGTGGCCCTGTTTGGTTTTGCAACGGCGGCGGCGGCTCAGGATGCTGCAGTTGGTGTTTGGCAAACAGAACCAGATGACGGCGCTTTTGCGCATATCGCGATTTCGCCATGTGGCGGGGCATTTTGCGGCGTAATCCAGCGCGTGTTTGACACCAGCGGCACACAGATTGAGAGCGACAACATCGGCCTGCAAATTGTCATCGACATGGTTCCGAATGGCGACGGGTCCTATAACGGTCAGGTGTTCCGCCCATCTAACGGAAAGACCTACACCGGCAAGATGAACGTCAGCGGTGACCGGCTTGAGCTGAAGGGCTGTATTGCAGGTGGGCTTCTTTGTGCGAGCCAGAACTGGGTTCGTGCTGGCTGATTGCCAAGCAGAATAGTGAAATTAAAGGGCTCGCCGGAATGCGGGCCCTTTATTTATTCCGACCTTAGGCCCGTTTCGACCAACATACCGCGTCGCTTTGCTTCAAAATAAAAGCCGCGCGCATACCACATCACGGCTGTTTCTTCGCTGCCATCGGAGAGGAGCCAAGCGCCGCGCAGATATTTGCCAGCGTATTTTAGGTTGGTTTCCGCATCCAAAAGCTCTTCCGGCGGGCCGTCGTGCCCCATTGATCGAGCCGTTGCAGGCAGGATTTGCATGAGACCCCAATAGGGTCCGTTTCTGGCCCAGGGACGATGCGTGCTTTCGCGGATAATGACGCGGTGCAAAAGCGTGACGGGAATGTCATGGATATCGGCGTATTTGTTGATTAATGCGCGCAGTTCCGGCGTTTCATTCGGATGAAGCGGAATGGTATCGCGGCTCACTTGAACAACGGCAACGCGGGCCTCTTGTGGCGCGTCACGTCGCCCACACGCGGCGAGGGCTGCGATTGAGCAAACGAATAGGCGTCGGTGCATGTGCAAGTCCCTGCTTTTGGCTGACCCCACGATACGTAAAAGCTCAAGCCGGTGAAGGGGCTTACGGTGCCCACTGCAAGAAATTGCCGATCATCCGAAGGCCGGCGGTCTGGCTCTTCTCCGGGTGGAATTGCATCCCAATCACGTTGTCCTTGGCGACAATGGCTGTGACATCGTCACCATAATCCACATGTGCCAAAAGGTCTTTGGGATCAGAAACTTGCATGGCGTAGCTGTGCACAAAATAAGCGTGATCACCTGTCGAAACACCCTCTAAAACAGGGTGTAACCCGTTCAGAACCAAATTGTTCCAACCCATATGCGGGATTTTCAGGCTTGGGTCATTCGGTGCAATCCGATGAATGTCGCCCGCGATCCAGTCTAGTCCGGGGGTTTCCTGATACTCGTGACCCGTCGTCGCCAGCATCTGCATGCCGACGCAAATCCCCATGAAAGGCACGCCACGCGTTTTCACCGCTTCGATCATGGCCTCAGCCAGATCACTGCGGGCGAAAAGTTCGTCTCGACAATGTGGGAACGCGCCGTCGCCGGGAAGCACAACGCGATCCGCTCTAGAAACAACATCTGCATCCGAGGTAACGACGATCTCGCCGCCGTCCACCTCTTTCGCCATACGTTCAAACGCCTTTTGCGCTGAATGCAGGTTGCCGCTGTCGTAATCGATCAGAACAGTGGTCACAGGGCGCCCTTTGTCGACGGGATCGCATCCGCTTTGCGCGGATCGGTTTCCAACGCGTCCCGCAAGGCACGCGCGACGGCTTTGAAGGCAGCCTCGGTGATGTGGTGCGCGTTAAACCCGTGCAGCTTGTCAATGTGCAACGTGATCCCGCCATGCGTGCTGAGCGCTTGAAAAAACTCGCGCACAAGCTCGGTATCGAAGGTGCCAATCTTTCCGAACGGCAACTCCAGATTGCAGATCAGATAGGGACGTCCAGATAAATCAAGGGCACACCGGACTTGCGCATCATCCATCGCAAGATGGCAAGACCCGTAGCGCATGATCCCTTTTTTGTCGCCCATGGCTTCCGTTAGAGCCTGACCAAGTGCGATCCCAACATCTTCAACGGTGTGGTGATCATCAATGTGCAAATCACCATCCGCGCGGACGGTCATGTCAATCAAAGCATGACGCGACAATTGGTCCAGCATGTGGTCAAAAAATCCAACGCCGGTTTGGTTGTCGTAAACGCCTGTCCCGTCGAGATTAATCTCAACGGAGATATCGGTTTCCGCCGTCTTCCGCGTGATTTTTGCTGTGCGCATAACGATTGCTCCTGCTTTCGTGGATGCCTTATACCGAACCTACTTCGGTCGCCAAGCTGAGATCGGAGAAACGGTTGAATTTGTGGCATTTGTCGACCCATTCATAGCATTAGTAGGTCATAGTTCTGCCCTTCTGTTTGTGTAGTATGATCAAAGCGCTCGAGTAGTTGGAGTTTTCGATCTTGAAGGTCATCAGCGGCGATAGACGGATCGACGGTGTTTTGATCACCGAAGATGGTGGGTTTGACGACCCTGTCTTGTCGTTTCACCAGGCCAATACTCTTGGCACGGGCGTAACGGTTACTTTCAATTTCCTGACCGATTCCAACTTGCCCAATTTTGAGGTGATGAACGCCTCCCAGCGCAATGCGGTCCTCAATATTCTTGCGATGTTTGAAACCTTTGCGAACATCGAATTTGAAGAAGTCGCAGACGGTCAGGAAGCCGACATTCAATTTGGAAACGCGGCACTTGGGCAAGATGGCAGCGGGACGGTTGGTATCACGTATCTGTCCTTTGACACCATCGACGGAACCTACGGCTGGCTGGAAGATGTCGAGGTTTACTTGGCGAATGACGCCAGAGTGAACCCTTCGGAATATGAAAACCCGCAGCCCGATACCTTTGCTTATGGCGTGTTGATCCATGAAATCGGGCACGCTGTCGGTTTGGAGCATCCATTCTTTGGGATACGAACGCCGATCGGGACGGATAGTACCGAATATTCGATGATGTCCTATACGGATGGCTTCGCCCAACCCGAAGAACCGCGGACGGTGATGCCTTTTGACGTTCTGGCTCTGCAATACCTCTACGGCGCGAACATGTCGCATATGTCTGGCAACACGCGGTATGACATCACGGAGTTCGAAGAGGGCAGCATCCAAACGATATGGGACGCCGGCGGGTCCGACACCGTTGATCTGAGCGCGCTTGGCGAAGCCGGCCCACGCTTTGGCGGACAGTCGCTGCACTACGTCGACTTGGATCGACTGATCGACACGGGGGCCAAGGTATTTGTTGCCGAAGGCAGCAACCTAGAACATGTCGTTGGCAGCAACTTTGCGGATTGGGTTGTCGGAAACGGTCTCAATAACAACATCAATACTGGTCCCGGTGATGATCTGATCGAATCCCGAGCAGGTACGGATACTGTATCGGCCGGCAGCGGTGATGATTCCTTTATGAACTCTGCGGGCGACGATGTGTTCCGGGGCGAGGGAGGAGACGATCGCGCGTTGGGTCAAGCTGGAGACAATCTGTTCTACGGTGGGTCTGGCGCTGACGTTCTGCTCGGCGGTCTGGGGCAGGATAGTTTGCTTGGCGGCGGTGGAGATGATGCTATCGCCGGTGACGGGTATTCGACATATTTCGGATCGGACGACCGGCTCGACGGTGGTGCGGATGATGATCTTTTGATGGGTGGTTTGGGAGCAGATACCTTTGTGTTCCGACCATTCGAAGGGTCAGACACAATTGCGCGTTTTGATGTCGAGACGCAGGAAATTCTAGGTCGCGATTTTGAGATTGGTCAGGATTCTTGGATGCTGCTGGGATTTGGCTTTTCCGATGCGGACCAAGCCTTACAGGCGTTTTCAAACACCGCGAATGGCGCTGTCTTTTCTAGCTCCGGTACGACAATCCTCATCCGTGGTGTCACGGTTGAAGAACTGACGTCGGATAGTTTTGTGTTCGTGGATGTGGGGGCTTAATTGATGAAACATCAGATCAACCTAATTGTTTCGTTAGCTGCGAGCGTCGCGCTTTCTGCTTGCGGCGGAAGCGGAACAGGATCGAACTCTGGGTCAATCGTTCGTCAACTCGTTCCGAACGGGCTAAACGACACATCTGTCACAAGGACGATTGAAGTGAGCGTCTTTGGTGCAACGGGAACTCAAACGGGCCAGTTTACACCATCTGAAGAAGAATTGGTTCTGGGCAGCGCCCGTATTTCAGTTGCCGAACCTTCCGTCAATCTTGGGCTTGGAAGTGTAACCGTGCTCGATGGCGACCGGTTTATCTTCCTTCCGGTGCCAGATGGCACACCTACGCCGACTGGTGCTGTGAATTATTTCGGTCAAGGATTGCTCGTTGTTAGCGAAGCCGATACAGGAACGGTTTTTGAAGGCATCGCCGATACCAACGTTTCTGTGCGCTTTGGTGGCGCTTCAAGCGGCTTTATCAGTTTCTCCAATTTTGAGGGGCAGCGGCAAGTCGGTGCCCTCGCGCCTGCTTCCACGGCGGGCCAACGGCTGACCATTCAGGGTATTTCGGCTCGTGCAAACGGGCTAAACGGTGGGACCTCGATCACCGATAATACCTTCTCGGATACAGATTTTTCCAGCGGTGACTTCGATATCACCGGTGCGTTTGCGGGCGACGACTTCGAAGAAGTCGGAGGGCTCGTTAATATCGTCGCCAATGACGGCAGTACGGTTCGTTCAAGTTTTGGCGCTGCGCGCTAGAACCTGACGTTTTTATGCTTTGGCGATCGCAGTCCCTATGCCAACGTCACTTTGAAAGAGTAACGGCGCAAGTTGGGTGAACTCCCCAAATGCGGAAACAGGGAAATTCGATATGAAAGTTGGCTTCATTGGGCTTGGGAACGTTGGCGGTAAGCTGTCAGGATCATTGCTGCGAAACGGTGTGGACCTCACCGTCCATGACCTGAACGAAGCACTGGTCGATAGTTTCGTCGAAAAGGGCGCAAAGAAAGCAGATGGACCTGCCCAGCTAATGCGCGATTGCGATGCGGTCATCACTTGCCTGCCGTCGCCTGCCGCATCTGCCGCCGTGATGGATGAAATGCTGCCGGAAGTGACCGCTGGAAAAATCTGGATGGAAATGTCCACCACGGATGAGGCCGAAGTGAAACGTCTTGGCGCGCTGGTTTTGGAGCGCGCGGGAGCCGCAGTTGATTGCCCAGTGTCCGGCGGCTGCCACAGAGCGGATACCGGCAATATCTCTATCTTCGCTGGTTGCGATCGAGAAACCTTCGAACGCATTCTCCCTTTCCTCAAGACCATGGGCCGACGTGTCCTGCACACAGGGGATTTGGGTTCGGCATCTGTCTTGAAGGTCGTGACCAACTACCTTGCCACCGCAAACCTGATCACCTGTTGCGAGGCTTTGGTCACGGCAAAGGCTGCGGGCATGGATCTCAACACGACCTATGAAGCGATTAAAATTTCATCGGGTACATCGTTCGTCCATGAAACAGAGAGCCAAGTGATCCTGAACGGATCGCGCGATATTTCGTTTACGATGGATTTGGTGAAAAAGGATGTCGGTCTGTTTAAAGAAGTCGCCGATCGCGCGAACGTACCCTTGGAGATTGCCCCGATGTTGGTCGAAATTTTTGACGACGGAATTGCGCGTTACGGAGAACGGGAATTATCTCCGAACATTGTCAAACGGCTCGAAGAAGCGACCGGCTTAGACATTCGCGCCCCGGGTTTTCCACCCGAAATGACCGACGATGAGCCGGAAGAGCCGGGGTATGAGGTCGTGCCTCAGGGTAAGGGCTAAGTACTGACTTCGAAACCTACGTCTGATCGTAGGCTGAAAAAATTAACGGCATCCCAAATCTTTTGGGATGCCGTCATGGCTTCTCAACTTTTACTCAAATATCCATCGTATTGTCTTTTTCCCACTGGCTGAAGTGGGAGACGTATGAGTTCCACTCTTCATGTTTCATCTTCAGGTAAGCAGCGGAGAACTCATCACCCATTGAGGCTTTGAGGTCTTTGTCCTTGTCGTAGGCGCGTAGGGCGTCGAGCATGTTCAAAGGCAGCTTTGGTGCGCCGCGCACTTTGTGACCTTCGGCGTACATGTCGATGTCGTGGCGTTTCCCTGGATCGGCTTTGGAGCGGATACCGGAGAGGCCAGCGGCGATGATCACGGCTTGCAGCAGGTAGGGATTTGTCGCGCCGTCGGGCAGGCGCAATTCGAATCGGCCGGGGCCGGGGACGCGGACCATGTGGGTGCGGTTGTTACCAGTCCACGTGACTGTGTTGGGTGCCCATGTGGCCCCTGACATAGTACGAGGTGCATTGATCCGTTTGTAGCTGTTCACTGTTGGGTTGGTGATCGCAGCGAGGGCTGAGGCGTGCTTCATGATGCCGCCCAAGAAGTGCTTGCCGCGCTCGGACAGGCCAACCTCGCCGGTTTGTCCTTCACCGGTCCCCGCAAAGACGTTGGTTTTGGCGGCCGACCCCGGCGCATCCCAGACAGAGATATGCGCGTGACATCCGTTGCCGGTAAGGCCTTCCACAGGCTTCGGCATAAAGGTCGCGCGGTAGCCGTGCTTTTCAGCGACGGTTTTGACCATGAACTTGAAGAAGCTGTGCTTGTCAGCTGTGTTCAGCGCATCGTCAAACTCCCAGTTCATTTCCCACTGGCCGTTCGCGTCCTCGTGGTCGTTCTGGTAGGGGCCCCAGCCCAGCTCCAGCATGTAGTCGCTGATCTCACGGATAACGTCGAGGCGGCGCATGAAGGCTTGCTGGTCATAGCATGGCTTGGCTGCGGTGTCGTACTCGTCGGAGATTTGGCTTCCGTCAGGAGTTAAAAGGAAGAACTCCGCCTCGATGCCGGTTTTGACGTGCATGCCTTCGGCAGCGGCTTCATCAATCAGGCGACGCAAAACGTTGCGCGGGGCTTGGGCGACGGGTTCGTCCTCCATCACGCAGTTTCCTGGCACCCATGCGATTTCCTTGTTCCAGGGCAGGATGATCACAGCTTCGGGGTCCGGCACGGCGAGCATGTCGGGGTGGGCCGGTGTCAGGTCGAGCCATGTGGCGAAGCCCGCAAAGCCTGCGCCGTCTTCTTGCATGTCCGCGATGGCAGAGGCAGGCACCAGTTTGGCGCGTTGACCCCCGAAGAGGTCGGTGAAGGAGATCATGAAGTATTTGACGCCGTTGTCTTTGGCAAATTGTGCGAGGTCTGTAGCCATTGTTGTTTCCCTGTCGTCTAAAGAGTAGGGGCGCGGTCTGCTGATCGCCGCGCCCTCGTTTTGAGATTAGTATCTAGTGCCGGTTTTGCCGGGGTACCAGTCGGTGCCTGCCAGCGGAACTTTTGCCATGGCGGCGGCTTCCATGGTCAGCGCCACCAAATCCTCTGGCTCAAGGTTGTGCAAGTGGTTCTTGCCGCAAGCCCGCGCGATGGTCTGCGCCTCCAGGGTCATTACCTTGAGGTAGTTGCGCAAGCGGCGGCCGCCTTCAATGGGATCAAAGCGCGCCATAAGGTCAGGATCCTGCGTTGTGATACCCGCAGGGTCTTGGCCTTCATGCCAGTCATCGTAGGCGCCAGCCGTGGTGCCGAGTTTGTTGTATTCGGCTTCCCACTTTGGATCATTGTCGCCAAGCGCGATGAGGGCGGCCGTGCCGATGGCGACCGCGTCAGCACCCAGTGCCATGGCTTTGGCCACATCTGCGCCAGAGCGGATGCCGCCGGAAAGGATCAGTTGCACTTTGCGGTGCATCCCGAGGTCTTGTAGCGCTTGCACGGCGGGGCGCACGATGGCGAGGGTGGGCAAGCCCACGTGTTCGATGAAGACGTCTTGCGTGGCTGCTGTGCCGCCTTGCATCCCGTCCAGAACAACCGCGTCTGCACCTGCTTTCACCGCGAGCGTTGTGTCATAGTAGGGGCGGGCGCCAGCGACTTTGACGTAGATCGGCACTTTCCACCCAGTGATTTCGCGCAGCTCGAGGATCTTGATCTCAAGATCGTCTGGGCCGGTCCAATCCGGGTGACGACAGGCAGACCGCTGGTCGATCCCTTTGGGCAGGTTGCGCATTTCAGCGACGCGGTCAGAGATTTTCTGACCCAGAAGCATACCGCCGCCGCCTGGTTTTGCACCTTGGCCAACGACAATCTCAATCGCGTCCGCTTTGCGCAGGTCGTTGGGGTTCATGCCATAGCGGGACGGCAGGTATTGGTAGACAAGCTTATCTGAATGCCCGCGTTCCTCAGGCGTCATGCCGCCATCACCCGTGGTGGTGGAGGTACCTGCGGCAGAGGCGCCGCGCCCCAAGGCTTCTTTTGCAGGGCCAGAGAGCGCACCAAAGGACATGCCCGCAATGGTGATCGGGATATCGAGTTCGATGGGGTTAGATGCGTTCAGACCGCCGATGGTGACGTTGGTGTCGCATTTCTCACGATAGCCTTCGAGCGGATAGCGAGAGATCGACGCGCCCATGAAGAGCAGGTCGTCAAAAGACGGCACCTTGCGTTTCGCGCCACCGCCGCGGATGTCATAGATGCCGGTCGCCGCGGCGCGACGGATGTCGGAGTTAACGTCTTGGGTAAAGGTCGCCGACTGCCGCGGCGTCGTGTGCGGTATACCCTTGGGATCGTGTTTGTTCATCAGATCGGGTCCTTAATAAGCGCCAGCGTTGTCGACGTCGAAGTTATACAAGTTCCGAGCAGAGCCATAGCGGGTGAACTCGGATGGATCGGCTTCAATCTCTGCTTCGGCGAGGATCTCTTTTAAGAACGCGATGTGCTCTGGACGCATCTCTTTCTTCTCGCAGTCCGCACCAAGGGACTTCACCTCACCACGCACAAAGAAGCGTGCCTCATAACAGCTGTCGCCCAATGCGTCGCCTGCGTCACCCAAGACTACGAGGTTGCCGGATTGGCCCATAAAGGCGGACATGTGGCCGACGTTGCCCTGCACCACGATATTGACGCCCTTCATGGAGATGCCGCAGCGAGAAGATGCGTTGCCTTTGACAACAATCAGGCCGCCGTGGCCCGTTGCACCCAAGTACTGGCTCGCGTCACCTTCGATGACGATTTTTCCTGACATGATGTTTTCGCCGGTACCCGGGCCGGCGGAACCGTCGATATTAACGGTCGCTTGCTGGTTCATGCCCGCACAGTAATACCCGGTGGAGCCGCGCACGGTGACTTCGATGGGTGCATTTAGCCCGCAGGCAATGGCATGAGAGCCACGTGGATTGATGATTTCCCACACGGTTTGATTGGTGTCACCGGACTGCGCGTGCAACGTGGCGTTGGTTTCGCGCAGGCCAACTTCTGTCAGATCAATGGTCTGCATGTCTTATGCGGCCTTCTCTTTAGACGTTGGAGCCGCGTCATGGCTCCAGAAGTAAACGGTTGCGGGCTCTGGTTCCCAAACGCGGGCATCCTCGATCCCCGGCAAGTCAACCAGCGCGCGGTACTCAGAACCAAAGGCCACATATTGATCGGTCTCTGCCATCACGGCTGGCTTACAGGCAATCGGGTCGCGGACCACGCCAAAGCCGTCCTTGGTGCCGACAACAAATGTGAAGAACCCATCCAGATCCTCAAGGCTGCTTTCCAGCGCTTCCCCCAAGGTCGCGCCATTTTGCATCTTCCAGGTCAGATAAGCCGCACCCACTTCGGTGTCATTCTCTGTCTCAATATGCACACCTTCACGGCGCAGCTTGCGGCGCAAAGAGTTGTGGTTGGAGAGCGAGCCATTGTGCACGAGGCACTGATCGTCACCGGTATTGAACGGATGCGCGCCCATCGTCGTCACGGCCGATTCCGTGGCCATGCGGGTGTGTCCAATTCCGTGGCTGCCGGACATTTTTTCAATCTCAAAGCGGGCGGCGACGTCTTTGGGTAGGCCGACTTCCTTGTAAATTTCCAGGCTGTCGCCGCGGCTCATTACTCTGATTAAAGGATCTAGCTCTGCAAGCGCCGCGCGGGCAGAGGCAGTCGTTCCCGCCGGAATCTCAAGCACAGCATGAGTGCTTTTAACTTCGGAGCTGACGGTGCAGCCCATAATCTTCCCTAGCCGAGCATCGAGTTTTTCGAAAGCTTGTTCTGGTCTGTCCGACTGAATCGCCATCTTAGTTTTGCCGTTTGCTTCACCACCATAGATGGCAATGCCTGCACTGTCCGGACCGCGATCCGTCATAGTGATAAGCATTGAAGAAAGCATCTCACCCAACTTGGGTTCGAGCGACTTGTCCTTTAGGAACAATCCTACAATTCCGCACATTGCGTTCCCCTTAATCATTAAGTCTGCGTGTCGAACAGATTTCGAATCCTAGTTAGCACTAGCAGTAAACACATTCAACTGAAGAGAAACTTTTATTCTTGAGGTGCAATTTTTTTTTCGTGTCATCATATATGATCGCCTTTGCCTGCTCTGTTAAGGTGAATTCGGGCGGCACTATTCGAACGGAATGGGCATGAATGTTTGATATCTGAAGTTGTTATAAGGTTTGCAGCAAGGACACCAAATTTGCCTAAGTGGCCCGATTCTTTCGGGTAGGAGAATGACACGCAGATAGGTCATGAATTTTCGACAGATCGGTAGAGATCAAAAGGCCTAAGTCGTTCCTCTATTGTTTTGGTTTCCCTTGTATTTGAGAGTTTGCCGCGTTGACCGGACACCGGCTGATGATCCTAAGCATTTGAAAAAACTGTTTTTCAGAACCTCGTGTCTGAACCAGCGGTTTTGATGCAAAGGAGAAGTAGGATTTTATTTTACCACGTCCGTTCGTAAATTTTTTCCAGTGGAATTTCTTCATATTTTCCTGATAGTATAAATTTGTGAACAAAGGTGAAGGTATAACAATTGGGTTCCTGATCTTTCCGGGATTTCCTATGGCGTGTCTTACGTCTTTGATCGAGCCACTGCGCGCTGCGAACGAAATTTCGTCGACAAATACTTTTTCCTGGAGACTGATTTCAGAAAATGGAATCCGTGTTCAGTCGAGTGCGTCAGTTTGGTTCGAACCAGACTTGGCGCTCGCTGAAGCCGATTCACTCGATGCAATCTACATTTTGAGTTCCCCGTCCGGTACGTTTGAAGATGCAAAGATATCCAACGGTAGATTGCGAAAATTGGAACGCCATGGATTGGATCTAGGTGCCGTCAGTGGAGGCGTCTTCCCACTCGCTCGATCTGGCTTGCTCGACGGATACACTGTGTCGGTTCATTGGTGCTATGCTGCGGCCTTTGATGCAGAATTTCCGGATTTAGATGTGACCGATGAAGTCATCGCGATTGACCGACGCCGACTAACCGCATCTGGGGCGTCGGCTGCTTTTGACTTGGCCCTAATACTTATTGATCGTCATCTCGGCCCAGAAGTGGCGACGGAGGTTGCCTGTTGGTTCCAACACCCGCTGGTGCGAGGAGAAGGCATTACGCAAAAGGTTCCAACGGCAAATAGTATAAGTACTGACGATATGTTGCCGCGCTCCGTTCAACAGGCTGTCGCGCTGTTCAGTAGTCATATCGAAGACCCGATCAATGTTGCAGATGCTGCTGCCGTAGTCGGTATATCGGTGCGCCAACTTGAACGAATGTTCAAGCAATCCACAGGTCAATCACCGCATCACTACTATCGTACGATCAGGATGAAAGCCGCGCGACAGCTTGTTCTCTATTCCAATGACAGTTTAAGGGACATTGCGTTGGCTGTTGGCTACTCATCAACTGCTACCCTGACCCAAAACTATAAAGAGACCTTTGGCATTCAGCCGTCCGTGGATCGGGAAAAGGTGAATTTGTTCAGGGTACGCGAAACTCAGATCGCGCGTTCAGCTTAAGCCACGGATTTTGCTGCCACTTCGATAGCATGATAAAGTGATCTTGCCGAAGCGCGTGGTCCCACCACCCGAAGTGTGTTGCCAGAATTCATTGGCGTTACGAAGCAGCCAAGTTGGTGGATAGATGTGCGGCACACATCCCCTACATTCATTTCGCGGATCGGAACGGCGCAGAGGCGTTCGCACACGTCGGGCATTGCCGCACCTGAGATATCAAAGATAGCCCATGCGCCGGTTTGTTCTGTAACAGATGCTTTGGAAACCACAGCCGCAACGAGGTCGTCCGCGATCGTTTCGTGGGTCTCGAGTGGAGCCGTGATCATCCATTGATCTGGTCCCATCCAAAAACCGGAAAAACTGCCTTTCGAACAAGTTTTGCCCACAGCAGGCACGGACCCTATCATGGATTTCAACACCTTCTCGGTCACGGTTTTGCCGCCTTTTCGCGTGGCGATAGAAGCCAGCGCAAGAGAGTCGATTTCCGAAACGTTGATAGACCCAATGGTTGTAATCTTTGGCGTCTGACCGCCAAGAGCAGTGATCGGCGAAAGACTATGCACGGAGGCGCTCCCCCTCTGGGTCAACGAAATGAGCGCTGACAATTTCAATTTCGGTTTCCACCTTGGTCAGTGGGCTGACGAGGCGCATTTTCTCACCCTTGCGATTGCCGCCACCTTTCACGAAACCAAGCGCGATGTGGTGGCCTAGGATCGGGGAATAGCAGGCAGAGGTCACATATCCCTGATCGTGATCTGCATCGACGGGTCCGGTCAGGTTCATCAAATGGGCACCGGCGGGCACGGGTTTGGACGGATCAACTGGTTTGATCCCAACCTGCATTAATACATCGTCGGTGTTCAGTCCTTCGCGCTCAGACAGGATCGAACCGATACTGTCTTTCTTTTTTGATACCATCCGGCCCATGCCAAGGTTCAGCGCTGTCGTTGTGCCATTGAGTTCGTTGCCCGTGGCATGGCCCTTTTCAATCCGCATCACGCCCAGTGCTTCTGTACCATAAGGCACGACGTCAAATTCCGCGCCTTCCTCCATGATGCGGCGCATCAAAGCGTCGCCGTAGCGAGTTGGCACAGCGATTTCATAGGCCAGTTCGCCACTGAATGAGATGCGGAACAAACGTGCGCGCAACCCACCACAGATCGTGATGTTTCCACAGGCCATAAATGGGAAGGCTTCGTTTGAGATATCGTATTCTGGATCGACGATCTTTTGCAAAAGTCTGCGAGAGTTCGGTCCGGCGACTGCGAACTGCGCCCAAGCTTCGGTGGTAGAGATCAGTTGTACGTCCATATCGGGGAAGAGGCATTGTCGCACAAATTCCATGTGGCGATAGACGCCCAAAGCGTTGGCGGTTGTCGTAGTGACAACGAAATGATCCTCGGCCATGCGGGCGGCGGTGCCATCGTCCATGGCGATCCCATCTTCGCGCAACATCAGGCCATAACGTGTTTTGCCCACGGCGAGTTTCGCAAAACCGTTGCAATAGATTTTGTTCAGGAACTCCGCGGCATCAGCGCCCTGCACATCGATTTTACCCAAGGTGGTCACATCGCAAACGCCGACAGATTTACGCGTTGCGATGACCTCACGGTCGACGCTTTGGCGCCAATGGGTTTCACCTTTTTGTGGGAACCATTGCGCGCGGAGCCAATTACCAACTTCGACGAACACGGCGCCTTGTTCCTTGGCCCAATGATGTGAGGGCGTTAGGCGCTTGGGGTGAAACTCCTGACCGCGCGCGCGACCGGCAAGGACCCCAATCGCTGTTGGCGTGTAGGGAGGACGGAAAATCGTCGTGCCAACTTCAGGGATCGTCTTGCCGGCCAACTCTGCCATGATGGCCAGGCCACCCATGTTCGATGTTTTGCCTTGGTCAGTTGCCATACCTAACGTGGTGTAGCGCTTAAGATGCTCCACCGAGCGGAAGCCTTCTTGATGCGACAGCTTCACGTCTTTGACGGTGACGTCGTTCTGTTGATCGAGCCAGGCCCGGCCTTTGCCTTCTTTCACGTACCAGAAAGCAGAGATGTTGATCGGCGCATCTTCGGCTTGCGGTAGCTTGGTGGTTTTGGCTTTGAGGCCGATCGCCTTCAAAGCGGATTTTGCGCCGATTACACCAGAGGCCATGGCGCCAGCGGTCGAGAAATCGCCATTCGCCGCACCGGCAACGGTCATGCCAGCCGGTAGGTCAGCACCGGGGACAAAGGCTGCAAGATCGTCGTTCCAAACGGGGCGACCGCGTTGATGGCAGGTCATATGGACGTTGGGGTTCCACCCGCCGCTCATCCCCAATGCACCACATTCCAGCGTGCGCTCTGATCCATCGGCCAATCGAACGTCTGCGAAGGTCAGACCAAGGCGACCCTTGGTGTCGATAACCTGCGCACCTACAAGCACTTCATAGTCATTGTTGCGCGGTGCATCCGCGCGTGTATCCACCACGGCAGAGATTTTCACGCCTTTCGCGTGCAAATCTGCAGCCGCGCGGTGCCCGTCATCATTGTTGGTGAAGATCGCGACGCGCTTGTCGGCGGCAACGGCCCAACGGTTCGCATAGGACCGCATGGCAGAGGCGAGCATGATGCCCGGACGGTCATTGTTCTCGAACCCGATGGGGCGTTCTAACGCGCCTGCGCAGACGACGGCTTGTTTCGAATAGATGCGCCACAAGGTTTGGCGCGGCTTGCCCTCATCCGGCGTTGCGACATGGTCGTTGTTGCGTTCCACCGCACCATATATGCCGTGGTCAAATGCTCCAATAACCGTTGTGCGGGACATCAGGCGCACATTGGGCAAGCTGGCGAGTTCTGCGACCGTCGCTGCGGCCCAATCCGCGCCGCTGGCATCCCCGATTGTGAAGGTCTCGCTGTTCAGGCGGCCGCCCATTCGAAAATCTTCGTCCGCTAGAATGACGCTCGCCCCGGACCGCCCAGCGGTTAAAGCTGCGGCAAGTCCCGCCGGACCGGCACCGATGATCAGTACGTCGCAATGCAAAAACCCTTTGTCATAGACATCTGGGTCTTCTTTGAGCGATAGCGATCCAAGACCAGCAGCCTTGCGGATAATCGGCTCATAGAGCTTTTCCCAGAACGCGGCAGGCCACATGAAGGTTTTGTAGTAGAACCCGGCGGTCAGAAAGTTCGACAGCCGATCATTGATGGCAAGCAGGTCGAATTTTAGTGATCCAAGCCGGTTCTGGCTGTTCGCCAAGAGCCCATTGTAAAGCTCAACCGTGGTTGCACGTGTGTTAGGTTCTTGCCGTGCACCACCGCGGAGTTCGACCAGCGCGTTAGGCTCTTCCGATCCAGCGGAAAGTACGCCGCGCGGACGGTGGTACTTGAACGACCGCCCCATGAGGCGCACGCCATTTGCTAGGAGGGCGGAGGCGAGCGTATCACCGGGGTGGCCGGTGTACTGTTTGCCGTCGAAAGTGAATTTCAGAGTCTGACTGGTGTCGATCTGGCCGCCGGAGATCCGATTTTGCTGAGTCATTTGCTGCGCCCCCGTGCGCGAGCCACATCGCGGGCAAGTTGGACGTCGGTGATTTCATGGGTCAGGGTGTTGCGCGTAACAACAAGCCACGACCGATCGCCGCTTTCGTGAAACCAGAGTTCTTGGTGTAAACCTGCGGGATTGTCGCGCAGATATTGATATTCATAGAAATCCTGCGCCGCTGTTTCTGACTGCCAATCAGGCCGGTCAATGAGGCTGGCATCGCCAAGATAAGTGAACTCTGACGCATCGCGTGGGCCGAGGAGGGGGTGATTGATGATCATTTCTTGTCCTCCTCAGTGCAGGTTGGGCTGAGCGCCCATACCTTTTTCATCGATCATCAGCCCCTTTTCGAAGCGATCAAACCGATAGGCTTTGGCGGTGGGGTGGGGGGTGTCTTTGGCCAGAAGGTGTGCAAAGCAGAAGCCAGAGGCCGGCGTCGCCTTAAAGCCGCCGTAGCACCAGCCGCCGTTGAAGTAGAGGCCGTCAATGTGAGTGCGGTCGATAATAGGTGATCCATCCATCGACATATCCATGACGCCGCCCCACATCCGCAGCAGCCGCGCCCGACCGAAGGCGGGGAAGATTGCCATGCCGCCCTCGCAAACGTCTTCGACCACAGGCAGATTGCCGCGTTGGGCGTAGGTATTGTAGCCATCGATGTCGCCACCAAAGACCAAGCCGCCTTTGTCAGATTGGCTGCAGTAGAAGTGACCTGCACCAAAGGTTACAACACCCGGCATCACCGGTTTGAGACCTTCTGACACGAAGGCTTGCAACACATGACTTTCCATCGGAAGACGCATATCAACCTTGGACATCAAGCGACTGGAAGACCCAGCCACCGCACAGCCGACCTTGCCCGCGCCGATATACCCGCGCGAGGTTTCGACGCCCACGACCTTGCCATTTTCGCGCCGGAAGCCCGTGACCTCGCAGTTTTGGATAATATCGACGCCACGACTGTCGGCTCCACGGGCATAGCCCCAAGCCACTGCATCATGGCGCACAGTGCCGCCGCGATGTTGCGCCAGCCCACCTTTGATCGGGAAGCGGGCATCGTTGGTGTTGAGGAAGGGATAGCGTTCCTTAATTTGACGTGTGGTCAACAGCTCGGCGTCGGCGCCATTCAGGAACATCGCGTTGCCACGCCGGATAAAGGCATCGCGCTGTGCATCGGTATGGATCAGGTTCAAAATGCCACGCTGCGACACCATGGCGTTATAGTTGAAATCCTGCTCCAACCCTTCCCAGAGCTTGAGGGAGAATTCATAGAAAGGTTCGTTGCCATCGAGCAGATAGTTCGACCGGATGATGGTTGTGTTCCGGCCAACATTGCCGCCGCCGATCCAACCCTTTTCCAGAACAGCGATCTTCTTTTGCCCAAATTCTTTCGCCAGATAATAGGCCGTCGCCAGCCCATGCCCGCCACCGCCAATAATCACGTAATCGTATTGAGATTGCGGATCAGGATCACGCCACGCCGGTGTCCAGCCTTTGTGGCCAGTCAGGGCTTCTTTGATCACTCTCAATCCAGAATAACGCATGCGACGTTCCTTTCACGCGCATCATCAATTTTTCAGCGTGGCTCCGTAAACATCAAATCTGACAAACATGGGTAAAAAGGCGACATCATTGGCAATTGGAGGCTGTTTCTCCGCAAAGCTTCGAGTTGCTTGCTTCGATCTCTCACCAACGACTCAATCAGGGCTTCCTGCCGATTGGAGGCTATGTAGCAAAGTCATGCTAGAGAAGCTCGCAAATTGCGATTTACAAGTCTCGAAGTCGGGAAAACAAATTGGAGCGGGCGATGAGATTCGAACTCACGACCCTAACCTTGGCAAGGTTATGCTCTACCCCTGAGCTACGCCCGCATACCAATTCGTGAGGCGTGATCTATAAACTGTTGACCCGCACTGCAAGTGGAAAAACGCATGAAAGCGGGAAATTGTTGGAATTCGCCTTAGTGCTTCGCCATTGAGTGAAGATCACTTTGAACATCCGACCCGATCCCAACATCTTCACTGTGAAATACCACGCCATTTTCCGTCAGGAGAGCCAATCCGTAGCTGCCGGGTTCGTCGAGCGAAAGTGTCGGATCGATCTTCTCAAGTTCTAGCGGTCCGTGGTGGCAGGTGCTTTTTAACATACTCCATGCCACGCCTTTCAAACTGCCGGAGATCGTGCGGTGAACGTGGCCACAAAAAAGATGCGTATTTGGGTATTGCGCGAGCAAAGCTAACAAGTCCTCGCCATCTTTGAGCTTGATATAATCCATCCCGATGATGCCCGTATCGAACGGCGGGTGGTGGGCAAAGACCAGAGGAATGCGGCTACCCGCGCCCTCTAATGCGTCTTTCAACCACGCCAACCTCTGTGGCCCCAACATCCCCGCATGATGCCATTGCGGGTAGGGCGGGCCGTCGAGCGTATCGAGCGTGATGATCCGATGCGATGACAGATCGACAATTTGCTGGACATGTCCATCCGAGGTCACGGGGGTGTCGGAAAACACCTCCACGAAAGCTTCGCGCCGGTCATGGTTGCCGATCATTTTGATCACATGCATCGGAATATCGGCAAGGGCAGGGGCCAGTCGTTCATATTGAGACACGCGGCCGTGGTGGGTCAAATCCCCCATCAGGATCATTGCTTCGGCATCTGAATGGCGGTCAAGGGCCGCATCACGGGCGAGGCAAAACCGTTCCAACGGATCAAGGCCAATGATTTTTTCCCCTTCATCCGTGATGTGGATGTCGGTCATGATGATGAGTTTCTTTGCGTCGCCGATCATTTCTTATCGCCACCGGCTTTGTGAGACGTTAGGAAGTAGGTCAGACCTGCTATGACCAAGGCAATTGCTGCGCCGTACCCCAAAAGATCGCGTTCACCATCCCAACTTACAATCTGGCCGAGGAATAGAACGCCGAGCACAACGATCACGACAGCGATGAGTTTGTTTTTTAGATCGTCCAATGTTTTGATGCTGAGCCATTTCGGCACCGTGATGTTCGGACTTATGAATAATTCATAAAGCCCAATTGCGACGATGTAGAAGACGGTTCCAAGCAAGAACAAATCGATGATTTCGATGAACTCCAGCGAGAGCGCCTTGGCGACCTTTCGTGACACTTCGCCAGTCACGATGGTTTTTTGAACGAGGTTGATCGTCTCCAGAAGGCCAAAAATCATCATGGTTGTAGCTGCAATCAACGCGCCAATCACAGCGAGGATGATTAGAAAACGGCTTGCTCCGAGTATGTTGGCCATAGCGCCCTCCCTTCACGAAGTTGTGGTCAGGAGAGAGGGATCAAGTCAAGCGTTTTGAAACTGGATCAAGTCCCAACGGTTGCCGAAGGGATCGCGAAAAACGGCCACGATTCCATAAGGTTCATGGCGCGGCTGTTCTTCAAATGACACACCGTTAGATGTCATTCGCCGATGATCGCGTTCAAAATCATTGGTTTCGAGGAACAGCCAGACGCACCCGCCACCTTGATTTCCAATAGCCGCTGCTTGGTCGTCATCCGCTTTCGCAAGCAGGAACTTCGTTTCAGCACCAGCGGGTGCCACGCGTACACAGCGTTTGCCTTCCCCTAAACCGGTATCTTCTAAGAGCCGAAAACCCATTTGGCCCACGAAGAACGCAATACCTTCGTCATAGTCGGGGACCAAAATTGACAGAAGTGCGAGGCGCTGCATTACATCAAACCGATCAGGTTCAACCCCATGCCAAACACCAAGGCAATCAAAGTGAGGAGCATTCCAATCTGGCGATAGATGAATTGCTTTGGCACATAGGACATGCCGTAGCCGTGCAGGAAACGGCCGACCAAAAGCGTGACACCCGTTACATGTACTAGAGCGGTCGAAACGCCCTGCAGTTCCGCCATCACCATCATTAGCAAAGTGATCGGCACATATTCCGACCAGTTCGCCTGCGCCCTGATTTTGGCCTGTACCTTTAAGCTGTCGTTGTCGCCATAAGCAAACCGTTGGCCGCGCCGCTCTGCAATGACCCGCCAAGACAACACCAAGAACAGGGCGACCAGTGGGATGGAATAAAGCGGCGTGACCAAATCCATCATTCGAACTCAACCAGCAGGTCTTTGGCGTCGATCTGACCACCTGCGCTGACGTGAACCGCTTTCACAACAGCGTCACGCTCGGCGTGAATACCGGTTTCCATCTTCATCGCCTCGATCGTCAAAAGCAAATCACCTTCTTTGACTTCAACACCCGCCTGTGCAGCGACCGTTGCCACAACACCGGGCATCGGCGCACCGATGTGGTTCGAATTACCATCTTCGGCTTTTGGGCGGCTCACCTTCTTGGCTTCGACCAAACGGTTCATCACACGCACAGTCCGTGGCTGACCGTTCAACTCGAAGAAGACTTTGACTTCGCCGTCTTCATTGACTTCACTGACCGCCTGCATGCGGATTTCCAACGTCTTGCCGGGATCAATCTCGGCCACAATTTCTTCGCCGGGCTTCATCCCATAAAAGAAGGCTTGGGTCGGAAGTGTCCGGACTGGGCCATAGGTTTTGTGGCGCCCCATGTAGTCGAGGAAGACCTTCGGGTACATCAGGTAGCCATTGAGATCTTCATCGTCGATGTCCATCCCATCCAACTGTTCCGACAGATCTTTGCGTGTCGCTTCAAGGTCGACAGGCTTTAGAGCAGCCCCAGGGCGTTCGGTGCTGGCTTTCTCGCCTTTGAGGACTTTCTTCTGAATATCCTTTGGCCATCCACCGGGAGGCTGGCCAAGGCTACCACGCATCATATCGACGACCGAGTCTGGGAACACAACTTCGGTTTTCGGGTTTTCGACGTCGTCACGGGTCAGGTTCTGGCTGACCATCATCAGGGCCATATCGCCTACAACTTTGGACGATGGCGTCACCTTCACGATATCGCCGAACATTTGGTTCACGTCCGCATAGGTCTGCGCCACCTCATGCCAGCGTTCCTCCAGACCCAAAGACCGCGCTTGCGCCTTGAGGTTGGTGAACTGGCCCCCTGGCATCTCGTGGAGATACACCTCTGACGCTGGCGCCTGTAGGCCACTTTCAAACGCCGCATAGTGCGCGCGGACTTGTTCGAAATAGTTGCTGATATCACGGATTGCCCCGATATCGAGGCCGGTATCACGCTCTGTCCCGCGCATCGCTTCAACGATAGACCCCAAGGTCGGCTGGGACGTATTGCCAGACAGCGCGTCCATCGCGGCGTCCACACAGTCCACACCGGCATTCGCCGCGGCAAGAACCGTCGCAATCGCAGCACCCGAAGTATCATGCGTGTGGAAGTGGATCGGCAGATCCGTTTCTTCCTGCAACGCTTTGACCAACGCCGTCGCCGCGGCTGGTTTCAGCAAACCAGCCATGTCTTTCAGGCCAAGAACATGCGCACCTGCTGCCTCAAGCTCTTTGGCCATGCCGACATAGTATTTCAGGTCGTACTTGCTACGCGCAGGATCAAGCAGATCGCCGGTGTAGCAGATCGTGCCTTCGCAAACCTTGTCGGCTTCAACCACCGCGTCCATCGCGACGCGCATGTTTTCGACCCAGTTCAGGCTGTCAAACACCCGGAATACGTCAACGCCGGAGGTCGCAGCTTGCTTCACGAATGCCTGCACCACATTGTCAGGATAATTCGTGTAGCCAACGCCATTCGAAGCCCGCAGTAGCATCTGCGTCATGATGTTTGGCATCTTCTCACGAATATCGCGCAGGCGCTGCCAAGGACATTCCTGCAAGAAACGATAAGCTACATCAAAGGTGGCACCGCCCCAGCACTCAACCGAGAAGAGCTGGTTCATCTTGGTCGCATACGCAGGGGCCGCGTTTATCATATCGATCGAACGCATCCGCGTGGCCAGCAAAGATTGGTGCCCGTCCCGCATCGTGGTGTCAGTGATCAAAAGTTGGCTTTGATCTTTCATCCAATCCGCAACGGCTTGAGGGCCGGACGCGTCCAAGATCGTCCGCGTACCTGACGGCACATCAATGGTTGGCTTCACCGGCGGTTTTGGCGGCTTTACATCCGCAGCAGGGCGCGGGCGGTCCGTCGTCTCGGGATGCCCGTTGACAGTGATGTCAGCGATATAGGTCAGGATTTTCGTCGCGCGGTCGCGGCGCTTTTTGAAATCAAAAAGATCAGGCGTCGTGTCGATGAATTTGGTGGTGTATTCGTTCGACAGGAACACGGGATGCTTTAGCAGGTTCTCTACAAAGGCGATGTTGGTCGACACGCCGCGAATACGGAATTCCCGCAACGCACGGTCCATCCGCGCAATCGCCTGTTCCGGTGTCGGCGCACGGGCTGTCACTTTGGTCAGCAAAGAATCGTAATAGCGCGTGATAACTGCACCTGAATAAGCAGTGCCGCCATCCAAACGGACACCGGGGCCAGTGGCGGAGCGATATGTTTGAATGCGTCCGTAGTCCGGAATGAAATTGTTGCGTGGGTCTTCTGTAGTGACGCGGCACTGCAACGCGTGACCGTCGAGTTTTACGTCATATTGCGACGCACAACCTGTTGCAGTAGCCAGATGCTTGCCTTCCGCGATCAGGATTTGAGCGCGGACAATATCGATGCCTGTGACCTCTTCAGTCACAGTATGTTCCACCTGCACACGCGGGTTCACTTCGATGAAGTAGAATTCACCTGAATCCATATCCATCAAGAACTCAACCGTGCCTGCGCATTCGTAATTCACATGCGCACAAATTTTCTTGCCGAGATTACACAGCTGTTCACGCTGCGTGTCTGATAGGTAAGGAGCCGGCGCGCGCTCTACCACTTTTTGGTTGCGGCGCTGAACTGAACAATCCCGCTCCCACAGATGGTAGATCTTACCATGCTGGTCGCCAAGGATTTGAACCTCAACGTGACGCGCACGGATGATCATCTTTTCCAGATAGCCTTCACCGTTGCCAAAAGCAGCCTCGGCCTCGCGACGTCCTTCCAGAACCCTCTCTTCCAACTCGTCTTCGCTCTCAATCGGGCGCATCCCGCGCCCCCCTCCGCCCCATGACGCTTTGAGCATCAGCGGATAACCAATCTCTGCCGCTTCTTTCTTGATCGCGACCATGTCGTCGCCCAGTACCTCGGTGGCTGGGATCACAGGAACGCCGGCTTCAATCGCCACGCGCCGCGCGCTGGCTTTGTCACCCAACTGGCGCATGGTCTTTGCTTTGGGGCCAATGAAGGTGATGCCGTTGGTTTCGCAGGCGTCCACAAAATCAGGGTTTTCTGACAGCAAGCCATAGCCTGGGTGGATCGCATCGGCGCCAGACATCTTTGCGACCCGAATGATTTCGTCGATGCTCAAATACGCCGCAACCGGACCCAGATCCTCACCAATGCGGTAGGCTTCGTCGGCCTTAAATCGATGTAAGCCAAGCTTGTCTTCCTCCGCAAAAACCGCGACCGTCTTTTTCCCCATCTCATTTGCAGCCCGCATAATACGGATCGCGATCTCGCCGCGGTTGGCAATCAGGATCTTTTCAAAGTCTTTCATGAGGGGGTCCTTTCGCAGTTGCAGCATTACTAGGCAGACGCCGCGAAAAGGTCTATACGTGAAATCCCGTAGAAATAGGGGCTTTTGCGGCGATTATACCCTTTTTTGAGGCAGAATCACCGCAGTGTTGCACAAATTCAAGGTGATCTCAGTGTCCAAGGAAAAGATCAGTTTTATCGGCGCGGGCCTCATGGGACAGGGGATGGCGTCGAACATTATTCGATCAGGCTATAACCTAAATGTCATCGCCAACCGCAACCGCGTGCCAATTGAAGCGCTGGTCGCTGCCGGAGCAAACGAAGTCATGACATTCCAAGACATGGCGAAGACCTCAGACATCATTCATATCTGTGCTCCAGGGTCGCCCCAAGTCGAAACCATCGTTTCCGGTCTTTTGCCGCAACTGAAGGCAAACTCGGTGATTATAGATTGCTCAACAAGCGACCCTACTTCGACAGCGAAACTGGCCGCTCAACTCGCTGAAGCAGGCTGCCATATGGTCGACGCCCCTCTGGGTGGCACGCCCGTTCAGGCGCAGGCCGGCTCCTTAAGCACAATGGTCGGGGCTGATGATAATATCTTCGAGCGCGTGAAACCCGTCATCGAATGTTGGGCAGAGACGGTTGTTCACCTCGGCGCGGTGGGTATGGGTCATAAAATGAAACTGCTCAATAATATGCTCTCGCTGGGGTATGGCGCGATGTATTCCGAAGCGCTAGCTGTCGCGAAAGGTGTCGGAATCAGCGTTGAGCAGTTTGACAGCGTAATCCGCGGTAGCCGGATGGATTGCGGGTTTTATCAAACCTTCATTGACTGCGCGCTGAATGACAATCGTGAGAGCCATAAGTTCACGTTGACCAACGCGGTGAAAGATTTGACCTATCTGGAAAGCATGGCCGCCGCTGCGCGTGTGCCAAACCCTATCGGCAATGCCACTAAGAACAGTTTTGCTATGGCGGTGGCTGAAGGTGGAGATGGGGCAGAGGACTATATTCCGCATTTGCCCGATTTTGTCGCCAAACGCAGTGGCGTCTAAGCGACGAGCTTAGCTTTCAAGTCAGCCAAACGGTGTGTCCCCAGCTGCCCCATGCAGCTGATCATATCCTTGCGTAGAATATCAATTACATGCGCTGGGCCCTCTGCACCCATTGCGCCAAGGCCATAGTGAAACGCGCGTCCGAGCATCACAAAATCCGCGCCAAGGGCAATCGCGCGCAACACGTCCAAACCGCTCTCTATTCCGCTGTCGAAAACAATCGGGAGATTGGTTGCCGCGCGAATGGCGGGCAATTGTTCGATGGTGGCAGGGGCTGCATCAAACTGACGCCCCGCATGATTGCTGACCCAAATCCCATCGACGCCAAACTTTTCAAGATTCGGCGGGTCTTCTGGGTCCAAAATGCCTTTGACGATCATAGGCCCATCCCAAGCGTCCCGTACTGCTTTCAAATATTCCCAATTGGGCGAGGTGCGCAGCAGGTAGCCCAGATGTTGGTTCGACGGTAGACGCGTCTTTTGTTCGGCATAGTCATCCACCAGCTTCATCGTTGGCATACCCGTTTTGCGAATGCCATTCAGCCAAACCGGACATTGTGCGGCCTGCAGCGCCAGCCGGGGGCTCAGACGTGGCGGCTGGGTGAGCCCGCCGCGGGTTTGGCGCTCACGGCGCGAGGCAACGGGCACATCAAGCGTAACAACAAGTGTCGAGAAGCCGGACGCTTTGGCGCGTTTCAGCATATCGGCGCGGATGTCCGGATCGCGCGGCGGATAGAACTGAAACCACGCATGCTCGCCCGTATGTGGGCCGACCCGTTCTGGCACTTGCGTTGTGACTGTGGAGAGCGTGTAGGGGATGTTGTCTTTCGCGGAGGTTTTCGCCAGAAGCCGTTCCGCATCCGGCCAGATCAGGCCGGACATGCCAATGGGCGCAATGCCGAACGGCAAGGGCAGAGTTTTGCCAAGGAAATTGGTTGAGAGGTCTGGCTCAAACTCTCCGTGCAGGATGGAGGGCATCAAGAGGACCTCATCGAGCTTTGCGCGGTTGCGACGCAAGGTTTGTTCCGTGCCGGTGCCGCTGTCGAGGTATTCCCAGACAAAATGTGGGATTCGGCGTTTTGCGCGGGCTCTGAGATCGCTGATCGCGGGGTATTTGGCGAATGGGTCCATGAGCGGAAGCTAGTGGGTGTTTTGGGGATTTGGAAGTCGGGTTTGTGACGCTCGGCTGCGCCATCGCCCCGCCCACCCTTCCGCTTGCCTTCGGCGAAGGTATTTATGCTCAAAAGAGATAGGGAACGGAATGTGAACATGGGTTTTCTTTCTCAGGCGACCGGTCTAGTTTGTGTGCCATGAGCAGTATGTCCGAAGATGACGCCTTTGAAGCGGCGGTGCCGCTGTCACAGCAGGCGATGACAGCGCGGCCTGCGCCCTATTTAGATGAGCTGAACCCTGCACAGCGTGAGGCGGTGGAGGCCTTGGATGGGCCGGTTCTAATGCTCGCAGGGGCAGGGACGGGTAAGACCAAGGCTTTGACCAGCCGTATCGCGCATCTCCTGATGACGGGAACTGCGCGGCCGAATGAAATTTTGGCGGTGACCTTCACCAATAAAGCCGCGCGTGAGATGAAAAACCGGGTGGGCCGTTTCTTGGGCGAAGCGGTGGAGGGGATGCCCTGGCTGGGCACCTTTCATGCGATTTGTGTGAAGCTTTTGCGGCGCCATGCGGAATTGGTTGGGCTGAAGTCGAATTTCACCATTCTGGATATGGATGATCAAATCCGGCTTTTGAAGCAGCTGATTGTGGCCGCGAATATCGACGAGAAACGTTGGCCGCCACGGATGCTGTCTGGGATCATCGATGGCTGGAAGAATAAGGCCTATACGCCGGATACCGTGCCGGTGGCCGATAGCGGGGCGTTTGATCACAAAGGTGTCGATCTTTATGCCGCTTATCAGACCCGTCTGAAAGAGCTGAACGCCTGTGATTTTGGCGATTTGCTCTTGCATATGGTAACGATCTTCCAGACCCATCCGGACGTTTTGGAACAGTACCAGCGCTGGTTCCGCTATATTCTCGTGGACGAATATCAGGACACCAACGTCGCGCAGTACCTGTGGCTGCGGTTGCTTGCCGGCGGGCATAAAAACATCTGCTGCGTAGGTGATGACGATCAATCGATCTATGGTTGGCGCGGGGCAGAGGTGGGCAACATCCTGCGGTTTGAGAAGGATTTCCCCGGGGCGCATGTGGTGCGATTGGAGCAGAATTATCGCTCGACCGGGCATATTCTAGCCGCAGCGGCCGGAGTGATTGCGGCCAACAAAGGGCGGCTTGGCAAGACGCTATATACCGAAGGCGAGGATGGCGAAAAGGTGCGCCTGATCGGCCATTGGGACGGTGAGGAAGAGGCGCGTTGGATCGGCGAGGAGGTTGAGGCGCTGCAACGCGGGACGCGAGGCCTCACGCCCTATTCCTTGGATGACATGGCGATCCTTGTGCGCGCCTCGCATCAAATGCGCGCCTTTGAAGATCGGTTCCTGACCATCGGTTTGCCTTACCGTGTGATCGGTGGCCCGCGGTTTTATGAGCGGATGGAGATCAGGGATGCTATGGCCTATTTCCGGCTCGCAGTATCTCAGGATGACGATCTGGCGTTTGAGCGGATCGTGAACACACCGAAGCGGGGCCTTGGTGACAAGGCGGTTCAAACCATACAGCGGACCGCTCGAGCGAATGGGGTGTCTTTGGTCGAAGGCGCGCGGCTTTGCGTTCAGGGTAAGCTGCTGGGTGGGAAGGGCCTGAAAGAGCTTGGCATTCTTGTCGTTGGTTTGGATCGTTGGCATGCGCAGGTTCGAGCCGAGGCTGATACCCATGTCGAACTGGCCGAGATGATCCTTGATGAGAGCGGCTATACCGGTTTTTGGCAGAACGACAAAACGCCCGAGGCGCCGGGGCGGTTAGAGAACCTCAAGGAGCTGGTCAAAGCTCTGGAAAACTTCGAGAACCTGCAAGGCTTCCTCGAACACGTCAGCCTGATCATGGACAACGAAAGCGAGGACGCGGAAGAGAAAGTGTCGATCATGACGCTGCACGCTGCCAAGGGGCTTGAATTCCCCGCTGTGTTCCTGCCCGGTTGGGAAGATGGGTTGTTCCCCTCGCAACGCTCCATGGATGAAAGCGGGCTCAAGGGTCTCGAGGAAGAGCGGCGCTTGGCCTATGTCGGCATCACGCGGGCGGAAGAGATTTGCACCGTGTCCTTTGCCGCCAATCGGCGCGTCTATGGCCAATGGCAATCGTCGATGCCCTCGCGCTTTATCGACGAATTGCCAACCGAACATGTGGAGGTGCTGACCCCACCGGGCCTTTACGGTGGCGGCTTTGGTGCGGCAGGGATGGCGGCCAGTGCCAGTCCTTCGGCGCAGGGGATGATGGGATCATCCTTGCATGAGGAGGCGTCCAAGGCCGACGTCTATAACTCGCCGGGTTGGAAACGCCTGCAAGCGCGGAGCCAACAGCGCGGCATGTCACAGCCCTCTGAAGCGCGGAATATGACGATTGATCTGGATGCCGTCAGCGCTTTCACCGAAGGGGATCGGGTGTTCCACCAGAAGTTTGGCTATGGCGAAGTGATGGGGATCGAGGGCGACAAGCTTGATATCGAATTTGATAAGGCTGGATCAAAGAAGGTGGTGGCGCGGTTCGTCGTCTCTGCCGCTCAGGCGGATGATATTCCGTTTTAGTCGTCGACAGATTTCATAATCTTTGCAGGATTGCCTGCGACAACCATGTTTGGCGGCACATCTTTGGTCACGACGGACCCAGCGCCCACAACGGCCCGCGCGCCGATGGTGACACCGGGCATGATAATGGCACCAGCACCGATCCACGCAAAATCGCCAACCGTGATCGGATGCGCGATATTGACGACTTCAAAGGGTGGGAATTGATCGGGTTTCAACTTGATCCGATCTTCGGACCGCAGAGGATGGGTCGCGGTGATGAACTGAACATTTGGGCCGACCGCAACATGATCGCCAAGAGTGATCAGGTTATCATCCAGAAACGTGGCCCCGCGATTGACGAAACACCATTTTCCAAGCCGCACATGGCTGCCGAAACTGATCGTGAACGGCGGCATGACAAACGAAGGTTCGTTCATCTGACCGAACACTTTGGTGAGGGCCTGTATCCAGGCAAAAATATCCGTCTCAGGGATTTCTTCGAGGGCTGCTTTGGCAGCGATCCCCGCCATTTGCTTTTCACTGATTTCGGGATCGCGAGGGTTGTAAGGTTGGCCGGCAAGTAGTTTTTCATATTCGGTCATATAGCCAGCCTATACCGCAGGGCGTTTACATTCCAGTAGGGCTAGCCAAGCTGGCCCTGCGATTTAAATTAGTTTCATGACAAAGCGATATGACATCCCTGACGCGCAGATCAGTGACATCATTCAGATGGCGCTATCCGATCACATTCGATTTGAAGACATTCGCCGCGAATATGGTTTGGCGGAAAAGGATGTAAAAGCTCTGATGCGGCAGAATTTGAAACCGGGCAGCTACCGAACCTGGCGCAAACGCGTGCGTGATTTTGGCACGCGACGTGAGACGTATAAATGAAGGGGCGTAGGGCAGATCGGCCCTCCGGAGAGAGTTTTTTTCGCCAAGATGGCAGAGCTTAGCCGAACCAGACAGGGATAAGTGTCAGCACCAGTAGGGCTGCCATGGTCCAGTTGAACGCACGGAGAAGCGCGGGTCGCGTCAAAAGCCGCTTCACCTGCGTACCGATCGTCGTCCACAACATGATAGATGGGAAATTGGTGCAGGCGAAAACGATGGCGACCAAGAGGGCGGGCCAAAAGATGCCCTCGCCTTGAGCGTAGTTGGTGATTGCAAAGATCGCCATATACCACGCCTTTGGGTTGACCCATTGGAAGGCCGCAGCTTGTAGGAAGGTGAAAGGTTTACCCTTCGCTTCGCCGTCAGAGGGCGGGGCGGCAGTCGCGATCTTCCATGCCAGGTAAATAAGGTACGCCGTGCTGAGTACACGTAGGATGGTTTGCGCCAAAGGGTAGGTCACAAAGAGCTGACCTAGACCAAGCCCGACCATAGTCACTTGAAACGAATGTCCAATCGAAATGCCAAGCATATGCGGTAATGTCCGCCGAAATCCGAAATTGGCACCAGAGGCCATCAGCATCAGGTTGTTGGGGCCAGGCGTGACGGAGCTGACAAAGGCAAAGCCAACCAGCGCGATGAGGAGTTCATAGGTCATGGCGGCACTTTATGCGGCTTTATATCGAATGAAATTGTCATTTTGTGTGGTTTTTCTATAGGATCACAATTTATGAGCAAATTAGACAACATAAGCGCTGCGATATTGCGTGAATTAGAGCGTGATGGCCGGATCAGCAACCTGACCTTGGCGGATAAGGTTGGCCTGTCGCCCTCGGCCTGCCTTCGGCGTGTGCAAGATCTCGAAAAACGTGGAATTATCCGCGGCTACCGCGCGCGGTTGGACCCTAGACAGACCGGTCGGGACTATGTGGTCTATGTAGCTGTTGGATTGGCGGAACATACCAAAGACGCGCAAGAAACCTTTGAGCGTGCAATGCAGCGCGCTGACGAAGTTACCGAATGTCATAACGTGGCTGGGGTCTTCGAATACATGCTGCGGGTCGAGGTGGCGGACCTTCCTGCTTACAAGGCCTTTCACACGGACACGCTGGGCACCGTGCCGCATGTGCGGTCGATCACAAGCTATATGGTGATGGGCTCTCCCAAGGATATGCGTGCATAAATCCTCTTGATCCATGCGCCTCTTTGGTTAAATTTCGCCTTGGGCCAGCGATGGCGTCGCAGCTGCTAATGCAGGGCCTAACCCAAAACCTTCCTGAACGCCGGGATCTTGCTTTGCCGCGACGGTGGAGGGGGTCTTTCCATCAACCGCGGTATCGCGACACGATGGAAACTAGGATGAACCGTCCACAATTTCACCGCTTTCACCAAGGCGAAAAATGCCTTCCATTTTCTGATGCCGAATATGAAGCGCGCCTTGCTGGCCTGCGCCAGATCATGGCCGATCAAGGTGTCGATGCCTGCGTCATGACGTCGATGCACAACATCGCCTATTATTCCGGCTTTCTTTATTGCGCCTTCGGTCGCCCCTATGCTCAGGTGGTCACGGCGACGGAAACGGTCACGATCAGCGCAGGCATCGACGCCGCCCAGCCATGGCGGCGCGGCTTTGGTGACAACATCACCTACACGGATTGGGAACGGAACAATTACTGGCGTGCAATTAAAACCGTGACGGGTGAGGGGCGCGTCGTCGGGTTCGAGGGCGATCACCTTTCGATCGTGCAGATGTCGTTGCTGAATGCCTTCCTTGCGCCGAAAGCCACCAAAGACATCGCGCCCGCCACCATGCGCCAACGCATGTCGAAATCCGCTGCCGAGATTGATCTGATCCGCGCCGGCGCCAACACGGCGGATGTTGGCGGCTTTGCGATCCGCGATGCCATCAAAGCAGGTGCGCGAGAGATCGACGTCGCAATGGCAGGGCGCGACGCGATGGAGCTGGAAATCGCCCGCCGGTTCCCAGATGCGGAATACCGTGACACATGGGTTTGGTTTCAATCCGGCATCAACACCGATGGCGCGCATAACCCTGTCACCAGCCGCAAACTGGAACGCGGCGATATCCTCAGCCTCAACACTTTCCCGATGATTTCTGGCTACTACACCGCGCTCGAACGGACCCTCTTTGTGGAAACCGTCGACGACGCCAGCTTGAAGGTGTGGGAGGCCAACGTGGCCGCACATGAATACGGGATGAGCCTTCTCAAACCCGGTGCCACATGCGCTGAGGTGACAGAGCAGATCAACGCCTTCTTTGCTGAACGCAACCTGCTCCAATACCGCACTTTCGGCTACGGCCACAGCTTTGGCGTGCTGTCGCATTATTACGGGCGCGAGGCCGGTTTGGAGCTGCGCGAAGACATTGATACCGTTCTTGAACCTGGCATGGTGATTTCGATGGAACCGATGCTGACCATCCCTGAGGGCCAGCCCGGCGCGGGTGGGTATCGCGAACATGACATCTTGATCATCACCGAAGATGGAAACGAAAACATCACCGGCTTCCCCTATGGGCCAGAGCATAACGTGGTGGGCTAATTTCTAATCCTAGCTGACCGCAGCGCTTTTTGGGCTGCGGTCTCAGGTTTTCGCTTGAACCTCGCGGGTTATCCATTCCACGGTCGACCTAGTCCAGAATGGGAGAAGACTTTTGGAACCAACTGATTTGGCCGAAAAACTGCGCCAATGGCGTCGCCATCTTCACGCCCACCCCGAATTTGGATTTGAGGAAAAGCAAACGGCCGCTTTCGTTGTCGAACGCCTCAAGGAATTTGGGATTGAGGATATTCAAACCGGCATCGGTGGCACGGGTGTGGTCGCGACATTGAAACGTGGTCACGGCGGCCGGACGATTGCCCTCAGGGCCGACATGGATTGCCTCAAAATCCATGAAACCACGAATCTGCCATATGCCTCAAAAACATCCGGCTTGATGCACGCCTGCGGTCATGACGGGCATACCGTTGCGCTGTTAGGCGCAGCTGCACTTTTGGCCGCGTCAGAAGACTTCGACGGAACCGTTCGCTTTATTTTCCAACCTGCGGAAGAATGGGGGCAGGGGATGAAGGCCATGATCCGTGATGGTCTTGGCACCAATTTGAGCTTTGATGAAATCTACGGACTTCACAACAAACCGGGTCTGCCTGTTGGCTCGTTCGAAACCAAAGTGGGGCCCTATATGGGGGCCGAGGACGGGTTTCGTATTGTTGTCAACGGACGCGGCGGTCACGCGTCGCGACCTCAAGATTCTCAAGATGCCATCGCCTGCGCTTGTTCCATCGTGGGCGAATTGCAAACAATCGTCTCGCGCGCCATCGATCCTGCCGACCTTGCGGTCGTATCGGTGACATCGATCGCGGGAGACAACGTCAAAAACGCCATCGCAAGCGAAGCGGTGATTGAAGGCGATTGCCGCCATTTTGACGATCGGGTCAGCCAAAGCATCGAAGCCACAATGCGCCGGATCGCAAAAGGTGTTGCTGCGGCACACGGCTGTACCGCTCAGGTCACCTATGACCGCGTGTTTATCCCTCTTGTAAATGACGCTGCTGCAGTGGCCCACGGACTGAAAGCAGCAGAACAAGTGTATGGGGCGGAGCATACCAGCGCCGAAGCGCCCCGAATGGGCGCATCAGAAGACTTCGCCCAAGCGCTCAGCCTCGCACCGGGTGCATTCTTCAACTTCGGCAATGGCGACAGCGCAGCCCTTCACAATCCGGAATATGACTTCAATGATGAAGCGCTGATGCCAGCGGCGCGTTGGTATGTGCAATTGGTGAAGAACCGCCTGCCTAGAGCCGACGCATAGACCATACCTAAAACAAAAAAACGGCGATGCGCGGGAGGAGTTGCGCATCGCCGTTCCTTTTTCTGATGGCCCCTCAGGGAGGAGGAAGAAGGACCATCTTGGTGCAAAACGATCAACCCGGGAGGAGGTGGGTCTCTCATTTTGACAGGACGCCTCAGGGAGGAGGAAGAGGCGTCATGTTCATTTCAGACCAGCGGTGGTCAAAAGGGAGGCATATCGCGCCGCTGGTCTGTCATGTCGCGCGTCACATCGGGAGGAGGAGGTGTGTTGCGCTGTCAGAGGCCCATATGAAAAGGGAGGAGATCGGGCCTCTGTCGGAACTTATTTGCCGTAGGCGGCTTCCAAAGCGACTTGCTTGATCATGGAACGGTGAAGGCCCAAGTCAGCCAATTCGCGGTTGGACAGTGCAGAAAGCTCAGACATTGTTGTGTTGTATGTTTTGCGCTGCGCAGAAGCTTCAGCCATGCGTGCACGGAATTCGTTGAACCGCTGACCGAAGGTCACGGATGTGGCGCGTGTTGTTGATACGTAAGCCATTGTAAGGTCTCTTTTCTCTCGTCGTCGTCTTTTCGTATGTCAGGGCGCGTTGTGCCCTTGCCAACCAGAAATAGGCTTTTGCTGCGTGTGCACAATGGAAGTTTCTGCAATGCGGCTATGCGCTTTTTGCATGGGGTTTGACGCGGTTCCTTTACAATGGCGCGTATCGGTATGGATGGCGCGTATGGGCTTGTGGTTTCTGTGCAAAGCTGGAACATCTGCACTCAGTTTTTACGCGACTTAGGAACAACGTACATGGCTCTCTCACGCGACGCGGTATTGGCGGTTTTGTCCAAAATCACACTTCCGAACGGAAAGTCTTTGGTGGAGGTCGACTATGTCCGTGCGCTGAGCATTGAAGGCGGTACGGTCAAATTCGTAATCGAAGCGCCAGATGCAGCTGTGGCGGCGCAGTTGTCCGCAGTGCGGGATGCGGCCGAGGCTGCGGTTAAGGCAATAGACGGGGTGGAGACCGTTTCGGTCGTTTTGACGGCCCATGGCGGCGCTCCAAAGCCTGCTGAGCCGCCATCGCTGAAGGTCGGGCGCCATCCAACGCCGCAGGCAGGTCCAGCACCTGTCGCCGGTGTGGACCGTATCCTTGCGATCGGGTCTGGCAAAGGTGGCGTCGGGAAATCGACGGTATCCTCAAATCTCGCCGTCGCTCTGGCGAAACAGGGCAGGCGTGTTGGTCTGCTTGACGCTGACATCTATGGCCCAAGTCAGCCCCGCATGATGGGAGTCAGCAAGCGCCCAGGCAGCCCTGACGGGAAAACAATCATTCCGCTGCAAGCGCACGGCGTCACGATGATGTCGATTGGCTTGATGGTAGACCCTGACAAAGCCGTGGTCTGGCGGGGCCCGATGCTGATGGGCGCGCTGCAGCAGATGTTAGGGCAGGTTGAATGGGGAAAGCTCGATGTTCTGATCGTCGATTTGCCACCTGGCACCGGCGACGTCCAACTCACCCTATGTCAAAAGACCCAACTGACCGGCGCTGTCGTCGTCAGTACGCCGCAAGACGTGGCTTTGCTTGATGCGCGTAAGGCGCTTGATATGTTCTCGTCCTTGCGGACGCCGGTTCTTGGGCTGATCGAGAACATGTCCACCTTCCACTGTCCGAAATGCGGTCATGAATCTCAGATCTTTGGTCATGGTGGAGTGGCGGCAGAGGCGGAAAAGATCGGCGTTCCTTTCTTGGGCGCTTTGCCGATTGATCTCGATACGCGTCTTGCAGGCGATGGCGGCACCCCAATAGCGGCGGGCGAGGGCCCAATGGCTGACGCCTACGCGCAATTGGCGAAACGGTTTATTGATGGTGGAATGGCTTAATCCGAAACCGGAACAATAGCAGTCAAATCTTGAGTGCTATCGCGGGTGACTTCGATCTGTGAGGGCGCTGCGTTGCTTTCCAGCGCGCTCGGCGGCGCGCCTCCTCGTTCGACAACCAAACTTGGGTTGTCCTCGGCGTAGCGCTTCATGCTTTCAAGAATATCGTTATAGGCACGGCTCGTGTCATTAACGAACACGATCACGGCAAATGCACCAATTGCCAAAGTCACTAACCAAACAACACGCACACGATTAACCTTCACACGCTTTACACCTTCGTGGTGGCGTATGGGGGCAATTGTGTCAATTCCTTGATGGCCCAACAACGGTCTGTTTCCAATCCGAGAACATTTTAAATATCGATTGGGAAAATATGGAATCAATCCTGAATTGATCTCAAATTATCTGCATTTTAGATGGCTAGCAGGTTATATAGAAACAAATTTCCGGTATACACCATATCACATCACAGATTTTTTGGGATCTTTTGGAAAAACTGTGAATACCCCATTTGAACTACATATAGTTGTAATATAGGTAACTTACGCTATATATCCGCAAATTATCGTGATGCTCAAGTGATCGCCTCTCTCATTCAGCCATTAAGTTCCATGAAATCCCAAAAAAACTGTTGATTGGTGACATTTCCCGTGGCACAAAGCTATCACGGTAACAACGGGCACATAACAATAGGGGCGAAAAGAACCCCAACCGGCAAAAGTCAGGTTTCATACAGGCTCCCGAATTTACCGCACAAAAGGATCCGGCGCGCGAGCGAGCAGACATCCCCCCCAGGTGGCGCGCGCAGCTGGACTTTCGCCCTAATGGGCTGGAGCGGCGGATTGAACAGTGGCAGCAGTTCAATCCGCCTTTTCCGTCAAAGGACCCTGTTTTTGGGTCGAGGAGTGGAAAGGGTAACGTGACTTTAGGGTTCACAGGCGAATACACCCAAAAGGTGGACGGCAAGGGACGTATGAGCGTGCCTGCTGATTTTCGTCGTGTGCTCGAAGCGGGTGACCCAGAGTGGACCACGGGCCTGCAGGCCGGTCTATACCTTCTTTACGGCGACCATCTGAAAGAAACCCTTCACGCCTACACCGTCGAAGAATTCCGCAAGACCATGGCCGATATCAACGCCATGCCCAAGGGCGATCCGAACAAGCGCGCCTTGTCACACCTGATTATCGGTCAATCGATGCGTCTCGACGTCGATAAAGACGGCCGCGTCGTGATGCCTCTGAAACAGCGCGAAAAGCTGGGCATCAAAGACGGTGAGCTTTTCTTCCGCGGCATGGGCGACCATTTCGAGGTTTGGAAGGCCGAAACCTTCCACGCCACTATCGGCGCCAGCCTGCAAGACTGGCTCTCTGATAAGCCGGACGATTTCGATCCGCTCAGCCTGCTAGGGACTTAGAGGATACGATGTCAGCTGCCCCCGACACTTCCTCTGCCGCTCATATCCCTGTTCTTATCGGGCCGCTGATCAAAGCGGTCCAACCTGTTTCTGGGACTTGGCTTGATGGCACCTTTGGCAATGGCGGCTATACCCGTGAATTGCTCGCGGCCGGTGCGGATAAGGTGATTGGTGTCGACCGTGATCCGATGGTCTTTGAGATGGCTAAGGATTGGATTGCCGATTACGGCGATCAGATTGAGCTGGTAGAAGGCACATTTTCCAAGCTTGACGAATATGCGTCGGACCTTGATGGCATCGTCCTCGATCTCGGCGTTTCCTCCATGCAGCTCGACATTGCCGAACGCGGCTTTTCCTTCATGCGCGACGGGCCGCTGGACATGCGGATGTCGCAATCCGGCCCCTCCGCTGCTGATCTTGTCAACGACAGTGACGAAGGCGAACTGGCTGATATTATTTACCTTTATGGGGAAGAACGCGCCTCCCGCCGTATCGCGAAATCCATTGTCGCTAACCGTCCAATCACGACAACGCTGGAGCTGGCCAAGATTGTCGAGGGTTGCCTTCCACGCGCAAAACTAAATCAATCGCATTCCGCCACGCGAACCTTCCAAGCGTTGCGCATCGCGGTGAACAACGAATACGGGGAACTCTTTGAGGCGATGATGGCCGCCGAACGGGCGCTCAAGCCCGGCGGGCAACTGGCCATCGTGACTTTCCATTCGGTCGAAGACCGTATGGTCAAACGCTTTTTCTTAAAGCGCAGTGGCAGCATGGCCAACGCCAATCGCTACGCGCCGGAAACCCAACATGACGAAGCCGCATGGACCCTTGCCAACCGCAAGGCCATTTCAGCGGACGACACAGAATTACAAATGAACCCGCGCAGCCGGTCGGCCAAGCTGCGGGTCGCAAGGCGGACGTCGGCAGCAGCGGGAACAGTTGCGCCGAAAGACATCGGAATGCCGGTGCAAAAAAAGGGCAGGTAAATGCGGGGCGTTCTTTACGTATTCGCGGCTTTGGCGGTCATTGGACTAGGGTTTTGGGCCTATCAGGAAAACTACAAAACGCAGCAAGCGATCAAAGACACGCGGCTGCTTCATGCCAAGATCGGTGCCGCGCATGAGCGGATCAACATTTTGCGCGCGGAGTGGGCCTATTTGAACCGCCCCGACCGACTGCGCGACTTGGCGGAGCTGAATTTTGATCGCCTTGGCCTGCTGCCGTTGATGCCCGATGCCTTTGGCGATGTGAAAGACATTATCGAACCGCTGCCTGAGATCCTGCCGATCACCAACCCGATCGACGTCAATTCCATCGGCCCTTCGAATGACGAGGATCCGCTATGATCCGCACACCGCTCCGCCCGCTCGCCCGCGTGCTCGAAGCCCGCGACAACGGCGATGATCCCGCTCTCATTGAGGCTGAGAATAAGCGTCTCCGCCATGAGGCCATGCGCGACAAGGCAAGGCTGCGCGCCGAAGGGCGTTTATTGGTTTTGGGCGCTATGTTCTTTTGTGCTTTTATGACAATCGGCATTCGGATGGGGGCTTTGGCTTCCTCTGAGCCGGAAGAACCACGCGCGGCTGTTGCTGGCAACCCGATCATTGGTCAACGTTCTGATATTGTTGACAGAAATGGACGAATCCTCGCCACAAATCTGGAGACCCATTCCCTCTATGCGCATCCGCAAGACATGGTTGACCCAGAATTTGCTGCCGCCGAACTTGCACATATCTTCCCTGAGCTCGATGAAGAGAAGCTTCTGGCCAATTTCACCGG
The DNA here is from genome assembly GCF_900129845.1 of Cognatiyoonia sediminum. Classification (GTDB taxonomy): domain Bacteria; phylum Pseudomonadota; class Alphaproteobacteria; order Rhodobacterales; family Rhodobacteraceae; genus Cognatiyoonia; species Cognatiyoonia sediminum. The sequence goes on from NZ_FQXB01000001.1 coordinate 159,758, forward strand.
CGACCGCAAATTCTTGTGGATTCGCAAGCAAATCAGCCCAGAGCAGTTGCAAGCAGTGCATGACATCGGCAGCCCTGGCTTGCTCTTTGGTCCGCGCGAAATGCGCCTTTATCCCAATGGTCCGATTGCGGCCCACATCCTCGGCGGCGCAAGCTATGGTCGCGAAGGTGTTGCCAGCGCCGAAGTGATCGGCGTCGCGGGAGTCGAACGCTTCTTCGACGCGTACTTGCGCGATCCTGCAAACGAAGGCGCGCCGCTCGAACTCTCCATCGACCTGACCGTTCAGGCTGCATCCGAACAGGTGCTTGCCGGTGGCATGTCGATCATGAACGCGAAAGGGGCGACCTCGGTTCTGATGAACATCGATACTGGCGAAATCATCTCCATGGTGTCGCTGCCTGATTTTGACCCCAACAACCGCCCGCCGGTTCTGACAACGGGCGATCAATCCGATAGCCCGCTCTTCAATCGAGCTGTGCAGGGCGTGTATGAACTTGGGTCCGTCTTCAAGATATTCACCATTGCACAGGCGATGGACCTTAACCTCGTCAATCCTGAAACCCTGATTGATACGACCGGTCCGCTTACGTGGGGTCGGTTCAAGATCCGTGACTTCCGCAACTATGGGCCAGAGCTGACAACGACGGATATCATCGTGAAATCCTCAAACGTCGGGACGGCCCGCATCGCCAATATGATCGGCGCGGATCGTCAGCGTGAATTCCTCAACAGTCTGGGCTTTCTAGAACCGACCACGGTTGAGATGGTCGAAGCCCCAACAGGCAAACCACTTTTGCCGCGCAACTGGTCAGAAATCTCAACGATGACAATCTCTTACGGCCATGGTTTGTCATCCTCACCGCTGCACCTCGCAGCAGGCTATGCCTCGCTTCTGAACGGGGGCACGCGGGTGCAGCCGACTCTCCTCCGTCAGGATACCGTGCAAACTGGCGATCGCGTTGTGCGCGAGGCTGTCAGCACTCGGTCGCGCGATATGCTGCGCCAAGTGGTCGAACGCGGCACCGCCTCCTTTGGTGAGGTCGCAGGCTACAAAGTTGGCGGCAAAACCGGCACCGCTGATAAGCCGCGCGAGCGTGGGGGCGGATATTACGATGACAAGGTCATCGCGACCTTCGCGAGTGTTTTCCCAGCGGATGATCCGCAATACGTGCTGATCGTTACCTTGGACGAACCTGTCGAATCTTCTGGCGACGAACCCCGCCGCACCGCGGGTTGGACAGCCGTACCTGTCGCCGCAGAAATGATCCGCCGCGTCGCACCGCTTCTAGGGATGCGGCCAGAAGTTGAAACTCTTGAGCCCATCGGTGTAACACTGACCTCAAACTAAAACCTCACGGATAAGAGGGCGGGCATGGCGAAATCATCCTCACTGGCGGCACTGGGTCTGACGGCCCAAGGCGGGCGCGAGGCAACGATCACCGACATCACAGTCGACAGCCGAGACGCCGGACAGGGCACGCTTTTTGCCGCCCTGCCGGGGTCCAACGTACATGGCGCCAGTTTCATCGGAAAGGCGCTAGCCGCTGGTGCAAGCGCCATATTGACCGATGCCGAAGGGGCGGAGATTGCCGCCGAAGACCTCGCCGCATCTGACGCCGCACTGATCGTAGCGCAAGACCCGCGCCAAACCCTCGCGCAAACCGCCTCACTCTGGTTCGGCGCACATCCTGCGACGGTTGTGGCTGTCACGGGAACCAATGGCAAAACCTCCGTCTCCACCTTCACCCGCCAAATTTGGGAGGCGCTGGGCATTGCGGGCGTCAACCTTGGCACCACTGGCGTCGAAGGCTCATGGTCTCACCCTTTGCGTCATACAACGCCTGAACCGATCACGCTGCACCGCGTTCTGGCTGAAGCCTCCGCCAACGCCATCACTCATGTCGCGATGGAGGCGTCAAGCCACGGCCTCGACCAATGCCGCCTTGATGGCGTGCATCTGACCGCTGCTGGGTTCACCAATTTTACGCAAGATCACCTCGACTACCACGAAACTTTTGATGCGTATTTCGACGCGAAAATGGGCCTCTTCACCCGTGTGCTTTCGCCCGAAGGGGTGGCGGTCGTAAACCTTGATGACCCCAAAGGCAAAGAGGTCGCCAAGATCTGTGAAGAGCGCGGGCAAGAGGTCATCGGCGTCGGCGCGTCAGAAGACGCGCGCCTGCGCCTTTCCGCGCGTCGGTTCGATGCAACAGGCCAAGACCTGCGATTTACGTGGCAAGGCAAACCTTTCCAGACGCGTCTGGACCTGATGGGGGGATTCCAAGCCGACAATGTCTTGCTGGCCGCTGGTCTCGTCATCGCTGCCGGAGCCGCACCGTCCGACGTGTTCGAAACGCTGGACACTCTGACAACGGTGCGCGGGCGCATGGAACTCGCCGCGACGCGCGACAATGGCGCCGCGGTCTTCGTGGATTACGCCCACACGCCAGACGCCGTCTCAACAGCCCTGCAGGCGATGCGCCCACATGTGATGGGCAAGATCGTCGTCATCGTTGGCGCAGGTGGGGATAGAGACACCACCAAGCGCCCGCTGATGGGAGCCGCCGCAGCTGAACACGCCGACGTGGTCATCATCACTGACGACAACCCCCGCTCCGAAGACCCTGCAGCGATCCGAGCTGCTGTCATGGCGGGTGCCGTGCAAGCGGGCGAAGCGGATCAGATCATCGAAGTGGGCGACCGCGCCGAAGCCATCCTGCGCGGGATCGACATGCTAGAGGTGGGGGATGCTCTGCTGATTGCGGGCAAAGGTCATGAAAGCGGTCAGATCGTCGGCGACAGCGTGCTGCCTTTTGATGATGTTGAACAAGCCTCCGTCGCCGTCGCCGCGTTGGAGGGTCGGATATGACGCTGTGGACCGCGAAGGACGCTGCCCAAGCCACAGGCGGGCAGGCCACAACCGACTGGCAGGCGAACGGTGTCTCCATTGACACCCGCACGATCCAAATGGGCGATCTCTTTGTCGCGTTGAAAGACATCCGCGACGGCCATGATTTCGTCGCCCAAGCGCTCGAAAAAGGGGCCGCCGCCGCTCTGGTCACGCATCGTCCCGATGGTGTTGCGGAAAATGCGCCGCTCCTGATTGTCCCCGACGTATTGAAAGCCCTCGAAGCCCTTGGCTCCGCCGCTCGCGCGAGAACAGATGCGAAAGTCATGGGCATCACCGGTTCCGTCGGAAAAACCTCCACCAAGGAAATGCTGCGAGAGGTTCTAAAACCCCAAGGCAAAACCCACGCCGCCGAAGCTTCTTATAACAACCACTGGGGCGTCCCGCTGACACTTGCGCGGATGCCGCAAGACACTGAATTTGCCATCATCGAAATCGGGATGAGCAATCCCGGCGAAATCGCACCGCTCTCGAATCTGGCTCAGCCGCATGTCGTGATGATCACCACCGTGGCCGCGGCACACCTCGAAGCCTTTGAAAGCATCGAAGGGATTGCCCACGAAAAAGCCGCCATCATGGACGGCTTGCTCGCGGGCGGCACCGCGATCCTCAACGCTGACATCGAGACGACAGCGATCTTGCAAACAAAAGCCAAAGACATCGGCGTGACGCCTATCCTATTCGGGACTAAAAACGCGGATTGGCAGATCACCGATGTGCGCCTCTCCACCGACCGCACAATCATCAGCGCAACCCATGGCGATGCAGACTACTTGTTCAAACTCTCAGTTGCCGGTCGCCACTTTGCCTCAAACGCCGTCGGCGTTCTGGCATCTGTCGAAGCACTTGGCGCGGACCCCACCCAAGCCGCACTCGACATCGCACACTGGTTGCCGCCTGCGGGTAGGGGGACACGGGAGGTCGTAACTCTCGACCCCGCCAGAACCGACGAAACGCTCGACTTGATCGATGACGCTTTCAACGCAAACCCCACCTCGATGACCGCGGCCCTCGAAATCCTCGCTGCAGCCACGCCGGTCGACAATGTAGGTCGCATCATCAAAGGCCGCCGCATCGCAATCCTTGGCGACATGTTGGAGTTGGGCGGCGAGGAGATGGCCATGCATCGCGATCTCTCACAAGATACTAACCTTCAAACTGCTGACCTGATCCACTGCGCTGGTCCGCGCATGAAGCATCTATACGACGCTCTGCCAGAAGAAAAACGTGGCCTGTGGGCGGAACAGGCGCAAGAGTTGGCAAGCCAGCCTGCGGCCCTTGTCGACGCGGGTGACGTTGTGTTGGTTAAGGGATCTAAGGGCAGCAAAGTCAGCTTGGTCGTTGACGCCATCCGCAAACTGGGGCATCGCTAGACCCCAATAAAAATAAGAGGGCGAGCAAATGCTATATTGGCTGACAGAGCTGTCGGACGGCGGGGATTTCTTTAATCTCTTCCGCTATATTACATTCCGTTCTGGTGGAGCCTTCTTCACAGCGCTCTTATTCGGTTTCTTCTTTGGGCCGCCTTTGATCAACGTCTTGCGCCGCAAGCAAGGCAAAGGTCAGCCGATCCGTGAAGACGGGCCGGAGGGTCATCTCGCAAAAGCTGGAACTCCGACGATGGGCGGCTTGCTTATTGTCGGCGCTCTTTTGACCTCAACGCTGCTCTGGGCGCGGTGGGATAATGGCTATGTCTGGATGGTGCTATTTGTGACCATGTCCTTTGCCTTGATTGGGTTTGCAGACGATTATGCTAAGGTTTCAAAGCAGAATACCGCGGGCGTTCCGGGGCGCATTCGTATTGCCCTGGGTCTGCTGATTGCAGCAATTGCCGGTTATTGGGCCGCTCAACTGCATCCGATTGATTTGTCCAACCAACTTGCCGTTCCAGTGTTTAAAGACGTTCTGATCAACCTCGGGATCTTCTTCATACCCTTCGCGATGATTGTGATCGTCGGGGCTGCGAATGCTGTGAACCTGACAGACGGCCTCGATGGCCTCGCGATTATGCCAGTGATGATCGCAAGTGCTGCCTTGGGCATCATCGCGTACTTCGTTGGACGTGTGGACTTTACCGCGTCTCTCGGCCTTCACTACGTCCCCGGCACGGGTGAGATGCTCGTCATCGTAGCGGGCCTGATCGGCGGTGGATTGGGGTTCCTCTGGTACAACGCGCCGCCTGCGGCAGTCTTTATGGGAGATACCGGTTCGCTGGCTTTGGGCGGCGCGCTGGGCGCAATCGCCGTTGCGTCTAAGCACGAGATTGTCCTGGCAATCGTTGGCGGATTGTTCGTCGTTGAAGCGCTGTCCGTCATCATCCAGGTGTTCTACTTCAAAGCCACTGGCAAGCGCGTTTTCCTCATGGCGCCGATCCACCATCACTACGAAAAGAAGGGCTGGGCAGAACCACAAATTGTGATCCGGTTTTGGATCGTCTCGCTGATCTTAGCGATGATTGGTTTGGCGACCTTGAAAGTGCGGTAAGCGGGCTTGGACCGAAAATGGGCAGCGCAAACCCAAAACTAGAGCGGAAGGCAGCGCAGGTTGCAAAACGTTGGGGGTTGACGCTTGAGCAGCAACTTGTCGCCGAGAAAAATCGGATCGCATTCAAAGTGTCGTCGCCATGGGGACCAGCCGCGCTCAAGGTCTACCGCGACCTAAATGCCGCTGGCGAACGTTCTGCCGCTTCGTTCTATCGTAAACTCCCCAAAGGCCTTGGCCCGACGCTTTATAAGACAAGCCCGTTGAACCGCGCGATCTTGGTCGAATGGCTGGACGGCCCAAATCTAGGGGAGTTGCGTGCCTCCGGTCAGGAAGATGAGGCGAATGTCTATTTGGCTCAGGTCACGCGGGCGCTCTACCGTGCCAAAATTCAAATTCCGTTCCGATATTTGCGACTGGCCAAAACGATGGAGCAAAAGCTCAAGGTCGCGTCCTCGGTAACTATCACAGATGAATTTGCAAAAGCGCTTGATCAGGTCGCGAACCTGCTCAATGAGCTGAACAACACCACGCAGACAGAGCAGGTCATTCACGGTGATCTTCACTACGAAAATGTCATCCTGACGTCTGAAGGCCCAAAGCTCTTCGATCCCAAAGTGTATCGCGCCGATCCAGCAGCGGAGCTTAGCAAAGGTTTATTAGCCGGTCACGCTGACAGGCCGATCGAAGAATTCTCAGATCGTATCACAAAACGTGCGGATGCTTTGGCTCCAGCAACCGACAGTCAGCCGGAGCGTTTGATCGGGTGGAGCACGGTGCTGTACGCGACCCGCCTGTTCAAAGCGAAGCATAAGGTGGTTCATCAAAGTGATTTTGAGAAACTTGATCTCCTCTTGAAGCTTTCGGCGACTATGTAAATGGCGGGTTCGCCGATTGGCTCAGACAGTAGGTTACATCTGGTTACACTCTCACCAATAGACCGTCCGCATCCTTTATCCCTTCCGTTGTCATACGCCTGTATGCACAGGCTGTGTACGCCCTGTGTACAGCTGGTGTACGAGCGAAATAAGGAAAACAACGCCATTAACCCCTATTAACGCGCCCTTGCGCTGGTTTGCGTTCCCCGCCACTTTGACGACAAGGGAGAAGGGCATGATTCCAGTTCAAGGATACACCGGAAAAACCGTCGCCGTGCTTGGTCTTGGTCGTTCTGGCCGTGCCGCCGCCGCGGCGTTAGAGGCCGGTGGTGCACGGGCTGTCTGTTGGGATGACAGCAGTGCCGCCCAACAAGCGGCTGAGGACGACGGGCTAGAGCTGCGCGATCTTCGAAAAGAAGGCGCATTTGACGATGTGTCGGCACTGATCGTCTCCCCCGGAATTCCGCATTTATATCCCAAGCCGAACGCCGTTATCGCAGCCGCTTGGGACGCAGGCGTTCCCGTGGATAATGACATAGGTTTGTTCTTCCGGTCCTACGCCACGAATGATTGGGATGATTTTGACACCACGCCCAAGGTGATCGCCGTCACCGGTTCAAACGGCAAATCCACCACGTCAGCCTTGATCCATCATATCCTTGTTGAAAACGGTCGCCCCGCGCAATTGGCGGGCAATATCGGACGCGGGGTTTTGGACCTCGAACCGGCGCATGACGGGGAGGTGGTGGTGTTGGAGCTGTCCTCCTACCAAACCGACCTCGCGCGGGCGTTGACCCCCGACATCGCTGTTTTCACCAACCTCAGCCCGGACCACCTGGATCGCCACGCGGGTTTGGGAGGGTATTTTGCAGCGAAACGCCGGCTTTTTGCTGAAGGCGGGCCTGATCGCGCGGTGATCGGTGTGGATGAGGACGAGGGCCGCTATATCGCCAACCAGCTTGCCGAAGCGGGTGATGATTGTGTTCTGCGAATCTCTGTTGAGCGCAAGCTCGGCGGCGACGGCTGGAACGTTTTTGCCAAGAAAGGATTTCTGGCAGAGACCCGCAAAGGCCGCCAGGTTGCCTCGATCGATCTGCGCGATATTGCTGGTCTTCCGGGCGCGCATAACCACCAAAACGCTTGTGCGGCATACGCAGCCTGTCGGACTTTGGGCATTGGTCCGAAGGGCATTGAGGCTGCGATGCGCAGTTATTCGGGGCTACCGCACCGGTCTCAGATCGTGGCTGAGCGAGACGGGGTGACGTTCGTCAATGACAGTAAGGCCACGAATGTCGATAGCGCGGCAAAGGCCTTGCAGGCGTTCAAGAAAATCCGCTGGATTTGCGGCGGTTTGCAGAAAGATGGTGGGTTAGATGCGCTGTTGCCGCATGTTGGGTCTGTGCAGAAAGCCTATGTCATCGGTCGTGAGGCAGATGATTTCGCGCGTCAGCTGACTGGAGTGGAGACGCAAGTTTGTGGGATCATGGAGGCCGCAGTCGGCGCCGCTGTTGCGGATGCAGAGGCGGGGGAAGTTGTTCTTCTAGCGCCCGCGGCGGCGTCCTTCGATCAATACGACAGCTTTGAGAAGCGCGGAGATGATTTTGCGCGTTTGGTGCAAGAGGCGTTGCGTTAAGCCTTTGGTAAGCTGACCCACCGGGGGAGTTTTTTGGCCAAGATGAAAGAGCTTATTGTTTGGCTTTGTTGGCTTGGCCCGCAACCCATCCCGACGACCAAGCCCATTGGAAGTTGTATCCGCCAAGCCAGCCGGTGACGTCAACCGCTTCGCCAACGAAATAGAGGCCGGGGACGGATTTGGCTTCCATGGTTTTGGAGTTGAGATCGGCTGTGTCAACGCCGCCCAGCGTAACTTCTGCTGTGCGATACCCTTCGGAGCCGGAGGGCGTCAGCGTCCAGTGATGCAGGTCTTGCGCAAGGTCTATAAGCCGCGCATCGGACCAATCTGCGAGATTACCATCGAGCGTCCAAGCCTCTGCCAAGTAGCTGGCGAGGCGTTGCGGAATGACTTGCGCCAGTACCGTTGAAATGTCTTTTCGGCCTTCGGTGGTCTTGCGCGATTTCAGGTAGTCAAAGATGTCGGTTTGCGAGGCGCAGTTGATCTCGATGGGTTCCCCTTCGCGCCAATAGCTTGAGGCTTGAAGGATCGCGGGGCCTGACAGGCCACGGTGTGTGAAAAGGGTGGCTTCTTCGAATGTGGTGGCTCCGGCGGTTACTGTGCTGGGCAGCGCCGTGCCCGCCAAGGGTTTGAAGCGGTCATCGGTGAAGGTCAAAGGCACAAGGCCCGGTCGGGGAGTGATGATGTTGAGGCCGAATTGCTCGGCTATGCTGTAGGCAAGACCGGTGGCTCCCATCTTTGGGATCGATTTGCCTCCGGTTGCGACGATCAAATTGTTGGCGCGGATGGTGATCGGCTCGCCGTCTTTGGCAGCCAGGACTTCGAAGGCATCCGTTTTGCGGATATCCGTGATGTCCGTCTTGAGCCACAGCGTCGCGCCCACCTTGGCCATCTCTGCTTGGAGGAGGGCAATGATGTCTTTGGCGCTGGTATCGCAGAAGAGCTGGCCGAGCGTTTTCTCGTGATATGGGATGCCGTGCTGCACGACCAAATCAATGAAATCCCATTGCGTGTAGCGGCTCAGCGCGGATTTCGCGAAGTGCGGGTTTTGGGAGAGGAAATTCTCCGGCCCTGCATAGAGGTTGGTGAAATTGCATCGCCCGCCGCCGGAGATGCGGATTTTTTCGCCGGGCAGTTTGGCGTGGTCAATCACAAGCGTGTTCGGGCCTGCATGGGCTGCAGCCATCATGCCGGCGGCCCCTGCGCCGAGGATGAGCGTGTTAACGAACATGAGGTCCCACTTGTCTTGGTTCGTGCGACTTGGCAAGCGCCGGATGCCTCCGGCGGAGGTATTTTTCGCTCAAAAGATATGGGGTACGGGGCCAGATTTTCAGTGGAATTCTGAGGCCGTTGCGCGTATGATTGGAGGATAGACCTCGGAAAACCGAGGCGTTGAGGCAGATTTGGCGGTGGCTCCATGACGGAAATGGTCTATGGGACGGTCCCTGTGGTATCGGTTGATCCGATTATTCCACGGTGGTGGCGGACAGTTGATAAATGGACATTGACCTGTGTGTTCGTTCTATTCGGGATCGGCTTGTTGTTGGGTTTGGCTTCTTCGCCGCCATTGGCGAGCAAGAACGGGCTTGAGCCATTTCATTATGTGATGCGGCAGGGGTTCTTTGGGGGCCTTGCGCTGGCGACCATGCTGGTGGTGTCGATGATGTCGCCGCAGCTGGTGCGGCGCTTGGCCGTCATAGGATTTGTCTGTGCTTTCGTGGCCGTAGCGCTGTTGCCTATTTTTGGGACGGACTTTGGTAAAGGGGCCACGCGGTGGTATTCGCTCGGCTTTGCGTCGCTTCAGCCATCAGAGTTTTTGAAGCCGGGTTTTGTGGTTGTGACCGCGTGGCTCTTGGCGGCTAGTCAGGACATTGGCGGCCCTCCGGGCAAGACCTATTCCTTTGTTTTGACGGTGATGATCTGCGCGATGCTGGCGCTTCAGCCTGATTTTGGACAGGCGTGTCTGGTCTTGTTTGCTTGGGGTGTGATGTATTTTGTTGGCGGCGCACCGATGCTTTTGTTGATTGGCATCGCCGGTCTTGTCGTCATGGCGGGGAGCTTTGCGTATTCGAATTCGGAACATTTTGCGCGCAGGATTGATGGGTTCCTGTCGCCTGATGTCGATCCGACCACTCAGCTTGGCTATGCCTCGACTGCCATCCGTGAGGGTGGTTTGTTTGGTGTTGGCGTGGGTGAGGGGCAGGTGAAGTGGTCGCTGCCTGATGCCCATACGGATTTCATCATCGCCGTTGCGGCAGAGGAATATGGGCTGATCTGTGTGCTGGCGATCCTCGCGCTTTACACGACAATTGTGGTGCGCAGCTTGATGCGGCTGATGAAAGAACGCGATCCGTTTATTCGGTTGGCAGGAACGGGGCTGGCTTGTGCCTTTGGTGTTCAGGCGATGATCAACATGGGTGTTGCGGTGCGTTTGCTGCCCGCAAAGGGTATGACTTTGCCGTTTGTGTCTTATGGTGGATCGTCGTTGATTGCGGGTGGGATCGCGGTTGGCATGCTGCTGGCCTTCACGCGCACGCGGCCTCAGGGTGAGATGGAAGACGTTCTGATGCGGCGTATCGGGCGATGAGCGGGCCGCTGTTGGTCATCGCCGCTGGAGGCACCGGCGGACATATGTTTCCCGCACAAGCCTTGGCGGAGGCGATGTTGGCCAAAGGCTGGCGCGTCCGGCTTAGCACCGATGCGCGCGGCGCGCGATATACCGGTGGGTTTCCGGACGCGGTGGAGGTGCAGGTTGTCGGATCAGCGACCTTTGCAAGGGGCGGAATTCTGCAAAAGACTATGGTTCCGTTTCGTATTTTAGGCGGGTCCTTAGCGGCTATCCTACGGATGCGGCGCGAACAGCCTGCGGTCGTTGTTGGCTTTGGCGGCTATCCCGCGATCCCCGCGATGGTGGCCGCTTGGGTTCTGCGAAAACCGCGGATGATCCATGAACAAAACGGTGTTCTCGGGCGGGTCAATCAGATCTTTGCGACGCGGGTGGATAAGGTTGCCTGCGGAACGTGGCCCACCGAATTGCCCGAAGGCGTCGAAGGCGAAGATGTGGGTAACCCTGTCAGAGCTGCCGTTTTGGCGCGTGCAGGAGCAGGGTATATTCCGCCGGGCGATTATCCAATGTCGATCCTGATGATGGGCGGGTCGCAAGGGGCACGGATCTTGTCTGACGTGGTGCCTGCTGCTTTGGCGGCTGTGCCGGAAGATTTACGCCAAAACATTCGGATCAGCCATCAGGCGCGTGAGGAAGATGTGGGTCGTGTCGAGGTCGCCTATGCTCAGACGGGTATTTCAGCGGAAGTGCAGACCTTCTTTACCGATGTGCCGGACCGTTTGTCGGAGGCGCAATTGCTGATCGCGCGGTCGGGGGCATCCACGGTTGCGGATGCGACGGTGATCGGACGCCCTTCGATCTTTGTTCCCTTGGCGCAAGCGATACGCGATGAACAAACCGCCAACGCCCGCGCAATGGTGGAGGCAGGAGCGGCAGTCTTAATGCCGGAAAGCACATTTACACCGCAGGCCCTCGCCGAAACGATCGAACGGATCTTGGGAAACCCAAAGGCGGCGACCCAAATGGCGCAGGCGGCTTTGGCCTGTGGCAAGCCCGACGCGACGGAGCGGCTTGTGGCCCTGGTTGAAACTCTGGCAGAGGGAGAGCAGAATTGATGGATGGAGTGGTTAGGATGAATGCGGCAACAAAACTCCCCCTCGATGTAGGGGCGATCCACTTCGTAGGGATCGGCGGAATTGGCATGTCCGGCATTGCCGAGGTGCTCTTGAGCCATGGCTACACTGTTCAGGGCTCTGATTTGAAGGCGACCAAGATCACCGATCGTTTGAAATCACTTGGTGCGATTGTCTTTGAAGGCCAGCGGGCGGAGAATTTGGAAGACGCCGAGGTTGTCGTGATTTCCTCTGCCATCAAGCCGGGCAATGCGGAGTATGATGCCGCACGGGCCAGAGGTCTGCCGATTGTCCGTCGCGCCGAGATGTTGGCGGAGTTGATGCGCCTAAAGTCGAACGTGGCGGTGGCCGGCACGCATGGAAAAACCACAACCACAACAATGGTGGCAGCCTTGCTGGATGAAGGCGGGATCGACCCGACCGTCATCAATGGCGGGATCATTCATGCCTATGGCTCCAATGCTCGCATGGGGCAGGGCGAATGGATGGTGGTGGAGGCCGACGAAAGCGACGGTACCTTCAACCGACTGCCAGCGACCATTGCGATTGTGACGAATATTGACCCAGAGCATATGGAGCATTGGAAAACCGAAGAGGCGCTGCACCAAGGCTTCCTCGATTTTGTATCCAATATTCCGTTCTATGGCTTGGCGGTATGCTGCACTGATGACCCAGATGTTCAGTCGCTGGTGGGTAAGATCAGCGATCGCCGCGTGGTGACATTTGGCTTTAACGCACAAGCGGACGTTCGGGCCGTTAACCTGACGTATAAGGCCGGTGTGGCTCATTTTGACATCGCGCTTCAGACCGAGGGGTTGGTGATCGAGGATTGTGAATTGCCGATGCCGGGGGATCACAATGTCTCTAACGCGTTGTCCGCTGTTGCGGTCGCGCGGCATTTGGGCATGAAGGTCAACGAGATCAAAGCCGCCCTAAAGAACTTTGGCGGCGTAAATCGGCGCTTTACAAAGGTCGGTGAGGTTGATGGCGTGACGATCATTGACGATTATGGCCACCATCCGGTTGAGATCGCGGCCGTCTTAAAAGCGGCGCGGCAAGCGACAGAAGGCCGTGTCATTGCAGTTCATCAACCGCATAGATACTCGCGCCTGAGCCATCATTTTGATGAGTTTTGTGCCTGCTTTAATGATGCCGATGTTGTTGGCATTGCAGAGGTATTTTCCGCAGGCGAAGAGCCAATTGAAGGCGCAAGCCGCGATGATTTAGTTGCTGGGCTTGTCCGTCATGGCCATCGTCATGCGCGATCTGTGGTGGATCAAGACGACCTGACCCGACTGGTGCGAGAGCAAGCCGCTTCGGGTGATATGGTGGTTTGTCTTGGCGCTGGTACGATCAGCGCATGGGCGAACGCATTGCCGGAGCAGCTTAAGAAATGACACTATCTCTCATTTTGGGATGTCTTTGGGGTATGGCGTCTGCCGTGGTGGCCATGTTGCCGATGCAGCGTCAGTTTGGACCGGGCATCGTGCTTTTGATCGCAGCACCGGTTTTGATCGTCTGGATTGGCTATGACTACGGTTGGTGGCTAAGCATTGCCGCTGCGCTGGCGTTTTTGTCGATGTACCGTAATCCACTGCGCTATCTTTGGAAGAAGGCCACAGGCCAAGAGGTTGAGGTGCCGAAATGACGCTGTCTCTCTTTGCCGCAAGCCTTTGGTTCGTTTTGGCCGCTGTCCTTGCGTCCATTCCATCGAATGATCAGCACTGGCGGCGGGCCTATTTCCTGATCGCGATTGGTATTCCGATCGTTGGCTGGGTTGCCTATCAAAACGGCCCCTGGATCGCGTTGATCATTCTCGGTGCTGGGTGTTCGTTCTTGCGGTGGCCGGTTTATTATCTTTGGCAATGGTTTAAGCGCAACGTGACCCAACGCACATGACCGATATCTTCGTCCTTTCCGGCATGATAGCAGCGGCGATGGTGCCGTTTGCTATTATGGCCTTTTGGATGCGTCGAGGACGAACTGGGTATGCATTGACCCTGATTTCCATACTGGGTGCGGCCTTTGTCATTTTCCTTTATGGCGTTCAAACTCCGATTGGATTGACGCCTGTGCAGGCGTATTCCTTCGCCTTGCTCTTTGCGCTGCCAGCGGTTCTAGGTGCCGCGGGTGGAGGGCTGTTGGGTTGGCTGCTTCGCAAACGAGATGATCGAAAAACGCTATGACAAAAAGCCTCCCAAACGTGCGTGGAACGGTGACGCGGAACAAAGACCTTGGTGGCCTGACATGGCTGCGGGTAGGTGGCCCAGCTGATGTGCTTTTCCAGCCTGCGGATGTTGAGGATTTGGCCGCATTTCTTTCCGGACTTCCCACTGAAGTGCCTGTTTTTCCGATGGGTGTCGGCAGCAATCTGATCGTGCGCGATGGTGGGGTCCGAGGCGTGGTGATCCGGCTCGGGCGCGGGTTTAACGGGATCGACATCGACAGTGATCGCGTGACCGCAGGAGCTGCTGCGCTGGATGCCCATGTCGCCCGGAAAGCTGCGGAAGCAGGTTTGGATTTGACCTTTTTGCGCACCATCCCCGGTAGCATTGGCGGTGCAGTTCGTATGAATGCAGGCTGCTACGGCAGCTATACCGGCGATGTCTTTGAAAGCGCGGAGGTGGTGCTGCGGGATGGTACACGGGCGACGCTCTCAGCGAGTGATCTGAACTTCGCCTATCGATCGACCACATTGCCTGAGGGGGCGGTGATGGTTTCTGCAACCTTCAAAGCGCCGAACGGCGACCCCGAAGAACTTACCGCGCGGATGGAGGCCCAACTGGCCAAGCGTGATGAAACGCAGCCGACAAAGGACCGCACAGCAGGGTCGACCTTTCGTAATCCGGCGGGATTTAGCTCAACGGGCCGCGAGGACGACACACATGATCTCAAAGCATGGAAAGTGATTGATAACGCTGGAATGCGGGGCGCCACTCGCGGTGGTGCAGTGATGAACACGATGCACTCCAACTTCCTGACCAACGCCGGTGGCGCGACGGCTGCGGATTTGGAGGATTTGGGCGAGGAGGTGCGAAAAGCTGTTTACGCGCAGAGCGGTATCACGCTACAATGGGAAATTATGCGGGTGGGTGAGCGCGACGCTCCGAAGGCCGCGAAAAAACAATAAGTTGGCTCCAAACAAGGGGCCTGATCCGAGGCAAGGATCGACATGATAAAGACGGGTCACAAGACCCGCGCAAGAGGCGGTTTGGGATATGTCGAGCAGGGCAGACCCCAGCGTTGTTGTATTGATGGGCGGACCATCGGCTGAACGTGAGGTGTCCCTCAGTTCCGGCCGTGAATGTGCAACAGCATTGCGGGCATCAGGATGCGAAGTGGTGGAGGTCGATGCTGGCCCCGACCTTGCCGCGCGCCTGATCGAGATTTCACCGGATGCTGTCTTTAACGCGCTTCACGGCCGCTGGGGCGAAGATGGCTGCGTTCAGGGGATGCTCGAATGGCTGCGTATTCCCTACACGCATTCCGGTGTGGTGGCCTCTGCCGTGGCGATGGATAAGCAACGGACAAAGGATGTCTATCGCGCCGCGGGTTTACCCTTTGTTGACTCAATCATTGCAAAGTCATCCGACGTGTCTGCTGCGCATGTGATGGAACCGCCTTACGTCGTGAAACCCTACAACGAGGGGTCCTCGGTCGGCGTTTACATCGTCGGTGAAAGCCCGAATGGTCCGCCTCAATTGGCGAACGACATGCCGGTTGAAGTGATGGTTGAAACCTACGCCCCGGGTCGTGAACTAACAACAACCGTTCTTGGCGATCGCCCACTGACGGTGACGGATATCATCACCGACGGTTGGTATGATTATCACGCCAAATATGCCGAAGGCGGGTCGCGGCATGAATTGCCTGCGGATGTCCCGACCGAGATTTTCGACGCCTGCATGGACTTCGCGGTAAAGGCCCATAAGGCGCTCGGTTGCCGTGGCCTATCCCGTACAGATTATCGTTGGGATGAAACCCGAGGCATCGACGGGTTGATCCTGCTCGAGACAAACACCCAACCTGGGATGACGCCAACATCTCTGGCGCCCGAACAAGCCGAAAACTGCGGGATTTCTTTCCCCGATCTGTGCCGCCAGTTGGTGGAGGACGCCTCATGCGACCGCTGATCCGCCGCAACCACCGTGCGTCGTTGCGCGATCCGGCCCCGTCGAAATGGGGCTATCGGATGCAGCGGCTTTTGCTGACACCAGGGTTTGTGACCAGTGTGCGCGTTGGTATTCCTTTGGCCTTGATCGGGATCATCGCCGCAACGTGGTTTTCAGACGAACAGAGGGTTGCCGACTTCAACAAGCGGATCGCGGAAGTCAAAGCTTCGGTTCAAGAACGGCCGGAATTCATGGTCACCTCACTCGACGTAGTGGGCGCGGGTCCGGTCTTAGAGGCAGATGTACGTCGTGTTCTTCCGATAGACTTCCCGGCCTCCTCATTCGATTTGGATTTGGAAGCCATGCGTGAAGTTGTGGCCGCTTTGAACGCCGTGGCCGACGCAAGCGTCCGTGTAGGTGAGAATAACGCGTTGACCGTTGAGGTGACACCGCGCATCCCAGTGGCGCTGTGGCGGGCGCATGACAACTTGCGTTTGATCGATGCTGATGGCGTGTTCTCTGGTGTCGTCGCTGAACGCGGGGATCGTTTGGATCTTCCGTTGATTGCCGGCGATGGCGCACATGATCACATTCAAGAAGCGCTGGCTCTGTTCCGCAATGCAGGCCCCTTGGCCCCGCGTGTGCGCGGCTTGGTACGCATGGGTGAGCGTCGGTGGGACATTGTTCTAGATCGCGGCCAACGGATTAAACTGCCTGCCGAGGGGGCCATGGCCGCGCTCGATCGGGTGATCGTCCTCCACCAATCCAATGACATTTTGGAGAAAGATGTCGTGGCCATTGATCTGCGCAATCGCGATCGAGCCACCGTTCAAATGACGACAGAAGCAGCATCCGCGCTCAGACGGGTGAATACATTCGAGGCAGAAGACCAATGAAAGACGTGTACGAAAGCCAGCGCGCCATGCGCAACATGCGTAAAGCAGCGATGCAGCGCGGAGTGATTGCGATTTTGGATGTGGGGACGTCTAAGATCGCCTGTCTGGTTCTGCGGTTTGACGGTCCTGACCAGTTTGGCACGCCTGAGGGGATCGGATCGCTTGCTGGCCAATCGCAATTTCGAGTGATCGGGGCTGCGACAACGCGGTCGCGGGGCGTGCGTTTTGGCGAAGTTGACGCGATGCAAGAAACTGAACGCGCCATTCGGACAGCGGTTCAAGCGGCGCAGAAGATGGCGAATGTGCGTGTGGATCATGTGATCGCCTGCCTTAGCGGGGCGCGGCCTCGGTCCTACGGCCTTGATGGGATGGTTGAGATTGAGAACGGAATGGTCACGGACAATGACATCGCTCGCGTGATGGCGTCGTGCGATGTGCCGGACTACGGTCATGATCGCGATGTGCTGCACGCGCAACCAGTGAATTTCTCGCTGGATCATCGCAGCAGCCTTGCCGATCCACGTGGACAGATGGGCAATAAACTGACCACGGATATGCATATGTTGACCGTGGACAGTGTGGCGCTGCAAAACCTGTTTTTCTGTATCAAACGCTGTGACCTGGAATTGGCCGGCATCGCATCGTCGGCTTATGTGTCCGGTATTTCTTCGTTGGTCGAGGATGAGCAAGAGCTTGGCGCGGCCTGTATTGACTTTGGCGGCGGATCAACCGGTGTGTCGATCTTCATGCGCAAGCACATGATCTACGGAGATGCTGTGCGCATGGGTGGGGATCACGTCACAGGCGACATCTCCATGGGCCTGCAAGTGCCGATGGCGACGGCGGAACGGATCAAGACATTTTATGGCGGCGTGCTGGCGACTGGCATGGATGACCGCGAGATGATCGAGATCGGTGGCGAGACGGGTGATTGGGAACATGATCGTCGGACTGTGAGTCGCGCGGAACTGATCGGGATAATGCGCCCGCGGGTTGAAGAGATATTGGAAGAGGTTCGTTTGCGTCTAGACGCCGCCGGATTTGATCATTTGCCAAGTCAACAGATCGTATTGACGGGCGGGGCGAGCCAGATCCCAGGTTTGGACGGTCTGGCGAGTAAAATCTTGGGCTCACAAGTCCGACTCGGTCGACCGTTGCGCGTGCAAGGTTTGCCGCAGGCGGCAACGGGTCCAGCCTTCTCGGGTGCCGTCGGTTTGACGCTTTTCGCCGCACATCCGCAGGATGAGTGGTGGGATTTCGATATTCCGGCGGATACCTATCCCGCGCGCTCGCTTAAGCGCGCTGTGAAGTGGTTCAAGGATAACTGGTAGGAAATTTGGCTCGCCCAACGTCAACAACGGCGAGCAAGCTGCTGAAAGTTAACGACGTCTTCCTTCGCGGGTGAAGAGCGGAGCCGATTGTGGTGGTCAATTGGTGACCCACAAAGGAATGTGTGATCGGCGAAATCTTACCGAAAACAGTAAGAAACCTCCTATATTTTGTGGTTTTTTCGCGCTTTGCACGTGACGAATCTGCGACAAAAGGGTATCGTCCGTTCAATTTCAAAGAATCTGCCCAACGGGACGGGCTGAAAAACAGGCGGACAGAGCATGACATTGAACCTATCCATTCCTGGACATGAGGAAGAGTTGAAGCCCCGCATCACGGTATTTGGCGTGGGCGGTGCTGGTGGTAACGCAGTAAACAATATGATCGAGCAACAGCTCGAAGGGGTGGAGTTCGTTGTCGCGAACACCGATGCGCAGGCACTGCAGCAATCGCAGTCTGGCGCAAAAATCCAGATGGGTGTGAAAGTCACCGAAGGTCTTGGCGCAGGTGCACGGGCGACCGTTGGTGCTGCTGCTGCCGAAGAAAGCATCGAGCAGATCGTCGATCACCTCGCCGGCGCACACATGTGTTTCATCACTGCAGGTATGGGTGGGGGCACCGGTACCGGCGCTGCGCCGATCATCGCACAAGCAGCTCGTGAGCTGGGCGTGTTGACGGTTGGTGTTGTCACAAAGCCGTTCCAATTCGAAGGCGGCAAGCGCATGAAGCAAGCAGAGGAGGGTGTCGAAGCGCTCCAGAAGGTTGTGGATACGCTGATCATCATTCCGAACCAGAACCTCTTCCGCCTTGCGAACGAAAACACAACCTTCACCGAAGCTTTCGCTTTGGCTGACGATGTTCTCTACCAAGGTGTGAAGGGCGTGACTGATTTGATGGTTCGTCCGGGCCTCATCAACCTCGACTTCGCAGACGTCCGTGCGGTCATGGATGAGATGGGCAAAGCGATGATGGGTACAGGCGAAGCCGAGGGCGAAAGCCGCGCGGTTCAAGCGGCGGAGAAAGCGATTGCCAACCCACTGCTGGACGAGATTTCGTTGGAAGGCGCAAAGGGGGTGCTGATCAACATCACCGGCGGCTACGATCTGACACTATTCGAACTCGACGAAGCTGCGAACAAAATCCGCGAAAAAGTCGATCCAGATGCAAACATCATCGTCGGCTCCACATTGGACACCGGCATGGAGGGTCAGATGCGCGTGTCCGTTGTGGCAACGGGTATCGACGCAATCGCGAAATCATCCGATGTGCCACTGCCACGCCGATCCATGGCGGCCCCATTGACACCACAAGCTGCACAGGAAGAGGCACCGGTTGCCGCTCCAGCGCCAGCACCAGAAGAAGTTGCAGCGACCCCAGCACCCGTTGAAGCGCCAGCTGCCGTAGCGGCGCCTTCAACACCCGAGCCGTCCTTGTTTGAGGATATGCCGGAGCCTGAGCCATACGTGGCCGAGCAAGCTGCACCAGCGGTGGCAGATGATCTTCCGCCGCCTGCATACCAGCCAGCGCCAGCAACAGAAGCTGAAACCTTTGTCGCACCAAGCGCAAGCGCACCAGGTACGCCGACACCTGAGGCGATGGCACGGCTGCAAGCCGCTGTAAACCGCGCTCCGGGCGCACAGC
This sequence comes from Cognatiyoonia sediminum, assembly GCF_900129845.1. Classification (GTDB taxonomy): domain Bacteria; phylum Pseudomonadota; class Alphaproteobacteria; order Rhodobacterales; family Rhodobacteraceae; genus Cognatiyoonia; species Cognatiyoonia sediminum. Next base: position 179,335 of record NZ_FQXB01000001.1, read on the forward strand.
CAGCTGCGGAACCAGCGCCATCTGTTGCAGAAGGTGACAAGCCACGGTTCGGTATCAATTCACTGATCAACCGGATGACAGGTACGGCTGCACCAGAGGCGCCAATACGCCAGCAACCGCCTGTCACGCCGATCCGCGAAGAGCCAGCAGCAGAAGCTGATCCAGATCAGGAACGCATCGAGATTCCTGCGTTTTTGAGGCGTCAGGCGAACTAAACTACAGTTTTTCGTCACACACAAATTGGTGTGACGCAGCGTTCAGATTGAAAGAAAGGCCGCAGAGTTGCGGCCTTTTTTGTTTTGAATCAAAGCGTTGTGGGCGTTTTCTTGAGTAGTGTTACAAAACCCTTCCGCATATTTCAGTCCGTTACAAAGAGTGAATTGAGGACTCAGAGGGCGCACCCTAGGTAGGTGTGCAGGTAAACGGACGATAAACGTGCAAACGACGCTGAATTCAACAACCAACTTTGAGGGCTTGGGCCTTCACACAGGGAAACCTGTGTCAGTTGAATTGCGTCCTGCCTCTCCAGACACCGGAATCGTTTTCCATCGCGTTGATTTGGCCGATGGCGTTGCGGTCCTACCGGCGCTTTGGGATCGGGTAACCGTATCGCCTTTGAACACGCGCCTTTGTAACGATGATGGCATTACAGTTTCAACCATTGAACACGTTATGGCCGCATTGGCTGGCTGCGGCGTGCACAATGCGATTGTTGCAGTGAATGGCCCTGAACTTCCAATTATGGACGGAAGCAGCGCAGCGTTTGTGCGTGGCATCCTTGACGCAGGCGTATGTGAGACGGCCGTCCCGTTGAAGGCGATTGAGATTTTGAAACCTGTTCATGTCGAAGTCGGCGATGCCTGGGCGAGTTTGACACCAGCGACCAGCCTTCAGATAGATTTTGAAATTGATTTCGCCGATAAAGCGATTGGTCAGCAAAGCAAGACTCTTAACCTCGCCAATGGCACATTCGTGCGCGAGCTCTGTGATAGCCGGACATTCTGCCGCCAATCCGACGTCGATGCGATGCACGCCAATGGCTTGGCCCTTGGTGGGTCGCTCGAGAATGCTGTTGTCGTGGATGGCGATGCGATCCTTACGCCTGGTGGCTTGCGTCATGAGGATGAGGCTGTTCGGCACAAGATGCTGGACGCCTTGGGTGATCTTTATACAGCCGGTGCTCCGATTCTGGGTCGGTATCGCGGTGTACGCTCCGGCCATGCGGTGACCAATGCGCTTTTGAGAGCGCTTTTTGCAGACGATAGCGCGTGGCGTTGGGTGGTGTGTGATGCGCAGGTCGCGGCACGTTTGCCCGGTGTCGGTGTCACCAAAGCCGACCTCCACGCCGTCGCTTAAGAGCCCTTCCATTCACAGAACCGCGCAATGGGTGCAAAAGTCATTTTGCCCTCGTTTTTTCTATGTTACACCGATCAAAACGGGACGATGTTAACCGTCCTAGGGTATGGTGGTTGAGCGAGGGCTGGCGATGTCAGGCAATCGAAACAAAGGGTTAGGGCGCGGATTGCGCGTGATCGCGGGTTTTTCGGTTGTTGTCGCTTTGGTGGCGTGTAGTTCATTCGACTCGCGCAGGCCGGGCGCACTTGAACAATATACCGCGAAGGAAATTTTTGAACGCGGTGAGTTAGAGTTGGAACGCGGCGACGGGGAAGAGGCCGCGTTCTACTTTGGTGAGATTGAACGCCTCTACCCCTATTCAGAATATGCAAAGCGTGCGCTGATTATGCAGGCCTTCGCCTATCACAAAGAGCGCGATTACCCGAATTCACGATCTTCGGCCCAACGCTACATTGATTTCTATCCTGCAACCGAAGATGCAGCCTATGCACAGTATCTTTTGGCACTGTCATACTACGACCAGATTGACGAAATCGGACGCGACCAAGGGCTAACGTTCCAAGCGTTACAATCTTTGCGCACAGTGATCGAGCAGTATCCAGACACGGAATATGCGCGGTCATCCGTTCTTAAATTCGATCTTGCCTTCGATCACCTCGCCGCGAAAGAAATGGAAGTTGGCCGCTACTACCTCAAACGCAATCACTTCACTGCTGCGGCCAATCGGTTCCGTGTGGTTGTTGAGGATTTCCAGACAACCACCCACACGCCCGAAGCGCTGCACCGTTTGGTCGAATGCTATTTGTCACTGGGATTGATCCAAGAAGCCCAGACAGCGGCCGCGATCCTTGGTTATAACTTCCAATCGACGGAATGGTACGAAGCAAGCTACGCGTTGCTAACCCTGCAAGGCTTGGAGCCTCGTTCAATCGGAGACAATTGGCTGACAGCGATTTACCGCCAGATGATCCGCGGCGAATGGTTGTGACACGAGCCTGACATGCTGCGCGGGCTAGATATCCGGGACATGTTGATCATTGACCGGCTGGAACTTGAGTTTCAGCCCGGGTTGAACGCGTTAACTGGCGAGACCGGCGCAGGAAAATCTATCCTTTTGGATTCGTTAGGTTTTGTACTGGGGTGGCGTGGACGCGCTGAGCTTGTTCGGAGCGGTGCGGAGCAGGGCGAGGTTACGGCGTGGTTCGATTTGCCTGTCGATCATCCGGCGCGCGCGGTTTTGGACGAGGCTGGGATTGGGGCGGAAGATGAATTGATCTTGCGCAGGGTCAACGCCAAGGATGGCCGCAAAACCGCTTGGGTCAATGACAGGCGTGTGAGTGGTGAAGTTCTGCGCCGATTGTCCGATGTTCTGGTTGAGCTTCATGGGCAACATGATGATCGCGGTTTGCTGAACCCGCGTGGGCATCGTCAGTTGTTAGATGAATTTGCGGGGCTCACTGAGGATGTTGAAGCGTTGCGCGGCCTCTGGCGTAGTCTGGCCGCCGAGAGGTTAAAGCTGGAAGCGCTGAATGCCAATATCGCAGCGGCACGTGAAGAAGAGGATTTCTTGCGACACGCGGTTGCTGAGCTGGAGACGCTCGAACCTCAACCCGGCGAAGAAGCGACACTTGATGCGCAACGTCGGTTGATGCAGGCGGCAGAGAAGATCAGAGAAGACATTACGCGTGCAGCTGAGGCGCTGGGGTTGCAAGGCGCCGAAGGCATGTTGTCCGATGCGTCTCGCTGGTTGGGTTCCGTAGCGGACAAGGCTGAAGGCCAGCTAGATGATCCTATGGCCGCGATTGAGCGGGCGATGGTGGAGCTTGATGCGGCGCAGAGCGGGGTTGTTGCCTCCCTCGATGCCTTGGCTTTCAACCCGTCTGACTTGGAAGACACGGAAGAACGGTTGTTTGCGATCAGAGCGTTGGCGCGGAAGCATAACGTCCTTGCGGATGATCTGGGTGAATTTGCTGCTGAGTTGCGGTCTAAACTGGCAGTTGTTGACGGCGGAAGTGCTGAATTGAGCGCGCAGGAAAGACGTGTCGAGGCTGCGCGTATTGCTTATGTGCAAGCAGCCGAAGCGGTTCGTCAAAAACGGACTGCAGCTGCAAAAAAACTCGATCAAGCGATGACAATGGAACTCGCACCGCTGAAAATGGAACGGGCGGTCTTTGCAACTAAATTGGACACCAGCGACGAGGGTCCGGAAGGCATTGACGATGTGCATTTTGCAGTCGCCACCAATCCGGGAGCGCCGGCAGGCCCGCTCAATAAGATCGCATCAGGTGGCGAGTTAAGTCGTTTTTTGTTGGCTCTAAAGGTGTGCCTTACCAAGTCGAGCAAATCCGGGTTGACGATGATTTTTGACGAAATTGACCGTGGTGTTGGCGGCGCGACGGCTGATGCGGTGGGTCGTCGATTGGCGGAGCTTGCAGAGACCGGTCAGATTTTGGTGGTCACGCATTCGCCTCAGGTCGCAGCACTTGCTGGCCATCATTGGCTTGTTGAGAAGACTCAGAGCACGTCCGAGACCCTGTCTTCGGTTATTCCGCTAGACGCGTCAGATCGCATCGACGAAATCGCTCGGATGTTGTCCGGCGATAAAGTAACAGAGGCTGCGAAAGAGGCTGCAAAGGCCTTGATGGAATAAGAAAAGGCGCTCGACGCAAACGTCGAACGCCTCAATAACCACATTTGCATCAGGGGCTAACCTAGGATGCAAACACCGTTACCACACTCACGAAATGCGCTTTCACGCATATGGGCCGCAAACGACCCAGTGTTACTTTATTGCAGGGTATCAGTTAGGTAAAGGTATCAGTTTTGATTTACCAATTTTCCTGGATTCATGATGGATTTGGGGTCGATGGCCTTTTTTATCAAACCCATCACGCTCCAAGCGTCGCCATGTTCAGCTTGCATCAGGTCTAGTTTTCCCATTCCGACGCCATGTTCGCCAGTGACTGTTCCGCCAAGACGCAAAGAGCGTTCTGCCATTTTTGCAGATAACTCTTTTGCAACTCGAATCTCTGCGGTGTTTTGAGGGTTAACCAACAAGATGGCATGAAAATTTCCATCCCCTACATGACCAAGGATCGGACCTTCGATTGGACTATTCTCAATATCGGTTTGCGTTTCTTCGATCGCTGTTGCGAGCTGTGAGATCGGCACGCAGACATCTGTGACAAGGGCGGTGGACCTAGGTTTGCTTTGAGTGATCGCGTGATATGCGTCATGACGTACTTGCCAAAGCTTATTCCGGTCTTCGGTTTTGGTGGCCCAGTTAAAGCTGATTGATCTATGTTCGTTGGCGATCTCTTTGAGCGTTTCAGCATCTTCTGCGACAGCGGACTCGGACCCGTGAAACTCGACTAAGAGATGCGGTTGCTCCGGTAAACCGAGTGCACCCTGCGCATTGACGGCGGCGACGCTTGCAGCATCCAGAAGTTCGATACGGGCCATCGGTACGCCCATTTGAATGGTCTCGATTACGGTGTCGACCGCATCGCCCACAGTTTTGAAAGCACAGACGGCCGCCCCTATGGCCGGAGGTTGCCCATGAAGTTTCAGCGTGAGTTCCGTGATAATACCGAGTGTTCCCTCCGAACCAACAAAGAGTCCGGTCAAATCATATCCGGCGCTGCTTTTGCGAGCACGGGTGCCGGTTCGGATGATGCGGCCGTCGGCCAATACCACCTCAAGCCCCATCACATTGTCGCGCATTGTGCCGTAGCGCACTGTTGTCGTTCCACTGGCGCGTGTCGATGCCATACCGCCAAGAGAGGCATTCGCTCCCGGATCGACGGGGAAGAACAAACCCGTTGCTCGGAGCTCGTCATTCAAAGCCATGCGGGTCAGGCCGGGCTGGACGCTTACATCCATGTCCTCAGCATTAACTTCTAACACCTTGTTCATAAGCGATAAATCCAAAGTCACGCCTCCGCGCACCGCTAGGGAATGTCCTTCCAAGGACGTACCTGTACCCCATGCGATGACGGGGCAGTTGTGTTTTGAACAGACTTTGATGATCTCGGATACGTCTTGCGTGGTTTCAGGGAATGCCACTCCGTCGGGTTTGATTGGATCAAAATAGGTTTCAGAATGGCTGTGTTGGTCAAGATCGGACTTGGACCGCGAGAAACGTTCGCCTAGTAAGGTTTCAAGCTCCGCGATTGCGGTTTCAATGGTCATGCCCTGATCCTTTGTTGTGTCTGCAGCAGGTTATGGAAATCAGGCCGACGATACTAGGGACAGGTTGGGCATGAGTGCTCCAATAAGATCAGCCGCCAAGGAACGCGTCGATCACTTGGTTCATAAATGCAATCGCGGTTGGCATGTTCTGAAAAAGCAGGGCCCCAACCAAATTCAATTCTGGTTCATTGCTTTGGCGATTGGGATCGCTGCCGGTATCGTCACAGTCTTATTCCGACTTGGGATCGATTGGCTGCAGCGGTTGGTTTACGGGGCAGACGACATCAATACTTTGCACAGCTTTGCAGCGAGCCTGCTTTGGTATCATCTGCTGATCGTTCCGATGATTGGAGGATTGGTTGTTGGCATTATCTTTGACCGCTTCACATCTGATGGTCGGGTCAGGTCAGTTGCTGATGTGATCGAGGGTGCGGCTCTGAACGAAGGGCGTGTCGAAGTGCGACAAGGGATAGCGTCTGGTTTTGCGAGTTTGATTACGTTGTCGACGGGTGGCTCAACGGGGCGGGAAGGACCAGTCGTTCACTTGGCTGCGATGATTTCCACGGCGGTGAGCAAGGTGATCCGAGCCGATGGCGTTACGGGGCGCGATTTGCTGGGCTGCGCGGTCGCGGCGGCGGTATCAGCAAGTTTCAACGCGCCGATTGCAGGCGCACTTTTTGCTTTGGAGGTGGTGCTAAGGCACTTCGCCGTCCACGCATTTGCTCCGATTGTGATCGCTTCTGTCGCCGGAACTGTGATCAGCCGCTCTGTGTTTGGAGACGTGACAGAGTTCATGTTGCCTGTCGCGAATACGTTGGAATTTTACGTCGAACTGCCTGCATACCTCATCCTCGGTGCCATCAGTGGCTTGGTGGCCGTCCTTCTTATGCAAGCGGTGTTCTGGGCAGAAGACTTCGGGAATTTCTTTAGCGAAAAGTTCCGCATTCACAACGTATTACGCCCCGCAATCGCAGGAGCGGGCTTGGGTGCACTCGCCATCTATTTCCCTCACATTATCGGAGTTGGGTATGAGACAACATCTCTCGCTTTGACGGGCGATCTTGTGTTGCACGAGGCGATTGTGTTTGTGGCGCTCAAGATCGTCGCAGTTGCGATCACCATGGGCGGGCGCATGGGGGGTGGTATCTTTTCCCCTGCTTTGATGGTTGGAGCTTTAACGGGCTTGGCATTCGGTATCATCGCAACCAGCATTTTCCCGACGGTGTCTGGCGAGGAAACGCTCTACGCACTTGCGGGAATGGGAGCAGTTGCTGCTGCGGTTCTTGGTGCACCGATTTCAACGACATTGATCGTCTTTGAACTGACCGGTGACTGGCAAACGGGGCTTGCTGTTATGGTGTCTGTTTCGCTTTCCACCGCACTCGCGTCGAGTTTGGTCGATCGGTCGTTCTTCCTGACCCAGTTGGAACGGCGCAATGTGCATTTGGCGGCAGGTCCGCAGGCTTACCTTTTGGCGACGTTCAAAGTGGCAAGCATTATGCGAGAGCGTGGTTCAGAAAACGGCGCTCCAGATGAGGCGTGTTGGGATCTGATGTCAGACGGTGTCTACATTGACGGAAACGCGACCCTAGAACAGGCCATGCCAATGTTCGAACAAGCGAACCATCGGTTTGTGCCAGTCGTTACACTAGGCGATCAGGACAGCCCGCCCGAGCTTTGGGGCGCGTTGTTTCAGGTCGACGCGCTGAAAGCGATGAACAAAGCGTTGTCAGAAACCGCCGCTGAAGAGCATTCTTAAACTTCTTCGACGGCTGCTTTGTCTTTGAAAAAGGCAAGGTGGCCTTGGATTTGCTCCATACCTGCGATCGGGTCTTCATATGACCACGCCGCATTGGCGATTTCACCGCTTTTGGCGATGATCGAATAGTAAGTCGCGTTGCCTTTGTAGGGGCAAGTTGACGTCGTCTCTGTCTTTTCAAGAAACGCCATCGCCATGTCATCGCGTGGGATATAGATCACCGGTGGATAATCTCCTTCGCTGAGCTCGAGTGCATTTTTGGTTTCACCAATGACTGCGCCTGCTGCGCGAACAACCCAAGTTCCGCTCGCTTCGCGAATTTTAATGTGATCAGCCATAGTGAAATCCTTCCCATTTTTGCCGGCACCCTAGTCCAGCAAGATGTCGTTTTTACAACGGCGCGCAGGCTTGCTCAAGCCATTCCTTCGCGGGGCCATCAATCAGAGGTCCAATCTTGGCCATGGTTTCGGCGTGGTAGCCGTTGATCCAGTCGCGTTCATCGTTCGAGAGCAGTGCCACATCGATCAGCCTGCGGTCGATTGGGACATATGTGATCGTCTCAAACGACAGCATATCGCGGTCATCGCCACCTTCGATGTCTGGCGCGGGACCTGTGACGATTAGGTTCTCAATACGAATGCCGAATTCGCCAGTCCGGTAGTATCCGGGTTCATTAGAGAGGATCATGCCTTCTTTCAATGGCACATCGCCACGACGCGACAGGCTTTGCGGTCCTTCATGGACGCATAGATAGCTGCCAATCCCATGTCCTGTACCGTGATCGTAATCCATACCGGCCGTCCACAAAGGGAAGCGAGCAAGTGAATCGAGGTGTTGGCCCTGAACGCCTTTTGGGAAGCGCGCGCGGCTGATAGCAATCATGCCTTGTAGGACGCGGGTGAAGCAGGAGCGGTGGAGCTCTGATGGCGTCCCAACGATAACAGTGCGGGTGATATCAGTGGTGCCGTCAATGTATTGCCCACCACTGTCGATCAGGAGGAGTTCATCGCGCTTAACTGGTCGATTGGTTTCTTCAGTCACGCGGTAGTGAACGATCGCGCCATTACCGCCTGCGCCACAAATGGTTTCAAAGCTCACGTCCAGCAACTGATTGGTTTCGCGGCGAAATTGTTCGAGTTGTTTGACGACGTCGATCTCGGTCAGACTGCCGTTGGGGGCATCCGCGTCCAGCCACGCAAGAAAACGCACCATGGCGGCACCGTCGCGGAGGTGGGCTTCCTTCGCACCAGCAATTTCGGTGTCGTTCTTGCAAGCCTTTGGAAGAAGACAAGGATCATCCTTGTGCCGAATGGTCAGCCCTGCCTTCGCAGCTGTTGTCGCAACGATGGCTGGGCACCATTTTGGGTCCAAATTGATGTCACCGGTGAGGTTCGAGATATGGTTAAGAAAGCTATCTTGGGGGTGAATGCGAACATCCTCGCCCAAGTGATTTGCAACTTCGGCGGTCTTGCCATCTTGTGCGAAGAGATCGACGTGCCCGTCCGTGTTCAAAATCGCAAAGGCGTGCGGCACCGGATTGCGTTCAATGTCAGTTCCGCGAATGTTCAAAAGCCAAGCGATGCTGTCTGGTAGAGTCAGCACGGTCGGAGCTGAGATCGTTTCAGCGAGCCGTTTACTCTTTGATTGACGCGTTTCTCCTGCAAACTCAACAGGGTAGGCGGTGAACTTAGCCTTGGGTGGTTCCGGTTGATCTGACCAAATCGCGTCAACCAGATTGTCAGTTGGCACCAGTTCGATGCCGCTATCCACGAGGGCCTTGGTCAGTTGCCTAATTGCTGACACCGTATGGAGCCATGGGTCAAAGCCGACCTTGCCGCCGTTGGGCAGTTGTTCCTTTAGCCAATCTTCCAATTGAACTTCCGGCCAATCTACTGGTGTGAAATCATCTGCCACCTGATCGCGGACTTGCAGTCGGTATCGGCCGTCAACAAAGACACCCGCGATATGCGTCAAAGCCGCGCAAAAGCCAGCAGACCCCGTAAACCCCGTCAACCATGCGAGACGGGCGTCTCTAGGCGCGACGTATTCGCCCTGGTGCGCATCAGCTCGCGGGATAAGAAATCCGTCTAACCCTTTGTCTGCAATATGTTTTCTGAGGTTCGATAGCCGAGGAGGGCCCTGATCGGGTGACGTTGTTGCTTCAAACGTTTGAAACATGTGGTCTCCTTTGTCGCGGGTTTCTTAGCTGGCTTTGCGCATCCCAAGAACACGCGCACGGCTGCGTGGATCGCTGTCGAAGAGTCCAGCGAGTTGCTCGGTCATTGCTCCGGCTAGTTGTTCGACATCTGTGATGGTGACAGCACGTTCATAATAGCGCGTTACGTCGTGGCCGATCCCGATGGCGACGAGTTCCACCGCCTTGCGCTTTTCGACCATAGAGATGACGTCGCGCAAGTGTTTTTCAAGATAATTCGCCGGGTTAACGGACAAAGTTGAGTCGTCCACCGGTGCACCGTCAGAGATCACCATCAGAACTTTGCGTTGTTCAGGCCGCGCTATCATTCGGCGGTGGGCCCATTCGAGCGCCTCTCCGTCGATGTTTTCTTTCAACAGCCCTTCTTTCATCATCAGACCGAGGTTAGGACGAGTCCGTCGCCATGGCGCATCCGCGGCTTTGTAGATAATATGTCGTAAGTCGTTCAGGCGGCCAGGAGTTGCCTCGCGGCCATCCTTGAGCCATTCCTCGCGACTTTGCCCGCCTTTCCAAGCTTTCGTCGTAAAGCCAAGGATCTCAACCTTAACATCGCAGCGTTCCAACGTCCGCGCCATCACATCGGCGCAGATGGCCGCAATGGAAATCGGGCGGCCGCGCATCGAGCCTGAGTTGTCGAGTAGCATTGTCACGACAGTGTCACGGAATTCCATGTCTTTTTCGACTTTGAACGACAACGGTGTGGTGGGCGAGGCAACGATCCGGGCTAGGCGGCCAGCGTCGAGAATGCCTTCCTCTCGGTCGAATTCCCAACTGCGGTTTTGTTTTGCTTGTAGACGCCGTTGCAGCTTGTTGGCCAAGCGGCTCACAGCCCCTTTCAGAGGCTCAAGTTGCTGATCAAGGTAGTTTCGCAACCGCTCCAATTCAGCTGGCTCCGCGAGATCTTCCGCCGAGATTTCTTCATCGAATTCAGTCGAGTAAACACGGTAATCTGGATCAGCGTCCGAAATTGGCTGTGGCGCGGGTGGCTCCAACGGGGCCTCGCCGTCGGGCATTTCAGTCTCTTCGCCCATCTCAGCGTCAGCCTGATCGTCCATGCTCACCTGAGCTTGGGACGCGTCTTGCTGTTCTTCCTGACTTTGTTCTGGCGAGGCTTCGGCTTCTTCCCCTTCGCTTTCGTCGTCGCCGGTGCTTTCTGGCTCTTCCTCTTGATCTTCGCCGTCTTCGGCTTCGTCCTCTTGATCGTCGTCGATATTATCAGGATCGTCGCCCAATTGATCGGCATAGCCGAGGTCAGCGATCATCTGACGCGCAAATTTCGCAAACTCTTGTTGATCGTCGAGGATGGTTTCGAGGCTTTCAAGCGTTCCGCCGCAGTGATCTTCGATAAACCCGCGCCATAAGTTCATAACGTTCTCAGCGCCGGACGGCAGGTCGCGGCCCGTTGCGAGGTGGCGGATCAGATAGCCCGCAGCTGTCGCGAGGGGTGCGTCAGAGGCTTGTTTGATCTGGTCATAACCCTTGCGCAACGCGTCATTGCCGATCTTTGCGTCGATGTTGCCAGCGGTGCCAGGCATGTGTTTTGCGCCAACGGCCTCAATCCGCGCGGTTTCCATAGCCTCATAAAGGTCTTTGGCCATCTGGCCTTGCGGCATGTATTTGGCGGCTGTGACCTCGTCATGGAACTTGTGGCGGAGCGCGAAGGCGTCAGCGGTTCCTCGAGCCAGCAAGACTTCATCACGGGTCATGCGGCGGCTGACTTGGGGCAGGCGGATGGTATCTGACGTCTGACCCGCCGGATCAACGGAATAGCTGACCGACAGTTCGGGGTCGTCGGCAATCACCTTGGTCGCTTCGGCCAAGGCCTTTTTGAACGGATCGGCTGGATTGTCAGATGGGTTTTGCATCTCGTTTATCCTTTACAGCCAGAAGCCTAGAACCAGATCAAGTGCTTGGCCAGTGGGCGGGCAATTTCCTTAATGTAGGAAATTTCAAAAAGTCTTAGACAAGACTTTTTGTGCCTAGCCCAAGCTCATGCTCGCCGCACTTTCTGGCAGTTCCTCGTCAAAGCAACGCTGATAGAATTCCGCCACTGTTTGACGCTCTAACTCATCACATTTGTTGAGGAAAGAGAGGCGGAAGGCGTAGCCGACATCTTGGAAAATGCGGGTGTTTTCAGCCCACGCCAGAACTGTCCGTGGCGACATAACGGTCGACAAATCGCCATTCATAAACGCGGTACGTGTCAGGTCCGCGACAGTGACCATCTGACTGATTGTCTTGCGGCCAACCTCAGTATTGAAGTGTGGTGACTTTGACAAAACGATTGCCGCTTCCGCGTCGTGCGATAGGTAGTTCAACGTCGCGACCAATGACCAACGGTCCATTTGCGCTTGGTTGATCTGCTGTGTGCCGTGGTAGAGGCCGGTGGTGTCACCCAAGCCGACGGTGTTTGCTGTCGCAAAGAGGCGGAAATAGGGGTGTGGTGTGAGGATTTGGTTTTGGTCCATGAGGGTCAGCTTGCCATCGTGCTCCAGCACGCGCTGAATCACGAACATCACGTCCGCGCGGCCTGCGTCATATTCGTCGAAAACGATGGCAACGGGATTGCGCAGCGCCCATGGCAGGATGCCTTCGTGGAATTCCGTCACCTGCACACCGTCGCGCAGCTTGATCGCGTCTTTACCTATCAAGTCGATCCGGCTGATGTGGCTGTCAAGGTTCACGCGCACCGCGGGCCAGTTCAGTCGCGCGGCGACTTGTTCGATATGCGTCGATTTACCGGTACCGTGATACCCTTGGATCATCACGCGGCGGTTGTAGCCAAAGCCGGCGAGAATGGCCAAAGTCGTATCTGGATCGAACTTATACGTGCTGTCGATTTCAGGCACACGATCGGAGGCATCGGCAAAGCCCTTAACCTTCATATCGGTGTCGATGCCGAACACCTCACGAACAGAGATTTCTTCGGTTGGTTTTGCATCCATATCGATCATGCCGTCGGCCATGTCTTCGCCTTTCAAATTCAACGCCGCTTCCTCGCGCTCTGGATGCTACATAACGCGATGAGGGGCAAGGGCTAGGGGAGATTTGGTCGCTTTGGGCCAGGTATTTTTGAAAGCTTGAAGTACCCTGCAAGAGATTAACTAAAATCGCGACTCCAAAAGCCAAAAACTGGCAGGTTTGATTTGCTAGGTACTTATTGCTTCCAAATTCGAGAAAATGCTGGTTGAAATTCGAAGATTGGTTACATCTGATTTAGCCCTTAGGCGGATAGGGGCCGATTTGGGTGGGCTTGGGGAAGGAAAGGAAGACTTTACGCCAACTACGGTTAACTCTGGTCAAGACGCGGTGAGTATTGGCGGATTGTTGACTGCCGAAACGATTCTGACTTTAGAGGCTAAGACAATGACCGTGCATGACAAACTCAACGAAGATCGTCCAATAGCTGCAGAATATGTTTTGGGTCTCTTGGAGCCATCAGACGCCGAAGACTTTGAAAAGGCCATGAAAGACGATCCATTTCTTCGTGCAAGTTACGCGCAGTGGGCAGCCTATTTTGCGAACGAGAACTCTCAGATCGCTCCTGTCTCTCCGCCAGAGCATGTTGTCCAGAACATCGATAAAACGATCTTTCTGAATGACGTTAAAGAGGAGCCTGTCATAACGCGGTGGGGAATGCTGCCTTTGCTTGCCTCTGCCTTATGCGGATGTGCGGCTTTGATGGTTTGGATAGTTTTCTAGGCAAAAAGGCGGGTCGGCCGGCAACTTTTGAAACGCAGTGTTTCCTTGATGAATTTTCGATTTTGCTCCATTCGATTTGGTACGACCTAAGATTGTATCAAGTGCCTATGTTTAGCGGTTTCAAACTATCAGACCTCACCCAAGGTGAAAAAGCTTTGCTGGCGAGCTACGCCTGCGCTGGCGCGGTCGGGGCGTGGACCTCTCATATTGTAGCGCATCGGTTACTGGGGCGGGACGCGGTGCTGTCCAATACGCTGGGTATTTTTGAAATTTGGACCCTTTGCGCCGGAGCGATCGGTGCAATCCTCGCAATCTATCTTAACAGGCGATGGTTTGGGCATCTCGGGTTTACCGGTTTCAAGTTCACACTCGTTGCGGTTCTGAACACGACCTTTGTGGCAACCTTGATTGGTGGGACGCTCGCCTTGCCCATTTTCGGAACAATGTTCGGCCCGCTCGCCATCACAGGCACATTTTGGTCGAGCCCGCCGGTGCTTTATCTCTGGTTGGCGTCCCTCTTGGGGGCGAACTATGCCTACGGACTTTACCGAAAAGAACGCGCATCCGTGTTCCTCGCCCGACTGTCGAGCGAGGAAGACCCGATTAGTCGGCGTCTCTGAAGTTTCGGCTGTCTTTGATCTGATCCCAAGCCCAAACAACTTCGGCCAACTGTTCTTCTTGGCTACGGTCTCCGCCATTCATGTCGGGGTGAAGAACTTTGATCAACGCTTTGTAAGCCTTGCGAATTTGCGGTTTCGACCAATCGTCCTTGGCCTCAAGAATGTCCATAGCACGGCGCTCAGTCGGAGGCAGCCTGCGTTTTGCGCCGCCATTCTTGCCTGGGTTCTGAGTGGCATTTCCACCCAACACCTGATGCGCGTCATCGATGCCTAGGCGGGCCCAAGCGGCCTCTTCAACGCTGCGTTTGAATGGTTTTGTTGGGCGCTCCCAAGTCTTATCCCGCTCCATCTGAGCCATGATCTCGGCTTCGGAAGTGCTGTCGAAGAAGTTCCATTTTAGGTTATATTCGCGAACGTGCGTCTGACAGAACCAAAAATAGTCGTCCATGGTATCAGGCGATTTAGGCGCTCGATACAATCCCGGCTCATTGCAGCCTTCATGATCGCAAATGCGCGTTGATGTTTCTGATGCTCCAGACATCCCGCGGCGACCCCGCGGGTTTTTCTTTTTCGAGCTCGACACTGACATGTCGAATCCAAACGGATCTTTCTTGTCCATGACGCCTGTTCCCTTTCCGACTCGGAGAGGAGAGAATAAACCCTGATGCAGGAGATTGAAGAGGGTGTCTGAAAATAATGAGCTTGGAACAGCAAATTTCTGAGGCATTGAAACAAAGTTTCGCGCCTAGCCATCTGGACGTCATTAATGAAAGCCACTTGCACGCCGGGCACGACGGTGACGACGGATCTGGCGAAAGCCATTGGAAGGTGGTGATCGTGTCAGACCAATTTTCCGGTCTGACACGTATAGCTAAACATCGCGCCGTTCACGCGGCTTTGGGTAAAGACATCCTGAACCGCATTCATGCGCTGTCTTTGGATATTCAGTCGGACGCCTAGGATTTACTTCCAAGAGCGACGACCTTTGGCGGGTCGATTTCTGCTTGCGTGTTGGCAGCAGCTGGTTGCTTTGACTTGAAAGCAGGTTCCGGATTGATTTCGATGCCCTTTGGACGAACGCGCCGCACAACGATGGGCTTATCCATGGAAGCCTGTCTAACGGGGCGTACTTTTGGCGGGTAGCCATTTTCCAAGGACTGGACAACGCGGGCAAACACCATCTGGCGGCCATCTTCGCGGTCGCCCATATATTCCCAATGATCGGTGGACATAGAATTGAGCAGGTCGTTCAGCTCCTGCATCTGACGTGCGGCATTCTTCCGAAGGCCAAAACTGTTTCTGCCGTTGGGTGCGGCAATCACTTGGTACTCGTACATTTACTCACCTCTAAAATTAACGTTGTCGAAAGTATCGCGGGGGAAAGCACGGGCCAAAGGAAATCTGGCTTAAATCTGTCTGAAATGTGGCAAAACTAAGGTGCGAAGAGATAAAGTATAAATATAACAGATACTTAATAAGTTCTCGTTTCGCTACTTGTGTGGGGATTTGACAATCCCGCCGAAAGCCGACCGTTTCGCTTCCGAAGTCATTCTGCGAGATGGAGAAATAGTATGGAGAAATCGGAAACGGCGCTCAATTCAGGGTAGAGCGCTGTTGCATACTATTTGAGAAAACTGATTCTGCTAATTTGATCAGATGCGCTGAGTGTCTTCTTCGACCAAAGAGCCGTCAGATCCATCTGTAACATCGCTGGTGTCTTCGTCCGACACCGAAGCCTCTTCAGTCTCGAATTCCTCGACTCCTGCCTCGTCAGCTTGCACCTCGGGCTCATCCAACGGCGGAGGCAAGCTACCTGCTATTTCAACTTCGGCTTCTTCTTGAGCAGGGCGCTTAAAGACCAAGACATTCTGATACATTGTCGTCTTGCTCATCAAGCCTTCGCGTTCTTCCGACGGCAAAGTCTCAGCGCGCAGAAACTCCCACCCCTCTTTAGCGTATTCGTTGATCGCCGTCTCAAAGGCCAAACTAAATCGATCGGCAGTTGTTTTGAGGCCTTTGGCTTTCAGCCCCTTAGTCGGGGCGGGAACAACTTTGTATTCATAAATCATTGAAACTGCTCATGCTATGTTTGGCGGAACCTAACGGTTTGGGGCCAATTTTGAAAGCTAAGGAAGGGTCTCGATAGATTAAAGGCCCAACTTGCCTTGTATCAATTGGTTCACAATAGCTGGGTTCGCCTTGCCGCCAGTCGCCTTCATCACCTGACCGACAAACCAACCGGCGAGTTTTGGGTTCACCTTGGCTTTCTCGACCTGAGCAGGGTTAGCTGCGATGATCTCATCCAGCGCGGTTTCAATGGCGCCGGTATCGGTCACCTGTTTCATCCCGCGCTCTTCAACGATCTGCGCGGGATCGCCGCCCTCGGTGTAGACGATCTCGAACAGGTCTTTTGCGATTTTACCGGAAATATCGCCGGATTTGATCAAAGCAATGATGCCACCAAGTTGGTCAGCAGTAACGGGGCTGTCGGTGATACCTTTGTCGTCGTCTTTCTTCAAACGACCGAAGAGTTCATTGATTACCCAGTTCGCGGCAAGCTTGCCATCACGGCCTTCTGCCACAGCCTCAAAGTAAGCGGCATTCTCCGCTTCGGCAGTCAGAACACTGGCGTCATAGTCCGACAAGCCGAAATCGGCCATGAAGCGGGATTTCTTGGCGTCTGGCAATTCTGGCAGGGAAGCAGCGATATCTTCGACCCACGCCTGTTCGATTTCCAATGGCAGCAGGTCGGGGTCGGGGAAATAGCGATAGTCATGCGCTTCTTCCTTTGACCGCATAGAGCGCGTTTCGTTTTTGTCCGGATCGTAGAGGCGGGTTTCTTGAACAACTTCTTGGCCGTCTTCGATTAGGGCGATCTGACGGCGAGCTTCGACCTCAATCGCCATCTGGATGAAACGCATAGAGTTCATGTTCTTGATCTCACACCGGGTGCCGAGGTGGCTGAAATCCTGCGTTTCCTGATATTTTTCATAATCGCCCGGCTTGCAGACGGACACGTTGACGTCCGCACGCAAGTTGCCGTTCTGCATATTACCATCGCAGGTGCCTAGGTACCGCAT
The DNA here is from genome assembly GCF_900129845.1 of Cognatiyoonia sediminum. Classification (GTDB taxonomy): domain Bacteria; phylum Pseudomonadota; class Alphaproteobacteria; order Rhodobacterales; family Rhodobacteraceae; genus Cognatiyoonia; species Cognatiyoonia sediminum. Next base: position 196,258 of record NZ_FQXB01000001.1, read on the forward strand.
GATCTGACGCAGTTTGCCGACGTAAGCGGCGGCTTCTTCTGGTCCGCGAATGTCAGGGCGCGACACGATTTCCATCAACGCAACGCCGGTGCGGTTAAGGTCAACGAATGACATATGCGGATCCATGTCATGGATAGACTTGCCAGCGTCCTGCTCCAAATGGATGCGTTCAATCCGAACCACGCGCGCGGTGCCGTCGCCCATTTCGACCAGCACTTCGCCTTCGCCGACAATCGGATGATAGAGCTGCGAAATCTGATAGCCCTGCGGCAAATCTGGGTAGAAATAATTCTTGCGGTCAAAGGCGGAATTCAGATTGATCTCTGCCTTCAGTCCTAAGCCTGTGCGCACGGCTTGTTCCACGCAGCCTTCATTTATGACGGGCAACATGCCGGGCATGCCAGCATCAACAAATGCCACATTGGAGTTTGGCTCCGCTCCAAACAGCGTGGAGGCACCAGAGAAGAGTTTCGCCTTGGTCGCGACTTGTGCGTGGACCTCCAAACCGATGACAAGTTCCCAGTCAGATGTCGCGCCCGCAATGGTTTTTGGGGCAGGGGCGTCGTAGGTCAAATCCAGCATAATGCGCTCCGAAATTGGTCTCGGTCGCTTCTAGGCCAAGGCTGTGGTGGCGGCAAGTGGGGTGCAGTGTTTAAAGCAATCCGCGTGCGGCGGCTTGGGCGCGAAAGTCGGCTAAAATTTCATCCATGCGGTCGATGTTCCACGTTAAGTCACATGGGTTTCCGTCCGGATCGGTGAAGGTAAACCGCATTTCACCGCCTTTTTCTAGGAGCGCTTCAAAGTCGGCAGCGTCTTGTGCTGTGAGTTTGCATTCACGTCCTGCAAGGCACGGGCGACGTGTTTCTTGCCAGACCACTTCGCCGTCACGTTCGACGCGAAATCCATCTGGTTCAAATTCCATCCCGCGTTCGAGGCCAAATTCAATCTCGCCTGGGGTGAGGAAGAAGAACGTCGCCCCAAAATTCGGACGTTTCGAAAACACATCGACGTAGCGAACATAGCACCGTTCTTCCAGCAGATCGCCAGTGGTGCGCTCGTCACAAAAACTGTCCCATAACCCAAAGGCTTTCTTGTGGGTCACAATCCATTCGCCGGGCGTATCATTGCCATCGCGATCTTGAGCGATAACTGGAAACGCGATGGCAATGGTAAGGGATAAGGCGGCGAATAGGGTTTTCATGTCGGTCTCCAGCTTTCGAGAGTTGCATAACGCAATTGGATGCGCCGTGTGATCACGTTGCCGTGGACAAGTTTTATTTCAAAGTGGCTAGGGGTGTGCATATGCCAAAGATGAGGAAGAAGCGGGACCTGCCTCAGAAAACCTGCCCAGTATGCCAAAAGCCCTTCGTCTGGCGAAAGAAATGGGCAAAGGACTGGGACAGTGTTCGCTATTGTTCGGAGCGCTGCCGCAGAGCGGGTGTGCGATAATTGGTAAAGTATTTTTACCATGCTTGTTGCCTATAGGAAACTTCTAAACTAGGTCGGTCGTTAAGAGGAAAGAAGAGGTGCACATGTCACAGCGTATCGAAAAGAACGGCCTTCAAGTAGATGCCGAACTTGCGGAGTTTATTGATGAGAAGGCGCTGCCCGGCTCAGGCGTGAAACCCGAAGACTTTTGGCAGGGGTTTTCGAGCCTAGCTCATGATTTTGCACCTAGAAACAACGAGTTGCTTGCCATACGTCAAACCATCCAAGGGCAAATTGACGATTGGCATATCGTAAGGGAAGGACAGGCACTTGATGGTGCGGACTACAAAGCCTTCCTGCGCGAAATCGGGTACCTCGTCGACGAAGGGCTAGAATTCGAAATTGAAACGGCGAATGTCGATCCGGAGATTGCATTGGTCCCGGGGCCACAGCTTGTTGTGCCCATTACAAATGCGCGTTTTGCTTTGAACGCCGCGAATGCGCGTTGGGGCAGCTTATATGACGCCTTCTATGGCACTGACGCGATGGGAAGCCTGCCGCCTGCGGGCGGGTATGATCGCGGGCATGGGGCGCGTGTTGTCGCTAGATCGCGTGTCTTCCTCGATCAAGCCTTCCCGATTGAGAATACAAGCCATGCTGATGCGCGGCGCTACTATGTTGATAAAGGCGCTTTGCTCATCGACGACGAGCCTCTGAAAGATCCATCGCAATTTGTTGGCTATACGGGGCATCCGAAGGGGCCGGACAGCATTTTGCTTCGAAATAACGGGCTCCATGTGCAGTTGGTCTTTGATCGTGCGCATCCGATTGGCAGCCGAGATCAGGCGTTGTTGGCTGATGTTCGGTTAGAAAGCGCGGTTTCTGCGATCATGGATTGTGAAGACTCGGTTGCTTGCGTGGATGCCGAAGACAAGGTTTTGGCCTATTCGAACTGGCTGGGGCTGATGCAGGGCAATCTGGAAAGCACGTTCCAAAAGGGCGGTCAGTCGATGACCCGCCGTTTGAATGACGACATTTCCTACACGGCCGCTGATGGGTCGGACGCTACGATGAAAGGGCGGGCCCTGCTTTGGGTGCGCAACGTTGGCCATTTGATGACCAACCCTGCCATTCTCTTGAAGGATGGGTCCGAAGTCTACGAAGGCTTAATGGATGCGATGATCACAACTTTGATCGCGATCCATGATCTCAAGCGCGACAGCGGCAATTCGGTTCATGGGTCGGTTTATATCGTGAAGCCGAAGATGCATGGTCCGGAGGAAGTCGCCTTTACCAATGAAATTTTTGCGCACGTAGAGGACACGCTCGGTTTGCCGCGTGACACGGTGAAGGTCGGGATCATGGATGAGGAGCGCCGCACAACGGTGAACCTCAAGGAGTGTATCCGTGCGGCGAAATCTCGGGTGGCCTTTATCAACACGGGCTTCCTTGATCGCACCGGCGATGAAATCCACACCTCTATGGAAGCTGGGCCGTTTAGCCGGAAGGATTTTATCAAGCGCAAACAATGGATTGGCGCATATGAAAACCAAAACGTCGACATTGGTTTGGAATGCGGGTTTTCTGGCAAAGCGCAGATCGGCAAGGGCATGTGGGCCATGCCGGATAAGATGGCAGCGATGATCGAACAGAAGATTGAGCATCCGAAATCAGGCGCGAACTGTGCGTGGGTGCCAAGCCCTACGGCTGCAACCTTGCACGCTCTGCACTATCATGCGGTTGATGTGATGGCGGTTCAGGCGAAACTGAAAGCGGGCGGTCGGCGGGCCTATGTGCAGTCAATCCTTGATATTCCATTGGCGGCATATCGCGCTTGGACACCAGCGCAGATTCAACGCGAGATTGAGAACAACGCGCAAGGTATCCTTGGGTATGTTGTCCGCTGGATTGATCAGGGGGTTGGCTGTTCCAAAGTGCCAGACATCAATGATGTTGGTTTGATGGAAGACCGTGCCACCTGCCGGATCAGCTCTCAGGCGCTTGCGAACTGGTTGCACCATGATGTGGTCACGCAAGATCAGGTCATGGATACGATGCGCAAGATGGCCGAGGTTGTGGATGGGCAAAACGCCGATGATCCAAAATACCGTCCAATGGCGCCAGATTTTTCTGGCGTCGCATTCCAAGCGGCCTGCGATCTGGTGTTCAAAGGGCGAGAGCAACCGTCTGGATACACTGAGCCGGTCCTCCACCGTCGTCGGTTGGAACTCAAAGCACAAAGAAATCACTAAGGAACACAGATATGGCTGAAATTTCGGCAAACCGTGCGCGCACGATCATTCGCAAAACTTTAGCTAAGGGCAAAGAAATGGGCCTAAAGCCGCTTTCCGTTGTTGTTTTGGACTCAGGCGGGCACGTCAAAGCATTCGAACGTGAAGACGGTGCAGCGCCGGGGCGTTTCGCGATTGCGCATGGTAAGGCCTATGGTGCGGTGATGTTGGGAATGCCAGGTTCCGCTCAGATGGCGCGCGCCGAAAAGCAGCATTATTTCATGACGGCGGTAAACGGTGTCTATGGCGGGCAGGTTGTTCCGGTGCCGGGCGGTATCTTGGTTCTTGATAAGCGCGGGAATACGATTGGCGCAGTTGGTGTGACTGGAGACACATCCGACAACGATCTGGAAGCTGGCATGGTTGGAATCGAAGCAGCCGGGCTGAGCGGGCAGGGTTAAGTCCAGCTAAGACATCTGTGCGTCAGCTGCCACGCCGCTGTGCAGCATAATTGGGTTTCATTCTTTCACTGTGGCATTACATTGTCTCAGTGAAAGGAACTAATATGACTCGTCCAGTTATCGGCATCATTGGCAACAGCGGATTGATGAACGACGAATATCCCGTTCAAGCCTCTGGTACTCTGAATCTGGATGCTGTGGCCGAAGTTTGCGGCGGCATGCCGATTATTGTGCCTGCCAGCCCTGGTTATGTTTCGGTTCAAGAGCTCATGGAAATCTGCGACGGATTTGTTTTCACCGGGGGCCGTCCCAATGTGCATCCGGAGGAATATGGCGAGGTCGCGACCGAAGCGCATGGTGCTTTCGACCGAGATCGTGATCGGATCGCGCTTCCTTTGATCCGAGAATGCGTTGCCGTTGGTTTGCCCATTTTGGCGATTTGTCGTGGGTTTCAGGAGCTCAACGTGGCCATGGGCGGTTCTCTCTATCCAGAGATTCGTGACTTGCCGGGGCGCGATAACCATCGGATGCCGCCCGACGGGACACTGGAAGAGAAGTTCGCGATGCGTCATGTGGTGACAATGACCGAAGGCGGTCCGTTTCATCGCGTATTGGGATCGACCGAGGTTCTTACGAATTCTCTTCACGGGCAGGGTATTAAAGAAAAGGGCGACCGGATTGTGATCGATGGCTACGCCCCCGATGGGACGCCCGAGGCTATCTATGTTGCCGGCGCGCCGGGTTTCACTTTGGGTGTTCAGTGGCACCCCGAGTGGCAGGCAGGTTCTGATCCCGTATCAAAACCTTTGTTTGAGGCGTTCGGCGCTGCCGTTCACGCGTGGTCCAACGCCAAAAAGGTCCAACCTGCGAAAAGCGCTTGAGTTGAGCGCAGGCTTGGTGTCAAACATCCAAAGTGTTAGCGCAAACAGCTTGGATGGCCGGTATGAAACGCTCAAGAATTAACGACATTATGGCGGAGGCGGATGAGATGATCCGCCATTACGGGTTCGTTTTGCCGCCTTGGGCCTATTGGTCACCGGATGAGTTTGTCTCTCGCAAAGACGAAGCTTCTCGCGTGATTTCTGCCCGCAACGGGTGGGATATTACCGATTACGGCGACGGCGATTTTGATAAGATGGGGCTGTTTCTGTTCACCTTGCGCAACGGACGCTTGGATGATCTGCAACGCGGCGGTGGTATGTGCTATGCAGAGAAGCTGTTGATTTCGCGGCAAGATCAACTTTCGCCGATGCACACGCATGTCATCAAGGCGGAAGACATTATCAACCGTGGCGGTGCGACTTTGGTGGTGGAGTTATTTGGCTCAGATGCAGATGGAAACTTCGCCGAGGACAAAGGTGGTACCGTATATTGCGACGGCATTCAGCGCGACTTTTCAGCTGGCGAAAAATTGAAACTTGCCCCAGGTGAAAGCGTGACTTTGATGCCGGGTGACTGGCACGCGTTTTGGGGTGAAGGTGGGGATGTGTTGATCGGAGAAGTGTCGACCGTCAATGACGACGAAACCGACAATATCTTCAGAGAGCCCATCGGTCGTTTTGCGGAGATCGAAGAAGACGTGGCACCAACGCATTTGTTGGTCAGCGATTACCGTACGTGGCTGTCCTAGATATTAAGTAGCTTTGTTTCATGCTTTTTGAGGCACCGGCGTGCAGTGTCGCCATAGCCCTTTAAGTCCGCGCGAAGGTCGGGGAACAAGGTGAACAGTTCCTCGCGGGCGGCATCGGTGACGGCATCGACGCCTTGCGCACCCGGATGGAAGCTTTCGGTGGCTGCCCCGTCAGCATAGACGATTTCATGCTGGGCAAACATCATGTGGATGTAGGTCACATGGCCGCCTTCGTCTTGCGTGACGGCCTTACCGTCGACGAGGTGCTTCGCGGCTACCAATACTTCTGACTCACCGAACAGAAGTTCAGCGCGATAACCTTGAAACAGCATCCGGTGTTGGGGGGAAACCAACAAATCCTTTTGTAGGCCTGTGATCACGCCAGGGCGAATGCGGATCGGGGCGAACTTGCTAATGGCGTGGACGGTTCTGCTTTGAATCCAGCGGATCGGCTGAAGGCCATGATCGCGTGTGATCACCAAATCTCCAACGCGTAGGTCCGCGATATCTCTTGCCCCATTTGGTGTCGCAATCATTGCGCCGGGGGTGAAGCAAATGACATTCTCGATTTCAGAGAAGTTGACGATCGTGCCGTCGAACAAAGTGACTGAACCAGATAGGCTGCCTGTGCCGTCATCTGTTGTCGACAACGTAGACATATCGGCGATACCACCAAGTGCGAGGGTGTCGCCTATGGTCTCATCGCCGGAACCGCCATCAATCGTGATTGTTCCGTTGGTCGACTCACCCAGATCATCTATATCGATGATGTCATCGCCCGAGCCAGCAGAGATGCTGTCGCCTTCATTTGCAAAGATCGTATCGTTACCGGCACCAGCGTCGACGGTATCAGAGCCTTGACCGGTGGAAATCTGGTCGTTGCCATCACCTGATATGAAGGTGCTGCTACCGCTGTTTCCCGTGATAGTGTCGTTACCGCTTCCGGTCGTGACGTTCTCAATCTCGGAGTATGTCGCCGTGTCGGTTCCGTTGGTGAGCGTTCCGGCCCCTTCCGAGGTGAATGTGACCGTGACATCCTGTGTGAGCGCCGCACCATCTATGGTGTCGCCAGTAGTCTCGCCACCATTGCCGCCAACGATTGTGTCGTTCCCGAAATCGTCCGAAATCTGGAACGTATCATCGCCATCGCCCATGTGGACGCTATGGCCATCGCTGTTGTCGATAACCAAATCGTCCCCGGAGCCGAGGTTATATTGTTCAATGCCGGTCAGTTCCGCCGAGTTTGCACCGGTCTCCAGCAAATGGTCGCCACCAGTTCCGCCGGTCTCGGGGTCTGGGTCCGGATCGGGATCAGGCGGCGGATCTGGAGGTGGGTCCGGCGGCGGGTCCGGTGGAGGGTCTGGCGGGGGATCAGGTGGTGGATCGGGGTCACCTGGATCACCCGGATCGCCGGGATCAGACGACCCACCTCCGCCGCCAAACGTTAGAACGGAGTCTTCCGTAACAGCGGTCGCATCAAGAACATCGCCAACTGTTTCGTCGGAGTCGCCTCCGAAGATAACATCGCTGCCTGGAACGCCGGTGTCACTATACCCGTCCTCCAGAATGAAAACGTCGTCGCCACCGCCACCGTCCATGCCATCTTGGCCAGTGCCGCCGATGATCGTGTCGTTACCTTCGGCGCCGAGGATCTGGTCGTTGCCGGCCCCGCCGTCGAACGTGTCATTGGATAGGGTTGAGCCGGTATCCAGAATGGTATCGTCGCCGTCACCACCGTAAATGGTATCGCCGTCATCGCCGAAGCCGGTTTCTAGGAAATCGTTGCCATCACCACCAAAGATTGTGTCGGCACCTTCGCCACCGGATATGCTGTCGTCGCCAAGTCCGCCATAGACTTCATCATTGCCCGCGCCCGCTTCGATTGTGTCGTCGTCGGGGCCACCGGGGCCGGTGTTGTCACCGTTGTCGACCAAATCACCTTCGGGATCGCCAACATAGCTGGCATCGATCAGGTCGTCTCCAGAGGTGCCGCTAACCGTCCCGTTAGGCATTGAAGCCTCCCGAGTTCAATTGTTGGGTAGTGCGCAGCCGGATTGCAGCCAATTTTGACTGAGAGATTTCTGAATATGAAAGCATCGTACGCTGCATTCTCGACCCAAATTCGGTTTTAGAATGGGAATGCGCCTGTTCATTTGACTGCGCCCATCCACAAACAGGGTTAACTGGTTGTGATGGCACCATTGGGAGAGGCCTGCGGCATCAATGCGGAAGCCAAGTTTATTTTGTGGCGAAGGGCGCGAAATGTGGCAAGAGCGCGGCGAAAGCCGTTGATTTTACTGGTTTTGTTCTCTTTTTGAGCCTTTCCGTATTAACGGAGAGTTATTTGTTCGCGAATTGTAGACGGTCGGATCCACTGATTCTAAATCAGAGATGGCTGCCGTAGTCCGTCGAGCAATCGAGGGATGATGGATTTGAACTTGAAGAACCCTGCGGTTGCGGCGGACCAGCCTATGCTATCGTAGTCTCGAACCTGCGGTTGGAGAGATACTCCGGCCGTTTCGATCGCATTCAGCCAAGGCGAAATGTGATCGTGGGACGGGCCAATTGTGAGATGATGAAATCCGAGGCGGCGAATGGAATGAGAAGCCACCCAATCGTTCAACTGATCTGCTGAATTTACCAAAGTCGGCGTTTCGCCGAGTTTTGCTATGCGTCTGCAAGCATCATTCGCAAGTGCGGTTTTGAAGTCTTGTTGCAACCCTGAGGGCCGCAAGTTGCCTTCAGTCGAACTCGGAACCAAAACCGCAATGGGACAATTGGGTTGGGCAAGAGTATCTGTTGATAGGTCGCTGATATGTAAAGCAAATCCGTCGAAGCCTTCGCCAGAATCAATTGGTGCAGGGCCCAGTGGCGGTAAATTTGGATTATCAAGTGGTGCCGCGAATTCGGCCAAGCCCCTAGGTCTGAAACGGTCCTGAGTGTATTTTGCGATATTGTCTGGCCTTGCAAGATACGTCTTCCCTGTTGTTTGCAATCCGGCGACCCAGCGCCACGACAAGGTGTTTGATGCAGCGTCAGCATCCAGCAAATGCCGCATGAAAAAGTCTGCGCCTAGCGTCCACGGCAGCCTCAGCGTAAAGATCCAGATTGATGCGAACCACATACGCGCGTGGTTGTGCAAATAGCCTGTTTCAACCAATTCGTTCGCCCAATGATCAAAGGCATCGATGCCGGTACGTCCAAGGCAAGCGTCTTCCCACTCCGATCGTAAACCGGATTGCGTTTGAATCTGGTTCCACGAAGCGTTCAGGTCCGCTTTGTAGCGGTCCCAAAGGGCAGGACGGCGCTCCAAAACACCTTTCCAATAGGTGCGCCAGCAAACCTCTTGGATAAACTTTTCTGCGTCCTTGGCGGTGTGGTGCCGAAGCACTTCGATCAGCACTTCCTCTTCCGAAATCACGCGATGGGTCAGGTATGACGACAGGGCGGAAACATGAGGATGGTTGGTTAGGTCAAAATTTCGGAGTCGTGCATAGCTTGACCCGGCTTTCGGGGCGAAAGATTTTAGCCGGTCTAAAGCGGTGGCTCTGCTCGGAGGAAACTCAATCATTTTTGGCGACTTAAGCCGCCAGTGATTTCGGTCAAGCGGATGGTGTTGCGACGAAGTTTGTCAGACAATAGCGACCAAAACACTCCGCCAAAACGAAGTCCCAACCGGTTTGGTAATTGCCAGCAGTTGCGGTTGCCGCATCACCCAAACGGTCAAATCCGGAATGGGTCAGCTCAATACGGGTTCCGGTGTCCGTCGGAATGAAGATCACTTCTAAATCTGTTGCTTCACCTTCGGAACGGCCAACATACCAGCTGACGCCTAGAGCGCGGCCTTCGTCCCACTTTGTAATGGTGGCCCATCGGCCTGTCGTGCCGTCATGTTTCGTCTCTGTGATATAGCCGCCTTCGCGCATTTCTACGTCGACGGACTTTGGAAGTTCGCCATCGCCCGCAGATAGGGAGTGGCTGTCGAGAGGCCACCATTTATCCAGGTTTTTTGTAAAGAGATCAAAAGCTTGCTTTGGTCTCAATGGCACATTCAAAGTCTTTTCAATGGGTTGGGTCATAACTGTTCCTTTTTCGACTGAGCAGCTTCAGAAAAACATGCCAGCGCGTCGCCCCACAGGCTGTCGAGGTAACGCCTCAATGCATCAACACCTTCTGGAGAAATAGCGTAGAGGCGCTTGGTTCCACTGCTGGCGCATGTCAGCAATCCGGCATCTGTTAGAACACGGAGGTGCTGGCTGACGGCTGGTCGTGAGATGGGTAGCCCATCTGCAATCTCGCCAACTGGTCGGGCGCCAGTGCGCAGGCTTTCCACGATTGCGCGGCGAGAAGGATCGGCTAAAGCTGCTATTGCATCTTCGTAACTCATGACTTACCGTAAGTGGTGACTTACACTCTTGTCAAGTCGGCCTATATATCGAGGATAGTGCGATGCAGGCTGAATGTGCCGCACTTGAAGCCCCTGCAGGTCACCACTAAGACTCTGTCAGGAAAAATGTTGTAAGGACGCCTGCGTCCCCCAATTGAGGCAATGAAAATGCAAGATCCCGTCGAAACATATATGAACCTTGTGCCAATGGTTGTTGAGCAAACAGCCCGCGGCGAGCGCGCTTACGACATCTTCTCGCGCCTACTGAAAGAACGGATCGTTTTCGTTAACGGACCCATTCACGATGGGATGAGCCAATTGATTGTGGCGCAGCTTCTTCACCTTGAAGCCGAAAACCCCAAGAAGGAAATTTCGATGTATATCAACAGCCCAGGTGGTGCTGTTCATTCGGGCATGAGCATCTATGACACGATGCAGTATATCCGCCCGAAGGTGAGCACGCTGATTTGCGGTATGGCAGCCTCCATGGGGTCCGTAATCGCTGTTGGTGGTGAAAAGGGTCTACGTTTCGCGCTACCCAATTCTGAAGTCATGGTTCACCAGCCATCCGGTGGTGCGCAGGGTATGGCGTCTGATATTTTGATCCGCGCCAATCACATCGAGCAGACCAGAGAACGGATGTATAAACTTTATATGAAACATACCGGTCAAACTAAGAAAGAAGTCGAAAAAGCTTTGGACCGCGACAAGTGGATGACACCCGAAGAGGCAAAAGAATGGGGCCATATCGACGAAATCGTCGAGAACCGTCCTAAGTCCGATGACTAACGCAAAGTGACCTTAAAGTGGTCATTTTGACATTGTAGACCTTTGCGGGCTGTCCTAAGGTTGACCTAAGAGGGCAGTCCGTTTGTTTTTTTGAGGCGATCGTCAGGGATCATGTGATGGCAAATAACTCCGGTAAAGATAGCAAAAACACGCTTTATTGTAGCTTCTGCGGTAAGAGCCAGCATGAGGTGCGAAAGCTGATCGCTGGTCCGACCGTGTTCATCTGCGATGAATGCGTTGAGCTTTGCATGGACATCATTCGTGAAGAGACGAAATCCGCTGGTCTGAAAGCAGGCGAAGGTGTGCCGACGCCAACCGAAATTTGCGGCGTTTTGGATGACTACGTGATCGGACAGATGCACGCAAAGCGCGTTTTGTCAGTTGCGGTGCATAACCACTATAAACGCCTTAACCATTCTGAGAAGTCCGACATTGAGCTGGCGAAATCAAACATCATGCTGATTGGCCCAACGGGCTGCGGTAAGACGTTGTTGGCGCAGACGCTGGCCCGCATTTTGGACGTGCCGTTCACAATGGCGGATGCGACCACACTGACCGAGGCCGGTTATGTGGGCGAAGATGTCGAGAATATCATCCTAAAACTGCTCCAAGCCTCCGAATACAATGTCGAACGCGCGCAGCGTGGCATCGTCTATATTGACGAGGTCGATAAGATCACGCGCAAGTCTGACAATCCGTCTATCACTCGTGATGTGTCAGGTGAGGGTGTGCAGCAAGCGCTGTTGAAGATCATGGAGGGCACAGTTGCCTCTGTGCCACCGCAAGGTGGGCGCAAGCATCCTCAGCAAGAATTCCTGCAAGTCGATACGACGAACATCCTATTCATCTGTGGCGGGGCGTTTGCGGGTCTGGACAAAATCATTGGTCAACGCGGCAAAGGCTCTGCAATGGGCTTCGGTGCGGATGTGCGCGAAGAAGACGATCGCGGGATTGGGGAGATCTTTACCGACCTTGAACCAGAAGATTTGTTGAAGTTTGGTTTGATCCCCGAATTTGTTGGACGTTTGCCAGTTATTGCTACGCTGACCGATCTGGATGAAGACGCTTTGGTAACGATCCTGACGCAGCCGAAGAACGCGCTGGTGAAGCAATATCAGCGTTTGTTTGAGCTAGAAGATACCAAACTGACCTTCACCGACGACGCCTTGCGCGCCATCGCTGGACGCGCGATTGAGCGTAAGACAGGTGCACGTGGATTGCGCTCTATTCTAGAAGATATCCTGCTTGATACGATGTTCGATCTGCCGGGCATGGATAGCGTTTCAGAAGTGGTCGTGAATGAAGAGGCTGTGACCTCAGACACCGCTCCGCTGATGATCCACGACGATACGAAAACCAAAGAAAGCGCGACAGCAAGCTGATGCGCTTAGGCCGCGCAACCCCCATCTTACGCATGTTTGATGAGGGGAAGGCGCGGGAGTTTTACGTGGATTGGCTTCAATTCAAAGTTCAATTCGAACACAGGTTCGGGGCAAATATGCCGCTCTATCTCGGCTTGGTTCGAGACGATTTGGAGCTTCATCTTTCAGAACACCATGGTGACACAACGCCGGGAACACGCGTGCGTTTGGCCGTTGATGGCATTCATGCGTTTTATGATGACATTGCATCGCGCCGATATGCGTTTCTGCGCCCGGGTGCGCCGCAGAAGCAAGAGTGGGGCGAATGGGATCTTACGCTTACTGACCCCTTTGGGAACAAACTGACTTTCTATGAGAACATGCAATGACCGTGAGGCGCATTTCTACTGGATCGCCCTTCGAAAAGCAGATTGGCTATAGCCGCGCAGTCGTTGCCGATGGTTGGGTCTTTGTTGCAGGAACGACGGGGTATGACTACGACACGATGGTCATGCCAGACAGTGTTGCGGATCAGTGTCGAAACGCTCTGAATACGATTGAACGAGCGCTGAAAGAGGCGGAGAGTAGCTTAGATGAAGTTGTTCGCGTTAACTACATCGTGCCCGACAAGGACGATTGGCCAGAATGTTGGCCGATCACGTCAAGGGCTTTCGCGAAAGCGCTGCCCGCAGCGACAATGATTTGTGCTGATCTTCAAAACCCCGAAATGAAGATCGAGATCGAAGTTACTGCGCGCGTCAGTCGTTAGGGTTTTCCGCCAACGCCGATCTCCGCTCTGGACCTTTTTAGCGGTTTGCTGCAAGACAGTACCAAGAGATTTCGGAGCGGATCGACGCAATGGCGAACTTCATCAAACGCATTTTTACCTGGTGGGATGGTCAGACTTTTGGCACCCAGTTTTGGACCTGGCGCAAGGGTGAAAAGGTTGGTGAGGACGAAGTTGGTAACATCTTTTACCGCAATGCGGACGACAGCAAACGCTGGGTCATTTACAATGGTGAGATTGAGGCCTCCCGCATCAGCCCTGAATGGCACGGCTGGCTTCATCGGACGTGGGACGAGCCGCCAACGGAACGGCCATTGGTGCGCAAAGACTGGGAACAGCCACATGAAGAGAACCTGACAGGCACCATGGCAGCCTATGCGCCTGCCGGGTCTTTGCGTCAGGCGACGCCTGCGGCACGCTCCGATTACGAGGCGTGGACGCCAGAATAATGCGGGAGAATGGCGCAGAGGTGGCCATGGGGGCCATTGTTCTAGCCGCCGCCGCTGGCTTTTTCTTCTATGTGACGCAGGTCGCTGGCGTTGGCGGGTTAGGGCGCACTTATGATTTGACCGCAAGCTTCCGATCAGTTGAGGGCATTTCGGTCGGTACTGACGTGCGTTTGGCAGGTGTGAAGATCGGTTCGATCTCTGGCATCGACCTTAATCAGGAGACCTACCGAGGTGATGTAAAGCTTGCCATCGAGCGTGGTATTGAAATTCCAAATGACAGCGCCGCGGTTGTTGCGTCAGAAGGGATTTTGGGTGGAAACTTTATCGAGATTATCCCCGGTGGGTCATTCGACACTTTTGCCGAGGGTGAAGAAATCTTGGACACGCAGGGGGCGGTGAGCCTTATCTCGCTACTCTTGAAGTTTGTCACCGGTGAAGGCGAATAATGAAGACTGCGTTCGTTTGTCTTTTGTTGGCCTTCAGCGCCTGCAGCGCGATCGCGCAAATTGCCTTGGAGGGTGTTGGCGGCGAACTCCGTGTTCTAGACAAAGTGACCGGCGAAGTTAGTGATCTAGACCTCCGAATTGGTCAGTCAGAGCAAGTTGGCCGTCTAAATATTACTTTGGAAGATTGCCGCGTGCCACGCGTTAATCCGACGGGTGATGCCTATGCGCGAATAACGGTTTACTACAGCGACAATATCTCCCCGGCTTTTGAGGGCTGGCTCATCGCCTCAGCCCCTGCGCTACATGCGATGGATCATCCACGCTACGATATCTGGGCTCTCCGCTGTAGCACGTCCTGAGCGCTGGACAGTGGCCCTGCAGGTCCGAACGTGGCGATTTGCTCTACGGCCATATCGAGTTGCAGATGATAATCCGCTCTCGTGATTTCAATGGCGCCAAGGCTGCTCAAATGCGGCGTGATGAACTGGGTGTCAAAAAGGCGATAGCCTTGGGTGATCAAACGATCTATTAGGAAGAAGAGAGCTGCCTTTGACGCGTTTGTCGCTGTCGAGAACATGCTTTCGCCGAAGAACGCGGCACCTAGCGTGACGCCATAGACACCGCCGACCAACTCTTCATCATCCCAAATCTCCACCGAATGAGCATGACCCATCTGATGTAGCTGCAGATAGAGATCAAAGATGGTGTCGTTGATCCACGTCTCTGACCGGTCCGCGCATCCCGCAACAACGTCTCGAAATGCCATGTTCGCCGTTGCCGAAAAGTGTCCTTTTCTCAGCGTCTTTTGCAGACTTCTTGAGGCATGAAACCCGTCTAGTGGAAAGACGCCCCGCATCCGTGGGTCGACCCAAAACACGCTCGGGTCGTCGCGGCTTTCCGACATTGGAAACACCCCAACGCGGTAGGCTTGCAACAGAAGCTGAGGCGTTAGGGGTGGGTCCTCGTCACGCATCTTTAGTTCAGATTGTCTTCCAACCAGTGTTCGAGCCAGTGGATATTGTAATCGCCTGTGAGCACCGCGTCTTCGTTCAAGAGCGCATGAAACAAGGGTACGGTCGTATCGACGCCATCAACGATCAATTCGCCGAGTGCCCGCGCCAGACGCGCCAAAGCTTCTGGACGGTCGCGCCCATGCACGATCAGCTTACCGATCAAGCTGTCGTAGTAGGGTGGGATGCGGTAGCCATCATAGAGAGCGCTATCCATCCGCACACCAAGGCCGCCGGGTGCGTGATATTGAGTGATGGTACCAGGGCATGGCGCGAAGTTGGGCAGGCGCTCCGCATTGATCCGCACTTCGATGCTGTGGCCGTTGATCTCCAGATCATCTTGGCCGAACGACATTGGCAAGCCAGAGGCGACGCGAATTTGCTCGCGTACCAAGTCGACGCCAAAAATGCCTTCGGTCACAGGGTGTTCGACCTGCAAACGTGTGTTCATCTCGATGAAATAGAACTCATCGTTTTCGAACAGAAATTCGATGGTGCCTGCGCCGATGTAGTTAATCTTTGCCACGGCATCCGCACAAACCTTACCGATCTTTTCGCGCAGCTCAGGTGTGATGCAGGGGCCGGGGGCCTCCTCGAATACCTTCTGGTGGCGCCGCTGAAGGGAACAGTCTCGTTCGCCTAAGTGGACGGCATTGCCCTTTCCATCGCCAAAGACCTGAATCTCGATATGGCGTGGAGTGGTCAGGTATTTCTCGATGTAGACTTCATCATTGCCAAAGGCCGCTTTGCCTTCTGCGCGAGCGGAATGGAATGCTTGTTCCATGTCGTCTGCGGTCTGAGCGACTTTCATGCCACGGCCGCCGCCACCTGCGGTAGCTTTGATGATCACAGGATAGCCGATCTCTTCGCCGATACGCTTTGCGTCGGCCAACGTATCAACACCACCGTCAGACCCGGGCACGCAAGGCACACCAAGCTGCTTCATCGTGTCTTTGGCGGTAATTTTGTCGCCCATGACGCGGATATGTTCCGCAGTTGGGCCAATGAAGGTAATGCCGTGATCTTCGACGACTTGAACGAAGTTCGCGTTTTCGGACAAGAACCCATAGCCGGGGTGGATCGCTTGAGCGCCAGTCACTTCGCAGGCTGAGATAATAGCCGGGAAGGAGAGGTAGCTGTCAGTGGACGAGGGTGGGCCAATGCAGATGGCCTCATCCGCCATGCGAACGTGCATCGCATCTGCATCCGCCGTCGAGTGGACGGCGACGGATTTGATGCCCATTTCTCGGCAAGCTCGCACGACGCGGAGCGCGATTTCGCCCCGGTTTGCAATCAGAATTTTATCGAACATCTGCTGCGCCTATTCGATGATGACCAATGGCGCGCCAAATTCGACGGGCGAGGCGTCTTCAACCAATATCCGCTTGATCGTGCCTGAGCGCGGGGCAGGGATGTGGTTCATGGTTTTCATCGCTTCGATGATCAAAAGCGTGTCGCCTTCTGAAACTGTTGCACCTGCGGAGATGAAAGCCGCAGCGCCCGGTTCTGGCGACATATAGACCGTGCCAACCATGGGTGAGGTCACAGCACCTGGGTGAGACGCGGGATCGTCAGATGCGCCTGCAGCCGGGGCAGGGGCGGCTGCTGGTGTTTCGGCGGCAGGCGCCGCTGCTACTGGTGCTGCCACGGCGGCAGGTGCTGCTGCTTGGACCACGGTTTGTTGTTGCTGACGGCTGACCCGAACATTCAAACTGTCTGCTTCGCCGTATTCACGCTTAACCTGAACTTCTGTCAGGTCATTTTCGCGCAATACTTCTGCGAGCGCTTGAATAAAGCTGACGTCACTGTCGCGTGTGGATTTGTTGCCCATGTTCCGCCTTGGTCCCTTGCCCAATTGTCTTTTTACGTTGTCACGTAACGTAACTCCGACAGACGTATAGTAAAAGGGGCAAGGTGTGAAAAGCACCAAGCGCGGATGAACTTGGTGCGTTTTCAGGTCTTTAAATAGCTAGATACTTCGCTCTGAGCTGTTCGTCTTCCAGAACTTCCTTGGCAGAACCGTCATAAACGACTGTCCCGGTGTCCAAGATCACCGCCCGATCTGCCAATTTCAAAGCGGCAACGGCGTTCTGTTCTACGATCACTGTGGTGATGCCCTGATCGCGAATGATGTTGAGGGTTTTCGCAATTTCCTGAACGATGACCGGTGCCAAACCTTCGTACGGTTCGTCCAAAAGCAGAACTTTGATGTCACGAGCCAGTGCGCGCGCTATGGATAGCATTTGCTGTTCACCACCGGAAAGCGTCACACCTTCCTGCCTCCGGCGTTCACCGAGGCGTGGGAACAGATCATAGATGCGGTCTAGGGACCAACCGATGGGAGGTGTAATTTGCGCGAGTTGAATGTTCTCTTCAACTGTTAGCCCAGGAATGATGCGTCGATCTTCTGGAACCAGCGCGATACCCGCTTTTGCGGCTTCGTGGCTGCGCATGTTGTGAAGCGGTTGATGATCCAGCCAAATTTCACCATGCTTCAGTTGTGGATCTTCCATCCGCGCAATTGTGCGCAGAGTAGAGGTCTTACCAGCCCCGTTACGACCCAAAAGCGCAAGAATTTCGCCTTCGTGGATATTGAAGCTGATGTTTTGAACAATGTAGCTTTCGCCGTAATACGCCTCAATTTCCCAAACACTGAGGTAGGCGGGGTGAGTGGTGGCATTGTTCTGGTTCTTATTGAACGGTGCGTTCATCTGTCTTTCCTTTGCGGCTGCGGCAAAACTCTTACTAAAGAGTTTTGACAAATTTCTTTTTCAAGAAATTTGCGCCTTAAACTTGTGCCTCGCCCAGATAGGCTTCGCGTACTTTCGGGTGGCCCTTAATGTTTTCCGGTGTCTCTTCCACCAACGGTGTGCCTTGCGCCAAAACAGTGATCCGTTCTGCAAGGGAAAACACAACGTGCATGTCGTGTTCGATAATCGCCATAGTGATATCGCGCTTCTCGTGAATCTCTTTGAGCAGATCGATCGTGTTGTTGGTATCTGCGCGCGCCATACCTGCGGTTGGTTCGTCCAGAAGCAGGAGTCGCGGTTCTTGAACCAAACACATCGCCATTTCGAGGCGGCGTTTGTCGCCGCGCGAAAGACTCGCGGAATGCATGTGACGCTTATCCAACATGCTCACATCGTCCAGAATAGCCTCGGCCTGTTCCAAGATGTCCTTTTCCTTTTTGACATCCCCGATACCGTTCATTTTGAACGCCCCGTCGCGTTTAGCAAAGCAGGGTATCATAACGTTTTCAAAAACGGTCAAGTCGCCAAAAATCTCTGGTGTTTGGAAGACGCGACTGATCCCAAGTTGATTGATCTCATGCGGTTTGCGGCCAAGAACGGATTGGCCGTCAAACATCACCGATCCGCTGTCAGGGATGAGTTTCCCGACCAGCACGTTGAGTAATGTCGACTTACCCGCACCATTCGGACCAATGATTGCATGGACCGAGTTCTCTTCCACGCTAAGGTTTACGTCGCCCAACGCTTGCAAACCACCGAAGCGTTTGTTGATGCCTTTGACCTGAAGAATAGCCATGAATTTTCTCCTTATTCCGCAGGTGTTTCTTTGCTGACCAGAGCATCCTCTGACCCTTTACGGCGGAACCGCGACGCGACACGCTGACCAAGTTCAACCAATCCGCCGGGTACGAAGATCACGACCAACATGAACACGAGGCCAAGTGTCAGGTGCCACGCATGTCCGACAAAGAAGTTTGCGAGGATATAGACGAGGAAGTCTTCCAACCCATCGGGCAAGATCGATAGCCACGAATGCAGCTGCGATTCACTGATGGAGGACAAGATCTTCTCCATATATTTGATCGCGCCTGCGCCCAAGATCGGACCCAATAGGGTTCCCGCGCCGCCAAGGATCGACATGATCACGATTGTACCGCTCTCGGTCCAGAACATCCGTTCCGCACCTGCCTGAGCATCCATTGCAACCAAGAGGCCGCCGCCCAATCCCGCGTAGAGGCCGGAAATCACAAAGGCAGCCAGCATATAGGGCTTGGGGTTCAAGCCCGTGTAGCCCATACGGTGGTTGTTTGCTTTGATCGCGCGAAGCATCATGCCGAACGGTGACCGGAAGACGCGGATCGACAAATAGAAGCTCAGGACCAGAACAAGCGCACAAAGGTAGTAACCAGCCTCAAATGTAAAAGACCAATTCCCGACTTCGGCGACGTATTTCGCATTAAGGTCGAAGCCAAAGAGGTGAGGGACAGTCAGTCCGTTTTCACCTTTCAGGATCATAGGATCGTTGATTGGGTCAGGGGAGAGATTGGTCTCACCACCTGTGATTGGTGTCAGCACAGAATAGCTGAGACGATAGGCCATTTCAGCGAACGCAAGCGTTAAGATCGAGAAGTAGATACCAGTTCTACGAAGACAGATCCAACCGATCAGCACCGCAAAGATACCTGTGACAAACATCGCCATTGGGATGGAGATGATGACGTTGAAGTTCAGTAGCTTATACATCCACATCGCAGTGTAGCTGCCGATCCCGATAAAGGCGGCGTGTCCGAAAGACAGGTAGCCTGTTAGCCCGAACAGGATGTTAAAGCCGATTAGGACAATCCCGAAGATCGCAAAGAGCTGCATCAGAGCAGGATAGCCTGCGTTCAAGAAGCTCAGCGTGCTGGTTTCAGGGAAGGGGTTAAGTAGGATTGGTGCTGCCGCGGCCATAAAGGTGACAAGGCAGAGTAATCCGAAGTCTTTCTTGTTCAATCCAAGCACGGGATCAGTCCTCCATCACGCCTTTGCGGCCCATAAGACCACGCGGACGCGTCAGCAAAATAATGATGGCGATGAGGTAGATGGCGATTTGGTCGACACCGATGATCAAGTTCGCGATCAGGTTCGAGTCGTCGAGACCAAGCCACTCAACAAGGTTGTTTTTCCAGGTTGGGAGCGAAGCAAAACTCTGCACGATACCCAGCAGGAAGCCCGCAAGCACGGCGCCGCCAAGTGAGCCCATGCCACCGACAACAACCACAACAAAGCAGGGCACAAGGTATTCCATGCCGAGGTTGTAGCTCGGCGCCTGGATCGGTGCGAACATCACGCCGGCCACACCAGCCACGGCCGCGGCCAAACCAAACATCATCGTGAAGTAGCGGTTGATGTCGATGCCCAAAAGCCCAACTGTTTCGCGGTCAGCCATGCCAGCCCGAACCACCATGCCGAAGGTCGTGAACTGAAGGAACGCGAACACGCCTGCAATGATGAACATAGAGAAGAAGAAGTAGACGATACGCCATGCGCTATAGGTGATCGTTGAGGCCTCGTATCCGAGGTAGACACCGAGATCTACGGGGCCGTTCAAGGCATCAGGCATCGGTGTCTGGATGGGGTTTGCGCCGTACATAGCGCGGATGAGGTCGCCCAGAACGATTGCCAAACCAAAGGTCACAAGGATTTGGTCTGCGTGTGGGCGATGGTAGAAGTGACGGATGAGGCCACGTTCCATTGCCCAACCAATGAAAATCATGATCGGGATTGAGACAAGTACGGCAATCGGAACCGCCCAATCAGACAGCCAGTTGCCGAAGCTTTCTCCAAACCAGATCACCCAATAGGATGTCTCGACCGCCAGCGGTCGTCCTAAGAAGTCGGTTTGGGTGGGGTCCTCCACCACCTGAACGAGCTTGAAGAAGTCATCGGCACTGCCAATCTCGCGAATATCGCCCAAAACATCGCTCATCAAAACGGCGACAAAAGCGCCAATCATAAAGAGCGCGCCGTGGGCGAAGTTGACGACACCGAGTGTGCCAAAAATGAGTGTCAGACCAAGGGCGATCAGCGCGTATGCAGAACCGCGATCTAGCCCATTGACGACCTGTTGAATAATCTCTTCCATGCTCGTGTTCCCTCAGATGACATGGGTCAGTTTTGCCGGTGTCCGGCATTGGCGCCCCGCAAAAAGGGGACGCCAATCGTTTTTTAAGTCGCCCTTAGGCGCCTGAGTTACACTCACCGAGTGTCGCGTCTGCGCCACCGAAGGATGGGTGATCAGGTGCGTATTCGACCTGTGCACGTGGTGTAACTTCCACGATTTCCAGCGTGTCGTACTGGTTGGATGGGTTCTCTTTACCCTTCACAACAAGAACGTCTTTAAAGCACTGGTGATCTGCGCCACGGTATGTGGTTGGACCGTTGCCCATGCCGTCGAATTCGAAGTCTTCGAGGGCTTCAGCAACGCCACATGGATCGAATGTGCCTGCGCGTGTCACAGCATCCGCATAGAGCAGTGTCTGTACGTAGCATGTGTGCGCTGCGTTTGATGGTGGACGGCCATACTTTTCACCGAAGGATTTGGTGAAGGCGGCAGTACCAGCATCTTCAAGCTGCCAGTTCCAGTTCATGGAGCCAAGGATACCCTGAATGTTCTGGCCAGCACCGGCTGCCATCAATTCAGAGTAAAGCGGAACCACGATTTCCATCTGAGTGCCGTCGACCACACGGTCACGGATACCAGCCTGGATCGCCTGTGTCAGCGAGTTCACCATGTCACCACCGTAGTGGTTCAGAACCAGAACGTCTGCGCCGGAGTTCAAAACAGGTGTGATGTAGCTGTTGAAGTCACCAGCGCCAACAGGTGTCAGCACAGTCTCAACTGTTTCCCAGCCCATCGCTTCTGTGGATGTCTGAACAGCTTCCTGAGTTGTGTAACCCCAGTTGTAGTCAGCAGTCAGGTGGTATGCGCGACGCTGATCACCGTAAGCGTTCTTCAACACAGGCGCCAATGCCGCACCGGACATGTAGCTGTTGAAGAAGTGGCGGAAACCGTTTGCTTTGCGGTCTTTACCAGTGGTGTCGTTGGAGTGTGTCAGGCCAGCCATAAAGATGATGCCAGCTTCTTGACAAAGCGCCTGAACAGCAACAGCCACACCAGAGGATGAGCCACCGTTCACCATGATCACGCCTTCGCGTTCGATCATTTGCTGGGCGGATGCACGAGCAACGTCAGATTTCGTCTGTGTGTCACCTGTCACGAACTCAACCTTGCGGCCCAGAATACCTGTGCCGTCGAGGTTCTTTTCAGAGAAGGTGTTCAGCATACCGCCGTCACCCATGCCGTTGAGGTGCTCAACAGCGAGTTCCTGCGCACGCAGTTCGTCTAGACCTTCTTCGGCGTAAGGACCAGTTTGCGGTACGTTAAAGCCGATTTTTACGGAACCAGCGCCAGGCTCGTTTGTGTAAGCTCTCGCGGCTGACGCAGTAAAGATCGTGGGAACTGCAAGGCCCGCACCAGCGATGGTACCGGACTTCAGCACGCCACGACGTGTTACGTTGTTATTGGACATTAATATCCTCCCTTAGGGTTTGTCTCGACGCGAGCCTCCCCGCCCGCGTACGAATTGCGCTTTACAGCACTGCGCTGATCATGGTTTTCGATTGTGTGTTTGCACAGTTGATGCCTGCAAATGCTGGACTTTTTTGTAAAGTAATGCACAGAATGCAATTGTGCACTGTAAATTGCTGCCTTCGCAGGTGCAGAAACGGTTTGAAAAGGTTTAAGGAAATGTCGGTTGCGAGCGAAGCAAAGACGGGGTCTCGGATACGCGAACGCCGTATTGATTTGGGGCTGCGGCAGGCTGATCTAGCTCAATCTGTCGGAATTTCGGCCTCGTATTTGAACCTAATCGAACACAACCGCCGCAGAATCGCGGGACGACTTCTGGGTGACATTGCTCGATCACTCGATGTCGAAGCAGCACTACTGATGGACGGTGCCGATCGCGAGGTTCTTGAACAAATGCAGGCGGCGGCGGTTCACGCCAAAAGCAAAGCCGAGATTGATCGCGCGGAAGACCTAGCTTCCAGATTTCCGGGGTGGGCGGAGTTGATCTGCGAACAAACACGCCGGATCACAAACCTTGAGGCAAAAGTTCAAGAGTTGTCGGATCGGATGTCACACGATCCGGCGCTGGCGGCGTCGTTGCATTCTGTGATCTCATCGGTGACGTCGATCCGATCGACCGCCTCTATCCTCACTAGCGACGAAAAGTTGGACGCTGACTGGCAGAACCGCTTTCACAAGAACATTCACGACGACGCTGTTCGGTTGGCTGGAAACAGCGAGAGCCTCATTGGGTATCTTGAAGCGCCTCAAGAGACCTTGATTGGAAACTTGCCCGCGCAATTGGTCGAAGAGTGGGTCGAGGGAAACTATGAACTCATTCGTGGCATGGAAACGAGCAGCCGGGCTGTTGATGATGTTGTGGGTGAGGCCGAATTGGATGGCGCTGCGTCGTTGCTGCTGACGCAGTATTTGGACGAGGCGATGAGCGATGCTGCTGTCATGCCAATGTCTGAGTTCGCGAGAGAGGCAAAGAAACGAGACTATCATCCGGGCGAGTTAGCAGAGGTGTTCGAAACCAATCTGAGTGCCGTGTTCCGCCGTCTGTCTGTACTCGGCCCTGAGTCGGGTCACCCGCCAATGGGGCTAACCGTCTGTGATGCTTCAGGTGCGATTTTGTATCAGAAAATAGCGCCTGAGTTTGGCTTGTCACGCGCCGGCAATGCGTGTCCGCAATGGCCGATTTTCGAAGCGCTTGGCCAGCCCGGTCGTCCGGTTGAACGGGAAGTGGTTTTGCCGACCGCACCAAAAACACGGTTCATGTGTTATGCTTTGGCCGAGCAAACGATATCGGTATTGAATGAGCCGCCCATCATCAAAGCAACCATGTTGGCGATCCCAAACCCGTCCGAAGGGGCAAAGCCACCATTAACCGTCGGCCCGACCTGCCGGATATGCGCTGCGACAGATTGCGCAGCGCGGCGGGAACTCTCTGTCTTGACGTCAGCTTGAAGGGGCTTTGACAGGCCGCACATAAGTCGCAATAGTCTGGGCTGTGCCTTTCGGGAGGGCAGGCGCCACACGTTTTGGGAGGAACGGTGACATGGGCAAACGTGTCCTGCTGATCGAGGATGAGCCAAACATCATCGAAGCGATCAGCTTTATTCTGTCGCGCGATGGGTTCACCGTCCATACGCATGAAGATGGCGAGACGGCGATGGAGAAAGTCCGCGCAACGCCTCCGGACATGATCATTCTTGATGTGATGCTGCCTGGGCGGAGCGGTTTTGATATCTTGCGAGACCTACGTGCCGATCCAATAACCGCAGGGCTGCCTGTGTTGATGCTGACGGCACGGGGGCAGACCAAAGATCGCGATTTGGCGGAACGATTGGGCGCTGATCATTTTATGACAAAACCCTTTTCAAACAGCGAGGTGCGTGATCATGTTCGCGCAGTTCTTGAGGCGTGACAGACAAACGAACTCAAAGCCTGTTTCTTGAAAGAAAGGGGTATCGCCAGCGTCGGTTTCGAGATGTGGCGCGCATGCTTCCGATCTTAGGAGGTATTCTTTGGACAATCCCATTGATGTGGCGCCAACAAGGTGAAGAGGCCGTCAGCAACGCGACGGCTCTCCTTTACATTTTCGGAGTATGGGTTTTTGTTATCTTTTGTACGGCGCTCGTATCTAGATTGATCGAACCTGGGAGCGATTTGATCGAAAAAGAAGGTGGCTCCTGATGCTGTCCTTTAACCTTTTGGTTGTCGTTGCGCTAGCCTACGTCTTGCTGCTCTTTCTTGTGGCATTTATGGCGGAGCGACGCGCAGCCGAAGGCGAAGATGGCTGGCTACGCTCACCGATGATCTACACGCTTTCGATCTCGATCTACTGTACCGCATGGACGTTTTACGGCGCAGTTGGTTACGCCGCACGATCGGGATTCGAGTTTGTCACCATTTATCTCGGCCCCACTTTGGTCATGGTGGGGTGGTGGTGGATTTTGCGCCGGTTGGTCCGCATCGGAAAAACTCAGCGTATCACCTCCATTGCGGATTTGATTTCGAGCAGGTTTGGTAAGTCTACACAGCTCGGCATGATCGTGACGATTATGGCTGTCATCGCAACGACGCCTTACATCGCCTTGCAACTTCAGTCCGTTACGCTGTCATTCGCCGTTTTCGCTGACAGCGATGGCAGCAGTTGGAGCCTAGGAGATCTGAACGCAACCGCGATTTGGGTTGCTATTGGTCTCGCGGTTTTCACTATCGTCTTTGGTACGCGAAACTTGGACGCCAACGAACGCCACCATGGCATTGTGATCGCGGTGGCCGTTGAAGCAGTTGTCAAATTGGTTGCTTTGCTGGCCGTAGGTATCTTTGTCGTTTGGGGATTGGCGGGTGGCCCGTCTGAAATGCTCGCACAAATCGAGGCGTCGGAGCTTTCGACGTGGAACCAAGATGGCGGGCGCTGGATCACGTTGATTTTCTTGTCAGCTGCTGCCTTCTTGTGCCTGCCAAGAATGTTTCAGGTTTTGGTGGTTGAAAATGCGGACGAACGCCACCTCCACGTCGCAAGCTGGGCTTTTCCGCTCTACTTGATGGCGATGAGTCTGTTCGTGCTGCCAATTGCCGTCGTGGGATTGGACCTTTTGCCAGAAAGCGCAAACCCTGACCTGTTCGTTTTGACCCTACCGCTCAGCCAAGGGCAGAACGGATTGGCGATTTTCTCCTTCTTAGGTGGCTTCTCCTCGGCCACATCGATGGTGATTGTGTCGACGATTGCCCTTGCGACGATGGTGTCGAACCACATCGTCGTCCCGATTTGGCTGTCGTCTGGCGGCAACGAAGGCGCCATGCAGTCAGGCGACGTTCGCCGTGTGATAGTGATTTCAAGGCGGCTGTCTATCGCGGGCATTTTGGCGCTGGGCTACCTTTATTACCGTCTGTCTGGCGGCGGTACTGCGCTCGCGGCCATTGGATTGGTGTCCTTCTCTGGCGCTGTTCAGGTTCTGCCTGTCATGCTTGGCGGTATCTTTTGGAGAGGCGCTACACGTGTCGGAGCCGCATTGGGCCTTGTCACTGGCTTAATCGTTTGGGGATGGACGCTGTTCTTGCCGAGCATCGGTGAAAACGCAGTGCTGTCTGCAGCGGTTCTTTTAGAAGGTCCGTGTGGCATAGCATGGCTCCGCCCACAGGCTTTGTTCGGGATCGAAGGTTTGGATCCGCTCATTCACGGTATCTTTTGGTCGATGCTGTTCAATTCAGCGATGTTCTTCCTCTGCTCGGTCATGAGTTTTCCCTTACCGCTTGAACGGCTGCAAGGCGCGCAGTTCGTGGACGTTTTTGCCCACTCAGCACAATCACGGACTTGGACCAGAGGAACGGCCGACGCCGAAGATCTGTTGATCATGTCTCAAAGGATTCTTGGGAGCACTCAAGCGCAAAGCGTTTTCCAAGCCGCTGCGATGGATCAAGGCAAAGAAGGGTATCTGCCCGACGTCACGCCTGATTTTGTGGAGCGACTTGAGAGAGAGTTGTCGGGCTCAGTTGGGGCGGCAACAGCGCACGCGATGATTGGTCAATTGACGCAAGGCTCTAACGTTTCGGTTGAGGATTTGATTGCGGTTGCTGACGAAGCTGCTCAAATTTTGGAATATTCAAACCAGTTGGAAGCCAAGTCGGCAGAGCAAGAAAGAACAGCGCGGGCGTTGAGAGAGGCCAATGCGAAACTGACGGAAGTATCAGAGCAAAAGGACGCGTTTTTGAGCCAGATTTCGCATGAATTGCGAACCCCGATGACGTCTATCCGATCTTTCTCAGAAATCCTGCGCGAAACGGAGATCGGCCCGAAAGATCGGTCGAAGTATGCGGGGATCATTCATAATGAAGCGATCAGATTGACGCGACTTTTGGATGACCTTCTGGACTTGTCAGTGTTGGAAAACGGACAGGTCGAATTGCATCAACAAAGCGGCAGTTTGTCCGAGTTGATTGAACGCGCCATCGACGCGTCAGGTGTTTCGAAAAAAGAGCTTAGGATCATTCGGGTGAACGCAGAGGAAGATGTTCCCTTGCACACAGATTTGGATCGACTTGCTCAGGTATTTATCAACCTCATCACAAATGCTGCCAAATACTGTGATGTAGAAGAGCCGGAACTACGGATTTCGGTCCAAGCAATTGGCGGAGGGCATGTAGTAGATTTCGTCGACAACGGTGCTGGCATCCCCCGCTCAAAGCAGGCCATGATCTTCGAAAAATTTACACGCGTTTCGGATCAATCCACCGCCGGCGGTGCGGGCTTGGGATTAGCCATTTGTCGGGAGGTGATGAGCCGTCTCGGTGGCGGGATCACCTATCTACCGGGGCAGGGCGGTGCAGCGTTCCGCGTGACCCTTCCGGCGCCTCAGGCCCTTGCGGCCCAGTAGTTAGCTTTTCTTGAGCGAGTCCAAAGTTGGACGCATGCCGCCGAGGTCATAACCTGCCGCTGATGTCGCATTGAGAATGTCATCAGCTGACGTATCCTCGGCCTGACCAAGCGCCCAGACAATCGAACACCGCGTGCCAGAGGCGCAATAGGCGAAGACAGGTTCGTCGCTCGCATCGATGATTGCGCGCTGCTCTTTTGCAAGTTCCACACTCATCGTCTGATGAGTCAGCGGAATCTTAACAAAATTCAAACCGACATTCTCAGCCGCAGCTTTTACCACTTCGGCGTGATGAGATGGCGGAATTTCCATGTCAGGACGATTGCAAATGATCGTCCCAAATCCTGCTTCTTTGATGGCGGTCACATCCTCAGGATTGATCTGAGGCGATACGGCGTAGCTGTCGCAAAGTCTTCGAATATCCATGTCGTCTCCTTACGCGGTCTGCGGTGAACCGTCCAGATAGCGATTGGCGGTGGGAGCCATCGCCATGCCACCGATCATCGCCGTTGCGAATACTAAACCGGAGAGCCCACCGAAACTGAGGGAGGCGATGGCAGGGCCTGGGCATGGGCCAGATAGGCCCCAACCGGCGCCAAACAGGACTGACCCAATCACGATGCGACGGTCCACTTGGGGATCAGACAGCGCTGTAAAGGCACCACCGATCAGGGCAGTTCTGCCCTTGGTCAATTGCCAAGCGATGGCCATTGGAATGATCGCGCCACCCATCACAAAAGCAAGCGTTGGGTCCCAATCGCCAAAGATGTCGAGCCAGCCCTGAACCTTGCGCGTGTCGGTCATGCCAGAGATCAAAAGGCCTGCGCCAAACAAGCCGCCGACAAGGAATGCAACAAGTGATCGCATCAGATGATCCCCCAGATATGCTTGAAGAGGACGACAGTTAAGCCACCTGCGCCGATCTAGAAAACCGTCGCCACGATGCCGCGCAATGAAAGTCGACTTATCCCGCAAACACCGTGGCCGGAGGTGCAGCCGTTGGCGATCCGAGTTCCAAGGCCAACGAGCAGGCCGGCGATGATAAGGATGGCGAGGTTCGACGTCGCAAATGTGCTCGCCCCGCCTTGCGCCAAGGCGATGATGGCGGGAACAAAGAATAGGCCGAGCAACAGGGCCCCGCGCTCTTTCCAAGCATGATGACCCGAACCATCGACAAGACCGCCGACGATGCCGGATGCGCCCATGATGCGACCATTCACAAGAAGATAGATGGCTGCGGCAAGGCCGATAAGGCCCCCACCGATGAGCCCGTTGATCCAATCAATTGGCATGAGAAATCCTATAGTTCGTTGATCGGGACCTTGAAGTAGCGTTTGCCGCTTTCATCCGGTTCCGGCATGTGACCCGCTCGCATGTTCGTTTGCAAAGACGGTAAAATTAGGCGTGGCATTCCGAGCTTCGCGTCGCGCTCTGTTCGCATGGACACAAAATCTTCCATCGGGCGGCCTTCACCGATGTGGACGTTGAGCGCCTTTTGCTCTCCTACAGTAGTTTCCCACGCAAACTCATCGCGTCCCGGGGCTTTGTAATCGTGGCCGACAAAAATTCGGGTTTCGTCGGGTAGGGACAAGATTTTCTGGATCGATTGATAGAGGTCTTCTGCGGACCCTCCTGGGAAGTCGCACCGAGCGGTCCCAAAGTCAGGCATAAAGAGCGTGTCACCAACGAAAGCGGCGTCTCCGATCACATAGGTGAGGCAAGCGGGTGTATGGCCCGGGGTGTGCAGCACGTCGACGCGCAGTTGACCGACGTGTACGCTATCGCCTTCGGAGAAGAGCGCGTCAAACTGGGAGCCGTCGCGTTGGAATTGGGTTCCTTCGTTAAAGATTTTTCCGAAGGTGTCTTGGATGACCGTGATTTGATCCCCAATGCCTATTTTGCCGCCGAGTTTTTCTTGCAGGTAGGGGGCCGCTGAAAGGTGATCTGCGTGCACATGGCTTTCAAGGATCCAAGCCAGTGACAATTCGTACTCTTGGATGTAGTGAATAATTTGGTCTGCAGACTCTGTAGAGGTGCGGCCTGCCGCTTGGTCATAGTCCAAAACGGAATCAATAACGGCACATGACGCGCCTTCGGGGTCCTTAGCCACGTAGGAGACAGTATTGGTGGCTTCGTCGAAAAAGGCTTTGATCTCAGGGCTCATGGCATTCTCCTTTGCATAAAGGATAGTATCGAAAGAAAAACATTTCAATATTGAAATGTATTAGCTAAAGAACTAGCTTGGCCCCATGAAAGATATGCACCTTGATCAAATGGATGCGGCTGCGGAAGAGGCGGCGCAATTCCTGAAAGCCTTGTCCAATCCCGGAAGGCTCCGCCTTCTCTGCGCGCTTGTTCCCGGAGAGATGACAGTCGGCGAACTGGAACAGACGCTTGGCGCCAGTCAGTCTTACGTTTCTGGGCAACTGATGAAGTTGCGCGAGCAAGGCTTTGTCAGTTGTAGCAAAAGTGGTCGGGTGGTGACCTACAAGATCGCTGACAACCGTGTACAGCGAGTTCTGGAACGCCTGTATGAGGTTTTCTGTTCAGACGTTAGCTGAACGAAATTCCCAAGATCACCATCATCAACCCGATAACGGACAAGAACAATGAGCCGAGGTTAAGCGGCAGGATTTTTGAGATCCGTTCGCGCATGTCTTCGTCTGACAGATTCGCTTTCTTAGCTTTGGAGACACGGACAATGCTCATGATGATACCTGCCAAACCTATGACGGAAATGACCGTTCCGATCCAAATCAGGTACTGCATTGCGTTCTCCTTTGTTCGGCGCTTCGCCTAGCGCGTCAAACCACCGCTTGCAAGGCTTAGAGCGGATCGATAGGGAAGGGCGGACCAAATAAGGAGCGCATGATGTCAGACGAATCCACAAACTCAGAACCTTCCGCGACAACAAGCGTTGCAGCGCAAGAACTGCGTCAATTTGTGGAGCGGATCGAACGGCTTGATGCTGAAAAGAAAGACATCATGGACGCCCAAAAGGAGGTCATGGCAGAGGCGAAGGGGCGTGGCTACGACACCAAAGTTCTGCGCAAGCTGATCGCCATTCGGAAACGCGATCTAAACGACCTCGCAGAAGAAGAGGCTGTGCTGGATATGTATAAAGCTGCGCTTGGTATGTAGCGCGTTCAGGGTTCGATAAATCGAACCCCTGACATCTGGCTGATAACCTCGACGTCTTGATCATAAATCTCGGTCAAATCCTCGACCATTTGTTCGTCGAGACCCTGTAAATCTACAGTCTCTTCGATTTCTTCATCGAGGGCGTATTTGTCTAGGAATGCGGCAATGATCTTGCGCTTATGCGCCTCCGATTTCGGAGGGTGGCTGCGCATGTAGTCCAACATCCGCTTCATCCCGTCTGGGGCCATGATTTTTGCCAATAGGTCAAATCCGCCGGTGATTTGATGCGTTTCCGGCAGGTCAGCAAAAGCACGAATAAGTTCGGCCCAGATGAGCGGCGTATCTTCATTGCACCAGACTGTTACGCGGGCGTTTGGCATCACATGATTGATCCGCCGAATGATATCCGACCACCGAATGTGTGTTGGATGAAACCCCTTAAGAAACGCGTCTAGTGTTGCCGCTTTGCTTTTGCTGAAGGCTGCTGGAAGAAAAGTAGCAGGGTTTCTCAGCCCAATAAAAATCTCAAAGTCAGCATCTGGGAAAAGCGCTGCCACCCCGCGCAATTTGTCCTCGGTCTGTGGGTAAAACGTCCCGCCATCAAACATACGGTTTGGAATGCAGATGAAGTTTGAATTGCTCATAATGAGGCGCTGGGGCTCTTCGCCATCAACGATCACGTCTTGAATGTAGAGTCGTGTGGCTTCTTCCGGCTTAGCACCATCAAGGTTTTGGATCGTTTCACGGAGAATTCGGCGGTATTTGCTAGGACCAGGGACCTTGATCCTTTCCTTCACGAAAGTATCCGCGTTCTTCAGCAGCGACTTTAAAAGTTTGTCGTCGTCTGTGCAATTTGCGCCGATATGGAGTGCGATTTTCATGCCGATCTTCTGCCTGTTTCTTTTGAGCTTAGCATAAGGAGTTTTATGGACAGTTGAAGACGCATCGATTATGCGCATTTTTATGCCCGAGCAAACGACTCAACTATTCACCCAAGTGCCAAAACGTGGAATCGACATCTGGTCGGTTGGCGCTGTGGTCATTGCTCTGCTTGTAATTGCGCCAGTGGCGGCTGTTGTGTGGTTTGCTCTGACGCCAACCGAAAACATTTGGCCCCATCTGCTGAATACAGTTTTGCCACGTTACGTGCGCAATACACTGGTTCTTATGTTTTCCGTCGCGCTGCTAACGGCTGCAATCGGGATTGGGGCCGCATGGCTTGTCACAATGTATCGGTTCCCGGGGCGGAGGTGGATTCAGTGGGCCTTGCTCATGCCTTTGGCAGTGCCGGCTTACGTGGGCGCTTATGCGTTGGTCGATTTCCTCGAATACGCGGGGCCCGTTCAGACGTGGATACGGTCCACCTTCGGGTTCCAAACATCTCGAGACTATTGGTTCCCTGATATCCGCAGCATGGGAGGCGCGATCGTTGTCCTAAGCGCCGCCCTTTACCCTTACGTCTATATTTTGGCCCGCGCTGCGTTAAAGGAACAATCCGCAGCCAGCTACGAAGTGGCTCAGGCGCTGGGCGTTGGGAGCTTTGGGCGGTTCTGGCGCGTTGGCTTGCCGATGGCACGACCGGCGGTGGCGGCTGGTGCTGCCGTTGTCATGATGGAAACGGTGAATGACTTCGGCACGGTTGATTATTTTGCTGTCCAAACGCTCACCACAGGTATTTTCTCGGCTTGGCAGCAGGGGGGCAATCTGGGCGGTGCGGCGCAAATTGCATCCTGCATCCTTGTTTTGATCGCCGTGCTCGTCACCATGGAGCGGCTAAGCCGCCGTCGGTTGAAATTCGCAGCTTCCTCGCGTCACCATCGACCTGTTCAGCCTAGAGCACTGAGTGGCGGGCGGGCTTGGACCGCAACAGTTCTGTGTTTCGTACCGATCTTGATTGGGTTCATCTTTCCGGTAGCTGTACTCTTGGCGAATGCGACAAATGCGTCTGAATGGGTGGCACCGGGTCTCCTTGACGCCCTGCAGCGCACCTTGTTCGTGGGGCTGTCCGCAGCAGCGCTGACGGTTCTGGGTGGGCTATTCATGGTCTATGGGGCGCGGATCTCTCGCCACAGCTTGCCCAAACTACTGATACCCTTCACAGCGCTCGGCTATGCCGCACCGGGAGCAGTGTTGGCATTGGGCATTTTGGTCCCATTGGCCACGATTGATAACGCACTTGCGGATACGATCCTCGCAGTAACTGGGACCGACCCAGGCTTACTCTTGCTTGGGAGCGCGGGCGTTCTGATCTTTGCCTATTTCGTCCGCTTCTTCGCCATCGCGATGGGATCAGCAGACGCCGCGCTGGGGCGGGTTTCTCCGAGCCTTGGAATGGCATCAAGATCGCTTGGAAAAACTGCTGGCGGCACCCTCCGAGCTGTCCATGCCCCATTGATGCGCGCGACCATAGGGTCTGCGTTTTTGCTGGTGTTTGTGGACTGCGTCAAAGAGCTCCCAGCAACGATCATGCTCTCTTTTGAACCGACGCTTGCTACACGTGTTCATGCCAAAGCCTCCCTGGAGCTTTTGTCCGAAGCGGCCCCTGCGGCTTTGATCATTGTCGGTGTTGGGTTGGTTGCCGTAACTCTTTTAGCAAGATCGAACCGATAGGGGTTGCAAGGTCGAAATCCCTAGGCTAAACGCCCCCCTAGTGCCCCTATAGCTCAGCTGGTAGAGCAACTGATTTGTAATCAGTAGGTCCGCGGTTCGAGTCCGTGTGGGGGCACCATTTTCAGTAAAAATGGCACTTTAGGCGACGTTCACGTTGTTTTCGTGTTCCGACGAGATTTTTTGTCTGTCAACTGATTGCATGACACCGGGAACAACGTCGGTCGCTATGCCCATTGTTCTAAGCAATTCCAGCTCTTCAGTTGTTTCGTTTTCACCGTTGGCAGCTTGACCGACTAACCTGACGACTTTGTCGCCCCGACGAACCGCTGACACAAGTATCTGTGTCGTTTTATCACGTGGCCAAATCTGGCATCCGGAACGATTCCCAAAAAAGACACGTTCAGCGTCGCGTCTTGCTAGTTCCAGGATGTCCGGGTCCACGGAATGATCGTAATAAATGACGTCCGCTTCTTGAAGGCGTTGCACGCCTCTGAGCGTCATTAAGTCTTTCGCTCCGGGGCCAGAATGAACAAAGCACAAGGCACCACCATTGCCCGCGTCGAAGGTGCCCGTTTGGATCGCATCCTTGATCATTCTCGTGGCTTGTCGTTCGGCCCCAGACGCAAAAAGGCGCCGCGGCGTTTCATTGAAAACCCAGCGCCAAAGATCGCGTCGCTTCCGTGGTGATAACCTCATCGCCGCTGACGCTCTTAGTCGTCCTGCCAAAGCCGCAAGTTCACCTAGGCGGGGTTCCAGCGTCTCCTCAATCCTGGTCTTTATCTGCCTCGCAAGAACCGGTGAAGTGCCTTCTGTTCCAATGGCCACCACGACTGGGTCGCGGTCGACAATTGAGGGGGTGATGGCGTCGCATAGAGTTGGCTGATCGACGACATTCACCGTTGCTCCGCCTTCTTTGGCCAGCGCGTGCAACGCCATGTCTGCGCCAGGGCATCCCGTGGCGATGAAAGTGAGCGCTGTATTTTCAAAGCTCGATGGGGCGATTGGCCCCGCGTCATGCTGAACTCGTCCGCTTTGCACTAAGTCAGACAGTTCGGCGTCAAGCTCTGGAGCGAGAAGAGTAATCTTAGCCTCAGTTTTAAGGATCAAACGGGTCTTTTGAGCCGCTTGTTCCCCACCTCCAGCGATGACAACTTGGCGGCCAGCCATTTGTAGAAACATGGGGAAAGTTTTCATACGCTCAGACTTTCGGGGTTGTGGCGACGGTGCCAGAGGGCCTCTGCCATCGATTGTGCGTCGCTCAAAGTACTCGCTGCATTAAGCGACCATAGGGCTATTGCAGCAGTGCCTGTTACGGATGCTTCGGCGAGAGGGTCTTGGTTCTTCCCGTGCCAAACGGCACCTAGATCAATGGGTTGGTTTACGTCGTGCAACATTCGCTTTTCGGGTGTTAAAGCAGGCGCTGATTGATCGAGGAATTGCCCAGCCATCCAGCCGTATATCGCGACCCTCTTGGCGGGGTTTCTTTCAAATTCGCCACCGCCCCCTTTGATCACAACCAGATCATTTTCGTCGATGATCTGAGCTGCTTCGGCTTGCAGGCCTCGATAGGACGGATGAAATACGCCTTGTACCGAAGCCGGTGCTCGCGACGGGTTCCACATGCGTAAGACTGTGTTGATGCACGATCTCAGACCGAAAGTATCCCTAAGCTTTAGCAAGGCGAATGCTTCGGGGCAGAGGTCTTCGATTGCAGAGTAACGAACTGTTGGCGCTGCCCATTTCAAAGCACCTCGCACAGAGGCCGAGGCTTGTTGATGCGAGTTCCAACCATGCATTGAAACTGAATACCCAGCTTGAGAAACCAGGCGAGCCGCGAGAATAAACAGAGGTGATCCACGCGTGCGGCCTGCGGCGTAGGAGGGCCAATCCAGATCTGCCTTTGGTAAGATGTTCTTAACATGGTTTCGTAGCCCGACGGTAAAGCCAGAAATTTCTTCGGCGGTTTCCTCGCGCAGGCGCATGACCATTAACACTGCGCCCAAAGCTTCCGGTTCAGCTTCGCCATTTAGAATGATGGCCATTGCGTCCACCGCTTCTGCAAAGCTCATCGATCGACCGCGCCCTTTTCCGCGCGCGACGATTTGGACGTAGGGTGCGAGGCTCATTCGGCGGCCATAGGCGTTTTTGCCTTTGCGATCAGGGCGGCCAGCTCTGGCTTGCAAGACCCGCAATTGGTTCCGGCGTTGGTGGCGTGTCCCAGGTCAGAGACCGTACTTGCGCCAGCGTCCAAGGCGTTCAGCAACGTATTTCGCCCGACGCTAAAACAGCTACAAACGATTGCGCCGGAATCTGGTTGATCCGATGGGGGTCGGCCTGCCAATGCGGGAAGCGCCGACTGTTCGCGACCAATCACCGAAATAGATTCTGTACGCGACAAGAGAACCGGCTTCGTAGATGCGAAGAAGAGCGCTTGAATTTTACCATGATTAGAGAAGGCGATGCGGACAAGGTTCCGTTGTTTGTCTTCAAAAACAGCAGCTTCACCGTCGGTTTTCTCAATCAGGGATCGTGCCTCGGTTTCCCAATCCTCGGGGCGATGACGTCCTGCAACTTCGGCTTGCCATCCTGTTTTGGTTCGAGCGATTGCTGCATATGGTGTTGATGGGCTTAGCTTTTGAGAACTCACCAAGAAGCCGTACCATTTCGCTCTAAACACTTCGGCAGCAACACTGACTGATTTGAGCGCGGGTTGACCAGAAATTGGATCGGTCGTTGGTTCAGTGAGGCTGTTAACGGTGCCTGCGCCAACCTGTTGCCGGGTCCAATGCATGGGTGCAAAAAGCTGACCGGGCGCGATGCGGGGTGTGATAAGAGCGCGCAGGATTGATTGGCCGTACTCGCCTTTCACCCGGATCAAATCACCGATCCTAGCGTTGATGGCCATAGCATCTTGCGGATGAATTTCGAGATAAGGTTCGGCAAGATGTGACCCAAGACGCGGTGATTTTCCCGTTCGCGTCATAGTGTGCCACTGATCTCGATTCCGGCCGGTGTTAAGCTCGAACCTAGGTTTGGTGAGCTTCGGTTGAACCACTGGGATCATCTTTGCTTTGCCATCAGGATGATAGAACTGACCATCTGCAAAGAAGCGTTTACCATTTCGCGGCCATTGGGCAGGGTCGAGCGTTTCATAGTCGAGACCAGCAAATTGGCTTAGGTCCAAGTCGCGCGAGAAATGAGTTGTAGCTGCGTCTAAAGCTAGGTATTCGGCAAATACGTCTGCAGGAGACTTGAAGGCAAAGGCAGAACCATAGCCCATTCGTCTTGCGACATTGCAGATGATTTCCCAATCTGGTTTCGCTTCGCCGGCTGTGGGTAAGAAAGCCCGTTGGCGGGAGACCCTGCGTTCTGAATTGGTGACGGTGCCATTCTTTTCGCCCCACCCAGTTGCCGGAAGGCAGACATGAGCAAGATCGTTGGTGTCGGTCTTTCCCATGATATCCGACGTCACCACAAAGGGTACATTTCGGATCGCAGCAGCGACACCATCCGCATTCGGTAGAGATACAGCAGGATTGGTCGACATCACCCAGAGCGCTTTGATCTGTCCGCTCGCGCAGGCTTCAAACAGTTCGACAGCCTTAAGGCCCTGTGCAGTGCAAATCGTCGGACTCTGCCAGAATTCTTGTACTGCAGCGCGGTGATCGGGGTTCCCTAGTTCCAAATGATTGACGAGCATGTTTGAAAGACCGCCAACCTCTCGACCGCCCATCGCATTCGGCTGCCCCGTGACAGAAAACGGCCCCATGCCGGGCTTGCCAATCCGCCCGGTGGCGAGGTGACAATTCAAGATAGAGTTAACCTTATCGGTGCCGCAGTCTGATTGGTTTACTCCTTGCGAGTAAACAGTGACGACTTTCTCAGTATCCGCCCATAATTCGAAGAAGTTTCGTAGTTCACTGTCGGTTAATCCTGTCGCCGATAGACTTGTCAAACGGCTTGCGACGATTGCCTCAGGTAATTCGTTAACGTGCGCTTCGGTATAGTTGACGTCGATCTTTCGATGGTCAGACAGATGGGCCAAAAGACCGTTGAACAACGCAATGTCGCTGTCGGGTGAGATCTGCAAATGTAGGTCGCACAACTCACTGGTGGCCGTTCGGCGCGGATCGATGTTGACGATCTTCATCTGTGGTCGGTCGGCTTTTGCCGCGGCGATCCTCTGGTAAAGCACAGGATGGCACCACGCGAGGTTCGAACCAACCAAAACGATCAGGTCGGCCTCTTCCAGATCTTCATAGCATCCAGGCACGGTATCAGTCCCAAACGCGCGTTTGTGACCTGCAACAGAAGAGGCCATGCAAAGCCGCGAATTCGTGTCGATGTTGGCAGAACCGATGAAGCCTTTCATCAGCTTGTTGGCGACGTAATAATCTTCGGTCAAAAGCTGACCGGAGGCATAGAAGGCAACACTGTCAGGTCCATGTTCCGCAATCGCGTCGGAGAATTTCTGCGCGACGAGATCGAGCGCCGTGTCCCAATTTGCTTTTTGGCCGTGGACGATTGGGTGCAAAAGGCGCCCGTCGAGATCGATTGTCTCGCCAAGTGCGGAACCCTTTGAGCACAAACGCCCAAAGTTCGCTGGGTGATCAGGGTCGCCTTTGATCGTGCCGTCTGCTCCGGCGAGGACCCCGCATCCTACGCCGCAATAGGGGCAAGTGGTTTTTGTCAACGTCATGCAGCAACACGCGCTAGCAAGAAGGCGCGGTCAAGCAAAATACGGCCAGCTTCTACTTTGGCAGGGTAGGTCGCAACGCGCCCCTCATCCTCGCCCTGGGCTTCACCTGTTTCCAGCGAAATCACCCAGTTATGAAGAGGGCAAGTGACGGATTTTCCATGTACGATGCCTTCAGCCAAGGGGCCTGCTTTATGCGGGCAGGCATTGTCGAGGGCATAGACTTCATCTTCACCAGTGCGGAACACAGCAACGCAGCCCATCGCGGTTTTGACCATGCGTGCACCGCGTTGAGGCACATCTTCCAAAGCGGCAATATCTACCCAATTGGTCATTCCGCGGCCTCCAGAGATAGATTTGCGAGCGGGCGATAGCTGTCCGCTTTGGTGCTGGCGTGTTCGGCCCATGGGTCTTTGCGATAGATCGCTTGGCTCAGCTCAAAACGGTCGACTAGAGCGGCGCGCTCGTCGATGTCATCCACGATCCGCTCTTTGATCCAATCAAGCCCAACCTTGCCCATCCATTTGTAGATCCGGTCGAGGTACTTGGCGTTCTCGCGATACAGCTGTGTAACCGCTTTGATGACCAAGACAGCCTCGTCTTCAGTTGGAACCTGAACGAGAAGCTCAGTCTCTTTCACGTCCATACCAGCCGCGCCGCCGATGCTGACTTGATAACCGCTGTCGACACAAATGACGCCGATATCCTTGCAAGTCGCCTCTGCACAGTTTCGGGGGCAACCGGAGACGGCGAGCTTCAGTTTGTGCGGCGTCCAAGACCCCCAAAGCTCTCTTTCCAGCTTGATGCCGAGGCCGGTGCTGTCTTGCGTACCAAAGCGGCAATGATCGGTTCCAACACAGGTTTTGACGGTGCGCAGACCCTTGGAATAGGCGTGACCCGACACCATTCCGGCGGCGTTCAAATCCGCCCAGATGTTGGGCAAATCTTCACTTTTCACACCAAGCAGGTCGATGCGCTGGCCGCCGGTGACTTTCACGGTTGGAACCATGTATTTGTCGGCTGCATCTGCAATCGCACGCAACTCATTCGGTGTGGTGATACCACCCCACATCCGAGGGACGACGCTAAAGGTACCGTCTTTCTGGATGTTGGCGTGTTTGCGTTCGTTAATGAACCGGCTCTGCGGATCGTCTTGATACTCAAGCGGCCAATCGGCCAACAGATAAAAGTTCAGGGCAGGGCGGCAGACATGGCATCCACAAGAGGTTTTCCAACCGCATTCCTGCATCACGGCCTGCATCGATGTCAGCTTTTGACTTTTGATCATGCGGCGCACGTCTTCATGCGTCATATCGGTGCAGCCACACATCGGTTGCGCCGTTGGCATGACGAATGCGTCGCCGAGGGTGCTGGCCAGAACCTGCTCCACCAGCCCCGTGCATGTACCACAGGAGGCCGAGGCCTTTGTTGTTGCTTTGATCGCGCCGAGATCTGTGGCGCCTGCATTGATCGCCTCGACGATCGTTCCTTTGCAGATTCCGTTGCAGCCGCAGATCTCAGCATCAAGCGGTAAGGCTGCAACAGCCGCTAAAGGGTCCGGGGGTTCTCCCCCTTGGTAGGCCGGACCGAAAATGAGCGTGTCGCGCATTTCCGATATGTCGGTCTTGTCTTTGATCAGGCCAAAGAACCAGTTGCTGTCAGCGGTATCGCCGTACATCACGGCACCGATGACCACGTCGTTCTCAATCACAAGTCGGCGATACACACCGCGGGCGGGATCGCGGAATACGATGTCCTCGCGGCCTTCGCCGTCTGCGAAATCACCGGCTGAGAAGAGGTCGCATCCTGTGACTTTGAGTTTGGTAGAGAGTTCTTTTTGAACGAAGGTGTCTTCTTCACCCGTTAGTGTTTTCGCGACGACCTTTGCTTGGTCATAAAGCGGGGCGACAAGGCCGAAGATCGCGCCGTTGTGTTCGACGCATTCGCCCACCGCAAGGATGTTTTCGTCCGATGTCACCATCTGATCGTCAACATGAATGCCTTTTCCGACGGCCAAACCAGCCTCTTGCGCGAGCGCCACGTTCGGGCGAATGCCAACGGCCATGACGAGGAGGTCACAAGGTAGCTCTGTCCCATCGTCGAGCATCAGCGCTTTGACATGGCCGTTCTCGCCGAGGATTTCCTTGGAGTTGGCGGAGCATTTGACGGTGATGCCTTTGTCGACCAGTGCTTTGCGCAATAGGTAGCCGGCGGCTTCGTCTAGCTGTCGCTCCATCAAATGACCCATGATGTGCACGACCGTGACGTCAACGCCGCGCGCGGCCATGCCTGCGGCAGCTTCGAGGCCCAAGAGGCCGCCACCGATGACAACGACTTTGTTGTCCGGACCCATCGCCATCATACGTTCGGTGTCTTCCAGATCACGATAGGCGATGACACCTTTTAAATCGTGCCCGGGCAGCGGGATCATGAAAGGGTTGGAACCTGTCCCGAAGAGCAACTTGTCGTAGGAGAGGACATCGCCGTTGTCGGCTGTTACGGTCTTTGCGTTGCGGTCGATGTTGGCGATCTTTTCGCCAAACCGGCAGGTGACATTATGCTCGGCGTACCAAGCGTCGTCATGGGTTACGATTTCTTCATATGTCTGTTCACCTGCCAATACAGGCGACAACATGATGCGATTGTAGTTCCCGCGCGGTTCCGCATTAAAAAGGGTGACGTCGTAATCGCCGCCCGTATCGAAAAGGTGCTCAAGCGCCCGACCGGAGGCCATGCCCGCACCGATAACGATAAGCTTCTTGGTCATTGGTTACTCCGCCGCAATCGCTGCAAGTTTCTTGGGTTTGGGCTTTGCGCCGTGTTCGTATTCTTCGAGGAAATCCAGAACATCTTGGCGATAAGCGTAATAGTCGGGGTGTTCCAACAACGCCTTGCGAGTCCTTGGACGCGGCAGGTCGACATCAACGATCTTGCCGATAGTTGCCTGAGGGCCATTGGTCATCATGACCACGCGGTCTGCCAGAAGGATCGCCTCATCTACATCGTGGGTCACGCAGATTGCGGTGACTTTGGTGCGGGACCAGACTTCCATGAGCACTTCCTGAAGTTCCCAACGGGTTAGGCTATCGAGCATGCCGAAGGGTTCATCGAGGAGGAGGAGTTTTGGAGAAAGGGCAAAGGCACGAGCGATACCCACACGCTGTTTCATGCCGTTCGACAAGTCAGCTGCACCTTTGTCCATGCTGTCTGCCAGCCCCACGCGTTCAAGGTAGTATTCAACCACATCCTGACGCTCAGTCTGAGAGGCC
The DNA here is from genome assembly GCF_900129845.1 of Cognatiyoonia sediminum. Classification (GTDB taxonomy): domain Bacteria; phylum Pseudomonadota; class Alphaproteobacteria; order Rhodobacterales; family Rhodobacteraceae; genus Cognatiyoonia; species Cognatiyoonia sediminum. The sequence continues at coordinate 237,198 of NZ_FQXB01000001.1, forward strand.
TTTGGGTAAACCTTGTCGACGCCAATTGCGACGTTCTCTTTGGCAGTAAGCCATGGGAAGAGGTTAGGAGATTGGAACACCACGGCGCGTTCGGGATCCGCGCCTTCCACGTGGCGCCCGTCCAATCGGATGGCGCCTTTGGAGATTTCATTGAGACCTGCGGCCATCGTCAAAACTGTAGACTTGCCACAGCCGGAGTGACCAATGAGGGATATGAATTCCCCCTTGTCGATCTTCAGGTCGAAATCCTCAACGACCGTCAACGGTCCGTTGGGTGTTGGATAAACTTTATCCAGCTGAGAGAAGTCCAAGAAGCGATTTTCGATCAACCCTTCCTGAGCCTTGGCGACCGCCGCTGGTACTCCGTGGATCGGAGTTACGTCAGGCAGAATACGCGATCCTTCAACCTTGGCTTCAATACCCACATCCATCAGGTACTTGGTGACATCGCGGCGCAAAGTCTTGAACGTCTCGTTGTTGTTCATTTCCATCCGATCGCGAGGTCTTGGAATGCTGACTTTGAATTCGTCACCAAGTGTTCCGTCGGGGTTCAACGCAATTATGCGGTCCGCGAGGATGATGGCCTCATCCACGTCATTTGTGATCAGTACGCAGGTTTTCTTATCCTTGTGCCAAATAGCTTCGATCTCATCTGCGAGGTTGGCGCGGGTGAGGGCGTCGAGCGCAGAAAGTGGCTCGTCCAACAGCAACATCTCTGGGTCCATCGCCAAAGCGCGAGCTACGTTCACGCGTTGCCGCATACCCCCCGATAGTTCAGCTGGACGCCGCGTTGTGGCGTGGCTGAGACCAACCATTTTGACATAGTGATCAACTTTCGCGGCTCTCTCTTGCTTCGAAAGTTCCGGAAACATTGTGTCAACCGCTAGCGCAACGTTCCCATTCACCGTCAACCAAGGCATGAGCGAATAGCTTTGAAAGATGACGCCGCGCTCACGCCCCGGTTCCGTAATTGGTTCACCTTTGAAGGTGACAGAGCCGGATGTCGGCATCTCAAGACCGGCCATCAGATTGACCAAAGTGGTCTTGCCGGTGCCGGAGAAGCCGAGGATGACGACGAACTCGCCTTCCTCAACATCCAGGTTGATGTCTTTCAGAACCGGCATATCGCCATAGCCCTTTGAGACGTCTTTGAAAGATAGAAAGCTCATCTGGATTACCGGTTGTTGGTGAAGGTGAACATGGATTGCAGGGCGTACATCACGCGGTCGAGCAAGAAGCCGATGATACCGATGGTGAAGACAGCAACCATGATGCGGGCGAGGGATTGCGAGGAGCCATTTTGGAATTCATCCCAAACGAATTTACCAAGGCCAGGGTTTTGGGCGAGCATTTCTGCCGCGATCAAAACCATCCATCCGACGCCGAGTGACAGTCGCAAACCAGTGAAGATCAACGGAAGCGCTGAGGGCAGAACCAGTTTTGTAATTTTGCTACCGGTATTCATCTTCAGTACGCGGCTGACGCTGACGAGATCTTTGTCGATACTGCTGACGCCGAGGGCTGTATTGATCAGTGTTGGCCAAAGAGAGCAAAGCGTAACCGTAATCGCTGAGATCAAGAACGACTTGGAAAACATGCCGTCGTTGGTGGTGTATACAGCTGAGACAACCATGGTCACGATCGGTAACCAAGCGAGCGGAGAGACCGGTTTGAAAATCTGAATGAGAGGGTTCATCGCGGCGTTCGCTGTTGGCGAAAGTCCTGCTGTGATGCCCAGTGGTATGGCCACGATGGAGGCAATCATGAAACCAAAGAAAACGGTTTTTATCGACGTCCAAATTTGATCGTAGTAGGTCGGTTTGCCGGTATATGTCCGATCCCGAACTTTGTCGGGTTCTCCATTTGCAATGTGCTCTGCGTTACGTGCATCTTGTCTTTCGTAAAACGCTTCTTCCTTTTCGCCTTCCCGAACCGCATCTTGATGCAATTCACCGACCTGTTCCCAAACATCGGCAGGGCCGGGAATGGCGCCGAGAGAGGTCTGCACTTGCGGGGCCAGCGCGGCCCAAAGCAGCAAAAAGACACAAATAGATGTCAGAGGGATTCCGAGAAGGCGCCAAATCTCACCCATTTGTGCTTTGGGATTGTCGCCTGCAAGCGCTCGAAAGATCGGCGTGACCCACGAAAGTCCGAGGACCCGAAACCATGAGTCGGCCTTTGTGATGCGCGCAAATCGTCGCGCGCGGCGGGCTTCTACGTCTAGAGAATGGGAGTCAATCGCGGTCATGTCGAATGTCCAATGGAAAGTTGTCGTTGGAAGTCGCGATTGCCCTGCGGTCCGCAGGGCAATCAATTTTGCTTAGCCTTGGATTTCGCTGTCGATGACGGTTTGACCAGACTTCAGGCCAATCGGAAGGCTATCGATGTAAGCGTTTGGCGTCCGTCCGTCGTAAGGAATGCCATCGATGATATCTGTCGCAGGTGTCGCCGCTTTGAAGCCGTCTGTATCCCAAGGGAAATCTGCTTCATTCGCCAATCCCTCGTCGACAAGCAAACGTGCCGCTTCGAGATAGATGTCAGGGCGGTAGACCTCAGCCGCTGTTTCAAAATACCACTCATCTGACATGGTTTCTGGGATTTGGCCCCAGCGGCGCATTTGCGTCAGGTACCAGATCGCATCTGAATAGTATGGATAGGTCGCATTGTAGCGGAAAAACACGTTGAAATCTGGGGCGGGGCGCACGTCGCCTTTTTCAAACTCGAAGAAGCCCGTCATTGAGTTGGCGATCACTTCATAGTCGGCGCCGACGTATTCGGAACGAGACAAAATCTCGACCGCTTCAGGCCGGTTTGCGTTGTCGTTTTCATCCAACCACATCGCTGCGCGGATCAATGCCTTGGTCAAAGCAAGTGTGGTGTTTGGGTTCTCTTCGGTGAATTCCTTTGTCAGCCCGAAGACTTTCTCAGGATTATTTTTCCACATGTCATAGTCAGTGATGACAGGAACGCCTATGCCCTTGAACACAGCTTGTTGGTTCCATGGTTCACCAACGGCATAGCCGTAGATTGTACCCGCTTCCATCGTGGCAGGCATTTGCGGTGGTGGCGTGACGGACAGCAAAACGTCTGCGCCAATCTGGCCAGAGATGTCTTGCGGGCTGTAGTAGCCTGGTTCTAAGCCGCCAGCGGCAAGCCAATAGCGGATTTCATAATTGTGCGTGGAGACGGGGAACACCATGCCCATGTTAAATGGCAGGCCTTGGTCCTTATAATCTTCAACAACCGGAGCAAGCGCAGACGCGCTGATCGGGTGCCGTGGTCGGCCATCGTCCATAAGTGGCACATTTGGCTTCATTTCTTCCCAAATTTCATTGGAAACCGTAATACCGTTACCGTTTAGATCCATAGAGAATGGCGTAATAATATGGGCTTCGGTGCCATATCCAATCGTGGCGGCAAGAGGCTGACCTGCAAGCATATGAGCGCCGTCAAGCTGACCGCTGATCACACCGTCCAAAAGGACCTTCCAGTTGGCTTGCGCCTCTAGGGTCACAAACAAACCTTCATCTTCAAAGTAACCCAATTCATACGCTATTGCCAAAGGGGCCATATCGGTCAGCTTGATAAATCCAAATGTCAGATCCTCTTTTTCAAGGTCTAACGATTGCGCTGACGCTGTGGTCGCGAGAACGCTGGTTGTTGCGAGTGCAATTGCACGCAATGCTTTCATTTTGGTCGCTCCTTTTCCGGCCCCGAGGGGCGCAAATAAAAAAGCCGCGCGTCTAGATCACGGGGGAGGAGGTCCGTGTACTAAACGAGCGGCTTTGCTCTTGAATTGATGCACTTGCCTTCAGCGACAGGCGCTCACGATGGGACGTCGATGCCCCGTTGACGGTTACATTAGCCTTGCCGCGGCGAGAGGCAAAAATTCATGCTGCGGTGCCGCAATTTTTCTTCGCCAATGCAGAAAGTGCGTAAGAATTGGGCGAAGAGTCAGGTGAAATCAAACGTCCTGCCATCGAAGAAGGCATCAGGAGCAAGAATCATGCGACCTTTTGTTGAGGCCACTCCCGTCTCTTCCGAGAGCGATCCTTCGACCTTTTCTGAAGCTGTGGGCAAATCCACGCCAATGCCTTCCAGGTTGTTTCGATAGAGGTCGCTTCGAAAGCTAGACTTAGCTCTATTCACATCCTCTTTGCTGCCGCCGAGTTGATCTGCAATCCATGCGGCTTGGCTCCGCCAAGGGAAATTCGCGGCGAACCTATGAAATTGCAAGAAGCGATCGATTTCGATTGGCGCTGCTCCTTTTACTGCCGTCAACTGACCAGTCAGGCCAGGGTCGATGAGCTCGGTTGGCAGATCCAAATGATCGCTTCGGCTGAGGATCTCAATTGCGAGTGGCTTGTTTTCAGGCGCATCCAGCCACTGTGCCGCTCGATAAACTGCGCGTGTCAGCGAGCGAGCGTCTGCGTCATTTTCCAATATCCAGTTCCGCCTAGCCGCTAACACCTTTTCCGGAGAAAACTGCCAAACGTCGCGCCCAGTCATTAGGAGTTGGGCAATGCCTCGTTCAACTGCAACGGTCCCCCAAGGCTCTCCAACCCAAAAGGCGTCGATCCGATCCTCAGCTATGGCATCTGCCATACGAGGTGGCGGAATAATAATCCTTTCAATCTCAACAGCGGGTTCAGTTGATATCCAGTATGATAATAACAACCGATGCATTGAGTGGTGGAACGGCAAACCAATGCGAAGTGGGTCTGCATCTCTTGCTGCAATTGCTCTTTTGATCGTGTGAGGATGGCCAAATGGAATTGGGCCGATTTCTGCGGCAACTTTGTTGGAAACGCCAAAAGCTGTTCCGTTTGCAGAAAGCACCATAAGTGCGTCGATTTCTGCCGAGAGGCTACCAATTCCCAAAGTCATCGCGATCGGCATGGGGGATAACATTTGTGCAGCGTCCAAATGACCTAAGGCCAGCATATCTCTTAGGGCCGACCATGAAGGTTGACGCACCAAGTTCAATTCAACGCCTTCTTCCAAGGCAAATTGCAACTCTTTGGCGATAATCAAAGGCGCGCTGTCGACCAATGCGACGTACCCGCAATTAAGAATGGTCCGCGTCATGACAACAAATCCGCAGCGGTTACGAGAGCCTGAGCAACATCAATGACACGCCTGCCTTGATCCATCGCAGTTTTTCGCAAGAGGCGGTAAGCTTCCTCTTCGCTCAGACTGCGTTGCCGCATGAGGAAACCCTTAGCACGATCAATTGTCTTACGATCTTCAAGAGCTCGTTTCGCCGCGTCCAATTCCGATTGTATCTGTCGAATGACTTTGAAGCGTGCAATTGCCGTTTCGAGCACCGATTTGATCCGGTTCCTATCAAGACCGTCGACGACATATGCACTGACCCCCGCTTTCAAGGCCGCACTCGTCAATGCATCATCTGTTTGATCTACGAACAAAGCGACCGCTCGTTTTCCAGCGCCGCTTGCGTGAGTTATGTTTTCAAGCGTGTCGCGGTCTGGGTTTGCCAGGTCGATGAGAACGATGTCGGGCTCATAGTCTTGCACGGTGCGAGCGATCGAGGATATTTCAGGCAGCGCTCTGACGTCTGTCCAGCCAACATCGGTCAAAGCGTCAACGATTTCGCGTAACCGGTTTTCATCCGGTTCTACTACCAATATTCGCAAGGCGGTCGTCATAAGAATGCTCAACCTTACTTGGAGCGCGCAGACCATTCGTAAGAAGGAATTTATGCACCTGGGTCGGCGAATGTCTTAAAATTTGGGCAAAACCGGTTAGATTGCGTGCGCAATTTGCATATTTTTTGCCATTCGCCCGGATCCAGTTGGCGTTTGGCTACGTTCTGGTGCGGGTTCTTTGTCCGATGCACCTGATCAGAGCGAAAAGTTACTGGATTAAGAACGTCGATAAAGCAGGGAAGTAACTCAACAAGGTCAAAACGAGAGCCACCGCGATCAGGAAGGGCCAAAGCGTTTTCAGGATCGTTCCGGGTTTAGTGTCGCTCATCGAGGCTGCGATATATAGACCGATGCCAACGGGTGGTGTCAGAAGGCCAAGCACAAGGTTCAAGCAGGCAACCCAAACCAAAGGCGCGTGGCAATCATGGCGCGGAATTGCCATCCGTCATTGTTGGCTTTCTTGGAAAATCAATAACAACTTGCTTGGTCAATCGCGGCCATCTGGGGGTGTCGTAATGCTCAAGCCTCAATTCCGCCAATCGAGCAAAATGCCAGTCATCGGTCATTCGTTCCTAAGAAACTAAGAATTCGGTTCTTCCAAACCACTTCTCGAGTCTCTTGCGGTGCGTCAATTTTTCGGCTCACCTCCTTTCATGAGTACACAAATGAAGCGTGGCGGTCGTAAGGCGCGTCATGCGCAAAGAGCAAGTAAACCGCAGGTAAGCCCTGCGCCTCCCGGGCAAATTGGTGGCCGCTTTAGGCCGTTGGACGAAGTGGATTTGCTCGAAATTAAAGCTACTTCCTTTCGCTTACTTGCTGAACTGGGAATGGGAGAAGTTCCGAATAAGTTGGCAGATTTGCTAATACAAGGTGGAGCTTCAAAACAGGGAAGCCGTATCTGCTTCCCACCGCACCTGGTCGAAGACGCAATAGCTGCTGCGCCGAAATCCTTCACTTTGCACGGTCGAGACCCCAGTCGCTCAATTGATATCGGTGGAGCGTCAGTACATTTTGGCACCGGTGGTGCGGCCGTCCAAACCCTCGATCTTGACACCGGCCTTTATCGTGCCTCGACATTGGCGGATTTGAAGGACTTTACGCGGCTTCAAGACACGCTTGAAAACGTCAGCTGGTTTACGCGTTGTTGTATTGCGACGGATGTTCCGGATATATTCGATCTTGATTTGAACACGGCCTTCGCTTTGCTCAAGAACACGACCAAACCCGTCGCGACGGCCTTTACGGTGGCCGAGAACGTGGCACCAATCGTTGAGATGTTTGATATTGCCGCCGGAGGCCCGGGCGCTTTTGCCAAACGCCCCTTTGTCAAAGCACATATAAGTCCGGTAATCTCCCCAATGCGTTACGGGGAGGACGCGGTTGATGTGACGTTTGCATGCCTCGAACACAATATACCTGTCTCCTGCATTACGGCCGCTCAGGCTGGCGCAACGGCGCCTGCGACCTTGGCTGGCTTTCTGGCGCAATCTTTAGCCGAAACGTTGGCCAGCCTTGTAATGGTGCATGTCATCAAACCTGGCCATCCGATGGTCTTTTCAAACTGGCCCTTTGTGGTTGATTTGCGGACAGGGGCGTTTGCCGGAGGAGGCGGTGAAACCGCACTATTAAACGCAGCCTCTGCGCAATTGTCGAACTGGTTGGGCCTCCCGTCTGGTGTGTCGGCCTCCATGTCGGATGCAAAGGCAATTGACGCGCAATATGGATCAGAAAAGGCGATGACGTCACTGGCCGCAGCCTTGGCGGGCGGCAACCTTATCTATGAGAGCTCAGGGATGACGGCGTCGCTTCTGGGGGCGAGCTTTGAGGCTTTTGTCCTAGATGATGAAATGCATTCAAATACCTATCGTATTCTGCGTGGCTGCGAAGTGACGGAGGAAAACCTAGGCTTTGACGCAATTTGCGAAGCTGTCCTGGGAGACGGCCATTTTCTTGGCAGTGGACATACGCTTGCCGCGATGGAACGGGATTATGTTTACCCGTCCCTGTCAGATCGAGATACGCCAAAGGGCTGGGAAGATGCTGGGGCCAAAGATGCCTGGGCGCGCGCCAACGCGCGGGCAAGGGAGATATTGGAAGAACATCACCCGACTTATCTGACGGCTGGGCAAGAGGCGGAAATCCGGGCGAAGTTTAACATCCTTTAGGGTTAGGTGTCTGATAGATCAGTGAAAATCCCGGCTTTTTGGGATAACGGAAACATTACGCGGATGCCGCGATGACGGTGCGGGGAGGGGGCGATTGACCTCATCCGCATGTGCCATCGCCGGTTGCAACCCATCAGGCGAAAGCTTCAAAAGCGCATCTGAACGATCCTCAAGGTGCTTGGCGATGACATGGATGATCTCCACATCGCGCTGCACATACCCCTCCACCATCAGCAGGCGCGATTGCATCACAACCTTGCGGTAGTGCTCCATCACCTTTGGCCATACGACGACATTGGCAACCCCCAGCTCATCTTCAATCGTGATAAAGCACACCCCCTTAGCACTGCCCGGTCTTTGCCGGATCAAGACAAGCCCCGCCATCTTCACCTTTTGCCAGTTTCGGCTCGGCAAAAGCTGCTTGGTGCTGATGAAACCCTGCTTATCCATACTCTTGCGCAAGAACGACATCGGATGCGCTTTCAAAGACAAGCGCATGGTCTGATAATCCGCGACAACCTGTTCACACACCGGCATTGCTGGAAGAGGCACCGGCACTTCCGCCCCTTCATCCCGCGTGTCTTGAAACAGGGGGAGGTCGGGCGCATCTTTCAGCGCCTTTGCTTCCCAAAGTGCTTGCCTGCGATCAATAAACATCGAGCGCATCGCATCTGCTTCGGCCAGTCGGCGCACAATGGGGGCGGTGATCCCTGCGCGGACCTTCAGGTCTTCTAAATCGTGATAAGGGGCCTCCCGCGCTGCGATGATCCGAGCAGCGGCGTCCTCCCTTAACCCGCTGATCTGGCGCATCCCAAGGCGTATCGCGAATGTTCCGACCTCGCCTGTGACCGGCTCCAGAGTATTGTCCCACTCGGAATAATTCACATCCGCCGCACGCACCTCGATGCCATGCTCCCGCGCGTCCCGAACCAGTTGTGCAGGCGCATAAAAGCCCATCGGTTGGGAATTGAGTAGGGCGGTCGTGAATACTGCAGGAAAGTGGCATTTCAGCCAGCTTGAGACATAGACAAGCTGCGCAAAACTTGCCGCGTGACTTTCCGGAAAGCCGTAATCGCCAAATCCTTTGATCTGATCGAAACAGCGCTGGGCAAAATCGGGATCATAGCCGCGCTTTGTCATCCGTCCGACCATCTTATCTTGCAAGGTCTCAATCGTGCCTCGTGACCGGAAGGTAGCCATCGCCTTGCGCAGATCATTGGCCTCTTTTGAGGAAAACTTGGCTGCATCAATCGCGATCTTCATCGCTTGTTCCTGAAAGATGGGAACCCCCAAAGTGCGGCCCAAAATCTTCTTAAGCTCCGCTGGATCATGTGGCGCACCGGGCGAGGGATATTCCACTGCTTCCTCGCCAGAGCGTCTGCGCAGATAAGGATGCACCATGTCCCCCTGAATGGGACCGGGCCGGACGATCGCAACCTCAATCACAAGGTCATAAAAGGTGCGGGGACGCAGGCGCGGCAACATGTTAATTTGAGCCCGACTTTCGACCTGAAAGACGCCAATGCTATCACCTTTACAGAGCATATCATACACGCGCGGGTCTTCTTGCGGGACGGTCGCCAAAGTCCAGCTCTGACCATAATGCGCCTTGATCAAATCAAAACACTTGCGAATGCATGTCAGCATCCCGAGTGCCAGAATATCAACCTTCAGAATGCCAAGCGCATCGATGTCGTCCTTATCCCATTCGATGAAGGTCCGATCCGGCATTGCCCCATTGCCGATTGGAACGGTTTCGATCAAGGGCCGCTCGGTCAGAATGAAACCACCTACGTGCTGCCCCAAATGTCGAGGCATTCCAATCAGTTGCTGGGCAATGATAAGCGTTTTGCGCAAGATTGGATCGCTCAAATCCAATCCGGCCTCGCCGACGTTGCTGTCATCAACGGTCTTGCCCCAACTGCCCCAAACGGTTTTGGCCAGGGCCCCTGTGACGTCTTCAGACAACCCCATCACCTTACCCACCTCGCGGATGGCAGAGCGGGGGCGGTAATGGATCACTGTCGCACAGAGCCCCGCGCGATCCCGTCCATATTTCTGATAGATGTGCTGAATGACCTCCTCACGCCGCTCATGTTCAAAATCGACGTCAATATCAGGGGGTTCTTTACGTTCCTCGCTGATAAAACGCTCAAACAACAGGCTGTGTTGGGTCGGATCGACCGCTGTGATCCCAAGCACATAACACACAGCAGAGTTTGCCGCTGACCCACGCCCTTGGCAGAGGATTTCTGGGGTCGCCCCCTGTCGTGCAAAACGGATGATGTCATGGATCGTCAGAAAATACTGCGCGATGTCGAGTTTCTTGATCATCGCCAGTTCTTTATTGAGGATGGCTCGCGTCTCTTCCGATACCCCATCGGGATAACGCTGCTCCGCATGATGCCATGTCAGCTGCTCAAGATAGGCTTGGGGCGTCATATCCTGCGGGATCACTTCACGCGGATATTCATAGGCCAGTTCTTCCAGATCAAAGGTGCAGGCATCCGCCACACGCCGCGTGGCTTGAATGGCGTGGGGCCATTCTGCAAAAAGTTCAATCATTTGCGCGGGAGACTTCAAGTGCCGTTCCGCGTTGGGTTCTAAAAGATAGCCAGCCTTTTGGATGGTTGTCTTTTCCCGAATGCAGGTCATTACATCCTGCAAAGGGCGCCGATCTGGCGCATGATACAGCACGTCGTTGGTGGCCAAAAGCGAGAGACGATACCGGTCTGCCAAAGCATCCAGCGCATTGATCCGTGCACGATCGTTCACCCGATACAGATAGCTTGCCGCTATATAGCGCAGGGCGGGTAAAGCCTTCAGCAATCGAGGCAATCGGGCGGCAAATGCATCGACATCTACATCCGGGATCACAATCAACTGTACGTTTTTGCAGGCGCCAGCCAAATCTTGAAGCGTCAGATCGCACACCCCTTTCGCTTGCCATTCCCCTTCAAGATCGCGGGTCTTTCCTTTGGACAGCAATGTCGAAAGCCTGCCATAGGCATCGCGGGTCTCAGGGTAGGCGAGAAATACTTCTCCAGTGACAAGCGCAATCCGACATCCAATCACGGGGCGCATCTTGGTCTTCTTGGCTTCAGTATGAATGCGTACGACGCCCGCAAATGTATTCAGATCAGCGCATCCAATCGTATCATACCCCAAGGCCCATGCAGTTTTTGCGAGGTCCACGGCATCTGATGCTCCCCGCAGAAAGGAAAAACAGGTCGTCAGACCAAGTTCGACAAACACAGCCTTTGAATTAGGCTCAAAATCACCATCTTCAGGCAAGGTGCGTCTTGGGTGCGCGTGATCATTCTGCGGCATCGCACCCTCTCTTTTGAGCAAAAATACCTCCCCCGGAGAGAAAATTTTTGACAAAAATTTTGTTCAATTTTTTATCTAAAAAATTAGCGCTCATGCGAAACTTCCGTGCAAAAACCAGCGCGGCGTCGCACCACGGCCATCGCCCATAACTCCATCCCGATAGAGCCAAAACCGCTGTCCGAAATGATCTTCAACGCGGTAATAATCCCGCAGCCGCGTGCCCGGGCTGTCACGCCACCATTCTGGCGCGATCCGCTCTGGCCCTGAAAAGCGCGTCACGCGATGGGTGATCCGACGCCACACAAACTGCGCTGGCGGTCCTTCTGGAACCGCATAAAGCACGCGCACTTCTTCGGGGGGATCAAACAGCCGTAGCGGGCGCTCGGGGCGTAAATGAGCCACCTGCGGTGCGCGTTCCAAAGCGCTACGCCACTCTTCGGTCCGTTCTGGCATATGGCTGGCAAGGGGGAGGGCGCAGCGGATGTTATGGCTCCCAAGCCGCGCGGACAAACGATCCACCAAACGCGCAAGCTCTGCTCCGTCATCGACACCCCCATCCAGCCGTGTTTGGTGGGTGTGCAGATTTTCCGCAACTGAGGCGGCTAGAGTGATCAGGTCAAACCCAAAGCCGGGGTTGATATTATCAAGTTTGCCATCAAAGAGCCGAAGCAGATGGTCCGCGTCGCGGCTGGCTTGGGCTGTAGCAACAGTGACATGGGCGACCTCGCCGTCGGTACGATAGATCGTCAGCGTGACGCGCCGTGCCCCAAAGCCTTCTGAGTGCAGGCCTTTACAGAGTTCTGCACAGAGGTCGGGCAGATGTGGGGTGGGGTCTTGGACAGGCTCTGCGAGTGTGGATTGCACAGCAAACCGCGGCGGATCGTCTGGGGCGTTTACGGGCTCTGCCAGTTTCCCCATCATTTGATCCAATCGCAGCAGCGGATTTTGCGGCAGTGGAGCGGTATTAAACCGGCGCGCAAGAGAGACGCGCGGCACAGCGGCCAGATCGCCAATGGTTTTCAGGCCGAGGCGTTTGAGAAGTAGGATCGTATCCGGCTCCAACCGTAACGCGCGTACGGGCAAAGGGGCCATATGCACTGGAAGCGTTTCTGGCGCGCAGATGTCGCGGACGCCGCCAAAACGCGACAAGGCCCAAGCTGCCCCATGGGTGGGGGCTGCGGCAAGATTGGCAGACAGCCCTAGATGTGAGAGTTTCTCTTCTATGTCGCGCATCATCTGCGCCTCACCCCCAAAGAGGTGATCAGATCCGGTCGTGTCCATCACCAGTCCGGCTGTTCCATCCACAGCCGTCCAGGGACACCAGCGGCGGCACCAGTGCATCAGCTTTTCAAGGGCGCGCTGGTCCCCGCCAATATCGGCAAATTCTACCTTGAGGTCGGGGCAAAGCGCGCGCATATCCACAACGCGTGCGCCCGTATGAACGCCCTGCAATTCCGCGCTTCGGTTTGTGGCGTGGACCACGGGGCCATGTGTGCCTTCAATGGCAAGTGCGATCGGCAGGTCATCTGGCGACGCATCGCCTTGCCGTGTGGCCCAGCGTTGCCAGCGCTCCATCGCAAAGCGGGGCAAATGGATCGCGACAACCCGCCGTGCCAGCAGGTCGCGCTCCAGCTCTGGTCCGGTCGGTGCGGCTGCGCCTGCGGCGACACCCGCCCGCCCGGACCCAGACGCTGATTTCATCTGATCACTGGCGCGCCATGTCGGGGTACCGATGGGTGAGAAGCTCTCCGGTTCTGGGCGGGGGTCCTGAACGGGTTTGGGTTTCTTCAGCTCAGCTTCCAGTGCGCCGCGTAACGCATCAATGGCGCGGGCCAGATCATCTGGGTTGGCACGGGGGGAAGCCTTGGGTTTCGGGCGGGGTCTTGGGGGTGGAAACGCAAGGACGGGCAGCTTGTCCTGAGCGGTCATCGGTGGGCAGAGGTCCTGTTTGGGTATTTATACTCAAAAGACGATCAGGCTGTGTGCTGATGTGAAGGTGCGTCGTTTAAGCCATGAGAGAGGGTTAAGCCTGTAGCGCTCTGGCGGGCGACCCATTCGCCCGGTGGTCGCCAACGGGCGCGAAAGAGTTCTGCGCGCCAGAGGGGGTGGCCTGGTGCGCGCATATCATAGCGGTTTGTTTCGGACGGCAGGGAGCTGATGCGCCAGCGCATGCGGGCAGCGCTCAGGTTTGGGGTCGCCGCACGTCGGATTAACCAAGCTGGCAGGTCGCGTGCCTCTGCCCGTAAGGCAAGGCGTTTGCTAGCGGTGAAATCGAGGCAGGGCGGATCGCCCCAGATTTCGCCCAAAACGGCAGAGAGGCCGGTGCAGCGCAACCCTTCTTCCATTGACCAGAGCACATCGGCGGGTTTGGAGACGGTGACAGAAATCACTTTCAGTGGGGCGGATAGCCCTGCGAGGTAGGGTTTGCCCGCTTCGCGTCTGGACAAGCGATCCTGAATCCACAGGATAGGTTTACCAGCTGCCGCGAGTTGCGCGCAGATAAAGCCCGTGGCGGCGGCATCGACGACCGTATCTGCAAAAACCTCTGCAAATGTGGCTTCTGGCGCTTCTTGCTTATGGTTGCGGTTGCGCAGCACCATTTGGGGCGTGTTTTCGCCTTTTGTGGTGAGAGGGGGCAGGTGCTGCATGAGTCTCTTTCGATTAAATGTTCCTATTTTGTTCTAATTTTCTTCTGATCAATCGTCAATCCCTCATGGCCTGCGCTTGTAACCCTTAGGGGGATTTGGCACATCCACCCTAAACGCCACAGACCATTCAAACGAGAGCCCCCCATGACCGATCCGCGTGCGCAGGCCCGAGCGATATTCCAAGCAGGTGTTGCAGCTGCTGATCCTTATGAACGTGTGCGGGCATCCCTCAACAATGTAGCTGAGCAACCGGCACACATAATCGCAGTCGGGAAGGCTGCGGTGCGGATGGAGGAGGCGGCGCGAGAGGCCTATCCAGACACACCCGCTCTTGTTGTAACGAACTACGAGAACGCTCAGGCGCTCAAAGGCGCTACGGTCATGCCCGCAGGGCATCCGATCCCGGATGAGAATGGGTTGAGGGCTGCTGAAGCGGTTATCGACACCTTATCCTCTGCCACGGGTCCGATCTTGGCGTTGATTTCGGGCGGTGGGTCGGCCTTGCTGCCAGCGCCCGCCGACGGGATCAGCTTGGAGGAAAAGGCAGCCGTGAATGCCGCACTTTTGGCATCAGGGATCGAGATTACTGAGATGAATTTGGTACGGCAGCAGTTGTCTCGCTTGAAAGGTGGGGGGCTGTTGCGCCATGCGGCACCGAATGCTGTGACGGCTTTGATCCTATCAGATGTCATCGGCGATGAACTCTCCGCCATTGCGAGCGGTCCGACGGTTGCGCCTTTGGGAACAAAAGCAGAGGCCAAGGGTATTTTGGAGCACTACGGGATATGGGATGAGATGCCTCAAAGCGTGAAGGCGCATTTGCTGGCGGGCGAAAAAGAGAGCGTTCTTCCCGCGCATACGAACCACCTTATAGGGTCGAACGGGCAAAGTGTGGAGGCGATGCGAGTGGCCGGAGATGCTGTGGCAATTGACACGCCGATTGAAGGCGATGTTGCCGACGCTGCGCGGCGGATTTGTGACGCTTGCGGCACTGGCACCACCGTTTGGGGCGGTGAGACGACAGTGATCCTGAAAGGCGACGGGCGCGGCGGGCGCAATCAGGAGTTGGCGCTGCGGATTGCGCGAGAGGCGGAGGCACGCGGGTGGACGGATTGGACGTGTCTTCAAGGAGGCAGCGACGGGCGCGATGGGCCGACGGATGCGGCCGGTGGCTTGGTCGATTCCGGGACGTTGCAACGCATATCCGATAAGGGTGGTGATCTTGATGCTCTGCTTGGAAATAATAACAGTTATCAAGCGCTTGCGCTGGCGGACGATCTGTTGATGACGGATGCAACGGGCACCAATGTCGCTGACCTTGGCGTTATGATCCGCCGTTAATCTACAGGTAGACCACTCGGTACCGTCTCTGGCCTCCCAAGCGGCCGGTCATCTGCGGTTTCACCGGTAAGCGCGTTCAAAAAGGCAACAAGATCTGCAATGTCTTTTTCGCTCAGATCAATGGGGCGTTTTTCTATCGTGGCTTCCTGACGGGCTATCTCGCGAGTGTCCTGCTGTATAGCGAAATCGACTTTGGCCAGCCACGGCACCTCGGGCAGTTGCGCATCCGCTGGCGTCCAGCTTTCTCTCGCTGCGACCGGATCGGCATGGTGGCGGATCATCGCCTCGAGTGTGGCATAAGCACCGTTGTGGCCATAGGGACCTGTTAAAGCCACGTTCCGCAACGATGGCGTTCGGAACTTGTAGGCGTCCTCCAAAGCGTCCGTTTCGGCCATTCGTCCAACATCACGCGAAATCTGATCCCAACGGCGAGTGCGACCGGGGCCAAAGGCGGGAAGGCCGAGCGCATGAAAGGCCTGATCGGTGAAAAGATCACCCGCGTGGCAAGAGGCGCAGCGTGCTGAGTTGTAGAAGAGTTTACGCCCACGATCTGCATCATCGGGCAGAGGCGTGCCGGTCAGCCATGCGTCATAAGGGCTATCGTAACTTTGCCATTCAGAGGCAATAAAAGCCCCCAAAGCATTGCCGATTTCCACGATTGTGACTTCTGAAGGTTCTTCAATATGATCAAAGGCTTCTACGAACATGCTGCCATATTCAGGAATGACCCGAACCCGCTTGGCGATGATCGGCCAGCCGTTGTCGATGCGGTCATGGACAGCACCTGTGACTTCGTTTTCGCCGGGGTTTCCGGCCATCTCAAACTGCGCCGTCATCGGGAATAAAGATTGGGCAGCAAGCAGGTTGTCGAGGCCCTTTGGAAGCCATTCCTCTGCCGGACTGTCGAAGCCGTTTCCGTAGAGATCGGACTCCGTCAGGCGACCATCATGAAAAAGAACGTTGATGTCGCGGTGCCCCAAATTCCAAAGGGCAGGCGCGTTGCGTGGAATGCGCTTTCTGATCCGATCAGCACCCATGCCGGGCGTGCGATCCGGGCCAACGCCGACACCGCCTTCACCGATACCTAAGCTTAGTCCATCGCCACCGGCATGGTCATGGTGATGACATGTCCCACAACTGATGTTCAGATTGCCAGAGAGGATCTTGTCATAGAACAAAAGTTGTCCCAATCGGGCTTGAGCTGGGTCGACGTCAATGTAATCCTCAGCAGAGATTTGGGCCTGAGCCGTGCTCGCAAAAAGAAGGACACATGCCGTATGCAATGCGTACACAGAGCGTACACAGCCTGTACATACACTATGGCGTTTCTGCTGTTTTGGGCCGTTCCGGCGCAGGCCACGATGGAAGAGGCCAAGGACCTTATGGAAGCCGGTGAATTCGAGGCGGCCAAGGAGCTTTTTGAAGTGTACGCGCGCTCTGGAAACGCCGATGCGGAAGAGCTGATCGGTGTCATGTACGCCCTTGGGCTTGGCGTCGAAAAAGACGATGTCCGGGCGTTTGACTGGTATCTTCGGGCGTCTTTGAAAGGGCATGCAGGCGCTCAATCTGGTATCGGTTGGTACTACGAGGTTGGTCGAGGCATGCCCGAACCGGACTTGGTTAGAGCCTATCTTTGGTATGCGCTTTCAGCAATAGGTGGCGACGTTGACGCGCCCGACAGTCTGGAGGAATTGACACCTAAATTGACTCCGGAACAAAGAGCGCAAGCCGAGAAGATGATCGACGATTATCGGGTGTGGATGTACCCGTTTAGATGAGGTTTTGACGACAAATTAGAAGCGAATTTTAGGTAGTTTTATCAGCTAAGAATTCCGCGACTTCACCTAACATCAATTTTTCCCACCGATACAAAACACCTGTCTTGAGGACGAATAGGTGTGGATGTGACAGCAGGTACAATCGGCCGGTTTTGGTCCCTCAGATGGTTAACCACCAACCCAAGCCGTTTGTGGAAAAGGTATGTGGTTGCGATAGGCTTGATCGTACTCCTACTGATAGGATCGCAAGTCGCACACACGATGACGCTGACCGAGACAGCCCGCGACGCGAGCGTCATAAATCTGAGTGGTCGGCAACGGATGCTCAGTCAGCGGATACTCTACCTCGCTACGCAGCTTGAACTCTCGCAAGACAGTCCAACAGCGGCCATGTTAACGGATGCAGTTGGTGAGTTTGAAAACGCTCACAATCGATTGGTTGGGATTGCGATGGAGTCCCCTCAACTATCGGAGTTTTTTGCCGTTGGTACCCCAGAGAGGCTTGATGCGAGGGCGCGCGATTACGTCAACACTGCCCGTGCTATCATTCAATCGCCTCTCGATCCACAAGTTCTTCATCCCTTGCTTGAAGATCTAAAGGCGTTTGGGACATTTGAGTTATTGCGGGATCTCAACACCGCAGTTCAGCTTTTTGAAGAGGACGCCAACGACCGCGCAGAGCGGTTGAGTCAGTTGCAAGAGGCCACGCTAATTTTGGCGATCCTGACGATTATCATTGAAGCCGTACTCATTTTTTGGCCAGCTCAAATCAGTATCAATCGAGCGCTGGACGGTTTGGAAAGCCGGAATCGCGACATCGTTAAATCGAACGAAGCCCTGCAAGAATTGACACAGCGTCTTTCGTTTGCGGCACATCATGACAGTTTAACAGGCGTGGCGAACCGCAAGAAACTGAAGGAAGAATTGTCAGAGAGATTGGCCAAAATTGACCACGATAAACGCTCTATCTGCGTCATGCATTTGGACCTGGATCGGTTCAAAGAAGTCAATGACACGCTTGGACATATTGTTGGAGATTCCGTCTTAAGCCGCGCTGCCGAGATCATGGCGTATACCGTGCATGACGATGACATTGTCGCTCGGGTCGGTGGGGACGAATTTGTAATTGTTATGGACATGCCGAGAGCGGCTGGCGTCAAAAGGGCGATGGAGATCGCGGAAACTCTCATTCGCCGCATTTGTGAGCCGATGATGTTGGACGACGCAATGGTCACTGTAGGAACAAGTATTGGAATTGCTTTTTCATCAGAACAAGAAGCCGAAGCCGACCTGCTAATTGGGAACGCCGATATCGCACTTTACGAGGCTAAGAGAGACGGGAAAGGTGTTGCGCGTCTCTTTACGCGCAGCATGCGAGAAGGCGTCGAACAACGCCACAATATGATCCAAGATATTCATGAGGGTTTGGAAAAGGGTCAGTTCATTCCATTTTTTCAACCGCAAGTGAGCTTTGATACCGGCGAACTGATCGGTTTTGAAGTTCTGGCGCGTTGGGATCATCCCAAATACGGATTACTTCCCCCCGCTGATTTCATTCCACTCGCAGAAGAAATCGGGGTGATTGACCAAATAGATATGCAAGTCGCCATCGCGGGCCTTGATGGACTAAACAAAATCAGAGCGCGAGGCCTCAAAGTACCTAAGCTTTCTATCAATGTGGCTGCGCGATCTTTGCGTTTGGGCACCTACCGCGACGACTTGCATAAGGCTTTGAAAGAACGTGGTCTGTCCCCATCCGACATTGTTGTCGAGGTTTTGGAAACGACCCTCATCGAAGGGAAGGATGACCCAGCATACCAGATGATTGGTGATTTGGCCTCTGACGGCTTTGACATCTACATCGATGACTTTGGGACCGGATACGCATCGCTTGCGAGTTTGGCGCAGCTGGATTTGTCAGGCATGAAAATTGACAAATCCCTCGTCGCGAACCCTGAAGATCGAAGAGCCAACCAAGTCATCGCTGCGGTTTCCAGTTTGGCCGATGGCCTAGGTCTAACCATTGTTGCCGAAGGCGTGGAGACACCGCAAACCTATAGCGCACTAAAACGAATGAAGTGCCACGTTGCTCAAGGGTACGGCATCGGTGTGCCGATGTCTCAAGACGATGCGATCGGTTGGATGGCAGACTACGGCGCGTCGCCTCAACAGCTTGCGGACTAACCTCGGAGTGACCGCAAGAACAAGCCGAGTCCACCAAAGAGGAGGATCAAGATTACCAAAAGGTCAAAGATGCTAAGTGCCGCGAATTGAATATTCAGGTTGGCAATGACGCCGGCAACCAAGGCGATGACGGACCCAATCGCGAGGCCCCAGCCAAATTTGCTACTACTATTGTAGAACACGAGCCCGACGCCAAAAATAAATGGGATCAGGATCATGCCGGTGGTGATACCAAATCCACCGATATTAAATGCCGCCGTACGAAAGCCAAAAACCGGCCTGATCACGATGTTGCTCAGCAAAAGATACCCGCCTGCAATCATCATCGCCAATCCGATAAAGAAGGTCAGCGTCCCGCCCTCTGATCCACCCGCGCCGCGCATGTCTGCTCTCCTGTTTTTTCTAGACACTAGCGTTGGCAGCAAACGCCCGCAACTTTGGCGTCATACACTCACCCCAAAGAGCCTACCTATGGCCGCTGTCACGATCATCGTACCGACACTCCATGAGACGACCCACAGGACCGCAGGCAGTATCGGTGCGCCGCCCGCTTTCGCGCCCAGAGCTCCGAGGATGGCCAAAGCCGATACGGTCGCAACTAAAACGACAGAGATGATAGAGGACGCTGGGGCGAGGAAGGCTGCGACTACTGGGATGGCGGCCGCAACAGAAAAGGTAAAACCAGATGCAAGAGCGGCGCTTAACGGATTGGCTCCGAGTTCGTCGGTCAAACCTAACTCTTCACGCACATTCGCGGCCAAGGCATCTTTTCCGCTGAGTTCCGTGGCAACGGTGCGAGCGGTTGCTGGCGTTAATCCGCGTTTTATGCAGATATCAATCAGTTCCTCGAACTCCTCTTCGGGCGCTTCATCTAACGCACGCAATTCCCGCGCAATATCTCCGCGTTCCATATCGGATTGCGAGGAGACCGACACATATTCGCTAACCGCCATCGACATCGCACCAGCCGCAAGCCCGGCTACCCGTGCAATCAGGATCGCGTTTCGATCTGGGTTCGCGGCCGCTACTCCGACAACGAGTGCTGAGACAGAGACGATCCCGTTGTTGGCTCCTAGAACAGCGGCACGGAGCCAATTGCTCCGACCGAGGTAGTGGGGGTCATCGGGGTGCGCACTTGTTTCGGGCATTGGTGATCTCGCTCTTGCTGTCGAGGAAGGTCAAATGTCACCGAGAAAATCTCAAACAAAAAGGGCCACCCGAAGGTGGCCCAAATCGTAGAAGTCTACAAAACCTTAATTCAGGTCTTTGGCGTAGTCGTCAGCCAACTCGGCTTCCGCCTCCGCAACCGCTTCAATCAATGCGTCGAGGATTTCATCGCCACCGTCCACGTTGGAACGGAACCAATCCTGCACAGGAGCAGCGGCTTCTGCGAAAGTTGCTTTCTCTTCCGGTGTTGGAACGTAGAGATCACCGCCGCCAGCAACGAAGTCCTGATAGGCTTGGATCGACTTACGCTTTGGAGATGCAAATGTCGCTTGCTGCAACTGGCTGAAGCCATCGACAACAACGCGGCGAAGATCTTCTGGCATTGCCATAAAGTTCTCGTTGCTCATCCACCACAGCGCACCCATGTAGGCGTGGCCGTCAAGTGTCAGGTATTGCAGGCCAGCATCTGGAAATTTCATGCCCATGATGTCGGTGATACCGTTCTTGGAGCCGTCAACAACGCCAGTTTGGAACGATGTGAAAAGCTCTGGCCATGGAATTGGTGTCGCAGAGGCGCCCAGTTCCTGAACGAGGATCTGAGGAAGGTCAGCCACAACGGTCCGGATCTTAAGGCCTTCAAAGTCAGCAGGGGATGCCAAACGACGCTGCGTATTGGCAAAGTTACGCCAGCCGCCTGTGTTCCCGATGGTCATCAAACGGATCGCACCGTCAGATGTTTCCAGCGCCATATCACGCATTTTGCGGGTAAAGTCGCCCGTCAAAACAGCTTCTGCCACGCGGTCGTCAGCCATCAGATATGGCAGGTCGAGCACCTGAACATATGGGAAGATGCCTGCCGCACCGCCTGAGGTGGAGATGTAGACGTCAATCGTGCCTTCGGCGACGCCTTCAAGGCATTCAGCACCGTTGCCGCAAAGCTGTGTGCCGATGAAAAGCTCTACGCCAATCCGGCCGTTAGAAGCGGATTCAACATAGTTCTTGAACACGACTAGACCGTCATAGTCTTCGTCGTTTTCGTTTGAGTTTGCTGTGGCGCGGATTGTGAATTCTTGGTGACCGTCCGCCCATGCGGCGAATGGTGTCGCCAAGAGCGCAGCGGTTGCCGCCACTTTGGTTAGAGTTTTCAGCATATAAACCTCCCTTGGAAAATGCTTAATTTGGTATCGGCGTTGGGCTGATACATTCGGAGAAACCAACTTCGGGTCCGCACCCTAAGAAGCCGGTCAGATATGGCACGGTCATCGAAATGGCCGGGACATAGGTGATGAGGAAGATCACAAAGATCTCCACTGCGAGGAATGGCAGGATCGCTTTTGCGATGGTTTCAACTTTTTCTCGACTGACGGTCGAGGCGACGAAGAGGACAAGCCCCATCGGCGGTGTGGCCAAACCCACAGTCAGGTTGACGCTCATGATGATCGCGAAATGAACGGGATGAACGCCAAGTTCCACAAAGATCGGGCCGAGGATCGGGCCGAGGATGATGATCGCGGGGCCTGCATCGAGGAACATGCCTACGATAAAGAGCAGGATGTTGATGAGGAAGAGCAGGACCAATGGGTTTTCAGACAGTCCAAGGATCGCCTCGGTCAAAATCTGCGGAGCATAAGAGAGCGACACAACTGTTTTGAAGGCCACCGCCGCGCCGACGAGAAGAAGGACGGCTGACGTGGACAATGCCGACTTGCTTAAGACCTCAATCAAGTCGCGGCCATTCATCGACCGCAGGACAAAGAAACTGACGATCAGCGCGTAGGCGACAGCGATGGCCGACGCTTCGGTCGGGGTGAAGACGCCGATCAGGATACCGCCCAAGATGATGATTGGGGTCTGTAACGGAGCGACAGCTTTTTTACAGACGATCCGAAAATCATTCGAGACTTGGCTTTTGATGTACTGAACGATCACATGGGCGATCGGCAGTAGAATCAAGAAGACCAGCCAGTTCGATGGCTCTGTCGGCAAGAACATCGTGACAAGGCCAGAGAAGGCATAGAGCAGGCCTGCGATATTGATGCGGATCAGACCCCAGCTGACGACGCTTTCTAAGGGTGTGATGGTTTGGTCTTTAGTGACGATCCGCTCCGCTTTCGGCAGGTCGTAACGGTCTGCCATGAGGCGAACCATGATCATCAACCCAACACCGACCATTACACCGGGGACGATGCCCGCAAGGAAGAGTGCTGCGACGCTTTCGCCCATCACATAGGCGTAGATGATCATGATGCCGGACGGCGGAATGATCGGACCGATGACGGAGGAAGCAGCCGTGATCGCTGCGGCAAATTTACGGGTGTAGCCGTTCTTTTCCATCGCTGGGATCAGGGTGGATCCGAGTGCCGATGTGTCGGCCACGGCGGACCCAGAGAGGCCCGCGAAAAGGATGGACGACAAGATGTTCACATGCGCGAGGCCGCCACGTAAATGACCCATAAAGGCTTGGCTGAATTCGACAAGACGGGTGGTGATGCCGCCACGGTTCATGATCTCACCCGCCAACATAAAGAAAGGCAGCGCCATGAGTGGGAAGCTGTCCATTCCGTTGTAGAGGTTACGATACAGCACTGAGAGCTGGCGTTCTTGGCCATCGAAGATGAGCAACGCACCCGGGGCTGCGAGCAGGGCGAAAACCACCGGCAGGCCGATCATGATCAGGACGAGGAAGACGGGAAGGAACCAGATGAGCATCAGTCAGCCCTCACTGCGTTTTCATCGTTGAGAAGTGTCAGTTCATCGCCGCGTCCACCGATGATGATGAACTGGCGTATGATCAATTCAATCGCTACAAGGATCATCAGATTCACGCCGACGAACAAAGATGCGAACTGCCAATTGTTGCGGAACTTGATGTTTTCGCCGCCAAACATCTCAAGCGGGATGCGCAAGGACGCCGAAGAACCGCGGCCGGAGAGGCTATCGACGTGATTGTTGAGGCCCTTGTCCCACGCGATCAGAAGGACGCCGAGAGAGATCAAGAGGAGGAACAGCGTCAAAAGGCGGGAGAGAGCGGTTGGAAGTGCGCGTTCGAGCATGTCGATCGCAACAAACCCACCCATGCGCATGGCTGAGGGGGCCATCAGGCCTGTCATCCAGAGCATCCCAAAGCGGGCGGCTTCTTCTGTCCAATTGGGCGCGTCGTTGAGAACGTAGCGAAAGAAGACCTGCCCTAAGATCAGACAGACCATGACGGCCAAAGCTATGATCGCAATGACCCTCCCGATGCCCAAAAGGACATTGTTTATTCTTTCAAGGGGCCAGAGGGCCCCGAACAAGACTGACATCGTCAGCTCCTCCCTTGTTCATATCTTTGGGGCTTTTGCCCTTCTTGTTATGCGGCGCGGCTTACGCCGCATTCTTTTTTGGTGTTGGGGCTTTGCCCCCGGCGCTGGCGCGCCTCCCCCAAGGTATTTTTGGCAAGAGGAAGATCAGGTTTCGTTGAACTCCCCATATTTTCCGCCATGAAAGACCAATGGTGTGCCCGTGCTGTGGGTGCAGCGGGTGACTTCGCCAACAATGATGACGTGGTCTCCTGCGTCATGGGTGGCGTGCAGATTGCATTCGAAGGTCGCCAAAGCGCCATAGATGAGAGGCATACCACAATGGGACTTGGTCCACGTGACGCTGTCGAAAGCAGTTTTTGATTTTGCGAAGGCGGCGCAGACGTCGCGTTGATCTGCGGACAGGACGTGAATCGCGAAGCGGCGTGAACCTGCAAAATGTTCGAAACGTTTAGATGCTTTTGCCGGCGACCAAAGGACCAAAGGTGGGTCCAAGGACACGCTGGCAAAGCTGTTTGCGACGATGCCAATAGGGCCTTCGGGGCTGTCGGTTGTGACAAGCGTGACGCCGGTGACAAATGTTCCCAATGCGCCGCGGAAGCTGCCTGCGTCGGTGCTTGGGTCAAAGCTGGCGATGGTGCCTGCGTCCATTATGGCACCTCCGCGCCGAGGGCGGCGGTGTAAAGTTCGAACCAAGTTTCACGGTCCATTCTGACTTTAAGCGCATCGGAGAGTTTGCCGATGCGGCTCAAGTTGTTGGTGCCCATGACCGCCATGATGTTCGCGGGATGCGCGAGTAGCCAGGCGACAGCGACGGCTCCGGTGTCTACATCATTCTCGGTTGCGACTTTGGTCATCGCGTCTTGGACCGGACCTTTGCTAGTCATCAAGCTCCCGCCGCCAAGGGGGGACCACGCCATTATCGGAATGTTGCGTTCCTGCAGGTATGCGACATCGCCGTTGGTGAAACCCTCATGCGCAGAGAGCGAAAGTTCGATTTGGTTGGTGACCAATTCATTTTTCATTGCGGATTGCAGCAGGGTCCAATCGTGCAGTTTGAAATTGGAAACCCCGACAGTGCGCACCTTACCTGACGCGACGACTTCATCGAGCGCGGCACCGGTTTCGTGATGATCCATGAAGGGATCGGGGCGGTGGATCAGAAGCGTATCGATCCGGTCGATGTTCATCAGGCGCAGGGAGTGATCGACGGAGGCCACAATATGCGCGCGGCTAGTGTCATAGAATTTGCCGCTGACGTTCGCATAGCGCCCCGCAGGGATCAGGATGTCGCATTTTGTTACGACTTCGATTTTGTCCTTGAGATGAGGTGCCGTTTTGAGGGCGTTGCCAAAGACCTCTTCAGCCTCATAGCCGCCGTAGATATCGGCTTGGTCCATGGTTGTGATGCCTTGTTCAAGGCAGCTTTCGATTTTCGCCTGAACATGGGCGGGGGAGGTGTCTTCTGCCTCTGCCAAGCGCCACATGCCGTAGATGATTTGGCTAAAAGAGAGGTCTTTTTTAATCGTGATGCGTTTCAAGTGCGCGGTCCTGTGCCCAGAGGGGTTGCGGGTGTCTCGGCTGGCACACGACCATAAGCGTGCGGCAGCGAGCAGGTTTTTAGCTCTGGCATAACGCGTTTGCCGAAGTGTTTGGCTTCGTCGATATGCGGGTAGCCTGAGAAGATGAAAGCACGGATACCCATCTTTTGATAGCCCTCGATTTTGCTCAAGATTTGATCGGTTGACCCGACGAGGGCGGCGCCGCAGCCGGAGCGCGCGCGCCCAACCCCTGTCCAGAGGCCGGGTTCAGTGTAGCCGTATTTGTCGGCGAGTTCGCGGGCGCGGGCTTGGTGGGCTACACCAAGCGAGATGCTGTCATGAGCGCGGTCGCGGATCAGTTTGCCGTATTCATCGTCAAGCTTGGACGCGATGTAGTCGGCGTATTCTTTCGCTTCTGCTTCGGTGTCGCGCACGATCATGTGTACCCGCAGACCATAGTCCAGCGTTCGACCATGGCGTTCGGCGACGGCATGCACATCTTTCATGCGCTGGGTCAGCATGTCCTTGGTCTCCGGCCACATCAGATAGACGTCACATTGGGCGCCGCAAAGTTCGAGCGCCGCTGGGGAGTAGCCGCCGAAGTAAAGGAGCGGTCCGCCGTTTTGTTGGTAGGGTTTAGCAGGGCCTGTGGGCACGTTTTCGAAGTTATACACTTCGCCTCGGAAATTGATTTCGTCTTGGGTCCACGCTTGGCGCAAGATTTCCACAACCTCATGGCTGCGTTTGTAGCGGTACGCGCTTTCTGCGACCTCGCCGGGGAAGTCCGAGCTGATGACATTAAGTGTCAAGCGCCCTTTGAGCATGTGATCGAGCGTGGCCACTGTGCGGGCGAGCATAATGGGTTGCATCTCGCCGCAGCGGATCGCGGCGAGGAAATTCATTTTGCTTGTCAGCGGCGCCATGCCCGCGACAAAGCTGAGGGTGTCTTGGCCCACTTGGTACGAAGACGGGGCAAGGATATTCCGGAAACCTTGTTCCTCGGCCGTGAGGGCAATGTCTCGGCAATGCTCCCAAGACGAACGAAGATCGCCATCAGGCACACCTAGGAATTGGTAGTCATCTGAGCAAAGGGCGGAAAACCAGCTGACTTCAGCTGCATCCAGATCAGCGCTTGTCACTGGTACGATCTGGCTCATCGTGTCCCCCCAAAGAATCCTCTTGCCAAATGCGTAGCACGGGTTTTTATGTGCAGCAATAGTGTATCAATTTGGCGCAGCCACGGGAGGGGCGGCCGTCATGACGCAATCCGCGACACCCCAGGCGCTGCCGATTTATGTGCAAATAAGCGAACGGTTGATCCGAGAGATTGCCGCAGGTCACATCGCCGACGGTGCGCGTTTGCCGCCTGAGCGCGAGATGGCGAATGAGCTTGGCGTTGCCGTCGGGACGCTACGCAAGGCTTTGGCGGACTTGGAAACCAAGGGGATGCTGGAGCGTATTCAAGGGTCGGGGAATTATGTTCGTCACCGGCCACAGGTTGCATCAGTTTATGCGTTTTTCAGATTGGAGAAAGTCGGTGGGGGTGGTTTGCCGACGGCTGAAGTTTTGTCGGTGGATCGCATGAAAAAGCCAAGCGATGCGCCGTTCTTTGGACTGTCCAGTGAAGGCCACAGGATTCGCCGTTTGCGCCATTTGGATGAAGACGCAATCGCGGTCGAAGAGATTTGGCTCGATGGCGGCTTACAAGATCGCATCACGCGGGATGATTTGTCAGACTCACTCTACCTCTATTATCGGGAACAGCTTGGCGTCATTGTCGCTTCCGTTGCTGATGAAATTGGGGTCGGGCAGGTGCCGGATTGGGCAGACCCGAGGTTCGGCTTGGACCGTGGGCAAGCCTGCGGCTACATCGAACGGGTGAGTTGGGATAGTGCCGGCCAACCGGTCGAATTCTCGCGGACATGGTTTGATAACAACAAAGCGCGGTACATGTCGCGTATGGGCAAAGGATAGGGTGTTGGAACAGGTCAAATATGGGCTGATCGGCTGTGGCATGATGGGGCAGGAGCATGTGAAAAACATCAACCTGCTGCCGCAAGGTGACGTTGTCGCCGTCTATGATCTGCATCGCCAGCTGGCAGAAGTCTCTGCGGAGTTGGCGGGTGGTGCCTATGTTGCGAAGAGTTTGGATGATTTGTTGACGCGGCCGGATCTGGATGCTTTGGTCATTGTGAGCCCGAATTTTGAGCATGTGGGGCAGTTGAAGCAAATCGTTGCGAAACGCCCTTTGCCGATTCTTTGCGAAAAACCGCTTTATACGAAGCCTGAGGATAAGGCTGACCTAGATGCATTGTTTGACGGCTATCCGCATCCGGTTTGGGTGGCGATGGAGTATCGCTATATGCCACCCGTTGCGGCTTTGATCGAACAGGCCGAGCAGGCAACTGGCGGCATCGCGATGTTGACGATCCGAGAGCATCGGTTTCCGTTCCTGCCTAAGATCGGTGATTGGAACCGCTTTAACGAAAATACGGGTGGCACTTTGGTCGAGAAATGCTGCCATTTCTTTGATTTGATGCGGTTGATTTTGAAGTCCGAACCCGTGCGAGTGATGGCCTCTGCTGGGCAAGCCATGAACCATCTGGATGAGCGGTATGATGGACGCGTGCCGGACATCTGGGACAATGGCTATGTCATCGTGGATTTTGAAAGCGGTGCGCGGGCGATGTTGGAGCTTTGCATGTTCGCTGAAGGATCAGAGTTTCAAGAAGAGATCGCGGCCGTTGGTCCAAAGGGCAAGATCGAGTGCTTTGTACCGGGGCCAGGCAGGTTCTGGCCAAAGGCGCTGGGCAAACCACCTGTGCCTAAGTTGGTGATATCGCCTCGTGCTCCTAAGGGGCCGTTGGAATCAGAGATGCCGGTTGATCCGACATTGTTGGATGCGGGGGATCACAATGGGTCGACCTATTACCAGCATATGAAGTTCAACGCGGCTGTACGTGGCGAAGGCGGGATTGAGGTGTCGTTGAAAGATGGCGCGCGCGCGGTTGAGATTGGTTTGGCGGCGCAAAAGAGTGCGGAGACGGGCGAAGCTGTGAAGCTGTGATGTCGATGCCGCTGCCTGCCTATTCGGCAGATGCGCCCCACCCACCATCCCGCTAAGTGAGCGGGTTTGTTTGATACAAGGTCACGCGCAGACCGCCATTAGGAATAGGAGCATCCGTTGGTTTGAACGGGAGGCCCATGGCCTTTGCCAATCCGCCGTCGGTTGTGACAAGCCCAACGCGCCAGCCTTTGAAATGGGTTGAGAGCTGTTTGCCGAGCGCTCCATACAGGCCAAATAGCTGTCTTTTGTTGCCGATCCTGTCGCCGTAAGGTGGGTTAATCATGACAAGGCCGGGCGGCCCGTCTGGTGGCAATGCGTCGCTGAAGCTTTGGCATTTGAAACGCGTGCAGTCTTCGATACCTGCGCGCTGGGCATTTGCGAGCGCGCCTTTGATCGCACCTTCGTCGCGGTCTGAGCCGGTGAAAACAAACGGTGTGGTTTGTTGCGTCAGATCTGCGAGCATCGCCTTCCAGCGTTCCGGTTGAAAGCTCGCCAATCTCTGAAACGCGAAGTCTCGATTGCGTCCGGGTGCTAACCCGCTTGCGATCTCAGCAGCTTCTAAAACGAACGTACCCGACCCACACATCGGATCGAAAACAGGTTCATCGCCCGAATACCCGCAGTGCCGCAAAAACAGCGATGCCAACGTTTCGCGCATCGGTGCTTTGCCGACAAAGGCTTTTGCCCCGCGTTTGTGCAACGGCTCGCCCGATGTGTCGACCGATAGGGTGCAAATGTTGTTCTCAATGCGGACCCGAATACCGCCAGACGCTTCTCTGACAATGGGACATCTCAACTGCGTCCTGATCGCGTTTTCAATCCGCTCCGCTGCGGCGCTTTGGTGGTAGATTTTTGAGTTTCGGGTTGTGACCTCTACATGCACCGATTCCCCAACTTTCAGAACTGTGCTCCAATCAAACTCACTGGCGCGGCGGTTCAATTCTGCGAGGTGATAGGCTCGAAACTGACCGATGCGTGCGAGAATGCGCGTGGCGCCCCGCAGATGCAGATTGGCGCGCCAAACAGATGTCCAGTGGCCCAAGAAGGCGATGCCACCTGGGACGGCTTTGGCGTGCTTGAAACCCTTTTCGATGGCTTCTTCCTGAAGGGTGGTTTCCATGCCCGGGACGGTGGCCGCAAAGATCTCAAATGGCTTACTCATGCCCTGTCCCTAAACTGGATCTGACGTAAGGGCGAGGGGGCGCACTTCTGTTATCAAGCGAAAAGAGCACTTATCTTTGTTCGGATAGGCGATGTTGGAAGAGTGATTTACAACTGTGGATTGCTCAACCGACAAACTGCGTGTTAGCGTTTGAGGCATAAAGCCAGGGAGACAGGCGAACAATGTTTAGAACAAAGATGCTTGCTGCCATTGGTGGCGCGTTTCTTGCAACAGCTTCGATGGCGGTTGCGGATATTTTCCACTTGGAAGCGACAATCTCGTACCGGGAACGCATCCTGCTACCAGAAGAAGCTGTTCTTGAAGTGGAGCTTTTGGACACATCCCGTGCCGACGCGCCGTCGATCCGGATGGCATCCCAACGTTTCCGGCTTGGTGGCGTACCACGCCGGGTCGAGATTGCTTATGATTCTGATCTGATCGATGACCGGCATACCTATACGGTGGCTGCGAAAATCCTTTTGGGTGACGAAGTGCTGTTCCGTTCAACAACCGCCTACATGGTCCTCACCCGCGGTGCGCCTGATAAAACAGAGATCGTCTTGGAGGCGATGCCAGTGCAGGCTGATATGGGTGATGCAGATGACCAGTCCATCTACGGTGAAACTTGGACAATCTATGAAGTGACCGGTCGTTTGTTGGTGACAGAAGATCTACCCGTGATGATGATCGATGAAGAAGGCAATTTCGGCCTATATGCTGGCTGTAACAACTTTGCAGGCTCGCTGACGGCCGAAGACGGTGTTTTGACCATGCCCGCGGCGTTCGCAGGGACAAAAAAGCTGTGTGAAGAAGGCAAAATGACTCTTGAACAAGACATCATTGACGCTTTGTCCGTGTCGACAGGATACGTGCGCAATGACCAAATTCTGGCCTTTACGAACGATGCTGGCGTTACAGTTTTGCGGATGCAAATTACAGAATGATCTCCTGTAGAATTTGAATTGGACGGCCCCTTAGCGGGGCCGTTCTTATTTCTTAGGGTGTTTCGCCCCGTTCTCAGGACATTTTGGGCCTCCGCTTACCCAAGCGACTATGCTAGAAGGCGCGTCGAAGAATCTCGGATGTGGTCAAGTGACTGAAAAGACGCCGCAAAGATTAGAGCATCATGCCCGCCTCTCCGTCGCCCCGATGATGGATTGGACGGATCGGCATTGCCGTTACTTGCATCGTCGTATGTCCAAACATGCATTGCTCTATACCGAGATGGTGACGGCACCCGCAGTTATTCATGGCGATCGGGAGAGGCTCCTTGGATTTAACGAAACAGAGCATCCTGTTGCCGTTCAACTTGGCGGGTCCGATCCAAAGCAGTTGGCAGAGGCTGCGAGGATTGCCGAGGACTACGGATATGATGAGATCAATCTGAATTGCGGCTGTCCATCGGATCGCGTGCAATCGGGGTCGTTTGGTGCGATCCTGATGGAGACGCCAGCTTTGGTCGCGGAGTGCTGTGCCCAGTTGATTGCCGCGGTAGATGTGCCTGTTACGGTTAAGTGCCGCATTGGCGTCGATGATCAAGAGCCAACGGAAGTGTTGCCGGATTTCTTGGCCCGGGTCAGCAGTGCGGGCGTAGGGCGCTTTACGATCCACGCACGCAAAGCTTGGCTGCAAGGTCTCAGCCCGAAGGAGAATCGCGATATTCCACCGCTTGATTATCCTTTGGTGCATGAGATGAAAGCGGTGTTCCCGCATCTGCATTTATCGATCAACGGCGGCATCGAGAGTCTCGATCAAGCTGAACCGTTTTTAGACGCCTTGGATGGTGTGATGATCGGTCGCGCGGCCTATCATACGCCCAGCGACATTCTGCTTGATGCAGATCGCAGGATTTTTGGTGGAAGAGTCGGGCCGACTGCGGAAGAGGTCGTTATGGAGATGTTGCCCTATATTGACCAGCACCTTGGAGCCGGTGGCAAACTGCACCATGTCACGCGCCATATGTTGGGCCTGTTTCAAGGGCGGCCTGGCGCGCGGATGTGGCGGCGCTATCTCTCCGAGAATGCGCATAAAGACGGAGCAGGGTGTGACGTTGTCGAAACGGCTCTGGGATTTGTCACGCAGCAGGCTGCTTGATCGCGTGAGGTTGAGCATTTGATTAACGGTTTCAAAGTGTTCGATGCCGACCCTTATGTAAATAAGTGGGTTAGTTCAGCGCGTCGCGTTGTTGAAACTCTGGACGTCAGCCAACGGCGACACGGGCGCACATGGTTTGTTGGTGTGGATGCTCTGCCGAACAACACAGACGGCAGTATTCGTGGCGCTACGCTCGGTGGCGCTTGGATGGATGATCTCAGCGCACATCCGGAGTTTGATGGATGGCATAAGGCGCAGGTCTCAATCGTCTATGATGGCTATCCGCGCCAAGACCCCGATGAAAGCGACGCGGCGCATCGGTTTCGAGTGAAACGGGATGCGGCGCATATGGATGGCTTGCTGCCAGAAGGGGCGGTCAGGCGGCGGCATCTTCGCGAACCCCATGCGTTTATCGTTGGGCTGCCGTTAAACAACGTGCCATCCAGCCCATTGGTTGTTTGGCCCGACAGTCATCGCGTCATGCAAACTGCTTTTTCTAAGGTATTTGAAGGTGTTGAGCCGTGTTATTGGGGCGATCAAGATGTCACTGACGTCTATCAAGCCGCGCGGCGTGAAGTGTTTGAACGCTGCGAACGGGTCGAGGTTAGTATGCGCCCGGGGCAAGCTGTTTTGCTGAACAGGCATCTTATTCACGGTGTCGCCCCGTGGGAGGGGCCGAATGTGATCGAAGGCCGGCAGGTAGCCTACTTTCGTCCAATGGTCGCCAATGTGGCCGATTGGCTCTAGCCTTTTTGCCGAAGGTAGGCCGCATAAGACTTGTCGGCTTCATCGACGAAAAGCCCCGGTAAGATACGCAGATCGCTGATTTGATCGACGCGCAACTCATCAAAGCTTTGCGTGGTCTCGCACCACGCCACACAGGTCCACAAGCGCCCCCAATAGTCGAGTTGTAGCGGGCGCAATGTTCGTATGTTATCATCCAGCGTAACAGATAGTTTTTGCCGCGTTCGAATGGCTTGCCGAATGGTCGGAAGATGCTGGAACCCTCGTGCAGCATCCGCGAAGGGATAAACAGCGAGGTTAAAACCCTCCGGCGCTTTACTAGGATCTTCGGGCATGACGCTGTCGAGTTTGCGCGCTAGATCCTTCGCCGCCTGCGTTAGATCGG
Source organism: Cognatiyoonia sediminum (assembly GCF_900129845.1). Classification (GTDB taxonomy): domain Bacteria; phylum Pseudomonadota; class Alphaproteobacteria; order Rhodobacterales; family Rhodobacteraceae; genus Cognatiyoonia; species Cognatiyoonia sediminum. The sequence goes on from NZ_FQXB01000001.1 coordinate 269,772, forward strand.
GGTCGGTTGAGGTGCTGACAGCCATGAGGCCAAGGTGCAGCGCCTCAACTTCTGTCATTGTCAAATTCAGAGGGGGCAGGGTGATCGCTGCCATGACGCGATAGCCAACGCCGCGCTCCCCTTCGATGGGAACGCCAGAAGCCGCGAGCGTGTCCATATCGCGGTAGATCGTCCGTAAGGATACGTCTGTTCGTTTTGCCAAATCTTCAGCTTTGTGGAGCGAGCCATCACGAAGAATCTGAATGAGGTTCATAAGACGGTCTGATCGGCGCATTTTTGAAGGTGGTTTGTCATTTTTCTGTCAACTGACAGAAAAATGACATAAAAAAAGAAAAACTCAATAAAAAAAGGGCTTTCTGGCGCCAAGAAATGGCAATTTTCCCTTTCCTCGGGCGATATGGGGCCCTATTTATCACTTCAGCACATGAGCCTTGGCGCTCAGAAAGAGGAGATTGAGAGATGCTCAACAATATCGGACTTCCTGGCCTGCTGCTGATCGCAGTTGTGGTTTTGGTTTTGTTTGGCCGTGGCAAGATTTCGTCACTGATGGGTGAAGTCGGCAAAGGTATCACAGCGTTCAAGCGTGGTGTTGATGACGGCAAACAAGAGATTGAAGACAGCTTGGCAGAAGCCAAGGACGTCACACCTGCTGAAGAAAAAGACAAAGCCTAAGTCGTATGTTCGGACTCAGCTGGGGTGAACTTATGGTGGTGGGCGTTGTTGCGCTCATCGTTGTGGGGCCGAAAGACCTGCCGGGTCTGTTTCGGTCTGTTGGGGAATTCACGGGTAAAGCCCGTCGAATGGCCCGCGAGTTCAGCCGCGCGATGGAGCAAGCGGCGGAAGACTCTGGCGTGAACGACATCAACAAGACGATCCGCGCAGCAACCAATCCAACCAAATTTGGAACGGACGCGATCAAAGACAGCGTCACCTCGACCTTCAAAGAGGGGTCAGAGACGGCCAAGCTGTCCGAACAGCGCCAAGCTGACAAAAAGAAGATCGACGAGGCGATGGCAAAAGCGGCCACAGAACGTATGGAACGCGAAGCGGCGGAAAAGGCAGCAGCGGAGGCCACTCCGAAGCCAGCGGCCAAGCCGAAGCCTAAGACGGCGACGAAGGCTAAGCCGAAGGTGGCTGCCAAACCAAAAGCAGCCCCAAAGGCAAAAGCGAAACCAAAGCCCAAACCAAAGGCTGAGACATGAGCACAACGGACGAGATTGAAGACAGCTCCGCCCCGTTGATTGAGCATTTGGCGGAACTTCGCACACGCCTGATCCGCTCTGTCGGTGCGTTCTTGGTCGCTATGATCATATGCTTCAGCTTTGGAAGCACAATCCTAGACTTTCTGCTGATTCCGATCGAAGAAACATTGCGCGCGCTGGGTGATCCTAATCCAGTGATGCAGTACACCGCGCCGCAAGAGTATTTCTTCACGCTGGTCCGCATTTCGGTCGTGGGTGGGTTGATCCTCGCCTTTCCTGTCATCGCGTTTCAGCTTTGGCGGTTTGTGGCGCCCGGACTTTATAAGAACGAAAAGAATGCGTTCCTTCCATTCCTGATCGCTTCGCCTTTCCTCTTCCTTTTGGGCGCTGTATTCGCCCATTACGTTGTTGTCCCGCTTGCGATGACCTTCTTCCTCGGATTTGCGGATATTCCGTCGATGGTCCATGCACTCATCAATGAAAACTTCCAACCACCTGCGGACGGGGCTGCGTTGCTTCCTGGTGCGGGCGGTGGTGCAGCGCTTCCGACGACCACTGAAGATGCGGGCATCGACATCGTGTTCATCGGTAAGGTGAACGAAAGCCTTGATATCACTCTGAAAATGATCGTGGCTTTTGGCCTGTGCTTCCAATTGCCTGTTCTGCTGACGTTGATGGGGACCGCTGGCTTGGCCAGTTCGCGCGGTCTGCGCAACACGCGGAAATACGCGGTTGTTGGCATTCTGATGGTTGCTGCACTGGTTACTCCACCTGATGTTGTGACGCAGGTGATCCTCTTTACTGTTGTCTACGGCCTCTATGAAATTTCGATCCACCTTGTTGCCGCAGTTGAGCGGAAAAAGGACCGTCAAGCGCGGGCCGAAGGGGTGATCGGGGAAGGTGAAAGCCTGTTCGATGATATCGAAGACGACGCGGACATCGAAGAGGAAGCCGCGAAGTGAGTGATCCGCTAGATCGGATTGCAGACGCACTGGAGCGGATGAGCCCTGCGCCTATCGCCGCTCCAGATTTCGACGCAGCCACTGCGTTTGTCTGGCATCCGGACCCTGATCGGTTGGTCCCTGTACCGGAAGTTAATCGCGTCGATGTCGGCCTTTTGGTCGGCATCGATAGGTCGCGCGACACACTGATGGCCAATACCGAACAATTTGCCAAAGGCTTACCGGCGAACAATGCGCTCCTTTGGGGTGCGCGTGGGATGGGTAAATCCAGCCTTGTCAAAGCCATCCACGGTAAGCTGGGGGTGGAGTATCCCGACCTCAAGATCGTAGAGGTTCAGCGCGAAGATTTGCCAACCATTGGGCGTTGTCTGAACATGCTTCGTGGCGCGCGGCATCGCTTTATCATGTTTTGTGACGACCTTTCGTTCAGCCATGACGATGCGCACTATAAGTCGCTCAAGGCTGTACTGGATGGTGGTATTGAAGGGCGTCCAGATAACGTCGTGCTGTATGCAACCTCAAATCGTCGCCACCTCATGCCACGCGATATGATCGAGAATGAACGATCGACCGCGATAACGCCGGGAGAGGCGGTTGAAGAAAAGGTCTCACTGTCTGATCGATTTGGGCTTTGGCTTGGCTTCCATCCATGTGACCAAGATCAGTATCTCGCCATGATCCGCGGTTATTGCGACGCCCACGGAGTGGATATTTCGGACGAAGATCTACGTGCCGAAGCCATTGAGTGGCAAGCGACGCGGGGCAGCAGGTCAGGCCGCGTAGCTTGGCAGTATTTTGTCGATCTTGCAGGGAGCAAGGGCGTGACCCTTTAAGGGAGGAACTCAGCAGGGTCGAGCGCTTCGAGCCCACGCCTCACTTCGAAGTGCACGAAGCTCGGATCGCCAGCCTTAACCGTACCGATGGTTTGGCCGCGGCTGACGCTGTCGTTCTTCTCAACCGTAAGACCTTCGAGGTTTGTGTAAACGGTCAGTAGGTTGTCAGCGTGTTTGATCACGACGATAGCGACGCCATTGGTATCTGTCGTCACGGCGGCGACAGATCCAGCGTCAGCCGCCTTTACAGCTGTTCCGGCGGCGACGCCAATGTCGATGCCTTCGTTTCGGCCTGGTGCGAATGCACGGATGACGCTGCCTTCAACGGGTCTAATGAACCGCGCAGTAGTGGCCGGTTCTTGCGTGGCAGTACCAAGGTCTGGTGCCTCAGGTGTCGGCGTTGGCTCGACGAGTGGAATCGTGTCGTCTTCGGGGAGCGGCACAGTCGCGCTTGGTGGAACAGGCGTTTCTGAGCCTGCACCCGGCTCGGACACGTCATTGGTTGAGGTGGCTGCGGGTGGTCTTGCACCTGCTCGCGGCACCAGAAGGACCTGACCTTCGCGTATTGTCAGATCGGACCCTAATCCGTTCCATTCCGTGAGGTTTTGAACCGGCACGTTATAAAGGCGGCCAATTTGGAAGATGGTTTCGCCCGGCTGAACGCGGTGTTGAATAGGTTCTGGCGATGATTGTGTAGGGGCAGGTGCTGCTGCAGGTGCAGACGGCAATGTCGTCACTGTTGGCTGAGCGCTGTCGACACGTTCGAGGGCTGTGGTCGCAACTGATGCAATATCCAACGTTTGGATGGGGCCGCCCGCAGGTTCGGCTACGCGACTTGGCAGGGCAATGATCTCGCCCTGTCTGAGAGCAACATCCGGCTCAATCCCATTAAAGGAAGCGAGTGTCGTCGCGTCCAGATTCAATCGCGTTGCGATCGTACGGATCGTGTCATCACGTTGGGCAACGACAACTTGGTAATTCGGGTAGGAGATGACGCCGCGGGCATCTGGCGTCGGGCGATCCGGCAAGTTGGCGACGGCGGCACTGGTGTCAAAGCCATCGCCCAGATCGCGCAAATCGAAGTCTGGCACGGTGTCACATGCCACAAGAGAGACCGCTGCCACGCCGGTCCAAAGAAGTCTGTTGAGTGCCATTGCTCTGCTCCTCATCGTGTTGCCCCTTATTTTTGGGGTCATTCACTTATGGTTCTAGTCCTTCCCGAGCCCTTCAATCAAGGGGACAAAACGGACATTGCGCAGCTCTTCGTAGTCATAGCCCTGTTCGAGCCGTGTGACTTTGATCAGACTTTGTACTGTATCGGATTGTCCGACGGGCAAAACCATGATCCCACCAACGCGAAGCTGCGCGAGCAGGGGGCCAGGTGGGTCTTCGGCGGCAGCGGTGAGCAGGATGCGATCGAAAGGCGCTTGTTCGGGCAACCCAAAGCTGCCGTCTGCTGTCATCGCGGTAATATTGGTGATGCCCAAGCTGTCAAAAATACGCTGAGCCTCTTGTACGAGGCGGCGGTAGCGGTCGACTGTGTACACACGTCGTGCCAACTGGCTCAGGATCGCAGCCTGATAGCCGGAGCCGGTGCCGACCTCGAGGACTTTGTCACGGGGTGTGACGGCCAGGGCTTGCGTCATAATGCCGACAATAGAGGGCTGGCTGATGGTTTGGCCGCAGGAGATCGGCAGGGGCGTGTCCTCATAGGCGCGTTCTGAGAAGAGCCCTTGCATGAATGCCGCGCGATCAACCGCTTCGACGGCGCTTAGAACGCGCGCGTCGGTGACGCCCTTGCTCCGTAGGGCGAAGAGAAACTGCATCTTTGTTTCGGCGTCGAATGTCACCTGAAGATGTCCTGTAAGGTCGCGAGGCGGCTGTAGTCTGTGAGGTCAGCACGCATCGGAGTGACCGAAATATAGCCATTCAAATTGGCGTGGACATCTGTTCCGGGTAGGGTCGGCTGGTTTTGAGGTCCGCCCTTGACCCAGAGGTAGTTGCGGCCAGAGGGTGAGGTTTGAGAGGTCACACCGAATGTCACGTCCTGTCGGAACCCTTGAGAGACGGCTCTGATGCCTTTTACAGTGTCGGCCGAGGTTGGCGGGAAATTCACGTTGAAAAAGAGCTTATAGTCCGCACCATCCCATCCGCCGTTGTCGAGGAGTTGCTGAACCAGTTCGGCACCATGCGTTGCTGCGGCTTCGAAAGGATCATCAAGATCCCGGTTGTCTGAGCCATAGTACTGGGACAGGGCGATCGATTTGTATCCTTGCAAGGCGGCTTCGATGCAGGCGCCAACCGTGCCGGAGTAGAGCGTGTTCTCACCTGCGTTGTTACCTCTGTTCACACCTGACAGGATAAGATCGGGCGGCGCGTCTTTCATCATGTGATGGATGCCCGCGAGGACACAATCAGCGGGCGACCCTTCAACGGCGAAACGGTGCGTGCCGTATTGGGCCGTCATGGTAGGGCGCGTGTAGTTGATGCAGTGGCCAACGCCTGATTGTTCGAAGGCGGGTGCAACGGTCCAAACCTCACCAGTTTCGCCAGCAACGGTTTTGGCGATGGCTTCTAGGGTTTTAAGGCCCGGTGCATCGATGCCGTCGTCGTTGGTGATCAAGATACGCATGTGCTTGCCCTTTGCGGTTGTGACTTTGTGGTAGAGGGCGCGTGAAGGGGCGGCAAGACCGTGTGGCGTAACTTCTATGCGCTGTGGCGTTGTGGACTCAGAGCGTGTCAAATTGTGCGGCTGCGCCGCGCGCGACTTTGGTCCGGCCATCCGGCCGGACGGTGCCTCCGGCGGAAGTATTTTTACTCAAAAGACGACAGAAGGCGTTTTGCTTCGGCTTCGGGTGCAAAGAGAGGCGTGCGGTCTTCTCCCGGGAAGAAGCGAGCGCGGGTTGCTGTCGGCATCGGGTTTGGGGTCACGATGGACACTTTTGGCCCGGTGTTGCGTGTTTCGCTTTGCCAACTGCGGGCGAGGGCGATTTGGGCGGCCTTTGTCGCGCCATAGCTGCCGAAAAAGCTGTTGCCTGCTTGGGGATCGTCGAAAAAGACGGCTCGGCCATTGGTCCCGAGCAAGGGGGCGACATATTTGATCAGGCGAGAGGTTGCGGTGATGTTGATGTCGACTGACTTGGAGAAGTCTTTCTCCCCGATGTGATTGGCTGGTGTGAGCGGGGCCGCGTGGATTGCAGTATGGAGCCAGAGATCAAGTTTCCCCCAACGATCGAAGATTGACCGGCAGAGTTGTTGCATGGCGGAATCGATGGTGATGTTCATGGGGGCCAGCGTTGCTTGGCCTCCGGCGGTTTGGATTGCGTCGTCGAGCTCTTCCAGCGCGCCGGTCGTTTTCGCCACGGCGATAACGTGATGTGTTGTGGCAAGTTCTTTGGCCAGAGCGGCACCGAGGCCACGGGATGCGCCAGTGATGAGGGCAATTTTTGTCATGGGCGGTCTTTGGACCGCTGCGCCGCTGGCGTCAAGCGCGCTATTCGGCGGCGGTTTTCATCTGAAAGCCGTCTTCGATCATATCCGATGGCGCGACCGGGTATTCGCCGGAGAAACAGGCGTCGCAATAGGCGGGACAGCTCGAATCGCGACCATTGGCCTCCCCCACGGCGCGGTAGAGGCCATCGAGTGAGATGAATCTAAGAGAATCCACACCGAGATGGTCGCGCATTTCTTCTTCGGACATGGTGGCGGCGAGGAGTTTTTCGCGTTGTGGTGTGTCGACCCCGTAAAAGCATGGCCAAGCTGTCGGGGGGGATGCAATGCGGAAATGCACTTCGGCGGCGCCTGCATCAAGGATCATTTCCTTGATTTTGCGGCTAGTGGTCCCGCGGACAACGCTGTCGTCGACAAGGATCACGCGCTTGCCTTTGATCAATGCGCGATTAACGTTGAGTTTAAGACGCACGCCCATGTTGCGGATCTGCTCGGTTGGTTCGATGAAGGTACGGCCCATGTAGTTGTTGCGGATAATGCCCATGGCGTAGGGAATACCGCTTTCGAGGCTGTAGCCGATGGCCGCGGGTGTGCCGCTGTCTGGAACGGGGCAGACGAGATCGGCGTCGACTGGATTTTCTTTCGCCAGTTCGCGGCCGATGTTTTCACGCGTTTCATAGACAGACCGACCGCCCAATTGGCTATCGGGGCGGCTGAAATAGACATGTTCGAAGATACAGAACCGAGAGGCGGCTGGGCGGAATGGGAAGTGGCTTTGGACGCCAGATCCATTGATGACAACCATTTCGCCCGGTTCGATTTCGCGGACAAAGTCAGCGCCGATGATATCCAAGGCGCAGGTTTCCGAAGCGAGCACCCATCCGTCGCCAACTTTTCCCAAAACCAATGGGCGCACGCCCAAAGGATCGCGGCAGCCGATCAGCTTTGTGCGAGTCATTGCGACGACGGAGAAGGCTCCTTCGACCTTGCGCAGCGCTTCTTCCATACGGTCAGGGATGTTGCGGCCCATCGAACGCGCCATCAAGTGGATGATACATTCGCTGTCAGATGTGCTTTGGAAGATGGAACCACGTTCGATCAATTCGCGGCGCAGCGATAGCGCGTTGGTGATGTTGCCATTGTGGGCGATGGCAGCGCCCCCCATGGAGAATTCGCCAAAGAACGGCTGCACGTCTCGAATTGCCGTCTGGCCTTTGGACCCAGCGGTGGAGTAGCGGACATGGCCGATACCGATGCCACCTGGGATTTTTGCCATAGTGTCAGCGGATGTGAAGTTATCCCGTACCAAGCCAAAACGGCGCATTTGGTTAAAGCCGGTCTCAGGATCATGAGTGACGATCCCGCCAGCCTCTTGCCCACGATGTTGCAGCGCGTGAAGGCCAAGTGCGATGAAGTTGGAAGCGTCTGAAACACCGATGACGCCAAATACACCGCATTCCTCCTTTAACTTATCGTCGTCAAAAGGGTGGGCGGGCGGCATTTGGGAGGACAAGGGGCAGCTCCGAATCCTATGAAACAGATAGGTAACTCTTTAGCCGCTCAGATCGGGGATGTCATGCGAAAGGGCATCGTGGAACGGGCATTGTTGCAAAAACAAAGCGGCGCCCTTTTGGAACGCCGTTCAAATGGTATCAAACGAGACTTTTTCTTAGGGTTTGCGACGCTTGTAGAAACCTAAGCCCATGATGGCGGCAAGAAGCAGCCCACTTGAAGCTGGAAGGGGGATTTCGCTGAGTTCGACTTGGATGTTTGAAATCTTGATTCCGCGATTTCCAGGGCCGTTAGGTACCACCCCTTGAATGGTGAAACTGCTCGCACCGTTTAGGAGCGATGCCGTGAAAGTTTGCAATGACACACCATTAGTGCCGCCAAACGCAGTTAGTAGGCCGTCAGAACCAAAAATAAACTGTTCGTCTTCCGAGCCGCGTTCCCAAATTGTGGCCGTGAAGCTGTCGATGCGATAGCCGTCGAACGTGAAGGTCAACTGCTCACCCAACCCGATGCGCGCGCCCTCAGGGTTTCCTCGAACGCCGATACCGTTTCCTGCGCGATGAACTTGGCCACCGGTCGACGAGACTGTCAGCGTGACGCCATTTTCAATGTAATCGACCGAGGTTTGGTTGTCTGAAAGGTTCTGCTCGAAGTCGTAGAGCACGGTTATCGCTGACGCCGACGTCGCGAATGACAAAAAGAATGCTGTGAGTAGGACGGAAAAAATACGCATGGGAGGTCCGTTAATAACTAGATAGCGCACGCGTACTATGGACCAGTGGCACCTTTTGGTTCGAAATGTGTCAGCTTTGTGGCGGGTGGGCCGATTGTTATTCGGGTGCAGGGGCTCCGCAGGCACCAACAAGCTGTTCGTACTGAGTGGTGATCCAGCTGAGTGCTGCTTCGGGATCTTGTCCTTCAACCTGGCCGGTGAGACGGGCGAAGACCTTTGCGGAGCGGCTGTCTTCGATCATCGCAATATCCTGCGTCGCCAAGACCGTTTCATAGACGAAGAAAGCAACAGCAACCAAGAGAATGCCTCGCAAAACACCGAAAAGGAAACCGGCACCTTGATCCAGCCCGCCGAGTGCAGACCGCTGTACCAGAGTGGAAAAGAGCGGGGTGAAGATAGACACCACGACAAGAGAGACCGCGAAGACGAGTGCGAAGGCAGCAATGATAGAAAGTTCGCAGCTGTCGCCTATGAAATCGCCCAAAATTGGGATTTGACGAACGAGTGGCTCAACCTGATCTGCGAAGATGAAGGCCAGGATGGTCGCACCGATCCAGCCTGCAATTGCCATCGCTTCGCGGACAAACCCACGGCTATAGGCCAGCAAAGCTGAGATAACGATGATCGCGGCGACGACGCCGTCGACAATGGTGAACCCTTCCATGGTCTAACTCCTGCAGGCGGCCTAGCGGGCGCCGAAAACCTCTTCTACGAACCCGGCCAAATCGGTCATTTGACGCAGATTTATGCCGGACGTCGCGTGTTTCTTATGCGAATGCGACGAAATTGCGGACGTAAAACCAAGTTTTTCGGCCTCTTTCAATCTATTTTCGGTTTGAGCGACGGGTCTGAGCGCGCCTGAGAGCGAGATTTCACCGAAAATGACCGTATCTTTTGGCAGTGCTGCGTCTTCTCTGGCAGAGATCAGCGAGGCCGCAATTGCAAGATCTGCCGCGGGCTCTGAAATGCGCAAACCCCCAGCAACATTGAGATAAACGTCTAGTCCCGCGAAAGGAACACCGCATCGAGATTCGAGAACAGCAAGGATCATAGCGAGCCTTCCGCCGTCCCATCCCACAACAGACCGGCGCGGTTGGCTGTGTGGCGAAGGGGCCACAAGCGCTTGGATCTCACACAGCATGGGGCGGCTGCCTTCGATCCCAGCAAAGACGACGGAACCCGGAGCAGGATCGCCCCGATCAGATAGGAACAGGGCAGAGGGATTCTTAACCTCTGCCAAGCCTTTGCCGGTCATCTCAAAGACGCCAATCTCATCTGCAGGGCCAAACCGGTTTTTGACGGCACGAAGAATGCGGAATTGGTGACCACGTTCGCCTTCGAAATAGAGGACTGTATCGACCATGTGTTCGACCACGCGCGGTCCGGCGATGGCCCCTTCTTTGGTGACGTGGCCGACCATGATGACTGCGATGCCGTGACGTTTGGCGAAATTGGTGAGCTCATGAGCAGACGCGCGGACTTGGCTGACGCTACCGGGGGCGCTTTCCACGTTGTCGGCCCACATGGTTTGAATGGAATCGATGATTGCGAGATCAGGCTTTTCGGTCTCCAGCGTCGTGAGGATGTCGCGCAAGTTCGTCTCAGAGGCAAGCTGAACGGGGCTTTCTGTGAGGCCAAGACGACGGGCGCGCATTTGCACTTGGGCCGAGGATTCCTCTCCAGAAATGTAGATGACTTTCAATCCGTTGCGGGCAAATCTTGCAGCGGCTTGCAGGAGCAGTGTGGATTTCCCAATGCCTGGATCTCCGCCGACCAAAAGGGCAGATGCCTTGACCAAACCACCCCCAAGAACGCGGTCGAGTTCGCCGACACCGGCATGGGTACGCGGGGGCTCTTTTTCTTCGGTAGCAAGGTCTGTGAGGTTGATGGTTTTGCCGCGATGCCCGCCGAGTGTCTTCTTTTTTGGGCCAGAGGAGATCGCTTTGTCTTCGTGGATCGTATTCCATTCACCACAGCTTTCGCAGCGTCCGGACCATTTGGTGGTGACTGCTCCGCAGGCGCTACAGGAATAAGATATATTTTTTGCCATGAAGCGGTTGTGCCTGATCGGGTGGGGCTGTGCAACGGAACAGACATGCCCAAATTGGAAAAACTAGCTCTGGGTTGTGAGAGGCGGATGCCTCCGGCGGAGGTATTTATGGCTCAAAAGACGATGAGGGTGTGGCTTCGCTGGATTTCGTCAGACCAGAGATGATGATTGAGGAGAGGATGCAGGCGGTGAAGAGATAGAGGCCCCAAGCGGTTTCGACTTGGCCAATACCGATGCCTTTCACGACGACGATGTAAAGCGCGATCAAGAAGATGTCGGCCATGGCGAGTTTTCCGATCCACGTCAGCACCGGCAATGTCGCGTCTTTCAGCAGGTTAAACTGCACTAAGGCGAGGCCGATTGTTTTGAGGTAGGGTGCGAAGATCGCCAGAAATGACACCAAAAGCGCAAGGATGACGTCGGTTTCCCATAGGCTTTGCATGCCTGAAATGACGCTAATTTCGGAGAGACCAAAAAGCGGTAGCAGACCCGCCCGCAACAAAGGCGCAAACCAAGCGATTGGGAACAGAACCAGTAAGCTGAGGTTTGCGATGCGGAGGAAAAGTTGCATGGGTGTCCTTTACGCGTGCTCGATGAACCTGTGTATCGCGGAGGTCCCCGTCAAGGGGCAGCGCGGCCAGTAACGAAAGCGTCTACGTCCGGGTTTGAGGAGGCGCGCAATTCATCTGGCACCCCTTGCCAGATTATTTTGCCGTCTTTCAGCATGGCCACTTTGTCCGCAATGGCGTCGACCGACGTGAGGTCGTGGGTGATCGTCAGAGTCGTGGCTCCGATCTCATCCACAACCCCGCGGATCAGCGTGTTAATCGTGTTCGCACGGATTGGATCGAGGCCCGTCGTCGGTTCATCAAAGAAGATGATGTCAGGATCGGAAAAGATCGCGCGGGCGAGACCGGCGCGTTTTCTCATGCCGCCGGAGAGGTCGGAGGGAAATTGATCTGCGACTTTAGCGCTAAGGCCGACGCGGTCGAGTTTTTCGATGGCTCGTTTCTTTGCCATCGGGCGTTCTTGGCCTGTTTGGAGGGCGCGAAACGCGACGTTTTCCCAAACCGGAAGGCTGTCGAAAAGGGCAGCGCCCTGAAACAACATGCCGAAACGATCCAAGAATTGCGGAGGATTGGCGGGTTTGCCATCGACGGTGATCGTTCCGCTGTCAGGGGTCTCTAGCCCAAGGATGCACTTAAGGAGAACCGATTTGCCGCTGCCGGAGGCTCCAATCAGGACAAGGCTTTGGCCTTGTTCGATGTCGAGCGTGACCCCTTGTAGAACTGCGGCTGAGCCGAACGATTTATGGACATTGGACAAATGTATCATGCGGAGAAGAAGGCCTCCGTCAGGACAAAGTTGGCCGCAAGAATGAGGACCGATGCCGCAACCACCGCGGATTTTGTTGCGCGTCCGACGCCCATCGCACCTCGGTCTGAATTCATGCCGAAGAAACATCCCATAAGGGCAGCGATAAATCCAAAAACCGCGCCTTTGACGAGAGAAGAGGCAATATCCTTTGCTTCAAGGAAATCTACCGTGTTTTGCAGATAGGCGGCGGAGGCAAACCCCAAACGTTCGGTGCCGATGATGTAGCCGCCCATAATGCCGATGGTATCTCCAACGGCGACGAGGAAGGGCGTCACCAGTGTCGCAGCCAAAACGCGTGGTGCTGTAAGGTATTTCATCGGATTGGTCGAAAGGGTGATGAGCGCGTCGATTTGTTCGGTGACTTTCATCGTCGCGATTTCAGCGGCAATGGAGGAAGTGACGCGGGCCGCCACCATAAGCCCGACCAAGACCGGCCCCAGTTCACGTACCATGCCGATGGCGACGATCTGCGGCACTGCAGCTTCAGCACTGAAGCGCGCGCCGCCTGCGTAGATTTGCAAGGCGAGCGCCCCGCCAGTGAAGAGCGCGGTTAGGCCGACGACGGGCAGGGACAAAAAACCGATTTGGATCAGGGCCGTTCCGAAGGCTCGGCCATAGAACGGTGGCGTGACGATGTGGCGGAGGCTGTCAAAGGCAAAAAAGGAAAGTCGGCCAAGAAAGGCGAGGGCCGAGAAACTGGCCGCTCCGATCAGGGCGAAAAATCGCGTCATGCGCCCTTATAACGGCGCGAATAGCGACCGCCGAGTGATGTTAAGATTTCATAGCCAATTGTTCCGGCAGCATTGGCCAGATCGTCGACGCCTTGCTGCGGGCCGAGGAATGTCAGCGCTTGTGGCGTTTCGCGTAGGTCCGTGACATCGACGGTGATGAGGTCCATGGATACGCGGCCAACAAGCGGGCAAGGCGTATCTTCATGCCAGAAGGTGGCCTTTCCTGACATCGCGCGGATTATTCCGTCGGCATAACCAGCTGATACAGTTGCGATTTTTGATGGTCGTTTGCACTGCCAAGAATTGCCGTATCCGACGACTTCGCCTTCTTCCAAGCTACGGATTTGGATAACAGGCAGGTCCATACGAACGACATCCCGCGCCTCGGTAAATGGCAGACCACCGTAAAGTCCAACGCCAGGGCGGCAGAGATCAAAGTGGTAGTCTTTTCCGAGCAATATGCCGCCAGTGGCGGCGAGCGAGCGAGGCGTTGAGATGCCGTCTGTCATCTGATGAAACACATCAAGCTGGTAGGCATTCATTGGGTGATCTGGTTCATCAGCACAGGCAAGATGGCTCATCACCAAGGTCGGGCGTTGGGCGAGCGCGAGCTGCGCGATGGCTGCCCATTCATCCCATTCCATGCCGAGCCGGTTCATGCCGGTGTCGAGTTGCAGGCCAAACGCGTGGCCGGGCAAGGCTTCGAGATGGCGCGTCACTTGGTCGATCGAATTGAGCATCGGGGTGAGGCCCAGGTCACCGATCATATCGGTATCGCCACGCATATGGCCAGAAAACACATTGATTTCAGGGCCTTCGCCTAAAGCCTGCCGTACAGCGGCGCCTTCTTCAGCGACCGCGACAAAGAACTTTCGCGCACCGGCCTTGGCGAGGGCAGATGCGACTTTGCCCGATCCCAAACCATAGCCATCTGCTTTGATCACAGCCGCGGTTTCGCAGTTGGTTTTGGCATCCAAAGCGCGCCAGTTTGCGACGAGCGCGTCGAGATCGATGGTCAGGTGTCCGGTACTCATGGCGGCTGTTTTGACAGGGGTTTTCCGGCGCGGCAAGAGGCGGTTTTGGTATAGAAACAAATAGTTCTATGGTGTTTTGCAAAATGCCGCCGCCGCAAACCCGAGGTGTGATACCGTCCAGGGGCGAATGGCTAAGTGGTAAGTGCGTTGGCTAAAAGGAGGCCGCGATGGCGAATGACGAACCCAAAACGATCTGTCGAACGCCGGCAGAAGGCAAACCTGGAACCACACGCATCCCGACTTGGAAATTTGACCTGCTACGTGGTCATATTTTGAACGTTGTTCGCGAAGCTGGATCCGATGGATTACCGTTTAGGGACTTGTCGTCTCTCGTCGCAAAACGATTGACCGAAGAAGAGACAACGCGCCTTGGATCAATCGGGTGGCACACGACGACGGTGAAGCTTGAGATGGAAGTCGCGAGAGATATCAAACGCTTGGAAGGTGTTTCTCCACAACGGCTCGTTCTTGCTTAACTGAGAGGCGTTAGAGTTCGCGAATGTCCTCAGCTTCAGGGCGTTCCAAAATTTGCTCAATCTCGATCATCTGCTCTGGCGTCAGGGGACCGGCATCTAGTGCACCGCAAAGATCGGTCGCTTGTTCCGCTGTTCGAACTCCCGGAATCGGCATCGTGTTGGCTGACCTCGCCCAGAGCCACGCAAGTGCCCCTTGCGCAATACTGCGCCCATTCGACTGAAGGATGTCTCTAACAGCCTCGCGTTGTGACAACGCGGTCTCTGTGATCCGTCCGTCCATCAGATACGTGTTCGACGCATCACCGGTGTTGCGAATGTCATCTTTCGAAAAGCGGGTGGTGGAGTCATATTTCCCTGTCAGCACACCCATCGCCAAAGGTGAGCGGATCAAGGCGACAAGATTGTTTTCTTTCGCCAATTCACACATGCCGGACGCAGGAAGGAAGACATTCATGGCATGTTCAACCGCGGTGAAGTTCAGCCGATCTGCTTGCGGCGATGCGTTTTCTGGGAAATCCGTGGACCAACCAAATGACCCGACTTTTCCGTCTTGAATCATATCGTCCAACGCATCGAAGATTGGATCAGCGTTTTCTTTCTCCAATTGGTTCAGATGCAAAAGAACCAGATCAATATGATCGCGTTGTAGACGTCTCAACGATCCCACGAGGCTTCTTTTGATCTCTACGGGGTCTGTCATCGGTCCCGTAATCAGTTTCTTTTCGCCATTGATCTCAAGCCCGATCTTTGTCGCGATTGCCACATCTCGACCTTTCAGCGCCTGCCCCAAAACCGTTTCGGAGTGGCCTGCGCCATAGGCTTGAGCCGTGTCGAAATGGACGACGCCATGGTCTAACGCAGCGTGAAGCGCCTTGGTCGAAACGGCGTCATCGACCTCACCCCAGCCTCGAGCGATGCCGTCGAGGCTATAAAACGGACCGCCGATGGCCCAACAGCCGACGCCAAGTGCTTGTTTTGCATGTATTTTTTTGAAATTAACCATTTAGAGCCCAAGTTTTGATGTATATGTGGAAATTTTGAAATTCAGATAGTCTTCGCAGGCCTCCAACTCCGCGCGTCTCTGCGAGAGAGTTTCGGCATGAGAGCGTAAGAGATCGAGCCGCTTTCGTTGTTCGGTCGAGGTTTCCGATTCAGCGCTTTGGGCTGAGGCGGCAAACTCTCGGACCGCCTTCAATGGCATCCCTGTTGCGCGAAGGCGTGCAAGGACGATGAGCCATTCAAGGTCATCTGGCGCAAACTGCCGCCATCCTCGCTGATCCCGCGCGATGGCTGGAAGCATGTCCGATTTTTCATAAAACCGAATTGTATCGGGGGTCAGTCCAGACTTTTCAGATACCTCGTCTATTCGCATAGGGTAATCCTTTCCACCCTATGCCTAGCGACTTGGAGTAACTCTAGGTCAAGTTAAAATTCTTGATCGCTGCCCTGTTGCCAAGGTTTGACGAGGTTGCCGAAGCGCGTGAAGCGGCCTTCGAAGCTGAGTTCGACGGTACCGATAGGCCCGTGACGCTGTTTGCCGATGATCACTTCGGCTTTGCCGTGCAGGCGTTCCATCTTTTCTTGCCACTCGGCCATCTTTTCCATCTCGTGGTCACCGGGTTTTTCGCGTTCGGCGTAATATTCCTCTCGGAAGACGAACATAACCACGTCAGCGTCCTGCTCGATTGACCCTGATTCCCTGAGGTCAGACAGCTGCGGGCGTTTATCGTCCCGCGCTTCAACTTGACGAGACAGCTGAGAGAGGGCGATCACTGGGATATTGAGCTCTTTGGCAATCGCTTTGAGGCCCATCGTGATTTCCGAGATTTCATTCACCCGGTTCTCGGATCGGCCAGCGCCGCGGACCAGCTGGAGATAATCGACCATCAACACATCCAAGCCATGCGTGCGCTTCAATCGGCGGGCGCGGGCTGCCAATTGGCTGATGGGCAGGGCGGGCGTGTCATCGATGAAGAGCGGGCAGGCTTCCAAGGCTTTCGCGGCTTCCACAAAGCGACGGAATTCGGCTTCCGTCATATCGCCGCGCCGGATCTGTTCTGAGGGCACTTCGGATGCCTCTGACAAGATCCGGGCGGCGAGCTGCTCTGCGCTCATCTCTAGTGAATAGAACCCAACAACACCGCCATCGACGGCGCCCTCGCTACCGTCGGGAAGGATGCCTTTTTTGTAGGCCTTCGCGATATTGAAGGCGATGTTGGTCGCAAGAGAGGTTTTCCCCATCGATGGACGACCGGCGAGGATCAAAAGGTCGGATTTATGAAGCCCGCCAAGTTTGCGGTCCATATCGGTTAGGCCGGTTGAGACGCCAGAGAGTTGGCCATCCCGTTGATAGGCTGCATTTGCGACATTAACAGCATCAGTTACGGCTTTAAGAAAGCTTTGAAAACCGCTATCCGAGCTGCCTTGTTCAGCGAGACGATAGAGCTCTTGTTCTGCCTCTACGATCTGTTCTTTTGGTTCGCTGTCGACGGCCACGCGGCTCGCTTTTTCAGCGATGGTTTGGCCGACTTGGATCAGCTCGCGGCGGATCGCTAGATCATAGATCATTTGGGCGTAGTCTCGGGCGGCAAAGGCGGAGATTGCAGCACCAGCGAGGCGTGCCAGATAGGCCGGGCCGCCCAGCTCTTTCAGCCCTTCATCGTCCTCCAGAAAGGTCTTCAAAGTAACGGGCGAGGCTAAGGCATTTTTTGCGATCCTGTTCGCGGCAGTCTCAAAGATGCGCGCGTGAACAGGGTCAAAGAAGTGCTGCGGGCCAACAATGCTCGCCACGCGATCAAAAATGTCGTTGTTGGTAAGGATCGCGCCCAACAACTGTTGTTCCGCTTCAACGGAATGAGGAAGAGTTTCGCCTTCGGCGGCTTCGATACCTGTCGCGTTGAATTGCGTGATCTCGTTCATGTTTCCCTGTCCCGACTGCCCGCGTCTGTCTTAGCACTTTGGCTTTTCTGAAAGCTATCTGGGTATGTCTGTGGACAACCCAACCTGAACTGCTGTGAACAACCTTGGGGACGGTTGAAGTTCCCTAGATATAGCCGAAATGCCAGAGCAAATCTACCATATCTGTAAGTGCGCCACACCGAATCGTGTAACCGTCACAACAATCTGTGGAAAAGAAAGTTAGGCTGGGGACCAGCCTGATGGGTCGTTTAGATATGCTTCTACAGCGTTTAATGTCTCTGGATCATATGCGTTTCTGGCCTTGGCTTCGGCCAATACATCCCACCATGTGCAGAGGCTGAGGAGCTGCACGCCGTGCTTCGCCAAATTGTCTTCAACACCCTCGAAAATACCGTAGTAAAAGATTACCGCTGTGGCATTGCAGGTCGCACCCGTTTCGCGGATCGCATCAACGAAAGACAGCTTCGACCCACCGTCTGTTGTCAAATCTTCCACCAAGATCACGCGCTGACCTTCGGTCATCACGCCTTCGATCCTTGCGTTGCGACCGTACCCTTTAGGCTTTTTGCGCACATACGTCATCGGCAAGGCAAGACGTTCTGCAATCATGGCACCAAAGGGAATTCCCGCGGTTTCGCCACCTGCCACGTTGTCGAAGGCTTCGAAACCTGCTTCCCGCATTATCGTGACGGCAAGGAAATCCATCAGGGTGCTGCGGATACGTGGGAAGGAGATCAGCTTGCGGCAATCTACATAAGTGGGTGCTTGCTTGCCAGAGGCATGGGTGAACGGCTCTGTCGCGTTGAAATCAATGGCTCCGATTTCGATCAACATTCCAGCGGTAAGGCGTGCGATTTCTTCTTTGCTGGGGAAGGACGTCGGGATCATTGATGTGCTTTCTTTTGGTTATGTTTCGATATGCCAGTGCAGCGGGAATCCGGGATCAAACAGGGTGACAGGGCCGTCACCTGTTTCGATGTGATCCGGATAGGCGATGGGGTCGCCCTTGCGAAGGGTGATTGTGTCCGTATTGGCAGGCAGACCGTAGAAAGCAGGCCCGTTTAGCGATGCAAAGGCTTCCAATTTGGGAAGCGCGCCAGCGGCCTCAAATACTTCCGCCAAACAGGACATAGTGTTCGTCGCCGAGAACACCCCCGCGCAGCCACAAGATTGGAGCTTGTTTGCATCGGTATGCGGCGCGCTGTCTGTACCTAAGAAGAACCGCTTGTCGCCGGAAATTGCTGCTTGAACCAGTGCCACTCGATGTTTTTCGCGTTTCGCAACAGGCAAGCAGTAATAATGCGGGCGGATGCCGCCGGCGAGAACGTGGTTGCGGTTTATGATCAAATGGTGCGTTGTGATCGTCGCCGCGAGGTTCTTGCGATTGTCGCGGACATAATCTACGGCGTCTTCCGTCGTGACATGCTCCATGATCACACGCAGATCAGGGTTCTTCTTGCGGATCGGTTTGAGTACGCGGTCGATGAAAACGGCTTCGCGGTCGAAGATGTCGATTTCGCTGTCAGTCACTTCGCCATGAACGCAAAGCGGCATCCCAATCTCTGCCATACGGTCGAGCACTGGACGCACTTTGTCGAAGTCACGCACACCCGAAGAAGAGTTGGTCGTCGCACCGGCCGGATACAGCTTCACCGCTGTTGCAATGCCGGACGCATGTGCGTGTTCAACATCGTCGGGGTCAGTATCTTCGGTCAGATACAGCATCATCAGCGGTGTGAAATTGCTACCGACAGGGCGCGCCGCCATAATCCGATCTCGATAGGCGGCCGCGTCAGCTGCGGTCACAACCGGTGGCACCAAATTGGGCATCACAATCGCTCGCTCAAAATGGCGGGTCGTTTCAGGCAACACGGCTCTTAACATTGCACCGTCGCGTAAATGCAGGTGCCAGTCGTCTGGCCGTGTGATCGTGAGTTCTGTAATGGCTCTGTCAGGCATGTGTGTCGATTACACTGCATTTTCTACGGTGACCAGTAGGGGCAGGGACCCACTTGAGCGTTATCCGAAATTTTTGCATCTTTAAGCTGCAAAGCACGCGGAGAGAGACATGTTTGGATTTCTAATTGCCTTGGGCGCTGGGTTCTTAACGCCTTTTCTGGAAAAACCACTGGCCGAACCATTGGCAAAGGCCATGGAGGGTCAGATCAAGGTGGAAGCGGGCGAGATGCGTTTGCTGGCCTTTATGATCGCCATGCTGATCGGTGCCATATGTTGTGCGGCCCTAGGAACAGGCAGCATGTTTTCTATCGTGATTGGCGCGTCCTTGGGGTACTTTGGTCTTCGCATTGTCGACGTCATCAAAGGTGCGGTCGACGGGAAGCCGAAGAACTAAGGCGAGGCCCTGGCTATTGGGCGGCGCTGCTGATCACTGGTCGAGCTGGGCGTAGCCCGTCTGCGGCAAGCTCAGCCAATCGTTCGCGAAAGAATGGGTCATCTGTTTGACGCAGGACATAGGCGCACAGGTTTGCAGCCAGTTGCGTGTGACCTGCTTTCAAGGCTCTGTTCAGGACGCGGCGAATGTAAGGGTCATGGGCACGACGGGCGCGCATAAGCTTGGCAAATTTCAAAGTCGTAAGCCGGCCTTCCATGGCGGAAAGCATCATGTCATCATGTGTGCCGAGGCCGTCGAACGTCGTTTCGATGTCGCGTCCGATGCTTGTAGCCTGCAATAAATCCACATTTCGTTTTGCAAAGAGCGCCGCATGCGCCCCATCGATCTTCTGCATCGGGTCGAATACCACATAGGCCTGCATCGCGGCATCAATCATCTCCGGCGCGAACCCGTACCTTGATGTAAAGTCATAACGGCGGTGGGGTTTGAAACGGGTGTCAAAGCCAGCGATCCGCGGATCGAGCGTCGCCTGTGGCTGAATGGCGAGAACCCGAGCCCCTGGGGCTGCGACGCTATAGGCCGCCGCGGCATAGCCTCCTGCGAGTGCGCCGTAAAAGAGCACATCCTCAAAGGCTTCGAAAAAGCCCTCATCGGTCAAAGCGTCGAAATAGCTGTAGATCACCTGATCGCGGAACCAACTTTGCCGTTCCGATACAATTGTCAGGCAAGACCATCCTTCTTCCCGGGCATAGACAATCCCGCGTGGTTCAGCGGACAGTTTAGAGGCGCGAATACGCTCTACGCTTTCAAATGTCACCAAAAGCTGTGGGCCGGCCTTCAGGAAATAGGCTGTGTGATCGGGCCCAAGTTCTTTAGCCGTGCCAAACTCATCTGCGATTTCTTGAAGACGGTTCGACCAATCTCGGATCGAAAGCCCCTTTAAGCGGGGTTCGAATTCGAGCGCATGGTCTTCCATTATCAACGTCCCAACTCGTTAACGGTTCAACAGTTTCCCACCTAGGCACGCTTTGCGGCGAAAATGGGCTCCCCTCAAGACAGATCATGGGTCATTGCTGGACAAACAAAAGCAATTTTGGCGATCCATTGATGCTGCGACCGTAACAATGGCCCCATTTTTGTTTATTTTCCATAAGAAAATGATGATTTGCGGTGACGACTGGTTCCCTTGCCATCCGCTCCTAAGTGAAGGAGGGTGAGCTTCACTGAGGTTCGCACTTGAAACCTTTTGAGACACCGGAATTGGGAACAAATGATACGATCTGACCACGATCTTTTGGCGCTCGCTTTAGACTGGCACAAAGCCGGTCGAAAGGTTGCCATTGCAACTGTGCTTGAGACTTGGGGCTCTGCACCACGTGGCGTCGGGAGCCTTTTGGTGATGGACGATGCCGGTGCGATGGAAGGGTCGGTGTCAGGTGGCTGTGTTGAAGGCGCGGTTATGGTTGAGGCCATGGATGCAGTGTCCGATGGCAAGCCTCGCGTTCTTGAGTACGGTGTGTCCGACGACACGGCTTTTGAAGTTGGACTCGCGTGTGGTGGAACCATTCGGATTCTGGTGGAGGCGGTCGGCGCTTCCATGGGTGAAGACGTCCTCAGGTCTTTGGTTGCGAGCAAATTGAGCGCGAAACCAGCGGCTTATGTCGTTGATTTGGAAAGTAACGCGCGCCGTGTGTCAGATGCTTCCGAGTATGTTGAACGCTTTCGAGTGGATCGCTCTGGTATCGAAGAGGACGGGCGCACTTTTGTTGCGATCCACAATCCACCTCTCCGGCTTTTCATCGTTGGGGCCGTCCATATTGCGCAACATCTGGCGCCGATGGCGCGTGCGGTTGGCATGTCGGTGACAGTCATTGATCCGCGCGAGGCCTTCGCAGTTGCCGCGCGGTTCCCGGATGAGACTTTGGTGCATGAATGGCCAGACGAGGCTATCGACGCATTGGCCCCTAATGAACGCACGGCGATCGTGACGCTAACACATGACCCCAAACTAGATGATCCGGCGCTTCAATCTGCGCTCAAGTCTAAAGCCTTCTATATTGGCTGCCTTGGGTCAAAACGAACCCATGCAAAGCGCGTCACTCGTCTGGAAGAAAGCGGTTGGACCGTTGACGACATCGACCGCCTACATGCCCCGATCGGATTACCCTTGGGCGGTCGCGCACCCGCAGAGATTGCTGTCAGCGTCATTGCCGAGATCGTTCAATCTTTGAGGTCCGCCCAATGAAATTTGGCGAAGTTCCGATCTCGGAAGCCGAAGGTGGTATCCTTGCGCATCGCGTCTCGAATTTGGGGAAAGGCAAAGTTATCACAGCCGACGATGTGACGCTGCTAGACAAGCAAGGGATTGAAACGGTTGTTGTTGCCCGGCTCCAAGACGGGGACATTGGGGAAGACGAAGCGGCACAGCTATTGGCCGGAGCTCTTGTCGGGAATACCTCCGGCCTACGTTTGACCAAGGCATCTACCGGTCGTGTTAACGTTGTTGCTGATGTTCCGGGGCTAGCAGCGGTGAGTGCTGACGTCATCAACGCAGTAAATGCGGTTGATCCCATGGTAACTGTCGCGACCGTTCCTGACCTGCACCGGCTAGATGCCGGAAGCCTTCTCGCAACCATCAAAATCATCTCCTATGCGGTGCCAAAAGAAGATGTTTTGCGTGCTGTTGACCATGCAAGTGGCGGCTTAGGTTTGCACCTGCCACAGCCAAAGACCGTGTCTTTGATCGAAACCTATCACGGGGAAGAACCGCAATCTGACAAGGGTGAGCGGGCCTTGCGGACAAGGCTAGAGGCCTTGGGGCAAACGCTGGAAACAAGTGACTTTGCGCCTCATCAGATCGTCCGTGTTGCTGGGAAACTCACATCTGATCCTTCAGATATCATTTGCCTTCTGACGGCGTCAGCCACATCTGATGCGCGTGACATTGGGCCAGAGGCAGTCCGTGCAGCAGGGGGCGAATTGATCCACTTTGGAATGCCTGTCGATCCTGGAAACCTGCTTTTTTTGGGGCGGATCGGAGATCAGATCGTTCTTGGCTTGCCCGGTTGTGCTCGATCTCCGGCACTCAACGGCGCGGATTGGGTGCTGGAGCGGCTCATTTGCGGCATAGATGTCAGGGCGAGCGATATTGTCGGTATGGGAGTCGGCGGGTTGCTGAAAGAGATACCAACGCGGCCCCGCCCACGTAGAAGTCACGAATAACGATGTCCAACCTATTGAGAGACATCTGGGCGAGCTTTTGGCGCTTACCACTTTGGGTGAAGGTCTGGATGGTCTTCATTCTGGTACCCGTAAACCTCGCGAGCCTCTGGTTCATTCCATTCTTTGGCGGTGACTGGATTGCAGGCCTCGCGATCGCAGGAATGGCCTTGAACATCCCGATTATGTTCAAAGACCGAGGCATGTCGAAGCTTATGGCGTTACCTCATCTCATCTTTTGGATACCCTTGGTTTTGTTCGCCTACTGGATATTGACGAACAAAGGCGGGGTTCCATCGCATTATGTAGTGTATCTTCGCGTTTTGATTGCAGTTAGCGTCGTATCACTGGTGTTTGATATCCCAGATTTCATTCGGTGGCTTCGCGGTGACCGCGCAACAGCCTAAGCGCGCCTGCGTGCGTCGAGCTCATCCAAAGCTGCGTCAAAAACGTCATTGTCCCAGCCTTCATCCAAAGCTTCGCGAAATAGGTCAGCGTGCGTTTGAGGCACCAAGCCGCCGATGGGCGGATCACTATCGAGATTGGTTGGGAATGAGTATCCTTCAGCGCAGCACGCGATGGCCGCATCTTTTTCATGGGGGCTTAGGTTGGCGCGTCTCAATTCGGGATAGAGCGCTTTGCACATCGCCGTGCGGTCAACCGCCTCGATTGATCGACCCATTGCCGACCCAACTTGAAGGAGGTTGGCGAAGCGATTGATATCCTTGGATGTATTCGACCCGGCAGCGTGGAACAGGGCAGGGTTAAAGAAGATCGCGTCGCCTTTTTCCAGTGGTATCTGAACATGGTTTTCTTCGAAATGGTCCTGAAACTCTGGCAGACGGTAGGCCATATAGCCCGGACGATAGGATTGCGAAAACGGGAGCAGTTTTGTTGGCCCGCTCTCCACCGGCATATCGCAATGGGCAATCGCGCCTTGCAGCGTCATAACCGGAGACAAGTCGTGCACATGCGCTGGGAAAGAGCCGGCTACATCCGCCGTCTGAAAGCCTAGGTGATAATCACGATGCGCGGTCTGCGCCGCTCCGCCGGGGTAGACGAGATTCACTTGCGCCGTCATTTGGTACATCGGTCCAAGCCAAGCCTCGCTGGCGGCTTGGATGGCTTCGTTGCCGAAGTATCTCGCAAAGAGTGCGGGATCAGCCATACATAGCTTTTGAAGGGCATTCCAAACGCGGTCATTGCTGCCCGCGGCGGCAAAGTGATCTCCAACTGCGCCGGATTGTTCCTTCTCTTCGGCGATGATCTTTAGGTAGACATCGGTTGCCTCATCGATGGCATCTGTATGCGCATAGGCCGATTTCAGGACAATCACACCACACCCATTCAGCATGACCGCAGCCCATTCGGAGAGCAATGCGCGCCGCCGCTCGCTGTGCAAGGTCGGTCGAAGCTCTTCCATGTCATAGATAGGAATGTTGTGGACGATACTCGATGCAAATGGAACAGCGTCTGACGCCGTCACCTGATCCAAATGCGCCGCGAAATTATCGATATTGCAATCTGCGTCTGAAAAATAGCCCTGCATAGCCCACCCCCAACTAGGGGTAGGCTAAGACGCTACATTCAGTTTTGCAACCGGTTGCAATTGCGCTGTTCAGATTATTTCTGAACCGGCCCAATCAACATGACCATTTGGCGGCCTTCCATCTTGGGGAAGTTCTCTACCTTGCCGGTCTCTTTGGTGTCTTCTGCAACGCGCTCCAAAAGCTGACGGCCCAGTTCTTGGTGCGCCATCTCACGACCACGGAACCGAAGTGTGATTTTGACCTTGTCGCCGTTTTCCAAGAATTTGAAAACGTTGCGCATTTTCACTTCGTAGTCGTGGTTGTCCGTATTTGGACGGAACTTGATCTCTTTGATCTCAATCGTTTTTTGTTTCTTCCGAGCCTCAGCTTCTTTCTTCTGGGTCTCGTACTTGAATTTGCCGTAATCCATGATCTTGCAGACAGGAGGATTGGCATTTGGTGAAATCTCAACCAGATCGAGGCCGGCATCTTCTGCCATGACGAGGGCGCGTTCAGGAGAGACAACTCCGACATTTTCGCCTTCAGCGCCGATGAGGCGGATTTCTGTGGCCCGGATTCGATCGTTGATGCGGGGGCCAGTGTCGCGCTGTGGAGGCGCGTTGTGGGGTCTGCGTGCTATGGTTTTCGTCCTTTTAGCAATTGGTGTTGTGCGCACAAACTAATGACGCATCGATATGCCTTCAACCCGCAAAAAAGCGCCGATGCAAGTTGTTTTCCCCTTAAGGATTGAAATGACTCGCGTCATGGTGGTGTCATAAACCAGGGAGCGGTGGCGTAGAGACCGCTGACATTTTTAAGGAAGGACAGATCTGATGAGAGCAATTCTAATTTTGGTGATTGTGGGCGCTCTTGGCTATTTTGGATACCAGTACTTTGCCGGCGACGAAACGATGAGTGACGTTGTCGATGACGCAGCGGACGCGGCCAGCGATGCCGCAGAAGCGGCGGCCGATACTGCAGAAGAAGTGGTCGATGGAGCCGCGGATGCTGCTAGCGACGCCGCCGACGTTGTTGAGGAAGCTGTTGATGACGCTGCCGCAGCGACCGAGGAAGCTGTAGAGGAAACCACGGATACAGCGACTGAGATGGCCGACGACGCGACGGAAGCGGTCGAAGAAACCGTTGATGAAGCAGCAGATGCTGCTAACGCCGCGACAGATACTGCCACAGATACCGCCGAGGCTGCCGCGGATGGTGCCGATAGCATGGTTCAGCAACTGTTGTCGCTCGACGGCTTCGATGCTGACAAAGTGGGCGAGATGATTGCCAACTCCGATTTGAGCGACGTTCAGAAAACTACTCTCACGACCGTGCTGGAGGGAGCGAAGGACAATCCTGAGCTTCTTGAAGGTGCGCTTGAGCAGATCAAGACAGCGCTGGGCCTCTGAATCACAAACAAAAAAGCCGCGCGGAGTATTGCGCGGCTTTCAAAGTGTTCGGTCGATCAATTAGCCTACAAATGCCTTTTCGATGACAAACTGTTGTGGGTCAGAGTTCGCACCTTCTTTCAGGCCAGCTTTTTCCAGTAGGTCTTTGATGTCGAGGTTGAAGCCGAGTGATCCACACACCATGGCGCGGTCCGTTTCAGGGTTCAGCGGTGGGACGCCAAGATCCTCAAACAGTTCACCGTTTTCGATGAGCGTCGTGATCCGACCCATCTTCGGGCTCTCTTCCCGCGTGGTGGTCGGGTAGTATTGGATCTTATCGCCAAACCCTTCGCCCATCAGCTCGTTCATCAGTTCATCTTTTTTCAGATCCTCGATGAGGTCACGGCCATAGGTCAGCTCATCGACGTCACGACATGTGTGCGTGATGATGACTTCGTCGTAGTCCTCATAGGTCTGAGGCTCGCGTAGAAGCGATGCAAAAGGCGCAAAACCTGTGCCTGTCGCAAAGAAATACAAACGCTTTCCGGGCAGCAAGGCGTCATGCACCAGGGTTCCAACAGGTTTTGGACGAAGAATAATCTCTTCGCCGGGCTGGATGTGCTGCAATTTAGATGTCAAAGGCCCGTCAGGGACTTTGATGGAATAGAACTCCATCTCTTCCTCCCACGCAGGGGAGGCGATGGAATAAGCGCGCAAGAGCGGCTTTTGTTTGCCCGTTTCAGGATGCGGATCGCCCATAAGACCGATCATCACAAACTCACCAGATCGGAACCGAAGCGACGCAGGGCGCGTGCAGCGGAAGGAAAAAAGGCGGTCTGTGTAGTGTTTTACTTCCGTCACGGTCTGCGCGTCGGGCAAGGCCGGTACGGCTTTTGCGGGTTGATCGGTCACAACTGTATGCTCTGTCATAGTCTCATCTCTTGCAGCTATTAGCCACAATTTTAGTAGTTAGTCAAATTTTTGAATGATTGTGGTTTGTGATCTAGCCACGCATCCGCGATTGATAGTCATGCGCACGCCAATCTGTACGGCGCAACCACTGATCTTCGGGCTGGCGTGCGGCGAGTGCATCATCGATTTCAACTTCGTCAAAACCGCTACGACGCGCCATCGCATATTGATCCGCCAAGACATGTCCTTTGGCACGTAACCGACCACTGAAGCCCGCACGGCGCAACATCGCAGCAAGCGTAAAGCCGCGACCATCTGCCGAGGTTGGAAAATCAATGCGGATCATCGGCGCGTTGATCAACCCAGCCAATGCTTCAGGCGACGTGTCGGATCCAAGATCGATCCCATAGTCGCTGTCGTTTGCGGCGGACTCGTCCAAGGCAACGAAATTTCCTGCCCAATCATCGGATGCGAAACCGCTGTCTGTTATAATGGTGCTCATGCTGCAGCCTCTTTGGTTCGGGTGGCTTTCCCACCGTCAAAATGAATTCCGCATTCGGTCTTTGCGGTGTCGCGCCAACGACCGGCGCGGGAATCTTCGTGATCGCCGACGCGGCTTGTGCAAGGCATGCATCCGATAGACGGGTAGCCCTTTGCCACCAGCGGGTGGCGCGGCAGATTGTGCTTGTCCATATAGGCGGCGATGTCGTCGCGCGTCCATTTTGCCAGCGGGTTGATTTTGATCTTGCGGCCGTCCTTTTCGAACAAAGGAAGGGTTTGGCGTTGTCCGCCTTGAAATTGCTTGCGACCAGTGAGCCAGCCACCGAACTCTTGAAGCGCGTTCTCAAGCGGCTCAACTTTGCGCAACGCACAGCACGCGTCGATCTCTGCCTGATGCAAAAGCCCATCTACGTCGCGCTCAAATACCGCAGCACGTGACGGTTTCACAACGCGCACATCGGTCAGGCCGAGGTGCTCGGACACATCCTTTTGGTACTGAAGCGTTTCTTCAAACAGCATTTCGGTGTCTAGGAAGATGATCGGCGTATTTTTGTCGATCTCAGAGATCATGTGCAAAAGCACGACGCTTTCGGCACCAAAGGATGAGACAAGCGCCACCGGACCGATATGCAGATCGGCCAAGGCGTGCCGTAGCACGGTTTGCGCGTCGCTTTTCCGGTGCAGCGAATTGCGGCGTTCTGCAAGTTCCTTAAGCGGCATTGGCTTCGGCCTTTTCTGGGTAAAGGATGGCTTTGAACGGCTCCATGCCAAGGCGGCGATAGGTCTGAAGGAACGTCTCATCCGCGCTGTCGCGAATGTCGAGATAGCCCAGAACCAAGCGTTCGATGGCCGGAATGATTTCATCAGCAGAGAAGCCAGGGCCAGCGCGTTCGCCAATCGCCGCATCTTCGGTGCCGTCACCGCCCAGAGTGATCTGGTAGTTCTCGACACCAGCCCGGTCGAGGCCGAGGATGCCGATGTGCCCAACATGATGGTGACCACAGGCGTTGATGCAGCCAGAAATTTTGATCTTCAGCAGGCCTACTTCATGTTCCAGTTTCAATTCGTCAAACCGCGTCGCGATCTCTTGCGCAATCGGGATCGAGCGCGCCGTGGCCAGCGCACAGTAGTCCATGCCGGGGCAGGCGATGATGTCACTGATCAACCCGATGTTAGCGGTCGCCAATCCTTCTTCGCGCAGCGTGTTATAAATCTCTGGCAGGTCCGATTTATGGACATGCGGCAGGATCACGTTCTGCTCATGGCTGATCCGCAATTCATCGTGGCCAAGACGCAAAGCAAGATCTGCCATAGTGCGCATCTGTTCTGAACTCGCATCGCCCGGCGTTGCGCCGTGCGATTTGAGCGAAATAGAGACAATCGCGTATTCAGAGTTCTTGTGTTCGGCCAGGTTCGTGTCGGCCCAAGACTGGAAGGCTGGGTTCGCCGCTTTATACGCATCAAACGCGTCTGTTGCGCTTGACTTGTATGCGGGTTCCGCGAAATGCTCTTTGATTTCGGCAAAGAGTTTCTGATCCACACCAGTGAAGCTTGGGCGAATTTCGGCAAATCGCTGTTCGACCCGTTCGCTGATCTCTTCGATGCCGTGTTCGTGCACGGTGATTTTGATCCGCGCTTTATATTTGTTGTCGCGACGACCGAGCAGGTTCCAAACGCTGACAACCGCTTCGACATAAGGCAGCAGGTCCGCTTCTGGCAGGAAGTCACGCAGGACTTTGCCGATCATCGGCGTACGGCCCAGGCCACCGCCCACAAAGATGCGGTAACCGCGCTGGCCGTCTTTTTCGACGATCTGCACCGCGACGTCATGCGCGCGCAAAACAGCGCGGTCATTCTCGGCTCCAGATACCGCGATCTTGAACTTGCGGGGCAGGGCTTGGAATTCAGGGTGATCGGTCGACCACTGGCGCAGCAATTCTGCGACCGGGCGTGGATCTGCAATCTCATCCCCCGCAGCACCGGCGAAGTGGTCAGCCGTCACGTTGCGGATCGTGTTGCCGGATGTCTGGATCGCGTGCATCTCAACATC
The DNA here is from genome assembly GCF_900129845.1 of Cognatiyoonia sediminum. GTDB lineage: Bacteria > Pseudomonadota > Alphaproteobacteria > Rhodobacterales > Rhodobacteraceae > Cognatiyoonia > Cognatiyoonia sediminum. Next base: position 299,003 of record NZ_FQXB01000001.1, read on the forward strand.
GGCCAAAGCCTCAAGCATATCAGGCACATCTGGCAGCTTTGGCCAGTTGTATTGGATATTCTGACGCGTGGTGAAGTGGCCGTACCCTTTGTCCCACTTCTCGGCAATGAAGGCCAATTGGTTCATTTGGCGGCTGTTGAGTGTGCCGTAAGGGATGGCCACGCGCAGCATGTACGCGTGCAGCTGCAGATAAAGGCCGTTCATCAGTCGGAACGGTTTAAATTCATCTTCGGTCAGGGAGCCATCAACGCGACGTTCTACCTGTCCGCGGAACTGGGCCACGCGTTCACGGACAAAAGCTTCGTCAAAGTCGTCATACTTATACATCTCTTAAGCCTCTGCCTGCTTGCCGTGGTGGTAGTTGGATGGGCCGCGCGTGCGGAACTCTTCGCGGAAATGCGTCGGCGCCGGGCCATTCTCTGTCTGCTTTGCATCAGCGAGATACGCACCCGCGATCTGATCGGCGAACGCCTGTGCTTCGATCAAACGAAGATCGGCGTGTGTTTCATCCGTGATCAATTCCGCATCCGCGATGTCGCGGGACCATTCGTTGTTTTCTGTGAACCAAATCGCGTCGCCTTCAAGCAATGCATTGGCTGTGATGACTTTTGGGGTAAAGGCGCGAGGCATTATGCAAGCTCCTGTTCTTTGATATCGTAACTGGCCGCGACCGCATCGCGCGGAGCAAGACCGTAGAAAGTGAGGGCGGGGCCAGTGAGGCCTGCGTTCGAAATGGTCGGTTCCATCTCGGCCAAGGTGGTCGAAATGATCCGCTGATCGGTGCGGCTGACGTTTTCGATGATGGTCACAGGCGTTGCTGGGTCGGCACCATGCATCAGCAAGCGACCTTGGATAAACCGCGCCGCTTTCTTGCCCATATAGATCGCCGCAACCTGACCGGGTTCGGCCAGAATGCGCCAATCCTGATCGGCGTAGCCCTTGGTGTCGTGGCCCGTGATCAATCGCACGGCGGAGTTACGATTGCGCTTTGTCAGCGACTGACCAATGGAGGCCACAGCGGCGGAAGCAGCTGTAATGCCCGGAACAACACGCCAGCTGACGCCAGCGGCTTCGCAGGCTTCAATCTCTTCGTCCAAGCGGCCAAAGACAGTTGGATCGCCCGCTTTCAAACGGACAACGTGATGACCGCTCATCGCATGTTCGATGATGAGTGAGTCGATATCGGACTGCTTCGTCGACTGGCCAAAGCCCTCTTTGCCCGCATCGATGATGATAGCTTCGCGACGGGCCAGTTCCAGAATTTCCGGCGTGACCAAACGGTCATGGATCACAACGTCGGCCTTATCCAATGCCTTGCGCGCTTTGAGGGTCAGCAGTTCTGGATCGCCCGGGCCCGCGCCTACCAGATCAACGTGACCTTCGGCACCTTTAGCCATGACGTGAGTGTCCAGAAGGGCGCCAAGGGCCGGAAGAACGCCCTCAGCCCCTTCTGCTTCCACGGCTTCGGGACCGTTTTTGAAATAGTAGTTCGACCAGAACTCGCGACGCTTGCGGCCCATCGGCAAAACCTCGACCGCGTGGCGGAAGGTCTTTCCGATGCGCGCCAGTAGACCAAGCGAAGAGGGCAGGCGCTCCTCCAAGTCAGCTTTGATCGCGCGCGCCAAAACTGGAGCCGCACCTTCTGTACCGATAGCGATCGTCACCGGATCGCGATCCACGATCGCTGGTGTGATGAACTGGCTATCCGCAAGATTGTCGACGATGTTGACTTTAGCACCATCCGCATGAGCCAAAGCGGCAACCCGCGCGTCTTCAACATCATCTTCGTTGGCTGCGTAGAATAAAACCGCACACATCGCGTCACCCGCTTCCATCGCGCGCGGGATGTAGGTTAGCTTACCCTCAGCGGCCCAAGCGTGAATTTCAGGGGCCGCCTCTTCGGCAATTACAGTGATCTTCGCTGTCGTCTTGAGGATCAGACGCAGTTTCGCCAAAGCCGCATCCCCCCCACCAGAGAGGACAATGCGGCGGCCTTCGACAGCCATGAAGATAGGAAAGTGGTCCATTTGGGAGGGCTTTCTCAGTTCCTTGCTCTCTATATAGAACAAAGTTCTTTATTTTGCCCATATATTGAGATAATTAAGAACATAAGTTCTGAATTGGTTGCTAAATAGGCCAGTTCTTCTCAGATTCAGGAGAATTTGGAATGGCGTTGCGAATAGATGAAACAGATCGGAAAATACTCGCAGAGCTGCAGCGCGATGCAGCCCAATCTTTGGATGAAATCGCCAAGAATGTAGGGAGTTCCAAGACACCTGTTTGGAACCGGATCAAAAAATTGCGGGATGCCGAGATCATCGGTCAGCAGACGGTCATGTTGGATGCCGAAGCACTTGGGTTCGAAGCCTGCTTTTTCGTGCTCATACGGACGTCAGAGCATGAGGCGGAATGGCAGGCTAAGTTTTTGAAAGCGCTGCGAGATCGGCCAGAAGTGCAAGAAGCTCACAGGCTTGCAGGGGACATTGACTACATCCTGAAAGTCCGCGTGGCGAATGCGCGGGCCTACGACGATTTTTATCAAGCATTGATTTCAGAGGTCCGCGTGCACAACGTGACCGCGTTGCTATCGATGGAGGAAATTAAATCGACGGTGGCTTTACCGCTTTAAGCCATTTGCTTGTCCTAGAAGACGATGTCTGCAAGGACGTACATCTTCCAACCTGCGTCGGTTTTCCGAAACGCGTAGAAGCCATGGACTTTCTCAATCACGCTCCCGTCCTTTCGGCATCGCGTGGCTTTTGCGACCATATGCGCCGTGGTTTCGTTCACGCCGGCCACATCAAAAGACCAATCGGTGGAATGATCCCAATCTAGTTCTGCTTTCAACGCCGCTGGATCGACAGGATATGTATCCCGCAAAGAAACCTCGCCGTCTTTGATGTAGGTGATCGGGTAGTCGACGATCTTATCGATGAGCGATATGTCATTGGTGCGAAAACCTTCGACGTAGTATGTTTGGTAAAGTTCAATCAGATCTTCAGTCATTTTCTCCCTATCTTTAAAGTATCAATTCTGAACTTTGAGCGATTTCAGCCCGTGAAAATGATAGAAATCCGCATATTCTGGCGGCTCAACCAAACGTAAATTCGGCATTACCTCGAGCAAAACGCGAAGCCCCACCAACAGCTCTAATCGAGCCAGGGGCGCACCGACGCAAAAATGAATACCCCCGCCAAAGGCTGTGTGCGCTTTGGCCGTTCGATCAGGTATGAAGCTATTCGGGCTATCGTATATAACCGGATCACGGTTCGCCGCTCCCAAGAGGCAGGCAACCTGATCGCCGCGTTTCAACTGTGCCCCATGAAACTCGATGTCCTCATAGACCCATCGCGTGAACATATGCAGCGGCGGGTCAAAGCGCATGATCTCTTCCACAAGCGTAGGGGTCACCTCCGTCACGCCAGCCTCCAACATAGCTTTGACGCCATTGCCCATGGTGTGGACGGTCGCCTCATGGCCTGCGTTCAACAGCAAAATGACGGTGGTCATCAACTCGTCTTTGCTGAGCTTTTCGCCATCTTCTTCTGCAGCAATGAGTGAGGACACCAAATCGTCTTGAGGCGATTGGCGCTTTTCAGCAATCACGTCAGACAGATAGGTTTTGAATTCTAGCGTTGCTTTGACAGCGGCGTCTTCGATCTCCCTCGTGCGTCGCGCCTGATACATCGCAACCATCGCATTGGACCAAGCGAGCAGGTCGTCTGCTTTATCGTCTGGCACGCCAAGTAGCCGTGCGATGACTGTAACGGGCAAGGGCTGCGCGAATGTTTCCAACAAATCAAACGGTTCCGGTCCGAGGTTCGCCAAGAGATCGCGCGCCAAAGCTTCAATCTCTGGCTCCAGTGAGGCAATCCGCCTGCTTGTAAATGCCCGCAGAACCAAGCCGCGCAGTCTTGTATGTCTCGGCGGCTCAAGTTCCAACATCGAATGCGCTTCGACGTCATAGAAGGGTTGAACGTGGTCTGCTATCTTTGGCGCAAACTCCGGCGGTGCCTCACGGCCCATACGTTTGTCACGCAAAGCCTCCGACACGGCGGAGCGGGACAAGGCGCAGACCATCTCATAGTCAGACCACCAAAACACATCTCCCGATTGCCGCGCCAAATCGTAGAAAGGGTAGGGGTTTTGAACGAAATTTGGATCGGTCGGGGATTGAGAAAAGGTCTTCATAGCGATGTGATGCGCCTTCGTATCCGCTCGCGCAACCCAAATCTTTCTGCGCCTGCAGCGCGACCTTCTGACGCGGCCCGCTTTGGCATCCCTGTGGTACGGTTAGCCAACGCATACCGTGGAATGCCGAATGGTGTGTTAGCCAACAGGGAGCTCGTGAAGGTGGCAAACAAGCCATTTGACGACAGGGAACTAGATCAAGAGGCATACGAGCAGGCGGAAGAGCACTTTCGTCTGGTTCAAACTCGTTTGCCGCAGGACGCAGTTGAGGCCGTGGCCCGCGAGGTCGTGCGCAGGTTGGCGTTTCGGCTGCCACGAAACTTGTCCTCAGGGCACATGCCTACAGAGGAAGAAATCGATCTACTTTGTGAGGCTTTGTTGTCGAATGATGAAGTCGCAGGTGATCGGATTATTCTTGCGGCACGCAGGGACGGGATAGAGCCGGAAAATATCTATCTTGGATACGTCGCAGGGGCCGCGCGCCGGCTCGGTGTGATGTGGGAAGAAGACCGCGTGAGCTTTCTTCAAGTCACAATGGCGTCGGGAAAACTTTACCGCATTATTCGTGGCTTACGGCACGTTCTTGATAATAGCCTGAACCTCGCGGGCCCGGAAAAGCGGTCGCTCTTTGCATTGGTGCCGGATGAGACGCATACCTTAGGCATTGAAATCGCTACCGATGTCTTCCGCCGTCAAGGCTGGGACGTTGAAATGGTTATGGGCGAGCCGCATGACGCCATCATCGCCATGACCGAGCAGCACAGGTTTAGGTCTGTTGTTTTGGTCGCGCATTCAGAACGGATGCTGGCCGCGCTGATCAGTCTGGTTCTGGCCATCCGTATAACACAACCGATGGCCTATATCGTTGTGGCGGGGAATATTGTTGATCAGGTCGAAGACGTGAGCACTCTTGTCGGGGCGGATGATGTCATCCCAGACATTGAAACCGCTGTCGGCCGTCTTGGCGCCATAATCGACTTTGACTAGGCGTTTTCGAGCGCGCTAACGATTGGACTGAAGTCGGCAGCTTTGAGGCTGGCGCCACCGACCAAAGCTCCGTCAACATGTGGAACCTCAAAGATTTCTGCCGCGTTGGAACCCTTCACAGAACCGCCATAGAGCAGCGAGAACTCAGCGCCGTCTGCGAAACGGCCCGCCAATTTCGCCCGAATATGCGCGTGAACTTCGGCAATCTGGTCCGTAGTTGGTACTTTCCCTGTCCCAATTGCCCAGACCGGTTCATAAGCAATAACCGTATATGCTGCATGGGCCGTATCGGGGATTGATCCATCGAGTTGTACGTCCAACACGTCCAAGGTTGTACCAGCCTCGCGCTCTTCCAATGTTTCCCCAATACAGATGATTGCGACCAAACCGGCATCATAGGCCGCTTTGGATTTGCTCGCTATCAGCGCATCCGTTTCGCCATGGTCAGTCCGGCGTTCAGAGTGCCCGACAATGACATGGCTTGCCCCTGCTGCTGCCAACATAGTGGCCGAAATATCGCCGGTATGGGCGCCACTTACCGCTGCATGGCAATCCTGTCCGCCGGTCTGCACCGGACCATCCATTTGAGCCAAAGAAGAGACAAGCGTTGCAGGTGGGCAGATCACCACGTCGACGTTCGGATCAGGGTGGTCAGTGACAAGTGCCAGGATTTCTCCAAGATCGCTCGCCGTTCCGTTCATTTTCCAGTTTCCAGCTGCGATCTTGCGGGGCATGTCGTGTCCTTTTCGCGAATGTTTCCGACTATTTACCAAGCGTCTTAGGAAAGCGAAAGGACTTGTGTTTCTACGCGATACCCACCATGTGACGGCCAAGTAGCCAAAGAAGAAGGGGTAGATCATGATACCCAGAATTGACGCACAAGCCCTATTGGATGCGGCACACCTTGATCATGATGCAGCCAAAACTTTGGTTGCGACGGCAGCGACAGACATCGGCTTTATGACCGTCCACAACACGCCGATCGATCCAGCTTTCGTTGCTGACGCGATTGAACACTACAGAGCCTTCTTCAAACTGCCCGCAGCGACGAAGCAGAAGTATGACATGGCCCAGACAGGCTCCAATCGCGGGTGGGGCGCGCCAGGGTCGGAACAAGTCGATCCGAATGCGAACCCTGACTACAAGCAAGTGTTTGATATTGGATCGATCCTGCCGGATGGCGCACCCGACAGCGCCAAGGGGCTTTTGACCTATGCGCCGAATGTTTGGCCGGACGCGCCCGATGGTTTCGCTGATGCGCTTCGTTCTTACTATTACAAAAGCACCGAGTTTGCGTTGGATCTGCTCTGCGCCATTGCGGATGCGGTCGGTGAAGATGCCGACTATTTCCGCAACCAGTTCACCTATCCAATGTCTTTGGTCCGCGGCAACTTCTACCCAGAGCGCCCCGAATGGGCGAGCGAGCGGGATTTTGGGATCGCGACACATACCGATTATGGCTGCCTGACGCTATTAGCGACGGATGGAACGCCGGGTTTGGAAGTGCGCAAACGGGGCGGTGGTTGGATTCCTGTGACAGCCCCTATTGGGGAGTTCGTGATCAACTTCGGAGAAATGTTGGAGTTTTGGACCGGTGGAAAGGTCGTTGCCACGCCTCACCGTGTGATTGGAACCGACGACGAGCGCATCTCTATCCCGCTGTTCTTCAATCCAAACCACGACGCGAATGTGGCACCGAAGGGAAAGCCTCCAATTTCAGCGGGTGCGCATTTAGAACAGCGTTACAAAGAAACCTACGTTCATCTGCAAAAGGCGAGCTAGACAATCTATTCTGCAGCGAGGCTTTCGTCGAATTTGATGGACTCGCCGCAGCCGCACGCATCAACAACGTTTGGATTACGGAACTTAAAGCCGCTTTCCAGCAGGCTGACTTCATAGTCGATCTCGGTGCCAAACAAGAACATTTGCGCCATAGGTGCAATCATTACCCGCGCGCCGTCTTGCTCGACGACCTCATCAAGTGGATCAACCTCGGTCACGTAATCCATTGTGTATTCCATGCCCGCACAGCCGCCCTTTTTGACACCAATGCGCAAGCCTTCGTGCCCATCCTTTGCCATCAGTTTGGCAATCTGAGCGGCGGCTTTGTCTGTTATGGTGACGGCTTGTTTACCTGGAATACCGAACATATGAATGCTCCTTTGCCTTATATCTAGGCGTGACAGCGCGTTAGCTCAAGAACCAAGACGGTTTGCCTCACATAAAGCCCAATTCAAGGCGGGCTTCATCAGACATCATATCCATGCCCCACTGCGGCTCGAACGTCATTTCGACATCGACCTGTTTCACACCGGGAAGCGGCTCAATTGCATCGGCAACCCAGCCTGGCATCTCGCCGGCTACAGGACAGCCCGGAGCCGTGAGCGTCATCGTGACGTTCACCGCAGACTCTTCATCGATAGCAATCGTGTAGATCAGACCAAGATCATAGATGTTCACTGGGATCTCTGGATCGTAGACGGATTTGCAGGCCGCTACGATACTGTCGTAGAGGGGATGCTCTGTACTGGAAGGGGCGATCAGTGGGACGCCTTCCATCGGGCTTGTGTCATCAGTCATCTTGCAGATCCTGTTATTCCTGAGTGTTCATATAAGAAATGTTTTCCGGCGGTAAAGCGCAAAGCGGATATCATTGCGAACCAGTTGCAAATTCTGCATATGGGGCGCGATGACGGAAAGGGAACGCATGGGCGGCTTTAGCTTTGAAAAATTGGGTCAGGATGGCAAAGCGAGGACCGGTGTGATCCATACGCCAAAAGGCGATATTCGCACGCCTGCGTTTATGCCGGTGGGTACTGCGGCGACAGTGAAGGCCATGATGCCGGAAAGCGTTGCGGCTACCGGCGCGGAAATCTTGCTTGGGAATACGTATCACCTGATGCTGCGCCCCACGGCGGAGCGGATCAATAACCTTGGCGGCCTGCATAAGTTCATGAATTGGAGCAAACCGATCCTGACCGACAGCGGCGGCTTTCAGGTGATGAGTTTAGCGGGCCTGCGAAAGCTGACTGAGGAAGGTGTTACGTTCCAATCTCACATCGATGGCTCAAAGCATCATCTGACGCCAGAACGGTCGATGGAAATCCAGCGGCTTCTGGGCTCAGACATCGTGATGTGTTTCGATGAATGCCCCGCATTGCCGGCCGACCGAGATCGCATTGCCGAAAGCATGAGGCTTTCCATGCGCTGGGCGCAGCGATCACGTGATGCGTTCGGTGATCGGCTGGGCTATGCGCTTTTTGGCATTCAACAGGGCGGTTTGGAGCAGGATTTCCGCGAAGAAAGCGCCGAAGCCCTGAAATCTATCGGCTTTGACGGCTACGCCATTGGCGGCCTTGCAGTTGGCGAGGGGCAGGATGCGATGTTTGGCTGCCTCGATTTTGCACCGGATCAACTGCCAGAAGACAAGCCGCGCTATCTGATGGGCGTCGGCAAACCCGACGACATCGTGGGGGCGGTCAAACGCGGTGTCGATATGATGGATTGCGTGTTGCCCTCACGCTCTGGCCGCACGGGGCAGGTGTTCACGCGTCGCGGCGTCATAAACATCAAGAATGCGCGACATGCTGACGATCCGCGGCCTTTGGACGAACACTGCACCTGTCCAGCCTGCCGCAACTATTCGCGCGCCTATTTGCATCATGTCTTCCGCTCCAATGAGATGATCGCTGGAATGCTTCTGACTTGGCACAACTTGCACTATTTCCAAGAGATCATGCAGGGTATGCGGGATGCAATTGCGGCAGGAACCTTTGACGCTTGGGAGGCTGATTTTCACGCAATGCGGGCGCAAGGTGATATCGATCCGATCTAATTGCCTTAAAATGGTCCGGAAATCCTCCATACGGATGGCGCAATGAAAGCGTTATGTAGGGCTTGTTTTAGCAAGTGAGTCTGCCATGCCTTTTCTAATGATTACTCTTTCTTGGTCCGCAGTCGCCGGAATCGCCGCGCTTATTTTGGCTTAACGGCATCTAGCGAAGCCAAAAAAAGAAACGGCCTCAGGCCCCTAAACCGTGTTCAATCCCGCTTTTGCGGACAACTTGTTCGCAGAAACGAAAAGAATCGTGGAAAACTGCGATCCCTTCCTTGCCCCCACGGAATTGTCAGGGCAAAACTCCCTTCCAAGGCTAATAACATGGTTGAATATCTGCGGTTGACCCCCAGATATTGAATCCGAAAAGGAGACAGCAACGTTGCCGCAAAGCGGGACGGGCCGTCTTGCCAAAAAAGGAAATTGAGCATGAACGAACCATTGAGTTCCTCTTACCCAGTCCTGCCGCTTCGCGACATCGTGGTGTTCCCACATATGATCGTGCCGCTCTTTGTCGGCCGCGATAAGTCGGTGCGCGCGCTGGAAGAGGTGATGCAGGACGATAAACAGATCCTGTTGTCGAGCCAGATGGACCCGGCCGAAGATGATCCGCAGGTGGATGGCATCTACCGGGCAGGTGTCTTGGCAAATGTCTTGCAGCTGCTGAAACTGCCTGATGGCACCGTCAAAGTGCTTGTCGAAGGCCGCAGCCGCGTGCGGATCACTGAATTTGTAGACAACCCGAACTTCTTTGAAGCGACTGCGGAGTCGCTGGAAGAATTGCCGGGCAACCTTGAAGAGGTTGATGCGCTCGTGCGCTCGGTCGCGAACGAATTTGAGCGCTACGCCAAGGTCAAAAAGAATATCCCAGAAGAGGCAATGGCCGCTGTTGGCGAAACAACAGAAGCCAATAAACTTGCCGATCTTGTTGCCGGTCATCTGGGTATCGAAGTCGATCAAAAGCAGGAGCTTTTGGAAACACTCTCCGTGACCGACCGTTTGGAAAAGGTCTTTGGTTTGATGCAAGGCGAAATGTCCGTCTTGCAGGTCGAGAAAAAGATCAAAACCCGCGTGAAATCGCAGATGGAGAAGACCCAGCGTGAATACTATCTGAATGAGCAAATGAAGGCCATTCAGAAAGAGCTTGGGGACGGTGAAGAAGGCCAGAACGAGGTCGACGAGCTTGAGGCGAAAATCGCTGAAACCAAGCTGTCGAAAGAGGCGAAAGACAAAGTCGATGCGGAGTTGAAAAAGCTCAAAAACATGTCGCCGATGTCTGCGGAGGCCACGGTCGTGCGCAACTACCTCGATTGGGTGTTGGGTGTGCCATGGGGCGTGAAATCACGCACCAAGAAAGACCTGAACAAAGCGCAGGCGATCCTTGATGACGATCACTATGGTCTGGAAAAGGTCAAAGAGCGGATCGTTGAGTACCTTGCGGTCCAGCAACGCTCGAAAAAGCTGAAAGGCCCGATCATGTGCCTCGTTGGCCCTCCCGGTGTCGGTAAGACCTCGCTTGGTAAATCTGTTGCGAAAGCGACAGGGCGTGAGTTCATTCGCATCTCCCTTGGGGGTGTGCGTGACGAATCCGAAATCCGTGGCCACCGCCGGACCTACATCGGCTCTATGCCGGGTAAGATCATCCAGGCGTTGAAAAAGGCAAAGACAACAAACCCGCTTATCTTGCTCGATGAGATCGACAAGATGGGTCAGGATTTCCGTGGCGACCCGGCATCCGCGATGCTTGAAGTGCTTGATCCGGAACAGAATTCCACATTTGTGGATCACTATTTGGAGGTTGAATATGACCTCTCTAACGTGATGTTCCTGACCACGGCGAACAGCTACAATATGCCGGGGCCATTGTTGGACCGGATGGAGATCATTTCGCTTGCGGGCTACACCGAGGACGAAAAACGCGAAATCGCGCGTCAACACCTGTTGCCAAAAGTTCTGAAGAACCATGGTTTGAAAGAGAAAGAATTCTCGATCACCGATGAGGCTTTGACCAAGGCAATCCAGCTCTACACGAAAGAGGCTGGTGTTCGGAACCTTGAACGAGAGTTGGCTAAAGTTGCGCGGAAAGCGGTGACGACGATCGTTAAAGGCGACATGGATGTCATTGAAGTGACTGCCGATAACCTCAACGACTTCTTGGGTGTTGAAAAACACCGGTTCGGCCTTGCTGAGAAAGAAGACCAGGTTGGCGTTGTGACGGGTCTTGCATGGACATCAGTAGGTGGGGAGCTTTTGAACATCGAAGCGCTCCGCTTGCCCGGTAAAGGTCGAATGAAAACCACCGGTAAACTGGGCGATGTGATGAAAGAGTCGATCGACGCTGCGTCTTCCTACGTGCGCTCCATCGCGCCTGAGATTGGTGTGAAACCCACGAAGTTCGACACGATCGATATTCACGTGCACGTCCCTGACGGAGCAACACCTAAGGATGGTCCATCCGCTGGTTTGGCCATGGTCACCTCGATTGTCTCTGTTCTTACGGGTATTCCGGTTCGCAAAGATATCGCCATGACAGGTGAGGTCAGCTTGCGCGGGAATGCGATGCCGATTGGTGGTTTGAAAGAGAAACTCCTTGCGGCGCTTCGTGGTGGGATCAAGACGGTTCTCATTCCACAGGAGAATGCTAAGGACTTGCCGGAGATTCCGGACAACGTGAAAGAAGGTCTTGAGATCATCACGGTGACGCATGTGTCAGAAGTGTTGAAACATGCGCTGGTGTCCCAACCTGAAGCGATTGAGTGGGATGAAGCCGCAGAGGAGGCGCGTCTTACTTCCCTCAAGGACGGCGGCGATGGGGTTGGTGCCGGCGTTCACTAGAAAGTCTAAGTTAAAAATAAAAAGGGCACGCCGTCGCGTGCCCTTTTTACGTTCTGTTAAGGCTGAAGCCTTATGCTATTACTCGGAGTCGCTGTCGGACTCGGAGGAAGCAGCAACTGCGATCAGTGCAACCAAGATTGCTGGGACAACCAGGCCGGAAAGAGAAGATGTAGGCTCTACTGGATCTACGATCACTACAGGTGGCTCATCAATTTCAGGTGCAAGGCCACCAGCTGTTGCTGTGGTTGCAGTAACAGCCAAAGCGGCTGCAGCAGCGAGTTTTACAAATGTCATTTTGATCTCCTTAAAGTCGACTCTGAACTGGACTACGAGGGTGCTGACAGCGAGTCAACCTTGTGAGGCCCCATAATCAGTTACCTAAGGTTATGAATGCACTCGTTTTGAAAAACAAGCTCTCCGTGAAATTTCTTGTGGCTTTTTGCTAAGATAGATCAAGGTGAGGCGCGAAGAACACATGTTTAGGGCGAACAATACTCTACTTAGGCGCAGTGGAGGTGTGCCGTATACTCAACTTAGAGGGTAAATGAGCCAACGGATTCGAAAACGTCAATAATTTCAGAAAGTTATGCTTAGGTACCGTTCATGGTAAAGGTTCCTTTGAAAGAGAAGCGAAGAACCAAATGCGAATGGATTGCGGTCGATTTGGGTTACAGACCCTGTCCTTGTTGGGTTTTTTGAGGCATCCGCGCCAATTGCGTGCCACTTTGACGCGGCTATGTGAGCATTTTTTCTTGCCGACGAAGTCTTGGAACCGTTGTTCGTAGACAAAACAAGAATCAGCTTAGGCGCCTATATTGCCGAGCCACCTAACGCTAGTGCGCATGGTCTCACCAAAAATTCTATTGCGAAAAGCAATGGGCGCATCTCTCTACCTCATACATTTGCACACTGGTGTTTTGGACTGGCGATTTTAAACTACAAGAAAATACAAAGGACCCGACCATGACCAAAAAGGTCACATCGCCCAAAAAGCCGACAACAGGAACCGTCAATAAGCCAAGCTCGTCAGTAAAGTTGACCCCAAAGAAGTTGACTGTTGATGTGTCAAAACCTACCAGTACAAAGTCGGCAACTGTCGCAATCGCAGCTAAGCCGGTCGAATCTAAGGCAGTCCTAAAGAAGGGCGAACTGGTTGATCGGGTCGTCGAACAAACGGGTGTTAAGAAGCGGGACGCAAAAACTTCGGTCGAAGCGGCTCTAGAAGTCTTGGCCGATGCACTTAAGAGTGACACCGATCTTAACTTGCCGCCGATGGGCAAAGTGAGGTTAGTCAAAAGCAAAGAAGTCGGAGATGGCGCGAAAGTCCTTACGCTGAAACTCCGCACAATGAAGTCAAAAGCTTCTACCGAAGAAAGTTAAACTATGAAAAATTGGCCTGAAGTCATCGTGCTGCGGCACGGTGAAACGGTTTGGAACCGTGATAATCGTATGCAAGGGGCGTTAAATTCGCCCCTCACAGAAACGGGGCGCCAGCAAGCCAGCCGCCAGGGGGAGCTTCTGTCCCAGTTCGATTTGTCTACAGACTGGGTCGCATTTTGCAGCCCGCAGGGCCGCGCATTTCAAACGGCGGGCTTATCAGTCGCGCTCCATATACCGTTTGTCCGCACAGATGATAGGCTCCGCGAAATCGGTGTGGGTGAGTGGTCAGGAAAGTTTCGTTCCGATCTAAAAGTTGAAGGTCCGAGCCACGACGGGCCGGATGGTCCGATAGCAATGTATGAACAAGCGCCGGGCGGTGAGGGCTTTGATGCTCTGAACCTTCGTTGCCAGTCCTTTCTCGATGATTTGAAAGGGCCGACGGTCATCGTGACGCATGGGATCACATCCCGAATGCTACGTATCAATTTGCTCGGATTGCCAAGGAGCGAATTGGGCAAATTACCTGGCGGGCAGGGCAATCTTTTTCATATAAAAGACGGTGTTCAAAAAGAGATCGTTTGACACTTGCAAAGGCTGAAATGATCGCTTAGTACGCGCTCTATCGGGTCGTTAGCTCAGTTGGTAGAGCGCTTCGTTTACACCGAAGATGTCGGGAGTTCGAGCCTCTCACGACCCACCATCTCCCCCCCCCCTGAGCGACTTATATTACCAAAGAAAACTGGCGTTTGTGTTGGTTCTACTGTTGCTGAAAGATTATTGGACGGAAGCGAAAGATTTCCGCATTTTGCGATGTTTTCGCACTTGACCCTACATCAGCCTTAGCCTAATTCAGCCCTCACGCGCGGTTGTAGCTCAGTTGGTTAGAGTACCGGCCTGTCACGCCGGGGGTCGCGGGTTCGAGCCCCGTCAACCGCGCCACTTTTCCTCCTTCATATGTATTCTAGGCCACTCAGGCTTTTTGCGATTTTGGTGTGTATATGTTCGATTTCTAAATTCGCTAAATCGCTTCGTTTGAAAGGTTAGTTCGAGGAAAAAAGGCCCTCCCCACTAGGAAAGGCCTTTTGTTTCTTCTCTCGACTGATGCAGACTAAGCCGTCATCTCCGCCAAAATTCGGGCCCAGCTACGAATGCCTTTGTGGAAGCTTGACAGGTCGTATTTCTCATTCGGGCTGTGGATTTGGTCGTCGTCTTTGCCAAAGCCGATCAACATGGCATCCATATCAAGGATGTCCTTGAAATATCCGGCGATAGGGATCGAACCGCCGCAGCCGACATAAGCAGCGGCATTCGGCCATTCGTCTGACAGCGCTTTGCGCGCCTGATCAAAGGCGGGGTGGGTGGTGTTCATGTGACCGGCTGGACCCGCGCCGTGATCGGAAAATTCGACCGAACAGTCTTCGGGGATCATTGTACGAACCATTTCGCGGAAATTTTCGCGGATGGCGAAGGGATCTTGCGTGCCGACAAGGCGGAAACTGATCTTGGCTGACGCTATAGAGGGAAGGACGGTTTTGAACCCTTCGCCGGTGTAACCCGATGTCATGCCGTTGACCTCGCAGGTGGGGCGGGACCAGATCATCTCCAACGGGCGGCGACCTTGTTCGCCTGCGGGTTTTGACAATCCAACTTCGCCTAAGAACTCTTTTTCATCGAATTTCAGGTCGTCCCAGCTTGCCGCGAGTTCGTTCGACAGTTCCGGAACGCCGTCATAGAAGCCCGGAATTGTAATGCGGCCTGCGTCGTCGTGCAGGGAGGCTATGATTCTTGCCAAGACGCGGGCTGGGTTCATGGCGATGCCGCCGTACATGCCAGAATGCAGGTCTTTGTTGGGGCCGGTGATCGTGATCTCTTCCCCGAGCAACCCGCGCAGCTGTGTGATGATGGCGGGCGTGCTGTCGCCGTACAGGCCGGTGTCACAGATTAGGGCGATATCGGCGGTCAGTTCTTCGGCGTTGTCCTTCATGAAAGGAATCAGTGAAGGAGAACCTGATTCCTCTTCCCCTTCAAAGAAGATTGAGATGTTGGCCGGAAGCATACCATGTACCGCTTTCCACGCGCGGCAGGCTTCTACAAAGGTCATCAACTGGCCCTTGTCGTCGGATGAACCGCGTCCGCGAATGACTTTGCCTTTGGCCGTATCTTCGATCTGTGGGTCAAACGGGTCACGATCCCAAAGATCAATTGGATCAATGGGTTGCACGTCGTAGTGACCGTAAAACATAACGTGTGGGCCATCGCCGCCGGAATGGGCAACCACCATCGGATGTCCTGGTGTTTCGCGTTTGCTTGCGTCAAAACCGATGGTCTTCAAGTCTTCGACCAACCAGTCAGCCGCGCGGTCGCATTCGGCTTTGTAGGCTGGATCAGTAGAGATCGATTGGATACGCAGAAGCTCCAATAGGCGATCGGTTGATTGATCTAGATCGGCGTCAATTTGGTCCAATACGGCAGAGAGAGTCATAGCGTCACCTTGTTCGAGAATTTGGGCAGACCGTCGCGGCGTTTTTGATCGAGGTCAATGTTCCGAACAGAAAATTAACGTACGATAGGCACTACAAACATAAAAAAGCTTCGAAAGGGCGTATTTTTGTTGGGGAGCGTCAAACTGTGCCATGTTGCCCCGACCGATTGCGCCCTATATGAGACTTAGAATGATTCAAAGGTCGCGCGGGCGGCCTTTATTTGAATAAGGATACCGCGGTGAACTACGACGCGCATCTCGATCAAGCCCTGAACCGCCTTCATGAAGAGGGCAGGTATCGCACGTTCATTGATATTGAGCGGACCAAAGGACAATACCCCCACGCGGTGTGGCGTAAGCCAGACGGGAGCGAGGCGCCGGTGACTGTATGGTGCGGCAACGATTACCTCGGCATGGGTCAGCATCCGGTTGTTCTGGAGGCAATGCACGAAGCGATTGATGCGACCGGTGCAGGGTCCGGCGGGACGCGTAATATTTCCGGCACAACCGTGTATCACAACCGGTTGGAGGCCTGTCTGGCCGACCTCCACCAGAAGGAATCAGCGCTGCTTTTCACTAGCGCCTACATCGCAAATGACGCAACGTTGTCGACTTTGCCTAAACTTTTCCCGGGTTTGATTATTTACTCAGATGCGTTGAACCATGCCTCCATGATTGAAGGTGTGCGACGGAATGGCGGGGCGAAACGGATCTTCCGCCACAACGATCTGGATCACTTGCGAGAGCTGATGGCGGCCGATGATCCAGACGCGCCAAAGTTGATCGCCTTTGAGTCGATCTACTCGATGGATGGCGACATCGCGCCGATTTCCGAGCTCTGTGATTTGGCAGATGAGTTTGGCGCACTGACGTATCTGGATGAGGTTCATGCGGTCGGCATGTACGGCCCACGCGGAGGTGGGATTGCGGAACGCGATGGCGTTATGGACCGCATCGACATCATCAATGGCACTCTGGCAAAAGCCTATGGTGTGATGGGCGGGTATATCGCTGCATCTGCAAAAATGTGCGACGCGATAAGATCTTATGCGCCGGGCTTCATCTTTACGACATCGATCCCTCCGGCGGTCGCGGCGGGTGCTTGCGCTAGTGTTGAGTTCTTGAAAACAGATCAAGAACTGCGGGCCAAACATCAGACCCAAGCGAGCATTCTTAAGCTGCGACTGAAGGGGCTGGGATTACCGATTGTGGATCATGGAACACACATCGTTCCGGTGATTGTGGGTGATCCTATCCACACGAAAAAGTTGTCCGATATGCTGCTGTCAGAGTACGGTATCTACGTCCAGCCGATCAATTTCCCGACGGTTCCGCGCGGAACAGAACGGTTGCGGTTCACGCCGTCGCCAGTACATGGACCGAGCGAAATGGATGCTCTGGTTAGTGCGCTTGACAACCTCTGGTCGCACTGTGCGCTTAATCGTGCCGAGTTAGCTGGATAGACCTTCTGTGGGGTGCAACTTTGCCCCGCTTGTGCTATGAAATTGCCAATAAGTTCAGTTACATCGATTCGAGTTAGCTGAACGTGGGGCAGAATGGCAGCGGGACCAAGCATGATCGTAAAGGGCTTCAGACGCACGGATGTGGCTGAGGACGTCCAACCGGCAGGGTTTGACGATTTCGATTTGCGACTTGGTGATTTGATGCGCGGTGAGCGTGCGACGATGGGCAAGAGCCTGCTGGATGTTCAGCGCGAATTGAAGATCAAAGCAGCCTACATCGCCGCCATCGAAAACGCCGATCCATCTGCCTTTGACACACCCGGGTTTATTGCCGGATACGTTCGTTCTTACGCCCGCTATCTGAATATGGACCCTGAGTGGGCATTTGAGAAATTCTGCAACGAGAGTGGGTTCGTGACGGCGCATGGCATGTCTGCCGAAGCCTCATCGAACAAGCGTAAGAATGAAGCGATTGCAGTTAACCCTCCGGGCAAAGATATTTTCGCAGCGCCAGCGACACCCTTCATTCCGACGGGTGAGGCGCGGTTCAGCACGATTGAACCAAGCGCGATTGGCTCTCTAGCCGTCTTAGCGGTTCTGGTTTGCGGTCTGGGATATGGCGGCTGGTCTGTTTTGCAAGAAGTTCAGAAGGTGCAGCTCGCACCCGTCGAACAAACACCGCAGGTGATTTCATCGCTTGATCCGCTCGCCGGTGGCGCTGGCATTTTAGAGCCGGAAGAGGATCGTTTGGCGCTCAACGCACCGTCAACGGATGCTTTGGACCGTCTGTATCGTCCACAGCCGCTGGATGTTCCCGTTCTGGTCGCTCGCGATGCGCCGATCTCGACACTGAATCCAGGTTCATTCGGTGTGATCGAGCCCATCACGGGCGTCGACGCCGCATTGGCCGAAGCGGTCGCCAATCCGGTTGAACCTACACCCATACAAGTGAACGAAACTCCCGTTCCCGAAGTACAGCTTGTCGCGGTACGCCCGGCTTGGGTCCGCGTACGCTCCGCTGACGGTACAATCATCTTCGAAGGGACAATGAACGCAGGCGATACGTTCGCGCTTCCTCAAACCGAAGAACCAGCGACCCTGCGCGTTGGCGAAAGCGGGGCGATGTATTTCGCTGTAAACGGCGAACATTTTGGACCGGCCGGTCCACAAGGGACGCTGACCAAGAACCTGCCGCTTGATAGCGAAAGCCTTGTTGCAGCCTATGAGCCTGCCGATCTGGATCGCGACGATGATCTGGCGGAAATCATTCGCCTCGCTCAGCTGGCTGTGTCCGAATAGCGCATTCTTTCAAACACACGTTGCCCAAAGACCGCGCCGACCTTAGGTTGGACGCGAATAGCAAACGATAGGCACTCCATGTCGCTCAATCACATCCGTCCTTGGCGTAACATCTACCGTCGCGAGTCGCGGCAGATCATGGTCGGGAACGTGCCCGTTGGGGGCGATGCCCCAATTTCGGTCCAGACCATGACCAACACGCTGACCACGGACGTGAAAGCGACGATTGAACAGTGCCAACGCGCGGTGGAGGCTGGTGCCGATATTGTACGCATCTCGGTGCCGGATGAAGCGTCGAGCCGTGCATTGAAAGAGATCGTGCCAGAGGTAGACGCGCCGATCGTGGCTGACATCCACTTCCACTACAAACGCGGGATTGAGGCGGCAGAGGCAGGGGCCGCCTGCCTGCGGATCAATCCGGGCAACATCGGCAGCGAAGATCGTGTGAAAGAGGTGATCAAAGCCGCACGCGATAATTCCTGTTCGATCCGCATTGGCGTGAACGCAGGGTCTTTGGAAAAGCACTTGCTGGAGAAATATGGCGAACCGACACCGGATGCGATGTGTGAAAGCGGCTTGGATCACATCAAAATCCTGCAAGACAACGACTTTCAAGAATTCAAGATCAGCTGCAAAGCCTCCGACGTCTTCATGGCCGCTGCCGCCTATCAGCAACTGGCCGAAGCCACCGACGCGCCGATCCACCTTGGAATTACAGAGGCCGGTGGCCTGACCTCCGGCACAATCAAATCGGCCATTGGGTTGGGCAATCTGCTCTGGATGGGGATCGGCGATACCATCCGCGTGTCCCTTTCTGCGGATCCGGTGGAAGAGGTGAAGGTCGGCTATGAAATCCTGAAATCCCTCGGGCTGCGCCATCGCGGTGTGAACATCATCTCTTGCCCATCCTGCGCCCGCCAAGGGTTCGACGTGATCAAAACGGTGGAGATTTTGGAAGAGCGTTTGGAACACATAAAAACGCCCATGTCGCTCAGCATCATCGGCTGCGTCGTCAACGGCCCGGGTGAAGCCTTGATGACCGACGTGGGCTTCACCGGCGGCGGGGCAGGCAACGGCATGGTCTATCTGGCCGGCAAGCAGAGCCACCGGCAGGACAACGATACGATGATTGATCATATCGTGGAGCAGGTGGAAAAGAAGGCGCAGGAGTTAGAGGCGGAGCGCGCTGCGGAGGCGGCGGAGTAGGGGGAAGGTCCGGTTTGAGCCCAGACCTACCAAATGCTGCGGTGCGAACGAATGAGCAGGATGGGCGG
The DNA here is from genome assembly GCF_900129845.1 of Cognatiyoonia sediminum. Classification (GTDB taxonomy): domain Bacteria; phylum Pseudomonadota; class Alphaproteobacteria; order Rhodobacterales; family Rhodobacteraceae; genus Cognatiyoonia; species Cognatiyoonia sediminum. The sequence goes on from NZ_FQXB01000001.1 coordinate 318,749, forward strand.
AAAGGAGACGTTCGCTGCAGTAGCGAAACGAATCAGTTTTCATCTTCAAAGCCGACAATTAATTGGTACTATTTTCGACATTCACTGTGCTCCACCTCAAGGTCCGATTGAGCTCATAAATCGGAAACCTGACTACGCTTTGGAGCGTCTTCCATTCCACTCGGCCGCGTAAAGTGAATAGGCTTCTCTCATCTGTTTTTCAGGGACAGGAATAGAGGGCATTTGGTGTCTTGAGGAGCCATCTGGAGAAACGAGAAGGGCGGCACCCCGGCTCGTGCCCGTTGCGCTCGCTATGGGAATGATTGGGGACTGGGAGGCCACTCTCAGCATGTCGAGATAAGCTTTGTTTCGTGCGAATGGGCCTTCAACGATCACAGACCCGTCGTGACCTATGAGGTCGAGGCAGTGTGACGTTACTAAGGCGAGATAAAAGCCGACTGCAGCGCTTCGTTGCGGTGATCCTAATTTCGGTTCCTTGCCCACCCATACCGCCTGAGAACTGGCAAAGGGCCCAGTCTCCGGCACGACCGCGGGCAGAAGCATGCTCCCGTTCTTCAGCACCTCAAGCATATCACGGGCATCTGCATCCACGACAGCTCCGCCAAGAGCAAGGTCATGCTCGCGCCCACCCATGAAGCGCGCCGATGGCACCGCATGGCCAAAGGCATTCACATTGACGAGCGTGTCACATGCTGGGTCCAATGTCACAGGTTTGCCGCCCACTGCCATGGCGATCACCCATGTGCCAGTCGACACTACGCTAAACGGGGGCCTTTGCGCGACAAGGTGCGATAGAAGAGAGGCATTGGAGTCATGAATGCCACAATGAACCGCGGTATTCGCAGGCAACCCAGTATTTTGTGCAACTTCCGCGGTCACATGACCGACAACATCGCCGGGTTTGCGGGGTTGTGCGATTTTGTCTGCGATATTCAGTTTTGCAGGCAGAGATGAAAATTCGCTTTGATAAGGATTCCATAGATCCGTGTGGCACCCAAGTGATGTCACATCAGTCGCGTAAACACCTGTCAGACGATGCGCCCAGAATTGAGGATATGTTATGATATGACAGACTCGGTCTTTGAGTTTCGGATCGCGAGTAAACTGCCAATGAATCTGCGCTCCCAAGTTCAGTCCTAACGCCAGACGGGGGGACCCTGTTTCTGAAAACGGGGGCCTGATGGCGTCATAAACCTCTGCACATTCGTCCGGACCAGTGTGCTCATAATCGAGAATTGGCGCCGCAAGCGATCCATCCGTAGCGATTAAGGCCCCCGCGGCGCCGTGAGTGGTGATGGTGATCGCTTCGATCCCAAATTCAGCATGGAATGAGGCGAGCCCTTCCAGAAGGAAATGCCAAAGTCCTTCTACGTCGAAATGCGGATAGGGTGGACCCGGCAAGACGGTATTGGGCCGCGTGACAACTTTGATTTCTAACAGGTCTGACTGCCGCACGAGCGCCAGTTTGGCGTTCGTTTTGCCGATGTCGATGACCGCAATATGTCCGGTCGTCATGACATATGAAAGACGGTTGTAAGCGGCACCGCGACCGGCTCGTTGTTGTTATGGGTTTCCATGATATCAGCCATATGCGCCCACCATTTCTTCATGATCTCATGAGACGGAAGACTGTCCATCTTATGATCTTCCGGACGCCAAAGAACCCCAAAAAGGACGTTAGTCTCTTCATCCAGGTGGATGGAATAGTCCGAGACTCCCGCCTCTTTTAGAAGGGTTACAAGCTCCGGCCATATCTCATCATGCCGCTTCAGGTATTCCGACTTCATTCCTGGGTTGAGGTGCATTTTGAACGCGTATTTTTCCATTATGACTTCCACTTTTCCCAAAGGCGCGGCAATGCGATGACGCCGATCAAGAGAAGTCCGATCACGATGGACATTACGATTCCGGGGACGTTAAGGAGGCCGAGGCCGAATGTAACCAATCCCATCACAAAGGCCGCGATCACAACACCTGGGATCGTTCCCGATCCACCTAGGATGTTGACACCACCTAAGACAACCATCGTCACGATTTCCAGTTCCCAACCAAATGCAATTGATGGGCGTGTCGAGGCCAGTCGTGAGGTTAGGCAAACAGCTGCTACGCCGGACATGAGCCCCGTCAAAAGGAAAAGGATGAACTTTACACGCGCAACGCGGATGCCCGAGAATTCAGCGCCGACTGGGTTGTTTCCAATTGCATAGACGGCCCTGCCAAAGTTCGTATTGTGAAGGATGACAAAGTATATGAGGGCAATGATGGCGAAGAGCACAAACTCAAACGAGATCACCCAGAACACATAGCCCTGCCCGAAGAACGAGAAATCAGATGGGTAACCGCGATAAGCCTGATCGCCTAAGATAATGTAGCTGATGCCGCGGAACAAGCTCATCGTGCCGATGGTTACCACGATGGACGGCAGGCCCAATTTCGTCACAAGGAAACCGTTGAAAGCGCCGCAGATAAGCCCGACACCAAGGCCTATGAGAACCAGACCAGGCGTCCCGATACCTATCTGCACGGCGGCCCCCATGGCCGTCGAGGCGAGTGCGATTATCGAGGCGACGGAGAGATCGATCTCGCCAGCGATGATCAAAAGCGCCATCGCGAAGGCGATCATCGCTTTCTCGGTAAAGTTGAACGTCATATCGCTGAGGTTCCACGCGTTCAAAAAGTATGGCGATGTGAAACTGTTGACGATAAAAATAGATACGGCCACGGCCAGTAGGAGTGTCTCCCAGCTTTTCAGGCGCCGTTCCAACGGCGATTGAAGACGATCGGGAATGAAACGAGTTGTATCGGTCATGTCGCGTTCTCCGCGCGCTTAAGGATGATTCTGCCCTTTTCACGGTTGGCTTGTGCATTCAGGGCGACAGCAATGATGATGGCGCTTCCCGAGATTGCGAGTTGCCAGAAGGGCGAGATATTTACGACTGGCAAGGCGTTGCTGATAATGCCAAGAAATAATGCTCCAAGCATGGCTCCGACGACAGAGCCAATGCCCCCCATGATAGCTACGCCTCCAATCACGCAGGCGGCGACGACGCTAAGCTCAAACCCTCCGGCAAGGTCGACAAAGGCGACTGCAAAGCGTGATACCCACAAGTAACCAGTCAGCCCAGCGAGCGCGCCGGATATAGTGAAGGCCCAGAATTGGGTGCGGCCAACGTCGATCCCTGCATAGGTCGCCGCGTGTGGGTTCCCGCCAGCAGCATAGAAAGCACGCCCGAGGGTCGTCCGTGACATGACGACTGAAAAGAGAATGACAGCGGCAATCGCGATCCAACTCATGAGAGGGAGACCAAGAAGTTCTGTTCTTGGAAACGCTTTAAAGGGTTCGCTGAATTCGTGGGCGTTGATCCACTTGCCTTCGGACAAAAGGAAAATCGTACCACGAAAGATGGTCATCGTTCCCAGTGTAACAACGATCGGTGGAATCTCGAGTTTCCAGACGAGGATACCATTCACCATTCCAAGAAGTGCGCCAAACGCAACCGAAACGAAAATGATGATCGGCACTGGCAACCCCGGTACCGCGACGTTGATCATTGAAACAACCATACCTGTCAGGGCAAGGTTCGCTGCCACGCTAAGGTCGATACAGCGTGTTAGGATGACGATCATTTGTCCAATGGCCAAGAGGATCAGGGGCGCTGTGTCGTTGAATACGTTGGCAAGATTTGAAGGTGCAATAAAGGCCGGGAACCGAGTGGCGATGATAGCGAGAAGAAGGACGATCGCGCCAGTCAACAAGAATTCGCGGGACGTGAAGATTTGCTTCGGCATAGTTTGATCCTTTAAATTCCAGCCGCGTGACGCACGAGTGTTTCAGGGGTCATGTCTTCACCAGTAACTTCAGTCGCAATCCGGCCTTCCCGCATGACTATAACGCGGTCGGACATGCCTAAGACTTCTGGGATTTCAGAACTGATCATGATTACTGCCAGTCCTTGGGCCGCCAGTTCTGCCATGAACTCATGAACAGCTGCCTTAGAGCCAATGTCGATACCTTTGGTGGGTTCATCAAGGATGATGACCTTTGGCTGGGTCGCGAGCCATTTCGCAATCACGACCTTCTGCTGGTTGCCACCTGAGAGATTTCCGACATCGGTATCGAGCGACGCTGCCCTAAGATCGAGCCGCTCCGTGTATTCTCGCGCAAGCTTGAATTCTTCAGCTAGTCTGAGGAACCCATTTTTGGAAGTACGATCAAGCGATGGGAGCGTGACGTTTTGGAAAATCGGAAGGGTCGTGATGGCGCCCTGTCGGCCTCGGTCTTCGGGCACATAGACAATACCCTTGCCAACCGCGTCGGCTGGGGATCGAATGATTGCGTCCTCGCCGTCTATGGTGACTTTACCTGAAGAGGGCCGCGTAATACCAAAAAGCGCCTGCATAAATTCGGAACGTCCGGCGCCAACAAGGCCATAAAAGCCCAGAATTTCTCCTCGTCGCAGCGTAAAACTAATATCTGCGAACTCGGTTGGATGTTCATAGCCATCAACTGAAAAGATTTCATCGCCGGTGTTGCGCTCTCGGTTGGGGAAAATTTGGCTCACATCCCGACCAACCATCAGTTTGACGAGTTCCGCTTCAGTCACATCGGCAATCGCGCCATTCCCGACAAGAGCACCATCTCGAAAGACCGTATAGCTATCGGCAATGCGGAAAATCTCATCGAACTTGTGGCTGATGAAAAGTATGGCCTTGCCTTGCGCTTTCAGCTCCTCAACAAGTTCATATAGCTCTTCAATTTCTTTTTGGCTCAGTGCGGCAGTCGGTTCATCCATGATCACCACTCGCGCATCAATTGATAGCGCACGGGCAATTGCGACGAGATGCTTGTTCGCAATTCCAAGATCTTTGAGTTTCGTTCTAGGATCAATGCTGGCGCCGATACCGTCAAGAATTTCGCGGGAATGGTCCATCATCGCAGACGTATCGATGAGGCCAAAACGCCCTCGCGGTGCGTGACCAAGAAAAACATTCTCTGCCACCGACAACTCGTCGAACAGGACTGTTTCCTGATGGATCGCCGTTACGCCGACGTCACCGGCGTCTTGTGCTGTCGGAAAATGAACAGGCGACCCATCGATCTCGATTTGGCCCCCGTTTGGCTGATAGATACCTGTCATGATCTTGACGACAGTCGACTTGCCAGCGCCGTTTTCTCCAACGAGCGCAGTCACCTTGCCGGGGAAAAGCTCTAATGACACTTCTGATAACGCCGTTACGCCAGGGAACGTCTTGGTCACTTCTCTTAGTGCAAGGACCGGCACCTTTGGTTCGGCCCCGGTGGGCGCCGATTTTTGATCTGTTTCCATCAACATTGGGTCAGTTGCCATACGGAATAGTATCGGCGCAGCAACGAAGCTGCGCCGATCGGGTTACAGCGATCAGAAGATATCTTTGAACTGATCGATGTTGGATGCGTCGTAGGTGAACGGATCCGACATTGCTGCAGTGTTCGTGTCATCGAGGGTGACTGAACCCATACGACCTGTCGGGATTTCTGCACCCGGTTCAGCCGTCGCAGCACCAGTTGCCAGCGCATGGGCGATCATCGTCGCTGAGTAGCCTAGATCGATCGGGTTCCAGATGGCAAAGCTTTCCGTCGCGCCGGACACGACGCAACCTGCCATCTCGGATGGTAGACCAAGGCCTGTGACGTTGATCTCGCCGATCTTGTCGGCGTCAGACACGGCCTGACACGAGGCAAGAATACCGACTGTCGTTGGAGCGATAATCGCCTTAAGATCTGGGTAGGACGCCATCAGACCCTGTGCTTCACGATAGGACTTGTCCGAGAGATCATCGCCATAAACAGTAGCGACAAGTTCGATCCCCGGGTAGTTCGGAAGAACTTCTTCTGCAGCTTCGATCCATGCGTTTTGGTTCGTCGCCGTTGCGGACGCTGACAAGATAGCAACTTGGCCACCATCAGGCATGTGATCTGCTGCGAGCTTGATGATCGTGTTGCCAATCAATGGTGTCGAAGATGGGTTCAGATGCATCATCCGACCTTCTTCGTTAACGCCGGAATCCCAGGAAACGACGGTGATGCCACGCTGCATGGCGCGCTGAAGTGCAGGCGAAACAGCGTCAGGGTCGTTGGCGGAGATTGCTATTGCGTCGACACCTTGGGCGATCAGCGAGTTGATCACCTCGATTTGTCCTTCTGCTGTAGTGTCCGTTGGACCAGTATAGATAATTTCGACATTGCCGAGCTCTGCTGCGGCTTCTTCAGCGCCTTCTGCTGCGGCTTCAAAGAAGCCGATGCCAAGTGCCTTGACCACGAGTGCGATGCGCATGTCGTCTTGTGCGTATGCAGCATTTCCGGCCAGCATAGCGGTCGCAATCGCGCTGCCGCCAAAGAGTCTTCTGGTGATGCTCATGGATAATCCTCCCTGTCGAGCGATAGTAAATGGTCCGTTTAAGTCGAACCGGTTTCCGCCGCGGCATTCCATTCTGCCACGATCAGATTTATTTCAGCGGCCTCTAGCATTGCGGCTGCGCGATCTGAGATGCCGCCATCGGTAATGACTGTATCAATCCGATCCAATGGGCAGAGCACGAGGCTAGAGCGGGCGTCGAACTTGCTGCTGTCGACCAAAACAATCAGCTCGTCGGCCTGTCCCATAAGCTTTTCTTCAGCCTGGATGAGCAGTGGATCGCCCTCCATCACACCTAGTGGACCGATGCCTTGCGCACTCATGAACATACGCCGCGCATAGAAGTTGCGCGTTACGTCATTTTCAAATGGCGACAGAATGATGTTTTGTTCTCGGTAAATTGCACCGCCGGGTAGCATCACTGTGTTCTTGGAATGCTTCAGCAGGTGCTCCGCGATTGGAAATGAATTGGTAAAGACTTGCATGCGCCTGTTCGCCAGCGGATGCACCATCTGAAACGTGGTAGTGCCGCCGTTGACAATAATGGGGTCGCCGTCTTCGCACAGCTCCGCAGCTGCGCGGGCGATCGCCTGTTTTTCCTCAATTCGGATGGTTTCATTGACAGCAAATGTCCGACCGGCGAGTCCGACAAACTGTGGCGGAGCAATCGCTTCAGCCCCTCCGCGTACCCGACGCAGCTTCTTCTGTACATGAAGCGTAGCAATGTCACGACGAATGGTTGCCTCTGACGCCCCAGTCAGCCCACAAAGGTCAACAACACTGACAAATGGACGATCTTGAACCGCTGATAGAATAACAGTGTGTCGCTCAGTTTCGTGCATTTCTGGCCCCCCTTGGACTTACACGATGTCCAGATTCGCACCACCTGTCAATCATTTTCAATCATATTCAATCATTCTGCATCGCAGCATGATTGTTTGTGATCATTTTTGATTGACAATACACCGCATCTCGCGCACCTTCTCTGTCATCGAATATCCGAAGTTTGGACGCAGCCGGGAGGGCCAGATGTTGAAGACCGTTGAGAAACAACCCCTTGAGAACCTCTGGAACGACAGCGTTGCCGATGAGATGAGCGAGTCGGAAAAGCTACTTTATCGCTCAAATCTCTTGGGATCCGACAAGCGGATCACCAACTACGGTGGAGGAAACACGTCGGCCAAGGTGGTGGAGCGGGATCCTCTATCTGGAAAAGATGTCGAAGTTCTTTGGGTGAAAGGCTCAGGCGGCGATATTGGCTCCATCAAGATCGACGGATTTGCGACTCTCTACATGGAAAAACTAGAGGCGTTGAAAGGACTCTACCGTGGCGTCGAATTTGAGGACGAAATGGTGGGATACCTCCCCCACTGTACGTTCGAGCTAAATCCGCGTGCGGCTTCTATCGACACTCCGCTTCACGCTTATGTCCCGCAAAAGCATGTCGACCACCTACACCCAGATGCTATCATTGCGATAGCAGCGTCCAAAAATTCAAAGGATCTGACCCAAGAGATCTTCAACGGTGAGATCGGCTGGCTTCCTTGGAAAAAACCAGGCTTTGAACTTGGTCTCTGGTTAGAAGATTTTTGCAAGAAGAACCCGGATGCCAAGGGAGTCGTGCTTGAGTCTCATGGGCTTTTCACATGGGCAGATGATGCCAAAGCGTGTTACGAACTATCATTGGAGATCATTCAGAAAGCTACAGACTGGTTCGAGGCAAAGACCGCCGACGTCGCTGCATTCGGAGGGGCGGTGCATAAAAGTCATGCGCCTGGGCAACGCCGTGCAATTGCCGCGCGTCTGATGCCTGCGATCAGGGGTTTGGTTTCTGGCAAACAGCACATGGTCGGCCATTTCGACGACAGCGACGGTGTCCTTGAATTCGTGAATGCCAAAGATATGCGCCCGCTTGCCGCGCTCGGTACATCGTGCCCTGACCACTTTCTTCGGACGAAGATACGCCCCTTGGTCGTGGATTTTGTCCCGGCTGAAAACAACATTGACGCCGTTCTTGAAGGTTTGCCCACTCAGGTCGCCGCATATAGAGAAGACTACGCTGCCTACTACGAGCGCTGCAAACACGATAACAGCCCAGCAATCCGCGATCCGAATGCGGTCGTTTACCTCATCCCCGGTGTAGGCATGATCACCTTTGCCAAAGACAAGGCCACGGCGCGTATATCGGGCGAGTTCTACATTAATGCTATCAACGTTATGCGCGGCGCTTCGTCGGTCAGTGAATACGTTGGATTACCCGAACAAGAAGCCTTCGATATCGAGTATTGGCTTTTGGAAGAAGCAAAGCTTCAGCGCATGCCAAAACCGAAATCACTGGCGGGGCGTATCGCGCTCGTAACCGGTGGCGCAGGGGGCATTGGTGCGGCAACCGCTGAAAGGTACCTTTCGGAAGGGGCTTGCGTCGTTTTAGCTGACATCGATGCGGAGGCCTTGGCCTCGGTCGAAGAAAAACTGAAGTCTCTCCATTCAATCGACGTCGTTCGCAGCGTGAATTTAGACGTTACTGACGAAACCGCTGTCATAGCCGCTTTTGCAGAGACTGCGGTTGAATTTGGCGGCATTGATATACTGGTCTCAAACGCCGGTATTGCCTCATCTGCTCCCGTTGAGGAAACATCGCTCGCGCTTTGGAACAAGAACATGGATATCCTTTCCACAGGCTATTTCCTTGTCAGTCGAGAGGCGTTCAAAGTTTTGCGAACCCAGAGCATCGGTGGCGCCATCGTGTTCATCGCATCAAAAAACGGCTTAGCAGCGAGCCCGAACGCATCGGCATATTGCACGGCAAAGGCGTCTGAACTTCATCTTGCACGTTGCTTGGCGCTTGAAGGGGCTGAAGCCGGCATTCGCGTCAACGTCGTCAATCCAGATGCCGTTCTTCGTGGTTCACGCATTTGGGAAGGCGATTGGCTAGATCAACGTGCATCAACTCATGGAACCGACAAGGACGGACTTGAAGAGATGTACCGCCAACGATCTATGCTAAAGCGTTCAGTTTTGCCCGAAGACATTGCAGAGGCGGCCTATTTCTTTGCCTCTGATAAGTCCGCGAAATCAACCGGTAATATTGTGAATGTTGACGCGGGCAACGTCCAAGCATTTACACGCTAAGAGAAGAATTCCATGACCTATGAAAGTGCGAAAGCGGTATTTGCAGATTGGGGTGTCGATACAGAAGCGGCACTTGACCGACTGGCAACAATTACCATCTCCATGCATTGCTGGCAGGGCGATGACGTTGTCGGGTTCGAAACCCGTAGCGGCACTTCGGGAGGTGGCATCCAAGCGACGGGCAATTACCCCGGACGTGCCCGAACACCAGATGAACTTCGCGCTGACCTTGAATTTGCCTATGGTCAGATCCCCTGCAAGCACAGGCTCAACTTGCATGCCATTTACCTGGATACCGACGAATCCCCCGACCGCGATGAAATTGAATACCACCATTTCGCCTCTTGGGTCGATTGGGCCAAAGATCAGGGCATCGGCCTAGACTTCAATCCGACTTTCTTCGCGCATGAAAAGGCCGATGACAATCTCACACTCAGTCATCCTAACAAAGGCATCCGCGACTTTTGGATCGAGCATGGACGCCGCACGCGAGAGATTGCGTCAAAGATGGGTGAGGAACTCGGCTCTTCAGCGGTTAACAACATCTGGGTGCCGGACGGGTACAAGGACATTCCTGTCGATCGCATGGCGGCCCGTACTCGGCTTGAAACCTCGCTCGACGCCATGTGCGAAAGCGAGCAAGACCCAGCGCACATGGTTGACGCCGTTGAAAGCAAACTCTTTGGTATTGGCGTAGAAGCTTGCACAGTCGGTAGCCACGAATTCTATATGGGCTATGCAATTCGCAAAGGGACTCTCCTCTGCCTCGACATGGGGCATTTCCATCCCACTGAGAACATCGCCGATAAACTCAGTGCGGTTGCGCTCTCACTTGACGAAATTCTCCTCCACGTGTCGCGACCTATGCGTTGGGATAGCGATCATGTGATCTTGCTGAATGATGACATTCAGGCGATGGCAAACGAACTTGTGTTTGCAGACCTTCTTGGCCGGACACGCATTGGCCTCGATTTCTTTGACGCCACGATTAGCCGAACTGCGGCTTGGGTGGTTGGAACGCGGAACATGCAAAAAGCGTTGTTGCGCTCTCTGCTCAAACCCCAGAAGGAACTGAAGGAGGCGGAAGCAACGCTGGACTTCACAAGGCGTCTGATTTTTACCGAGGAACTTAAGGATTTGCCTTTTGGCGCGGTCTGGAAAGAGTTTTGCGAAAGGCACAAGGTTCCTTACGGCTTGGCTCTTTCAAGGTCGCTTGAGACTTATCAATCGAGTGTTAGCGAGCGTGGTTAGGTCACCTGGTCCGAAGTACAGCTTCGTCCCTTACAACGCAAATCCTGAAAAATCTATATCGAGCGAACTCAGCGAAAGGCGGCTATGCGGGCTGCGGCCGCAGCATTTAAAAAATGTGTCGAAGGTCTGCTATGGGCCGATAGCTGTCATTAGAAACAAAGATCCGAACGGCAGCGGCGTCCGCAAGTAGCCCATCAAGCAACTGGCGCTGTAGACGCCACCAGCCCCGCTACCCCCGCAACTCCGCAATAATCTGCGTCATTTGATCGAGCGGCACGTAGCCGCGCAGCAGTTGATCGTCGAAGACAAACGTCGGGGTGCCGGTGATCTGAAGGTTCTGGGCCAGCGCGCGGTTGGTGTTGATGACATCGCTGATCTCAGGATCCGTCATCGCGGCGAAAACCGTATCGGAGTCGATAGCCAAAGAGTCGGCCAACCGAATAAGGCTGCTTTCGGAAATATCGCTCCGCTGCTCCATCAAAGCGTCATGCGCCAGTTTGTAGGCCTCATCCCCCGCGACCTTTCGAACCGCCAGCGCAAAGCGGGAGGCGAGGATGGATTGTTCGCCCAGAATCGGCAGCTCTTTGATTACGTAGCGAATATTGCCGTCGTTTTCCAAAAGCGCCTGCACCTCTGGAAAGGCGCGTTTGCAGAAGCCGCAGCGGTAATCCATGAACTCGACAATAGTAATGTCACCGTCAGGATTTCCGCCGACAAAGGACGTTGGATCGTTGAATAAAGCGTCTTGGTTGGCGCGGGCCATCTTAATGTCGGCGTCGATTCGGGCCTGTTGCTCGCGCGCTTCAAGGATGCCGACGGCTTCCATAATCACTTCGGGATTGTCCAACAGATAGGCGCGAACCTCGGCGCGGAAGGCTTCGCGCTGTGCGTCCGTCATCTCTTGAGCGGCCAAGGGTGTTGCCAAGGCAATCAGGGCAGCACGCAAAAAGCGCATGTTCGGATTCCTTCACTGATCTCCTAGGCACCTCAGATCACAACCGTGCAACATTGCCAAGGTGCATTGACGCCATACGATAAGGGCGGGCATTTATAGGCAAAACTATAAGAGGCAGTGGATGCGCAACTCAACCCGTGGTGACGTTGATCCCTTTATTGTGATGGATGTTATGGAGGCTGCCCGTCAAGCCGAGGCGGCGGGGCGTAGCATTATCCATATGGAGGTGGGGCAACCGGGGACGGGAGCGCCAAAAGCGGCGACTGAGGCTTTGGCCGCGGCTTTGGACGATCCATTGGGGTATACGGTTGGTCTTGGGTTGCCGGAGCTGCGCCAGCGGATCGCCAAGCTCTATGACGAATGGTACGGCGTCGATCTTGATCCGCAAAGGGTGGTTGTCACTGCTGGCGCATCGGGTGCGTTTTTGCTCGCATTCTCCGCGCTTTTCGACAATGGAGAGCGGGTTGGGTTGGGGTTGCCGTGCTATCCATCCTACCGGCAGATTTTGCGCGCCGTTGGGCTGACGCCGGTTGAGATGCCGACGGCTGCAGCCGCAAGGTATCAGCCGGTGCCATCGGATGTTGCGGCGCATCAGCTTGATGGGTTGATCGTCGCATCACCTGCCAATCCGACGGGCACGATGTTGGATTTGGTGGAGATCAGGGCGCTCTCCGACGCGTGCCAAGAGGCGGGTGCGGCGTTTATCTCTGATGAGATTTATCATGGTATTGATTACGACAAGAAACCGGTGACGGCCTTGCAGGCAACGGATGAGGTTTATGTCGTCAATTCGTTCTCCAAATATTTCTCCATGACCGGATGGCGCGTGGGCTGGATGGTTGTGCCAGAGGATCACGTCCGGCGGGTGGAGCGGTTGGCGCAAAACATGTTCATCTGCGCGCCACACGCGTCGCAACGGTTGGCGTTGGCGGCGATAGATTGTGACGATGAGTTGCAGGGCAACCTTGAGGTCTACGCTGAGAACCGGCGCTTGATGTTGGAAGGGCTGCCCAAGGCCGGTTTCACCAAATTCGCGCCGCCCGATGGGGCGTTTTATGTCTATGCGGATGTGTCGGATTATACCGATGATGCGCTGTCATTTGCGTCTGAGATTTTGGATCAGACGGGTGTTGCTGTGACGCCAGGTCTCGATTTCGATCCCGACGAAGGGCGGCGTTGGTTGCGGTTTTCCTATGCGCGGTCAACGGCAGATATTATCGAAGGTTTGCAAAGGCTTGAACGGTTCATGTCGGAGCGGCAGGCGTGATCAGAGCGGTCCTTTTCTGGCTGTTGATGTCTAGCGCGGCAGTGGCGCAGAGCTTTACCGGTTTGGCCCGCGTGGACCCTACCGAAAGCCGTGTCGTGGACACGGCAGGTGGCATCGATCTGACCTTGGCGCTGTCTCAGATCGTGCCCTATCGCGTGTTTACGTTGGAGGCCCCCGAGCGGCTTGTTCTTGATTTTCGCGAAGTGAATTGGGGAGACTTAGACACCCTAGATTTCGATCAGGCTAAGCACGTGACAAACGTGAGTTTTGGCCAGCTGCGCCCCGGCTGGTCACGGATGGTTTTGGAACTCTCGGAACCGATGTTTTTAAATCTCGCAAGCGCTACCGTTGAAGACACGGACGCAACAGCGGTTGTTGAGATTAGCCTTCAAAGGACCGATGCGGAGACCTTCGCAGGCTTATCCGGCGCGCCTGTCGACCCGCAGTGGGGCGACCTCTTTGCAGCCCCAACGTTGCAAGCGCCCAACTATGATGACGACACGCTGGTCGTGGTCGTCGACCCCGGCCACGGTGGAATTGACCCGGGTGCAGAGCATGGCGGTGTAACCGAAGCAGATTTGATGCTTACTTTAGGGATCGAGGTCGCCGAAGCTCTGAACCGGCTCGACGGAGTAGAAGCCATTCTGACCCGTGTGTCCGATGTCTTCGTCCCGCTCAACACGCGCATGACAATCGCGCGTCAGAACAATGCTGACCTCCTAATTTCGCTCCATGCTGACGCGTTGGAGGCGGGACAGGCGCGCGGCGGTTCGGTGTATACTTTGTCTGACAAAGCTGCGTCCGTCGCCGCAAGACGCATGGCCGAACGGCACCAGCGCGGCGACCTGATCGCCGGGTTGGACCTGACGGAGCAGGATGACCGAGTGGCATCAGTCTTGATGGATTTGGCGCGGGCCAAGACGGGGCCAGAGGGCGTTCGATTTGCTGAGGTGCTTGTTGCGAACCTGATGGAAAACGATGTGCGTCTTCATCGAAACTCCCTCCGACAGGGGCCACTGGCGGTTTTGAATGCAGCGGATTTCGCCTCAGTTCTGTTCGAAGTGGGCTATCTCTCAAACGATCGGGATCGCTCAATATTGCTCAACGAAGACACCCGAAAACCGATTGTAGACGCATTGGCGCAGGCCGTTTCAGATTGGTTGGCGATGAGAGGGCTGCGCTAAACAAAGCGAAATGCGCAAAAAATGCTAAAACCCGCAGCGTAAATTGGCCGATTGTGATCATTTGCGCCTTTGACCGACGCAAAGCCACCCCATATAAGATGACAACGTTTGGTCGAGGTTCAGGCACCCCTTGTTACGGTTCATTTTATCCTTCTTTGGCACAATTTTCTCGATGCTCACATTGGGCATCGCGATGATGGCGCTTGTGGTTGGGGCTGTCTTCTACATGTACGGCCGCGATTTGCCGTCCTATGAGGTGCTGTCGCAATATACGCCAAAGACGATCAGCCGGATTTACAATCAAGAAGGTCAGATCATTGATGAATATGCGGTTGAACGCCGCTTGTTCACGCCTGCCGAAGAAATCCCTGATATTGTAAAGCAGGCCTTTATTTCAGCGGAAGACAAAAACTTCTACACACACGCTGGTTTTGACCCACGCGGCATAGCGGCTGCTGCTTATGAAGCAGTGGCGACAAGAGGCGATACGGTCCGCGGTGCGTCCACGATCACACAGCAGGTGATGAAGAACTTCCTACTCGATGGTGGTCGAACCGCGGAACGAAAGATCAAGGAGATCATCCTTGCTGCGCGCATCGATGGCGCGATGAGCAAAGAGCAAATTCTTGAACTCTACCTCAACGAAATTGACCTCGGCGTGCGCAGCTTTGGTGTGACCGCTGCCGCTCTATCGTACTTTAACAAGCCTTTGGACGAATTGACCCCAGCAGAGGCTGCGTTCCTCGCTGTGCATCCGAAAGCGCCCTATAGCTACCATCCCGTTGATGATCGCGAAGCGGCGCTCGATCGCCGCAACAACCTCGTCCTGCGCGAGATGTTTGAGAACGGCTATCTGACAGAGGAAGAATACGAAACCGCGCTGGCCGACCCGCTTCGGACGGTTCAGAACGGTGATTTTCCAAGCTTCCAAAGCGAACGTCCTGATCGCGATTACTTTAGCTCTGAAGTCCGTCGCCAGTTAACCCGCCAGTTTGGCGAAGATGACGTAGATTTCTCCGCTTCCGGCTATTCGATCCGAGCGACGGTAGATCCAGATCTTCAACAGCAAGCTGCTCTTTCCTTGCAAACAGCGCTTGAGCGTTATGACCGTGGCGTCGGTGCTTGGCGTGGCACAGGCGAAAACATTGCTGCTGAGGCGTTGGCGACAGAGGAAAGCTGGCGTGAGGCATTGGCCAATACCGACGTCGCCCGCGACATCGAACTTGGGGGACGCTGGTATCCAGCAGTCGTTCTAGGCGTCGAGGATCAGCAACTTCGGTTGGGTATCGAAGATATCGCCAGTGATGATGTGCGCGGCAATGTCGTGCCGCGATCTGACACATCTTGGTTTAGCGGCAACCTTTTTGACAACTTCGAAGTTGGCGACGTGATCCATGTTAGCAAGCTGGACGAAGGGTGGACCTTACGCCAAGTGCCCGAAGTGCAAGGCGGCTTTATGGCGATGGACGTGAACACAGGCCGCGTTCTGGCGATGCAGGGTGGCTTTAGCTTCCAGCATTCATCCTTTAACCGCGCAACTCAGGCCCGCCGTCAGCCCGGATCGTCATTTAAGCCGTTTGTCTACGCGGCAGCTTTGGACAGTGGCTATTCGCCCGCAACCATCGTTGTCGATGCGCCGATCGAGATCAACACACCGCAAGGCGTTTGGCGCCCACAGAACGCCTCGAACCAGTTTTACGGCCCTACACCGTTGCGCACTGGGATTGAGCAATCTCGAAACCTGATGACGGTTCGGCTTGCTCAAGAAGTCGGCATGGATGTGATCGCGAGTTATGCTGAGCAGTTTGGCGTCTATGACCGCATGAACCAAGTTCTGGCGACGTCACTCGGGTCAGACGAAACAACGCTTTACCAGATGGTCGCCTCCTACGCGATGTTTGCCAACGGCGGTGAGCGGGTTGAGCCAACCTTGGTGGACCGCGTGCAAGACCGCTATGGCAATACCATCTTCCGCCATGATCAGCGCACGTGCTGGGATTGCGATGCGCCGCTGGCCGAGGGGCAGGCGCCGCGGATCACATCGAACCGAGAGCGGGTGATGAACGAAGTTACCGCGTTCCAGCTGACATCGATGATGCAAGGCGTAGTTCAGCGGGGCACAGCAAGCGGTGCAATCAACCTTCCTGTGCCGATTGCGGGTAAGACAGGTACGACCAATGACGCGAAAGACGTTTGGTTCGTTGGTTTCTCGTCCAACATCGTCGCGGGTTGTTATATCGGCTTTGATACGCCTCGTTCGTTGGGACGGGGTGCGTCTGGCGGCGGCATCTGCGGCCCTGTTTTCCAGAGCTTCATGTCCGAGGCGATCGAGACCTATGGCGGCGGCGCGTTCCGCGCGCCTGAAGGCTGCCAGTTCATCAGCATCGACCGCTTCACTGGCGCACGTCTTCCAGATGGAACGCAGGGCGAGAATGTTGTGGCCGAATGCTTCCGGCCAGGCGAAGAGCCGATCTTTGGCATCATGTTCGACGGCGGCTTCGCAATGGGGGCGGACCTTCCGCTCTTTGATGAGGTCGCAAGCCAAGCGCGTCAGGTGACGACATCGACCGGTGAAACTGCCACGGTGGGTCCGAAAGCGTCGTTCGGATCGCTCTCGTCTGGCGGCTTGTACTAACCACATCTTGCCGATCTGTAGGGCGGGGGGTATCACAGCCCTCAAGCCAATTCGCACAAAAGAAAGTCACCCCAAATGCGCGCGGAAATCGAAAACTCAGTCGAAGCCATTCAAAAGTCGCTCGACCTTTTGGCGCAGCGGATGGATTACGAAACCGCGCCGCATCGGTTGGAGGAATTCAACGCGCGGGTGGAAGACCCGAACCTCTGGGACAATCCTGAGGGCGCACAAAAGCTCATGCGCGAACGGCAGCTGCTTGTCGATGCGATGGAAGGCTATGAAAAGATCAAGACCGAGTTGCAGGACAACATCGACCTGATCGAATTGGGAGAGATGGAAGACGACTTCGAAGTGGTGTCGGAGGCCGAAGAGGCGATCAAAGCGCTGGAGAGTATGGCCGCTGATAAAGAGCTTGAGGCGCTTTTGGATGGTGAGGCTGACGGCAATGATACCTTCCTCGAAATCAACTCTGGCGCGGGTGGCACGGAAAGCTGCGACTGGGCGTCGATGCTAGCGCGGATGTATATCCGTTGGGCTGAGAAGAAGGGCTATAAGGTTGAATTGCAGTCTGAAACGGCTGGCGAAGAGGCGGGCATTAAATCCGCTGCCTATAAGATCAGCGGGCACAACGCCTACGGTTGGTTGAAATCCGAAAGCGGCGTCCATCGCTTGGTGCGGATTTCGCCTTTTGACAGTGCTGCCAAGCGGCACACGTCGTTTAGCTCGATTTGGGTGTACCCAGTTGTCGATGACAATATTGAGATTGAGGTAAACCCCGCCGACATTCGTATCGATACCTATCGGTCCTCCGGTGCGGGTGGTCAGCACGTGAACACCACTGATTCCGCCGTTCGGATCACTCACGAACCAACAGGAATCGTGGTGACAAGTTCCGAAAAATCCCAGCACCAAAACCGTGATATCGCGATGAAAGCGTTGAAATCACGACTCTATCAAATGGAGCTGGATAAGCGGAACGCGGCGATCAACGAAGCACATGAAAACAAGGGCGATGCTGGTTGGGGCAACCAGATCCGATCTTACGTTTTGCAGCCCTACCAAATGGTGAAAGACCTGCGCACGAACCATGAGACATCAGATACCAAAGGCGTTCTTGATGGCGACTTGGATGCTTTCATGGCCGCGACCTTGGCGATGGACGTATCCGGCAAGAGCCGCGCGGATGCTCAGGCTGAGGACTAATCTTGGACGAATAAAAATCTTCGCTTAGGGTCGGATCATGGACCCAATCTTAAGCAATGATGCCACTGACCTTCGGCGTCTCATGACGACCGGTGCATTGAGTGCCGAAGATCTTATGGCAGCAACCCTCGACCAGATCGCGACGGTCAATGGAACGGCCAACGCCATCGTCTCACTTCGGCCAGAGGATGCGCTGTTGGACGAGGCACGCGCCTGCGATCAGACACCAAAAGATCGCCCGCTTTCGGGCCTTCCGATCGCGGTCAAAGATCTGGCAAATGTGGCCGGCTTACCAACCTCGATGGGCTCGCCTCTATTTGCGGGGCAGGTCGCACATGCAAGCGACATCATGGTTCAGCGGATGCAGGACGCCGGCGCGATTGTCATCGGCAAGACCAATACGCCTGAATTTGGGTTGGGCAGCCATACCTACAACCCGGTGCATGGCGCCACGCAGAACGCAATCTTGCCAGGTATGTCGGCGGGTGGGTCGTCGGGCGGCGCAGCGGTGGCCTTGGCTTTGAACATGGTCTCCATCGCGGATGGGTCTGACATGATGGGCAGTCTGCGAAACCCAGCCGGCTGGAACGGCGTTTATGGGATGCGGCCGACGTGGGGCTTGGTGCCCTCAGAGCCTGTTGGCGACACGTTTCTTCATCAACTGTCTACCAATGGTCCGATGGCCCGAACGCCGCGAGATCTGGCGTTGCTCTTGAGCGTCCAATCTGGTGCTGACCCGCGGCAACCGCATGGTTTGCCAAGGTTTGAACTGGAACAAAACCTAGAGGTGGACATCAAAGGCGCGCGCATCGGCTGGCTGGCTGATTGGGGCGGCGCCTATCTGATGGAAGAGGGTGTCATAAACCACTGCGAAGCGGAGCTAACGCGCTTTGGGGTTGCTGGCGCGATCATCGAACCCGTAGCACCGCCGATGAGTGCCGCAGAGATTTGGGAGGCGTGGACAACCCTCCGCTCTTGGTCGGTCGCGTCGGGGCTTGAGACTCTCTATGCCCAAGAGAAAACGCGTGCGCATCTCAAGCCCGCAGCGATTTGGGAGATTGAACGGGGCCGAAAACTCTCTGCGATGGAAGTGCAGCGCGCCAGCGTGATCCGGTCAAACTGGTTCAAAGCGGCACATGAACTTTTCCAATCCTATGACGCTTTGGTACTACCGTCTGCGCAGTGTTGGCCTTTCCCGATCGACTGGGATTGGCCGAAAGAAATCGCCGGCCAATCCATGGATACCTATCATCGCTGGATGGAGGTCGTAATCCCCGTCAGCCTTATCGGATTGCCAAGCGTCGCGGTTCCATTGCGGCCTAAGCCACGGCCAATGGGCTTGCAACTCTTCGGGCCGCGTGGATCGGATTTGAAACTCCTGCGGCTGGCGCAAATCTGGCATCAGGCGCTTTAGTGAAGGACCATCAGCCAGTTGCAGGCGAGGCAAATGTCGCAAACTGTCTTGATCGTCTTGTGCAATCCGACAAGTATCTTCCTCAACGACTGTGTTTTGAGGAGCTAGACCATGGACGTTTCTGTGAGTGAGGACGGCGGCATTCTCACATTAGCCACGCAGCAAAACACCATTCGCTTCCATGCGATTTGGCTGAGAGATAATTCTCCCGACCCTGATACGAAATCATCCGGGAATGGGCAGCGACTGATTGCATTGCGCGACATACCTAAGGATATACGAATTTCTAATGTGCAAGCCGACGGTGGAAGTCTCGACATAACTTTCGCGCCAGAAGAAAAGACGGCGTCGTTCGATCTGGGCTGGTTGGTTGAAAACGCATATGATATCGGATCGAACCAAGGAAATGGCTGGCTGTCTGACGAGGTCACAAAGTGGGATTCGACTCTCCAATCTAGCGTGCCATCTGCAAAATTATCAGACCTCGCCCAGCGAGGTGACATCTATTCCGATTGGATCGAAAAGATTGCCAGATATGGTTTCGGCAAAGTCGAGGGCGGGCCGGTCTCCGAAGGAGCGCTGTTCGATGTCGTAGACCTTTTTGGTTTTGTTCGCGAAACCAACTACGGCAAGCTTTTTGAAGTACGCACGGAAGTGAACCCGACCAATCTAGCCTTTACCGGTCTTGGTTTGCAGGCCCATACGGACAATCCCTACCGCGATCCTGTTCCCACAATCCAAGTTCTCTATTGTCTGGAAAGCTCGGCGGCGGGCGGTGAAAATATGGTGGTGGACGGGTTTGCCTGTGCTCTTCGCTTGAAAGAGGAATCGCCAGAGCATTTTGATGTGCTCTCCGAGTACTGTGCCCGGTTCGAATACGCTGGCGAAGACGGGGTTTGTCTGACATCTAAGAGGCCATTGATTGAGCTTGCGCCGGATGGAGAGCTCATTGGCGTTAGGTTTAACAACCGATCTCTCTCGGCCGTAACAGATGTACCTTTTGAGAATATGGGACTCTGGTATGAAGCATATCGTCGTTTGGGTGAGATCATCGACGATCCGGCCATGGAAGTTGTTTTCCGACTAGAGCCTGGCGAGGCGTTTATCGTGGACAACACCCGCGTTTTACATGCGCGGAAAGCCTATTCGGGAACCGGAAAACGATGGCTTCAAGGGTGTTACGCCGACAAAGATGGGCTTTTGTCGACGAGAAACGCCTTGCGTCGTAAGGCCGGAAAGGGCGCAAAATGACCGACAAACCCACAGATTTGACAGCGGAAAATATCGTTGAGTTTCTAGCGTCCATTTTCGAAAGGCGAGGTGCGGAAGAGTATTTAGGCGAGCCCGTGACAATCGGCGAACACATGCTTCAAGGGGCAACGATCGCAGAGCAAAACGGTCAATCTGATGAGATCATCGTCGGTGCGCTCCTCCATGATATTGGGCACTTCACCTCTGAATTTGGGACATTCACGATGGACGACGTGGAAGATCGCCACCACGAGGATGCCGGTGCAAAAGTGCTAGAACGGTTTTTCCCGAAGGTCGTCACGGATTGCTGTAAATATCATGTGGCGGCTAAGCGCTATCTTTGCGCGACAAACCCCACTTACTTTGAAAGGCTTTCCGAGGCATCGGTCCATTCGCTCAACCTGCAGGGTGGTCCCATGTCGAAACAGGAAGTGAAAGAGTTTGAGAAAAACCCCAACCTCAAAGAGATCATTGCCGTTCGGTACTTAGACGAAGCTGGGAAAATTGCGGGAATGGAGACGCCAGATTTTCGGCACTTCGTTCCAAGGGTCAGAAGATTGGTACACCAACATGTTGGTATGGTGGAAACCTAAGCTTCATTCCGACTAACCAAAAAAAGCGGACCTATTGGTCCGCTTTTCGTTTGCTCGCAAAGTTCAGCTAATCCGTAGCTTTCGCCTTCGAACTGCTGCCAGAAGACAAAGGATCGTCTTGGCGCTGTACGGACCCTTCAAAGTGGGCGCCGCTTTCGATGGCGATGGTTTTGTGGATGATGTCACCCTCAACACGCGCTGTCGAAGTTAGACGAACCTTCAAGCCACGCACGCGGCCAACGATACGGCCGTTGACCACAACGTCATCGGCAACGACTTCGCCCTTGACGGTCGCGCCTTCGCCGACGGTCAACAGATGTGCACGAATGTCGCCTTCGACCTGACCTTCGATCTGGATGTCGCCAGAGGTTTTCAGGTTCCCTGTGATCAGCAAATCAGACGACAGCTGAGATGCCGGCGGCTTTGCCTTTGGCGCAGATGGCGCAGGGGTTGATGGGGCAGGAGCCGCTGGCTTGCTTTCAGCTTTAGCAGGAGTGTCTGCGCTTGGGCCAGGCTCGTTGATTTTGGATTTAGAAAACATTCTGTCCAGCTCTTATGTATGTCATGGGATTGACGGCATTGCCGCCAACGCGCACTTCGTAGTGCAGATGTGGTCCAGTGGACCGTCCAGAATTGCCCATATCACCTATTCGCTCACCACGCGAGACTCTTTCACCGACATTCACACGAATTCTGTTAAGATGGGCGTATCGTGTTTCAATGCCAAAGTCGTGTTGGATTTTTATTAGTCTGCCATAGCCCGAGGACCAGCTTGCATGGGTGACCACCCCGTCTGCTGTCGCATAGATTGGAGTGCCCACAGGTGCTGCAAAATCCGTTCCTGCGTGCATGCGACCCCATCGCGGGCCAAAGCCGGAGGTATAGCGGAAGTTCGATTTCACTGGGATGTCAAACGGCGCGCGTTCTGCCGCGATCCGATACATGTTGATGCGATCCATGCGGTCCAGAATGCTGTTGGCCCGCGCGGCATCTGGGTCGATGGTCCCGCCACTGGTGGAGAATTGCAGCGGCGCCAAAGGTCCGCCTTGACCGGAATATCCACGGCGAACTGCCGACAGTAGGCTGTCGGGGTTTAATCCTGCACTCCGGAACATCTGATCCAAAGGTTCAACGGAGACCAACATCGCCTCTTCCAACTGACGGAAGATTTCGTCGTTTTTGTCTTCCATCAACCGCAACTCAAGTTCCAACTCGGCGGCATGGTTGATGGCGTATTCGGCATCGGAGGCGATCATATCGCGTTCTGCCGCGGTTTCGGCAAGCGCTGTTGCAAGAAGGTCAACTGTTCCATCGCCCTCTTGCGATGAGGCAACAGCCGCCGCGCCGCCATTCTCTGTTATCTCAGCAAGCTCGCTGCGCGCAACCTCACGCTCTTGCATGGTGTCGCGCAACGTTCCCTGAACAGCGTCCAAAGCAGTCTCCAACTCCCTACGCCGTTCTTCGGTGCGGAGGAGCTCGGTCTGCATCATCGAGATTTGCGAAAGGGCAGAACTAAACCGCTGCTGGGCGGCGATGGCTTCCTCTGCGCGCGCGTCGCGCTCATCAGACAAAGCATTCAAGCGCTGTTCATAGATCAACTGATCGCGCTGCGCCTGAGCGCGGAAGTTGCCTGAACCGATACTGTCCATCAGCAAGATCGCGGTGGCCACAATTGTCCAGGCGACAACTGCCGCTCCACCAGCCCATGCCACAAGCTGGGTTTCCGGTTTCAATCGAATGAACCGCGTTTCGGTGTCAGATCTCAGAAAGAGTCTCTTTTCTGGAAAGTGCTTTTCCAATTTCGCGTGAATGCGATGTGCAATCCGTGATTTCACGTTGTCGTTCCTAGCCCCATCCATCCCTCGCATTTCGGCCCCCACCAAAATGCACCCGAGTTTGTTAACGAATTGAACCCAATGCTGCAACGATTTTGACCAAAAACATGTTGAATACGAACGTCTTGGCGAGTCTTTGCCGATGACGTAGGGGCCGCTTCACGCCCTTGCTTCGTATTCTTCGGTGAGAGGCCAATAGAAATCGGGCGGTAGTCCGGCTTCTGCGCGTTTTTCTTCGTTGAACGGCGGTTTCAGTGTGCTGTGGAAATACTTGCGGACCAACCTATGGAAAACCTCTGTCGGATCAAGGTTGTCCCGTCCGCAGAGAAAATTAAACCACTTTGACCCGTAAGCGACGTGATGCACCTCTTCGGCATAAATCACTTCCAAAGCATCTATCGCCTGCTGGTTCTTGGATTGTTTAAAGAGCTTGATCATCCCAGGGGTCACATCAAGCCCGCGCGCCTCCAACACCATTGGCACGACGGCAAGGCGGGCCATGATATCGCCTGTGGTATCTTCTGCCGCACGCCACATACCTGCGTGGGCAGGGAGCGCGCCATAGTGGCTTCCAAGCGCTTCAAGACAGTCGCACATCAGATTGAAATGTTTACTTTCTTCATCAGCGGCTTTGACCCAATCGTCAAAGAACCCAATCGGCATCTCGATATCTGGAAACCGCGCGATGATGTCCCAATGCAAATCAACCGCATTCAATTCGATATGGGCCACCGCATGAAGCAAAGCCAATCGACCCGCCTCTGATCCCGGTTTGCGTTTCGGAACATCGCGCGGGTCCAGAAGCTCTGGTTCACTCGGACGGGCCGGAAAATCCGGCGGGTTCGCGCGGCCGAGCTCCGGCAGTTCACCCGCCTTCCGCGCTGCCTGCCACTCTGCCGCATACTGTCGAGAAAGGGCGGTCTTGGTGCGACCATCTGCCGTCGACAGCACATCGACCGCCATTTCTCGAAGTGGTTTCATCTTTTGATCCTCAGAGCGCTTTGACCGCGTCCAGCACGGCGTCTGAATGGCCTGGCACTTTCACTTTGCGCCAGATTTGAGCGATTTTACCCTCAGTATCAATCAGGTAAGTTGCGCGCTCGATCCCCATGTAAGTCTTGCCATACATCGATTTTTCAACCCAAACGCCATAGTCTTCGCACATGCTTCCCTTTTCGTCCGACAAAAGCGGGATTCCAAGGTCATGCTTGGCGATGAATTTTTCATGTTTGGCGACTTTGTCTTTGGAAATGCCATAGATCACGGTGTTGAGCGCGGCAAACTCATCCTTTTGGCCGGTAAAGGCGATGGCCTCTTTGGTGCAGCCAGGAGTGTCGTCTTTGGGGTAGAAATAAAGCACCACGTTTTGCCCTTTCAGGTCTGAAAGCGAGACCTCATCACCGCCATCACGAGGGAGAGAGAAACCGGGCGCTGGATCACCGATGTTCAAATCAGCCATTTTATGCCTTCCTTTTGAATTTTCGACTGCATTTGCAATGAGTTTTAGGGCACAAAGGCCAAAGTTAAAGGGGCCTTATGACCGAAACCGAACAGGCAGATGAACCAAAGACCAAAGCAAGGTCAAAGCGAAAGGTCGCTTGGCATGCTCTACGGTCTGTGGGCTTGTTGCTGTTCCTGCCGGTTCTGTTTGCCTTGGTGGCAGCGGTGATGCTGTTTGACCGCGACATCACGGCACCGAGTTGGGTCAAGTCTGAAGTGTCCCAGCGGGCGGAGAGAGCGCTTGCTGGTGGCTCGATCGAGTTTGGCGCGATCAACGTGAATGTCGGTCGCGATTTGCATCCGAGTTTGCGGTTGGAGGACACAACCCTCCGTGATGCCAATGGTGAAGTTTTGGTCAATGTGGATGAGATCTCCGGCCTTATTTCCCCCCGTGGTTTGGTGCTCGAGCGCGCAGCCCTTTTGCAAGAGGTGGTTTTCAGTGGGATTGAACTAACGCTCAATCGGACAGCTGAGGGCGAGGTCGCCTTGTCTTTTGACAACACCACAGGTCCCGCACAAACAGCCCCCGACCTGATTTCGCTTCTCACGCAGGTCGAGCAGGTGTTTGAACAACCCGCGCTCGTCGCGTTGGAGCAAATCGAACTCGCCGACCTGTCCATCATCTACCGTGATGATCGCTCAGATCAGACGTGGCAGGTGGAGAGTGGAGGGGTTTCGCTCGATCTGCGAGGAGATCAGTTGCTGGCGGTGGCCGATTTACCGTTCGTGCAGGCGTCTGGTGAAATGGGGTTGGCCGCGCTGGACCTACGGCAGATGCGGTCATCTGGTCAGGCTGATCTTGCTGTCTCAATAGAGAACATCAGAGCCAAAGATCTGGCCGCGCAAAGTTCTGCGGTGAGTTTTCTTGCAAATGTTGACGCACCACTCACCGCGTCTTTGCACATGTCCATCGAAGAGGGCGGGGTCTTCACGCCTATTCGCGTCGCCCTCAATTTGGACGAAGGGGTCGTGAAAACTGGGCCGAATACACCCGGATTGGAGTTTGAAACTGCGCAGGCACTCCTAAGTTTTGACCCCGCCACCCGCATCGTGACATTCGACGACGTGTTGATGTCATCTAATTGGGGCGGTCTGAACGCTCAAGGCCAATTGATCCTGATTGGTACGGAACAAGGCCTGCCTACAGAAATCATCAGCCAATTTACGATGCGAGAAGTCACCCTGTCTCCACCAGGCATTTTTGCGGAGCCCAAATCCATCGACGGTGCAAGCATCGATCTGCGTGCCTCGCTCGATCCGTTTGTTTTAGATATCGGGCAGTTCGTCGTTCATGATGCGCATCAACCATTGCAAGCCGCAGGGCGCGTTTTGGTGGACGGCCAAGGTGTCACGGCGGATCTGGATTTCGAAGTCCCGCGTATCGAACACACCGACCTGCGTGCATGGTGGCCAGAAGGCCGAAAGGTTGGGACGCGAGAGTGGTTGACGGAGAATGTCTCGACCGGCGTTTTGGTCGACATGGTAGGCGGTGTGCGTATCCGCCCCGAGTTGCCTGCGATGTACAGTGTTGGGTTTCAGTATGAAGACGCCACAGTCAAATACCTGAAAGATTTGCCGCCACTTGAGAACGGATCGGGCTACGCCAGCTTCCTCGACAATGCGTTTTTTCTGAGCGTAGACGAAGGCTACATCGAAGCTCCGCAGGGGGGACAAATTGATCTCGAAGGCTCTGATCTTGAAATCAGAGATTTGCGCGTCAAAGGTGGCCCGATTGATCTGAATATCCGCGGTGCGAGTTCCATCACAGCAGCGCTTTCGACGCTGGATTTGCCGCCTTTCGAATTCATGCAAAAGGCAAACTTGCCTGTCACACTTGCTGACGGCTTGGCCCAGTTTGATGGCCTTGTGACGTTTCCGTTGAAGAAAAAACTGACCAAGCCGGAAGTTGCGTTTTCCTTTGACGCAGATCTGCGTCGTGTCGCTAGCGACAGGCTGATCCCAAACCGAAGCCTTTCCGCTCCCGATCTCAGCTTGGCTGTCACGGCTGATCGTATTGAGCTTGAAGGCGACCTGAGCGTCGATGGCGTGCCGCTAAACGCAAACTACGCCCAAACCTTCGGGCCCGATGGCGGGCGTCTGGTGTCAGGTGAGGTAGAGCTTTCGCAACGCTTCCTCGATGGTTTCAACATCTCACTACCGCCCGGCACTCTGAGAGGCGAAGGTAGAGGTACGTTCGAAATAGCTCTGCCAAAGGACGCGCCGCCAAAGTTCGAAATGACGACAGACCTTGCAGGCGTCGGATTATCCATTCCGGCCCTGAATTGGTCGATGAGCGAGCGTGCAACGGGCCTTCTTTCCATCAGCGGGTCGCTGGCAAACCCTGTTCAATTGGATCGTTTGGAGATTGATGGGCCGGGGCTGGATTTGGTGGGATCGGTCGACCTTTCACCAACTGGCGGTTTCGAACGCGCACAATTCTCGCAACTTCGGGTCGGCAATTGGCTCAATGCGCCAGTCACTTTGCGTGGACGGGGCGCAGGGCGACCGGCCGCTGTTCAGATCAACGGTGGTGCGCTCGATTTGCGGCAAGCGAGCTTCGGTGGAGGGCAATCTCGCTCCGGTCCGTTGGATTTAAATTTTGACCGGTTGCAGGTCACGGAAGGCATCGCGTTGACCGACTTCAGAGGGGCGTTCGACGAAGGTGTCGGTCTGAGCGGTCAGTTTACAGCAAACATAAACGGCCAGACCGCCATCCGTGGAACACTTGTGCCGCAAAATGGGCGCACGGCCATGCGTTTACAAACTGATGATGCGGGCAGGGCGGCAGCTGCAGCGGGTTTGCTTCGGAACGGTGTGGGCGGCGTTCTCGATCTGTTTCTGATCCCTGCTGAACAAGATGGCGTGTTTGACGGGGTTCTAAAGATTGAACGCCTCCGCATCAGAGATGCACCCGCGATGGCTGCCCTACTAGACGCCATCAGTGTAGTGGGCCTTCTGCAACAACTCGACGGCCAAGGCTTGGCGTTAGAGGAAGTCGACGCGCGTTTCCGACTAACCCCTACCCAACTCATTGTCACCGAAGCCAGCGCCGTCGGTCCGGGGCTTGGCATTTCCATTGATGGCATCTACACGCTCGCCAGCAAATCGATGGATTTTCAGGGGGTCATTTCGCCCGTTTATCTATTGAACGGTATTGGATCACTTTTGACGCGGAAGGGCGAGGGATTGATCGGCTTCAATTTCAATCTTACCGGGCAAACGGACAACCCGAATGTCTTGGTCAACCCGCTCTCTGCGCTGACACCGGGTATGTTCCGCGAATTGTTCCGCAGACCCCCGCCGCAGGTGTCTCAATGAAGCTGTCAGATTTTGATTTCGATCTGCCAGAGCATCTGATCGCCACAAGACCAGCAAATCCAAAGACATCAGCCAAACTGCTTGTCGCTGGGCCGGATCGGATCGAGGACCTGATCGTCGCTGATCTAACGAAGGTGTTGCGCGCTGGAGATCGGTTGGTGCTCAACGACACCAAAGTCATTCCGGCGCGCCTTTCGGGCACCCGCACCAGAACGGGCGAAGCAGGCACAACGCAGGCTGCCATTGAGGTGACATTGCTCGAACCGCAAGCCAGTGGCACGTGGTCGGCCTTGGTCAAGCCGTTGAAAAAAGTGCGCGATGGAGAAACGATCAAGTTCTCTGATGCCCTTTCGGCCGAACTTGTCAGCCGTGCAGACGGGCAAGCGAGTCTTGTGTTCAACTTGACCGGCGACGATTTCGATGCTGCTTTGGCGGACGTAGGCGCCATGCCCTTGCCGCCTTACATCGCCGCCAAACGCGCTGCAGATGAGCAGGACAAAACTGATTATCAAACCGAGTGGGCGAAGCATTCTGGCGCGGTGGCGGCTCCTACGGCGTCGCTGCATTTTGACCAACCCTTACTGGACACCCTCGCAGAAATGGGTGTCGAGTTCTCCTTTGTCACACTGCACGTCGGTGCGGGCACGTTCCTTCCGGTTAAAGTGGACGACATCAAAGATCATAAGATGCACGCTGAATTGGGTTATGTATCCGCGCAAGCTGCGGATGAGATCAACGCGACGAAGCGAGCAGGGGGGCGCGTAATCCCCGTTGGCACCACGGCGCTTCGACTGATCGAAAGCGCGGCCAAAGGCGGCGAACTTCACGCTTGGGAAGGACCAACGGATATCTTCATCACTCCGGGGTTTCCATTTCAGATAGCCGATGCCTTGATGACCAACTTTCACCTGCCAAAGTCGACATTGATGATGCTGGTCTCTGCCCTGATCGGATCGGATCGGATCAAAGACATCTACGCCCATGCCATTTCTCAAAACTACCGTTTCTTTTCCTATGGCGATGCCTCGCTTTTGATGCCAAATGGCAGCGAATTGCCGTAGGCGACATCTCGAGTCGTTTGCAGTCTAGAACGCAGTCAAGAAGTCCGGCTAACTACCGCTATAGACCCCTGAAAGGGACACGTGATGATTCAGGTCTTTAACGCCTCATGGGCCCTGTTTCTGGGCATGTTCATGCTGATGATCGGGAATGGCCTGCAAGGCACCTTGCTTGGGCTTAGGGGGGAGCTCGAGGGCTTCTCCACCTTTGAACTATCGGTCGTCATGTCGGCGTATTTCGTCGGCTTTCTGTTCAGTTCGCGCACAACGCCTTTGCTGATCCAACGAGTCGGCCATGTGCGTGTCTTTGCAGCACTTGGTTCCACAGTATCAGCTGTTTTGATCCTTTACCCCGTCTTGACCGAGCCATGGGCTTGGACCATCGGGCGCGTGATCATCGGATTTTGTTTTTGTGGGGTCTATATCACCGCTGAAAGCTGGCTGAATGATGCCTCCAGCAACGAGACACGCGGCAAAGCGCTCTCGATTTACCTGATGGTTCAGATGGCGGGCATTGTGGCCGCGCAATATATTATCACGCAAGGCGATGTATCCGGCTTTGTCTTGTTCATCATCCCATCGGTTTTCGTGTCATTGGCGTTTGCGCCCATTCTGCTTTCGATCCGCCCTACGCCTGCGTTTGAGCAAGCCAAGAGCATGACCATGCGCGAACTGGTCTCTGCATCACCGCTGGCCTGCGTCGGCATGTTCCTTTTGGGTGGCATCTTCTCTGCTCAGTTTGGCATGGGCGCCGTTTACGGAACGCAGGCCGGATTGAGCGTGTCTCAAGTCTCGCTCTTTGTTTCGGTGATTTACATAGCGGCACTGGTCGCCCAATGGCCGATAGGTTGGCTATCTGATCGCATCGACCGACGCATCTTGATTATTTTGACCACGCTTGTGGGCGGCTTGGGCGGATTGATTGCATTCATATGGACAGGCAATTTTGCCATTATCCTTGTGTCTGCCGCCCTTGTCGGCGGCACCTCCAACCCGCTTTATGCTTTGCTGATCGCTTACGCCAACGACTACCTCGAAAAGGAAGATATGGCGGCGGCCGCTGGTGGGTTGCTTTTAATCAATGGGGTGGGGGCGATCGCCGGACCACTTATTGTGGGCTGGATGATGGAAACCATCGGGGCTGAGGGGTTCTGGCTCTTCACAGCTTCACTCATGCTTGGCGTCGCAGGTTATGCGGCCTGGCGTATGATCCAGCGTCCTCGTGGAGAGCTCGACCTCGAAGCGGTCTCCTATGTGCCGGTGTCTGCGGCCACCACGCAGGTTGCGGCTGAGATCGCGCAGGAGGTCTATATTGAGACAGAGGAAGAAGAAGCGCAGGCAAATGCTTAAAAATGCGTTGCCAAAATGAAATTTGCGTGCTTGGGTCAAGGTACCCGGGGGGGCCACAGCCTTTGGAGTGCGGGGTTATGACACCTCAAGATGTATTGTCGTTTTGGTTAGATGAATGCCGTCCGGAAGATTGGTATCGGAGCGATGAAGAGCTCGATACCAAGATCAGCGACAGATTCCTTTCGACATGGGAACGGGCCGCAGACGGGGCATTGGGCATGTGGCTCACCTGTCCGTCAGAGACGCTCGCGTACATCATTCTGATCGATCAATTCAGCCGCAATATGTTCCGCGGGTCGCCGAAGTCCTTCGAATTGGACCCAGCCGCAAAAGCGGCGGCGAAAATGGCGATTAAGCGCGAATGGGATCTCAAGATCGACGAACCCGCGCGGCAGTTCTTTTACATGCCGCTGATGCACGCGGAAAACCTATGTGATCAGGATCGAGCCGTGCGGCTTTTCCATACCCGTATGCCGGAAACCGGCGTGCACAACATCGATCATGCACGCACCCATCGGGAGATCATTCGCCGGTTCGGCCGTTTCCCTTATCGGAATAAGGCTTTGGGTCGGAAGTCCACGCCTGCGGAACAGGATTTCTTGAACAATAGCGGTTACGGTGCCATTTTGAACGAGCTAAAAGAAGGTGCTGCAGCCTAACGATCCAGTGGGCCTTTGCCCGCAAGGATCTTGTCGCGAAACTTCTCAATCCGCGCGATCCGCGTCGCGGATTGTTTTGCACCATTCAGATTAATCACATACCCCCGCTGACGCCCAGGTGTCAGCGCATGGAATGCCTCAGCAAGCGTAGGGTCTGCATCAAGGGCCGCTGCAAGTTCTTCCGGCATGTCCAAGTCAAGTTCTGGTTTGGGCCCCTTTAGCCCCTGTTCGGCATAGCTCATCGCTTCGGTAAGATATTGACCGATGATTTCTACATGCTGCCCGACCTCAGAAACATCACGAAAGACAAAGCTATCCGCAAAAGCGGTATTGGGGCCAGATTTCTCTAAAAGGCTTTCAGGGTCTTTAAGCAACCCTGCCTCAAAAAAGCTCAAGCGAAAGTCTTTCCGAAACGCTGCAAGGATCGCAACATTTCGGCTCGAAAAAGTGTAACAGGGCGCGCCCCACTTCGACGTTTCCGTTAGCCCCTGCGCCAAACAAATACTGCGCAATTCTTGCAAGCCTTCACCCCATTGCAAAGCCGAGCAATCTTTCGTGTCGAACCGATCGCAGCGTCCGCAGCCCTTCTCGAAATAGGTTGCGACGTCTTTGACCATCTGACGCGCTTCGCTCATTGGGTAAGCCTCTCCATTTTGCTGCACCAAATTTCATTGCAATGCGCACAGAGCTTGGCACACTGTCGATTATTCGGCCAGCTTTGGCGAGCGTAATGAGCATTGCACCCCGTAAATAGCTGCCATTCCCTAGCGTCACTAGCGGCGCTGAAAAAAATAGTTTAATGCTAAACAAAATTATTTCGGTGAGGAGAGGCTGATGGCCGGAAAGACATTTGACTTGATCGTAATCGGCGCTGGACCGGGTGGATATGTGGCCGCGATCCGCGGTGCACAGCTCGGAATGAACGTCGCGATTATCGAACGCGAACATATGGGCGGCATCTGTCTGAACTGGGGCTGTATTCCCACAAAGGCTCTGCTTCGATCCTCTGAAGTGTTCCATCTGATGCACCGCGCAAAAGAGTTTGGCCTGTCTGCAGACAAGCTGGGCTTTGATCTGGATGCGGTTGTCAAACGCTCTCGCCAAGTTGCTGGGCAGCTGTCAGGCGGTATTGGTCATCTGATGAAAAAGAACAAAATCACCACGATAATGGGTGAGGCCACCTTGCCAGCCAAAGGCAAGGTTTCGGTCAAAACCGACAAAGGCACCGAAGAATTAACTGCAAAGAACATCGTTCTTGCGACTGGCGCGCGCGCGCGTGAATTGCCGGGGCTAGAGGCCGACGGTGATCTGGTTTGGACCTATAAACACGCGTTGCAGCCGGCGCGGATGCCTAAGAAACTGTTGGTCATCGGCTCCGGCGCAATCGGAATCGAATTCGCCAGCTTCTACAACACCATGGGCGCCGATACGACGGTGGTGGAAGTGATGGACCGAGTTCTGCCTGTGGAAGACGAAGAGATTAGCAAATTTGCGAAAAAGCAGTTTGTGAAGCAGGGTATGAAGATCATGGAAAAATCCATGGTCAAGCAATTGGACCGCGCCAAAGGCAAGGTCACAGCGCATATCGAAACCGGCGGCAAGGTAGAAAAGCACGAGTTTGATACTGTGATTTCCGCAGTGGGCATTGTGGGTAATGTCGAGGGGTTGGGCCTCGAAGGCTTAGGCGTCAAAATCGACCGTACCCATGTTGTCACGGATGAATATTGCCGTACGGGCGTCGATGGCCTCTATGCAATTGGCGACATCGCGGGCGCGCCGTGGTTGGCTCATAAGGCCAGCCATGAGGGCGTGATGGTTGCCGAACTCATCGCTGGAAAGCATCCACATCCTGTAAAGCCGGAAAGCATCGCGGGCTGTACCTACTGCCATCCGCAAGTTGCCTCTGTTGGTTTTACCGAAGCGCAGGCAAAAGAAAAAGGCTACGACATCAAAGTCGGTCGCTTCCCCTTCATCGGCAACGGCAAAGCGATTGCCCTGGGCGAGCCTGAAGGCGTGATCAAGACTGTGTTTGATGCCAAAACAGGAGAACTTTTGGGCGCGCATATGGTGGGCGCAGAAGTGACGGAATTGATCCAAGGTTATGTGGTTGGACGTCAACTTGAGACAACCGAAGAAGACCTGATGCACACGGTTTTCCCGCACCCAACGCTGTCAGAGATGATGCATGAAAGCGTTCTCGACGCATATGGTCAGGTTATTCATATGTGATTTGCTTGGTTTGGCGATGGCCTTAACAACCATCGAAGCAAGAAAATGCCCGACTGATTGTCGGGCATTTTTGTTTTCTGTGTCGGTCGCGTCTTAGTCGGCGTACCAAAGGCCGGAGAAACTATCTGTGGTATTGTCGGGATACGTCATTGTGCCTTCGGTTTGTCCTAACATGCTGCTCGCGCCATCACCTGCAAAAGCACCATCAAAACTGCCGTTCAGATTGAAGTCACCGTTCGGAAGCGAAAAGGTGCCTTTGACTGTTCCAAGTTCCAAAGACGGACCAGAGATTGGAGCGTCGATCGCGAGACTCCCGGTAGGATTATAAGTACCGCCGCCATCTACGACTGAAAGATTGGTAACTTTGCCTGTCACAAGATCGCCGTTGGGGTTGTCCCAATCCGCCGCCAAGGCCAAATCACCATAGATGGCGGCCACAATCACATCGCCGTCTTCGACGCTAATGCCGAATGTACCTCTGTAGTTTGCCGTTCCCATCGTCGGAATGTTTGACGCTTGCGGTGTGTTCTCGTTCCGGTCTTGGAACTCTGTGATCAGATCCTGAACTTCCTGGGGGTACACAGCGAGATCTCCGCCAGTTGGCAGTTCGATACCGTCGATAATTGCATTTGAAACAACGAACTCTCCACCGCCGCCTCCACTACTTCCACCGCCGCATGCGGTGAGCGCCAAACTTGCTATTCCCAAAAATATTACCTGATATTTCATAGTTTATGATATCCTTTCGTGATAAAAAAACCCGCCGGTTCTCTGTTGCGACTTCGAAACACTACACTTCAAGATTGATTTGAGGAGACGTTTTTTGCTAATTATGCAATTTTTACGTGTATGTAATTAATAAATATCAAAACAGTTAAGGATTTGAGAAACATATCTTCTTCCTAGCCCTTTATGTACGGAGTTTGGAAACGATTGGTCAGTCGCAGTGACCAAAAAAAATAGGCGAAGCAAGGGATTGCTCCGCCTTTAAGATCAGTTCACGGTGATCGGAACGGAAACCAACCGTGTGTTGTCGAGGCCGAAGACGTATTCGATCACATACAATCCTGGCTCTTCCGGCAGCGCAATGTTCAGAACATCGCCGCCATCGACGCGAAGGGTATCGCTGGAGAACCTATAGGGGTAGTTTGTGTCCTCGTAATCCGCTGCCGTCACGCCGATATAGTCACGACTGTAGGCCGGTCCGGTCCACGCAACTTCGATCGTTGACCCTGCCGCGCCAGTGCTGGGCGCGGTGAGCGTCGCTGTGACGGGCGTCACCTCAATCGTGGAAGACGCTAATCGCGAATTGTCCTGATCGAGGACATACTCAATGACATAGTCACCTGGCATGGTTGGCAATTGCACGTTGAGCACATCGCCTTCACTGACCCGTTTTGTGGTGGTGGCGAAACGGTAGACATAGCCAATGTCCTCGACGTCTGCGGCGGTCACGCCGACATAGTCCCGCTCATATCCTGGACCGGTCCATGCAACTTCGATGACGGACCCCGCGGGTGCTGTGTTGGGTGCGGTGACGCTTGCCGAAAGGGCAGTAACCTCAATCGGAGCGAAGGCCAGTCGCGAGTGATCCTGATTGACCACATATTCGACGATGTACTGGCCCGGGTCTGCTGGGGCACGCACTCGCACGGTATTTCCATCGCTATCG
Source organism: Cognatiyoonia sediminum (assembly GCF_900129845.1). Lineage (GTDB taxonomy): Bacteria > Pseudomonadota > Alphaproteobacteria > Rhodobacterales > Rhodobacteraceae > Cognatiyoonia > Cognatiyoonia sediminum. The sequence continues at coordinate 353,650 of NZ_FQXB01000001.1, forward strand.
CTAACCCGTTTGATGTCCGTTGCAAAGCGGTAGACATAGCCGATGTCTTCGGCATCTGCGGCTGTGATGCCGATGTAGTCTCGCTCATACCCAGGACCGGACCATTCCACCTCAAACGTGGATCCAGCGGGGACGCTGGCGGGTGCAGTAACGCCCGCCTGAACGTCCACCACTTCCAGAGGAACGGAAGCGAGGCGTGAATGATCCTGATTGATCACATACTCCAGCACATAGCTGCCAGGTTCGACCGGAGCGCGGACGTTCAAAACATCCCCGTCGCTTACGCGAACAATATCCGTTGCAAAGCGATAGACATAGCCGATGTCTTCGGCATCGGCGGCAGTGATCCCGATATAGTCGCGATCATACCCCGGGCCTGACCATGAAACTTCAAAGGTTGATCCTGCCTCGACACTGTCAGGCGCGGTGAGACTTGCGCTGACAGCGACCACTTCCAAAGGAACGGCGGCGAGGCGGGAATTGTCCTGACCAAAGGCATATTCGATCACATAGCTTCCCGGTTCTGTCGGCGCGGTGAGTTTTGCCACCCGCGTGTCGTCGAGGCGGGCTGTATTGGTTACAAACCGGTAGGGATAGCTGGTATCTTTGTAATCCGCAGCTGTGATCCCGATATAGTCGCGGTCATACCCTGGGCCGTCCCAACCGACCTCAATCTGAGAGCCTGCTTCAACAGTTTCGGGCGCGAAAATGCTGGCCTCAACCGGGGTAAGTATGATCGCTTGTTCGCCAATGCGCTCGTTGGTTGCGCCTAAGGAATATTCAATCACATAGTCGCCTGGCGTCGTCGGCATCAGGAGCGAGACGGGGTTGCCGGTATCGGTTCTGACGCTGTTTGAGAACCGATAGACATAGGATGTGTCGTTCACCGACGCCTCCGTCACGCCGATCACATCGCGTTCTTCATCCGGGCCATTCCAGCCAATCTCAATCGTCGATCCAACAGGCGCCGTTTCAGGTGCAGTGACGGTTGCGGTTTGGGCAGGCGTTTCAAACACCATCACCACGGTGCGCGGATTGGCTGTCGCGATGAATTGTTTGGTCTGCTCCACTTCCTGCGCCAGCCAATAGGCCGTCACCTCGTAAGAGCCTTGCTCCATCTCGAACACAAGTTCATTGCCCATTTCCTCAGCCGCTACGTTTTCCGGCAAAGGGTTCAGCGTCCACAACAGCGGAGTATCGATCAGGGGGCCGTCTTCGGTATCCAGACGCGCTTCAAACGTCACTTCACCAATGATCGGTTCCGGTTCGGGCTCCGGCTCAGGCGCGGCGGCCACTTGGGTCAGCGCTTCGGCCAACTGCCCTGCATTGTCCGCGGTGAGGAACTGACCACCCGTTTCGCCAGCGATACACTGCATCTGTGCCAAGGCTTCTGGGTCGGACCCAACATCAAAGCCAACAACATGGGCCGTAAAGTCGATGCCCGCTTCTTCCAACAGGCGTGCCGCGGCGCATGGATCAGGGTTGCAGGTCTCAACCCCATCCGACACGAGGATCACTGTTGCCTTGTCTTCGGTGTAACGCAGCGCTTGCGCGGCTGCGATCACCGCGTCGGTCATAGGCGTTTTGCCAAGCGGCTTGATCCCCGATACCGCATCCCGAATGGCGCCAGCGGTTCCAGGGGCAGGGGCCACAATCGTCTCAATATCAGTGCAGTTGCCCCGCTCGCGATGGCCGTAAACCGTCAGGCCCAAGCCCTGATCGGCTGGAATTGTACCAAGCAATTGCCCTACAACATCCTGCGCAATCGTGATCTTTGCCACACCATCAATCTGACCCCACATGGAGCCTGATCCGTCCAAAACAAGGATCGTGTTCGGCTGTTCCTGCGCCATTGCAGAGGTCGCAATCATCACCGCTGCTGCGCAACTTATTGGTCGTTTCATCATCAAATCCCTTAACTCTTTGAGTTAAATGAACCACAAGAGTATCGATCTGAATAGAATAAGTCGGCCATGGGTCAGGAATACCCGACCAAAACCGCAAAAATATCTCTCGTAAGTTCATGCTTTGTTCTGTATTTGGGGTAGCGAAGACATGTCAGCGTGCTATCTGAACCGCAGATGCTCTTGGGGGGCCTGATGGCTGAACTGAAAAATATCGAAGTGCGCGGCGCGCGGGAACACAATCTGAAGAATATCGATGTCGATATTCCGCGCGATCAGCTTGTAGTGATCACCGGCCTGTCCGGCTCGGGCAAATCCTCATTGGCCTTCGATACGATCTATGCCGAAGGCCAGCGCCGTTATGTTGAATCGCTCTCGGCCTATGCGCGGCAGTTCCTTGATATGATGGAAAAGCCGGATGTGGATCATATCGCGGGCCTTAGCCCTGCGATCTCAATTGAGCAAAAGACCACATCAAAGAACCCGCGCTCTACTGTTGGCACGATCACGGAAATCTACGACTACCTCCGTTTGCTCTTTGCCCGCGTCGGCACGCCATACTCGCCCGCCACCGGCCTGCCGATTGAAGCGCAACAGGTTCAGGACATGGTCGACCGCGTAATGACCTTGGAGGAGGGCACGCGCGGATACATGTTGGCCCCTATCATCCGCGACAGGAAAGGCGAATATCGCAAGGAGTTCCTGGAACTGCGCAAGCAGGGTTTTCAACGGGTCAAGGTCGATGGCGAATTCTACGATCTTGATGAACCCCCAACGCTAGATAAGAAATTCCGTCATGATATCGACGTGGTCGTTGATCGGATCGTCGTTCGAGAAGGCATCGAAACGCGGCTTGCTGATAGCTTCCGTACCGCTCTCGATCTGGCAGATGGCATCTGCATTTTGGAAACCGCGCCCTCTGAGGGCGATCCGGAACGGATCACCTTTTCAGAGAATTTCGCCTGTCCCGTCTCCGGCTTCACGATCCCCGAGATTGAGCCGCGCCTTTTCTCCTTCAACGCACCGTTCGGGGCGTGCCCGTCCTGTGATGGCTTGGGGGTAGAGCTGTTTTTCGACGAACAGCTGGTCGTGCCGGATGTGACCTTGAAGATCGCGGATGGCGCTTTGGCCCCATGGCGCAAAGGCAAATCGCCGTATTTCCTACAAACCATCGAAGCCATCGCGAAGCACTATGGTTTTGATAAGAACTCCCGCTGGAAAGACCTCGATCCCAAGATCCAGAACGTGTTCCTGCGCGGCTCCGGCAAGGAAGAGATCAAATTCCGCTATGACGAAGGGGGCCGCGTCTATCAGGTCGAGCGCGCCTTTGAGGGCGTGATCCCGAACATGGAACGGCGCTACCGCGAAACCGACAGCAACTGGATCCGCGAAGAGTTCGAACAGTATCAAAACAACCGCCACTGTGGCACATGCGGCGGCTACCGTTTGCGGCAAGAGGCTTTGGCGGTGAAGATCGGATCACACGACGCCTTGCTGCATGTCGGGCAAGTGGTCGAAATGTCGATCAAGGAAGCCTACGACTGGTGCCTCACTGTTCCCGACAATCTGACGGCCCAGAAGAATGAGATTGCAAAGGCGATCCTCAAGGAAATCCGCGAACGCCTTGGGTTCCTCAACAACGTGGGTCTCGAATACCTCACATTGTCCCGCAATTCGGGCACGCTGTCGGGTGGTGAAAGCCAGCGTATCCGGCTCGCTTCTCAGATCGGTTCTGGCCTAACGGGGGTACTCTATGTCCTCGATGAACCCTCGATCGGCCTGCACCAGCGCGACAATGACCGCCTTTTGACCACGCTGAAAAACCTGCGCGATCAGGGGAACACCGTGATCGTCGTAGAACATGACGAAGAGGCGATCCGCGAGGCGGATTATGTCTTCGATATCGGTCCGGGGGCAGGTGTGCACGGCGGACAGGTGGTCGCCAAAGGCACGCCCCAACAGATCATGGATCACGCAGGGTCGGTGACAGGCGAATACCTCGTTGGAACTCGCGAAATTGCGGTTCCGGCAGAGCGGCGCAAAGGCAAAGGAAAGTCGGTCGAAGTCATCAAGGCCACCGGCAACAACCTCCAAAACGTCACGGCGGAGTTCCCCTTGGGCCAGTTCGTCTGCGTCACCGGTGTGTCAGGCGGTGGCAAATCCACCCTAACGATTGAGACGCTGTTCAAAACTGCCTCCATGAAACTGAACGGCGCACGGCAAACGCCCGCACCTTGCGAGACGATCAAAGGGCTGGAACACCTCGACAAAGTCATCGATATCGATCAACGCCCGATTGGCCGCACGCCACGATCAAACCCCGCGACTTATACCGGCGCTTTCACACCGATCCGCGATTGGTTTGCGGGGCTCCCTGAATCCAAAGCGCGCGGGTACAAACCCGGTCGCTTCAGCTTCAACGTCAAAGGCGGCCGGTGCGAGGCTTGTCAGGGCGACGGTGTGATCAAGATCGAAATGCACTTCTTGCCAGACGTCTACGTCGAATGCGAAACCTGCAAAGGCGCGCGTTACAACCGCGAAACGCTTGAGATCAAGTTCAAAGGCAAATCCATTGCCGATGTGCTGAACATGACCGTCGAAGACGCGCAGGAGTTCTTTAAAGCCGTGCCTTCCATCCGCGAAAAGATGGATGCGCTGATGCGCGTGGGGCTCGGTTATATCAAGGTTGGCCAACAAGCGACGACGCTTTCTGGCGGTGAAGCACAGCGAGTCAAACTGTCCAAAGAACTCGCCAAACGATCAACAGGCCGCACGCTCTATATCCTCGATGAACCGACAACAGGTTTGCACTTCGAAGATGTGCGTAAGCTCTTGGAAGTGCTTCATGAATTGGTGGATCAGGGCAATTCGGTGATCGTCATCGAACACAACCTCGATGTGGTCAAAACCGCCGATCATATCATCGACATTGGCCCGGAAGGCGGTGACGGTGGCGGCAAGATCGTCGCGACCGGCATTCCAGAAGAGGTCGCTCAAGTCGCTGAAAGCCACACGGGCCGCTACCTAAAAGACATTCTAAACCCCAAACGCGTCGCGGCAGAATAAAAAATCGTTCATCTTGGCCAGAAAACTCTCCCCGAAGGGTCGGTTAGCAAAGCTTTACTCAGCCGCCCATTTCGCTTCATTCGCCTCAATCGCAGCAATCCGCCTGTCGGTCTTGGGATGGCTCATAATCCACGCAGGAACAGACGCGCCGCGCGCACCCGTTAGATGCTCTAACTTATGAAACAACGATTTCTGCGGCTCTGTGCCAATCCCCGCCTTCACCAATAGCGCAGAGGCGTAAGCATCCGCTTCAAACTCATCCGAGCGCGACAATCGCGCGGCCAAAATACTCATCATGAAATTTGCGATGAAGGGCCCGATGAACGGAATGAAGCGGTTAAACATCATCGCGAGCGCCGTGCGCATTGCGTTTTGGCTGGAGAAATCGATCATCCGCCGGCGCGAATGGCCCAAAGCGACGTGTCCAAGCTCATGCGCGATGACCGATGCCATCTCATCCGCTGTGACCTGACCAGATCTATATTTGTTGAAGAACCCTCGGGTGATGAAAATCCGGCCATCTGGTGCGGCCAGCCCGTTCACGGGTTCGATTTCATAGATATAGACCTTGATCCGCTCGATATCCAAAGCTTTGGCCATACGGTCCATCAAAGTGCGCAGCATCGGATCGGCCAGTTCCGTCGATTGTGCGTCCAATTCCCGCGACGTGCGCCAGACCGAAAAGCGGTACATCACAAGACCATAAAGAACGGCCAGAAGGATCGGGGTAAGTTTGATCATAGCTCTTATATGGGGGCGAATTTCAGAATGTCACCGCACGAGCAAAGTTGTGTCATGCCGCGACAGCCGTTCGCATCCATCTTCGGTGACAAGAACGGAATGCCCCAGTGTCATCGCATGGCCGTTGTCGCTGTCCATCAGGATCATATGCAGAAAGAACACCTGATTTTTGCGCATCAGTAGCGGGTTGCCTTCATAGAACATCGGAAAGTCGATCCAAATCGGCGTGTAGACTGCCCCCATGCCATAGCCGCAGGCTTGCAGCCGCGCATCGGACATGCCGGCCTTGTCGAACACGTCCGCATGGGCCGCGTAAACATCGCCCATCGGTTGCCCTGGTTTGATTGCGGCCTCGCAAGAAATCAGCGCCTCTTCGACCAAACCGTGTAGGCGTTTATGCGCATCTGACGGTGTGCCCACCAGAACCGTGCGCATCATCGCCGCGTGATAGCGGGCATAAACGCCGGACCATTCGAGCGTCAGTTGATCCGTCGCATCAAGATGACGCCGACCAGAGAAATAGCGGCAGAGCAGGGCGCGTTCGGCCGAACCGATGATAAACTCATTGCCCGCATAGTCCCCCCCACCGCGAAAGACGGCGCCTTGCATATCGGCCAAAATATCGCCCTCGAAGGCACCGGCTTTGGTGGCGGCCAAAGCCGCATCCAACGCGTCGTCAGACAGCGCCGCGGCTTTGCGGTGCATCGCGACCTCCGCGTCTGATTTATCCCGTCGCAGGGTACGGATCAGGCCCGATGCGTCTTCCAAGCCGCTGATCTCGGCCCGTATGGCCTGACCGTTTTTATCTGACAAACCTGCCGTATCACTTTCAAACCCAATCCGACCCGTCACGCCCAGATCGGACAGCAATGCTGCCAAATCCCGCGCCGGATTGGCCCCCTCATGTTCTGGCCAAATGTGGATCTGGTCATTTACCAATGTCGACGTCACCTGCGCTTGCCTGAGGTCGGGCATCCGTGTGAGCAGATGAAGCTCTCCCTCCGCGGTAAGAACAAGGCATTGGAACATTGCAAAGCCAAAGGTGTCATAGCCGCAAATCCAAAACTGGCTTTCGGGGGCAAACATCAACAAGGCATCAAGCCCACGCTCAGATAGCGCCTGCTTGGCGCGTGACTGGCGCATCTCATATTCGGGGCGATCAAAATGAAGTGTCATGGGGAGACGTTGTCTCGCAAATTTCGGCGCGTCAACGCTTTGGATAGTGATCGTGAGCTACCGCACCAATACCTTCATGCCTGTCTCAATGCCCGACAGCGTCATCGGCACCATGCGATCTGCACCGAATACCTCTTGGATCATCCCAATCGATTGGGTGTAGCCCCAGTATTTCTCCGGCACTGGATTGATCCAAAGATGGCCCGCCCATTGATCCCGCGCACGTTCAAGCCAGACATGGCCTGCTTCTTTGTTCCAATGCTCATTGGCGCCACCGGCAAAGGCAATCTCATAAGGCGACATGCTGGCGTCGCCTACGAAAATACATTTGTAATCAGGGCCATACGTGCGCAGCACATCCCAGGTTGGCGTCTGCTGATCCCACCGGCGGCGGTTGTCCTTCCACACCCCTTCATACAGGCAATTGTGGAAATAAAAATGCTCCATATGCTTAAATTCAGCCTTGGCCGCGCTGAAAAGTTCTTCGACGATCTTCACGTGCGCATCCATCGATCCACCGATGTCCAAAAACAGCAAAACTTTCACCGCATTCCGCCGTTCAGGCCGCGTTTTGACGTCGATATACCCATGTTCGGCCGTGGATTGGATCGTACCGGGGAGGTCTAATTCTTCCTCCGCCCCGTCGCGGGCCCAGCGGCGTAGCCGTTTCAACGCAACCTTGATATTGCGTGTCCCCAGCTCCACATCGCCATCAAGATTACGAAACTCTCGTTTGTCCCAGACCTTTACCGCGCGCTGATGGCGGCTTTCCTTTTGCCCGATCCGAACGCCTTCCGGATTGTAGCCATAAGCGCCAAATGGGGAGGTGCCACCTGTGCCAATCCATTTATTGCCCCCCTGATGGCGCCCTTCCTGTTCCTTCAAACGTTCTTTCAGCGTCTCCATCAGCTTATCGAACCCGCCTAAGGCTTCGATCTCGGCTTTTTCCTCTTCTGACAAATGCTTCTCTGTCATCTTACGCAGCCATTCTTCGGGAATGTCGACGGCGTTCAGCACATCTGCCGCGCTGATCTCTTCCAACCCTGAAAACGTGGCCGCAAAGGCTTGATCAAAACGATCGATATGGCGTTCGTCTTTGACCATGATCGCGCGGGCGAGGAAGTAGAACGCCTCAATATCGTACGTCGCCAGACCGGCTTTCATCGCCTCAAGGAATGACAAAAACTCTCGCAAACTGACGGGCACTTTCGCGCGGCGCAGATTGTCGAAGAACGGCAGGAACATTAGGTTAGGCTGCGCTCAATAAAGACCAAAGCGAACAGTCCGATCAGGCCGAAGATCATTGCAAAGACTGCGCCCCATTGCAGCATGTCCAGCACTTTGCCGCCGCGCATCTTGGCGCGCACGGCCCCCACAATCGCGCCGATCAAAAGTCCAGCAAGAGGGTAGATCATTGGTGTGGTCCCTTAGAAGGGGCGCAGCGAAGCCACTTCGGCAAGCCGGGCCTGAACGTTTCTGTCCGAGCCGAACCCGTATCTTGCCCAGCCCAAACTGTCCAGTCGGACCGCATCCGCGGCGTCGTTATTGCCCCTCATATCCAAGGCTTCGGCTTTGAACATCATCAGAGTGGAGAGGAGGGCCGCGTTCTGATGCTGCTCTGCCACCGGAATGGCTGCGTTGGTCAGCGCAAGCGTGGCATCCGTATCGCCAGAAGCCAATGTGAACGCCGCCTTTTGAACAGCGATGTGGGCTGCGTGAATGTCGGTGTTGTCGCTCTGACGATAAAGCGCCTCTGCGGCATCAAAAGCGCGCAGGGCGCGCTGTGGATCATTGGCAACCTCAAGCCGGCCATAGGCATAATAGGCAAAGCCCTGACGCGGCCCGCTCCAACCGGAGTCCGTACCAATCGCAATAGCCGATTGTGCTGCGCGACGCCTGCGGTTTTGGCTTGATCCCGAACTCACCGCTGTTGCCATCGCATCAATCCATTCGCGGCTTGTCGCGGAGCGGCTTTGCGGAGAAATCGACCGACCGGCAGGGTTCAGGCGGGCCAACACGGTTGGGATAACTTCCAAAGCTTCGGCGTCGGTCATGCCATTGCGCATCTCAGGCGCGTAGTAAGCGCGCAAGATCAACATATCAAAACCGGTGAGGACGGTGTGAATGTTGTCGTCGTTAAAGATACTGTCCGGCAAGCGGTAGAGATCGTTCAGCGGACCAATCGCTTGCGCCAATTCTTCATGGAGGCAGTCGCGCACCTCTTGCGGGGCCGCATCGGAGGGGATGAAAACGGAAGCCCTTTCGCGACGCTCTAAGGTTGACCAGTCCAAAGCAGACGTGCCAGCTTTGCGGCTGAACTCTGCCCAGCTTTCGACCCGTGGAACGACAAAACAGGCAGCCCTTGGAGCAACCCCTTGCAAGGTGTTCAGCGGAATCGCTTCAACAGTGATCGAAGCATCATCCTCGTTGGTCATCAGAATGTTGATGCCCGCCTCGCGGCGCAGTCGAGTCAAAAGCGCGTGAAGATCATCGAGCATCTGATCGGAGGTCTCCCCCGTCAGCCGCACCGTGATCGGCCCCTCAAACCGTGTCATAAAGGGCAGTTCTTTCCCACTTTCCATGCGGAAACTGAGATCAAGAAAATCCCGTGCGATTTCGGCATTTGATCGCTTTGGCGGCACCAAAGGGGCAGGGGCAAAGGCACGCATCGGCGGCAGGTCTTGCACGATCGAGGCCGCCCGCGTTGGCAGTGCGCTGTCACGCTGAACCGGCGCACAGGCGACCAAAAGGGTCAACGCCAATGCCGCCAGCCGGTTGATCATGCGGGCCTCTGGTATTTGATGAAATTGGTCTTGGTCGCGATCCGGTCGTATAGTTTTTGGGCCGTGACATTGTCATCTTGTGTCGTCCAATAGACCGAAGGGCAGCCCGCCGCGTCAGCGGCCTTATACACCGCTTCGATCAAAGCGCGCCCAACACCCAGCCCGCGCGCTTCTGGCACAGCGTAAAGGTCTTGCAAGTAAACAACGTTCTCAACCCGCCAATTGTGCCGGTGAAATAGATAATGCGTCAGCCCAACAAGCTTTCCGTCATGCTCTGCCACCAAGCAGGTGTAATCTTGCGGATCATCCCCCAAAAGGCGGGCAAAGGTGGTGTCGTAAACTACGTCTGCGACTGAAGATTCGTAAAACTCTAGGTAAGCCGTCCAAAGCGCCTGCCATGCGTCCCGATCTTCGGAACGCAGTTCACGAATGGTGACGGGCAATTTCGCCTCTGCCATCTCTGCTCTCCATCTTATTTCGTCAGTGCCGCAGCACTGCGGTCCCTCTCAATCGGGGACACCGCAATTAACTATGGATTCGTATGGTAAATCATCCGCTAACGAGACCTTGCAACGCCATGATTCCTCACCGTTGCGAGAAAGACTCAGATTTAACGCTGTCCGCGCGCCATAAAGGCCAAACGCTCAAACAAATGCACGTCTTGCTCGTTCTTCAGCAAAGCCCCGTGCAGCTTCGGCAAAGCATTCGCACCATCGCGTTTGAGGTCTTCTGCATCCAAGTCCTCCGCTAACAACAGCTTCAACCAATCCAAAACCTCAGACGTAGACGGCTTTTTCTTCAAGCCGGCGGTGTCTCGGATCTCATAGAATTGCGTCAGCGCGGTTGTCAGCAAGGCCTCTTTGATCCCGGGGTGATGGACCTCAACGATTTTCTTCATCGTCTCTGCATCGGGGAACTGGATGTAGTGAAAGAAACACCGGCGTAAAAACGCATCTGGCAGCTCTTTTTCATTGTTCGACGTGATGATCACAATCGGCCGATTATCGGCCTTAATCGTCTCACCGGTTTCATAGACATGAAACTCCATCCGATCGAGTTCTTGCAGCAGGTCATTGGGGAATTCGATGTCTGCTTTGTCGATCTCATCAATCAACAGAACGACCTTTTCCTCGGCCTCAAACGCCTGCCAAAGCTTGCCTTTCTTGATGTAGTTTTTGACGTCATGAACCCGCTCGTCGCCCAATTGGCTGTCTCGCAAGCGGCTGACGGCATCGTATTCATACAACCCCTGCTGCGCTTTGGTCGTCGATTTGATGTGCCACTCAATCATCGGCAGCCCCAAAGCTGCGCTGACCTGACGCGCCAATTCGGTCTTTCCCGTCCCGGGTTCGCCTTTAACGAGCAGTGGCCGCTCCAAGGTCACAGCGGCGTTTACCGCGATTTTCAGATCGTCAGTGGCTACGTAGTTGTCAGTGCCTTGGAATCGCATCATCGCCTCATCAAGAATTTGCCGCACCCTATGCGTGCTTTGACGCCGCATCAACACACTGTGTCACGGGCTTTTTGGGGGTGACAGTCGCGCCGCAAAGGCGTAGAGGGTGCAAAACTGTTTTGGGGAAAGGTTGCTGACGCCACGTAGTCAAGCCGCAGCGACTAAAAAAAAATGGGAAAAAGCATGAAAGCTGAAGTGTTCTTGGACGAAGATTACCGTCCTGCCGAAGACGAACCGTTTATGAACGATCGCCAAATCGAATACTTCAGACGGAAGCTGATCAACTGGAAAAACGACATCCTTGACAACAGCAGTGACACCGTTGCTGGTATGAAGGATCAGACACGCAATATTCCAGATGTGGCCGACCGTGCCTCCGAAGAAACAGACCGCGCGCTTGAGCTGCGCACACGCGACCGCGAACGCAAGCTGGTGGCCAAGATTGACGCTGCTCTGCGTCGTATCGACGAAGGGGAATACGGCTATTGCTCAATTACTGGTGAGCCGATTTCCCTCAAGCGTTTGGACGCACGTCCGATTGCGACCATGAGCCTTGAAGCGCAGGAACGCCACGAACGCCGCGAGAAGGTTCATCGCGACGACTGATCTAGATGGTTTCACCGTTGGCATCGTCGGCGGTGGTATTGGCGGGTTAACCGCAGCGCTTGCTTTTGCCGATCGCGGAGCAAGCGTTTCTGTCTTAGAGCAAGCCAAAGAGTTTACCGAGGTCGGGGCTGGCATCCAAATCACGCCGAACGCCGCGCGGGTGTTTCAAGCCTTAGGTCTGCTTGAGTTTTTGCCGCGCATCGGGATCGAAGCCGAAGCCGTTGTGCCGGTTGATGGGCTGACGGGGAAGGCGATCACGGGTTTTGATCTCTCCGCCCAATCGCCGCGTTATCATTTTGTGCACCGCGCCAAGCTGCTTGAAATGTTGGTCAACGCCTGTATTGGACGCGGCGTTCAGCTTCATACCAACAGTCGTGTCGCTTCCGCGACCGACGAAGGGGTGATGTCCTTCGAAGACGTGGACGCAACCCACGCACAATTCGATCTGGTAGTCTTCGCGGATGGCATTCATTCCATCGGCCGCGCTTTGATAAATGGCCCCACTGAGCCGTTTTTCGCCGGCCAAGTCGCGTGGCGCGCGATTGTCAGCGGGAGCATGACCAATGCGGCCCAAGTGATTATGGGGCCGGGTCGGCACATCGTTCTCTATCCGCTCGGACCGAACCAGATCAATTTGGTGGCCGTTCAAGAACGCTCGAATTGGGCTAAGGAGGGATGGAACCACGCAGACGATCCTGCCAATCTACAAGACGCATTTTCGGATTTTGCACCGGATATCAGAGCTTTGCTGGAAAAAGTTGAGACCGTGAACCTTTGGGGTCTTTTCCGACATGAGGTCGCGCAAAGCTGGGTTAAAGGTCGAATGACTATGCTCGGCGACGCCGCCCATCCGACTTTGCCGTTCCTCGCCCAGGGCGCGAACCTTGCAATTGAAGACGCCTATGTTCTGGCCCGATCTGTTGAACGAGATGGGCGTGTACAGGGTTTAGGCACCTACCAGAACATGCGTCGTCCTAGGGTAATCCGCGCGATTGACGCTGCGAATGCGAATGCAAAGAACTACCACCTCTCTGGGCCACAACGCTGGGCGTCGCATATGGCTTTGAGGGGGCTCGGCGTTGTGGCTCCCAACGCGTTCTTGAGGCGGCTCAGTTGGCTCTATGATTTCGACGTAACCGTGTAGAGCGACATAGAGTTTTTTCTAAAACTCTTCCCATTTTTTTTGCAATAAACTTCCCCCCCCAGGGAGTTTATTGGCCAAGATGAAAGAGCAACTGGGCATGAAAAAAGCCACCCGGAGGTGGCTTTTGAAGTCTTAGCGGTTTTCGATGTCCATGTAATCGCGGCTTGTTTCGCCCATATAGAGCTGGCGTGGGCGACCGATCTTCAACGCTGGATCGGACAGCTGTTCTTTCCACTGTGAAATCCAGCCCACCGTCCGTGACAGCGCAAAGATCGGCGTGAACATAGATGTCGGGAAACCCATCGCTTCGAGGATGATCCCGGAATAGAAATCCACATTTGGGAACAGTTTCTTTTCTGCGAAATACGGATCGGCCAAGGCGGCTTTCTCCAGCTCCTTCGCCACTTGCAACGTTGGATTGTTCTCTACGCCCAGAAGATCAAGCACCTCATCCGCGCTTTCCTTCATCACGGTCGCCCGTGGGTCGAAGTTTTTGTAAACGCGGTGGCCAAAGCCCATCAGGCGGAACGGGTCTTCCTTGTCCTTCGCACGGGCGATGAACTCAGGAATCCGGTCGACGGTGCCAATTTCACGCAGCATTTCCAAACACGCTTGGTTCGCGCCCCCATGGGCAGGGCCCCAAAGGCACGCGATACCGGCTGCGATACACGCAAATGGATTCGCGCCGGATGAAGAGGCCAGACGCACTGTCGAGGTAGACGCGTTCTGTTCGTGATCGGCGTGCAGCGTAAAGATACGATCCATCGCGCGGGCGAGGATCGGATCAACTTCGTAGTCTTCGGCTGGGACGGAGAAACACATGCGCAGGAAGTTTGACGCATAGTCCAGATCATTGCGCGGGTACACGAACGGCTGACCGATGTGGTATTTGTAGGCCATCGCCGCGATTGTCGGCATCTTTGCGATCAGCCGGATGGACGCCACTTCACGCTGCCATGGATCGGATGGGTCGGTTGAATCGTGATAGAACGCAGACATTGCACCAACGACGCCAACCATAATCGCCATTGGATGCGCATCGCGGCGGAAGCCACGGAAAAAGTTCATCATTTGCTCGTGAAGCATAGTGTGGTTGGTCACACGGCTTTCGAAATCTTCTAACTGAGCAGCCGACGGCAGCTCACCATAAAGCAGCAGATAGCACACTTCGAGATAATGAGATTTGGCAGCCAGCTGATCAATCGGGTAGCCACGGTGCAACAACTCACCTTTACCGCCATCAATAAAGGTAATTGTGGAGTCAGTGGACGCCGTAGACGTAAAGCCCGGGTCATATGTGAACACACCGGCTTGAGCATAAAGCTTGCGGATGTCCAAAACATCCGGTCCAGCGGTCGGAGAGTAGATCGGCAGCTCATAGTCCTGCCCATCAATGGTCAGCGTTGCGGTTTTTGTGGCGTCAGACATATCACTCTACCTCCTAGCGCGGCGCGCGCGGGTGCACGGGCCGGTGTTTGCATTTTCTAGCCTTTGGTGGACTTAACGAGGAACCGTTACAGTCGCGTGTCAGGCGGATGCTTCTTCCAGACGCGCGATGGTTTCGTCGCGCCCGATGACAAGCATCATGTCAAAGACCGAAGGGGAGACCGAGCGCCCAGCCAGTGCCGCCCGAAGCGGGCCTGCCAGCTTACCCAGTTTGGTGTCATGTGCCTCTGCGAGTGCGGCGACAAGACCCTCCAGCGTGTCTCGGTCCCAGCTAGCATTTTGCAACTGCGGCGTCAATTCGCTCAGTATACCACGGGATACCGTATCGAGCATTTTGTCAGATCTCTCATCCCGCTCCAACGGGCGTTCCGCAAGGACAAAGTGAGCCTTTTCAAGAAGTTGCGGAAAGGTTTTGGCGCGATCTTTCAAACAATACATCGCGGTCAACAGGCCGTGAGATTGTGTGTCAGTCAATGGATCGGCGCCCGTGACGGCCAAAAACGCTTTGATTTCATGCAGCAGTGCAGCATCGTCACTCGCAGCAATGTGCTGACCGCAGATATTCTCCAGTTTTTTGAAATCAAATCGGGCTGGTGATTTGCCAATTCCATCAAGGTCGAACCATTCCTTTGCCTGCGCGTCAGTAAAGAACTCATCGTCCCCATGGCTCCAGCCGAGGCGGGCCAAATAGTTGCGCATCCCCGCTGCGGGATAACCCATCTTTTGATACTCCGCGGCGCCCGTCGCACCATGCCGTTTTGAGAGCTTCTTACCATCAGGGCCAAAGATCAGCGGGATATGAGCCAGAACGGGCTTGTCCCATCCCATCGCCTCGTAAATCAGGTTTTGACGGAAAGCATTCACTAAGTGATCGTCGCCTCGAATGATGTGCGTGACGCCCATGTCATGGTCGTCAACCACGACAGCCAGCATATAAACGGGCGTGCCATCAGACCGCAGTAGGATCATGTCGTCCAACTGATCATTTTGCCATGTCACATCGCCCTGAACCTCATCATGCAGAGTCGTAGACCCCTCGCGCGGGGCTTTGATCCGGACCACATAAGGCGCATCAGGGTGATCCTCTTCAGCCACATCGCGCCATGGCGAGCGGAACAAGGTCGAAGTATTCTCAGCGCGTGCCATTTCGCGGAACGCCTCAATTTCATCCTGCGTCGAGAAGCACTTGTAAGCTTTGCCATTGGCGAGCAGCTCATGGGCCACCTCAGCATGACGTTCGGCATTCGCAAACTGGCTAGAAGGCTCTCCATCCCAATCCAAGCCCAACCAAGTCAGACCATCCAAAATCGCTTGCGTGTTTTCATCTGACGACCGCGCGCGATCCGTATCTTCGATCCGCAACAAGAATTTCCCGCCGCGTCCTCGGGCGTAAAGCCAGTTGAACAATGCGGTCCGTGCGCCACCGATGTGCAGCGATCCAGTCGGTGAGGGGGCGAAGCGTGTTACGACGGTCATGGGCAGTTTAACCTTTGGTTTACCAAAATCAGGCAGGTTTCTCTTCGCTGGGGGATACGAAAGACGGGAGGTAAGAACAAGTGCAGCCCTTCCGATTGATCTCCAGCGGGCTGCTTGCGCAAAGAGGGCACTTTGTTGGCTGGGTTCCAGTATTCCTTGGAATAGGGATCGGGCTCTATCTCGGCCTGAAGTCGGAACCTGCCTTTGAGGTATGGATCGGTGTCGGAGCGATTGTGCTCCTCCTAACTCTTCTATCGCGCGTCATCGGGTACGCGTGAGCACCGCTCCTTATCGCTCTCGCTCTCGTAGGCGCAGGGGCCGGATTGGCCAAGGTGAGGACGGAATTGGTCCGCGCCCCTGTGCTCGATTTTCGCTACTATGGGCCGATTGAGGGCAGGGTGGTGCATATCGACCGCTCTGCCAGTGACGCGTTCCGTCTGACGTTGGATCGGGTGGTCCTGTTCAATATCGCACCTACGGACACCCCCGACCGCGTGCGGGTGTCGGTGCATGGCGATCAATCGTATACGGCGTATCACCCCGGCGATACCCTGATGACGACCGGCCACCTTGGCCCGCCGTCCGGCCCTGCCGAACCGGGCGGTTTTGATTTTCAACGGCATGCATGGTTTCTCGAACTTGGGGCTGTTGGTTACACTCGTAATCCTGTGTTGCGGCTTTTGCCGGCTACGGGTGAGACCGACATTGCTATCGCTACCCTTCGGGATCGCATCTCCAAACATGTCCTTGGTGCAATGACAGAGGAAACGGGTGGGTTTGCGGTTGCGATCACGACGGGTGATCGATCGGGCATAGCGACCACGACAATGGAAGATTTGCGTGCAGCGAACCTCGCGCATCTTTTGGCGATTTCGGGCCTGCACATGGGCCTTTTGACGGGATTTGTGTTTCTGCTGATCCGGTCCGCTATGGTGTTGTGGCCGCACATAGGCGTCCAATGGTCGACTAAGAAGATCGCAGCTGCCACAGCAATCTTGATCGGAGCGGTTTATCTCCTGTTGTCAGGTGGAAACGTGGCGACGGAACGCGCCTTCATCATGGTCTCGGTCATGTTTCTGGCCGTGATTTTGGATCGGCGCGCCTTGACTTTGCGCGCGGTCGCCATTGCCGCAACCATCGTTTTGATCCTACGGCCTGAAGCATTGATTGGCCCAGGATTTCAGATGTCATTCGCGGCGACGACGGCCTTGGTCTTTGTCTTTGGCCTATTGCGCCATGTCGACCTTTATCGCTACCCGAAATGGGCGCGGGGGGCGTTTTCGGTTGTTGTCTCCTCCGGCGTCGCTGGTCTTGCGACAGTGCCATTCGCCGCAGCGCACTTCAACCAAATCGCGCATTTCGGCTTGATTGCGAATGTATTGAGTGTGCCGATCATGGGGGCGTTGGTGATGCCGTCAGCAGTTGTCGCGGCTATCTTGGCCCCGCTGGGTCTGGAAAGCATCGGCTTCCTCGGGATGGACATCGGCTTGCGCTGGATTCTCTTCGTGGCCGAAAACACCGCCAATCAACCCGGCGCGGTTAGCCATGTTGCGGCACCAGATACGCGCGTGCTCCCGTTGATCGCCCTTGGTCTGTTGATCATCGTCTTGTGGCAAGGCCATCTGCGCATGGCAGGGGGCATCGCCGTCGCAGCTGGGTTTGTGCTGTGGACCTCCTCCGAGCGTCCCGCGCTCTTGGTGGCGAATACAGGCGGATTCATGGGCCTTGCGACACCCGAAGGGCGCGACCTGTCTCGCGCGACGGGCCATGGATTCGTGGCTAAGATTTGGTTGGAAAACGATGGCGCACCCGTTCCGCAGCGGGCGGCCGCGGCAAGGGAAGGGAAGGGATTGAAACCGCGGAACGTTTGTATCGCGCAACGTTGGGCGAGTGGTCCGTCCTGCTTGTCTCAGGCAAAACGGCGCTGAGCGATCTGGAGGGCTGCGGCGATGCGGATGTGTTGATTAGCAATCAGGACGTGACCAGCGACAGGAATTGCCTTGTGTTTGATCAAACCGCATTGCGCCGATCCGGTTCCCTCGCCATGGACATTGAGGACGATCATTTGCTGATCCAATCCGGCCGGTAGGCGAGCGGTGTACGCCCTTGGAATGCCTATGCCTATTCCCAACCGATCCCAGAGTCATGGGCACTGCAAAGGGAAAACAGCCCGCAGGAGGCGCCCGTTTTGGCAGAGTGGTAAGTGAGCTGTCATTTGAAGTCGAAGTTCGGTCGATTGAACCTTGTCATCCGGATCGCCTGCGATCCGGTTCGCGCCCGACCCCGCCCCCCAGGGCGGGTGCGAATGAGCTAAGTTTACTATGGATTGGACCCACAAAACATTGCAGCGCATGCGGCGCAAATTCAGAGCCGCCCTCGGTGTCGGGCGCGAACCTACTGTCGCGTTCTGATTTCCAAGGGGTTAGTAGGTCCGGATCAAACCAGCCAGTTTCCCCTGAACCTTGACCTGTTCGTCACGGAACACGCGGGTTTCATAGGCGGGGTTAGCGGCCTCCAATGCAATAGAAGATCCGTTACGGCGCAGCGTTTTCAACGTTGCCTCCTGACCTTCGACCAAGGCCACAACGATATCCCCGTCATCCGCAACAGAGGTTTCGCGCACAATCACGATGTCCCCATCATTGATGCCAGCGTTGATCATTGAGTCGCCCTTAACCTCCAACGCGTAATGTTCGCCATTGCCAAGCATTGATTTCGGCACAGCAACATTGTGCGAGGCATGGCTGATCGCTTCAATCGGCACACCGGCAGCAATCTTACCCATCACCGGAATATCAAGCGACGCCGCCTCAACCGGCATCGCTTGAGGAGGAGTGCTATCTGGTTTGTCGCCTTCGATCACACGCGGGGTAAACCCGGTTGAGCTCGGCCCGCCGAGGCTTTCTGGCAGTTTCACAACTTCCAAAGCACGGGCACGGTGCGCAAGGCGGCGGATGTAGCCGCGTTCTTCCAGCGCTGTGATCAATCGGTGAATGCCGGATTTGGAGCGTAGATCCAGTGCCTCTTTCATCTCATCAAAGGACGGCGGCACTCCGTCGCGCTGCGTGCGCGTGTGGATGAATTCCAGCAGATCGAGTTGTTTCTTGGTCAGCATCGAAAACCTCGTGTTTTTGTGCCCATTTTGGGCCATGTTTTGAGTATGTTCTACGCATGTTCTCGTTTTGTGTCAACTCTGGACGCGGTTCAGCTCAGATCAGAACCACCTCCACCGTCTCACCTGCGGCTGTAAGCGGCGCCTTTGGAGGCCGCACGCAGAGGCAATTGGCATCCGACAAAACGGTTAGCAATGCGCTGTCCTGCCGTTCGAATGTCGTGACCTGACCATTCTCGATCCGACCGCGCATATAGTGTTCACGTGGGCCGTTTACGGGGATGTCTTTTGCGACGATAGCGTTCTGTCGCGGAGCAGCCGCTGCCCCGAGGCCAAGCATTTTGCGCAAAACGGGCAGCACAAAGATATGACCGCAGACCATAGCCGAAACAGGATTCCCGGGAAGCCCGATCATCATCGAACGCCCAAGCCGCCCAGCCATCAAAGGCTTCCCCGGTCGCATCGCGATTTTGTAAAAGGAACGCGCCATCCCCAAATTAGCAGCCGCCTCGGCCACCAAATCGTGGTCCCCCACAGACGCGCCGCCAATTGTCACGATCAAATCGGCGTCCAACGCGAGATCGAAGGCGAGTTTCAACGAGGGCAGGTTGTCTTTCGCAATCGGTAGAATCCGCGCATGGCCACCGTTGGCATTGACCAAGGTTGCCAAACCATAGCTGTTGGACGCGATGATCTGATCTTGGTTCGGTGTCTCCCCCGGTTGCACCAACTCATCCCCCGTTGCGATGATCGCCACCACGGGCTTTCGTGTCACGGGTACGCTGGCATGGTTCATCGACGCTAGAAGGGCAATGTCTGACGGGCGCAAAGCGCGTGGAGCTGAAAAGGTATCACCAGCTTTGAAATCCGCACCGGCGGGGCGAATGTAGAGGTTGGGATCGAGTTTTTCTGCCAAGATGATACGAGCATTATCGCGCTCCACATCTTCTTGGATGATGACACGACCAGCGCCAGCGGGTAGGGGCGCGCCAGTGAATATCCGACAGGCCTGACCTTCGGACAAAGTGCCGTTGAACCCATGGCCTGCGGCGGCTTCCCCGATAACCTCAAAACTGTCTCCTGGGGCCGCTGCATCGCCAAAGATCGCATAGCCGTCCATGGCAGAAGCAGCAAAGGGTGGTTGGTTCCGTTTGGCGGTCAGGGGGGCCGCCAATACGCGCCCGTTGGCCTCCGATAAAGGAACAACCTCTGTATCTAGCGGCGAGGCGAGCGCAAAGAGCGCCGACAGGGCCTCTTCAACGGATATCATGGATTTTCAAACCGTCCCGATTTGCCGCCATCCTTTAGCGTCACTTTGATGCCGCCGATGACCATATCCTTCTGCACCGCTTTCACCATGTCATGCACGGTCAGTGCCGCAGTCGATACGGCCGTCAGCGCTTCCATCTCCACACCTGTTTTGCCAGTAGTCTTAACGGTGGCGGAAATACGCACGCCGGGCAAGTCGTCGTCCGGCTCCAACGCAACGCTGACTTTCGTGATCGGCAGCGGATGGCAAAGCGGGATCAAATCTGCTGTCTTTTTTGCGCCCATAATCCCAGCAAGACGCGCGATCCCTAAAACATCACCTTTTTCCGCGCGCCCCTCTTTGATCAGCGCGAGGGTCTCAGCCGTCATCGTGACGTATCCCTCCGCCATAGCAATCCGCGATGTGATCTCTTTGTCAGAGACGTCGACCATATGGGCCTTACCGCTGTCGTCAAAGTGGCTGAGGGCCATCACATCCCCGATGCTGTCAGAGGTTTCGACAAAAGTTCTCGCGTGGCGGTCGTGACGTCGTCCTGCCGCATCAGGCTTTCACCAATCAGGAAGGTGCGCGCGCCATATCGAGCCATATCCGCCAGGTCGTCAGGCGTGAACAACCCGCTTTCGCAGACGATCATACGATCGGCTGGCACCTGCCGGCTAAGTTCTCTTGTCGTGTCCAATGTCACGTCAAAGGTTTTGAGATTGCGGTTGTTAATCCCCATCAAAGGCGATTTGAGATGACAAGCGCGTTCCAATTCCTCGGCGTTATGAACTTCCAGCAAGACATCCATGCCCCAGCTAATAGCGGCATCTTCCAGTTCCTGAGCTTGCGCGTCACTGACACTGGCGAGAATGATCAAGATGCAATCCGCATGAAGCGCGCGGGCTTCGGCGACCTGATAGGTGTCATACATGAAGTCTTTGCGCAGGGCGGGCAGGGATACCGCCGATCGTGCGGCCGTCAGGAAACTGTCATCGCCCTGAAAGCTCGGCCCGTCTGTAAGAACCGAAAGGCATGTTGCCCCTCCGTCCTCATAAGCTTTCGCCAATGCGGGCGGGTCAAAATCCGGCCGGATCAACCCTTTGGAGGGGCTGGCTTTCTTGATTTCAGCGATCAGGCCGTATCCCTGACGGCTCGCTTCGACCAACCGCTTGTGAAAGCCGCGCGTTTCTGGCGCATCCTTGGCGCGGGCCTCAACCTCGCCAATCGGCATGGCCTCTTTGCACGCGGCGATATGGTCCAGCTTATAGGCTTTGATCTTGTCCAGAATGGTGTCGGTCATGCGCCTACCCAAGTGATTGGTTCCTGACCTTGATCCATAAGCCACTGGTTGACGGTTGAAAATGGCCGAGAGCCGAAAAATCCACGGTAAGCCGACAAGGGCGACGGGTGCGCGGTTTCGATTTTAAGGTGATACGCGGCCAAATCCTGACCAAACCCCTGCGCATGTTTGCCCCACAGCAGCCACGCGCGCGGGGCTTCATCCAATCGCGCGACGACCTGTCGAGTAAGCTCGGACCATCCGAGTTTTGCATGTGATCCGGCCTCATGAGGGCGCACGGTCAGCGCGGTATTCAATAAAAGAACGCCTTGATCCGCCCAGTGATGCAGATCGGGTGAGCTTGGGTTTTCGCCAAGATCACTTTCCATCTCTTTGAAAATATTGAGTATTGATTTGGGGAACGGCGTAGTTCCTTCTTCGGCTGAAAAGGCGAGCCCATGGGCGTGTCCGGGCGTCGGGTACGGATCTTGGCCAAGGATTAAGACGCGGCAATCCTCGGGTTGCACACGCTCAAGTGCGGCGAAAACCTGATGCTCAGGCGGCAAAAACTGCTGTCCCGCCAACGCCGCTTCGATGGAAGGCAATGCGTCCGCAAAAAACGGCAAGTCGCCCCAAGTGCCCAGACGGCTGAGATCGAACACTAGGCTGCGGAAGTCACGCGAGCCAAGGCCTCAACAGCCGCCTTGGCTTTTCCGCTGTCGATGCTTTCCGCCGCAAGGCCGACACCTTCTTTCAGATCAGAGGCCCGTTCTGCCACGACCAATGCTGCAGCCGCATTGAACAAAACAGCGTCGCGATAGGCGTTCTGCGCACCATCCAAGATCGCCCTGAACGCTTCAGCATTCTCAGCAGGGGTTCCGCCGAGAATGTCCTTAAACGGATGCTCCGGCAAACCAGCATCTTCAGGGTGAACCTCTTTAGAGACGATTTTGCCATCTGGCGTCAGCGCCGCAACCGCGCTCGTCCCGCAGATCGTCAGTTCATCCGTCCCGTCTGATCCATGCACCAGCCAAGCCGCTTCGGAACCAAGCTCCTTCAACGTCTCTGCCATTGGGAAAATCAAATCGGGCGCAAAGGCTCCTGTGAGCTGACGCTTCGCTCCGGCCGGATTTGTCAATGGCCCCAAGATGTTAAAGATCGTTTTGCATCCTAGTTCCTGCCGCACCGGCATCACATGCCGCACGGCTGGATGGTGCATTGGGGCCATCATGAAGCCAATGTTTGCTTCTTTCAGCGCCGCCTCAACCACCTCTGGCCCGACCATGATGTTGACACCCATCTCAGTCAGAATGTCACCCGCACCGGAAAGGGACGACAAGTTTTTGTTGCCATGCTTAGCCACAGGCACACCGGCCCCGGCCACAACAAAGGCTGTCGCGGTCGAGATGTTCAGCGTTTTCATCCCGTCACCGCCGGTGCCGACAATATCAATCGCGCCTTCTGGGGCTGCCACCGGATTACACCGGTCACGCATCACAGCCGCCGCCGCTGCATATTCCGCCACCGATTCACCACGTGCCCGCATTGCCATCAGCAAACCGCCGATTTGGGATGGCAGGGCCTCGCCATCAAAAAGCAGGACAAAGGCGGCTTCGGCCTGCACGCGGGACAGTGGACCTTCGCTCGCCGCAAAGATCAAAGGCTTCATTGCGTCGCTCATGCTGGCACCTTTGCAAGATCAAGGAAGTTTTGCAGCAAGGCATGGCCATGCTCTGACGCTATCGATTCTGGGTGGAACTGCACCCCATGGATCGGCAGCGTCTTGTGCTGTAGCCCCATGATTGTGCCATCCTCAAGCTCTGCCGTGATCTCCAAAGCATCCGGAAACGTCTCGCGCTCCACGACCAAAGAATGATACCGCGTCGCCTCAAACGAGGCTGGCAGACCTTTGAACAGCCCTTTACCGTCATTTTTCATGGTGCCCATCTTGCCATGCACAATCTCGTGGCACCGCACGACTTTTCCGCCAAAGACCTCACCAATCGTTTGGTGCCCAAGGCACACGCCCATCAGCGGCGTCCGTGTCTCTGCCGCAGCTTCCGTGAGGGCCAGACATATGCCCGCTTGCGCCGGATCGCACGGCCCCGGGGACAGCATGATCATTTCAGGCTTCAGCCCCATGGCCTCTTGCACATTCAGCGCATCATTGCGGTGCACAACCACATCTGCACCCAATTCGCCAAGGTAGTGCACAAGGTTATAGGTAAAACTGTCGTAGTTATCGATGAGCAAAAGCATGGTCAGGGTTCGCCGGTTTTGAAATAAGGGCTACCGCAACAGGCATCTGTCGGGGTATGGTTGCGCCAATACATGGGCCATGCGGCAAGACCGCGTCAAGGCCGGGCAGGCAAACAAGGGGCAGTCAGGTGCTAAAGTCACTTCTTTCGGGTGCTTTTCTCGCTGTGGTTTTAGGGGCGATCCTTTTGGTGTCGCTTTCCATTGTAGCACCTGCGCCAATTTCCAACGTGCCACCCGAAACGCCACAGACCGAAGTGCCGGTAGTTGCTGAGGTTCCTCAGACCGAAGCGCCCGAAATCGAAGCAGCAGAAACAGATGCTGATGCGTCTGCTCCGGCGACTGTACCGGCCGTGGACGAACCACAGATTGAAACCGCATCTGACGTATTGGACACCACACCGCTAGAGGTGCCGGACACCGCATCGATCGAAGGCGGGCTTGTTGATCCAGAAGAGGCCGAGGCGCCTAACGTCGCCAGCAGCAGCGAAACTCCCGTCGAGCCATCAGAACCTCTAAGCAGCATCCAAACGCCCACGCTTGAACAGGATGTAGCTGTGTCGACAGTTCCGGCTGATCCGATTGTTGTCCCTGAACCGGAGACTGAACAGGTCGAACTGACGCAACCCGAAACGACCGAAGATCAAGAGATCACAGAAGAACCGGTGATCGTTGAGACGACGGACCCTGAACCACCAATTATTGAAAACGACACTGCTGCCACTGAGCCTCAAGATCAGTCCATCGAAACGGCAGAACCCGCTCCGACCACCGATGACGAACCAACCGTCACAGCGGGCGTTGCCACAACATCGTCCGGCCTTCCAACGGGCACCTCAGGCGTGCGCGTGAACCGGATCATTGGAAGCCAACCCGAGGCAGAAGCTGAAACCGCGGCACCTGCCGAGATCGATCCAAATGCGCCTGCACTGCAGCGGTATGCGGCGACGTTCGAAAATCCAGACGGAACACCGACGGTTTCTCTCGTCCTATTGGATGATCCCGCGCTGGCAAGCGGCGCTGACCTCATTCGCCTCTTGCCGTTCCCCGTTACGCTCGTCGTCGATAGCGGCACACCTGATGCCATTTCTCGCATGACGGCGTTCCGCGATGCCGGTGCCGAGGTCGCGCTCAGAGCACAGTTTCCAGCTGGCGCACTACCGTCCGACGTCGAAGTCACGCTCCAGTCCGCGCTCGAAGCCGTCCCCGAAGCGGTGGCCTTTGTCGATGAAGGAGGAACAGGCCTTCAATCGAGCCGCGATGTCACAAACCAAACCATTGAAGCGATGGCCGAAGATGGCCGCGGCCTAGTGATCTTTCCCAAAGGCCTCAATTCAGCGCTCAGAACCGCTCAGTCCGAAGGCGTTCCTGCCGCCGCGATCTACCGCGACCTGGATGGAGATGGCCAAGATGCTCGCGTGATCCGCCGGTTCGTTGATCAAGCCGCCTTCCGCGCCCGCCAAGACGGCAGCGTCATCCTTCTCGCACGTTTGCGGCCAGAGACGTTGGACGCGCTTGTCGGATGGGATGCCGCCAACAATCGCGGCCAAGTGGTTCTCGCACCGCTCTCGGCGGTCTTGGCACCTGCGGCGAACTAGCCCCGGCAATTCAAAGCCATTCCGTCAATAGTTGCTTCCGGATCGCTTGCGATCCGGTTCGCGCCCGACCCCGCCCCCCAGGGCGAGTGCGAAATGGAGATGTTTGTAAGAGATTGAACCTTCTGCTCTTTGAGCAAAGTCAGCGCAAATTCAGGGCCGCCCTCGGGGCCGGGCTCGAACCTTTTGTTACGCCTTTCATTGCCGCGTCACAAAGACCCCCGGAAAATCCGCCCGTCCGTCACCAACAACCCAACCGCAATCAGCGCAAACCCGATCCAAGCTGTCAGCGTCATCACTTCGCCTAGGAACAAAACCCCAAGCGCAATGGCGAATGGTGGGATCAGCAGCGTGACCAACATCAAATTCGCAGCCCCCGCCCTCACCAAAACGGCGAAATACAAAAGATAGGCCAAAACGGTGGACAGCATCACAAGCCCAAGCATCGCCGCAAATACGGTCGCGGACATCTCAAACTTTGGCACGCCATCGACCAAAAAGACCAATGGCACCATCAAGACCGTGCTGCCCGCAATCATGCCAAGAGCGTTAACCAAAGGCGGCTGTCTGCCCAATTTCGTGCGTCCCCAAAC
The DNA here is from genome assembly GCF_900129845.1 of Cognatiyoonia sediminum. GTDB lineage: Bacteria > Pseudomonadota > Alphaproteobacteria > Rhodobacterales > Rhodobacteraceae > Cognatiyoonia > Cognatiyoonia sediminum. Next base: position 379,532 of record NZ_FQXB01000001.1, read on the forward strand.
GCTGGCCAACGAATAGGACACACCCGCTAGCAAGATCGCAAACTGCCCAATATTGGCAAGGCTCAGGCTTTGCAACGCATCAGGCCCAACGATCACCGCAACGCCTGCCACCCCAAAAAGTGCGCCAAAGATCTTAGGCGCAGTTAGGGGTTCGTCTTTCAACAACAAACCCGCAATAACCGCGCCCGAAATCGCGGTCATCCCATTCAAGATCGACGCCAGCCCGCTATCGATCTGCGTTTGCCCCCAAAAGATCAGCGTGAAAGGAATCGCATTGTTCAACGCGCCCATCACCAGATATGCGCCCCAAACCTTGGGGTCCGTTGGGATCGGCACGCCAGCGAATTTCACCACCACAAACAACATCGGCAAGGCCCACAGAACACGGTGAAGCGTCACCGTCATGGGCGAAAGTTCGGTCAAGGCAATCTCAGCAAAGAAAAACGACCCGCCCCAAACCGCAGCCAAGGCCAGAAGCATCAGCAATGAGGGCAGGGTGAGTTGCGGTGGGCTTGACATGTCAGTGCCTTCGGTATGTCACCGAAACCCTAGCCATCAAAAGAAACCGGCGCGACCCGAAACTTGCGTTTAGCTGTTGCCGTCACCACTGAACATCGCTGCATCTGCCGCCGCTTTACGGATCGCGTTCGATTTGTGAACGGTTTCCATATATTCCGCCTGTGGATCGCTGTCATAAACGACCCCGCCACCGGCTTGGATATAGAGCTTTTGATCCTGCACAACGGCCGTGCGCAGCGCGATGCACATATCCATATCGCCATTGACCGAGAAATAGCCGCAGCCGCCGCCATAAACGCCACGTTTTTCAGGCTCCAACTCGTCAATGATCTCCATCGCACGAACCTTCGGAGCGCCAGAGACTGTTCCCGCGGGCATGCCCGCAAAGAAAGCAGACAGGGCGTCTTGATCCTCGGCCAACTCGCCCGTCACGTTCGACACGATGTGCATCACGTGGCTGTAGCGTTCGATGATGAACTGCTCGGTCGGTTTCACGGTGCCAACTTTCGACACTTTGCCAGTGTCATTCCGCCCCAGATCAAGCAGCATCAAATGCTCTGCCATCTCTTTTTTGTCAGCCAGCAAATCTGCTTCATTCGCGTCGTCTTCTGCTGGTGTTGCGCCACGTGGGCGCGTGCCTGCGATAGGCCGGATCGTCACCTCATTGCCAAAGACCCGCACAAGGATTTCCGGCGAGGCCCCGACAACCTGAAAACCACCGAAGTTGAAGTAGAACATGAACGGCGACGGGTTTGTCCGCCGCAGCGACCTATACAGCGCAAAGGGCGGTTCGCGGAAATCTTGCGTCCAGCGTTGCGACGGCACCACCTGAAAAATGTCACCGGCACGGATGTATTCCTTGGCCTTTTCCACCGCGTCCAAATACCCCTTATGGGTGAAATTCGATGTGGGTTCTGCTACAGGCGCCGGATTGGAGATGTCGCGCTGTGCAGGCACCGCGCGTTCCAACGCCCGCTGCGCATCCATGACACGTTCCGCCGCTTGCGCATATGCGGCACGGGCGCCGAGGCCCGAATTGGCCCAAGCGGGGGCCACCAAAATCACATCACCCTTCACGCCGTCCAAAACCGCAACCACGGCTGGCCGCATCATCACCGCGTCGGGCAGGCCAAGGGGATCAGGGTTGATGTCAGGTAAATGCTCGATCAACCGAATGGTGTCGTAGCCCAGATACCCAAAAAGCCCGGCAGAGGCGGCGGGCAAACCCTCTGGTAAGTCGATCCGGCTTTCGGCGATCAATGCGCGCAGGGCGGTCAGCGGATCATCATCGCAGGGTGTAAACGCGTCCGGATCAAATCGTGCATCGCGGTTGATCTGGCTCTCTGTGCCACGACATTTCCAGATCACGTCCGGATTCATACCCACAATAGAATAACGCCCACGGACTTCTCCGCCTGTCACGCTCTCCAACACAAAGCTGTCTTTGCCCGCATCCGACAGCTTCAAAATCAGCGAGACTGGCGTGTCCAGATCAGCGGCAAGGCGGGTATAAACCACCTGATTTTCGCCCGCCTCATAGGCTTTGGCGAAGTCCTCATATGACGGGTGCAGTGCCATTTTGTCCTACTGGAATTGCGCGTGGATCGCGTTGATGATGTTCTGGTCTAACTGGATGTCAGTACGCGATTGAACTTCGTTACCGTAAGCTTCGAACACATCCTGCGCGATGCCGGCTGCGGTTGAGGCCAATATCTGTTCGCGCTCCGCTGCAACCGCAGGATCATCCGCATCCGGCGGGAGGATACCATCCAAACGGACGATGATCGCCCCATCGGTGTTTTCAATCACGCGTGTTGTCGCGATGTCCATCTCAAACACGTCGACCATAAAGCCCGGAGGCGTGCCTTCGACAAAGCTGCGACGGGTCAAGTTGTTCTCCACCATTGCGTCAAGGCCAATGGCCGTGAAATCCGTCAGCGGCTCGATGGTTGCCGCGATCTCTTCCGCGCGCTCCATGATGGCTTGCTGTTTGCGCTGTGCGTTCCAAGCGTTTGTCACCTCATCACGCACATCGTCAAACGGCTGCAAAGTCGGCGGTGTCACACCGTCAAGCCGCAGCGAGAAAATGCCGCCATCAGCAAGATTGTCCAAAACAGGAAAATCGCCTTCTTCAACCGTCGCGGCTGCAGAGCGGAACGCTTCATAGGCTGCGATTCCATCTCGTGTCTCTGGCGTGACGCTGATCGTCCCCAATTCCATGTCTGTTTCAGCTTCGAGGTCTTCCAAAGTTGCGCCGCCAGCCAAAAGATCGTTGATCCCCTCGGAAGAGGCATCAATCACGCGTCGCGCGCGATCAGCAGAAAGCTCTTCCTCCAGCTGCGGTCGCACATCTTCAAATGTCGCTTCTTCGGCGGCTAGCACGGCGTTCATACGGAAAAGTGCCGGCCCAATAGTGGAGTTGATCGGGCCAACCACATCGCCTGGGTTTGCGCCAAACACAGCCTCGCCAGCAGAACCTAAATCGTCAATGGTGACATCACCCAGATCGATGTCAGCCAAATCCAAGCCGCGTTCAGCGACAAGCGCATCAAAATCCAACTCGCCGGCATCAATCCGTTGCTTGGCGGCTTCCGCCGCTGCCGGATCGACAAAGGCCAAGCGTTCCACCAAACGGCGTTCTGGACGCACATACTCCTCCACGCGGCTGTCGTACAGCTCGCGAAGGGCGGTTTCGTCTACGGACAGGCTGTCTTGGATCATATTCGGCGTCAGCCACGTGTAGGTAATTTCACGCGCTTCAGGCAGGGTGAAGAGCTCAGGGTTTTCATCGTAGAAAGTTTGAAGATCGGCGTCCGTCGGGCCGGGGATCGGTGCGGTCAAATCATCCTCGGTGACGTCGGCCCAAGTAAAACTGCGTTGTTCCCCGATGAATTGCACCAAGGCGTCCGCATAAGCGTCAGGCGCTTCGACGCCGCCGATGACGGAGGCCTGCAGCAATGTGCGCGCCATATCTTCGCGGATGCTCGTTTCGAAATCCGCCTCAGTCAGGCCGTTGCGCTGCAAGGCTTGACGATAGGTTTCGCGGTCAAAGTTCCCGTCGAGCCCACGGAAAGCGGGTACGCGTAGTACTTCTTGACGCACACGCTCATCACCGACGGAAATCCCAATCTCAGTTGCTTCATTGTCCAAGGCGCGGCTGGAGATCAGTTGCGCTTGAGCCGCATTCACAAGGCCAAAGCTTTGCGCCTCTGGGAAGCTGACCCGTGTGCCGATCTGCGCCTCAAATGCGCGTATCTGCTGGTTCAGCGCATTTTGATAGGCGTTCACTGACAAATCTTTGTTGCCGACGCTGCCGATGGAGCGGATATTGTTGCCCAAACCACCGGTTCCGAAGCCCAACAATCCCACACAGAGCAAGATCATAATTGCCCAAAGAAAATAGCGTGGTTTCTTCTGTTCAGCCATGTCGCAGCCTATCCTTGTAAAGGCCCCTCAGAGCCGTTTGCAACTGCATATGGCGCAGGGCCAGCGGGTGCAAGTCTTAGGGGGTGAAACTGGCCAAACGGGTGAACAAATCTTCGATGCCGGAGCGATCCACATTGGCGAACGCCACTCGGAATTGTTTTGCGCCTGACGGATCGCCCTCCGGCACGAACATAGTACCCGGCAGAAGCAGGATGCCTGCGTCTTTCACCATCTGCGGCGCTAAGTCTGCTGAAGAGGCGTCAAAGGGATGCTCGACGTAGGCAAAATAGGCGCCGCATCCCAAAAGTTTCCACCCCTTCGCCTCCAGCAGGGGAAAGAACTCGGCAATCGCCGCGCGACGGTTCAGAATTTCCAAACGCTCCCCCGCGACCCAATCGCCCAAGTTGCGCATCCCCCAGAGGGCCGCCCTCTGCCCAAGCTGATTGGGGCAAATCGCGACGGTATCAAGGAATTTCTCCATCTCTGCCAAAAGCTTAGGGCTCGCCAGAACCGCACCAACCCGATGACCGGTAAGGCGGTAGGCTTTGGAGAAGGAATAAAGGTGAATAAGCGTATCGTCCCAATGGTCGTCTTGGAACAGCGGGTGTGGTGCACCTGTCCGACTGTCAAAATCGCGGTAGGTTTCATCGACGATCAAAGCGATCCCGCGCCTGCGCGCGAGGTCACGGAAAGACGCAACCACCTCTGAGGGATATTCCACACCGCCAGGATTGTTCGGCGTCACCAGCGAAATCGCGCGAGCGCGATCGGTGATCAGGCGATCCGCATCCTCTGCGGAAGGCAAAAGGCCCTCACCAGTTGTCAAAGGCACGGTCTTCACTCCGCTCATGTCGAGCCACATCGCGTGGTTAAAGTAATAGGGCGTCGGTAGGATGACTTCGTCACCCTCGGTGCAAAGCGCCGCAATCGCCGCGGCAAAGGCCTGATTGCATCCAGAGGTGATCGCCACTTGATCGGGCGAAATGCTGCCGCCGTAAGCCGCAGACCAATCCTGCGCCACTTGCGCGCGCAACTCCGGCAAGCCCAGCACGGGACCATAAAGATGGCTTTCCGCATCCTCAACGATGATCTGCGCCATCGCATCGCGCAGCTGGGCAGGGGGCGGATCAACAGGTGCCGCTTGGCTGACATTCAAAAGCGGTCGATTGCTTGGATGGGTGACGCCTTCAAGCCAACGGCGGGCCTCCATCACGGGCGGCGCAAAAGTCGCGGTTGTTCGAGACATCTTCAAAATCCTCTCAAAAGGAGCGGCTGCGCCGCACGCGATTTTTTGTGCCTCCAGCGGAGGTATTTTCGCTCAAAAGAGATCAGTCGGTTCCGCGATAGGGTTCGACGTATTGCAGTGCCATGTCCCATGGGAAGAAGATCCATGTGTCTTGGCTGACGCCGGTGATGAAGGTGTCGACCTGTGGTTCGCCCTTTGGTTTTGCGTAGACCGTGGCGAAATGGGCGTTGGGGTAGCGGGCGCGGACGACTTCGAGCGTTTTGCCGCTATCGACGAGGTCATCGATGATCAGAATGCCAGTGCCATCGCCCATCATCTCTGCGTCCGGTTCTTTAAGAACTTTGGCGTCGGATTGCTTTTGATGGTCATAGCTTTTGATCGAGATTGTATCGACTGTGCGGACATCCAATTCGCGCGCGATGATCATCGCTGGGGCCATGCCACCGCGCGTGATTGCAACAATTGCTTTCCAAGATCCATCGCCTGGGCCTTGCCCGTCAAGACGCCACGCAAGCGCGCGGCTGTCGCGGTGAATCTGATCCCAGCTGATGTGGAAGCCTTTTTCGTGGGGCAGGCGGTCGGTCATATTCGGCTCCGTCAAGTAAGGGCTATTTTTGCGCCGAGGCCAGCAAGGAAAAAGCCGAACATTCGGTCAATCCCAGATTTGGCACGGGCATAGGCATGTCTGGCGCGTGCAGTTGAAAAAAGCCTCGCAACCAAAAGATACCACAGGGTTTCATTAAAAAAGATGACAGCAACAATCGCAGCTTGCCATACAAAACTTGTCTCAGGAGGAACCAACCCGATAAAGACCGCGCCGAAAAAGACAGCGGATTTTGGATTGCTCAAAAACGTCAACAACCCCAAACGCGCCGCACCGATAGGCTTGGTTTTTCGAGGCTGGTCCTCTGATGCGATTTGAAGCGGTTCCGAGGCATCCCGCCACATCATCAGGGCAAGAAAGATTAGGAAAGCGGCGCCAACCAACTTTAGACCTGTAAACAGCGCCGGCACCAATTCAAACAAGATCGCAACACCGGTCATTGCAGCGGTCGCCCAAATCGCGGCCCCAAGTCCAAAGCCAAGCGCCAAAGCCGCCGCGTTTTGGAAGCCATCGGTTGCGGCCATACGGATCGATACAAAGAAGGCCGGCCCCGGGCTTATAGCAGCAGCAAGGTGAATGCCGACAATGGTGAGAAACAGCGCAAACGTCATGCGCTACTCTTTCGTTATATCTGGTGCATCGACAGCCTTCATGCCGACGACATGATACCCCGAATCGACGTGGAGGACTTCGCCTGTGGTACCAGACCCAAGATCGGACAGCAGATAGAGCGCAGATTTACCCACATCTTCAATAGTGACGGTGCGGCGCAGCGGTGAGTTGTATTCGTTCCACTTCAGAATATAGCGGAAATCGCCAATCCCGGATGCGGCGAGGGTTTTGATCGGTCCTGCCGAGATTGCGTTGACACGTATGCCGTCTTTACCGAGGTCTTCAGCAAGGTATCGCACGGAGGCCTCCAATGCGGCCTTCGCAACACCCATAACGTTATAATGCGGCATCACCCGTTCGGCGCCATAGTAGGTGAGCGTCAGGCAAGATCCGCCTTCGTTCATCATCTTCTCAGCGCGCTGAACCACCGCGGTGAAGGAGTAGACGGAAATATCCATCGACATTGCAAAGTTGCCACGGCTCGTGTCCACGTAGCGCCCGCGCAATTCGCTCTTGTCCGAGAACCCGATCGCATGGACGACAAAATCGATGCTGCCCCATTTGTCTTTCAGGGCATCAAAGAGGCCATCGATTGAGGCCTCATCGCTCACATCACACGGGAGAACGGTATCAGACCCGACGGATTGGGCGAGGGGTTCAACGCGCTTCTTGAGAGCGTCACCTTGATAGGAAAAGGCAAGTTCCGCGCCCGCATCGGCGCAAGCTTTCGCAATCCCCCAGGCGATTGATTTGTCATTGGCGAGCCCCATGATCAAACCGCGTTTTCCAGAAAGAAGGTTGTTGCTCATTTCAATGTCCCCACTGTTTTATTGAAGGCAGGTTTAGGCGATTGCGATTTGAGCATCAAGCGGCGGAAACTTTGACTTTGATGGGTTGAAGGCCAGATGTTTTTAAGAATAAGTGGCCGCGAGGGAAATTGGGCACTCACATGACAGATCGTAAAGACATCTTTGCCGGTGAAAATCCGTTCGAACTGGCGCGCTCTTGGCTGTCGGAAGCCGAGGCGAGCGAGATCAATGATCCTAACGCGATTGCGCTTTCCACCGTCGATGCAGACGGCTTGCCGAATGTGCGGATGGTGTTGCTTAAATCCATCGAAGATGACGCTTTTGTCTTTTACACCAATTACGGGAGCGCCAAAGGGCAAGAGATTGAGCAATCCGGCAAAGTCGCTTTCGTTTTGCACTCGAAATCTCTGCGCCGTCAGCTCCGTGTGCGGGGTATTGTAGAGAAAGAAGACGGCGAAGTTGCGGATGCCTATTATAAGTCCCGAGGCCTCAAGAGTCGCTTAGGGGCTTGGGCATCCGACCAATCCCGACCCTTAGAATCACGTGCCGCTCTGGTTGCAAAGGTTGCTAAAGTCACAGCCACTCATGGGATCAACCCAGAGCGCCCTCCGTTTTGGGGAGGTTTTCGCATTTTTCCACTAGAGGTTGAATTTTGGGCGGATGGAGATCACCGTTTGCATGATCGCTTTAGATGGCGGCGGCAAGCTATTGGAGACACTTGGGAAATTTCGAGGTTGTCGCCTTAAAAAACTCTAGATTATACGTGATCAAGAAGTATAGTCGGCAACTTGTTAACATGGTCGTCTGTTTGACATTGGCACCCTAATACGGCTCATATGAGCACAACGAAGAGAAGAAAAAACGAATGACCACTGACGCGTCTAACGAAATTCACGGCCAGATCAAATGGTTCGATCCTGCAAAGGGTTTTGGGTTCGTTGTATCCGATGAGGGTGGTCCGGATATTCTTCTGCACGCAAATGTCTTGCGAAATTTTGGGCAAGGGTCCGTTGCAGACGGTTCACGCATCATCATCGTCGTCCAACGTACCGATCGTGGGTTGCAGGCGGTAGAGATCGTGTCGATTGAGCCGCCAGAGGATGACGGCAGTCCGGCGCTTGGCGACATGCAAGAAGTGACGCCAGAAGAAATCGCTGCGAGTCCAATTCATCCTGCGCGGGTGAAATGGTTCGACAAAGGCAAAGGCTTTGGCTTTGCGAACGTATTCGGTGATGATCGGGATGTGTTCCTGCATATCGAGGTTTTGCGCCGCTCAGGCCTGTCTGATCTCGCGACGGGTGAGGCTGTTGGCATGCGCATGATGAGTGGTGCGCGCGGCATGATGGCCATCGAGATCACGACTTGGGAATCCGGGTCCAAATGATCCGTAAGGCAGTTGCCGCCGCTCTTTTCTTACTACCGTCAGGTGTTTGGGCTTCTTGTGACTTTGATCGCGTCAGAGTCTTTGGGGACTGGGGGCAAGCGCGTTTTGATGTGCGCGTCGCGGATGAGCCTGCCGAACGCAGTCAGGGATTGATGTTCGTGGAAAGCATGCCGACGTTGGAAGGCATGTTGTTTGTCTATCCACAGCCGCAGCGTGCGACGTTTTGGATGCGGAATACTCTGATTCCCCTCGATATGATTTTTGTCGCGCCCAATGGGGAAGTGCTCAAAATCCACGAAAACGCGATACCATTGGATGAAACCACGATCGATGGCGGTCTGGGCATCCAATACGTGTTGGAGATTAACGGCGGTTTGGCATCGCGTTTAGGCATCTCAGTGGGCGACGTTCTTCAGCATCCTTCTATTGATCAAGATGCGATCAAACCTTGTGCAAATTAATCGCGATTTGGGTCTTTTCAAATCGAAATCTTCGGCGTAAGTACACGCACGGTCCGGGGCATAGCGCAGCCTGGTAGCGCATCTGTTTTGGGAACAGAGGGTCGGGAGTTCGAATCTCTCTGCCCCGACCATCAAAAACGGCAGGTCTTCGGACCTGCCTTTTTTGTTTGAGTGTCTCCTTTTGCTGCCGGTCCAACCACAGGGGAAGTGCTGAAAGATTAGGCGGTATGTTGTGTCGCTTTGGTCACGCGATTTGGGTAAGGGCAAACCATCTAACTTCGCGTCGATCCCCGTGCTTCATTCGTTAACGCTTGTGGATTTCTTGATCCAAAAACTGAACTGATCATGGCAAACCACCGTGTTTGTTGAGTTTCTTTGACCGCAAGAAAATCCGAACAGGTGTGAGTATCGATGTGGAGGAATCGGACGCGATTTCCCCGACTCAAGCTATTGGGCATCGTCAACACAAAAAACTCAAGATTTAGTGAATAAAGCCGTTGACCCACTAGGTGTAGTTGTTCCAAGTTGTGTGGGCTGACACCGCAGACACAATATATGGTGGCGGCACGGGGAAAGACAGACGACACCAGCATACCATGCCGGGGACCTGCCAAAGCGCGGGCCAGTGAAGATTTGTCTCAATCGTGACCGGTGGTCAGCGACGTTGAGGGCGCCTTGCGGGGCGCAGATTTTTCTAGGGGCCGCAACGACGGCGAAACAGGGGCAGACGCGATGAAGATTGATCGTAACTTCACGACATCCGGTAAAGATGCATACGACGGTTTGGAGTTTACAAAGACCAGTTCCGAGATCAGGAACCCAGACGGCACTGTTGTTTTCAAACTTGATGATTGTGAGATTCCATCCTCTTGGAGTCAGGTTGCGAGCGACGTGATCGCACAGAAATACTTCCGCAAAGCAGGCGTTCCGTCTGAACTGAAGAAGGTCAAAGAAAAAGACGTTCCAGAATTCCTCTGGCGGTCTGAGCCTGCCAAAGGCGCCGAAATGGGCGGTGAGATTTCCGCCAAGCAGGTGTTCGATCGTCTTGCGGGTGCGTGGACGTATTGGGGTTGGAAAGGCGGCTACTTCTCCACCGAAGAAGATGCGCGCGCTTACTTTGACGAAATGCGCTATATGCTGGCGACACAGCGCGCGGCACCAAACTCCCCTCAGTGGTTCAACACTGGTCTGCACTGGGCCTATGGAATCGACGGTCCAGCTCAAGGTCACCACTATGTTGACTACAAAACAGGTGAGCTAACCAAATCCACATCATCCTATGAACATCCGCAGCCGCACGCTTGCTTTATCCAATCTGTATCTGACGATCTGGTAAACGACGGCGGTATCATGGACCTCTGGGTCCGCGAAGCACGCCTCTTTAAATACGGCTCCGGCACCGGCACCAACTTCTCCAGCCTACGGGGCGAGGGCGAGCCACTGTCCGGCGGCGGTAAATCCTCCGGTCTGATGGGCTTCCTGAAAATCGGCGACCGAGCAGCAGGCGCAATCAAATCCGGCGGCACCACACGCCGTGCAGCCAAAATGGTTATCGTCGACGCAGAACACCCAGACATCGAAGAATTCATCGAATGGAAGGTGATTGAGGAACAAAAAGTGGCCTCCATCGTCGCCGGCTCCAAAATGCACGAGCAAAAGCTCAACGGCATTTTTGCAGCGATCAAATCTTGGGATGGAGCAGAGGATGACGCCTACGATCCAAAGACAAACAAATCCCTTGCCTCAGCGATCCGCGAAGCGAAAAAAGTCGCAATCCCAGAGACTTACGTCAAGCGTGTGCTGGACTACGCCAAGCAAGGCCACACCAGCATCGAATTCCCAACCTATGACACAGACTGGGATTCTGAGGCTTATTCATCCGTATCCGGCCAGAACTCCAACAACTCCATCCGTGTCACCGACGCTTTCCTAAAAGCCGTCGAAGACGACACCGATTGGCACCTACGCAACCGCGTCAACGGCGAGGTGACACGCACAGTTCGTGCACGTGACCTATGGGCCAAAGTGGGCCACGCCGCATGGGCCTGCGCCGATCCGGGCATCCAGTACCACGACACCGTCAACGCATGGCACACTTGCCCAGAAGACGGTGAAATTCGCGGCTCCAACCCGTGCTCCGAATACATGTTCCTCGATGATACGGCGTGTAACCTCGCGTCGATGAACCTGCTGACCTTCTATAAAGACGGCGTGTTCCAAGTCGAAGATTACATCCACGCCACCCGTCTGTGGACAGTAACGCTCGAAATCTCGGTCATGATGGCGCAATTCCCATCAAAAGAGATCGCACAGCGCTCTTATGACTTCCGCACCTTGGGCCTCGGCTATGCCAACATCGGCGGCCTGCTGATGAACATGGGTCTGGGCTACGACAGCGACGAAGGCCGCGCGATGGGCGCTGCCCTGACCGCAATCATGTCTGGCGTGTCTTACGCGACATCTGCGGAAATGGCAGGCGAGCTTGGCCCATTCCCGGGCTATAAGAAAAACGCAAAGCACATGCTGCGCGTCATCGAAAATCACCGCACTGCGGCACAGGGAAAAACCAATGGTTACAAACAGTTGGCGGTCAAACCTGTCGCGCTCGATCACGCAAACTGCCCCGATCAGCGCCTAATCGACCTTGCTGTGTCCAGCTGGGATGAAGCGCTGGATCTGGGCAAAAAGCACGGCTACCGCAACGCTCAGGTTTCCGTCATCGCACCAACAGGCACCATCGGTCTTGTCATGGACTGTGACACCACCGGCATCGAACCTGACTTTGCTTTGGTGAAGTTCAAGAAACTCGCAGGCGGCGGCTACTTCAAGATCATCAACCAATCCGTGCCAGCGGCCTTGGAAACGCTCGGCTACGGCTCTGCTCAGATCGAAGAAATCATCGCCTATGCGGTCGGCCATGGCTCACTGGGCCAAGCGCCAGCGATCAACCACACATCCCTGATCGGCCACGGCTTCGGCCAAGCGGAACTCGATAAGGTCGAAGGCGCGCTCGCCTCTGCCTTCGACATCCGCTTTGTCTTCAACCAGTGGACTTTGGGCGAAGAGTTCTGCACCAAGACCCTCGGCATCCCAGCCGAGAAGCTGAACGATCCAACCTTCGACCTGCTGCGCCACCTCGGCTACTCCAAGCAGGACATCGACGCCGCCAATGACCATGTTTGCGGCACGATGACCCTCGAAGGCGCACCGTTCCTCAAAGAAGAGCATCTCAACGTCTTTGATTGTGCGAACCCATGCGGCAAGAAAGGCAAACGCTTCCTCAGCGTCGACAGCCACATCACTATGATGGCCGCAGCACAGTCCTTCATCTCCGGCGCGATCTCCAAAACGATCAACATGCCAAACGATGCGACGATCGAAGATTGTCAGAAAGCCTATGAGTTGAGCTGGTCCTTGGGCATCAAGGCCAACGCGCTCTACCGCGACGGCTCGAAACTGTCTCAGCCGCTGGCAGCCGCGCTTGTGGAAGACGATGACGAGGCGGCAGAGGTGCTCGAGACCGGCTCGCCGCAGGAAAAAGCCGCTGTTCTGGCCGAGAAGGTGGTCGAAAAGATCATCGTCAAGGAAATCATGCGCGAGCAAGAGCGCGAAAAGATGCCAGAACGCCGCAAAGGCTACACGCAGAAAGCCATTGTGGGCGGTCACAAGGTCTACCTCCGTACGGGGGAGTACGAAGACGGCAAACTGGGCGAAATCTTCATCGACATGCATAAAGAAGGCGCAGGCTTCCGCGCGATGATGAACAACTTCGCCATCGCAGTCTCCGTCGGCCTGCAATACGGCGTGCCACTGGAAGAGTTCGTGGATGCCTTCACCTTCACCAAGTTCGAACCTGCGGGCATGGTCCAAGGCAACGACAGCATCAAGAACGCAACGTCGATCCTCGACTATATCTTCCGCGAACTGGCTGTCAGCTACCTCGACCGCACCGATCTGGCCCACGTGAAGCCAGAAGGCGCATCCTTTGATGACATCGGCCGCGGGGAAGAAGAGGGCGTGAGCAACGTGCAAGCGCCGTCCGAGACGGCCGCAACAAGGTCGCTCGAAGTCCTCAAGCAAATCAGCTCCACCGGCTACCTGCGCAAGCGGATGCCGCAAGAGCTGGTCGTATTGAACGGCGGGCAGGGGGCAACAGCACTCGCAACCGGCTCCGATCCGGTCGGCGCGCTGCAAACTTTGGTGCCAGAGGTCACGGAAACAGCCATGCCGAGCGGCACCATCACCTCAACCGGCATGTCCGCCCGCGACAAGGCAAAAATGCAAGGCTACGAAGGCGATCCATGTGGCGAATGCGGCAACTACACACTAGTGCGCAACGGCACCTGCATGAAGTGCAACACCTGCGGATCAACGTCTGGGTGTAGCTAAGAGAATCCGGGGCGGGTGCGCTCGCCCCCGGCGCGGTTCGGGCCGCAGGCAAAAAACTAACGAGCGGTATAATACTGAGCCCGAAAAGCGAGACTACAAAGGGGGACTTCGGTCCCCCTCTTTTTTATCCAAACACCCTGGGGCGCTGCCCCAGACCCCGAGGTATTTTATCTCAAAAGAGAAGCATTAACCTTAACGCAATCAATTTAGGTAAAATTGAGCGCGCGGTACAGGCTGAGGAGCCGATGCCCGCCTCGAAAGACGGCCCCCTTTACGGCGCCTGGCGACCCACTAAAGGGGGCTGCATCGTCTTTTGAGCAATAAATACCTCCGCCGGAGGCATCCGTTGCTAGCCAAAGGCTATAGGCTAGGGATGTCAAAACCCGGCTCAGCCAAATGAAATCCCGCAAAATCAAAGCCAGGCGAGACCGTACAGCCAACAAGCGTCCACTCGCCCAAGCTCTTCGCCGATTGCCAATGTCCCCTCGGGACAATGCCTTGCGGTCTTTGACCAGCGGCTAAATCCGGTCCAAGGATCATCTCAGCCGAAGGCCCGGCTTCGGTTTCTGCCATCCGCAACTGTATCGGAGCACCTGAATAATAGTGCCAGATCTCCGTCGCATCGACGGTGTGCCAATGGCTGACCTCTCCAGCCTTTAACAAAAAGTAGATGCACGTCCCCGCAGCACGCCCGTCGTTTTCGGCGATCCAAGTCTGCCGATAATGCCCGCCTTCCGGATGCGGAGCGAGGTCGAGCAGGGCTATGATGACGTCAGCGGTCATCATGTCTCGATCAAAGGGTGTTGTGGCGCGGTATCTTCTCCCAGATATCCAGCGAGGCGCGGATCTTCAAAGATTTCAACCTGTCGCCGCGTCGGGCGGAGGCCGGAAGCCAGGTAGAACGGCACCGCCTTGGGCGAATCCAGCGTGCAGGTGTGCAGATGAAACCGTTTGATCGGGCGAGAGAACCCGCGTTTCTGGGCAAAGGACATCATCGCCTTGCCCAAGCCGCCACCAGTTTCGGTCGGGATCAGACCAAAGAATGCCAATTCGCATTCGCCTGCGACCCTGAAATCCAGCTCAACCACACCGATGTCGATCCCATGCCGACGTAAAAGCCAAACCTCAACATCTTGATCTGACAGGATTTCTGCCAGCTTCGAGTCGCTCAATTTCAGCCGAGACGTCCAGAGCCATGGCGCACCAATTGCGCGAAACAACGCCCGATAGCGCTCCACGCTGGGCAGGTCTCTTTCAATCGACACATCGTCCGGAAAAGGGCTGTCCGGCACGGCAACCGCGGTTGTCTCCAGATGGGTGACAACCGCTGCCAAATGGCCTTCTGGCACCGGATAAAGTCCGGCGTCTAAGCTCATGATTTCAGGATGCTTCTGCCAGCGTATTCTGCTGTTTCGCCCAAGACTTCTTCAATCCGGATCAACTGGTTGTATTTTGCCAAACGATCCGACCGGGAAAGAGAGCCGGTTTTGATCTGACCGCAGTTCGTCGCCACCGCTAGATCAGCGATTGTCGCATCCTCGGTTTCACCCGAACGGTGCGACATCACGTTGGTGTAGCGCGCGCGATGCGCCATATCGACGGCTTGAAGAGTTTCCGTCAAGCTACCGATTTGATTGAGTTTTACCAGCATGGAATTCGCAACACCTTGAGCAATGCCATCGGACAGACGGTTCGGGTTTGTCACGAAAAGGTCGTCGCCAACCAGCTGCACTTTATCCCCGATCATCTCGGTCAGGATTTTCCACCCCTCCCAATCGTCCTCATCCATACCGTCCTCAATGGAGATGATTGGATAATCGGCACAGAGATCCGCCAGATACTGCGCGTTTTCCACGGAGGTCAGCGATTTGCCTTCGCCCACCATCTCGTATTTGCCATCTTTGTAGTACTCAGATGACGCGCAATCGAGTGCGAGGTAGATGTCCTCGCCCAGCGTGTAGCCGGCTTTTTCAACGGCTGTTTTGATGAAATCCAAGGCAACACGTGTGCTTTCGAGGTTTGGTGCAAAGCCACCTTCATCGCCGATGCCGGTGTTGTGGCCTGCATCAGAAAGTTCTTTCTTTAGCGTGTGAAACACTTCCGCGCCCATGCGGACGGCCTCGCGGATGTTTTCTGCCGAGACCGGCATGATCATGAATTCTTGAATGTCGATTGGGTTGTCGGCATGTTCCCCTCCATTGATGATATTCATCATTGGCACCGGCAAAACACGCGCAGACGTGCCACCGACATATCGGAAGAGGGGTTGCGCTGTGAAATCCGCAGCCGCCTTCGCGACAGCCAAGGAAACGCCCAAAATCGCATTCGCCCCAAGGCGGCCTTTGTTCGGTGTGCCGTCGAGTTCGATCATCGCTTGGTCAATCGCCACTTGCTCAGTGGCATCAAAACCAACCAGCGCTTCAGCGATTTCGCCATTCACAGCCGCGACGGCTTCCAAAACGCCTTTGCCCTTGTAGCGGGCTTTGTTCCCGTCCCGCTTTTCAACAGCCTCATGCGCACCCGTCGACGCGCCGGACGGTACCGCCGCGCGGCCCATTGTGCCGTCTTCAAGCATGACATCGACCTCAACGGTCGGGTTGCCACGGCTATCCAGAATTTCGCGTGCGTGAATATCAATGATGGTGCTCATGAGGAGATCCTATGGGAGGGTGTTAGCGTTATCACGGGGTCTATACCGTGCCTGTCCCTGAAGGGGAAGTCTTGCGCAGGCGCGCCTCGCGCAGCAACGTAAAGAGGCCTGAGGCGATAATAATTGCAGCGCCGATCAATGTGGCTGCGTCGGGCCGTTCGGCAAAGAAAGCGTAGCCAATGATCAAAGCGAAAAGCATCCGAGAGTAGCGGAAGGATGAGATGATCCCCGCATTACCATCTCGGGTGGCCGCCACAATCGTGAGGTAGGCAAGAATACCAATCACCACGGTCGCCGCCAAAATCAGGGATTGTTCGAAGTTCGGTATCACGAAGGACTGCCCTTGGCTGTAGGCCAGCAAAACACCAGCGGGGCACAGCAGGGCAAAGGTATGCGTCGCCAGCTGCACGCCGCTGAGATCAACGGTTAGGCCGCGGGTCAGCAAGTCTCTGGCTGCGAGGCCGAGCATTCCACCAACGGCCAAGAGCGTATAACCATCAAACCCTTCCGTTCCGGGACGGATGATGATCATCACCCCAATGAACCCGATGATAATCGCGATCCATCGTCGCCAGCCGATGGTTTGGCCAAGAAACAGCGCCGCCCCCAGCGCCACGACAAGAGGCGTCGCTTGGATCACCGCCGATGCAGTTGTCAAAGGGATCAGCGACAGCGATGTGACAAAGAAACACGATCCAATCACGTCGCTTAAACTGCGCAAATTCACGCGCCGATCCAGATAGCCGTCATTCCAAAGCGGGATGCCGCGGGCCACAGACCAGACCAAGAACAGGATCAACGCGCCACCACATGTCACAGTGATAATCTGCCCGACGGGTATGTCATCAGCGACGGATTTGATCAGCGCGTCTTCGATCGCAAAGAATCCCATGGCCAGAACCATGAACGCCGCACCACGCAGGTTTTCCATCAGTCGTCCGTCTTTTTCAGTGGGACGCCATAAAGCTCCAACCGATGCCCCATCAGCTTATAGCCAAGTTTTTGCGCGATCTTTTCCTGCAAGGCTTCGATTTCTTCATCGACAAATTCGATTACATCGCCGGAATGGACATCAATCAGGTGATCATGGTGGTCCCCATCCGCCGTTTCATACCGCGCGCGCCCATCGCCAAACTCGTGCTTTTCCAGAATGCCGGTTTCTTCGAAAAGCTTCACTGTGCGATACACGGTCGCCAACGAAATCCCATCGTCCTGCGCAGAGGCGCGTTTATACAGCTCTTCAACATCGGGATGGTCGTCTGACGCTTCCAGAACCAAAGCAATTGTACGACGTTGCCCGGTCATACGAAGCCCTTGTGCTTCGCAACGCGCTAAAATGGTATTTGTCATAGAGGCCTCAGGTCAGTCGCGTGTTTGTGTCATACCGCCACAGGTCAGAGGAGGGAAGGCGTTAGAGCGTTAAAACTCCCGACATCGTCTTCACTGCCTGACCCCCAATCGTGATACCCACCGGATCACCATCCGCCGCCGCCGAGATCAACGACAGTCGCCCCATGTCTTCGCCCTGTCGAATGTCCAAATCGAGCGGTCCGCCCAAACGGTCATGCAGCAGAGCGGCCAATGCCGCACAGGCACTGCCCGTTGCTGGGTCTTCAGGGATATTATCAAGGGGCGCAAACATCCGTGCGTCAACGGCGGTCCCGTTCCGCACATAGGCAAAGATCGCAAAATCCAACCCGGTTGGATAGCGCTCTTTCCCCTCTCGAATGGCATCTATGGCAGGGGCGCAAGCGGCTAATGTCACGCGATCCGTCACCTCTACCATTGTAAAATGCAGACCTACACTGGCTTGCACGGGCAGGTGGGTCGAGGTCGCAATCGCGTCGGTGCTCAACCCGAGGCACCGCGCCACCAACTCGATTTCCGGCTCCGCTGCGACCTCAAGCGGGAGATGCGTGGTAAACGACGCCTGATCGCCGTCAAACCGGCAGGGGATCGGCCCGACGCCAAGCTCCAACACCATATCGCCTTGATGCCCCATGTCTCGCAATGCAATCGCGGTGCCAATGGTCGGGTGGCCTGCAAAGGGGATTTCCATCGTCGGCGTAAAAATCCGCACCTTAGCGGTATGTGCCTGATCAACTGGCGGATACACGAAGGTGGTTTCCGAGAAATTGAACTCCCGCGCAATGCGTTGCAGGCTGTCCTCCGGCAAAGCGCGCGCATCAGGGATCACCGCAAGCGGATTTCCGGCAAAAGTAGTGTCCGTGAAGACGTCATAGACAAGATAATTGGTCATGGTCTTTCTTACCCCAGGATACGCTCCACCGCATCTACACCCGAATATGCTGCCCCCTGCACGGTCGATTGCGCATCCCCGCCCAATGCTTCTCCGGCAAAGAAGATGCGTCCGTTGATCGGGGCTAAAATCTCTTCGATATCGTAATCGCTGTTGTTGTCCATCGAATAGCTGCCACCAATATTCGGCTCCTGCGACCAGAGTTTTGTAACAGCGCTTTCGAACAAGGCTCTGGGCGCACCGTCATAGATCGCGTCCAATTCCTCCAAAACCGATTGCACCAAATGGTCCGCGCTCAGTTGGCTCCACGGCAAGGCACCTTGTGCAACGTTGAACAGCCCTAGGACATTGTCGGAGGTGTCTTTGCCAAAGGCCGCGTTGTAGTAGAGCTTGCTGTCCCAACTGTCATCCGTCTGTTCCCAAACACTGCCTTCGACAAGAATGTCCGGATAGAACTGCTCGCGGAACTTCAAAAACACCTTCAATCCTTGGCCAAAGCCAACCTCGCTCAGCGCTTCAGATTTCCAATCCTCAAAACCGGACGCAATCTTGATACGACCCGATTGCAAAGCCGAGATCGGCGTCGCGACGATCACACGGTCAGCCTCCAACACATCTCCAGTTGTCGTCCGCACTCTGACGCCATCTGCACTATGTTCGATCCAATCCACACCCGTGTTCAACCGAACCGACGGCGCAATCTTTTCCATCACAAACCGCTCAAAAAACCCGTACCATGTTGTGTCGAGGAATTTTGTTTCCGCATAGGTGAACCGCAGCAGGTTGCGGTTGCGCAGCCGACCGCCATCATAAAATTGATAGGTCTGCGGACGATACACAATCGTTTCCACATCGGTCAGCGTCCAGCCGAGCCCCAAAATATCGCCCAAAACTTCAGGATCGTTGTGAATCCACTCCGCCCCCAGATCAATCGGGAAATCGGCCAGCGTCGTGTCCCGCGCCATACGCCCACCCAACACGTCCGATGCTTCCAATAGCACCACGTCAACACCTGCATCGATCAACCGCGCCGCCGCTGTCATTCCGGCAGAGCCGCCACCGATCACAATCACCCGCTGCACAGTCTGCGCAGTCAAAATCGCCGGAGCCGCCAACGCCGCCCCAGTTGCCAACAGAAACCCGCGCCGTTTCATGGAATTATCCCAGCTGCACCAAACTGTGCCGCTTCTTGCCTGCGCTCAGCTTAATCGGGCTGGCAAGCATCTCTGCATCGACCATCAGCCCCGCATTGGTCAGCGGCTCATCATTCAACTTCGCGCCATTCTCAGCAATCAAACGCTTCGCTTCTTTACCGCTGCCCGCGAGGCCGGATTTCACAATCAGCTGCACAATTGAGACCCCGTCGCCCAAATCTTCCGCGCTCAGCGTCAGCGTCGGCAGGTCATCCCCAACGCCACCCTTTTCGAACACTTCACGCGCGGTTGCTTCCGCCGCTTTGGCCGCATCTGCCCCATGCAAAAGCGAAGTCACCTCATTGGCCAAAATGATCTTCGCTTGATTGATCTCAGACCCTTCCAAAGCGCCTAATCGATCACAATCCTCTACCGGCAGTTCAGTGAAAATCTTTAGGAACTTGCCGGTATCTGCATCCGTGGTATTCCGCCAGAACTGCCAGAACTCATAAGGCGACAGCATATCGCCATTGAGCCAAACGGCTCCCCCTTGCGATTTACCCATCTTGCGCCCGTCGGAGGTGGTCAACAAAGGCGTTGTCAGCCCATAAATCTCCTGATCCAGCACCCGCCGTGTCAGATCGATCCCGTTGACAATATTGCCCCACTGATCCGACCCGCCCATCTGCAACAAGCAGCCATAGCGGCGGTTCAGCTCAAGGAAATCGTAGGCCTGAAGGATCATGTAGTTGAATTCTAGGAACGACAACGATTGTTCGCGGTCCAACCGTGATTTCACACTTTCAAATGACAGCATACGGTTGACCGAGAAGTGCCGCCCGATGTCGCGCAAGAACGATAGATAGTTCAGATCATCCAGCCATTCTGCGTTGTTCAGCATAAGTGCGTCCGTCGCGCCTTCGCCATAAGTCAGGTATTTGGCGAATACTTGTTTCATGCCCTCAATGTTTGCGTCGATGGCCGCTTCATCCAAAAGCGGGCGCTCATCTGATCGGAATGAGGGATCACCGACTTTTGTTGTGCCGCCACCCATTAGGGTGATCGGCTTGCCGCCGCACTTTTGGAACCACCGAAGAACCATGATGTTCATCAAATGGCCCACATGCAGCGATTTCGCCGTCGCATCATAGCCAATATAAGCCGGCACCACACCGCGGCTCAACGCATCGTCAAGGCCTTGATAATCGGTGCAATCGGCCAGAAAGCCGCGCTCCATCATGACAGAGATAAACTCAGACTTGGGATGGTAGGTCATGGTCTTGTTCCTAAAGGCGTTTCACTGCACTCTATAGGCTGCAGTGTCGGGTAGGGAAAGTGCATGTTGAAAAATCGCGTGGTGCGGGCTGTTGGGGCCATGTCGGGCACATCGCTTGACGGCATTGATACCGCCGAAATCCTGACCGACGGCCACACGATCCGGGGCTTTGGCGATCACAGCTACCACGCCTATACAGACGCTGAACGCGCCGCGCTGAAGGCCGCTCTCGGCCAATGGTCCGAAGAGGTCGCCCCGGAAGTGGTCGAGCTCATTGAAACCACCCATGCTGCCGCTCTGAAACCCTATGAACTTGCGGACGTCATCGGCTTTCACGGCCAAACTTTGGCGCATGACCCAAACGGCCGCGGCACCCATCAGGCGGGTGACGGGCAAATCCTTGCTGAGGTCTTGCAGAAACCAGTCGTCTGGGATTTCCGCACAGCGGATGTCGAACTTGGCGGGCAGGGTGCGCCTCTGGCCCCATTCTTTCACTTCGCCCTCGCCAAATACCTCGAAGAAACTGCGCCCATCACCTTTCTAAACTTGGGCGGCGTTGGCAACCTCACCTGGGTCGACCCGTCGAAAGAGAAGCCAGAGGAGCCAGATGCGCTTCTCGCCTTCGACACCGGCCCCGCCAACGCACCTATCAATGACCTGATGCAAAGTCGCCTTGGCCAGCCTCACGACGACAACGGCGCTTTGGCGAAAGAGGGCACCGTGAACGGAGAGATCGTAGCGACGCTCCTCACACACCCTTATTTCTACAAAATGCCGCCAAAATCACTTGACCGCGACACGTTCAGCGATCTGGCCACTGCCGTCGCGCCGCTCTCAGATGCAGACGCCGCCGCGACCCTGACCGCGGCCTGCGCGCTGACTATCTCTGAATCCATGCGCCACTGCCCGAAGCCTCCCACCAAACTCTACGTCTGCGGCGGCGGGCGTCAGAACGCAACCTTGATGGAGATGCTCCGCGTCAGCATCGACACGCCCGTCCATGTCATCGAAGAGGCAGACCTCAACGGCGATATGATCGAGGCCCAAGCCTTTGCCTTCTTAGCGGTCCGCGTTCTCAACGGCTTGCCCACCAGCGCCCCTAGTACCACCGGCGCCAAAGCCGCCATTTGCGGCGGCACGCTCAGCGTCCCACGCCACGCATAGTTGAACTTACAGGAGCCTCCGGCGGAGGGTTCAAGGCGATAAGAAACGATGCAGTGCATCGTTTCAGCCTAAGAACGGGCGGAGCCCTAACAAAGGCTCAAAAAACGAACGCTCACCACACCTTCCTCTTGCCTAAAATACCTTGGGGGAGGCCCGAAGGGCCGGGGGCAACGCCCCCAAACCCTTATTGAACCGGCAGATGAATATTGAACCGTTCGCGAATAGCCGCATCCACATCGGGGCTTAACGCCACCCGCGACCGTTCCGCTAAGATCTTCTCCTTTTGCGCAATCGCTGTCTTGATCAGGTCAGGCTTATCAAGCTCCTGCCATTCTTTTGGCGAGGTGCGATCGGCAACCTCAGGGTAGATGTATTCGGTTTGCATCAAAGCCAGCGTCTGATCTGACCCCAGATAATGCCCCGGTCCGCCCATGCAAACAGAGCGCATCGTGTCCAAGCCAAGCGTGGCTTCATTGACCTCAATCCCGCGCACGCAGCGCATCGCTTGGCCCAAAAGGTCATTCCCCAAAACCAGCGATTCATGGCAAAAGCCCAGCAAAGACGCGTGCATCCCTGCCGCTTCATAGACCATGTTCAACCCTGACAAACCGGCCATCACGTTGGAGCACATCTGCTCCCATCCGGCCTGCATGTCCGGCAGTTTCGCATCCGCAATCCCCGCAGCCGCCCCGCCGGGCAAGCCAAGAAACTGGTGCATCTGCGCGCAACCCGCTGTCAGCAGCGCTTGTTCGCCAGACCCGCCCGACATCGCGCCGGTGCGCAGATCACTGACAAAGGGCCAAGTGCCAAAGACCGCCGTATGCCCCGGCTTGATCGCGTTGACATAAACGACACCGGCCAGACATTCCGCCACGGCCTGCACAATCGCGCCCGCAATCGGGGCGGGGGCAGTCGCACCGGCTTGTCCAGCGGACAACAAAAGCACCGGCATGCCGCCTGCGATGCAGTTCTCCATCACCTGACAGCTCTCGGTGGCGAATTTCATCGGCGGCACCACAAAACAGTTGGAGTTCAGAACAAACGGGCGCTCCCGCCATGCCTCTTCACTGCCTGCCATCATATGAAGCATCTCCAAACAGTCGCCGACAAAATCAGGCTCCGTGAAGGAGGTGCCCACGTGTTTCGTGGTGCCCGAAACGCAGGCGTAGATGGTGTTATAATCCATCTCGCGGTTGTCGGTGATGTCGCGGCAGACCATCGGGCGTTGGAGGAAATGGATGTTGTCCATTTGCTGCACGATCTTGGCCGCATCATGCAAATCCTGCACCGTACTGTCGCGATAGTTCCGGCCTTCGACATCAACCATGTGCACCGCGGCCCCAGCCGTGCCGAAATGCACATTGGTGCCAGTGAGGTGCATGTCGTACTTCGGATCACGACCGTAGAGCGTGACGTCCTTCGCAGCTTTGCCGAGCATCTCTTTGACCAACCCGCGCGGGAACCGCAATCGGCCGTCTTCGCCCAAGATCGCGCCCGCACCGACCATGGCGTCGATGCCAGATTGCGGGGCGTCAATCAGGCCGATTTCTTCGAGGGCCACAAGTGCTGCTTCGTAAATCGCGTCTACATCGGCATCGGAGAGCGGTTTGTAGGTGCCGCCAGCCATGCCAGCGCGCACTGGGCGCAAATCTTCGGCCAATTTCGCAGACCGCAAAGCCGTACGCGCTGCACGGCCGCCGGACCGACGCGGGCGACCAGCACGTTGGGGGGATTCATCATTCATTTTGGTGTCTCTTCGTTCGGGTTGGGAAAATGAGGTGGCTTACCCGAACACTGGACGCCCCCGTGCCGCACGGCCGCGCCGCGCACCAATGGTGCGGCTGATCAATGCGATCCTGACCCGGCTGCGTTTCAAATCTGCGTCTCCCTTTGGATCAAACTGCCCAATCGCGCACCGCGCCGCTTGCCCAAATCCGACGCCATGTCGTTTTTGAACCAAAGCGAAACCACCGGTCATCCAAGGTCGTTTTTCAAGGGCAAAAATCTGTGATGAGCAAGGCCCAGCCGGTCGAGCGCCCCTTGCGCGGGGCACCGCCAAATGGCGCTTCGCGAGCCAGATTTTGCCATAAATTACAAGGCTTACCGCGGAATATCGCCGGTCAAAAAACGTGTTGAATGGGCTGGTTGTGGTTTGGATTTGCAGCACCGATGTGAGGGTTCTCCCAACCATATTCAGGAGTTTTAGAAATGGTTCGTAATTCCCTTATCATCTCAGCGATTGCCCTTGGGGCCGCGACAACAGCGCAGGCCGGTTCCCTCGCTGATCCCGCCGTCGAAGCAGCGCCAACGCCGGTTGCGGTTGTCCCTGTCGTAGCGCCAACGCCTCGCGGCAACGATTGGACAGGCTTTTACGCAGGTGCGCAACTCGGCTACGGCCAGTTGGAATCTGAAGCATTCGACGAAGACGCAGAAGACCTGCTTTACGGTGTACACGCTGGTTATAACTACGACTTCGGCAATTTCGTCATCGGCGGTGAAATTGACTACGACTGGACGCAAATCTCAGACAGCGGCTCTGGCATCGATCTTGATAACGTGGCGCGCTTGAAACTGCGCGCAGGCTATGACGCGGGTGAATTCCTGCCTTACGTAACTGTCGGTGCCGCACGCGCCTTCACTGGCGGCGCATTGGACGCAAACGATGATGGTCAGTTCTTTGGCGTAGGCCTAGATTACCAAGTCGGCTCGAACCTACGGGTGGGTGGTGAAGTTCTCCGCCACGAGTTTCAAGATTTCGACGGAAGCGGCGCCGACATTGAGGCGACAACAATCGCTGCGCGTGTCAGCTACAACTTCTAATCCTTAGGCAAGACATCAGCTCTGACCTGTCAGCATCTTATCGACGATATCAGAGCTGATCGTCTGCTTAAGGCCGGTGAAATCCCCATCCTCGATCATACTCTGCCCCAAATCGTGCATCACCCGTTGCGTGGTCCGCGCTAAGGCTGACCCGATCGAGATCCGCGCCACGCCTGCGTCCCCAAGCGTGGCGCGCGTTTCTTTGCCCATTCGACCCACGGCAAGCACGTTGACAGGTTTCGAGAGGGTAGAGGTCACGCGCCGCACCGCATCCATATCCGGCAATAAGGGCGCATAAAGGCAATCCGCACCAACCTTTTCAAACGCCTGCAACCGTCGAAACGCTTCATCGACATCATAGCGACCCGTCAACACACCATCTGCCCGCGCGGTCAGAACAAAATCCTGTGGCAAAGCGCGCGCTGCACTCACCGCCGCTTTGATCCGCTCAACTGTCAGATCAAACGCGTAAGCATCGCCAGAGGGGAACATCGTATCTTCGATGCAAATCCCCGCCAGCCCAATCTCTGCCGACAAACGTACCGTTTCGGCGCAAGTGTCCGGATCATCGCCAAACCCATTCTCGAAATCCCCTTGAACGGGCAGGGCGGTGGCCGAAACAATCTCTTGCGCATGGGCCAAAGCGTCATCACGGCTAACATCACCACCGTCTGGTTTGCCCATCAAATAGGCGTGCGCGGCGGAAGACGTCGCCAATGCCTTTGCACCCAAAGCGGCCATCATCTTGGCCGTGCCCCGATCCCAGACATTGATCATCACCAGCGGATCTCCGGGCACATGCAAGCTGCGGAAGGTTTCACCGATAGCGGTCATGATCTGTCCTTTCTGTTATTTTGCCTTTTCGTTCGCAAATGAAATCAGGGTCTTAAGTGCCTCGACATAGCGCGTGTTATCAATCGTCATCGCCACGCGAATATGCCCTGCCGCTGCGGCGCCAAAGCTTTCACCCGGCATAACCGCGATCCGGTGCTGATCCAGCAACGCCAAAGCAAATTCCTCGCCGCTCATGCCGGTGGCGCGAATATCCAGCATCACATACATCGCCCCATCCGCAGGCACCGCCCGCACGGCGTTTTGCCCCGCCAAAGCCTCCAAGGTCAAAGCCCTGCGGCGGCGGAAGGGGGCTGCGACTTTCTCTTCATGCGCTTCGCCAAGGTTCAAGGCAAAAAGTGCTGCATCCTGCACAAATCCGGCAACGCCATATGTCGTGCTCGTCGCCAGATCGATCAGCTTCTGGATCGCTGCCTCAGACCCGCAAATCCAACCGCAGCGGCTACCAGTCATCGCATGGCTCTTTGACATCGACCCGATCACTAACGTCCGCTCCGCCATATCGGGCAGGGATCGTGGGCTGATATGTTCGCCTTGCCAAACTTGCGTGTCATACACCTCGTCTGAGATCAGCCAGAGGTCATGGTCTTTGCACACGCCTGCGATCCCCTCCAACGTCTCGCGGCTATACACAACACCTGTTGGGTTGTTCGGACTATTGATCAAAAGCGAACGCGCTCCATTTGCCTTGGCGGCAATATCCGCCGCATCCGGCTGGAAATGCCGCTCTGCCCTTGCTTTGATCGGTACAGCTTTCGCACCGACACCGCGCAACGACCCTGGGTAAGTCGCGTAGTAAGGATCAATGAAAAGCGCCGTATCGCCCTCATCACAGACCGAATGGTGTGATGCAAAAAGCGCCGACTGACCGCCGGGCGTGATGATGATATTATCCCGCGTCGTCGGCACGCCGGTCCGCGCTTGAATGCGGCTGGCCACAGCATCGCGCAACCTATCCGTTCCAGGCACCATGGCATAGCCCGTATGCCCGCCCATCGCGGCTTTGTGCATCGCCTCCAAAATCACCGGATCGGTACGAATGTCATGTTCGCCGATGGTCAGTTCTGTCACCGGAATGCCCTCAGCGATCATCCGACGCGCCTTATAGAAAACGCCCCATCCGTCGGAGCCACCGCCGACTATTCCCGATATGCGATTAGATAGTCTCATAGGCGCACTCGGCCTCAGAGCGCGGGGGAAGTCAACCCAAGTTCAGCTTGCGCGGCCCAACTCCTGCACGCCCCTCCACATCGTCGGGATTGTAGAGCGCGCACACCTCCAACGACAAACACCCGCAACCGATACACCCGTCCAACCGATCGCGCATATCCTGCATCTTGGCGATCCGCGCATCGATCTTTTCCGCGATGTTCCCCGAAATCCGCGCCCAATCGGCCTTGCTGGGCGCTATATGCGCCGGAAGATCGCGCAAATGCACAGCAATCTCATCCAATGAAAACCCCAGCGACTGCACCGCCATCACAAAGGACAACCGCCTGATATCTTGCCGCCCATAGCGCCGGTGCCCGCCCGCATTGCGCACGGGGACAACGATCCCATGGGTTTCATAAAATCGGATCGCAGAGACGGCCAATCCCGTCCGCGCCGCCAAATCGCCAATCGTCAATCCTTGCACCATGAAAATAATCCTTGATCTCAAGTTAACTTGAGAAATGAAAAAGGATTCGCACAAGAAAATCCAGAGGAGAGCGCCATGAAACGCTTTTTGACACAAACCTACTGCGCAAAGCCGCATGAACTGGCCGCATTGGCCCGCGATGGGATAGGCTGGGGGCACGATCTACACTGCGGCTCCTTCCGGGCACCCAAAGCACCCCACGTAACATCCTTCCAGATCGGAAAAAGGAGAGTAAAATGAGCCGCTTAGAACACGTAAACATCACAGTCAGTGACACCCACAAAACCGCGCAGATGCTTAATGCGATCTTCGGCTGGCACGTGCGCTGGGAAGGCGCGTCCATCGACAACGGCTACTCCATGCACGTGGGAGAGGAGGACACCTATCTCGCCCTCTACGCCGGACCGAACGAACAAAAGGTCACCGAGGATGACGCCAGCTACGGCACGCGCGGCGGCCTCAACCACCTAGGCGTCGTGGTCGATGATCTTGATGCGGTGGAGGAACGGGTCAAAGCCTACGGATTCGAACCACATTTCCACGCGGATTATGAACCCGGGCGCCGGTTCTATTTCTACGATCACGACCGGATCGAGATAGAGGTTGTGGAATACGGCTAAAGCGTCTCGCGCAGCTTCTTAGGCAGCGCCTTCACGATGATATCGTAGGATACCAGAAGGCGGTGCCGAAGCTCTTCTTCCGGCGCATCAAACCCGACCAAGACCCAGCTCTTGTGGAAATAGGGCGCCTTCACCGCAGCCCCCGCATCGATCAACATCGTCGCGGTCTCAACGCTGTCAGTCTTCACACAAACCCCATCAATCCGATCTCCAAAACACGCAAACATCTTGCCTCCGACCTTCCAGCTATCAAGCTCCGTCGTGGGGGCAGAGGCTATAGCCCCCGCCATCTTAGCGCAGATTTGGTCGATCAGCTGTCGTGTCATGTCGCCTCCGAATGGTCTGCCATAAAGGATAAGCCAAATGCTCGTAAACACCACCAATACCTTTGGAATCATCCTCGGCACAGAAAACTACGATGCCTGCCTATCATTCTACCGCGATACGCTTGGTCTATCCGTCTGGTTCGACAAAGGGCATCTGTGCTGTCTTAGGTTCGGAGACGGCTATCTGATGATCGAAACCGGTGGGGTTGCCTCACTTTGCCTAAAGACCAACGCTCAAAATCCGACGGTGTTGCGATTTAACGTCGAAGACGTAGCCGCGGCCGCAAACAATTAGAGGGACAAGGGTGTCGAGGTTGAAATCAAATCGTTTGATTGGGGGCAGGTTGGCACGTTTCAGGATCCTGACGGAAACAAATGCGAGCTCAAGAATGCCGATTATCCCTACTTTAAATGACCGTGGACCGGATTTGTGATATACTATGACCATGAATACCACATGGATCGCCCTTTTGCGCGGGATCAATGTCGGCGGGGGGAATAAACTGCCGATGGCGGACCTGCGCGCCATATGTGAAGGCATCGGCTGGCAAAACATCCGCACCTATATCGCCAGCGGAAATGTGGTGTTCGAAGCCGACGGCGCGGCAGAGGCTTTGGCTTCCAAGCTCCACCAAAACTTGCCCCTCGACGTGCCCGTCCTCGTCCTCAGTGCCCATGATCTCGCCAACCGCTTGGCCCATTGCCCCTTCCCAAACGGAGCTGGCAACACCGTCCACGGTTTCTTCTGTCTTGATGCGCCCGATGTCGATGAAGATGTAATCGCGCAGTTTGCCACAACAGAAAAAGTCATTGTTCAAGGCCACACCGTCTGGCTCTATGCTCCCGACGGTTTCGGTCGCTCGAAACTTGCGGAAAACTTTCATCGCGTTGTCACAAGTACGACTTATACAGCTCGAAATTTTAACACCATCCGTAAGCTCGTGGAGATGAGTTGTGATTAGTGCCTGTACGTCTGTATCGAATTGCGGTGTTGCAAGATGAGTAAGGCTATAAGCATAAGTTGTGAGCGTCCGTTCTCAGCACCTTTACGCCGTTCGCGGCTTAAGCAACAAGCATTTATGAACGCGAATGATCATGAAGCAACTAAAAGGGTTTCAAGGAGACTACCTAAGTCTGTTCGCAGGTCTGCTAATCCGGCGTGTGTCAAAGCCTCCATTCCAATTAACGCACTATAGAGAATTACCGAATTTGTTCGACCAACTGCCGGGTCTGTTCCACATTGCTTAAATAGTGTTCCAAGATACTCAATCCGCAGGGTGTTCACTTCAATTTCTTCTGCGGTAACCTGGAGGGACACCAAAGTTCCTTTTGAAAGCGCGGCCAAACGCTGGTTCTGATCCATAGCCAACCCGCATGGCAATTTCCCCAAGGGATAAATCAGTTTCATCCAGTAAAGATATCGCCAAGGACAAGCGCCATTTAGTCAGATAAGTCATAGCGCTTTGCCCAACCATTTCAGTGAAGCGGGCAGAGAAAGCTGAGCGCGAAAGTGCTGCCTTTTCGGCCAATGTTGATACCGACCATCGAAGTTCGGGCTGTTGATGAATATAGGCTAGAGCGCGCCCAATCTTTTGGTCGCGCATGGCCGCTAGCCAACCTTTACGCGCATCAGGTGCAGTGTCGAGCCACGCACGGATTGCTTGAATAACTAGAATATCCGCCAGGCGAGTAAGTACAGTCTCGCCACCCGGCCGCAAACTTGCTGCCTCGCGGGATACGTAACGCATGGTGCTGTCCATCCAACCATCTGTTTCTTGATCCCAACGATGGTGGAAAATTGCATTTGGGAGTTGCGCAATGAGGCGTTGGGCAATTTGATTATCAAAGCGCACAACGCCATAAGTAACACGAGTCAGGTCTCCAACCTGGCCATACTGTAAAATCTCATAGTGATCCGTAATTTGAGTGACGGGCAGGTTGTGGAGTGGTACGACCCGAGTGTCTGTTGCGCTGCGCAACTGATGTGGCAGCCCATGCGGTACAAGTGTTAGGCTGCCAGTTTCTAGCCAGCGCCCGTCGGTTCCCTCCATTTCGAACCATATTCGCCCCGACGTCACCACCATAAAACCCATCAGTCCGCCGAGGTTGGGAATTTCTATCCCCCAGGGCGCGCGGAGTTCTGCGCGACAATAAAGTGTGCCCCTCATATGCATGGCATGCAGCGTTTCACTGAGTGGATCTAGGGCCTGTGGCGGGGACGTTGTTGGATGGGTCATGCATAGTGAATAGCGCAAATTATCTCGCCCGTCTCCAGAGTTTGGACGAATGGTACAGAATACTGGATGATGTGTAATTTATAGATCGATGCAGTTGGGCTATCTGCAAGTCGTGCCCCACTAACAGGCACTACCAAAATGGAGCTCAAAATGGCGAACCAAAGAGTGCTGGTAACCTACGCCATTGGTCATGGTTCCACGGCCTCTGTGGCCGGTCTGATCGCTGAGGGTTTCAAGGACTTCGTCACAGATGTCGATGTTTTGCACATCGACGCCGCGGCGAACCCTAATCGTTACGATGCCGTCGTAATTGGCAGCCCCATTCGCTACGACAGATGCCTTCGCTGCGCCAATGCATATGTTGAAGCCCACGAACTGGCGCTAGCAACCCGTCCAGTCGCATATTTTTTTACTTGTATGGCACTGTCTGTGCCTAGTGGCAACGCACAAGGCCGGCGCTATGCCGAACGGATCGCAGCACAAAATAGAAATGTAACACCGGTCTGCATCGGCCAGTTTGCTGGCGCGCTTGACTTCGAGAAATTTCCGGGCCCGATGCATTTGCCCGTGCGCCTTCTCTTGAAAATTCTGGGTGTAAATAGTGGTGACTTCTTAGATCCTGATGCGATCCGGATCTGGTCACACCACTGCTTCGCCTCATTCCAACTGAAAGAAACCAAGGAGACTAAGCTATGAATTTAACTTTCTTGCAAAAGGGCACGCTTGCGCTGTCTGGGCTGATCGCAATGGGTATCGGTGCAGCCATCCTTTTCGCGCCTGCAACTTTTTATGGGCTCAGTGAGGTTACGCTGCCTGACGATGTGAACCTTCTCAACGACATACGAGCGTTTGGCGGAGGTTTGGTCGCTGCAGCGGTTTTCATCAGTTTGGGTCTGGTACAAAGAAACTTGATCTTGCCATCACTTATGGCCGCAGCAATCGTTTTCGCAGGTTTCGGCTTGGCCCGTATCTGGGCGATCAGCGTCGATGGTGTTCCAGCGGCCACGTATGTCTGGGTATTGATAATTGAACTCTTTGTGGCAGCCCTAGCTGCTTTTGCTGGGATAAAAACGTCGAATACACAAGTCTGACCGTACTAACTATAGAAAACTATGTAGGGTGTTCCCCTAGGATAGGTTATCATAAACAGCAGGTGATGGCTGCTTTCACGGAGATGGCTGGGTGTGTGATTTCATATAGGTCGCGTGTCTGATTGCAATCTTCTTTTCGCCAGCCTCGACATTATTTCATCAAGAACTCATAGCTTCTATTCTAACTTAGGGAATGAGAAGTGCAGAGTTTTGACGCATGCGAAGGTTGCTAAAATTTGACGTTGTTAATTCTTTTGACCATAACCGCTCCAACCATGAAAGATCGCTATCCTGCCGATAAACACTTGGACCCAAATGTACCGCTGCTTCTTCTATTTAGCGACAGATTTATTCTGGATTAGTTTATGCCGCTTGCTTTAAAGACGACTCTTGCAAGTTTTTCAGACAGTGCTGTTTGCGCTTGTCCTAGTTGAACGCGAATAGTAGGCGGATTGCAATCGGATCGATTTTGAAAGCAGCCTTACAGGATTTTCCTGCAAGTGGTTGTTATACGACTAGGAGCTTTATCCAATGCTAAATCGTGTTTTTCCAGCTTCGTTTGATAATCAGTTTCCCGGTCAGAACGTCGCGCTCTACGTCTTTTATGCGCTGACGGCGCTGACCCTTTGGCGCAGCCAGCATCATCTATTTGCAGATGATGGCGGAGCCCAAAGCATAGCCTCGATCCCGCTAGATACCTATTCAAACAACGCTGCTGATACGGTGGTTGGGATTTTCGGGTTGTGGGGGGTGTCACAGC
This sequence comes from Cognatiyoonia sediminum, assembly GCF_900129845.1. GTDB lineage: Bacteria > Pseudomonadota > Alphaproteobacteria > Rhodobacterales > Rhodobacteraceae > Cognatiyoonia > Cognatiyoonia sediminum. Next base: position 411,810 of record NZ_FQXB01000001.1, read on the forward strand.
TGATAATCGGCCTGATCTATTTACTTGCAGCAATCCGGTATCGAGCACTGATCCCTTTTCTCTACCTACTGTTTGCGCTTGAATACGCAATGCGACTTTGGGTCGGCGCGAATAAGGCAATCGAAACAGTAGAGACCGCGCCCGGCAGTGTGATTAATCTCCCCTTCATGATTGCGGGTATTGCTTTGTTCGCGCTCAGTATCTGGAACGGTAAAAATAACTCAGAAGTTTAGCGATAATATTTTGAGTTTAAGTAATTCCAGCTTGCCAAAATTTACAATTCCAGAAGGGACTCAAAACGGTCGTTCGCTTCATCCAAACAGATGACAGCTGTTGCATACAAATCAGTTACCCGCAGTCAATAAGTCTATCCCGCAAAAAAGTGGCTCTTGGCAGTGGAGAGGTGCTCAACCTAAACTTAAAGCCAGTCATTTAAATGGGTATTCCTGATGACGATAGCGAAACCTGTCTGCTCTATTATCGAAGTCGCATAACGGTTCTCCCAAGTTGTCCAGGTTGCTGCAATGAAGCGAAAGCTTGTTCGAAGTCCTCGAAGTCGAATTCGCGAACTGGTCCGACACTGAGTACACCTTGTGCGATCTGTCCTGCCAGCTCCGTAAGTAGAGTGCTGTCCCCACGGTCCACAAACAAGTAGCCGACCTTTTGCCTGCGAAACTTATTTCCTGCGATGGCGAGAAGATTTTTCTGAGGATTGGTGGGGACAAAAGTACCATGGGGTTTCAAGAGATGGCGGACATCGCGAAACATGTACTGGTTAGACAGTTCCAGAACCACGTCGAACTGATTGATCATCTGGTCGATGGAGGTTCTTCGGTAGTTTACTACTTCGTCCGCACCCAGTTCTTTCATAAGGTTCAAACCATCTGGACCAGAAACACCGGTGATAGCAAGTTGCATATGGCGTGCAAGTTGGGTTGCATATACGCCCAATCCCCCGCTGGCTCCGAGGATTAGAACAGATTGTCCTCGTTTCAGTTGAGCAATATCCCGTAGAGCCACAAGGCTTGTTTGCGCTCCAAGTGGAAATGCAGCTGCTTGCGAAAAACTTAAGTTTTTGGGCATTTTTGCGATGAATGATTCAGGAATACTGACAACATCCTGGTGGGTCTTTGGGCCCTTCATTAGATGCGTGTACCCGAAAACCTTTGTGCCTGTCGGAAATTTCGCGCTACCCTCAGCTACCGTACCGGAAAACTCTAATCCGGTGCGCACGCTCGATCGTGCTCGCGCAAGCTTAATGAACAAGTCGAGATCCCCTCGGGCAATATCGGCATCAGTGGGGTTCAAGGAAGCGTAATGGATTTGGACCTTGACCTCGCCTTCTTGACGAACGGGTTCAGGAGCGCCGCGTATAAGCGACAGTTTATGATTAATGTTTTGAAGAGCTCGCATAAAAACTTCCTCTAGATTGGGTCATTTGACCTATTTTGTGATCTTGCAATTAGGTCGATTGACCTATTTGATCAAGATCACTACTGTAAATTTAAGCGATCAATTTATGAGAAATATGGTATGAGGGCAGAAATCCGCCGCGGGCATATTCTCGACGCGACCGAAGGCTTGCTTTTAGAAGTTGGAAGCGCAGGGTTAACGATGAGATCAATTGCGACCTCAACTGGGATCAGTTTGGGCAATTTGCAATATCACTTCCCAACGCGTGAAGACGTTTTGCTGGCGCTTTTGAATAGGTTTCTTACGCCTTATGAAGAGCGATTGAGAAACCTTCCTGAACGTACGTCGGAAAATGTCGCCGAAGCTCTAGGATTTGTATTTAAGACGGTCTTAAACGATCAAGATTTTGATCGTTGTGCGACGATCTATAAAGAAATCTGGGCCGCCTCTAGCCATTCCGAGGAAATGCGGAACGCGTTGAACACTTATTATAGGCGCCTCGCTGAGTTCTATCGCAAGTTACTCTCAAATGTCGCTGCACCACAAGTGGACCCTGAGAAAATTAGGCGCGCAGCCGCAGCGATGTTGCCAGTCCTTGAAGGGTATTGTGTTACGAAAGATGCTGTGGATTTGCCTGTAGAAGAAACGGTAGAAGATTGGTCCAAGATGATCGCAGGGCTCATCTGTTGATGTTCAAGTGTATTTCGATCCTGCATAATTTTTGGCCTGCCAACATCCACCGAAGCCTACTCGCTAGACAGGGTCACTGTCCTCTGCTAACCGATTTCTCATGAGAAAGACGTGCACCATTTTTTGCAGCATTTTTACCTGTTGACTTCGTCGCGGGCGGCTTTTTCACGTTTCATCCAATCGCTGAACTCGCTAAGCCCGCTGGGAAACGCCGCGTGTGAGAGACATGACCGATATTAAACTGCATAATACCAAGACCCGCCGCAAGGAGGTCTTTGAACCGATCGATCCAAGCAACGTTCGTATGTATCTCTGCGGGCCAACGGTTTACGACCGCGCGCATCTCGGGAACGCGCGCAATGTGATGATGTTCGACGTCCTCTTTCGGCTATTCCGTCATTTCTATGGAGAGGATCACGTCACCTATGTGCGCAACTTCACCGACGTTGATGACAAGATTAACGCCAAAGCCGCCGAAACAGGCCGCCCGATCCGCGACATTACCGATGAGACGATTGCCTGGTATCATGCCGACATGGACGCACTGGGCGCTCTACGGCCCACACATGAGCCGCGCGCGACCGAATACATCGACCAGATGATCGAAATGATCGAAGGTTTGATCAAAAAGGGCCATGCCTACGAAGCCCAAGGCCATGTGCTCTTTGCCGTGGCGACCGACCCAGAATATGGTTCACTCTCTGGTCGTTCCGTCGAAGACATGATCGCCGGAGCCCGTGTCGAGGTCGCGCCCTACAAACGCGACCCGATGGATTTTGTCCTCTGGAAGCCCTCCGACGCCGAAACCCCCGGCTGGGATAGCCCATGGGGCCGGGGCCGCCCAGGATGGCACATCGAATGCTCTGCCATGTCAAAAGAGCTGTTGGGAGAAACCTTCGACATTCACGGCGGTGGCAACGATCTGCAATTTCCACATCACGAGAATGAGATTGCGCAGTCTCGCTGCGCCCATCCCGACAGTGACTTCGCCAAGATCTGGCTGCACAACGATATGCTGCAGGTTGAGGGCAAGAAGATGTCTAAGTCACTTGGCAACTTCTTTACGGTTCGCGATTTGTTGGAGCAGGATGTGCATGGGGAAGTGATCCGCTTTGTCTTCCTATCCACGCACTACGGCAAGCCGATGGACTGGACGGAGAAGAAACGGGAGGAGGCTGAGAAGACGCTTCGAAAGTGGTATGCCCTTGCGGATTTTGAAGCGGATCACGCTGTACCGACCGAAGTTCTTGAAGCAATTTCTAACGACCTTAACACAGCAGGGGCACTCGCTGAGGTACACAAGATGGCCTCGTCCGGTGACGCCGCAAGTCTCGGCGCAGCCCTGACACTGTTGGGTCTTGGTTATGTGCCTGACTGGGCGAAAACTGCTGACGTCGACCTTTCCGTATATGAGGGAAGATTATCAGAGCTTCGCGCGTCAGCCATGGAAAGCAAGGACTTCGCTCCTGTCGATGCGATGAAGTCTGCATTGATCGAAGCGGGAGTTGAAGTGCAAATGAGTAAAGCAGGCATCACGCTTGTTCCGTCCGCTGGCTTCGACCCCTCCAAACTCGAGGGCCTCCTATGACCCTCTTTGAAACTCAGGATCACGCCCGGCACGAGGGTCGGGGTATCGCCCCCGCCCTGGGGGCGGGTCGGGTGCGATCCGGATCGCAAGCGATCCGGTTGGTTCTGCTTGATGCCTGTCACGTTACGAAAGAGGCCCTCCAATGACCAAAGGCCGCCTCTACCTCTATGACACGACCCTCCGCGATGGGCAGCAAACCCAGGGCGTGCAGTTCTCCACGGATGAGAAGATCCAAATATCGACGCTCCTTGACGACCTCGGCCTCGACCATATCGAAGGCGGCTGGCCCGGCGCCAACCCCACCGACAGCGACTTCTTCAACGCAGCCCCCAAAACCCGCGCCACCATGACCGCTTTCGGCATGACCAAACGCAGCGGGCGCTCCACCGAAAACGACGACGTCCTCGCCGCCGTGATGAACGCAGGCACCCCCGCGGTCTGCCTTGTGGGCAAATCCTCTGCCTTCCACGTCACCGACGCGCTCGGCATCACCTTGGCTGAAAACTCAGAAAACCTCCGCTCCTCCTTTGCGCATCTGGTGGCGCAAGGGCGCGAAGCGATCTTTGACGCCGAACATTTCTTTGACGGCTACAAAGATAATCCAGACTACGCCCTCGAAGCCATCCACACAGCTTACGAAGCCGGCTGCCGCTGGATCGTGCTCTGCGACACCAACGGCGGCACAATGCCCCATGAGGTGACCGAGATCGTCACCGCCGTCATCAACAGCGGCATCCCCGGCGACCGCTTAGGCATCCACACCCACAACGATACGGAAAATGCCGTGGCCAACACGCTCGCCGCTGTCCTCGCGGGTGCACGCCAAATCCAAGGCACGCTCAATGGCTTGGGCGAACGCTGCGGCAACGCAAACCTCACCACGCTGATCCCGATTTTGAAGCTGAAAGAACCCTTCGCCAGCCAGTTCGAAACCGGCGTCTCTGACGCGGCCCTCAAACGCCTGCTGCCCGCATCCCGCATGTTGGATGACATCCTCAACCGCGTGCCCGCGAAACAAGCCGCGTTTGTCGGCGCTTCTGCCTTCGCCCACAAGGCCGGTCTGCACGCCAGCGCGATCCTGAAAAACCCGACGACCTATGAACACGTCGATCCCGCGGCTGTCGGCAACACGCGTATCGTGCCCATGTCGAACCAAGCGGGTCAATCGAACCTGCGCGAACGTCTCGCCAAAGCGGGCCTTGCAGTCGAAAAGGGTGATCCGGCTCTGGCGCGCATTCTCGACCGGATCAAAGCGAAAGAGGCAGAGGGCTATTCCTACGACACCGCCCAAGCTTCCTTTGAACTGCTCGCGCGCAAGGAACTTGGCCAACTCCCCAAGTTCTTTGAGGTCAAACGCTACCGTGTCACCGTTGAACGCCGCAAAAACAAAAAGAACGAAACCGTATCGCTGTCGGAAGCCGTGGTCGCCGTGAAAATGGATGGCCAACGCAAGCTCAACGTCTCCGACAGCCTCGGCGAAGATGGCAAAGACCAAGGCCCCGTCAACGCGCTGGGCCGCGCGCTCAGCAAAGACCTCGGTAAGTACCAAAGCTACATCGAGGATCTGAAACTCGTCGACTATAAGGTGCGCATCACTAACGGCGGGATAGAGGCGGTGACCCGCGTTATCATCGACAGCGAAGACGGGCAGGGCAACCGCTGGTCCACCGTCGGCGTCAGTGCCAACATCGTTGACGCCTCCTTCGAAGCGCTCGTCGATGCGATCAATTGGAAACTCATCCGCGACAGGGCCCCTTTGTGAGTTTTGAGGCTTGCGCTGCCATCGTCGAACGCGGCGATACCGACCGGTTTCGCGCCGCCATGGCCGCACCTGTTGAGGCGCGCAAAATCCTCTTTCCGCTTTATGCGTTCAACGTCGAAGTCACCCGCGCCCCTTGGGTGACGCAAGAACACATGATTGCCGAAATGCGCCTGCAATGGTGGCGCGATGCGCTCGAAGAAATCAGGCAGGGCGGGCCGGTGCGCAAACATGAAGTCGTCGATGAACTCGCCAAAATCCTCGACAAGGAAGCTTGCGAAACCCTCGACGCCCTGATAGCCGCCCGCCGCTGGGACATCTATTCAGACCCGTTCGAGGACGAAGCACATTTAGACGATTACATCCACGCCACATCCAGCAACCTGATGCAGGTCGCAGCCCAAGCGCTCGGCGCCGCAGACGTCAAAACCATCCGCTATGTTGGCTACGCCTCCGGCCTCGCCAACCTCTTCCGCGCGATCCCTGCGCTGGAACAAGCCGGTCGCAAACCCCTTGTCGACGGCCGCCCCATCGCGATCCGCACATTGGCGGAGCGCGGCGCCGAATGCCTCAAACGCGCCCGATCCACGAAACACGCGGTGTCGAAGGCGGCTTCGCCAGCTTTGATCGCAGCCTTTCGTGCAAAACCCACGCTGGAACAGATCATCAAAGACCCGAACCTAGTGGCGTCAGTAGCGCTTGAACCGTCACCGGCAAAAGACAGTCTGCGCTTTGCCAATGTGACCATGCGCGGATGGTGGCGATAGGCTTAAACGGCAAGAAAGCGTCCTATTTCTAGCACTAATCCACGTGTTGCCTCCAACATTGCGTTCGCTTTTCAGCCCAAAAGTCCTACTTTTGATCACAAATCGCGTTTGCAACTCGCTCCAAAAAGAAAATTATTGACTTACTAGTAAAAAAATTCCCTCCTAAGAGTAAGCCAAGGAGGGTTTTTGCCATGACTGTCGATCTTACAACCAAATTCACGGGTCTTGATTTCGTCAATCCTTTTATTCTGGCCTCCGCGCCACCCACGGAAAGCAAACGCAAAATCCTGCGTGCGTTCGAGGCCGGGTGGGGTGGAATTGTGACCAAAACAATCGGCCTTCATCCGGTTGAAAACGTCGCCGGACCGAAAACCATCTACCAACGGACCAGCGAGGAAAAGCCGTATGTGTCGCGGATGAAGCGGGCCGACACAGTCTCTCATTCTTCTTGGAACTGGGAATTGATTTCCGATCAGGCGCTGGAGATTTGGCTGCCAGATCTGAAGGAGATCAAAGAAACATATCCCGACCGCATGGTCATCGCCTCGATCATGGCCGGCGCTGGCAGTCAGGAAGAGCTCGACAATTGGTGTAAACTCGCCAAAGAGGTCGTGGCAGTTGGTTGCGACGCCATCGAACTCAACATGTCTTGCCCGCACATGGATCGCAAGGATATGGGAGCCAATATTGCCAATGACGAAGAGATAATTCGCGACATTGTGGGGGCCGTGACTAAAGCGGTCGATGTGCCGATCTGGGTCAAACTCACACCTGCAACCTCCACCGTGGCAGACGCGGCTGGTGCGGCCTATGACGCCGGAGCAGCCTGTATCTCCATCTGCAACACCTTCCCCTCGCTGCCTTTGATGGACCCCGAAACCCTCAAATTCGAGGTTGAGGTCGATGGCCTCGTCACCTCCGGCGGATTGGGCGGGCTTGCGATCCTCCCGCAAGCCCTTCAACGCGTCTCCGACATCAACAAAGCCCATCCAGACGGTGCGATTTCCGGCATCGGCGGGATCAGAGGCTTCCGCGAAGCGTTCAACTTCATCGTACACGGGGCAGGGAACCTACAAATCTGCACCGCAGCGATGGAAGAAAAGGGCAGCGGCGGCGTCGGTGTCAAGCTGATCCAGGAACTCAAAGACGATCTGGCCGATTATCTTGAACGCCACGGCCATTCTTCGATTGAAGATTTTCGCGGCATCGCCCGCGACCGCATCGTCGAACACTCGCAAGTGCGCCGGAAAAGCGACGACTATAATGGCGGTTATGCGAAGTCGGCATAGCGCTCCATTTTACTAAAGTTCTGATCGCTTAGAGAGATGAGAAGGCTCGCCTCAATGGCGGGCCTTTGTTTTTGTTCGTTTCTTTGATTTAGGGGAATCGCAAAAACGGGACGCTTTCATCCCTCCCACTTTGTCGGCGTTTTGAGAACAATAAGTCCTCAACACTAAGTCTAGTGATATTCTCGAAACAGATTGAGATTGATTTCCGCCAATTTAACCAAGCTTGACGTTTTCTTGTTGAAATTAAGGCGAAAATTAGGCCACACTTTTTGCGTTCGTAAAGGCGGTCCAATGGTTAAAAAGTTTTTGCCGGTTTTGGCGGCGTCCGTGGTGATTGGTGGCTCAGCCAATGCAGCGATCCTAGATTTCACAGATTTGCAAACGCTGAATGATCTTTCCAGCAATGCATGGGAAGGGTCGATCCTCGGCGTCGGCTACAAAGTTTCGGGATCGGGGACGATCAAGTTTAACGAATCCAATGTTGGGTCATCTTGTGACGATACCGTTTTGGCTTGTGAGAGAGACGGTCTCGGCATCGGCGACGATGAAATTCGCGCTGGCGGAATGACCATTTCTGAAGGCCAATGGATTACGGTTGAATTTGATCACGCCGTGAAAATCACCGATTTGTATTTTCTGGACCTTTTCAGAGGCAAGAATCAATTTGCGGGACAATTCGAACAAGCGGCAGTCAGCTTAGACGACGCAACACCGCTCACGTTTGATGCAGCCTTGACGGCCTATGGCGGCTATCTCGCAACGGACGATGGGCTTTTCATCACGGCTAAAATGCTGAAGTTTGGCGCATTCACGGGCGACAACCTAAAAGATCGCGGGGGCAACAATGACTATGCGCTTGCAGGTATAGGAATCGCCGCGGGTACGGATACGACCGGTTTAACGCCCGTACCCGTTCCGGCCGCGGGGCTTATGCTTCTCGCTGGTCTTGGCGGATTAGGTGCGTTGAGACGGTCTAAGTCTTAAAGCAGACCTCGTTTTCGAAACAAACAACCGCCGCAGGGAAACCTGAGGCGGTTTTTTTGTCTTTCGCCTTAGATCATTTAGGCCACGCGACGCTGTCGCATGACGAGCCAAACAATCGACCAACCCGCAAGGATCAGGAACGGCACCATCGCATAGTTCACAGCATTCCACCCTTCCACTGGATCGCCGCCAGAGCAGTTCATCAACCCACCAGACGACAGCGACGCGATCGTCACCATGCCAAAGACGATCATGTCATTCATACCCTGAACGGACCCACGTTCGTTCGGAGAATGTGCGCTCGACAACAACGTGGTAGCGCCGATAAAGCCAAAGTTCCATCCTAGGCCCAACAGCACCAAGGCGAGGAAGAAATTGGTCAGCGTCACGCCAGAAAGGGCCACCAACCCAGCACCGGCAAGGATTACGATACCCGCACCCATGATTTTCTCAACCCCGTAGCGGGCGATCAAATGGCCGGTGAAGAAAGACGGCGCAAACATCGCGAGAACATGGGCGGAGACAACGTCATTTGCATTGTTGGTGGTGAACCCACAGCCCACAACCGCCAGCGGCGTGGAGGTCATCACAAGGTTCATCAGCGAATAAGCCACCATCCCGCAGATGATCGCCACAAGGATACGCGGATCGCGCAGCAGCTCCATCCGGCTGCGCCCCGGCACCGCTTGCGCCTTTTCTTCTTCGACCTCTCCACCTTTCGGAAGATCAAGGAAAAGAAACAGCAACATCCCCACAAGGTTCAACGCGACAACGGCCAGATACGTGCCCAAGAACGGAACAACATAAGCCTCTTGCACGACCTTATTGAGCTGCGGTCCGATGATCGCAGAGAGTAACCCGCCCGCCATCACATAAGAGATCGCCTTGGGTCGGAAATCTTCAGACGCGGTATCCGTCGCTGCAAACCGATAAAAGCCCTGCGCGGACATATAGATGCCGGTGAAATAAGACCCTACGAGCAGCCAGAAAAACGAACCCACATAGAGGCCATAAGCTCCAATCGCGGCGCCAACAGCCCCCGCAAGCGCGCCCAGCATAAAGCCAAACTGACGCCCTCGTTTCTGCATCAAAGGCGAGAGCCACGGTGCGGTCGTCATAGACCCAAAAACAATGATCGAGATGGGCAAGGTCGCGAAACAAATATTCGATGCTAACATGCCACCAGCAAGCCCGCCGATCACAAAGATCATCGGCATTTGCGAACCCAAAATTGCTTGCGCCATCACCAGAATGACAACGTTTCGTTTCGCGCGGGTGTCGTCGACCATACTCATACAAGTATCGGTAATCTTAGGCGCGGGAAGTGTCCATGCCCGTTCAGGCTTTGTCGATCACATGTGCGAAGCTGCCTGAAACATGCCCTTCGACCAAGCCCATCGGCGGCATGGAACTTCCCGTCGCATCAGTGGCGGCAAAAAGCGGTATACCGTCTGCGTTCTGGGTGGTGGCATAATGAAACTCATGCCCCATCCAATCGCCTTGAAACGGTCCGGCGGCACTGCGCAACGTCCGATAGCCAAGATGCAATTTGCGGGTCTCGAAAGAGGTTTCCAGCCGAAGCAAACCCGCCATTGGATGCGTCTCGCCCTTCGCGTCTGTCAGAGCATCCCCCAGCACCATATAGCCACCGCATTCGCCATAGATGGGCTTGCTTTCTGCATGGGCGCGCAAACTGTCGAGGAATATCTGATTGCCCGCCAAGCGACCGGCATAAAGCTCTGGATACCCGCCCGGCAAAAACACCAGATCGGCCCAAGGTACCGGATCATTCCGCAGGGGGGAGAAGACATCAATCTCTGCCCCGGCATCGCTCCAATCCTGAAGGATATGCGGATAGGCAAAGGCAAAGGCGTTGTCCTGCGCAACCGCAATCCTTTGCGCTGGCGGCTGCAACCGTGTCGCACGACCGATCGATGACACAGGCTGCAACAGCGCTGAAATCGCATCCATATCAACCGACGTTTCAATCTGGTCTGCCACCTGATCCAGAAACGCGCTCAAGTCAGGATGCTCGCCCGCTTGAACCAGCCCCAGATGGCGCGACGGTCGCGACAGGTCACTCTGCCGAAAGAGCGTGCCAAGAACCGGCACGCCCAACGGCTCTAACGCGTCTTTCAACATCGCCTCGTGACGTGCCGATCCGACCTTGTTCAAAAGCACACCGGCAAAACGCATCGCGGGATCATGTAGCAAAAACCCACCCACCAAAGCCACCACCGACTGCGCCATATGGGACGCATCGACCACCAAAACCACCGGTAGGTCCAACTGCCGCGCAAGATCAGCACAAGCCCCTTTGCCGACAGGTGGCGCGCCATCAAAGAGGCCCATCGCGCCTTCGATGATCAAAGGCACGTCGCCCGCTGCCAAACTGGCGATCCGTTTCGGCGACATCGCCCAAGCGTCTAGATTGAAACACTCCCGCCCACAGGCGGCTGCGTGAAAACGAGGGTCAATGTAATCCGGCCCAGATTTCGCGCCGCGCACAGCAATGCCGCGTTGGGTCAAAGCGCGCAAAAGGCCTAATGTGATGGTGGTTTTACCGCTCCCCGATCCGGGGGCCGCGATCAGAAAGCTCATGCGCTCTCCGCCGGACGCCCGCGATCCAGAGGGTCCAGATTGCGCGGCGCTTCACCAGCGGCTTGGGCCTGCCAATCAAGCGCTTGGCGCATCAGAACGGATTTGCCGACGCAGATGATGGCAGGCGGCTCCATTCCTGCGGCATCGATGTCTTCAACAATCGATCCCAACGTAGTTTCCAACGCTCGTTGCTCGTCCGTTGTCGCTGTCGACACGACTGCAACGGGTTCATGGATCGACCGACCTGCCTCCATCAGTTTCGCGGCAATCTGAGCGATATGCTTCATGCCCATATAAATGACGATAACCTGTGATCCCTTGGAAATACTCGCCCAGTCCAAAGATCCCGGCGTGTTGCCCGATTGGTCATGGCCAGTCACGAATGTCACAGACTGGTTCACATCGCGATGCGTGACCGGAATGCCGGCATAGGCAAGCCCGCCGATCCCCGCCGAAATCCCCGGAATAATCCGCACCTGAATGCCATGCTGCACAAGGGTTTGCGCTTCTTCCCCGCCGCGCCCAAACACAAAGGGATCGCCGCCTTTCAATCGCAACACCCGTTTGCCTTCCCGCGCCAGATCAACCAACCGCAAGGAAATATCCCGCTGCTTCGCACTCGGTTTGCCGCCACGTTTTCCCGCGTAAACATGATCCGCTTGTGGTGCCCATTGCAGAATGTCCTGCTGCACCAAAGCGTCATAGATCACGACATCCGCCTGACGCAGCGCATTCAACGCATGAAGCGTAAGCAACCCCGGATCACCGGGGCCAGCACCACACAGCCACACCCAACCCGGCTCCATCACGGGCCAGTTGTGATCGGGGAGGGGCGCTTGCGTTGTCATACGCGCTATATTGCATCGCTGCGCCGCAGAAGGAAAGATCGCAAACGACACGCACTTTCGCATTGGCGGCATGACCTCGCGTTTCTATAGTCGCGCGGATGACGGAGACGCCCAAAACCGAATTGCGCAAAGGCTGGACCACCGGCGCCTGCGCCACGGCTGCGACAAAGGCCGCGTTGCAGCAGCTTTGGGGCGGGGCGTTTCCGAAAGAGGTGCAGATCACACTGCCGCGCGGAGAGACACCGAGTTTTCCGCTTGCGTGGTCTCAGGCAGGTGAGGGGTGGGCCGAAGTGGGCATCACCAAAGACGCGGGCGATGATCCCGACGTGACACACGGCGCGCTGATGATCGCGCGGGTTCGGGCCTCCAATGGTGGCGTCATTTTCAAAGCGGGCGAGGGCGTCGGCACGGTGACCAAGGAAGGCTTGCCGATCCCTGTCGGAGAGCCATCAATCAACCCCGTGCCGCGCCAAATGATGACACAAGTGGTCGAGGAGCAGGCCGAGGCTTTCGGTCAACCGGCAGACGTTGAAATCACCGTTTCCATCCCCGATGGAGCTGAGATCGCAAAGAAGACATGGAACCCGCGTCTAGGCATCGAAGGCGGACTGTCGATCCTTGGCACCACCGGCATCGTCCGACCCTTCAGCTGTGCCGCTTGGATCGCCTCCATCCATCGCGGCATCGACGTCGCCCGCGCAGACGGGCTGACCCATGTAGCGGGCTGCACCGGAGCGACGTCTGAGCGGATCGTACAATGCCTGCATGGGTTGCCAGATCATGCGATGCTGGACATGGGGGATTTCCTTGGCGGGATGCTCAAATATATGTCGAAACACCCTGTCGAGCGCCTGACCATCGGTGGCGGTATCGGCAAGATCACTAAGGCGGCACAGGGCGCGATTGATTTGCATTCCAGCCGCTCCCAAGTCGATTTCAAAGCTTTGGCGGCGCTAGCCGATATGCCAAAGGTGGCAGAGGCCAACACTGCGCTAGAGGCCAGCAAAATCGCACCGCAACTTCCAGAATTGGTCGCTACAAAGGCGTCTCAAGAAATCCGCGCCCGCTTTGGCGGGGCCATGCAGAATCTCGACATCGTGGTCATCGACCGCTCGGGTGAGATTTTGGCGAGGGCCGAAGGATGACGCTTCTTTTGCTGGGCGGCACAGGCGATGGTAAACGTATCGCCACACGACTTGTGGAGCAGGGGGTTGATCTGATCATCTCCCTCGCCGGAGCGACCCGCAGCCCTGATGCCATGCCAGCCCCCACCCGCGTCGGTGGCTTTGGCGGTGCAGAGGAGTTCGAAGCCTACCTTGATGAGGCCGGAATCAGTGCGGTCCTCGACGCAACGCACCCTTACGCCCATCGCATCACCGACCGCACTGCCGCGATCTGCAAGGCGCGCAACATGCCCCATGCGATCTTCCACCGCCCGCCGTGGGAGCCGAGAGAGGGCGACCGCTGGATTGAAATCGAGCACGAAGAAGACGCCGTCAGCCATATCGCCAAAGGCCAGACCGTGTTCCTCGGCACCGGTCGACAAACGCTCGAAAAGTTCGCCAACCTCGAAGGCCGCCGCGTGATCTGCCGCCAGATCGATCCGCCTTCTAAACCTTTCCCCTTCGAAGGTGGCGAATACCTGATCGGACGCCCGCCATTCTCGACCCAGCAAGAACGCAGCCTCTTTCGGTCGCTCAGCGTCGACTGGCTGGTGGTTAAAAACGCAGGAGGAGAGCAAAGCATCACCAAACTCCTCGCCGCACGCGAACTTGGCATTTCTGTCCTGATGGTCAAACGTCCCCCCGTCCCAGATGCGACGATCTTTTCGACGGTGGCAGAGGCCGTGGCGTGGGCCGCGCAATGACCGTCGGTCGGATCATCGAAACCGATGCTTGCGTTGCAGAAGGGGCGGACTGGCTCGCAGCACATGATCCGCGCTTCGCCGAAGCGCTCGACCTCGTTGGCCCGCTGCCGCTGCGCCGCAAACCAGACGGGTTTTCGCAGCTCCTCAACGCCATCGTCGGGCAACAAGTCAGCGTGGCTTCCGCAAATGCGATCTGGGCCAAGCTGGAAGCCGCAGAGATGTACACCGACGCGGCCATCCGGCAAGTCGATGAGGAGCATATGCGCAGCCTCGGCCTCAGCCGTCAAAAGGCGCGGTATGCCTGCGCCTTGGCCAATGCTCAGATCGACTATGACGCGCTTCGGGACACGCAAACCGATGAGGTGATCGTCATCCTCACCGAAGTCCCCGGCATCGGCACATGGACAGCTGAGATTTACGCTATGTTCTCGCTTGGTCGAGCCGACATCTTCGCATCTGGCGATCTGGCGCTGCAAGAGGGCGCGCGGATGCTCTTTGACCTCGACGCGCGACCGACGGAGAAACAAATGCGCGCCATGGCGCAAGACTGGTCGCCATGGCAATCGGTTGCAGCCCGCATCCTCTGGGCCTACTACGCATATATGAAATCACGGGAAGGGATCCGATGACACGTGCACTTACTGCTGGCCGCAAAGAGCCTCTTTCGGGTGAACTCCGTTCTTGCGTGGTGTTCCTGCATGGTTACGGCGCCAATGGCGCGGACCTTCTGGGCCTTGCCGACCCGCTGGCCGAACACATGCCCGACACGCTGTTCCTTGCCCCCGACGCGCCCGAAACCATCCCCGGGATGCCCACCGGCTACCAATGGTTCCCGATCCCTTGGATCGACGGGTCGTCAGAGGAAGAAGCCGCCATCGGGTTGCGCCGCGCCGCGGATGATTTGAACGCCTTCCTTGATGGCGTCATGGTGGATGAAGATTTGTTGCCCGAACAGGTCATGGTCTTGGGCTTTTCCCAAGGCACGATGATGGCCCTGCATGTGTTGCCCCGCCGCGAGGATGAAGTCGCGGGCATCGTCGCCTTCTCAGGCCGCTTGCTCGAACCCGAACTTTTGGCCGATGAAGTCCAATGCCGGCCACCGGTCTTGCTGATCCACGGTGATCAAGACGATGTGGTTCCGCCCCAATCCCTGCCGCAAGCCGCCGAAGCCTTGCAAGAGGCCGGTTGGAAAGAGGTCTACGCCCATATCATGAAAGGCACTGCGCATGGGATCGCGCCGGATGGTCTGCAAGTCGCGCTGGCGTTTATGCGGGATCGGTTGGGGATGTAATTACCCCGCAGGCTCCGCGCCCGGTAGGGTGATTTTCGCGACCTGTTCAGCAATTGGCTCCGTCGACAGAGGGTCAACGGCGCTGGAATACTCTTTAGGGTCTTTCAACCGACGCCAGCGGCCATCAGTGAACACTTCGATCCCGCTGAAGTTGGCTTTATATCCCATCTTCGTACTGCCCGGCACCCAATAGCCCAAGTAGACGTAAGGTAGGCCCAATTCCCGTGCGATCTCGATGTGGTCGAGGATCAGATAGGTGCCGGGGGAATTGCGCTCCATTTCCGGCTCAAAGAACGAATAGACCATGGAGAGGCCATCATCGAGGATGTCCGTCAGGCAGGCTGCAACAGGGGCGGGGTTGTCCGAGGTCAGATCGCTGTATTCGACCACACGGCTGCGGATTGGTGTTTCTTCGACCATGGCCGCGAATTCGAACATGTCCATATCAGCCATGCCGCCGTCTGCGTGCCGCCCGTCGAGGTAGCGGCGGAAGAGGTCGTATTGATCCTCGGTTGCCCAAGGTGATGTTGCGCGACGCTTGAGGTGCGCATTGCGCTTGAGGATGCGTTTTTGGCTGCGTGATGGTTGAAACCGCGCCACATCAATCCGGGCTGACATGCAGGCGGCGCAGTCTGAACAGGATGGGCGGTAGAGCACGTTCTGTGACCGGCGGAAGCCTTGTTTTGACAACGTATCGTTGAGCTCGGACGCGCTGTCACCCTGCAAAGCTGTAAACAACTTCCGCTCCATCCTGCCGTCCAGATAGGGGCAGGGTTGCGGGGCCGTCACATAAAATTGGGGCGCTATGGGCAGGGTATGGCGCATGGCCATAACCTGCTTTGATTTAGAGGCCTACGCAAGCCTTACTTGGTTAAGGCGGCAATTCAGCGCGGCTTGTTGATTGGGGCTGTGCCCATCAGGTGGTCGGTCAAACCTTGGCCACGCGGGGTGACAACCATCATGATCACAGAAATCAACTGGAGCGGCGCCATGGCAACGGACACAGTATACCCCAGCGTGTGAAAGAGCGCGGTGCTGCTGTCAAAGCGCTGGCCCGCGTGATCACGGAATTCGATCGACATCAGGCGCATACCCCAAGTGGAGGACTGACCGGACAAGGTGAACCAGCGATAAAACACGCCCACAATTAGCATCAGGAAGGGAAAGAAAAAGACGCCAGTGAAGGCCGTGAAAGGCAGAACCAACAGGCACAAAAGCGCAATCATCACCACGTCAATCACCCAAGCCATGGCGCGTTTGAACAAAACGCCATCATAGAATTGGGATTGCGAATGCGGGTCAGGGAGGCCGGACATCATCGTTGCGGTTGTCATTTTTTCTTTCCTTGAGAAGTGGAAGGGTGAGGGCGGCCAAGGACGGGGGCCACCCTCAGGGGGGATTAATTGGCGTCGCGTGGCATTGCGGCGCGGTCATCCATAAACTGGTCGAACTCTGTTTTGTCTTTCGCGTCGCGAAGGCGTTCGAGGAAAGCCTCAAAGTTCACTTGCTCCGCTTCCAAACGCTCAATCACGTCGGAGCGGTAGGCATCAAAGCTCGCGTTGCCGCTGCTGCGGGGCTCTTGCGAGGGCACGAGATCTTTCACCATCTCTTCAACTTCTGTCGCGTCGAGCCCCTTTGTCTTTGTCTCAAACGGGCGCGGCCAATAGATGGCGAAGACCAAGGCCAAGGCAAAACCTGCCGGCCAAAACACATTGATCATCACGATTGCGGTCGGCACTGCGAAAACGGCAAATAATAGCATCGAGAGTATTTGGACGCTCGTTGGTGTTTGTTTTGACGCTGTTCGGCGGTGCGCGCGCGGTACGTCAGTTGTTGCAAATGTCATAATCTATCCCCTCTGTTCGAAATAGGCGGGCGCATTATTCAGCGCCCGCCGGTCTTATCTTAGTTTGCACGCGGTGCGTCGTCAGTATCTTCGTCAGACGGTGTTACGTCGCTGGCGCGTTCTTCCATGAATTGGTCGAACTCGGCTTTGTCTTTGGCGTCACGAAGGCGCTCAAGGAAGGCTTCAAAGTTGTTCTGCTCTTCTTCCAAACGGCGCAGCGTGTCGGCCTTATAGGCGTCAAAAGCTGTGTTGCCGGATGATTTCATCGCAGTGCGGGCATAGCGCGCATTATGGCGGCCGCGGGCCGAACAGGATTTGCTGAACATACGTTTGCTCCAGATCATATAGGCAAGAAGGGCTAGGCCAATCGGCCAGAAGAAGATGAAGCCCAGAACCATGGCGGCGATCCACGCGCCTTTGCCACGCTCGTCAAGCCAAGCCTCAGACCGGGCAAGAACGCCGGGGCGGGCTGGTGCATAAGCCGTCTCGGTCACGGATTGGGTTGCGGTGTTCATCGGGTGCTCCTTACGGGTTAGGGTCTCTGTTGTGTGTGAATGTTTATCGTTTTCACATTACAACAGATGGGGAGCCACCGATGGGGTTCAAGGGACAATGTAAAAGATTTTTACATTTTATGAGGAGCAGCCGCCAGAGATCGCAAAGGTAGAGGCGCTAAGAGCCTCAATTTCAACCATTATTTCGGAAGAAATGCGGCTTTCGGAGCTTAGGTTTTTTGCAAGGTCAACGACAGAATTTCGAATTTGCGTTGCATTTTTCTGTGTGGAACCACTGTTATCCAGCATGGCTGCTAGGGCCAAGTCTTGGATTGCGACGGGCACGTCAGCTGCAAATTGCAGGCCATTCCTCGCATTTTCTAGGCCTTCACACCCATTCGCGAATTTAGTAGTTGAAAGGTATCTTTCCATGACGCCGTCGTGTCCCAGCTCATTTCCAAGGGCAAAGGCCGCGCGTATCTGACCGGCCTGATCTAGATCTTGGTTTGCTGGGTCTGATTGGACCAGCGACATCGTCAAGGCGCTGTGAGAGGCGGGTTTGTCGAAGAAATCAGGTTCTAGAACGGCCGCAACTGCTTGAGATAGAACGGTGCCGTCGTTTTGAGGCGCTAATGTCGGACGTTCATCAAACTGAGCCTCGAACGCACCAACAAAGTTCCGCTGCCAAAGCGCGAACATCATCGTGGCGGCGATGGCCACGAAAAACAGCGTAAGTTTTTGCACAGCTACCTCGGTTCTGTGAACTCTCTGACGTCTGCGTCTATTATGTCGGCCAACTTTGACGGATTTATGGGGAAGATATGGCGAGGTGTGCCGGCTGCAGCATAGATCACGTCGAAGTCCATCAATCGTGGGTCCATGTAGGCGGTGATCGGATTGAGATGTCCCAGAGGTGACACGCCGCCGATGGCAAATCCAGTGTGCGCGCGAATAGCGGCGGCATCCGCTTTGCTGAGCTTTGTACCGGCGGTATCGGAAGCAAGCACCGCATCAACCTGATTGCCGCCTGCAGTTAGAAACAAATAGCATGTGCCGGTTTCACCATCCTGCAAAATCACCGATTTCGCAATCTGATCCAGTTCGCAGCCTGCGGCATCAGCAGCTTGCTGCGCCGTCCGCGATTCGTTCGGCATTTCCATTGGTTCAATGTTGAGGCCTGCGTCGCGTAGGGCGGCTTTGACCCGTTTCAGGCTCTTGCTCATCTTTCTTCCTCCAAGGTTGTGGTCGCACGTTGTTCAGCGATTGACCAACCAGAACGTAAGGCACAAGTTGGCAGAATGACGTTCGAAAACCGTATGACCGCGCGCCCTCGGGTGTTTGACGCCGACAAGGCGCAAGAGATCAAAGAGAGCATTGGTTGGGCGTCTGGCCAAGTTGCTGAGCTGTTACAAGCCACCGCGAGTTGCAGCCCCTATCTGGAAGGCTTGATCCGGTCGGAGAGCGTGTGGCTCGAAAGCGCGCTGGCTGATCCCGAGGGGGCGATGGATGCTTGCCTGACGGATGTCAAAACGCTGGAAACGGCGGAACTGAGCTTTGGGCTACGTGCTGCCAAACTGCAGGTGGCGGTGTTGACCGCCTTGGCCGATGTCGCTGGCGTTTGGCCCTTGGAGACCGTCACTGGCTATCTTTCGGACTTCGCAAGCCTTTGCGTGGACCAGATCCTGAAACGGCTGGTCGCCGACGAAATTCGCCGGGGTAAACTGCCCGGTCAAAGGGAGGAAGATGGGGAGACTGCCGGTGGAATGGTCGCGCTCGCTATGGGGAAGATGGGCGCGGGGGAGTTGAATTATTCCTCTGACATCGACTTGATCTGCCTCTTTGATGAAACCCGCTTTGATCCTGACGACTATCACGATGCGCGTGCTGCCTTTATCCGCGTCACCCGCAAGATGACGGCGCTTTTGTCCGACACCAAGGCTGGCGGTTACGTCTTCCGCACCGATCTGCGCTTGCGGCCAGATGCCTCTGTCACGCCCGTGTGCCTGTCGATGGAAACGGCAGAGCGGTATTATGAAAGCGTCGGCCGGACGTGGGAGCGGGCTGCGTATATCAAGGCCAAGGCTTGTGCGGGGGACGTCGAGGCGGGGCAGAGGTTTTTGAAGACCTTGCAGCCATTTGTTTGGCGCAAGCATTTGGATTTTGCGGCCATCCAAGACGCCCATGACATGCGGTTGCGCATTCGGGATCATAAGGGCTTAGCAGGGCCTTTACGGCTCGAAGGGCATAACATGAAATTGGGGCGCGGCGGGATTCGAGAGATCGAGTTTTTCACCCAAACCCGCCAGTTGATCGCTGGCGGGCGCGATCAGAGCCTGCGCGCGCGGGGGACGTTGGAGGGCTTGGCCGCGCTGACAGAGGCCGGTTGGGTGAAAGAGGCAGATCGCGTAGCGCTGACGGATCACTACCGGTTCCATCGGACCGTTGAGCATCGCCTGCAAATGGTGCGGGATGCGCAGACGCATCATTTGCCAAATGATTCCGAAGGGTTTGAGCGCTTGTCGGCTTTTTTGGGTCGGGATACGAAAGAGTTACGTGCCGATCTTCAATCCCGTCTTGAAGCCGTTCATGACCTCACAGAGGGTTTCTTTGCCCCGGATGCAACACCTGAAGTGGATGAGGCCTGGGGCACGGACGTCACTGACCGTTGGGTGACCTATCCCGCCTTGCGCAGCACGCGCGCGCAGGAGACTTTTAGCCGCTTGAAGCCCGAAATCCTGACGCGTTTGCAAGATGCCGCCAAACCAGATGAGGCACTGGCGCAGTTTGATGCGTTTTTGGCGGGGCTTCCGGCGGGGGTTCAGCTGTTTTCGCTGTTCGAGGCCAACCCGCATTTGACCGATTTGTTGATCGAAGTGGCCTCGACCTCTCCGGCCTTGGCGCGATACCTGTCGAGGAACTCATCCGTGTTGGACGCTGTCTTGGGCGGGGCCTTTTTCACCGATTGGCCGGAGGTGGAGGGGCTGCGAGCCGAATTGTCTGCCGCTTTGGCGCGCACAGACGACTATGAAACGCAATTGTCGCTCACCCGTCGCTGGATGAAGGAATGGCATTTCCGGATCGGTGTGCATCACTTACGCGGCTTGATTGATGCGAAAACCAGCGGCGTGCAATACGCCGACCTTGCCGAAGCGGTGGTTGCGAGCCTCTTTCCATGCGTTCAGGCGGAGTTTGAGCGCAAGCACGGGCGTTTGACCAAAAGCGCGGCCGTTGTTCTGGGCATGGGCTCGCTCGGCGCGCGGCAATTGAATGCCTTATCCGATCTTGACCTTATTATGATCTACAACGCTGACAGCGATGATATGTCAGATGGGAAAAGACCCTTAGGAACAAGGCAGTATTACGCGCGGTTTACGCAAGCGTTTATCACGGCATTGACCGCTCCCATGGCGGATGGAGACCTTTACGAGGTCGACATGCGCCTGCGCCCGTCGGGCCGTCAGGGGCCGGTGGCGACGTCCTTTGACGCCTTCCGCAGCTACCAAATGAGCGACGCGTGGACGTGGGAGCATTTGGCGCTGACGCGGGCGAGGCCTGTTGCTGGGGATGTAGGGTTGGCCGAGGCGATAGAGGCGGCCCGCACTGATGTCTTGGCCGCGAAAGCAAAGGGGGAAACGATTGCCCAAGATGTTGCCGATATGCGCACCCGATTGGAGGGGGCCAAGGCCACGGGCAACCCGTGGGACATGAAAACCGGCGGGGGGCGGCTTCAGGACATCGAGCTTTTTGCGCAGATGCTTGCCCTGCGCAGTGGCAGCGCTGAGGGCGCAACGGCTGCGCAAATCGACGTTGGTGTCGCGGATGGCCAAATCTCTGCCGCTGAGGGGCAGACATTAGCGCAGGCCGTTGATTTGATGTGGAAAGTGCAGTCAGCGGGTCGCTTACTGGCCGGTGGCGTGCTCGATCCGGAGCTGATTGGCGAAGGCGGGCGGCGTTTGGTGCTGCGAGAAACAGGGTTTGAGACGATGGACGCATTGAGAAACGCGATCGAAGACCTAAGTGTTCGATCGGATAGCATCATCTCAAAAGGGTTGGAGGCCTGATGAAAGGCGACTTGTTAGATCCCAAAGGCCTATTCAGAGAGGCCTATCGCATCGATGGCATTACTGCGGGTGAATGCCGTAGTATTTTTCTGGATTGGGCCTTGGGCGTGCCATTGGGTGAGGATACCGAGGAACGCGTGCAAAAACTGCTGACGCAATATGCGGATCAGCCTGAGGATCATCCGATGACGCAAACCCTCGTAGCCGCTTTGCGCAAGACAGAGCCTGCGCGCAGGCGTGGCGGTCGGGCTGGCCGTTTAGCGAGGTAAGGCTGCGGCCTCTGCTGCGAGGGCTTCGATGCCCGCCCAATCTTCGTTTGCGATCATATCTTGGGGCGCAACCCAGCTGCCACCCACGCAAAGAGTGTTGGATAAGGACAAGTATTCATTTGCATTTTTGAGGCTGATACCCCCTGTCGGGCAGAACGACACTTGCGGGATCGGCGCTCCGATGGCTTTCAATGTTTTGGCACCGCCGTTGGCCTCTGCCGGAAAGAATTTTTGCACGTTGTAGCCGCGTTCCAGCAGGCGCATCGCCTCGCTTGATGTTGCAGCACCGGGCAGCAAGGGCAGTTCATTGGCCTCGCAGGCTTCGAGAAGAATATCT
Source organism: Cognatiyoonia sediminum (assembly GCF_900129845.1). Classification (GTDB taxonomy): domain Bacteria; phylum Pseudomonadota; class Alphaproteobacteria; order Rhodobacterales; family Rhodobacteraceae; genus Cognatiyoonia; species Cognatiyoonia sediminum. The sequence goes on from NZ_FQXB01000001.1 coordinate 433,914, forward strand.
GTCGCCCCTGGCGAGACGCCAAACTGCGCGCCGGCTTCTTTGGCTTTTTCCACGTCGCGCGGGGTCAAAAGGGTGCCTGCGCCCACAACACCGCCTTCAACGCTAGCCATCTCGCGGATTGCGTCTAGGGCGGCATCCGTGCGTAAAGTCACCTCCAGAGCAGGCAAGCCACCAGCTACAAGAGCGGTCGCTAAGCCTTTGGCTTTACTGGCGTCTTTTAAGACCAGAACCGGCACCACTGGTGCTAGATTGCAGACTTTTGCCGCTTCGATTGAGGCTTGTTGCGGTGTCATATCCGTCTCTCCCTAGACCACCACGCCAGCGCCGGTGGCCGCAGGGCCAACCGTCTGGCGGAACATTTCAAATAATTCGCGACCGACACCATTGCCGTTACCGGTGAGATCCGCTTCAGCCACTGAACGGCTGTCGAGATCGACGCCAAGCACCTCTAGCGCGCCATTTGTCGCGTCCAACCGGATCAAGTCGCCGTCCTGAATTTTGCCAATCGCGCCGCCATCAGCGGCCTCTGGGCTGACGTGGATGGCGCTTGGCACCTTGCCAGAGGCGCCAGACATGCGCCCATCTGTGACCAAGGCCACCTTGAGCCCGCGATCTTGCATCACCGCGAGGGTTGGGGTCAGGCCGTGAAGTTCTGGCATTCCGTTGGACTTTGGCCCTTGGAAGCGGACAACGATCACAGTGTCTTGCGTCAATTCGCCCGCCTTGAACGCCTCTTTCACGGCTTCCTGCGTGTGGAACACCCGGGCGGGGGCTTCGATGACGTGACGCTCGGGTGCGACGGCAGAGATTTTGATCACGCCGCGGCCGATGTTCCCGGAGAGTTGCGTCAACCCGCCTGTGGCCGAAAATGGTTCAGAAACGGGTCGCAGGATTTTGTTATTCAACGTTTCTTTGGTACCATCGAAGTATTTGATTTCACCCTCGATCAGCTTTGGCTCTTGCGTATACAGCCCAAGACCATCGCCCGCGACCGTCTTGACGTCGTCATGCAAAAGGCCAGCGTTCAAAAGCTCAGAAATCATATACCCAAGCCCGCCAGCGGCGTGGAAATGGTTCACGTCGGCCAAGCCGTTTGGATAGACCTTCGCCAAAAGTGGAGTGGTTTGGGAGAGCGCATCAAAGTCTTCCAGATCGAGGAGGATACCCGCAGCTCGCGCCATGGCGGGCAGATGCAGGATCAGGTTGGTCGATCCGCCGGTGGCCATCAATCCGACCATCCCGTTCACGAAAGCGCGTTCGTCCAGAACTTCGGAAACGGGTGTAAATTCATTGCCTTGCGCGGTGATCTGCAACGCGCGTTCGGTCCCTGCGATGGTCAAAGCCTCGCGCAGTGGCGTGTTAGGGTTCACGAAAGATGCACCCGGCAGATGCATCCCCATGAACTCCATCAGCATTTGATTGGTGTTGGCCGTGCCGTAGAACGTACAGGTGCCGGGTCCGTGGTAGGAGGCCATTTCGGCGGCCATCAGTTCTTCGCGCCCGCATTCGCCTGTTGCGAACTCTTGCCGGACACGGGCTTTTTCGTCGTTGGGTAAGCCGCTAACCATGGGGCCCGCAGGGATAAAGATCGACGGTATGTAGCCGAACGTTACGGCGGCCATGATCAAGCCGGGCACGATCTTGTCGCAAACGCCGAGGTAAAGCGCGCTGTCAAAGACGTTGTGAGATAGGCCAACTCCGGCTGATAAGGCAATGACATCACGGGAAAAAAGCGAAAGTTCCATCCCGGTTTGGCCTTGCGTGACGCCGTCGCACATCGCAGGCACACCGCCTGCAACTTGCGCCGTGCCTCCGGCGGCGCGGGCGGCTTTGCGGATCACCTCTGGATAGGTTTCGAACGGCTGATGCGCCGAGAGCATATCGTTGTAGGCGGTGATGATCCCGATGTTTGGCACCTGACCGGCGGCGAGTTTCGCCCTATCATCGCCCATTGCGGCATAGGCATGTGCTTGGTTCCCACAGGTCAGATGCGCGCGACGCGGGCCTTCTGCGGCGGCAGCAGCCATGCGATCAAGGTAAATGCGGCGGCTGGTTTCGCTGCGCTTTCGGATGCGATCAGTGACGTCGGAGATAACGGTGTGAAGGGTCATGGCGACTCTGTTGGCTATGTTCGGCGCCGGCCTAACATAAAAAGTTAGCGCTAACAATAACTGACTTAACGGCTTCCCCCTGTGGCGGTTTGCCGCTAGGAGAGGCGCATGACTGATACCTCTCTTCCCGTCGTACGTATGCTGCCGAAGGGCAATGCGCTTGCCATTCGCCATGGGTTTCCTTGGGTTTATGCCAATGAATTGGTTCTGGATCGCCGGACCAAAAAGCTGCCGGCCGGATCATTGGCGGTGTTGCAGGATGCGGAGCGCAAGCCGCTTGGCGTTGTCGCGTTTAACGCCAATTCCAAGATCACCTGTCGGATGCTGGATCGTTCGCCTGACGCGGTAATTGATGGGGCTTGGTTTGACGGGAAGCTGAAAGCCGCCTTGGCCCATCGCGAAACGCTCTTTGACGCGCCGTTTTATCGGCTGGTTCACGCAGAGGCGGATGGGCTGCCGGGGGTGATCATTGACAGGTTCGGGGATGTTGCCGTGGTGCAACCCAACACGGCTTGGGCGGACAGGTTGATTGAGGCACTGTTGCATGCGCTGATGCGTGTCACGGGTGTCTCAACAGTGATCGTCAACGGCACGGGACGTACCCGTGCTTTGGAAGGGTTGGACGACCGGACGGAGGTGGCGAGGGGGGCGGCACCTGCGGGGCCTATCGCCGTGCCGATGAATGGTGCTGTCTATATGGCCGATGTGCTGGGCGGTCAGAAGACCGGACTGTTCTATGACCAACGTCCGAACCATGCTTTTGCGGCGCGGCTGTCGAAAGGCGCGCGGGTGTTGGATGTGTTCAGCCATGTCGGCGGGTTTGGCTTGGCGACGCTGGCGGGCGGTGCGACGTCAGCTTTGGCTGTTGATGGATCAGCCGACGCATTGGCCTTGGCGGAACAAGGGGCAGGGCAGATGGGCGTCGCTGACCGCTTTGCCACACGAAAGGGGGATGCCTTTTCGGTCTTGGAAGACCTTGCGAAAGACAAAGAGCTGTTCGACGTGGTGATCTGTGATCCGCCCGCCTTTGCACCCTCAAAAAAGGCTTTGGAGGCAGGGTTGCGGGCGTATGAACGGGTGGCGCGATTGGCGGCTCCTTTGGTGAAACCTGGCGGCTATTTGGGCCTGTGTTCGTGCAGTCATGCAGCCGATCTGACAAAGTTCCGCAACGCCTCTGCCCGGGGGATCGGGCGGGCGCGGCGCCGTGGCCAGATCGTGCACACGGGCTTTGCGGGGCCCGATCACCCGCTGATGCCGCATCTGGCCGAAAGCGGCTATCTGAAGGCCTTGTTCTTCCGCCTATGAGGGTGTTGCTCGACGCCTGCGTTTTGTACCCGACCGTGATGCGAGAGGTCGTGCTTGGTTGCGCCAAGGCAGGCTTGTTTGAGGTGCGGTGGTCTGAGCGTATTTTGGAAGAATGGGCGCGGGCGACGGTTAAGCTGGGGCCAGAAGCGGAAGTCTTTGCGCGTGGTGAGATCGCTGTGCTGGGCGCGCAGTTTCCGGATGCGATTGTGCCGGTACATGAGGGGCTGGAGCAACGGCTGTGGTTGCCGGACCCGAATGATGTGCATGTGCTGGCCTCTGCTGTTGCGGGGTCGTGCGATGCGATCATGACGGTCAATGCGAAGGATTTTCCACGGAACGTTTTGGCTGAGGAAGGGGTGTCGCGAGTTGATCCCGATAACTTTCTCATCGGGTTCTTTGCAGTTCACGAGCCGGTCGTGCAGGGTGTTTGTGATCAGGTTCTAGTTCAAGCGCGTGTAATGTCGGGCGACGATTTGACCATGCGCAAGCTGATGAAGAAGGCGCGGTTGCCGAGGCTTGGCAAAGCGTTGGGATAGGGCGCAACAGAAGGGTCGAGCCCAGCACCGAAGGCGGGTGTTTAATTGGCGGTCGTTTGCTATCCGAATTGTCGTAGGTGCGTATCGAAAGGGAGCAATTTCGCGCCCGCCCTGGAGGGCGGGGCTGGGCGCGAACCGGATCGCGGGGCGATCCGGGGTCTATTTGATATGTCACCCTGTATGTACAGCTTATGCACGCCGTGTGTACGCACGGTGTACACGCAAAATAACGGTTTTTTACCCACGCCCGCGCTTTTCGAACCGCGGCAGCATGGCGGAAAAATCCTGCCCCATTCCGTCTTCATCCTCGACAAATTGCGCATAAAGATCGGTCGCCGCTTGGCCCATGGGCGTGTCGGCATCCACGGCCTCTGCCGCCATCTGGCTGAGGTTGAGATCTTTCAACATCAACTCTGCTGCGAAACCGGGTTTGTATCCGTTGTCCGCTGGAGATTGCGGGCCTACGCCGGGGGCAGGGCAATAAGTGTTCATCGTCCAGCTATAGCCGGATGAGGTGCTGACCACATCGAACATCGCCTGCCGATCAAGGCCGAGTTTGTCGGCCAGATTGAACGCCTCACAGGTGCCGATCATGGTGATGCCGAGGATCATGTTGTTGCAAATCTTTGCCGCCTGACCATTGCCCGCATCGCCACAATGCACGGCCTTTTGCCCCATGATGTCGAACAAGGGCCGGACGGTTTCAAAGGCGTCTGTCGGGCCGCCAGCCATGAACGTCAGCGTGCCGGCCTGTGCGCCTCCGATGCCGCCAGAGACAGGGGCATCAACGGCAGAAAGGTCAGCGTTTTGAGCGGCTTGTGCGACGTCCCTCGCACTTTGCACGTCGACGGTGGAGCAATCGAGATGCACGGCTCCGGCTTTCATCGCGGGGTGAATCTCGGAGGCCACGGCGCGCAAGATATCGCCATTGGGCAGCATTGTGATAACGACGTCAGCGCCTTCCGCCGCAGCGGCGGAGGTTGCGGCCATGTCCAACCCATCGGGGCTCGCCACAGTGTCGAACCCCACGACCTCATGACCCGCTGCCTGCAAATTCGCAGCCATCGGTGCGCCCATGTTGCCCAGCCCAATAAATCCGATCTTCATGTCAGTCCTCCCACTGCAATGCGTCTTTGCCCAGCGGCATTGTCATTTTTAATACATCCGCGCCGGTAACAGCCTCCCAACTGTCATGCACCCATTTTGGGTTGCGGTCGCGGTCGATGATCGCGGCACGGATGCCTTCGATAAAGTCACCCTGCTCGACAGAGCGATAGGTGTAGCGAAACTCCTGATCCAGCGCAAAGCGGATGTCTTGCCGCGCGCGTACACGGTGGATCGCTTCAACGGCGACGGCCATGGCGAGCGGTGCGTTGTGGCCAATCGCCTTCATTGCTTGGGCCAAATGGCCTTCAGGGGCCTCCGGCATGGCCCGCATAATGTCGCCCAAGGTTTCGCCGCCGAAGACGGCATCGATGTCGGCTTGAGCGGCTTTGAGTGGGCTATCGGGGGCGGGTTTAGCAGCGGCATCGACGCGGGACACATCGCCCGTCGCGATCAACTCGGCTTTGAGCGCGTCCCAGTCTTCGAAGGGTAAGAAATAATCCGCAAACTCCGCATAGATCGCGTCGCCTGCGCCCATCCGGTGACCGGTGACGCCTAAGAATTCGCCCAAACGCCCCGGTGCGCGGGCCAAAAGGAGTGTGCCGCCGACATCCGGCAAAAGACCGATGGTTGCTTCTGGCATGGCGATTTGGCTGTTGTCGCAGACGATCCGGTGCGACCCGTGACAGCCGACGCCAACACCGCCGCCCATGGTGAAGCCTTGCAGGAAGGTCACGACAGGCTTGGGAAACTCAAACATCTTGGCGTTCATGCGATATTCGTCGCACCAGAAGGTGCGGCCATAGTCCAGATCGCCGTGCTGGCCGCTTTTGTACATATCGGCGATGTCGCCACCGGCGCAAAACGCGCGGTCGCCCACGCCGTCGATGATCAGCAAGTCGATATCGGCTTCGCGCCAATCGTCGAGCGCGGCTTCGATATCTAGGCACATTTGATAGGTCAGGGCGTTTAGCGCCTCTGGCCGCTGCAGGGTAATCCGGCCTGCGCGGCCTTCGATACGGATGGAGATGTCGCTCATGGTTTGATCATATCTCGAGAGACGATCATGCGCATGATCTCATTTGTGCCTTCAAGGATTTGATGCACGCGCAAGTCCCTCACGATTTTCTCGATCCCGTAGTCGGCAAGATAGCCATAGCCGCCGTGGAGTTGCAGGCATTGATCGGCCACCTCGCTGCCGGTTTCCGTGACCAGTTTCTTCGCCATAGCGCAGAATTTTGTGGCGTCGGGTGCGCCTGTGTCCAACTTCCACGCTGCCTGCCGCAAGAAGGTGCGGGCGGATTGTAGGGCAATCTCCATGTCGGCGAGCCGGAACTGTAACGCTTGGAATTGATTAATGGATTTCCCGAAGGCTTTACGCTCCGCCATATAGGCCACGGTGTGATCCAGCGCCGCTTGGGCAGCACCTAGGGAACAAGCTGCGATGTTCAAACGCCCCCCGTCGAGACCTTGCATCGCGTAGGTGAACCCTTTGCCTTCTTCGCCCAACAGGTTCGTCGCAGGGACCGAGCACCCATCGAGTTGTACTTGACGAGTTGGTTGCGACCGCCAACCCATTTTAACCTCAAGCCCGCCAAAGCTGAGGCCTTCAGCTCCGTCCTCGACCAATAGGGCGCTGATGCCTTTGGGGCCTGTGTCCCCCGTGCGGGCCATAACGATGTAGGCGTCGGAATAGCCGCCGCCGGAGATGAATGCCTTGGTGCCGTTGAGGGTGTATCCAGCGTTTGTGCGCTCTGCTTTGGTTTTCAGGGCTGCCGCATCCGATCCGCTGCCCGGTTCGGTGAGGCAGTAGGAAAGGAAGGTTTCCATGGTTAGCGCCTTGGGCAGGATGCGCGATTTCATCTCGTCAGACCCGTAGGCGTCAATCATTCGCGCGCACATGTTGTGGATCGACAGAAACGCCGCGACCGAGGCGCAGGAGTGTGACAGGGCTTCAAACACAAGCGTCGCGTCGAGGCGGGTCAGACCCGATCCACCGCTGTCTTCGGAGACATAGAGGCCGCCAAACCCGAGTTCAGCCAGTCTGGGCCACAGGTCTTTAGGTATCTCACCCGCCTTGTCCCAGTCTTGAGCGAAGGGTGCGATGTTCTCTTGTCCGAAGGAGAAGGCCATATCGAAGATGGCTGACTGTTCTTCGGTTAGCGAAAAGTCCATGGTTTGCGGCCCTCCCAAGAAATGAACATGTGTTCATTAAATGCAGGATAGCTGGGAAATGGAAGTCAAAATTTGCCTATTCCTATAGTTTTCTTGCGAAATCTCGTTGTTTCGTATGTCGATAATCAAACAACCATGTCCCGCCGTTTCGTTTCTGATTTGGAAACAGTTTGTATCCTATTTTGACCAGAAAAGAATTGTGGCAAAATCTTGCCGATCATATGAAGTTTCCGTGGCGTAATGTTTGCGCAATGAGTGGCCGACCATTTGTCGGTTTTGTTTGGAGTAAAGAAAATGAAAATAATTTTGGGCGCTGGTTTGGCGCTGGCTTTGACAGCGGGTGCTGCACATGCTGTTTCATTAACCTATGATTTTTCGGGCTATAGTAGTGTCTGGTCTGATCAGTTGACGTTCTCGTCGACAACGGGCCAAGGTCCGGATGTGACCGTTACCGCGACGGACTACTATCGAGACACTGGAGTAATTCAAGATCGGCAGCATGGATTGCAAGCTTCGGTGGAGGACTAGGGATTTGTTCAGGTAGCCGAGTCGGCAACATCTACGATCCAAACGACGGCCTATCATATGGGTGTAGCGAACGTCATGTCGTAGACGGTGTTGGTTATGATGAGATGGCGTTGTTCGACTTTGGCGAAAGTGTCTTTCTAGAGGAGATCAGATTTTCGTTTGCAACTGATGGGCAAGATCAATTCGACTTCCGAGTATACGAACCTACTATCGGTTTCTTCTTTGACGACGTTGATCCTGTCAACAACGTCTACACCCTAAACACGCCTCGTAGAGGTTCGGTTTTTGGAATTGGCGCAACGCGAGGCGCAGATTTCAAAATCTTGAGCCTTACAGTGGACGCGACTTTGCGAACCGGCGAACCCCCAGCAGTTCCACTGCCAGCATCCTCGCTTCTGCTTCTCGCAGGTCTTGGTGGACTGGGCGTGATGCGCAAGAAGAAGAGCGTTTAACATCTTTCGATGAACTTAAGAAAAGGCCGCGGACTGTGAACTCCGCGGCCTTTTTGTTTATTCCATCACTGGAATGGAGAATTCTCCGCCTTCCTTGATGCCCGATGGCCAGCGAGAGGTGACGGTTTTTGTTCGTGTGTAGAACTTAAACGCGTCCGGTCCGTGCTGGTTTAGATCGCCAAAGACGGATTTCTTCCAACCACCGAACGTATGATAGGCCAGCGGCACAGGGATCGGAACGTTCACTCCGACCATGCCGATGTTGATGCGGTTGGCAAAGTCGCGTGCGGTGTCGCCGTCTCGGGTGAAGATCGCGGTGCCGTTGCCATATTCGTGGTCCATGGCGAGGCCGATGGCTTCTTCGTAACTTTGAGCGCGAACGGTGGAGAGAACAGGGCCGAAGATTTCGGTTTTGTAGATGTCCATATCCTTGGTCACGTTGTCGAAGAGGTGCGCGCCGACAAAGAACCCGTCTTCGTAGCCTTGCAAGCTGAAGTCGCGGCCGTCGACGACGAGTTTTGCACCTTGGTCGATGCCGGTTTGCACCAAACGTTCGATGTTGGCTTTTGCGGCACCCGTCACGACGGGGCCATAGTCGACATCATTGCCAGCTGTGTAAGGGCCGACTTTGAGCGCTTCGACACGTGGAACCAGTTTTTCGATCAAGCGGTCGGCAGTTTCGTCACCCACTGGAACAGCCACAGAGATCGCCATGCAGCGTTCGCCCGCCGCGCCGTATCCTGCGCCAACCAGCGCGTCAGCGGCTTGGTCCATGTCAGCGTCGGGCATGATGATCATGTGGTTTTTGGCACCGCCAAAGCACTGCACGCGCTTTCCTTGGGCGCAGCCAGTGCCATAGATGTATTCGGCGATTGGGGTGGACCCAACGAAGCCGACAGACTGGATCGTGTCGTTGTTGAGGATCGCGTCCACCGCTTCCTTATCGCCGTTCACGACTTGCAGCACGCCTTTGGGCAGGCCTGCTTCTTCCATCAGCTCGGCCAGCATCAGCGGCACGGAAGGGTCACGCTCCGACGGCTTGAGGATGAAGCTGTTGCCGCAGACGATGGCAGGTGCGAACATCCACATCGGGATCATAGCAGGGAAGTTAAACGGGGTGATGCCAGCGGTCACACCCAGCGGCTGTTTCATCGAATACATGTCGATACCGGGGCCTGCGCTGTCGGTAAATTCGCCTTTCAACATATGAGGCGCACCGATGCAGTATTCGACAACCTCTAGCCCGCGTTGCACGTCGCCTGCCGCATCAGGCAGGGTCTTGCCGTGTTCGCGGCTGAGTGCCTCGGCGAGTTTGTCCATGTCGCGCTGTAGAAGAGCGACGAATTTCATCATCACGCGGGCGCGGCGTTGTGGATTCACGGCGGCCCAAGCGGGTTGCGCGGAAGCGGCAACCGCAACGGCCAGTTCCATTTCTTGGGTGCTGGCAAGCGGGACTTTTGCCTGCACTTCGCCAGTTGCAGGGTTAAATACATCTGCAAAACGGCCGGACGTGCCTTTGACGTGTTCGCCGTTGATGTAGTGGGTGAGTTCTTGCATCGGAGTCCTCCTAAAACCTTGGTAGCATCTTAGTCTTGCGTTTTTGCTGGTAAAAGCCTCAATATGGCAAATTCATTTTGCAAAAATGTAGGGTTTAGGATGTTCAATTGGGATGACATGCGTGTCTTTTTAGGTGTCGCGCGGGAGGAAAGCCTGTCGTCGGCAGCTCCACGGTTGCGGATGGATCCAGCAACCCTGAGCCGCCGCATTGCCCGGCTAGAGGCGGAATTGGGGCAGGTGCTGTTTGTGAAATCCCCCCAAGGCTACAGGCTAACGGATTTTGGTAAGCGCTTGATGAAGGAGGCTGCCGATGCGGAGGCCGCGTTCCTAAGGGCGGCGGATGTCTCAACCGACAATAGTGTTGGCTTGTCCGGGCAAATTCGGATCGGCGCGCCGGACGGTTGTGCCAGCTTTCTGCTGCCGCAGGTCTGTGCCGCGATTCAGGCGGATAACCCCGAATTGGAAATTCAAATCCTGTCCTTGCCGCGCATTGTGAACCTGTCTCAGCGGGAAGCAGACATGGCGATCACCGTGAGCCCGCCGGAGACGGGGCGCTACACTGTGCGGAAAATCACCGACTATCAATTGCACCTAGCCATGCGGTCCGATCAACCGGAGCCGCAGTCATTGGAAGAGGTTAGAGGTGTGCCGGTGGTAGGATATATTCAGGATATGATATTCGATAAGGAACTGGATTATCTTGATGCACTCCATGCGCCTGAGGTGCGGTTGACGTCCAATTCCGTCTCGGTTCAGATGCAGTTGTTGAAGCAATCCAATGGTATAGGCTTTGTCCATGACTTTGCTTTGCCAGCTTTCCCTGATTTGCGACGCGTGTTGGACGACCAGATTTCGCTTCGGCGATCTTACTATCTTGTGCGCCATACGTCCGACCGTCAGTCAGAAAGGTTGCAAGCCTTTGCTGAGGCTTTGACTTCAGGTTTGCAGGCGGAGGTTGCGCGATTGGAGGGTTTGTAACCTTGACAGATGTGGGACGCCCGCGTCACCCTGAGTTGTACAGCCACAAAATATAGGGAGGGCTGACATGCTCGTTCAACAAATTCTTTCCTCGAAAGCCACCCAAGGTGTTCTGTCCATTGGCCCAGATGCGCCGGTGTCGGAGGCCGCCAATTTATTATCGAACAATCGGATCGGGACGGTTGTTGTCTCGTCAGATGGACACACGCTCGAAGGGATCCTCTCTGAGCGCGATATTGTCCGCGAATTGGGTAAGCGAGGGGCAGGGTGTTTGAATGATCCGGTGTCGGATCTGATGACCAAGAAGATCGTCACCTGCACCACGGCAGACACAGCAGATGCGGTGTTGGAGATGATGACAAACGGCCGGTTCCGGCATCTTCCCGTAGTGGACGGGGACAATATGATTGGACTTATTTCCATCGGCGATGTGGTCAAAGCGCGGTTGGCCGAATTATCTATGGAAAAGGATGCCTTAGAAGGCATGATTATGGGGCACTGACGCAAAGTAGCGTTCTGCAAATGCCTTGCATTTCGTGCTGCAATATTGTTGCGTGCGCGAAAGGGAACTAGCTTGAGGGTCCGCGATGCGCACTGGCCTCTATCCTGGGACGTTTGATCCCATTCATCATGGACATATCGATATTATTCGGCGCGGTTGTTCACTAGTGGATCGCTTGGTGATCGGCGTTGCAATCAATCGAGACAAGGGGCCGATGTTTTCCCTCGAAGAACGGGTCGCGATGATCGAGGCCGAGGTGGGGCCGGTTGCGACAGAAACCGGCTGCGAGATCGTCGTGCATCCGTTTGAAAACCTGTTGATCGATTGTGCCCGTGATGTGGGCGCGAGCGTTATTGTGCGCGGTTTACGCGCGGTTGCAGATTTTGAGTATGAATTCCAGATGGTTGGAATGAACCGGTCGCTTGATAACAGTATCGAGACCGTGTTCCTGATGGCGGATGCGAAGAACCAAGCCATCGCATCCAAGCTTGTCAAAGAGATCGCGCGCCTTGGCGGGGACGTCAGCAAATTCGTGACGCCCGCTGTGAGAGAGGCGTTGGTCGAGCGGGTGAGCGCTTAACCGTAGACCGCTTTAGACGCGATTTTGGCGGCGTCGCCACGGTAGATGTCGAGATCAAGTGCAACGTCGATCGACATGGATTCAAGTTCAGATTTTGTGCGCAGGTAAGCCACGCGCTTTTGAACGGCTTGGGATACAGATTTCAGGACTGACATGTGCGGGCTCCTTTTAGATGTTGGCGTTATCAGTTGTCTTGCTTGCAGATTTAGCGATGCTGCGGTGCAGCACAAGCGACAGAAGTGAAAAGCCTCTTTGCACGGGGTGCATGACACCGGTTGCAAATGCTGAAATTTTCAACACTCTGATTTCAAACAAAAAAGGCCGCCTAAATGGGCGGCCTTTTGGTTAAAATTTAGTTTGGCTCAGATCAGCTTGCCCATAGCAACGGCCGTGTCTGCCATGCGGTTGGAGAAACCCCATTCGTTGTCGTACCAGCTGAGGATACGGACCATGTTGTCGTCCAAAACCTTGGTTTGATCGAGGTGGAAGATCGACGAATGCGGGTCATGGTTGAAGTCAGAGCTGACCATCGGCAGGTCTGTATAGCCAAGGACACCTTTGAGCGGGCCATCTGCGGCAGCGATGATCGCTGCGTTGATTTCTTCGACTGTTGTTGCGCGAGAGGCTTCGAAGGTGAGGTCGACAACAGAGACGTTTGGCGTTGGCACGCGGATCGCCACACCATCGAGTTTGCCGTTGAGTTCAGGAAGCACCAAGCCAACGGCCTTTGCGGCGCCGGTAGATGTCGGGATCATCGACAAGGCTGCGGCACGGGCACGATAAAGGTCTTTGTGCATCGTATCGAGCGTCGGCTGGTCACCTGTATAGCTGTGGATCGTTGTCATGAAGCCCTTTGTGATGCCGACGGCGTCGTTCAGGACTTTGGCGACTGGGGACAAGCAGTTTGTGGTGCAAGACGCGTTGGAGACGACGATATCGTCGCTTGTCAGCGTGCCATCATTGACACCGTAAACGATGGTCTTGTCGGCGTTCTTACCAGGAGCGGAGATCAACACGCGGCTGGAGCCATTTTCGAGGTGCGGTTGGCAGGCTTCCTTGCTGGTGAAAATACCTGTGCACTCCATCACCACGTCAACATGGGACCACGGCAAATCAGCAGGGTTGCGGATAGCGGTCACTTCGATGGGGCCGCGACCTACGTCGATGGTAGTTTCGGTGGTTTTGACCTCAGCAGGGAAGCGACCATGAACAGAGTCAAACCGCAGCAAGTGCGCGTTGGTTTCCACAGGTCCTAGATCGTTGATTGCAACGACTTCGATGTCTGTTCTTCCGCTTTCGATGATCGCGCGAAGTACGTTTCTGCCGATGCGGCCGAAGCCGTTGATTGCAACTTTGACTGCCATAATTGGCCCTCCGAATAATCCGCGCCGGGAGTTAGCGCTAATGTTGGCGCTAACATTGCGATTTTGGAGAAAAGGTCAATGCCGTACCGGAAGGGTTTTACCGCCAGAAGGCGACGAAATCGATAAATTCGACGAACTTGCGCATAAAGGCGATGAGGAGTGCCCAATCAAAGAAGAAGTAGTCTACTGCAAAAACGGCAAGCAGGATGCCACCAAACCAGAGGGCAAGCGTATTTGTCATGCCGTTGGTGTAGCGGGCAGTTTCGGTGATGCCCAGCCCAAAACCGTTAGTTGAGGCGACCCATCGCAGAGGCGACGTCGGCCATGCGTGCAGAGAAGCCCCACTCGTTGTCGTACCACGCCAGAACGCGTACGGTACGGCCGCCAACCACTTTGGTTTGATCAGGAGCAAAGATGCTGGATTCGGTTGTATGGTTGAAGTCGATCGAAACCTTGGCTTCTGCGTCGTAACCAAGGACCATACCCATGTAACCGGCAGCGGCTTCGGCGACGATTTCGTTCACGTCGTTCACGGTGACGTCTTTTCCGGCTTCAAAGGTCAGATCAACTGCGCTGACGTTCGGCGTTGGGACGCGCATTGCGGTTCCGTCGAGCTTGCCGCTGAGTTCGGGCAGTACTTCGCCCAAGGCTCTCGCAGCCCCTGTTGAAGTCGGGATCATCGCCATGGCGGCAGCGCGTGCGCGGTATAGATCGTTGTGCCGACGGTCGAGCGTTGGTTGGTCGCCAGTGTAGCTGTGGATGGTCGTCATGATCCCGCGTTCGATGCCAATCGCGTCGTTTAAAACTTTGGCGAGTGGGGCAAGGCAATTGGTGGTGCATGAGCCGTTGGAGATCATCTTTTCGTTCGCCAACATGTCGCGGTGGTTGACGCCGTAAACGACCGTGCGGTCCACGTTGGTGGCGGGGGCGGAGATCAGAACCTTTTTTGCGCCTTGATCAAAGTGAACGCTGGATTTCTGGCCATCGTTGAATTTGCCCGTGCATTCCAGAACGACATCGATGCCATCCCAGTTCAACTCGGTAGGATCGTAAGTCGACATCACCTCAATCGGGCCGCGGCCAAGGTCGAGCGTATTGCCATCGACCCGCACCTCATTCCCGAAACGTCCGTGCACGCTGTCGTATTTCAGTAGGTGCGCGTTGGTTTCGATGGGTCCGGTGGCGTTGATTTTGACGACTTGCACGTCATTGCGTGCCGCTTCGGTGATATGAGCTAGCGTGCAGCGCCCGATCCGGCCGAAGCCGTTGATGCCCAATGTTACCGTCATGACATGCCTTCCGAGTCGTCTTTTCTTGGGTTGGCTATATCAAGGGTGGGTTAATCGACCAACAAGAAATCCTTTATGTATCAGTATGTTACCGTTAACATGAGCGATTTTTTCATGTTAGCGATAACCGTTTGCGCCAACACTTAGGGCCGTTCGATAGCAACTTCGCAGAACTACAGTTGTCGAAAAATTCAAACCCCAAAAATGAAAAGAGCGCTCAGTGAGCGCTCTTTCTTTAGTCGTTTGCAGGATCTTACTTCAGCAGTGCCTTTGCCGCTTCGGATGTGTCTTTCGCCGTGATGCCGAACTTTTCAAAGAGCGTACCAGCTGGCGCGGATGCGCCGAAGCTGTCCATGCCGACAAATGCCGCCTTCTGCTCTCTCCCACGTTCGCCCAACAGCCATTGATCCCAGCCTTGGCGCACGCCCGCTTCAATCGCGACGCGTGCGGGACCACCTGGCAGCACGCGCTTGCGGTAGCTTTCGTCTTGCTCGGCAAACACCTCCATACAAGGCATGGAGACAACCCGTGTGCCGATGCCTTCGGCTTGCAGGATGTCACGGGCCTCCATTGCGACAGACACTTCGGAGCCGGAGGCCATTAGGATGACCTGACGTTTACCCTCGGCATCGGCGAGGACGTAGCCGCCTTGAGCGGAGAGGTTCTTGGCCTTGTGCTCCTTACGCACACAAGGAAGACCCTGACGGGAGAGGGCGAGGACGTGTGGCGTTGTTTTTGCCGTCAGCGCACATTCCCAAGCCTCTGCCGTTTCTACGATGTCGGCAGGGCGGAACACATGGGTGTTTGGTGTGGCGCGCAGCAGGGCGAGGTGTTCGACCGGCTGGTGGGTTGGACCGTCTTCGCCAAGACCGATGGAATCATGTGTCATCACGTAGGTGGTGGGCACTTGCATCAAGGCAGACAGCCGCATGGAACCGCGCGCATAGTCGGTGAAGCACATGAATGTGCCGCCATATGGCCGTGCGCCGCCGTGTAGGACCATGCCGTTCATTGCTGCCGCCATGCCGTGTTCGCGGATGCCGTAATAGATATAGCGCCCGCCGCGGTTTTCAGGCTCAAAGACGCCGAGATCAGCGGTTTTGGTGTTGTTCGATCCTGTGAGGTCGGCAGAGCCACCGATGGTTTCTTTCATGATCGGGTTCACAACGCCAAGCACTTTTTCGGAAGCCGCACGGGTGGCGAGCTTTGGCGCCTCTTCCGCCATCTGCTTTTTGAAGGCACGGATGGCAGAGGCGAGCTTCTTGGGAGCTTCCAACGCATAGGCGCGGTTGAATTCGGCTTGTTTGGTGCCGGACAGTTTGAGGAACCGATCTTGCCATTCGGCGCGGGCCGCTGCGCCGCGTTCGCCCATGGCTTCCCAGCCTGCTTTCACATCAGCAGGGATTTCAAACGGGCCACCTGTCCAGCCATACGCCTCTTTGGCGGCTTTCAACTGGTCTGGGTCGGTCAATGCGCCGTGGCCTTTGGACGTGTCTTGGGCTGCGTGACCTAAAGCGATGTGGGTTTTGCAGGCGACCATCGACGGGCGTGGGTCTTTTTGTGCCGCGATGATGGCTTTGTCGATCGCCTCTGGATCGTGGCCGTCGATCGAGATGACATGCCAGCCGGAGGCTTCGAACCGCATCACTTGGTCGGTCTTGTCCGCGATGTCGACGGTGCCGTCGATGGTGATGTTGTTGTTGTCCCAGAAAACGATCAGGTTGCCGAGTTCATGCTTGCCCGCAAGGCCGATGGCTTCTTGGCTGACGCCCTCCATCAAACAGCCGTCACCTGCGATGACATACGTGCGGTGATTAACGATGTTTTTGCCGTAGCGCGCACGCTGGATTTCTTCGGCAATCGCAAAACCGACGGAATTGGCAATCCCTTGGCCGAGCGGGCCAGTGGTGGTTTCGATGCCAGCGGCGTGGCCATATTCTGGGTGGCCCGCTGTTTTCGCGCCCCACTGGCGGAAATCTTTGAGCTGTTGCAGGTCCATGCCTTCGTACCCGGTAAGGTAGAGCAGGGAATAAAGCAGCATTGAGCCGTGACCGGCGGAAAGGATGAAACGGTCGCGGTCGGGCCAGTTTGCATCCTTTGGATCAAAGCGCAGGTGCTTTTCATAAAGAACGGTGGCAACGTCGGCCATGCCCATCGGCATACCGGAGTGACCTGAGTTTGCGGCGGCCACGGCGTCCAGTGTCAGGGTCCGAATGGCGGCGGCTTTCATCCAGTGATCGGGGTGCGCGGTGCGCAGGGCTGCTATATCCAAGGTCCTCGTCCGTTCTGCTTGGTTTATCTGGTTGAAAGCGTCTTATCAGGCCAGCGCCGCAGTTCAAGGCCGCAAGCTAAGCCATTCATATCAAACGGTTCGATCAATTTGCGAGGGCGTTAAGGATCGCTTAGGCTTTGACCAAGGGGCGCGATTCGGCTTTGCCAGTGATAGGCGAGCGGCGATGCAAACTCACAAAGGGTGAGGTTTGCGTAGATAAGGACAGGCGAATGAGCGAAATAAACGCATTGGAAAGCAGACTGACAGCAGCTTTGGATCGGATCAGGGCCGGTGTCGATGGTTTGGGAGCCGGTGCGGTGGGGGATGCGTCCTCAGCTTTGGAAGCGCAGCTGTCTGAAGAGCGGACGGCAAATGCGCAGCTTGAGGAGCGTGTGAAGGCGCTGAAAGAGCGTCAGGACAATAAGATCGCAGAACTTGAAGCGCGGGTGACGTCTTATCGCAAGCAGATGAGCGACTTGGATGCGGAGCTGCAAAAGCTACGGACATCAAACGCGGATCTGCGCGATATGAATGCCAAGTTGCGGGCTGCGGCGGCGGATGGGATGTCTCAACCAGAGTTGTTGAACCGCGCGTTGATGGCCGAGGTGGACGCGTTAAAGACGCAGCGCAGTGCGGATGCGACGGAGGTGGATGCTATTTTGGCAGAGCTGAAGTCACTGGTGGGGAGCGACTGAGATGGCGCAGGTAGAGATCAAAATCGGTGGCCGGACTTTTGAAGTTGCCTGTCAGGACGGGGAAGAGCATTTCTTGCAGACCGCCGCAGGGATGTTGGATGAAGAAGCGACGCATCTATCGAGCCAGATCGGCCGGATGCCAGAGGCGCGGATGCTGCTGATGGCGGGTCTGATGCTGGCGGATAAGACCGCTGGCTTAGAGGACAAGGTCAAAGAGGCTGCGGATCGAGAGGCGCAATTGCAAGCGCGGATTGATACGCTTGAGAGCCAGCCGCAGGAGACGCGCGAGATTCCTGTGGTGCCGCCCTCGGTGACGGAGACGTTGTCAGAGCTCGCAGCACGGGCTGAGGCGCTGGCGGAAGAGGTTGAGCGGAAGGCGAGGTAGGCGCTTTTTTGGCCTCCGTTATGAATTGATGCAAATTCCCAAACAGGCTGAAGAAATGATTTTCGCGGAGTTCTGCGAGGAATCTGCTGCGATTAGGCTGGAATATGCGATTAAAGCTTATTCAAATGAGAAGCTGACTCGATTGTGTGGCCACGAGATTGTCCTTGATTTTGATTGCGACAAAGGTCTGGTCACGATCAAGGACATGTTCTGCGAAATCGACGATTTTGAAATGAATTGGTCCGAATTCCTTGGACATGTGAGAGCCCAACGAGGCTTAGCTATTGGGTTTTCGTAGCAACGCGGTCGGATTTCGCCTCTAGAGCATGTGGAGCAACAATTAACCGGCACGGAGTCAAGGCGAAGCCGCCGTGCCAACACCTACCCGTCCCGGCGGGCTGGTGTTTTGGGAGCTCAGCGGCATTGAAATTCTGTGGAATGTGCTTGGCGACTATAAAGCGCAACCGAACGAGCTTAGCGACACCATCCCACGGGCAGGTGGTGGCTCGACTCAACGGTCGTTGGCAGACGTCTACGCATTCGCCTCGCGAATTTTGTCCGCTGCTTCCTTATCAAACGCCACGCCGTTTTCTTCCAGCATCGTGTCCAACTCGCCAGACAGGGTCATCTCTGTGATGATGTCGCAACCGCCGACGAATTCGCCCTTCACATAGAGCTGTGGGATTGTCGGCCAGTCGGAATAGTCCTTGATACCTTGGCGGATCTCATCATCGGCAAGCACGTTGATGTCGGAATACTCCACACCCATGAAGTTCAAAACGCCAGCCACGCGGGACGAAAACCCGCATTGCGGCATGGTTTTCGTGCCTTTCATAAACAACACGACGTCGTTGGTGGTGACGATCTCTTTGATCTGATCTTGGGCGCTCATTTGGCGTTATCCGTTCTTTGCTTGGGCACGAAACGTTTGGCATAGGCCTGCGGGTCGCGCGGGATGGTGTATGTTGTGGAATGGCCCGAAAAGCCGGAGCTGTATTCCGCATGAATGGTATGGACGCCTTCGCCAGGTTCAGAGCCTCTGACCGGTTCGTTGCCTTCCTTCTGCACGACAGAAATCGCGCGGCCGATCAATAAGATCAGGATCGCGGAACTGACGAGGAATATGAAGAAACCGGAGCTCACCGAATTAGTCCGGTGCCTTGGTGGTCAGGGCGAGGGCGTGGAGTTCGCCATTGTTGCCGTCCATCTTGCCTTTAAGAGCGGCATAGACAGCACGTTGCTGTTGGACGCGGTTTTTGCCACGGAAGCTTTCGTCGATCACTTTGGCTGCGAAATGCGCGCCATCGTCGCCTTCGACGGTGATATCCGCATCCGGAAAGCTTTCACGGATCAGGGCTTCGATGGTGGGGGCGTCGATCATGGGGCGTCCTTTGTTGGTCTTGATCCCTAATTTATGAACTCAACCGCCGTTGGCAAGGTCTTTAGGCGACGGCTTGTTCGAAGCTCGTGCGATAAAGTTCTGACAATTCGGTGAGATCAGCGCTGTGGCTGCCAAAGGTCACTTGATCGCCGCCGACGCGCCCGACCATCGCAATTGGCACACCATCGCGACCTGCGCAGAGCATCAGGTCTTCGGCTTGGTCAAAATTGCAGGCCACCAGATAGCGCGCTTGATCTTCGCCAAAGAGGGTCGGTGTGTCGTCCATATCAAGCGTGATGCCACAGCCTGCGGCTTCTGCGAGTTCGAATGCGGCCAGTGCGAGGCCGCCGTCAGAGAGGTCGGTGCAAGCTCGGATCATGCCATTGTTGGCACGGATGAAATCGCCGTTGCGTTTTTCGGCCGCAAGGTCCACGGCAGGTGCATCGCCTTCGGCGCGAACATAAACCTCGGCCAGAAGGGCGGATTGGCCAAGGTGGCCGTCGGTTTTCCCGACAACAAGCAGGACGTGACCGTCGCGAATACTGTCTGAGATCATCGCGTCGGGGGTCGGGATCAGGCCGACCGCGCCGATAGTCGGGGTGGGCAGGATCGCTTGGCCATCGGTTTCATTGTAAAGGGATACGTTGCCGGAGACGATGGGCATGTCGAGGGCTGAGACAGCTTCGCCAATGCCTTTGATCGCGCCGACGAATTGGCCCATGATCTCGGGCTTTTCAGGATTGCCGAAGTTCATGTTGTCAGTGGTTGCGAGCGGCGTCGCGCCCACGGCGGTGAGGTTGCGATAGGCTTCGGCGACGGCTTGCTTGCCGCCCTCTACTGGGTTGGCTTTGACATAGCGCGGGGTCACATCGCTGGTGAAGGCGAGGGATTTTTCAGTGCCGTGCACGCGGATGACACCGCCGCCGGTTCCGGGCGTGACCGCCGTGTCGCCCATGACCTGTTGGTCGTATTGTTCATAGACCCACTGCTTGCCCGCGTAGTTCGGGCTGCTGATCAGGGCCTTGAGGCCGTCTATGGGGTTCACGCCTGTAATCTCGCCCAAAGGTTCGGCGTTTGGGGTTTCGACCCATGGGCGGTCGTATTCTGGCGCGGTTGAGGAGAGTTTGGACAGCGGCAGGTCGGCTTTGACTTGACCATTGTGCATGATCAGGAAGCGGTCTTCGGGGAGGGTTTCGCCGACGATGGCGAAATCGAGATCCCATTTTTCAAAAACGGCGCGGGCTTCAGCCTCTAGCTCTGGTTTCAGAACCATCAACATGCGTTCTTGGGATTCAGACAGCATCATTTCATAGGCTGTCATGTTTTCTTCGCGTTGAGGGACATTCTCCAGATCGAGGCGGACGCCGAGGCCACCTTTGTCGCCCATTTCAACGGCAGAACAGGTGAGGCCAGCGGCGCCCATGTCTTGAATAGAGATCACAGCACCGGTCGCCATCAATTCAAGCGTCGCTTCCATCAGGCGTTTTTCAGTGAAGGGGTCGCCGACCTGAACAGTGGGACGTTTCTCTTCGATGGTGTCATCAAATTCAGCGGAGGCCATGGTTGCGCCGCCGACGCCATCGCGTCCGGTTTTCGCGCCGAGATAGACGACGGGCATTCCAACGCCGGAAGCTGCGGAATAGAAAATCTTGTCCGCGTCAGCGAGACCCGCGGCGAAAGCATTCACAAGGCAGTTGCCGTTATAGGCCGGATCAAAACGGACTTCACCGCCGACGGTTGGGACGCCAAAGCAATTGCCGTAGCCGCCGACACCTGCAACGACGCCGTTGACGAGCTGGCGGGTTTTCGGGTGGTCCGGTTCGCCGAAGGACAGAGCGTTCATGGCTGCAATTGGCCGAGCGCCCATGGTGAAAACGTCGCGTAGGATGCCCCCAACGCCGGTTGCAGCGCCCTGGTAAGGTTCGATGTAGCTGGGGTGGTTGTGGCTTTCCATCTTGAAGATGACCGCTTGGCCATCGCCAATATCGACAACGCCTGCGTTCTCGCCAGGGCCGCAGATCACTTGCGGGCCCTCTGTCGGCAGGGTGCGGAGCCACTTCTTTGACGATTTGTAGGAACAATGTTCGTTCCACATCGCAGAGAAAATGCCCATTTCGGTAAAATTGGGGGTGCGGCCAAGAATGTTCAGAACTTCTTGCCATTCGTCGGGGCTGAACCCATGTGCGGCAATGACGTCTTCGGTGAGTTCTGGCTCTGACATACCCTATCCCCATAGCAGCAGTTGCGGGCCTTTTAGGGCAGCGTGTTGCAAAGGGAAAGGCCGGAAAGAAAAAAGCCGGGCACAAGGCCCGGCGAAGTCCAACAGGGAGGTAAAAGGGATGAGCGCGAGGCGTCATCGCTTTCGAGAATTCAGATAGGGCTGAGACTTTAAGCAATCAATAAAAATTCGCTGGAAAAAGTGCAAAGCCGGTATGCGTTCTGTGCATATCGATGGCAAGCATCTGATTTACAGTAACAATTTTCTGGTTTGCAAAAATTTAGCCAGCTGCTTGTTCGCGCATTTTTCTACGATGGCTGATGATTTCATCCTGAACGAAGTCTCGGAACGCCGCGATGCGCTTTGATTGACGCAATTCTTCTGGGTAGGCCAAGAAAACTGGCACCTCGCCAGATTCGAGATCGGGCAGGACGCGGACAAGATCTGGGAAGTCTTCGGTCACGTAGTCGGGTAGAACGCCGACGCCCAAACCGTTGAGCACGCCTTGCAGCACGCCGTAGTAGTTGTTGACGGTGAAAAGGCTTGGGACATCATAGCTGAGCAGATGCCGGACGAGCGTTGTGCCGGCGGCGACTTGTGCTGACGACAAGCTTTGACAGATCAAGCGATGTTTCGAGATGTCAGTTGCGGCGTCGATCGCGCCATTTTTCTGAATGTACTCTTTGGTCGCATAGAGACGCATGCGCACTGACATAAGGCGTTTACGGATCAGATCAGCCTGAGAGGGTTCTTTCATGCGAATGGCAACGTCGGCCTCGCGCATCGGGAGATCAAGCACGCGTTCTTCCAACATCAGGTCGATTTTTAGATCGGGGTACTTCTCGTAAAGGTGCGGGAGGCGTGGCGCGAGCCAGAGGGTACCGAAGCCAATTGTTGTTGTGACCCGCAGTTCACCAAAGACTTCCTCTTCACTGTCTCTGATCCGCGCCGAGGCAGCCTCCAACCGTTTGTTCATGGATTTCGTCGCATCAAACAGCAATTCGCCCTGTTCGGTGAGAATCAGTCCGCGGGCGTGGCGGTGAAAAAGGGTGGTGTTGAGCGCCTCTTCGAGCGCGCGGATTTGGCGACTGACGGCTGATTGAGACAAATGAAGGGTGTCACCCGCATGGGTCAAAGACCCCGCATCCGCGACCGCGTGAAATATTCTTAGCTTGTCCCAATCCATTTCTGCCTCAAATGATCTTTTGTTATCGCTCGCAGTTTGCGTTCGTTTCGTTCCCTTAGTCTAACATGCCAATTATGTGAAAGGGGGAACTTTTTTCTTGGTAGGTCAGCAATTGTGACCTAACCTTACAGCAGCGAAGCCGCTTTGGGAGGAAAGCCGTGAGCCACGAAAAGATATCCTTGAACGACCGATACGACTTGGACAAGACGACTGTTCTATTGAATGGGACGCAGGCACTGGTCCGGTTGATGTTGATGCAGCGCGCGCGGGATGAAAGGGCAGGGTTGAATACGGCTGGATATGTCACGGGTTATCGCGGATCGCCTTTGGGGGCGGTCGATATGCAGATGACGCGGGCGGCAGAGCCTTTGACCAAGGTCAACATAAAGTTCCAACTTGGCTTGAATGAAGACCTTGCCGCGACAGCGATCTGGGGCTCGCAACAGGCGGAGTTGCGCGGTGAAGGGAAATACGACGGCGTCTTTGGCCTGTGGTACGGCAAGGGACCGGGTGTGGACCGCTCTGGCGATGTGATGCGCCACGCTAATATGGCCGGTACTTCGCCCCACGGAGGGGTGATCATGGCGATGGGGGATGACCATACAGGCGAAAGCTCCACCACGTTGCATCAATCCGATTGGGCGATGCTGGATGCCTATATGCCGATTGTCTCTCCCGCGGGAGTGCAGGAGATTCTGGATTACGGGCTTTATGCCTATGAACTGTCGCGGTTTTCGGGCCTTTGGGTTGGGTTGAAAACGATGAAGGACACCATCGAAGTGACGTCGGTGGTGGAGGCTGATCCGTTTGAGGCCCAGTTCGTACGCCCTGAGGTGCCAATGCCGCCCGAGGGATTAAATATTATGCTGGGGGAGACGCCTCAGCAGCAGGAAGCGCGGGTGATTGATTATAAGCGCCACGCCGCCGAAGCCTTTGCGCGCGCGAATAAGATCGACAAGCGGATGCACGGGAAAGCCGGTGCCAAAATTGGGATCGTGGCGGCCGGTAAGAACTGGCTCGATGTGCAGCACGCCTTGTCTTTGCTGGGTGTGGATGAGGCTGAGGCAGAGAAGCTTGGGATCACCACCTATAAGATCGGGCAGGTGTGGCCGCTGGATATGGCGTCGTTCCATGAATGGGCCGAAGGGTTGGAGTTGATCATTGTTGTTGAGGAAAAGCGCAAGCTTATCGAGGTGCAGGTCAAAGAGGCGATCTTTGATGATCGGCGCGGTCGTCGAGTTTATGGCTGGCACAAGGGTGATGAACATTCCGCCAACAAAGAAGAGATTTTCCCGACACGGGCGGATTTGAACCCGATTTTGATTGCTGAGAAATTGGGGAACGTCTTCGTTGAGGAAGGCTGTGCATCATCTAAAGTTACTTCTGGCCTTGAAGCGTTGATTGAGGCGAAGAAAGCCGACAACGCGCCAGAGATCGCGGCGCGCTTGCCATATTTCTGCTCCGGCTGTCCGCATAATTCATCGACGAAAGTGCCCGAAGGTAGCCGTGCTTATGCCGGGATTGGCTGTCACTACATGGTGCAGTGGATGGATCGGGAAACCGTAGGTTTTACCCAAATGGGAGGTGAGGGCGCCAATTGGGTCGGTGAAGCGCCTTTCAGTACGCGGGGCCACGTATTTCAGAACCTTGGTGACGGGACGTATAATCACTCTGGCGTGCAGGCGATCCGTTTTGCGCTGCTGGCAGGGACGAACATCACCTATAAGATCCTCTACAATGATGCCGTCGCGATGACCGGTGGGCAGGGAAATGATGGCGGGTTGACCGCTGATCAGATCACCCGAGAGCTGCTTGCGATGGGCGTGAAGGACGTCACAGTTGTCTATGACGACAAAGAGGACGTTGATCCCGCGAAGTTCCCCAAAGGGATACCTTTGCACGAGCGGGCGGAGTTGCAGCAGGTGCAAGAGCGATTGAGCAAGGTCGAGGGCGTCACGGCGATTGTTTATATCCAGACCTGTGCGGCAGAGAAGCGCAGACGGCGGAAACGGAACCTCTTTCCCGATCCTGATAAGCGCGTGTTCATCAACACCGATGTCTGCGAAGGCTGCGGCGATTGCGGGGTGCAGTCGAATTGTGTTTCGATTGTTCCCGTGGAGACAGAGCTTGGCCGCAAACGCGCGATTGATCAGTCCTCTTGCAACAAGGATTTCTCCTGCGTGAATGGGTTTTGCCCGTCGTTTGTGACGATTGAGGGTGCGAAGATCCGCAAAGAGGCGACCGCTTCTATTGATATTCCCGATCTGCCCCAGCCAGACCTTCCTCAGATCGAGGGGACGCATAACGTCGTGATCACCGGTGTCGGGGGTACGGGTGTTGTGACCATCGGTGCGGTTCTGGCGATGGCCGCCCATATCGACGGCAAAGGGGCCGGGATGATGGAGATGGCCGGTCTTGCTCAGAAAGGCGGCGCGGTACACATCCACTGCCGTTTGGCGAATAAGCCCTCGGATATTTCGGCCATTCGCGTGGCGACAGGGGAGGCAGATGCCTTGATCGGTGGTGATCTGGTCGTGAGTGCTGGCGCTAAGACCATTGGCTTGATGAAGACGGGCCGGACCAAAGGCGTGGTCAACAGCCATGAGATCATCACCGGCGATTTCACCCGCGATACGGAGTTTAAGCTGCCCTCTGATCAGCTGAAGCTGTCACTGGAGGCGCGATTGCGCGACGATTTGGCCATGTTTGATGCCTCTGACCTTGCGAAAGCGCTGATGGGCGACAGCATTTATTCAAACATGATGATCTTTGGCGCGGTATGGCAAATGGGTGCGATACCGATCTCATTCGAGGCGATTCTACATGCGATCACCTTAAATGGCGCGGCTGTGGAGCGGAACAAGCAGGCGTTTGAATATGGGCGCTGGGCGTTTCTACATCCCGATGAGGCGGCGAAGGTGCTAACGCCGAATGTTGTGGCATTGCCAAAGAGCTTGGATGAGAAAATCGCGTTTCGCGCGGATCATTTGGTGAAGTACCAGAGCAAACGCTTGGCGAAACGCTATACCAAACGGTTGGCGCAGATCAGCGATCCCGTTTTGAAAGAGGCGGTGGCGCTGGGGTATCATAAGCTCCTGTCCTACAAGGATGAATATGAGGTCGCGCGGTTGTTGAAAGACACCGAAGCCAAAGCGCGCGAGACGTTTGATGGTGATTTGAAGCTGACGCACCACATGGCACCGCCTGTGTTGAGTAAGGTCGGGCCAAACGGGCGGCCCGTTAAGAAAGAGTATGGCGCCATGACAGCGCGTATGTTCCCGATTTTAGCGCGGTTTAAGCGACTGCGCGGCACGTGGCTTGATGTGTTCGGCTATACGGCTGAACGGAAGATGGAGCGCGCGTTGATCAAAGAGTATGAGGCGGATTTGAAAGAGATTTTGACCGCTGTGCGAGATGATACCAAGGATGCCGCAGTATCATGGGCGAAGCTACCGATGGAGATACGGGGGTTTGGTCCGGTCAAGGAGGCTAATGCCCGTGCGGCTGCGAAGCGGCGAGAAGAGTATCTGGCGGTGCTGCGTGCGAAACCGATGGAGATGGCGGCATAGTAGCGTAGTTTCCGCGATTAATTTGTCGCGCGACCTTGCAGGGCGCAGAAGACCGATGGATTTCCGTGGCAAATCGACGTATGGCTTGAGCAAGGCTGCGACTGTCGTCTCAGTTCAGCCTCATGATTGAACAAAGTGATAAAGGTCGCGACCATGGCCGTCGGCGTATTTGATAGCGGATTAGGAGGCCTTACCGTCCTCAATGCAGTGCAAGACACACTGCCAGACCTTCCGTTGGTCTATTTCGCGGACAGCGCCCATGCGCCGTATGGCGTGCGCGACGCCGACGACATCTATGATCTAACGACCTCTGCCGTTTCCCAGATGTTCGATCAGGGTTGCGATCTTGTGATTTTGGCCTGCAACACCGCCTCTGCGGCTGCTTTGCGGCGGATGCAGGAAGGCTGGGTGCCGAAGGACAAGCGGGTGCTTGGTGTCTTTGTGCCGATGATCGAAGCGCTGACAGAGCGCCAGTGGGGCGACAACTCCCCTCCGCGAGAGGTTGAGACAAAACATGTGGCGCTTTTTGCCACGCCCGCCACGGTGGCGAGTCGTGCGTTTCAGCGTGAGTTGGCGTTTCGGGCTATCGGTGTCGATGTAGAGGCGCAGGCCTGTGGTGGCGTTGTCGATGCGATTGAAGACGGTGATATGATCCTCGCGGAAGCGCTGGTGCGCAGCCATGTGGATGCGCTGAAACGAAAGATGCCCAAACCGGACGCAGCGATTTTGGGCTGTACGCATTATCCGCTGATGCACAAAACGTTCCAAGACGCGCTGGGCGCGGATGTGAAGGTTTTCAGTCAGGCGAACTTGGTTGGTGACAGTCTGAAGGACTATCTGGACCGCAGGCCAGAGTTTATCGGCGGCGGTGAGGGAACGACCTATCTAACCACGGGCGATCCGCAGCGCGTGTCTGACCGTGCGACCCAATTTTTGCGACGAGACATCAGCTTTATCTCCGCATAATTGGCAGCCGCGGCTGTTTTCCTTACATACCCCTCTGAAGAAGGGATTCGAAGAATGACTTACAACGTCGCCATCCTTGGCGCTTCTGGCTACACGGGCGCAGAGCTTGTCCGGTTGATCGCAACCCATCCGTCGCTGAAGATTGTCGGGCTCTCCGGCAATTCAAAAGCGGGTCTGAGCATGGCTCAGGTGTTTCCGCATTTGCGCCATTTGGACCTGCCGGTTCTGACCACGATCGAAGATATGTCCTTTGACGGTGTTGATCTGGTGTTCTGCGCGCTGCCCCATGCGACATCGCAGAAAGTGATCTCTGGCTTGCCGCGTCACTTGAGGATCGTGGACCTGTCCGCCGATTTCCGGCTGCGCGACCCGGCGGAGTATGAGAAATGGTATGGCAAGCCGCATTCAGCGGTCGAGATGCAGAAAGAGGCGGTTTATGGGCTGACCGAGTTTTACCGCGATGAGATTTCGCAGGCGCTATTGGTTGCAGGAACGGGATGCAATGCGGCGACGGGGCAATATGCCTTGCGGCCGTTGATTGCCGCTGGCGTGATTGATCTCGATAACATTATCATCGACCTGAAAGCGGCTGTTTCTGGCGCTGGGCGGGCGTTGAAAGAGAACTTGCTGCACGCCGAACTGTCCGAAGGCTATCACGCCTACGCTGTGGGCGGCACGCACCGGCATTTGGGCGAGTTTGATCAGGAGTTTTCGGCTGTAGCGGGGCGGCCCGTGCATGTGCAGTTCACACCGCACTTGGTTCCTGCGAACCGCGGGATTCTGGCGACTGTCTATGTGCAGGGTGATGTGGAGGCGATCTATGGTGCCTTAGATGCTGCCTATGCGGAGGAGCCGTTTGTCACGGTGCTGCCGAAGGGTGAGGCACCGTCGACCAAACATATCCGCGCCAGCAACTTTTGCCACATCGGTGTGGTCGCTGACCGCGTTTCGGGCCGTGTGATGGTGATTGCCGCGCTTGATAACCTGACGAAAGGTTCATCTGGGCAGGCCTTGCAGAACGCCAATCTGATGTTAGGTCTGCCAGAGACGGAAGGATTGATGTTGGCCCCGGTGTTCCCGTGAAATCGCTCAAAAAACAAAGACGCATTCAGATTATCATCGTCGCCTTCTTCGCGTTGGTGATCTCAACCGCGCTTATTGGTTATGCGATGCGGGATGGGATCAACTTTTTCTACTCGCCGACTCAAGTGACAGAGAATCCGCCAAGCCCAACGGAGGTGTTTCGGATTGGTGGACTTGTAGAAGAAGGATCGATCCAGCGCGGTGAAGGGACGGAAGTGTCGTTTCGTGTGACGGACGGGATCAATGCCGTACCGGTAACTTACGATGGCATTCTACCGGACCTGTTTGAAGAAAATCAGGGGATGGTCGGGCAAGGTCGCTACGTGAACGGTACCTTTGAAGCGTTTGAAATCCTGGCAAAACACGATGAAGAATATATCCCGAAAGAAGTGCTCGACGTGTTGAAGGAAAACGGAACTTACGTCGAACCGGACGGTGCCTAGCAACAGCCTTAACCATTAGGCGGCAAGCTTTCTGCGATAAGTGCAGTAGGCGTGAATGCCAACCGTTCGAGAGATTGCCGAAGAGATTGTGCGCCGTGAGGGCGGCTATGTGAATGATACTGACGATCCGGGCGGAGCGACGAACCACGGTGTGACGATCCACACGATGCGTCGACTTGGGCTTGATCTGGATGGCGACGGGCGTGTGACGGCGGATGATGTGAAGGTTTTGCCGCGTGATACGGCGATCAACATCTTTATCGATCACTACTTTCACGGGCCACGGATCGATGCGCTGCCAGAAACGCTTCGCGCATCGGTGTTTGATATGTATGTCAATGCTGGCAGTCATACTGTGCAAATTTTACAGCGTGTTTTCAATCAGATGCGGATTGAAGTTACTGTCGATGGGGTGATTGGCCCACAAACGATTGCGGCGGCAGAGCGTGCCTTTCAGGCGGCGCCGGATCATCTGGTTGATGCTTACGGAATTGCGCGGCGCAATTACTACTACGACCTTGCGGATCGGCGCGTGGCGTCGCGCAAATACGCGCGCAGGCGCGATGGGGGCAAAGGTGGTTGGATTCGTCGAGCGGAGGAATTCATAGCACCGAAATACCATCTGACTGCAGAGCAGCACCAAGCGAGGGTGGCGTCATGGGGTTAGTCGGGCGGTTGATGACGATGATTTTCGGCGACGGGCGCAACGTGATCGCGGAAACGGCTGAGGTGTTTCGTGTGAACTCGGAACAGGCGGATCAAAGTGCGACTGATGTGACTAAAGCGACGTTGGCGCAGTTTGCGGCCGAGTTTGCACATCCGCGAAAGGGGCTGTTTGATCGTGTGATCGACGGGATCAACCGGTTGCCACGGCCTATGCTGGCCTTGGGCACCATTGCTTTGTTCGTCACCGCGATGTTTGATCCGGTTTGGTTTGCCAGCCGGATGGAGGGCGTGGCGCTGGTGCCGGAGCCGCTTTGGTGGTTGATGGGGGCGATTGTGAGTTTCTACTTTGGTGCTCGCCATCAAGCAAAAGGGCAGGATTTCAGCGCTGTCGCGGAAACTTTGAGCGCGTCCGAGTTGTTAAAGCCGAAAGAACCGCAAGCCCCAGACAATCCTGCCTTGGCGGATTGGGAGGCGAAGAATGGATAATGATTGGCATCTCAAAGTGGATGAGCGGTTGGCGGCTTTGGAAACGCGTAACGCTGTTGATGAGGTGCATCGGCTGAACGTGACAGAGCGTTTGTCTGCGATTGAGGACACATTGAAATGGGTCGTTCGGTTGATGATCGGCGGGTTGATCGTTGCCGGACTGACCTATGCGCTGAACGGAGGGTTGTCGCTGCCATAATGTCGCGTTGAAAAACGCGTGTGGGGCATGTCCGAACCGGTTTGACTGCGCTATATCAGGGGCATGTTGATCGAGCTTGCCCATTTCTGTTTGATTCTGGCCTTCGCCATTTCCATCGTGCAAATGATCGTTCCCTTGGTGGGCGCGCATAAGAATTGGCGTGGGTGGATGGCTTTGGCGGAACCTGCGGCGACGTCTCAGGTCATTTTAGTTGGCTTTGCCTTTGCCGTGCTGACATGGGCTTTTGTTGTCTCGGATTTTTCGGTCCAGCTGGTCTATCTGAATTCTCACACGGACAAGCCGTTGATCTATAAGATCAGTGGTGTTTGGGGGAACCATGAAGGGTCACTCCTACTTTGGGTGCTGATCCTTGCGATTTTCGGGGCCTGTGCAGCGTGGTTTGGTGATGACCTGCCGGCGCGCTTGAAGGCGCGCGTTTTGGCGGTTCAGGCCGCGGTTTCGGTTGCGTTTTATGCCTTCATCATCTTCACTTCGAACCCCTTTGTCCGGCTGGAATTCGCGCCGCTGAACGGCCGCGATTTGAACCCATTGTTGCAAGACCCCGGCTTGGCATTTCACCCGCCGCTTTTGTATTTGGGGTATGTGGGCCTAAGCATGACGTTCTCATTCGCAGTGGCCGCCTTGATCGAAGGAAAGGTTGATGCGGCGTGGGGGCGGTGGGTGCGCCCTTGGACCTTGGCCGCTTGGATGTTCCTCACCGTGGGCATCGCGCTTGGCTCTTGGTGGGCGTACTATGAGCTCGGTTGGGGCGGCTTCTGGTTCTGGGATCCGGTGGAAAACGCGAGCTTTATGCCGTGGCTCTTTGCGGCGGCTTTGCTGCATTCCGCCATTGTTGTGGAAAAACGCGAAGCATTGAAAAGCTGGACGATACTGCTGGCGATCCTTGCGTTCGGGTTCTCGCTCTTGGGTACGTTTATTGTAAGGTCAGGCGTCCTGACCTCGGTACATGCTTTTGCGAATGATCCAGAGCGCGGGGTTTATATCCTCGCGATTATGGTGATCTTCACAGGCGGATCGTTGGCCTTGTTTGCGATCCGGTCTGCGGCGTTGGAAGCTAAAGGCGCGTTCGGGATTGTGAGCCGCGAAAGCGCCTTGGTTTTGAACAATATCCTGCTCGCCGTGAGTGCGTTTGTCGTGTTCATCGGGACAATGTGGCCGTTGATCGCCGAAATGGCGACAGGGCGGGTTTTGTCCGTGGGGCCGCCGTTCTTTAACGCAGCCTTCACGCCGTTCATGATCGCTTTGGCGCTGGCGCTGCCGATTGGGTCAATGCTGGCCTGGAAGCGCGGGTCGATCAAACGCACAGCGAAGAGCCTTGTGGGTTGGGCGGTTTTGGCTGTTGCGATTGGATTGCTCGCCTATGCGGTGCAAACAGGGCGATCTGCATTGGGGCCGGTCGGAATGGCTCTTGGCGTTTGGGTTGTGGGCGGTGCGTTGACGGATTTGTGGTCACGGACAGGGCGCGGCGGTGTGCCGGATCGGGTCCGGCGTTTGCGTCGGTTGCCACGGGCGGACTGGGGCAAAGCCTTGGCACATTTCGGAATTGGTGTGACCTTCCTTGGCGTCGCTGGCATTCTTGCTCGGGAGACTGAGGACATTCGCGTCGCGCAGATTGGCGAAAGCTATCAGGTTGGAGCGTATGAGGTAACGCTTGCCGATGTGCGGCAGGAACGCGGGCCGAATTATGTGACGACGATCGCTGATGTTGCGATTGAGAGGGGCGGGCAGAGTTATGTCTTGCAGCCGGAGAAGCGGTTTTATCCGGTCGCCCAGATGCCAACGACGGAAGCCGCGATCCGCAATGGGTTCCTGCGGGACGTTTATGCTGTGATTGGTGATCCGCAAGAGGGCGGTGGCTATGCTGTTCGACTTTATATCAAACCGCTGGCCAATTGGATTTGGGGCGGCTGCATTTTGATGGCGCTTGGCGGATTGCTGTCACTGTCTGATCGTCGTCTGCGTGTCGCTGCGGGTGCGGCGAAGGCAAAAACGGTGCCTGCTGAATGAGGTGGCTGGCGATCGCATTGATGCTTTGGGCGGCACCGCTTTGGGCGGTTGAGCCGAATGAGATGCTGGATGATCCGGCTCTGGAAGAGCGCGCGCGAGAGATTTCGCAGCTAGTGCGCTGCCCGGTCTGTCAAAACGAGAGCATCGATGAATCCCATGCTACCGTTGCGCGCGATCTTCGGGTGATCATTCGTGAGCGTTTGGTTGCTGGCGACACGGATCAGCAGGTTCTGGATTATCTGTCGGCGCGATTTGGCGAATTTGTTTTGCTGACACCACCGCGAGACGGGGCAAATCTGATTTTGTGGCTGGCCGCACCAGCCATGTTTTTGGTGGCGCTTGGGATCGGTTGGGCAGCGATCCAGCGGAAGCCCAAAGCCGCAGATGAAGGGCTCAGCCAAGACGAACAAGCCGAATTGGACAAAATTCTCAATTCGTGACGCTGTGTAGGGGTTTTCTAAACTGACCGGTTCACTAGATTGAGCGTAAGATTACCGAAGGGACCCATTTCATGCAGTATCAGGCCATTTCTTACGTCAACCGCACCGGTGTCGGCGTTATTACGTTGAACCGGGCGGAGGTGATGAACGCATTGAATACGCAGATGCGTGCAGAGATTACCCATGCGGTGAAAGCAGCCGAGCAAGAGGCGCGGGTGCTGGTGATCACCGGCCGCGGCAAGGCGTTCTGTTCTGGTCAGGATTTGGGCGACGGGGGAAACGCCGCGCGGTTGGATTTGGAGCGGACCTTGCGGGATGAATATGTGCCGATGTTGAAGGCCATTTTCGACTGTAAAATTCCGACGATCAGCGCTGTGAACGGCCCTGCGGCGGGAGCAGGGGCAAACCTTGCATTGGCTGCGGATGTGGTGATCGCGAGCGAGGATGCGTATTTTGTGCAAGCCTTTACGCGTATCGGTCTGATCCCTGATGCAGGCGGCACGTGGATGCTGCCGCGCCAGATTGGCATGGCGCGGGCCATGGGCGCATCGCTTTTTGCGGATAAAGTGAGCGCGAAGCAAGCGGCTGATTGGGGCATGATCTACGAGACCGCACCGGCAGAGGAATTTGCACGGCATTGGCAGGCACGCGCAGCCCAACTGGCGCAAGGGCCGACGGAGACTTACCGGTACGTGAAAGACGCGCTTCATGCGGCTTACGATAATGATCTTGATGGGCAATTGGCGCTGGAAGCGAAATTGCAGGGGAAGTGCGGCAAGACCCGTGACTTCAAAGAGGGCGTGGTCGCCTTCCTAGAAAAGCGACCAGCTGTTTTTGAGGGACGTTAATGCCTAGAGTTAGAGAGCCTCGCCAAACGCAGGGCGGGTGCCTGCATTATCTGGGTTGGCCTGTGACCGAAGAACGCGTTCGGATAGCACTCGAATGACCTGGCGCGCCTCCGGCGAGGGGCTTTGTTCAATCCGCCGGTAGGTGGCACCGTCGAGTGTTCGGGTGACAAGCTTATGCTCGATCAAAGATCGGCGCAGCAGGACGTGATCGCCGAAGCGTTCAGCACTTCGTAGGATGTCATTCACCTGAGGCTCCGACAGATCGGTCTTTGAGGGTAACCGGCTCCAAAACCACGCCATGCAGAGGGCTTGGACGGAGGTTTTCTTGGGCCAACGCAACATCTGCCCAGTATCGTCGAAGACGCGCAACGCGTCATGGATACGACGCTCTGCCTCCTTCGACAGGTCGGGGTCTGCTTGGACCTCAGCTTTGAGATGCTGATGATTGCGATAGCCTGCTGACTTCGCAATCAAGCTCAGGAGTTGAGCGTGGCTCGGCTCTTCAGTGGGCCAGTGTTTTCGTAGGGTCTGCGCAAAGGCAGACACGTCCTCGATCACGAGGGGAAGGGGGGACCGGGTCATGTATCTCTCCATTCAGACGCATGGATGGGGTCGAGAGCTGCCCTTGTCGACCGAAGCGTCATGGGATGACGGTCCGAACGTTTGAATGACAGGTTTAGCGTGGCCCTGATGGGCTGGCAGCGTCTAGGTGTCCTGTCGACCTGTGAGGCGGTCTAGACGGGTTTCCGTTGTAAAGCAAGAATGGCTTATGCGGCGAGGTCGACCCAGACGGGGACGTGATCGGACGGTCTTTCACGGCCTCTGACCTCTGCTTCGATCCAACAGGAGTTGAGCAGATCGGCGCATTGAGGGGTGAGCAGAAAGTGGTCGATGCGGATGCCGTCGTTGCGATCCCATGCGCCGGCTTGGTAGTCCCAAAAAGAATAATGCCCGTCACCGTGGGTGGTGGCGCGGAACGCTTCGGTAAAGCCCAGGTTCAGGATACGGCGATAGCTTTCGCGGCTCTCCATTCGATACAGCGCATCTTCGGTCCAAGCCTCAGGGCGTTTGGCGTCTTCGGCCTGTGGGATGATGTTGTAGTCGCCGCACATCAAGGCGGGTTGTTCTTCGGCGAGGAGGGCTTCGGCGCGGGCTTTCAGGCGCTCCATCCACGCAAGTTTGTAGTCGTATTTCGGGCCTGGGGCGGGGTTGCCATTGGGGAGGTAAAGGCCGCAAACGCGCACCGGTGTATCACCCATCACGGTGGCTTCGATCCAGCGGGCTTGTTCATCGCTCTCGTCGCCCGGCAGGCCGCGAGTGACGTCCTCAAGCGGGAGTTTGGAAAAAATCGCGACGCCGTTGAAGCCCTTTTGCCCGTGGGTTTCCACGCGATAGCCAAGGTCTTCGAAATGTTCACGGGGGAAGGCTTCATCAACCGATTTGATCTCTTGTAGCACGGCGACGTCGGGTTGGCTTTCATTGAGCCAGTCGGTTAGCGCGCCGATACGGGCTTTGACGCCGTTGATATTGAAGGTCGCAATTTTCATGGCTCATCCCCTTTGGCATCCGTTGTGACGGAAGCGATTGGGAAGCTCAAGTTCGCATTGCTTTGGGGACTCGGATAAGGCACGTTTGATTAGTCAAATTTATCGTTGGTGAAGATATGATAAAAAGCCGGTTTACCCTGAAACAGCTCGAAGCTTTTGCTTTCGTGGTTGATTTGGGGACGTTTCGCGCGGCGGCTGAGGTTCTGGGGACCACGCAGCCGAATATCTCCGCGCGGATCGCCGCGTTGGAAGCGACGCTGGGCGCGACGCTTTTGCAAAGGGATGCAGGATCGGTGCGTCTGACAGCGGAAGGTGAGGCGCTTTTGGATAACGCGCGAGAGGTTTTGTGGGCCGGTGAGGCGCTGTTGGAAGCGGCGGGGCGCAGGGACAGTGTGACCGAGCGGTTGCGGCTTGGCGTGACGGAATTGGTTGCTTGCACGTGGTTGCAGCCGTTTCTGAAACGCCTTCGGGCTGAATATCCGCAGTTGAAGATTGAGCTGCAGGTCGATTTGTCGGCCAAGATCGATGATTTGTTAGGGGCGGGGCTATTGGACCTCGCGCTTCAAAATTTGCCGTTTTCGAGAAAAGTGAGTGCGCAAATCGCCCTAGGCCGTGTGCCTTATGTGTGGGTTGAGCGAGTGGAGGGCGCTGCGCAAGCGCGTGTTCGAAAGACCGTGGAG
This sequence comes from Cognatiyoonia sediminum, assembly GCF_900129845.1. Classification (GTDB taxonomy): domain Bacteria; phylum Pseudomonadota; class Alphaproteobacteria; order Rhodobacterales; family Rhodobacteraceae; genus Cognatiyoonia; species Cognatiyoonia sediminum. The sequence goes on from NZ_FQXB01000001.1 coordinate 469,487, forward strand.
CAGCTCTTTGAACAGCCAGTGATGACACATGCGCGAGAGACCCAGGCGGGTCTTGCTTTGCACGATATGGCGCGGGAACGCGGGCTGGATGTGGGACAGATTGTGCATTCGAGTGCCTTATCGGCGTGTTTGCCGATGCTGCATGAAGGGGTTGGCGTCGCATTGCTGCCGTGTCCTCTGGTGCAGGGGGATGTAAGTCGTGGTGAATTGCGTCTGATTCAGGTGGATTGGGCGCCGCCGGAATTGGAGTTCTATGCGCGTTACCATGCGGATCGGGCGGCTCGGTTTGTGGGGCAGGCGGCTGAGGTGGCCGCAGAGGTTTTTGCTGCATCATAAAAATTGATCAACTGCAGAAATTTAATCGATTTGATTGCTGGTGCGGTTTTGGTGTTGAGTGGCAATGTCATGTGATCATTAAGAGGGCAGCCATGAAATCCGCATCTATTCGCATGGGCGTCGATATTGGCGGAACCTTCACCGATGTAGTGTTGGAAAAACACGGAGAGGTGTTTTCGACCAAAGTTCTGACCACATACGGCGCGCCTGAGGATGCGATCATTGATGGGATGCGTCAGGTTTGTGCGCTTTGTGCGATTGAGCCGTCTGCGATTGAGCAGATCATTCACGGCACGACGCTGGCAACCAATGCATTGATCGAGCGGCGCGGGGCGAAAACGGCGCTGATCACGACGCAAGGATTTCGTGATGTGATCGAGATGCGGACCGAATCTCGGTTTGAGCAATACGATCTGAACCTGACCCTGCCGGAGCCATTGTTGCCGCGTCAGATGCGGTTCACGGTTCAAGAGCGTGTGAACGCCAAGGGTGAGATCATGATTGATCTTGATCCTGCCGAGGTCGAGCGCGTTGTCGATCAGATTGAGGAGGCGGGGTTCACCTCCGTCGCGATTGGGTTGATCCATTCCTATTTGAACCCAAAGCACGAACAGATGGTGCGCGATATTTTGCAGGCGCGCTTACCGGACGTCTCGGTTTCGATCTCTTCCGAAGTTTCCCCGCAGATGCGCGAATATGAACGGTTCAACACAGTTGTCGCCAATGCCTACATCAAGCCGTTGATGAGTTCTTATCTAGGTCGGCTTGAAGCGCGATTGGCCGGGGAAGGCGTGACCTGTCGCATCTTCCTGATGCACTCTGGCGGTGGGATTATTTCAATCCAGAATGCCTCGGATTTTCCGGTGCGTTTGGTCGAATCCGGTCCGGCGGGCGGGGCGGTTTTTGCGGCCCATATCGCAGCACGCTACGGGTTAGATAAGGTTTTGTCCTTTGACATGGGCGGCACAACTGCGAAGATTTGTTTGATCAAAGATCAGACGCCTAAAACCAGCCGTGTGTTTGAGGTGGCGCGAACCTATCGGTTCAAGAAAGGGTCGGGGATGCCGATTTCGATTCCTGTGATCGATATGGTGGAGATTGGGGCCGGTGGAGGATCGCTTGCGCATGTGGATGCGCTGAACCAAATCCGTGTTGGTCCAGAAAGCGCGGGGTCTGAACCTGGGCCTGCTTGTTATGGCCGTGGCGGCGACCGGCCCGGCGTGACGGATGCTGATCTGGTTTTGGGTAAGCTTGATCCAGATAATTTTGCCGGTGGGTCGATCCAATTGCATCCAGATAACTCCCGTGCGGCCTTGGCGGCGCATGTGGGGGATCAACTGGATATGGAAGCCGTGGAGGCGGCGCATGGTGTGGCTGAGGTTGTGGATGAGAATATGGCCAATGCGGCGCGGGTTCACGCGGTGGAGAATGGCGAGGACCTGAGCGAATATACGATGATTGCTTTTGGTGGCGCGGCGCCGCTTCATGCGGGGCGGCTTTGCGAAAAGCTTGGCGTGGATCGGTTGATTGTGCCCCCCGGGGCGGGTGTTGGATCAGCGATTGGATTTTTGCGCGCGACGTTCAGTTTTGAGGCCAATCGGTCGGTCTATATGAAGCTGAGCGATTTTGACCCCGAGGTCATCAAAGCTTTGCTGACCGAGTTGCGGGAGGAGGCGACAGGCTTTGTGCGGACCTGTGACGCTGAGCCGGAGATACTGAGCGAGTTCAAGGTCTATATGCGCTACACGGGGCAGGGTTGGGAAATCCCCATTTCACTGACCGAAGCGCAGGCGATGAAACCTGATGTGTCGGTCTTTGAGTCGCGGTTTGAAGAGGATTATACCAAGCTCTTTGGTCGCCCAGTCGCAGGTATGGATATTGAGATTACTGTGTGGTCAGTCAACGCGACAACGCCGCAAGAACAGGTTGATTTGATTGATGTGGAGAGAGGCGGCGGTGTTGCTTCGGCAGAAGGTCAACGCCCTGTCTTTGATGCGGCAGAGGGCGCTTATCTCGACGCGGACGTAGTGCTACGGGATGGCATGGTAACAGGCGCTGTTGCGCAGGGACCGGTTGCGATCACGGAAGATGAAACCACGATCATTGTCCCTGCCAGCCGCAAGGCAATCCGTCAGCCCGATGGCTGCATTGATGTTGTGAAGAAGGGATAAGGTCATGGCTCAGACACATTCGACAGTGGCCTATCAGGTGATGTGGAACCGCTTGATTTCGGTGGTTGAGGAACAAGCCCAGGCTTTGGTGCGCACGGCTTTTTCGACGTCTGTGCGCGAGGCGGGGGATTTGTCGGCGGGGGTTTATGACCTGCATGGCAACATGCTCGCGCAGGCGGTGACGGGGACGCCCGGACACGTGAACGCGATGGCCGATGCGGTGGCGCATTTCATTTGCCGCATTGGGCGCGAGAATATGTTCGAAGGCGATGTCTATATCACCAACGACCCGTGGGAGGGCACGGGCCATTTGCATGACATCACCATGGTCACGCCGTCCTTTCATAAGGGTTCTTTGGTTGGCTTTCTTGCCTGCACGGCGCACATCGTCGACATTGGCGGACGCGGGTTTGGAGCCGATGCGCACAGTGTTTATGAAGAAGGGCTGTATATCCCGATCATGAAATTTGCGGATCGGGGAGAGGTCGATGACACTTTGGTGCGGATCATTCGCGGCAACGTGCGTGAGCCGGATCAGTTGATTGGGGATGTCTATGCGCTCGCGACCTGTAATGAGATTGGGCATCGTCGCTTAATCGACATGATGGAAGAGTTTGGACTTGAGAATTTGGAGGGGATCGCGGAGTTCATCCTAACCAACTCTCGCAAGGCCACTTTGGAGCGGATCGCCGCCTTGCCTCAGACCTCGGCCACAGGATCAATGACGATGGACGGGTTTGATCGGCCGATTACGTTGCAGGTGAAGGTCTCGGTTGAAGGGGATCGGATTGTCACTGATTTTGAGGGCACAACAGGAGTCGATGAGAAAGGCATCAACTGCCCGTTGGTCTATACCAAGGCCTATGCTTGCTATGCCCTGAAAGTTGCCATTGCACCGGAAATTCCTAACAACGCTGCCTCTCTCGCACCGTTTGAGGTAGTGGCGCCCGAAGGCACGATCGTGAATGCGGTGCATCCGGCCCCAGTGGCCTTGCGCCATATCGTTGGGCATTTCGTGCCGGACGCGGTGTTTGATGCTTTTGACAAGATTGTACCATTGTTGGTGCCAGCTGAAGGCGCGGGGTGTTTGTGTAACTTCCAAGTGTCTTTGCGGCCTCGGACCGATGGGCCGGCACCAGAGGATGCGCGGCGGTCAGAGGTGTTAACGTTTAACTCTGGCGGCTCGGGCGCGCGGCCTGAGTTTGACGGGTTGAATGCGACGGCGTTTCCTTCTGGTGTGATGACGATGCCGATTGAGGCGACGGAGCACGCAGGCCCTGTGATCATCTGGCGCAAAGAGCTGCGCGAAGGCAGCGGTGGCGCGGGCAAGATGCGGGGTGGTCTTGGGCAGCACATGGAAGTCGGTGCTATGGAAGGGCATGAGTTTGACATTCAAGCGATGTTTGACCGGCGCGATCATCCGGCCCGCGGGCGTCGTGGCGGGCAGGGGGGTGCGGCCACCGAAATCGCGCAGGATGATGGCAGGGCGATGACTGTGAAGGGCAAGCAGTTCGTGCCCCATGGTCGGAAAGTTGTCATGGCGTTTCCCGGTGGCGCTGGCTACGGCGATCCGAAAGAACGATCTGCGGAGTTGGTGAAGCGTGATTTGGCGCGGGGCTATATTTCGGCGAATACGGCACAAGAGGTCTATGGATTGTCGGGCGCTGATGTAGCGGATGTCGAAGAGGCTGTGCGCAAGGGCGAAGCCTTCTGAGATTTGCCGCGACGTCCGGCTTGGCGATTTAAACTGCTTCGAGTTACGTTGGGTGAAAGGAGAAAACCATGATTCCAACCCTGCGCGTTTTGATGCATATGGGCGGTTTGCATCGACTGGCACCGTTCTTTCTGATCGGTTTGGTTGTTCTATTCGCGCAGTTTGAAGCGTGGATGTTGATCGCTTTGGGCTATGGTGTCGTTGCCCAGTTTTTTGTCGAGTACTGCATGCACCGGTTCCTGTATCATCGGGAGCCGCCGACCGATCAGGGTGTGTTCAATGACCTGTATCGGTCGCACATTGGGCATCATGAATTCCCCACGGATCCTGAGTTCTTCACCGGCGATGACCATTGGTTCGCTGTGAGGTTCGGCTTGGTGTCCGTTGTGGTGCATACGCTTGCGCTGTGGCCGTTAATCGGGGTGACCAACGCGGCTTTGTTCGCGGTCGTTGCGATCTTTGTGGGGTCAATTGGGGCGTTCACCTTCTACGAATACTGCCACACGATTGCGCATTTGAATGTTCCAAAGGGCCGGATTGCGCAGCGGATCACCAGGAGCCATTTGGCGCATCATTATCAAGATCATCATGCGACCTATCATGTCAGTTTTGGTATGGGGTGGATCGATCGTTTGTTCGGCACAAAGCATGACGCCGATGTGGCGCGTCAGCGCTATGACCGCGAGACGATGTTGAGTTTGGGCATGGACCCAGAGGATTTGCGGCTGGTAACGGCGCGCAAAGCTTATGGGATTACCAAGATGCCGCGGAACAGCGCTGCCAAGTCGACTTAGTTCCTTAGAAACGTAGTACGTGTGTTTTCAGTTGCTGCGCGACAGTAGGTTTGCGCCCGAGCCCGAGGGCGGCTCTGTGTTTGCACCGAATGTGCCGCAAAGTGCTTAGGTTGCAAATTTTTTCTTACGTAGTTCATTCGCGCCCGCCCTGGGGGACGGGATCGGGCGCGAACCGTATCGCGGGCGATCCGGAGGCGAGGTTTAGTGGAGTGAATTCGGAGTTCGGGCGATTAGCGATAAATTGCAACGGGATCACCGATGCTATAGTAATCCGGTTCCACGCCCAGTCTGGGCGTGTCTGTCGCGAAGAGCTTCCCATCTTTGACAGTCGGCCCGCCGATGCCGGTTGAGCGGGTGTTGTAGTTGTGCAGGTCAGTGGAATTGATGAGGTAGTCTTCGGGCGTTGAGGCCGCGAAATGGGCCACGGCGGAGGACGTAATCTCGCCGCCCCACGTATCCTCCGACACAACAGGAATGCGATTTGCGATGAGGAAATCGCGCACGCGCCGCGCTTTGGCGAGGCCGCTGAGGTTTGAGATCTTGAGACAGCAGATTTCCGCCCCTTGGTCCTGAACAATGCGCTGTGCCGCGCGCATTCCCGTGACGCATTCGTCGAGCTTCATTGGCTAGCTGACATGGCGACGCACCTGTTGGCATTCCTCGTAGGTGTGGCAGGGCTGTTCAAGGATGTAGTCGAGGTCTTTGGTGGCATTGGCGACGCGTATTACACTGTCGACCCGCCAACCTTGGTTCGCATCTGCCGTCGCCTTTTCGCCCTTTTGTAGCAGCGGGACTGTACTGCGTATGCGGTCGATGTCGACCTCCCAATCTGCGCCAACTTTGACCTGAAACTGACGATAGCCCGCAGCGCGGTGTTGATTGAGTTCGGCCTTGGTTTCTTCGACGGATTCCTGAGGGGCCACGCGGTACATCGGCGCCCCATCGGTGAGTTTGCCGCCGATCAGCATCCAGACCGGCACCTCCAGAGCTTTGCCCAGAATGTCATAGCAAGCCGCGATAATGGGTGATTTTGCGTATCTGTGGCCTTGGACGGCGTGGTCCATCGCGTAGTCAATCGCGTCGATCTGGCGTGGGTCTTGACCTATGAGAACGGGTGCAAGGAGTTTTGCGGTGGCTGCGACACCCTGCGAATGCGCGACCATGTAATTCTCGCCGCAGGGTGTGAATTCGCCACAACCCGTGATGCCTGCGTCGGTTTCAATCACAACGACGGAGGCCTTGGCAACGGAGATCTCGTTGCCCGCGCCCTAGCCATAAGTGCCTCCCACATAGGGTAGGTCTGTCTGGTAAATGCGTAGGGTGGTGATTTTCATGTGAGTGTTCAAAGTGGTTTGCACGTTGCAACGTGTCAGAACGCAAGCTTTAGGTAAATCAGTTTTTGTCTAAACGGATTTATCGTCTTTTTTGGAAACCAGATCTGCAAATACCTTAGCGACTGTGCCTACAACGGCGATGATCATCGTTCCGATGATTACTTGGCAAAGAAAAACACCAAATAATACGACGTTGAGCAAGCTGAACAAAAATAGAGCAACAAATACTTGAGCGAAATGGCGCCAGCTCACGCGTTTGATCAAGCAATAGTATTAGACACCGGCGAAGATTATCACAATGTTAGCGACACCAATGGCCTGAATGGACATTTGCTGACCAGTTAGACCACCATAAAATCCGACAACGAAGCCACCTAGGAACGTTAGACCCCATAAGCAAAGCGCGTGAAACAGAACAGTTTTAAGATTCCTAGGCATAGTGCGTTTCAGACTTTCGATGAAAACTAGGATTGGATTAGGTCAAATCGAAAAACTAGTCCCGCAGCCGCAAGAACTGGTCGCATTCGGGTTGTTGATCACAAACCGCGCGCCAATCAGTTCTTCGGTGAAGTCAATCACAGCTTCGGTCAGGAACGGCAAAGACACATCATCAATGACGACTTTCTCTCCCGCGCCTTCCAGCACCAAGTCTCCATCTTTGACGTCATCGAGATCAATCTCATACTGGAAGCCAGAACACCCGCCGCCTTCGACTGCGACCCGTAGGGCTTTGCCTTGATCGGAAGCACCAATCTCGGCCAGACGCTCAAATGCGCGTTCGGTCACTTTGGGGGGAAGGGTGAGCATTTTAAAGACCTATTCGTCGGGTTCGAACCCATATATAAGGGCAGCAGGCAAAGACGACAAGGCAGGCAAGGGCATGGCAGCGCCTTATGCGACCGATCCGAGCAATGTGCGCGGTCGGTTATTTCCTGAAGAGGAATCCCTCTTTCGATCCCCGTTCCAACGGGATCGGGATCGTATCATTCATGCAAGCGCGTTTCGGCGGCTGAAGCATAAGACCCAAGTTTTTATTGAACATGAGGGCGACTACTTTCGCACCCGTCTTACACACTCAATTGAGGTGGCTCAAGTTGCGCGAACCGTGGCGGCGGCGTTGGAGTTGAACGTAGAGCTGACCGAGGCCGTCGCCTTGGCGCATGACTTGGGCCACACACCGTTCGGGCACACAGGAGAAGACGCGCTGGACCGTCTGATGCAGCCCTATGGCGGGTTTGACCACAACGCGCAGGCTCTGCGGATCGTGACATCGTTGGAACGACACTATGCCGAATGGGACGGGCTGAACCTGACGTGGGAAACCTTGGAAGGCATTGCTAAGCACAATGGGCCGGTGACAGGTGACATCCCATATGCCTTAGCGCTTTATAACGAGCGGCATGATTTGGAGTTGAACACCCACGCCAGTGCGGAGGCGCAAGCGGCGGCCTTGGCGGATGACATTGCCTACAACAATCATGACCTGCATGATGGTTTGCGGGCGGAGTTGTTTAGCACCGATGAATTGGCAGAGATGCCGATTTTGCAAGATTGCTTTGCGGAAGTGGATCGCAAGTATCCGGGCCTCAATTACTATCGCCGTCGGCACGAGGCGTTACGCCGGTTCTTTGGTATTTTGGTGGAGGACGTTATTGTCGTCAGCCGCCGCAAATTGGCGGAGCTTGGTCCAGCGAGTGTACATGACGTGCGCCATGCGGGTCGGATGATGGTGCAGTTCACACCAGAACTTTGGGAAGACCTGAAGGTCATCCGCAAGTTTCTCTTCACCCGTATGTACCGTGCCCCCGTCGTGATCGAGATGCGCGAGGCGGTCACGCATATGATCGATGAGCTTTTCCCGTTTTTCATGGAAAACCCCGAGGAATTGCCAAAGCAATGGCGCAAAGATGTGGCCTGCGCGGGGAGCGAAACTGCTTTGGCGCGGATCGTTTCTGATTATATTGCTGGAATGACTGATCGGTTTGCGATCCAAGAACACAAGCGTCTGATTGGGGGGACGCCCGTACCGCCGGGAGTAACTGATGGCACTTGAAACAGCGAGCGATGCGCTTCAACCAGTGATGGCCTTTGCGCTTGTCGGCGTTTTGGGCGTTGGATCGCAATGGCTGGCGTTCCGGCTGCGAATGCCTGCGATCGTCTTGATGTTGCTGGCGGGTATTTTGATCGGTCCGGTGGCGGGCGTTTTCGATCCGGAACGGGACATTGGCCCTTTGATGTCGCCAATGATCTCCATCGCAGTGGCGATCATCCTGTTTGAAGGGGGGCTCACGCTCAATTTCCATTCGCTACAGGATGCGGTGAAAGGCGTGAAACGACTGGTCTTTGTCGGTGCGCCGCTTGGCTGGCTCACATCAGCCTTGGCGCTTCATTACGTTGCGGGGCTAAACTGGGAATCCTCGGTGGTCTTCGGTGGGATCATGATTGTGACAGGACCGACAGTGATCGCGCCTTTGCTGCGAACGGCGCGGCTTTCAAAACGACCGGCCGCGCTTTTGCAATGGGAGGCCATCGTTAACGATCCCATCGGTGCCTTGGCTGCAGTGCTGGCGTTCAGTGTGGTTTTGGTGCTGACGGCATCGACGACCTTGGGCGAGGCGATTTGGAGCTTTGTGATTGGCATCAGCGTGGCCACCGCTCTTGGTTTCATTGGCGGCTACGGCATTGCGCGGTCATTCCGTGAGGGTTGGGTGCCGGAATATATGAAGGTTCCGGTGCTGTTTGTGGTTCTTTTGGCGGTCTTCGCTCTTTCGGATTTCGTTCTGCATGAAAGTGGGCTTTTGGCGGTTACGATCATGGGCATCGTGATCGCGAATAGCAATTTGCCGAGCTATGGCGAGTTATTGCGGTTCAAAGAACACGCGACGATCTTGTTGGTGTCGGGTGTCTTTATCCTTTTGGCCGCGAACATCGAGTTTTCCGCATTGGCCCAGCTGAATTGGCGCGCTGTTGCTTTCGTTTTGGCGATGGTGTTGCTGGCTAGGCCGATCACAGTGTTGGTCTCACTAACCGGGTCAGGCATTCCGTATAAGGAGCAAATCCTCGTCGCCTTCACTGGCCCGCGTGGTGTTGTTCTTGTCGCGGTCGCTGGGCTTTTCGGTGAACGGTTGTTCGCATTGGGATTCGAAGATGCGGCGTTGATCGCGCCGCTGGCCTTTGTCTTGGTGGCCTTCACCGTCGTTTTGCATGGGTTCACCTTGGCCCCATTTGCGAGGGCATTGGGGCTGACAGGATCGGACATTCCGGGAGTGATTTTGGTTGGAGGTCGACCATGGACGACGGCCTTTGCTGAGGTTTTGCAGAAGTCTGACGTGCCTGTGCTGATGACCGATCCAAACTTTGGCAACTTGCGTACCGCCCGTACGGCAGGGATTGAGACGTTTTCGGGGGATATTTTATCTGAAGCGGCGGAGCATCGGTTGGAATTGGTGAGCTACACTACAATCGTGGCTGCGACCGACAATGACGCTTACAATACGTTGGTCGCAACAGACCTCGCGCCGGAGTTTGGGCGGGACAATGTGTTTCAGGTGATGCGAGATACCTCGGACAGTGCACGGCATCATCTGCCAACAACACTAGGCGGCAAGGGTTTTGGGCCAGAGATGACAGATCGAGAGATCAACGCTTTGATCCGACAAGGCTGGGGTTTTGGCGCGACGCGTTTGACTGAAGAATATACAGCCGACCAGTGGCGGGCGGAGAACCCCGAGGCGCATGTTTTTGCGCGGATTGATCCCAAAGGGGTGATCCGGTTTGTCCAGTCTGATGACGACGTCAAAGGCGCGCCGGATGTTCGCATCGTTTCGCTGAGGCCCAAGACTGAAGTTGAAGCGGCCTAAAGGGTCGGTGTACGTGCCTCTGTTGACCCGCCGCAGCAAGGTGATACATGGGACGGCGAGCTTTTCTATGGATATGAAATATGAACCTCTTTGCTGATCTTCGCGCAACTGTTGTGGCAGCCATCGATGCGATGGTGGCTGAAGGTGCATTGCCGGACGGGTTGAACACCGCCGCCGTGACGGTTGAACCGCCGCGCGATCCGTTGCATGGGGATATGGCGACGAACGCGGCGATGGTTTTGGCGAAACCTGCCAAGATGAACCCACGCCAAATCGCCGAAGGTCTTGCCTCGAAACTGGCGGCGGATGACGCGGTGACGAGCGCTGATGTGGCGGGGCCCGGCTTCATCAATCTGCGGCTTGCAGCAACGCAGTGGCACGGGGTGATTTCGGCGGCTCTAACTCAGGATGGCTATGGCCGGTCTGCGATGGGGCAGGGTCAGAAGATGATGGTGGAATATGTCTCCGCCAACCCGACGGGGCCTTTACATGTGGGTCACACGCGCGGTGCGGTGTTTGGTGACGCTTTGGCGAGCCTGCTGGACTACGCCGGTTTCGATGTGACGCGGGAGTATTACATCAACGATGGCGGTGCGCAGGTCGATGTGCTCGCCCGGTCTGTGTACCTGCGCTACTTGGAAGCGCATGGGCAAGAGGTGGCGTTTGAAGATGGTACATATCCCGGCGACTATCTGATCCCTGTTGGTCTGGCGCTGAAAGACAAGGTTGGTGATAAGTTCGTCGACAAAGGCGAACAGTTCTGGCTGGAAGAGATCCGCGAGTACGCAACTGAGGCCATGATGGACCTGATCCGCGATGACTTGGCCCAGCTTGGCATCAAGATGGATATGTTTTTCTCGGAAAAATCGCTCTACGGAACTGGCCGGATCGAAGACGCCATCCAATCGCTCAAGGACAAAGGGCTGATCTATGAAGGCGTGCTTGAGCCGCCAAAGGGCAAAGTGCCTGAAGATTGGGAACCGCGTGAGCAGACATTGTTCAAATCCACTGAGTATGGCGATGACGTGGATCGGCCAGTCCAGAAATCAGACGGGGCGTGGACCTATTTCGCGCCGGACATTGCCTATCACTACGACAAGGTTGAACGTGGCTTTGACCAGTTGATCGACGTCTTTGGCGCGGACCATGGCGGCTATGTGAAACGGATGAAGGCAGCTGTTGCGGCCTTGTCCGATGAAAGAGTGCCACTCGACATTAAACTGACGCAGTTGGTCAAGCTCTATAAGAACGGCGAGCCGTTCAAAATGTCAAAACGGGCAGGGACGTTTATTACTCTACGCGATGTGGTGGAGCAGGTTGGCGCGGATGTGACGCGGTTCCATATGCTAACCCGCAAAAACGATGCGCCGCTTGATTTCGACTTCGACAAGGTGACGGAGCAATCCAAGGATAACCCTGTCTTCTACGTCCAATACGGGCACGCGCGGGTGAACTCGGTTCTGCGCAAAGCGCGGGATGAGGGCTTTGATGTCAGCGATGCGAATCTGCAGGGTGCTGAATTGTCAGCGATCACCCATGATGCTGACATCGCCCTTGCGAAGAAGCTCGCCGAATGGCCGCGTCTGATCGAGATCGCCGCAAAAGGGCATGAACCGCATCGGATCGCGTTCTATCTTTATGATTTGGCGTCAGAATTCCATGGTTTGTGGAACAAGGGCAACGATGATCCATCGCTGCGCTTTGTGCAGACGGGTGACATTGCCACAACACAAGCAAAAATCGCGCTGATCCGTGCGGTACAGCTTGTTATTGCATCGGGCTTGGGTATTTTGGGCGTAACGCCGGCGGAAGAGATGCGCTAACGCACGAACTGCCGGTCCAAGCAGATCCCAAAGAGGCCGAAAACGGTCCAAGCGGAATGAGGCAGAGATGGCGGTTTATGACGATGGGGCGCAGCCCTTTTCCCAACGTGCAACTTCATTGGTGAACTATGCGGGTGCGGCGTGTTCGCTGGCGCTGATGGTTGGCATTGGCTTTTGGGGATATGAATTGATCAAACGGGATGTGTCCGGCATTCCTGTTGTGCGCGCTGTCGAAGGCGACATGCGCGTGGCGCCTGACAATCCTGGTGGAGAAGTTGCGGCACACACTGGTTTGGCTGTGAATGCAGTTGCGGCAGAAGGTGAGGCTGCAGGTTTCGAAGATACACTTTTGTTGGCCCCACGGACGCAGCAGCTTGCTGAGGAAGATTTGGCCGTGCAGCCGACTGCTGAAGCTGGCGAGGTTGCGCCGGTTGAGGATGACACCGCCGCAGTTGAGGTATCTTTGACCGAGACATTGCCTGAAGAGCAGGCCCCAATGAGTGCTGACGAGATTCTGGCTTTGGCGGACAGGTTGGCGACTGGTGTGGAGCCGATTGACGCCCCCGTAGAGCCGGAAGTTGCGGCTGCGGAAGAGGCTGTTCCAGCCGAACCAGAGGTGGAGGTTATCGCAGCGTCCGTGCCGGGTGTGTCCACATCACTTCGCCCATTTGTGCGTCCAGTGAGTTTGTCAGTGCCGGTTTCCGCAAGTGCGCAGGTTGATGAAGCTGTGGCCGCTGCCTTAGCGTCGGCGTCTGCAAACACGGGGCCGAACAACAGCGAAGTCTCGGTTCTCGCGACCGAATTGCCCGTTGGCACGAAACTCGTACAGCTTGGCGCTTTTCCAACGCCGCAAGATGCAGCCGAGGTCTGGGCCAATCTGCAGGGCCGCTTTGGCGACTATTTGGTAAGCAAAGAGCGCGTGATCCAAGTGGCTGAACGCGGTTCGTCGACCTTCTACCGCCTGCGTGCTATGGGGTTTGATGACCTGACCGACGCGCGCCGGTTCTGCGCCGCTCTTGAAGCGGGCAATGCGGAATGTATTCCGGTGGTGATCCGTTAAATGTCGAGCGGGGCATATATCTTTGCTCCGAAAGGCCTGCGGCTCAATCGCTATGAGAAATGGTTCTTTCGGGATGCCGACCCTTGGGGGTTCATCCTGTTTGCCCGCAACATTGACGATCCAGAGCAGGTGCGCGCGCTAACGTCTGAGTTGCGTGAAACTGTTGGGTGGCACGCGCCTATTCTAATCGACCAAGAAGGTGGACGCGTTCAACGGATGCGCGCGCCGCATTGGCGTGAGTACTTGCCAGCCTTGGATCAAATGCGGCAAGCACGGGAACCGATGAAGGCCCAATTGCTGCGCAACCGCTTGATCGCAGAGGAGCTTCGCGCTGTTGGGATCGACGTGAATTGCGCGCCGTTGGCGGATGTTTTGGAAGAGAACACGCATCTGGTTTTGGCGAACCGTCTTTACGGCGATGACGTTGATACCGTTGTTCAAGCCGCGCGCGTTTGTGCCGAGGCATTCAAGATGCAAGGTGTTCTTCCCGTCTTGAAGCATATTCCTGGCTATGGTCGCGCCCATGTCGACAGCCACACAGATCTCCCACGTGTTGACGCTACGCGGAGCGTTCTGACGCGGAGAGATTTCAAGACCTTTGAAGCTTTGAAAGACATCGCGATGGGGATGACGGCGCATATCGTCTATGAGGCGATTGATCCCCAGAACCCTGCCACGACCTCTCCAACCGTTATTCGTTTGATCCGTAAGGAAATCGGTTTTGACGGGTTGTTGATGACAGACGATATCTCAATGGGCGCGCTTTCCGGCACGATCAAAGATCGGGCTGAGGCAGCGATGACGGCGGGCTGTGACATCATCTTGCATTGTAACGGCGTCACCAAAGAGATGATCCAAGTTGCGGCCGGAGCAGGGCCGATGCGGGTCAATGGTATGGTGCGTGCCGATGTTGCGTTGATGGCTCGGCAAGACCCATCGCCAATTGACATTTCCGCCGCTGCGGCTGAACTTGAAAGCCTTCTGGCATAAAGGCCAATCGAGCATGAGCGAAGAGTTTCAGGAAGACGTCATTAGCGTCGCTGACCGCATGGCGGCAGAGGCGTTGATCGTTGACGTTGGAGCTTTCGAAGGTCCGCTTGATCTGCTGTTGATGTTGAGCCGGACGCAAAAGGTGGACTTGCGCCAGATTTCGATCCTTGCCTTGGCAGAACAGTATCTTGCTTTCGTCGAAAAGGCGAAACAGCTGCGGTTGGAGCTGGCCGCTGATTACTTGGTGATGGCAGCTTGGTTGGCGTTTTTGAAATCGCGGCTTTTGTTGCCGCCTGATCCGACCGAAGAAGGGCCATCGGGCGAGGAACTTGCCGCCCATCTTGCGTTCCAACTTGAGCGGTTGGAGGCGATGCGCAAAGCAGCGGCACAGTTAATGGCGCGGGATCAGTTGGGCCGGGATTTCTTTGCGCGCGGGATTACCGAAGATGTGCAGCGCACGCGCAAAGTAACGTATACGGCGACGTTGCTTGATCTGATGCAGGGCTATGCGCGCATTCGGACCAAGGATGAATTCCGCCCCTTTGTCATGGACCGCGACCAAGTCATGACGATGGAAGAAGCCTTGGGGCGGATGCGTAAAATGATCGGTTTTGCGGGCGATTGGACAGATTTAACGAGCTATCTGCCTGAAGGCTGGGAAACTGATCCGACCCGCAGGCGTACCGCAACGGCTGCGACCTTTGCCGCCACTTTGGAATTGGCAAAAGAGGGCAAGGTTGAGCTGCGCCAAGGCGATACATTCGCGCCGATACAAATTCGAAAGAGGGATCCTCGCGATGTCTGACACCCAAGAAGAAAGCCTGTTCGAAGCCCCCCCAATGGGAGAGCAAGAGCGCATGGTCGAAGCGATCCTTTTTGCCAGTGCGGAGCCGGTGACGGTGAAAGAGCTGATGGGCCGAATGCCGCACGGGTCGGATCCGGCCGAGGCGTTGCAATACTTGCGCAAACGGTACGACGGGCGCGGGGTGCAGGTGGTTCGTGTGGGTGATGCTTGGGCCATTCGGACGGCTGGAGATCTTGGCTTTTTGATGCAGAAAGAAACCGTTGAGGTGCGCAAGCTGTCTCGCGCGGCGGTCGAGACCTTGGCGATTGTGGCCTATCACCAGCCGGTGACGCGTGCAGAGATTGAGGAAATCCGCGGTGTGAGCGTGAGCCGTGGCACTGTAGATCAGTTGATCGAATTAGAGTGGATCAGGTTTGGCCGCAGGCGGATGACGCCGGGGCGTCCGGTGACTTTCGTCGTAACTCAAGATTTCCTTGACCATTTCGGATTAGAAAACGCGCGCGACTTGCCGGGGCTGAAGGAATTACGTGCTGCAGGATTGCTTGAAAACCGTCCGCTGCCGGGGGCCACTTTGGACATCGACGACGAAGAAGACGACGATACACCAGACATGTTCACGCCTTCACCAGAAGAGGAAGAATAATGAGTGCAGAGCAACTCACACGAATTGTAACACGCGTTTTGACCCGTTGGGGCATGGGGGCCGGAATGGATATGTTATCGCGTGGGGGCAAAGACCCTTCCGAGATGACCGCCGAAGAACGCGCACAGGCCAAAGCCTCGCGCCAAGCGATGCGGAATGGGCAACGCGGAATGCGGCAAGCGAGACGGTTTATGAAGTTTTAAATGGGCGTTTCTGTGGGCGCTTTAGTCTGACCTAAAGTGCTTCGACAGCTTCAAACCTTGCCCTTGGTAGTTCGACTTGATCTCGCGCCCATAGAGCGCATCGGGCATGGCGGCCATGTGCTCATAAACCAAGCGACCGACAATCTGGCCGTGTTCCAAGACGAACGGCGCTTCGTGGCACCGAACTTCTAGCACACCGCGAGAGCCTGCACCGCCCGCGTCGGCATAACCAAAGCCGGGGTCAAAGAAGCCCGCGTAGTGGACGCGGAATTCGCCGACCATGGCAAGATAGGGCGCCATTTCGGCGGCTTGCATCGGCGGGATCACAATCGCTTCGCGGCTGACGAGGATGTAAAACGCGCCGGGATCGAGGATGATCCAGCCTTGGTCGGTGTGAACCTCTTCCCAATATTCGGATGGGTCGTAATGGCCCAGATTGCGCAGGTCGATGACGCCCGTATGGGGTTTGGCGCGATAGCCGACGAGGGTGCCTTCGGACGGTTTGAGGTCGACCGAGAAGCCAAGACCGTCAGAGATGACGGGATCTGTGTCGACGATCGGCGTTTGAGCGTGAAGGGCGCGCAATGCGTCATCATCCATAAAGGTTTTACCCTGCCGAAAGATGATTTGGTTCAGCATCTGCCCAGGTGTCGCCACGACGCTGAAGGAGCGCGGGCAAATCTCGACATAGAGCGGGCCGTCATAGCCATCGGGCACGCGGTCAAACTCTTCCCCGCGGTCGGTGATAATGCGGGTCAGTAGGTCGAGGCGGCCGATGGAGGATTTCGCGCTGGCGGCGGCTGTCATGCCATTGGGAAGCGACAGTCGTTCCATCAGAGGAACGACATAGACGCATCCTTTTTCTAGCACGGCACCGCCTTCGAGTTCAACCGCGTGCATTTGAAAGTCTGCGAGGCGTTCGCCGACGGTTCGATTGGGACCAGCGAGGAAAGAGGCTCTTACGCGGTAGGCGACGTCGTCGAGACGTAGATCGAGGGAGGCGGGTTGTATTTGGCCTTCTGCGATGTTCTGCGTGGCCGAAATAGCGCCGGAGGCGATCAGATCGCGGATTTGGTGATCGGCCAAAACGCCGTTGGTCATGGATCTTCCCCCAGTCGCATCATAGCAAAACGCCCGCTGCGTGAATTACGCAAACGGGCGGTGTTGCTGGTCGGGCTAGCAGGACTTGAACCTGCGACCTTCCGTCCCCCAGACGGACGCGCTACCAGGCTGCGCCATAGCCCGACGTGGGAATGTGTTTACTGGATTCTTGCGGCGGGGCAAGCGGAATTAAGGGCTGGCAGCGCAGGTCAGGGACTACCCGCGCCGCCGCCCACGCCGAGCCGGGCGCTTCGGCGCTTTATCATCAGTTCCATCTGACTCCGAAGAGAACCCGCCAAGCGCAGTTGTGATCTGATCAAGCGATGGCGTTTCGCCTCTTGGTCGCGTTTCGAGAGCTTCTCGCATGGCGCGTAGGTGGTCGGGCGTTGTGCCACAGCAACCACCGATAATCGTAGCGCCACAGTCGCGTGCAAGGACGGCGTAATCTGCCATCAATTCAGGCGTTCCGTCGTAGTGGATATGACCATCGTGATACTTTGGAATGCCAGCATTGCCCTTGGCAATGACTGGGATATTGGCACCCGCTTTTTTGAACCCGATGACGGTTCTGAGGAGGTCAGACGCGCCAACACCGCAGTTAGCCCCAAACGCGACTGGTGCGTTGTCGATTTTGCCAACCTGCTTGGTCATGTCTTTGGAGGTTAAGCCCATCATTGTGCGGCCAGCTGTGTCAAAACTCATGGTGCCGCACCACGGCATGTCTGCCAAAGCGAAGGCCTCGGCAGCTGCACGGAATTCTTCAATCGCACTGATGGTCTCGACCCATAAAACATCGGCGCCTCCAGCTTTGAGGCCCTCGGCCTGTTCGTGGAACATCTCAACCGCGATTTCATGCGTGAGACTGCCCATGGGGGCCATGATCTCGCCCGTTGGGCCGACAGACCCAGCGACAATGATGGGACGGCCCGATTGATCAGCCACTTCGCGGCCAATCTCGGCACCAGCTTTGTTCAATTCATGTACACGGGCCTCACCCCCGTGCAGCTTGAGGCGAGACGCGTTGCCGCCGAAGGTATTCGTCAGAAACAAATCGCTTCCAGCGTCGACCGACCCTTTGTAGAGTGCTGTGATCTTTTCAGGATGATCCACGTTCCAAAACTCTGGCGCGTCGCCGGATTCGAGCCCCGTGTTGAAGAGGTTCGTGCCCGTTGCGCCATCGGCTAGAAGCCAATCGCGAAGAAGCAGGAGCTTGGAGAGCGGGTTTTCGGTCATTTTGTGCGCCTTAAGAGGAGGGAGAATGACCCATCCTATGCGCTCACACTATTTTATTGGCAAATTCATAATTATCATGAAGTTTATGAGTTTTCCTCAGTTTGAGCTCGGAGCTACGTGCTTGTGATCTGATCTCGGGCTTCAGAGAGCAGTTCGGCCATTTTCGAACGAACGGTTTTCTGATCCGCACGACCGTTTAGATCGCCATGCACTTTGCGAAACACATCCTCGTCGCCGGGCTCTGCAAAATCGGCTTTGATCACCTCGCGGGCGTAGTCTTCGATTTCTGACCCGGATTTCCCCATCAATTGCGCCGCCCATTGGCCCAGCAAGCGGTTACGTAGGGATTCAATTTTGAACTGGGTCTCTGCGTCATGGACAAATTTGTTCTCGAAAGCGTTTTCGCGGTCTTTCATGCCACTCATTTCAGCATCCTTTCCGGTAACTACACTCTACAATTGATATGGAAACGCTAGTGCTTGCCCACAAGGGATGGGTGTCGTATGAGGCGGCCAAGGTTGCGCCGCTGCTGGCGCTGATGGGGAAAGAGGCGGATATGGCACGTCGCAAGATGATCTACGAAGGCAAGGCAAAAATCCTTTATGAGGGGCCGGAGCCGGGGACGTTTGTTCAATACTTCAAAGATGATGCGACGGCGTATAACGCAGAAAAGAAGGCCGTGATCGAGGGCAAGGGCGTTTTGAACAATCGCTTGTCCGAGTTCTTTATGACCGGCTTGCAAGGTATTGGAATTCCTACGCATTTCATCAAACGCCTGAACATGCGTGAACAGTTGATCCGTCAGGTGGAAATCGTCCCGCTTGAGGTGATTGTGCGCAATATTGCTGCCGGTTCGATGGCAAAACGGATGGGCATGGAAGAGGGTACACCACTGCCGCGCCCGATTGTAGAGTTTTCCTATAAGGACGACAGCCTGGGCGATCCTTTGGTGCCAGAGGAGTACATCATAGCGTTCGGCTGGGCATCACAACAAGATTTGGACGATATCGTCAGCATGGCGCTGCGTGTGAATGACTATATGTCTGGTCTGATGCACGGTGTTGGGATCAAACTGATTGACTTCAAACTTGAATTTGGTCGCCTCTGGGATGGTGATTTTCAGCGCTTGGCATTGGCGGATGAAATTTCACCGGACAGTTGCCGTTTATGGGATGTGGAAACGGGACAGCGGTTGGACAAAGACGTGTTCCGTAAGGATCTTGGCAGCTTGTCAGACGCCTATACCGAGGTTGCACGTCGCTTGGGTGTTTTGCCCAGCAATGTGACCCATGTCCCGACTAAGCCAACGCCTATTAACTGAGAGGTTTCAATACGATGAAAGCCAAAGTTCATGTCATGCTAAAGAACGGCGTCCTTGATCCTCAAGGTGAGGCAGTCAAACACGCGTTGGGGTCTTTGGGCTTCGAAGGTGTTGAAGGTGTCCGTCAGGGTAAGGTGATTGAGTTGGACCTCGCGGATGGCACGTCCGAGGAAACAATCAATGAGATGTGCGAGAAACTCCTCGCCAATACTGTGATTGAAAGCTACCGCGTGGAGCTGGTCTGATGAAGGCGGCGGTTCTCGTCTTTCCAGGGTCGAACTGTGATCGAGACATGGCCGTGGCGTTGAAAGCCGCTGGTGCCGATGTGGAAATGGTCTGGCACAAAGACGCGGATTTGCCGAGTGGTTTGGATTTGGTCGCCGTGCCGGGCGGGTTCTCATTTGGGGACTATCTGCGGTGCGGTGCGATTGCGGCGCAGTCTCCTATTTGCAAAGCGCTGGTAGATCATGTGAACCGTGGCGGATATGCGCTTGGGGTGTGCAATGGTTTTCAGGTTTTGACTGAAACGCGCTTGCTGCCCGGTGTTTTGATGCGGAATGCAAAGCTCAAGTTTGTGTGTAAAACCATTGGGTTGCAGGTCGAAACGTCGAATTCTGCATTCACCGAGGCGTTTAATGCAGGTGATACAGTCGGTTTCCCTGTGGCACATCACGACGGGAATTACACTGTCGATGATGACACGCTTTCGACGTTGCAAGATCAAGACCGCATCGCGTTCACATATACAGAGAACCCCAATGGCTCTGTCTCTGATATCGCGGGTGTTTTGTCTGAAAACCGTCGCGTGCTCGGCATGATGCCCCATCCAGAACGGGCAGTTGATCAGGGGCATGGCGGAACCGACGGACAGGCCTTGTTCCGTGGGTTGTTGTCACAATTCGCCGACGCTTAAACGCCCGCCTTGTTGAAGCCATAAGCAAGGCTTAACTTAAAGGCCATGAGCGAAACCTCATCCGTAAGACGCCCCTACCGCTTTGGCGGTTGGCGGCTGCGTGCCGTCGTGATTGCGATCACAACGATTGCGGTGCTTGTGATCTACGCGTCGAACCAGCTGTTGACCCAACGATTTACGGAAAGCACGCGTAATCGGTCTGAAGTGCGTTTGACTTTCTACGTCGCGAGTTTGATGGCGGAGCTTCAGCGGAATTCTATCGTACCGCAGCTTTTGTCGCGCGATCCGGAACTGATCGAGGCTTTGGAAAGTGGCGATTACTCCCTTTCGACTGCGCGGTTGCTGTCATTCGTAGATGAAATCGGCGCGGCGTCTTTGATGTTGCTGGATGTTGATGGTCGGACGGTGGCGGCCACCGACCGCAACAGGTTGGGCGAAAATCACAAAAAAGAACCGTATTTCATCAATACGATCCGAACCAATCAGTCGACGTTCACGACGTCTCCGCTTGAGGGCGGCGGCTTTGGGTTCACTTATGCACGAAAAATCGCATCGGCGGGCGACACTCTTGGTGTGATTGCGGTTCAAGTCGATATTCCCAAGCTCGAACGGAATTGGGCAGGGGTTTCTGACGCGGTGTTCGTTGAAGACAGCGAAGGCACCATAATCATGTCGACCGAACCCACGTGGCGCGGGTTGAATGAAGAAGAGGCGATTGCGCTTCGGCCAGTGCCAACAGCTATTGAGAGGGCTTGGCGCGCGACCCAAGGGTGGGGCGGGTTGCCTGTTGATGCCTATCTGGCGGGCGAGGCCGTATTGCGCCGCGATGTGCGAGTACCGTTCCAGGGCTGGCGTATGGTCAGTTACACCGCCTATTCATCGGTGAGGGACCGGGTAAACACGATTCTCGCGCTCGAGATTATGGGTTTTGCGGTCCTCTTAGCTTTCGTGTTCTGGATATCGTCGCGCAGCTCAGCCTCTCGCGTGGCGTTATTCCAGCGAGAGTCAGCAGAATTGCGCCAATTGAACCAACGGCTCCAGCGGGAAATTGCCGAACGAAAAAGGGCGGAAAAGAACCTCGAAGTGGCCGAGCAAACCATTGCTCAATCCTCCAAATTGGCCGCTTTGGGGGAAATGTCTGCGGCGGTGAGTCATGAGTTGAACCAACCGTTGGCGGCGATGAAAACCTACCTTGCAGGCGCGCGGCTTTTGCTCACGCGCAAGCGCTCAGATGAGGCGTTGTCGTCCTTCCAAAGGATCGATGATTTGATCGAACGAATGGGGGCGATTACGCGACAGCTGAAGTCGTACGCGAGGAAAGGGTCAGAGGCGTTTGAGCCTGTAGATACAAGGGATGCGGTGTCTACAGCCCTTTCTATGATGGAGCCGCAATTGAAGTCGCGTCATGTACAAATCACGCGGACTTTGCCCGATCAACCGGCAATGATTTTGGGTGATCGCTTGAGGCTAGAGCAGGTGATTATCAACCTGTTGCGTAACGCCTTGGACGCGACAAGTGCAGTCGATGATCCAGAGGTCGAAGTGCTGGTCGCGGTTGGGGATACGGTGACGCTGACAGTCCGTGACAATGGCGCGGGGATCGAGAACCTCGATGAGCTTTTTGAGCCGTTTTACACCACAAAAGAGCCCGGAGACGGCGTTGGCCTTGGGCTTGCCATTTCCTCGGGGATTGTGAACGACTTAGGTGGAAGACTTACGGCGCGCAACGGGACCAAGGGCGGTGCTGTTTTCGAAGTGAAATTACCAGTGCTGACCAGCGAAATCGCGGTAGCGGAATAGGAGCCGGACATGGGCAAGGCTATGAAGATCGCAATTGTGGATGATGAACGGGACATGCGCCAATCCATCAGCCAGTGGCTGTCCTTATCTGGGTTCGAGACAGAAACATTCGCATCGGCCGAAGATGCGCTGCGCGGGGTTGGCAGCGACTTTCCAGGGATCGTCGTGAGCGACATCAAGATGCCCGGAATGGACGGGATGCAGTTTCTGAAAAAGCTCAAGGGCGTCGATAGCCAGCTACCGGTGATCATGATCACGGGCCACGGCGATGTGCCCATGGCTGTGGAGGCGATGCGTGTCGGAGCGTTTGATTTTCTTGAGAAGCCGTTCAATCCCGACCGCATGACAGAGCTTGCGAAAAAGGCGACAAACGCGCGTCGCTTGACGCTCGACAACCGAGCGCTTCGCAAGGAATTGTCCGATGGCGCGTCCCTAATTAAGAAGTTGATCGGCCAATCACCTCCGATGGAGCGGTTGAAGGAAGACATTCTCGATCTCGGCCAAGCGGATGGCCATGTGTTGATCGAAGGGGAGACGGGAACGGGCAAAACTCTTGTTGCCCACGCACTTCACGCAGTAGGTGCGCGTGCTTCCAAGCAATTTACCCTCATCAGCTGTTCTGCTTTTGATGAAGACAGCTTGGCGCGCAGGCTTTTTGGCCCAGCGGAAGAGGGGGAGCCGATCCCTGCTATCGAAGAAGCGCGTGGTGGAACTTTGGTTTTGGAAGACATCGAGGCGCTCAGTGACAAGCTGCAAGCGCGTTTGTTGACGGCGATCAATGACCAAGGCGTGCCTGCCGAGACGCGGATCGTCGCGATTTGTAATCTGCAGGAACAGGATAAGACCTGTGAAGACGTGTTGCGACCTGACCTGTTTTATCGGCTTGCTGCGCTCAAGATCACGGTGCCACCGCTCCGGCAGCGTGGGGAAGATATACTGACGCTATTCACTCGTCTCAGTGAACAGTTTGCTGACGAGTATGGATGTGACGCGCCTGAGGTCTCGGCTCAGGAGGCTGCTCAGCTTCTGCAAGCGCCGTGGCCGGGCAATGTGCGTCAGTTGATCAATGTCGCCGAGCGGGCTGTTCTGCAAAACCGCCGGGGGACTGGCTCCATTGCGTCGCTGTTGATGGCCGATACTGAAGAGGCGAAGCCAGCAATCACGACTGAAGGCAAGCCGTTGAAGGAGTTTGTCGAGGCATTTGAGCGGATGTTGATCGATAACACGATGCGTCGTCACAAGGGCTCGATTGTATCGGTGATGGAAGAGCTGTGCCTGCCGCGCCGTACCTTGAATGAGAAGATGGCGAAGTATGGGTTGCAGCGGTCGGATTATTTGGACGGGTGATGCCTAAAAATTCGGGCCTCCTGGTCTCGAACCTGGCTTTCTTCGACTTAGCGATTGTAAAATCCCCACAACCTCCCTTATGTATAAACCACGAGCATGTCGCGAGATGGATTGCGGTGGGCTCGGAGAGATTCTCTGATTTGGACACGAGGCGTAGACTTCGGAGGGCCAAAACAGCTGATTTGACCCCGATGCGGGTCAGTGGAACGCCCAAGGCCTTGCATGTTTGTTCGCAGGGACCGGGCCATGAATGGGTTCTTTGACGTTCAAAGAGCCGGAGAAGAAACGCGATGCAAAGCGCGCGCAATATTGGCCGAGTAGCAGCGCCCCCACGGGGCCGCACCGCCGCACGCGCGTCTATCGCCTTAATCAGACACCATCACCTCTCAAACGCTCCACCGGGGCGCAGGCGATCGTGTCGTGTGAACGGATACTATGCCAAAGAAAATGTTAATCGATGCGACGCATGCGGAGGAAACCCGCGTCGTCGTTGTAGACGGGAACAAAGTCGAGGAGTTTGATTTCGAGAGCCAGTTCAAGCGTCAGCTTGCTGGGAACATCTATCTAGCCAAAGTCACGCGGGTTGAGCCTTCGTTGCAAGCGGCGTTTGTGGATTATGGCGGGAACCGGCATGGGTTCTTGGCGTTCTCTGAAATCCATCCGGACTATTACCAAATTCCAGTGGCCGATCGGGAAGCGTTGATCGCTGAAGAAAAAGCCTATGCCGAAAGCCTGCGGGCAGCGGAAGAAGAGGAAGAGGCGAAACCCAAGCCTAAACGACGCCGTCGTCGGTCTAAGACCGCTGCTGCGGAAGCTGCAAATGAGGATGCGGTCGCTACGGCGGAAGTTGAAGAGCAGACGGCAGACGCTTCTGAGGAAACAGAGGCGTCGGAGAGTAACAACGACGCTAAAGCCGCTGACGACACTCCGGTTGAAGACGCAGAAGCTGCAGATGCTCCAGAGGTCGAAGCTGTAGAGCCGGAAGAGGAAACTTCTGGCGATATCGCCGGGATGGAAACCATCGATCTCGGTGATGAGAGCGACTCGGAACCCATCGTAGACGCGTCTGACGATGAGGAAGATTCGCCAAAGGCAGATGCGACCTCTAAAGACGATCGGATTGAGAGCGTAAAAGAGGACGACACGGATGAAGTGCGTCCGGTGCGTAAGCCACGCCCCAAGCGCTACAAAATCCAAGAAGTGATCAACGTTCGTCAGATCTTGTTGGTTCAGGTCGTTAAAGAAGAGCGTGGAAATAAAGGTGCGGCCCTTACGACTTACCTGAGCTTGGCCGGACGCTACTGCGTCTTGATGCCGAACACTGCGCGTGGTGGTGGCATTAGCCGCAAGATCACCAATGCGGCGGATCGCAAAAAGCTGAAAGAAATCGCGAATAGTATGGATGTGCCAGAGGGCGCAGGGCTGATTATTCGCACCGCTGGATCTCAGCGGACGAAGACAGAGATCAAGCGCGACTACGAGTATCTGCAACGCATGTGGGAGCAGATCAGAGAGCTTACCTTAAAGTCGATTGCACCCGCTGCGATCTACGAAGAGGGCGATCTGATCAAACGGTCGATCCGCGATCTTTACAGCAAAGAGATTGAGGAAGTGATCGTTGCTGGTGATGAAGGCTATCGCACGGCGAAAGACTTCATGAAGATGATCATGCCGTCCCACGCTAAGAACGTGAAGCACTATACTGAGCAACTGCCGCTTTATGCGCGTTATCAGGTGGAAGGGTTCTTGAACGGTATGTTCAACCCGACGGTGCAGTTGCCTTCAGGTGGCTACATCGTGATCGGCATTACCGAAGCCTTGGTCGCGATTGATGTGAACTCCGGTCGGGCGACGAAAGAAGGCTCGATCGAGCAAACGGCTCTGAAGACCAACCTTGAAGCTGCGGATGAGGTTGCGCGTCAGCTTCGTTTGCGTGACTTGGCTGGCTTGATCGTGATTGACTTCATCGACATGGATGAACGGCGTAACAACAACGCGGTTGAGAAGCGGTTTAAGGACCGGCTGAAAACGGATCGCGCGCGTATTCAGGTCGGACGGATTTCCGGCTTTGGTCTGATGGAAATGAGCCGTCAGCGTTTGCGTCCGGGGATGTTGGAAGCGACGACGCAGATGTGCCCGCATTGTCATGGGACTGGCCTTTTGCGGTCAGATGACAACGTTGCATTGTCGATCCTGCGGTCCTTGGAAGAAGAGGGCGTTCGTGGGCGCAGTAAGGAAGTTCTGGTCAAAGCGCCGATCTCAATTGCCAACTTCCTAATGAACGGAAAGCGCGAGCATATCGCCGATATTGAAGCGCGTTATGGCATGTCGGTGCGGATCGAATGTGACCCGACGTTGGTGTCGCCTGATTATAACATCGAGAAGTTCAAGACCGCGACGCGGGTGGTGCCAGAGGCGACGGTCGTTGTTTCGGCTGAGTCGTTGATGGAAGAGGGTATCGATTTGGATGCCGCTGTTGCGGACGAAGAAGAGGCGCCGACCGAAGAAAATAAACCAAAGCGGAAGCGTCGTCGGCGTCGCCGGCGCCGCGGTGGTGGCGCGAATGCCGAGAACCAACAAAATGCTGAAGGTCAGAACGCTGATACTGCAGAAGGCGGCGAAGGCGATGCTGATGGTTCCGAGGCTGTAGAAGCGGCGGAGGCACCTGCCGACGCTAACGCGGCGGAAGTGACCGAAGAGAAGCCGAAGCGCAGTCGAAGCCGAAAGAAGCCTGCTCCAAAGGCTGAGGAGACATCTTCCGAAGCAACTGATGCAGAAGTTTCGATAGAGTCAGACACAGCGGAAGAGAAGCCGAAGGCGCGCAGATCACGCAAAAAACCTTTGAAGGCGGAAGCTGAGGCTGGTGAGGCGGCAGCGGAGGCAACGCCTCAAGATGAGGCTCCTCAGGAAGAAACAAAGCCGAAACGGACACGCTCGCGCAAGAAGACGGAGCCTGAGGCTGTCGAGGCCGAAGTTGAGGCAACGACCGAAGAGAAGCCGAAGCGTAAGCGGACCACTCGGAAGAAGGCAGAACCGAAAGCTGAAGCCCCAGTGTTAGAAACGGCTGCAGCTGAACCTGTTGTTGAAACGGCAGAGCCGGCACCTGCAGTTGAGGACGCACCTGCCGCCGAAGCTAAGCCTAAGCGAAAAGGCTGGTGGTCGTTGAACCGATAAACTCAGAAACGCCGCCCTTTGGGCGGCGTTTTTGGTGATGCGGAAAACCCACAACCTAAATCGGGAGACGCCTGTTGGCTTTGCCAATTCTGAAAATTCGCGTGATAGTTGCGACGCTGGTTTTGATATTTTGGAGAGTTTGATTTGATGCCCGCTGTTCCATCGACAAAAATTCTAGGTCTCGTCTTTCTGGGGCTTGCAGGATGCGCTGTTCAAAATACGGATGGTACCGTTTCTGTCCCTAGTGGCGACGTACCCGCCGAAGTTTTGGAAGCAGCGGCACCAAATCAAGATCTGAGCTTTGTCGAACTACGCGAAAGCGACAACTGCTACTGGTATCGATATCGCGGGCCAGTTGAGACAACGATGCTGCCGCTCAGAACGCGCTCCGGCCGTCCGATTTGTGCTCAGGTTGCAGAAGCAGCGCCTGCAACCTAATCCGGTTTACGTCTCCGCAGGATACAGATGCGCCGTCGATCCCGTTTGCACATTGTCATAAAGATCGATGATGTGGCGCATCACCATGCGCACACAGCCGGAACTTGCGCGACCGCCGATAGAGCGGGGGCTAGGGGTTCCGTGGATGCGCAGGTAGGTGTCGCGGTTGCCAACATAGAGGTACAACGCACGTGATCCAAGAGGGTTGCTTGGCCCGCCGTCCATCCCGTCTTTGAAACGTTCGAATTGTTCTGGCTCACGCTCGATCATCGCGTCGGTTGGGCGCCAAGTTGGCCATTTCGACTTGCGACGGATCGTGTAGACGCCTGGTTCATAGAGGCTGCCGCGCGCAATCGCGACGCCGTAACGCATCGCGGTTCCGTCTGGCTGAATATGGTAGAGGTAGCGCGCAACTGCATCGACGTGAATGTCGCCAGGTTTGAGGCCGCTATTCGCTTGCACGCGAACGGGTAAGAACCTTGGGTGCAGACCCCACGGGTTCGAAGTTGCGGGGTCATAGTTGGCTGGTGTCACGCGCGCATCCCAACCATCCCAATTTGCTGGATTGGAACGAGGCGGGCGCGGAGCAGGGTCCGCTGGCGGCGCAGCAGCGGCCAAAGCCGCTTCTGCTGCGCGTTGTTCTGCAATCTCTTCGAGGGCTTCCTGCCCTAAGAGGGGTGTTGCGATGGGGCCGGAAAAGAGGGCTGCAGCCCCTCCCATAAATTTGCGTCGTGATGTGGCTGACATAACGATGTTCCCTACAGTTTGGCCTGATTTGGCTAGTATTGACGCCTGTGACCGATAAAATAATCGCTGCTACTTTAGCGGGTGGCGCAGAATTTCCAAATCACATTTTGTCGTGCGAGGTAAATGGAACCCTAGATGAGGTAGCTGCGTCACGGGGAATTACCCTTTTTCTATCTCATATTTCTGAACGCCGTCTGCGTCTTCTTGCGAAATAAGAAGATGTCCAGCCTCTGCGCAGAAATGCGGGATATCGACCACAGCGGCAGGATCATCTGCCAAAACGGTCAAAACATCTCCGCTCTGCAAGGCCTGCAGTCGTTTGCGGGCCTTTAGCACGGGAAGGGGGCACAAAAGGCCCGTTGCATCTAAGGTTTGGTCGCTCATAGGGCGCGACCTAAGCGTCATGTTACAGTTTGTAAACACAAGCGTGACATCAGATTGGGTGACGCGGGCGAAAGGTTAGATTATCTGACGTTCAAGGAGTATTCATCTTGGACGCAGTGACACTACTCGACGCGACTTTATTGCCTGCTATCGCTATCGCGGTGTTTGCGGGGCTTTTGTCGTTCCTGAGCCCCTGCGTTCTTCCGATTGTACCGCCGTATCTTGCTTATATGGGCGGCGTTTCGGTCGGCGATATGGATGAAGAACGCGCCGCGCGGAAACGGGTGTTTACCGCGGCCTTATTCTTCGTTCTGGGTCTATCCACGGTCTTCATCTTCCTCGGGATGGCTGTCTCTGCCGTTGGGCGTGCATTCCTGCAATATCAGGATTGGTTTATTTATGGTGCTGGCATCATTGTCGTAATCTTTGGATTGCACTTTCTGGGGGTCTTCCGGATCGGTTTTTTGCAAAAAGAGGCCCGTTTAGATGCCGGCGACCGAGGTGGGTCATCCTTTGGAGCGTATGTTTTGGGCTTGGCCTTTGCCTTTGGTTGGACGCCTTGCATCGGGCCAATTTTGGGAGCGATTCTTGGTCTTGCCGCGTCGGAGGCTGACGTGGCGCGTGGGACAACATTACTTGCAGCCTACGCGCTTGGGCTTGGCATACCGTTTTTGTTGGTTGCCGCCTTCTTCCCTCGACTGAAAGGGGCAATGGCTTGGATGAAGCGCCATATGGTGGCAATTGAACGCGTATCCGGCGTTTTGTTGGTAACGGTTGGCGTTCTGATGCTGACCGGTCAATTCACGGCGTTAAGCTATTGGCTGTTTGAAAAATTCCCAGCTTTGGCAGTCCTCGGATAAGCGCTTAATTTCGCCACAACCTCGGTATAGGGTCGTTTGGAATCCAGCTGGGTGGGCGATGGATAACGGCACAGAAACTTCGGTTAAACGACGCCAGGTCTTTTATATACCTGGCTACGATCCCTTTCCGCCGCGGCGGTATCGAGAGCTGTATCGCACCGAAAGTGCAGCTCAGGCGAAGATCAGCGGGTACGAGATAGGCGTGGCTGGGAAGCCGAAAGATGACGGTTATGGCTGGCGCGCGGCTGCGAAAATCGACGGATCGACGACTGTTGCGGATATTGATGTTTTGATCTGGTCAGACATCGTGCGCGACAGCATGTCGAATTCGATTCCAGCGACCTATTGGCAGATGCTGCGGACCAGTTGGATTTACATCACGTCGGGCACGTTGCGCCGGTTGATGTGGATGCGCAAAGGGCCGGTGATTGCGGCGCTCTATCCGGTCGGGATGTTGATCTTGCAATTGCTCGTTGGGCTGTTGCTGGGGTGGTTTGTTGCATCCGTGGTGGAGGGCATCGTTGCAAGCGTCATCGGCCTATTTGGCTGGAGCGTCCGGTTTCCTTGGTTTGTGTCGTGGCCAATTGTTCTGGCTATTTGCTGGCTTGTTTTACGGTTTTGCCAATCGAAGGACCGTAAGACCTACGCCTATTATCTGATGTACGACTACGCGTTTTCGGCCGGATTGAAGGGGGACACGCGGCCGGAATTGAAGGAACGCATGGCTGAGTTCGAAGCGCGGATTTCCGAAGCGCTGAGATCGGATGTGGATGAGGTTCTTGTTGTCGGCCATTCATCTGGGGCGCATTTGGCGATTTCGATACTGGCAGCGGTTTTGCGTTCGTCGCCTCCTCGTAAGAATGGACCCAAGTTGGGATTGCTCACGTTGGGGCAGGTTGTCCCGATGGTGTCATTTCTTCCCAAGGCGACGGCGCTAAGGGCGGACCTCAACTATATAGCGACCAGTGAGGCGATCACATGGATCGATGTTTCTGCACCGGGCGATGGGTGTTGCTTTGCTTTGTGCGATCCAGTGGCGGTGAGCGGTGTGGCTGACAGCGATCAGAAATGGCCCATCGTCATTTCCGCGGCCTTTACCCAAACCTTGGCGCCAGAGCGTTGGGAGGAACTTAAACGCAAGTATTTTAGGTTACATTTTCAGTATCTTTGTAGTTTCGACCGCCCCAAGGATTACGACTATTTCCAGATCACATGCGGGCCGCGCACTCTTGCGGATCGCTATCGTGGGCGGGCATCCTCGAAATCGAGGATCGACGTTGTGGCGTCAAAGTATACAACAATGGAATGACACGACCGCCGAAACCAGATCATCGACCGGAGACGGTAAGCCTTTGGCAGCACCTTCGACTTTTTCGGCGTGATATTCTGTCGGCCCAGCCTGAGAAACTCTATCGTGCGTGGATGGCTGAATTTCGGACGCCTTTCTTTCGAAGTTTTCTTGTCAATGATCCTGAGGTCATCAAAACCGTGTTGAAGGATCGGCCTGATGATTTTCCAAAGTCAGAACGGGTTGGCGTCGGATTGCGGCCTTTGCTTGGGAACTCGGTATTCCTCACCAACGGTGAAGAGTGGAAGCGGCAACGGCGGATCATTGATCCGGCTTTTGAAGGTGGGCGACTGAAATCGGCCTTTCCGGCGATCCTAAGTGCGGGAGAGGCGGCGGTTGATCGTTTGCGTCCTCTGGCGAATGGCGCAACCGTTGATGTGGAGCCAATCACCTCGCATTTGGCGGCGGATGTGATTTTCCGAAGCCTTTTTTCGATCCCGATTGAAGATGAGCTGGCAACTAGAACCTTTGAGGCGTTCCGCGCCCACCAGCGCAGCCAACCCATCGTGAATCTTTCGGCTTTTTTATCCGGTCCGAATTGGATGCCAAAGCTATTCCGCAAAGAGACCACCGAGACAGCGGAAGAGATTAGGGGTCTGATTGCGAAGCTGGTTGAGCGTCGGGCGGATCGGATTGCGAAGGGGAGTGCGCCAGACGATCTTGCGACCAAGATTATGACGATGAAAGACCCGGAGACGGGTGAGGGGTTCAGCAGTGACGAAATCGTCGATCAGGTCGCGATCTTCTTTCTGGCGGGGCATGAGACTTCGGCAGCGGCGCTGTCGTGGGCGCTGTATCTATTGGCGCTTGATCCCGAATGGCAGGAGAGGCTGCGTGACGAAGCAAGTGAGTTCTCGGGTGAATTTGCGGGATTGTCGAAGTTGGCCGTTACAAGGGACGTTTTCCGCGAGACGCTACGGCTTTATCCGCCAGTGCCAATGATGGTGCGGGAGGCCGCGCAGCCTGAGATTTTTCGAAAAAGACCGGTTCCAAAATCATCTCAGATCATCGTATCGCCTTGGCATCTTCACCGCCAAAATCGGCTTTGGGGCGATCCCGATGAATTTAGGCCCGACCGATGGTCCTCTCCCAATGGAAAGGAGTGTTCTCAGAAGGCCTATTTGCCGTTCTCGGCCGGACCGCGCGTATGCACTGGCGCTGGGTTTGCGATGATGGAAGGGGTGTTGTTGCTTTCGAAACTGGTCGGTGCATTCGCCTTTGAAGTCGACAATAGCCGTCCACCAGTGCCCGTTGCTCAATTGACGGTGCGGAGCAAGGATGGAATTTTCCTAAAAATCCGACCGGCCTAGCGGCTTTGTAGATCTTCCAGCACAAAGACGCGGATCGCGGACGCAAGGCCTACGTCGCCGCGCGCCTCGTCAATTTCTGCGGCAAGACCGTTGATGGTCTTGCCCGTTCTTTCAGCAATGACTTTGAACTCTTTCCAAAACGCATCTTCGAGCGACACGCTGGTCCGATGCTGCTGTAGGGTCAGTGAGCGTTTGACGGGGCGGCCGCTACTCATCTTCGAACTTGAGTTCCGACAGGCGCTTGCTCGCCTGTTCTTGCTGCGTCGCCTCAAGCAGTCGCTGCGCTTTGGTCCGTCCGTATTTCACAGCGTTTTTGTTAGCGCGGGCTTTTGCATCGTCCCGCGCTTTCGCCTTTCGGGCCTTGTTCAGATTAATCGGCTTCATTTCGGGCCGATCATATCCTCAGGACGGACAACTTTGTCGAAGGTTTCTTCATCAACAAAGCCGAGCTTGATCGCTTCTTCTTTCAGTGTAGTGCGGTTCTTATGCGCTGTCTTCGCGACCGTCGTAGCATTGTCGTAGCCAATCGTCGGGGCAAGCGCTGTGACGAGCATAAGGCTTTCGCGCAACAATTGCTCAATCCGGCCTTCGTCGGCTTTGATGCCAACGACACAGTTATCGGTGAAGGCAGAGGCCGCATCACCGATCAATTGCATCGATTGCAGCACGTTATAAGCCATCATTGGCTTCATCACGTTGAGTTCAAAATGCCCTTGCGATCCGGCAAAGCCCACGGCGGCGTCATTGCCCATGACATGGGCACAAACTTGCGTAATTGCCTCAACCTGTGTTGGGTTCACTTTGCCTGGCATAATGGAGGAGCCAGGTTCGTTTTCAGGCAACATCAACTCACTTAGGCCACAGCGCGGGCCGGAGCCGAGGAAACGGATGTCGCAGGCGATTTTGTAGAGGCTCGCCGCAACTGTTTTCAACGCGCCGGACATTTCGACCAAGGCGTCATGTGCGGCGAGAGCTTCGAATTTGTTGGGCGCTGTGACGAAGGGCAGGCCGGTGATCTCTGCCATGTTCTTGGCAACCGTTTCGCCCCAGCCCTTAGGCGTGTTCAGGCCGGTTCCAACAGCCGTACCACCCTGAGCCAGTTCATAGATCGCCGGCAACGCGGCTTTGACGCGGCGCAGGCCCATTGCGACTTGATGAACGTAGCCGCTGAATTCCTGACCCAATGTAAGGGGGGTGGCGTCCATCGTATGTGTGCGGCCGATTTTGATGATGTGATCGAACTCGGCTTGCTTTGCCGCGAGAGCGGCGTGGAGTTTTTCCAAGCCGGGGATCAGAACGTCATGGGCAGTCGTGGCTACGGCGATGTGCATTGCAGTTGGGAAGGTGTCGTTTGACGATTGACCCATGTTGCAATGGTCATTCGGATGCACCGGCTCTTTCGATCCAATCTCACCGCCCAAAATTTCAATAGCGCGGTTTGAGATCACCTCGTTCGCATTCATATTGGACTGCGTGCCCGATCCGGTTTGCCAAACAACGAGCGGGAAATGGTCATCGAGCTTGCCCGCCACCACTTCCGAGGCCGCTTCGATCATCGCGTCGGCTTTTTCTGCGTCTAGCTTGCCACGTTCTTTGTTGGCCATCGCACAGGCTTGTTTGATGACACCTAAGGCCCGAACAATCGCAACAGGCTGCTTTTCCCAACCGATCGGGAAGTTTTGAAGCGAGCGCTGGGTTTGTGCGCCCCAATAGCGGTCTGCTGGGACTTCTAAAGGGCCAAAGCTGTCGGTTTCTGTGCGGGTTTCGGACATCGAGGTCTCCGTCATCAAGGATTTCAACCTTGATTAGCCAGCGCCCCGATAAAGCGCAATGGCGCTATTTGCGGAATTGATCCAAAGAGACGACTTCGGCCTCTGTTGGCGGGGCTTCGGGTTCTTCGGCCATCTCTTCCATAGGCGCCTCTTCGACTTCGTCTTCCTCGTCTTCGTCTTCCTCTTGCGTCTCAAAGCGAAGGCCAAATTCGACAGATGGATCGACGAAGGTTTTGATCGCGTCGTAGGGGATATACATCGGTTCGGGGTTTTCGCCGAAGTTAAGCGTGATCGAGAACCCTTCGTCGGTTACGTCTAAATTGTCGAACCAATGCTGGATGACAATCGTCATTTCACCGGGATAGCGATCAGACAACCAGTCTGCCAGTTCGACATCCGGATGGAGCGTATCGAAGGTAATGAAGAAATGATGTTCGCCGGGTAGGCCATTCTGCTGAATGTCGGTCAAGACGTTTTGGATCAGGCTGCGCATGGCCCTATGCATCAAGTTTCCGTAGTCGATGCGACGTGACATCTTGAGCACCCCTGTCCGTTGTCGTGACGTCAGCATAGTGGATTCGGGTCTGGTTGAAAGGGGCTATGCGCCGATTGCCCAGCCCAAACCGAATGACGCCAATGAGCAGAGGATCAAAACACGCCAAAGCGGTTGTTTTGCGAACAACAAAATGACGGCGGCCAAAACGGCGACCATGACGGCGGCAATGTTGATAGAAGACAGGTTGGGACTGAGGACGTTGAACGGACCAATGGTGACGTCGTCAAAAAATACCTGAACAGCGAACCAGAGTGAAAGATTTGCGATGACGCCAACGACCGCAGCGGTGATGCCCTTCAACGCCGCTTGAAGTCGCGGCTGGCCAGAAAGCCATTCGATGTAAGGTGCGCCTGCGAAAATCCATATAAAGCAGGGCACAAACGTGACCCACAAGGTCATCAGGCCAGCGGCAATTGCGATACCTATCCCGCCTTCTGACAAGCCAGCGAGTATGGCAACGAATTGCGTTACCAGAATGAGCGGGCCGGGGGTGGTTTCGGCTAGACCGAGCGCGTCCAGCATCTCATTCGGGGCAAGCCAGCCGAAATCTGTGACGACCACCTGCGTCATATAGGCGAGAACGGCATAGGCTCCGCCGAAAGAGACGACAGCGAGTTTTGAAAAAAAGAGGCCGATTTCGGTCAGGAAGTTGGCGTCAAGGGCTATCGCCAAAACCAAAGGGAGTGCCCAGATGAGGCCGCTGATCACGATAACCGGAAGCACTCCTTTGCGCGAAACCGGTTTGACTTGTCCGTTTGGTGGCAAGGTTTTGAAACCGAACCAGCCGATACATGCTGCCACAGCAATGACTAACGGAAAAGGAAGGGCAAACACATAGAGCGAAAAAAAGGATAAGGCTGCGATCACGAACGCCAGTGGCCCTGTCAGCGCCTTTTGAGAGACCTTACGCAAGGCATCCACGACGATTACCACGACTGCTGCCTGTATCCCCAAAAAGAGCGATTGCGCCCAAGGTTGATTTCCGAATGTGCCATAAGCGATGGCCAGCATGGCGATCACAATGGCCCCAGGTAGGACAAAGAGGCCACCGGCGATCAAACCGCCTGTGATACCGCGCTGCTG
The DNA here is from genome assembly GCF_900129845.1 of Cognatiyoonia sediminum. Lineage (GTDB taxonomy): Bacteria > Pseudomonadota > Alphaproteobacteria > Rhodobacterales > Rhodobacteraceae > Cognatiyoonia > Cognatiyoonia sediminum. Next base: position 504,607 of record NZ_FQXB01000001.1, read on the forward strand.
CCAGCCGGAATAGGTGGCGAGTTGCATTGCCTCAGGCCCTGGAAGGAGCATGCAGAAGGAGAGGGCTCTCAAGAACTCTTCTTCCGTCAACCAATCTCGGTTTTCGACCAGTTCTTTGTGCATCAATGCAATCTGTGCTGCAGGGCCACCAAAGGATTGGAGGCCGATGCGTCCGAAAATCCGAAAGAGATCTGCGTAACTTGGCACGTTCCGTTTGCCCTCAAACACCAGTTGAAGACTGTGTGACCAGCAAGGTGTTATGCGTCAACCAAGCATTCTGCTGAGTTCGCGAATAATCTTCTGACGGATGGCGCGGGGGTAATCGAGATGTCGACGCGCGGTCAGGACAAAGCCGTTTCGTGTGATGACTTTGCGCTCATAAAAGTTGGTAATCGCGACCCCCATGGATTCAATTGCAATGCCGTTGATTGTCACGCCGGAACGCTCTGCGATGATTCGCGCGGTTGCCGTGTCGCGCCCGGAATTGGGGGTTCCGTCGCCGGATATGTCGATGACTTTGCGCAGGCAATCGGGTACATCCTCAAACTGTTCCAAAGAGAAGTAGATGGCTTCTGCTGGGGCTGTGTCTGACAAAACAAAGGCGCGTTCCATATCGGCTGCCAGGTTCGCGAATAATGCTGCGTCCAATTCGTTTTCAACACGCGTCCAAGGGATGGAGATTTCTTGTTTGTCTTCGCCCGACCACTGGATGACCATGAGGGCAGCGTAGTTGTCTACCATTGCGCCAACGACCTCGGGATCGCGGAGAGCGTCGACAAGCCCATCTTTCTGAAGGGCCCATTCAGCCGGGTCGACGGAATTTGAGACATCAATGGTCAGAATAAGCGCTGTGTCACAGGCCAGTGCCGGAACGCTCGTCAAGGTTAGGAAAGTCGCAGCAATGAACCGTTTCAACATACCGCACGATGGGCGAAACAGCTGGTAAATTGCAAGGGATGACCGCGAGGCAGGAAATGCTCGAAACACAAAACAGATGACAAATTCGTGAACTGTGGCTTAGGCTGTCGCAGGGTCAGGGGAAATTGACCCGTGTTGTTACTAAAATTTGGGGAAATGAATGTCGTTTCAATATAAATCTGCTGCTTTTGCCACTGTCTTCGCTCTCGGTCTTGCCGGTTGTGTGGAGCAAAACGCGTCTTCTGATGGATTCAACCGCAATGTGTTGATCAATAACCAAACTGGTGAAACCATTTGGCGGTTCTACGGATCACGTGTGTCAACCAATTCCTGGGAAGAAGACATCCTCGGCTCAACCGTTCTGGGCAATGGTCGATCCGTAAGCATCAACTTCGATGATGGCACTGGGGCCTGTAACTTTGACATGAAAGCCGAATTCCAAGACGGACGGTCGATCGAGCGATACAACGTGAACGTCTGCACGGCAGCGAGCGTGACATTCAGATAATTGATTGGGGCCGCTGAAAGGCGGCTTCTTTTCACAAAAAAATTTGGAAATGCAGGTTTCTGTTGCCAGGTACCTGCGGACCCCGCCTAGGGTCGCAAAACCCTAGGAGTTAAGATTTCAGTCTTAGGAACTGCTTACGCAGCTACTGCAACTGGAGCATGGTTGTCATTTGCAACTAGCTTAAGTGAACCGATAACGGTGGTATCTCACCGAGACAAAGCAAACCCCTTTAGACGTTCGTCGATCCTATTTCGGCCCCATGATCCCCAAATGAAGGATGTTTGGTGGAGCCGCCGGGTACCGCCCCCGGGTCCGATCCGCTTATTACGAGCGCGTTTATGTCCATAGTCCCGAAGGACACTTGTTAGATAATGCACAGATTTTGCGCTCGCAAGGGTCAGATCGCCTCTGGTCACTTGGGCGAATGTTTTCTAGCTTAGGTGGAAATGCTTCCGGGGGGCTGCAATGACCGATTTTCTTGCTTTGGCGTTTGTATTTTTGGCCGCGGGCGTTGTTGCGGTTCCTATCGCTTCGCGACTTGGTCTTGGCTCTGTGCTTGGCTATCTGATCGCGGGCATCGCGATTAGCCCCATCCTTGTCATTTTGAACGTCGACGTCATCTCCATTCAACACTTCGCTGAGTTTGGCGTTGTCATGATGCTGTTCCTTGTCGGCTTGGAATTGGAGCCGAAACTACTCTGGGGAATGCGGGCCAGATTATTGGGGCTGGGTGGTGGTCAGGTGATCCTCACCACATTGGCCGTCATGGGGATTGCGATGCTCTTTGGGCAACCTTGGACCATTGCTTTGGCGATCGGTTTGGTTCTTGCGCTTTCGTCAACGGCAATCGTGCTTCAAACGCTCAATGAAAAAGGGCTTATGAAGAGTGACGGCGGGCAATCGAGCTTCTCGGTTCTTTTGACACAAGACATCGCAGTGATCCCGATGCTTGCCCTTATTCCGTTGTTGGCGATGCCTGACCTCATGGATGTTGCGATGGCGGCAGACACACATGGCGAGGTCGCGGCGCACGCCTCGGACAGCAGTGGTCACGGTGATGATCACGGTGATGGCCATGCTGACGACCACGGCGACGATCATGGTCACGGCGGAGGTATGAGCCTCGTCGACGGGCTCGACGGATGGCAGACAGCACTGGTTACAATCGGGGCTGTCGCGGCGGTTGTTCTTGGCGGAAGCTATTTAACGCGGCCAGTTTTCAGGTTCATTTCCGCTGCGAATCTAAGAGAGCTCTTTACGGCTACAGCTTTGATGATGGTCGTAGGCATTGCTTTGTTGATGTCGCTCGTCGGACTGTCAGCGGCGCTAGGGACATTCCTTGCGGGTGTTGTCTTGGCCAACAGCGAGTATCGTCACGAGTTGGAATCGGACATTGATCCTTTCAAAGGGCTGCTCTTAGGGCTTTTCTTTATGACCGTTGGGGCAGGGATCAACTTTGGCCTGCTGGGGGCAAACGTCGCAATGATCCTCGGTTTGACCATCGGTTTGATGTTTGTCAAAGGGCTTATCCTTTTTGGATTGGGAACACTCTTTGGTTTGCGGGGAACGGATCGCTGGTTGCTGACCCTTGGGCTCGCACAGGCCGGTGAATTTGGCTTTGTTTTGTTGTCATTCACTGTGGCCAACCAAGTCTTGCCGCAGTCTATTTCGCAGATGTTGCTTTTGGTTGTGGCGATCTCAATGCTGCTGACGCCCGTCTTGTTCATTCTTTACGACAAGGTCATCGCCCCGAAATACAGCGATGATCAGGCGCGTGACCCTGATGAGATCAACGAACGCAACCACATCATTATTGCCGGCAGTGGTCGTGTCGGCGGTATGGTGAACCGTATGCTCGTGGCTGCAGGCTTCTCGTCTACGGTGATCGACTATAGTGCCAAGCAACTTGAAAACTTACGCGCATTTGGCGTGCACAACTACTATGGGGATGCGACAAGGCCGGACCTTCTGCACGCGGCTGGGATCGAAGAAGCCAAGCTCTTGGTGATTGCGATTGATGACAAGGATCAGATCACGAACCTTGTCCATTACGTGCATCAGAACTACCCGCATGTTCATATCCTAACCCGCGCCATAACGCGCGATCATGTTTATGATCTTTGGGCTGCTGGGTCGCGGGATATCGTCCGAGAGACATTTGACAGTTCAATTCGGATGGGGCGTTCGGCCTTTGAAGCCTTGGGTATTCACAGAGATCATGCGCAGCAGATGGCGGATGAGTTTGTCAAAATGGACGGGAAAGCCATGATCGCCGTAGCTGACGTTCATGACCCCAATGTCCCCGCCGCGCAAAACGAAGCCTATGTCGCCCGCGTTATGGAGATTCTTGGTCCGTGGCAGGACGAATTGAATCAGAAAATGAACGAAATCCGCGCTCAAGATATCCCGGATGAAGAGTTAGAGGGTAAGGCCTAAGCGGCCTTACTCTTCTGCGTCGAACTTCAGGGCCGCACCGTTGATGCAATAGCGCAGGCCGGTCGGCGCCGGTCCATCGGGAAAAACGTGGCCAAGGTGGCCGTCGCAGCGGTTACAGTGAACTTCGGTGCGACGCATGAAGAAGCTGCGATCTTCCTGTTCTCCGACCATTTCGCCGTCGATTGGTTGATAAAAGGACGGCCAGCCGGTTCCACTTTCGAATTTGGTTTCTTGATCAAAGAGAGGGGCGTCGCAACCAGCGCAGCGAAATGTTCCGGGATCCTTTGGAAAATTGTCATTGGTACCAGCGCGTTCTGTGCCATGCTTGCGCAGCACTTTATAGGCGAGATCACTTAATTGTGCTTTCCATTCCGCATCTGATTTAACAACTTTGTCCATTTTATTCGTCCTGCTGTTACGTTCTCGTGTAATGTAGTTTTCAAAAAACAATGCTCCAAGGCTCGGCAGATGACAATTGCGTTTACAGTGGGACAGTATGATGTCCGGTTTTCAGTTACACCTGAAGACCTGACGGCTTGTCAGTCGTTGCGGCATCTTTGTTTCTTTTTTGAAGATGGCATCGATGCCGACCGGTTTGATCCTTTGTGCCGGCATTTGATGGTCCACAAGGCCGGTGAACTTGTCGCGACCTGTCGGTTGATGCTGCCGACGTCTGGGGCGTCGATTGACATGAGCTATGCGGCCCAACGTTACGACCTTTCGTCCTTGGAGCCATATCAAGGCCGGATGCTGGAGATCGGAAGGTTCTGCATAGCGCCCACCACATCCGATCCGGACGTATTGCGCTTGTGCTGGGGTGCTATTGCGCAATTGGTGGATTTGTCTGACATTGGGTTCATTTTTGGCTGCACGAGCTTTGAGGGGACCGATCTTGAGAAGTATCGTCAGGCATTTGAGCTATTGGCCGATAGCTACGGTCCGCCCGCCTATTTCCCGATCGAATCTGCATCGAATGACTGCGAGGATCTTGAGTCCGGTTTGATCTATGATCGAAAGGTGGCCGTTGGCCAATTGCCTGCGCTTTTGCGGTCCTATCTCAGCTTGGGGGCTTGGGTGAGTGACCATGCAGTCGTGGATCGAGAGATGAACACAATCCATGTGTTTACAGGGTTGGAGGTAGAGAAGATCCCAGCCTCCAAAGCTCAAGCGTTGCGGTCCATTGTGCCGGTTGAACGCAATCCTCTTGCGGAGAATGCTTGGGTTGCTTAGCAGGCTCCCATGGCCCGTACACCGCTTCTTCAACTCTCTGATATTTCTCTGACCTTCGGCGGTGATCCCGTTTTTGACGACTTGTCGTTGGTGGTTCAGCCAGGTGATCGTGTCGCTTTGGTTGGGCGTAACGGGTCAGGAAAGTCGACCTTGATGAAAGTGATGGCGGGTTTGGTCGAGCCGGATCAGGGTTCCGTTGTGGCCGCGCCGGGTGTGCGTGTTGGTTACATGGAACAAGATCCGACAATGGCGGGTTTTGCGACTTTGGGGGATTATGCCGCGAGCGGGCTGGACGATGGAGACGCTTACCGCGTAGAAATGGTGGCGGAAGGGCTGAAATTTGATCCGGCGGGCGATGTGAACACGGCTTCGGGCGGTGAGCGGCGTCGCGCGGCCTTGGCCAAGTTGATGGCAGAAGCGCCTGAACTGATGCTCTTGGATGAGCCGACGAACCATCTTGATATCGAAGCGATTGCTTGGTTGGAGCAGGAGTTGAAGCAAACACGCGCAGGGTTCGTTTTGATTTCCCACGACCGCGCATTTTTACGTGAGCTTGCACGCGCAACCCTATGGATTGACAGGGGAATAGTGCGACGCTTGGAGCAAGGATTCGATAAATTTGAACCTTGGCGGGATAAGCTGTGGGAGGAAGAAGACCTTCAGCGACATAAACTCAATCGCAAGATCAAAGCCGAGGCGCGTTGGGCCGTCGAGGGGATTTCCGCGCGGCGCAAACGCAATATGGGGCGCGTGCGCGCCTTGCAGGATTTGCGTGCTGAGCGGGCTGCGCAGATCAAGCGGCAAGGCACGGCTGCGATGTCGTTTGAAAGCGGTCAGGCCTCAGGGAAAAAGGTGATTGAGGCCTTTGGATTGACGAAGTCTTTTGACGGAAAGCCCATTGTCAAAGGGTTTGATCTGATGGTGCAGCGTGGCGATCGGGTTGCGTTTGTCGGGCCAAATGGCGTTGGGAAAACCAGCGTTATCAAAATGTTGTTGGGTCAACTTGAACCTGATGAGGGAACGGTCAAACACGGCACTAATCTGCAGATCGCTGTGTTCGACCAAACCCGCGCACAGTTAAACCCGGATGAAAGCCTTTGGGACAATCTGGTCCATGATCCGGAGATGGGTGTCAGTGGAAAGGCCGATCAGGTGATGGTCTGCGGGACGCCAAAACACGTGGTCGGTTATCTCAAAGAGTTCCTTTTTGATGAAGCGCAGGCCCGCGCACCGGTTCGGTCTTTGTCCGGTGGGGAAAAGGCGCGGTTGCTGTTGGCGCGTTTGATGGCGCGGGAAAGCAATGTGTTGGTTCTGGATGAACCGACCAACGATTTGGACATGGAAACGCTGGATTTGTTGCAGGATATCTTGGGCGATTATGACGGCACGGTTCTGCTTGTCAGTCACGATCGCGATTTCCTTGACCGCGTCGCAACGACGACCGTTGCGATGGAAGGGAATGGGCGAGCTGTCACTTATGCGGGGGGCTGGTCTGATTATCGTTCGCAAAGGGGTGATGTGGCTGAGGCCGCGGTCAAAGCAAATGGGGCGGTTAAGCCTAAGCCAGCTCAAGCTAAGGAAAAGCCCAAAGCAAAGCAGGCGGGCCTTTCGTTCACAGAGAAACACCGGCTGGAAGAACTGCCTGACGTGATGGACAGGCTGGGCGCGGAGATTGCGAAGTTAGAAGAGTTGTTGGCGGATCCCGATCTTTTCTCTGCCAATCCTGTGAAATTCCAGAAAGCAACGGAAGCTCTGACGGATAGGCAAACAGCCTTGAGCAATGCCGAAGATGAATGGCTTGAACTCGAAGCAAAAGCGGAGGCCGCAGCCTCCGCTTGATTGGGTCAAGGCGCAAATGACCCGAAGTAGTTTAGCCGTCGAAATCAACTTCTTCCATGATGCGCAACGCAGTGGGGCGATGTCCCGCGATTGTGGTCAGGTTCACGTTATCAGGTTGAATGTCGCCCCAGCTTGCGACCAGTTCAGAAAGCGGTGTGCCTTCCAAGACAGGATATTCATAGTTCCCTTCCGCATAAAGCGACTGTGCGGCGGGGGAGACAAGATACTCCATCAACTGCAATGCTTCTTCTTTGTTCGGCGCAGATTGTGTCAGTGCAATGCCGGAGACATTCACATGTGTGCCGCCACCTTCGAACACGGGAAATTCGATCCGCACGTCGTCGGCCCAAGCTTGCTGGCCATCGGTCTCAAGCATTTTGCCCATATAGTAGGTGTTGCCCAAGCTGATGTCGCATTCCCCGGCCCAAATCGCCTTAACCTGTGCGCGGTCATTGCCTTCAGGGGATCGCGCAAGGTTTGCGCGAACACCCTCGGCCCAGTCGCGTGCTGCGTCTACGCCAACGTGGTCGATGACTGCGGACAATAGGGCCAAGTTGTAATTATGCAGGCCAGAACGTGTGCAAATGCGGCCCCTCCATTTGTCGGAGGCGAGGTCCTCGTAAGTGGTCACTTCGCCTTCCGCCACGCGGCTTTTAGATGCGTATACGATGCGGGCGCGCGTCGTCAGTGCGAACCATAGGTTTTCAGGGCTCCGCAATGTCTCAGGTACTGAGGACAACATAATTTCGCTATCAACTGGTTGTAGAACACCCTCATCCACAACCCTTTGCAGGTTGGCGATATCGACAGTCATAACCAAATCGGCAGGCGAGCGTGCGCCTTCGGCCTTCAAGCGTTCGACTAGACCGTTATCAACATATTGCAGGTTCACGCCAATGCCGGTTTCCTCGGTGAAGGCATTAACCACAGGTTCAATCAGGAACGGCTGACGCGTTGTGTAAATTGTAACGTCAGCAACAGCGGGGGCTGCAACGGCACAAAGCGTGGTTGCAAACAGTGTTGATCGTAGATTCATGAGGAACTCCTTAACATCTAAGATGGACATATCGTCACCAGACGACAGGTCAATACCCAATTGAATTTGTCGGAATTTAATATGAGGCCTTCTCGCGCGCCTTTGCCGTGTCCCAAAGGCTGTCCATTTCTTCCAAATTACTCTCAGCCGGTGTCTTACCCATGGCGGCAAGATCGTCTTCGATCTGTTCAAAACGCCTGATAAACTTGGCATTCGCAGAGCGCAGGGCTTCTTCGGGATCGACGTTCAGGTGTCGCCCGAGGTTTGCCAGAACAAACATCAGGTCACCAAATTCTTCGGTGACTTCGGCTTGGGACAGTGTGTCGCGTGCCTCCGACAGCTCAGCCGCTTCTTCGATAAGTTTGTCCACGACCATACCGATTTCAGGCCAGTCAAAACCGACACGCGCCGCGCGTTTTTGCAATTTCACCGCTCGTGTCAGAGCGGGCAGGCCGACTGCAACCCCATCAAGCGTGCGTGCTTGTTGCTTTCCCGCCCGTTCAGCCGCTTTGATCTTTTCCCAATCGGCCGTTTGCTGCTCTGCAGATTTATCGCGGCTTTCATCACCAAAAACATGGGGATGCCGATGCACCATTTTGTCGGCAATGTTCTTCACCACTGAGTCAAAGGTGAAGTGGCCCGCTTCGGACCCCATCTGCGTGTGGTAGACGGTTTGAAGCAGTAGATCGCCTAGCTCGCCCTCTAATTCCGCCCAATCAGACCGTTCGATAGCGTCGGCAACCTCATAAGCTTCTTCAATTGTGTAGGGTGCAATACTAGCGAAATCCTGTTCGATGTCCCATGGACAGCCGGTTTCCGGATCGCGGAGACGGCGCATGATCTCCAACAGTCGCGGCATTCCACCGTTTGGATCGTGAATGAGAGGGTCATTTGGCATTGCGTCATCCGATGTTCTGCGGTCAACTGAACTCTACCACCCCAAAGACGGAGTACCACCCATGCCGGTCATCAATCGCATCGCAGAGTTCTCGGAGGACATGAAAACATGGCGGCGGCATTTGCACACGATGCCTGAGTTGGAATTGGAGTGTTATGAAACAGCTTCTTATGTAGTTGAGCGCCTAAAGGAGTTTGGGATCACCGAAATCCACGAAGGTATCGCCAAAAGCGGTGTTGTTGCGATCATTGAGGGGCAGGGCGAGGGCCCAACGATTGGGCTTCGTGCGGATATGGACGCACTGCCGATGACCGAGATGACGGGTCTTGAGTATGCATCAAAGGTGGATGGCCGGATGCACGCCTGCGGTCATGACGGGCACACAACCATGTTGCTTGGTGCTGCGAAATACATGGCAGAGACGCGTAATTTCTCGGGCCGTGTGGCATTGATCTTTCAGCCTGCTGAGGAAGAAGGCGGCGGCGGTGAAGTGATGGTGCAAGAAGGCATGATGGAAAAGTTCGGGATCGATCAGGTCTATGCTTTGCACAACGCGCCAGGCACGCCGATTGGTCATTTTTATACGACTCCGGGGCCGATCATGGCTGCGGTTGATACATTTACGATGAATATTATGGGCAAAGGCGGGCATGGGGCCTATCCGCATGATTGCAATGATCCCATTCCCGTTGCGATTTCGATCGCGCAGGCGATCCAAACGATTGTCAGCCGCAATCACGATGGTCGGAAAGAGATCGTGATCTCTGTTACACAAATCCACAGCGGGACGGCGAGCAATATCATTCCAGAAAGCGCTATGATCAATGGAACGGTGCGAACGTTTGATCCTGAGGTTCAGAAGCTAGTAATGGACCGAATGCAAGCCATCGCCGATGGGCAAGCTGCGGCCTTTGGGGTGGAGGTCGAACTGGATTATGAGATCGGGTATCCCGCCACGATCAACGATCCTAACAAAGCGGCCTTCGCGGCCGAAGTGGCCAAGGAAGTGGCGGGCGAAGCGGGTGTGAGCATTGACGTCGGCCCAGAAATGGGTGCGGAAGATTTTTCCTATATGCTTAATGAACGCCCGGGTGCCTATCTATTTGTTGGGAACGGAGACTCAGCGGGTGTGCATCACCCTGAATATGATTTCGCTGATGAAACTGCGGCGTCCGGCGCCTCATTCTTTGCTCGGATTGTCGAGAGGGCGCAGCCGGTTGTGCGTTAGGTTTTCTTGAGCGTGACAATGAGCTTTTGAATGCGATCTTTGCGTGTTGCGTCTCGTTTGGCCGTGTTTATTTGATGCAGATAACCGCGCTTTCTGCATGCGGTTAAACGCTCCCATTGAGTGATCGCCTCGCTTTCGCGCAACGCGGCCAAAACGTCGTGCGGTTCCTCGACTATGTCGGGGTTGGCTACGCGCAGACGCACATCAATCATATCGCCGGGTTCAATACCGGTTTCTTTCAAAACGGATTTTCCGGTGTATACGAAGGTGTGATCAATGACAGGCGCTTTGGTGAGCGCTAAATTGAAGGGGGTGTCGTTTAACTCAATCTCGATCCGCTTGGCATTGCGGCTTCGTAGATCATTCGCAATGTCATCGGGTATTGGCAGAACGGTGAAGACACTTTCACCCCAGACCATTGGTGTAATCTGGCCTTCGAATGTAATCCAGTCATCCACGTGGCGATCCCGTATTGCGCACATTGTAAATTAGCGAGATGATCTCATTGGTCAATTTGGTTGGATTGGTTGCCAACTGTCCTTGACCCGCCTCGCCAGTTCACCTCTAGTTACGCAACACAACTTGGAAAGGCCTGTTATGTCTTTGGCAATGTCACGCTCGGCAATTGATCGCGCGTTCGCGGATGATGAAAAAAAAGGGCTGGCGTTTGAGGTCGCCTTCGGTGGGGCGACGTCGTTCTTGCGTCGGAACTACACTAAGGATTTGACAGGGTTCGATTTGGCCGTGACCGGTGTACCGTTTGATCAGGCGGTGACACATCGGCCGGGCACGCGGTTCGGTCCTCGTGCTATTCGCGAAGCATCAACACTGCAGACATTTGATCCGCCGATCTACTGGGATGGGTTTGATCCTATGTCGGAGTTCGCCATCGCGGATTATGGCGATTTGGCTTACGATTATGCTGATATTTCTGGTGTTCCTGATCTCTTGCAGGCGCATATCAAAGGCATTTTGGATCAGGGGTGTCAGGCGATCACGCTTGGTGGCGATCACTTTATCACCTTGCCGATTTTGCGCGCTTATGCCGAGAAATACGGCCCCATGTCCGTCATCCAGTTTGATGCTCACTCTGACCTTTGGCCGGATGACGACATGTCTCGGATCGACCATGGGACAATGATGTATAAGGCCGTGAAGCTTGGCATTGTTGATGTGACCCGCTCGGTTCAGATTGGGATTAGGACGGTTTGTGACGACTATCTTGGGATGCCGTATATCGACGCGCGTACCGTGCACGAGAAAGGCTGCGATTGGGTGGTAGATGAAGCGAAGCGTCTGGTAGGCGATGCGCCGACCTACATCACTTTCGATATTGACGCCCTTGATCCGGCCTACGCCCCGGGCACAGGAACACCCGTATGGGGTGGTCTGCATTCATGGCAGGCAGCGGCGATGTTGCGCGATCTTGCGGGGATCAACATGGTGGGTGGCGATTGCGTTGAGGTTTCGCCACCCTATGACACCACAGGTGCGACAGCGATTGCAGGGGCGCATGTGGCGATGGAGCTGTGCTGTCTGAACCTTTGGAACAAGAGGGCCTCTTAATGCCATCAATGCCGATCAGTGGGAACGATCTTGCGAGGTTTTCAGGCCCGCAGACGTTTATGAGGTTGCCAGAAGCCACGTCTGCACGGGATATTGACGTAGGCTTCATTGGGATCCCGATGGACATTGGCACGAGTTGGCGGTCGGGAACGCGCTTTGGGCCGAAACAACTTCGCCAAGAAAGCGCGATGATCCGCCCCTACAACATCCAAACTGGAGCGGCACCGTTTGATGCTTTGGAGTGTAGTGATCTGGGTGATGTTGCCATCAATACGTTTTCACTTTCCGACACCATCCGGATCATCGAGGACACCTATGACGCGTTCCTGAAGGATGATTTCATTCCGATGACGCTTGGCGGGGATCATTCCTTGACCCTTCCAGTGCTGCGATCGATTGCCAAGAAACACGGTCCCGTGGCTTTGGTGCATGTGGACGCTCATGCCGATGTAAATGACGAGATGTTCGGGGAACGGGAAACTCATGGAACAGTGTTCCGACGAGCATACGAAGAACGTTTGATCACTGCTGACAAGGTGTTCCAGATCGGGTTACGTGGAACGGGTTACACGGCCGACGACTTCAACGAAGCGGCTGATTGGGGCTTTAATCAATGGATCGCGCCTGACATCTGGCACAAATCGCTCACACCGCTGGCCGAAGAAATCAAATCTCGCATTGGCGATCAGAAAACCTACATCACCTATGACATCGATAGTTTGGACCCATCCTTTGCACCGGGGACAGGTACTCCAGAGATCGGTGGCCTGACCACACCGCAGGCGATGGAACTGATCAGAGGGTTGCGCGGATTGAATATCGTTGGCTGCGATTTGGTTGAGGTGTCGCCACCTTATGATCCGTCGGGCAATACCGCTCTGGTCGGTGCAAACTTGATGTTTGAAATGCTCTCCATCCTGCCCGGCGTCCCGGTACGATAAAGGTCAACAATGCTAAAATATATCATCGCTCTTGGCGTCTTTGCGATTGCCGCCTCGCTTGTCTACATCCGGCTTGGCCCCGTCGACACAGCTCAATTTCATAAGGCGCCATCGCCTCAGCCCGTGGGAGACTATGAGCGCATCGATGGCATCATGGTAGTGCGTGAAATCACGGACACTCCGATTAATGTGATGGGCGAACTCAATCGCATCGCGCTCGACACGCCGAGAACGCGCAGGATCGCAGGAGACCTTGGGACGGACCTCGTTACCTATGAAACGCGCTCTCTTCTGATCGGATTTCCAGACTACGCGACGGTTTCTTTTGTCGAACCGGATACCATCGGAAATGAGCGCCGTCTTATGCTGATCGACAGCCGGCTTCGGTTTGGCAATTCCGACCTTGGCGTCAACAAACGCAAAGTCATGGGGTGGCTTGAGGCGCTAGGCCCCTTGACCGTGACGCCCTAAAGGGTCAAAGCCAACGCCATGATAGCTCAGGAAAAAATTGCACAACTGATTGATCGGTTTCAGTTCATCGAAGCCAAGATGTCCGAAGGTCTGGATGGGGCCGAGATTGCGGCTTTGGCCAAGGAATACGCTGATCTAAAGCCAATTGTTGAAACAGTGTCGGCCTATAAGTCTTTGATAGACCAGATCGCCGAAGCTGAAGAGATGCTGTCCGATCCTGAGATGAAGGAATTGGCTGAGGCTGAATTGCCTGAATTGCGGGAGCAGTTGGAGGCGTCCGAGCATGGCGTGCAGCTTGCTTTGCTTCCCAAAGACGCAGCGGATGGAAGACCTGCGCTCTTAGAGATCAGACCGGGGACAGGCGGCGATGAAGCTGGCTTGTTCGCAGGTGATCTTTTGAGGATGTATCAGCGGTATGCTGAGCGGCATGGATGGTCGTTCGAGATTTTGGAACAAAGCCTCAGCGAGCTTGGCGGTGTGAAAGAAGTCACTGCACGAGTGGCAGGTGACGGCGTGTTCGCGCGAATGAAGTTCGAGAGTGGTGTGCATCGTGTTCAGCGTGTACCAGAGACGGAAAGTGGCGGGCGGGTTCACACATCTGCGGCGACTGTTGCTGTGCTGCCAGAAGCCGAAGACGTGGATATCGAGATTAACCCAGCCGATATTCGCATCGATACCATGCGTGCCAGCGGGTCAGGTGGTCAGCACGTGAACACGACCGATTCCGCTGTTCGTATCGTGCATGAACCGACCGGTATCATCGTGGTAAGTTCCGAAAAATCCCAGCACCGCAACCGCGAAATTGCCATGCAGGTTTTGAAGACGCGGCTTTATGATTTGGAACGTCAGAAGGCCCATGATGAACGATCTGCCGATCGAAAGGCGCAAGTGGGGTCTGGCGACCGGTCAGAGCGCATTCGAACTTATAACTTCCCACAAGGCCGGATGACGGACCACCGCATCAACCTGACGCTCTATTCTTTGGGGCAGGTGATGCAGGGCGATCTGGATGAGATTATCGATGCCTTGATTGCAGATGCGCAAGCAACAATGCTCGCGGAAATGGGCGAGTGACAGGCCGAGAGGCTTTAGCCACAGCAACGGAGCGCTTGCGTGCGGCAGGTGTGCCTGACGCGGTGAACGATGCGCGGCGGCTTTTGCAGAATGCAATGGATGCGCCGCAGTTCGTTCTCATTGATCTCGACAGAGAAATGGCGGGCGCGCAACTTTCTATGTTTCAAGATGCTCTGAACCGACGAGAAGCCCGCGTGCCGATGTCACACATCACAGGACAGCGTGAATTCTATGGCCGAACTTTCCGAGTATCGTCCGCAGTCTTGGACCCTCGGCCAGATACTGAGACGTTGATCGAAGTGGCGTTACGCCAACCTTTTGAGAGGGTCTTGGATTTAGGCACTGGTTCGGGCTGTATCCTTGCGACCTTGTTGGCGGAGCGGCCCAATGCAACAGGCGTGGGGACTGATTTATCCGCCTCCGCCTTGAAGGTCGCTGAACAGAACATATCTGAGTTGCAGCTAAACGAACGGGCTAAGCTAATCGAAAGCGATTGGTTAGCAAAGGTCGACGGGAGCTTCGACCTCATCGTCTCTAACCCGCCCTATATAGCCCTCGACGAAATGGAAGGCCTGCAGCCAGAAGTTCAAAACCATGAACCACGCATGGCCTTGACGGACGAAGGTGATGGGTTGTCGTGCTATCGGGCGATCATATCTGAAACGGGCTCTTACTTGTCCGCTGGTGGACGCGTTGTCGTTGAAATCGGTCCAACTCAAGGAGTAGCGGTTTCAGCATTGATGACCGAAGCAGACCTAGATCAAACTGAGGTCATCCAAGACCTGGATGGCCGAGATCGCGTTGTAGTGGGACATAAACCGCACAAATGAGCTGGATGGGCTCTAAAACCGCCGATAGATGGTAATAAACTCGATTTTTGCTTGCTCTAACCCCTCGCACATGCTTTTTAGAGTATGTCGAAACCAAGGGCTATCTTGCTCGTCCTTGTCGATAAATCGTCAAACAATGATCGCAAAATTACTTCACCAAAGGTGTCGCGGTCTACAAAACGAGAGTTATGCGCCAATTGGGCGCGACGAAAGTACCTTATGAGATCTTCGAAATCGCGGTCACGCAACAAGAACCGTAACAATCGCCCTTCCGGCGGAAACATCATCAACCGAGTGTTTGATAGCTCGGGTCCGGATGGGAAAGTACGTGGCACGCCACAGCAGATTATCGACAAATACAATCAGTTGCACCGTGACGCGCAATTGTCTGGCGATCGCGTGAACGCGGAAAACTTTGCGCAACACGCAGAGCATTATCTGCGGATGCTGGCCGAAGCTCAGCGCGAAGTGGAAGCGAAGCGACAAGAGCAAGAGGCGCAAAACCGTGAGCGTCAGGCGGAGCGGGATCGCGAGCGGGCTGAGCGTTTGAAAGCGCAGGAAGAGGCGGCGGCTGATCCGTCTACGTTGGACCAGCCTGATGTTGCTGACGCAGGCGCAGACAACGGATTGGTAGAGACGCCGGAAGCACAGCCAAAACCGCGCAAACCGCGCCAGCGTAAGCCAAAGCCTCAGCCTGAAGCGACTGAACAGCCGTCCTCCGACGATACAGCAGCGCCAGAAGCTGCAGAATAGTTAACCCTTGAAAGTACGGGCGAGGGCGCAAAAGCCCTCTAGCGGAACTTGTTCTGCGCGTTCCGTGGGCTTTATGCCTGCCGACAACAAGCGATCTTCAATGTCAGGAGCGAGCCCTTTAAGGGCCGAGCGCAGCATTTTGCGGCGCTGATTGAATCCCGCAGCAACAACCTTGTTGAGGATTTCCGCTTCAGCTTCAGACCTTGCCTGCGGCAAAGCCTTTATATGAACCACGGCTGAGCTGACTTTCGGGGCAGGCGTAAAGGCTTCGGGCGGAAGGTCCAAAACTATTTTCGGGTCGGACCGCCATTGGGATAGGATTGCGAGGCGACCATAGGCTTTGGAGCCGGGCTGTGCGACGATCCTTTGTGCCACCTCCCGTTGGAACATAAGCGTCAGGCTGTCCCAAAAGGGCGGCCAGTTCTTTGGTGTTAGCCATCGGACCAAAAGTTCGGTGCCGACGTTGTAAGGCAAGTTCGCTGCGACTTTGATCGGTGCGTTTAGGTATTGCGTTGGATTTATGTCCAACGCGTCAGCGTTGATGACTTGAAGGCGACCTGGATAAGCCGCTTCGATCTCTGCCAAGGCGGACATACAGCGATCATCTTTTTCGATGGCGAGCACTTTGCGCGCTCCTTCTGCAAGAAGGCCGCGGGTCAATCCCCCTGGTCCGGGGCCCACTTCCAGAATATCTGAACCTGACAGATCGCCCGCCATACGTGCGATTTTTGCTGTTAGGTTCAGATCGAGGAGAAAGTTCTGCCCCAAGGATTTTCTGGCGGCAATTCCATGGGTCGCGATGACGTCACGAAGAGGCGGAAGGTTGTCGATTGCGGCCACTAGCTGCGCGCCTCGGCCATCTGCGCCGCCATCCGGATCGCGGCAATCATCGAGGTTGGATCGGCTATGCCTTTTCCCGCGATGTCGAATGCTGTGCCATGGTCCGGCGAGGTGCGCACGAATGGCAGGCCAAGCGTGACATTCACGCCGCCAGAGAAATCAATGGTCTTGATCGGGATCAACGCCTGATCGTGGTACATGCAAATGGCCACGTCGTATGTCTTCCGCGCCGCTGCGTGGAACATGGTGTCTGCGGACAGTGGGCCAGAGATGTCTAAACCTTCATTTCGAAGAGCATCCAAAACGGGGGAGATCATTTCGATCTCTTCGCTGCCCATTTTGCCGTTTTCGCCAGCATGAGGATTCAAACCGGCAACTGCCATACGAGGGGCATCGATACCAAAGTCCCGTTTCAGCGCCGCGTTGGTGACAAGTATGGTATCGGTCAGAAGGCGCGCAGTGAGTTGCTCAGGAACATCAGCTAGAGGGATGTGGATGGTCGCGGGTACGACGCGCAATTCATCGCAGGCGAGCATCATCACAGCGTCGCCTCGGCCCGCGAGATGGGCGAGAAATTCAGTGTGGCCGGGGAACGCAAAATCTGCGCCTTCCTTTAGCGCTGCCTTATGGATCGGAGCGGTGCATAGGGCCGCACATTTGCCTCCGGTGACAAAGCCAACTGCGGTTTCGATTGAGGAGATAGTGCCTTTTGCGTGGGTTGGGTCTGGTGTGCCTGCGACGCGAGGTGTCTGAAAGTCCATAGCCCACACGGGCAAGGCTCTGGAACACACCTCGCGCGCTTCGGAAGGGTCGGGGACAACTTCAAACGCCGTGCCCTTCGGCAGGTGGTTTGGATCACCAAGCCAAAGCAACGGCACGTCGTCCTTCAGCGATTTCCACGCATCAACGGTAATTTCGATGCCAATTCCAGCGGGTTCGCCACAGCTGATGGCAACGGGTTTTGGATCAGCCATCGATCGTCGCAGCGGCGCGCAGGTCTTCTAGCAAGGCGTCAGCAAAACCTGCCAATTGTTGGCTCCGCAATTGGTTGCGAATAGCTTCGCGATCAATGGTTTCGTCTTCGCCATAGAGGCGGTTGCAAAGCATCAGCACAACAGTCGTCTGTCCGTTGGAGCGGGTAAGATTGGTTGAAACCTCATCTTGGTCTAAACGAGCAAGTTCAAGTGCGACGTCTGACGGAATTTCGTTCACTGGCAATGTATCACGCTCAAGCTGTTCCTCTGGAAGCCCTTTGGCCTCACCGAAGAGATCATCACAGGTATCTACCCGTTCGGCGACAGCGCGTGCTTCACCTGCCGAGCCGACGTAGAAGGCTGCGAAATCAATAGAGTTCGGAGTTTGACGCGATCTTTGGACCTCCCGCACTCCGCGCATCTGGAAAAGCGCCACGCCGTTGGGAATTGGGATCGGTGCTGTGACTTCGCCATTGTCGAGATCAAGAATGATATTCCGGATCTGAGTTGGGTAGTTGGCAATTGGCAGCCACCCCAAACGCCCACCGTTTTCACGACTTGGAAGCGCTGAAACGCGCTGTGCCTCTGCTGAGAACGCTGATGTGCTGGTCAGCCGAGATATCCGTTCTGCTTCGGAGAGAGCTTCTGCTTCGCGCTCGGGTGGGGCAGGTATGATGATTTCGGAGAGCAAAACCTCGATGCCGGTGCCGCTGTCTCCAACTTGACCGATGGCACGGTCAATGTCTGTTTCTGTGATTTGGACGCGTGAGCCGAACCGTGCGCGGACATAGTCACGCCAAATGACGCCGATGGTAACGAATTCTGAGAGTGTTTCAGGCGCGATGCCATTTTGCTGTAGAACATTTAGGAATTGTTCCAATTCAAGGTTCGCGCGGCCGGCAAATTGTTCCAGCTCGTTTTGCAGCGCTTCGTCAGAAATGCTCGCGCCGACCCGCTCAAGCTCAGTTTGTTTCAGCCGGTCTTCGACCAACTGCTCGCGTGCCAAAGTTGCCAAATCGCCTGGTGTTCTAAAAGCTTCTAATAGCTTAATGCGCTGATCAATTTCATATCCTGTGATGGCCTTATCATCGACTGTGATGACCGGAGAGAATAAGCCTTGTGCTGCGGCCAAGGTCGCAGCGCAGGAAAACAAAAGTGAAGTAACAACCAGTCTGAAACGCATCATCGGTCCTGCTCTTTTTCTCAGTTATTGCACCGTCTGGCTGGTCCCGCAATGCTTCCGCCCGCGGAAAAGCCGGTCAACTCGATGGATAGGCCAAAATCCGTCGATGGCTCGATGTTCGTCGAGGACGTGAAGCGGCGTGATACCGTTAGATCGACGATGGTGCATTCATTGCGCCATTCTAGGCCAAGGCTGGCGCGGGTCGGTTCGTCCGCCACGACATCATAACGCCCGTCAAACTCGACTTTCCACTTGTCAGATATCCTGTAGGCCGTATCGAAAGACCACTCTGAAATCGCCTCCGTTCGCAAGTCTTGATCCGAGGTTTGCCAAATGTAGTTCGCGGCAAGATCAAGCCTTTCGGTTTCCCAATCCAAGCCTGCCGTTGCCAGTGTTGTTTCGCCATTGTCAGATAACAAGACCCGTCCGTCGAAGCGTAGACCGTCAAAAAGGTCAAGCTGAGCTGCAATGAGCCAATCGGAAACCGTGCCATCAAGGCCCGAACCTTGGTTAAAGGCAAGGTTTGCGCTTTCTTGATAAACCTTTCCGAATGTCAGGCGAGCCTGTCGGCCAGCCGTCGTCCGATGAGTCCATCGCAGGCCAATCGCCGTGCTCATCCCAGTCTCGGCCACGTCTTGTCCCGGAAGCCGGTCGGGCCAAAGCAAGTTCCCTGCATCAAGTTCGGGGCGCGTGGAGTCTTCGTTAGGTGTAGGATCTCCGGTTACGTTTCTGAAAGAAACCGCGACGAGGGGCTCTAATAGATTTTGACTGTACTCTGTCCGACTTATCAAAGGATAGCTCAGAACGACGGTCGCGGAAGAGGTGACGCGAAACTGGCTTTCATCGAATGTAGGATCGTCAGAAATTCGGAAGAAATCTGCACCCAGCCGCACGTCTGATGACGTGACGAGGCCGGTCCCGCTGATCCAGTTGCGGTGCCACGAAACTTCGGTTCCAACGCGTGACAAATCGCGCCCTGCATCAGCGCCATCCGCTTCCCTCGCTATGGCGTCGGCGTCGAGCCTCCAGTTGAGGAGACCACCCAGCACATTGCGAAGACGACGTTCATAAGACAGGTCGGCGACGACAGGTGGCAAAGTGCTGTTAGTTTCGTCATCCCGAAGTGTTTCGTAGTAAGTCAGCGATCCGGTGAAAAAATCACTGTCCCGAATGCGTGAAATTGCGAGTGCGCTGTCTAGCCTGTCTTTCGACGAGTACCCGTATTCAAGTAGGTAGGCGGGGTCGGTGGCATTCTCGATGTCGAATTCCAGTTTGAAATCACTTGGTAACTCAAATGAGCCCTCGGCAACGATGTATCCGCGTGTGATATCTGGGCGAAGGGTGTCTTCGCTTACAGCCAAATTCACCTCAATTTCACCTGTGAGGAATGCCTGTCTATACCGTGCTTCTAAAGTGCGGGTTTCTGTTGAAAGGTACGGGATCAGAGTCAAATCACTGTGGTCACCGACCGTGATATAGTAGGGGACTTTGATGCCTGTGCTCAATCTGTCGGTTGTTCTGATCCGAGGAATTAAGAATCCGGTAGCGCGTTCCAAGGTAGGATCAGGTAGCCGCAATCGCGGAATCCAAAGAATTGGAATGTTGCGGATTCTTAGGGTGGCGTTTTGGAAATAGAGCTGACGTTCGACTTGATCGTGGATGACCCTTTCGGCCCGAATTTGCCACAGCGGGATTTCCGTGCCGCAGACCTGGCAGGACGTCACCGCCGATTTGTAGAGTTGTGAATACCGACCGTCGACGCGATTGATCTGGTTTGCGGCGAGTTGGATTTGTTGGTTCAAAACCAACCGCGCGCCTCTGAGTAGGCCGTTTTCCAACTGTGGATCGAGGGTCGCGCGTTCCGCCGTAAACACAGCGCCGTTGTTGGTGCGGATCACGATAGGGCCAACGATATCAAGCTGGTCGGTCGTTTGATCGAATATGACTTGTTCGGCGGTCATGGTTTGGTCGCCAAAGAAAGCTTCAACCCCGCCACTGGCGATCAGGCGGTCTCCATTTTCGATGCTGATGCTGTCAGCGACAAGGCTTGCGACTCCCTGCGACAACACAGGCGTTGCGAAGAACCAGAACAAGATGGGGACCAACCAGCGCACTATCCGTCCTCATTGTGAAGGAGAAGACCCATCGCAAGCCCGATGGCCGCCAGAGGCGGAGCCCAAGCGGCAAGAACCGCGGGAATCTGCCCGTTCTCGCCCAATATCTGCGAAAAGTTTCTGAGGAAATAAATCCCGAAACTTAGCATGATCGCTAGCATGACCATTAGTCCGGTGCGTCCGCCGCGTTGGTGCCTCAAGGTGAAGGCCGCTCCAATCAACACCATCGATACGAGGAACAAGGGTAGGGCCAGCTCCATTTGAAACCAAACTTGGTGTCGTTGGGCAGAGAAACCGGCCTTCTGCAATCGCTGTATAAATGCCGGTAAATCCCAGATCGGAATCGAACTAGGGGTGCCAAAGCTGTCTCTAATTTGATCGGGCGTCAGGGTGGACGGCACAGTTAATGTTTCGTGATAGGTCGCCGAGGCTTCAGGAACTCCGTCGCGAAAGAGTGGCCAACTTTTCACGTTTGTGAGAACCCATTCACCTTCCTGAAGCTCCGCAGTCTCAGCGGTGATCCGTCTTGTCGGAACGCCATCGGGAGAGAAGGTCGTGAATGTTGCATCGCGCATTTCCGTGCCGTTTAGATTGGCACTTTCGGCATGGATAACTGTTTGGCTGTCCTCGTTGCCTTGTCGCAGCCAAAGCCCTGTTGCGCCGATGGAGAGGACGCTGCCCTCGCCGCGGATCGCGTCATTCTGTACTTCGAATTGCTTCGACGTGGCGGCGACAATTGGGTTTAGGATCGCGACGGCGAAAATACCGATCATCAACGCTACGATGAGAGGCGGAACCATTGCGCGCAAAGCTCCACGACCAGCGGCACGGGTGACGACCATTTCGGAAGATCGCGCCAAGCCTAGAAAAAGAGTGATGGTGGCGATGATCATAACCAATGGCAAAATACCGTAGAGGGCTTCAGGCAAACTCAAGGCAGACAGGCGCAGGACATCAGCAAAACTTGCGTCGAAGTTGGACAGCCGCCGCAACTGTTCGACCAATCCAATGAACGCAAGAATCAGGAAAAAGACGCCGAACACGCCAGCAAACGTCCAAAAAAACCGACGGGCGAAGTAGCGATCCAAGATCATGCCGTTGCCCTCACGCGCCTTCGGAACAGGCTGGGTTTAGAAGCAAAAAAGAGCAAAAGAAGAACGATGACCAAACCAACACCGACCGCGAGGTAGCTTGCGATCCAAAGGTCAGGATCTTGCCGCGCGATGTTGAGGCCCACTGTTTCTAAGCCTTTGATCACGATAATCAGGAAAATGGCAAAGACGATTTGTTGCCATACGCCAAACCTGCTGTACCCGCCGATCATCAAAGCCGAAAAGCCTAACATGGCTGCCACGAGTGCGAGCAGTGATTGGGAAATCCGATCGTGAGCTGCGGCCTTCAGTTCCGCTTCCGTCCGACGTGTTTCTTCTTCTAGGCTCGGAGTGGGACTCAGAAGTTTTAAAGTGGAAACTTCTCTAAAGCTTCTGCGGTCGGAGCGAGACACGTTCATAAGGTCTCCCACGTTGTAGGCGAAGTCATCAAAGGAAGTGGTGAACAGCTTGTTCGTTTCGGTGTTGAGCGTTTGCGCTAGCCCATCGACCATTATCAACTGCGTCTCGGTATCGGTCCGGACGACATATGCGCGAGACGCTGTATAAGTGACGTGACTGTTAGGGTCGCGTTGATCGGAAAGGAATAGGTTTCTTAACTCGTTGTTAGGAGTGATTTCCCGAATGTAAACGGTCACCCCGTCCGTAGGTTCCATAAATTGGCCTTCGGTCAATATTCGTACTGTCGCGTTTTGTGCGACTTCTGCTGTACGATCGTTCAACCTAGTGATGGACAGTGGAACGAGCAAATGCACCAGTAAAGACATCAGAAGGGCGACGAATACCCCGTAGACGAAGACCGGTCGAGCCAATCGAAATGGCGAATATCCAGTCGCTTGAACGACCACCAATTCGCTTTCATTTGCCATCCTGTTGGTAACGTAGACCGAACCAGCGAAGGCCGCGATCGGCAACACCAGCCTGACAAGGTTCGGAAGCGATAAAGCGGTAAATTCCAAGAAAACGACGGCACTTTGACCATCAGCAATCAGTTGGTCAAACAGGGAAACCGCGCGGTTGATCCAATAGACCATCACAAGGATCAAACTGAAAAAACCGAACAGCATGATCAACTGCGACAGCATATATCTGTCAAACCTTGCCACGTTCGCTTTTTCCCCAAGTATTGTTTCGCTCAAATTAACGGAATTGATACCAAGACAAAATAGCAATCTGGCCAAGCGAAACGCGGCGCGCTACCTATTGCCGAAAGAAAATTGAGGAGCCGCGCATGTCCCAGCCTATTGAGCTAAAGTTTGAAGGGATCGATATCCACGATGTAAAATCCATCTCGGGCGCTTTGGTCATATTTGCGACACCGGATGGCAAGCTGGATGCACTCGGCCGAAAGGTGAATTCGGCATCCCGAAAGGCGGTTCAACGCTTTCTCGAAAGCTCTGCATTTGAAGGCATGTCTGAGGGTTCTATCTCGCGTCTGGCTTTCCCAAGCGGGTTAAAAGCCGATGCGATTTTAATCGTCAAACTCGGTAAGCGGGCGAAAGCGCTGGAGGTCCGTCGTGTGGGGGCGAAACTGGCAAAGATGCATTCGGCATCCGATACGAACATTCTGGCGGGTGGGTTAAAACATGCGTCGGAACTCGCCTTTGGATTTGCCCTTCGGCACTATGAATTTTCGTCCCACAAAACAGCAGAGGCGAAACCGGTAGGAACGGTCAAGCTTCATGTGAATGCACCAGAAGCAGTTGCAAAGAACGCAAAAGATGCAGCTGCTGTGGCAGAAGGCGTGTTCTTCACGCGCGATCTGACAAATGAACCGGCAAATGTTCTGACGACGGATGATTTCGCAGCTCGTTTGGCGGCGATGCAGGAAATCGGGTTGGATGTCGAAATCCTGGAAGAAAAGGAATTGGAAAAACTCGGCATGGGTGCGCTGCTCTGTGTCGGGCAGGGGTCCGTCAGCCCGTCAAAGGTTGTTGTTATGTCTTGGAATGGCGGCGGCAAGGAGCCTCCCTTGGCGCTGGTCGGCAAAGGCGTGGTCTTTGATACCGGTGGCATCAGCCTCAAAAACCCCAGCGGCATGGAAGAGATGACCATGGATATGGGCGGCGCAGGCGTAGTGTCCGGTGTTATGCGCGCATTGGCATTGCGTAAAGCGAAGGCGAATGTCGTGGGCCTTGTTGGCTTGGTTGAAAACATGCCTTCGGATCGCGCCACACGGCCCGGTGATGTTGTAACCTCAATGAAGAGTGATACGATTGAGGTTATCAATACAGATGCCGAAGGCCGTTTGGTTTTGGCGGATGTCCTTTGGTACGCTCAGGAAAGGTTTAAACCGTCCGGAGTTATCGATTTGGCGACGTTAACTGGGGCTATGTTGGTAGCACTGGGTCATGACCTTTGTGGTGTTTATTCCAACTCCGATTCCTTGGTGGCGCAGCTGTTAAAAGCTGCAGAATCCGAAGGCGAGGGCGCATGGCGTATGCCGCTCGGTGACGGTTACGCGAAGGGGCTGAAATCACGCATCGCTGACATGAAGAATGTGGGCGGCCGATATGGCGGCGCGAACATTGCGGCTGAATTTCTGCGCAAGTTCGTGAAAGAGGAAACTCCGTGGTGCCATTTGGATATAGCGGGGGTCGCGCTGACTAAGTCGGAAACGCCGATGGCACCGGCAGGAGCGACGGGGTGGGGTGTCATGACGCTCAACCGCCTTATTGCCGATCACTTTGAGGGCTAGATGGGCGCGGTTTATTTCTATCATCTGACGGATACACCACTAGAAGCCACATTGCCGATGCTTCTGAGCAAAGCGCGGGGCGCGGGGTGGCGTATTCTGGTGCGTGGGGACGATCAGGCGTTGCTTGAGCGGTTGGATCAGACGCTTTGGAATGGTCCCGTTGATGATTTCCTGCCGCATGGCTTGGCAGGTGGGCCGCATGATGGCGAACAACCCATTTTGCTCGCCTCCGGTCTTGCGGCAGATGGGTTTGAGTGCGTGATGAGCGTGGGCGGATCGACGATCACTGCCTCTGAGGTCGGTTTGTCTGAACGCTGTTGCGTCTTGTTCGACGGGCATGATGAAGCTGCGCTGAATGTGGCGCGTGGTCAGTGGAAGATGCTCACAGATGCAGGCTGTGCCGCCCAATACTGGGCGCAAGACAATGGAAGCTGGACGAAGAAGGCGGAATCCGGTTCCTAGCGGCTTAAGACAAGTTCGCCGTCTCGGATTTCAATACGTTCAAACCCGTTCAGGTAAGACATGCCAAGAAGGGATTTATCCATCTCGCCGCCGTTCACCAAGGCGCGTAGGTTGGCGTCCTGGATCCCTCCAAGTTCGACAGTATCCAAATACACCTGAGCCACGGGCACCGATCCGTTCGCTGTCATTGCTGACCCAATGTAGTTCAATTCGTCAGGATTGATTCCGATGGCTCTTGCGTCCGCCTTAGTCAAAACAACTTCGCTGGCGCCTGTATCCACGAGAAACTCGAGCGGAACGTCATTCACTTCCAGAGAAAGATGATAGTGACCATCGCTTCGTAGAGGGACAGATATCTCGCTTTCTCCGACCATCATCTGCTGGGGTGAAACAGTGTTCCGAATGTCTCCCCACATGCCAAAGGCGGCAATGACGCCGATGAAAATCAGCGCCCAGATCATCGCTTGTTGGGTCATTTTGCCCAATTGGCCGCGATTTGAGACGAAATAGCTGCCAGCAATGGCCGCACCAAGCAGGCCAAGAAAGGCTAGGTTTGCAATCTGATCGCCATCCATGGTGTCGATATAGGGACTAGCCCGCCAATCCAAAACCCTTGAGGCCATCAAGGATGAATTGAACGGAAAGGGCCGCTAGCAACATGCCGAGCAATCGGGTGACAACGTTGATGCCGGTTTTGCCCAGCAACCGTTCAAGCCAAGTGGCGACGTTGAAGAGGATAAAGACAAGTAAAATAACCGCGAGCATCACCCCAATGGCCGCGCCGTAGTCGGTCGCTCCTTCTGCTTCGCCAGTTAACAGGATCATGGTCGCGATGGCCCCAGGACCAGCGATGAGTGGGATGGCCAGAGGAAAGACTGATGGGTCATTTTCGATTGTGGCTGTCTCATCGGTTGTATCTTGGCGCCGCGCCTGCCGCCGTTCGAATAGCATGTCCAAAGCCGTTAGAAACAGCAACACGCCGCCCGCGATCTGGAAAGCTGGCATCGAAATCCCAATGAACGAGAGAAGCTGTTCCCCAAGCAGCGCAAACACCACCAAAATCCCGATTGAAACCGCGCAGGCCCGCAAGGCAATCGCGCGACGATCTTTGGCGTCGAGGTTGGGCGTCATCGCGATAAAGAGAGGCGTTAGACCTATGGGATCGATCACGACAAAGAGGGCAGTAAAGGCCGCGATAAACTCAGGCAGTGTGTTCATCTAGCTTGCGCCTCCTCCAATTTCTCCAAGGCCGTCATCCAAAGACCCTCAGCGCGATCAACGGCCTCCATCAGCTCGGCGTATTTCTTGTTCCACATTTCAAGTTCGCCAATGCGCGTATCTTCGTAGAGTTCTGGGTCCGCGAGTTTTGTGGCAAGTTTGTCCCGCATCTCATTGATTTTATTGACGCGTTCCTCGCATTTGCGCACCTCAGCCTTAAGCTGCAGAAGAACGTCACGAGATGGCTTTGACTTCTTGGGTTTGGGCTCTTGCGTTTTCTGCGGCTTGTCCGGAGTCAGCAACATCTTTCGATAGGCTTGCAGATCGTCTTCGTAAGGGGCGACACGGCCGTCTCTTACCAGCCACAAGCGGTCTGCGACCATGCTCAGCAGGTGCATGTCGTGGCTGACGAGGATTACCGCGCCTGTATAGGCGGTCAGCGCCTCAACCAAAGCCTCTCGGCTTTCGATATCCAAGTGGTTTGTCGGCTCGTCCAAAATCAGCAAATGCGGCGCGGGCAAGGTCGCCAACAGCAGCGAAAGGCGGGCTTTCTGTCCGCCGGATAGCCGCCCCACTTCGGTTTCCGCCTGATCAGGCCCTAATCCAAACCCTGCCATGCGCGCGCGGAGTTTGGATTCCTGTTCATCTGGCCGTTCGCGCCGCAAGTGCTGAAGCGGTGTTTCATCGACTGAGAGTTCCTCGACTTGGTGCTGTGCAAAGAAACCGATGCGGAGTTTCTTGGATTTGCTCAAACGCCCATGCGCGGCGTCGAGCCGTCCTGACAACAGTTTGGACAAAGTGGACTTGCCTTCGCCATTCCGACCGAGCAGAGCAATGCGGTCATCCTGGTCGATCCGCAGGTTCAATCGATCCAGAACGATGGTCTCGTCATACCCAACCCCAACGCCTTCGGTCGCGATGATCGGCGGCGATAGTTCTTCGGGCTTTGGAAAGGTGAAAACAGTTCGCGCGGCATCTTCTGGCGCGCGAATGGTTTCCATCTTTTCCAGCATCTTCACGCGCGATTGCGCTTGTTTGGCCTTAGACGCTTTCGCTTTGAACCTGTCGACAAAGGCTTGCAGATGCGCACGCTTCTCCGCTTGTTTCTTGGCCTGAGAGGCTTGCAAAGCCCGCTTTTCAGCCCGTTGACGCGCGAATTGATCGTAGGGGCCCGTGTAGTAGGTCAAATCCTTATCTTCGAGATGCAGAATCCCACCCACCGAGCGGTTCAAAAGTTCTCGGTCGTGGCTGACGATTAGAACCGTGTGGGGATAGCGCACAAGGTAGCTTTCCAGCCAAAGGGCGCCTTCAAGGTCGAGGTAGTTCGTGGGTTCGTCCAATAACAGCAAGTCGGGTTCGGAAAACAGAACTGCGGCGAGCGCCACGCGCATCCGCCACCCGCCGGAGAAGGCAGAGCAGGGCATCTTTTGCTCTGCATCCGTGAAACCAAGCCCCTTAAGGATCGAAGAGGCGCGCGCTTCGGCAGACCACGCGTCGATGTCGGTCAGGCGGGTTTGAATGTCTGCAATTCGTCCTGGGTCAGTGGCCGTTTCGGCCTCCTCCATCAAAGCGGAGCGTTCGATATCGGCACTTAGAACAGTATCGATCAGAGTAATTTCATTTCCGGGGACTTCCTGACTGACGCCACCGATTTTCCAGCCCCTTGGAATATCAACGTCGCCCGTATCCAGGATCATTTCGCCGCGAATGATGCGAAAGAGTGTGGTTTTACCTGTCCCATTGCGCCCCACCAAACCGACCTTGTGCCCCGTCGGGATCACGACATTGGCGTTCTCGATCAGGGTCCGTCCTTCGATGGAGTAGGTGATGTCAGTTAGACGCAACATGGCCCCGCATTGCCTGAGGAACTGGGCTGCGTCAATGGCCGCCTAGCGGTTAACACTTCCCAAGGGAAGATACCCATGCTAGTGCGCGCCCACATGAGATTTTCGGGGCACCTCCGGCCCAAAACCAAAGGACGATAAGATGGCTATCCAGCGCACATTCTCAATCATCAAACCAGACGCAACCAAGCGTAACCTGACCGGTCAGATCGTGGCTAAATTCGAAGAAGCGGGTCTGCGCATTGTTGCCTCCAAGCGCATTCAACTGACACTGGCTCAAGCACAGCACTTCTATGGCGTACACAAAGAACGTCCGTTCTTTGACGAACTTTGCGAATTCATGATTTCTGAGCCTATCGTGGTTCAGGTTCTTGAAGGTGAAGACGCAATCGCGAAAAACCGCGAAGTCATGGGTGCGACAAACCCAGCTGACGCCGCTGAAGGCACCATCCGTAAAGAGTTCGCACTCTCTGTTGGTGAGAACTCCGTACACGGTTCTGACGCGCCAGAGACAGCTGCAGAAGAGATCGCTTTCTTCTTCTCCGGCCTCGAATTGGTCGGCTAAAAAGTTAGCCTATTTACGATTGTGTCGGCCGCGCGGCGAAATGCTGGCGCGGCCGTCATGATTCTTAAGCACTGCTTAATTTTCTAATTAAAGTATTTATTTACATATATTTACGGGAGATTAGACAGCCCGGCGATCGGCCAAAGTTGACGTAAAGGTCAGGTATCGGAAACAAACAGTTTCCAAAAAAACCGACGAACCTGTCCCTTTAGACAATTGGCGGAATCGACCGTATTCCGTACATCCATACATGTAAGTTGTTCATGGTTACCAAGTTCAGTTGTGTTTTAACGAGTGACCATTCTGTTTCCCGCACGTTGCGGGGTGTTGAACGAGTAAGCCGAGTTTCGGCAACGTGTAACGAGTATGCTGCGTGTGCTGCAGCAGTGTTAAACGGTTTAGTGTGGCAGTGTCCGTGGGGTCTGATGCTGTTGGTTAATCTGACGCTTGTGTGTGTGAGCGAACGATCCGGATTAAAAGGGCGTCCTGCCTCTCAGGGCGCCCTTTAACTTTTCTTCATGCCATTTGCAGACATTTTGGTTGGCGTGTGACTTCATAGGCTTGTGCAGCCTGTTTGTTCAGTTTGCGTTCAAGCGCCCGATAGTTTCGGATGTTTGAGTTGTAGACCACGTCGAAAACGTCACCGATGATCGGGATCGAATCAATTAGCAGGTCGACGACCGTGTTGCTGATCATATAGGCCAAAGCGCCCGGCGTCGCGCCAAGCTGTTTCGCTTTGTAGATCATGTACACGGACGGGGCGACGGCCATAGTGTCACCGACGATCGGGATAAGTCCGAAAAAGTTGTCGAGGCCCACAGATATATTTGTGCCTGGAATGTAGAATAAAGCGTCCATCCGCCAGGCAATGACGCGCAGTTTCTTAAGTTCATAGTCGATGTCTTGCTCAATGTTCATGGTGTTAACATACACTATGAGCGGTCAAATGTGAAGGGTATTTACTTTGAAGCTTTGATGACACCGATTTCGTTGAGCATACGTTCTAGATCGGATTGATCCTGATCGAAATGAGACGCCTTGAGCGCATCGAACTTTTTGCGAAGCGCTTTTTTCTCGTTGCCTTTGCAGTCATTCCAAGGGCGCCCTTGTAAGGCCATATGCAAAACGTAGTAACCAATGAAATGTGGTTTCGTGCCGTTCTCAAGCAAACGGGCATAGGCGGCGTCGGCTCCAAGGTCTCGCAATTCCTCGGCAGTCTTGATGCCAACAGCGATCAAGGACTCTTCGAAGGCGGGGCCGATATTGCGGATGGTGGTCAGGGCAGCCATAGCTTCAAATTAGCCGTGACACCAAAAAAGGACCAGTGGGGACAGCGCTCGATCGGGAGGAAAATCGAGGCGTCACCCGCTGGCCAAAGCGCGGTAAGGTTGGTGGCTCTAGATACTCGCGTAGTCCGTGAAGACGGGTTTTTCAGCTTTTACTGGTGGTGTTGCACGCACAGGAGTGGGTGTTTTCACAGGTGCTGGCTTAGGAGGTTGTGCCGATGCCATGTCGCTTGTCCTTAACTGCCTCAAATTCGGTGTCCCGCGCGCCTCTTTTTGGGCGATAGGAAACGATTCCACGACTTTTTGGCCGGATTTAGGGTGAATTAAGGCAAGAATGTGACGGAAGGGCTGGAATCGCTACGTGTTTGTTTCGAACCAAGCATCAATGCGGTTTTTGAGAACATCCCAAATCGCAGGCGCCCCGCGCTTGACTTTCACCGCCACGCGGCGTTCGAGCTTTTCTTGATCCACATCGTATTCATGCCAACTGCCGCCGCCGGATTCCAGATTGGCGATGACGGGCTGAACCCGATCAATCGACTTCGCAAATATCGCATCATCGGTTTCCGCCGCTTCAAATTCGTCCCAAAGCGCACGGAACCCGTCGCGTTGGTCCTTCGGCAAGAGGCCGAAGATGCGATCGGCTGCAGCTTTTTCGACTTTTTCCATTTCGACCGGATCATGGTCGCCGTGGATCGGGTTGTCGCCGGCGTCGATCTCAACGATGTCGTGCAAAAGAAGCATCTTTATCACACGGTCGACATTTATAGGACGATTTGCGTGTTCTGCGAGGGTCAGAACATATAGCGAAATGTGCCAACTGTGCTCCGCTGAATTCTCTTTTCGCGAGCCATCGTTGAGTGTCGTCCCGCGCGTGACTGATTTGAGTTTGTCCGCCTCGTTCAGAAAAGCCAATTGTTGTTCGATCCGTGAGGTCATGAGGGGAACTGGCTCTTCATTTTGGCGGTGGAAGGGATGCGATCTGGATGAATTAGCAGCTTTGTAAAGAACTGACTGTCCGGAAAGCCGTCCCATGGGTAGAGCCCGTGACAGGCGTTTACGAAGGCTTCCAAGATAGCAGGATCATGGACTGTTAGGTTCTCAAAGTTCGAGGCCACTGCCTTTTCCAAATCAAACACGCGTTCTAACGCTGGCACAGCTTCAAACCCGACCGTTTGCCAAGTCCCATCGGTCAATGACGCGGTCTGGGTCAGCACTAATGCAATGGCTTCAGAATAATGAATAGGGGACGGGGGCCAATCTGGCGCGGATTTGAGCAAGGTCAAAATGCAAAGAACCGTGCCCTCAGGCGTATCCTTTGCATTTACCACCTGACCGACGGCGAAGTCGCCGTCCATCAAGGGGATCAGAAAAATGTCAGCCAGCTGCGGGGGCTGCATCAGCGCTCCGCTTTTTGCGCGACTCGTCTATCATTTCTTTGGCGCGTGCTTCAGCGCGGCGCACACGAATGCCAGTGAGATAGGCTTCTTCCAGAGATTGCGAAGACGCGCCCAGCATCGTGGCGATGCGGTCGACCAGTTTTTCGTCGCCTGATGCTGCGGCCTCGGCCAGAGCCTCATCCGCCAATGCCATGCCCATATCGTCAATAAAGCTCATTAGCGTGTATTCTCTGTCAAACGGCGGCGGACGTAAGCTTGCACGTTTTCAATCATCGGATCCATGTAAGGATCTTCAAAGAAGTGCCCGGCGCCTTCCATCTCGGTGTGCGTGATGGTGATACCTTTTTGCTCATGCAGCTTGTTCACAAGGTTGACCGTATCGGCTGGTGGCGCGACGCGGTCGTTGGAGCCGTTGATGATCAAGCCAGAAGACGGGCAGGGCGCGAGGAAGCTGAAATCATACATATTGGCTGGTGGGGAGACAGAGATGAACCCTGTGATCTCAGGCCGCCGCATCAAGAGCTGCATTCCGATCCAAGCGCCGAAGGAGAAACCGGCGACCCAGCAATGCTTTGAATTGGAATTCATGGATTGCAGGTAGTCGAGGGCGGACGCCGCATCGGACAGTTCACCAACGCCTTGATCATATTCGCCTTGGCTGCGTCCAACACCGCGGAAATTGAAGCGCAGGCAGGTGAAGCCCATCTCGTGAAACGCGTAGTGCAGATTGTAGACGACACGGTTGTTCATCGTGCCGCCAAACTGCGGATGCGGGTGCAAGATGATTGCAATTGGTGCGTCACGGTCTCTTTGCGGGTGATAGCGACCTTCGAGGCGGCCTTCTGGGCCAGGAAAAATGACTTCAGGCATTGTGATCCATCAGTTTGATACCCAGATTCTTGACAGAAAGAGTCGGGCAAATTAGAAAGGTTCTAAATTCAGCGCAGATGTGCTAAATCTGGTTTCAATTGACCTAATCAGCCGCGCCGGAAAGGTCAATTGAATTGAGAATCGTTGTGAGGGAACACCGTGAAGCTGAGTACTAAAGGCCGCTATGCGATGGTTGCGCTTACCGATATTGCGATGCAACCCGAAACCGCCTTGGTGAACCTAACCGAAATTTCCAAGCGGCAGGACATTTCTCTGGCCTATCTTGAGCAACTTTTTGTGAAGTTGCGCCGTGCGGATCTTGTTGTGTCTGTCCGTGGTCCCGGTGGAGGGTATCGGTTGTCAAGACCTGCGTCGGATATTCGCGTGGCGGAAATCCTTGAAGCCGTGGATGAAACTGTGAGCGCAATGCACAAAGGCGGTGGGGCAACTGGGGCGGAATCAGGAAGCCGCGCGCAATCTCTAACCAACCGTTTGTGGGAAGGCTTGTCTGCACATGTCTATGTTTTCCTTCATCAAGCGCGTTTGTCAGATGTCGTCGAGAATGATCTAGCGCCTTGCCCCGCTGTTCCGGCCTTGTTTGAAGTTGTGGACGAATGATGGGGGTCGTGTTCTTGCTGGTGAAAAAAGGGGGTGCTGCCCCCTTCGGCCTGCGGCCGTCATCCCCCGAGGTATTTTCGGCAAGAGGAAAGCTGTAAGGTGTCTCGCGTCTATTTGGATCATAATGCAACGACGCCATTAAGGGCTGAAGCGCGTTCCGCGATGATTGCTGCTATGGATGTGGCGGGAAATCCGTCGTCTGTGCATGCGGAAGGTCGTGCAGCGAAAGGCATATTGGAAAAGGCGCGCCAGCAGGTTGCGGCGGCGACAGGTGCGGGGAACGCAGATATTGTCTTTACGTCTGGAGCGACGGAAGCTGCCGCTTTGGCGTTTGGTGGACGTGGCTTGTTGGCTTCTGTGATGGAGCATGAGGCAGTATTGGCGTGGTGCGCACCATCTTTGCAGGTGAGTGGTGTTTCGGTCCAAGTGCGTGAACCTGAAGCCTCAACGCTTCAATTGGCAAATTCTGAAACAGGTATTCTTCAGTCTTTGCCAAAAGGATTGGCGGTTTCGGATGTCACGCAAGCGGTCGGAAAAATTCCGGTAGCTTACAGTTGGTCGGGCGTCGAGATGATGTTTTTGTCGGCTCACAAGTTTGGCGGACCGAAGGGGGTTGGCGCTTTGATTCTCCCTCAGGGCCATGATTTGACGGCACAACTGCGCGGCGGTGGTCAGGAGATGGGTCGGCGATCTGGTACCGAAAACATCATTGGAATTGCCGGAATGGGGGCTGCCATTGAGGCTGCGGATAAGGCTCTTTCTGACGGTCAAATGGATCGACTTGCGCAATTTAGAAATATTCTAGAAAAGGCCATTGAGGATGCGGTGCCGGATACTATTTTTGTAGGGAAAGGTGCTGAACGGCTGCCAAATACGAGCTGTTTCATTTCCCCCGGTTGGAAGGGCGAAACGCAAGTTATGGCGATGGATTTGGCAGGTTTTGCTGTTTCAGCTGGATCGGCCTGTTCATCGGGAAAAGTGAAGGCAAGCAAGGTTTTGCAGGCTTTGGGCTATTCGAACGAGGATGCGAGTTGCGCTGTTCGCGTCTCGCTCGGGGTCGAGACGACAGAAGATGATGTGCTTCGGTTCGCCGAAGCCTGGACAAAGAAAAGACTGGGTCGCCGCGCTGCATAGGCGGTGTGGAGAGAGGACGAGAGAAGATGGCTGCATTGGATCAAATGGACGTCAAAGACGGTGTCGATCAGGAAACGGTTGACGCGGTTGCGGAACTGTCCGGGACCTACAAATATGGTTGGGAAACCGAGATCGAGATGGAGTACGCGCCAAAAGGCGTAAATCCAGACATCGTTCGGTTGATTTCGTCCAAGAACGATGAGCCGGAGTGGATGACGGAATGGCGCCTTTCCGCTTTTGAGCGTTGGGAAAAGATCGAAGAGCCAACATGGGCGATGGTGGATTATCCTGATATCGATTTTCAGGACATTTACTATTATGCCCGCCCGAAAAGCATGGAAGAGAAGCCGAAATCCTTGGATGAGGTCGATCCTAAGCTGCTGGCGACTTACGAAAAGCTTGGTATTCCGCTAAAGGAACAGATGATCCTTGCTGGTGTTGAGGGCGCTGAAGATGCGCCGTCCGAAGGGCGTAAGGTTGCCGTAGATGCTGTCTTTGACTCCGTGTCTGTTGGAACGACTTTTCAGGAGGAATTGAAGAAAGCAGGCGTGATCTTCTGCTCGATCTCGGAGGCGATCAAAGAGCATCCTGAGTTGGTGAAGAAATACCTTGGGACAGTGGTGCCACCTTCGGATAATTTTTATGCGACTTTGAATTCTGCTGTCTTCTCTGACGGATCTTTTGTTTATGTCCCGCCCGGTGTGCGCTGCCCGATGGAATTATCGACGTATTTCCGCATCAATGCGGAGAACACAGGGCAGTTTGAGCGGACGTTGATCATTGCTGATAAGGGATCGTATGTGTCGTATCTTGAAGGCTGCACAGCACCTCAGCGTGATACGGCGCAGCTTCACGCGGCTGTTGTGGAAATCATCATCGAAGAAGATGCGGAGGTGAAATACTCCACCGTTCAAAACTGGTTCCCTGGCGATGAGAATGGCAACGGCGGGATTTATAACTTCGTGACCAAGCGGGCCGACTGCCGCGGCGCGCGGTCAAAGGTGATGTGGACACAGGTGGAGACAGGTTCCGCTGTAACTTGGAAATACCCGAGCTGCATTCTGCGTGGCGATGACAGTCAAGGTGAATTCTATTCCATCGCGATCGCGAACAACTATCAACAGGCCGACACCGGCACAAAGATGGTTCATCTTGGGAAGAACACCAAATCTCGGATCGTTTCTAAAGGGATCAGTGCTGGCAAGGCACAAAATACCTACCGCGGATTGGTGTCGATGCACCTGAAAGCCAAGGATAGCCGGAACTACACACAGTGTGATTCACTTCTGATTGGTGACAAATGCGGGGCGCATACGGTTCCTTATATCGAGGTGAAGAATAACTCTTCGCGTGTGGAGCATGAGGCGACAACTTCCAAGGTTGACGACGATCAGCTGTTCTATTGCCGGTCGCGTGGCATGGATGAGGAAGAAGCCGTTGCCTTGGTTGTGAATGGGTTCTGCAAAGAGGTGCTCCAAGCACTTCCAATGGAATTTGCTATGGAAGCTCAAGCACTTGTGGCGATTTCTTTGGAAGGGTCTGTTGGCTAATGGACGATCGCTCCACCCCAAATACGCTTGAGGAAAAGGCAGGCCAGCTTCAGCATCTTTTGCTGAATTGGCTGCTTCCGATTGCGTCTGTGGTGACACTGATTTCCATCTGGATTGCGGTGTCGCGCGGGTGGGAGCGTGGATCAATCGTTACCGTGGTGATTTTGATCTGTGCTTTCTTCATTGCGCGGTCATTTTATCACTTCTCGAAAAAGCAGTTTAGCAAATGACTCGGTTCATGTGGGTATCTGCGTTTATGACGGGCCTGTTCTGCGCCGGATTCGCAGCCGTCGTAGACGCATTGACCGACCAGCTGATGGTTTGGCAAGTCATTGCTTTGGCGGCACTTTCTGGAACTTTGGGTTCACTCTTTGCCCAAGTGGTTTTGGGGAGAAGTGGAAAGTGAACAGAACATCACTAAATCGCCGAAGCCTAGCCCTGACGACGCCCAAGTCTCGCCCAAATCCACGTCCATATGGAAAGTGGGGCGTAGTAGGTATGACCGGTGATGGAAGATCAGGTCTCGTATTTTCAGGCGCGCATCAAACGGATCAACGATCCGAAGAATACGTCGTACCTCGATCCAGAAACCGGAATGCGTATTCCCAAACGCATTTCCAAGCAGATCATCAAGACCAACAACAGTGCCCGAACAGAACAGAAAGCCGGTCTGGGATCGGTTTTGCTGTCGGTGGCCTTGGGCTTCCTTGCATTGATCGCGGCTCGTTATATTCGGTTCGAACTGGTCGGCATTTCCAACGATGCGACCGATCCTGCGACGCTGGCCGCTATGGACGCAGGATTGGCAGCTATGATTGTATTCTTCATCGGCGGGGTGCTCAAACACAAGTCGTTGCGGCATATGATGGCGCAGGTGTGCGGGATCGCCGTTATGCTTGTGACCATGCACAATCTGGTGTGGTTCTTTCCCGCAGAATTCGCTCAGGCGTTCAGCCAAGATTATGTGGAGCAGGTGACGCAAACGACTGCACCGCTCTCCATCCACTTCAACGGCGAGACGATCGTTTCGCTCTAGCACAATCCGTATTTGACCGAATGAAACGTCGTAGTGTCGCCACTGCGACGATCTGCGTGTTGGAATACGATGAAATCAATACGCCTAAGCAGGCAATCAGAGGAAAATAAGATGTTGGAAATCAAAGACCTCCGCGTTGATCTTGAAGAGGAAGAAAAGTCTATCCTGAAGGGCGTAGACCTCACAATCGAACCTGGTACGGTTCACGCCATCATGGGGCCTAATGGCTCGGGTAAATCGACTCTTTCCTATGTCTTGTCTGGCAAAGATGGGTATGAGGTGACGGGCGGAGCGGCGACCCTAGACGGTGAAGATCTGCTTGATCTTGAACCAGAAGAGCGCGCGGCAGCAGGGTTGTTCCTCGCATTTCAGTACCCGGTCGAGATCCCTGGTGTCGGCAACATGACGTTCTTGCGCACGGCGGTTAATGCTCAGCGCAAAGCCCGCGGCGAAGAGGAATTGAGCGCGGGTGATTTCCTCAAGGAAGTTCGCGCAAAGGCAAAGACGCTTAAGATCGATGCTGACATGCTCAAGCGCCCAGTGAACGTGGGCTTTTCTGGCGGTGAGAAAAAGCGAAACGAAATCCTTCAGATGGCGATGCTAGAGCCAAAGATGTGCATCCTCGACGAAACAGACTCCGGTCTGGACGTGGATGCGATGAAACTTGTGTCCGAGGGCGTTAACGCATTGCGGTCCGAAGGGCGCGCGTTTCTTGTTATCACGCACTACCAGCGTTTGCTGGATCATATTAAGCCGGATGTCGTGCACATCATGGCGGATGGTAAGATTATCAAATCCGGTGGGCCGGAACTGGCCTTGGAAGTTGAAAACAACGGATATGCTGACATTCTGGCGGAGGTCGCTTAATGGCTTTGCCACAGATGAAAGCGGCTCTAACCGCGACAAGACTAGACGGCCTGACGTTACCGGCCTCAAACGGCTGGGGGAACGCTGCGCGGGAAAGCGCGCTTGCTCGGGTGCGAGAGATGGGGCTTCCAACTCGGCGTGATGAGTATTGGAAATATACTGACC
This sequence comes from Cognatiyoonia sediminum, assembly GCF_900129845.1. Lineage (GTDB taxonomy): Bacteria > Pseudomonadota > Alphaproteobacteria > Rhodobacterales > Rhodobacteraceae > Cognatiyoonia > Cognatiyoonia sediminum. The sequence continues at coordinate 542,268 of NZ_FQXB01000001.1, forward strand.
CAACGAGCCTCACATCGGTGGACGCGCCAGAAGCTGCATTGTTCCATAACGATGAAGGCCCTCTTTTCGATGCTGTTGATCGTGTGAAGATTGTCTTTGTCGATGGCGTATTTGATGAAGCGGCGTCGGACGATTTGAGCGCGGAAGGCGTGACGATTGAACGACTCGCCGTGGCCATGGATGCCGACATTCATTGGGCGAAAGACCTCTATGGCGTATTAGAAGCCAACGGTCAGTCGCCGGTTGAACGTCCTTTGGCCGCTTTGAACACAGCGTTGGCGCAGGACGGTGTGATTATCCATGCAACGGGTGTCGCATCAAAGCCGATCAATTTGATCTATCTGCACAACGATGTGGCCTCCGACGTTGCGATCCACAACGTCGTGAAAGTCGACGAAGGGGCATCTGTGACGCTCCTAGAGACTGGTCCTGCAGGTGCGCGGCTCTCTAAGGGGTTAGAGGTCGACATCGCGAAGGGCGGTGCGTTCCATCATGTGCGAGCACAAGGCCGCGATCATGAACGTCGCGCCGTAACCCATTGTTTTGCAAGAGTTGCGTCCGAGGCGACGTTCAAGTCCTTCACGCTAACCGCGAACGGCGTTTTGACCCGCAATGAATGCGTTATCGACATCGTTGGTGACGACGCTGTAGCGCATGTTGCTGGGGCTTGTGTGGGTGACGGTAAGGATTTCCATCACGACGATACGGTGTTCATTACCCATGACGCGGTGAACTGCGAAAGCCGTCAGGTGTTTAAGAAGGTGCTCCGCAACGGTGCGTCGGGTGTGTTTCAGGGCAAAATTCTCGTCAAAGAGGGCGCGCAAAAGACCGACGGTTACCAAATAAGCCAATCTTTGTTGCTCGATGACGATAGCCAGTTTTTAGCGAAACCTGAGCTAGAGATTTACGCCGATGATGTCGCGTGCTCCCACGGGTCGACGTCGGGTGCTATTGATGAAACGGCCTTGTTCTATTTGCGTTCGCGCGGTGTGAACCATCGAGATGCCACCAATCTTCTGACTTTGGCGTTCTTGGCCGAGGCATTGGAAGAGATTGAAGACGAAGAGTTAGCAGAAGATATCCGTTCTCGTCTCGAAAACTGGTTGGCACGGCACAGCTAATGGCCGTCACGACGGATATTGTCAGGACGTGGCGCAGGCCCCGAACCGTCGTTCGTGAGCTGTTATCCCATGGCAAACGCGAAGATCGCGCAATTGCATATGTCATGGCCGCGTGCTTCCTGATTTTCATAGCGCAATGGCCTCGCTTGTCGCGGCGCGCGGCAGGGTTTGAGCTTGAAGCGGGGCAAGAGGCGCCAGAGTTGACGCAACTGATGGCATACGAGTTCATGAGCTGGATCATGATCTGGCCTTTGATGCTCTACTTGCTCGCCGCGGGTCTTCATCTCCTGTTCCGCCTCTTTGGCGGGAAGGGAACATTCTATAGCGCCCGCATTGCATTGTTTTGGTCACTGTTGGCCACAACGCCCGTGCTGTTGCTCTATGGTTTGATGGCAGGCTTTTTGGGGCCGGGACCTGGGGCAAACCTTGTCGGCGGGGTCTGGTTGGTGTCTTTTGCAATCATTGGACTTCAAGCATTTAGAGAAGCGGAGGCAGGGGAATGAGCAAAGAACGATCTTTTGTGTCTCAACTCGTCCTTCAATCCTTTACGGAACCGAGAAAGGTTGCCGAATACTTGATCTCGTTGGATATTGACCGGCGATCGCTTTGGCTTTTGCTTGGTCTGGTTTCCATCCTCAGCGCATTGGTTCTATCGGCCGTCGCTGCGGTAACGCCGGCTCCTGAAGGTGTGCAGACGGTTTCGCTATCGCCTTGGATGGCGGCAGTCTTCGTTGGCTTTGTCATGCTCGCGATGGTGTTTGCGCTGCACTACATCGGGCGATGGTTAGGAGGGACGGGATCGTTGGACAGTACGATCCTGCTAATCTCATGGCACCAAGGCATTACAGTTGCATTCCAACTTCTTCAGTTGGTGCTTGTTCTCATTTCACCTTTGCTTGGCGCGTTCGCGAATTTCGCCGGAATCGTCTTCCTATTCTACATCCTCTTGCAGTTCATCGACGTGCTTCATGGGTATAAGAGCTTGTGGAAGTCGTTTGGCGCATTCGCTTTGTCTATTGTCGCGATGGTCATTGCTTTGTCACTGCTGCTTCCCATTCTGGGCCTCCCAATCGCTGGAACTGTGTAAATGACATTCGACGTACAGAAAATTCGCGCCGACTTTCCGATCTTGTCGCGTGAAGTGAACGGTAAGCCGCTGGTTTACCTCGACAACGGAGCATCAGCGCAAAAACCTCAATGCGTGATTGATGCGGTGACCCGTGGCTACGCCGAAGAATACGCGAATGTTCATCGGGGGCTTCATTACCTCTCCAATCTTGCGACGGACAAATACGAGGCAGTGCGTGGGACCATTACCAAATTCCTGAATGCCAAATCGGAAGACAATATCGTCCTTAATTCGGGAACGACCGAAGGCATCAATATGGTCGCTTATAGCTGGGCTATGCCACGGTTTAAGGCTGGGGATGAGATCGTTCTTTCGATCATGGAACATCACGCCAATATCGTGCCCTGGCATTTCTTGCGCGAACGCATAGGCGTGGTTTTGAAATGGGTCGATGTGGACGCGAATGGCGACCTTGATCCGCAAGCTGTTTTGGACGCGATTGGTCCGAAAACAAAGCTCGTTGCCATTACTCATATGTCGAATGTTCTGGGCACTGTTGTGGACGTCAAAGCGATCACAACAGGCGCGCATGAGCAGGGTGTGCCTGTGCTTGTCGACGGAAGCCAAGCAGCGGTTCATTTACCTGTCGACGTTCAAGACATTGGCTGCGACTTCTACGCGATCACGGGGCACAAGCTCTATGGCCCATCTGGATCTGGGGCGATCTATGTCGCACCCGAGCGGATGAAAGAGATGCGCCCCTTTATCGGCGGCGGCGATATGATCCGCGACGTTCGGCGCGATGGGGTGGATTACAACGATGCGCCGATGAAGTTCGAGGCTGGGACACCTGGCATCGTCCAAACCATCGGACTCGGCGTTGCGCTTGATTATATGATGGAGATCGGCCTTTCCAATATTGCCGCCCATGAACTTGAATTGCGTGACTACGCCCAGTCAAAGTTTGCAGGTCTGAATTGGCTGAACGTACAAGGTAACTCGGTCACCAAAGGTGCAATCTTTTCTTTGTCGATCGAAGGGGCGGCCCACGCCCACGACATTTCGACTGTCTTGGATAAACGCGGCGTGGCTGTGAGGGCAGGGACGCATTGCGCGATGCCCTTGATGGAGCATATGGGTGTTTCCGCGACCTGTCGCGCGTCTTTCGGGATGTATAATACGACCGATGAGGTGGACGTGTTGATTGACGCACTCGAACTTTGCCACGAGCTTTTCGCTTAACCCATTGCGAGCACCGCCGCGCCAAGTTATAGCGACTTCAGGCACCCGTAGCTCAGCTGGATAGAGCGCTGCCCTCCGAAGGCAGAGGCCAGAGGTTCGAATCCTCTCGGGTGCGCCACATCGCCGTAAGTCGATATCTTATTTTCTTCTTGGATGGGTTCCTAAATCCGACATAGTTTGGGGCTGAGCGCGTTCTTGTTTCTAAGCGCGCACTAAAGCACTGAGGTAAAGATTTAGATGAATTTTGTAGTAAGATTTACCGGATCCTCGATTGTAGGGGCGGTTCTTTTTGCGTTCATTCCATCCAGCGCAATAGCCGACTGCGCTATCGCAATGGATGTCAGTTCCTATTTCGAGAAACTGGAGATGGCGAACATCGTCACGCAATATGGAAATCAGGTCGTCCGGGCTACGGATGGTGCGATCTAATGTGTGGAGGACAGTTCCGAAGGTCGGCTAGTTTGTCTCATTGACGGTGCAGGCGAGATGCTTGTTGAGAACGATCAAGGCCTATTTGTCGTGCAACTGACAGGGGGTGATCCTCACGCATTGCACGTTTATGAGGCTGGTGATTTGTCTTGCGGCTTGGAGGCGGATTTCTAAGAAAAAAACTGTGCTCTCAATTGAGCGCAATCTCCTTCGCATTAAACTTCGAGAATGACTTGGGGTCGATTAACGACCCCAGGTCCGTACAACGCCGCAGTCCATGTGTACAAAGTTTGAACCGGAATATTTTCCGACGCCACCCGCACGACAAGATGCCGCTGCGCGCGCCATCTGTGACACAGAACGCCCAGCCAAGCGGAGATCAGCGGCTTGGCCTTTCATGTGCAGTGAATTGCGTGCAACGCCTCGAGAGCGCGACCGCAGCAAGGCGTTTGTTTGAGGAGACCGGTAACCGGACAACAACTGATACGGTTGATCTGTATCCAGCAACCGGGCCGACGCCGACATGATGTCGATCGTTCTTGTGTCCATGCTGATGGCCTCGCTCGTACGCCAATCACGCATGAAAAGGTTAATCTCTCTCAACGCTTCGCTGATATATTCGCCGTCGATCCAGTAAACAGTGTTGATCCGTTCACCCGTCCGACCAGAAAACATGCTCAAACGCCTCACGTCGCCTGAGCCTCTGAGGAAACCAGCTGCATTGGAGAAAGTAGGTGCCGCGATGATAACGGTTGCAGCAAACGCACCCAACACGCCGCGCCGCGAAATGCTCGTACCTGTATTGCCTGTCATAAGCCTGTAGTGCCCCGTCTTTTATTCTGCGCCTCACATAACGCAGGTGTCACCTCATCCCCCGGTGATGGCGAATTTATGACATAAGACGATTCGAGGACCAACACATTTCTGCACCCCCTTAAGTTGACTAGGGGGAAATAGGCAGGATTTTGCGCAAATTTGAAGGCTTTAGTCTGTGACGATTTTTCAACACCGAACCTCAGAACGACCGGTTAGGTAGAGAACATCGTGAATGTGATTAGACTAAGTTGCGTATCTGCTTTGTATTGCCCTGTAATTTAAGACCAAACCTTCATGGGGATGATGTTTGTGCATTGGCGTTTTTTTGATTTGAATTTGCGAATTTTGGCTCCGGCGATTGTCGCAGTTTCATTGATTTTACCGACTGCCATTGCGGCTCAAGTCACCGCATTTCGCCAAGCCGTTGCAGAGGCCGCTGCGCGGGATGACGATCTTGCAGCTTTTTATCGCGACAGGAATTTCGAAGGCATTTGGACGGGTTCGGACGAACAGGCTCAAGAGCGCCGCAATACCTTTCTAACTGTTTTGGATGGAACCGATGCGCATGGTTTGCCGCCGGAGCGTTACAATACATCCAACGTCATGGCTATGTTGAGGGAGGCAAGAACACCCGAACAGCAAGGCAAGGTTGAAGTCGAGCTCAGCCGATTGTTGCTCCAATATGCGCGCGATGTCCAGTCCGGTATTTTAGTACCTGGCAATGTCGATGAATTGATCAAGCGCGAAGTTGCATATCGTGATCGTCTTGAGACCATAGAAGAATTCGCGGCAGCGAATGCCGGGACATTCTTGCGCGCGCTGCCGCCGAGCTCGCCAGAATACAGTCGTTTGATGCGCGAAAAAATCGAACTTGAGGCTGGTTTGCTGAACGGTGGCTGGGGTCCGCGCGTTAATGGTCGGAAGCTCGAACTTGGAGATTCTGGTCAAGCTGTTGTCGCGTTGCGTAATAGACTGATTTCCATGGGATATTTGCCGCGTACAGCATCTCAAACATATGATGAAGCTCTAGAAATGGCGGTGCGCAAGTTTCAAGAGATGCACGGTCTTGAAGTGGACGGAACCGCTGGTGAAGGCACATTGGAGCAAATCAACGTTTCAATGGAGCGTCGATTGCAATCCGTCCTTGTTGCGATGGAACGTGAACGTTGGATCAATCACGAGAAGGGTGACCGCCATATTTGGGTGAACCTGACGGACTTCACAGCTCGTATTGTCGACAATGATGTTGTGACGTTCCAAACCCGATCGGTGATTGGTGCGAATGATGCCGATCGGCAAAGCCCTGAATTTTCTGATGTGATGGAATTCATGGTCATCAATCCAAGTTGGTATGTGCCGCGTTCGATCATGACCAAGGAATATCTGCCGCAGCTTCAGCGCAATCCAAATGCGGTGCGCCATTTAGAGATCACCGACCGTCGCGGGCGTGTCGTAAACAGAGCTAATGTTGATTTCACACAGTTTACGCGTCGGAACTTCCCATTCTCAATGCGTCAACCGCCTAGCCGGAGCAATGCTTTGGGCTTGGTGAAATTTATGTTTCCGAACCAATACAACATCTATCTTCACGATACTCCGGCAAAAAACCTGTTCTCTCGTGAAACCCGGGCGTACAGCCACGGATGTATCCGTCTGAATGATCCGTTTGATTTTGCTTACGAATTGTTGGCCTTGCAAGAAGTTGATCCAGAAGGGTTCTTTCAAGCGAAATTGGGCACTGGACGCGAAAATCGCGTAGATCTCGAACAGCCGGTTCCGGTTCATCTTGTTTATCGCACCGCCTTCACCGACGCGCTTGGCAATCTTCAGTTCAGACGTGACGTTTATGGCCGCGATGCACGTGTCTGGCAGGCCTTGGCGCGTGAAGGGGTAGCGATCAGCGCTGTTCAAGGCTAAGTAGGCCCCGCAATCAAGGGGTGTCTATGGCACGGCGAATTTCAGAAATTGCAGCCGCACTTGGGGCTGAAGCAGTTGGCAATGTCGATCTAGCAGTCAAACGACCGCAAGAACCTACTAGTGCCGGCGTAAATGATTTAGCACTAGCGATGTCGGCAAGATATGCGGGGGCCGTTGCTGCCACGAAGGCTAAGGCTGCGATCCTTTGGAAAGACGCGGATTGGCAAGCGCTCGGGCTGGATGCGGCCGTCTTGGTAGAGCGCCCACGTTTGGCAATGGCGCATCTTACTCAATCTTTTGATACACCGGCCTCTGGCGATGGGGTGTCCGAGTTGGCGCAAGTGTCCGCCAAGGCGCATCTCGATGAAGACGTTTCCGTTGGGCCTTTCACAACTATTGCCGATGCGGCAGTCGTCGGTTCTGGAACACTCGTCGCTTCGCACGTCAGCGTTGCGGATGGCGCGAAGATTGGCCGCAATTGTCATATACACCCCGGTGTTCGGATCGGTCGAAACGTCTTGATTGGCGACAATGTAATCCTTCAACCGAACGTCGTTGTTGGCGCGGATGGGTTCTCCTTTGTGACGGAAGGGCTTTCGAATGAGGAACGGGCCTTTATGTCTCTTGCCAAAGAGCCACTTTCGCCCCCTGACGACGCTATCCGCCACCGCATTCATTCTTTGGGAAGTGTCATTATCGGCGATGACGTCGAAATCGGTGCCAATTCGACCGTAGATGCAGGCACTATTCGGTCAACTTCAGTCGGTCGCGGGACCAAGATCGATAACCTTGTTCAAGTCGGTCACAACGTGGTCGTAGGTGAGGATTGCGTACTCTGTGCTCAGGCCGCGGTAGCCGGTTCGACTGTGCTTGGTGATAGATCGGTTCTTGGCGGGAAATCTGGTGTCAAAGACAATGTTGTCGTCGGAAAAGATGTTGTTCTTGGTGGCGGTGCCATCGTTCTTGGAAACGTAGACGATGGGCATTTTGTGATGGGTTATCCTGCTGTGGATATGTTGGATCATCGTGCCCAGATGAGAGGTCTGAAATCACTTCCGGCCCTTTTGAAACGGCTAAGGAATGGTTAAGTGATCACGCAAGTTGGTCAATGATCCCACAAGGTAAGCCATGAGCGTTCAAGACAAAATCATCGAGATCATCGCGGAACAGGCGTTGTTGGAGCCGTCGGATATCTCATTGGACGACACCCTCGAAAGTCTGGGTGTCGATAGCCTGGCCTTAGTTGAAAGTATCTTTGCCATTGAAGAGGCGTTCGATATCTCGGTTCCCTTCAACGCGAACGATCCAACAGCGAGTGATTTCGATATCACATCTGTGAAGAGCATTATCCGCGCTGTTGAAAAACTCGTCGCGGATCAAAAAACCTGACAATGAAACGTGTCGTCATCACAGGGGCAGGGACGATCAATCCCCTTGGGCATGATGCAGCCTCGACCTTTGAAGCCATGAAGGAAGGCCGGTCCGGTATTGGAGCCTTAGACATTCGTGATGTGGACCGGCTTCAAATCCAAATCGGTGGTCAGGTGAGCGGATATGATGAAAACGCTTATTTTAACCGCCAACAAATCGCCCTCTACGATCGTTTCACACAGTTTACGTTATTATCCGCGCGACAGGCGATTGAACAGGCGGGGTTGAAGTTCACCGGCAAACTCGCTGACCGATCGGGGGTTGTGCTTGGAACCTCAGGCGGTGGCCTAAACACACAAGATGAAAACTACCGTGTGGTTTACGAAGAGGGAAAGAACCGCGTTCATCCCTTTATTGTACCAAAACTTATGAACAACGCGGCGGCCAGTCACGTGTCCATGGAGTGGAACCTACGCGGCCCGTCTTTCACCGTCGCAACGGCCTGTGCGTCGTCCAATCACGCGATGGGACAGGCGTTCAATATGGTCCGTAGCGGCATGGCCAAGGTGATGGTCACTGGTGGCTCTGAAAGCATGTTGTGCTTTGGTGGGATCAAGGCCTGGGAAGGCCTTCGGGTCATGTCCAAGGATGGGTGTCGACCATTCTCGGCCACGCGAAACGGGATGGTGCAGGGCGAAGGTGCAGGCATCTTTGTTTTTGAAGAATACGAACATGCCAAGGCGCGCGGGGCTGATATTTTGTGTGAAGTGGCAGGATTTGCGATGTCCTCGGACGCGGCCGACATTGTTATGCCCTCAAAACAAGGGGCAGCGCGCGCAATCCATGGTGCATTGAAGGACGGCAAGATCGCGAAGTCCAAAGTCGGCTACATCAACGCGCATGGCACCGGAACAGCGGCAAATGACAAAACTGAATGTGCCGCCGTGGCGGATGTGTTCGGAGCTCATGCAGATCAGTTGATGATTTCGTCGACCAAGTCGATGCACGGGCATTTGATCGGTGGCACCGGTGCAGTCGAACTTTTTGCCTGCATCATGGCATTGCGTAAAAGCGTGATCGCCCCGACGATCAACTACGAAGAAGCTGATCCGGAATGCGCTCTGGACGTAGTTCCGAACGAAGCAAGAGATGCGGAGGTCGATGTCGTACTATCGAACGCCTTTGCGTTCGGCGGATTAAACGCCGTTCTCGCCCTTCGAAAAGTTTAGAGCTACCCGAAGGTAGCCCTAAAACACTTAGCTGTTTTCCAGCTTATCATAAGCTGCCGTAAATCCCGACAGCGAGATTGAGAGGATCACTTCTTCATCAGGGGCCGCTGCAGGAACAATCCGCATGGTCGCTTGGTTGCCGCGCTTGAACTGATCAATCTCTTCGGCAGTAAAGCCAACACGCGCCACACAGCCCGCACTATTGCAGAACGTGAAAGGGTACCGACGCGCGGTGCCGCCATCGATGCTCAGGGTCACTTGCTCTGTCAAAAACGTCTCGAGCGGAACAACGATCGTTGCGCCTGCGGCGGCACGTTCGCCGTTTGGAATTGGGAACAGGCTCATCTCTGCGACGGAATTTCCGCTTTCATCGTTCAGCAGTTGATAAAGCTGGCAAGGATCGACGCTACCTTCTTCAGCTTTCAAACAACGCAGGGCCCAATCGCCTTCGACTGACCCAATATAAGTCTCGCCGACCTGCGGCTCGCGTGGGGCCTGAGTGACTTCTTCGCCAAGGCTTAAAGTGGATTCCGTGTTTGCAACGGCATCGTCAGTATCCTCTTGGGCAAAGGCGAATGATCCAGCAAACACCGCTGTTGTTGCGACTGCTACAATTGTTTTCTTGAACATAGATTGCTCCGATTTTTGTCGGGTTGATCCGTATCACGCGCTCAAAGGACTGTCAGCGCAAAAAATCGCCGGTGAGTTCACAATCGCCGAATGAAAAAAGGGTCCTACAGAAGGACCCCTTTTCCAATTCTCCCTGTCGGACATTGCCGACTATTGGCGAAAAACTAGAAAACATATTCCTTCACGTCAACAGCTAAGTCAGGGGAAAAGTGTTCTTAAGCAACGAACTACATGAACATGCTGATCTGCGGCCAATTGCACTGGCGTCATTCATTTTTGAATGTATCGTCAGCGAGACAGTTTTCGGGGGACGACATGGCAGATTCAATCTTTGTAGGTGGCGGTGCAGAGGGCTACGCTACACCGCAACATCTCAGGCTGGATAAGTCAAATCGTCATGGACTGATTGCCGGAGCCACAGGGACGGGTAAGACCGTGACCCTACAGATTTTGGCAGAGGGGTTTTCGGCCAACGGCATTCCGGTGTTTCTCTCTGATGTCAAAGGAGACCTTTCGGGTCTAGCTGCGTCAGGGACAGAGACGTTTAAGCTGCACGATGCATTCACAAAGCGCGCGAAGACCATCGGCCTGGATCTGGACTACTCTGGCTTCCCTGTCACTTTCTGGGATCTATTTGGCGAGCAAGGCCATCCCATTCGCACCACCGTGGCTGAGATGGGGCCATTGCTTTTGTCACGGTTGCTGGAACTCACCGACGTTCAAGAAGGTGTTTTGAACGTCGCGTTCCGCGTGGCAGACGAAGAGGGCTTGCCGCTGCTTGATTTGAAAGACCTGCAAGCAATGCTGGTTTGGGTTGGGCAAAACGCAAAGGATTTGTCGCTGAGATACGGCAATGTCAGCGCGTCTTCGGTTGGCGCAATTCAGCGGCAGCTTTTGGTGCTTGAGAACCAAGGCGGGACATCGTTGTTCGGAGAACCTGCGTTAGACCTATCGGACATCATTCGGTGCAATGACGATGGTCGCGGGGCGATCAACATTCTTGCTTCTGACAAGCTGATGGGAAGCCCTCGGCTCTATGCGACTTTCCTGTTGTGGCTGTTGTCTGAGTTGTTCGAAGAACTGCCTGAAGTTGGTAATCCCGATAAACCGAAATTAGTATTCTTCTTTGATGAAGCGCATTTGCTTTTTGACGATGCACCCAAAGCGCTCGTGGATAAAGTTGAACAGGTTGCTCGGCTCATTCGCTCAAAGGGTGTTGGCGTATTCTTCGTGACACAGAACCCTGCTGATGTTCCTGAAGATGTCTTGGGACAACTCGGTAATCGCATTCAACACGCGTTGCGCGCGTTCACAGCAAAAGACCGCAAAGAACTAAAACAAGCGGCTGAGACATACCGCGAAAATCCCGCCTTCGATACGTCGGAGGCCATTCAAGAGGTGGGAACGGGCGAGGCGGTTACGTCATTTTTGGATGACGACGGCATTCCGTCGATTGTGGAACGCACGCTTATTCGCCCTCCTTCGTCGCAACTTGGGCCGCTTGATAGCATCTCCAGAGCTGCGATCATGCGAGCGTCACCGATGGCCGGGAAATACGACGAACGCTTGGATCATGAAAGCGCTTTTGAGCTGCTAAAGGAGCGCGCCAATCAAGCGGCGGAGGCGGCTGAAAAGGCGGAGGCGGAAGAAGAGGCTGCAGAAGCGGAACTACGCGAATTTAAAAAGGCCCGTCGATATAACGGCTCGCAAGTCGGGCGGTCCTCATCTCGAAAATCCTCTTCCCCAGATAGCCTGAGCGACGCATTGACTCAAGCAGTTGTTAAGGAGCTCGGGGGCACAACTGGTCGCCGTCTTGTTCGTGGGCTATTGGGTGGATTGTTTAAGGGGCGGTGACGCCCCTATAGTTTACGAATTTTGAGTTGAGAAATCCTGTTTTGATCCTTCTCAACGACTTCAAACCTAAACCCATGGAAAGAAAATACCTGTCCTTCCAGCGGGATCATCTGTGCTTCGTGAATGACCAATCCTGCGACTGTATTGGCTTCTTCATCGGGCAGCGACCAGTCGTGAGCACGATTCAGATCGCGAATGGTCATCGCGCCTTCGACAAGGAAGGCCCCGTCGCCTGTCGCTTCGATAAGGTCTTCCTCATCGCTGTCGAATTCATCGGTGATCTCACCAACGATTTCTTCAAGAATATCTTCGAGCGTGATCAGCCCTTGAAGTGAGCCATATTCGTCAACCACCAGCGCAAAGTGCGTTTGGCGGCGCAGAAAATTCCGCATTTGATCGTCGAGCGTCGTCGTCTCGGGGATAAAGTAGGGAGGTTTCGCGACCTCAAGAATGTCGAACTCGGATGAAGCGCCATTGTGTGTTGCACGCAGAAGGTCTTTCGCGTGGATCACACCGACGATGTTTTCAGGGTCATCCTGAAAAACTGGTAGGCGCGTGTATTTGCTCTCCAACACCTGCTTCAAGATTGCATCTCTGCCTTGCGCAACGTCGATCATTTCAATGCCAGAACGATGCAGCATGACCTCTTCAACTTCGCGGTCGCTCAAATCAAGCGCGCCAAGAATGCGGTCACGGTCTTCTTTCTCAACCACGCCCTCTGAATGGCCAAGTTGTAACGCTCCTGCGATCTCTTCGCGTACAGCTAGAATGTTGCTATTTGGATCGATCTCGACACCAAATATTCGCAAGACTCCACGCACCAACAGTCGCACGGCAGATACGATCGGCGAGAACACAAACACAACAACGCTGATCGGACCGGCTACGCGAGAGGCCACCTGTTCTGGGTTTGTGATGGCATAGGTCTTTGGCAGAACTTCAGCGAAAATCAGGACTAACAGGGTCATGATCAAAGTCGCTGCCGCAACACCGTTTTGACCAAAAACTTTGGTCAAGACAGCCGTTGCAAGCGAAGTGGCGAGAATATTGACGACGTTATTGCCCAAAAGTACAGAACCGATAAGACGTTCATTGTCTTCGGTTATGTCCAAGGCGCGCTGTGCACCCCGGCCACCTTTATCGGCAGTTGCCCGCAACTTGCCGCGAGATGCGGCAGTGAGGGCGGTTTCTGACCCAGAAAAGAAGCCGGATAAAACAAGAAGGACTGCGATGGCTCCAGCGGAAACCCAAAAGGCAGCATCAAAAGCGGTGGTATCAATCATTTGATTTCAGTGAATAGGGGCAGCAGCGTCGGCGATCAAGATTTCTTATTGGAGAGTGGGTGATGGTTCATCACGAGTTCTGTCAGTCTTTCATCCAGCACATGGGTGTAAATCTCTGTCGTCGCAACGTCTGCATGGCCTAACATAGTCTGAATCGCCCTTAAGTCAGCACCACCTGCCAAAAGGTGGGTTGCAAAGGCGTGGCGTAGTGTATGTGGGGTGACCTTTTCAGGTGAAACACCTGCCTTAACTGCGATTTCTTTAATCAAACCAAAGAACCGATGACGCGTTAGGTGACCCAGCTTGCCGCGACTTGGGAAGAGGAATTTTGACTCAGGGATGCCTTTGTATCTTTTTTCGGTTTCCTTTTCGTCGCGTTCTACAATGTACGCCGCTAAGGCGTCTCGGGCCGGAGGCGATAGGGGTACCATCCGTTCCTTGCCGCCTTTTCCTTTCACTAACAGCATGCGCGGGTCGCCGCGCGCAGCAGACACCGGGAGTTCAACAAGCTCCGACACCCGCATCCCAGTCGCATATAAAAGCTCCATCAGGCATGTGTTCCGCAAACTCGCAATGCCACAGTCTCGTGCGGCTGCGAGAAGCGCTTCGACTTCTTCCACTGATAAGGTTTTCGGGAGCGATTTGGCTTTCTTCGGCCCCTTAATCTGCATCGCGGGATTGTCGTCCCGCAGCCCTTCTTCAAAGGCAAAACGAAAGAGTTGCTTGATGGCTGACAAGCGTCTTGCTCGGGTCGACGCAGATAGACCCTCGGCGTCGCATTCGATCAAATATCCTTCGATGTTGTCTTGCGTGACAGTGGCGAAGTGCAACGACTTACGTTCTAGCCAATCTGAAAAATTCGCCAAATCTCGACCATAGGCTAGACGTGTGTTTGTTGCCGCGTCCAATTCAGCAGCTTGGGCCTCCAAAAATCCTTGGATCCAATGCGACATTGGCTGTTCTGAACTGGATGTCAAAGGCGCTCCATTAGCAAAAATTGCAAGCTGGCCTTTCGTGCGATGTCTTCCAGGCCAACGGCTCGAAGAATTGTAATCGCATCGCGCATCGCATTCAAATCCCCATCAAGCCCGCCTTCGGTCAGGTGAATGGCTTCCAAGATGGCTTCGCCGGTTCGGCCATCGTCCAATAAGGTTTGAACGCTTTGCGGGGGTGTCGCGCCGTTGAACGCCGCTTGAATAGCGAGGCGGCGAGGTTCTGTTGCACGAACTTCTTGAGGCCGTCCTTGAGCAACTGCGACAAGGAACGGATCAACATTCACGCCACTCATGTCCAACTCAGAACCGGGACTAAGCAACATCATCGTCGCAGCAATCTCCGCAGCTTCGCCAGTCAAATCGTATTCGCTTACCTCATTTGAATAGATCTCTGAAAATAACGCCTCCGCACCCATTTCTTTAGCGCTTTCGAAGGCGGATGGGAGAGCCGCTCCAACAGCGTCTGTTCGTTCCGAGTCGAGCGCGGCTTGAAGTGCCTGCAAAGCGGCCACTTTGTCCCAAACTCCTCCCGACGCAGATGGGCGTCTCGTAGTAAACAGGGCCTTCATGACATTCGGTTCAATTGCACCGTTCCGCGCCAGCCTTTCTGCGGCATCTAGCTGGGTTTTCCACCCATTGATCGATCTCAAATCAGCGTGCGCGAAGGCCAAGGGCAGTTCTACTGTGCTTAGGCTTTCCCCCACAGCTTCTCGAATTCGGAAAATCAGGGGCGTTACCCGATCTGGTTCCGGCAATTCTAAGCTGTGGTCAAAGATTTCGGGATCAAGAAATAGACTAAACAACAAATCATCGTCATCTGAGATATCCCCAAGAGCACGCCTCGTATTGAGAGTTAGTGCAGCAGCGGGCCAATCACCTTCTCTCGCGAGGCAATAAATGCGAGCGGCATAGGATGGAGCAACTTTCGACCCTTGGCTGAGTGAACGGCACGCCTTGTCCTCAGTTCCGGTGAGTAAAGAAACGTCGAATTGGCGGCGGAAAATCTCTGGCGTGTTGAGGTCAGTTGCATCCAATAGAGCCCCAGCTTCTTCAAGGCGCCCTAGTTCCAACAATTTATCGACCCTAGACAGGAAAAACCGTCCTTGCGGCGTCGCGCCGAAAGGGGGATCGGATTGTATAAGCAGCAAAGTGACCAACAAATCCTGAAGAACCGGGATTTTTGGATCCGGCAAGTCAGAAACAAGCTCTACAAGAGAGGTTTCTTCGCTCAGCGACCACATCGAATTCGGCAAGCCGAGGGTCGCCGAAGAAAACAGTCCAACTGCGTCGGGTGTCGGCATATCAAGTTGGGTCACAAGGACATCGGGAGGACGCGCACTCGTGGCAGTCGGTGGTTCTAAGCCACGATCGCCCAATGCCTGTTCGTCCGTCACACTATCGGACAGCCAATCAATTACCGAGAGCGGTTCGTTTGCTTGAGCGAACAGGGCTGTTGGCGCAATTGCAAGAAAACAAAGGGCCGACAATAACTGGCGCACTATTCGGTCTCCAACACCACGGGTTCGCTCACCTCAGCTGTGGGAGGCGCAAAATCAGCCGGGAAGAATATGGGACCCATATAGGCATATGCAATCAAACCGGCCACAGCCAACACACTCAAAAAAAACAGTACTTTTATGAGTCGCCACATTCGACATGCCCCAATCTTCTTTCTGCCCGTATCACGGCTGTTCCGCCGCTTTTGTCATCTTTATATATGGCCTTTTTCTGAAGTTCACGGCATTGAGTAAAAGATTTTTTCATTAGGCGATGTGCAGCCTAGATCCGGGGCGGTGAAGATGAACTCAGATCATGCGATCTCAAGTGCTTATCGCTTAAAGCGATCCGTTGTGCTTGTGGGCATGATGGGGTCCGGAAAATCTGCCATTGGACGGGCGTTGTCCGAAAAATTGTGTGTTCCGTTTCTGGACAGTGATGCGGCAATCGAGGCTGCTGCAAACGCGACAATCGCTGAAATTTTTGCCCGCGATGGAGAAGCCTTTTTCCGAGAACGGGAAACCGAAGTGATCGCGCGACTTTTGTCTGGTGAACCTTGCATCCTGTCAACTGGCGGTGGTGCGTTTCTGGCAGAACGCAATAGAGCATTGATTGATGAGAAGGGCGCGTCCGTTTGGCTCGACGCTGATCTGAAGCTTCTTTGGGAGCGTGTGCGCCATAAAGACACGCGGCCACTTCTGCGGACGGACAACCCATTTCAAACGCTTTCTGACATTTTCGATGTGCGGCAACCGATCTACCAATTGGCTCAACTCCGCGTAGACGTTCAACCGGGCGCGTCCATTGACGAAACAACTCAGCGGACCATCGAGGTCTTGCTCAGCGAAGATCATATCTTGGAGCTGATCACATGACCGAAACCGTACGCGTCAATCTCCCAAACCGCGAATACGATATCATTATTGGCGATGGTGTTTTGCAAAGCGCGGGAGACCGGATCGCCGCAATGGGTGGCCGCAAGCAAATTGCGATCATCACGGATGAGACAGTCGCGGGCCACCATCTTGATGGCTTGCAATCCAGTCTCGCCAGCGCGGGCTTGACGTTTGACGTGTTGCGCTTGCCAGCAGGCGAGAAAACCAAAGGCTGGGCGCATTTGGAACAGAGCGTCGAGTGGTTGCTAGAGCAGAAAGTCGAGCGTGGCGATGTCATTATCGCCTTCGGCGGCGGGGTTATTGGCGATTTGGTCGGCTTTGCGGCTGCCATTCTTCGGCGGGGCGTAAGGTTTGTACAGATCCCGACGACATTGCTGGCGCAGGTCGACAGTTCGGTCGGAGGGAAAACCGCGATCAATTCGGCGTCGGGTAAGAACCTCATCGGCGCGTTTCATCAACCGAGCTTGGTTCTCGCCGATACCGCACTGCTTTCGACTCTGTCGCAGCGAGATTTCCTCGCCGGATACGGCGAGGTGGTCAAATACGGGCTTCTTGGGGACGCGGATTTCTTTGAGTGGTTGGAAACCAATGCCGACGCTATCGCCAACCGGGAGATGGACGCCCTGATTTATGCGGTGAAACGCAGCTGCGAAATGAAGGCTGACATAGTTGAGCGTGACGAGACGGAGCAGGGCGACCGTGCGCTTTTGAACCTTGGTCATACGTTTTGTCATGCCTTGGAGGCTGCGACGGGATATTCAAATAGGCTTTTGCACGGTGAAGGAGTCGTGGTTGGATGCGGCCTTGCGTTTGAACTTTCGGCGCGTCTCGGACTTTGCAGCCAGGAAGACCCAAGCCGCGTTCGTGCCCATCTCAAAGCGATGGGTATGAAAGTGGATGTGTCGGATATCGACGGAGATTTACCCAGCGCAGAAGCGCTTCTTGATTTGATGGGTCAGGACAAAAAAGTCGTCGCTGGTACGCTCAGATTCATTCTTGCGCGGGGAATTGGAGACGCCTTCATTACGTCTGACGTACCCCGCGACGCGGTATTGTCCGTTTTGTCAGACGCTTTGGATATGCGCTAACGGCGCCGACTGAGCCAATGCCCGATCGACGCCCTAGGTCTTAGAACGGAATTTCGTCGTCCATGTCGCGGCCACCGCCGCCGCCAGAGTTTCCGGACGGTCCACTTTCGTAGCCGCCACCACTATCGTAGCCACCACCGCTGCCATAACCACCACTGCTACCACCATAGCTACCACCGCCTTCACCGCGACTGTCGAGCATTGTGAGGGTACCATTGAGGCCCTGCAGCACAACTTCGGTCGAGTATCGATCTTGACCGGATTGGTCCTGCCATTTGCGAGTCTGCAGCTTACCTTCGATGTATACTTTGGAGCCTTTGCGTAGGTACTGTTCGGCTACACGAACGAGGCCTTCGCTGAAAATGGCGACGGAATGCCATTCTGTCCGCTCGCGGCGTTCACCTGTGTTACGATCTTTCCAGTTCTCGGACGTCGCGATCCGCAGGTTGCAGACTTTGCCGCCGTTTTGGAACGTGCGCACTTCTGGATCGGCTCCGAGGTTGCCGATTAGAATGACTTTGTTAACTGACCCGGCCATACCGGCACCCCCACGAATCTGATTTTGGTTTGGCGTAGGATAGGCATCGCGCATCAAGGTTAACAGAGGCTTTACCGCCGAAGGCTGGTTATTCCTGTGGAAAACGCTAAATTGTGTGAGAGATTTCTAGGGGTGTCCTATGCGCTTTTTGATCTGCGCATCATTGATAAGTGGCTTGGCGACAGTTTCGGTCGCGCAAGACACCATTTCAACCAGTTCACGGACAGCGCTGTTTCAGCGCCAACTTGATGTGCTAGATGGGCGCGCAGCACAGCAGTACAACAATTCGGTTCGGCTTCAGCCTCAAGCCATCATCGTCCCCGGAGCTCCGGGTTCGATCCCTGCGTACTCAGGCAATTATAGCGGCGAATACCTGCAACTCGCTTCAGCAGCAGCAAGACGGCACGGTGTACCGCCGAACCTATTTTTGCGTCTTGTCCAACAGGAAAGCGGTTGGAATCCCCGCGCTGTTTCAAACAAGGGCGCGATTGGCCTCGCTCAGTTGATGCCTGCCACAGCGCGGTACTTGGGCGTCGATCCTTATGACGTTGATGAGAATTTGGACGGTGGCGCGCGCTACCTCAACGAACAATTCCGCAAGTTCGGAACTTGGAGGTTGGCACTCGCCGCCTATAACGCAGGGCCGGGCGCTGTAGAGCAATACGGCGGCATCCCGCCGTACCGAGAAACTCAAGACTACGTGCGTATTATTTTGGGGAGCTAGACGCTCCCCAATTTCTTATTCAGCCGCGATTTTGATGACCTGATCCATCTCGGCCAACGCATCGTCGCTCAGGTGGCACTTGATCTGATGGCCATCCGCCATCATGCGCACCGCTGGTACTTCCTTCTCACACAAGCCACCGGCGACCTTATCCTTCCAACGGCACCGTGTTTGGAATGGGCAACCCGAAGGCGGGTTCATGGCTGACGGAATGTCGCCCTCCAGCACGATATGCTTTTTCTCAACGGACGTATCCGCAATTGGAACGGCTGAGAGCAAGGCTTCAGTATAAGGGTGATACGGCGGTGCGAAGACCTGGTCGGTCGTGCCCAGCTCGACCACATGGCCCAGATACATCACCATCACACGGTCGCTGAGGTAGCGCACGATGGAAAGGTCATGGCTGATAAAGAGCAGGGTGGTTTTGTGTTCCCGCTGAATTTCCATCAACAAATCAGTCACAGCCGCCTGAACAGACACGTCGAGCGCTGATACAGGTTCATCCGCCACAACGATGCGGGCATCGCCTGCGAAGGCGCGCGCGATACCGACACGCTGTTTCTGACCACCAGACAGTTGCCGCGGCATCCGATCCGCAAAGGCGCGCGGAAGTTTCACCAGATCGAGCAGCTTCAACATGCGATCTTTGCGATCTGCATCGCTGTCGCCGACGCCAAAAATCTCGAGCGCCCGTATAATCTGCCGACCGACTGTCATGGATGGGTTCAATGTGTCGAACGGATTCTGGAACACCATCTGTACGTCGGCGACGGTTTTCGTGTCTCGATCTTCAATAGGCGTGTCCCCGATAGACCGATTGTCCAAAATGATCTGACCATCTGTTGCCGTCTCCAGTCCCATCAGAACCTTGGCGAAGGTAGATTTCCCGCAGCCAGATTCGCCGACGATGGCGAGCGTTTCCGACTCACGCGCTTCAAAGCTAAGCGTTTCATTCGCTTTGACGACCTTTTTGTCGCCGCCGCCAAAGAGCGCATTCGCCGCAACCTCATAGTATTTCTTGAGGTTGTCCATCTTCAGAACAACGTCACCAGCAGCCGCTTTTTCCTTCTGTTCGCCAACCTCAATCGGAGCGTTCCAATCGATTTCTTTGAACTTCAGGCACCGAGATTGGTGGCGATCATGGCCTTCGATGATTTCCATCGGAATGGACATATCGGCGTCGCAGCGCCCTTCTTCGAAGTAGTCACACCGCGGGCCAAAGTTACATCCTTGAGGTCGCTCATGCGGCAGTGGGAAGTTACCCGGAATAGCAACGAGGGGGCGCGCATTTTTGTCGGCCCCTGGAAGCGGGATCGAACGGAACAGCGCCTGTGTGTAAGGGTGCTGCATCTTGTCGAACACGTCTTCGATAGACCCGCGTTCCACCGCTTCACCGGAATACATCACGCAAATGCGGTCGCAGGTTTCAAGGACAAGGCCAAGGTTGTGGCTGATGAACAGCATCGATGTGCCGTACTTCTTCCCAAGATCCTTCACCAACTCCACAACAGCGGCTTCCACGGTCACGTCAAGCGCTGTCGTTGGCTCATCTAGGATCAACAACGATGGTTTGGACATCAGTGCCATCGCGATGACAATACGTTGCTGCTGACCGCCAGAAAGCTGGTGCGGATAGGATTTCAAAATCCGCTGCGGGTCAGGAAGCTTCACATCCGTTACCACTTCGAGAGCGCGTTTCATCGCTTCGTCTTCGCTGACACCCTCGTGGATCATCGGCACTTCAGCAAGCTGCTTGCCGATCTTCATCGCGGGGTTCAGTGAGGCCATCGGCTCTTGATAGATCATAGCGATCTCTGAACCGCGAATGTCACGCAGTTCATCTTGAGACATTGTGTTGAGGTCACGACCCTTGAACTTGATCGAACCGCCGACGATGCGGCCATTGACGCCGAGGTCTTGCATGACGCCCAACGCCACGGTGGATTTGCCGCAGCCGGATTCCCCGACGAGCCCCAATGCCTCACCCGGCATCACCGTGGCAGAGAAATCCATAACTGCTGGAATTTCCCGCAGGCGCGTGAAGAAGGAGATGGACAGTTTGTCGATCTCAAGGATTGGGCCGTCGTAGTCTTGTTTTTCCATGGGCTTAGTCCTTCAATGATTCTTCACGCAGGCCGTCGGCCAGCAGGTTTAGACCCAACACGAGCGAGAGCAGCGCCAACGCTGGTGGCAGGGCAGGGTGCACGAAGATCAGCAGCAACTTGCGGCCTTCGTTGATGGTGGACCCCCAGTCAGGTGATTCAGGCGGAAGGCCGAGGCCAAAGAAACCTAGTGTTCCCAAAAGGATCGTGGTGTAGCCAATCCGGAGGCAGAAATCGACGATCAGCGGTCCGCGTGCGTTAGGCAAGATTTCCCACAGCATAACGTACCAGCTGCTTTCGCCGCGTGTCTGAGCCGCGGCAACGTAGTCGCGGGTGCGAAGATCCAAAGCGAGGCCGCGGACAATCCTGAACACGGTCGGCGAGTTTACGAAGACCACTGACACGAACACCACAAGGATACCTGAGCTGATATCGAAGAGGTCGAGTGCCGCTGGCATAAAGTTAAATACCGTTCCTTCTTGGCTGATCAAGGACAGGTAAAGCAATCCGAGTACACCGAGCACGACTGCAAGCATGATGGTTCGCTGCGTCGGCTGGGTGTGGTAGCGCGAGTTTATCAACACGCCGAAAAACACCAACGGGAAGATGAACAAAACCGTCGCCATAAAGGTTGGGATACCTGTGGCTACAATCTCTGGTGTCACCAATAGGTAGAACAACAGAATGACAGGGAAGGCGAGGATCAGGTTCGCAAGGAACGACAGGATCGTATCTAAGCGTCCACCGTAGTAGCCTGCTGGAAGCCCCAACGTGATCCCCACCATAAAGGCAAAGACGGTCGCCAAAGGCGCAATCGCAATCACGATCACCGAACCATAGACCATGCGGCTAAACACATCACGCGCGAGGTTATCACCGCCAAGAAGGTAGTGCGGATAGCCTTCGACACCTTCTGGAAGCGGAACACCTGGCAGTTTGTTCTTGAGGCCCGAAATCTGCTGCAACGGATCATGCGTGGCGAGCATATCGAACATTCCGGCAAAACCTGCTGTGAATACCCAAAACATGACTAAGCCAAACCCAATCATGCCGACTGTGCTGTCAAAAAGCTTACCATACAGGCCTAATGAGCGCTTGAAGGTGATTGAGAGAGCGAAAGTCGCGATGAGAGCCAGCCAAACGGGTGTAAACTGCTTCGCCATATTGCCAACGATGCCGACTGATCCGTAGGGAAGAACGACGCCAAGAATGATGTAGGCGAGGACGATCAAAACGACTGCAAAGAACGAATACTTCGTCAGCCTTTCAACAAGCCCAAATAGCCCACCACGGCGCATCAACGTGCCATCAGGATTGGCTTGCAATGTCATTTCTTCCGCGAAAAAGGAAAGAATGATCTGTGCAATGACTGACACAAGAAGGATGACCGCGGCGATCCAAAAGATTGGGTTAAGAAAGTCACCGACGTTTCCGGTCCAAGTTAACGGTTCCATAGCCAGTCTCCCTTACGAAATTCGGATGCGTGGGTTCAGGAAGACATAGCCGATGTCCGATATCAGCTGTGTCAGGAGAACGACGAAGACTGAAACGACTGATACGCCGAGAAGCAGTTCAATGTCGTTGTTCGACGCGGCTTGGACCAAGGTCCAGCCAAACCCTTTATAGTTGAACAACGTCTCGACGATCACGACACCGTTCAGGAGCCAAGGGATCTGGAGCATGATAACTGTGAAGGGCGCAATCAAAGCGTTGCGCAACGCGTGCTTGATCACAATTGTTCGGAACTTCACACCTTTGAGGCGTGCCGTTCGGATGTACTGCGCTGTCATAACTTCCGTCATCGATGCGCGGGTCATACGCGCGATATAACCCATGCCATAGAGGGCGATTGTTATCACGGGCAGGAAGAAGTTTTGGAAATTTGCATCATCCATCGCACTTGTCGCAGTTCCTTTGAAGTACTGCATTCCAAAGAGCGGAGTCGCAAATACGGCGATCAACACAACGCCGGACACATATTCAGGTGTTGCTGTCGTCATAATTGAGAAAGTCGAGAGACTTCGATCTAGCTTAGATCCCTCGCGCATGCCAGCAAGAATACCGATGATGAGCGCACCAGGCACCATGACCATGAGCACCCAGAACATCAATTTCCCTGTTAACGCGAGTCGGGTGGCGATGATCTTGCTCACATCTTCTTTGAAGACTGTTGAATATCCCCAATAGCCCTGAAGGACGCCGCAATAGTTCTGCCCTTCCTCGCATCTTCTGCGAAGCTCACCATCGGAGCCTTCAATCTCCCAACCCGGCAACACACCTAACCACTGTCCGTATTTTACTGGCAAACTTTGCGTGTACCCTCGATTGGTCAGGTAGCTCGTTACAGCCTCATCAGACATTCGGAAGTTGCCTTGGGTCTTGGCGAGCTTTTCGAGATTTGGATAGAGATTGGTAAGCCAGAAAACGATAAATGTCAGGCACAGCGCCGTCAGGATCATGACCCCAAGGCGTCGAAGAATAAACAGTCCCATAAAGGATCCCTGTCGTTGGCTGGACCGCTCTTTATTGGCGGTCTTGCGCAGTTGAAAAGGCCGCCCAGATTACTCTGGACGGCCTTAGAAGTTAGCTTAGTTAGGTAGCAACGCCGATCTTGTAGATCTGTGGCAGGTACGCGATGTGCATGTCCCAACCCGTGAAGCCTGGCTTGGCGTGGCGATATACCGTACGCCAGTATGGCTGTAGCGTCACGCCTTCGTCAGTCATGATGCCTTGCAGCTTAGCCATCACTTCACGGCGTGCATCTGCATCCGCAATCGAGTTCGCCTCAGCAAGCAGAGCATCAAACTCAGCATTTGCGAAGGCAGCTTCGTTCCAAGCTTCGCCAGAGCGATAGGCCAGACCAAGGATCTGTGTATCCAACGGACGGTGGTTCCAGTTGGTGGAGCTGAACGGATACTTCGTCCAGTCGTTCCAGAATGTGGAGCCAGGAATGATTGTCCGCTTCACATTAAAGCCAGCGTCACGCAGCTGAGCTGCAACGGCGTCAGTGGTGTTGCGGCGCCAATCGTCGTCAATGGATGTGATCTCAAATTCGAAGTCGGCCATGCCTTCTTCGGTGATCATCTCCAGAGCTTTGGCTGGATCATATGGAAGTGCAGGAACATCTGCCCAAGCAGGGTGCATCGGGCCAACGTGCTGGTTGCGCGCAACCTCACCTTGGTTCGCATATCCAAGCTCCAAGCAAACAGCGTTGTTACAAGCCATCGCGATAGCCTGACGCACTTTCTTGTTTGCATAAGGCTGCATACCGTTAACTTCTGCTACTTGGTTCGGGCGGATAACGATCGTTGCAGCTGAAGCAACTGCGCTTTCTTCCCAGCCGATGCCATTGAAGACTTCGACAAAGTCGCCAACAGTTTCGTAGATCATGTCGATCTCGTCAGCCGCAGCTGCCGCCACCCATGCAGATGGATCTGTGCCATAATCGATGTATTCGATACGATCTAGGAAGCCGCCTTTGCCGGCAGCATAGCCCCACCAATCGTGGCCTTCATTCCGAACCAGAACGGACTTGACGCCAACTTCGTGAGATTCGCTCAGGTAAGGACCTGTACCGACTTGGTCGTTCAGTGGGTTTTCCCCGTCAAAGCCACTATGGTAGATTGCAGCCGGGTAGTCCGCCATGCCGGCAATCAAGGTGATGTCGGATGCTGGCAGGTTGAGCTGTACTGTGTGAGTGTCGACAACTTGAATTGCGCCATCGATCGCTTTTTCAGTGGCTGGGTCGATAAGAACCGCAAAGCGACCGGCCATTGAGTTACCTTCAGCGGATTTATCACACCAGTCGGTGATAACGCGCGCCACATCGTCAGCTGTAAAGTCATCGCCGTTGTTCCACTTCACGCCTTGGCGCAATTTCAGTGTGTAGACAGTCGCGTCGTCGTTCACATCCCAGCTTTCAAGAAGCATCGGGTTGAATGAGCCATCAGAGTTGTATTCGACAAGATATTCGAGCCAACCAGCATAGACAAACGCCATCTGCGTCCAGTCTGTTGCCCGGATGTCTTTCAGCGCCCGAACCTCCATTTGCATCCGCATGGTTCCGCCTTGCTGGGCGTGTCCGCCGGCGTGCGCCGGAGCGTCAAGACCGATCAGCCCGTATGCTGCCGCGGATGTAAGGCCTAACGCTGTTGTACGTGCGAGGAACTCGCGCCGGCTAAGTTTGCCGGTTTTTTCGTCTTCCGCATAGGTAAGTGCTGCCGGATGAATCCGGCTTTGAGTTTCTGGTGTCATGCTTATCTCCCTGTGACATATTCACTATTTTATTCATGCTATTGGACCGGTTCGGAGTGGTGATCTTACCAGTCTCAGCAAATATTGCAGACCATTGCGCAATATTTCTGTTGCTACGTCAACGGTTGGTTCGAGAAATCATGTCACATTTGCGACATGTCAATCTGCCAATTGCGACATTGCCGCTGTCCAGTACTTTGAATGAAAAGAACCTTTTAGGTCAGGTTTTTTGACCCAAACCTGCGAAATTGCGAAGGGGAGCGGCCTGCTCGGCTTTGGAATGCGCGACTAAAATATGCCGCAGAGCTGAATCCGAGATCTTCCGAGATCGACTGAATTGTTTGCTTGGATTCTCTAAGCAAAATGCAGGCTTCGTAGTGCTTGCGATCGTTTAAGAGAGCCAAGGCGGAGCGTCCACAAGTGACCTTGCAGCATCGCGTCAGGTGCGTAGGCGTGACGCCGAGCGCGTGGGCAAAGTCAGCCACGCCGAGATCGCGTCGGTAGTCGCGTTCGATCAGATCAGTATAGGCGGCCACAACACGAGCAGAAGACGTCTCTGCGTTTGCATCTGCTGGTGCGTTTTCAAAGCCGGCCAATTGCCTTTCAAAGAATACTGAAATTAGACCCAAACGGTAGTGCGCTGCGCGCTGATTAGATTCAAGATCCGAACTGAGTTCCCGTTCTAATCCGTCGATAAGCGCCAAGAAGTCCTTTTGCGCTGCCACGTCACGTAAACGAAGATGAACTGGCTCGTCTGGCCATTCGGGGGCCATCGCTGTTGGAATGTTTAACATTTGGCCAAACACAGTTGGGCCAATTTCATAGCCGTACATCGTATGTGCCGGAATGAAGATCAGGTTATTTGCTCCGTATCCACGGGTAAGGCCAGCTATCGTGATCCGACCTTGCCCTTTCGCTATGTACAGAAGCCGCGGCGTTGCATGAGATCTCATTGCTTCTGTGCGCCATTTCCCAACATGTGGGTTTCTGGCGATCGGCGCCAATGCGAGCAACGCGTCTTGGTGTTCAGTAGCGGGGATCATGGCAGCGTCCTCGTGAATGATGCGCGATATTGCAGTGACCCTAGGTCAAATTGCAACCGCTGAATCGGCGCTAAACTACGATGCCTGTGGACAAATCTGTGGATGAAAGATCGATCTGAGCCCAATCCGTCATTCGCTTGCGGAACCAGGTCCGCTGGCGCTTGGCGTATTGACGCGTTCCTATAATGACAGCCTCTCGGGCTTCGTCCAAAGATATGCGGCCGTTGACATGGTCAATCAGTTCTTGTGCGCCGATGGCTTTAGACGAAGGATGCGAAGTATCCCAATTCAATGACATCTCCCGAGCTTCCTCCAAAACGCCCTGTTCAAGCATCATGTCAAAGCGTTGTTCGATGCGGGGTGTGAGCCACTCCTTCGGTGCATTTAGGAGGATTGGTGTGCAGGATTGGAGAGGCAGGAGCGGGGCAGGTGTTTCGCTTTGCCAATCAACCAAGCTGCGTCCAGTTGTTTGAAGAACTTCCCAAGCTCTCTGCACGCGGGCTCGGTTGGCTATATCTACGTGATCTTTTGTTGCTTCATCGATCTCGCTCAATAAAGTTTCGATCACCATCCCATCCGCAGTCGCTCGAATGTGGGTCGGCGTTTCCGGTATATTGGCCAATCCTTCCGTCAACGCGGAAAAATAGAGACCCGTGCCGCCAACAATAATGAGCCTTTCACCCAGCAGGCCTTTAACATCTCGCAGCCAATCGCCAACAGAATAGCTGACGTCGTATGGGAGATGGCCATAAAACTGATGCGCAGCGCGCTGTTCGTCTTCCAGGCTGGGACGCGCAGTCAGGATCCGCCAACCATCATAGACCTGCAAAGCATCGGCATTCACGATCAAACCGCCTTGAGCCTCAGCAATCATAAGAGCCAAACTGGATTTACCCGAGGCCGTTGGACCGGCGATCAGAACGGTTTTGTTTGGGTCAATGCGCAGAGTCACGGCTTTTCACCTAAGCCGGAAAGCAAGAGGCCAATCATTGGAAATAACTCGCCGAAAAGTAGATGACAGCCATTGAACATGACCGCCTTTTCCGACATTTTGCTTATCGAAGAAAGCAAATACCGGGGGAAAGCATGAGTGCAACGTCTGACACGACTTACAACCGGGTGATGCTCAAGATTTCTGGCGAGGCTCTGATGGGCGACGCTGGCTTCGGACTTCATCCTCCCACCGTGGAACGGATCGCAAAAGAAGTAAAATCTGTACACGACATGGGTGTCGAAATTTGCATGGTCATCGGCGGTGGCAATATCTTCCGTGGGCTCCAGGGTAGCGCACAGGGGATGGAGCGAACCACGGCAGATTACATGGGTATGCTTGCGACTGTGATGAATGCTTTGGCGATGCAATCGGCCCTCGAAGGTTTGGGCATTCACACGCGGGTCATTTCGGCGATCCCAATGGACCAAGTGTGCGAGCCCTATATTCGCAGGCGAGCTGTGCGCCACCTCGAAAAGAAGCGGGTCTGCATCTTTGCCGCAGGAACGGGCAACCCATATTTTACGACTGATACGGCGGCGACGCTTCGTGCCAATGAAATGCGGTGCGAGGCGATTTTCAAAGGAACAAAGGTCGATGGTGTCTATGACAAAGACCCAGCCAAACACAGCGATGCGCAGCGCTATGACAAAATCAGCTATGATGAGGTTCTACAAAAACACCTCGGCGTGATGGACGCGTCGGCAATCGCACTGGCCAGAGACAATCATCTGCCGATCGTTGTGTTCAGCTTAGATGAACCCGGTGGGTTTAGAGGGATCTTGGCCGGCGACGGAACGCACACAATCGTGCATGACTAAGAGATTTTGCGCTGCATTTGTGCCATATGCGAAAAAACTGCTGCATAACTCGGCACCTGCTGCGCTATACAACGCCTAACTTTTGTCCTAAAGAACTGCAAATAAGCAAAAAGAAGACCAACGATAGAGCAGACGCATGTCAGACGATTTTGAACTCGACACAGATGATCTTACCCGCCGCATGGAAGGCGCGATCAGCAACCTGAGAACGGAACTGGCATCCTTGCGGACCGGCCGTGCGTCTGGATCGATGTTGGAACCAATCATGGTCGATGCTTACGGTAGCATGACACCGATCAATCAGGTTGGCACCGTCAACGTTCCAGAGCCGCGGATGGTGACAGTAAACGTTTGGGATAAGGGTCTCGTTGGTAAGGTTGAAAAAGCTATTCGTGAGAGTGGTTTAGGGATCAATCCTCAACTAAACGGCACCATCATTATGTTGCCCATTCCGGAGTTGAACGAGGAACGTCGTAGAGAACTCGGCAAGGTAGCCGCTCAATATGCAGAATCTGCCCGCGTATCGATCCGGAACTTACGTAAAGATGGCATGGATCAAATCAAAAAAGCGAAAGCTGACGGGTTGTCAGAAGACGATCAGAAATTCTGGGAAGGCGCGGTGCAAGACATGACGGATGAACACATTAAGGTCGTCGATCAAACACTTGATACTAAACAAGAAGAAATAATGCAGGTCTAACCTGCCCATATTGAAAGGTCACTTATGACCAAGATGGATAAAATCGGGCCAAACCACGTCGCTATTATTATGGACGGGAACGGTCGATGGGCACAACAACGCGGCAAACCGCGCCTATTCGGGCACCATGCAGGTGCGCGCCGGGTGCGCGAGATTGTGCAGGCCTGTCCCGACTACGGGGTGAAGTACCTCACGATTTTTGCCTTTTCGACCGAGAACTGGAAAAGGACTCAGGTTGAGGTCGCTGGTTTGATGCGCCTTTTCCGCCGTTATATCGAAAAAGAAGCCCGCGCGCTTCTCGAAGACGGTGTTCGGGTACGGTTCATTGGGGATCGCATCAAGTTGGACGAAAAGCTGGTGTCTTTGATGGACAATCTTGAGCTTCTCACCGCCAACAATGACAAAGTTCACCTGACAATTGCCTTGAACTATGGTGGCCGCGACGAAGTCACTCGTGCTGCGAAGCGGCTGGCTTATGAAGTTGAGCAGGGGCGTTTGTCTCACAAAGACGTCGACGCAGAGACGCTTTCCAAATTTTTGGACACGCATGTTCTGCCCGACCCTGATCTTGTAATCAGAACAAGCGGCGAAGCACGCATTTCCAACTTCTTACTTTGGCAGTCCGCCTATTCGGAATACGAATTTGTCGAAACCCTCTGGCCAGATTTTACCGCGGAAGAATTTGGTTCTGTAGTATCTGCTTATGGTACACGTGATCGCCGATTTGGTGCGGTGCTCGCCTAACGATGCCGACGGACCAAACGCCTCCGGCTAGTAAATGGGACGACCTTCAGGTCAGGCTCATTTCGGCGGCGGGTATGTTAGTCGTTGGTCTTGTTGCGATCTATCTTGGTGGAGCCGCTTTTCAGCTTCTTGTCGTCTTTGCGCTTGGCTTAATGATCTGGGAACTAACGTCTCTTTGTGATCCGGAGCGGCCAAATGCCGCCATCGTTTTGGCTGTCATGGCCTGCGCGATTGGATCGGTTCTGCACACGCTCGAAGGTATTTACCTAATAGCAGTGATGCTCACTCCCTGCATTCTCGGCGCTGTCTTTATTGGCCAAAGGCGTCAGTTGTTCTTGGTGTTCTCGATAGCCATCTTCCTTGCCACATATTCTATGGTCCATTTTCGTAACATGTTTGGTGCGGATTGGATCATGTGGATTATCTTAGTCATCATAGCGTCCGACACGCTTGGGTATCTCGCTGGACGCGCATTTGGTGGTCCGAAGTTCTGGCCGAAGATCAGCCCCAAGAAGACTTGGAGCGGTACCGTTGCTGGCTGGATCGGCGCAGCGGTCGTTGGTGCGATTTTTGCCAGGTACACGAACTCAGGCGCTGCGTTGATCGTCATATCTGCACTCGTCGCTTTCGCAGGTCAAATGGGCGATATAGCGGAAAGCGCACTTAAGCGTCGGGTGGGGATCAAAGACAGTTCGGATCTCATACCGGGTCATGGCGGATTGCTTGACCGATTTGATGCGATGCTCGGTGCAACTCTGGTTCTGGGCATCCTGATCATTGGGTTTGGCTATACCGGAGTCGCCTTTTGAAGACTGTCTCGATTCTCGGTGCGACAGGGTCCATCGGTCAGAATACCATCGATCTCATAAAACGACGTCCTGATGAGTTTGACGTCGTCGCTGTAACTGGCGGTCATAATCTCGAACAGTTGGCCGCTTCGGCTGTTGAATTGGGCGCTCAGGTTGCGGTGACCTGTTATGACGAGAAATTCGCTGACCTAAGGGAGCTTTTGTCCGGGAAGAATGTTGAGGTCAAAGCAGGCGAAGAAGCCGTTGTCGAAGCGGCATCAATTTCTGTTGATTGGACGATGTCGGCTATCGTCGGGGCGGCGGGTCTGCGGCCTGGAATGGCGTCACTGTCAAATGGCAAGACTTTAGCCCTGGCCAACAAAGAATCTTTGGTGTCTGCTGGGCAGGCCTATATGGGGCACGCGAAAGCGTCTGGCGCGACTGTGTTACCCGTTGATAGTGAACATTCTGCAGTGTTTCAGGCATTGATCGGCGAAGACATGGCAGCCTTGGAACGCGTGATCATAACGGCCAGCGGTGGAGCATTTCGCGATTGGCCGATTGAGAAACTCAAGACAGCAACGTTGGCTGAAGCATCATCTCATCCGAATTGGGACATGGGGCAGCGGATCACAATCGACAGTGCTTCGATGTTTAACAAGGCGATGGAGCTTATTGAGACAAAAGAGTTTTTTGGCGTATCGTCTGAGCAGATCGAAACCGTGATCCATCCAGAATCTCTGATCCATGCGCTTGTCGGTTTCAACGACGGAGCCCTGATGGCTCATGTCGGGCCACCTGATATGCGCCATGCCATTGGTTTTGCATTGAATTGGCCAGATCGGATCGAATTGCCGGTCGAAAGGCTAAATCTAACCGACATTGGTCAACTTACTTTTCGAGCGCCAGACGATGCCCGTTATCCCGCTCTCGCGATTGCGCGCGACGTGATGGAAATCGGTGGATTAGCGGGTGCAGTATTCACCGCTGCAAAAGAACGTGCTTTGGACGCTTTTATCGCCGGCCAAATCGGGTTCATGGACATGGCGCCAGTGGTGTCTAAGACGCTCGACAAAATGTCAGCACAAGGTGGGCTGCAAAATGCCAAAATCACACTAGATAGCATTCTGGACGCAGATAAGACCGCCCGGATCTACGCCGGCGAATTCGCAACCAACTAAGGACGATCAGTTTGGACCTGTCACAGCTCTTAGCCAGCACAGGGGATGGCGTTATGACCATCCTGTTCTTCATCATCGCATTGTCGGTGATTGTCGCCATTCACGAATACGGTCACTACATCGTCGGAAGATGGTGCGGTATCTCGGCGGACGTGTTTTCGGTAGGTTTCGGTCCAACGCTTCTTTCGCGGGTCGATAAACGCGGAACACGTTGGCAAATTGCTGCAATCCCGTTTGGCGGTTACGTAAAATTTGCCGGTGACAAAAATGCAGCGAGTGTTGGCGGAGAAGAGGTTGAAGGCGCAGGGCCAGCGCGAAACACGATGCTTGGTGCGCCTTTGTGGGCGCGAGCTTTGACTGTCGCGGCAGGACCAATTGCCAACTTCATATTGGCCGTTTTCATTTTTGCTGGGTTCTTCTTGATCCAAGGCCAACCAACGGCAAAGTTGATCGTTGCGAGCCAACATGAGCTTCCGGTTGGCTTTGAATCTGAGTTGCTTGCAGGCGATGAAATCTTGTTTGTTGATGGAATCGACCTGATGAGCTCAGAAGGCCCCTATTTGGACTCGCTTCCTGACGCTCAGTACCGAACCTACACAATCATTCGAGATGGCGAACAGATTGAGGTTTCGGGCCCGAATCCATTCGTTCCGCGAATTGCGTCTCTACTGCCTCGCTCTGCGGCGGATGATGCTGATTTGAAGATCGACGACGTCATCACAGCCATTGATGGCACGTCGGTTTATACCTTTGACCAGATCATTGAAGGGGTCGAAGCGGGCGGCGGGGGCGAGATAACGCTCGACGTCTGGCGAGACGGCGATGTGATACAATTGGAACTTACACCGCGTCGGGTTGATAACCCGCTGCCTGATGGTGGATTTGAACAACGGCTCCTTATTGGTGTCACCGGCGAATACTTCTTTATCCCGACAACCGAACCTGTTGGCATTGTCGAAGCCTTTTCTCGCGCTTTTGGCAGACTTTGGTTCGCAATTAGGTTGTCACTCGAAGGAATTTGGCAGGTGATTGTTGGTGGTATTTCTACGTGTAATATCTCCGGTCCAATAGCAATCGCAGAAGCCAGCGGTTCAATGGCCTCTCAAGGCGCTACGAGTTATATCCTTTTCGTCGGCATGATTTCGGTAGCTATCGGGCTGTTCAACCTGTTCCCAATCCCGATTTTGGACGGCGGCCATCTGGTCTTCTACGCCTATGAAGCAATCGCAGGCCAAAAACCAACGGATCGGGCCCTTCGGATATTCATGTCGATTGGCCTCTCCCTTATCGGCGCGCTGATGATTTTTGCTATCCTCAACGATTTGGTGCTTTGCCCCTAAGCGGTAGGGTCGTCACATTTGTGCCCAGATTTAGTGTTACCCCTGATTCAACTTAGGAGATGTGGGTATGCAAACACTTGCTGAAGGATACAAAGGATTATCTGTTTTCGTTCGTCTGAACACAGACAGAATGATCTATACTTTGTGTCTTGTCATAGCTCTTTATGCTGGTGCTTATATCGGGATGATCGCCTAACAATTCCCAAATAGCCGTTTTTTGCGAACGCGCCATTTGGCGCGTTTCTTCGTTTTGACAACCGGTGCCTGAAAAGCTACGTTCCGACCCATCGGGGATGTTAATGCAACAGGCAAAAAAATGTATAATCTGAGCAGCCGAATTGACGCCGTTTCAGCGTCAATCAAACAGCGTGCAGCAATCTTATTTCTTGCAATATTCGCCTCCTTCGTTGCCACGGCGAGTTTCGCGCAATCGTTTACCTTTACAAGTGTGACAATCGACGGGAACCAACGTGTCGAAGATGGTACGATCTTGTCTTTGGCTGGTATCAGTCGAGGCCAAACAATTTCAGCCGCCCAGCTCAATGCAGCATCCCAAAACATCCGGGAAACTGGTCTTTTTGAAACTGTGGACGTTATCCCGCAGGGCAGTAGGCTTGTCATCACCGTTGTTGAACGTCCAACGATTAATATCATTAACGTTGAAGGTAACAGCGAAATTCGGGATGCCGAAGTTCTGGCTGTAGTCCAATCTCAATCGCGTCGTGTGTACACCCCGGCGCAGGCTGAAAGGGACGTCGCCGCGATCAGTGAACTCTATGCAAATCGTGGTCGCATTAATGCCTCGGTCACGGCGCGGATCATTGAACGGTCCGACAATCGCGTGGACCTTGTATTTGTTGTTCAGGAAACGGGTCTGACGGAAGTTGAGCGCATTTCGTTCGTGGGGAACAGAAATTTCTCCGACGGCCGTCTGCGCCGGGTTCTTGATACAAAGCAAGCGGGTCTTCTGCGTGTTTTGATCAGCAGTGATACCTTCGCACGCGATCGGATTGCGTTCGATCAACGTCTCTTGACCGATTTCTACCAATCTCGCGGCTATGCTGATTTCCAAGTTTTGAACGTTGATGTTGCTCTGACTCGTGAACGCGACGCCTTCCTGATTACCTTTAACGTTCAAGAAGGGCAGAAGTTCAACTTCGGTCAGTTGACTGTTGTGTCCGAAATTCCGTCCGCCAGTGCAGCAGAATTCCAAGCGGCAATCGGCACGCGCCCCGGTTCAACTTACTCACCGATGAAGGTTGAAAACGACATTGCTCGTTTGGAACGTTTGGCTATTCAAAAAGGCATCCCTTTTGTTCGGGTTGAGCCGCGCATCACTCGAAATGATCGTGACCTCGTTCTCGACGTGACCTACGCCTTGGTCAGAGGTGAACGTATCTTCGTTGAGCGGATTGATATCGAAGGCAACAGTACAACCCTCGACCGGGTGATCCGCAACCAATTCACAGTTGTCGAGGGCGATCCATTTAATCCTCGTGAAATTCGTCAGGCCGCAGAGCGCATTCGTGCCTTGGGTTTATTTGCCAATGCCGACGTGAATGCACGAGAAGGCAGCGGACCGGATCAGGTTATTGTAGATGTGGATGTTGTCGAAGCGCCGACCGGATCGCTCTCGTTTGGTGGTAACTATAATACCGATACCGGCCTAGGGTTGGTTGCGTCTTATCGCCAATCAAACTTCTTGGGACGCGGACAATCGCTTAGCTTCCAGATTTCAACCAGTGAATCGAACCGTGTGGCGTCACTCGACTTTGTTGAACCACGCTTGCTCGGCAGAGATGTACGTTTTGGGTTCAGCTTTGACTATTCAACCACTGACAACCAGAATGCGCTATACGATACAGAGACTTTCGATTTCCGGCCAAGCCTTGGGTTCCGTGTCTCTGACAACGGTCGTTTGAATGTCTTCTATCGCGCAGAATTCACGGACATCAATGATGTGGACCCAGCTGCGAGTATCGTCATTCAGAACGAAGCGGATCGCGGTCGTATTACGACAAATGGTGTGGGCTACACCTATAGCTATGACACCCGCCGTACCGGTCTGAATCCCAATGCCGGTGTTCTTCTGCGCTTTGGGCAAGAGTTTGGGGTCGGCGATTCCGATTTCATTCGCACCACCGCAACGGCGATAGCCGAAACAAAGGTGTTCAACGAAGAGGTGACACTCCGGGCAACTATCGAAGGCGGTCTTCTTGATTACGCCGATAACGATAGTCGCGTGACGGATCGTTTCTTCCTCGGTAACCGCGTTCTGCGCGGGTTTGAGGCCAGCGGTATTGGTCCTCGGGATAATGATACGGATGATGCGCTCGGCGGAAACAAGTTCGCCGTTGCGCGGCTGGAAGCAGAATTCCCACTTGGTTTGCCGGAGGAATATGGCATCACCGGTGGCGTGTTCCTTGATCACGGATCGGTTTGGGACGTCGGAAACACGTTTGGTGCGGACGTTCTCTATAACGACTACACGGCGCGTACCGTCGCGGGCATTTCGATCTTTTGGACGACCCCGATTGGTCCTCTCCGGTTCAACTTTACCGAAGCCCTAGATGCTCAGGATCGTGACCGTACCAATTCCTTCGATGTGACCATCTCAACCAGTTTCTGATGCGACTGTTATGGGCGGCCTTTTTTCTTGCTCTTTCCCTGAGTGGGGGGCCTTTGGCTGCCCAGACAACAGAGGCGACGCCGGAAGGTATCTTTGTCATCAATGCCGACAGGCTGTTTGCGGAATCTGAGATCGGCCAGAGCATTCGAGAAGACTTCCAAGTTCGGCGGCTTGAACTGCAGGCGGAAAATGAGCGGATCATCGAAGAACTCGTTGCCGAAGAACAAGATCTTGCGGCACGTCGGCCAGATATGGACGTAGAAGAGTTTCGTTTGGAGGCCGAAGCCTTCGACCGTAAAGCGATAGAGATCCGAGCTGCTAGGGACGCAAAAGAACGCAGCATTTCCGAAGCTGCCGAAGAAGCACAGGCCCGCTTCAATGAACAGGTTCGGGAGGTCGCGGGCCAAGTCATGATTGAGCGCGGGGGAAAGGTTATTCTTGATAGTCGTTCCGTCTATTTGGCACTGCGCAGCATCGATATCACTGATGCAGTGATCGATCGACTGGATGGGCTGGCAGAGCAGCAGACTGAAGAACAGGAGCCGATTGAGAATGTGGCGCCATCGAACCAAGAGCCTGATGAAACCGCTCCAGTCGAAGAAACTGTATCGGAATGACCCACTTGCCGGTTGGTCGGCCAGTTGTTAACCATCTAAAAAGGTTGCGAAAAGAAAGACAAATCAATGAGCACACCAACTGAAGCTGACATTCAGCTGATCCAGAAAATTATCCCCCATCGCTATCCCTTCTTGCTTGTCGACAAAGTACACAGCATCGATGGTACTTCGTCGGCGATCGGCATCAAAAACGTAACCATGAATGAGCCACATTTTCAGGGGCACTTTCCGGGTACTCCGATCATGCCGGGCGTTACGATCATTGAAGCAATGGCGCAGACCGCGGCGGTGATGGTTGGCACAACCATGGGTCTGACGGACGGCAATATGCTGATCTATTTTATGTCGATCGATGGCTGCAAATTCCGCCGAAAGGTGATCCCTGGCGATGTGTTGGAGATGAAAATCGAAACCACACGTGGAAAGCCCGGCGCTAAGGTCTGGCGTTTTAAAGGTGTCGCCACCGTCGAAGGTGAGCTTGCCGCTGAAGGTGAGTTTGCGGCCATGATGGACCTTCAATCCTGATGTCTGAAATTCACCCAAGTGCAGTTATCGCCGAAAGCGCGAAGATCGGGCAGGGGTGCTCGATTGGTCCATTCTGTGTCATTGGCGGCGACGTTGTTCTTGGGGATGACGTGACCTTAAAGAGCCACGTGGTGATCGACGGCGATACGCATATTGGCGATGGCACGACTATATTTTCTTTCGCTGTTGTCGGAGAGATACCACAAGATCTGAAATTCGATGGGGAGCGGACGCGGGTGCGTATTGGTGCACGTAACCGCATTCGCGAACATGTAACGATCAATTCTGGCACGTCCGGTGGTGGCGGCGAAACGCGTATCGGCGATGATGGGTTGTTCATGGCAGGCTGTCACATTGCCCATGACGCGCAGATCGGCGATCGAGTGATTGTTGTGAACTCCAGCGCAGTTGCAGGTCACTGTATTTTAGAGGACGACGTTATTGTCGGCGGTCTAAGCGGAGTCCATCAGTTTGTGCGTATCGGTCAAGGCGCGATCATCGGCGCGTTGTCTATGGTGACCAATGACGTGATCCCACATGGTTTGGTCATGGGGCCACGGGCCGAGTTGGAAGGTTTGAACCTTGTCGGGCTCAAGCGCAAAGGCGTGGATCGCAAAGACATCATGGCCCTTCGTGCGGCTTTTCAATCGCTCAAAGACGGCGAAGGGACGTTCCATGATCGCGCGGAACGTCTAAAGGATGAAGCTGACAGCCCTTATGTGAAACATATGGTGGACTTTGTCTTAGGTGAGACC
This sequence comes from Cognatiyoonia sediminum, assembly GCF_900129845.1. Lineage (GTDB taxonomy): Bacteria > Pseudomonadota > Alphaproteobacteria > Rhodobacterales > Rhodobacteraceae > Cognatiyoonia > Cognatiyoonia sediminum. Next base: position 579,457 of record NZ_FQXB01000001.1, read on the forward strand.
GACCGCAACTTTCTGACGCCTCGATAATGATTGCCTTGATCGCAGGCACTGGCGATCTGCCCAGTGAGGTATTCAAGGCCCTTACGGCCAAAGGAGAAGCACCGTTAGTCTGCGCAATGGAGGGTTTTGTTCCAGACTTGAATCCGGACATTACCTTTCGGATCGAACATCTCGGTAGTCTTCTCGAAACGCTAGCGACGCTCGGCATCAAGCGTGTGTGCATGGCTGGTGCGGTGAAACGTCCCAACATTGACCCAACCCAAATTGACGAACGAACTCTTCCTCTCGTCCCGCGCGTGCAATCCGCTATGGCGCTTGGTGATGATGGCACCTTGCGTGAGATCATCGCAATCCTGGAAGAGTTCGGCATGCAGGTGGTGGGAGCGGCTGAACTGGTTCCCGAGCTTCTACCACCAGAAGGCGTTTTGACCAAAGCTCAACCGAACAACACCATGGATGCGAATGCGATGCTGGGTGTTCAGACTGTCGAGCGTATGGGGGTCGCGGATAGCGGTCAGGCTTGTGTCATTAAGGATCGCCGCATTCTGGCAGAAGAAGGGCCAGATGGTACGGATGCAATGATCCGGCGCTTTGTCCCGACGCACTCGGATGCCCAAGGGTTTGGTCCGTTGGGCATGATTGATGATTTGGTATCCGCCTCGGCCGATTGGCTTACTGGAATTGCGGGGACTGGCAAAGGTGCCATGCTTTATAAGGCCCCCAAGCCGCAACAAGATCGTCGTGCCGATTTGCCCGTGATTGGGCCAGAAACTGCTCTCGTCGCCGCCGAAGCTGGATTCGCGGGCATTATCATTGAACAGGGTGGTGTCATGGTTCTCGACCGCGAAACTGTTGTTCAAACTCTGGATGCCAACGACATGTTTCTTTGGGTGCGCGCATGAGCTTGAAGGTCTTTGTCATCGCGGGCGAAGTTTCTGGCGACAAACTCGGTGGTGCTTTGATGGCTGGCTTGAAATCTCTCACGGCGGTTGACTTCACTGGCGTTGGTGGCCCGTTGATGGAGGAGCAGGGGCTCAATAGCCGCTTTCCGATGTCTGAACTGAGCCTGATGGGCATCGTCGAGATTTTGCCGAAATACCGTGATTTGAAAAAGCGAATCCGGGAAACGGCGGACGCGATCATTGCCGAGAAGCCAGACGTTCTCATTACAATCGACAGCCCCGATTTTTGCCTACGCGTCGCGCGATTGGTTAAAGCAGCTTCTGACACCAGAACCATCCACTACGTCGCTCCAACCGTCTGGGCGTGGCGACCGGGCCGCGCGGAAAAGATGGCAAAACACATTGACCATGTCCTAGCACTCTTCCCGTTTGAGCCACCCTTTATGGAAGAGGCGGGCATGACCTGCGACTTCGTGGGGCATCCTGTAGTCACCGAAACCCAGGCGACGGACGCAGAAGCCGCTGAGTTTAGAGCCGCGCACGGCTTGACCGATGCACCGGTCATTTTGGCTTTGCCCGGCTCTCGGCGTGGTGAGGTTAGCAGGCTGGCCGATCGGTTTGGAGAGGCGCTTGATAAAGTGCTGCAAGTCCGGCCCGATGCCCGTATCGTAATCCCCTGCGCCGCCCCAGTTTACGATTTGGTGCAGCAACAGACCCGCGGCTGGTCTGGTGATCCGATCCTTCTCGCGCCCGACGACCCCGGCAAACTGACGGCATTTAAGGCTGCTGACGTCGCCTTGGCGGCGTCTGGGACGGTTTCACTAGAATTGGCCGCAGCTCAAACGGCAATGGTCATCGCTTATGACATGGCTTGGCTCAGCCGGGCGATCATCAGCCGTATGTTGAAAATCGACACGGTGACTTTGGTCAACCTTGTCTCGGAAACACGAGCGGTGCCGGAGTTCATTGGCAAGGATTGCGAGCCTGGAAAGATCGCTGGGAGCTTGCTAACGACATTGGCTGAACCTGCTGGGCAGATGGAGGCAATGTCGCTTACAATGGAAAGACTGGGAGCGGGGGGTGAGCCGCCCGGTTTGAGAGCGGCAAAGTCTGTTCTTGGCCAGCTCAAATAAAAAAGCCCCGGTCAAACCGGGGCTTTTTCGTTAAGGATTCGATGGGCTTAGAAAGAGTAGCCAACTGAGAGGCCAAGTCCGAGAGCTGTGTTCTCTTCAAACTCTACACCACTGCCATCAGTTGCATCGCCAAGCATGGAGTACTCAATACCACCGCGCAGGCTTACGCCGTCAAGGTTGTACGTACCGCCGATACCGATCGAAGTTGTGCCATCAGTCGGTGAAAGTCTAGAAGCAACACCACCGCTTGCTTCCTCATATGTCACACGCGCAAAAAGCGAAAGGTCGTCATTGATACGGCGACCAACGCCAAGACGATAGGTGATAGTATCATTGTCTAGGGAGGTTACAGCACCGCCGCTAAACGCCTCAAACGCCGGCGGGCGTACATCCCAAACAGACCATTCTGCCCAACGGATCGATCCAAAGACTAATGTGTCTTCGGCAACACCAGTTTGGAAATCAAGTGTGAGTGACTGGGGCAGTTTGATGTCGGTTGTTGCCTCGGTCGTAACGCCTTGGAAGACTTCTAATGTGTCGAAGTCGTGTGTCAGACCGCTTTCATAGGTCAACGACACTCGGAGTGCGATTTCTGGCTTTTCGTAAGCGGCACCGATAACGTAGCCAACTTGACTGTTAGCTGCCGCGGTCGCTGAATATCCGAAAGCACCAGCCGGGGCGCCTTGCACGGCCGCTAACTGACCTTCTAGATCTGAAATCACTGCCGGGGGCGCTCCCGCAGCTATTGCCTGAGCTATGCCATCACCCAAAGCCTGCGCAGCGCTTCCACGATTGAGTGTGTCAGGAATAGAAATATTTGCTTCGGATTTCACCACCCTCAGGCCACCGTAGACAGATACATTTGGATTTACTTGGTACTTACCCACAATCGCAATTTGGTTGCTGTCCCATTCGGCTTCTAGGCCCGTATATGGCCCAGTGCCGTAAGACGCGTCAGCGCCAAAAGGTTGGTTTAAAAAGAGACCAAGATCGATCTGATCATTGATCGCAAATTTCAAAGCAACGCCAAAAGTGTTGAAGTCTTCGGACATTTTGCCGGTGGAACCGCCACCAAGACCGGCAGGGTAGTCGCCGCTCACTTCTGGCTGCGCGATTGAAAATGACAGTTCAGCATAGTTGCCGTTTTCGAAAAGCACGGAGTAAGAGTTTCCGCCGCGATCCAGACCACCGGCAGATGCCGCTGTAGCTGTCAGCAAAAGTGCTGCGCCGGTTGATAGATAGTTTTTCATGTCTCATCCCTACACATGTCAGTGATTGGATATGAACCTAGAGACTCGTCTGCATTTCAGTCAATTAATGACGCGGCGTCATGACGCATCCCGTCAAAAACCGTGGCAGGAATGCCCTTATATGCGAGTTATTTTGGGGAATGACGTCCCGTCACAACGATATTGAGGTAATTCGCACCGAAAATCAGGACGGCACCGGCGATGATCATCAGGCTGAAAGGCTCGTTGTAAAACAGCATTCCGATGACCGCGATCACCGGAAGCCTCACAAAATCGATAGGCATAATGATCGATGCGGGCGCGATGGCCAGGGCGCTCGTTAGGCAGAAATGAGCCACCAAACCGGCTATTCCGATGAGTATGAGCCATGGCACTGTTTCAGCTGTTGGTAGCTTTATTGCACCATCAATCCCTGCCGCCACAAGCCCAAACCCCGCCTGCATTACTGTCAAATAAAACAAGATACACACGATGGGCTGATCAATTGTTAGCTTCCGCGTGAAAATCGCTGTTAAGGCAAAGAAGATCGCGCACCCGGCAGCGGCAAGCATTCCAGCGCTGATTTCCGCGCTTCCGGGTTGGGCGACCATCAGGACACCAAGGAACCCAAGCGCTGCAGTTGCGATGTTCACCATAGTTAGGCGTTCGCCGAGCAAAAGAGGCGAAAACAAGAGCACCCAGATCGGTGTCGTGAATTCGAAGGCAAAGAGTTGCGCGAGCGGGATCAGTGGAACCGCGAAGAACCACAAATTTTGGCCGGCGAAATGGCAAATATTACGAAGGAAATGCAGACCAAGCCGGTTTTTGCGCAGGTCTGACTGTCTTTTCGTGACCAAGATGATGCTCGCCATGATCAAAATGCCAACAAGACTGCGAAAGAACATGATCTCGAACGTGTCATGGGCGAAGTTAATCGCGCGGCCGGCGATTGCCATAGATGTGAAGGCCACGATAGCGCCCGTCATCCAAGCAGCACCTTGGAGGATTTTTGAAAGCGTTATCTCGGTTGACATGATTGGGGTCCTGCGAACATCGTTGCCGCACATTCTGACCAATTCAAAGGCGATGCAATGCGATTAAGCCTCGCATTTCTTATTTCTACATTTTTTCCAATATGCGTAGCTGCGGACTACAAAAGTGTGGACTCGGCGGCGACCTCTGCCTTTGACCGAATGCCACCGGTCGTTGTTGTTGACGTGATCGCTGGTAACTGCGGGGCGAATGCCGGTGTGAACCCAAAGGCGGCATATTGCACGTCACAAAACACGATTTATTTGAGCGAACTAGCGTCAAATCTGCCTGAAACACCGTATCTTATAGCGCACCTCTACGGTCACGCTGCCCAAGTCAGGCACGGGGTTGCAGATGTGGCATTCGCCGCGATCCGCAGTCGACCTAATGAGGAGGCGGCTCTGCGAGGGATGGTCACGCGGCAAGTCGAGTGCCTAGCTGGCATGTATATGGCTTTGGCGGGATTGAATGATCTCAGTTTGATGGACTGGCTTAACGACGAACCCTTTACAGGGAGCCACTGGAGCCGCAATCCACTTAGTCGAGGACCACAGGTGTCAATCGGACTGGCTGCACGTGATGAGTGGTTCCAGATTGGGCAAAAAGCTGTTCATCCGTCGGCCTGCTCAGTTATTGAAATGAATGCAGAACTACTCGTAAACGCTTATAAAAATTAGTTTTATTGTCGTGAGCAGCATCCTGTCAGAAGGATAGGAGACTCTCCGCGCTGTGTGAGTATTTGGAGTTCATACTCTTCGGTGCCGCACTGCCGATTATGCAAAATGATAATGGCACTGTCGCGCGGTCCAACTAATGTGGCGGCTTTCGGCCATTCTACCCCTTCAGCGGTGGATTTTTGCGGGACTTGGAGATCGCTCTCGCGATCCAAAAACGCAAAGCGGGCTGTTTCCTCATCATAACTCAGCGTCCAATCGGGATTGGTGCCGGAACATTCCAAAGCAAGTGTTTCGGAAGAAACGACTGTAGGAATGGCGCATAAGATTATGATAAGGCGGATTATTCCCATTCAATCGTGCCCGGAGGCTTGCTCGTGATGTCATAGGTTACACGGTTAATCCCTTGCACCTCGTTTATGATCCGAGTGGCGGTTTCGCCAAGGAATTCATGGCTAAACGGATAATAATCCGCCGTCATGCCATCAACAGAAGTCACCGCGCGTAGTGCGCAGGCATAATCATAGGTGCGGCCATCGCCCATGACGCCAACGGTACGCACGGGAAGGATCGCAACAAAGGCCTGCCAGATCTCATCATAGAGGCCATGTTTGCGAATCTGATCGATATAGACCGCATCGGCCTTGCGCAAAATTTCGAGCTTTTCTCGCGTGATTTCGCCCGGGCATCTGATCGCAAGGCCAGGTCCAGGGAAGGGATGGCGACCGATGAACGACGCAGGCAGGCCAAGTTCGACGCCCAGCGCGCGGACTTCGTCTTTAAAAAGTTCCCGGAGAGGTTCGACGAGTTTCAGGCCCATTTTTTCTGGCAAACCGCCGACGTTGTGGTGGCTTTTGATCGTGACCGATGGCCCGCCGGAGAAGCTGACACTTTCGATAACATCAGGATAAAGCGTGCCTTGGGCGAGGAATTCCGCGCCTTCAATCTCATTGGCGTATTTCTGGAATACATCAATGAAGAGCTTGCCGATGATTTTCCGCTTGGTTTCAGGATCAGACTGACCTTCCAATTCGCCCAAGAATAGTTCCTGTTCCTCGGCATGGATCACTTGCAGGTTCATGTGATCACGGAACATCGACAAGACTTCTTCTGCTTCGTTCAGGCGCAAAAGGCCGTGATCCACAAAGACGCAAGTGAGCTGACTGCCAATGGCCTCGTGAAGTAAGGCCGCAGCGACGGAACTGTCCACGCCGCCAGACAGTGCACAGATGACTTTCTTATCGCCAACTTGCTGGCGGATCGCTTCAATCGCCTGCTCGCGATAAGCGCCCATCGTCCAGTCGCCAGTAAACCCAGCGAGCTTGATGAAGTTCTCGTAGAGTTTGGAGCCGTTCGGTGTGTGATGCACTTCCGGGTGAAACTGAACAGCATAGAATTGGCGCGAGACATCAGCCGTGATGGCAAATGGTGCGTTGGGAGAAGTCCCAAAAACCTCAAACCCTGGCGCGATCTCTGAAACATGGTCGCCATGGCTCATCCAGACCTGTTCTTTGTCGTCTTCGAACCAGCCTTCCAACAGGTCCAAAGACCCTTCTGGTGTCACATAGGCGCGGCCAAATTCTGCTGTTCCTTCGCCGCTGACAACTTTGCCGCCAAGCTGCGTCATCATAGTTTGCTGACCGTAGCAGATGCCCAAGACTGGCATGCCAAGGTCAAAAAGCGATTGTGGAGCCCGTGGCGACCCTTCACGTGTCACACTGTCGGGGCCACCTGAAAGAATGACAGCCTTTGGTGCAAAGTCCGCAAGGAACGCGTCGTCGACACTCTGATAGGGGTGGATTTCGCAGTAGACTGATAGCTCACGCAAGCGGCGGGCAATCAGCTGAGTAACTTGGCTGCCGAAGTCAATGATCAGCAGGCGTTCATGTGTCTGGTTTTCCATGTGCTCAGTTACGCGCGCTCAGCGAGGGGTGCAAGGATTCGTAAGCAATTTGTTTTGACGTAGCGGATTGGCCCAAAAACGCACCCGATGTCGGTTTCACGCCCCAGATGGCGGATTAGGCGGATAGGTTTTCTGAAGCAGCGCTATCTCAGTTGCATACCAACAAACAGGAAGTCTGATGTCGGAAGCTGCTGTAAGAACGGGTCGTCGTGGTCGGTCAGGTGGGGGTGCTGCGCGGCGCGCAGCCAGAACAGCCGTAAGCGTTGAAACTGCGAAATATATCGAACGCAATGTTCCAAATTACGAAGTTCTGACGGAAGATGCCCTTGCGGTGATCGAGGCGAATGCGGAAACCGTTCTTGCTGAGATCGGTGTTATGTTCGTCGATAATCCCGATGCGCTGGATCGTTGGAGAGACGCGGGTGCCGACGTTGAAGGCGAACGCGTTCGCATTCCTCGTGGTTTGGCCCGCCAACTGTGCAGCACCGCGCCCAGCCAATACACGCAATGCGCCCGCAATCCCGAACGCAATGTTGTCGTTGGTGGCAACAACCTCGTCCTTGCGCCGGTTTATGGACCTCCTTTCGTACGTGATGCTGAGGGCGGGCGTCGCTATGCGACAATGGAAGACTTCGAGAAATTCGTAAAACTCGGCTACATGTCGAAGTGGCTGCACCACTCCGGCGGGACAGTTTGCGAACCGACAGATGTGCCAGTGAACAAGCGCCACTTGGACATGTTGCTGGCGCATATGATCTACAGCGACAAACCGTTCATGGGCTCTGTGACAGAGCCAAGTCGTGCGCAAGACAGCGTTGATATGTGCAACATTCTGTTTGGCGAAGAGTTCGTTCAGCAAAACACTGTTATGACCTCGCTGATCAACATCAATTCGCCGCTGACATTCGATAGCATCATGATGGGCGCGTTGGAGGTCTTTGCAAAAAATAACCAAGCCAGCATCATCAGCCCGTTCATCGTAGGCGGTGCAATGGCTCCAGTCTCGATCGCTGGGACCCTGACCCAAGCCATCGCAGAAGTCATGGCGGGCGTAGCCTATAGCCAAATCATTCGCCCGGGTTCCCCTGTCGTTGCCGGTACATTCGTGACGTCGATTGACATGAACTCTGGCGCGCCAACTTTTGGAACGCCTGAGGCATCACACGTCACCTACGGCATGGGCCAATTGGTGCGCCGCTTGGGACTGCCATATCGTTCTGCTGGTGGCTTTACCGGATCGAAACTCCCCGATGCTCAGGCCGCTTATGAATCAGCTAATAGCTTGAACATGGGTTTGTTGTCGGGCGTGAACTTCATGCTCCACGCATGCGGATGGCTTGAGGGTGGGCTGGTATCCTCTTTCGAAAAGTTCGTTATGGATGCCGATCAGCTTGGCACCTTGCACCAGTTCTCCAAAGGCGTTGAGATGAACGAGAACGGCCAAGCGATGGACGCGATTGAAGAAGTCGGTCCGGGTGGTCATTACCTTGGCTGCGCGCATACCCAAGCCAACTTCAAAGATGCATTCTGGCGCTCGGACCTTCTGGATTACAAGCCATTCGAGACTTGGGAAGACGAAGGTGCGCGCGACACAATGGCGCTTGCGACGGTTCGAGTGAAAACTCTTCTGGATACGTACCAACAACCGGCAATCGATCCTGAGATCGAAGCGAAACTGCGCGCCTACGTGGCTGATAAGAAGGCCTCAATGCCTGATAGCTTTACATAGCCTGACGCTGTTTGCTGCTCTGTCGAAGTAATTCCGCTTCAGCCATTATTGCGGTTAAAATTTCTATGTGCCGTGCATAGGAGTAGAACGCCGCTTGGTCCCGTCTTTGTTGAGCTTGCTGTTTCTCCTCCTCCAGTAGGAGCAAGATCGCTTCTCCTGTCTTAGGAAGTTTCGTCACCCCCAAAACGCGTGAGATATCTCTTTCTCTTTGATAACGTTCTAAGCCAATTCGGGCGGTTTGAACTAGGAACTTTGGACGTTATAAAGTTAAGAGTAGGGAGTTCAAATCAAGCATCTTTGGCCCTCATTTAGAATCGTTGATTGAGCCTCTAGATTGCATGGCTGTTTATGGCGTTGCCTTTCTTCTGCTTTGAACGGGCGGAGCCTCTAACCTTGGTTAAAGGTTTTTCGAAAAGGTGTTCATCAAGCCAACTCGTTAAGCCCCCATTAATGAATACCCGTCAGGGTTGTGTCGTTTTCTAATTGGTCTTTTGGTAAAGTTTTGGGGGCATAGACAAATTCAGGGGACACTGGATGACATGCCAAGTTCATAGACCAGAACTCAATCTACCTGCATGGTTACCAACAGCTGCAGAAAACTACATTCAACATACAGTCATGGGGCAATCGATACGATCTGTCGCCCGACGAACCCGAAGTCATCCATCAACCGTTTTACGGCAAGTCCGAAGGTTGGAAGCAAAAAGAGATGACCCATTGATCGATGCGGCCTTCGATTCTTTTGCGTCTCGTTCACTTTCGTACACAAGTTATTTGGAAAAGGATGCTACCACTATGGCAATGCAGATTGAGGCTGCACCGACCTCGGATGTGACAGTTCTTCCACAACAAAAGATCGACAAAGATGGCCTATTCGCGCTTCGCCGATTAAGCGAACGAGGTGCGGTTCTAGCGGTTGCTCGCGATATGGAAACGGCAGTTGTTGTCAGAGATGATGACGAATGCGGCTCACTGCGAACAGCGGTTGTCGAAACCAGTGTGGCGCAAGCAATGGCGCTCCGAAATTGGATAAGTTGCAAGGATCCAGACGCGCGAATTGCTAAATACTTTATTACGGCAGAGGGTAAGCGAGCCGTGAGAGAGCTGATTGCCGAGGAAGAGAATCGAGCCTGCAATTTCTCCGATAATCAAATGATTGGAGAAACCGCCAACAACACCGATGGGCGCAGTCGATACATCGTTGCAGAAAACCCCGTTATGTCCCTGTCTCGCAGGCGAGATAAGACGGGGATTCCGTTCATAAGTCGTGAACAATTGGAAGCCGGTGAACGCATCCGTCAAGACTATGAGTTGAGCGGAATTGATGCCAGTACACTTCAGGAGCAAGGCGATTTTGACAGCAGCGATACCGATAGCCTTCACCACGGCGTTGCTGCCGCTCGTGCGCGGCTATCGACAGCTCTCAAAGAACTTGGTCCTGGATTGGCGGACGTGGCTATTGAGTGTTGTTGCCTTCAGAATGGTATCGAAGTCACCGAGAAAAAGATGGGATGGTCTGCCCGATCAGGAAAAGTAGTGCTGCGGATCGCGCTTACGCGATTGATCCAGCACTACAAAAGGACCGAAGGCAAGTTCGCTCCCATGATCGGATAAGTTAAGGGTTTGTTTGCGGCGGGATACTGCCCCGCCGCAATGGTACCGCTTATGCGTCTTCAGCGCTCGTAAGACCCATCTTGAAGATGACACCAGCCAAAGCACCACCAACCAAAGGGGCAACAATAAACACCCAAAGATCGGAGAGGGCTTGACCACCCGCAAAGATCGCTGGCCCGATAGAGCGGGCAGGGTTCACCGATACGCCTGTAATGATGATCCCAACCATATGAATGGCGGCAAGGGTCAAGCCAATCGCCAGACCCGCCATCATTGCTGGGGCATTTGCCTGCGTCGCACCTAGGATAACAGTGACGAATAGGAAGGTCGCAATGCCTTCGAACAAGAGCGCCGAGGTTAGGCCATACTCACCGGCGGTACCGGGACCATAGAGGTTCTGACCGAGGCCGGTAACCGCAATATCATAGCTTGGCTGGCCGTTCGCGATCATTAGCAATGCGAAAGCGGCGACAATGGCACCGATAATCTGGGCAATGACGTAAGTGACAAAAGCGGACGATTCCATCTTGCCCGCAAGAAGCACGCCAAGCGACACGGCTGGGTTCAGATGAGCGCCGGAAATGTTCCCGACAGAATAGGCGGCGGCGACAATTGCCAACCCGAAGGCAAAGGAAATGCCAAGCATTCCGATTTCATCCCCCATGAACACGGCGGCCCCGCATCCGAAAAAGACTAAGATAAATGTACCGATAACTTCTGCGAAAAATGGTTTTGACATATTGGTGCTCCCTCCAAAGCGTTGCGCCGAGGACATGGCTACTCTTCCTCGGACGGTGTTGTTGTTATGACGGAAAAGTCATAGGTTACGCAACGACACAACATGGGAAAAAACCGTGAGAGACCTCAAGATCCCGGCGCAGCGCCATCCAGAGAAAGCCAAGCGCCCCGACAATCCCCAGCCCAAAAAGCCTGAGTGGATACGGGTCAAGGCGCCGACGTCCGAAGGTTACAAGGAAACGCGCAACATCATGCGCGAGCATAAGCTGGTCACAGTGTGTGAAGAGGCCGGTTGTCCAAACGTTGGCGAATGCTGGAGCCAAGGCCATGCCACCATGATGATCATGGGGGAGGTGTGTACTCGTGCCTGTACCTTCTGCAACATCGCAACCGGTAAACCGCCAGAGGCTTTGGACGTATTTGAGCCAGGTCGTGTGGCCGATGCGGTGAAGAAGCTGGGTCTGAACCATGTTGTGATTACTTCTGTTGACCGTGATGATGTTGAAGATGGCGGGGCGGAACACTTCGCCCAGACAATCCGCGCGGTCCGCCGTCAATCTCCTAAGACAACCATCGAGATCCTGACACCAGATTTCATTCGCTGCGATGACAGCGCGCTTGAAGTGGTGGTTGCTGCGAAGCCCGATGTGTTCAACCACAACCTAGAAACGGTTCCGGGCTTGTACCCAGAGGTCCGCCCAGGTGCTCGCTATTTCCACTCTTTGCGTTTGCTTCAGCGTGTCAAAGAACTCGATCCGACAATGTTCACAAAGTCTGGCATCATGGTGGGGCTTGGTGAAGACAAGCAAGCCGTCATCCAAGTCATGGAAGACATGCGCGCGGCGGACATCGATTTCCTGACCATCGGTCAATATCTGCAGCCAACGCCAAAGCATCATGCGGTGGACCGGTTTGTCACGCCCGAGGAATTTGCGACCTACGAAAAGGCTGCCTTCGGTAAGGGCTTTTTGATGGTGTCAGCGACACCTCTCACACGCTCCAGTTATCACGCTGGCGATGATTTCGCACGTTTGAAGGCAGCGCGTTTGGCGAAACTGGGAAGCTAGACCCTAGATCCCATTTCTTCGGTGGTTATTTGGTGTCAGCGCCTCTGGCCAACCGAAAACCTGTTCATAGCCCCAAAGGGCTGCGCAGAGCAGGATAATCGCGAAGACCAGTTTGACGCGTCCCCAACTCGGCGGCGATTGGGCAAGCCGTTTGGCGCGAAGAAACCAGCGGGGGTTCATTCGTCTAGGAACCGAACCTTACCGATATGTGGAAGGTTCCGATTGCGTTGCGCATAGTCGATACCATAGCCCACGACGAATTCATCGGGAATTTCAAAACCTGTCCAATCGGCTTTGAAATCAACCTCCCGTCGAGCTGGTTTATCGAGCAGCGCAATGGTTTTGAGGCGCGCTGGTGCCTTTGTGATCAGGTAATCTGTGACGTGGCTCAAAGTATGGCCGGTGTCGATGATATCTTCGACAACCAGCACATCGCGCCCTTCAATGGCGCCGCGTAGGTCTTTGAAAATACGGACTTCACGGCTGCTTTCCATGGCATCCCCGTAACTCGACGCCTCCAGAAAATCGACTTCGACGGGTAAATCAAGCTCGCGAACCAAATCAGCGATAAAGACGAACGAGCCGCGCAAAAGCCCGACAACGACCAGTTTATCGGTCGTCTCAAACTCATCATGGATTTCTTTTGCCAATGCCTCCACCCGGGCTGCGATGGATTTTGCGCTGATCATTTCGTCGATCACATAGGGCTGTTGCGGCATATGGTCTGAATCCTAAGGGTTGATTTCCGCCGATAACTCTACGACATCAGGTGACGAAGTCCACGCGAAAGCATCCGAATGCCTGCCCATCAAGAAACCCGTGTTCTGCCTTACACAGCCCAACAAATGTATGATCTGGTTGCAGATGTGGCCAATTACCCAAAGTTCCTACCATGGACAGCAGCCGCACGCATTCGCTCGGTGGACGAGAAGGGCGATCACGCGGTGATGTTGGCGGATCTTGTGATTTCCTTCAAAGTCTTCCGCGAAAGGTTTGGCAGCCGTGTCGTGCTTTGGCCGGAGCAACAGAAGATCGACACGAGCTATCTGGACGGGCCGTTCAAACACCTCGAGAGCACTTGGCAATTTAAAGACGTGGACGAGGGCTGCGAAGTGTCCTTCTCTGTCGATTTCGAATTCAAGAGCCGTCTTTTGCAGGGGGCGGCCGGCATGTTCTTCAACGAAGCGATGCAACGCGTCGTTCGTGCTTTCGAGGGACGGGCAAAAGAGCTCTATTCATGACGGTTGAGCAGACGCTCGTCCGATTTGCGCTGTCAGACCTCAAAGCGCCGCCGCGTGATCTTGCCCGACTCTGTCTGTTTGATTGGGCAGTTTGTGGGATCGCAGGGATACCTGAACCTGTCTCTAATAACCTGCGAGACAAAGCGATCAGTGAAGGCGGGCGTGCCCATGCAACGCTGATCGGCGGCGGGAAAGTTCCTGCGCCACAAGCTGCATTAGTGAATGGCGCGACGTCTCATGCGTTGGATTACGACGACACGCATTTCGCCCATATTGGGCATACCTCTGTCGTTGTCATTTCGTCAGCACTTGCTGTTGCGGAGATGAAGGATGCTTCTTTTGATGAGCTGCTTGATGCAATTGCTGTCGGGAGCGAAGCAGCGACACGCGTCGGGGAATGGCTCGGTCGGCGGCATTACCAAATCGGTTTTCACCAAACGGCCACGTCTGGCGCATTTGGCGCGACGCTCGCCGCGTGTCGCTTGCTCAAATTGTCCGAAGGGGAAACTATTATCGCCTTAGGCTTATGCGCAAGCCGTGCAAGCGGTCTGAAAGCCCAGTTCGGCACAATGGCGAAGCCTTTGAACGCAGGGATCGCTGCGGAAGCCGGGGTGCAAGCGGCGCTATGGGCACATGCTGGAATAACAGCTTCTTTGGAAGCCCTCTCAGCCTTCGCCGCAACGCACCTTGGTGAGAACAATGATGACGCGATGGACGGGCTAGGAGAAGAATGGCAATTCAGCGGGATTAGCCACAAATTCCATGCTTGCTGTCATGGCCTTCATGCGATGTTGGAAGCTCTCTCGATGATCGAATGCAAAACTGACGAAATCCGGAAGATCGAGGTTTGTGCCAATCCTAGATGGATGAGCGTGTGCAACATCGCCCAACCTGAAACGGGGCTTGAAGCAAAGTTCAGCTACCGTTTCACCGCCGCAATGGCCCTCAGCGGTGTGGATACGGCGTCCATTGAATCTTACGCTTGTGAAACTTTAAAGAATCAAGAGCTTCAACGGCTGTCTGAATGCGTTTCTGTTCTGGAGGACGCCGGGATTTCAGAAACCGCAAGTCGAACAACGATCCATCTAGCAGGTGGGGAAATGATCGAGGCAAGCCATGATTTGCTTTCGCCGCTGACCATAGAAATGCGCGCCGACAAGCTGCAGCGAAAGGCCACCAGTATTCTGGGCGTCAGGCATAAACAAAGGCTTTGGGATTTGGCGCAGGGCGATGATCTAAAAGACTTCGTTTCACTACTCTCTGATCAGGGCGTAGACTAGCCCGCGGCCCTTGCTGCTTTAATCAACAAAGTCAGCGCCTTATCGACCGAAGCTTCGCGAACTTCAGCCCGACCAATTGCGCCAAACTCAACTGTTTCTGTGTCTACGGCATCGGGTGTCGCCACCCCAAAACAGACACGGCCTTCCGGTTTGAATTCTGACCCGCCGGGCCCTGCGATACCGGTGACGGATACTGCTATGTTTGCCTTCGAAGCTTGCAGCGCACCTTGTGCCATTTCGGAGGCAACTTGTTCTGACACCGCGCCGTGTTCATCGATTGTTGGGTCAAGGACGTCCAGTAACTCCTTCTTGGCGTCATTCGTGTAAGTCACAAAACCGCGGTCCAAAATGGCTGAACTGCCGGGAACATCTGTAATTGCCCCAGCAACAAGCCCGCCTGTGCAGCTCTCCGCTGTTGCAACAACGATCCCTTTGGACTTAGCGATCTCCAGAAGATCTTCCGCAAGGGTCATGACAGGACCAGATGGAAGAGTGCTGCTAGGATCAACACGCCAATCGCGGCCATAATGCCCGCAATGACGTCATCAAGCATAACACCAACAGCGTCATCGCGTTTGTCCGCCCAGCCAACAAGGCTTGGTTTGGTGATGTCGAACAGCCGGAACAGGACAAAAGCTGCAATCCAGCCCGGCCAAAGGGCTAGAAGGTTTGATCCAGAAGAGGCCGCCCCGTAAATGACAGGGAGCAGGGCAATCCATTGGCCTACGACTTCATCAATCACGATCTCTGATGGGTCGTGGTTTTCCTTGCCTGCCGTTTCGACCTTCGTTGCCCACAGGCCCGCGAAATAGGCGATGGCAGCGCAAAGAGCCAAGAGCGGCCAACTTCCGATCAAAGTAATCACATAAGCTGCGGGTAACGCGGCCAGCGAGCCCCACGTGCCAGGTGCCGGCTTTAGATGGCCGACATAGAAAAAGGTTGCGATGAGCTTGCTCATGTTTTGACCAGCGTAGCTGTTGCGATGCTGGCGATGCCTTCTTCACGCCCTGTGAATCCAAGTCGTTCGGATGTGGTGGCTTTGACGCTGATACGGTCAGAACTAATTCCCATGATCGCTGCCATTTTCGCTTTCATTTTAAATTGGTGCGGGCCGATCTTTGGGTATTCGCAAACAAGCGTGCAATCCACGTTTGAAATCGAAAACCCATGTTCGGCGGCTAAAGCGACAGCATGTTCCAAAAAGATATGGCTCGCAGCACCTTTCCACTGCGGATCGGACGGTGGGAAATGTTGGCCGATATCGCCTTGGCCAAGCGCGCCATAGACTGCGTCAGTCACGGCATGCATGCTGACATCGGCGTCAGAGTGACCCTGAAGGCCGCGCCCATGCGGAATCTTTACGCCGCAAAGGACCACATGATCCCCATCGCCGAACCGGTGGACGTCGTATCCATTGCCAAGGCGAATATCCATGTTTTCTCCCAAGATCTGCGCTGCACGGTCGAAATCGGCTGCCATCGTTATTTTCAGGTTGTTTTCATCGCCGTCAACGATTTGAACGGACATACCTGCGTCGCGGGCGACTTCTACGTCGTCAGTAGCTGGGGTTTTGCGATCCAAATGGGCTTCCAAGATCTGAGCATAATTGAAGCCCTGTGGGGTTTGCGCGCGATACAGGTGGTCCCTTGAAACCGCCGCTTCAACAGCTTTTCCTTCGCTGCGCCATAGCGCGTCCGTCACCGGTAGAGCAGGGGCGGCACCTGGATGCTCCTCCAGAGCGTCTAAGACGCGCTGAATTGTTTGCTTGGAGACCAAAGGCCGAGCGGCATCGTGGACAAGGACCTTTGACGGTTCATGATCTTTAACGGCCATCAGTCCTGCGCGGACAGATTCGTCACGTGTTGCGCCACCGTTCACGACTGCGTCGGCTTCAAGCCCAAAGGTGTTCCAAATATCATGGTCGTCAGGGTGAAGAACAACACAGATCACGTCAGTTTGCTCTCTGAACGCGTCGATCGTGCGCCCTAAAACGGGTTTGCCGGTAAGCATTTGCCACTGTTTGGGAAGGTCACCTCCAGCGCGTTTGCCGCGCCCTGCCGCGACGATAATGGTTGCCGTTGTCATTTCTTTCCCTGCGCGACGTTCGTGCATTTGTTTACGTTCTGGTGCTGCAACGCGCAATCGGCACGGCTCAAAAAGGTATGTTTGCCTAAAAAATAATCATATGATGTTTTTATCCGCAAATTTCTGAACTATAACATTGTCGAAGGTCAACTCGACTCCTAAGACTACAGCAACAAACCTCTTAAAGCGGACGCTTGTGCAAACTCTGAAATCTGAAATAAAGATCGGTTCTTTGACCGTTTCGCCACCGGTGGCTCTCGCGCCACTCGCTGGCATTACTGATTTGCCCTTTCGGCAATTGGTATCGTCGTTTGGCGCCGGTTGGGTTGTTTCGGAAATGGTGGCGAGTCAGGAAATGGTTCAAGCGAAGCCCGGCGTGCGTGAACGCGCTGAGCTTGGGTTTGATCAATCCGGCACGTCTGTTCAGATCGCTGGTCGTGAAGGCAAATGGATGGCAGAAGCGGCTCGGATGATAGAGGCCAACGGTGCAGCACTCATCGACATCAATATGGGATGCCCTGCAAAAAAAGTCACAAATGGCTATTCTGGCTCTGCACTGCTTAAAACGCCGGACCATGCTCTGAGTTTGATTGAGGCGGTTGTTCAGGCGGTAGACATTCCCGTCACGCTGAAAACGCGCCTTGGGTGGGATCATGACTTCTTGAATGCGGCCGACGTGGCCAAACGTGCCGAAGATGCCGGTATTCAGCTCGTCACGATCCATGGCCGCACAAGATGCCAGTTCTACAAAGGGTCAGCAGATTGGGCGGCGATCAGGGCCATCAAGGAAGCAGTTTCGATTCCAGTCATTGCAAATGGAGACATTGTCGACGCGACAACAGCGAAAGAGGCGTTGATCCAATCGGGCGCCGATGGCGTCATGATCGGACGCGGCGCCCAAGGAAAGCCTTGGATGATCGCGCAAGTGGCGGCAGAGCTTTTTGGGACTCCCGCACCAGAGCTGCCGAAAGGCAAGGAGCTGATTGCCATGGTATGCGATCACTACGAAGCGATGCTGCGTTTCTATGGTGAAGAACTCGGTGGCAAAGTCTCTCGTAAGCACCTTGGTTGGTACATGGACGATGCCAACACTTCGCCGGCGTTGCGGAAAGCTATTCTAACCAGTCGATCTTCCAAAGAAGTACTCAGGATGCTGCCTGATGCCCTGACCTATGAAACCGAGGTTGCGGCATGATCGAGAACGTCAACCTTTGGTCTTCGATCCCAGTTCCAGCGCTGCTGTTGAATGGGGACGACACGATCGCGATGTCCAATTCCGCCGCCGAAAGTTTCCTCAACCTATCTGCAAAGGCCCTATTTGGTTCGGATCTATGGGAAAAGGTCATGGTCGATGCGCCTTTAGAGGATGCCTACGCCCGCGCCAAAGACCGAAGGAGTCCGTTGTTCATCAACGACGTCGACGTAGGCAGCGGCATGGGGGCCCCGATGCTTTGCAACGTGCAAATCGCACCGCTGATTGGGTCGGATGACATGATGCTCATGCTGATCAGCCCGCGCGAGATCGCTAGCCGCGTGAACCAAAACGGCAACTCTAACAAAGCCGCGAAATCGGCGATCGGTATGGCAGAGATGCTGGCCCATGAAATCAAAAACCCCTTAGCCGGCATCACAGGTGCAGCGCAGCTTTTGTCGATGGGTTTGACGCCCGAAGATCAGGAAATGACGGACCTGATCGTGGCAGAGAGTCGCCGTATTGTGGCTTTGCTCGAAAATGTGGAGCAGTTCGGCAATCAGCGACCACCTGAACTTTCGTCGGTCAATATTCACGACATTCTAGATCGTGCGAGACAGTCTGCTTCCGTGGGTTTCGGTGCGCATATGTTCTTTGTCGTCGACTACGACCCTTCGCTGCCCCACGCCTTTGCGGATGCAGATCAACTTCAGCAAGTATTCTTGAACCTTCTCAAAAACGCCTCAGAGGCTGGACATGACGGCGGATCGATCAAGCTCCGCACATTCTACGACCCTTCGCTCCGCATCTTGCAGGCTGACGGAACTCAGGCGCGTTTGCCGCTACAAATCGAAATCATTGATGACGGGCCCGGCCTGCCGCCCGACATCGCCAACGATATTTTTGAACCTTTCATTTCGGGCAAAGAGAACGGCACCGGATTGGGTTTGGCCCTTGTCAGCAAATTGCTGCGAGACGGCGGAGGATGGATTTCCGTCGACTCCGTCCCTGGGCAAACCAAATTTCGGGTCTCGCTCCCACTCGCGCCGAAAACCGATGATGGAGACACCTAATGGACGGAACCATTCTAGTTGCTGATGACGATCGCACGATCCGTACGGTTTTGACCCAAGCGCTGACGCGGGCAGGGTGTAAGGTCCATGCGACTTCGTCTCTTGTGACGCTGATGCGTTGGGTCGAAGAGGGCAAAGGCGATCTGGTCATTTCCGATGTCATGATGCCCGATGGAAATGGTCTTGAGCAAATTCCGCAAATCGCCGAGGCGCGCCCGGGGCTACCCGTCATCGTGATTTCAGCACAGAACACGATCATGACGGCGATCCAGGCTGCAGAAGCTGATGCTTACGACTACCTGCCGAAACCCTTTGATCTACCGGATCTGATGAAACGGGCAGCGCGGGCTTTGGAGGTGAAACGCCGTTCCCAAAACGTGCGAGCCGTTGATCCGGACAAAGACGAAAGCGGTGATCTGCCGTTGGTCGGCCGCACGCCTGCAATGCAGGCGCTCTATCGCCTTGTTGCGAGGGTCATGAACACGCAGTTGTCGGTCTTGATCACTGGTGAATCCGGCACCGGAAAGTCGCTCATAGCCAAGGCAATTCATGATTTCTCTGACCGGCGCAATCTACCATTTGTTATCGTAGGCGCGAGCGATCTCGAGACCATGGACGGGCCACATGCTGTACTGGCTAAGGCAAAGGGTGGGTCGATCCTTTTTGATGAAGTCGGCGACCTAGACGAAACCGCTCAAGCGCGCATTGTGCGAATGCTCGATAGTTTCGGAGATACCGCGCCGCGCGTTATGGCGACGTCACAAGCGGATTTGGCTGTGCTCATGGAAGACGGCAAGTTTCGTGAAGACCTGTTTTATCGCTTAAGCGGCGTCACAATCGCCGTGCCCTCGCTGCGCGAACGTGTGGACGACATACCCCTGCTGGCCGACCATTTCTTGGCAAAGGCGGAGCGGGAAGGCGCGCCGATGAAATCGCTGAGCGAGGACGCGACTGAGATGGTCCGCGCCTACAGCTGGCCCGGCAATGTTCGTCAGCTTGAGAACTCCATTCGCCGATTGGTGTTTACCTCAACCGAGTCGGAAATAACCCAAGCCGAGGTCGAGTCGGTTCTTGGAAATCAGCCCGCAATGGAGACACTGAGAAGCGGTGGCGAAAATGATAAGCTGTCGGCTTCTGTTGCGAAGCACCTCCAACGATATTTCGATCTTCACGGTGGGGTCTTGCCTCCCCCGGGCCTATATAACCGAATCTTAAAGGAAATTGAGGTTCCGCTGATTGAGATCAGCTTGGATGCAACCGGTGGAAATCAGGCCAAATGCGCCGATCTGCTTGGGATAAACCGGAATACCTTGCGCAAGAAGATCACGGACCTCGATATTCGCGTGACACGCCGACGCAAGTTGATGTAAAACCGCAACATAAGCGTGGCCCCGAGGGGACAGCCCTTCGGCAAAGGACCACAAACAAAGCGGTATGCGGGGTGACCCGCCAAAACACAGGGCAATACGCAGTGCAGCGTACCCTCTTGGGCATTGATATGCGGCGGTTCAGCCGTTGGCGCAGGCAGAGATCAGTCCAGAATGGGCTGACCCTTGCTCTTGTTCTGATGGGACCGTTACTGGCTGCGATTACGGCGATAGTGATCAGCGGACCGCTTGAGGGCGGTACGAATTCGCCAATACTGCGGCTCGTCCTCTTTGCGGATTTGATTTACGTCTTGCTGATTGCCGCTTTGGTTATGCAGCGGGTTACGAAACTCATTATTGCACGCCGTAACCGGTCTGCGGGTTCTCAGCTTCATTTGAGGCTCACAGGAGCATTCGTGTTGTTGGCCCTCATTCCCACCGTACTTGTCGCGGCATTTGCCTTGCTGTCCATCAATATAGGTTTTGAAGGCTGGTTCTCGGATCGCGTGTCTACAGTACTAGGAACGTCACTTGACACGGCAGAAGCATATGAGGCTGAAGAACGTTCGGAACTACAACGTGATGGCGAAGCGCTCGCAGCGTATCTGAATAGCGAACGCCAAGCCAATTTCTTTATGAATGACGGGGATGTACGGCAAGCACTTCAAGTCGTTCAGGGACAGATTGACCGCGGTTTGACCGAAGTGTTCTTTGTCGATGGTGCGGGCAACATTCGTACGCGCGGAGCGCGTTCCTACGAATTCAATTATGAGCGCCCGACGCCCGAGCAGTTCGCGCTTGCCGATGAAAGCGGCCTTGTGATCATCGAAGACGGATCTAACGACGAATTCCGTGCCTTGTTTAGAATGGACAGCTTTCAAGATCGTTATCTATTGGTCACGCGACAAGTCGATGGCTCGATCCTTTCACTCTTGGATGAGACGAAAGAGACGGTGGCTTTTTACACTCAACTGGAGCGTGATCGCGGGCGGCTTCTTTTCGGATTTGGATTTATTTACTTAGGCTTCGCGGTCATTCTTATCCTAGCCGCGACATGGTTGGGTTTATGGTTCGCGGAAAGGCTCTCGCGTCCGGTTGGTCGACTTGTGGACGCGTCACAACGTGTTGGTGCTGGTGACTTAGACGTACGCGTGATCGAGGAAGAAGGCGATGACGAGATCGCGCAGCTCGGCACGTACTTCAATCAGATGACCTCTCAACTCAAAGGCCAGCGAGACGAATTGATGGAAACCAACGCACAAACAGAACGTCGCCGACGACTGTTTGACTCAGTACTGAGTTCGGTGACCTCTGGCGTTGTTGGCCTTGATCCAGAAGGGCGTATAACTTTTGTGAACCCCTCCGCAAAAGCACTTTTAGCTGTAGACGAGACGCAGGCGGAGACAGCCATCTTCTTAGCCGTGCCTGAGTTTGCTGAATTGTTTGATCGCCTAAAAGAAGGTGGTCGTTCAGCTGAGCAAGAGCAGATCAACCTCATTCGTAAAGGGCAGCAGGAGAGCCTTCTCGTTAGAATGGCACAGCGGCGCAATGAGGATGGTACCCTTGAAGGCTACGTTGTTGCATTTGACGATGTGACAGACCTCGTTAGCGCGCAACGCATGGCGGCCTGGGGCGACGTGGCGCGCCGGATCGCGCATGAGATTAAGAATCCGCTGACGCCTATCCAGCTCTCAGCAGAGCGGATCAAACGAAAGTTCTCCGAGGAAGTCTCCGAACGGGATAAGCTGGATCAGATGACTGACGTTATTGTGCGTCAAACCAATGACTTACGACGCATCGTTGATGAGTTTTCAAAGTTCGCACGTATGCCAGAGCCGGAGCTAACCAATAGCAATTTGGTCGATGTGGTCCGCGACGCAGTGACATTGCAGGAAGCTGGGCAACCGGAAGTGATTATTCATTCGAACCTGCCTTCTGATACGATCCTTACGGATATCGACGAAACCATGATCTCTCAGGCTTTGATCAACCTAATTAAGAACGCCGGAGAAGCGACAGAAACCTTTCAGGAAAAATACCCGTCGGTGGATTTGAAACCAGAAATCCGCGTGGAATTGTCCACTCAGGATAATGACGCGATCATTACGGTCCAAGACAACGGCATTGGGTTCCCAGAAAACCGGGCAAAGCTCTTTGAACCATATGTCACAACGCGCGAGAAAGGCACTGGATTGGGCCTCTCCATCGTCAAAAAGATCATCGAAGAGCACGGCGGCACGCTGACCTTATCCGACGCCGAAGAATTCAATGGGGCGACCCATAAGGGGGCGAAAGCCACCATCATATTGCCGATTGCACCAGCAAAGCAGACGGCCAAGAAAATTCCAGCATGAGGACTTAACCATGGGCGATATTCTAATCACTGACGACGAAAGAGACATTCGCGAGTTGATCGCAGATATCCTTCAAGATGAGGGGTTCACGACGCGTCTCGCAGGTAACTCCGATGAATGCATGAAGCAGATTGAGACGGAAGTACCAGCTTTGATGATCCTCGATATATGGCTCAAAGATAGCAACATGGATGGGATCGATATCCTAAAGTCTGTCAAACGTGACCACCCCGAAGTACCCATTGTGATCATTTCTGGCCATGGCAATATTGAGATCGCCGTCGCGGCCATCAAGCAAGGTGCCTACGACTTTATTGAGAAGCCCTTCAATATAGATCAACTAATGGTCGTTATCCGTCGTGCCATGGAAACGGCGCGCCTGCGCAAAGAGAACGTCGAATTAAAGCGTGGAGAGGCTGTTAGCGCCGATATGCTAGGAGAAAGCGCGTCTTTCCGTACCCTGAAGTCGCAGCTTGATAAGGTTACGAAGTCCAATGGCCGGGTGATGCTGACCGGTCCCGCGGGATCAGGTAAAGAGATCGCCGCGAGATATATCCATGCGAATTCGGATCGTGCGGATGCGCCCTTTGTAACGGTGAGTTCTGCCTCAATCGAACCTGATCGCATGGAAGAAGTTTTGTTTGGCCGCGAAAGTGCGGGGCGGGGTGTTGAGAAAGGCCTGTTGGAACAAGCGAACGGCGGAGTAATCTACTTCGACGAAGTCGCTGATATGCCAGTTGGTACGCAGTCAAAGATCTTGCGCGTATTGGTAGATCAAAGATTTCAACGTGTTGGTGGCAACGACAACGTTCAAGTAGATTTGCGTGTCGTATCTTCGACAAACAAAGACCTGATGGAAGAGATCGACCTCGGCTCGTTCAGAGAGGAGCTTTACCATCGCCTAAACGTTGTTCCGATTTCGGTGCCAAGCCTCGAAGAGCGAAGGGAAGACATCCCATTGCTTGCTGAGTATTTCATCGAGTCCTTCAATAAATCTCAAGGATTGCCAATGCGCGAACTTGGCGAAGATGCCCGGGCGCTGCTACAGACGATGCTGTGGCCCGGTAATGTCAGGCAGTTGAAGAACGTTATGGAGCGCGTTCTTATCCTTGGAGAAAATACCGAAGAGATTTCTGCGAAAGAACTTCCTGCGTCAGAAGAACCGGCAGCCGAAGAAGGGCGCGTCGTCCTGTCTGGCGGTTTGGCAACGCTTCCCTTGCGCGAGGCGCGTGAACTGTTCGAAAGGGAATATCTGCTCACTCAGATTAACCGGTTTGGTGGCAATATTAGTCGGACAGCCAGCTTTGTCGGGATGGAGCGCTCTGCACTGCATCGCAAGCTCAAATCCCTTGGTGTTGCAACGACAAATAAATCCGGTGCGCGTGTTGCTTATGTTGAAGCGGACGCTTGAATTGACTAGCTGTTAACGCTCTGTCACCACTATGACGTTGTCTGTCGGGAGAACAGGATGAAAGTTATCATTTGCGGTGCCGGTCAGGTCGGCTGGCAGATCGCGCGACATCTTTCCGGCGAAAAGAACGATGTTACAGTCGTCGACAACAATCCCGAATTGGTGCGCAGGGCGACGGACACTTTGGACGTGCAAGGTATTTCAGGCTTTGCAAGCTATCCTGACATATTGGAGCGCGCAGGCGCCGAAGACGCCGACATGATCATCGCTGCGACCCATTCGGATGAGGTCAATATGGTGACCTGTCAGGTGGCTCATTCGGTCTTCGCCATTCAACGCAAAATCGCGCGTCTAAGATCGCAAAGCTATCTCGACGCGATTTATTCGGACCTTTATCGCCGTGACCATCTTCCGATCGATGTGGTGATCAGCCCGGAAAAGGAAGTCGCCGAAGCCGCGCTTCAACGCCTCGCGGCGCCTGCTGCGTTTGACACGGAGAGCTTTCTCGAGGGTAAAGCGCAGCTCTTAGGCATAACCATCGAAGAGGACTGTCCGGTTATCAACACGCCATTGCGGCAGCTGACGGACCTGTTCTCAACGTTGAAAGCAATTGTGGTGGGCATCCGCAGAGAAGGGGCGCTTTTCGTTCCTATGGCGGGCGATCAACTGTTCCCGGAAGACGAGGTTTATCTATTCGTCGATACGAAGGACATGACCCGCACGCTCGAGATATTCGGCAAGACACAGTCCAAACAGGAACGCATTGTGATTATCGGAGGCGGCAATGTTGGCCTTGGCGTTGCGCGGGCCTTGGAAGCACGCACTGAGCGCGTTCGGGTGAAGATGGTTGAGCTTGATCGCGACATCGCCGAACATGCCGCCGATAATCTGGAGCGCACCATTGTTCTGCATGGCGACGGGTTGTCCTCCGGTATCCTTGAAGAGGCTGGAATTGAAAACGCCGACGCTGTTTTGGCGGTGACGGACGACGACAAAACCAACTTGCTCGCCAGCGTGCGGTCGAAGGAGATCGGCAATCCGATGGCGATTTGTTTGATCAACGACCCAACACTTGTGCCGCTTATGGGCCCGCTCTCCATCGACGCTTACATCAACCCGCGCGCAACGACGGTGAGTTCGATCCTTCAACACATCCGCCATGGTCGAGTGCGCGGCGTTTATTCGATTGGAGACGCCGAAGCCGAAGTTATCGAGGCGCAGGTCTTGGGGACGTCGCCAATCTCCGGCCAGCGCATCAAAGATATTGATTTCCCCGAAGGCACAATTGTCGGCGGCATCATGCAGAACGGCGAGATGCAAAAACCCAAAGGGGATACGCGCATCAATGAGGGCGATGTCATTGCGCTTTTCTGTTTGTCAGAAGACGTGTCCGAAGTTGAACGATTGCTCCAAGTGACGATCGACTTTTTCTAATGGCTTCGGCGCTCAAGAAATTGCCGTTCTTCGTTGTATTAATGGGGCTTGGGTCCCTCATTATGATGATCCCTGCGATATACGGCTGGGCAACGAGCGACTTTGTCGGGATGCGGGTCTTTTTCTATGGAACCATTCTGTTCGGAACACTGACCTTGCTCGTCGGGCTCGCCACAGCAGGTTACGAACCTCCAAACTTAGCGCGCAGTCAGTTGCTCACGCTCGTGGCCGCTTTCACCGTCCTCCCTTTGATGTTCGCGGTTCCCTTTGCCGAAGCTACATCCAACACGAGCTACGCGGATGCGTGGTTCGAGATGGTCAGCAGCTTTACCACAACCGGGGCAACGCTTTTTGATACTCCCGGACTGATTTCTTCCACTCTGCACCTGTGGCGCGCGGCAGTCGGTTGGGTTGGTGGTTTTTTAGTTTGGGTGGTCGCGATTGCTTTGTTTGCACCAATGAATCTTGGCGGTTTTGAGGTTCGTTCACTTGGCGGATACGGTCAGCAAAATCAAACATCCATCGCACAAATCGGGAAGGTCGCCGACTCTTCTGAACGTTTGAACCGGTATGCAGTAGATTTTGCGCCGATTTATTTTGGACTGACAGTGGTTCTTTGGGTGATTTTGATTGTTCTTGGCGAAACGCCCAGCGTCGCGGTGATCCATGCCATGTCAACGATTTCCACATCAGGCATCTCCCCAATTGGCGGAACCTATTTCTCTTCGGCTGGGTTCTGGGGCGAAGTCGCCATCGTGGTATTTTTCGTCTTTGCGATCTCAAGGCTGACGTTTTCGCGCGGATTTGTGGGAGAGACAGAAAATCCTCTTTGGAAAGACCCTGAGGTAGTCGTCGCAGGCATCCTCATATTCTTGGCAACAACTCTCTTGTTCGTAAGACACTTTGTGGGGTCGATTGATGAGGCATCATCTGACATCGCCGATGCTGCGCGGGCTTTGTGGGGATCATTTTTTACCGTTGTTTCATTTTTGACGACGACTGGATTTGAGTCGAAATACTGGGATGCCGCGACTGATTGGTCTGGACTACAGACTCCAGGACTTTTGTTGATGGGTCTAGCCTTGATTGGGGGCGGTGTTGCTACCACTGCTGGTGGTGTCAAACTCCTCAGAGTCTATGCGCTCTTTCGCCATTCTGAACGTGAAATGGATAGGCTGCTTCACCCTTCTTCTGTCGGAGGCGGTGGCAAAGATGCCCGAAGGATCAGACGGCAGGGTGCCTATATCTCTTGGATATTCTTTATGCTGTTTGCGATCAGTATCGCGACGGTGATGTTGCTGTTGTCTTTAGCAGGTATCCAATTTGAGCGCGGCATGGTCCTTGCGGTGGCAGCGTTGTCTACGACGGGTCCACTAGCGACGATTGCGGCCGAGTCTCCGATTGACTACGCAGGTCTTCCAGTCGCTGCTCGAGCGATCTTGGGTGCGGCCATGGTGCTTGGGCGGCTCGAAACCCTTGCATTGATTGCCTTGTTCAACCCGGATTTCTGGCGGAAATAGCAGCGTGCTGTTTTGGGGTTTTAACTTCGCGTTTCCCGCGACATACTAAGCCCATTGGGAATTGGCCCGGCGTTGGCCACAAAAAGAAAAAGAAAGGGATCGCAATGGCGTCCGACAAAGCAAACCTTCAAGATGCTTTTCTCAATCACGTTCGCAAAACCAAAGTTCCAGTGACCATCTTTTTGGTCAACGGTGTAAAGCTGCAAGGCGTCATCACTTGGTTTGATAGTTTCTGCGTTCTTTTGCGCCGTGATGGTCAATCGCAATTGGTCTACAAATCTGCGATTTCAACGATCATGCCTGCGCAGCCAATTAGCCTTTATGAAGGTGAAGAATAGGTTTGCTTGAACACGACAAGCCCGTCACGCGGGCTTGGGTGCTGCACCCTGACATCAAAATAGATAGCGCGCGTCGCGATGCTTCTTCCGGATTAGAGGAGGCTGTTTCGCTTGCGGTGGCTCTGCCTGACCTCGAAGTGTTCGGGTCTGATGTGGTGCGCTTGCCAAAAGTGCATCCCGGGATGCTGTTTGGCTCTGGGAAGATTGAGGAATTGGCCGCTGTCTTCAAAGCCCATGAGATCGAGCTGGTCTTGGTTGATGGTCCGGTCACACCCGTTCAGCAGCGAAACCTCGAAAAGGCTTGGAAAGTTAAGCTCTTGGACCGTACGGGGCTGATCCTTGAGATCTTTGGGGATCGTGCGCGGACGGCTGAAGGGGTGCTGCAGGTTGAGATGGCGGCGCTGAGTTATCAGCGAACTCGACTGGTCCGCGCTTGGACACACTTGGAACGTCAGCGTGGTGGTCTGGGCTTCGTGGGCGGCCCGGGAGAGACACAGATCGAAGCGGACAGGCGTGCGATTGATGAACAACTCGGTCGGCTTCGTAAGCAATTGGCCAAGGTTGTTAAAACGCGAGAGTTGCATCGGTCTGCGCGGGCGAAGGTGCCGTTCCCGATTGTTGCCTTGGTTGGCTATACAAACGCCGGGAAATCGACCTTGTTCAATAGGGTCACTGGCTCCGAAGTTTTTGCAAAAGATATGCTCTTTGCGACACTTGATCCGACGATGCGCAGGATCGAACTCCCTGCCGGTGATGAGGTTATTTTGTCTGACACGGTTGGATTCATCTCTGATCTGCCGACTGAACTGGTTGCGGCGTTCCGCGCGACGTTGGAAGAGGTGTTGGATGCCGACTTAATCGTGCATGTCAGAGATATCTCTCACCCACATACAGAAGAACAGGCGCAGGATGTCGAAACCATCCTCCAAGGACTTGGGATCAGTGAAGATGCACCAAAGCTCGAGGTGTGGAACAAATTAGACCAGTTGAACGAGGATGACCGTCAATCTGCGGTAACTCAGGCCCAAAGGCGTCAGGATTTGTTTGCTGTTTCCGCCCTAACTGGTGAAGGGGTTGATGACCTGTTGCAGGTCATCGCGGAGACCGTGAAAGACCCCCGCACAGAAGAAACACTCTCTCTGCCGTTTTCAGAGGGGAAAAGGCGAGCGTGGCTCTTTGATGCCGGGGTGGTTGAAAAAGAAAACCAAACAGAAGACGGTTTTGAACTGTCAGTGCTTTGGACAGAAACGCAAAAAGCTAGATTTCATAAATTGAGCTAACCAGCAGCCTCAATCTTGCGACCTGCAGCGCTTGCCATTCGACCACTTTCGGGACGTTGCGCAACCGCGAGCGCTTGGTGCGCGCGGGCCATTGCATCCAAAACGTGTTCGCCAGATTGAACTTCAGTGTAACCCACAAAGGCAGAAAGACGGGCGCGATCGGCACTGTCCGCCAAAGGAATAAGGGTACTGCCACACATACGTTTTGCAATCAATTCGACTTCGCTTTGCGTTCTGTCGGACAAGAAAACTCCAAAA
This sequence comes from Cognatiyoonia sediminum, assembly GCF_900129845.1. Taxonomy (GTDB): domain Bacteria; phylum Pseudomonadota; class Alphaproteobacteria; order Rhodobacterales; family Rhodobacteraceae; genus Cognatiyoonia; species Cognatiyoonia sediminum. The sequence goes on from NZ_FQXB01000001.1 coordinate 608,311, forward strand.
AGAATTCTGTCCATTCTGCCAATTTTGTCGCCTTCTGTTACAGTCGGCCCTAGGCGTTTCGCTAAGGATGACAGGAAATAGTCCCCGACGTGTTTTCCGTATCTACCATCGATGGAACTGATGTCATTGGCTTGGATAATCATGAGATATCCGTTTCCCTGTCGCCTCAATGGGCGTTCCAGTTGAGCATAGAAAGACTGCTTTTCCAAAGTTAGGTCGTTCCATCCTTCGATATTGATTTCATCTACCGAGATCGAAGAGTTAGCGGACCGAAAACGCGTAGCCCCGAGCCTACATAACCCAATTGAAACCGCTATAAGAACGGCTACGCGCACCACAGGGTTCATGCCCTGAAATGGCCCGAAGACCATATCCAAGAAACCAAACACGACATTTGCCAACACGAATAACAGAAGGAAATCGACGAGCGATTCCCGTTGAAAAAAGGAACGGTTTGAAGGCGATAAGGCTTTGGACATTCGACCTAACTAACGGGTAGGTCTTAAAATGCCCTAAAGAGCTATTCTTCCGGAATAAGCGTCGTCACGCCAAGTGCCGCACCGCGGGCCAATGCTGGATCAAGCGACATAGGTATGTATTCCCCGCGTCGCCATAGTTCACCAAGATTATCGTAATACCTCGACAGCGGATGACCCGACTGCCCCGTGGCGGAAATAAATACCGAGCTATCTGGATCGGCAAAGTCATAGACACCGCGATAACCAGCCGCGTGAACATTGTGAAACGGGTAGGGGTCGAGGCCCGATGTTCGCCCGCGCTGGAGCGTATTATCACCTCCACTCGTCGACTGCCGAATATTCACAAACCAATTCAGAAGAGGCGCAGTTCCCAAAACAGGATGATCATGCGTTGCTTCATGTGCGTCACCCCAGCGAAGCGTTGCAACGGTCGATCCGTAATTCTCGTCCAGCCAGATCAAGGCATCTTCCAACGATTGCCGTGCAATATCCGTGCATGTCTCGACTGGTGCCGATTGTATCACATCGCACCACGCAGATGCGCCATCGGTATCGCGGAAAACCCGCTCGATGAAAACAGGATCTACATGTTTGAATTCCTGCGCGAGCATTCCAAGATCATCGCGGATCAACCTGTCCTGAAGCTCTCGCATCCACGCCGCATAGATGAGCGGTTCGGGAAGGTGTTCATTCATCTCTCCGTTCCAATCGGCCAAAAGCTGCAATGCTTCCTGACGCCGACGCTCGATCGTCCCTTCGGGCGCAGCATCGCTTGTAAACCACAGATCCGCGCCAACAAGCGGAAGCAAGGAGCGGGCTGTAAAGCTCACAGAATCGAGTTGTGCTTCGATAAAGCTGTCACGCGTATGAACTTCACGCGTCTGCATTAGACGTTCCCAACGCTGGACACGCTGCGTGTCGCCCCAGCGGAAGCTGATGTGGTCCGGGAAAGGCTGTTCAATGGTCTTGTTGTTGGTGTTGCCGATGAGGCCGGTATTGGGATTTAGAAATGATGGGTTTTCATCTGTTGGCATGAAGCCGTCCCACCGATTTTCGGCCAGGTAGCCAAATGTTGGGATTCGACCTTGCGATTGGTGTTCGGCGCTTCTGTTTGGGTTGGCGCCTGCAACAACCATGGCGACATTGTTGCGATCCGCCAGAGTGATGTTTTGAGACGGCGCCACGATCCCACGTGTCGCCTCCACCGCATCGGTCACAGAGCTGGCCTGCATCATAGAAATGGCAGCGCTCATCGAAGTGTCTTGGTCGGAAAACGCCGTCCACGCAAGGCTCGTAACATGGCCTGCTGGAGTGACCGCACCGACTTGGAGTTGATCTGGAGATAGGACAGGGCCGTTTGTCGTCCAGCGTAGTTTGAGTGTTTCAGCGATCCCATCTTTGACATTGATGATGCTGTCACGCGCCTCAAAATCTGCCCAGCCATCCGGCGTGCGATATTGATTGGGATTGTCGGGATTTACCTCCTCAATGTAGAGGTCTTGGTCGTCGAGATAGCTCGACGTCAGACCCCAGCCGAGATCGACATTGCGCCCGACAAGGACAATGGGCATCCCAGGGATTGTGCCGCCAATCACGCCACCGCGCTCAAGTTCCAGCCTGGCCAGATACCACAAGGTTGGCGCCGTAAGCTGCATGTGCGGATCGTTGGCAAGCAGGGTCGATCCGGTCGCAGAGCGCGAGATACCCGCAGCCCAAGCATTGGATGCGCCTGCGAGGTTTCTCGGTCTTATTGGAGAAAGCGGGTCTGATACCGGCGCCGCAGCAAATCCAAACCCACTGAGGTCATTCATCAGGCTTGCATATTCGGGCAGTTCGGCAATGGCTTGAGTAGGGTCGTCGGGTAGGATGTCTCGCAACCGGTCTTCATCCGTCACCAAGGAAACCCGTGCCCGCAGCACCTCGTAGGAGGCGTGGCCCGATAATTGAACGGCCATCAGTTTCATGACCGCAAGGCTGTCTGCCGGCTCCCACGGGGCAATGGCATGGTTGAACAGCCACATCTCTGGCGCGCCGCGTCCTCTGGCGCCTTTGTTCACTTCAGCAAACCAGGCGTTCACACCATCTGAATAGGCGCGCAACGCCAAGGTTGTTTCTTCGTCTTGCGCGTCAACAGATCGAATTGCGTGATTGTAGAGGTTCAGTCGGCGCATGAACCGATCTATGGGCAATGTGCGTTCGCCAAAGAGTTCGGACAAACGGCCTTGGATGGTCCGACGCAGCATCGTCATCTGCCACATGCGATCTTGGGCGTGGGCGTATCCTAGGGCGAAGAAGATGTCATTGTTCGATTGCCCAAATATGTGAGGAACATTGGCGTTGTCTCTAACGATCTCAATCGGTGCGTCGATACCTGTTACGGTATAGGTCGCATCATAGTCGGGAAGGGACCGCGCAGCGAAATAGTAGGTCAGAGCGAACGCCCCAACAGCTAAAAAGACCAACAAAGATGCGAGGCGTAGAAGCCACCGAAACAGAAACGCGATCACGGTATGAAAACCCAGAAATGATTACCTCGGGGTTCTATAAAAGCAGGTGAAGCTACGCCACTGTTAAATCGGTGTTTGGCAGCGAAACGCTTGGTAAACGGCTGCCAAAGACGCGAAGGCATCAACGTTCTGGGATCAAACCGCGCGGGCTAAACCTAAGAACAAGAAGCAGGATAACACCCATCGTAAACAACCGCATATGGGCTGCTGAATCGAGCAGGTGCTCTTTCAAGGCGCTACCTTCAGGCATTCCGGCTGTGATGAAATTCATCAGCGCCAGTCCCATCGGTTCCACTTGAACCCACAGCCACCAAATCAGGAAGCCGCCCAAAATGGCCCCGAAGTTATTGCCAGAACCACCGACAATCACCATGACCCAAATCAAGAACGTAAAGCGAAGCGGTTGATAGGTGCCGGGTGTCAATTGCCCATCCAGCGTCGTCATCATAGCACCAGCAACGCCGCAGATCGCAGAGCCTAGGACGAAGATCTGCAGATGGCGCGCGGTGACATCCTTGCCCATGGCTTCGGCCGCGACTTCATTGTCGCGGATCGCACGCATCATGCGGCCCCAAGGGGAATTGAGGGCTTTTTGAGCCAGCCACAGCAGGATCAATAGAACAACTGCGAAGTAGCCGGTATAGAGCAGTTTGGTGAACAGGTTTGAAGCGTAAACCGCATCAAACCCAAGCGCATTCGCGCGTTCTACAAAGGTGGCACTTTCTTGCAATTCAAGCTCGTAGGGCACCGGCCTCGGAAGGCCGTTCACGTTCTTCACACCTCGGGCAAGCCAGTCTTCATGCTTCATGATCGCAATGATGATTTCGGCGATACCCAGCGTTGCGATGGCAAGGTAGTCAGAGCGCAGGCCAAGGGCGACTTTGCCGATCACCCAGGCCGCACCAGCAGCAATCAAACCTCCTACAGGCCACGCAACAAGAGCCATAAAGCCCCATTCTTTGTAGTTCTCCCCACCGAAGTTAAGCCCGCCAAGGTAGCCTGTACCAGCTGGGTTCACGGCCTCGACTGCGGCGACACCGCCGTCAAATACAGCGCGGAACAGGAAGAACCCGATAAGCGCCACAGCGATGGTTCCCCATAGCTTAAGCCGTCCTTGGAACTTTCGTTGCGCAAAGATGGTTGCAACGATTGCGCCAGCGCCGATCAACAGACCGCCGATGGTACGTGCACCACCTTCGGCCCAGGCTTCTGTCACTGGCGGCATGGATATCAGAACGGCTGCAAGGCCACCCAAGGCTACAAACCCCATGACACCCACGTTAAAGAGGCCAGCAAAGCCCCATTGCAGATTCACACCCAGCGCCATGATGGCGCTGATCAAACCGTAATTCAAAAGCAGCAGGGCAACGTTCCAGTCTTGGAAAATACCGGTGCCAATGATCAAGACGGCGACGAGGGCGAAAAGGAGCGGAGTGCGCAGAGACTCGGTCATACGGATTGTCCTTTGAAGATACCGGTGGGTTTGACCAGCAATACGATAAGAAGGATGACGAAGCTGACTGCGAACTTGTAATCCGTCGAGAGAAGTTGCACGAGCCCATCCGGCTCAAGACTCTCTGGTAACAGATAACCCAACACTTTTTTCAGCGGATAGGTGATCGTGACTTCGGCAAAGGCGATGATGAAACCGCCGACGATCGCTCCTAATGGGTTTCCAAGGCCACCGACAATGGCAGCCGCAAAGATCGGCAGGAGGAGTTGTAGGTAGACAAAAGGCTTAAAGGACTTGTCCAAGCCATAAAGAGTACCCGCAACCGTCGCCAGAGCCCCAACGATGATCCACGTGACCATCACAACGCGCTCTGGGTTGATCCCTGAAAGCAAGGCGAGATCTTCGTTATCGGAAAAGGCTCGCATGGATTTGCCGGTGCGGGTTTTGTTCAAGAACCAGAACAGTATCGCGACAACAATGATCGCGGTGACGATCGTGATCCCTTGCGTGGTTTTGATCGCCAAACCCTCTTTCAAACCGGTCGCTGCCTTGAAGTCGCGAGCTGAGATGATGAAGCGTTCACCGTCTGAAAATCGAATGTCGCCCACGCCAATCATAAAGCGAACAATGCCGTTCATAATGAACATCACACCCATCGAGACGATCACCAAAATCACGGGGTCGGACTTTTGTCGTCGATAGAACCGATAAACAACGCGGTCGGTTCCAAGCAGTACTAAGGCCGTGATCATGATAGCGAAGGGCAGGGCGAGTATGGCGGTTGGAAGCGGTCCGAAAGAGATGCCCCAAGCTTGAAAAGTCCAAGTGATGAAGATCGTCGCCATCGCACCAAACGCCATGGTGTCGCCGTGGGCAAAGTTCGAGAAGCGTAAAATGCCGTAGATCAGCGTGACGCCAAGAGCTCCAAGGGCGAGCTGAGCGCCGTAAGCCATACCCGGCACGATCACAAAGTTGGTGAGAGCCACGAGGGCGTTTAAGAAGTCAGTCACTGTTGGTCCTCACACAGTCCGGTCAAGGTTTGCCCAGTCGTAGAATTTGAGAAGGTTGCGCTCCCGTCGGCGTTTACGACAAAGATCGCATTCAAGTTTTCGGCCCAAAACCCGCGCGTGTCTTTGACAAGAAAGGGTTCTGCCTCGAATGTCTCTTGGCCCATCTTCACAGTCGTCACCTTCCGATAGGGCGGTTCGTTTGGATCGACAGCCGAGACGAATTGATTGCGGTCGATGTCAAATGCCAGTTCAACGGTTTCGTCTGAACACTCTGATCCCGTTTGGCATTGAAGAGTGCAAAGCAAGCTATCCCCAAAAGCGGGCCCGGCAAATGTCGTCGCCAGAACCGCCGCCGGAACAGAGGCATATGTCGGTGCGATAGAGATCATCCGCCCAAGAAGCTCCGTCTGACTTCTTCGTCGGCCAGAAGCTCTTTGCCTGTTCCTGTATGCGCATTGCGGCCTTGAACCAAAACGTAGCCTTTGTCAGCGATTTCAAGGGCTTGGCGAGCATTCTGTTCAACCATCAAAATAGGAATGCCTGTGCGCGCCACCTCAATGATGCGGTCGAAAAGCTCGTCCATCACGATGGGAGACACACCTGCTGTCGGTTCATCCAGCATCAGAACCTTTGGCTGCGTCATCAAAGCACGCCCCACTGCGACCTGCTGCCTTTGACCCCCCGACAATTCACCTGCGGCTTGAAGGCGTTTCTCTTTCAGGATCGGAAACAGATCATAAACCTGAGCCATGGTGTCTTTGAAATCGTCTTTCCGAATGAAGGCACCCATCTCTAGGTTTTCTTCGACGGTTAGCGACGTGAAGATATTTCGGACCTGAGGTACAAACCCCATGCCCTTGATCACGCGATCTTGCGGGGAAAGGCTTGTAATGTCTTCGCCGTCCAATCGTACTGAGCCAGTTCGAACTTCTAGCATTCCGAAGACAGCTTTCATCGCTGTGGATTTACCTGCGCCATTTGGCCCGACGATAACGGCGATCTCACCCGGGTTCACCGCAATCGTACAGTCATGCAGAATATCTGGACCTTTGCCGTAGCCGCCCGTCATAGTATCGCCGATTAGGAAGGGTTCGCTCATTATCTTTTCTCTCTAAACCCTGACTTATCAGGCGGTTGCAACCTGATCTTTATTCTTGAGGCCGGTCCCGAGGTAGGCCTCGATTACCTGTTCGTTAGCTTTGATTTCTTCGAGTGTACCCTCAGCGAGAACTTTGCCTTCTGCCATACAGATCACGGGGTCGCAGAGCCGTCCGATGAAATCCATATCGTGTTCGATAACAACGAAAGTGTAGCCACGCTCTTTATTGAGCCTGAGGATCGCATCGCCAATGGTGTTCAAAAGGGTACGGTTCACGCCAGCGCCGACCTCATCCAAAAAAACGATCTTTGCGTCGACCATCATGGTGCGACCTAGTTCTAACAACTTCTTCTGGCCACCTGATAGGTTACCCGCCTTTTCATCTTTCAAATGGTCGATGGTCAGGAACTCGAGCACTTCATCCGCCTTCGCAAGCAGGGCGCGTTCCTCATCCGCGATACGCTTGCGTCCGAACCACGCATTCCAAAGCGCCTCTCCAGATTGGCCGCCGGGAACCATCATTAGATTTTCTCTAACCGTCATTGACGAAAATTCATGCGCGATCTGGAACGTCCGAAGCAGGCCTTTGTCGAACAATGTATGCGGTGGAAGGCCGGTAATATCTTCACCCTGCATGGTCACGCGACCTTCAGTTGGTGAAAGAACGCCCGCGATCACATTGAAAAGAGTGGTTTTTCCGGCACCGTTCGGGCCGATCAACCCTGTGATCGTTCCTTCCTCAATCGATAGGCTTGCACCGTCCACGGCGCGAAAACCACCAAAGGTCTTCACGAGGTTTTCGACAACGATCATAGATATCCCCCGAAGCGCATTCTTCTGCGTCTTATTTGAAAGAAGCGGCGCAAGTCGCCCTGCGCCGCCTCGAATTTATCCAATCTTAGCGGAATTTCACTGTGGAAATTTCACCACCTTCGATCACGATCTGGCGATAGTTGCCGGCAGATTCACCGCCGTTCACCAGCTCAACTGCGGATGCACCGACATAGTCGATGTCGCCACCGTCGGCGAGAATTTGAAGCGCTTTTGCCAATTCGCCAGGGAAGATCTGCTCACCTGGTGCATTCGCAACCATTTCGATTTTGCTGACATAGTCTGCTGGCTCAGCGGAACCTGCAGCTTGCATGGCAAGCATTATCAAAGCCGCTGCGTCATAGCTTTCAGGGGTGAACGGGGATGTCGCATCAAACGCATCGCCAACCAATTCGGCAAAAGCTGCAACACCCGGGCTGTCCGTACCAGGAACTTGGCCTGTTGATCCTTCGATTTCATCGCCGAACTGCTCAGACAAAGAAGCGCCTATCATGCCATCAGGGAAGTGGAAGGTGTCGAATGCGCCTGTGTCGAGTGCGGAGCGCACGATACCAGCACCACCTTGGTCAACGTAGCCAGCAACAACCAAACGCTCACCACCAGCAGCGGCCAATGCGCCAACTTCAGCAGAGTAGTCTGCTTTGCCGTCTTCGTGAGCTGCAGAAATTGTCACCGTGCCACCAGCCGCTTCGAAAGCTGCCTGGAAGCTGTCTGCAAGACCTTTACCATAGTCGTTGTTGGTGTATGTCACGGCAACTTCCATGATGCCTTCTTCCATCAGCACTTCTGTCATCACGACACCCTGACGTGCGTCAGATGGGGCTGTGCGGAAGAACAGGCCGTTGTCATCAGGTGAAGACAGAGCCGGAGATGTCGCGGACGGTGAAATCATCACCATGCCGTTTGCCAAAGCAACGTTGGACAGGATCGCGCCCGTTACACCAGAGCAGTCGGCGCCCATGATGCCTTTGACACCATCAGCAGACACCAAACGCTCAGCAGCTGCTGTTGCTGCACCGGCATCGATACAGGTCGAGTCAGCACGAACGGATGTGACGGATGAACCGCCGAGAAGCAGGCCAGAGTCGGTGACTTCCTTCATCGCCAATTCAGCACCATCTGCCATCGGTGGTGTCAGTGATTCAATTGGCCCTGTGAAGCCAAGAATAACACCCATCTTGATTTCTGAATGGCCATCAGCAAACGCGCCAGATGCCATCAAAGCTGTGGCCGCGGAGGCCATCATCAATTTTTTCATAGTTTTCTCCCTACTGGATACATTCGTTATCCTGACGGGCAGATTAGCAGGGGATACAGAAAAGGAAAGACGAATTGCACTGTTGAAAGGCGCTAACATTCGGAAATTTAGCCCTTTTAACTGCAGCTTTGCAGAATTCTATGAAGTTGACTTGCTAGACAGACAGCCGTGTAGCCATCGTTCCGCGCTCGCGATATGGGGTCGTATTGTAGTGAGACCGATAGCACTTCGAAAAATGCGATGGTGATGCGAACCCGCAGGCCAGAGCCACGTTTATGACTGTCATATCCGTTTGCATGAGCAGATTGCGTGCCTTTTGCAGTCGCAATTCCATGTAATACCGCTTAGGACTGCGTGACAGATAACGCCGGAAGAGCCGCTCCAACTGCCTGGTCGACATGCCAACCTCTTTAGCCAAGATGGAGGGGCTGATCGGCTCTTCGATGTTCTGTTCCATCATCTGGATGACTTGGCTCAACTTTGGATGCCGAACGCCGATACGGGTTGGGATCGAGAGTCTTTGGGTATCTTGGTCAGTTCGGATCGAAGAATAAATCAGCTGATCCGCGACTGCATTGCCGAGTTCTTCACCGTGATCATCCGCAATCAGCTTTAGCATCATGTCAATTGAAGCTGTGCCGCCCGCTGTCGTCATTCGGTTTCCATCGATAACAAACACCGACTTGGTCAGTTCGACCTCGTCAAACTCCTCAGTAAAGCTGTCTTGGTTTTCCCAATGGATGGTTGCTTTTTTTCCGTCCAAAAGTCCGGCTCGAGCCATGGAATATCCAGCCGTGCAAAGCCCAGCAATGGTTGCACCTTTGCGAGCCTCTCGTCTGACCCAATTCAACAGCTTTTTGGTTGTTGCGTCCTGAATATCAATTCCACCGCACAACATTATGGTGTCATCACGCTCGGTTTCGATCAGATCCCCGTCCAACTGAAACTCACAACCGTTAGAACAAGCGATGCTTTCTCCGCCTTCGCCAATCTTTGTCCATACGTAGAGTTCTTTGCCAGAGGTACGGTTTGCGATCCGTAGAGCTTCGATCGCAGACGCAAAACTCAGCATTGTGAAGTTCTTCAACAATACGAAAACGAACCGCCGTGGCTTGCCGATATGTTCGACATCAATGGTTGGAACCGTCGTATTCATTGGCGTCTTCCTGCCGTAGGTGAGTTGGCCGAGCACAACATCTTTTTTTCAACTCGTTCAAGAGGATTCGAGCGTCGTATCAATTTAGTTACCACAAAACTTTGCCAATTGGCATTGGCCCTTATTCATAAGGTCGCTATAGGGGGTGTTGGTAACGCTAACGCGGGCCATTTCTTTTATTATGGAGCAAGACGATGACTGATTGGCAAAAATCTGACTGGCGCAACAAGCCCAGGATCCAGATGCCAGAGTATACGGATGCGGCGGCACTGAGCGCTGTTGAAGCGCGTCTTGCCTCTTATCCACCTTTGGTTTTCGCGGGCGAGGCCCGTCGCTTGAAAGATCACCTTGGCGCGGTGAGCCGTGGTGAAGCTTTCCTTTTGCAAGGCGGCGACTGTGCTGAGAGCTTTGCAGAATTTTCCGCAGACGGCATTCGCGACACGTTCAAAGTGATGCTGCAAATGGCTATGGTGCTGACCTACGGTGCCAAGGTGCCTGTGGTGAAGGTTGGTCGTATGGCGGGCCAAATGGCCAAGCCGCGTTCGGCGCCGACGGAAACGCAAGGTGATGTGGAACTGCCGAGCTACCGCGGTGACATCATCAATGGTTTCGACTTCAACGCTGAAAGCCGTATTCCGGATCCAGACCGTATGCTGCAAGCTTACATGCAGGCTGCAGCGACCCTGAACTTGCTTCGAGCTTTCTCCACGGGCGGTTACGCTGATGTGCGCCAGGTTCATTCTTGGACACTTGGTTTCACCGGTGCACCGGAAGCAGAAAAGTACCGCCACATCGCAGAGCGTATTTCTGACACGCTCGACTTTATGGAAGCAGCTGGTTTGAGCAGCGAAACACTGCATGATCTGAAGACCGTCGAATTCTACACAAGCCACGAAGCGCTGTTGCTTGAGTACGAAGAAGCTTTGGCTCGGATCGACTCGACGACGGGCAAATGGCTTGCGGGGTCCGGTCACATGATCTGGATCGGTGACAGAACACGTCAACCTGACGGCGCACATGTGGAGTTCTGCAAAGGCGTCCAGAACCCGATTGGATTGAAGTGCGGCCCAAGCATGACATCAGGTCATCTGAAATCCCTAATGAGTTCTCTCAATCCGGAGAATGAACCGGGCCGTCTGACTTTGATTGCGCGCTTCGGTGCTGGGTCTGTTGGTGAACACCTGCCGCGTTTGATCAAAGCAGTGGAAGAAGAGGGCGCCAACGTCGTTTGGACTTGCGATGCGATGCATGGCAACACCATCAAGTCGACGACTGGCTACAAAACACGCCCGTTCGACAGCGTGCTGCGTGAAGTGAAAGAGTTCTTCGATGTCCACAATGCCGAAGGAACGATCCCAGGCGGCGTACATTTTGAGATGACAGGCAAAGACGTGACCGAATGCACCGGTGGTGTGCGCGCGGTGACGGATGAGGATTTGTCAGATCGCTATCACACAGCTTGTGATCCACGTCTGAACGCGAGCCAGTCGCTTGAGTTGGCATTCTTGGTGTCGGAAGAACTCTCTGCACGTCGCGCCAAGTTGGACCACGCTAAGGCGAGCTAACTTAGAAAGCAGATGAGGAAGGCCGGCCTTTTCGCGGGCCTTTCTTATGCGGCAGTATTGTCTACGACCAATTGCGGTCCTTTTGATGTTCGGCGGTCGGGCAAGGCGCCTTGTAATGCTTCACACCGAAAACTGACATCTTTTGACAGCTCGAAACGGCTTTTACTTGGCATACCGCGGCCATCGGTTACGAGTGCTGCGATGAGGAACTTTGTACGATTGGGCCCGTCGAAAATCGGTAGAAGCAGTAGCTCTGCTCGCAACGGTTTTCGAAAGGCGCCGCGTTGTGCCGTGAGAGGCAAGTTTACAATCGCGGGCAGCGCAAAGGACGCATCCATTAATTCCAGAGCGGTCTCACGTGTCTGATCTTCGAAAAGGTCGGCAACCATAAGCTTTGGCGCATCAGAGCAAAAATGCTCTTGAAGCCCTTTGTCAGCAAACAAGACTTCACCATCGCCTGGTCCACGGTACTGGATTAAGAAAACCTCGTTACGCGACAAACTCAGCCCCATGGCTTTGTTAAGTTGATCTTCATTCCCCGAACGAATGCTACCGGTCTTGCGCCAGTTGGCTTCGATCTCGTCCAAAATGAAACGTGCCTCTGGCCCGAGGTGCGTTTGCTCGTCCGTTTCTGTGACAAGGTCTTTTAACATCGTGATTGCTCACTCTAACTCATTAACATGCGTTACATATTCCCCGAAAATCATCGGGAAATCACTTAGGAAACTGTTAATAGGTTAATGCCGCTGGCCAAATCCTTGGCCAAATCGAGTTCTCCCCCTTGCCCCCCGCGCGTGTTTTCACGTAGGTCCAAATCAGCCAAACCCACTAAGGACCGACCATGATCCAATCCATGACTGCCTACGCAAGCCGAACCGGAACCTTGGATGGTGCGAGTTGGATTTGGGAAATGCGTGGGGTTAATGCCCGCGGTCTGGACGTGAGACTTCGACTGCCCGACGGTTTGGACGGGCTGGAGCAAGCTGTCCGCGCGTCGATCAAAGAAAACCTAACGCGTGGGAACATAACCGTCTCACTGAGGCTGACCAGAGATGACACGGGAAGCGCTTTGGCTGTCGACGAGGCCCAGCTAGATCGCGTTTTGCAAGCGCTCGAACAAGTTCAGGATCGCGCCTTTAGTTTGGGCGTGACGCTCGGTCAACCAACTGCAGCTGACGTGCTGAGCCAACGCGGTGTGGTTGTTCAGAACAAATCGGAAGAGGACGACTCGACGCTTGTCGACGCGCTGAAGGCCGATCTACCGGAGCTGATGAAGGATTTTGTTGCGATGCGCTCTGCAGAGGGAGACGCGTTGCAGAATGTGCTGCTGTCTCAGGTCGATGAAATAGAAAGCCTGACCACCTCGGCCATCCAAGCTGCCGAAGCACGGAAATCCCATCAGGCAGCGTCTCTCAAAGATGCGTTCAATCGGGTGATGGCAGAGGCCAAAGAGGTCGATCCAACGCGTGTAGAGCAAGAACTGGCGGTCATTGCCGTCAAACAAGATGTGACGGAAGAGCTCGACCGGCTGACGGCTCATATTTCAGCAGCGCGCGATATGATCGCTGACCCAAAGCCGATGGGTCGCAAACTGGATTTTCTTGCCCAAGAATTTAACCGCGAAGCAAACACCTTGTGTTCAAAGGCGCAGTTCAAAGACCTCACATCGGTCGGCCTTGATCTAAAGGCCGTGATCGATCAGATGCGCGAACAAATTCAAAACGTGGAATAACAATGAACCGTCGCGGCCTACTTATTATCCTCAGCTCCCCATCTGGAGCAGGCAAGTCCACTCTAGCTGGTCGCTTGCGCGAATGGGATCCGACGCTCAGCTTTTCGGTCTCGGCTACGACACGTCCACCACGGGCCGGCGAAGTGGATGGTCAGCATTACTATTTCGTCTCTGTCGATGAATTTCAAAGACAGATTGATGCTGGCGAGATGTTGGAACACGCGCAGGTGTTTGAGAACTACTACGGGTCTCCAAAGGCACCCGTCGAAAGAGCCATCAACGAAGGGCGCGACGTACTTTTCGATATTGACTGGCAAGGCGCGCAGCAGATTGCCAAATCGTCCCTTCGGGATCATGTGCTGTCGATCTTTATTCTGCCGCCCTCAATCTCCGAACTTCATCGTCGCCTTGTGAGCCGAGGGCAGGACGCGCCGGACGTGATCCAACGTCGGATGCAGAAAAGTTGGGATGAGATCAGCCATTGGGACGTTTACGACTACGTACTCATCAACGATGATTTGAACGAAACCGAAGAGCGGTTGAAAACGATCATCTCGGCCGAGCGGCTCCGCGCGAAGCAACAGCCAGACTTGATGGGTCGAGTTTTAAAATTGAAAGAAGAATTCGAGGGGCTCGAATGATCTACGAATTGGGAGATATCTCACCACAGATCGATGGATCAGTATGGGTCGCCCCCGGCGCGCATGTGATGGGCAATGTCGTTCTGGAGGAAAAATCCTCTGTTTGGTTCGGTAGCACCTTGCGTGGCGACAACGAAGAAATTCGTGTTGGCGCGGGAAGCAACGTGCAGGAGAACTGCGTGCTGCATACGGACTTGGGCTTCCCGTTGCAGATCGGCGCGGGTTGCACGATTGGACATAAGGCGATGCTGCATGGCTGCACAATTGGCGATAACAGCTTGATCGGTATGGGCGCCACTGTGCTAAACGGCGCGGTTATTGGAAAGAATTGTCTGATCGGGGCAGGGGCGCTTATCCCCGAGGGCAAGACCATTCCTGATGGGTCTTTGGTCATGGGAATGCCCGGCAAAGTCGTGCGCGAGTTGACGGAACAGCAGATCGAAGGCCTCAAGGCCTCTGCAATTGGCTATCAACTGAACGCCAAACGCTTTGCAAAAGACTTAAAGGAACTGGGATGAGCAAATCTGGTAAAAGTATTGTCCGCCGTACCGGTTGGCCTACGTCCGTTTCTCATCCGGTCGTCACTCCGCTGCAACCTTCCGTGGTCTATTCAAGCCCTGATCCCGACACGCTTGATCAGCAGTATGAGCAGAAGTCCGGCTACACCTACGCACGCGAAGGGCATCCGAATGCAGTCGTACTAGCGCAAAAGATCGACATGCTCGAAGGCGTTGAAGGTGGGATCATTACGGGGTCCGGCATGTCGGCCATTGGCGCGGTATTTCTGGCCTGCTTGAAAGCGGGCGACCACGTTCTGGGCGGCAACCAACTCTATGGCCGCTCCCTCCGTTTGATGTCTCAAGACCTGCCGAAATTTGGCGTTGAAACGTCCTTCGCTGATCCGACGGATGTATCCGCGATGAAAGCGGCGGTGCAGCCAAACACCAAAATGATCTTGGTAGAGGTTGTTTCAAACCCCACAATTCGCGTCGCGGACATGGTAGGAATTGCGGCTTTGGCAAAAGAGATTGGTGCGCTGCTGGTCGTCGACAATACGTTCACCACGCCGCGGGGCTATCAACCTTTCGAACATGGTGCTGATATTGTCGTTCACTCCGTCACCAAACTTTTGGCAGGTCACTCTGATGTCACCCTTGGATATGCGGTGGCAAAGGACGCAGAACTTCAAACCGCGATCTATGATGCCAACGCGAGCTGGGGCCTCACAGCGAGCCCGTTTGATTGCTGGCTTGCGGAACGCGGACTTCATTCATTTGAACTGCGCTATGATCGTGCGGAAGAGAACGCGACCAAATTGGCTACGGCTTTGAAGGATTTGGACGGCGTCAAACGTGTCCTGCACCCATCATTGCCAGATCACCCAGACCACAATCGCGTTCAACAGGTGCTCGGAAATCGCCCCGGTAACATGCTCTCGTTCGAACTGACCGGCGGCCGCGAAACAGCGAACGCAATGACAAAAGCCGCTCCAAACATCGCCTTTGCACCGACACTGGGCGACATCGGAACAACACTGTCCCACCCGCCTTCGTCATCCCATCGTGGCCTGACAACAGAAGGGCGGGCAGAGCTTGGGATTAGTGAGGGGTTCTTCCGCGTGTCCGTTGGTGTCGAAGACATCGACCTCTTGATCGAAGAGTTCAGCACAGCCATCAAAGCTGCAACGGCTTAGTATATCGTCATCAAACTGTTACAAAAGCTTCATAAACGCGAAACCTGCTTTTGTTGGTTAGCGCGAGGGCAGATGAACAGGACAGTCACATAATGACGCCGGACACCACAGCAGCACTTTTGGAGACGATACCGACACCGATCATTTTGATCGGTCGCGATCAAACCGTGCATGCGATGAACGAACCAGCGGAGCGATTGATCGGCGGGCACATGAAAGGGCGGCACTATATCACTGCTCTGCGCCAGCCCTACCTGCTCGATAAGGTTGAACAGGTTTTGAGAAACGGCGAGGCGGCCGATGCGCGGTATCTTGGCCGAGACGCTGGGCGCGACACGGTGTTTCAAGTCCATATCGCGAATTCTCCTTTGGGCGTTGTTCTGTCGTTTAAAGACAAAACAGCCGATGAGGACATCGGCCAACTCAGGCGGGATTTCGTAGCCAATGTGAGTCACGAATTGCGTACACCGTTGACCGCACTAACGGGCTTCATCGAAACGCTTCGTGGGGCAGCCAAATCCGACCCAGTCGCACAAGATCGTTTCCTTTCGATCATGGAACGTGAGGCCGGTCGAATGACGCGTTTGGTTGACGATCTATTGTCGCTCAGCAGGGTTGAAGCCGAAGGCAGGGTGCGCCCATCCGATAAGGTGGACCTATCAGCCGTGGTCAGCGCGACAATTGCCAACTTAGAGCCGGTATTGGGCCAGTCCAATGTTCAGATCCACGTCGATGATCAGAGCGACGGTGCTTTGGTTCAGGGTGACCAAAACCAATTGCGACAAGTGGTGAGCAACCTGATCGAAAACGCGGTCAAATACGGTCATGTAGACGGGAATATCTTCATCTTCATTACCACACCATCTCATGAAGTTGCTTTGCGGGCGGAAGGGCTCCGCCTAATCGTCCGGGATGACGGACCAGGCATCGCCCCACACCACCTCGCACGTCTGACCGAACGCTTCTACCGAGTCGATTCTCACCGGTCGCGAGAGATCGGAGGGACGGGTTTGGGCCTTGCCATTGTAAAACACATCGTAAACCGCCACCGCGGGCGCTTACAGATCGATAGTGTAGAGGGCGAAGGCACCATATTTACCATTGTTTTACCGACATTTTTCGAAAAACAGATGCCTGTCACATAGGCTGTCATAAAACTTTTACATAAACGTCACAAAAGCTTTGTCACCGGCCCCGAAAAGGCCGTCAGTGGCCACGTCGCTCGCACGCAGGCCCATTATGACAGACAGGAGTTATTTATATGTCCTTCATGAAACTGACCGCCTCTTCCCTGGCGATCGCAGCTGTTTCAGCAACATCCGCTGCCGCACGTGACAACGTTCAAGTCGCTGGCTCTTCCACGGTCCTCCCATATGCTTCTATCGTGGCAGAAGCCTTCGGCGAAAACTTTGACTTCCCAACACCAGTTGTTGAATCCGGCGGCTCATCCGCTGGCCTCAAGCGTTTCTGTGAAGGTGTGGGCGAAAACACAATCGACATCGCTAACGCTTCCCGCGCGATCCGCGAAAAAGAAATCGTTGCATGTGCCGAAGCTGGTGTCACCGACATCATCGAAGTGCGCATCGGTTATGACGGAATTGTCTTTGCGTCCCAGATCGACGGACCAGAATACACGGCGTTCACACAGTCTGACCTGTTCAACGCATTGGCTCCAAAAGTCATGGTTGATGGTGAGCTTGTCGACAACCCACACACAAAGTGGTCCGACTTCAACGCTGATCTGCCAGACGCAGAAATCCTGGCCTTCATCCCAGGCACAAAGCATGGCACACGCGAAGTTTTCGAAGAAAATGTGATCGCAGTTGGCTGTGAAGAAACTGGTGCACATGATGCAATGATCGCTGGTGGCATGTCCGAAGATGAAGCAGAAGATGCTTGCTTGGCTGTTATCGGCGACGGTCGCTCCGTAGACATTGACGGCGACTACACAGAAACACTTGCGCGTATCGACGCAAACTCAAACGGGATCGGCGTGTTCGGTCTGGCGTTCTACGAGAACAACACAGACAAGTTGAAAGTGGCGACAATGGCTGGCGTTGAGCCATCCACCGAATCCATCTCAACCGGCGAATACCCAGTGTCACGCCCATTGTTCTTCTACATCAAAGCGGCGCACATCGGCGTAATCCCTGGCTTGAAGGAATTTGCTGAATTCTTCGTTGCAGACGAAATCGCTGGTCCAGACGGCCCATTGGCTGAATACGGTCTGGTGTCTGATCCGGCATTGGCTGACACTCAGATGATGATCTCTGACGAACAGACAATGACAAACTAATCTATTTCAGGTGGCCCGTATCCACGGGCCACCTGACTTTTTTGCTGCTCACTTCAAAATAATCACAGCAGTATCCCAAACATCATGCTAAAGCGCGATTGGCGATACTGGCGGGGGCTCTGATGCCAAATACTATTCTGATCCTGATCGTGCTGGCTTTGGGTGTGATCGGATTTGTTTTGGGCAGACAGCGGGCCATGGCGTCCGCAGGCGGCAACAGCCGCAATTTGCATTCTTTACCATCGTATTATGGCTACAACGTCGCATGTGCGACGACTCTACCAGCGATGGGTTTGTTGATCCTATGGCTCTTGGTTCAGCCATTGATAATCAACAGCAGCGTGTCGGGCTTGGTATCGGATCAAGCCAGCGAAGAGGGCGCGTCGCTTGATTTGATCATGTCAGACGTTCGGCGGGTTGCCGATGGCCTTGATACCGCCGTTGAAACCGGTGTTTTGACAGAAGAAGAGGTCGAAGCGCTTGATGCTGAACAAGACGACATTCGTGATTTGCTGGCGGGCGTAGGGTTCGCGCTAGGTTCCGACGTGACACCAAGCACCCTTGAAGCCGCCAAAAGCTACCGCGCTATGAATGAGGTTGGTGATACTTGGAAGTCGGTCTTTGTGATCGCAACCGCACTGACAGGTTTGCTTGTGTCTTGGCGGATGACCAATAAGGATTTCAGAGCCCGTAACGTCGTCGAACAAGGAGTGCTTGCAATCCTGATCTTCGCGGCATCGATCGCTATTTTGACGACGCTGGGAATTGTTCTTTCTCTGATCTTTAACACGATGGAATTCTTCCGCCTTTACCCAGCCTCCGAATTTTTCTTTGGCCTTAGCTGGAACCCGAGTTTCTCAGGCCGCGGCGGTGGTTCAGAACTGGGCATTCTACCACTCCTTTGGGGCACGCTTTATATCTCCCTGATCGCGCTGATCGTTGCGGTGCCGATTGGCCTCTTCGCGGCGATTTACTTGTCCGAATATGCCTCAAAGCCGGTCCGCTCAGTCGCTAAACCATTGCTAGAGGTCCTCGCAGGCATCCCGACCATCGTTTACGGTCTTTTCGCTTTGCTGACCGTGGGTCCGCTTTTGGTAGAAGTATTTGGACAAAAAGGATTTCTTGGCGTCGATTGGATGTCAGGCGGAACAGCCGTGATGACCGCGGGCCTTGTCATGGGGATTATGTTGATCCCGTTTGTCAGCTCATTGTCCGACGACATTATCAACGCAGTTCCACAGTCCATGCGCGACGGATCACTCGGCTTGGGAGCGACCCATTCCGAGACAGTCCGCCAAGTGATCCTGCCAGCCGCTTTGCCGGGGATCGTCGGGGCGATCTTGCTGGCGGCATCCCGCGCCATCGGTGAAACCATGATCGTTGTGCTTGGGGCAGGGGCAGCGGCTCGCCTTTCAATGAACCCCTTTGAAGCCATGACAACCGTGACGGCAAAGATCGTAAGCCAGCTGACCGGCGACAGCGACTTTTCTTCACCGGAGGCCTTGGTCGCCTTTGCCCTCGGGATCACGCTGTTCGTCATCACCTTGGGACTAAATATCTTCGCCCTCTACATCGTGCGTAAGTACCGGGAGCAATACGAATGACCGATACAACTGTGACACCTGTCAGCGCGAAACCAGCGAAATCGATCCTCGAGATTGATGCCCGCACCAAAAAGCGGAACGCGGCAGAGAAGCGTTTCAAAGCTTACGGCATCGCCGCCATTTGCGTTGGTCTGTTCTTCCTAGTGGCACTGCTTTGGGCGATCATTCAGAACGGCACGCCTGCGTTTACGCAGACCTACGTGACACTGGATGTCGAACTGCTCGAAGAAAAGCTCGACAAGACCGGCGAGCGGGACATTGAAGCGATCAAGAAGGTTTCGACCTTCGGATATAAACCGTTGATCCAAAACGCTCTGGTTGATGCAACCGAGGGTATGGAAACAGAAATTGAAGACAAAAACCTCGCGAAGTTACTGTCGGACTCTGCCGCAGCGCAAATCCGTGATTACGTGATCGCGAACCCCGATCAGATTGGCGAAACAGTGGAATTTACCGTCCTCGCTTCGTCGCGTGTCGATGGTTACTTGAAAGGTCGCGTCACGCGTGAAGATTTGGCACGGGACAAAAACCTGTCGCCAGATCACTTGGACCTCATAGACCAAATGGTCGAAGATGGCAGTGTTGAACGTATCTTCAACTGGGCATTCATCACTGGCGCTGACGCGTCAGAGAAACGTCCTGAATCTGCGGGTATTGGCGTCTCTATGATCGGATCATTCTTTATGATGCTGGTGGTGCTGATCCTCGCTTTGCCGATAGGAGTCGCGGCGTCGATATACCTTGAAGAATTTGCACCTCAGAACCGGTTCACTGATCTCATTGAGGTGAATATCTCTAATCTTGCCGCCGTGCCGTCCATCGTGTTTGGTATCCTCGGTCTCGCCGTCTTCATTCAGTTTGCGCATTTGCCGCAGTCTGCTCCAATCGTAGGTGGCCTAACGCTGACGTTGATGACGCTTCCGACGATTGTGATCTCAACCCGTGCTTCCCTTAAAGCCGTGCCGCCGTCCATTCGAGACGCGGCCCTCGGTGTGGGTGCCTCCAAAATGCAGACTGTTTTCCACCACGTGCTGCCATTGGCCATGCCGGGTATCTTGACAGGAACCATCATCGGATTGGCCCAAGCCCTTGGTGAAACTGCGCCACTCCTCTTGATCGGTATGGTCGGCTTTATCGCGTCGAACTACCCAGAGGGCGTCGCATCTGGTTTCCTTGACCCGAACTCCGCCATGCCGGCCCAAATCTACGAATGGGCCAAACGGGCCGACCCCGCCTACTATGAGCGCGCATGGGGCGGCATTATCGTCTTGCTTGTGTTCCTTCTTACAATGAACATCATAGCAATCATTCTCCGTCGCCGTTTCGAACGTCGCTGGTAAAAGGGGACAGAGATGGAAGACCTAGCTTATATGGATCGTCAGATGAGCACAGAACAAGACATCAAGATCAGCGCGAAAAACGTGCAGGTCTATTACGCCGATAACCATGCCATCAAAGACGTGAACGTCGATATTGCGGACAAAACCGTGACGGCTTTCATCGGGCCATCGGGATGCGGCAAATCAACATTTTTGCGCTGCATTAACCGAATGAATGACACCATCGACGTGTGTCGCGTAGAAGGCGCCATCAAAATCGATGGCGAAGACATCTACGACAAGCGCGTCGATCCTGTGCAACTGCGTGCCAAGGTGGGCATGGTGTTCCAAAAGCCGAACCCTTTCCCGAAGTCGATCTACGACAATGTCGCTTACGGCCCTCGTATCCATGGCCTTGCCAAGAACAGGGCGGAACTCGACGACATCGTTGAGAAGGCACTTCGTCGGGGCGCAATCTGGGATGAGGTGAAAGATCGCCTCGATGCGCCAGGTACTGGCTTGTCTGGTGGACAACAGCAGCGCCTTTGCATTGCCCGTGCCGTCGCAACTGAACCACAGGTCTTGCTGATGGACGAACCTTGTTCCGCGCTTGACCCAATCGCAACCGCTCAAGTCGAAGAGCTGATCGACGAGTTGCGCCAAAACTATTCCGTGGTAATCGTCACCCACTCGATGCAGCAAGCCGCCCGCGTGAGCCAGAAAACTGCGTTTTTCCACCTCGGCAATTTGGTCGAGTATGATGACACCGACAAAATCTTTACCAACCCCGAAGACGAACGGACCGAGAGTTACATCTCTGGCCGCATCGGGTAACGGAGCCTCCCTTCCATGAACGAACATATTTCATCCGCCTACGATCGTGACTTAGAAGCGCTGATCACGCTTATCATGAAGATGGGTGGATTGGTCGAAGATGCTATCTTGAACGCGGCGCAATCGCTTGAGAAGCGGGATGTCGAATTGGCTGAAGCTGTGCGGAATGGCGACAAAGCCATCGACGCCTTGGAAGTCGAAATCAACGACGAAGCGGCGCGTGTGATCGCGTTACGTGCGCCAGTTTCAAAGGATCTGCGTTCCATCCTGACCGTTCTTCGCCTCGCTGCGAGCCTTGAGCGCATTGGTGACTATTCCAAAAACATCGCCAAGCGTACCTCCGTTCTTGCCGATATGCAGCCGATCAACGGCGCTGATGCTGCCCTACGCCGGATGGCAAAGGAAGTTCAGGTGATGTTGAAAGACACGCTCGACGCTTACATCCGTGGTGACGCGGAGCTTGCCGAAGACGTGCGCCAGCGCGATCAAGAAGTTGACCAGATGTACAATGCGCTGTTCCGTGAGTTTCTCACATTCATGATGGAAGACCCGCGGCATATCACAGCCTGTATGCATCTTCATTTTATGGCCAAAAACGTGGAGCGGATGGGCGACCTCACGACTAATATGGCCGAACAAGTTATTTATCTCGTAACGGGTGAAATGCCGGATGAGGCGCGCCCGAAGTCAGACAAAACAGCTTTCATCGGTGAAGTTTAGGATAAATTGCGATGTCTCTCCCACAGCCGCATGTCCTCGTCGTAGAAGACGAACCAGCCCAGCGTGAAGTTCTCGCCTACAACATAGAGGCCGAGGGCTTCCGCGTCAGCCGCGCCGAGAATGGTGAAGATGGGCTGATGATGGTCAACGAAGACCCGCCCGATGTGATCGTTCTGGATTGGATGATGCCGATCCTCTCTGGCATCGAAGTCTGTCGTAGGCTGAAGATCAGCCCTGAAACACGCAATATCCCAATCATCATGCTCTCTGCTAAGTCAGAGGAAATCGACAAGGTGCGCGGGCTGGAAACCGGTGCTGACGACTATGTGGTCAAACCCTATTCCGTCAGTGAGTTGATGGCGCGTGTGCGCACTCAGTTGCGTCGTGTCAGACCGTCAACGGTCGGTCAGGTCCTAACTTATGACGACATAGTTTTGGACAGCGAAACCCACAGGGTTACGCGAGGCGATGAACAGCTGAAGCTTGGCCCAACCGAATTCCGCTTGCTCAGTACGTTCATGGAGAAACCCGGTCGCGTCTGGTCACGCGATCAACTTCTTGATCGGGTCTGGGGCCGCGACATCTATGTCGATACACGTACCGTTGACGTCCACGTTGGAAGGTTACGCAAGGTGCTAACCGGGAACGGCGGGGAAGACCCCGTGCGGACGGTGCGTGGTGCGGGGTATGCATTGGGCTAAAGTGTTGCCATAGTCTCCTCAAGGAGACTTTAATGCCGAACCCGAACCCGCCTTTCTCCATCCTAGAATATCAGTCGCGATCAGAAAAAACGCGTCTGGCGATGCAGAAAGCAGAATTAGAAGTTCTGCTCCTCACTGACCCATCTAACATGGCGTGGCTCACGGGATACGACGGTTGGTCTTTCTATGTTCATCAAGGTGTCTTGGTAACTTTGGACAATGATCCGATTTGGTGGGGTCGTGGAATTGACCTCGCCGGAGCAAATCGAACCGTCTGGATGAATGACGCGCAAAATCGTGGATACGAAGACGCCTACGTTCAGAACCCGAAAAGACATCCCATGTCAGATTTGGCCGAGATTTTAAGAGACCTCTCGGTTTTAAATAAGACACTCGGTGTCGAGCTCGACAATTACTATTTCTGTGCCAAGGCCCATCAAACTCTCGAGGCCGAAGGCATAAAGACACAAGACGCGACAGGGTTGGTCAATTGGCTTCGTGCAAAGAAATCAGAAGCTGAAATCGAATACATGCGCCGAGCGGGAAAAATTGTCACTTGCATGCACCAAACGATTTTAGAAGCGGCCAAACCTGGAATGCGGAAAAATGATCTGGTCGCAGAAATTTACCGAACCGGAATACAAGGTGCTGATGGTCATTGGGGTGACTATCCCGCAATTGTTCCGATGGCCCCATCTGGATTGGACGCAACTGCCGCCCATCTGACTTGGGATGATGCACCACTCGAAAAGGACATTGGCACTTTTTTCGAAATTGCCGGCGCATATCGAAGGTATCAATGCCCTCAATCAAGAACCTTATCCTTAGGTTCGGTTCCAGAAAGGTATCAAAAGGCAGAAGAGGCGGTGCAAAATGCCACCGATGCCGTGCTGGCGCTCGCAAAGCCCGGCGTTCTTTGCGAGGACCTAGCAAATGCATTTGACACCACGCTAGGAAAACATGGGTTCGAAAAGGATAACCGCTGCGGTTACTCGATTGGATTGAGTTACCCGCCAGACTGGGGTGAGCGAACTATGTCACTCAGAGCAGGTGATACGACGCCTTTGGAAGCCGGAATGACGTTTCATTTCATGCCGGCACTCTGGCTCGATGACGGAGGAATAGAAACAACCGAACCCATCCTGATTACTGAACAGGGGTGTGAAAAGATTTGCGGAACGCCGAGCGGGCTGATGGTTAAGCCTTAATCCGCCCAAGGCCCGTGTTGGCCTTCGCTGCCGTCAATATGCACGAAACTATGACGACCGAAAAAGTCTCTTTGGCCTTGGATCATATTCGCCGTACCGCGCGCTGTCCGCATCGTATCGAAGTAGGATAGGCCAGACAACAGCGCAGGTGCCGCCAAGCCGTGCAACGCAGCCTGTGCTACGACCTGCCGCAATGCCCCATGGTTCTTTTTCAGATGATCGGAGAAATAGGGCGCGAACATGAGGTTGCGCTCTGGGTCTTCGGTTAATGCTTCCGACATATCGTTCAACATCGCAGACCGAATGATACAGCCTTCGCGCCATACCTCGGCAATTGCGGGTAGGGGCAGGGACCATTGAAATTCTTCAGATGCCGCGGAAAGCATGACAAACCCTTGCGCGTAGCAGAGGATTTTCCCTGCAATAAGAGCTTGTTCCAGGGTATCGATTGATAGCGTTTCGTGCGGTAAATGCTTCGGAGCCGCTCCGAAAAGTTCTTCACCCAATGCGCGTGCATCCCGACGCGACGACAGATTGCGCGCAGCTACCGCGGCCTCTATGGCGGGGACCGGAGCTGCGAGATGCTGTGCCTCAATTGCGGTCCAACGGCCTGTGCCTTTTTGACCGGCCGCATCCACGATTGCATCCAACATCGCGCCGCCGGTTTTTGGGTCAATGGCTTTGGCCACCTCGCCGGAAATTTCGATCAGATAGGATTGCAACGGCCCTTTGTTCCACGCCTCAAACACGCCGCCGATGGCTGCTGCATCCATTCCCATGCCGTCTCGCATGATGCCATAGACCTCGGCAATCATTTGCATGTCGGCGTATTCGATGCCGTTATGAACAGCTTTTACAAAGTGTCCGGCGCCATCTGGCCCCATCCATGTGGCGCAAGGCTGGCCTTCATACTTTGCACTGATCGCTTCGAGAATATGAGCGACGGAGTCCCAAGATTCCTTCGGACCACCGCCCATGATGGAGGGGCCATGGCGCGCGCCATCTTCGCCACCAGACACACCGATACCGATAAACGGCTCGCCCGATGCAGCGCGGGTACGGGTATTGTGAAAGTTCGCATTGCCTGCATCGATAATCATATCTTCAGGGTCGAGCAGGGGGCGCAGTTGCGCGATCTGATCATCGACAGGACCGCCGGCAGGCACCATCAAAATGATCGCTCTTGGGGATTTGAGAGCGGCGATAAGCTCTTCATATGTCTCAGTTGCTATAATTTTGTCGGCCAGCTCTCCGGCTTCGGCCTTAAAGGCGTGGGTCACTTTGGTGCGACGGTTCCAGACCGCGATGTCGAACCCTTTTTCAGCGATGTTGAGCGACAGCGCCGATCCCATCGTTCCCAAACCGATCAAACCAATGTCACACAGCGCCATAGCACCCTCCCTCTGCTCTATGAGAGGATTTTATCTAGCATGATCGGGAATGGAAATGCGGAAACGGTCTCAGAGAGCGTTCTAGAAATCGACCTCAATCGCGATGCCCTTGGCAGCGGCCAAGTCCACAACACTGGCTGCGACTGCAAGGTCTTGTAAACCAACGCCAGTCCCATCGAACAAGGTGATTTGGTCTTCGTCAATCCGCCCTGCATGAGTTCCGTTAATCACGGCGCCGAGCTCGTTGACATCGTTCTGACTGATCAAGCCCTCAGCAATCGCGTGCTGCGCTTCGCCGATAGAGATTGATTGAGCGACTTCGTCGGTAAAGACAGTCGCCGTTTCTAACAGCGCTGCCTCGACTTCTTTCTTTCCCTTGGTGTCCGTTCCCATGCAAGCGATATGTGTGCCGCTACTAACGTGATCGGCCATCAAGCTGGGAGCAAAGGACGAGGTGATCGAAATGATCACATCCGCTTCGGTCATACCGCTCAGGTCCACAGCTTCGAACGGTAGCCCAGCCTCTTCTGCCACTTTCTCGATATTAGGCAACATCTCAGGATGGAGGTTCCATCCAATGACCTTCTCAAAGTCGCGTTGCTCTAATGCAGCGCGCAATTGGAACGTTGCCTGATGTCCCGCGCCAACCATACCGATCACTTTGGCATCTTTCCGCGCCAGATGCTTAATCGACACGGATGAGGCGGCGGCGGTTCTCAATGCGGTCAACAAATTGCCACCAACCATCGCCTTGGCCTTACCGGTATCAGGATCAAACAAAAACACCGTTGATTGGTGATTGATCAGATTGCGTTTTTCCAGATTGTTGGGCCAATAGCCTCCAGCTTTGAGCCCCAAAGTCAGCCCCGCCTGATCAAAACCGCCCTTAAAGCCGTAAAGCGCGTCTTCATGTCCAATTGCCTCTCTGACGACCGGAAAGTTGTAGGCGTCGCCTGCGGACATGGCCGCAAAAACCTTTTCTACAGCATCAAACGCGGCTTTGCGTGTCATTAGCCCAGCAATTTCGCGCTCAGGAACGATGATCATAGGGGTACTCCAGGTAGTGTGGGGCAGGACTTAGCCTGCCCCGATGGGAGGTGGTCAAACATGACCGAGGAAAAGGGATCGAACTTAGTAGGCCTTGCCGCGTGCTGACACTGGCCAAACCGTTTCGACAACGCCGTTGCGTACGCCGACATACCAATCATGCACATTTGCAGTTGGATCGCAGTGGCCGGGGACAAGCCAAAGCTTGTCATTCACTTTCAAAACCGCATCAGGATCGGCCACGACACCATGCTCATCAGAGCATTTGACGTATTCAACATCGGTCCGGCCGTAGATGACAGGCAACCCGCTATCCACGGACTGGGCTTTAAGACCTGCATCCACAATGGCCTTGTCCGCCTTTGCGTGGCTCATTACCGAGGTCAGCAAGAAGAACGCGTTCTCCCATTCAGCTTGGTCGATCCGATTGCCGTCTTTATCGAGGATGCGGCCATAGTCAGCGTCCATAAAGGCGTAGGATCCGCACTGAAGTTCGTTGAAGACTCCAGAGTTCGATTCAAAATAGTAGCTGCCTGTACCACCACCTGAAACCAGTTCTGGTTTCAAACCAACAGGTTCAAGAAGATCAATTGCCTCCTTAACCATCGCAACCGCAGCTTCAATCTTCGCTTTGCGATCGTCGTAGCTATCCATGTGCTGCATCGCGCCTTGGTAGGCTTGAATGCCTGTGAACTTAAGGCCCTCTGCCGCATCAATCGCCTTGGCGATGGTCAGTACGTTTTCGGCACCGATCACGCCGCAACGACCCGCGCCAACATCCATTTCGATGAAGCATTCGATCTGCGTGCCGTGGCGCACGGCGGCTTCTGACAATTCGGCGACGTTGTCGATGTCGTCGACGCAAACAATCGTGCGCGCCCCGAACTTCGGTAACTGAGCCAAACGGTCGATCTTACGAGGATGACGGACTTGGTTCGACACCAGAACATCCTTGATCCCACCACGCGCGAAGACCTCAGCTTCAGATACCTTCTGGCAGCAAACGCCTACGGCACCGCCCAGACGCTCTTGCAGCTTTGCGACATCAACGGACTTGTGCATCTTGCCATGAACGCGATGGCGCATTCCGTGCGCTTTGGCGTAATCGCCCATCTTTTTGATGTTCCGCTCCAACGCATCAAGATCCAAGACCAAAGCGGGTGTTTGAATGTCATCGGCTTTCATGCCTGGCAGGGCAGGTACGTCATATCCTACGTCGAGTTGTTCAAAGTCCATATCTTTCATGGGTCTTATGCTCCTAATGTCCAAGGCAGCTTGTCGAGATCGACATTCCCGCCAGTGATAATGATGCCGACGCGTTTGCCAGCGAAGCGATCTGTGTTTTTGAGAACCGTAGCCAGAGGCACAGCCGATGACGGCTCCATCACGATGCGCAAATGCTTCCACGTCAGCTTCATCGCATCGATGATTTCCTCTTCGGACGCGGTCAGAATATCGGTCACATGGTTTGAAACGAAATGCCAAGTCCGCTCTTTCAAAGGCACCAACAATCCGTCAGCGATGGTTTTTGGCGCATCATCGGCAATGATATAGCCAGCCTTGAAGCTGCGCATCGCATCGTCGGCTTGTTCAGGTTCAGCCGCAATGATCTGCGTCTCTGGTGCCAAGGTCGACAGGGTCAAACAGGTGCCAGAAACCATGCCGCCGCCGCCGATTGGCGCCATAGCGATGTCAAGGCCGCCGGTCTGCTCCATGAACTCCTTGGCGCAAGTGCCTTGTCCCGCAATCACGCGTGGATCGTTGTATGGGTGAACGAAATCCCCGCCCGTTTCGGCCTGCACCTTAGCAAAGGTCGCCTCGCGCGCGGATGTCGAAGGTTCGCATTCCGTGATCTTGCCACCGTAGCGACGGACAGTATCTTTCTTTGCCTGCGGTGCTGTGCTTGGCATGACGACATTGCACGGGATGCCACGCAACATCGCGGCATAGGACAGACAAGATGCATGGTTTCCGGACGAATGCGTGGCAACACCACGCTTGGCTTGGTCGTCATCCAAGCCAAACACCGCATTTGTCGCGCCACGCACCTTAAACGCACCGGGTTCCTGAAAATTCTCACATTTAAAGAACAGCTCAGCACCCGTGAGTTCATTCAGATAGTTTGACGTCCGGATTGGTGTGCGACGAATGTGCGGCTTGATCCGCTCGTGCGCTTCCAACATGTCCTCATAGGTTGGTATGTTCTCGACAATATCTTTCATCACGCAACCTTCCGGTTTTCGATCGCTGGACCTGCGCGGTACACCTCTTGCGCAGCTGCGACGCCTGAGCCGAGCTCGATGTCTAACCCAAGGTCGACCATGCACATTTCAGCTGTGGCGATCCCCGACAAAGCCATAACGTCCGTCAGGCTCCCGAGATGGCCAATGCGGAAAACTTTTCCGGCGACTTCGCCAAGTCCAACCCCAAACGCGACACCATAGGTTTCAGCCGCATGGGTGACAATGTCGGTTGCATTGAAGCCAGCGGGCGTCCGAATGGCGCTTACTGTATCGGAGTAGAATTCTGGGGCGGTGGCGCATAACTCCAGACCCCAAGCCGAAACTGCCGCGCGCACGCCACTGGCAATCCGAGTATGTCGGGCAAAGACGTTGTCCAGGCCCTCATCCAAAAGCATTTTACACGCTTCATTCAACCCGTTCATCAAGCCGACAGCTGGCGTGTAAGGATAGGCGTTGTTCGCATAGCCCGCCTGCATGTCGTGAACGTCAAAGAAAGTGCGATGCAGAGTGCCTGACTTAGTCGCGGCCATTGCCCGTTCGCTGAATCCGAGGATCGCCAGACCCGCTGGCAACATGAAGCCTTTCTGAGACCCCGTGACTGCTACGTCCACGCCCCAGTTATCAAACTGGAAATCCATCGATCCAATTGAAGAAACACCATCGACCATAAACAGGGCAGGGTGGTTCACTGACTTAACCGCGCGCCCGATGGACGCAATGTCTGACTTAACGCCGGTTGCCGTTTCGTTGTGCGTCGCTAGGACCGCTTTGATTTTGAGTGCCTTATCTTTTGAGAGGATTTCAGCATATTTTTCCGCCGAGATCCCGTCGCCCCAATTGGTCTCTACGATTTGCACATTAAGACCGTGGCGTTCACAAAGATCGATCCAACGATGAGAGAACATGCCATTGCGCGCGACCAAAATCGTATCACCCGCTGAAAGAGTGTTCGTGATCGCTGTTTCCCAACCGCCAGTGCCGGATGCCGGAAAGATAAAGACTTCCGCTTTGGTCGTCTTCAAAATCTGCCGCACGCCGTCGAGTGCGGGATGCAGGATAGAACCGAACAATGGCGACCGATGGTCGATTGTTGGCATGTCACATGCTTTGCGCAAATTCTCAGGGATGTTTGTCGGGCCGGGAATAAAGACCGGGTTCTGAAAACTCATAGCCATCTCCTCCAAATGGGATAAAGTGGTTTTAGCGTTCATGCCCTGCGAGTTAAATTTTTTTGAAAACTTTTTTCATAAATGGGAAAGCAGAAATTGAATCACGTTATCAATGACTTGAATTTTTCAAATTACGAAATATATTTTTATAAAATGAAAAAGGTGCGTGATGGAACATCAAAAAGAGGCTGATTCAGGCCTGCGCCGATCTCGTGGGCGTCCTCGCGATTGGCACGATAAGACGGAGCAAAATACGATCAAATCCCTTGATCGAGCCATGCAGGTTTTTGAGTATTTGAGCCAAGAACAAGGGAAACCGCTTTCCCTTCTCGCAGAGGAAACAGGGCAATCGCCAGCCACGTTGTACCGAATTCTGGTCACTCTGGAAGGTCGCGGCTTGGTCGAGTTCGACGCAGAAAACCAGATTTGGCACATCGGTTCGCAGGCCTTTGTCATTGGCGCACGGTTCTTAAGGCGCACGAGCCTTGTCGAACGTGCGCGGCCAATTCTACGACGTTTAATGGAAGCCACAGGTGAAACCGCAAACCTAGGGGTGGAGAAGGGGGGTATGGTCCTCTTTCTCAGTCAGGTTGAAACACACGAAAATATTCGAGCCTTCTTTCCACCCGGAACGCTTTCACCGATGCATTCCTCCGGCATTGGAAAAGCTTTGCTATCTCAAATGAGCGATGATCGCTTCGGGCAATGGCTGAAGGACCAACAGCTTGAGAAATTCACAGACCGAACGCTTGCCAACGCAGACAATCTTAGGAAGGACCTAAAAGGCATTCGGCAAAGCGGCTATTCCTTCGACAACGAGGAAAAGAATGTGGGGATGCAATGCATCGCAGCACCCGTTTTCGACATGAACGGGGAAGTGGTCGCTGGGCTTTCAATCTCTGGCCCAACATCTCGTATGGCGATGCGGGAAATCGATGATCTCGGTCAGGCCGTCATTCGTTCGGCCAATGAGTTGAGCAATGCGATCGGCGGGCAGGTCCGATAGGCCGGTTGGTTTTCAATCGAGTGCGAAGGGATCGTGGACGCGCGGCCAAAAGTTCAGGTCACGCTGTTTGAATTCAATCCTCGCCGTGTTCGGGTTCACCCGCCCAGGCGTGGCACAAAAGATCACGTCAGATGCAATTTCGGCAAAGGACGTGTAAAAATGAAACAGGGATTTCACTACGACCAGGTGCTTCTGCGACAGATCGATGCCCATCTGTTCAAATACTTCTGGGTGATAAACTTGTATCCGCAAATCATTGATAACGAGGTCAATTTCACCCTGGAGCCTTAGCCAAACCATCCTGCCGAGCGGCTCTAAAGCAGGTCCCAAATGCTGCTTCAACCCCGACTTGATCGCCATGATCCGACCACGGATATTCACAGGCCGGCCGGATGCGACTTCGACTTTGCCGCCAACATCCAACTCAATTTCTGCGCCTTCGCCCATTGCAACACAAGCCTGAACCGCATCTGGATCCCAATAGATTGCTGATGCCAAATTACGAAGCCCGCGTTCCAGAATGGCTTCAAGCACATAGGTTGAATCTCCTGGTGCTCCGGCGCCCGAGTTATCAGACATATCCGCCAGAACGATGGGACCGGAGGAGGTGGCTTCGACTTGGTCCAAGGCCTCATCTAACTCGGAATAGGCCATAGCGACCTCGTCGCGCAGCTCAAAGAAGCGCTGGCCCAACGCCTTGGCTGTCTCTTGCGCCAATGGTAGATCGCCATTTGTTGTAACGAGCATTCGAGCACCGGTTTCGGGTAGATCTGCCCAAGGAAACCCATGTCCCAATGTGACTGACAATACCCCGGGAATGTCCTCCGCAGCCTCCATTTCTTTTTTAAACGCGCGCATCGGGTCTGTCTTGGTCAGAAACAGCGACACCATTCGACAGTCAAACATCCCAATTTGCGGTGAGATTTCACCAGACAGCTGTCGTTTGGCCAGTGAAAAGAGTTCTTTAGCACGAGCTGCAGCATCATCATGTGGGTATTCCCGAAAAGCGATCAGTAGGTCCGCATGTTCCAATAAACGCGGTCGAAGGTGGCAGTGAAGGTCAAGAGCGACTCCGATAACTGCATCGGGGCAGAGGGCTCGGATTTCCGATACGATGCGTCCTTCGCAATCGGGCTCATCCTCAGCGACCATGGCGCCGTGGAGCTGCAATAAGATGACATCGGGTTTTGCTGAGTTTCGAAGATCATCGAGTATTTCGTTCTTGAGCGCGTCAAAAGTCGTAGCTGTAGTCAGGCCGGCCGGTTCTGCAATGGCTGTAAGACTTTCGGTGACAGACCAATGCAACGCCTCAGCCCGCTGGCGCCAAACGTGCAATGCTTCAGTCATAAGGTTTGGCGCATCTTGCGTCGCTGTGCCGTGTCGAAGGTAATAGGCTTCGTAATCAGAAAGAATGGTAGGAACGGGCGAAAACGTATTTGTTTCTGTGGACAGCGTTGCCATGAACAAATGCATTGATAGTCTCGTCGTGCTTAATTTATTTGGTACTGTGTTTGCACAGTAGGCGAGTTATTAAGTGTTTGCCAAACATGTAGTAAGCGTTTGGCGTTCTCGTCTAAGAAAATACGTATAATCAGTATTATGTAATATAAATTTTGAAAAACGGAATGAGAAGATAGCCTAAGCTAAGCTTTGTGGCATGATACACCCTGAGTTAATTCCACCTTAACTCCGGTTGCACTTAGAAAGCTCTCAACGCCAATGAAAGGTTACATTAACTAGATACCCTTTCATTTTGATTTAAAACAATTAAACCACAAATTGCATCGCAATCTAATTCGTATTCATTAAACGAATAGAAAAATTCTGGCTTTAGTCTTGTCGTCAAAGCTTCCCTTTGTACGATGAACTCTTAGAATTCGGACAGCGCCTTCTTAACTTCTGGTTACCACTCGAAGTGATCTGTTGTTCTCAGGACTAGAGATCACACACGCAAAAAATCTTTTGCTTTATTGACGCAGGTATTCGCATTTTAGTTGCAAGACGTGATTGGAATGTTAGTCAAACTTCTATGACCCGATCACTGCTCATTTTAAATGGCCCCAATCTTAACATGCTTGGGACGCGCCAACCTGAGGTTTACGGCGGAACTACGCTTGCTCAAATTGAGGACGCATGTGCAAAATTCGCCTCTTCTTTTGGTATTTCTGTATCATTTGAGCAGTCCAATCACGAAGGAACGTTGGTCGACATTATCCAAGCATCGAAAGGTGTGCACGATGGTATCGTATTCAATGCGGGTGCCTACACGCATACTTCCTTAGCCTTGCACGACGCGATCGCCTCTGTGGAAATTCCCACCATTGAGCTTCACTTAAGCAATGTGCATGCGCGGGAACCGTTCAGACATCATTCTTATCTCGCGCCAGTATCCATCGGGCTAATTTGTGGATTTGGTGCCAATGGTTATACGCTCGCGATGACCGCAATGCATCAGCATCTCGAAGGCGGCGTATGAGCGATTTAATCGACTACCTCAACGCTGCAACAAACGCACGATCGGATCAGGAGCTTTGGAATCTCCACACCGAACGCATGAAGCGCTACGGCTTTGATCGTTTGTTATACGGCTACACGCGCTACCGAACGGTTTCTTCGCTTGGCGATTTGGATGATATGGTTTTGCTGTCGAACCATACACGCGAATACATGGATACCTTCATGTCCGGCGGGCATTATCAACAAGGGCCGATGGTACGTTGGGCATTAGAAAATGACGGGGCGTGTAGCTGGCGTTGGATGCAAGATCTCGCACAGGCCGATATGTTGACCGATGGCGAGAAGATGGTGATTGCGTTCAACCAATCAATGGACGTCACAGCAGGCTATACCGTTAGCTTTCGGTCGGTGTCGCATAGGACCAAAGGCGCCATTGCCCTAACTGCCAAGCCCGGCATGACACAAGACGAAGTGGAAGAAATTTGGGCTGAGCACGGCGACGAATTGACCGCTGTCAATAATGTCATGCACCTGAAACTACATACACTGCCCTACTCCGGTGCCAGAGCACTTACAAAGCGACAGCGTGAAGTTTTGCAATGGGTTGGCGATGGCAAAACCACCCAAGATATTGCGGTCCTGTTGAATTTGACAGCAGCGACAGTCGAAAAGCATCTGCGGCTTGCGCGTGAAGCCTTGGACGTCGAAACAACTGCGCAGGCAGTTCTTAAGGCGGCTTTCTACAACCAGATGTTTGTGGCCGAAGCGTAGGTAATTTCGGCTGTCACGCCGGATTGACATTCGATTTTTGACTCGATGCTCAAAAAGGTACGGAATACCTTACTTTCCTGACGCTAGGTAAAATGCAACTTTTTAAGTGTTCCGTGAGTGGTGGCCTAAGGCCTTGGAACAGCGGGTCGGACCCCTAGCGATTTCTAGGCTAGCCGATCCGCATTACCAGTCGCCGAGGGCGAAACCCCATGTCCCTGGTGTCTGTTTTGTGCGTTTGTCCCCATCCCAAATGGATGCGCACGACATCATCGGCATCGTGTTCTCCCGACGCGGTGCCTTTTTCTTTTAGGTCAACAAGTCGATAAACTCCGTCTGAAGAAGACGTGATTAGGTAAATTGCCAGTTAGAGGACAAAATGAAACGGCAATAACGACCGGAATCTAGTCATGTTTCTCACGGCCTCTAAGCGCATCGCCGCAATTGCTGCGGCGGTTTTTATGATTTTGAGTTCAAACTCTACCGCGGCATTCGCCCAAACCGCAAACGAACTTCCAAGCTATGTAATCGAGCAGTTCGGAACGCCCCCTACGGTCCCCGAAGGTGCATTCGATGAAGAATTATTGTCCCACATCCAAGTTGCCCTTGTCGATAGCCTCGAAGGCGCAGGCTGGGGCCAACCTCAAAGCAATGCACTCCGAGCAATCGGAGCCTCAGCAGACCCACGTTTAGCGTGGATTATCAGTGATTTCCTCCGTTTCTCTTCTGGTCGAA
The DNA here is from genome assembly GCF_900129845.1 of Cognatiyoonia sediminum. Taxonomy (GTDB): domain Bacteria; phylum Pseudomonadota; class Alphaproteobacteria; order Rhodobacterales; family Rhodobacteraceae; genus Cognatiyoonia; species Cognatiyoonia sediminum. The sequence continues at coordinate 643,233 of NZ_FQXB01000001.1, forward strand.
ATCTAAACGCAGAACTCGCCGCCGCAGCATCCGAACTTTTGGGTAAAGAGATGGGAACCAGTGATGCTTGGGGGAATGTGACGGATCATTTGATGGCGTGGGATATCCCTGCTCCACCTGATTACCTTGACTACAAGCGCCGCGTTTTCACTCGGATTGTACCAGGATGGGAAGGTATCTTTGTAGAGGGCGACATCGATTGGCGCCACGTGTCTTGGGGCGGCGTTCTGATCGATGACCGGCCATATGACACCACGGACGAGGCGTGCAATTGCATTCCCGCAGCCGACAATCCCGAAGTGACTTCCGCTGAGGAGGCAGATTGGCTGTCAGACGATACCGTCATATTTGGCATAGAAATCAATGGTGAAGCCCGCGCCTACCCGCGTCGCATCATGGAAGTTCGGGAGATGATCAATGATACGCTCGGAGGGCGCGACCTTGGCATTCCCTATTGTACTTTGTGTGGCGCGGCTCAAGCCTACTACACCGACGAACTCGATTATGACATCGAGCGGCCGATCTTGCGGACTTCCGGGCTTCTGATCCGTTCAAACAAGGTCATGTATGACATCACCAGCGGATCGGTTTTTGACACCTTTCTTGGGAAAGCTGTGACTGGCCCCCTCGCCGAACTTGGTGTTGTGTTAGAGCAAGCACCCGTGATCACAACTACATGGGGCGAATGGAAAGCGGTACATCCGGACACGACCGTCCTCGCAGAACATCTCGCTTTAGGACGTGATTTCGACTTCCGGAACAATCGCGACGCCGAAGGCCCGATCTTCCCCGTGGGCGATGTTGATCCGCGTTTACCCGTGCATGAGGATATCATCGGCATTGTGACCGCCTCTGGCACCCCAATCGCCTTCCCGCGGGCCAATGCATTAGTCGCTCTAACGGATGGCCAAGCTGTCGGCTTCGAAAACGTCCGCTTGGTCTTAGATGCAGGAGGAATCAAAGCTGTGGACGCAAACGGCGACGACCTCGGCAGCCATCAAGCATTCTGGTTCGCATGGTCCCAATTCCATCCCGAAACCGAACTCTGGCAAGGCTAAACTAAAAGGCCCGCCAAATTGACGGGCCTTCCGTAAGATTTTCAGTCAGCCTTAGCTGTTCATCTTCGCAACTTCTTCTGCGAAGTTCTCTTCTTTCTTTTCAATACCTTCACCCACTTCGAGGCGAACAAAACCCGTGATTTCCACACCAGCTTCGGATGCCGCAGCACCAACCGTTAGGTCTGGGTTCACAACGAAGGCTTGGTTCACAAGTGTGACTTCAGACATGTACTTTTTCATGCGGCCAACAATCATTTTTTCGATGACCTGCTCTGGTTTGCCGGACTCGCGCGCAATGTCCATCTGAACCTGCTTTTCCTTCTCAACCACAGCTGGGTCGAGGTCATCTTCGCTCAAAGAGGCTGGGTTCGTAGCTGCGATGTGCATCGCAACTTGACGTGCAAAGGCTTCGTTTTCGCCTTTGGTCGCAACCAGAACACCGATCTTGCCCATGCCTGTGGCCGCAGCGTTGTGCACGTAGTTCACAACCGCGTCGCCTTCGAGGGCTGCCATACGGCGCACGGACATGTTCTCGCCAATAACAGCAACAGCGTCGGTAACAGTCTGCTCAACGGTTTTACCGTCCATGTCAGCCGCTTTCAGCGCGTCCACGTCGTTCACGCCCAACGCAACCTGAGCGATGCCAGCAACCATTTTCTGGAAGTCAGCATTTTTACCAACAAAGTCAGTTTCAGAGTTCACTTCAACAGCGATGCCTTTGCCGCCTTCAACGGCAACCGCGACCAAGCCTTCCGCAGCCGTACGGCCGGATTTCTTTGCAGCTTTTGCCAAACCTTTGGTGCGCAGCCAGTCAACAGCGGCTTCCATGTCGCCATCTGTCTCTGTCAGCGCTTTTTTCGCGTCCATCATGCCTGCGCCTGTGGATTCGCGCAGCTCTTTCACCAATGCAGCGGTGATTGCCATGTCTTTTCTCCTAAACGGAATTTGAAATGCTCGGGCGGGGGCGTACCCCTGCCCTGTAACAGTTTTACGAAGTCGCGCGCTTATTCAGCGGCTGGTGCTTCTTCGGCAGCAGCTTCTTCAGTCGGCGCTTCCTCAGCAGGCAGCTCTTCAGCAACGTCTTCCATCGCACCCATATCGACGCCAGCGGCACCAAGCTGTGCGGACATACCGTCAAGCGCTGCGCGTGCGGCCAGATCACAGTACAGCGCGATTGCGCGGGCTGCGTCGTCGTTGCCTGGGATCACGTAGTCGACACCTTCTGGTGTGCAATTTGTATCCACAACAGCAACCACAGGAATGCCGAGCTTCTTTGCTTCTGCGATAGCGAGGTCTTCTTTGTTTACGTCGATGACGAAAAGCAGATCTGGCGTGCCGCCCATCTCAGCGATGCCGCCCAAAGACGCTTGCAGTTTGCCCTGCTCGCGCTCCATGCCAAGACGCTCTTTCTTGGTCAGACCAGCAAAGCCGGTCGCCGCAGCTTCTTCAATTGCGCGCAAACGGCTGATCGACTGGGATACAGTCTGCCAGTTTGTCAGCGTGCCGCCCAACCAACGGTGGTTCATATAGTATTGTGCGGATTTCTCAGCGGCTTCAGCGATTGGCTTGGCAGCCTGACGCTTTGTGCCAACGAATAGAATGCGACCGCCCTTAGCAACAGTGTCACGGATGACCTGAAGCGCTTGATCCAACATTGGAACTGTCTGGGTCAGGTCCATGATGTGAATGCCGTTGCGGCTGCCGTAGATGTAGTTTTGCATCTTTGGGTTCCAGCGCGCTGTCTGGTGGCCAAAGTGAACGCCAGCTTCGAGCAGCTGACGCATGGTGAACTCAGGAAGAGCCATGTGTCCGTATCCTTTTCCGGTTTCAAGCCTCAGCGGGGGATCAACCTTTTTGGTCAACCGGTGGATGCTTTGGGATGTCTCCCCATCACACCCGCCCCCGCCTGCGGGATTAAGTAGGCGGCGTATAGAATGGGTTTTGTGCTCTGGCAAGAGCGAAAATCGAAGAAAACCTAGGGTTTCAGCAACAAATGCCAGGATTCATTTGGCGTGTTCCAATTGGTCTTGATCACAGGCGCCTGCGCAATGTCGCGATAGCCCATCTCTTCATAGAACGCGAGGCGTTGAGCATTGCGATTTGTTGTGATGACGGACACACCTCTTTTGCCCGGATGGGCCTCCGCATCTTCCAACATGCAGTGGGCAATGCCATTGCCGCGAAACTGCTCATAAGTTGCGAGAACATAGATGTATCGGGTTTCGAGCGCTTGATTTTCCAGAAGCGTCAGTGGCCGAATGATAGGGTGCATATCTTCGGTCAGAGGTTCGGGTTGGGATGCAGTAACATATGAGATCATCATACCCGCGGTTTCGCCATTTATCTCAGCGACGGTGGCATTCTTCCAAGAGAATTTACCTTCAATACGCGCAGCATATCGAGCGCCAGCGTCTAGTGGTGTTTCTCCTCGGTGAACCATGCCCTTCCAAACGGCTTCGGGTAACCCCTCACCGGCTATACTGGTCAAGGCGGCAATATCTGTGGCGTCATCTAAAGTGGCTGGGCGCAATCGTATTGTCATGCGTAGGGCTCCGTTTGGCTACCCACCGCAAGTATGTTTTACCGTTAGGTTGACACAAGGTCAGGTAATCCTGACCTAGCAATCTCTCGCTCTATAAGAAAAGACGCTCAACGCACCAGTAAACTGCAACCACACCAATCAAGATCGATCCCGGCATAGCGACCATTTCGCGATAGCTATCGTAACGGCCCACAACGCTGGATGCCGCCGACAGGCCCAGCAAGATCGCGGCAGTAACAATCAGGATGATCACATCAGAGCCGTTTGCCCATCCCGAAACTGGGATAATCAACGCCATCAGAACGACCATCACAGCCAAATACCCCGCAGCAGTCATCTTGCTCGCAGTGCCAGTTTTGTCCAAAGAGACCGCTTTCATGACGATGAGATAAGCGACAGCCACAACAGCGATCTGACCAATCTCAACCCCGATGTTGAAGCCGATAAGTGCCGGAATGAAGCTGTTTTGCGGCAAACCAAACTCTGCCAGAACGCTCGCGAAACCCAACCCATGCAAGAGGCCAAATCCGAAGATAATGAATGGTCTCCAAGGAGACAGACCTTCGGTGAACAGGTTCTCGATGGCAACATAAACGATCGAGAGCGCGATTAGCGCCTCGACGACCACGATGGTTTCGATACTGCCTCCAAAAAGCGTACCGGAGAGGTTAACGTACCCGAGCGCGGCTAGAGCCAAAGTAATGGTATGCGCCAATGTGAACGCTGAAATCTGCCACAAGAGTGGCCCCATACGCGTGGACAAGAAGAACAGGCCCAGCACAAAGAGGATATGATCCAAGCCCTTTGGAACAATATGATCGAAGCCTACTGGTATATAGTTGACGAATGTCTGCCATCCGCTGGCCTGATCGCCACCTGCCAAAGACACCTCCGGCGAAGATGATCCGGCCTCGAGGAACCCATCGTAAGGCGCATCTACGCCCATCTGACGCAAAACGAGCGCTCCGAACTCAGGCGCCCAACCTACTGCAACTTTGTCGGCATCATCCGACAGCGGAACAACAAATTGAATTTGGCTATTCCTTGGCAGTTCAAAGTTACCAACTTCTGCGGCGGTGACCTCTGTCAGTTCAGGTTCGCCGCGCGTGCCATCGACGATCACATTGATCTTCGATGCCATGTCAGGCCAGAACTCTTGGAACGCCGCATCAAGCTCGGCAGGCTCCAACGCCCGCAATTCATCATAGAACTCCGCTTCGGCCGCGTCGTTTGTGTCGAGTGTCGAGGCCTGATCAATACCGGCGATGAAGCTTTCGAGGTTTAACTCCACATCAAAAACCAGACCGTCATCCGTGCGGGTCATATCCGCAATCGACGGCAGCACCTCATGCGCTTGCGCCATTGACGCCAATGTGAAGAACAATGCGACACAGCTTGACAACACCTTTGTCACGGTCACTTTAGTCATACCAAAAACGGAGTTTTTCATGCGTTGTCTTGCCCTTGCCTTTGCACTGCTGTCATCCCCCTTGCAAGCGCATGAATTATGGATCGAGCCCATCGCCTACGAAGTTGCGGCGCAAGATATGGCCGTTGCTAACCTTGTCAACGGCGAAAACTTTGAAGGCAACAACATCGCGTATTTCCCGAACCAATTCCGTAGGTTTGTGGCGGTTAATGGTGGGCAGTTCGCAAACATCCAAGGCCGTATCGGGGATCGGCCAGCGATGAAACTTGAGCCGCTTGGCTCGGGTCTCCATGTGATCGCTTACCAATCCAACACGTCGCTCATCGAATATAACGAGTGGGAAAAATTCCAGAAATTCGTCGATCACAAGGATCTCGGAGATGCGGCAGCGTCCCATGCTGAACGCGGTTTGCCGGACAGTGGCTTCTCGGAAGCTTATTCTCGTTATTCCAAGTCTCTCATTTCCGTCGATGGTGGCGAAGGGAACGATCGCAAACTCGGTTTCACGACAGAAATCGTAGCGCTCGACAACCCTTATACTAGTCCTGACCTGACTGAGATGCGGCTCCAACTCTACTATGGCGCAGATGTTAGAGCCGACGAACAAATCGAGATATTCGAAAAGGCCAAAGACGGGGCCGTTAACATCACGCTTGTTCGGACCGACGAGAATGGAATAGCGACGATCCCCGTTCAGCCTGGACACAGCTACATGGCAGATGCCGTTGTTTTGCGTGAGCCGTCCGAACAACTCGCTGCGGATACTGGTGCGGTTTGGGAAACGCTATGGGCGAACCTGACGTGGGCTGTGCCAGAGTAGGCTTGCTCTTCTCTAAGGTCTGCCGCACATAGTGGGCCTATGACGAAAACACCTGACATCATTTGTATCGGTTCGTTCCTTTGGGACGTGATCGGCCGCGCCAACAATCATATGCGCATCGGCTCTGATGTGCCGGGGCGGATCACCCGCCTGCCCGGTGGTGTCGCGTTAAACATTGCAATGACGCTCAAGCAATTTGGCATGACACCGACCGCCTTGTCAGCGATTGGTCAGGATGCCGAGGGCAACGAACTTATCAGTGAAATCCAAAGAATGGGCATTCAGTGCGACCACGTATATCGCTCCGATGACCTTCCCACCGATGTCTATATGGCGATCGAAGGCGCGAATGGTTTGATCGCCGCCATCGCCGACGCCCATTCACTCGAAGCTGCTGGCGATAAGATACTCCGTTCTTTTCGCGACGGCTCTTTACCGATCGATAATCGTCCGATAGCCCTCGACGGGAATCTGACGGTCGAATTGTTGCAATCCATCGCAGAAGATCCTTTCTTCAAGGATGCAGACATTCGGATCGCACCCGCGTCCCCAGGCAAAGCAATGCGCCTTTCAACCTTCATCGGCCACAGCTCGACAACATTCTACGTCAATCTCGAAGAGGCGGGATTGCTCTGCAATACCGAATTCACGGAAAGCGAAACGGCCGCTCTCGCCCTTGTGGAACGCGGCGCACATCGCGTGCTTGTCACAGATGGCGGCAGTTCTGTGTCCGACGCAAACGGATCATCCGTTATCACACAAACGCCACCTTCTGTTCTTGTCACTCGCGTGACCGGCGCAGGAGACACCTTCATGGCCGCGCATATCGCGTCTGAAGTTGGCGGAGCAAACCGAGAAGACGCTCTCACCCGCGCCCTTAAAGCCGCCGCAACATATGTTTCTGGAGAAACGCCCTCATGATCCCGATCGCCTATAGCGCCGAAGTCGCTGCGGCCCGTGAAACCAACGCGCCCATCGTTGCGCTGGAAAGCACGATTATCACCCATGGCATGCCCTATCCACAGAATGTCCAAACCGCCGAACTGGTGGAGTCTGACGTCCGTGCGGCAGGGTCAACGCCAGCTACCATCGCAGTGTTGGACGGAACTCTTCATATCGGGCTTGAACCTGAGCAGCTGCTACAGTTGGGCCAAGCCAATGATGTTGCCAAGCTAAGCCGCGCCGACATGGCGGCCTGCATCGCGCAAGGAGGCAATGGGGCCACAACCGTGGCAGCGACAATGATCGCTGCCCATATGGCTGGCATTAAGGTATTCGCGACTGGAGGGATCGGCGGAGTGCACAAAGGCGCTGAAAACTCCTTTGACATCTCTGCCGACTTGCAAGAACTGGCGCAGACACCGGTCACAGTCGTGGCCGCAGGCGCAAAAGCCATCCTGGACTTGCCAAAAACCTTCGAAGTGCTCGAAACGCTCGGCGTACCAGTCATTGCCTTTGGTCAAGACACCCTGCCCGCCTTTTGGTCCCGCACCTCCGAGATACCGGCACCGCTCCGCATGGATACGGCCGCTGACGTTGCTCAAGCACAGCTTATGCGGGCAGCTATGGGCGTGTCAGGCGGACAACTGATCTGCAACCCAATTCCAGCCAACGACGAAATATCGGTAGAGGTCCTATCACCAATCATCTCCCAAGCTCTGACCGAAGCCGAAGTCCAAGGCATCAGCGCAAAGGACGTCACCCCCTTCCTGTTAGGGCGTATCTTCGAACTCACCAAAGGCCGCTCGCTTGACGCCAACATCGCTCTGGTGCGAAACAACGCCCGATTGGCTGCTGAAATTTCCATCAAAATGCAAAAGTAAGTGAAGACCAGACGCTGTGTTGCTACATTTTCTTGTGATCTGTCCACAGCACGCCTACATGTCAGTCGTTGACGCGGTGAAGGCCCATTCATGGAAGACGAACAGAATATTGATGACCTGCGCCGTCGCAGACCGGGGTTGATCTCTCGGCTGCGCAGCAACTTTCTGGCCGGTATCATTATTATTGCGCCAATTGCTCTCACACTTTGGTTGATTTGGACTGTTGTTGGGTGGATCGACAGCTGGGTTTGGCCATTTATCCCAAGCGCCTATCATCCCGAGGAAATTGTGAACTGGGCCCTCGGTCTTGAGGGCGAAGAACAGATTTCCTTTAACGTTCGCGGCTTTGGCGTCATCGTATTTTTATTCTTCACAGTCGTAGTCGGCTGGATCGGTAAGGGCCTGCTCGGGCGATCCTTTCTGCGCTTTGGCGAAGGTATTGTGGACCGGATGCCTGTCATCCGCTCCGTCTACAACGGTGTCAAACAAATCGCCGAAACCGTCTTTTCGCAGCGCGATACTTCTTTCGACAAGGCCTGCATGATCGAATACCCTCGCAGAGGCATTTGGGCGATTGCCTTTGTCTCAACCGATGCAAAGGGCGAAGTCAAAACCATCGCGTCAGAAGACGAAGACGTTGCGACCGTTTTCCTACCTACGACGCCAAACCCAACATCAGGCTTCTTGTTGTTCCTGCCGCGTAAAGATGTGCGACTGCTTGATATGTCCGTTGAAGACGCGGCGAAGCTTGTTATTTCTGCGGGTCTTGTCTACCCCGATGGAACTGTTCCACCGCAACCGGACCCTTAAATGCTCACCGCCGCTACGACCGGTTTCATCACAGCCTTTTCTTTGATCCTTGCCATTGGCGCACAAAATGCATTTGTGCTGCGCCAAGGCCTGGCGAAACAACATGTGTTCTGGCTTTGCCTTTTGTGTGCGACCTCCGATGCGATATTGATCGCGGCGGGGGTTCTTGGCTTTAGCGCGATTGTCGCTCAATTCCCTAACCTGCCCCTCTATATGGCATGGGGCGGAGCTGCATTCTTGTTCGTCTACGGAGCCATGCGGCTTTGGGCAGCCTATCTTGGCGAATATGCCATGCAACTCAGCGGACAATCTGCGGGTCTTTGGGCGACTTTGGCGACTGGTGCTGCGTTTACATGGCTCAACCCACACGTCTACCTCGACACATTGGGCCTTATCGGTGCAATTTCCACAGATTTCCCAGCAGGTCCTGAACGTACCGCTTTCGGAATCGGAGCGGTCACGTCCTCTTTCGTCTTCTTTTTTGGCCTCGGCTATGGCGCACGACTATTGGCGCCCGTTCTTCAGTCCGCACGCTCGTGGCGCATCCTCGACGTCATTATCGGTGTTGTTATGTGGGCGCTGGCACTTAAGCTGATCAGCTAAACATCGCCTCCAAGTCAACGGTTCCACGCTCGTTCAGATCGTCGCGATGCGCGCTTAGAAACGCTTTGGCTGCCACCTCGCCCGCTAAACGTAACCGATCGAGGATTACAGGCGTCGGAATGGTTTTCGTCGCAACGTTCAATGCGTTCATCAGTTCATCGTCGGAAATCATATGAACCAGAACGTCTTTCATACTACCCCGTCCCATCGTGCCATCGGCCAACAAGCGTTTGACGAAACTGATCGCCCGCAATTCACGCAACAACGAGCTGTTGAAACTGATCTCGTTGATCCGGTTTTGGATGGCCTGACTGTTTGTAGGCAGTTCTTCGCGGTAGAGCGGATTGATGTTCACCACCAAAATATCATCTGGCAAGTCGGGGTGAAACAAGGGGTACAAGGCTGGGTTGCCGGTGTATCCGCCGTCCCAATAGGCCTCTAGTTTTCCGGTCTCTGAGTCTTCAATCTCCACCGCTTGAAACAGGCTCGGCAAACAGGCTGAAGCCATGATCGCCTTCGGTCCGATATCTTTGCCAGAGAACAATTTGATCTTTCCAGACCGCACATTCGTCGCACAGATCCAAAGTTGCGGTCCGTCAGGTGCGCAGACCTCGTCAAAATGAAAATCGCCAACGATCCGACCTAATGGATTTTGCATCAACGGCCCATAAACATAAGGCGACGTCATCCGCGTGGTGAAATCGAACGCCGCATAAGCTGGAGAAAATTCAAGCGCCTTCGCCCAATACGCTGCCGATGAGGACAGCGCCGACATCCAAGGCGCAAACTCCGGCTCTGTCACCGCGCCAATCTGCGACCAAAGCCACCGTAAGTTCTCAACAGCACCATCGCGTCCGCCCGCAACAAGGCCTGACTTCACCGCAGCACCATTCAATGCACCAGCCGACGTTCCTGACAACGCTGCAATTTCGATACCCTCGTCCTGCAACAGAACGTTCAACACACCCCAAGTGAAAGCGCCATGCGCACCGCCGCCTTGAAGAGCGAGGTTGATACGTTTGGTCAAAGCGCTGTCCAGCCGCCATCCACGCTAATAGTGGTGCCGGTAATTTGAGCCGCCGCGTCGGAGCACAGGAAATTGACTGTCCCACCAAGTTGCTCAACGGTTGCAAACTCTTTGGAAGGCTGGCGTTCCAGAATGACTTTCTGCTTCACTTCTTCTTCGGTCATTCCGTATTTCTTGGCCGTATCTGGGATTTGCGCCTCGACAAGCGGTGTCAGAACGTAGCCCGGACAAATGGCATTACAGGTGATCTGTTCCCTTGCAGTCTCCAAAGCCACTGTTTTTGTCATTCCGACAACACCATGTTTTGCGGCAATATAGGCCGACTTAAATGGCGATGCGGTCAATCCGTGCGCAGAAGCGATATTCACAATCCGGCCCCAGCCGCGTTCTCGCATCACCGGCAAGGCCGTAGCCGTTGTGTGAAACGCAGAAGACATATTAATCGCGATGATCGCATCCCATTTTTCTACTGGAAAATCTTCGATCGGCGACACATGCTGAATACCGGCATTATTTACCAAGATGTCGCAGCCGCCCGCGGTCTCGATCAAAGCGCGGCAGGCGTCGCCGTCGGACATATCGGCCTGAATGTAGCGGGCATTAACTCCAGTTTCCTTTGCGATCTCCGTAGCCAAAGCATGGTCTTTTTCATCATCCGTGAAGGAGTTGAGAACAACGTCGACGCCAGCGCGTGCCATTTCCCACGCCACACCCAATCCAATGCCAGAGTTCGATCCCGTGATAACAGCCGTCTTTGCCATGATGCGCCCTTTCAGATTTGCTTGTGCAGAGATTATGCTGCAACTGCGAAATAGCCAACGGGGAAAGCGACGTTAAGAATCACCAATTTCCGCATAGGGTTGTGAGGGATTCCTTGCAAAAAACCTGCGTTTCCTAAAAAAAACGCCCGCACGAAGCGGGCGTAAAGTTATTGAGGCAGGTTTCATACAGGCAAGAAACCTATCGAGCAGTGACTTCCTTATAAGCAATTAGGTGCCTTCGTCCAAGCTAAAAGTTTGAAAACCTTAGAAACCCTGATTACGGTCAAGCTCAAAGAAAACAACGAGCACGGGGATTGTTTCCAAAATGAAACCAGAGTTTTTCCGCCTATTGCGCCGGTTCACCGCAGTTTCAGCTTTCATTTGCGGAACATCCGCCTTTGCCGATCAGCACGGCATAGCCATGTATGGCGACCCAGCGTTGCCTGCTGACTTCACTCACCTGCCCTATGCAAACCCCGATGCACCCTTGGGCGGCAAGATCGTTACGTCGAGTGTTGGTACATTCGACAGTCTCAACCCCTTCATTCAGAAAGGTTCGGTGCATTGGCAACTGCGGTTCCTCATGCAAGAGACTTTGATGGGCCGATCGCTGGACGAGCCTTTCTCGCTCTACGGTGTTTTGGCCGAAAGCATAGAAACCGGCCCAAACCGTGAATGGGTCGAGTTTACTCTCCGACCAGAGGCGAAGTTCTCCGATGGCTCCCCCGTTACTGTGGATGATGTCATTTGGTCCTATGAAACACTCGGCACGCAGGGCCACGGCCGCTACCGAGGGTTTTGGGAAAAGGTTGAAAGCCTGGAACAGGTTGGTGAACGCACCGTCCGTTTCACGTTCAGCACTGAGGATCGTGAACTTGCGTTGCTGGCGGGTTTGCGCCCCATCCTGAAAAAGGACCAATGGGAGGGCCTCGATTTCACAGAAAGCGGGCTTGAGGTCATTCCCATCACCTCGGCTGAATATGTCATCGACGATTTCGAAGCTGGACGGTTTATCTCCTTCAAGCGCAATCCAGATTATTGGGGCAATGACGCGCCATTCCGACGAGGGACAGGAAACCTCGACGAAATCCGACTGGAATTCTACGGCGACGAAACAGCAGCGTTCGAAGCGTTCAAAGTCGGCGAGGTCAACGCCAACCGAGAATTCAATGTCGCGAAATGGGAAAGCCAATACAACTTCCCGCGCGTTCAGAATGGCGAAGTGGTCCTATCTGTCCTTCCCCATGAACGCCCGTCCGGGATGACCGGCTACGTGATGAATACACGTCGTCCTCAATTTGAAGACTGGCACGTCCGCGATGCGATGCTTCATGCCTTCAACTTTGAATTCATAAATGAAGCGATGACAGGATCGGCGCAGCCGCGGATCACATCTTATTGGTCTAATTCCCCGCTCTCGATGGAACACGGACCCGCTGAAGGACGCGTCGCGGAGCTGCTCGAGCCTTACAGCGATCAATTGCCACTCGGCGCATTGTTTGGTTACGACTTGCCGGTTAGTGATGGCTCTGAACGTAACCGCGCTGGTATCGCCACAGCACTAGAGCAGATGGAACGCGCCGGCTACACCGTACAAAACGGCGTCATGGCGGACGCTGAGGGTAACCCCTTTACTTTCGAAATCTTGCTTCAGTCAGGCAGTTCCGAGAACAGCGCAATAATCGACATCTTCTCACAGGCCTTGGCGCGACTGGGTATCGAAGTCACCATTACAGCGGTGGACAATGCGCAATATCGGGAACGCACCGACGCCTATGATTTCGACATGACCTACTACCGTCGCGGTGTTTCGTTATCGCCTGGCAACGAGCAATACGCCTACTACGGTTCGGAACGCGCAGACGAACCTGGTGGACGTAACTTGATGGGCGTCAAGTCAGAAGCCGTCGACGCGATGATCGGTCACCTGTTGAACGCACCAAGCCAAGAGGATTTCGTCGCAGCAGTTAAAGCTCTCGACCGCACTCTGACGGCGGGCCGCTATGTCATCCCAATTTATCAATGGAATATCAGCCGACAGGCCCACGATACCCGCCTCAAGTATCCAGAAGACCTTCCCATCTTTGGCGATTGGCCCGGTTGGCAACCTGATGTCTGGTGGTGGGAAGAATAAGGGGCTACATCTGCGAAAAATACTGTGAGGCAGACATGAAGTATCTCATCCTAAGCGCCGTCATCCTGACATCAGCCTGCACACCGGCTCGCATCGCTGGTCAAGCTGCTGTCACAACGGGCCAAGTGGTTCTCGGCGCTGCCGATCTGGTGCTTTGAGCCGTGTTTCAAAAGCTTCTCGCTGAAGGGCTCGGCACCGCTTTTCTACTGATCGGCGTTGTCGGATCCGGCATCATGGGAGAGATGCTAGCAGGTGGAAACGTGGCCATAGCGCTTCTCGCCAATGCCATCACCACAGGCTGCATACTATATGTGATCATCACAACGCTCGGCCCAATATCCGGCGCACATTTCAATCCAGCCGTCACCGCCTACTTCACCTTACGAGGTGAAATGAAAGCCTCCGAGGCAGCAGCTTATATCCCCATCCAAATCGCTGGCGGCATCGTTGGCGTCTGGCTCACCCATGCGATGTTCGATCTGCAGATTCTTCAAACCAGCACGACAGCGCGAACGGGCGGTCCGCAATGGATCAGTGAGGTCATGGCGACATTTGGCCTGTTGTTCGTCATCGTCGGTGGCCTGCGATCAAGACCAGACGCCGTTCCAACGTTAGTCGCGCTCTACATTACTGGTGCATACTGGTTCACCAGCTCAACCAGCTTCGCAAACCCTGCCGTGACGATCGCCCGTGGGTTCAGCGATACATTCGCAGGGATCAATCCCAGTCACATCGCGATGTTTGTCGTGGCTCAGGCAATCGGCATGACCGTTGCGCTAATCGTACTGCCAAAGCTCTTCGAACCTAGGTCAGAGACGTAACCCAAAGGATCGTCGCATCGTCTTGGCTGACGGACACCACATTGTGGCCCATGGTTGCGTCGTAATAGGCGCTGTCGCCACGACGCAGTTCAATCGCTTCATAGAATTCCGTGTAGAGCTTTACGACACCGGTCAGCACGTACAAAAATTCCTCACCGTCATGCCTGATCCAACCATCGAAGTCTGACATGTCTCGCGCTCTGATGCGCGCACGATAGGGCAGCATTTTCTTGCGTGTCAGGGACTCCGCCAACAACTCATGCTCATAAGTCGTCGTCATCTGCACGGATGTTTCGTCATTTTTTGTCACGCTCAATCGGCCATTGATCTGCCCCTTGCTTGGCGCGGTAAAGAGCTGCGGCACTGAGATATCCAACCCGACAGCGAGTTTCTTGAGCGCTTCATAAGTCGGCGACATCTGACCGTTTTCAATCTTCGATAGAGTCGATCGCGCTAATCCAGCCTGATTGGCCGCTTGCTCTAGCGTCCATTGCTTCGCTTTGCGAAGGTCGCGCACGCGTGCACCCAGATCCAGAGGAGCGGCGACTTCGGCCTCCCCATTTTCTCGGGCTATTCGGATAATGGCTGTTGGATCATCGTTGGTCATGTGGCGATATAGCGACCACGATGGACGTCTTGCAACCTCTACCTGTTCTAGCTAGCCGTGACATATGACCATCCCTACCCCCTTCAACATGGCTGAATATGTCCTGAGGCATGCCACGAGACTTTCAAGCAAGACTGCTTTGGAAGTTGTCGGATCGGCCAATCTATCACTTACTTACGCTGACCTAGAAAATCGCGTTCAATGCCTTGCAGCGCAGATTGAGGCGCAAACCTTCGGCTCAGGTGATCGGGTTATGTTACGACTTGGGAATACCGAACGCTTTCCGATTGCCTATCTCGCAGCCATCGCTGTCGATCGCGTTCCGATCGTGACGTCTTCCAAGCTCACCCAAACTGAAATCGATGCAATGGCCTTGGAAACCAAACCAAACCTCACAATCGCAGACAAAGGGCTACCAACGCCAAAGAATGTTCCGCTCATCGATGACATGGCGGCCGTGGATTTCAATGGCTACCACCACGGCGACCCTAACCGCCCCGCCTATATCATTTACACCTCTGGCACCTCGGGCTCACCTCGCGCTGTCGTCCATGCTCATCGCGCAATTTGGGCGCGCCGAATGATGATCAAAGACTGGTACGATCTCTCTGCCGAAGACTGCATGATGCACGCTGGCGCCTTCAATTGGACCTACACCCTCGGCACTGGCCTGATGGACCCATGGTCCGTAGGCGCAACAGCCCTTATCCCAGAAGAGGGAACCGCAGCAGAAGCCTTGCCGACACTCATCGCTGAACACAAAGCAACCCTCTTTGCAGCCAGCCCCGGCGTTTACCGTAGAATGCTGCGTCAAGAGTTTCCGAAAGTGCCAACACTTCGGCACGCCCTGTCCGCTGGAGAGAAACTCCCCGACATCACGCGTGCGCACTGGGAAACCAAAACGGGCACGGCCATCCACGAAGCATACGGCATGTCAGAATGCTCAACCTTCTTATCGGGCAGCCCTGCTCGTCCCGCGCCGACCGGAACACTTGGCTTCCCACAAACAGGCCGCAAAATTGACCTTATATCTAACGGCGAGCCTTCGGAAACAGGCGTCATCTCCATCCACAAAAGCGATCCCGGCCTTATGCTCGGCTACCTCAACCAACCACA
The DNA here is from genome assembly GCF_900129845.1 of Cognatiyoonia sediminum. Taxonomy (GTDB): domain Bacteria; phylum Pseudomonadota; class Alphaproteobacteria; order Rhodobacterales; family Rhodobacteraceae; genus Cognatiyoonia; species Cognatiyoonia sediminum. Next base: position 658,784 of record NZ_FQXB01000001.1, read on the forward strand.
AGAAACGCGCCAACGGTTTAACGGCGACTGGTTTCTGACGGGCGACATCGGCACCCGAAATCCCGATGGCTCGATCACATTCGAAGGCCGCGCAGATGACATGATGAACGCAGGAGGCCACCGCGTCAGCCCAATTGAGGTCGAACAAGCCCTCTCGACCTGTGCAAAAATCTCAGAAGCAGCCTGCGCAGAAGTCAGACTAAAATCCGACCTTTCTTTGATTGCGGCCTTTTACGTCGCGTCTGACGTGATAGAGGAGGATGAGATACAAAACCATTTGCGCGATCTAATCGCGGATTACAAACGCCCTCGCATCTTTGTTCGCGTCGACCAGCTACCGCGTGGAAACAACAACAAACTGCTCCGGCAAAAGCTCAAACAAGATTGGGAGGCCGACCATGGTCAAACTTGATATTATCTCCGACCCGATCTGCCCGTGGTGCTACATCGGCAAAAGCAACCTCGATAAGGCGCTTGCTCAATACCTCGACCATCCGTTTGAGATTGAATGGCACCCGTTCCAACTGAACCCAGATATGCCCGCAGAGGGCATGGACCGTCGCGAATACCTCGAAACCAAGTTTGGCGGGAAAGAAGGCGTCGTTCGCTCTTATGGGCCGGTGGTGACTCATGCCGAAAATTCTGGCGTCGAGATGCACCTCGACAAAATCCAGATAACACCCAACACCATCGACGCGCACCGCTTAATCCACTGGGCCGGTTTGGAACAGCGCCAGCTTTTAATGGTCGACCTTCTGTTCAAAGCCTATTTCGTCGACGGGCGCGATATCAGCGATCACGAAGTTCTGGCCGATCTCGCCGATACAGCAGAAATGGACGCCAGTATGGTGACCCGCCTCCTCGCCTCGGACAGCGACATCGAAGACATCCGCGCACGCGACGTTCACAGCCGCAAAATGGGGGTCCAGTCGGTGCCAACCTTCATCGTTGCCAACCAACATGCTGTGCCCGGTGCGCAACCGCCTGAGATGTGGGCAAAGGTGATTGAAGACATCCAGCAGCAGTTGGATGCGGCGGAGTGACCCACGACGCCAAGCGCCTATCTCAAACCGAATTCATCGCCCTTATGGCGATGGTTGCGGCGACTGTCGCGTTCTCTATCGACGCAATGCTGCCAGCACTTCCAGAGATTGGCGCAGAGCTTAGCCCCGATGCACTTAACAATGCGCAGCTGATCCTGACCAGTTTTGTGTTTGGCATGGGACTTGGCACATTCGTCACCGGTCCTCTTTCCGATACCTTTGGACGAAAACCCGTAATGATCGGCGGTGCGGTGCTCTATTGCGGTGCGGCGATTTGGGCCTTTTATGCGCAAACGTTGGAAGTGATGCTAATCGCACGAACCATTCAAGGATTGGGTGCCGCCGGACCTCGCGTTGTCGCACTCGCAATGATCCGGGACATCTATGGCGGACGCGACATGGCGCGCATCTCGTCTTTCGTCATGCTCGTGTTTTCTTTGGTGCCCGCATTAGCACCGACGCTCGGCTATTTTATTATTGCAGGCTTTGGATGGCGCTCCATCTTCCTTGCCTTTGTTATTTTTTCTCTGGCTACCTCAATCTGGCTCCTGATCCGCCAGCCGGAAACGCTTTTGCCAGAGAATCGTCGACCGCTTAGAATTGGCAAACTGATCGAAGCCACCAAAGAAGTTTTGACCACAGAAACAACGCGCCTCTCAATGATCGTACAAACTTTGGGTTTCGGGATCCTGTTCAGCTCTCTGTCATCGATCCAACAGATCTTTGATCTGGTGTTCGATGAAGGCGAGCACTTTCATTATTGGTTCGGTAGCATCGCCGTGATTTCAGCGAGCGCATCACTCCTCAACGCGCGCATAGTCGGGAAATACGGCATGCGCGCGATTATCAGGCGCATGTTTCAGGTGAACGTAACAGTCGCCTTGATCATGGTCGCTTGCCAATTCACAGGTAGTGAAACAGTGCGCTTCTGGTCATTCTACGTCTTCGTTGTCAGCTGCTTCTTTGGCGCCGGTATGACCATCGGCAACCTAAACGCGCTCGCCATGGAACCGTTGCCTCACATCGCGGGTTTGGCAGCGTCAGCCATTGCTGCCGTGGCAACGGTCGGCGCGGTCTTTATCGCTATTCCTGTCGGTCTTGCCTTCAACGGAACTCCGGTCCCGTTAGGACTCGCCGTCGCCCTCCTCGCCACCGTCGCTTTCTGGTTCACGACAAAGATCAAAAGGCCAAGCGACGAAGACTAGCGATTCGCCCGCTTCTTCTCCTCCGCAAGTTTCTGCGCCAAATCCCGTGCGATGTTGAACGCACCTTGGATCTTGTCCTTTTCCTTGGTCCAATCGCGCCGCACGACGATCTTGTTGTCTTTGACCTTCGCCAATCCGCGCTGGTCATTGATAAACTCGACTAAGCCCTGCGGTGACGCAAACTTGTCATTGTGGAACTGGATCGTCGCGCCCTTGGGCCCGGCATCCAGCTTCGCGATCCCCGCCTTTTTGCACATGGCTTTGATGCGGACGACCAGCATGAGTGAATTGACCTCACGTGGCAGCTTGCCAAATCGGTCAATCAATTCAGCGGCAAAGCCTTCCAGCTCCACCTTGGTGGTCAATTCGGACAAGCGACGATAAAGCCCCAACCGGACATCCAAATCTGGAATGTAGTCCTCTGGTATGAGCACCGGTATGCCGAGGTTGATGTTCGGCGACCATTGACCATCGTCCACAATTCCTTCCGCTGCGCCGGATTTGATCGCAGCGATCTGCTCTTCCAACATCTGCTGATAAAGCTCGTATCCGACCTCTTTCATCTGGCCAGATTGCTCTTCGCCGAGTAAGTTCCCCGCCCCGCGAATATCCAAATCCTGAGAGGCGAGCGTGAACCCTGCCCCGAGCGTGTCCAACGAACTCAACACGCGCAGTCGTTTCTGCGCCGTATCCGTCAACCGCTGACGTGGCTTTGTCGTCAGATAGGCATAAGCGCGTGTCTTTGACCGGCCAACGCGTCCGCGGATCTGATAAAGCTGGGCCAATCCAAACATATCCGCCCGCCAAACAACCATGGTGTTGGCCGTCGGAATATCCAAACCCGATTCCACAATCGTCGTCGCCAGCAGCACATCATACTTACCATCGTAAAAGGCGTTCATCCGGTCATCTAGATCACCCGCCGCCAATTGACCGGTGGCTGTGATGAACGACACCTCCGGCACCTGATCGCGCAAGAACGTTTCCATCTCCGAAATGTCAGAAATACGCGGAACGACCAAGAATGACTGACCCCCACGATAGTGTTCCCGCAACAAAGCTTCACGGATCGTGATCGTATCAAATTCACTTACATAAGTGCGGATCGCCAACCGGTCGATCGGCGGCGTGCCGATGATCGACAAATCGCGCACGCCTGACAGCGACAGTTGTAGCGTTCGAGGGATCGGCGTCGCGGTTAAGGTCAAGACATGCACATCCGTGCGCATCTGCTTCAGACGTTCCTTGTGCTGCACCCCGAAATGCTGTTCCTCATCAATGATGAGCAGCCCGAGGTTCTTGAATCGTATATTTTTTGCCAGCAGCGCATGGGTGCCGACGACGATATCAACGGTGCCCTTCGCCATACCTTCGCGCGTCAGGTTCGCTTCTTTCGCTGACACAAACCGCGACAAGGGCCGGACATTCACTGGGAACCCTCTGAACCGCTCTGCAAAGTTCTTATAATGCTGCCGCGCCAGCAATGTCGTGGGCGCAATGATTGCGACCTGCACGCCGGTCAGAGCCGCCACAAAGGCTGCGCGTATCGCCACTTCTGTCTTGCCAAAACCCACGTCGCCACAAACCAGACGATCCATCGGGCGGCCAGATCCCATGTCATCCAGAACATCTTCAATAGCCTGCAATTGATCGTCGGTCTCTGCATAGGGGAAACGCGCAAGGAACTGATCCCACAGCCCATCCGTCGGCTCCATCACTGGCGCTGACCGCAGCTCGCGCTCCGCTGCTACTCGCATCAATCGCTCGGCAATCTGGCGAATGCGTTCTTTCAGCTTGGCCTTCTTCGCTTGCCACGCGCCACCACCCAACCGGTCCAAAAGCCCCGTGTCGTGACCGTATTTGGAAAGCAGTTCGATGTTCTCGACCGGCAGATAAAGCTTCGCCTGCTCCGCATATTCCAGCAGCAAGCATTCGTGCGCAGCGCCCAAGGCGGTCACAACCTCAAGCCCTTTAAACCGCCCAACACCATGATCGACATGAACCACCAGATCACCCGGCGCCAAAGAAGTCGCCTCAGTAAGGAAGTTCTCAGCCCGACGTTTCCGCTTCGTCTGCCGGATCAGCCGATCGCCCAGAACGTCCTGCTCTGAAATCACCGTCAGCCCGGGAGCCTCGAAGCCCGCATCCAAGGCCCAAACCGCCAGATGCAGCCCACTTTTCCCAACGCGAGAGAAATCTGACACGGGGATCGCTGCCGCTACGCCTTCGTCCTCGATCAAGCCCGTCAGTCTTTCCCGCGCGCCTTCGGAATAGGAGGCAATCACAACCGGCCCATCCGCCAGCTTTTCTATCAGATGCTCCGCCAAACTGCCAAAAAGGCTGATCTGCTCTTGCTGCCGTTCTGGAGCAAAGTTCCGCCCTGCCCGACCGCCGGCATCTGTCACACCCAAACCAGTTGCCTGAGGGAGTGCGGCGAGCTGAATCACGCGGTTGTTTGAAACTGCGGCATCCCAAGCGGCATCATCTAAATACAAAAGCGTCGGCGGCGCTGGCTTATAAACGGTATCCATTCGCGATTTCTGCTCAAGCGCATGCATCCGCGTGCCGTACTGATCCTCTATCGCCTCCCACCGTGCCAAACGGCTCGGCCCGACCTGATCGTCCAACATGATCGACAACCCGTCGACGAAATTAAACAGAGTCTCCAAATCGTCCTGAAAGAACCCCAACCAATGTTCAACACCCGCGTGTTTGCGTCCTGCTGACACCGCCTCATACAGCGGATCATCGGTCCCCGCAGCGCCAAACTCGATACGATAATTCTGACGGAACCGTGTGATCGCGGCGTCATCAAGAATAACCTCGGACACCGGCGCAAGCTCAATCTCGTTAAGCTTTTCCGTCGTGCGCTGCGTCGCTGGATCAAACCGCCGCGCTCCATCCAACACATCGCCGAACAAATCCAAGCGGATGGGGCCTGACTGTCCCGGCGGAAAAATATCAATGATGCCGCCTCGGATCGCATAGTCCCCAGGTTCCATCACCGTTGGGCTTTGCGTAAAGCCCATCCGAACGAGGAACGCCTTCAACCCGTCTTCATCAATCCGCTTGCCCACGGTCGCCGTAAAAGCAGCCTCTTTCAACAAAGATCGGGGCGGCACACGCTGGGTCGCGGCATTCACAGTCGTCAACAAAACGAACTTTGACGGCATCCCATGAACTAAGGCCGCCAAAGTCGCCATCCTTGCGGCGGAGACGTCAGCGTTTGGCGACACACGATCGTACGGCAAACAATCCCACGCCGGAAAAACGATCACCGGCATATCAGGCGCAAAGAATGAAAGCGCCGCCTGCATCGCTGCCAGCCTCTTGTCGTCCCGCGCTACGTAGCAAACAGGCGCGTCTGACTTTGCAATCTCTTGCAAAACCACCTGCGCATCAAACCCTTCAGGTGCGCCACTAATTGTAATGTGTTGAGTTGCCGACATGAGGCGGACATACCCCTCATTTTTGCGAGGTCAAGTTATTGAATTAGATGCCGTGCCACATCAAGGTTTTCATACATGCCAAACATCGCGGTCACGAAAAGCGCGCACATCCCGATGCTTTGAGTGATCAACCTGTGGCGATGCAAAACGCCGAACAAATCCTCACCTTTTGGATCCGAAACCGAGATTTTTCGAGCGGTCGATAAAGTCACCATCCCTACGATCGACAACGGGAACGCGAGCAAGAAGATAGCTTGTGCCAATTCGATCCAATAGAAGAAACCGAGAACCAGCAGTCCTGTCAGCAGGAACGTTGCAAAGGACGCAAGGAAAAGACCGGCTGTTTCACCGATGTGCATAAATCGGTTCACATTCACCCGTACTACATCTTCTAAGTCGATTAGACCTTGGCCCCCGTGGCGCTTTGCGCGTTGGATCAAATCATACGGAATGCCCAAAACAAAATGGCTCACTGACGACCACACCACGGCCACGGCCATCCAATACCAGACGGACGAAAACGACCGCAGGTCGATGACTTGCAATAACGTTGAACTCCAATCCAAGGGGGGATCTCTTTAGTGGCAACCGTGTTTTGGCGGAACCTATAGCCGGAGGTGGCAAATGCCCAGCCTTGTGAAGTCACAAAATCCATGCAACCACATTGGGTGTGACAAGAAAGGCCCGATCATGAAACCAACCGTCGCCCCGTTTCCAACCACACGCCTACGCAGGATGCGTGCGACACCTGCATTGCGTCGTTTGGCCCGGCAGAATGTGCTGACGACAAATGATCTGATTTGGCCGATCTTTGTCATGGATGGCGAGGACACGGAAACGCCTGTTCCATCTATGCCCGGTGTGACCCGAAAAACCGTCGACCGCGCCGTAGTCGCCGCCAAGGAAGCCCACGCCTTAGGCATCCCCGCGATTTGCATCTTTCCATACACAGGCATGGAAGCACGCACCGAAGATTGCGAGATGGCCTGGGATCCGGACAATGTCAGCAATCGCACAATTCGCGCGATTAAAGACGCGGTTCCAGATATCGCGATTATGACCGATATCGCGCTCGACCCTTATAATATCAACGGCCACGACGGCTTTGTCGAAAATGGGGAAATCGTAAATGACCGTACCGTCGAGGCACTGGTCAAAATGGCACTTGCCCAAGCCGAGGCCGGTGCTGACATCCTTGGCCCATCTGACATGATGGACGGCAGAATCGCGGCCATCCGATCTGCATTAGAATCCGATAAATATCAAAACGTTACGATCCTAAGTTACACCGCCAAATATGCATCTAGCTTTTATGGGCCGTTTCGCGATGCGGTCGGCGCATCCTCTGCTCTGACCGGCGACAAAAATACCTACCAAATGGACCCGGCGAACTCTGACGAAGCATTGCGGCTTGTTGAACGCGACCTAAATGAAGGCGCCGATATGATCATGGTGAAGCCGGGAATGCCGTACTTGGATATTTGCCGACGCGTGAAAGATACCTTCGGCGTGCCAACATACGCCTACCAAGTGAGCGGCGAATACGCGATGCTTATGGCTGCAGCCGAAAATGGTTGGTTGGACAGTGATAAGGTCATCTTGGAGAGTCTTTTGTCTTTTAAAAGAGCGGGTTGCGATGGTATCTTAACCTATTTTGCGCCACGGATTGCGAAAGCACTTAGCGGCTAGTCCGATTTCCGCCCCACCCAAAATCTTGCGCGTGACACCTTGCGCAAGACACTTTATAGTGGCCGCTAAGAAGGCAAAAGCCTCAGGTATTGGCAGTATAAGGCAAAACCCATGACACAACTTTCAAGACGCACTTTCGCGTTGAGCGCTGCTGCGCTTCCTCTTGCCGCGTGCGGCAACGGTATTGGCAGTACAGGCGCGGCCATGATCGACGCGCGCGTCGATGAGACGCTCAACTTCATGTATTCGACCTACCCAGACACACAAGAGTTGGCGAACCGTGCCTCTGGTCAGTTGGTCATGCCTCTCGTCTCTGAGATTGGTTTAGGGTTTGGTGGCGCCTATGGTCGTGGCGCGCTACGCGTTGGTGAGAGCACTGTCGACTATTACAGCGCAACATCAGCCTCCGCGGGATTCCAAATTGGGGCTCAGCAATACAGCCACGTACTGTTTTTCATGACACCTGAAGCGCTCCAAGATTTCCGGTCATCTGACGGTTGGACTGCTGGAGCGGACCTTGAATACGCCGTTTCAGATCAAGGCGAAGTCCTTCGGGCAGACACTCTGACGTCGTTGTCGCCGGTGATCGCTGTGGTGTTCGGTCAAGCAGGGCTACGTCTTGGCGCGACCCTTCAGGGCACAAAATATACACGCATCATTCCCTAGGGAATACAGCTAGTTACGATCCAAAGTTGTGACGACACGCAATTCAATCTCGGGGTCCACAAGCCCCGAGTAGCCGCTCGCACCAAAGGCGTGCCGGTCGAATGATCCGGTAATGAGTACAATTAGTTCACTAAGGTCACCGACCTCAGAGCCTCGTTGCCTGAAAATCTCTGCATTCAAGGTTACAGGCTGTGTCGTGCCTCGCAGTGTAAGTTGTCCGTTCAATTGCGCCTTGGTGCCGTTTTGAACAATCGAGCCACTCCTAAAAGTGGCTGTTGGGAATTGGCCGGTGGCAAGAACTGACTCAGATTTGATCGCTTCCGTTAAAGGGCCAAATCCAGTGCTCACACCGGACACATTAAACGTAACCGAGATGTCAGAGTTCGAAAGATCTTGAAAATCCAAAGCTACATCTGCGTTCGAAATAGGTATTTCACCTGCAAATTCAGACCCCTGTAGATCATAAGTGAAGTCGATGCGCGATTCTGACAGGTTCAAGTCATAGCTTTGAGGAGCGGCTGCGACCTGCGTCGCGAAGAGGGTTAAGAAACAAAGCGAAGAAATTTTATTCATGGGAGGGAATCCTTTCTGCTTCCGCTAAGTTAGCGCATCTTCGATCACAGACCGCTCAAACTTATGAAACCTGACAAACACCAAAACCCGACAAGAACTGTCGTTGTTTGACTATGCACCGCATGTTTTTCGGGCCAGTTTGCTTTCAAACTGAAAGAGGATCGATCAATGAAAACTTCCACTCGCGTTGTCGTCATCGGTGGTGGCGTTGTCGGATGCTCTGTCCTCTACCATCTAACAAAACTCGGCTGGTCTGACGTCGTCCTTCTAGAGCGTTCCGAACTCACCTCCGGCTCTACGTGGCACGCGGCGGGTGGCTTTCACACTCTGAACGGCGATACCAATATGGCCGCGCTGCAAGGCTACACCATCAAGCTCTATCGTGAGTTAGAAGAGATCACCGGCATGTCCTGCGGTCTGCACCACGTCGGCGGCGTTACTCTTGCTGACAATCAAGATCGTTTTGACATGCTCGTCGCCGAACGGGCCAAGCACCGTTACATGGGGCTGGAAACCGAAATCGTTGGTCCGGACGAGATCAAAAAAATCGCTCCGATCACCAACACCAAAGGTATCATCGGAGCTCTTTACGATCCTCTCGACGGCCACCTCGATCCATCCGGCACCACCCACGCCTACGCCAAGGCCGCGCGAATGGGCGGCGCAGAGATCGAGCTTCACACCAAGGTCGAAAAAACCAATCAGCGGCCAGACGGCACATGGGACGTCGTGACGAATAAAGGCACAATCCATGCCGAACATGTGGTCAATGCTGGTGGGCTATGGGCGCGCGAAGTTGCCGCCTTGGCTGGAATTTATACGCCTCTCCACCCGATGGAGCACCAATATATTGTTACTGATGATGTGCCTGAAATCTACGAACGTGACACCGAGCACCCGCATGTGATGGACCCAGCCGGCGAAAGTTATTTAAGGCAAGAAGGGCGCGGGCTTTGCATAGGGTTCTATGAACAACCCTGCAAACCATGGGCTGTTGATGGCACGCCTTGGGATTTTGGCCATGAGCTCTTGCCCGACAACCTCGATAAGATCGAAGCCTCGATCGAATTTGCCTACCGACGGTTTCCGATCCTCGAACGCTCTGGCGTGAAATCCGTAATCCACGGGCCCTTCACCTTTGCCCCAGACGGCAACCCGCTCGTTGGCCCTGTCCCAGGCGTGCGCAACTACTGGTCTGCCTGCGGCGTCATGGCTGGCTTCAGCCAAGGCGGCGGGGTTGGCTTGATGCTGGCGCAATGGATGATCGAAGGCGAATGCGAACGCGACGTGACTGCGATGGATGTTGCGCGCTACGGCAAATGGATCACGCCGGGCTACACGCGCCCGAAGGTGACCGAAAACTACCAAAACCGCTTCTCCGTCACCTACCCCAACGAAGAACTCCCCGCCGCACGCCCTCATCGCACCACGCCGATGTATGACATCTTCTCTGATCTCGGAGCCGTGTGGGGCCATCAATTCGGATTGGAAGTCGCCAACTACTTCGCCCAAGGCGACGAACCCACCTACGAAGCACCTTCCTTCCGCCGCTCCGACGCCTTCGACGCAACCGCGAGAGAGGTCAAAGCCGTCCGCGAAAGTGTCGGGATCAACGAGATTCAGAACTTCGGCAAATTCGCAATCACCGGCCCCAATGCCCGTACATGGCTCGACAATATCATGGCAGGTCGCATCCCGAAACCAGGCCGAATGACGCTCACGCCGATGCTCAGCCCCAAAGGCAAGCTGCTGGGAGATTTCACCGTCAGCTGCTTTGCGGAAGGTAACTTCCAACTCACTGCCAGCTATGGCTATCAGGAAATCCATTACCGCTGGTTCATGCAGCACATTGAAGATGGCGTGCGCGTCCGCAACGTCAGCGACCGGCGCACCGGCTTCCAGATAGCCGGACCCAAATCGCGAGACCTGCTGGCCGCCTGCACCCGTGACGCCACTGATCTGAAATTCCTCGACGTTCGTCAAATGACTATCGGCCAAGTCACCTGTACCGTTCAACAGGTCAGCTACACCGGCGATCTGGGTTTTGAAATCTATTGCGATCCAATGGATCAACGGCAACTCTGGTCGGTACTTTGGGCAGCAGGTCAACCCATGGGGCTCACTGCCTTTGGAATGCGGGCCATGATGTCGCTTCGTTTGGATCGCCATTTTGGATCGTGGCTACGTGAGTTCTCGCCAGATTACACTGCCGCAGAAACCGGCATGGATCGCTTCATTCAATGGTCTAAGAATACTGATTTCATTGGTCGTGCAGCGACCGAATCTGAACGTGCGACCCCACCAGACCGCACAGCTGTCGTGTTCGAAGTGGACGCTGATGATGCAGATGTAACCGCTTATGAGCCTGTTTTCATTGATGACGAAGTGATAGGGTTCTGCACTTCTGGCGGATACAGCCACCACCAAGGCAAGTCAATTGCGATGGCGTTGATACCTCGTGAAGTTGCAAAGGAAGGCCTCAAAGTGAAGATTGAGATCCTTGGACAACTCAGAAGCGCGTCACTGATTACGTCACCACTATTTGAACCAAAAGGCGTGGTCTTTGACGGGTAAGCGCACTAGCTTTCCTACATGACGCCAATTTTGATACTTGCAGCCGGCACCTCAAGCCGAATGTCCGGCAAGGACAAACTACTGCAAGACATCGATGGAACTCCATTGCTGTTGCGAACCGCCAGACGAGCGATCGCGGCAGGAAAACCTGTATTCGTCGCCATTCCAGGCCCTTGGCATCCGCGCTACCAGCTCCTCCGAAGTGAACCTGTCGCATGCTATGATATTCCGGACGCGAAAGAAGGAGTTGGTGGAACACTCAGAGGGTCAATCAAGCGCCTTCCGCCCTGCTCCGCCTTCATGATCTTGCTGGCCGACATGCCGGACATTGAAACTGCGGACATGTTGCGTCTGTTCGAGGAAAAACAGCGCCACCCAGCGGCAAAAATTGTTCGTGCAACCACGGAGACTGGGTTGCCTGGCCACCCAATACTGTTCGATAGCAGCCTAAGGCCCGATTTTGAGAAAATTAGCGGAGATCAGGGTGCTGTTGAAATCGTTAAGCGATTCCAAGACCAAACGACGCTCGTTCCGCTGGACGGAGACAGAGCACGTTTAGACCTCGATACACCGGAAGATTGGCGGAAATTTGAGAAAAGACGCACAAAAGAACTATCCAATTGACGTAAGGGTCAATTGGAACGAGGGTATTCAAAATTAAGGACCTCGCGGAAAGTCAAATTTACTTTTTTCCGCAACTATTAACATACACTTTACTTTTTACAGGGACGCTCAGTGTCTTGGCCAAACACCAGAGCAAACCTTTAAGGGACCAATATGATTAAAAACCCGAAATTAATTTCAAAGGCTGAGTTTACGGTAGATATGATCGAAACGCTTCAGCAGTATTTTGAAGCATATGAAGTAGACGGTGTCGTTGAAGTAGAGGTGACATCGGAAGGCTTATGGTTGCCTAACCCAGAGACAGGAGGCCGCCAGTTCTTGGGCCGTGCGAAGCTGGAGCAACAAGTTCAGCACCCGCGACAATAGATTTCGTAAGATTTTGAAGCTCAATCCGAATTCTCCAGAATTTCCCTGTTTGAGCGATTGACCCTCTTCAACTTGCCCGTTAGGACACCCAAACGTGCCGATGTGGCGGAATGGTAGACGCAGGGGATTCAAAATCCCCCGATGGCAACATCGTGAGAGTTCGAGTCTCTCCATCGGCACCAACCTTCCGCAAATAGCCAGACAAACTTGACGCCACCAATATCCCATGGCCTAAGCAGTGCAGAGGCATTTCGAGGACCAAATGATAAGACGGCTCTACGATTGGACGATGGGCTTGGCCGAGTCACCCTACGCGATCTGGGCACTAGCTATCGTCGCCTTTGTCGAATCCTCGTTCTTTCCGATCCCACCAGACGTCTTAATGATCCCAATGATCATCGCCCGCCCCAACCGTGCATTCCTCATCGCCGGCGTCGCGACAGTTGCATCGGTCCTAGGCGGACTTTTTGGCTACTACATCGGCTATTCGCTTTTTGAGCTCATCGGCCAACCGATCTTTGATTTCTATGGTAAAGCCGACAGCGTCGCGGCCTTCTCTGAGAACTACAACGCCTATGGCGCATGGGCGGTGCTGATCGCTGGCGTGACCCCCTTCCCGTTCAAGGTCATCACGATCATGTCGGGAGTAACGCAGCTATCGCTTACAGTATTTATCATTTCTGCAATCATCGCCCGCGCCCTTCGGTTCTTCATCGTTGCGACGCTGTTGTGGAAATTCGGCGAACCGATCCGAGAGTTTATCGAAAAGCGCCTTGGTCTGGTTTTCACAGTGTTTTGCATCCTGCTAGTTGGAGGCTTTGTTGCCTTGAGGTTCCTATGACACGCCAGATGCGCACTACTCTTGCCGCCGCGGGCTCCTTCGCATTGCTCGCAGGTGCGTACATTTTTCAGTACTTAGGCTACCCGCCCTGCACCATGTGCTACTGGCAACGCTGGCCTCACTTCGCAGCAATCGCCATCGGTCTGGTCGCCTTCTTTGTTCCGGCGCGCGTGCTGGCCTACCTTGGCGCTCTAGCGGCGCTGACGACCTCCGCTATAGGGGTCTACCACACCGGCGTCGAACGGGATTGGTGGGAAGGCCCGTCGAGCTGCACAGGATCTGGCCTTGGAGGTCTTTCGGGAGACGATCTTTTGTCCACCGACGGTCCACGCCTCGTCATGTGTGACCAAGTCAGCTGGGAATTTCTGACGCTTTCGATGGCCAGCTGGAATGCCCTGTTCTCATTTGCTCTAGCATTGATCTGGCTGGCGGCGGCGCGAAAATCCTAGCCGCGCGGCACCGAGTACAAAACAAACCCATCCTTCCGCGCGACCTCTACACCACCTGTATCGAGGGCGAATACGTCTAGGTTTTCCATATCCTCGGGACACCCTACAAGATCAGCCATGTCATCAAGGAACTGATTGGTGAAAGCATCTTCACCTACTCGCCGACATTGATCCCCTACCGTGCGATACCCATCGCCAAAGAAAGGCAAATCCGTTTCGGGGATCGTTGGCATGGGATCGCAGGCCATAAGCCCAAAAACCGGCAAGAGAATGAAAGCACGCATAGAAATCTCCTTAAGCTATGCAAAAGAGCCTACCACAGAGCGCTACGAAACACCTGTCCAAATTTGAAACGGCCGGTTTGAGCACCCTTCCGCCCACTCACCTGCGCGTGGACAATAGGATGCTAGTTTCCGTTCGACCAATCGCATCAGTCCGACGAATGGCGGTCAAAGCCGCATCAAAATCTTCCAAGGTTTCCGCACCAATCTCAGCAATGTAATCCCATTTGCCGTTGGTCGAATGCACGGCTTGCACTTCTGGTCGCTTAAATAATGCCGCAGCGGCCCGCTCGCTTTGTCGCCCAGCGATCTCCAACATCATGAACCCCCTCACTGGATGCTCCTGCACGTCCGCCTTGGTTTGGACTGTGAACCCAACGATTTCTCCCGCTTCCGTCAGCTTCGCCAACCGCGCCCGCACCGTGTTTCTTTGCACGCCCAAATCAGCGGCCAATTCCGACAGCGGCGCCCGTGCATTACGGCGCAGTAATCGGATCAGTTGAGCATCCATTTTGTCCATTAATACCATCCATATCGATCAATATTCACTCGTTTCGCACGATTTGAAGGCTGGGTCGAGCATCAGTTTTGTCGGCATACTGCACCTATGACACAAAAGAACTGTATCCTCGTCGGTGTCCCGCTTGACTGTGGCAAAGCCCGCAACGGCTGCCTGATGGGGCCTGACGCCTACCGCACCGCAGGCCTCGCCGAAGCACTCGAAGCTCTTGGCCATTCCACTCAAGACATCGGCAATGTTGCCCCGGACCCTGTCCGAACCGCGAACGCCGGTCACCTGCATAAACTCGCTGAGAACATTGGCTGGACCAGCGCACTTCAACGCACCGCCCTAGATGTCGCACAAACCGGCTTCCCAATTTTTATGGGGGGAGATCATGCCCTAGCTGCCGGAACAGTCAGCGGCATGGCGGCCCATTGGGCGAAACAAGACCGGCCGTTCTTCGTCCTCTGGCTTGACGCCCACACTGACATCCACACGCCAAAAAGCACAGCAAGCGGCAACCTGCACGGCACTCCCGTTGGGTATTATATCGGCCGCGACGGGTTCGACGGTTTCCCAGACCTTCCTGACGCTGTCGATCCCAAGAACATCTGCATGATTGGGATCAGATCTGTCGATCCGGCGGAAAATGCCGTTCTGCAAAACCTCGACATTGACGTAGTAGACATGCGTCGCATCGATGAAACCGGCATCGCTACGCCCCTCGCCGCGTTCCTTGACCGAGTTAAAGCCGCGAATGGCGTCCTGCACGTGTCACTCGACGTTGACTTCATCGATCCGCTGCACGCCCCCGCCGTCGGCACCACGGTCCCCGGTGGTGCCACGGAACGCGAGGCGCATCTCGTGATGGAAATGCTTTCTGACAGTGGCCTCGTCCAGTCGCTCGACCTTGTTGAGCTTAACCCCTTCCTCGACGACCGCGGTAAAACCGCTAGCCTGATGGTCGACCTCACAGCGTCGCTCATGGGCCGCCGCGTCTTTGACCGACCAACACGGGATTACTCCTCATGACTTTAGAGCCATCCAAACTCGCAATGGTGCCCTTCGTCTCTGTCGAGAATATGATGAAGTTCGTCCATCACATTGGAATTGAACGGGTTCTTTGCGATCTCGCGCATGAGATCGAAGCCGATTTCAAGCGATGGGAACTCTTTGACAAGACCCCTCGCGTCGGCTCCCACTCTGATGTCGGCGTGATCGAACTCATGCCGACAAGCGATGGCGAGATGTATGGCTTCAAATACGTCAACGGCCACCCAAAGAACGCAGGCGAAGGCCTACAAACCGTCACCGCCTTTGGCCTGCTCGCTGACGTCTATTCCGGCTATCCCGTTATGTTGTCCGAAATGACGGTGCTAACGGCGCTGCGCACCGCTGCGATGTCGGCAGTTGCCACCAAAGCGCTCGCACCGAAAGGCGCAAAGATCATGGCGATGATTGGAAATGGTGCGCAATCCGAATTCCAATGCCTCGCGATTAAAGCCTACTGCGGGATCGAAACCGTGCGTCTCTATGACATTGACCCCGCCGCAACCGTGAAATGCGCCGCAAACCTTACCACGACTGGTTTGCGGGTCGAACCCTGCTCGTCCATCGAAGAGGTCGTCGAAGGCGCGCAGATCATCACTACCGCGACCGCCGATAAGGACATGCAACAAATCCTCACCGACAACCACGTCGGTGCAGGTGTCCATATCAACGCCATCGGAGGTGATTGCCCCGGCAAAACAGAGCTGCACCGCGATATTGTTTCGCGGTCTACGGTCTTCGTAGAATACCCTCCGCAAACGCGGATCGAGGGTGAAATCCAGCAGATGGACCCAGATCATCCAGTGACCGAGCTTTGGGAAGTCCTTGCGGGCAAAACCAACGGGCGGACGTCACTCAATGAGGTCACGCTTTTTGACGGCGTCGGCTTTGCGATCGAAGACTTCTCGGCACTGCGCTACGTCCACAGCTGGATTAAAGACACACCCTACTTTGACGACCTCGATATGATCGCCGACCCAGACGATCCGCGCGACCTTTTTGGGATGCTCCAACGCGCAAAATAACCGGCAGCGTATGTACGCTGTGTTTACAGGCTGTGTACGCCCTGTGTACTCAGTGCGACAGGTTTTTGACGCCCCGCCATTGCCCCCATATGCGGTGTCTGATATAAATTCCCCAACGAAATATGGCCTAGTGCAAAGGCCATTCACTGGGGACAATTTGCGTGAGCGACACACCAGAAACACCTGAAAACGAAGACGAAATCTCGATGGAGCGTCCTGCATACGACGGTCCAACGGTTTCGATCATGGACGAAATGAAAACGTCCTACCTCGATTACGCGATGAGCGTCATCGTTTCACGGGCGATTCCTGACCTTCGCGACGGGCTGAAACCGGTCCATCGCCGCATCATTTATTCGATGTACGAAAAGGGCATCACGCACGACAAAACCTACCGGAAATCGGCCAAATCCGTCGGCGACGTGATGGGCTCCTACCACCCCCACGGCGACAGCGCTATTTATGAGGCGCTGGTCCGCATGGCACAGGATTTCTCCATGTCGCTGCCTTTGATCGACGGTCAGGGCAACTTCGGCTCCATGGACGGCGATAACGCAGCCGCCATGCGTTACACCGAAAGCCGTTTGGAAAAAGTAACGGTCAATATGACCGATGATCTCGGCAAGGAAACCGTCGATTTTGTTGACAACTACGATGGCAAGGAGCGCGAACCGTCCGTGCTGCCATCCAAGTTCCCCAATATGCTGGTCAACGGCGCTGGCGGTATCGCGGTCGGCATGGCGACAAACATTCCTCCCCACAATTTGGGCGAAGTCATTGACGCGACCCTTGCGCTGACGGACAATCCAGATCTTACCAGCGAAGAACTTATCGAATACGTGCCGGGCCCCGATTTTCCGACCGGAGGCATCATGCTGGGCCGCTCAGGCGCTCGGAAGGCCTATTTGGAGGGCCGTGGCAGTGTGATCATGCGCGCCCGTACGGAGGTCGAAGAGCTTCGTAAGGACCGCTATGCCATCGTCATCACCGAGGTGCCCTACCAGGTGAACAAAGCCTCGATGATCGACCGCATCGCCGAAGCAGCGCGCGACAAACGCATTGAAGGCATTGCTCACGTGCAGGACGAATCCGACCGTAATGGCGTGCGGGTGGTCATCGAATTGAAACGTGACGCGACCGCTGAGGTCGTGCTGAACCAGCTGTTCCGCTTTACCCCGATGCAAACCTCCTTCGGCTGCAACATGTTGGCCCTGAACGGCGGCCGCCCTGAACAACTTACGCTCCGCAAATTCCTGACATCATTCATTGATTTCCGTGAGGATGTCGTCGCTCGCCGGACGGCCTATGAGCTGCGCAAGGCGCGTGAACGCAGCCATATCCTCTGCGGTTTGGCCGTTGCGGTGACGAACATCGATGAGGTCGTGAACACCATCCGTAGTTCTGCCGACGCAACGGAAGCGCGTGAAAAGCTTATGACGCGCCGTTGGCCTGCTGAATCGATCATGGAATATATCCAATTGATCGACGATCCGACCCACACGGCGAATGAGGACGGCACCTACAACCTGTCCGAAACACAGGCACGTGCCATCCTGGAATTGCGTTTGCAGCGCCTTACACAGATTGGTGTCAAAGAAGTCACGGACGAACTTCAAGAACTTGCCGCAAAGATTAGAGAATACTTGGAAATTCTTGGTTCTCGCGACCGGATCATGCAGATCATTCGCGATGAATTGACCAGCATCAAAGATCAATTCGCCGTGCCACGCCGTACCGAAATCGTCGATTGGTCCGGCGATATGGAAGACGAAGATCTGATCGAAAAAGAGGACATGGTCGTCACCGTAACCTCTGGCGGTTACATCAAGCGTACCGCCCTCGCCGACTTCCGTGCGCAACGCCGCGGCGGCAAAGGCCTGTCCTCTATGGCGACTAAGGACGAGGACGTTGTGACAACGCTCTTTGTCGCGAACACCCATACGCAACTGCTCTTCTTCACTACCGATGGGATGGTCTACAAGCTCAAGACCTGGCGTCTGCCGCTTGGGTCACGCACGGCCAAAGGCAAGGCGATTGTAAACATCCTGCCCATCCCGCAAGGGGTGTCCATCGCTGCTATTATGCCTGTCGACCGACCCGAAGAAGAATGGGCGGATCTTCAAGTCGTTTTTTCCACTGACGCTGGAACAGTGCGCCGTAACGCCTTGTCAGACTTCACAAATGTGAAATCAAACGGCAAAATTGCAATGAAGTTTGAAGGCGATAGCGAGGGCTGGTCGCTGATCGATGTACGCATTGCTTCAAACGACGATGACGTGATGTTGACGACTGCATCAGGTCGCGCGATCCGCTTCCCTGCGACGGATGTGCGAGTTTTCACCAGCCGCTCCTCCACAGGTGTACGTGGTGTGAAGTTGACCGGTGATGATAAAGTTGTCTCCATGTCGATCATCCGTCACTTCGTCGCCGACCCAGAAGAACGTGCAGCTTACCTCAAAATGCGCCGCGCCATGGCGGGCTTGGCCGATGACGCTGACAACGATGATGACGAAGATGGTGTCACCGGTGCGATCAGTCAGGAACGTTATGCTGAAATGTCAGCGGCCGAAAACCTGATACTTACCGTTACAGAACAAGGCTCTGGCAAGCTTTCCTCAAGTCATGACTACCCTGTCCGCGGACGCGGTGGCATGGGCGTCGCTGCGATGGATAAGGCAATGCGCGGCGGCGATCTCGTCAGTTCTTTCCCTGTGGAAATGGGAGATCAGATCATGCTCGTCACTTCAACTGGTCAATCCATCCGAGTGCCCGTCGAAGGCATCAGCTTCCGCAGTAGAAGCGCTGGTGGCGTCAAGGTGTTTGACACCGCTAAGGGCGAAACGGTCGTTAGCGTGGCCTGGATTGCCGAGCAAGACGACGATAGCGACGAAACTGATACACCTTCGGAATAGTTTAAAACTCAGAAAATCATGTGTTGTTGCCTCAGAGGTGAACCGTTAGGTTCGCCTTAAGGGGTCTCAGAACCTCACTATAAAATTGAGGCGAGCACATGTTCTATAAAACAGCCGTATGCGCAGCGGCGATTTCTGCGTTTTCTACAGTTTCATACGCACAGCAATTCGGTGGCGAGCTCGGTTTGAGCTATGCTTACCCAAGTGAGGGTGGAGATTTATCTATCACCGAATATTTTGGAGCGGCGGAATATAATTTTTACCAGAGATTTGCGATCGGCGCTGATTTGACGGGTTACAGCATCGAAGATACAGACCTAACCTTCGCCAGTTCCACGCTTCATTTTATTTACCATCTTAACAACTTCAGCTCCGTAGGCGTCTTTACTGGCCGAGATGTTATCGGCGATTCTGATACTGATGAAACACGCTCAAGCAACATAAATGGCATTGAGGCTGGCGCAGCTTACGAACAATTCGAAGTTGAGGGATATGTCGCTATGGTATCCGGTGGTGACGAAGAGCCAATGATGTTTGGCGTTGATGGTTTGTATCACATAAATGATCAGTTCTCGGCCTTTGTTGAATTTGATGTGGCAAATGGGGATGACTTTGACGCAAGTCGTTTGGCGATCGGTGGAACCTATGAAATTCGTAATGGCCCAGAACTTTATGCTCAAGTCGGTCAACGCTCCGCAGAAGCTGCAGGCGCTGAAGACGAAAGCAATTTCATCGAGCTTGGCGCTAAGATCCAATTCGGAACCAATCGCGGTACCACCTTTGACGGTCGCAGCTTCTTTGAGCTGATCCCTAATTTCTAAACCCCTTTGCATTTGCCCGCGGTTGGCCTAAATCGCGGGCATGAGCAATATATTGAACATCATCGGCGGCGGGATGGCCGGATCTGAGGCGGCGTGGCAGGCAGCGAACTCTGGAATTGACGTTGTTATCCACGAAATGCGCCCGAAAGTCGAAACTTTCGCCCATCGTACCGGGAACCTGGGCGAGATGGTCTGTTCAAACTCTTTCCGGTCTGACGATCACGAGCAAAACGCGGTTGGCCTCCTTCATTGGGAAATGATGCAAGCCAACGGGTTGATTATGCACACAGCTCATAAGCACCGTTTACCAGCTGGTGGCGCGCTGGCTGTGGATCGTGATCCATTTGCTGAAAGCGTAACCAAGGCCCTGAAGGATCACCCTAGAATTTCCGTTTCATATGAAGAGATTACAGAGCTGCCTTCTGATGGAAATTGGATCATCGCCACTGGGCCTCTGACATCTGGTTCTCTTGCTGAGGCCATCAAAAATGAAACCGGCGCAGAAGCGCTAGCGTTTTTTGACGCTATCGCACCCATTGTCTACGCAGATAGCATTGATATGGATACGGCTTGGATGCAGTCCCGCTACGACAAGGGCGAGACGGAGGAAGAACGTACCGCCTACCTCAACTGTCCTATGACGAAGGATCAGTATGAGGGATTTATCGACGCTCTGCTCGCCGCCGACAAAACCGAATTCAAAGAAGGCGAAACGGCGAAATATTTCGACGGCTGCCTGCCCATCGAAGTGATGGCCGAACGGGGGCGCGAAACGTTGCGCTTTGGTCCGATGAAGCCTGTTGGCCTGACCAATGCCAATGATCCAAACAACAAACCTTACGCCGTCGTTCAGCTGCGCCGTGACAACGCGCTCGGGACACTTTTCAATATCGTTGGTTTTCAGACAAAGATGAAATATGGCGCGCAGAAGGATGCTTTTAAAACAATTCCTGGCCTCGAGAACGCAGAGTTCGCGCGCCTCGGCGGCATCCACCGAAACACCTTTATCAACTCTCCCACGTTACTTGATGAGCAGATGAGATTGCATTCGCGCCCAAACATTCGTTTTGCAGGGCAGATAACTGGGGTCGAAGGCTACGTTGAAAGCGCTGCTATGGGGCTTTTGGCGGGTCGCATGGCTGTTGCAGAGATGACTGGTCAAGCTTTGGATCCTGTCCCACACACAACTGCCATGGGCGCGCTTGTTACGCATATCACTGGAGGTGCTGACGCAAAGACGTTCCAACCGATGAACGTGAACTTCGGGCTATTTCCTCCGATCGACGGCGTCAAAGGCGGTCGTAAAGGCCGCAAAGACAGGTACAAAGCCTACACAGACCGCGCTAAGGCGGATTGGAACGCTTGGCTCGCACAAAAGTCACTGGACGCGGCTTAATCTTCCGCATTAGCCTCTTGTCATGACTGATAAGAACGTCCTCCGCCCACAACTTTGGAAACCTCGCACGGTTGAGGAAACCATCTCTGTCTATGCAGATTGGGCGGATACCTACGACAAGGAAGTCACCGAACGCGGATATAAAACTCCCGCGCGGCTTGCTGATGTCCTTGCGAAATTCGCTGATAAACAAAGCCTTGTCTTGGATTTTGGATGTGGTACGGGCATTTCCGGCGCTGCGTTGAAAACCCTGGGCTTTGAGCATCTTCATGGAACGGACATCACCGCAGAAATGCTCGACAAGGCAACCGCGTCTGGTTTGTACGAAAAGACATGGCTTTCCACAGCCGGAGATATGGATTTCGAACAAGGCTCTTATGAAGTCATCGTCGCAGTAGGTGTTGTAAGTCTGGGCGCCGCGCCGCCAGAAACGTTATCTGCTTTGATCGATAAACTTGGAATTGGCGGATATTTGGCGTTTTCGTACAATGGCCCAACTCTCGAAGATGGTAGCTATGTCAAAGCGTTAGACGATGAAATTGCCAGCGGTCGTGTAGAATGCCTCTTCCGTAAAAATGGCCCACATCTAGAAGATGTCGGTATGAATTCGGATATCATCGTCCTGCGCCGCAAGTGATAACACGCTTTGCACCGTCACCCACTGGTCCCTTGCACCTTGGGCACGCCTATTCGGCATTATTAGCTCACGATATGGCTCGATCAGCGGGTGGAACGTTTCTTTTGCGGATCGAAGATATCGACCAATCGCGCGCAAGACCCGAATGGGAAGCACAGATCTACGATGATTTGGAGTGGCTTGGCATCACGTGGGATACACCAGTGATGCGCCAATCCGATCGCCTGGGATCTTATCGGGACGTTTTGAAACAGATGTGGTGGGATGGGTTACTTTACGCCTGCTCTTGCAATCGGCGCGACATACAAGAGGCAGCATCGGCACCTCAAGAAGGCGCCGTAAATTACGGCCCTGATGGAATAATTTACCCTGGGACCTGTCGAAATTCTGTGACGGATCGAGATCACTACCCATCTGAACCACCTCCTGACAAAGCGCTTCGATTGGATTGGTCAACCTTCCCGAAGGGCGCACTGGAGGGTCTGTCTTTCCAAGAAACCGGAAGTGGGAACGACGAAAAACACCGTGTCGATCTCGATCACCTCGTCAGAAACGTCGGCGACGTTGTTCTTGCGCGTAGGGAGATGGGCACATCTTATCATCTGTCCGTTGTGCTCGATGACGCGGCGCAGGGCGTCACGCATGTTGTCCGTGGTGAAGACCTATTCGATGCAACTCACATCCACGTCGCGCTCCAAGCGGGCATGGGCTTGCCGACGCCCGTTTATAATCATCACCGACTGATCCGCGATAACGACGGAAAGAGGCTCGCAAAACGAGATGACGCTAGAGCCATCTCAAAATACCGTACAGATGGCGCATCCCCCAATGATATCAGAGCGTTGATCGGTCTCACTAAATCATAGGTTTGAGGATTTCGACCTCTTCACCGCTTTCAATTGCGGTATAGAAACAACTTCTGCGGCCAGTGTGACACGCCGGTCCTTCCTGATTGACCTCAACCAAGATGCAATCCCGGTCGCAGTCGATCTTAAAGTCCACGAGCGCTTGCGTATGGCCACTGGTCGCACCCTTGACCCAAAACTCCTGGCGCGAGCGGGACCAATAGGTCACTTGCCGCGTCTCGAGCGTTTGTTGAATACTTTCTGCATTCATCCACGCCATCATCAAGACTTCCCCTGATTTCGCATCTTGCGCGATGGCTGGAATAAGCCCTGCGTCATTATACGTCAGTGTGGCCGGATCAAATTTCATTGTGATGTCTTTCCCTAAAACGGATTGAGCCCTATCTATTGGGCAGACGAACGAAGGGCAATTCCTATGTCTGACACAGACCTCATGAAGCTGTATTCGCAACGCATTTTAGCGTTGGCGGCGGACATGCCCCATACCGAACGTTTGGACGCGCCTACAGCAACGGCCAAGAAGCGGTCCCCGCTCTGTGGGTCTACCGTTACCGTTGACATCGCACTCTCTGATGGTGTGGTGATTGACTACGGTCAAGACGTGAAGGCCTGCGCACTTGGACAAGCCGCGGCAGCTGTAGTTGGAGCGAATATTATCGGGTTGACCGAAGATCAAATCCAAACCGGCCGTGACCAACTTTTTGCAATGTTGAAAGAAGACGGCAATGCTCCGAGTGCACCGTTCTCTGACTTGGAGGTTTTACAACCTGCTAAGGATTATAAGAACCGGCACGCTTCGATCATGTTGGCGTTTGACGCCACATTAGACGCGCTAGAGAACGCGAAGGCCGCTTCCTAAACCGCTACCTTAAAAGAAAAAACCGCCGCTTACCTAGGGTAAAGGCAGCGGCGGCAGGAATTGGGTCTTTTATCCGGCGGTCCATAAGGGGCAGGCAAACCCCGGGTGATATGGACATGGGACAGGCAGGTCACAGACGTCCAATTTTGCGGGACAAAGACGTCAAGAAGCCGGACAAAAGACCGTGGCAGGTCAGACCATCCCGGGCAAGGACAGACCGACAAACAAAATCACCAACAAAGCCACGGCACCCAAAGCATCACCAATGATTGTATCACTGGACCGGATCACAACTGATTTGATTTCCTTAGCCATTGGGCGGCTCCTGCACTCTGTTCGTTTTGTTGCCTCTTTGTTCTCATATGGTTAAGTGCATGTAAAGAACTTTTTAAGAACATTTGTGAACATAATGTTCCACTTTAAGTTAACCCACTGAAATCAAACGAATAGCTTTGTCCTGTTCCATCAGCCAAAGAAGAACACGCGCCGCCTGCCCGCGTTCTGTTTCGAGGCTGGGGTCATCATGCAGCAGTTTGCGTGCATCTTTCTGAGCCCTAGCCATAAGGGCCGTCTGGCTTTCAAGGTCTGCTATGCGGAAACGTGGCAGACCAGATTGCGCAGTGCCGATCACATCGCCTGCCCCACGTATTGCTAAGTCTTCTTCAGAAATCCTGAAGCCATCTTCCGTCTCGCGCAGAATCTCAAGCCGCCGGCGTCCGGTTTCCGTCAGTGGATTTTGATAAAGCATCAAACAAGTCGATGCTTCCGCACCCCGCCCCACGCGCCCCCTGAGCTGATGAAGTTGTGCTAAACCAAAGCTCTCTGCCCGTTCGATCATCATAATCGATGCATTGGGCACGTTCACGCCAACCTCAATCACTGTCGTTGCAACCAACACCGGCGTTTCACCAGCCACGAATTTCGCCATGGCCTCATCTTTCTCAGCGAGGGGCATCTGCCCATGGACAAGCCCAACCACACCCTCGCCCAAGGCCGCGCGCAAGTGTTTGAACCGCTCCTCCGCCGCGGTCATGTCCATGACTTCGGATTCCTCGACCAAGGGGCAAACCCAATAGGCTTGTTTACCGTCCGCCACAGCTTTGCGAAGTTTTTCAACGACTTCGTCTAGCCTGTCGGTTGAGACCAAAGCCGTTTGCACCGGCGTCCGTCCGGGCGGTTTTTCGTCGAGGATACTGACATCCATGTCGCCGTATTGTGCAAGCGCCAACGAACGAGGGATCGGTGTTGCCGTCATCACAAGAACATCAACCGCCTCGCCCTTGGCCCCCAATTGCATCCGTTGCGCGACACCAAAGCGGTGTTGCTCATCAATGACCGCAAGCCTCAAATCTTTGAACTCCACCCCTTTCTGAAAGACCGCATGAGTGCCGACCAGAATTTGAATGTCTCCTGCATCCAAGGCAACGAGTTTCTTTGCCCGCTCCGCACCCTTGTCCCGCCCCGTGAGGATTTCTAGAACCACACCAGCGCTTTCCGCCAGAGGCCGAAGCCCTTCCAAATGCTGCCGGGCCAGGATCTCGGTCGGCGCCATCAAGACACCCTGCCCGCCCGCCTCTACCACGGCCAAAAGCGCCATTATGGCTACAAGCGTTTTGCCTGAGCCAACGTCGCCTTGAAGAAGTCGGTTCATCCGAACCGGTTCCCTCAAATCACCAACGATTTCGCCAATAGCCCGTGTTTGCGCGCCAGTGGGGTCATAGCGCAGCGCCGCCAAGACCTTCTTTTGCAAAGCGCCCGTCGCTACAGACGCACGACCTTTTGCCCTGCGGGCCGTCGCGCGCGCCAAAGCCAACGTCAGTTGATGCGCCATCAATTCATCGTAGGCCAATCGCTCGCGGGACTTGTCTGTCGGAAGAACATTGGAAGCGGATTGAGGTGCATGCCCAGACGTGATCGCCAGATGCCAATCCGGCCATCTCTGCTGGGCTTTCAAACTCGGATCGATCCATTCTTGAAGCTCGGCCGTGCGCTCCAAAACCGATCGGGTGGCTTTCCACATGACTTTTTGCGTCACACCAGCCGTCAGAGGGTAAACGGGCTCAAAAGCTGGTATCTCATCAGCTTTATCGACCGGCAAAACATGCTCCGGATGCACCATCTGCGCGATGCTATCGAACACCTCCAACTTACCGGAAACGACACGTCTTTGACCTGTCGGGAAAAGCTTTTGAAGGTAGTCCCCACGTGCATGGAAGAACACCAGTTGAAAGCTGTCTTCGTTGTCCGACACCACAACCCGATAAGGGCGGCCTTTTTGTCGGTTCGGTTTATGGCCCTGAACGGTGACCTCAACTGTAATTGTCGCAGGGGGAACGAGGCCGCGGATACTGGAACGAAGCTGTCGATCAATGCCGGCGTAGGGCAAAGTGAACAGAAGGTCGCGCGGCTTTTCCACGCCTAGCCCTTCAAAGTTCTGCGCGGTCTTCGGGCCGATCCCATCCAGCTTCGTCAGGCTTCCAAAGAGCGGAAATAAGATTTCCGGCCGTGTGCTCATGTGTCACCGATGAGCGCTAGCCAGCCGTCCTCGTCGATGGTTTCAACACCAAGGTCCGCGGCTTTCTTGGCCTTTGACCCTGCACCGGGCCCAGCCACCAAAATGTCAGTTTTGCTGCTAACAGATCCAGACACCTTGGCGCCCAAGGCCTCTGCCCGCGCTTTGGCTTCTGCGCGCGTCATTTTTTCAAGCGTGCCTGTGAAGACCACTGTTTTTCCTGCGACTGGGCTATCCGAAGTGTCGGGCGCAGCTACGTCTTCGATGTCGAGTTGCGCAACAAGGGCGTCGATACTGTCCCGCTCCGAAGGGTGTTGCATCGCAGTGAGGACACTCTCTGCCATGACCGCGCCCACCCCGTCGATGCTGATCAAATCGTCCCACGACATGCCAATCCCAATCTTCGCCGCGTCCATCGCATCGGCAAAATTGCTCCAAGAGCCATAATGCTTCGCAAGAATGCTGCCTGCCGTTTCACCGACATGACGTATGCCCAGAGCGAAAATAACCCGATTGAGTGGGATTTTGCGTTTTTCATCGATGGCATCAAAAAGATTATTGGCGCTCCTTTCGCCCCAACCTTCTCGGTTCTTCAGCTGTTGAAGCCCGTCGCCATAGCGTTCCCGTAGGCGAAAAATATCAGCGGGTGTTTGGACCCAACCATCAGAATAAAACTGCTCGACCTGTTTTGAACCCAAACCCTCAATGTCAAAAGCCGCGCGGCCCACAAAATGTTTCAGACGTTCGACCGCTTGAGCAGGACAAATCAGACCGCCAGTGCAGCGATGTACCGCGTCGCCCGCTTCGCGAACGGCGGGTGAGTTACATTCGGGGCATCGATGCGGAAATTCAAAAGGTGTTGCGTCGTCAGGGCGACGCTTGAGGTCGACATCATTTATTTTTGGGATCACGTCGCCGGCGCGATAAACCTGAACCCAGTCACCGACACGAATGTCGCGGCCTTCTCGAATCGGTTCACCGTTTCCATCGCGACCGGCGATGTAATCTTCATTATGAAGCGTGGCATTTGAGACGACGACGCCGCCCACGGTGATCGGTTCCAACCGTGCCACCGGAGAGAGGGCTCCGGTACGGCCGACCTGTATGTCGATAGCCTCGAGCCGCGTCCACGCGAGTTCGGCGGGAAATTTATGCGCGATCGCCCAACGTGGGGTGGTTGAGCGAAAGCCCAGTCGGTTTTGCAAGGCAAGGTCATCGACTTTGTAGACCACGCCGTCGATATCATATCCCAGATCAGCACGGTTTACTTCGATATGGTGGTAATGCGCGAGCAACTCCGCCGTCGTATTGCAGGTCTTTGTAAGAAGGTTGATGCTAAACCCTAGGTCTGCGAGACGTTGAATTGCCGCCGACTGAGTAGATGCCAAAGGCGTAGACAGGTCTCCCCAAGCATAGGCAAAAAACTTCAACGGGCGTGACTTGGTGATGGTGGCATCTAACTGCCGAAGTGATCCAGCAGCCGCATTTCTGGGGTTGGCAAAAACTTTGTCACCCTTTTCGGTCTGCCTCGCGTTCAATGCGGCGAAATCTTCATGCGACATGTAGACTTCGCCACGGACCTCTAGCACTTCAGGCGCTCCCGTCAGGGTGTGAGGTACGTCATCGATGGTTTTCGCATTGGCTGTTACGTTTTCACCAGTTTCGCCATCGCCCCGTGTCGCAGCTTGAACAAGTTGGCCATTCTCGTACCGCAGTGACAGAGAAAGCCCGTCAATCTTCGGCTCCGCCGTGAATGCCAGCGGAACGCTTTCGCCTAAGCCAAGAAACTTGCGAACACCATTGGAGAAATCCTCGACGTCCTCTTCCTCAAAAGCATTCCCGAGAGACAGCATTCGGACGGCATGTTTGACCTTCCCAAAGCCATCTGAAACCGGCGCACCGACCTGATGAGTTGGACTGTCGGCCCGTTGTAGTTGGGGGAACCGTGTTTCTAGCGCAGTGTTCAAGCGCTTGAGTGTATCGTAGTCCGCATCCGAAAGGGTTGGAGCGTCCTCTGTGTGGTATTCAGTATTGGCTAGGTTGAGAATTGAAGACAGGTCCTCAAGCAGACCTGCAACATCTGTCTCCGACACGACAGACGGATCAAGTATAAGCAATCGACCAAGATCAACCGAAGAACGCTCTACTTTGGTCGTCATGGTCCTGCCCCTGATCAGATCTAAAACTTCCACTTTGGAAATTGTAGGTCCGCTTCAAGGACAGGTCCAGACGTCACATGCTTTATCGTGAGTGGGGCGTGTAAGAATGCGTTTAAGCAGTAACCGCCATTGGCTGTTTAACTTGCTTTGGTTCAGGATCGCGCAGCACATATCCGCGCCCCCAAACCGTTTCGATAAAGTTCTGACCACCGGTCGCTTCGCTCAGTTTCTTACGCAACTTACAGATGAATACGTCGATGATCTTAAGTTCTGGTTCATCCATCCCACCGTAAAGGTGGTTGAGGAACATTTCCTTGGTAAGAGATGTCCCTTTGCGTAAGGAAAGTAGCTCCAAAATCTGGTATCCTTTGCACGTTAGGTGGACGGTATTTCCCTGAACATCCACGGTCTTCGCATCAAGGTTAACGTTTACTGCGCCGGTCTTGATGATGGACTGGGCATGCCCCTTAGATCTGCGAATTATTGCATGAATACGAGCAATCAATTCCTCTCGCAAGAAGGGTTTCGTGAGGCAATCATCGGCACCAAACCCAAACCCACAGAGCTTACTTTCTGTGTCATCTTCACCTAATAATATTAGAATTGGTGTGTCGACACGAGCTAATCTCAGCTGACGTAAAACCTCATGCCCCGTCATATCCGGCAGGTTGATATCCAACAAAATCAAATCGTAATCATACAATTTTGCAAGGTCGACCCCCTCCTCACCATATTCGGTCGTGTAAACGTTCAAACTGGCGTGGCTGAGCATTAATTCGATGCTCTTTGCGGTGGTGGGATCATCTTCAACTAAAAGAACACGCATTCTACGCTCTCCAAAAATACGGACTGGTTTCAATAAACCTAAAAGCGGAATGGTTAACCGGGGGTTACCGCTTCGAGAAAAACAGTAACGACACACCCTATGGTTGTCTATAACGTTGAATGGTTGTTGCCTTTAACGCATCAATCACGTGTCTGGAGACCGCTGTTTCCCATTCGGTATATTCTTCTTCTGACAGTGAATACATCTCTAACGCGTCGCTGCGTTTGATCAAACCGCTCGAAACGGCAATGACTACTTTCGCCTTGCGCGACGCAACCCACCTTCGCGTTGATTGCGCTGGGAGATCCGCCCGTGTCATCACCGTACCATTCGGTAGTGTGACGGATCGCGGGCCGTCTATTTTCTTCAAATACATCTTCCTACTCACCCCTTGAGCGTTTTGAAGTGTCATCTTCTCCAAAGGGGTTTAAGGACTGGTAACTTGGCGGGGTTGGATATAGGTCAGATTTTCCTATATTTTCGTTCGAACTTGTTTTGGAAGCGACTTATGCCACTTGATCCGGCTCTCAATTCACTCGGTTTTGCGAAACCGCCCTCGGAAACGCGGGTGGTAGTTGCGATGTCGGGTGGCGTGGATAGCTCTGTCGTCGCTGCAATGCTTGCGGAAGAAGGCTATGATGTCGTTGGCGTGACGCTGCAACTCTATGACCATGGTGCGGCATTGGCCAAGAAAGGTGCCTGTTGCGCGGGTCGTGATATTCATGATGCGCGCCGTGTTGCGGAGGAAATGGGCTTCCCACATTACGTTTTGGATTACGAAAACACCTTCAAAGAAGCCGTTATTGATGAGTTCGCTGATAGTTATCTTGCTGGCGCAACCCCTGTGCCATGTATCCGTTGCAATGAGCGCGTCAAATTCAAGGATCTATTGGAAACCGCAAAGGATCTAGATGCCGATTGTATGGCGACCGGCCATTACATTCAACGCATGATGGGCTCCGATGGTGCTGAGCTGCACTGTGCAGCAGATCCGACCAAGGACCAGAGCTATTTCCTGTTCTCCACAACTCAGGAGCAATTAGACTTCCTGCGCTTTCCGCTTGGGCATCATCCATCGAAAGATGAAACTCGCAAGTTGGCTGCAAAATACGGTCTGAGTGTGGCCGACAAGCCGGACAGCCAAGACATTTGCTTTGTGCCGAACGGAAATTATGCGGCCGTGATTGAGAAATTGCGTCCCGGAGCAGCCGAGCCGGGAGAAATTGTTGATATCGATGGCAATGCACTCGGGACGCACAAGGGGGTGATCCACTACACCATCGGTCAAAGGCGCGGTCTGGGGATCGGCGGATTGTCTGATCCGCTTTATGTGGTGAAACTCGATGTAGACGCTAAGCAGGTGGTCGTTGGGCCGAAAGAACTGCTAGCAACGCGCCGCGTTCCTTTGCGCGAGATCAATTGGATTGGCGACGGCGGTTTTTTGTCCGGCGGTGAGCGTGAGATCGCGGTCAAAGTCCGCTCCACACGCCCGCCCACGGATGCTGTGCTCCGCCCGATTTCAGACACTGAGGCCGAGGTTGAACTTCTCGTTGCCGAAGAAGGCGTGTCCCCTGGGCAAGCCTGCGTCTTTTATGATCCTAAAAGCAGCCGTATCTTAGGCGGCGGCTGGATTTGGCGCGGGCACTAAGCCCGCTTAGCGCGAACCAATTCCTTTAAAGCTGCCGTTGGTCAGAGCATTAAATTTGGCCAAAATAAGGCGTTTGACACAATTTCTTCACAATCTACGCGGTAGTTGGTATGATTAGTTGGGCTTATTTTGCCCATTTTCTTAGTCAAAGGGGGTTTTTACCTTGAATATTAAACACTTATTAATTTCTTCCGCTATCGCCATCCCTCTAGCCGCAACATCTGCCACTGCTTCCACAGTATCGTTTGATGTGGATGGACCTGGATCAGAAGCTTTCATCTCAGGGCAATTATCGGCTGGTGCTGCAATATTTGCGGAGCCGTCGGCCGATCTCGACAATGAAATTTTTGATCTTGGCGTTGGGGACTCTTACAGCTTTGATTTTATTGACTTCTCGATTGTCGACGTTGAGAGTTTCATTGGTGGTGGGCTTTTTGCAGTAGAGGCTACTCTTGCATTTGAAGCTCCGGGCGGATCTGTCAGTGACTCAGGCTTTGGGGGGTTCGGCACCTTCGCTGGCTTCCTTAGCGGAGGTGTCCTCGAGTGGACGACCGGTACGCAACAAGTCTCTCTCGACGATGGCACAGTTTTTACTGTTGAGTTAGAAGAAGGTAGCGTTTTTGGTTTTGGAAATAGTGCTACAGCACAAGCAACCGTAACTCTCGACGTTGCACCGGTTCCGCTACCCGCATCATCGCTGCTCTTACTCGCTGGTCTGAGCGGCCTTGGCATCGCTGCCCGTCGCAAGCGCGCAGCTTAACATAAAACTGCCTCGCATTTGTGCGGGGCAGCACTCTATTTCCTTAAAATCAAAACACCACGTTCATCATCGTTAGTGACACGATGAGGAAGAGAATCGTCATGATCCCACCGCTCTTGAGAAAATCCACAACCTTGTAGCCTGCAGGCCCCATGATCAGCGCGTTCACCTGATGCGTTGGAATGAGGAAGCTGTTCGACGTGGAGATAGCCACCGTAAGCGCAAAGATCGCGGGATCACCTCCAGCGGCCACGGCAATGGAAACAGCGAGAGGAACCAAGAGGACCGTTGCACCAACGTTGGACATCACCAGTGTGAAACCCGTTGCCAAGACCGCAATGCCCGCCTGCAGGCCCCAAATCGGCCAGCCGTCTAGAAGCTCCAAGATTTCCTGAGCGATCCACGTGGCAGTTCCCGTGTTCTGCACCGCTTGCCCCAACGGAATCAAACTGGCGAGGAGGAACACAGTTGGCCAGCTAACCGCTTCATAGGCTTCGTCAATGCGCAGCACATTCGACGCGATCATACCGCAAGCGCCGACCAGCAAAGCCAAAGACAAACGCAGGTCGGTGAAGAGGATGAGGCCGAGCGTAATTGCAAAGAACAGCAAGGCCCATGCCACTTTGTTCGGGCGCAGGTCTTCCATCGGGAAATCACTCGTCACCACCACGAAATCGCGATCTTTCGTCAAACGGGCCAGACGATCCCATGCTGTGAAAGCCACGAGCGTGTCCCCTGCCCTGAGCGGTTCGTTGCTTATGTCTGTGACAGCATGATCCTCAGTCTCAACGAGGCTCAGCGTATCCCCGCCCCGATGAATGGCAAGCAGACCTAGGCCATATGTCTTACGCATCACAACGTCACGTGCGGTTTTATCAATGAGATCGGAGTCAGGTGGGATGACGACCTCTGCCACACCTGCGACGGTCGGCGCGTAGGCTTCCGCAAATATGTCGAGCTCGGGCAGAACTTCCAAGCCATAGTCCTCAGCGATGGCCTGGATCACCTTGCGCCTACCCATGATGGCAAGGCGGCATGGGTCTTGGACTGTGGTCGAGGTTACAGGTGAAAAGAACCTTTGGCCCTTGTGATACGATCCCAGAATGTAGAGGTTGTGAGCGACCATGATGTCTTCGAAAGTTTGACCCCGCAGGATTGAGCCTTCGGGAACGATGACCTCAACAAGATCAGACTTAAGGCCGTAGATCTTCTTAAGGTAATCTCTTACCGATTGACCACTGCTCCCCTCATCCTTGCCTCTATTCGGCAGAACCCAACGCCCGAGAAGCATGAAATAGAGGATACCGGTGAAAACCAAGCAGATGCCCACTGGTGTGACAGAGAACAACGAAAACGGTTCCATCTGACTGTCCTCGGGAAGCATATCGTTGGAACTGATGATCAAGTCGTTAAGCAAGATCAGCGGCGAAGACCCAACCATCGTCATCGTACCGCCAAGGATCGCGCAAAACCCCATTGGCATCAAAAGTCGGCTGAGCGGTATCTCGGTTCGCACAGAAATCCGGCTGACCACTGGGAGGAACAAAGCGGCCGCGCCCACATTCTGCATGAAGCTCGAGATGACACCCACGGTTCCAGAGATGATCGGAATGATCCTCACTTCGGTTGTTCCGCCGAATTTGAGAATGGCAGCCGCTACCTTGCTCATTAGGCCTGTTTTGTCCAACCCCGCCCCAATGATCATTACAGCGATAATCGATATCACCGCGTTACTGGCAAACCCGTCAAAGAGATGCTGAACATCTGCAAGGTTGCTAAGCCCTGGCAACTGGCTGAGAACGCCGAGCAAAACCATCACAAGGATCGCGGCAAAGTCGATCCGGACAATCTCTGACACAAAGAGGAACACCGTAAAGGCCAGCAGCCCAAGCACGACGGTCATTTCAAATGTCAGTGTGATTGGTTCCAATCTCGAATCCCCTCTCGTCTTTGTACCGTTGTGATCGTTTCTTACACAACCGATAGAGCGTCGTAGCGCGCCAGTATTGACTGTTCATAATACCAGCTAGACATGCGGCTGAAACGCTTCATACTCAGGCCGAGTAAATCACTATTTTCTTAGGGGGCCACATGAAAACGACATCATTCATCTCAATTGTCTTCGCACTATCCGCAACATCGGCATTGGCTGGTGGACATTGCGCAGCTGGCAAAACGCTGACCGAAGGCAAACTGACAATTGCAACAGGCAATCCGGCTTACTATCCGTGGGTAATGGACGACAGCCCTGAGAGTGGCGAAGGATTTGAGGCTGCTGTTGCCTATGCTGTGGCCGCCGAAATGGGTTTTGCAGCGGATGACGTGGTCTGGGTTCGGTCGTCATTTGATGAAGCCATCCAACCGGGCGCTAAGAACTTCGATATGAACATGCAGCAATATTCCATCACGCCAGAGCGTGACGAAGTTGTTGATTTCTCGGCCCCCTACTATTCGGCACCGATGGCAGTATTGGTCGTTGGTGAAGGCAAGAATGCGGAAGCAACGCTGGAAGGATTGAAGGGCCTCCTTTGGGGTGCTGTTGGAACAACAACCGCTGTTCCAATGCTGACAGACCTTATTCAGCCGGACAGTGATCCGCTCCTATATGGCGACAACGCGGACGTTACCGCTGCGATGCAGGCCGGTCAGATCGACGCGGCTTTGTTTGATCTACCGACTGCTCTTTTCCTGAGCGCAGTTATGATCGAAGGGTCGTCCATCTTGGGCCAATTCCCAGCAGACCGCTCGGACAATCCAGATCAGTTCGGCATGCTTATGGAAGATGGCAACCCGCTGAAGGCCTGCGTTGACGAAGCACTTGCCGCACTGACAGACAGTGGCGCATTGGCCGAGATCGAAGCGAAGTGGCTGCAGGACACCACTGGCGTGCCATTGATCGACTAAGATGGCGGACCAAAGCGCGGCGGGGCGCACCCGCCGCCAAATCTACGAAGACCGGCTCCGACGCCGATCCCTAATTATTGCGGGTAGCAGCACAACAATCGTTGTGCTGGCTGTCTTATTTTTGGTGCCCATGGCGCCCGGTTGGGAAAAGGTTCAGAAGAGCTTTTTCAATTGGGACGTTTTCGCAAAGACCTTTCCCGGATTGCTTGAGGCCTTCATGCTGGATGTCGCAATCTTTGCGTGGTGTGCGCCTCTGATTGCCATCCTCGGGTTACTCGTGGCCCTTGCCCGAGATGTCCGCAGCCCTGCACTCTTTCCGCTTCGGATATTGGGCGCCGCATACACTGATATTTTTCGCGGCGTTCCAGTCATTCTGACGGTTTACCTGATCGGATTTGGCATTCCGGGTTTGGGTTTGCCGCGGCCATGGAATTCGCCCTACATTTGGGGCTCGCTAGCGTTGATCCTGACGTATTCCGCTTATGTGGCAGAGATTTTCCGGTCCGGCATTGAATCGGTACATCAAAGCCAACGGTCTGCGGCTGAGTCACTAGGGCTCAGCGAGTCTGACACGATACGGTTCGTTATTCTGCCACAAGCGATACGCCGCGTAATCCCTGCCCAGATGAACATGCTGATCGCACTACAAAAGGATGTCGCCCTCCTCAGCTTCATCGGGCCCGTCGAAATTTTCCGGCAGGCTGGTGTCTACAAATCCTTGTTGGCGAACTTTACGCCCTATGTGGGTGCCGCCGTCATCTTCCTCGCCGTCACCATTCCGGCAACGCGCTACGCTGATTATTTGTTGGCCAAACAGAACCGGGAACGCAGTTGATGACGAAACTCTCGCTCCGCGATGTCGTAAAACGGTTTGGCTCGAATACCGTTTGCGATGGCATCAGTTTGGATGTTGCAGAGGGTGAGATGGTTTGCCTGATTGGCGCGTCCGGGGCTGGAAAATCGACGCTACTGCGCTGCATCAATTTGCTCGAGCCGATTGAAGACGGAGAGATCTTCCTTGATGGCGAGGACATCTCCATCCCCGGGCTAGACCCTATGCCTGTTCGGCGGCGGATCGGCATGGTGTTCCAAAGCTACAATCTGTTCCCGCACATGACCGCGATTGAGAATGTCATGCTGGCACCCCGTCGCGTCTACAAGAAGTCCCGACAGGAGTTGCGGCCAGAGGTTGAGGCTTTGTTCGAGAAATTCGGCCTTGCGGACCGTATGGAACATTATCCCGACCAGCTTTCAGGCGGCCAGCAGCAGCGCGTGGCGATCGTTCGTGCTTTGGCGATGAAGCCTGAAGTGATGCTGTTTGATGAGATCACTGCAGCACTTGATCCGCAACTGGTGGGAGAAGTTCTTGAGGTGCTGCGCCTTCTGAAGGACAGCGGCATGACAATGATGCTGGCGACGCACGAGATGGGGTTTGCCCGAGAAGCGGCAGACAAAGTGTGCTTCCTGAAAGATGGACGCATCGTGGAAGAAGGCCCTCCGAGCGTCCTTTTCGAAAATCCAACCGACCCACAAACAAGAGAGTTCTTGGCGCGGGTGCTTTAGGAGCTAATGAGCAGCCTCCCAAAGCACTCCGTCCAAAGCAATCCCTAATGGCTCACGTGAACACGCGTTGAAGTTTACGCTGACGGCATATCCGTTGTCGTAATAGGCGAAATATGACCCCTGATCGGGTGCGCGGGTACCGCATAGCGCGCCGAAGTGCCAAAAGATGTTATGCGGCGAACGAAGACGGAAGTATGTACCAACTCCGTAGTACCATCCCCGCTCTGGGTTGCGGTAGTTTGGCAAGCGCAAGAGGTTCGGAGCGATATCGCCAGCTGGATCGTAGGCGGACATGACGAAGCTCAAATAGTCTTCGGCAGATGCTGACCACCCTCCAAAGGCGGCAAGACCGATCCAATCGTCATCAAACTTTGCGGTTTCACCTGTGCCGTCGGGAAAGACTCTTGATGCGCAGGTGGCGACATTGTCGGTTTCCGTCAGCGCTTCCAGCAAAGCTCCAAGAAGTGCATATGACCCATTATTATAGAAATGGGTGCCGTTCCGACCCTGCAGCCCGCGCGATTGAAGCGCTTGCTTGGATAGTCCGATGTTGCGTGTATCACCGTAGCGATAGCTTCGATTGAAATCGCCTTGCGTCAGGTCTGGCTCCAAACCAGCCGTCATCGTCATCAATTGACCAAGCGTTGCGTCGGAAAGTGTGTTGGGTATCTAAATATTAACTTTAGAGAATTCACCCTGCAGATCTGCTAGCGTAGTCTCGAAACTGTAATTCGTTTCGGCGAGCACATCTGACAAGCAGACAGCGGTGATCGCTTTCGAAAGAGACATGATCGGGTAGCCAACATCGCTTTGCCGATTGATCCCGTCGGTTGCTATGATCTCTCCGGATTTGCCAACTGCGATAGATGTTTCAGTGATCCCGTATTCATCCGCCCATGCGCGCCAACTGTCCAAAATTGCATCTGACGTCTCATCAGCGATTGCAGGCGCTGCGAAAGCGATAGAAATGGCAAGAAGTGCATGCCTCATAACAAAAATCCTTAAATCGAATATCGCTGATCATTATGCGACAAGGCGATTTTGGCAACAACTTAGCCCAAATCGACCAACGGCTTGGCTTTGATGGCTAGCAGCTTTTGAAAAGAAAGCGTAACCAGCCTGCATGATCTATTCGTCTGCTTCTGATTGGCGCAACGCCCCGCAAAAACGCGTCCTTGTGTTCGCGATGTCCGGTCTTGGGAAAACCCATATCTCTAAGATGCTGCGCGACAATGGTGATTGGTTCCACTACTCCATCGATTACCGCATTGGCACGCGCTATATGGGTGAACGGATTGCCGATAATGCCAAACGTGAGGCGATGAAGGTCCCATTTCTCCGCGATCTGCTGAAATCTAACTCGATCTATATCGGCTCAAATATTTCCTTCGACGATCTTAAGCCGATGTCGTCCTACCTTGGAAAGCCGGGCGATCCCGACAAGGGCGGGCTCTTGTGGGATGAATACACGCGCCGTCAGGATCAATTCCAAGCGTCTGAGATTGCAGCCCTTCATGACACCGGCCATTTCATTGATCGCGCAAACGATTTGTATGGCTATCCGCATTTCATCTGCGATACAGGCGGATCGATCTGTGAATGGGTTGACGTGAATAACCCCGATGACCCGATCATGGCGGATCTGTCCGAAAAGACCTTAATGATTTGGATTGAGGGTACTGAGGAACACACAGAAGAGTTGATCCGTCGTTTCGACAAAGAGCCAAAGCCAATGTCATACGACCCAACATTCCTTTTAGAGTGTTGGACACGCTATTTAGACGAGCATGGCGTTGCCCCTGAAAAGGTTGATCCGGATCATTTCATCCGTTGGACCTATGCGTCCGCTTTGGCCCATAGACAGCCGCGTTATAAAGCGATGGCCGATCGGTGGGGCTTAACCATAACAGCGGCGAAGATCACAACAGTGCGATCAGCTGACGATTTCATCGACGTTGTCGCCGAAGTGCTTGAGATGCGTGGCTGAGCCACCTATCTCTTGACCTCCAACCAAACTGGATAAAACCAATGCCTATCAAACTCCCAAGTGCCCTTCCCGCCTTTGACGTGCTGTCGCGCGAAGGTGTGATGGTGATGGGAGAGGATACAGCATCACGTCAAGATATCCGCCCGTTGCGGATTGCCTTGCTGAACCTGATGCCCAAGAAGATCGACACCGAAAACCAGTTTGCTCGTTTGATCGGTGCGACGCCGCTGCAGATCGAACTGACCTTGCTGCGGATGTCAGAGCACAAAACCAAGAACACTGCCGCCGCGCATATGGCTGAGTTTTATCAGCCGTTTCAGGACGTAAAAGATCAGAAGTTCGACGGTTTGATCATCACGGGTGCCCCGATTGAACATTTAGAGTTCACCGATGTGACCTACTGGGACGAACTTCGCGAAGTCATGGAGTGGACCCAGACCAACGTGCATTCAACCTTTGGTGTCTGCTGGGGTGGGATGGCGATGATCAATTACTTCCATGGCGTGAAAAAGCATATGCTGGAGGCAAAAGCGTTTGGTTGCTTTCGTCATGTGAACACTGCACCCAATTCGCCTTATTTGCGCGGTTTTTCCGACGATTGCGTTATTCCGGTGAGCCGCTGGACTGAGATGAAACAGGATGAGATTGATGCCGCTGGTTTGCAAACCTTGCTGACAAGCGACGAGGTGGGCCCCGCGCTCGTCGAAGATAAAGATCATTGTGCGCTCTATATTTTCAACCATTTCGAATATGACAGCGGTACGTTGAAGGGCGAATATGATCGGGATATCGCGAATGGGACACCGATAAATGTTCCCGTGAACTATTACCCTGAAAATGACCCAGCGGAACAACCGATGAACCGGTGGCGGAGCCACGCGCACCTCCTATATGGTAATTGGATTAACGAGATTTATCAGTCGACACATTACAACATCGATGAGATTGGCACGTAGAACATTTACCATAGCCGCTGCAGCCATCGCAGCAGGAGCCGCCTTTACCGCGGTGAGAGGCAATGCACGCGTACAATCCGCTGAAACTCAGTTCCCGCCCATCGGTGAATTTGTGGGAGTTGACGGACGACGTATTCACTACGTTCAGGAAGGTGCTGGGCCTGATTTGGTGCTGTTGCATGGTGCCGGCGGTAACGTGCGTGAATTCACCTTTGATCTTGTCGGCCGGCTGTCCGATCAGTTTCGCGTCACGGTCTTTGATCGTCCGGGTATGGGGTATTCGGACCGTGTTCCGGGCTTAGACAACAAGGCATTTGCGACCGAGGGCGATAGCCCGGTTGCACAGGCTGAAATGTTGCGCAAAGCATCTGAAATTCTGGGTCTCGAGGCCCCCATCGTTGCGGGTCACAGCTTTGGCGGCATCGTATCGATGGCTTGGGCCAACCTAGCGCTGGATAGTGAAAGCCCAGCCAACCCTTCTGCTATTGTCTCGCTTGCGGGTGTGCTCATGCCTTGGCCCGGTGAGTTGGGCCAATATTACCGCGTGAATGGCAGTGCGCTCGGCGGTGTCACCACAATTCCTATCATTTCCGCATTTGCCTCTGATCAGCGTATTTCGGATGCAATCGACGGGATATTCAAGCCTCAGCCCGTGCCGGAGGGGTATGCGGATTACGTAGGCGGTGCCCTTACACTTCGACCGTCGCAGTTCCGTGCAAATGTACGACAAGTGAACACACTTCGCCCGCATGTGGTTGAAATGTCCAAACGGTATCCTGAGTTGGAGTTACCGATTGAGATCGTGCATGGAACGCTTGATGCAACTGTGCCGATCAACGTGCATCCTTATGAGCTTCGCAAAATCGTCGCTTCTGCAAATTTGACTGAATTGCAAGGGGTTGGGCACATGCCGCACCATGCAGACCCAGATGCAACGGTCGCTGCAATTGAACGTGCGGCAATGCGGGCCGGATTGCGCTAGGCCGCGCCAAACCCCATATTAAAGCGAAGTCAGGAGGCGTCATGGACAAACCATTTGATGGCGGAATCAGCCGCTTTTTCAACGAATCCGCACCAGCCGAGTTGCGCGAGGCAATTGAGACTGCGAAGAAAGGCGACATTCTTAACCCTGATTACCCCTATGATGAGCGTTGGGGTCGGAAAGAGTACGAAGTTTCTTTGGCCAACTTGCAGATCGAATTGGTAAAGCTTCAGGCTTCAGTCAGGGAACGCGGAGACCGGATCGTGGTTGTCTTTGAAGGACGGGATGCCGCCGGAAAAGGAGGCGCAATCAAAAGGTTCCGCGAGAATCTTAATCCTCGTCAAGCGCGTGTGGTTGCTTTATCCAAGCCCACTGATCGTCAATCGACCCAATGGTACTTCCAACGCTACATTAAACATCTCCCCTCAGCGGGCGAGATCGTCTTCTTTGACCGCAGTTGGTACAATCGCGGCGTCGTCGAACATGTGTTTGAGTTTTGCACACTGGATCAACGTGCCCATTGGTTCAATCAGGTGTCGGACTTTGAAAACCTGCTAACGGATGACGGCATACAGCTCTTTAAGATCTGGCTCAACGTGGGGCGTGCGACGCAACTTCAACGCTTTTTGGAACGTGAAACAGACCCGCTAAAGCATTGGAAACTTAGTTGGATCGACGTTGAGGGCTTGAATAGATGGGACGCTTACACAGATGCGATCCGTGAAACACTTGATCGCTCTCACAGCACACATGCGCCTTGGACAATCGTTCGCTCCGATGACAAGCGACGCGCCCGCGTGAATGCCATACGAAGTGTTTTGAGCGCTGTTGACTATGACCTCAAAGACAAAAAGGCCATTGGAGACATTGATCCCTTGGTAGCGGGCGGACCGGACATCTGGGATGCCTAAACGCGGCTATCATCACGGAAATCTGCGCGAAGCGCTGGTCGAGGCTTGTCTCAAACTGATCGAGGCAAAAGGTCCTACTGGCTTCACTTTGTCCGAAGCCTCTCGCGAGGCCGGTGTAACACCGGCTGCAGTCTATAGACACTTTGAAGGCCGTGAAGACCTCATCGCTGAGGCCGCGCGTCAAGGTTACGAGATTTTTGCCGATCTAATGGAGTATGCTTATTCAAAGGGTCAACCGTCGGCCTTGGCTGCGTTTGAGGCGACGGGACGCGCTTATCTGGCGTTTGCCCAAAAATACCCAGGCCACTACATCGCCATGTTTGAGTCGGGCATTTCCATTAACCGGACGCCAGAGTTGAATGCAGTCGCGACCAGAGCTTTGGGCGTGTTGGAGAAAGCGGCAATTGACCTGAGCCAGCATATTCCGGAAGAAAAGCGCCCGCCCCCTCAGATGTTCTCTGCCCATATCTGGGCGATGAGCCACGGGGTCGTCGAACTTTTTGCTCGCGGGTCGCCGGGGACAAAAAGCCCCTACCCGCCAGAAGATTTGTTAGAGACCGGCATCGGAGTGTATCTTCGTGGCCTCGGTTTGGTTGCACCCGATAAATAGGCATATTCCGCTTAATGGTTGCTTGCTAAACAGCCCATTAGGTTGATTCTGAAAATTCTTAGGATGGTGCGGTATGGAAGGTTGGTTGGCAGGTGTATTTGCCGTGTTCGGCTTCACCGACATGTATCTCAACGATTGCCAAACAAGCTGCCTTGCCTATTCCGAAGATCAAGCGCGCTGGCATGTGCAATTGGGTGGAACAGAATTCAACAACCGCTGGATCGGCGAAGAAATCCTGATCGGTTATGACTTTGGCCGAAAGTACGGCCCTTTCCAACCTATTGCTTCAGCGTCTGTAACTGATACCGGTGACGCTTGGGTCGGCGCCGGCTTGAAATGGACGAGCGAGCACCTGTTGGACGCGCCGATCTATTTCGAAACCTACGCCATGCCTGGCCTCTATGCCGCTGGTGAC
The DNA here is from genome assembly GCF_900129845.1 of Cognatiyoonia sediminum. GTDB lineage: Bacteria > Pseudomonadota > Alphaproteobacteria > Rhodobacterales > Rhodobacteraceae > Cognatiyoonia > Cognatiyoonia sediminum. Next base: position 700,845 of record NZ_FQXB01000001.1, read on the forward strand.
GGCCCCGATATTGGCGGCTTCATTCAATTTCGAGGCTCCATCGGGTTTGGTTATGAGTTTCACAACGGCGTCCGCGCTGTCGTGGCCTATGACCACCGTTCCAACGCTCACATTTGGGAAACCAATCCCGGGTTAGAGACCCTCCACCTTCGGCTCTCGGTCCCAATCCGGTAGGCTTACGCGTCAAGACCTTCCAGGGCTGATTGGAAAAGCTTCGCGTTTTCTACGATTAAGTCACTGTCTTTGCCGCCGATTAGCAGCCAACTATGCGACCCCGTATCAAACGATGCGCTCCGCATCTTTGACATGGAGCCGACGCCGATTTCGGATACAGCCGTTCCGCTGTCCCTCGGCAGTCCGCAGAGCGCGACAGGAATGCCGTTATCCGTACGAAAGACGATCTGTGCCAATGGAACCCCGTCGACTTGCAAGACTTGCGTTCGCACATGGGTCAATCCATTTGCCAGCTCTGGAACGGTTTCCAATCCAGCAAGGCCGATTTCTTGCCCTGCCACGGTCGTTTGCTCTGCCAACTCCTCTGACGAAAACTGAGTCGCTGAGACGGTGCTCTCACCATATAGAGCTTGATAATTCGCAACCTGAACACGCCAATCTGCGGCATCAGGTGAAGGCGGCATGAGAGCCGTTGCAACAACTGCGCCTAACACGGCCGCAGCGACCAAAGGTAAGAACCTTGCCAATGAACCTGCACGTGCCTCGGGATCGATAGCGGGCAAATCCACAGCGCTTTCTGCCGGGCCTTTCAAACGTGAAAATGCATCGCTTACCGGCGCGCTCAAAGGATCAAGTCTCATCAAACGATCCTCAAGATCGCTATCTTCCGCTAATTCCGTTTCGATTGACGCTGCAAGCTCTTCCGATGCCGTGCCATCAAGGAATGCGATCAGATCTTCATCGGTATAGGTCATCTCATCTTTTTCCCTGTTGAACAGTCCCATCGGACTGCAACCACTTTAATTTCTGCCGTGCAGCTGACAATCGGCTCATGATCGTCCCGATTGGGACGCTAAGTATCTGAGCTGCCTCCGAATATCGATAGCCTTCGGCATAGACAAGAAAGACCGCCTCGCGTTGAGCTTCGGGGAGCAGCATCACCTGCGTAAACACTTCAGCAGCGAAAATATTCGTTTCGGCATCGGGTGCGAGCGACGCAAGCGCCTCTTCCGAGACTGAGTCTATGTCTTGGGCCTTTCTGACCCGCTCGGCGCGAAGTTGGTTCAGCCAAATGGAACGACAGATCGTGGCGCACCACGCTCTAAAGTTGCCACCACGCTCAAACTGCGTGCGTTTTTCAATCGCTCAAAGACAGGTCGCTTGCGTCAGGTCATCCGCGTCGGGTTGGTTACGCGTCAAGGCGATCGCAAAGCGCCAAATCGATGGAATTGCGTCTTCAAGTGCGCTGTTCAGCTCTGTTGGCGAGAAATATTTGTCAGCCATCGAATAAGTTCACGTCCTTGGGTGTTTCCATCTCATACAGCGCAACGCGTGCGCCCGGTTAAACAACAACAGGAAGGACCTAACAAATGAATTTTAAGTCAACCATTGCTGCAGTCGCCCTAACCACTCTGCCAACATTCGCGGCGGCTTGGGATCTTGACCCCGCTGAGTCTGTCGTCTCATTCGGGTTGATCAAGAACGATTTCATCGGAGAAGCCCATACGTTCTCTGGCCTCAGTGGAACGGTCGATAATGATGGCAACGTCGACGTCGCAATTGATCTAACGACCTTGGACACCAATATAGACATCAGAAACGAGCGCATGGCTGAACATGTGTTCCGCGGCCTTGCGACAGCTGAAATATCCGCTGAGGTCGACTTGGACGAAATCAAAAAGCTCCGCCCAGGCGAGAGTACCCAGATGGAAATCGAAGCAACACTGAACCTGCTTGGAAATGATGTCGATGTTTATCTAGACGCCTACATTCTGCGCGTGGCACCCAATCGCGTGATGGTCAGCACAAATACGGCTGGTTATCTGTCTACTGAAGAGCTGGGCGTCGATGAAGGTGTTGATGTCCTGCAAGGGCTGGAGAACCTTGATAGCATCACGCGGGTGACACCAATCACCTTGCACTTGATGTTTGAAAGGTAGCGCCCGCACAAACGAAAAGGGCGGCCTCAAGGACCGCCCTTCCGTAACTCTTGCAAAGCAGATTAACGCTTGGAGAACTGGAAACTCTTACGTGCTTTTGCTTTACCGTATTTCTTACGCTCAACAACGCGGCTGTCGCGTGTGAGAAAGCCAGCGGCTTTCAAAGATGGGCGCAAGGACGGATCGTAAAGCTGCAGCGCTTTAGAGATACCGTGCTTCACCGCACCAGCCTGACCAGACAAACCGCCGCCTTTGACAGTTGCCATAACGTCGAACTGGTCGACAACGCCGGCAACTTGGAATGGCTGGCGCAGGATCATCTGCAAAACTGGACGAGCAAAATAAACAGGCATGTCTTTGCCGTTCACAGTGACCTTGCCGGAACCTGGCTTGATCCAAACACGAGCAATCGCGTCTTTCCGCTTACCGGTCGCATAAGAACGACCGAGTCCGTCGCGAACTGGTTCGCGGTTGATGACAGTTTCGACCACTGCTTCAGGTGCTTCGACACCCTCAGCGACCTGGCCCAGCTCTTCGAGTGAGTTGACTTGATCGGCCATTATGCAGTCCTCGTATTCTTTTTGTTCATGGAAGCAACGTCCAGAACTTCAGGCTTCTGCGCGTCCATGCCATGTTCGGCACCAGCGAAAACGCGAAGGTGTGTCATTTGCTGGCGGGACAGCTTGCCGCCGGGCAGCATACGCTGAACAGCTTTCATAACTACGCGCTCTGGGTGATCTCCTTCGAGGATCTCAGCCTTAGTGCGGGACTTGATGCCGCCTGGGTGGCCCGTGTGCCAGTAGTAACGCTCATCACGCTTGTTGCCGGTCATCTGGACCTTCTCAGCGTTGATGACGATGATGTTGTCGCCCATATCCATATGTGGTGTGAAGGACGGCTTGTGCTTGCCGCGCAAGCGCATCGCGATGATCGAAGCAAGACGGCCCAGAACGATGCCTTCGGCGTCGATCACGTACCATTTCTTGTCGATATCCGCGGGAGTAGCGGTAAAGGTTTTCATATCGGTCTCGAGTGTTGAGGGGCGCGTACGCCCTGTCATTCAGATTGAGGCGTTATATAGCTGCGGAATTACCAGTCAACAGCGTTCTCCCATGAAATTCTGTGCAAAAACAGAGCATTGTAAATTAGGTATTATTTTACCCCATAAATTTCGGGTAAATTTGGTCGAAGCAACAGCGTTAATAGAACAATTGGTCGCCAAATCGAAGTTAGTGGTAAAAATTACAAACGCTTTGCAATAATCAATTGAGTTCTCGGCCCTTCTTGCACAACTATAAGTCTACATGTCAGATTCATTTTAGCTCTATGCGCATTTCATTTTGCGTATATCTATTTCACTGCTCGCGAAGCGCATCAATAGTTCTGAGCAAAGGGAGAAAATCTATGACCGAAGCAACCGAGGGCACCGGCCGCAATGATGTTGAACGTCAGTTTCAAGTCGTCAGAGATGATATCGTCGAACTGAGCCGACTTTTACGCGAGATTGGCGAAACAAAAGCCGTGGCGCAGCGCGATGCAGCTATTGCCGAAGCGGAAACAGTTCTAAACCGTTCGAAGGAAATCCTCGAAGAGGGCCGAGAACGCGCCCGTCAGTCCACACAATCCATCGAAGACCAGATTAAAGAGAAACCCCTTCAAGCGGCGGCCGTCGCGCTTGGAGTTGGCTTCCTCGTTGGTCTGATAACGCGGCGATGAACGTACAGATGCTCGAAGATCTTATGAAAGCATTCGTCGCGTCGCAATTTGGTGACGTAAAGAAACGGACCGCAGGCGTCGCATTAGAGGTCGTTGCCTTTAGTTTCATCGGTCTCGCCATCGCGTTCTTAGCGTTAAGTTGTTTTCTATGGCTTTCGACATTTATGGAGATGTGGCTTGCCGCTTTGACTGTCTCTGCCTTGGTCTTTGGTATCTCTGGCGTCTTGATACTTGTCGGAAGGTCGATGATGCAGCGCAAAACGATCCAGCAAGAAAGCGACATCACCTCAGCAATCGAAGCGCTAACATCACTCACATCTGGTAAAGTGAAAGCGGACGGCGAAAATCCAACCCCAGAGGAGACAAATGCGACGATCTTCGGTGTCGCTCTTGCAGCTGGTGTGATCCTTGGGCGAGCCTTTAAACGTTAATGGATCGGCAAGGCTAAGTTGACTTCGGTGGGATCGAATAGGTTAACGATGCGCGAGCGACGGGCCGATCATCCCCTTCGCTGTAAACTAACACATCTCCTACAGCCAAGGCGCGACCGAGCTTCAAGATACGCGTTTCGGCTAGAAGGTCCGCCCCGGCCACAGGTTTGCGCATAAAGTCGATGCTACAATTCGTCGTCACGGCCAGGGCGACAGGACCAATGCGCGCCAGTATGGCGAGATATACACCCACATCGACCAAGCCGAACATGGATGGGCCAGAGACCGTTCCACCTGGCCTTAGGTGTCTTTGAGATGTCACCAAACGCACGGTTAAAAGCTCTTCATCCAGGCGCTCTATCTCAAAATCATCGCAGACCTGTGGAAATTCCGCTTTCAGAAACGCTTTCAAAGCGTCGGCGTCCATTTTAAGTGTCATATGAGCCTCTTGGTTTGAGGCAGATGATCACGAAAGGTCCGGCAATGACAATCCTAATCCGCGAAGACATTGGCGCCGTCGCGAAATTGACCTTGAATAGCCCCGAACGCTTGAACGCTTTGTCGGATGAGATGTTGGCGGTGTTGACGTCGATGTTGGATACGCTCTCGTCGGACGCTTCGGTGAAAGCTGTGATCATAGCCGGTTCGGGCAAAGCATTTTGCGCTGGGCATGATCTGAAACAAATGCAAGCGAAACGCGCTGACGACGATGGCGGAGCGGCGGCGTTCAAAGACCTTTTCGACCGCTGTGCGACAATGATGGGCAAGATCCAATCCCTGCCCCAACCCGTGATCGCTCAAGTTCACGGGATCGCAACAGCTGCAGGATGCCAGCTCGTTGCGACCTGCGATTTGGCTGTTGCTGCCGAGGGCACGCGCTTTGGCGTAAACGGTGTCAATATTGGGCTCTTTTGTTCGACGCCGATGGTCGCCCTGACCCGCAACATCGGACGCAAAGCGGCGTTTGAAATGCTGACCACTGGGCGCTTCATCGAAACGGAAGAAGCGCAGCGATTGGGCTTGATCAATCGACATGTGCCGGCGGACGATCTTGCCGAAGCGACTTTGGAACTGGCCCAAGCCATTGCAGGAAAGCTTGGCAGCGCCGTCCGCCATGGTAAAGGCGCCTTTTATGAGCAGGCTGAAATGACCACGCAAGATGCCTATGCGTTCACTGGCGACGTCATGGTCCGCAACATGGCAGATGACGACACCGACGAAGGCATCAATGCCTTCTTAGAGAAACGCCCGCCTAACTGGGAGTAACGTGCTCTTTCATCTTGGCCCATGAACTCCCCCGAAGGGTCGACCGACCAGATACATTAAAGCCCGTAAATCCCGCCGAACTTGGTCTCAAGATAATCCAACAACGGCCCTTCGCTCGGCTCCTGACGGGACGCCTGAGCGATAACCTCAACCGGTTTCATCAACCCGCCGTACTGTTGAACGTTTTCGCGGAGCCATGTTGTCGCCGGTTCAGTGTTCCCTCGTGCCAGATGGTCATCAAGGTCCACAATATCCTCCCGCAAGGCAGCATGCAAACAGCCCGCATAAACGTTGCCTAGAGAATAGGTTGGGAAGTATCCGAACAGGCCTTCCGACCAATGCACGTCCTGCAGAACGCCATTTGATGGCTTTTCAACCGCAAAGCCGAAATCCGAAAGGAAGCGGTCGTTCCAAGCAGCCTCAAGATCGGCCACCGTCAAATCACCTGCGATCAAAGCGCGTTCCAAATCAAAACGTAGCATGACGTGCAGGTTATATTGCACTTCATCAGCTTCAGTCCGAATGAACCCGTCAGAGACACGGTTCACGCAGGCATAGAACGCGTCCTCATCCGAAATTCCAAAGTCACCAAATTGATCACGCATCTGACCGTAAAGCCACCCTGTGAACGCGCGGCTGCGGCCAAGCTGATTTTCATAAATCCGGCTTTGGCTTTCGTGGACACCCATCGACACACCGCCGCCGAGCGGCGTCAATAAGTGATCAGAGTTGATGTTTTGTTCGTAGCACGCGTGACCAACCTCATGGATGGTCGAATAGAAGCAATTGAACGGATCATCAGCACTGGTGCGCGTGGTGATCCGAACGTCCAAACCAGACCCGCTGGAGAAGGGATGCACCGCTTTGTCGATGCGACCATTTTCGGTGTTGTAGCCAAAAGCTTGCGCGAGTTTCTGCGACAGAGCCAACTGTCCGGCCTCATCGAAGGTTTGGTTCAGTTGCGCTGGTGCCGACTTGTCCAATACAGCGGCGCGTAAAGCAACAAGACGTGGTCGCAAGGCATCGAACATTCCGGCAATTTGGGCTCCGGTTGCCTCCGGCTCATAGCTGTCAAGCAGCGCGTCATAAGCGTCACCGCCGTCACCAACAGCTGCAGCCTCTTCTCTGCGCAGCTTGAGAACTTTTTCCAGCATCGGCAAAAACGATGCCACATCTTCGTCGGCACGGGCCTGCGCCCATACGAGATGCGCCAAAGATGTCGTCTTGGCCAATTCTTCGGCTAAATCGGACGGCATCCGCATGGTCCGATCATAGTCTTTCTGGATGTGGTAGAGGTTAGCCTTGGCGACGTCATCGGTAGCCTCAGCCTTCGCCAACCATTCCCCAACCTGCGGGTTCGTGCGCCGCGCATGAAGTACGCTTGCCATGGCGGCGTGTTCTTCCGCCCGTTGCGGCGTCGCGCCTTCCGGCATCATCGTTTCTTGGTCCCAACCCAGTCGCCCAGCAACCTGCGACAAAGCTTGGGTCTGGCGTTCATAAGCCATTAGGTCATCATAGGCACTCATCAGGCGGCTCCTGCTATTTTTTCGGGGATTGGATAGCGGCTCATAAATCGTGCACGTAGGATCAACACCCACAAAACGATGGCTCCGATCTGATGGACGATCGCAATGTTCCATGGCGCATAATACATGACCGTCACGATACCGATGACCATTTGTAGGAACATCATCGCGAGCACGAGATTGAAACTGAACCGGATCGAGGTGTTGGCGCTTTTGCTGGCCATCCGCCAAACAACGACCGCGTAGATGAACAGGAGATACCCCGCCATTCGGTGCATGAATTGAACCAACCCAGCATCTTCAAAAAAGTTTCGCCAGACAGGTGTTAGGCCAAAGGGTTCGGGTGGAAAGAACCCACCTGCCATCAACGGCCAATCTGGATAAGCCCTGCCCGCATCAATCCCCGCGACCAGAGCGCCAAGCAGGATTTGCAGAAAGGCAAAATGCATCAAACCCGTCGACATCGACCACATCTTTGCATCGCCGCTTCGACGCGCTTGCAGTAAATCTGCCTCTCGTCGAGACAGCTGCATGATGTACCAAGCGATAAATCCGAAGATAACAAAGGCCAGTCCAAGGTGGATCGCCAAACGATAGGATGCCACATCAAGCATCCCAGGTTTGAGGCCGGACGATACCATCCACCAACCGATCGCCCCTTGAAGACCTCCAAGGGCACCGATGAACAAGAGTTTCTGGGTCCACCCGGTCGGGATTTGTCGCCGTATTGCAAAATAGGCAAAGCCTATGGCCCACACGAGGCCAATCACACGGCCCAGCTGCCGGTGGCCCCATTCCCACCAATAGATGACTTTGAATTCCTCCATCGTCATCCCGATATTTTGTTCGGTGTATTCGGGGATTTGCTTGTATTTCTCGAACTCTAGATCCCACGCCTCTGCCGACATCGGCGGCAAGGCCCCGGTTACTGGCTTCCATTCCGTGATCGACAAACCGCTATCTGTCAGACGTGTCAGCCCACCGACGACGATCATCACAGCCACCAACCCAAACAGAACAAATAACCAAGCGCGAATAGCGCCACGAGCACCCTGCCCGCCACGATCAATCGCCCCCGGCGTTGCCACCTGTTTTTCGGTGGTGCCGACGTCTTCAAAAATGGAACGCGGTTTGTCTGCCATTGGGGCCTCCTGTCTTGGGCGGCAAACTATGGTGCCAGACCAGACAGGACAAGGTGGTGCGGCAAAACTACCGTTTTAGTCGATAAATTCATCGCTCCGCAGGCCGGCGCGTTCGTAATGAATAGGCAGCACGCGCCCGTAGAGTTGCTTACAGCGCTCTGGGGTTGCCACCATGTCGGGTTGATCCACCCAAGAAAAGATTGCCACATAGCGCGGCGTTGGCCCCGATAGTGGGGTGACACGATGAAGCGAATATCGCCCCCGGAAAATCTGTAAATCACCTGGTTCGAGGTGAAGTGTTTTGACCAGATCAGAAGACCCATCGAGCACACGCGCAACTTCAGCGAAGTTTTCATCGCCCTTGCGAACATTGGGGGCATATTCGAATGCGCCGCCATCATCCGCATTTTGAAGCGCGAGAGTGACCGTAAAGTTATTGGTGTCAAAATGCCAAGGGAAGCCATTGCCCTCTTCCGCCGCATTCACGATCACATCTGCCAAGGGGTCGGCGTATGGAAAAAACGCATCTTCTTGCAGGCAGTTTTTGACGAAACCGGAGAAGACAACGTTTTCATAGAGGCTGCGTAGTGGCCCTTCGGGTGGGAAATTATCGGCAGGCACAAAGCAATTGGAACGATCAAAGAACTGCCGTCGAGGGTGGTCGTGAGGTAAACAGGGATCGTCTTGCGTGAAATATGCGTTTGTACGGCCCGTCGATTTATGACCTTTATGGGCAACGCTATCCGCCTCTTTCAACATCGATGCCAATCCAACTTTGCTCGCGAAACCTTTCAGGACGGCGCACCCATCATCGGCTAAGTCTGCTTGCACCTGTTTTACGAGCGCGGCACGATTTTCGCCTTCCTCAAAAATTGGAAAGCGATCCATATTGATAAGGTGTTGCGCATCCATGATTGATCCTCCCGCTATAGGGATGATCAAACATTGCATAAGAGTTGGTCTTGTCTGAAAACGACAGATGCGCCGGTCGTTAAGTTTCAGGTTGAGGCGGGATCAGCACAAGTTTCCCAACATGCTTCTTTTCCAAAAAGCCCTTTTGCGCCTGAACAATCTCGGACAAAGGATATTTGCCTGCGAGGAACGGCCTAATCTCGCTTCTTTCGATGTAGGAAATGAGGTTCGGAAACACTGGTTCGTCCCAAGCCGTTGACCCGATCAACTGGATGTCTTTGAGGTACATGTCTCTCATATCGAGCGACACAATTGGCCCTGCGATTGCACCCGACGTCACGAACCGCCCGCCTCGTTTCAGCACCTTTAGCATGTTCGGAAAACCTGTGCCACCGACGTTGTCAACGACCACATCAACGGATTGCTCGCCAAGCGCCGCAACCACATCTTCGTTACGGTCGAGGAGATGATAGGCCCCGAGCGATCGCAACTGATTGTGTTTCGAAGCCCCCGAAATCGCTGTGACCTTAGCACCCCGCCTAAGGGCAAGTTGGACGGTGGCACTGCCGACACCGCCGGAGGCACCGGCCACCAACACATGTTCGCCGGCTTTCACGTTGGCGCGGTGTAGCATGTTCTCAGAGGTGCCATAGGCGCAGGGAATAGCGGCAAGCTCAGCGTCTGACCAATCGACATCGACGGCAAAGGCTTCGGACGCAGGAACCACGACGTATTCGGCGAAGGCTCCGTCAAAGTCAGATGCCATCCAGATGTTGTCCATCGTGTCGTAACCATTGGGGCGCATACAGGCTCGTACAATGACACGCTCACCGATCCTGGAGGCATCAACGCCCTCTCCAACGGCTGCAACTCGTCCGCAGCAATCGGTGCCTTGGATGAATGGGAACGGTGTTGCTTCGTTCCAGCCGCCATCAGCCTTTTGTTCGCTTTTTTCGGATTGCTCATCAGAGGTGGCGTCTGTGCTTTCTGTCACGGAGGATGAATACCATCCGAGCCGCGTATTGATTTCTGTGTTGTTTACGCCCGCCGCTAGGACACGCAGCAATACCTCACCGGCTTTGGGTTGAGGAATTGGAACCGCGCGATACTCCAGCTTGTCAAAGCCACCATTGCCTGTGGTGACAACTGCCATCATTGTCTTGTCGTGTCCTGAAGTGTCGAACCGATCCATCATTCATCCCCCCGCTCTTTCCAACGTACCATCTGGCGCAAAACCCCGTGCAGCATTTGCACATCCGCCCGCGTCAATGGCATCCGGCTCCATAGGTTACGTAGGTTGATCTTCATATTTGCTGCTTTGGCTTCAGGGTAAAAGAAACCCGCATCCTGCATCCGTGTTTCATAGTGATCCGCGAGCTTTTCAATCTCGATCTGTTCGGCCCAATCGCCTTCCATGCTGACGGTCTGGGGAACGACCTCTTCAGTCGCTCGTCGCCATTCGTATCCCATGAGGAGGACGCACTGGGCTAGATTTAAGCTGGGAAAATCAGGGTTCACAGGCACCGTCACAATCGCATTCGCGCGGGAAATATCATCGTTCTCCATCCCCGCCCGCTCCGGACCAAACATCACTGCAACCTTCTGGCCTTTCGCGATGCGCTGCGCTGCGTCTTGCATCGCGGCCTCTGGCGAGAAAACCGGTTTGGTCAATTCACGAGGACGAGCCGTGGTCGCATAGACATAAACGCAGTCGCCAATTGCATCAGCGGTGCTGTCAAACAGCTGTGCGTAGTCCAACACTCGACCCGCGCCCGAAGCCATTGCGACCGCCTTTTGGTTAGGCCACCCGTCGCGCGGGCTGGTGATCCGCATCCGGTCGAGGCCGAAATTCAACATGGCACGCGCCGCCGCACCGATGTTTTCGCCCATCTGAGGGCGGATCAAAACGAATGCGGGCTGAGGTGCGGCGCTGGGCATGGGCGTTCCTTTACAAGATCGCGGCGTGATACGCTGAGCTTGTAGGCAAGGCAAGGATTGGAAAATTCACTGCCGTTGCCGAGCCGACTAAGGCACGAGATTGCTAAACCCCATAGCCAAGAGCCGAAAACATCGCTAAAACGCGCGATGTTTGAAGACCTTAGGGGGATTGGCATGACAGACGCCGCCGAACAGCCACAGATCTATCTGATCACCCCGTCGGACTTTGATCTTTCCACCTACCCAACGACGCTCGCCCGTTGTCTTGATGCGACGCCTGTGGCTTGTGTCCGCTTAATTCTTGGTACGAATGAAGAAGACAAGGTGATCCGTGCGGCGGACGCCCTTCGCGAAGTCACACAGGCCCGTGACGTTGCCTTGGTAATCGACACACATGTGCAAATGGTGGAACGTCTGGGGCTTGACGGTGTTCACCTTTCGGATGGGGCTCGATCTGTCTTGAAGGTCCGCAAGGAACTTGGGGACGATGCAATCGTTGGGGCCTACTGCGGCAACTCAAGCCACGACGGTATGACAGCCGGTGAGCTTGGTGCGGATTACATCGCCTTTGGCCCAACTGGTGAGTCAGCTTTGGGTGGCGGAGACCTTGCGCCGCTTGATCTATTTCAGTGGTGGTCGCAGATGATCGAAGTGCCGGTCGTTGCCGAAGGTGCCTTGACCGATCAGCTGATCTCAGAATTTTCCCCGTTCACCGATTTCTTCGGCATTGGCGATGAAATCTGGACCTCGGACAACCCCGAAAGCAGACTCTTGGATTTTGTGGCCGCTATGGCTTAGCCGTCAAGGCATCCCGCACTTGAGTTTCGAGTTCTTTCGCCATTACCTTTCTATCGGCATAACCCGTTCGAACGACTGGCGGATGAAAGACGACTTCGATTGAACCCTGTTTGAGCGTACCGAGCACTGACCAGAGGTGTGGCCCCATGTCCATGTCGCCCCACCATCCGTAGAACCGCTGATCCCGACCTTCCGGTGCCGCATAGTTCAAAGTCACAGCTTGAAGCTTCATGCCATCAAACTCCTTGCCAAAAAACGCTGCGAATAACGTCGGCTTAAATGGAAGAACTTGAAGTCCGTCAGTTGAAGTGCCTTCCGGAAAGAAGAGCAGTTTATGCCCTTCCCTTAGTCGATCTTCAAAAAGTTTGACTTGGTGATGCGCCTCTTTCCTGTCTCGCACGACGAAGACCGTCCCGGTCGCTCGCGCGAGCCATCCGATGCCGGGCCATCCCGCAACCTCTAACTTTGAAACAAAATAAAGCCGCGTGGCGGCGTTGAGCGCGAATATATCCAGCCAACTTGAGTGATTGGCCACCAAGGCCCCAGAGCTAACAATAGGCTGGCCCGTGATGCGGTATCGTATGCCAAGAATGAGGAGCGCGGTTCTACAGACGCCTTGAGTAATCCATGGCGTAACCGGACGTTTGGAACCAAAAACTGGGCGCTCCAAAAGCCGCAAAAAAAGCAGGACCAATAGGCCTGCTACGATCAGAGTGAGAAGCAAAGCTCCGCGCAAGATCGCGACGACCGCTCCCCGCGCGCCGACTGGCGGTCTTGGCGGAATATCATCCGAATACCACGTACTGCTCATCTCGGCGCCTTCGCATAAAGCGATCGTTGGCGATCATCCATTTCGGCAACATCTACAATCATGCACACGTCGGTTGTATTGAACGCCTTGTCTTCAAAGGCCCCATCTCCAATCGTTCCCCCAAGCCGCAAGTAAGCTTTGATCAGCGATGGCATGTTTGCCATGGCCTTGCGGCGGTCAAGGGCATCACGCGACTTTCTATTGAATTCTGCAGGATCTTTTGAGGAAGGTCTCATAGGCATCGGTGCCAGATGATTTTGATGCAAGAGGGTCAGACTTTCGGCGTGTTCATTGGCGTCCGCGCCATGAAAGGATGCGACGCCAAATAGTACCTCAAAGTCATTGCTCCGAATGTGCTCAGCAAGAGCTTGCCACAAATGCATAAGCGCCATACCGCCCCGATAGTCGGGATGGACGCAACTGCGGCCAAGCTCGAGTATGCGACGATCGGAAGAAACCAACGGGCTTAGGTCATATTCATTTGCAGATGAAAAACCTCCAGCACTTTCAGCCTGCCTTTTGTCCATCAAACGATAGACACCCACAACGCGATCGTTTTCGCATCGCGATTCATCCACCAAAATTAAATGATCCGCGTGCTCATCAAACCGATCTATTTCCTTTGAGGCATCTGTTGGGAGCGCTCCTAGCTCTCTGACAAACACATCGTGTCTTAAGCGCTGGGCCGCGGCCAAATGCGCATCATTTGACGCAAAGAATGCACGGAAATTTGGGGTATCGGACACAATTCCGCCTTTGGACCGTCTCAACAAGCTGTTTGTTAGGTAGATGTTAACCAGTCTTCTGACAATCAGTCATATCTCTGTCTTGACCCAATGCGTTACACAACCTTAAGGTGTGCTAAGCTAGGTCTACCAATTCGAGGACGACCCTATGACCGTCGATCACCACTTTTCCAGCGTCTTGGAAGTTGACGGTAATCCGACCCGCAATGTTCGACTGTACCTGCCCCAAGCCCCAATCTGGTTGGGCGGGATGTCGGACCAGCGAACCGGGTGTCAAAATCGAATTCAGTTCATTCATAACGTTCCAACCGAGACCTAATTTATGACCAATACTCTCGCCAAACTGGTGGGCTCTCGCATCTGCCATGACTTAAGTAGCCCAATTGGCGCAATCAACAATGGTGTGGAACTGTTGAGCCTGAGCAATGGTTCGACAACGGATGAAATCGAACTGATTGGACAAAGTGCAGAAGCAGCTAGTGCGCGCATCATGTTTTTTCGAATTGCATATGGTGGTGCACAAGATGGGCAAATCGCTCGCGCTAGCGAAATTACAAACATCTTGGAGCAGATGTCTAAGAGCGGGAAATACACTTATGTCTGGAATAGCCGCGACGCAGTTGTGCGATTGGACACTCAAGCCGCTTTCTTAGCGATCCAATGCCTGGAAACGTGCCTCACGACTGGTGGAGAGATAGTTATTGAAGAGCAGGACGGCTCATGGTCCCTTTCAGCAAAGGGCAAAAATATCCGGCTTAACAAAACGCTCTGGGCGTCCTTGGCTGATCCTTCTCTGAGCGAGGATGTGACGTCTGCAGAAGTGCAGTTTGCGCTCCTGCCCTTAGCGCTTTCCGAGATGGGGCGGAGCTTAAGCTACGATGCGAGCCCCAACCAATTCTCGATCAGTTATTAGGCACGCGTGGTACCGTCGCCAGTCACCAGATACTTAAAACTGGTCAGCTGAACCGCGCCGACAGGCCCGCGTGCGTGTAGTTTGCCGGTTGCGATGCCGATCTCTGCCCCCATGCCAAACTCGCCGCCATCCGCGAACTGGGTGGAGGCGTTGCGCATCAGGATCGCGCTCTCGAGGTTTCGGAAGAATATGTCTGCCACAGTATCGTCTTCGGTCATAATCGCGTCGGTGTGGTTAGAGCCAAATTCACGGATATGAGCGACGGCGGCGGCCACGCCATCGACGATTTTGGCCGCAATGATCATATCGAGGAATTCATGCCCAAAATCATCGGCTTGCGCCTCGACCGTGCCGTCGATTTGAGCGGCGCCAGACGCGCGAACTTCGACACCAGCGGCGATTAGGTCACGGATCAAAATGTCACCGTGATGATCCCAGAAATCTTGATCGATCAACAAGCACTCCGCCGACCCACAAATACCTGTTCGACGTGTTTTGGCGTTCAAAACAACCTGACGGGTCTTTTCGAGATCAGCCGTTGCATCCACATAGATGTGGCAGATGCCTTCAAGGTGCGCGAAGACAGGAACTCTCGCTTCCTTTTGGACTAATCCGACAAGACCCTTGCCCCCGCGAGGAACAATTACGTCAATATAGTCAGTAGCTTGCAGCATGTCTTTAACAGCTTGCCGGTCGCGCGTTGGCACCAGTTGGACCGCAGCTTCGGGCAAACCAGCGGCGCGAAGTCCTTCGACCATGCAATCATGGATCACTGTAGAGGAATGAAAGCTCTCTGATCCACCACGGAGAATAACCGCGTTCCCGGATTTAAGGCATAAAGCACCCGCATCGGCAGTGACATTCGGACGGCTTTCATAGATGACGCCGATCACGCCAATTGGCGTTCGAACGCGCTGGATATGTAACCCAGTCGGTTGCGTCCATTCATCCGTAACCGCGCCAATTGGATCGTCTTGCGCAGCGACGTTGCGCAAACCGTCTACGATGCCCTGAATGCGGGTTTCATCAAGCATCAGACGATCCATCATCGCTTCGCTGAGGCCCTTCCCGCGCCCGAACTCGAGGTCTTTTCCATTAGCCTCGATGATTTCGCCCCGACGCACCCAAACGGCATCTGCAGCAGCATTCAACGCGGCTGTCTTTGCCTCTGCGCTGGCTGTGGCCAATTCCCGCGCCGCGGCCTTCGCTGCAGCGCCAAGCCTATTCATCAGATCAGGTGTCATATCGGTCATTGTACTGTCCTGTCATTCAAAGCCATGTCATCGCGATGGATCAAAGCAGCGCGGCCTTCATAGCCCAAAATCGCTTCGATCTCATTAGATCTATGGCCCTTGATTAGTGCAACCTCTTCGGCGGTATATCGAGAAAGCCCCACACCGAGAATATCCCCGTTAGAAGAGACGATTTCAACCGGATCACCGCGCCCGTAGCCATCCGTGGTGTACGTAACACCGGCAGGAAGAAGGCTCTTGCCTCCTAGAAGGGCTTTGACGGCGCCAGAATCCAATGTGACGGTGCCTTGAGGTTTCATTGCGGAAATCCAGCGCTTTCGGGCCGCTTGCGGAGATAGCGCGGCAGAAAACCAAGTCGCCCTAGCAGCTTCTTCTAGTTTGCTCAAAGGGTTAAGGGGCGACCCTAATGTAATGGCCATCGCACAGCCTGCATCCGTCGCCACGCGTGCGGCTAGAATTTTGGTCTTCATACCACCTTTGGAGAGGCCGGACCCTGCATCTCCAGCCATGGCCATGATCGAGGCATCGATGGCTTCAACGGTCGGAATATGCGTTGCTTCGGCATCCTCGATCGGATTGGCCGTATAGAGCCCATCAACGTCAGACAGCAGAACCAATTGGTCCGCACCGACCGTAACAGCCACCTGTGCGGCCAATCGATCGTTATCGCCATAGCGGATCTCATCAGTGGCGATAGTGTCGTTCTCATTGACGATTGGCGTAACGCCGAGCCCCAAAAGAGTTTCCATGGTCGCGCGAGAGTTGAGATATCGCCGCCTATTGGCGCTGTCTTCGAGCGTTACAAGGATTTGGGCGGTTTTAATGCCAAATGGTTCCAACGCCTCTTCGTAAGCACGGGCCAAACGAATTTGGCCAACTGCAGCGGCGGCTTGGGATTGCTCCAAGGACAATTCGTCTGATGGCAGGCCTAAAACACCACGGCCCAGAGCAATGGAGCCGGACGAAACCACAATGACGTCTGTCCCACGCACCCGAATGGCTGCGATGTCTTCGGCTAATGACTTCAGCCAATCCTCTCGAAGGTTGCCTGTTTCTCGATCCACCAGAAGGGCCGAGCCGATTTTGACAACCAGACGCTTGGCGTCGCTCAAGGTTGCCATGGTTCATCCTCGCTCGGGTCTTCTAAGGCCTTCTTTTCCCGTAGACGGTTGTCATCAATCTCCGAACGTAGGGCTCGCAAAACATCCTGCGTGCCTTCGGTCGATGCGCCCGACATCAGCTTCAAAGACACGCCAGTTTCGTTTTCGATCTCTTCTTTGAGAAAGGCGCGTTCCTCTGCATCAAGCGCGTCGATCTTGTTCAAAACCGTCACGCGGGGTTTGTCGGCCAAACCACCGCCATACGCCTCAAGCTCTTGTATTATGGTGCGGTAGTCGCCCACTGGATCGCCGGATGTCCCGTCGATCAAATGCAAGAGAACCGCGCAGCGTTCGACATGGCCAAGGAACAAAACACCAAGGCCCCGCCCCTCGGATGCGCCATCAATCAATCCCGGAATATCCGCCACGACAAATTCCACGTTATCGACACCAACGACGCCTAAGTTCGGAACCAATGTGGTAAAGGGATAATCTGCGATCTTGGGTCGCGCATTTGAGGTCGCCGCCAAGAACGTCGATTTCCCGGCGTTTGGCAGTCCAAGCAGCCCAACATCCGCAATCAACTTCAAGCGCAACCAAATCGTCCGCTCAATGCCTTCCTGCCCCGGATTGGCCCGACGCGGTGCTTGGTTCGTCGCCGATTTGAAGTGCAGGTTGCCCCAGCCGCCATTGCCGCCCTTGGCGATTACAAACCGCTGGCCCACTTCGGTCATATCGACCAAAACAGTTTCCTCATCTTCGTCGAGGATTTCGGTACCCACAGGCAGCCGCAGAATGATGTCATCACCGCTCTTACCGGTTCGCTGACTTCCCATCCCATGCTGACCGTTTTTGGCAAAGAAATGCTGTTGGTAGCGGAAGTCGATCAAGGTGTTCAGCCCGTCGACAGCTTCAGCAATCACCGACCCACCGTTGCCACCGTCGCCGCCGTCGGGGCCACCGTATTCAATGTACTTTTCACGCCGGAACGAAATACATCCCGCACCCCCGCCGCCGGAGCGGATGTAGACTTTTGCAAGATCGAGGAACTTCATAGCGTGGCTTTCTGGCGTTTGCTTCGCACTAGTCTATTGCGCTTGGCTTCTCAAGGTCTGCCAACGGTCGCGGGTTAGCGTCATTCGCTGGATCACAACTGTTTTCTCGGTGGAAAGCTGGACTGCTTCTTCCTGATGCGTGTCTTCAAAACCGGCTTTCAGCAACACAGCACGGGACGGCTCATTTCCTAAGAAATGGCCTGAAACGAGTTCGCTATAGGGGCCTTCAAAATGATGATCGCAGGCCATAGCTACAGCGCGCGACATGGTCCCTTTGCCGTGATGATCTGGATGCAACCAATATCCAAGATCCGGCTTAACGGAGATGACGCCGATAAGGCCGCTCCCCCAGTCAATGCCCCAAAACGGCTCACCTTTGGCATTTGCGATTTCGTCAATGAAATAAATCGCGTTTTCATAGCCAAAGGGAAATGGTGCGCTGGTTAGCCATCGTGTGACGCGCCATTGAGATAAAGCGGACACAATCGCATCCGCATCACCGCGAACAATCGGACGAAGGGTCAGACCATCTTGATGGAGTTCAGAAACTACACTTCGGTTTTCAGCGTATACGTCCATGTTGGCACCACCGCATTTCGGGCGACCGAGAAAGCCTCGGCATCGCCTAAATAATCAAATCCACAATTCGTCAGAACACGAGCCGAGCCCGGGTTGTCCTGAAAGGCTTCAGCGAAATAGTGATCCGCCTTATGAGGATTGGCTGCGAGCACAGTTTTCACAGCTTCGGTGGCAAACCCTACGTTCCAAAACGCAGGTGCGATCCAATAGAAAACCTCTGATTGGTTGCGGTCCATACGCGTGAGGCTGATAAGCCCAAGCACCTCCGCATGGCCAGAGGCCGTTCCATCCAATGCCCAGATGTCTTCTGGTACATCCGGATCATTCGCGCGGGCGATCTGCGCCTCAACGGTACCCGGCGGCAATGGATGCGGGATGGAGCGTGTTCCGCGCGCCAGTTTCTCATCGGAGGAGTACATGGTGATCAAACCAGTGTCTGACGCCTTGAGCGGGCGCAGCACAAAACGCTCAGCATTAATCGTTGCTTGAGGGTTTGTTACGGTTTCATGCATCATCTGTATTTCCTCCTCGAAATACGCGTGCGGCCAATTCACATATGAGTATGGCCAAAAAAAGAAAAAGGGGCCGGTTTTCACCGACCCCTAAAATTCTCGTTACCTTGGATCGGTTATTCGGCGGCCTCCGCCATCGGCAGGACGGAAATAAATGTTCGGCCTTTGAGTCCTTTGTGGAACTTCACTTGGCCTTCGGCAGTTGCAAAGATTGTGTGATCTTTACCCATGCCAACACCCGCGCCTGGCCACATTTTTGTGCCGCGCTGACGGATGATGATGTTGCCTGGGATGACAACTTCGCCACCAAATTTCTTCACACCAAGACGGCGACCAGCTGAGTCGCGTCCGTTACGGGAGCTACCACCTGCTTTTTTATGTGCCATGTGTCTCTCTCCTTAGCCTTTAGCCAGTTCTTTGGCCTGTTCGATCCAACCTTCACGCTCGATCCGGCCTTTGAATGACAGTTTCTCGTCCATAGCAGCTACATCGTCCGCCGTCCAATCCGCAATCTGAGCGAATGTGGTAACGCCTGCTGCGTGTAGTTTCTTCTCAAGCGCTGGTCCGACACCGGACAGTTGCTTCAGATCGTCACCACCTGCCGCTGCTTTCGCTTCAGCCTTTGGTGCTGCTTCTTTCTTAGGAGGCGCTTTCTTTGCTGCTGCCTTTTTCGGAGCCGCCGCAACCGCAACTCCTGCACCGTTTACAGCCGCCATAACACCGGACTTGTCAGCGCCTTTTTCAAGGATGTCGCCGATGCGAACCAATGTCAGCTGCTGACGGTGGCCTTTCTTCCGTGCGGAAGAGTGCTTCCGGCGACGCTTGACGAAGTTGATCGTCTTTGGGCCTTTGATCTGATCGATGACTTCAGCCTGAACGCCCGCGCCTTCTACGAAGGGGGTGCCGACTGTGCTGCCAACCATCAGAATGTCGTTGAATTGTACCTTGTCACCAGCAGATGCTGCCAGCTTTTCGACACGGAGTACGTCGCCTGAAGCAACTTTGTACTGCTTGCCGCCGGTTTTGAGAACCGCAAACATATCGTCTTCCTTAGTTTCCGCGTCAATCAGGCCCCCGTTTGGGTGTTGAATACCTGCCAACTGCGCGCCTTTCGGCGTAGAATCAAAAAACACCGCACGAACGCGTCGTACGGATGGCGGCTTATCGGTCTATGACGGGTTCAAGTCAAGCCCTTTTCGGAAAGGCTTTCTTGGGCAATCGAATTGAGAACAGCCCCTACCCGACCGCCTTTTCCATAACAATGAAAGTGTCCTTCGCATACCCATCGTGAGCGCCTGTTCGTACCTCCTGAAAACCAACTTTTGCAAAGGCTCGGTGGACTTCTTTCAACTCGATCCGAGACTCTAACTGAATGGTGTTCAATCTAAGCTCTCGAGCGACGTCTTCGGCTCGGTTTACAAGTTCTTCGAGCAGACCCTGCCCCCGATAGGCCGGTTCGATCGCGACTTTACCTAGGTGGAGGTGGTCGGAAACTGGTGTCAGAACCATGCAGGCGCATATCGGGTCGCCAGCGACCCAAACGTCGGTCTGCGTCAAACCCTCAACGGTTAGACGATACATCGACGACGGTGGGTCGATCCGATCATCCATATAGGCAAATTGCCGTTGGATTAGATCAAGTACGGCAGGAAGCTCATCTTGGGCCGCACGCCGAATGTCCTTTGGCACAGTTAAAGCTCTTGCTGGCCCATGTACTTACTCGTCGCCAATCCCAGATCACGAGAGATACGCTCCAACATCCCATCAAATGCTTCGAACAATGCACCGTTCAATTCCTGCCCGGCATCCGTCTTTGAGAATTCGATATATTGCCGCAGATCGCTATCGTTCAATGGCTGGTACGCCAACAAAAGGAATGAAAAAGCCCATTCTGTCGTGTTTTGGCGAATGTCCGGCTCTTGGTTCCAAACATCATTCAGAATTTGTTCTTCGGTCAAATCATCACCGAACGCACCGCCGTCAAGTAGGCCAGTATAGAATGCGAAATTCGAATTTAGAGCGCCGACAACATTCGACTCAATAACGTTGTTCACATCGACGAATTCTTCAACCTGCAAGAACCGATCTGTTTCATCTTGCATGGCAATGGCAGCGTTTTCTTCGGCCAGTTGTTCGACTTGTTCGTCCTTCAGCGCTCGACGGGCGGAGATTTCCAATTGGACAATCTCTTGGCCAAGTTCGGATTGGAAAAACGCAAGCATGCTATCAACATCGTCACCTTCTAACGCAGCACTGAAAGCATCCTTTATCTCCCCCTCCATCTTGTCCGCATTGTAGATTACGTTCACAACGCCATCCCAGTCGGCAATGGTCCGACCTGGAAAGAAATCATCGGCGAGGTCGGAGCCGTAAGTTAGACCCTCTTCCCGCATCAACGTAATCACTTCAGGTAGAAGCAGTGTTTCATACAGCGTCTCGGCTTTGTTGGTCTGCGCGACCGCAGCAATCGGCATGGTTGCCAAAGCCAATGCAAAAGTTCCGGCGCCTGCAATTTTCAACATCATCCTACCTCTCTGTTCTTTGACAAACTTAAGGGTTCATGAGGAAAATTCAAAGAAAGCTTATAGTCAGGCTCTTATACTCTCCGCACTAATTGCCAGACTTTCGGCCACGTCAAAGAAGCGCAAGGTGACATGAGGTGAGTTCAAAAGATCCAAAGTTCTCTCAGATTGTCCGTTTCCTCTAGGAACATTAGAGCGACGCTTGATTAGGTTTCAGGTGATCGCAGCCTGTCAAATGATCAGTATGAGCTAGAAATTTACCATTCCTGGCCGAAACAATTTCAGTCGTAGTTACCTGTTTGACAAAACCTACGCTTAGTGACGGCTGCGCCTTTGGATCGACCGATGCGGCTTTCCTAGACACGCCCCAGGGATTGCTTATGCATAGTTCCATGTCGCTAATCGATGATCTTGAGCTCATAGAACGAACTATTCTGCCGACCGATCCGAGCTTCAACGCGGTAGATAAGGCAGAACTGAACTCTCAAATTCTCGAAGCCCGAATGTTTGCGGTAGCGAACCAAAGGGACGACTTCTTGTTGTCGGTTATGCGCCTGATGGCATTACCAAGGAATGGTCATACGCGCCTCATTCCCAATCAATCCATTTCTGCGCTGCCCCTCAGGTTTGCAACCGTCGGTAACTCCGTCAGACTAATGCAGGCCCCACCTTGCTTTTATCCAGCCATCGGGGGTGAACTGATTTCGATAAATGGTGTGGGCATCGACGATCTCGAGCGCCTCTCCACGCCATTCCTCGCGGGAATGAGCCAACGAAAGCGCGTTATTAGACCAATACTCTTTGTGTGGCCAAGCGCGTTGGTTCGCTTAGGGGTGAATTTGAGAGGTGATACACTTGAATATCAAATGCGCGATGTGAAAGGAATGTGTTTCAGTATCTCGTTGGACTCTTCGAAAGCCGTCTGCTCAACCGATTTTTACCCATCAAACGAACATGGGAAAACCGATGCATCTTGGAGTCCTTGCTCCTTAATGAAGATTAAGTCTTTCGATCCAGTGGGGTTACTTATCGTCCTACCAAGTTTTTTTGATCCCATAGGTACTGACTTAGCGGATGCAATTTCCGAAGCAGCAGGATGTATTGCGTCGTCACCAGAGACACACTTGGTAATCGATATTAGAGGCAATACCGGGGGAAACTTCCTTCAAACCTTACCTCTGATCGATGCAATAGTGGCCGGAGCCAAGTGGCGGCAAGTCAGAGTTCTCGTCGACAAATTCACTTTCTCCGCAGCGATCGTTTTCGTCGCTATCTTGAAACACCGGCTAGGCGCCAGATTGAAACTCATCGGAGAAGAGATGGGTGACGGACTAAAGTTCCATGCCGAAGGAAGCACTCTAAGGCTACCGTTCAGTGGAGCCGCTGTTCGCTATTCAACGGCACTTCATGACTGGGAAGAAGGTCGCGTCGATCACACAACGCCGCCCGAAATCGCCAACGTAATTGTGCCGGTTGGAACGCTAGAAATAGACAGAATCTGGACTGAAAACTCTGACGATGATGAGGCTCGAGATAGTCTCTGTAGAGATATTCTAAGAGATTTGAACTCTTGAGATAAACCTAACAAACCCAGCGCTTGGCTATTATTTTTTGGCTACGACTGATCAACATTGGTAATGAGCGCATCATCAGACCGTTCTCTAGGGACAAGAAGAAACTCTGTTTCAACTTTGATTGTTGGAAATCTTGCGTCGCATCATTGTTTGATAAAATCGCGGTGAGGCGCGCATGAGCAGGGAAGCAATGCGCGCAACTCTTCCGACCGGAATGAACGCCTTTGTTCGCTTAAGCCCGCGCAAGATCACATCGGCGGCACTTTCTGGCGACATATAGTCGATGCCGTCTGCGGCTGAACCAGGACGAACGATCCCGTCTTCGCTTCGGTCGTCGTTGCCGATGTTGGTGGCGATAAAACTCGGTGCAGCGATAAGACAGGAAACGCCAAATGGCGCTTCTTCTGAGCGCAACGAAGCAAAGAAGCCTTGCATGGCATGTTTTGATGCCGCGTAGGCTGTTCGATGGTGAAGCGGAGCAAACCCAGCGACCGATGAAATCGCAAGATGCGTGCCTTTGCTGTCGCGGACGGGCTGAACAAAAGCGCGCGCCATATCAACGGCGGCAAAGTAGTTGATGTCGAACACTCGGCGATGGCTTTCCATAGATGTATCTTCAAACGGTCCAATCTGCGAGACACCTGCATTGTAGATGACTAAATCTATAGAAGAGCGCATCGCGACAATTTCACCGCAAGCCGCCTGTAACGCGGCGCTGTCTGTCAGATCAATCGCAATAGGTGTGCGACTAACCGTCTTTTGAAGCCCCGAAATGTTCACATCCAACAAAACACAATGCCACCCTTCGGCCTCAAGTCGAGCGGCCAAGGCACGACCCAAACCGCCGTTCCCACCTGAAATGACAGCCGTCTTCATAGCCAGGCCTCACGTTTCCAAAGATCAAATACCTCGGCGGAGGTTCGGTTCGGCGTATACCCAAATTCCGTTTTTAGACGCTCATTCGAAAGAACCGGACGGAACTGAAGGAACCGCACTTGCTCCGGCCCGTATTGAGAAAGGCCCAAGGGGGATGCCACCGCCAAGGCAGATTTTAAGAGCCAGGCTGGAAGCCGCAGAACTTTTTTACCAAGCGCTTGCGCAAGATCATCGACCGTAAGCCATCCATCTCCTGCAACATTGAAAATCCCGGCTGGACTTTCGGTGGCGGCGCGTTTGACGATCTCGGCGAGGTCGTTGGTCCAGATAAATACAAAGGGGCTTTCGCTGCCTCTTACCGCTAATAGCCGTTTTTTCTTAAAGAGCGCTGTGATTTGGTTGTCTGTGCCTTCGCCCAGAACCGTTCCAACCCGCAAAATGACCTGTTCCAGTTCAGGGTGATTATCCCGTGCACGGGCGAGTATTTCTTCGACCTGCCGTTTGTGGTCGGCATAGGCGAATTCTGGATTGCCGCGGCATGGGGCATCTTCCGTCAGCGGGATGGGGTTGTCTTCATGATACCCATATGCCGCACCGGAACTTGTGACGACCAATCGCCGAACACCATGTTTGACACAGGCGTCTAGCACGTTTCTTGTTCCCGTCACGTCAACGGCAAACGCCTGATCTCGCGTCATTCCCGGCGGGGGGGTTACTATAGACGCCAAATGGATGACGACTTCAGGCTTTTCTTCCGCAATGACGACTTCCGGATCGGTACCGGTTACATCCAACCGTCGAAATTTGGGACCTAGTGGTGGGTCGGTATCAGCGAGATCCGTAACGATGACGTTCTCCCCGAACAGTTTCTTCGACACCGCGCGACCGACCATACCCGCGCCGCCTGTCATCAGAATACGGGTCATACGGCGGCCTCCGTCCGGGCCATGAACGCTGCGAGCGTCAATCCTGCGATTGCATGCCAGATACCCCAGAAAGCAGCGACGACAGCCATGCCCCCTAGTCCACCAAAAAAACCAAAGATGAGAACAAGGCCCAAGCCAGAGTTTTGGATGCCTGTTTCGATAGTGACAGCCCGACGATCATAGGGGGACAGCCCTGCTAGGGTTGCAATGGTGTATCCCCCGCCAAAACCAAGCGCATTGTGCACGATGACGAGCCCAGCAATGCCTCCTGCGAAGGCCAAAAAATGCGTCCAGTTCGCCGCTAGAGCGAGGATAATGAAGGCCACGAAGATGCCCATGGACAACCACTGCAGGGGCCTGCGAATTCTCTGTGTCACATCTGGGCGCTTTGCGTTCAATGTGACACCCAGGATCAAAGGCAGGACCAACATCAGGCTCACAGTGATAGCTATGCTAATCGGGTCGATCGAAGTCGCTTTCAGGATTTCTGCGGAGGGTCCATAAAGGCCACCCCAAAACGCGATGTTGATTGGGGTTAAGACAATAGCACCCACCGTCGCAAAACCGGTCATCGACACTGAAAGTGCGGCGTTTCCGCCTGCCCGATGAGTGATAAAATTCGAGATATTTCCTCCAGGGCAAGCCGCGACAAGAATCAGGCCGAGAGCGACCGAGGCTTGCGGTTGGGCAACCAGCACCAGAAGATAGGTCAGAAATGGCAGTACTAGAAACTGTGATGCCAAACCGACGAGCACGGGTTTGGGGGCTTTGGCGAGAGATTTGAAATCGCGAGTGGAAAGATCAATCGCGATCGAGAACATCACAATTGCCAAAATTCCATTGAGCAGTGTTAGGGATCCTCGCGAAAAGTTAAGGAGGGTTTCGTCCATCATGCAATCGACCCTTTCAACTTACCGATCCAGTTTGTCACAGCCTTTCGATAAGTTGCTTTGTCGACGTAATACGCCATGCGCGGAAGATCGATATAGTTCATCCCACCAGTTGCACGGTCAAAGTCGCCAGATTTGGTCGCTTGTAGCTCGGCCGCATCTTTGGAGCCATCGTTTAGGCCCTTAATGTATCGGACCACCATCTCAGCCTGTTCATGCCGACCTTGCCAACCTAGGCCCGAAGCTTCGATCATTCCCAGAACAAAGAGATCGTCGCGCTGAGGATGGAAACAGTTCAAGTAAAGGTACGGGGCATCGCCGTTCCAATTCAATAAGGCGCTGTCGATGAAAGGATAGTCAAGTTTATACCCCGTTGCTGCGAGGATCATGTCGTATTCCGCGCTGGTTCCGTCTTTGAAATGAACCATCCTGCCGTCAAACCTTTCGACGTCAGGTTTAACCTCTAAATCACCGTGACCCGCGTGATAAAGGACCAGCGAATTCACAATTGGATGGCTTTCGTAAAGTTTGTAATCCGGTTTCGGAAAGCCATATTTCTGTGGATTACCGACGAACCAACGTAAAATAGTTCCGTCGACGATACGTTTAAGACGCATCGGGAGTTTGATCGCTCCGCCCATTGTATCGGCGGGTTTGCCAAAAACATATTTTGGTACGAAGTAATACCCCCGCCGCATTGAGAGATCACAAGATGTGCCGTGATGAATGGCGTCGACAGCAATGTCACAACCGGAATTGCCAGCGCCAATGACAAGAACGCGTTTCCCGTCAAACTGTGAAGCGTAGCGGTATTCCGACGAGTGAATGAGTTCCCCGTCAAAATCACCTTTGAATTCTGGCAGATTTGGCGTGCTCAATGTTCCGTTGGCGATCAGCACCCCAGAAAACTCTTCGGTATATTCACCATCCGCATCTTTCCACTTGACCGTCCAGCCTTCCCCTGTTCCGCCCAATGGCGTGCACGAGAGAACTGTCGCGCCAAAGTGATAACGGCGCTCTAGGTCGAAATTTTTCGCAAACTCTTGGAAGTATTCTTTGAGGTCGCGGTGTGAAGGGTACTCAGCCACTTCATCACGCATCGGAAAGTCAGCAAATTCGGTCATCCGCTTTGACGAAATCAGATGCGCAGACTCGTACATAGTGGAGCGTGGACCATCGATGTCCCAGAGCCCCCCGACGCCCGAATGCATTTCGAAACCCTGAAACTCTATTCCATGCTCAACGAGCAACTTTGCCGTCGCAAGGCCCATTGGCCCCGCTCCAATCAGAGCAAACCGTTCACGTGTGACGCTCATCCGTGCCTCCCTTTTCACAATTAGATTGAACAAGTGTTCATTCTAAGGCAAGGTATAAGAATGAGCAATTCGCAAGCCACTGGAAAGATAAGGAAAAGAGCACTCTCCGAACGTGCCAAGCAGACCCGAGAGAGGGTGTTTGACGCAGCGGAAACCATCTTTGCCACCCGTGGATTCGATGGAGCAACGATTCGAGACATAGCTGCCGCCGCTGGTGAACCGGTCGGAACAATTCACCATCATGGAGGTGGAAAAGAGGCCTTGTTCAACACCGTTGTCGCGCGCCGTGCAGAAACGTTGTCACAGGCGCGCCTTGCGGCGTTGGAAGCAGCTGGGGCTAGCAAACCTATGGATTTGCGGTCAGTTTTGAGCGCTTTCATTCGACCGCTCTTTGATCTGGTCGAGGAAGATCCACGCTGGCAGAACTATGCAAAATTGGTCGCTTTCGTTTCCGTCGATGATCGATGGACAGAGATTGCCGCCCAACATTTTGACCCGACCGCGCAAAAGTTCATGGAAGAACTTCAGTGTCTCCTACCAAAATTGTCGCGTCAAAGAATCGCTGAAGGGTTTGTCTTCACTGTAAGTGCAATGCTGGCCTTGGTGACGTCAGAACGAAGGATATCAGCGTTGGGGGAAGGTACTAGTCATACCGCGAGCGTCGATCATTTAGTTACGTTCTGCGCGGCAGGATTCGGCGATTAGAACTTCAATTGGTAGGATCAATAAGCGACTTCGCTGAAGCTGCAAATCGAACTTATTCCTTAGCCTCTAGGTTAGAGCCCCACCCCAGCGTACGTTACACCGCTTAGCTCAGCCACTTCGCGTTTCTAGCTTGTGATGTCCCTAACGTCAAAATCTGAAAGGCTGTCATGGCCACAAGCGCGAGCAAGCACCTGCATCAATTCAACAGAAGCGCCAAAGTAGCGCGCAAGTTTCTCGGCACCGATTTGTACGTCGAGCCGTTTACGTAACTCTGGCTTCTGCGTCGCCACGCCAACTGGGCAATTGTTCGAATTGCACATCCGCGCTGCGATGCAGCCAACGGCCTGCATGGCTGAGTTCGACACAGCGACAGCATCCGCGCCCAGTGCCATGGCCTTCGCGAAATCCTCAGCAACGCGCAGCCCGCCGGTGATCACCAGCGTAACTTCTCGGCCGGTTTTGGCGTCGAGATGACGCCGCGCCCGGCCAAGAGCGGGAATGGTGGGAATTGAGATATGGTCGCGGAAGACTAGCGGGGCCGCTCCGGTCCCGCCGCCGCGCCCGTCCAAAATGATGTAATCGGCACTTGCTTCCAGCGCGAAATCGATATCGTCTTCGATGTGGTTTGCAGACAGCTTGAATCCGATTGGAATCCCGCCTGACCGCTCACGTACTTCATCGGCAATGCGTTTGAAATCAGCGGCGGAGTGAAGTTCGGGGAAAGTTGCTGGCGAGATCGCGGATTGACCCGGTTCCAGACCACGTACTTCTGCGATCTTGCCCTGAACTTTGTCACCGGGCAGATGGCGGACCAGAACAGATCGCGCCAAGTGCCATCACCAACATAGATGCCAAGATTGCGGAGCTTTTGGGCGTAGGCGTCCACGCGATTGAGCTGAACGATATGGCGTCACATCCAGTGAGCCATGACCTCTATATCTCGGTCACGCTGATCGGTAACTCTAGCACGCAGCCAGCGCTGATTCGGGTGACGCAGGACCAAGAAGTTAGCTTAGTTGATTTGGCCGCGCTCGACTTCCAAATGCAGGCGCTCACCGAGTTCCCAGAAAGCGAGACGACGTTTGGGGTGCGCGGCATGGGGCCAGTGCCCCATTTGGAACGAGACGTGGCAAAGGGGGACATCCCGCTTAGCTCGCTCGCCATCATGGATATTGAATTCTATGACGGGGAGTTATTCGTCGCCGGCGTAGCTCATGACAACTTCCTCTCTTCACTGCGTCGAATTGCTTACCCTTTTGACGGCACGCAGGGCGTGACCAATGTCGAGATGTATCACATCGCGCATGACCAGTACGAAAGCCGCGCGCCGATCCGGGCCATGTCCGTGCAAGAGATCGACGGCAAACCACAACTAGTAGCGGCGTACACATGTAGCCCGATCGTTCTGGTGCCGCTGGAAGATATCCAAGATGGCGCAAAGATTTCGGCCAACACCATCATGGACTACGGCAATGGCCAACCGCTCGACATGATCCCATTTGAGATGCAGGGACAATCGATGTTGTTTGTCACCAACGACAGCCGGTCCCCTCAGGTCATTCCGGTGGCCGGACTGCAAGATGCAGAGGTCGTGGATCACACCGATTTCGAGCGAGGCGGCAAACTCGACCTGCATCCGGTGATGCCTTTTGGCCCCGTTGGTGAAGCGGTGATGTTTGACGGCATGTCGATGCATATGACGCTTGTCGGTGACGGTATGCTGGCCTCCATCACACGTGATCTTTACACCGGCGATCTGAACCTCGACACCAATCCGACGTTCTTCCCCAATCGCATTCACAACATGCGCGCGGAATTCGACTTCCCACAGTATGCGCCTGATCCAACTCGGCTGCAGTGATGATTGATATGAAGATCAAAACGGGGATCGCCACGCTTGTGGCGGTCCTTATGACCGCGTTAGCTCCTATGACGTTTGCACAAGACCTAACCGTTCCCCAAAGCGCCACAGATCCATTGGTTCTGAAAATCGGAGAAGGCACGCCCGATCCTGATATGCTTGAGGTGTTTGTGGCCGATGCAGAC
Organism: Cognatiyoonia sediminum; assembly: GCF_900129845.1. Taxonomy (GTDB): domain Bacteria; phylum Pseudomonadota; class Alphaproteobacteria; order Rhodobacterales; family Rhodobacteraceae; genus Cognatiyoonia; species Cognatiyoonia sediminum. Next base: position 730,512 of record NZ_FQXB01000001.1, read on the forward strand.
ACCGCTATCGCTGGCCGCTATTTTGTGAACGAAACGTCGCTGACTTTCGTTCCTGCCTTTGGCTTTGAAGCTGGGCAAACATACGTTGCAAAAATAGGTAACGACGGCGACGTGCAAGAGGTTCCATTTTCTCTTGCCGCAGCGGTTGCAACTCAGCCCGCTAAGGTGACAGCGGCTTATCCTAGCGGCGATGTGCTCCCCGAAAATACGCTGCGCTTTTACTTACACTTCTCCGTTCCAATGCAGCCTCAGGTCGCTTTTGACTACATCCGTTTGGTTGACGAAGCAGGCGTTGTAGACGCCGCCGCATTCATGCAGTTCAAACAAGAATTGTGGAACGAAGATAGGACACGTTTGACACTCTTGATCGACCCGGGCCGCATCAAACGCGAAGTCTCGACCAATGTTGCGCTTGGCCCGGCCTTGCTCGAAGGGAGGCGATACACACTTGAAGTAAACAGTGGCTGGTATTCTGCCGACGGACTATCCGTGCTGCCCGGCTTTGCTAAAACGTTCAATGTGACCTCGGACCTTCGCACGCGCCCTGACCTTTCCTTATGGAGCGCAAATGCACCTTGCACCGGAACGCGCGATCCCCTGATTGTAACATTGGACCGTCCTTTCGACCGCCACTTGCTGCAGCGAGCCCTGCGCGTTGAAACAAAGACGAACACCGAAATAAAGGGCCACTTTGAAGTCGAAAACATGGAGCAGCAAGTCAGCTTCACGCCGCTCGCTCCTTGGCCGGTTGAAGAGCTAGAACTGTTGGCGGACCCAACGCTAGAGGATGTGGCGGGAAACAACTTTCAGGATTTGCTCGATCACGTTGCCGGATCGCAGGATCACAGTCCTCCGACGATTATCCTCTCTATTAGTCCCGTCGAATGCGCGAACTAGTGTGGTCCGCTCGCCTACGAAATATCAATGTGCAGCATAAGGTCTCAGTCGCGATCTGACCCAGACAAGTGACAATTCGTTCAGGTCTTGAGATCGAAATAAAATTGAATTCACCTAGAACTTCGAATTCCTTACTTGCGTATCGTCGCGAAGGACTCACCTAAGAACTTTGTGTCCCATTTGAGCGCCGTCGCAAACCACGACTAGCATTTGTGAACAACATCAATTCGAAAGTCTATCTTGCGGCGCCGTGAGAAGTTATCTAGTCAAAACAATTGTGGAGAGGTGCCGGAGTGGTCGAACGGGGCGGTCTCGAAAACCGTTGTGCCTTTACGGGTACCCAGGGTTCGAATCCCTGTCTCTCCGCCATAGCAGCGTCTTGGACGTTGGCTTACTCTTGACTGGTAAATTGAACTGAAGCCAATTTATCCAAAAGCCATTGTCGAAATTCTTCGGCCTCCGGCACACCTTCGTTTACGGATAGGTAATACCCTTCTTGACCAAACAACTTTTGCTCATCGACCCTCTCTACCAGACCGGTTGAAACCGCATGAGGCTCCAAAAGTTCGCTGATCAAGGCGACACCATTTCCGTCGGCCGCCATTTGTAAGGCCATGCCATATGTATCGGTATAGATAGTTGGCTTGAGTTTTTGATCGCCGTCCTGCTTCCAGTCTGACCAACTCACAGAAGTACCGACAGTCTCGATAAGCGGTAGATCCGCGAGATTGCCTTGAAGCCTCGGCGATTTTAATGCCACCAATGCATTGGGTTCTAGCAGTTCCGCGTTGGCGCCGACCTGCTTATCTGATCCAAAACGGATTTCGACATCTGCGCGTGCGACTTGAAAATCGTCTGGCCACACAGCGCTGAGAATTCTGATTTTGATATCAGGGTGTTGCTCTCGAAACTCTGACAAGTGAGGAGTTATGAGCCACTGCGCCACACTTACGGAAGTCGCGATGGTAAGCAGGTTTGTTGAGGGGCCAAGTTCAAATGATTTTGCCGCAGCAGAAAGAGTTTCTAGAGCCGCACCCACTTGAGGCAGTAATTTCCGACCCTCATCCGTGAGGGCGAGACCACGAGGTCGCCTTGAAAAAAGCAGCACGCCAAGTCGCATCTCCAGAGATTTGACTTGTTGACTAACCGCCGATTGGGTCAAGCCAATCTCATCTGCAGCGGCTGTAAAACTCAACGTCCGAGCTGCAGCTTCAAACGATCGAAACCAAGTTAGCGGTGGGAGCGATTTCGCCATTGATCAAGTTATCCATTAGCTTTTTTAATGCCTAAGCACATGGAGCCATCATTTGTCAAAGATTCTGGCGCTTTCTAAATTCGCAAGAAGATGTCGGAGGTTCCATGAAACCGCAGATTCGTAAAATCGTTACATATGACGACGAGATTTTGATTGAGGGATTTAGAGCCGCCAAACGACCTTGGCGGATGTTTGCTGTTGCAGCCATTATTCAAAACCCATGGGCGGGTCGTTTCGTAGAAGACTTGAAACCTGAAATTCAAGCCTTTGGCCCAATCCTAGGTAAGATGATGACCGAGAGGATGCTCGCACTTGCAGGTTCTGGTGAGGCGATTGAAGCTTATGGCAAAGCTGCCGTCGTCGGCTTAGACGGCGAGATCGAACACGCCTCTGGCCTTATCCATACTTTGCGATTTGGCAATCATTACCGACAGGCCGTCGACGCGAAATCCTATCTTGCCTTCACGAACACGCGAGGCGGTGCCAATGCACCTATTATGGTGCCCTTGATGGATACGAACGACGTTGGGCGAAGATCGCATTATCTTACGATCCAGTTCGCGATCCCTGATGCGCCGCGAGACGATGAAGTCGTGATCGTGCTAGGCGCTGCAACCTCAGGTCGTCCGCATCATCGCATCGGCGATCGGTACCAGGATCTAAAGGATTTAGGTCATGATGTGGACAACCCAGCCGCGGTCTGAGATCGCTGGATACCCGGCGATCGTAAAAGGCAAAGGGCAGCCCGTGCTGTTTCTGCACGGCGTAGGTTTGCGAGCGGAGGCTTGGGCTGCGCAATTGGACGGGTTAGCGAACCACGCCCAAGTGTTTGCTCCCGACATGCTTGGACACGGGGAAAACAAGCGATCCAGATCATCACAAACAATGTCGGATTATCTGGATGTCACATCAGCCATTCTTGGTTCGTTGCCGTTCCCTGCAATCGTGGTGGGACATTCGATGGGATCGATGCTTGCCTTGGCACTGGCGAAACAACACCCTGACCTCGTCGAGACAGTCGTCGCGCTCAATGCCATCTTCGATCGAAGCAATGCGGCCGCCAAAGCCGTGCAATCTCGTGCCGATGAATTGGATGGGGTAACGCAGGTTGATCCAACGGTGACGCTCGAGCGTTGGTTTGAAGACAAGGAAAGCCCAGAACGTGACGCGTGTCGATCGTGGCTCGAAACAGTTGATCCCTCTGCCTACAAATCGGCCTACACAGCCTTTGCCTACAGCCAAATTCCAAACCGTGAACTGCTGACGAACGTTGCCTGTCCATCCATTTTCATGACCGGCGTACAAGAGCCGAACTCAACGCCAGCAATGTCGACAACGATGGCCGAAATCGTGCCTCGCGGCCGCGCAATTATCGTCGAAGGTGCCGCGCATATGCTTCCCATGACCCACCCCGATCAAGTGAACTCGGTTCTTTTGGAAATTTTGGAAGGCGCCGCACAATGACTCATTTGGATACCCGTGTCCTTCGAAATGCCTTTGGCAGCTTTATGACAGGGGTAACCGTCATCACGACCCGTGATGCCAATGACACGCCCTTGGGGTTTACGGCCAACTCTTTTTCGTCCGTCTCGCTCGACCCGCCGCTCTTGCTGTTTTGCCCCGGCAAATTTTTGTCATCCTATAAGGCGTTCGCAACCTTTGAGCACTTTGCGGTCAATGTTCTCGCCGAAGGGCAAGAGGATGTGTCCAATACATTCGCAAGCTATAATGGGGATCGCTTCGCAAGAGTTCCGCATCAGTTAGATGCCAACGCCATGCCCCTCATTGATGGCGCGACCGCTCAGTTTTCCTGCACGACCCACGACGTGCTCGATGCGGGCGACCACTGCGTTCTGATCGGGAGAGTTGATACTTTCCAGCACCAGGACAAGGCTGGACTGGGCTATGCGGGTGGAAAATACTTCAGCCTTGGCCTCGAACGGCAGGTGGCAGATACCGCGGATAAGCAAGCCGTCTGCGGTGCGCTGATCGAAGTGGACGGCAAAATCCTGTTGGAACAAGTTTCTGAGGGCTTTCAACCACCACATATTAGAACAACAGGGCGCTCAAACCTACGCAAAACATTGCATCAAGCACTGGACGACAAAGGCATTTCAGTGAGCCTTGGCGCTGCCTATTCTGTCTTTGACGACGCAACAACACATTATTCTTACATTCTCGCCACAGCGTCCAAGCTGCCACAGGACAATCCGTTTTTCGCGGTGCCTGCGCAAGAACTCTCAACACTCACATATACCACCCAACCCATCGCCGACATGATGCAGCGTTATGCCGTTGAAGCTGAGACGCGCGATTTTGCTCTGTATCTGGGCGACGATCGACAAGGCGAAACACACGCACTTTCGGAAAGGAGCTGACCCATGGAGTTTTCACTGTTTGCGCATATGGAGCGCCTTACAAATGACCAACCACAGGATGAGCTGCATGATCAGTTTATCGAACTCTGTAAGATGGCTGACGATGCTGGAATGCGTGCTGTTTGGACGGGTGAACATCATGGAATGGACTTTACCATCGCGCCAAACCCTCTGATGTCGCTGGTGAACTTAGCACACCATACCAAAAACGTCCGTCTGGGGACTGGAACAATAATCGCGCCTTTCTGGCATCCTATCAAATTGGCCGGTGAAGCGGCCTCCGCCGACTTAATGACCGGCGGCAGGATCGAACTAGGGATTGCAAGGGGCGCATATTCCTATGAATACGAACGCTTGATGCCCGGATTGGATGCATGGGAAGCCGGCCAGCGGATGCGGGAGATTACTCCGTTGCTGCCACAACTTTGGAAAGGCGACTGTGCGCATGAGGGCGAATTTTTCAATTTCCCTTCCAGCACCTCTGCACCAAAACCTGTTCAAAAGGATGGCCCACCGATATGGATTGCAGCACGCGATCCCAACAGCCACGAATTTGGCGTCCACAACGGGTTCAACATTCAGGTCACACCCCTCTGGCAAGGGATGGAAGAGATTGAAACCCTTATGGGCCGGTTTAACGACGCCTGCGACAGTTATGATGGTCTGCGTCCGAAAATTATGCTTTTGCACCACACCTATGTGGGAGCAGACGCCGAAGATGTGGAGCGTGGATCGCAAGAACTATCGCGCTTCTACAACTACTTTGGCGCATGGTTCCAAAACAAGCGAGACGTCCGTCAAGGCCAGATCGACCCACTGACGGACGAAGATATCGCCAACAACAAGATGATGTCGAAAGACAACTTGGCACGAGACTTAACAATTGGAACCGCTACCGAAGTTACGGATCGGATTAAGAAATACGAAGATTTAGGCTATGATGAATATTCGTTCTGGATCGACAGCGGCATGAGCTTTGAGCGGAAACGCGCGTCTCTTGCGCGGTTTATCGACGACGTCATGCCAAAGTTTCAGTGAGGACCTGAGATGAGCAAGAACCGACACTACCAACTCTACATTGATGGCGCTTGGTGCGAGGGATCAGAGAGGCAAACCATGACCTCCCAGAACCCGGCGACTGGGCGGGATTGGGCCAGTTTCGCTTGTGCATCTCCCGATGATGTTGACCGAGCCATCTCGGCGGCACGGCGTGTTCTGGATGACCCTGAATGGCGGGACATGACGCAAACCAATCGCGGGAAACTACTGTATCGGCTGGCGGAACTGATTGAAGAAAATGCGGCGCATCTGGGTCAAATCGAAACTACCGACAGCGGCAAGTTGTTGGCAGAGACGTCGGCGCAAACCGCTTATGTTGCCGACTACTATCGCTATTTTGCGGGACTGGCCGACAAGATCGAAGGCGCGGTTTTGCCCATCGACAAGCCCGACATGCACGTTTTCACGCGCCGCGAACCTTTGGGCGTCGTGGTCGCGATTGTCCCTTGGAATGCTCAGATGTTCCTTACGGCGACTAAGGTTGGACCGGCACTCGCTGCAGGCTGTTCAGTCGTATTGAAAGCCTCAGAAATTGCCCCTGCCCCAATGCTGGAGTTTGCAAAATTGGTTGAGCAAGCGGGTTTTCCAAAGGGTGTGGTCTCGGTTATCACCGGTGATGCCGAAAACTGCGCCATTCCGCTAACACGTCATCCAGACGTCGATCGCATTGCCTTCACTGGTGGGCCGGAAACCGCGCGCCATGTCGTCCGCAACTCAGCAGAGAACTTTGCTGTCACGTCACTTGAGCTTGGTGGTAAATCCCCGATTCTTGTGTTTGAAGACGCCGACCTCGAAGGTGCAGCCAATGGGTTGATCGCGGGAAACTTTGGCGCATCTGGCCAAAGCTGCGTCGCTGGATCACGCGGTATCGTGCATCGTTCCATCTTAAATGATCTAGCTACCCGCATTCAGGAGAAAATGGCGGATGTCACAATCGGCGATCCTCTCGAAGCCGCAACTCGCATCGGTCCTCTTTGCACAAAGGCGCAGGTCGACAAGATCAAAACCATGCTTTCCAAAGCCACATCTCAAGGCGCCGAAATTCGGTTCGGGGGCTATCAACCTGACCGAGATGGCAATTTTTTTGCACCAACTTTGGTCACATGTCCAAACACAGATATCGAAACACTGAAAGTTGAGATGTTTGGCCCGGTTATGTCTTTGATCCCGTTTGACACGGAAGAAGAAGCCATCACGATCGCCAACGACACCCCCTTTGGGCTTGGCTCCGGCGTTTTCACCCAAAACGTAGCCCGCGCACATCGCGTGTCATCGCGGATCAAGGCCGGGATTTGCTGGGTGAACACCTATCGCGCGATTTCGCCGATCGCGCCCTTCGGTGGATTCAACCAATCAGGATATGGTCGCGAGGCCGGCGTGGACTCAATCCATGACTACACGCGAACAAAAACGGTTTGGCTAAATACGTCTGATCAACCGATGGCAAATCCATTCATAATGAGGTGATTGGATTTATCGTTTGATCTAGCGAAGCGTTTAACCAAGACTAGCACAAACGCAACGACTTGAAGGCCGAACAAATGCAAGATCATGGATACAAAGGCGGTCGCTTAAACCTCCCGTTTGTCGGTATCTCCACATTCGCTAAGTCGCGACACGTGGAGGATTGGGAATCGATCGACGCAGATGTGGCGATCCTTGGTGCGCCTTTCGATTTTGGCACGCAATGGCGCTCTGGCGCGCGGTTTGGGCCGCGTGCTGTCCGTGAGGCATCTACGCTCTTTAGCTTTGGCCATGCTGGCGCTTATGACCACGAAGACGATGCAACCTATCTGGACGCGTCAGTTCGCATTGCTGATCTTGGCGATGCTGACATCATTCATACCAAAACCGACGAAAGCCACGAAAACATCGCGTTTGGTGTGAGGAAAGCTCTCCAAGCTGGCGCCCTGCCCGTTGTCATCGGCGGTGACCACTCGGTCAACATCCCCTGTATCAATGCTTTCGCAGATGATTGCGCCGAAAATGGCCCGATCCATATCGTCCAGATCGACGCACATTTGGATTTCGTCGATGAACGGCACGGCGTCACCGCGGGACACGGCAATCCGATGCGACGCGCGATTGAGAAAGACTACGTCTCCGGCATGACCCAACTGGGCATCCGCAATGTGTCCTCAACCGCCAAGGAAGGTTATGAGGATGCGCGAGCGAGAGGCTCTGACATTCTATCCGTTCGACAGGTACGAGCATTGGGAACGGACGCTGTGCTGGATCGCATTCCGCAAGGCGCGCGGGTTTATGTGACCATCGACATTGACGCGTTTTGTCCTTCAATCGCCTCAGGTACTGGTACGCCGAGCCATGGTGGGTTCCTTTACTACGATGTGCTCGAAATCCTTCAGGGTCTTTCCAAGCGGAACCATATCGTCGGTGTCGATTTGGTAGAAGTCGCGCCCGCCTATGACCCGACCGAGAGTACGCAAATCCTTGCAGCGCAAGTTTTAATGAACTTCATCGGCTTCATCTTTCACGAAAGTAATAAGAGCAGCACGTAAACGTCGCCTTTCTCTTGCCTGACCCTGCCAAAGCACTTACGGATTCTCCGATCGCAGGGGAGAGTTTTATGCAAAAGACAGTCGTAAACAGTTGGAACGAATGGGATCCGCTCAAACACGTCATCGTTGGCCGCGCCGACGATTGCCATATCCCACCAGAGGAACCGGCCCTAGACGCCAAGGTGCCAGAAGATAGCGATATGCGTGGCCAGTGGGGCCGTCGACCACAGGAAACAATCGACCGGGCCAATGAGCTTCTTGACAAGTTCGCCGCTCAGCTCGAAGCTCGAGGAGTGCGTGTGGACCGTCCAAACTCCATCGACCATTCGCGACCCGTTACCACGCCAGATTTCCACACCGATAGCCAGTTCGGTTGTATGCCGCCGCGAGACGTTCTGCTGACGGTCGGATCAGAAATCCTTGAAGCGACCATGTCCTATCGTTGTCGTTGGTTCGAATATCTGAACTACCGGCCTCTGATGAAACAGTATTGGGAAGAAGACCCAAATTTTCGGCATGAGGCCGCGCCAAAACCGCGCCTGACGGATGCGGATTATCACCCCGACTATCTGTCTGAAAAAATCGGTGTGGAAAAACGCCTGCAGTGGGCAGAAGAAAAGTTCTTTGTGACGACTGAGGAAGAACCTCTTTTCGACGCGGCTGACGTGCTTCGCTTCGGCAAAGATTTGGTCGTTCAACATGGTTTCACCACCAATCTTAAAGGCATCGAATGGCTGCGCCGCCACTTCCCCGATCACCGTGTCCACACGGTAAACTTCCCCGGCGACCCCTACCCAATCCACATCGATGCGACGTTTACTCCACTGCATCCCGGTCTGATCCTAAACAACCCGCAGCGCCGTTTGCCTAAAGATCAGCGCGCATTGTTCGAACGCAATGGATGGGAAATAGTAGATGCCGCCCAGCCGGCCCATAACACTCCGCCGCCACTGTGCTATTCAAGCGTTTGGCTGTCGATGAACGTTCTGGTCCTCGACCCGAAAACGGTCTGCGTCGAGAAATCCGAGGTCTATCAAGCCGAGCAGATGGATAAGCTCGGCATGGAAGTCGTGGAAGTCGATCTACGCGATGCCTATGCCTTTGGTGGCGGATTGCATTGCTGTACGGCGGATGTTTATCGCGAAGGCGATTGTGAAGACTATTTCCAGCACCAGTGATCGGGTGAGGCGCACAGCGCCTCTAGCCCGGTGACATCCCGCGCAGGCGCTCTGAGCGTCTGCGCAACAGCTCCAACGTTGTGAGCAACGCAATTGAGATCACAACCAAGATAGTTGCAACCGCTAAGATCGTCGGGCTGATTTGTTCACGCAATCCTGTGAACATCTGCCACGGCAGCGTTTTCTGGCTGGCGGAGCCAACGAAGAGTACGACGACCACTTCGTCGAACGACGTGATGAAAGCAAACAGGCCACCAGCGATGACGCCAGGCAGGATCAATGGCATCTGAATTTTGAAGAAGGTTTTGACCGGATCGGCGCCCATGTTTGCCGCCGCCCGTGTGAGAGATCGGTCAAACCCAACAAGAGTTGCTGTAACTGTGATGATGACGAACGGCACGCCAAGGACCGCATGGGCCAAGATCACTTTCACATAACCCACAAAGGTCTTGTTCATGCCAAGCGTGCCTTCAAGGAAGTTGCCGATGTTCGAATAGAAGAAGAACATACCAGTTGCAGAGATGATCAAGGGAACGATCATTGGCGAAATGAGGATCGCCATAATGGCGCGCTTGCCAGGCACGTGTGCTTGAGACAAGCCAATGGCAGCCAACGTGCCGAGCGTCACTGAAATGATCGTTGCGATCGGCGCAATCAGGAGTGAATTCTTGAAACTGCGTTGCCATTCGTTGTTTGTGAAGAAATCCTCATAGTGTTTGAGGCTGTATCCTTCCGGATCAAAACGCAGCATCTCTGGCGTGAAGGTAAAGAAATCCTGAGCGTTGAAGCTTAGCGGAATGACCACCAAAATCGGTGTTATTAGGAACACAAAAATCGCTCCGCAAATCACTCGAAACGCATAGTGCCAAAGAACCTGTCGAGGTGTCAGATAGGGCAAAAGACGCATTCGGTAGCGACTTTCAAACAGCCAAAACGTGAACCACCCGAAGAACCAGCCGGAAATTAGGCCGATCAATCCGCCAGGAACGCTTCCTAAAACGAAACCCAGAATAGCAAAGGCGATCACTAAGCCCCAGCGCGCGACACGCTCGTTCTTGATCACCACAATCATCGCCCAAGAAACCACGGCCAAAAGAGCAGCGCCGATAAGTATTCCCATCAAGCCAGATCCGTTCGCAGTGCCAACAAACAGGCCGAGAATGGCCCCTGCTAAAGCGACGACTGGAACGACGAAGGACAGCGGAGCGCGTTCGACTGGAGTTAATGCAGCCATAGTCTCAGCCCCCCAACTTCACGTTGTCGATTCCAACGATCCGGTCATAGGCCCAGTAAAGGATCAATACCGCGCCCAAGAGAATTGTTCCCAAGGCAGCGGCCAATCCCCAATTCAAACTTGATGAGATGTGATAGGCGATACGGTTAGAGATAAAGACACCCTGTGTACCGCCAACAATTTCGGGCGTGATGTAGTAGCCAATGGCGAGGATAAACACGAGGATGGATCCGGCCCCGATGCCAGGGATACTCTGTGGGAAGTAGACCCGCCAGAATGCCGTCCAATTGGTTGCACCAAGGGATTTTGCAGCACGTACATACGTTGGCGGAATGGTTTGCATAACCGAGTACATCGGCAAGATCATGAACGGTAACAAGATATGTGTCATGGCGACAATCGTGCCGATTTGGTTGTTGATAATGATTAATCGTGCCGCATCATCAACGAGGCCTAACCATACAAGCGTATCGTTTATGACGCCCTGTTGCTGCAACATGACTTTCCAAGCCGATGTTCGGACCAGAAGCGATGTCCAGAACGGCAAAAGCACGAGGATCATCAACAAATTCGCGGACCGCATTGGTAGGTTCGCGAGTAAGAATGCAATTGGATAACCGAGCAGAATGCAAAAACCCGTAATGACCAGAGACATATAGAGCGTTCGCCCGAAGAGTTTCACAAGGATTTGCTTGCTTTCCGGCTGTGCTTGTGCGCCTTCTGGCGTCCGTTGCATGTCAACAGCATTCAAAAAGTAGCCGTTGGTATAGGGGACGGCATGGGTCTTGATCACGGCCCAAGTATTTACGTCTCCCCATCCATCGTGGATGTCTATTAGCTTGTCTTTGAACGGTGCATCTTCCACCGGGTCCAATCGACTGATCTGACGGCCGGATCGGCGGAACATCGAAGACATACCTGTTTCTTCATAGTTTAGACGTGTGCCCAACCGCGTGTGGGTTTTGGCATCCACCGCCACCAACATATCCCGCACGAACGCGGCATAGACCTCTTCATCGGGCAGTTCGCCGCTTTGGTCATCCCAATTCTCGAGTGCGACCACCGTCTCGGGGAGTGTGTCCTGGAGGATGGAATTCTCGATCGAGCGGAACAGCATCGAGACAATTGGTACGACAAAAGAGAGGAATATAAAAATCAGAAGCGGCGCAATCAGTAGAAGCGCGCGCATTTTTTCGCGGCGTAAACTTCTTGCCAGACTTTGTTTTAACGTTGTGCCATCGGCAGCAAGCATTGGCCCATCTTGAGCTGTATCTGACATGGTCTAGGTCCGCTTAGTCAAAGGAGGAAGGGCCAAACGGCCCTTCCACGATGTTGATTTCTACGCTTACTGAGACAGCCAAGCTTGGAACTTCGCGTCGATGTCGTCGCGATAGTCAGCCCAGAACTCGTAGTTGTAGAGGAAAGTACGCTTGGAGTTCTCTGGATCAGTTGGCATGTGTGGTGCCATCTCGATACCCAGATCAGCATGTGTTCCAACAAGAGGCGCAGAAGATGCGCGTGCGGGACCGTAAGAGATGTACTTCGCTTGGTCAGCCAAACGCTGTGTATCCGTCGCAAAGTAGACGTAGTCCAAGGCGCGCTGTGTGCGCTCTTCACTCAGACCTGTTGGAATGATCCAACCATCAAGGTCAAACACCTGTGCGTCCCAAAGCATCGCAACCGGCTGGTTTTGCTCTTCGATCAGCGAGAACAGGCGACCGTTGTATGTGGAACCCATCACAACTTCACCGTCTGCGAGCAACTGAGGTGTGTCAGCACCAGCGGACCACCAGATCACGCTGTCTTTGATCGTGTCGAGCTTGGCGAGAGCCTGCTCTTGACCTTCTTCTGTTTCTAGAACGTCGTAGACATCCTCGAATGCAACACCGTCACATATCAGAGCCCATTCCATGTTGTTGATTGGGCGCTTCTCAAGCGATCTCATGCCTGGGTATGCTTCAGTGTCGAACACGGCGCAAACGTCTGTTGGCGGTGTGTCACCAACGAGATCTGTCCGGTAGCCAAATGTTGTTGAGTAAACGATCTGCGGAATGAAGCAGTCGCTTACGATCAGATCACCAAAGTCTTCGGATGCAGGTGTACCATCAGGTGCTGGTGCAAGCTGCTCATCTGCATTGATTTCCAGAGCGAGACCTTCGTCGCAAAGGCGGATCGCATCCGCAGCGACTACGTCAACAACATCCCAAGTCACGTTACCAGCTTCATTCATGGCACGCAGCTTGGCCACGGCCTCAGCGGCGCTGTCGTCATTAATGATCGTCACACCCGTATTTGTTGAATAAGGGTCGTGGTAAGCACGCTTCTGGCTTTCAGTATACGCACCACCCCATGACACAATCGTCATTTCCTGGGCAGTCGCCATTCCCGCCACTGAAGCGGCAGCGATTGCTAGAATCGAAGTACTTAGTTTCATACATTTACTCCCGTCGTTCCGCCGTTTGTTTGTGTGGTGCAAGGTGGGCGGACAACTCCCTTGACCACTGTTCTGCCGAGCTCAAAGGCTCTGCATTTCTGTCAGGCGTCAAGCGCCCGGCAATCTTGAGGCAACCAACCGATTTCGATTGTCTCGCCAGGTGTGAGTTTAACTGCATCTGGGGCGTTACGTGTCTTCACGATGAAGTCATCATTTCCAGCCACTGAAAGACGGAATCTGAAGATGTCACCCATGTAGATGAATTCTTTGACCTCAGCTTTGATCGTATGGGCGTTAGGATTCAGGCGGTCTTTGTTGAATTCCACACGCTCAGGACGAATGGAGACTTTTGTTCGATCCCCAACGTTCGAAACGTTTACAGGCAGGGCGTCGATCAACTCTCCGCTGTCCAGTTTGACCACACAACTATCCGTACCTACTTCAACAATCTCGCCTAATAGGGTGTTATTTTCACCGATAAACTGCGCAACGAAACTGTTCGCGGGCTCTTCATAAAGTTCATCAGGTGGTGCGAGCTGTTGGATGCGGCCGTCCTCGAAAACAGCGACACGATCCGACATGGTCAATGCTTCCGTTTGGTCGTGTGTAACGTAGACGGTCGTGATGCCAAGATCATGCGCAAGGCGCGTAATTTCGAACTGCATGTGTTCGCGGAGCTGTTTATCTAGCGCGCCCAGTGGCTCGTCCATCAGAACAAGCTCAGGCTCAAAAACCAGCGCACGCGCCAAGGCAATCCTTTGCTGCTGACCGCCAGAAAGTTGCGCAGGTCGACGACCACCGAAGTCACCCATTTGAACCATATCCAAGGCGCGTTTGACCTTTTGATCGCGCTCACTCTTGCCCATCTTGCGAACTTCAAGCGGAAACGCGAGGTTTTCTGCAACCGTCATATGCGGAAACAATGCGTAGTTCTGAAATACCATACCGATCCCGCGCTTATGTGGTGGTATGTTGTTGATTGGTTGGCCGTCTAAGAGGATCTCACCATGTGTCGCTGTTTCAAACCCAGCGAGCATCATAAGGCAGGTGGTCTTGCCCGAACCTGATGGCCCAAGCATTGTCAGGAATTCTCCTTTGGGCATCGAAAGGTTGAGATCTTTTACAACAAGGATTTCGCCGTCGTAAGATTTCTGAACGCGATCAAATTGTACGAACGCCTCATCAACCGCAGTATCTGTCAAACCCCATCTCCCTTAGGCTTTCCCAAAGCGCCCAAAAACCGAGGACACTATCCAAAGCAGTAGAGATCATTCCAATGTCTTGGCGCAAGTTTTTTGTTGAGTTTTTGGCGAATGTGTCGCGTATGGCTATCAAATTAGCCGGAACTGAGCGCCTTCAGATGCCAAGCTAAGCAAAAATTGCTCGAAAATACCGGTTTTTGGATTCGATTTTGAATCTCGGAAATTGCCTCCAAAGTCCTTAAATTCGTGCAACTTAAGAAGACAGAATCGACGCTTTCATCTTGCCCTAGCTGTGAAGCGGCCTCAACAATTGACTTCGTTGAAATTCGAGCGACATTTGCTTCGCTGGGTTCGGAGAAACTTCCAAAAACATCGGTGGAAATTCCATAGTCTGTAAAGGCGGATCGTAGAGGTAGATTTACTTCTTCAACGTAGGGCGAGAGTAGAGCAAAACGATTTACGCCCAGAAACTTCGCGTTCTCACAGGCGGCTCTAAGTGGATCGGTTACATGTTTGACGTCACAAACAGATCGCACGAGATCACTCACGACATCGGAGCCGATGATTGAGCTTGCGGATGTGCAACCATAGCCAATCGCAGCGTATTTTCGAGCATTTGGCAGCAAAGATGCGGCGGAGGCGATGTCCCCTTTCATAGCGCTTAACGTGTCGTTTGACACTGATTCCGCGCTTGCAATGCGAGTTACATAGACGGGATTTTCGAGGTCAGACAGAGTTGTTTTAAATTCGATCTCGAGCGTTTCATCTGCTTGTAGAACAATGAGTCCGATGGGCAAAACGCGTGGATCATCAGCATCTAATGTGTAGGGGAGTTGGATCATATTTCCTGCAGTTCCCGACCAGCCCTCGGCGACAAAAACCGCGCTGAATTGTCTGTAATGACGATGTTTTCTTCGTGGACGAGTATTTTTCCTTCAACAGCGATCCCGGGTTCCAACGTGAGGACCATACCTGGTTTCAGTTCAGTGTGATCAGTCGGAATAAAAGACGGCCATTCCGTTAATGACATGCCCAATCCGTGGCCGAGGCGCCCTGCCCCAGTGTCAGGACCACCGACCGACAGGATATTGTTCATAGCGTGGAACATGTCCGCGGCAGTCTTGCCAGGTCTCGCCAATTCAAAGGCGGCATCTGACGCGTCGATTAGTTTCTTGAAGGCGTCAGCAACCGAATGCTTGGGCCGCCCAATCGACCAATTGCGGTCGTAGTCACAAAAATAGCCGTCAAAAACCATACCTGTATCGAGCATTAGAACGTCGCCTGACACCAATTCCTTCGGACTGGCAGGAGAAATGACGTCGCTATAGCCACCCTGCTCCGCCCCGCCAGCTAAGTACGGAACCCAATCTGCTCCCTCCTGCAAGCAAAGCATCTGAAACCTACGAAACACCAGATCAAGAGGCTCTCCTTTTTTGGCAATTTCAGGAACCCGATCAAACGCTCGACCAGCAATCTGACAGGCGGTCTCAATCTTAGCAATTTCTGCTTCAGATTTGATCGTTCTAAGGTCACGCAAGATACCGTGATCGCCCACGATTTGGCGCGGTTCTAGTCGTTTTTGGAGCCGCATCAGATCGGCCAATGGCATCCGCACTTGGGTTTCGTGGCCATCTGGCAGCCCGATTTGTCCGTTATTGGGAACAACTTCATCCAAAGCGTCGCAGAGTAGTGAGACGCCATCGTCTTCTAAATCCGGCGATTGCCAGGTCCGAATATCAGAAATCCAAGTCCCCGCCATCAAATCTGCACCAATAGACGGAATGACAGCGATTGGTTCCCCAGTTAACGGAATCACAATGAACCACGGGCGCGTTGGGCTTTCCCAAAAACGCGTTAGAAAACCGGTGAAATACCGTACATCGGTTTCGGTCGTGAGCAACAAGGCAGATAAACCCAATTCCATCATTCTGGATTGAGCATTTGCTATGCGGGTTTCGTATTCGTGGTCCTCAAACCCTCTGGCAGCCACCATTGATGTCCCTTTTCCGGCAAGCTGTGAATACAGAACACCCGTCTGCCATCCCTAGGCAAGAGACTTCTGTCTTTTTGCTATGACGACTTGTTAGGTAATCGCCTTGCTCCGGCCAGCGGCGCGACCAGAGAAGATGCATCCGCCAAGAAACGTGCCCTCCAGAGAATTGTATCCGTGATAGCCACCGCCGCCAAAACCAGCAGCTTCCCCAATAGCGAACAGACCCGGCACAACCTCCCCGCCTGCGCCGACCATTTGACTATCAAGGTTGGTCTGAAGGCCGCCCAAAGTTTTACGAGTGAGCAAATTCAATTTGACGGCGATCAGCGGGCCGTTGTCAGGATCAAGGAACCTATGAGGCTTTGCGGTTCGTATAAGCTTATCCCCACGATAATTTCGTGCAGCACTGATCGCGATGATTTGCGCGTCTTTCGCATAAGGGTTACCAACTTGGCTATCCCGCGCCTCGATTTGTGTGCGGATTTTATCTTCGTCCAGCAGAGCACTACCAGAAACCTCGTTCATCCCAGCGACCAGCTCGGCGAGCGAATTGGCGACGACAAAATCCTCTCCATGCTCCTTGAACGCCTCAACCGGATCGGTCGCCCGCGATCCAGACAGGATGCGCTGTTTGATGACCTCTTTCCACTTTGCGGACGTGAAATCCGGATTCTGTTCAGATCCTGAAAGAGCAAATTCTTTCTTGATTACCTTTTGGGTTAGAATGAACCAGCTGTAGTCATAGCCGCTGTCCAAAATAGCTTTGAACGTTGCCATGGTATCAAAGCCGGGCATGGCAGGCGGTGCAAATCGATTGCCTTCGGCGTCGAACCACATGGACGATGGCCCTGGGAGGATACGGATACCGTGGTGCGGCCAGATCGGATCCCAATTGCGAACACCTTCTGTGTAGAACCAGAGCCGATCTTTGTTGATAACATGACCGCCTGCGTCCTCTGCAATGCCAATCATACGCCCATCTACATGTGCGGGAACACCAGACAGCATCATCTTGGGTGCAGCCCCTAGGCGCTCCGTGGGCCAAACCTTTCGCACCATTTCAAAGTTGCCACCGATCCCGCCGGAAGCCACGATAACCGCATTCGCTTTGATCTCGAATGAACCGACTTTGTCCCGATTGGTTTGCGCGCCCTGCTCTGCCGGATCATCGGCAAGAACTGTTCCGCTGACGCCGGTTGCCGTACCGTTGGTCATATCGATCCGGTCAACTTGGTGCCGGAACTTGTAGCTGATCAAGCCAGCATTTTCGTGTTCTTTGCAGCGACGGATAAAGTGTTCAAGAACCCCTGGCCCCGTTCCCCAAGTGATGTGGAACCGCGGAACAGAGTTTCCGTGGCCTTCCGCCGAACTCCCGCCACGCTCGGCCCATCCAACAACTGGAAACCATCGCAGCCCCAACTTATGAAGCCAAGGGCGCATCTCTCCGGCCGCAAAGTCAACATAGGCCTCCGCCCATTTCCGGGGCCAGTCATCTTCGGCCCGATCAAAAGCCGCCGTCCCCATCCAATCTCGGAGAGCAAGGTCATGGCTGTCCTTGATGCCCAACCGGCGTTGTTCTGGCGTATCGACCATAAACAATCCACCTAGAGACCAAAACGCCTGCCCGCCTAGGTTCTGCGGCCCTTCTTGATCGACGATGATGACCTTCTTGCCGCGGTCGCCCAGTTCTGCGGCGGCTACGAGGCCTGCGAGTCCAGCCCCTACGACTACGACGTCAGCCTGCATCGTGGCGGCTCCGCAGCCAAAGAACGAATGGCAAGGCCGTGGCGTACATCACCACGCTGTAGACAGCAGATGGCAGAGCCAGAGTGGGCAGCGCACCAGCGCTGACGATGATCAAAGGTGCGAGTGTTATACCCAGCGTGCCGTTTTGAATGCCGACTTCGATGGAAATCGTTTTCCGTTCTTTCCATGTAAAGCCCAGCAATGCCGCGATAAGGAGTCCCGCAACCATTGCGACGACATTCAATGTAATCAGCGCGCCGCCTAGTAGCGCAAAGTTGGTTACGAACAGCCCCCAGTTCGCAGCAATTGCAGCAAGAATAATCACCACGAAAAGGATGCCCGTCACGATGAAGAGCTTGGGCTCTATGCGATCGGCAACCGCGGGCCGCAAACCGCGGATCAACATTCCAAGAGACACCGGCAGTGTGGTGATCAAAACCATAGCGATGGCCAATGATGTCACCGAAATCTCTGGCGCTTCCGCCCCCATGAAATGACCCACACTCCACGCGACGAGGAATGGGACGGTGACAATGGACAAGAGCGACACAACAGCAGTCAGTGAAACCGAAAGCGCCACATCGCCATTGGCAAATTTAGAAACCGCATTCGTCGTTACGCCACCGGGGCAAAACGAAAGTAGCATGATGCCTGCCGCAATCTCCCCCGTGATCCCGAAGGCCATGATCACGCCGTACGCGATGACTGGTATCAGCATGACCTGACAAAGCGCGCCCACTAGAAAGACCTTTCCGCGCTCAACGACACGACGAAAATCAGCTACGGTAAGACCGATACCAAGCGTAAACATGATCATTGCGAGTGATAGCGGCAAAAAGACCGAGACGAGACTATCCAATGCGATCCCTCCCAAAAGCGATTGAATGGCTGCAAGCGATCATATTGCGCAGTTCAAAGCAAGTTAAAGCAATGAGCTACGTCACGTTAACGCGGCAGAACAATCTCAGCTTTAAGGCCACCAAGCTTTTCACTGTCGCCGAGGCGCAGCAGACCACCGTGGGTGCGCGCGACGTCGTTCACGATCGTCAAACCGAGGCCGACGCCCGATCCTTTATCCTGATTACGTGAAGGATCAAGGCGCTCAAAAGGCCTCAACGCCGCTTCACGTTGGTCTACGGGTATGCCCGGCCCATTGTCTTCAACAATGAAACGGATCGCCTTGTCTGTGATGACCGCGCTGACCTCCGCTTGGGTCCCATAACGCAATGCATTGTTGCAAAGGTTGTCTAAAGCTCGACTAATGGCCGCTGGCCTGAGTTTTGTGGAATCTGTAGCGCCTTCACTTTCACCCAAGGTCACATTCATATTGGCGCGCTGTGCCTTGCTTACGGCTTCTCGCACTAACTCATGCGGGTCTGCCAGCTCGAGCTCGTCAGCGGAACTCGATCTTGCGAAATCAAGAAAGCCGTCTAGTAGATACTGCATTTCGTCGACGTCAGCGATCATGGGGGCCGCTTCTTCAGAA
The DNA here is from genome assembly GCF_900129845.1 of Cognatiyoonia sediminum. GTDB lineage: Bacteria > Pseudomonadota > Alphaproteobacteria > Rhodobacterales > Rhodobacteraceae > Cognatiyoonia > Cognatiyoonia sediminum. The sequence continues at coordinate 749,893 of NZ_FQXB01000001.1, forward strand.
TCCAACATCGACAGCCCCAACCGAAGACGCGTCAAGGGTGTTCGCAAATCATGGCTTACACCGGACAACATCATCGTTCGGTTCTGTGTTTGCCGTTCGATCCGATTGCGCATATCGAGGAAAGCCGCTCCTGCCGCCCGCACCTCGACCGCTCCCGAAGGAGAGTAATCCAGTTTTTGACCTTTGCCGAAAGCTTGAGCTGCGTCCGCCATGCGCTTGATTGGCCGCAATTGGTTTCGAAGAAAGAAATAAGCGATCAACGTCATCAAACCACCGAGGATCACCATGATCACAAGAAGTTGGTGAGGATTAGAGGCGGAAACGCGCTTTCGTAGAAACGAAAGTTGCAGGATGCCAGCAGGTGTCTCCATCCAAACTGTCACGATGCGTGGGTTTGCCAAAGAGATTTCCGAAATTTCAGGGACTTCACTCAGAAGATACGCGCGCACAGAATTTCCCGTGAAATCCGTCCACTGCCTATCGTTGCCAATTTCGGGCACTTCCTCGACCCAAGCGACATCCATTTCCAGCGGCTCAGCAATGGCCAGAATATTACTCATCGCGCTGTCTTGGGTGTTTTCTTGGTTCGCAAGATCGGCAATGAACCTCAATTCGATCCCGACAGCATCCACCATCTGATCCGTTACGCCCTCAAAGTGGCGTTGAATAAAAACAACCGAAACCAATAGCTGGATGGTCAATACGGGCAACAACAGAATGAGTGCGCCTCGCATATAGAGACCGCGCGGCATGTATTGTTTGAGCCAGCCAAAGAACATAGTTTGACAGTAACGAGCAGCGCAAGCGACGGAAAGCGGTTATGGAGCAGGAAAGTTTTGATCCACCAATTGGCGTCGGCGAGGAAATCGCGCCAGGCCTGAGACGTATCGTAGCCCCTAATCCATCACCGATGACGTTTCGGGGTACCAACACCTACATACTGGGAACCGCAAACCTCGCGATCATCGACCCCGGCCCTGACAGTCCAGACCACTTAGATGCCATACTTTCAACGATCGGCGATGCGAAGGTTCAGCTTATCTTCGTCACCCACAGCCACCTTGATCACTCGCCTCTTGCGTCCAAACTCGCCGACCAAACTCATGCGCCCGTTCTGGCATTTGGCGATAGCTCTTCGGGTCGCAGCGAGATCATGACCAGTTTGGCTGCTGCCGGCTTTGTCGGTGGTGGCGAAGGCGTTGATCTATGGTTCGTTCCGGATCGGGAGGTTGTAGACGGCGAAATGTTCTTTAGCGCGGAATGGGTCCTAAAAGTCATTCATTCGCCCGGGCATATGGGAAATCACATCAGCCTTAGATGGAACGACGCGATCTTCACGGGTGATCTGGTGATGGGTTGGGCCAGTTCTCTGGTGTCTCCCCCTGATGGTGATTTGTCAGATTTCATGGACTCTTGCGAACGTCTGCTTTCAGAAAAACCTAAATCGCTCTTCCCCGGCCATGGCGCGCCGGTCAGCGCCGCTATGGAACGGATCGAATGGCTTTTGGAGCATCGACGCGGACGCACAAACGACATCCTTGCCGCACTTGCGGACGGTAACAAAACCGTGGAACAACTTACCGCTGAGATCTATTCGGACACACCAGCTGCTTTGCATCCTGCGGCAGCCCGAAACCTCTTCGCCCATCTCATTGATTTAAGCAAACGTGGCGAAGTTTTCGCCCAACCGACACTTCGACCGGACGCCCTATTTCGTCGTACTATCTGACTGCTGAGCCAACAGGTTTTATTCCCTCAACAAATTTCAAAATCCCTCTGGACGCCCCAGAATCTCATTGCTATACGCGCTCAAGTGTTCCGGCGTAGCTCAGCGGTAGAGCAGTTGACTGTTAATCAATTGGTCGTAGGTTCGATCCCTACCGCCGGAGCCATTTTCCTCAAGCTATCCCATTGAAAGCCTTATAAATAATGGCTTGCAGCCCCCCTGCGGGGAACATTACGGGGAACATTGGGGGTACAATCTAACGATGGCCATCACTATGACACTGCCTTACTTGACGCGAAACAAGGGTAAACTGGTATTCCGAAGGAGGATTCCCAAGGCTCTGACAAATCGCTTTTCGAAGACCTTCTTTGAAACACGGTTGCTCAATCAAGAAACAGGCGCTGCACAAGTGGAAGAACATACAGCCCTGATTGCTGCCTTTGATCGTATCGTATCTGACGCTCTGAGCGGTGAACCGTCAGCCCAAGGCGATGCGGCTATCGAACGATACATCGACGCCACCCGAAACCGGTTGACCGATAGGAGAACCCAGAAGGAAGTCTGGGAGGACTACAAGGTCGAAGCTCGAAACCTAGTGCGCTCGGTACATATTGGCGGTGCGATTGTAGACGATGAACTTGAGGATGAAGCAAGGAGACTTGTGGCCGAAGACCTTGAGCGGAGTGGTGCTGACCCGATGCTCTACAAGGCCGTGGTCTTGCCCGATGCTGAACCCCCAGAGCCAACGGTCGGGGATGCCGTAAAGTTCTATGAGAAGGAAACCGTGGGTGAGAACCCTAAGAAGTCCGCGAACGACACATTCAAGAGGGCCGTGAGAAGGCTTGAGGCCACTTGGGGGCCACTCGATATGATTCCTCTCGTTGACCTTAAGAGGCAACATGCGAGGGACGTGAGAGACAAGCTAGCGGCTGAGCCTAAGTACGGTGGTGGGCCTCGTTCGCCCAACTCAATCCAGCGTGAAGTCAATTCGATGAAGTCGATCATCGAGACAGGCATTGTGGAGTTTGACCTTCAAACAAAGGTTTCTAATCCTTTTAAGAACTTAAAGATCGAAGGTGCCGTGGAAAGTAGAGGTGCGGCCAAGTCTGAATGGGAACTGCGGGAACCACTTCCCTACGACATACTCAAGTCCACAAGGCATCGTATTTTGAACCGCACAAGAATTATAGAACTCAGACACATATGGAGACTTCTTCAAGCGACAGGGTGCCGTGGTGCAGAGATTTCAGGGCTGAGAGTAGATGATGTTGATCTCGAACATGATGTGCCACATGTTTGGGTTCGCTGGAACGACGAACGGTCAATCAAAACCAAGTCTTCAATCCGCCCTATCCCACTCTTGGGTGACGGTTTGTTGGCCGCTAAGGAGGCCGTAGAGATAGCCGGTGAGAACGAATATGTCTTTGCCCGATATGCAAAAGAAGGCGGACCGGATAACGTATCAGGAGCATTGATGCGGCATATGCGGGAAGTGACCAAGGAAGATGTGCATGTGGTCTATTCCCTTAGGCACAACATGAAACAGTGGCTTGGGCTTGCAGAAGTGTCTGAGCGTGAAGAAGACAGACTTCTGGGTCATACCCAAGATGCCGTTGGGAACCGCCACTACGGTGGTCTACTTGAACGGCTAAGAGGGACAGCAAACGCTTTAGAGGCGGCGCTTGGTCAATCTCCTGAAGACATTTGGGAAGTTTAACGCTCACCTTCACTGGCCGATGGGTCATCCCTCAGCGACCGTAGTCGTTCCACCTTGCGGAGGTCGTCTAGGGTAGCCGCTCTGGTGGGCCTCTTGGGTTCTTCTGGTTGTGGTTTACCGAGGGAGAGGACTTCTCGGATTGAGGTGCATCGGTCGAAATCGGAAACGCGTTTCCGTTTTACCTGAGCAATCCGAATGTAGTTTCTTGCGTGTCTGTCAGTGAACGAGCAGTCCCTCCTTACCCACGGTGTGAACTCTCCGTGTGGCAGTTCTTCCTTCACCTTGATCAGAACCTCTCCGATCTCAGCGGCTTCCTCTTTATTGTTCAATTCCCTACGCAGAACGGCGCGGTGCTTCATGTTAACCAATTCGGCCCACATCGCAGACCTCGTGAGGGCCACGTCATGTTGTGTCATAGATTTTCCTTGGGGTGTTGGTGCCGCTGCTCGGACTCGAACCGAGACGCTGTTACCAGCAACAGATTTTGAATCTGTCGTGTCTACCATTCCACCACAGCGGCACAGGCGTGGGTGTTCATGGTTTCGTCAATAAGCTGCTTGAATGGAAATCGTAGGGGTAGCTATAGATAGGTCTGGGCATGGCTTGGTGAACGACTGTTTCCATTTGTGCCCGCGAAAGCAAGAAACAAGCGAGGTGGACAATGACTGACGGAAAAGAAATTGATCGAGTAGAACTAGTACTGGGGTTAGCCCGCTTGATTTGGGAAAGCGAACTTTCGATAGGTGACTACTTCGATACTGTGGGCATCCAACCAGACGATGATCTTTTCACAGAGTTGTATGGTATCTTTACTGGATGGCATAATCCAAATACGTAGCGTTCAGAAAACGGTCGTTACGTTTTCTCATTGATCGAAGCAAAAACCCCTACCACCTGATTAAGGCAGTAGGGGCACTTTTTGTTTAACCTCTTTGGTTACGTCTCTGAGCCTCTAAGGCCCTCTTGTATATTCTCTCGTTGAGTTGCTTTCTCGCCCACTTCTCCATCTGTTCATCTGCGACCTCTGAAGCAGTCGGTCCTTGAACGGTTCCTTCAACGATCTGATTGCAGTCGGGATTGAAGCGGCGACCATATGGCCCTTTCGACCCATGAGTAACCTTTGGTTGGTATGGTTTAGGCACGGTCTGCTCCTTAAGCTTAGCTGAAGCTGATGATTTGCTGTTTGACAGCGACTTCCCAACTCACAGGTGTCCCGTTGACGTTCACGAAGAGGCCACCTTCAGGTCTATCTGAGAAGGAATAACCTGCATCGGTCAGCAACTCCTTCACACGGTCGGCTTCATAGCGGTCCATCTGAGGTAGATAGGTCTGAGCCATCTCCTTAAGACCATCGGAGTTGTGATTAACGAAGAAGTCACGGGCCGCTTGTTGCATGTCAGCGGCATGTTGAGGGTTCTCCGCAAGGAAGGCTTCTAAGGCGTCTTCATTATCCACGCCAGCATCCGCCATGATGTCCATGCCGCTGCCATAGGCCCCTTGCCATAGACCCTCGATCTTGGCGTAAACCGTAAAGGTGGATTCACCGTCTGCCATTCTAGTTTCCCCTTATCAAATTTACGAAAGAATTACGCCACTTCTCGGCATCGTAGTCGAGCAGGCTTCCTTGGTTGAAATACCAAAGACCGGCGACCAAACACCGAAAAATATCCTCGGCATTGTCGTCGTCTTCATTGTGTATAGCTATTGTTAAACGCTGATTGGTTGGAAGTCTTATAGATTGGACGTAACACGTCTCAGAATTAGTGTTTAGTCGCATTATATCCGACGCGGCAGTGCTATCAAAAACATCCAAAGCATTTCTGTTGATACGTTGATCTTGAATATAATTCGCACCAGAAGCGAAATAGAAATCAAGAAGCTCTAAGTCTTTCGAGCTATCAAAGAAAGTGACAAAATCTTCTGTCAGTAATTCATAGGTATTGAGCAAAGAGATTATAGATGAATCCAGGAGTTTGTCATTGACCTTCGTCGCGGCGTAGAAACCGTCATTTTGCAATTGAGAAGCTAGTGATTTCAAAGGGAGAGTGCCTGCACACAGAGCAAACAAGGCAAAAATAAATCGGCCAGTGGACATCAAATTTCTTTCGTTGGTCTATGTGTTGAATAGTTAGAAGAAACGTAAGAGTAAGGCGAGGTATTCCTTGCTTTCAGCGCTCCGAAATAAACATGATAAGGTTACAGTTATTGGCAAGGGAAGATGAAATAAATGCGTTGCAGGTTATTCGGATCGTTCATCTTTGTCCTAACGTTATCATTTTTTTTGCTCCAAAAGGTCATGCCTAGGGAGATCCACTCATCAACTTGGGGCGCTTAGTCGAGGACGCGTTTAGGCTTCAGTTTGACAGCCCCGACTATATTTCCTCACAAAGGAACCGCGAGCTTCAAAACCGGCGTCCTAGCGGAGGCGATATCGGTGGTCATTCCATCAATGGTAATAGTGTCCGTACCTCTAATCGCCTTGTCTCCAATTGGTCCACCCGTTGATGACTTTACGGTGGACATAACGTCACCACTGAGGGGAGTCTCTTGGTTAGCCGTGTGGCTGAGAGGGACGTCACGGCGGATGGGACCAGTGCCGTTGATTTCGATACCCCCTTGCCCGACCTCTGTTTGTGGAGCGTGGGCGATTGATTGAGGGGCATAGTTAGAAGTGTTTGCTTCGGATTGGCCGGATGCGGAGACCCAGCCTTAAGATTTGTTCGTGTCTGTCATGATGATGCTTTCTATAGGAGTTAGTCGGCGTCGCCGCCGAAGTCACGGTGGTTGATGATGGTTTCCAATCCTGCGGCCATGAGTGCCGCCAAGACCTCAGCCTTAGAGATTTCCTTGCCGGTGGCATTAAGGTGCCGCGATTGGAGCATGTTGATGATGGCCATTTGGTCGGTTCTGATGCGCGTCGATACCCAGCTTGGGCGGTCGTTCCAGCGACCTCGTCTATGGTCGGCCATCTGTTTGTGAATTGCGTTAAGGACGACACTTCCTTCAGCGTTCAGGAAGTCGATTGGCTTGAAGAGTTCAAAGACACGGCTCCGAAGACAACGAGACCAGCGGCGGCGGTTCTTGTCTCCAACCGAAGTGGCGTTTGACCCTGTAGGGCGTTGATAGTGAGTGTTCATGCTGAGGTCTCCTTGCGGAATTGCTTTGGCATTGGCCCCTTACAAAAGGCCGTTTTGAGAGGCATTGGATTGAAACAGAGGGTATCCCCCCTGTAGACCTCCAAGAGGCCCTCAAAGTGGGGGTTTTCCTCACGCAGAATGGCAACCAGATTGGTAAGGTTAGGACCGTGACCAACGACCTCATGGCCGAGGGATGATCTTGCGCGACCCTTGAAGTGGTACTCACCGGCGTTGCGGTGAACCTTTACTTCATCAAGGTCGATGCGGATGGTTTCTGTCATATCTTTCAGTCCTTGTTCAAAGGTGGATTGAGGGAAAACGAAAAGACCCCGCCGGTTGGACCGACAGGGTGAACGTTAGGTTGGATTGGGGGTGGTTTAGGTAGCTATGCAGTCGTGCTGCTGGTCTGTGCTTTGGGACAACTTGTGAAAATTATAGAAAGCACCCCTCGACACACGTCTCGGTGCAACCTCTCGGCCCCCTCTCAGGAACCTCTATGGGTTCACCGAGAAGGAGCGCGGAAAGGAACTGAATGCACCATGACGTAGTGCGCCAAAAGTGAAGCCGCCTCGTCTACGCTTGGTTGAATGTTGGTCAGTCCGTGAGCTAGTGGCGACCTTCATCAACCGCTCAGAAGCGAAACTCACTTAAGGCTAGTTTGGGGATTTTTGATACGGCGGTGACTTTAGCCCACTCTGTCGAGCCGTTCTAAGACCCGCTTCACTTGTGACGCTTGCCAGACACCGCCACGCGCTGTTGGAACCTCGGAGGCGTTCAAGGTGTCAGCAATGGCTCTAAGGGATGCGCCCTGTTTCCTTAATGGTTGCACAATACCGGCAACCTTATCGGCTCTCGCTTTGGCATTGACTTGGATAGCCGCATTCCGCCTCATGGTCTTATCACGTAGACCACCTAGCCTCGGCTTGGGGATTGGCATGTTGTTCCTGATCGCCTCCTCCTTCGCTCTACGTTGCTCCTCTTTAATTGGAGCGAGGGCCGCTTTTGTTCGCATGGAAATGAACTTGCGTTCTTGTTCTGCGAGGGCCGCATAGATGTGGAGTTCAAACAGGCCTGCGTTGGGCATGGAAGCAACTCTTAGTTTCACCTTGGGGTCATCCATGAGGTTGGCGATGAAGGAAACCTTTCGGCTCAGCCTGTCTAGTTTAGAGACCAGCAACTCAGCACCGGTCTTCTTTACCAGTTGAAGTGCTTCGGCGAGCATCGGTCGGTCATCATCTTTACCACTCAGGTGTTCTTCAAATTCACCTATGACCTTGAACGGTTCTTCGGAGAAGTTCTCCAAGAAGATAGCGATGTCACGGTTCTGAGCCTCAAGACCCAGACCAGACTTGCCTTGGTCCTTGGTGCTGACCCTGCGGTAAATGACATACTGTTTCAAAGGTGAACCCCTCCAACGATGATGTCAGAGGGGCATAAAACATACCCGTTGCAAATATCAACGAAGGTTGTGCATGTTACAGTTTTATTGCTGGCGTTGCTTTTCTTTCGTTAGTGACGATCACGCTGAATGCAGGAGTGTCGATGACGAACTCACCACGTAGTCGTGTGAAGCCATAGTCCTTGAAGCGGTCCATCCCGCGTGTGGTGAGGATAGAGAAGCGGCCAAAGCGGAGATCAGAGATAATCTTGAAGGTGTTCATTCAGGTTTCATTGAGGGAGTTACCGTGTGGCTCACACTTACATGATTTCCGATCTAGAGCCTGTCACACCATTGAATTCATCACAGAAATGAGACCTTCCCACAGGTGGAACCGTCTTAGGATACCCCCCACCCCCACACGGGGGAATAGCAGAGCTCTCTATATATCTCTGACTGTCAAATTTTTGCGGTGAAAATATACTGGGTTCCATCTCAAGGTGCCTATGATGCTTGGCTAGGTGAACGCTCATAGGGACACACTACTAGGGAGAGACCCATTAGGGTTCAAACACGGCATCATCAACACCCTCCAACAACTTTAGACATACCTGATAGAAATCACTGTCTTAGAGACACCGTCAATCCACCTAACGGTCCAACGTAACGGGTCACCTAGAGTGTACCGTAACGGGTCAACTTAAGGGTCACCTTTAGTGGTCTAACCTATAGGTAACCTTTAGTCCACCTAGGGCTAGTTGTGGGGTTAATCAGAAGGGTCAGTAAAACAAGGGGGCTTAGAGGTGACCCTTCCGGGGTACTCCTGTTGTCGATAGGAATTGATGTAGTGGCTTTCGAAGACGCCACTCTTATTTGTCGGGTCAACAAAAATTCGCATTCAGAGTGATCGCCACAAAGCATTAAACTCTAAACAACCTCTAAATCGTTGAGCAACTGACCGGTGGTTGTATTCAAGATGGTCAGCGTATCATTGTGCCCAAAATCAAAAACAACATCATCGCCAACGTTGCTGGCAAAGTCACTAATCGCTTGTTCCGATGTTGAGAAGATGCCCTCAAAACCTCGAAGCTCAATTGTATCAACGTTGTTCTCAAAGTCGTTTATGACGTCGTTTTCATTATGACGATAGAAGCGGAAAGTGTCTGCACCCGCACCACCATTGAGAATGTCGTCAGAGTTTCCGCCGTTCAGGATATCAGCTCCGTCCTCTCCATAAAGCTTATCAGCTCCGTCTCCACCGCTCAAATAGTCGTCACCTTTGCCACCCTTGAGGATATCAGTGCCCTGTCGGCCATAAAGCTTGTCGTCGCCGCCCGAGCCCCAAATCTCGTTCGAACCAGTATCGCCAAAGAGGCGATCATCATAATCGCCGCTTCCTCGGATGTTCTCAATCGACGAGTACTTGTCGCCATCGGTATTTTCACCCGACACCAAATCTACGAACACAGCTGAATTTCGGTTCGAGTAGTCGACACGATCGATACCATCACCGCCATAAAAATAATCAACATCTGTCGAGTCGTCCCGAAGGTCATCGTTGCCTTCTCCACCAACAAGGTAGTCGCTGCCCTTACTTCCTCGAAGTAGATCATCGCCAGAGCCGCCATAGAGATAGTCGTCGCCGTGGCCACCGGCGAGATTGTCATTGCCAGCCAATCCATAGATCGCGTCATTGACCTCTGTTCCGTCGATCGCGTCAACGCCACTCGTTCCAACTGTTTCGACACCGCCGTCTAAGAAATCAACGTCGTTCTTAAGGGCATTTATGCCGATGCCTTCGATCGTTAGACTGTCGTTACCCCCGAAGTCAAACACGACATTGCCTGAGACCGAGCCGTCATCAACAACAAATTGTTTTAAGCCCTCCCATGAGCCAAAGAGCGCACCGAAGTTGCCGAACTCAATCGTATCAACGTTGTTCTCAAAGTCGTTAATGACGTCGTTTTCATTGTGACGATAGAAGCGGAAAGTATCAGCCCCGGCTCCACCTTTAAGAATGTCGTCAGAGTTTCCGCCGTTCAGGATATCAGCTCCATCCTCACCGTAGAGCATATCAGCCCCGTCTCCACCGTTCAGATAGTCGTCATCTTTGCCACCCTTGAGGATATCAGCGCCCTGTCGGCCATAAAGCTTGTCGTCACCGCCTGAACCCCAAATCTCGTTCGAACCAGTGTCACCAAAAAGTCGATCGTCATAATCTCCGCTTCCTCGGATGTTCTCAATCGAGGAGTACTTGTCGCCATCAGTATTTTCGCCCGACTCCAAATCTACGAACACCGTCGAGTTACGGTAGTAATAGTCGGCACGGTCGGTGCCGGAGCCACCATAATAAAAATCAACATCTGTAGAGTCATCCCGCAGGTTGTCATTGCCGTCGCCACCAACAAGATAGTCGCTACCCTTACTACCTCTAAGCAGATCATCTCCATCACCGCCATAGAGATAGTCGTTGCCATGTCCGCCGCCGAGATTGTCATTACCAGCTAAGCCGTAGATCGCATCATTGACATCTGTTCCGTCGATTGTGTCATCGCTACTCGTGCCAACTGTTTCGACACTCCCTCCAACAACGTCAAAGTCGTTCTTGAGTGCGCCTAAACCAATTCCCTCGATCGTTAGACTGTCGTTGCCACCGAAGTCGAACACGACATTGCCGGAACTTTGCCCGTTATCGACTACGTATTCCTGAAGTCCTTTCCAAGAACCAAAGAGCGCTCCAAAGTTCCCTAGTAAAAGTGTATCACTGTTGTTCTCAAAGTCCTTTATGACGTCGTTCTCGTGATGACGGTCGAAGCGGAAAGTGTCTGCACCTGCGCCGCCATTGAGGATGTCATCTCCGCTCGTACCATTGAGCGTATCTTTACCATCCTCACCATAGAGCTTGTCGGCTCCATCGCCACCGTTCAGATAATCGTCGTCTTTGCCGCCTTTGAGGATATCAGCGCCCTGTCGGCCATAAAGCTTGTCGTCGCCGCCAGAACCTTTGATCTCGTTCGAACCCGCGTCACCGTGGAGTCGGTCGTTACCGTGTTCAGAACCGAGGATATTCTCTATACCAATGAGAATGTCGCCGTCTGAACTGTCGCCGTCTTTGAGGTCTACCTCTATGCCATCATCACGTCCGAAGTATGAAACTTCGTCGACGCCTGAGCCTCCATTGAACACATTTTGATCGGTGCTATCGTCGCGCAGGTAGTCATCGCCTGCGCCACCGATCAACTGGTCCTGTCCAGACCCACCATAGAGCCGATCATCACCTTTGCCACCCAATAAGATGTCGTTTCCACTGTTGCCGTAGAGTGTATCTGCGCCGCTCCTACCATCGATCAGATCACCGCTGCTCCCTCCATTGATTGTTTGTGCGGAACTGCTGCCAGCCAAAACATCTGTCACATTCAGAAATTGCAACTGAAGACCGTCCGCGAAGGACATTTGTTCTAAATGTTGATAGTGATCCCAATGGACATCAAAGTCCCCAGCCGCTCGAATGACCACCCTGTCAGAAATGCCGCCATGGCGAGCAAACGTCACATCTTCAAGTAACAAGTCCCCAAACACAAGTTGGTCAAATCCACCGTTTTCCGTTTCATACCCAATTCCAGCGTACCCTGACGTGCTATCCACATAGTAAGTGTCATTACCCGAGCCGCCTTTTGCGATCTCGTAGGTGCTGCCATTGTTTGTACCTATGGATAGGTAGTCGTCGCCGTTCCCGCCATAGAGTTTGTCAACGCCGTTGCCTCCCAACAGGACATCGTTGCCAGTGCCGCCCCAAAGCGTGTCCTTCCCTCCGGCACCGTCCAAAATCAAATCGATTGTTGCTAAAACTGCACTGATCTCGTTGTTTCGCGAGTCACCATAAACGCCATTATACGCGTTGCCGCTGATCGTTTTGTTCGCTGATCCTGCCTTCGAGATGTCAAAGTACTTAGCGGCCACCGAACCATCTTCTTCAGCAATCCAAGTGATGTCGGCGCCGCTGGTCTGCTTTTTCAAGCCGTTGCGTTCATAGTCGAGTGCGATATCCCCAACGCCGCCTTCGACAACGTATGAGCCGTTCGTCATGGTGCCAAAATTAAGTTCGCTACCATCATGCTTATACGATGCAAGCCCGTGCAGCGTATTCCCAAAGACCTCGATGTCATTGCTCTGGTCGTCAAAGCCAGTGCCATCATCGTATGTAAGAGCGATTTCAGTGATGCCCCAATCATCAAGTGTCCGGACTTCTCCGTCGCCGATCTCGTTTCGGCCATCCTGATTGAGATCTTGCCAAATTTTGAGCTCAGACCAAACGGTATCAGATGAGTTTAGAACGCCATCACCGTTGCCCCAGCCATTTTTGCTCTCAAGGATTGCAAGCGCTTCAAGATCAGTAGCAGTGAGCATTCTGAAAAAGGACGCAAATGAAAACCCAAACAGGCCTGATGCAACGTCGTCACTTCGTTCAAAATCAGAAAGCGAAAGCCAGTCGGTCCAGACAATCTCTTTTCTACTTTTGATTGTACCGTTAGCACCCCCCGCAACGCGTTTGTCGTTCTCGTCCAAGTCAATGACTAAGAAGCCGTCACCACCTGTTGCCCAAGACCCTTGTTCAAGGTAGCCGTCTTCGTCCCAATCAAAAAGCGGGCCATCGCCAAAAGCGACCTCGACACCATCACCATCTAGGTCAAGAACAACTGGCTGTACCCCTCCTTGGTCAAAATCGTAGGTGACTACATAGTCGTCGTTAGGACCAATGCTTGTAGACCCCAAATCAGCCTCGGGCCCTTCCGTATCAAAAATACTATCGTTTGCGTCGTACACGGTGCCATGAATAACGGCGTCGCCATTTCCGAGGGTTAAATTGGTCCCCCCCGAGGTCGTCTGTCCTGTAGATGTGGAGGAAGTAATTCCGTCGTTTGAAATGACAGAGGTTTGGGTGGTGCCCGAAGATGAATCATCATCGCTTGGAGGGGTCGTAGTTGGCGTTCCCTGTTGCTCCGTCGCCAATTGATCAAGGCCATTAAATTCGTCACCACGGAAGATCGTGGAACCTCTACCACCGGTTAATTCTTCAACGACTGACTGGGGCACAATCGCGCTGCCATAATAGACCGATACTTGATTGCTGCCATTTACCCCACCGTCAATATCGATGAGGTCTCCGAAGCTGCCATTGTAGCCGACACGCCCGTTGACTTCTGCATCTACGGTTAAGTTCCCACCGGATGCCCCGGCAGTACCACCAACATGGACATCACCGTCTTCGAAAGTGACTCCTGCTTGAGCCTCTCCGGCTAATCCTACGCCACCAACTGGTGTGTCCACATATACACCATAATACGCACCAACGCCTACATTTCCCCCGGACACGGATACCATATCGAAGACATGTCCTGCATTGGGATCAAATGATAGAGTTAAAGATCCACTTAGTAGCGCCGCACCGCCCACAGTAATGTCAATTTTGCCGCTTGTTGGTTGATAAGATGCGGAAACCTCACCGCCAACAACAAAGCCACCCTTTAGACGAAACAGGTCATCTTTTGTAACACCACCGTTTAATGTATATGTTGATAAATTAGTGTTCCTCCGGCGAATGTTGGGCCACCGCTGAACTCTATACCAACATGGTCATTTCCAAATGTGATTTGGTTAGACGCTTCATTTTCTCCACTTAAGGTCTTTTCGGTAGTCATTATCTATTCTATCTATTCTGTCCAAATTTTTTGCGCATATAGGATACCAAGTGCCATCCGGTTAGCCCTACCCAAAGCAAAAACAGCCACATTGCGGCCATTCCAATTATCTCTCGGTTTTCCGGAAAAGTGCGATGGACAAAAACCAAAACGAAACCGAAAAAGTAGTAGCTAAGAATAGTTAAAATGAATGTTGTTTTGGGCCAACGTTCGAGAAGCTGTCTATAAATCCGCACTTCAAATCTCTTTTCTTCTGTCGACTGACACTTTGATTGATATTCCTCTTTAAAATCAACGTCGAGTTGATTTTGGGCGAACTTTTTGTTTGCGACAGAAACAATCGAACGGTCCAAATCGCATAAAGCCCTAATATGTAATATCCGATTTGCACGTCCAAAAACTCATTTGGGCTAGTAGAACTTTTAATGATACACCATTCTGAACGCGTGAAGTTTGAGCATGTTCGACAAATTGATGATCCTGTTAAATCTGCGGTGAGCGAGGAACACCAATACTTAGTCTCGCTCAGTTTACTTAGCAAACCAGCAACTCGCACAGTCGACAACGTTTGCACACATCAAGGTCAGACAAGTCCACTCTAAGTACCCCAAATTGGAAAGGAATGTACCACTTGCACGACGAAGTCCGGCCCTCATTAAACCAAATTTTCCTTTCCCTAGCCCACCTTTCCGAATGAATTTCACTAAAGCAATTAGACAAATCCATGCCAATTGTCTCTTTGCACGTGAATTCGTGAGGCACTGTCACATGAAGTAGCCTCTAGTTGACCTGTCGTAAACTAGTTACGAAGATTTTTTCCGCTTGCCATTTAGATCTCGCCACGACTACGTTGGGGGAACTTTTCGGGGAACACACTGCAGCTTACAAATATTTTATTGATCGTTTTCAACGAGATATGAATGAGGATTAATCCCAGTCCGTGCCTACCGCCGGAGCCAATTCTTCCAAGATTTGATCAGATGGCGCGCGACTTTGGCCTAGTTGCTAAGGTAGCGGAGAGACTCAGCCAGGCATGAGCACCTAGCATCCATCTCTCAAGCATCAGATGTTCAAATTGCAAGACATGGCATTTGATCAACTGACTTTTACCAAATCATCCGGCTTCCATGTTTGATCGAAGAACTCCACCTCGGCGCCATAGAGGCGAAGCACAGCCATGAAATGTCTGTTAGGTATTGTCTGGATGAAATTGGTGTCGCCAACATTCTCAGGCTGTTGGGGGCCAAACCATATATCTACCGAACCGTCTTCGTTCGTCGCGACATCGTAATAGCTGTTTGTTGATGGCAACAACTGATCGGTCTCAGGCATCGTGCCGTCGGTTATGTTGTAGGCGGTCACAGCCCAAAAGAAAGCCGCGGGCGGATGTGCCGGAAGGCGCATTCTATAGGTATTAGACCCATCGAGGTATCTACCGTTTTCATCACAGAATGCGACCGGATACTTGGAACCTGCTCCGATTGTGCGCTGAACCATGGCAGGCGCTGAAGAATAGGCATATTGGAAGAAAGCGGCCCGCTGATCTATATCGAGGTAGCTTTCTTGCATCCATTCAGCCGTCGCCGCGGCCCAAGCGCGAAGATATTGCCTATCTTCGTAGTAGCGATCGCGGCCATCGGCACGACCTAGTTGGCGGTTCGCAAGGATCATCCGAGGCGCCACTTCAACGGCCTTTGCCAAGAGCTCTCTTTGTCTCTGATCAGGTTCAAACGTGAGACCTTTGACGATCCCGATAGACGCTAGAACGCCTCGAAGTTCCGGTGTGATCGCCGACGTCGGTTCATAATCAACAAAGTCTTTCAACTTATCCCAATACGTCGCATCGACCGGATACATCATATCAACGCGCTTCCCGCTCGCATTCGGGAATTCCATCGCGCGAATTTCTTTCTCTTGAGCCCAAAGAGGATAAATGCGGGTCTTTTCAGCAAGAGCGACAGCGGGAGATGGGTCCGGCCCCTTCTCTCCTTTCGCCATGACGGTTCTGAAGAACAAGAACACGTTGTATGTTGGAGACTCAAAAGAAAAATAACTGTCCGGTACATGCCCATCGTAGTTCGGCGGCAGCAACAAATACAAACCACCGCGCGCGCGGTCAGGACCGATAGCACCTACATCTGTTATCGTCCGTTGAAAGAAATCTGTGAACATACCGATAACATTCGCTGGCGCAGCCACCACCAGCGGACCGCTCACCTTCAAATCCAGATATGACATCGAATAGATGACGTCTGCATTTGGGGTTGGCACCCAAGTCCGACTATCCATCCGATCTTTCCAAATAGGTAAGACATTATAGCCAGTGCCAAACACGGCTTCTGACCCGTCACGCATACCGATAACGTTCAATGCAGGTAACATAGTCTGATAGGCGTAAATGGCGCGTTGATAGAACTGCTCATCTCTGAGGGATTGTGCTTCGTCTGGATCAAGCCAGTTGCCATCGTTGACTTGCTCAACAAGCGGCGGTGAATGCAATCCATCGTTGGTTGGGGGCTTTGAATCAGCAGTCCTTGGCGCGTTCCCTTCAGCACTCGAGCATAGGCGAATTATCACTCGACAACGCAACCTTAGCGCTTACCCAACCAGATTGCCAAGCTTGGCATGGGTTTGTGCCAATTCAATTGAAGACAGTTTGCATCAAAGCTTTGAACCTTTTCAGAATCGGCCTCAATCAACTCAAGTGGGTTTTGCACATCGGCGCCATTCCGACTGACCATTGATTTTTCTTGTCTTAATTTGGCGGAACAAGCTACTAATTGGGAAAGCCATCAGTTTGGCCGCAACTCAAAGCGTTCATGGCCGCTGAAAAATTTCGGGAACAATCCTTTGAGGGACACACTATGATCAAGTTCTTAATCTCCGT
The DNA here is from genome assembly GCF_900129845.1 of Cognatiyoonia sediminum. Taxonomy (GTDB): domain Bacteria; phylum Pseudomonadota; class Alphaproteobacteria; order Rhodobacterales; family Rhodobacteraceae; genus Cognatiyoonia; species Cognatiyoonia sediminum. The sequence continues at coordinate 766,437 of NZ_FQXB01000001.1, forward strand.
CGCATCCTATCTGATCGCGAACGCAGCTGGCCTATTCGCTGCGACACTTCTGCTGACCGGTTTCACCATCGACTTCACCGCGTTTATCTTCGCTGTGTTGATCTTTTCGGTGTTCCAGACCATCGCCGGACCGATCATTACGAAGATGTCGCTTCAACACATTCCGCAGTTGCGAGGCGGTGTTGCGATTGTCGTGATTATGGCTGGTCTTGTTATCACAGACTTACTAATGCCGGGCATGAATGTCGGCGGTATTTCGAACCTGCTTGCTGCGACGCTTCTTGTTTGGTTTGGGTCCCTGATCGCGGCGATCCTGATCCCGATTTACATCTTCAAAGAGGTCAAAGAGAGCCGGGAAGAGCGCCAAGAAAAGATGGAGAGCGACGTACAAAGCGCGGTGGATGCTGCAGAGCGCTCTGCCGCAGCGGCCGAGGCTGCTGCCAAATCTGCGGAAGCTGCTGCCCACCCTACTCCGGACCCTACGCCGGCACCAACCCCGAAGTCGGGCGATTGATCATAGTTACCCGCTAGATGATCCCAAAAGAATGGCCCGCATTTGAACGCAAATGCGGGCCTCTTTTTTGATATTCTTTGCGAAACCCGACTAAGGCGCACTTCCATCAGTCGCAGCATGTGCAGTTATCAGAGCCCCCTCGGACCCATTTAGGATCAATGCACCCGTTTCATCTACTTTGAAACTGGAAACCTTCTCGAAAGCGTCAAACAATTTTCGCTCTTGGTTCATCAAAGCCTCTGGGCACATCATCAAGGTTGCTGCGACCGGTCCAATTTCTAAAGTCGTTGCGCTCAAAGCTGCGGTTCCATTGTAGCGATTGCACGAACCGGACCCCAAGATAGCACCTGAAGAGGCAAAACCGATTGTTGTTCGAGCTATATCAATCACGCCCTGACCGTTGATGTCTTCGACCACCCAAGTGCGTGCGGTCAAATATGCCCACGGATCACCGCCGCACCCAGTGATGGTTTCATCACCCATGGAGAGGCTGACCGTTTCTGGATAGGGAATGGCTTCAGGCGCAAAACTACACTCAATTGACTGTCGCAGCATAACCGCTCGTAAAGCGCGTCCAGTATCCGAAGCGATGATCGTAATATCGCCTCGCTCGTCCATTTTCGCCTCGGAAGATTGAAGCGACAAATCTTCCATTCCCTCCCGTTCGAGCTCCATGGTTTCCGTATCAAGAGAAACCGACCAGAACGGCTCCAATCCAACTGCTTTGTAGTCCGCTTGCAGAGGTAGCGCCAAATTACACTCTGGGAGTTGATAGCCATTCAAGGATACCAATGCGGTGTCGCCTTGGCTCCAGAAGAAGGTGTTTGGATCTTCCTCCAACTCATATTTGGCACCAGACGCTGAGCGAACTTGCTGAAGTGGTTGCCGGTCGCTGCCGCTGTCCATAATGAGCGTTTCGCCAACATAAGTGGTTTGGATCATCTGCTCGCCGCATCGATATGTAAAATCGAACAAAGGCGCTGTGTAAAGCGCTAAGATGATTTCACCAACGTCGTCCTGCGTCACACTGACAGGATCACCAAGCCAAATAACCTGTCCAGCCTCAGCGATCCCAACGCGTAGTTGGTACTCACCATCAGATTCAACTGTCATTTCAAATGGGAGTGGCACCTGTTGACCTTCGGTCGCAATTCGCTCTTCCGAAATCAATCGTCCGTCCGCAGTCTGAGCTTCGAGCATCAGAACAGCATTGGGCGAAAGTGCGATGCGCGGAAGATAGGTCGCTGATCCAGAGACCACGTGCTCGCCTTCAGCCGATGCTTGGGACGCGAACGCGAGAATTGCCGCATTCAGGATAACTCGAAGCATAGAATGTCCTTTCGAAAACGCAAAAAATTCGGACGCGTGACCGCTGCGATTATTTCTTTCGCTGTTCCGCCCACGCCGCTGGAATATCACTTCCGCCCTCCACCGAGAAACGGGTTCCAGTTTTGAAAAGCATCGGATCGGCAGAAATTCGCCCCGCAGCCAACCCCTCGCCAAGGCCAAATGACGAAGCCTGCCGGATCATCGGTTCTGGAACATGAGAGAACACGGAAGCGAGATGATCGATGTCCGCTTTAGAGTTCATCCGCATCAAAAGAATATTTTCGCATTGAGAGAGAACATTCACATGAAGCTTTTGCGGCCGCTGTGTGACCAGCAAAAGATAGAGCCCGAATTTACGGCCCTCACCGGCGATCGCTGCGAGATCCTCGATTGCCATGGCTTGAAAGCGATCGGTTGGAGTTTGCGGACACACGTTATGTGCCTCATCAATTACAAGCAAAGTCGGCCTGCGCCTGTGTCGCGTTTGCCAGAAAAAATGCACCGCACTCGCAGCCATCAAAGATCGTTCATTCGCGGACGGTAAACTCCCGAGGTCCAGGACAATTCCCCTCCAATCCTCGGGAATAAGATCAAGCATTGCAGGTGCATCATTAGGTGCCCAAATGCTCATGTCTTCGACATTGAGGTTATCAATTCGGATTGCCAGGTTTTGTGCCCCGTCATCAAACATAGACGCCGCTTTCTGGCGCACGTCTGAAAGGGAATATTCGGTATTCGGCATCTCTCTGACAATGCGCCCGAGCACGTTGTATTCCCGCGCGTCGCGCAACGGGTCCAAATCCAAAACCAAGGCCTTTTGTTCAATCGGCAATCTGCCAAAACGCGTTTGGAGCGGCTGTTGATTTTCTCGTGTCCCGTGAATGGATACACGACGCGACGCTTCCGCATAGCGTTCAGACAACTTCTCTTGCTCAGCGGCGTCCAATCCCATCTGATCCGCACCGCCAAATTCATTCAAGTTCACATAATCGGAATTAGGGTCAAGGACCGCGATCCTAAGGTCTGTCTCCATAAGCAAACGCTCTAGGACGACACCCAAAGAATACGTTTTCCCGGAACCAGATTGCCCGCAAACCAACGTATGGCGGCCAAAACCTGCTGCCTGAAGTGTCGCTGTTTCATTGTCGCCGACCCGCTTCATGCGCCCGATATCGAGCCCAGCTTTCGAACCACGAAGCCTTGCGAAATAGGCATGTACGACCTTTGGGTCGACGTCAGACAGGGTTGCACTTCCGAATGGTGTTGGCTTGCCATCCAAGATCGCTTCACCGTCGGTAATAGCGCGAATTTCACCTATGCCAGAAACGGACATGGAACCGGTCCCGATCCCCTTGATCTCTGCATCCAGAACTTGTCCGAGGAAGGTACTGCCAGCTTCCGTTTCAAGGCGAACGTAGCTTCCAATTTCGTGGCCGCTTTTTATGTCCGTGGAGAAATGGAACGTGCGGCCATCTGTTGAATACGCGATGGGGGCTGAAGTCATGTTTCTTATTTTCCAAAGCAATTGGGATTTTGATTTTATTGACGTTACCACCGGCACAATGACTTTCAAACAAAAGCTACAGGGCAGTGTTGTAGATTTCCTAGTATGTAATTCTGACTTGGGGGGAGAAAAGCAATGTATTTAACCAAGCTCTTTATTGCCTTTTCTTGTGCCAACTCCAAATCCTTTCAGTTTACGCACAGCCCATCACAGTCTCGCGAGTGGCCATATGTTCGAAACGTGTATGGTGTTAATCCTGAGCGCGAACCAGAAAACCTTTCTCAGGAGCCTACACAATGAAACTCATCGCCTCATCCATCGCCGCACTTGTTGCGTCTGCTTCATTTGCTTTTGCAGGAGATCAATACATCGATGAAACCGGTTTTGCTGCCTCTGGATATGACGTTGTCGCCTACTTTGGTCTAGATCAGTCAGCTGTGGGCACTGCCCAGCCCGAAGGCGTTCCTGGCAACGCAAACATCACGGCCGAATACAACGGCGCGACATGGGCCTTCTCGTCAGAAGCTAACCGCGACACATTCCTCGCCAACCCAGCGCAATACGCGCCTCAGTTCGACGGCCACTGCGCATACGGCGTGTCCAGAGGTGGTAAGGTTCCTGCAAACCCGAACCTGTGGCGCATCGTTGATGGCAAACTCTACCTGAACATCACTGAAAACGTCGTAGGTTTCTGGGAAGAAGACATTCCAGGCAACATCACACTGGCTGATGGCAACTGGACAGGCATCGAACCACAAGCAGCGTCCACGCGCACCATTCCAAGCTTTTCTTCTTCGGCACCTGTGAACTAAGTTTCGTTCATGGAACTGACCCGCCGATTATTACTGACTTCCGCGGCCGTCGCCTTGGCGGGTGGGACAGTTCTCATCGGCACACAATATTTGGCCCGCGCAGACACGGCGCGAGTCATGACACCTCCTGAAGCGATGGAAGCCGCCATCGCCGGAGACATTCTCCTCGTTGATGTCCGCCGACCAGACGAATGGGCGACAACCGGGTTGCCTCAGGGTGCCGTCGGGATCGACATGCGGCGAGATGACTTTCTTGAAGCGGTCCTTGCGGCCCGCGCTTATTCAGAACAACCCGTTGCCGTTATTTGTGCGCGAGGTGTGCGCTCAGCTCGTGTCACCCGCCTATTCGAAGAGGCTGGCATCGCCTCCATCGTTGATGTGCCGGAAGGTATGTTGGGATCTCGCGCGGGCCCCGGCTGGCTCCAACGCGGATTGCCCGTAACCACTCCATGATCCGATTTCTAGCCGCGCTTTCCATTATTCCTTTGCTTGCAACGCAGGTCATGGCCTGTTCGGCTGAGACAGCCTGTTCTGTCGGAGATCGGGACTACTATATTGAACTGCCATCCTCGGACGAGCCAAACGGCGCAGTGATCTATCTGCACGGATGGGGCGGTTCGGGCAAAGGCGCGTTGCGAAATCGACGTATGGTCGACGGTTTTCTCGAGCGCGGGTTCGCAGTGATCGCACCAGATGGCGTTCGGCGAGAAGGCCGCAATGGCCGGACATGGCGCTTTCATCCCGCAACAGGCGAACAACAGAACGAGATGGCCTTTTTGGCTGAGGTCAAAGCCGATGCCGTAACACGTTTTGATCTCAACCCCGATGACTTCATTCTAGGTGGATTTTCGATTGGTGGCTCGATGACAGCCTACGCAGCATGTCTGGGACCCGACAACTTCGCGGCTTTCGTACCGATCGGGGGTAATTTCTGGCGTCCTCACCCAGATAGATGTGAGGGGCCTGTCAAAATGCTGCACACCCACGGATGGACGGATACAACCGTTCCCTTGGAAGGTCGTGTTGTGAACGGGGTTCCAATCACCGATCCGGATGCCTTTGCCCAGGGAGATATTTTCCAAGCGCTCCAAATCTGGCGGGAAACAAACGGATGCGTTCATCTACGTGCGGACCGCTTTGTCACCGACGGGCCGTTCTTGCGTCGCGCCTGGGATCGTTGTGATGCTGATACTGCACTTGAACTCGCCGTCTTCCCGGGCGGCCACACGATACCCAACGGCTGGCCTGATCTGGTCATCAACTGGTACGAAAGTCTATGACCCTCATCTCATTTATATCCGTCCTCACCCTTGTGGTTGGCTTCATCATCCCATTGCGTTGGGGCGTATTTGGTTTTCTGGGCGGGGCTTTGCTGCTGTTCGTTGTGCAAGCGGGCATCAACACCTCAATGGGGTTCGAGGGAACAAGCATCGAAGAAAGCTTGCTCCTCTTTAACGGTTCCTACGCTTCGTACATCGGCTTCAATTTGCAGATCACCTACCGTGCTTTTGCAATACCGCTTTTGCTTTTAGGTGCGGTGATGGTTTACCGCCATTCACTCCGCCGCGATTGAGACGGGCTCTGGCTGTTCGTTCACCCAAGCTCTGAACTTCGCGCGTTCCGCACGCGCGCTTGAAACAATCGCCGGTTCTCTGAGCGATACTGGCGTGTCTAGGCGCAGCATACGGGCAGTCGCGTTCGAAACGCGCATCCCGCTGAGCATAGAAAGCGGTACAGCGCCAGCCAAGCTGATGGCAATGGGCAAGATCAAAAGCGAGACTTGACCGCTAGCAACACCCCCTAAGATCAAGAGACCGGAAAGCGTTTCGACCCAATGGAAGCGGAGCGTTTCCTTCCAGCCATACGACCGGCCATTGCGGTTTTGGGGAGCCCAATCAAACGACCAGCCAACAAACGCACGCAAAGTAGCAATTGTATGTTGGACCATCATCACTGGCGCGTAGAGCACAGACAAAAACAGCTCGACACAAATCGTCCCGATATATGTCAAACCAGAACCATATGCCGCCCGCGTTCTTGCTCGCAAACCATAGAGCGTGGCGCCGATCAGTTTCGGAAGCAAAAGCATTCCATAGATGAACAGCAAGAAAAACCAACCGATGTCATAGGTCATGGCCTCGGGCCAAATCGGGGTTTGCGGATTGGCCGCTGAGAAGTAGGTTGTTGTGCCCTCGTCTGTCATGCCCACGAATGACCACAGCACCAAGGCCGCGAGCCATGCTGGTGACATCAGAAACGCCAGCGCGCCTTGCAATAGATGAAGGCGCGAGATGGGGTGAAACCCGCGCGCCGCTAGAATCCGAAGATGCTGCATGTTTCCAAGGCACCAACGTCTGTCTCGCAGCGCGTAGTCGATGAGCGTGACAGGTGTTTCTTCATATGAGCCGCCCACACGCGGCAAAAGCCTGACACGCCAACCTGCCCTACGCAGCATCGCCGCTTCGATGAAATCATGGCTCAGAAACAGCTGATTATTGCCGCGAATGCTCTTCAGATACGGCAGACGCGCACTGTCAGCGAATGCACGGGTTCGAATGATGGCGTTGTGACCCCAATAATTCCCTTCGCCTTGCGACCAACTCGCGATGCCTTCCGCGACCAACCATCCATAGACAGCGTTCGAAAACTGTTGGACACGGCCAAAGAGCGTTTCAGCGCCGATTAAGACCGGTCGGCTTTGAATCAAACCAGCATCAGGGTCCGATGCCAAAGCATCCGCCAGTTGACGGATGGCGCGGCCGCTCATCAAGCTGTCCGCATCTAGGATCAACATAGCATCGTAGGCGTCGCCACAGTTTTCAATCCAGTCGGATATATTGCCCACTTTCTTGTCGGTGTTCTCAGCGCGGCGGCGATAATAGACGGAGGCTTCGGATTGAAATTCGGCGCTCAAAATCGAGAAGGCGCGATCCTCAAGCTTCGCGATTTCAGGATCATTGGTGTCGCTCAACATGAACAAACTAAATCGATCGCCCGTGGTGCCCTGAAGCTCTCTCAACATAGCGGACGCATTGCCGAAGACGTCATGCGGCGTCTCGTTATAGATTGGCATCAATAATGCGATGTTTTGTGGAGGAGCGTTGCGTTCCGACTTGGTGGCATCGGTTTGAAACGCGTAGCTGACCATGCCAAGGCAGGCCGTAGTCGCCGCAAAGAACAGCCAGACCGTACTCAAACCGACTAATCCGACAGCCATCGCTTCAACTGAAGATACGCCGCCGTGGGCGAGGTAACGAGTTACTGACACGCAGATCACGATCGTCACAATCAGCGTAGGGATGAACGCCGCCGCGCGCCATAGCCATCGGCTTCGCTGCGCCTTTGTGCTGGCGACGCGAGGCGCAGCTGTTTGCCGGAACGTCTGCGGACGCATCTCAAGCGGCGCGCGCTCCGGCATATGGCTGGCGGCGTATTTCGTCATGCAGTCCACCGATATAGCCAGACTTCCGTCAGCGGTGCGCCTGCCTTGTAAAGCTGCGCGCGGAATTCGATCAGTTTCTCTTCGCTCGGATGGAATTTGAAGGCGAGCCGAGGGCCGCCGGTTTCTGGGTTGCGTTGCACGACCCCGCCGCTGGGATTGCCCGCACTGCCGTTGACAACGATGTCGATCTCGGACAGGTCTTCGGGCACCGTTGGACCGTTTTCGAAGTCAATCGCAACGATGATCCCGTCGTTGTCAAAACCCGATCCAATCATTGTGTTGAGCGCGATTAGACCTTCGCCATGCGCAACATCATCGCCCCAAGTAAGACGATATTCGAAGGTATTCTCGGAACCCGCAGGAAGCCCGCCATTCGGTTGCCAATAACAAACGATGTTGTCGAAAATCTCTGAAGGGGTCGGAATTTCAACCAACGTGACCGAGCCTTCGCCCCACTCACCTATGGGTTCAACCCATGCGCAAGGCCGGCGGTGATAGTGCGCCTGTAGGTCAGCAAAGTCGCCATACTCGCGCGCTCGCTGCATCAGACCAAAGCCTTTGGGGTTGTTGTCGACAAAGGCGCTGACTTGGAGGTTCACGGGATTGGCGAGAGGACGCCAAATGGTCTCGCCCGCTCCGTTGTTGATCAGCAACCCATCGCTATCGTGGACCGCAGGACGCCAATCGGTAAAACGAGACCGGTTTGTCTGGTCATATTGGAACATCGAGGTAAGGGGCGCGATCCCCACATTCGTTAAATCGCGACGCGGCAAGATATTTGCAGTGATGTCCATGACCAGAGGTTGCCCATGGGTGATCTCAAATCGATACGCGCCTGCGGCACTTGGGCTATCAAGCAACGCATGAACCACGAATGTTTTGGAACCTTCGGTTGGTTTCTCGATCCAGAAAGAGCGGAAATCAGGAAATTCTTCGCCGTTCGGAGAAGCCGTATCAATCGCAAGCCCACGGGCAGACAGGCCGTAAATATCACCTGTTCCAATGGCTCGGAAATAGCTCGCACCCTGAAAGACAGCGAATTCTTGATAGATGCCTTGCTTTTCAAGCTCAGCCCGGAGCCTTAGACCGGAATACCCAAGCGTCTCATCCACGGGTAAATCTGGAAATTTGTCTGTCTTATCAAAAAGATCAAAATCAAATGCGAGCGGTTGGGCAATGCCCTCCTCTACCACAGAGATATTGATCGGGACTGGGAAATAAAGACCCGGCGCAAAGACATCGAGGCGCAGAGGTGTGTCTGGCTCATCATTCCAAAGTGCATTGCGGACATCAAACCAGATCGAGACGTAGTCTTCATAGTCGATTTCGGTCCATTCTTCGGGAATGCGTGTCGGCGCAACATAAGGTGACTGCGCCAAACGACGGGCCATCTCCAACACATCGTTTGGATCAAAGGCCGCACCATCTGATAATTGCAGGCCTTTCTTTTCCGCCTCCTGGGAGAGCGCCGGAGATGCCGTTAGAGCCGCGACAAACGCCAAAAATTCACGCCTTAACATTTGAACCTCCAGTAACGCGCCAAGGTTGGGATTTCGTCCAGCCAACGAGGTAGGCAGTCGCAACTAACACCGCCATTCCAAACAGGTTGACGAGGGTCACGGCGACCGCATCGCGATCGAAAACATCCAATATGAATCCGTTCAAACGACCAACAATGATCGACACAACAAAAACGGCAAGAGACTGCTGTCCAACCTTCAAAATCATCGCAAGGATTTTGCCCCAAGATCGCCCTAGCGCACTTGTCCCCGCGCGAATGCGAGAGCCTTTGTCGCCCGCAAACACCCAAGCGAGATATGCGAGCGCAAGGAACTGTACATAGCGCAAAATGCCGTGGTCGGTTTTGGAAAACCACTGTCTGTGATCCATCCGCCATTCGCGAGCCCATTCAAAGCCAAACTCTCTGACACCGATGTTTGAAAACGGGATATTCAAGACAACGATGAATGCCGCGACGCAAAGAAGCCAAGCTGTGACTGGCGGCTTCGGTATCCATCCTCGCATAAAAGCAAAACCTGTGAAGAAGAGCAGCTGCCACCCAAACGGGTTGAGAAACCACCGTCTCTGCCAGTCGTCGTTCCCTACCCACGGCTCAGCCGTGAAATTCAAGTATGGCAATCCAAAGTGTTCCATTAAATTGCGCTGCGCGAACACCCACATCGTGACACTCGCCAAAACGACTAAGCCGAAGTGTAACCTTGAGAGAATAATCACCACCGGCATCATCGCCAAAATAACCATATACATCGGCAAGATGTCGAAGAGGTTTGGCACCCAACGGAGTGTCATAAAGCTCAGCAATATATTCGGGTTTTCCCAGTGCTCGCTCTCAACGAAGAGCATCCAAAGGTTTAGCTGTCCCCAGTAGTTCCGAGACGTAATATCGAGCTCGGTCAAATACACGGTCAATGCAGCTGTGGCGAAGAACAGCCCGACATGCGCCCAGTATACCTGCCAAATGCGATACCCGACGCGTGCGGTGCCTAGAAACATGCCCGCTCGATCGAAGGTAGCGCCGAATGCGATCGCACTCGCCATACCAGAGCAGAAGACGAACATTTCGGTCGCATCTGAAAATCCCCAACGCGCCGGAATCCAAGAGGTCCAAGGATTGCCGGGCGTGTGTGCAAACAGAATGATAAACATCGCAATGCCGCGAAAGAAATCCAAACGGATGTCACGCTCACGTCGCGGCTCAGCCACCTGCGGTGACATCGCCGAAGGATCGGCGCGCAATGGAGTATTAGCAGCAGTCATGTGGGCAAAACCCGCCTATTCTGCAGCGGTGAACAGGGTCGGACCCGACCGCAACTCTTGTATCTTTGCCATGCGAGAGGCCGCGAAACTGTCTTCTTGGTTGCCGCGCAACGCGGTACGAGTGCCTAGAAGCTGTTCCGTATCTTCCAAACGGCCAGCGCGAAGCCCTGCTTCGATGGTCAGGCGCTCAAACACGTCGCGTTGGGCGTGGCTGCCACCCATGCTTTGGAATTGAGGTTGCGCGCCTTTGAGGAAGTTGAACGCTGTCGCGTAGTCCGCTTCGCCAAATGCTTCGATGCCTTTTGACAGATCAACACCCGGAGTCCGCATTACGCGCCCTACATCATCGTTGGTTTCAGCGGTCTCTATGACGTGGCGCGTCAGACGTGAAGCGCCTTTCTCTGTTTTGTTGCCCATCAGGGCCAGCATATAGTGCATGTCAGCAAACGTAAGGCAGCCGTCATTCGAGCGTTTTTCAGCAAGCAAGGACAATTCATCCCAGCGATTGCCAACATCAACGCCTTCTAGCTCAAGCCGTAGAAGCAAAGAGCTCGCATTCGAGAAATCACGGTAGTCATCTGTTTTCTCATCGCGAATTTTAGTGTCGTAGAGATCAAGAACGGTTTCAATTTCACCTTGATCGAGGTGCAACAAGGCTTTGTGCCACCAAACGTGAAAGCGGAAGTTGTTACAGTGCGACCAAGCGTCAGGGAAATTGTCGATCAATGCGATGCCCTGACCGGTCAAATGGGTCATGTCGTAGACGTGCGCAACGGCGTGCAAGCCCCAGGCATCGTCACGGGCGAAATCCAGACCACGGCGGCCAATTTGTTCAGCTTCGGCGTAGCGACCAACCTCTTCCAAAGCGAAGGCACGGCAGCCAAGTGCGTAGCCGTAAAGCGGGTGGCTTTCGTCGTGAGCTATGATCGAACGTTCAATCGACCACAACATGCCTTTTTGATCACCGAGCATGAAACGGATGCCATGCGACAACTTCATGCTAATCGTATCAGCAGGATTTAGAACAAGCGCCTGTTCCATCTTGGCAATAGAGTTCGAAGGTTTCCACGCCAGCCACTCGGCTAGAGCTTCACACCAGAGACGTTCGCGCTTTGTAGCACCACCTAGATCGAGCTTTTTGAACGCGTCGTCACAGGCTCCTTGCGCGACTTCTACAAGTTCGCGTCGACCCAGCATCAGACATGCTAGGCCTTTCATGGCGTGGCCCATGGCAAAGTCAGGGGATCTGTCCAACAAGGCATTCAAGTGGTCACCGGTCGCTTGCCCGTGACATAGGACACCGTGAATGACGCCGTTCCAATGTTGAAGCGCTGTGTCGTCATCCAAGCTGACTTGGCAGGTGCTAATGTCTGTTCGCATGAATGCGCCTCGTTTTAACTCTTAATTTACAGCACGGAAATAAATTAGGTTGCGCCTTGATACCTCTCACCACCGCGTTACCACTCGAAAATGTGATTGGACTTGGATTTATCGTGAACTCTTTGACACATTTCGATCGGTAAGCAACTGGTCAAGCTTATCTGTATCCTCGCCAAACCTCGGCGGAGCTTTGCCATAACTCACGGGTGTTTTGGAGAATTTCAGCGGATTGCCCAGAAGTTCAACGTATCCCGTCGATGTTGCTGCCTCAATTTGCACAACACCACCGCGAGCTTCTGCCTGATCAGAGCTGAGCGCTTCATCAATTTTGTGAATCGGACCAGCTGGCACGCCAACGTCATGTAATGATTTGAGAATGTTGTCTGACGTTTTACCAGAAAATGTTACAGAGATTTCCGCTGTGAGGCGATCACGGTGCGAAATCCTAAGCGGATTAGTTGTAAAATCAGGGTCTTCAGCCAAGTCAGTGCGCCCTAAAGCGCCACAGAGAGATTCGAATTGCCGGTCATTTCCTACGGCTAGAATGATGTGGCCGTCTAACGTCGCGAAGACATCGTATGGCACAATGTTGGGATGCCCGTTGCCGCGGCGTTTCGGAGCTTTACCCGAGGCGAGCGTGTTCGTCCCTTCATTGATCAGCCATGCCATCTGGCTATCGACCAAAGCGAGATCAATCTGCTGGCCTTCGCCCGTAGCCTCGGCGTGTCGCAAAGCTGCGAGAATACCGATGGAGGCATACATGCCGCACATCACATCCGCGATGCCAACGCCGACCTTCATCGGTGCACCCTCAGGCTCACCCGTGATAGACATGATGCCACCGTAGCCCTGGGCCATCAGGTCATAGCCAGGCAAGTGTTTGTTTGGCCCGGTCTGGCCAAAGCCCGAGATCGAGCAATAGACCAACGCAGGGTTTAAGGCGCTGAGGCTGTCGTAATCCAACCCGTATTTCGCCAAGCCGCCGGTTTTGTAGTTTTCGACCAGAATATCGGCTTGGCTCGCGATCTCTTTCACCAGTGCCTGACCTTCCGGAGTGGACAAGTCCGCCGCCACTGAGAACTTGTTCCTGTTGGCGGATAAGAAATAGGCGCTGAGGTCTGATTGTCCGTCTGGTGTGTCAACATAGGGCGGCCCCCAGCGGCGGGTGTCATCCCCACCCGTCTTGGGATTTTCGATCTTGATCACGGTGGCGCCGAGATCACCGAGCATTTGCGTAGCAGTTGGCCCTGCGAGGATGCGTGATAGATCTAGAACGAGAATACCATCGAGGGCTTTTGGCGAGTTAGAATGTGCCATCATAGGCTCGCTTATCTATCTCGACGGCGATCACGGTGAAGGTATCGGCCTCTACGGCCTGTGCTAAAGCGCCCCGCAATGCGTCTGCGTCTGAAACAGACACACCATTACCACCAAAGGCGCGGCCAACGGCGGCGACATCTGTGCGATCAAAGTCCACACCGACGTTTTTCATCTGACGTCCGCGCTGTTTCAATTCGATAAGAGCAAGAGACGCATCAACAAACACGACAAAGATCGGCGCGATCTTTTGTTCCGCGGCGGTGGCCAATTCGCCAACCACCATCAAAAAGCCTGCGTCGCCGGAGAAGGACACAACTGTCCGATCTGGGTCAACGAGCTTTGCCCCCATAGCCAGCGGCACGGCGCATCCCATGGTACAAAAGCCAGACGATTGAGTCAGCGCCCGTGGGAAACCGCAGTTCCACATTTGGCTGAGCAGGATGCGATGCGCGCCACTGTCGGCGGTGATTAGCGTATCATCGGGCAGAACCTCTTGGCAGATGGCGATCGCCTGTCCCGGACCCCAGTGTTCCGACGGGGCAAAGGCAGCGGTGATGGCGCGCTTGGCTTCTACTACTGCGTTGGTATCCCAGCCGGATAGGCGGTTGTCCGGCAGCAACGCATTGACCGTTTCTACGGGGTCGCCGACGATATTATGCGTTGCTTGGTGCATGTAGTGCGTGTTCGACACGGCTGTCACATCGATGATGGTTTGCGTCTTGGGATCCCAAGGATCCGTCCACCCTGGCCGCATTTCGATCGGGTCATAGCCGATACACAGGATCACATCGGCCTGTTCAATCAGAGGCAAAAGTATCGTATCGGCCTTTGGCGATAGACCCGCGCCGCCAAGAGCTAGGCCATGGCTTTCAGGGATTAGGCCTTTGGCCTTATAGCTGGTGATCACCGGTGCTTGCAGCGCTTCCGCCGCCCGCGTCACAGCCGCAGCGCCTGCATCTGACGAGACGTCCAATCCTGCGATAATCAAAGGGCGTTTTGCCGCTGCCAATCGGGCTTTCACATCATCCATCAGAGGGCCGGTAGCCACCACGGGCAAGGCATCAGGGCGCAAGATACCTTCGCCCGTCGCCTCGGCATCCGCGACAGAAATGGGCACATCGATATGCACCGGACCGGGGCGGCCCTCTGTTGCGATGCCGATGGCTTTGTCGATCATCACATGCGCCGCGCGGGCATTTAGGGTGAAGCTTTCTTTCGTGATCGGACGGAACACCTGAGGCTGATCCAGCACCTGATGGGTGTAGATCTGCGCCGTATGCGCATCAACGCAGCCAGTCAAAACGATCATCGGCACGCGATCTTGCCGCGCGTTTTCGACCACATTGATACCGTTCAGCGCCCCCGGCCCAACCGTAGCAAGCAAAATACCGGGTGCGCCGGTGCGATGATAGGTGGCTTCTGCCATAAAGCCGGCCGCGTTTTCATGGCGGCACATCACAAAGGTGATCCCAGCTTTGTCGAGTGCATCCAGAAGGGTCAGAACTTCCCCCCCTGGCATACCAAAGGCCCACCTGCATCCCTGTTCATAAAGCCGTTTGGCAATAACATCAGCTGCGCGCATGATCGATCCAATCCATTGTTTGGAGCTTCCTGCACCAAGCAAGGTGCGCGTTCAAGTCACCCCACGAAATCGTCAGGTGCAATACGAGCCAGCCAAAGAATTTAACTAAGGTAGGACTTGAGCGGTCATCGCCTCCATCGGCATGACGCCTTCGAGTTGATCGAAAACAGCGGAACAAATGGCGTCTCGCTCTAAGTCAAAAAAGACCGAGGCCGCATTTTCATTTGGATGATAAGGGTCTTTGACCGACCCATTGGACCGACGCCGGAAGAAAGAGGCATTACCTTGATGCGAGGCAATCGTCGCCTCCGTCGCACCAGAGACAAAACTGCACTGGCTGCCTGTCACTTCAAACGCCAACTCTAGGTTTTCCTGAGCCTTACGCCGCATTTCGACAATGCTTTCCCTATACGCAGGCTGGGTCGTCATAAAGATGCACCCCATGCCTTCAGGCAATTGGCCGTTCAGCTTTTCAATGTCTTCGATAGCGCGGTCTAGACTATTGGCCCAACGACGAGACGAATTGCCAAGGAACGTCATCAAAGTGATCTTCGGCGTATAATAATCGTCGCGAAACATGGTCTCGAAGGCAGTTTGGTTAGGTGCGCAAAATTGATAAGCTTCGCCCCGACCGATCTGAACATATTTGTTTTCGGTTGTGTTGATCACGCCGAAGGACCCAGCATTCACCCGCCAATTCGGATCAACATCGCAAAGCGCAGATTTTCCGCGTCGACTACGTGTCATCCAGGTTGGCAAGGACGTTGACCGGACACCGATCGCTGCTACGCGACTTTCGCCCAGTTTTTCCAGCTCGTGCAATTGCTCTGGCGTCGCATTGCAGGACGTTGCCAAATCAGAAAAGAATTCGACAAAGGCCGGTCCAGACCCAAACGGCAATTGGCTGTCACCTAGGATTAGGATTTCTGGCGATTCAAAGCCTTCTGCGTAAGCGCTTAGGGAAAGCAAGACACTGGCAACAATCGCCCTTAAGGGAGCGGCAAAAACTGTCATTCACGCCTTCCAAAGTCATTTGGCGCTAATCGCGCGGTCGAGGGACAGTATGACCTTCAGCAATGAAACAACAATTAACCTTTTTGTGGGGTTAAGTTACAAAGGTGATTGAGTGAAGATCCTGGTCAAATCCTCAGCAACACAGACCCTTCCCTTGCTCCGTCCGCAACAAGGTCATGGGCCTTGGCGCAGTCCTCCAGTGGTAGAGTTTCGGCAATTCGAAATTTAAGTGCTTTTTGTTCAAGCAGGTTAGTCAGATTGTTGATCGCAGCCAGACGCTCAGCACTGTTGAGCAGGTAGACAAGAACCAAATCTAGCGTCACAGCTTTGAACATCAAAGGATAGAAAGGCAGTACGGGTTCCGTTTCCTTGGCGGACCCAAAGGCAGCTATGGTTCCACCTTCAGCGATGACTGATGCATTGGTCTGAGCGTTTTTCCCGAATTCAACTTCGACAATTCGATCTACTAAGTCGCCGTTCGTCGCATCCAGTATTTTTGTCGCTAAATCGGGATCAGAATAGTCGAACACAAAGTCGGCCCCGGCCCCTTTGGCCGCATCCAAACCTTTTGATCCTCTGGCTGTTGCGATCACCTGAGCGCCGGACGCCTTCGCGGCCTGAACAGCGAGATACCCTACCGTCCCAGCGCCACCACTCACCAAAAGCGTTTTGCCGTCAACCGAACCGCCGCCAAGAACCGCATGCGTCGCAGTTAGCGCTGGAATGCCTAGAATTGCCCCTTCTTCAAAGGAGGTCTCTTGAGGCAGTGGCACAGCCTGTTCCGATGGAAGCGCTATATAGTCCGCTGCAGTTCCAAAGGCACGTTTCCACTGACCGTTCCAAATCCAAACACGTTCGCCGATGCGACTTTTGTCAACGCCCTCGCCAACAGCTTCGATGACACCTGCACCGTCGCTGTGTGGAATGATCGTAGGGAATGGCGGCTTTAATACGCCCGGACGACCGCCCGCGCGAGCTTTAACATCCGACGGATTTACAGCAGAAATTGAAAGACGAACCAGTACTTCCCCCTCTGCCGGTGAAGGCTTCGACAGCGCAGAGAGGTTGAGTACTTCCGCCGCTGAGCCGAATTGTGAGTAGGTTACCGCGCGCATGTCTAACTCCAACTGTTCGGAAAAGTCGTAGCGAAGTTTGACACCAGACGAAACCAATTTGGTTTTGATCGAGCTGCCATTCTCCGAAGATGAAGAAACAATCCGCAACGACCAAATGTCATGGCTATTGTGGAAGTGGCGGACAGACAGGGATTCGAACCCTGGAGACGGTTTCCCGCCTACACACTTTCCAGGCGTGCGCCTTCGACCACTCGGCCACCTGTCCGCGTAGCGCTGTCTTTAGCGGCGCTTTTGATGTGTTGCAAGGGCTTCTGATGCACGTTTGAATCGGTTTCTCAAGTTTCGCCGATGCCGAGCACTGAAGCTCACTCCTGATCTGCGAAATGCGTCACGTCTTCAACATAGTACTGATAACTGTCAGCATTTTCGAGGGCTCGCGCAGGTGATCTTTCTGCCATGTCCTGACAAAGTGACCTTGAATAACAGTGATCCTCGGTGCTTGCCACAACAGCGAAATGACTGATCTCATGGACGATTGTCCCAGCCTTTGATCCATTATCGCTGCGTTCTGTACCGGGCCGAAGGAACGACATCAGGGGCTGCCTGAAGAACGCTGGGCAGATGTTGATATGGTAAGCCTCATCGCCATAAACGTAGGCGTAGGTGCCTACCTCGCAGTCCTGTGGGCTCACTCGTGCACAGCGCGCTGTAACGGCGCCAGTCCGCAATCCCGAGGCAATGCTTTTGAGATTGGCTCGAACAATCTCGCCAGAAGCCGGAGAGTATTTGCCGAACCATCTCTCGAAAATTTCGTTTTCGCCTACATTCGCAGCCGCTGTTGTAACAAGTCGTTTAGCGTCAGCGACCGCTGCTTTGATCGTCGCCTCTTGATCCTTCGTACAGCCTTCCATTCGAGCACTGGCAGACGTTGCCATAACGACGAAAGCAAAAAATGCGAGACAGGCGACCCTTGCGATCATTCGAGGAACAAATGGACGCGTCGGTTTTGACGCCCCTTCTTCTCGATTTTCCCGATGCGGACCGTGCCTATCTCATCGGTGTTAAAGACATGGGTTCCGCCACAAGGTTGAAGATCGGCTGTATTTTCACCTTCGCCAATCCGAACCAACCGAATGCGCCCGGCACCCCGAGGCGGTTGGACAGACATTGTTTTGACGAGGGTCGGTTGGGCATCCAATTCCTCTTCTGTGATCCATTCTTCGGTCACGGGGAATTTGCAGGCGATGAGACGATTTAAGGTATCGTTCAAAACATCTTTGTTTTCTGGCGCGGTCGGCATATCAAAATCCAGACGCCCCTTTTCGGTCGAGATTGATCCGCCTGTCACTGGCAATGGGATCACGACTGACAAAAGATGCAACGCGGTGTGAACACGCATGTGGCGATACCTTCGGTCCCAATCGATGGATTGGTTTACTTGAGTATCAACTGGAGGCAGGTTCACGGGCTCCGAAGGAACCAAGATAATCTCTTCCCCCTCTCCCTTTATCGCCGTGGCAATTTCAATCTCGCCGCCGTCCCACGTCAGTCGCCCGCTATCGCCCGGTTGGCCGCCCGATGTTGGATAAAAGACCGATTGATCCAAAATGATCCCGCCTTCTTCTGTGCGCGACAATACTGTGCCTGGTGCATCACGAAGATACGCGTCATCTCGAAAAAGAGGCGTCGTCATTTTACTTCTCCTTTTCGACTCCGGTCAGATCTTGTACGTTACGGACCCATAGATCGCGCTGTGGGAATGGGATTTCGATCCCTTCTTCTTCGAAGCGCTTGGATATCTCCATGTTCATCTCTGACTGCACAGAAAGAATGAAATTGACGTCTCTGAGGATCGCTCGAACCTCAAAGTCCAAAGAACTATCGCCGAAGCTCATGAAGAGAACGGATGGCTCAGGATAATGCAGCACCATTGGATGCTTCATCGCCACGTCTTTGAGGATCTCCATCACCTTCTCAGGATCACTTCCGTAGGCCACGCCGACAGGAATGATCACGCGGCCAACGGAGTTGCCGCGTGTCCAGTTCGTGACTGCGCCACTGGCAAGATCCGCGTTTGGTATGATGACATCTGTCCGATCAAAGGTTTCGATCTGCGTGCTTCTGACAGAAATCCGTCGAACATAACCTGTGTGACCATTTACTTCGATCCAGTCGCCCTCGCTTACGGGGCGTTCGATCAAAAGGATGATGCCGGAGACAAAGTTGGAGACGATATTTTGCAAACCAAAACCGATACCGACCGATAAGGCACCCGCAACGAGTGCAATGCTGGTCAAATCAATTCCGGCGCTATTGATCGCGAAAATGGCCGAGAGCATCACACCTACATATCCAACGCCAGCGAGGATAGCGTTCCGACCACCAATGTCGATGCTGGTCCGCGGTAAGATGGTCGATTTCAGGAATGACTGAACAAAGCCGGTGATCACATAACCGATGATGAAGACCAGAACGAAAGATACGAACTCTGAAGGAGAGATTGTTGTATCACCGACCGTGATACCGCTCTGGAATCTGCCCCACCATTCCGCCAAATCAGATGAGCTCGCGCCCCAGACAAGCGCAAGGAGCGGTAGGGTGACCAACGTCAGGACAAAGCCGATGAGGACTGGTGCCAGCGCATCGGACTGATCTTCGGTGCGTCCTCTATACAATGACCAACTTCTGCTGATCTGAACATGCAAAAGCATCATAAACCCAACCAGCGCCAAGGACAGTACGAACGGTCGGAACAACGCGTTTGACGCCAACGAAAAACCCGCGGCGATCAGTAGCGGCACCGCGATCGCGACCAACATACACAAGAACCCAACATAGCGTCGAATGCCGCCCGTGATTTCTTCTTTTTCTGTGATCTGCTTTGTGTCCCGCAATTTCCGGCCAAATCGAAACAGCGCAATGGCTGCCAAGAAATTGATAGGGAATAGGATGACACCAATTGAGATGTTTTCGGCATCCGCCGTTGACATCAGGACTTCGAAAACTGTGAGGCCCGCGATCCCCAGGCCAAGTAGAAATGTCAGCCTTCGGAAGATAGCACGGTCTTCCTCCGCATAATTAAGAGGCCCCGTTTCTTCACCCGTCGGAAAAAACTCAGAACCAAGCCAGCGCGCGAATATCGTGATTGTCGCCGCTGAGGCGAGAGCAATGAGTATGGGATTGCCCACGACGCCAAAAATACCAAGGCGGCGAATGCCATACACAAACAAGGTCAAAGCTAGCAATGGCAACGCCAGTTTGAAAAATTCGAGGAAAAAATCCTGAATAGGCTTCCAACGAGATTGGGTTGCTACAACGGAGTCGCGCCATGATGCCAGCCAACCTCTCGATTTGAATGCAATCCATAGGGCGACGCCAATCAGTAAGATCGCGCCCGGTAGAACACGTTCTAAAGAGCCATTGCGCAGACGCGCGAAAAATCCAGCGCTGCCCTCCTTACCCCAATTCGTCACGCTTTCTGTCAAGGACGCGACCGCCGGGCCCCAATAGATCGGGTTAAGCGGAGTTGGCCCTCGCGTTGTCAGTTCCTCGCGTTCGATCTGAGAAATGCGATGATCCAATTCCAAGATAAGGCCATTCGCTTGTGCCAGCCCTTCGGCTGCCAATTGAGCTGGGGCTGCAAGTTCGGCTCGTTGTTCCTGCAGCGCCGCACGACGTTCAGTGATCTCCGGCGCTTCAGCGGGCAGGGTTTCGTCGCTTGCCGGATCAGGGCCTAGTGCTGCGATCTGCGCATCAAGCGTCGCAATGCGTTCAGCGTTGATGCCCTGCCGGCTTAGAAACGCATCCCGCCACTCTAGCAATTGAATGCGGAATCTGTTCAGCGCAAATGGCGAAGCATCTTCTCTCTTCACGATCTCTTCGGCTGCGTTTGCCACAATCGACCAAGCCACAGCGGCCTTCTCACCGTCTGTCAGGTCGGAGTCTTCAATCGCAGTTGCGATTGCGGCCCCGTCATCGACAGGCGTTTCAGGCACGGAAGTTGTTTCTTCCTGCGCAAAGCTAGGAAGCGCAAAACTGAGGACCGCGATGGTCAGGAAAATCCTGAACATGGCCCCCATATCAGTTGTCCTCAAACATCACCGGAAGATCGGCAGGTGCGCGGTCGAGGAACTTTGGCACAGGTAAGTCTTTACTGCGCAAGAAATCAGCATTGAAGAGCTTTGATTGATAGCGGGTGCCGTAGTCGCACAAGATGGTCACGATCGTATGTCCGGGTCCCATGTCCTTTGCCATCCGAATGGCTCCGGCGATGTTGATCCCCGTTGATCCGCCCATCACCAGACCTTCGTTTTCGAGAAGGTCAAAAACGATCTCAACCGCTTCTCGATCCGGAACGTTGTAGCAATAGTCAGGAGTGAACCCTTCCAAATTGGCCGTGATCCGCCCCTGCCCAATGCCTTCAGTGATGGACCCACCGGACGAGCTCAACTCCCCAGTCGTGTAGTAGCTATGAAGCGCCGCGCCATCGGGGTCGGCCAAGCCAACCTTAACACCTTTGGGCTGAAGTGCCGCCGCCATACCAGCAACAGTTCCGCCGGACCCTGCCGCACAGATAAACCCATCAATTTTGCCACCGGTTTGTTCCCAAATTTCAGGGCCTGTCGTTTCAATATGAGCCTGCCTATTTGCTGTATTGTCGAACTGGTTCGCCCAAATCGCACCGTTCGGCGCGGTCTTGTTCAACTCTTCCGCCAACCGCATCGAATAGCGGATGTAGTTGTTCGGATCGCGATAGGGTTTCGCCGGCACTTGAACCAATTCAGCACCGGCAAGACGGATCATATCCTTTTTCTCTTCGGACTGAGTTTCCGGGATCACGATTACTGTTTTGAACCCCATCGACGCGCCAACCAGGGCCAAACCAATGCCGGTGTTTCCAGCTGTTCCCTCAACGATTGTACCGCCCGGTTTCAACTTACCCTTCGCGATTGCGTCACGAATGATAAAAAGGGCGGCGCGATCCTTGACGGATTGCCCGGGGTTCAAAAACTCTGCTTTGCCGAGAATTTCACACCCGGTTTGCTCAGAAGCGGCGCGCAATTTGATGAGCGGTGTATTTCCAACCGCATCTGCCAAATCTGATCTGATTGCCATGACTTTCCTGCCCCTGCTCTTTTCCCGACTTCTCTATGCGCCGACGTCTTTAAACTCAAGCCATCGGGCACCTTAGAAAATCAATTCGAATGCCGAGTTCATGCACCAAAAATGATGTCCTAAGCGAAACGACGCCCAAAAAATTCTGTTACGATCCCCGCCAACACGCCACCAACAAGAGCAGTTACGATAACGTCCATCTGCCCCAATCGAACAGCGTGCTCAATTCCCAGCTGAAAGACGTCTACAAGAGCCTCTAGAGGATCATCATACGACCGCCGAAACGACTTTTCGATCATGTCCACGAAAGACATGATGAACAAAATCCAAAAAATGAGTGTTGCGGTTCCCGTCAGGCCATTGCCAATCGCAGGCGAATAACCCCGTCCAGCGCGTTTTCCAACGACAACCCATCCCGACCAAGCGCCAGCCAATCCGCAGAGCGGCCACCAGTACGTAGGGATGCGGCCTTCTTCAAAGAAAGTTTGAGCAAGATAGCCCAGATAGAGACCCAAAGCAGCAAAACAAATGGCACCGACCAAACGTCCTGTGGTTGGCATGATCTGTCCTCCTGCTCGCCTATCGCCGCCCTTATGCTGGTCGACTAATGGTAATCTGCGTTACATCGCAGTTTCCGCTATGAAACGTTCCCGCGCAAGAGGTCAGGTAAAAGTTCCACATCCGTTTGAAACGATCGTCAAACCCCATCGCAGCGACCTGATCCCATTTTTCGTTAAACGTCTCGTGCCAGCGCCGCAAAGTCTGGCTATAGCTTTCCCCAAATTCGATTGATTTCTCGACCTTTAGCCCCGCATTTTGAACTGCCTCACGCAATTTAGATGGGCTAGGCAACATGCCTCCGGGGAAGATGTATTTTTGGATGAAGTCCGGCCGCGAAATGTAGGCGTCCCAGCGGTGTTCACCAACAGTAATGATCTGCAACGTTGCCTGTTTGCCCGGCTTCAGGCGATCCCTGACGGTGTTGAAATAGGCGGGCCAATACTTTTGCCCAACTGCTTCGAACATTTCGATGCTGGCGATCCCGTCGTAGACACCCGTTTCATCGCGGTAGTCCTGCATTTTGAAAGTAACTTGATCAGAAAGTCCCGCTTTTTCAATGCGCTTCACTGCGTAGTTAAATTGCTCTTGGCTGATAGTAAGGCATGTCACCTTAAGCCCGCGCTCTTTCGCGGCATATTCGGCGAAGCCTCCCCAACCGCAACCGATCTCCAAAATATGATCGCCAGGTTGAGCACCCATCTGATCAACCATACTCGCATATTTCTGAGTTTGCGCTTTCTCTAAGCTTTCTTGTCCCGTTTCGAATTTTGCCGACGAGTAGGTCATCGTCTCATCAAGCCAAAGTGCGTAAAAGTCGTTCCCTAAGTCATAGTGATAACTAATATTTTTCTTTGCTTGTCTCTTAGAGTTGCTCTGTAACCAGAACCGGATTTTCTCGTAGGCTTGCACCAAAGCCTGCCCCGGAAATCCGTCGTACATGTCTTCGGCACCATCATGGACCATGTCCATGAAGGCCATCAAATCGGGTGTTGACCATTGACCTTCCAGATAGGCGTCGCAAAACCCCATGTCGCCTTCACGAATGGTCCGCGCGAAAACGTCTGGGTGGTGGATGTGCACCTCTGCGACGTGACCAGCTTCGGGACCTTCAATCCGAAACCGACGGCCATCTTCAAGAACGATGTCCAAACGGCCCTTTTCAACATTTTTGATCTTTTCAAACACAGATTTGAAATAACGCGGCAGATTACTTTGCCCCTCTGTCGACGTTAAAATCATGGTCTTCCCCCAATGGTCTTCTCCCCGATGGTGAGTAGCACCAGCGGATTTATTTAGATTAACTCGTGATTTCAAAGAGTCACGTCTTTCCGTTGCGTTGCGGTCATTTACGCTTTGACCTTCTCACGCGTTGCATATGCTTCAAGCGCTCTGGCGCGTCCTGCCTCTGGCGTCACAAGAGGACTTGGATAAGTGTTTGCGGGTGAAAGTCGCCAATGCTTGGGAACAGCGTCAAAGTATGACAATGCCGTATCGCTTGGTTGGCCGTATCCTTCGGCAATCCAGCTTTTCTGGTAAACTCCATCACGATCAAACTTGTCGAGCTGTGTCACCGGATTGAACACACGAAAATATGGAGCCGCATCTGGTCCCGAACCAGCAGCCCATTGCCACCCCATCGCATTGCTCGCCGGATCCCAGTCGATCAGGCAGTCTGCAAACCACCTTTCGCCAATTTTCCAATGGCTCATCAGGTTTTTGGTCAAATACGACGCGACAATCATTCTTGACCGATTGTGCATGACGCCGGTGACATACATTTCCCGCATCGCGGCATCGACAAAAGGAATACCTGTTCGTCCTTGTTTCCAAGCAACGACATGAGGATGAGCCTCATCCGTGTTCCACGGAAACCTATCCCATTCCTCTCGCCAATTCCGAGACACAATATGCGGCGTGTGAAAGACCAAGTGATACGCGAACTCGCGCCAAACCAGTTCTTTCAGGAAAACCTCGGCCTGATCATGCCCCTGCCGAAACGCCTCCCAACCCGCGTGCCAGCACTGGCGCGGACTTATTTCCCCATAGGTGAGGTTTTCAGAAAGGCCCGACGTCGCTTTGACACCGGGGAAATCGCGATCGTCGCTATAACGCGCAATCCTTGTTTCGATGAATTCCGACAAGCGATCTGCTGCCGCCGTCTGACCGACAACGCAGTGTTGGTGTACGATCTCAGCGCCGCGCCTCATATCCTTTGACATGTTCAACAACGTCAGATCGTCGCTGTCAGGCCAGGCATTTGGAGCGGGGATCAGATCAGGCTCAGGCAAGCACGCCGAAACCTCCGTATTCCGCACCGACTTCCACATTGGCGTAAAGACCCGGTAAAAACCGCCGGTTTTTGTCTCAACGGTCCAAGGTTCAAATAGAACGTGGCCCGGGTGACTGACCGCCGATATGCCCGCCTCTTTCAAAGCCGCCTTTATGGTTGTGTCGCGGTCTTTGGCGTCGGGATCGTAAGCCCGCGACCAATGAACCTCCGTTGCCCCTGTCTCTCGAATGAGATCGGTTAGAACGTCAATCGCCCGCCCCTTACGAAGAACAAGTCGGCTCCCCCGTGAAGACAGTTCACGCGCCAAATCGCCAACCGATAGTCCGAATCGAAATTTCGGCGCGGCGCCCAATCCGTCAACCAGCTCGTCAAAAATGAAAACAGGGATGACTGGCCGCCCATTCTCACACGCCGCCGTAAGCGCTGGGTGATCGCCTAATCGAAGATCACGCCGGAACCACATAATGATTGGAGATGTCATGAGAAGGCCTGCTGTCGTCTTTCCCAATGACCTAGATTGAGCCTCGGAAAATCAAGTGCCTACAAGAAAAAAGAAAGCCCCCCAAGTCGTACTTCAGGGGGCTTTCCAAATTGTTCGAGCCTTATTCAGCCGGAGAAACCGAACCCGACGTCGTGACGGATTGAACCCCCGCCGCCGCTCGCCGACCGTCGTTAAAGATGGCTTTGATCAATGCGATACACATCAAGGCCATAACGATCGAGAATGGCAGCGCACCAATCACCATCGCTGTTTGAATGGCTCCGGTACCGCCTGAGATCAAGAGCCCGCCAACAACAAGCGCCAGGGCTGAACCCCAAAACAAGATGTGAGGACGAGCCTTTGGTCCCTCGTCGCCCGCTGCGTTGATCGTGTTCACAATCAGAACCGCGGAGTCAGCAGATGTCACCAAGAACGTCATCAAGAGAACAACGATCAAGACAGCCATCAACCATGCAAGGAACTGTGAAATAGGTGCGAGCATATACTCTGTCATCGCAAAGATCTTGTCGCCGTTGGCAGCGTTCAGGACAACCCCGTTTGCGTCGCCGTTTAGCTCCAGATCGATCGCAGTACCGCCGGCCCAAGCTAACCAGACAAAGCACATCAGCGCAGGTACAATCATTGCGCCGAGAACAAATTCCCGGATCGTCCGACCACGAGAAATACGTGCCAAGAAAAGCCCGACGAATGGTGCAAACGCGATCCACCATGCCCAGTAGAATACTGGCCACCAGCCTTGCCATTGTGCAAGCAAGAAAGCCTCAGATCCCTCGACCCCGTGAGAACGGAAGACGTTGAAGCTTAGATACGGCAATTGCAAGATGTAGTCCCAGATACCCACGAAAAACGCGGAAAAGCCGAACCAAGTTGCACCAAAGAGGATAAAGAAGCCGAGCAGGACAATGGACAGAACCATGTTGATGTTCGACAACCATTTGATGCCTTTGCCGACGCCTGACATGGCTGACAAGGTTGACGCGCCCATGATGAATAGAAGCGCGACGACGATACCGAGCGTCGTTGCAGACCCATCTTCTAAGGCAAGGCCACCGATGCCAATTCGAGTGAGACCAGCAACAAACTGTTCCACACCGAACCCTAGCGTTTGCGCGACTCCCAGAATGGTCGCGACCACGGCGACGATATCAATGATATGACCAATGGGGCCTGACAAAGACTTGCCAAATATCGGCGTCAATGAAGACCGAATGGTGAGCGGCAATCCACGGCGGTAGCTAAAAAATGCAAGTGCTAGCCCTGCAATTGCGTAGCACGCCCATGCACTAAATCCCCAATGTAGGTAAGACCAAACGTAGGCTGTTCGCACATTGTTTTGGTCTAGCGGGTCTGTGATACCTTGAATAACAGAAAGGTTATTCTGAAAATGTGCTACAGGCTCTGCGACTGCCCAGGTGAGCATTCCCACGCCGATGCCTGCACCAAACATCATCGAAAACCAAGAAAAATTGGAAAATTCGGGCCTTTCACCATCGGCGCCAAGGTTTAAACGGCCCGCCGAAGGCCAAATTGCCAAACCAATACAAACAAGAACGAAAGCCGCAACGACCCAGATATACCATGCTGCAAATTGACCTAAGATCGCGGTGTTCCACTCGCCAAGAATGGTTCCCGCTTCGGTCGGCCGACGATACACCAAACCACAAGTAGGCTGATTATGATCCTACTGACGACCGCGACACTGACGCTGAAGCCGCGGTAGAACCCGCTCTCCGCTGTCTTAATCGGAAGGTCCGATAATGGTGGTTGAATTGACATGTAGCTCCCCTGTTGGCTGTTTTTATTGCCAATCAGCCTAAGGGAGTTTGCACATTCCAAAAATGATAATTGCCACAGTTTGCCGCACCCAAGCGCCGTTCTGCCAACGGTTGCAAACGACAATAGAGGACATTTCGGACATGATTTTGCGCCGACACCGGAGCCCTTGGTGTTTTCTGAGGACAACGTTCTGCCCCCAGAATCAATCTGTTAGGCGTTCACGTCTACCACGACACGGCCACGCACCTGGCCTTTCAAGATATCTTTGCCGAGCTTTGGCAGATCAGACAAAACAGCCGGTTCAATCATCGCGTCCAGCTTATCCATTGGCAGGTCTGAAGCGATCCTCTGCCATGCGCGTTGACGGTTTTCGAAGGGTTGCATGACAGAATCAATGCCAAGCAAGTTGACCCCACGTAGCAGAAACGGAATGACCGTGGCTGGTAGACCAGCGCCACCAGCAAGACCTACGGCAGACACGGACGCACCGTATTTCATCTGGCCCAAGACACGCGCCAGCATGTCGCCACCGACAGCATCAACACAACCGCCCCATGTTTCGGCTTCAAGCGGGCGCTTGGTTGTTTCGTTCAACTCTTCCCGTGCAACGATTTGCGTCGCGCCAAGGCCAGTCAGGTAGTCAGAAGTCTCAGGACGCCCCGTCACCGCAGCAACCTCATGACCCAGCTTGGCGAGGATCGCTGTCGCGACCGAACCAACGCCACCTGCGGCACCCGTCACTAGGACTGGGCCATCTTTGATGCCGTGATCCTCCAGCGCCATGACTGCAAGCATTGCGGTAAAGCCCGCAGTTCCGACCGCCATCGCTTGTCGCGTGTCCAAACCATCGGGTAGCGGGACTAACCAATCCGCTTTGACCCGCGCTTTTTGCGCATATCCGCCCCAATGCACTTCACCAACGCGCCAACCAGTCAGGACAACTTTGTCACCAGCCTTGTAGCGATCATCAGAAGAGCTTTCGACCGTGCCTGCCAAGTCGATTCCCGGCACATGCGGGTAGTTCCGAACCAAGCCACCACCCGGTCCAATGCAAAGACCGTCTTTATAGTTCACAGTCGAATAATCGACGGCGACAACCACGTCACCTTCTGGCAGTTGGTCTTCGCTGATCTGCTGTACCGCAGCAGATGTTTTGCCTTCGTCGTCTTTTTCTACCACCAATGCGTTAAACATCATCTTCTCCTTCGAGTGATCGCTCATCGGCCTCAAGACCAGAGCGCTATCCTAAATCCAAAACGTCTCATTCACGATAGCGGGGAAAATCCCCGCCGGTGTAATCACATCCAAATCTGTCGCTGGGTCCCAATGGGTCATGCGTACCATGCCGATGGCGACATTGGTTTCGAAATCCGGCGAATAGGCAGCGGACGTCACCTGCCCGACCTGATTGTCTCCGTCCATCAGAGGCCAGACTCGATCACAAGACGGTAGCTCGCCCTCGATCCGGATGGCCCGAATTTCTTTCACCGGTCCCTCTTTTGAAACCCGCAAGAGCGCATCGCGCCCCACGCAGCCAATTGCGGTTTGCGTGGAACAAAACCGGCCTAACCCACATTCATGCGGTGTGTTCTCTCGTGTCATGTCGTTGCCGTAAGAAAGCAGCCCACCCTCGATGCGTTCGATCAAGTTCGGGCAGCCAGCGTAGACGTCGAGGTCTTTGCCCGCCTCCATGAGCGCGTTCCAAAGGGGCATACCGTTCTGTGTCCCTTCGACATAGATCTCAAACCCGCCCTGTTTTGAATAGCCGGACCGCGCAACGACAAAGCTATGGCCGTTAAAATCAAACCAACCAAACCGGAAGAATTTGATCGACCGAACGCCGTCGCCGAAGACGCGTTCCATAAGGTCGTCCGCTAGCGGCCCTTGGACCGCCAAAGGGGACACGTCTGGCTCATCAATGAGGACATCTAGGCGATAGCCATAGGCCAGACCTTTGATCCAAAGCAGCAAGTCACTGTCAGCGATGGACACCCACCACCGGTCTTCGCTTAGCTTCAATGCAACCGGATCATTCAACATTCCCCCGGTCTCATCCACCATCGGCACGTAGTAGCATTGACCCGGCATCATCCCACGCAAGTCGCGCGGCGTCAGCATCTGCATCAATCGAGACGCGTCGGGCCCGCGCAATTCGACCTGCCGCTCAACAGCCACATCCCAGACCTGCACTGCGGTCTTGAGATGGCGATAATCCTCCACCGGTGAACGAAAAACCGTCGGAAGGAGCATGCGGTTATAAACCGTATAGGCTTTGACACCTGCAGCTTCGACACCATCTGAGAACGGCGTCCTGCGAAGGCGGCGGGACTGTGAGATCATCGCCATTGTCGGTACTCCTGAAACGGGCCTAAGGGTTAGGGCCTTGCCATTCGATCGGGCAGATCTCGGCAGATTTACCGCCAAAGTCCCAAACACGACCATAGTCGCGCACACGAGATTTCAGACCGCGGGCCGCGATGATATCTGGACCCATCCAGTATTTCGAATTGGTGATCATCACTGGGTGATCAGCGCTTAGGCCCGAAACCGTTTCAATCTCACCTTGGATCTTGCGACCGATGTAGATGCCGCGCTTATTGCCGTCGCGCACGATCTCGACTTTTTCGCGCTCGGCGCCGATGATTTCGCTTACTAACATGGTGAACAGGCCGGTTGTGCCACCGGCCTCACCGCTGAAGATCTTGAGAATGCCGTTGTAGGCCTTTTGGGTCGCGCGTTCATCAACGTAGGCCGCAACTTTCCAGTTACCTTCTGCCATGCGCCCCGGGATATCGACCAGTAGGCCAACATTCAGGCCGCCGAGGTCTTCGCCCTCAAAATGCCCCTCATCGATCGCAATTGCCATCCAGGCGTGGCAATGCCCCTCGGTCGGAGGATGCGCGCCAAGCGACACCACACAAGGACAGAAGACTGTACAAGAGCAATTCAGAAACAGCTCCCCTTTGATCTTCCACTCTGTAGGGCGTTTTTTTCGACGCAATGGATTGTTTTCCATACGCTGATCTATCCGCTGAGAGATTTTCAGCTTGTCGCCCGGTTTCCGTGTCTTTTCAGCCATATCCCGACCTTTCCTAAAGTGACCAAACGGCCAGTCCGATCCCGCCAAGGATCAATCCAACGCCCAAGGGCTTCGTCACACGATGCCCGATTTGGGGTAATTTTTCCAAAACCATAAAAAACGTAGCAGCGCCCATCCAAAGTAAGCTCATCACGCCGCCCACAAATCCAAGCGCCATAAAGCCCCAGCAACAGCCGACGCAAAAGGCTCCCAGACCAAGACCCATCCGCAGTCCGCCTGAAAAACCTGTCCGCCAACGCGTCAGGAAATATGTCGTCGGACTGTGACACACGCCATGGCAGACTTCTTTTGCTTTCGTGAATTGAAAAAGCCCAACAGCGATCAGCAGGATGACGGATAGCCAAACGTTCGTCGCGATCCCCAGCATGTCGATCCAACCGCCGAACAGCAAAGCCAACTGCACGCCCGCAATCAATGCAGCAAAGGCAACCCAAACGATGAAATACCCCAGCAAAACGCCAGCCCATCCAGCCCGCGTCCCATTTGCGCTGACCATCAGGTCTTCATAGGCGCGCAGCGTCGGCACCATGGTCGGCAGCATCATCGCTGCCATCATAATGGCCCACATCGCGAAAAGAGGCCCGAAGTTCGCCATTGGCATATACATCGGCATCCGAGGGTCCATTTGGCGCATGGCCTCACCCATTGGACCAGGACGACCGATCCAATCCAGGTCCATATCGACACTCATCATGTACATAACCCACCACGCGGCGAGGATCGCAGCGAAGAACGTCAGCCAAAGTGATGACCGGATGATATGAGACACGACACCTCCCAATGGGCGACTCAGCACTTGCCAAATCATATGTCAGACAATTAAATGTCTGACAAATGAAAATCGATCCAGACAGCAATGCTGATTTGTCAGCCCAGATCGCCGGAGCAATCCGAGATGCGATCATTTCGGGCGATCTTCGCGTCGATGAAAGACTGCCCTCTGAGTCGGAACTATCCGATCAATTCGGCGTCTCGCGTCCAACCGTTAGAGAAGCGCTCAAACGTCTCGGTGCGCAATCGCTCATTCGAACGCAACGCGGTGCGACGGGCGGCGCCTTCGTCAACAAGCTGACCTATCCGGATGCCTATGGCCAACAGATCACTACTTCGACGTTGTTGCTCTCAATGAACGCCGTCAGCTTTCAGACCGCCTGCGAAGCGAGGTATGCTCTTGAACGGGCTTGCGCACCGCTATCGACCAAACGCAGAACGGCGGACCACCTCGCCACCATGCGTGCAGAGGCGCATAGACAGGCGCAACCCGGACTGTCAGACGAATCCTTTTGTGCATCAGACGTCGCGTTTCATCGTGCCTTGGTCGACGCGGCTGACAATCCAGTTTTGTCTTATCAACTTGCGGGCGCCGTCGAAGCCATGCAGCCTCTAATGAACATGATCACCTTCACGGCGAGATCTCGGGAGCGAATTGTAGCCCTTCACACGGCCATCGCAGACGCCATAGAAGCGCAAGACGCAGAAGCGACGGATCGTCATCTGGAAGAGCTTGCCGCCTATACCAATGAATTGGCGCAGAGTGTTTTTGATGCTCGGGCAAAACAAAGTGCGTCCAAATCTGGGGTTTCATCGTAAGAGTCCCTAAAAGAGGACATTATGATCGACATTCTGAATATCATCGCAGCAGTGCTCACCATTATCTTTGGTAGCTTTGGCTTTCTTGCCCCCCGTTTCACTATGGGGGCGCTCTACCTTCAAACTGATGGCAATACGATGGGGCTCAGCGAGATACGCGCGTCGGTTGGCGGCCTCTTCGTTGTCACAGGCATTGCTTGCCTGCTTCTCGGCACGCCCGAATCCTATTTCATGCTGGGTGTCGCCTACGTAGGCGCAGCAGCGGGGAGGCTCCTGTCTCTAGTGTTGGACAAACCACCCTTCGCAAAGGCGTTTATCTACTTCGCGATTGAGGCCGTTCTAGCTGTTTGGCTTGTGGCAGCCAACTATCCTGCTTAGCTGTCAGACCCGAGGAATTGCCCCGGATCGATCCGACCGATGCTTTGAAGCAGTTGGCGAATAAACGTGGTGTCTTGAACACCGGTATCCGTCACACGGCGGAATAGAACAACCACTTGGCCTTCCTCTAGGCCATAACGTTCAATATTGGTCACTACGCCGGATTCATTGAAACGAATGGCCAAGACCTGCCGCTCGATCTCTTCGGGGGCAAAGAAGCCGAGTGTTCTGAACGTGCTTTGAACATAGTAGTAGTCACCGCCGCGCTGAACACCGTCTGCGGAAGGTGGCCCTACCAGTGCACGAACGCTTTCGCGGGTATCCTGACCAACGACGATGCGCGTCAGATCTTCATCGGGCGGGATATACCCGTGGTTTCGGATAAGGGGTGTACAGCCAATGGCCAAGGCAAGTGTCGCAACAAGCATCGTTCGTTGAAGCATCCGCATCGACCGCAGCTTATTCATCACCTACCTGCCCTCTTGCTTTGGCGTCGCGCGCCTTTTAACGAGGTCTACATCAAGCCACCCCCTTTGTTCAAGAATGGAACGTCTGGTGCCTGAACGACTAAGCCACCTCCTGCGCGTCGCGGATTTGCCGACAAAAAAGCCGACCGCGTTTCTTTTGGAGTTTGACGCCAAGCAACGCGCAGGCATTGCTGACGAACTCGGGATCAGTGGGATAAAGAAACTGCGGTTCTCAGGTCAGGTACAAGCCGTTGGTGGACGCGATTGGGAATTGTCAGGGGAACTTGGCGCAACCGTTGTTCAGCCCTGTGTTGTTACGCTTGATCCAGTGACAACAAGATTGGACGAAAATGTTCGCCGTCTCTACGTCGCAGAGTTGCCGGAGTTGGAGGGTACCGAAATTGAGATGCCAGAAGACGACTCAGTCGACGAACTGCCTTCTGAAATTGAAGTTATGGACGTCCTGATCGAAGCCTTGTCTCTAGCTTTGCCGCAATTCCCACGGAAAGAGGATGCGGAACTCGGCGAAGCGATATTTGCAGAACCGGGCGTTTCGGCCATAACAGACGACGAAGCAAAGCCATTTGCGGGCCTCGGTGCGTTGAAAGATGCCCTTGAAAAGAAGACCGACACGTAACCTTTACGAGGCGGTCACAAAGGCCTTGCCATAAAAAAGAATCGCAGTATGTTCGCGGCCTCTTTGAGATACCCCTCGACAGGGCCCGCGCAATGCCTTAGGTGCCCGTCAGAACGAATGAAAACTGGGCGAAACGCCCCCCAATTAGACGAAGGTTGAGACATGGCTGTCCAGCAGAATAAAGTCTCCAAGTCGCGCCGCAACAACCGCCGCGCACATGATGCGCTTGTTGCCGCGAACCCGCAGGAATGCGAAAACTGCGGCGAGCTGAAGCGCCCACACCACGTTTGCCCATCTTGCGGCCACTACGCATCCCGCGAAATTGTTGCGATGACAGACGACATCGACCTTGACGAAGACGCGGCATAAGCTGCGAAGGGCAAGGTAGAATGACGCCCAGCCAAACGGACACGGCTCCAACGGCACCGGACGCATCACACGTGATTTCAGTCGACGCAATGGGCGGAGACAAAGGGCCTGCAACGGTGGTTGCAGGCCTTTCGATGTTTCTACGAAATTTCCCTCAGGCTCGCGCGATTCTTCATGGACCCGAAGATGAGTTGCGAAAGCTGTTAGAGCGTCGAGGCATCAGCGATCGGGTGAAAATCCAACACGCTGAAGACGTCGTGCAGATGACTGACAAGCCAAGCAATGTTCTGCGTCACGGCAAGAAGACGTCGATGTGGTCGGCCGTCGAAGCGGTTCGCAATGAGGAAGCTGGTGTCTGTGTTTCTTGTGGCAATACCGGCGGCTTGATGGCGATCTCAATGATGCGCTTGCGCAAGGCGGAAGGTGTCAACCGCCCTGCTATCGCGTGTTTGTGGCCATCTCGAAACAAGCAAGGCTTCAATGTTATGCTCGACGCTGGCGCTGATATCCGTGCGGACCAAGACGATTTGCTGACATATGCGTTGATGGGCGCGTCCTATGCGCGTAATGCCTTTGATTTGGAACGTCCGCGGATCGGCCTTCTGAACGTGGGTGTCGAAGAACACAAAGGTCGTGCAGAGCTTAAGGTTGCCCATGATTTGATTGGGCGCTCGGCAGATCGTGGCGAGTTCGATTATGTCGGTTTCGTCGAAGGCGGCGACATGCCGTCTGACAAGATCGACGTAATCGTCACGGATGGGTTTACCGGCAATGTCGCTCTCAAAACTGGTGAAGGCACGGCGACGTTGATTTCTGAATTCTTGCGCTCTGCCTTAATGCGCAACCCTGTATCGATGTTTGGTGCGGTGCTAGCTCGTGGATCACTCGACCGTCTTCGCAAAAGAATTGATCCGCGCAGCGTAAATGGCGGTGTTTTCCTCGGCCTGAACAAAACTGTCGTTAAGAGTCACGGTGGTGCCGACGCAACTGGTATTTCCGCTGCTCTTCAGTTGGCGTATCGGCTGGCCCAATCTGGTTTCTCTAACAAATTGGCGGCACGGGTTGCTTCCGCTGCGTCACTCGCACAAGATGCGATCCAAGAAGGTGAAGCCGCAAAGGCCGCCGAAGCAGGAAAATAGACTGAATGACACTTCGTGCAGTGGTAAAAGGGGTTGGACACTACCTTCCCGAACGGGTAGTGTCAAATTCGGAATTCGAAAAGACACTCGATACCACAGACGAATGGATCAAATCGCGCTCAGGCATTGAGCGCCGTCACTTCGCAGCCCCTGGCGAAACCACCTCAAACTTGGGAGCAGCCGCCGCGCGCAATGCCCTTAAGCATGCAGGTTTGGACGCGAATGACATAGACGCTATTGTCGTCGCGACCTCAACAGCGGACCTGACGTTCCCATCCTGTGCCACGATGATCCAAAATGAATTGGGCAACACAAAGGGCTTTGCATTCGACGTCCAAGCCGTTTGTGCGGGTTTTGCCTATGCGCTCGCCAACGCCAATGCCTTGATCGTATCTGGTCAGGCGGAACGTGCACTTGTGATTGGTGCGGAAACGTTCAGCCGCATTATGGATTGGACAGACCGTTCGACATGCGTGTTGTTCGGCGACGGTGCCGGAGCATTGGTACTAGAAGCGCACGACGGCAACGGAACTTCTGACGATCGAGGGATTCTCTCCACCGACCTCAACTCAGATGGACGCTATAAGGACATCCTTTATGTCGATGGCGGTGTGTCCACCCAGACTACTGGCGTCCTTAAAATGCAAGGCAAGGAAGTCTTCCGCCATGCTGTGGAAAAACTCGCCCAAACGGCCCACACAGCTTTGGACAAAGTTGGGCTGACGGCAGATGATGTGAACTGGGTCGTCCCGCATCAAGCGAATATCCGTATCATCCAATCTACGGCCAAAAAACTCGGTGTGGGCATGGATCGCGTCGTTGTCACCGTTCAAGATCATGGCAATACGTCAGCGGCTTCGATCCCACTCGCTTTGTCTGTCGGTGTCGAAACCGGTCAGATCAAAGAAGGCGACGTCATCGTCACAGAAGCGATTGGCGGCGGGCTTGCATGGGGCTCCGCCGTTATTCGCTGGTAGAGCGAAACACTTCATACACGCGGCTAAGCTGTGGTTTTTATTGACTCTCATTTTCCCTTCGCCCTATGGTTCATGAAAATTTGGGGGGAAAAATGTCCGATAAGACTTTGACACGTATGGATTTAGCAGACGCCGTTCACTCTCAGGTCGGATTGTCCCGTAACGAAAGCGCTGATTTGGTAGAGAGTGTTTTGGACCATGTTTCAGACGCGCTCGTGCGCGGCGAGTCGGTCAAAATCTCCTCCTTTGGCACCTTTTCTATCCGCGATAAGGCGGCCCGTGTTGGTCGCAACCCCAAAACAGGTGAAGAAGTGCCGATCCACCCGCGGCGCGTTCTGACCTTCCGCCCTTCGCACTTGATGAAAGATAAAGTGGCTGCGGGCAACAAAAGCTAAGGGAGATCTGCTTTGGCAAAGGCCCCAGACGCGTTCCGAACAATTTCCGAAGTCGCAGAGGCGCTTCACACCCCTGCCCATGTGTTGCGGTTTTGGGAAAGTAAGTTCAGCCAGATTAAGCCCGTAAAACGCGCAGGTGGCAGGCGCTATTATCGACCTGATGACATCGCACTGTTGGCCGGGATCAAACACCTCCTGCATGAACAAGGCCTTACGATCAAAGGCGCACAGAAGCTGCTTCGCGAAAACGGCGTAAAACACGTAGCTTCGTTGGTTGGCCCTCCAATCCCAACCGAAGAAGCCGATACGGGCGCCACACCGATTGTTGAGTCCCCAGCACCGGCGCCGGAACCTGAGGTCGCGGAAGCAATAGAAAGTGCAGTTACTCCGCTGAAGGTGGTGTCCGACCCTGCACCCGAACCATCAATCGATCTTGACGCACTTACCCCTGCAGAGATGCCCTCAGATATGCCGCCACGTTGGTTTGATGCGTCTGGAAAGCTGGATGCAACTGTGGTCAAAGGCAACGCAGACGCCATCCTGCCCTTGCTGGAACGTCTAGAGGCGGTTCGTGCCCGAATGAGCGCTTCCTAAATCAAAACAAGCTCAGCTGATCCCCCGATTTCAAAGGGACCTGGAACAAGTCCGTGCGAAGCTGTGGTAACGTACGATCTAACCCCAACTGACGCGTTTTTAGCTTGAAACGCTGCTGAATGAGTTCAGCCCATTTTCCTTGGCCTGTCATGCGCTTACCGAAGGTTGGGTCGTAATCCTTCCCACCATGCAGTTCCCGAACACGACCCAACACGCGCTCCGCGCGATCAGGAAAATGTTCGGCTAACCAGTCCTTAAACAAAACCGACACTTCAAGCGGTAAACGCAAAACGATCGACGATGCAGCCACCGCACCCGCGTTGGCGGTGGCCTCTAAAATGGTTTCAAGCTCATGATCGGTCAGCGCCGGAACAATCGGCGAGACCATAATTCGAACAGGGATGCCCGCATCCGATAACTGCTTGATCGCACGCAGTTTTGTCTTGGCCGAAGGCACGCGGGGTTCCATCGCCCTGCCCGTCTTATCGTCAAGCGTCGCAATCGAAATCCCCACACGCACCAGCCCTTTTTTGGCCATTGGCGCTAGAATATCAATGTCGCGCGTGATCAGAGCTCCTTTGGTGACGACACCGACCGGATGATCAAAATCGCATAGCACCTGAAGGACCCCACGCATAATTTGTTGATCGCGCTCGATGGGTTGGTAAGGATCTGTGTTGGTTCCGATGGCGACGGTCTTCGGCACATAGGACGGATGACGCAGCTCTTTTTCCAGCAAAGCCGGCATATCCGGTCGCGCGATCAATTTCGTTTCAAAATCCAACCCAGGTGACATGCCAAGGTACGCATGACTTGGCCGCGCATAGCAATAGACGCAGCCATGTTCGCATCCACGATATGGGTTCAGGGACCGGTCGAAAGATAAGTCGGGCGACGTATTCCGGGTGATGACTTTCCGAGGACGCTCGATCGAGACCTCAGTCCGCAAGGTCGGTAAATCCTCTTCTAGATCCCAGCCATCATCGAACGCCTCGGTTCTATGTTGATCAAACCGGACAGCAGGATTCGAGCGGGTCCCCCGACCCTTAATTGTATGGCGATCTTTTGAATTGCATGCGTTCATATACTGAATTTAGAATAAAATAAGAACATCGACAATCATGGGTCGGTGACGTTTCCACAATTGTCGCAAATTGTCGCGTGACATTCGCCGCAACAAAGCAATAAGAATCCTAGAGTTACACGCACGCAGTGCCGCCAAAGGAGCGACCCATGTCTGATGAAGAAGACGACATCATCCTGTCAGAACTGAATGACGAAGACCTCGTCGCGCAGATGTTTGACGATCTGTATGACGGCATGAAGGAAGAAATCGAAGAAGGCGTTAATATCCTTCTTGAACGCGACTGGGCACCATACCGCATTCTGACCGAAGCTTTGGTCGGTGGGATGACCATCGTTGGCAACGATTTCCGCGACGGTATTCTCTTTGTTCCAGAGGTTCTGTTGGCCGCAAACGCTATGAAAGGCGGCATGGCGATCCTGAAGCCGCTCTTGGCCGAAACAGGCGCGCCTCGCGTGGGTAAGATGGTAATCGGGACAGTAAAAGGTGACATTCACGACATCGGAAAGAACCTTGTCTCCATGATGATGGAAGGTGCTGGCTTCGAAGTTGTTGACCTTGGTATCAACAACCCCGTCGAAAACTATATGGAAGCGCTCGAGAACGAGCAGCCTGACATTCTTGGGATGTCTGCACTCCTCACAACGACGATGCCCTACATGAAGGTTGTGATCGACACGATGGTCGAAAAAGGCTTGCGCGACGACTACATCGTCCTCGTTGGTGGTGCGCCATTGAACGAAGAATTTGGCAAGGCGATTGGTGCAGACGCATATTGCCGCGACGCTGCCGTTGCTGTTGAAACGGCAAAAGAGTTCGTCGCTCGCAAGCACAACCAGATGTAATACTGGCGACTTAGGAATGTGAAATCGGGCGGCGCAGCCGCCCTTTTTTATTGACAGAATACGAAGATTGCGGCCTCATTACCCTATTTGAGGTTTTTTTATGTCGTTGCCTCCCAAAGTCATTACCTTGGACGTCGCCGACACGGCTCGTGCCAAGAAATTTGTCACCAGTTACAAATCATCCATCACGCGCAAAGAACGCCTCTCCGAATCGTCGCTCCTATTGCACTGTTTGGGATGGGCCTGCTTCGCTATTCTCCCTTGGATCTTCACGGCTTTCATTTTCTGGTTTGTCGATGAACGGTTAGAAGAAAACGCACAAATTGAAGAATTACGATCAAGTCAAACAGATAACAAAATTGCTGAAATAGAGGCGAAAATTTTGGCCGCTCAAGAGCAAATAGAAACTGGGCTTTCGCCTGCTCTATTGCTGTCCGTAGAACACAAATTTGGAAGAGCTAGAAACGTCACTTAGCGACGCGGAAAAGGCGGAAATTGCTCGTATTCACGCAGCACAGCGTGGTGAGTATATTTTGGTCGCGTCAGGTATCTTTACCAACGTTATCCTTATGATGATTTGGATCTATCAAGTGCGGATCGTCCGACGGCACTGGCAAAATCTCTTTCCTGTCGGTCACAGACTTTCTAGGATTCGTTACCCGCTAAACATTTCGATTCAACTGTCGATATTAACATTTGCTGTGTTTATGATCGGCTTCCATCGCATTCTCGATTTGCCAAGCATCCTCGAATTGCCACATGAGGCATACGGTCTTGTGATCTTTTCACTCACCGCCGCTCAAATCACGGCGCTCACGTTTGTGACGTCATTTGGTGTCGCAGCATACAGACACAACTATCCAGATGCGGCAGAAATCGCGTTGCATGTGAAAACGCTTAAGGAGAACCTATCAGAACATTTCGACCTAAAAGGATTGATCGACATTGCTTTATTCGGTCTCGGCGATGATCCAAACCCACCAAAAATTGTTGTTTCTAATCAGGCCCAAACAACTGCGACCTGGCCTGCCAAGGTTCCAGTCCCCCCTTACCTCGACAATGGACTGACCGCCGCGACCTCTACTCAACTCGTTGCACTGCTTTCCCGCGTTCTGGGTATCGGCTATATTTTATTCATCATCTACGTCGGTCTGGTAGTGTCTTCCCTAAGCGCCGACTTGAATGCGACCGATGACTTAAGAACCGCCCTCGCTGACCTATCCGAAGGATGGTTAATTGCCATTGGCACCGGATTCACGTTGGTTTTGATGCTGGTCTATACAGTTCCCACCAGTGGTTTGGCGCCATTTGTTTCCAGCCCAAAACCATCGCCAAAACTGCAGATCAAAGGGAATAAGGATGGTTTTGTTCTCTTGGATCCGCCAGCTGCACCTAAGAAGAAAACCGAAAAACAAAAACACATCGATCAACTTTGGCATCTCCGCGAAGGCGAAATGGGTGCGAACCAGGAGAAATTCTCTGCAATAATCAATGCGGCCCATCGGGGCGGGGGGTTTCATGAGCTACTCGACGATTCACTCTTAAAACATGCCAAGACTTTCCTAGGCTTGATTTCTCCCGCAATTGCTGCCGGGGCGCTTAGTTTTCTTAGCTAGAATCAAATGAAAGGAGCACCTATCTGTAGGACACAGGAGATGCCTTATGCCGCTAAACGTACTGTTCTTAATCCTTGTCAATGTGATCAGCGCCGCTGCCTTCACGGTATGGGTCGCGACAAGCCTCGTATCGCCGGTATCAGTTAGCCCAATCCTCGGTCTGACTGTGCTCAGTGCATTGGCCTTGGCCGGTTCTTTGCTGTTACGAGTCGCTTCCAAGCGCCATGAAACCACAGAAAACGATCAAGCTAAGGATTAGAACGTAGTCCTAGATCGGCGATCCAGCCATTATGCAAGCAAGCGATGAAGAACTGACTACACAAGGACTCGACGCAACTGGCGACGGTCGTGTGCTGCTATTGGCTTGCGGAGCTTTGGCGCGTGAGATCATCGCGGTGCAGCAGCAGAACAGATTGTCCCATCTCGATCTTCAGTGCCTGCCCGCGATCTACCACAATCATCCGGAGCGCATTGTGCCCGCCATCAAAGAGGCCGTGACAAAATACAATGACGACTACGACTCCATCTTTGTTGTTTACGCAGATTGCGGCACAGGCGGCCTTCTTGAAGCGGCCTGTCAGGAACTCGGGGTCGGCATGGTCAAAGGCCCGCATTGCTATAGCTTTTTCGAAGGCAACGACGCTTTTGAAGCACGCGATGAACTGACCGCTTTCTATCTAACGGATTTTCTTGTTCGCCAGTTCAACGCGTTTGTTTGGAAGCCACTGGGCCTCGATCGCCACCCGGAATTGCGCGATATGTACTTTGGGAACTACGAAAAACTGGTCTATCAGGCGCAATTGGACGATCCAGACCTTCAGAAATTGGCCGAAAGCTATGCGGAAAAAATGGGCCTTACCTATGAGTATCGCTACACCGGATATGGCGATCTCGAAACAACGCTCAAAACCCTCTAAGCGCTGGCAACCTGCCTGATCCGCTCAATCATCGCGCGCAGGCCGTTCGATCTTTGTGCAGATAAGTGATCGTTCAGTCCCAACCGGCCAAGCTCTGCATGGGCATCAATGCCTCCGATCTCGGCTGTCGGTACGCCGTTATAAAGTGCGCCCAATACTGCAATCAAACCACGTACGATCATCGCGTCGCTGTCCCCTTTGAACGAGAAGACGCCATTCTCAATCGTTGGGTGCAGCCAGACCTGCGATGCACATCCATCAACTTTCGTGACCGAGACTTTCAAAGCATCATCCAAGGGTTCCATCGCCTTGCCCATGTCGATGACATGACGATAGCGATCTTCCCAGTCATCAAGGAATTCAAAGTCTTCCGCGATTTCTTCGAAAGCGGCTGTCGCCATGGGTCTGCTCCATCATTTCGTTCGTTTGATCTAGGACGCAAAACCAGAAAGGTCCAGTCGTGGCTTTTCATAGCGCCCCACTTGGGCTACCCATTTTGCAATGAACGATGAAGGGGTTTGCGATGCGTCCAGTATTGCCGATGGTTTTAGCTGCATCTTTGGCGGTCGCAGGGTGTTCCCAAATCTCCCAATCTTGGTTCAACCCCCTCAATTGGTTTGGCGGATCAGAGACTGTCGCAAATGAAGACGGAACGGTAGTTCTCAGGCCATTGGTGCCAGAGAACGCTGGTGATCGCGTAATTGATGCCCGTACTCTGATAGGTTCTGTCGTCGATCTTTCTGTCGACCGCACACCTGACGGAGCCATCGTGCGCGCGACAGGTACGACGACGGCGCCATCTCAATTCAACGCTGAATTGGTTCCGACATCCATCGAGAACGGCGTTCTAAACCTCGCATTCCGCGTTCAGACACCAGCAACAGCGACAACCGCGCAAAGAGAGCCGCGCCAGATCACGGCGGCATATCTGGTCGACAATCAGTTGCTGTCGCAAATCCGGTCAATTCAGGTGCAGGGATCTCAAAACTCGCGCATTTCGCGGCGTTAACGCGCGACAGTCACAACTTTCAACCCGTCAACGGCAAGGCCGACACGGCCCTCGCACAGCTCAATGGCTGATTTGCCAAAGACTTCTCCACGCCACCCTTTGAGCGCCGGAATATCGCGACCGCCAGCCGCCAAAACATCAAGGTCTTGAGACGAGGCAATCAGTTTCTGAGCGACGCCCTCCTGCTCCGCCTTAGCTTTCAAAAGCACGCGGAGCATGTCTGCGATAGCCGGGTTCACCTGCAATTTCTCGCGGCTACGGTCTGGTTTCGGCAGCGCGTCGTTCGGTACATTCAACCCAGCCTTCACCGCCTCCATAATACCGTCGGCAATCGGCCCTTTTCTGGCTTCGCGAAGAAGCAATCGAGATCGGCTGAGGTCCTTTTCGTTCTCAGGCTTGGTCGATGCCAATTCCACCAATGCATCGTCTTTGAAGACCCGATTCCGCGGCACGTTATTGGATTGCGCATAGGTTTCTCTGAACCGCGCTAGTTCACGCACAACAGCAAGGAAACGGCCCGAATTAGTGCGAGTCTTCACCCTTTTCCACGCCTCATCAGGATCAACCTGATAGGTCGCTGGGTCGTTCAAAACGGCCATTTCTTCCGCGACCCATTTCTTCCGGCCAGACTTATCCAATTTCTCAGACAAGAATTCATAGATATCCCGAAGATGTGTCACGTCAGCGAGGGCGTATTTTTGTTGCGCATCGGAAAGCGGCCGGCGTGACCAATCTGTAAAGCGGGACGACTTATCCAATGAAGACTGCGCTATTTTGCGCACCAGGGTTTCGTACCCGACCTGATCACCAAATCCGCAGACCATTGCCGCGACCTGTGTGTCGAAAAGAGGCGTCGGAATGAGGCCGGCATCAACAAAGAAAATCTCTAAATCTTGTCGCGCAGCATGAAAAACTTTGACCACACCCACGTCTTTGAACAGCTCGTAAAGCGGTTCCAATGACAGGCCCTTCACCAATGGGTCAACCAAAACAGCGTCTTGAGAGTCGTCGTCCTTATAGGCCAGTTGAACCAGACACAGCTTGGAGTAGTAGGTCCGCTCCCGCAGGAACTCTGTATCCACCGTGACGTAGGGGCGCCTTGCAGCCTCGTTACAGAACTCTTGCAACGCTTCGGTCGTTGTAATGATTTTCATAAAACCCTGTGCGGCCTTTTCAGCTTTTTCTCTTTCACTTTTGATAAGCTAGGGCAAAGCCAATGAAAAGCGCGTCTGCCCATAGTTTATGGATCAAGAACGGTCGCGTGCGTCAATTGTCACTGTCTTTGCGTTTTTGCTCAAAAACCGCTCTAGGGCTGCTGGGTAGAGTTTGTGTTCTTGTTCCAAAACGCGCGCCGCGAGATCGTCAGCTGAGTCACCTGCTCGAACCGATACTATCGCCTGCCCCAAAATCGGGCCGTCATCCAGCTTGGCGGTCACTTCGTGGACCGTGCAGCCATGTTCGTTATCGCCCGCATCTAAAGCCCGCTGGTGGGTGTCTAGGCCCTTGTATTTGGGCAAGAGAGACGGATGAATGTTGAGCATCCGCCCTTCCCAAGGCGTAATGAAATCACCAGACAATACGCGCATGAAACCCGCGAGACAGATCACATCTGGAGCAGCGTCCATAAGTGCCGCGTGCAGCGTATCCTCGAAAGTGCGTCTATCTTTGCCAAAGGCTTTATGATCGATGCTAACGGTCGGAACACCTAGCTCCGCTGCCTTGTTCAAACCACCCGCATCCGGTCTGTTCGACCCAACCAGAACCGGCTCGCCATATCCCCCTGCCCGCATCGCCTTGACGAGTGTCACCATGTTGGACCCACCACCCGAGATAAGGATGGCAACGCGTTTGGTCATAGCAGAGTGCCGGAATAGGTCATGTTTGGTTCTGAGGTGACTTCACCGATGCGATAAACTGCTTCGCCCATTTCGGTCAGCAGTTCGGTCAGGTCATCCGCCTTCGCCGCCTCAACAACCAGCACCATACCGATCCCCGCATTGAACGTTTTCAGCATCTCAGCTTCTGCCATACCACCAACCTGAGCCAACCACTTGAACACCGGCGGCAAGTACCATGCATCCAACTTAATCGATGCGCCGCATCCCTCAGGCAAAACGCGTGGCAAATTTTCCGTCAAGCCACCACCGGTAATGTGAGCCAACCCATGCACTCCGCCCCGCCGGATCGCGGCCAAAGCTTGCTTCACGTATAGACGTGTGGGCGCCAACAATGCTGCGCCAAGTGTTTCGTCCGTGAAAGGAGCGTCGTCGCTCCAACTCAGACCAGAGACATCTACGATATGGCGCACAAGAGAATAGCCATTCGAATGAACGCCATTGGACCCCAAGCCCAGCAAGACATCTCCCGCGGCAACGTTACGCGGCAAATCCGCGCCCCGCTCCATCGCGCCAACCGAGAAGCCGGCAAGATCGAAATCGCCAGCCTCATACATCCCAGGCATCTCCGCGGTTTCACCGCCGATCAGCGCGCAGCCCGACATCTCGCAGCCCGCAGCGATCCCCTCGATAATCCGCGTGGCATCATCGAGATCGAGCTTGCCAGTGGCGAAGTAGTCGAGAAAAAACAACGGCTCAGCACCCTGACAGACCAGATCGTTGACGCACATAGCGACAAGATCGATCCCAATGGTGTCGACATTTCCAGTATCGATTGCGATGCGCAGTTTTGTCCCCACACCGTCTGTCGCTGCGACAAGGATCGGATCGGAATAGCCAGCGTCTTTCAGGTCAAAAAGCGCCCCAAAACCGCCAAGCCCGGCCATAACGCCTGAACGTGCGGTCTTCTTTGCCGCTGGCTTAATTCGCTCAACAAGCGTGTTTCCGGCATCGATATCAACGCCAGCGTCCGCGTAAGTCAGCCCATTCT
The DNA here is from genome assembly GCF_900129845.1 of Cognatiyoonia sediminum. Taxonomy (GTDB): domain Bacteria; phylum Pseudomonadota; class Alphaproteobacteria; order Rhodobacterales; family Rhodobacteraceae; genus Cognatiyoonia; species Cognatiyoonia sediminum. The sequence goes on from NZ_FQXB01000001.1 coordinate 811,435, forward strand.
GTGTCATCGACGATCCCCTCTCGATTGCGGCTGACCTAGCGGATGAAACGGCGCTTCGCAACCGCGCAAAGGCGCCACTGCATCCCCTTCGCTCTTCTCTTGACGGTCGTGGTGATTATGCTACCCACGCAGCGTGGCGGGCCTGTAGCTCAATTGGTTAGAGCAGAGCGCTCATAACGCTTTGGTTGCGGGTTCAAGTCCTGCCGGGCCTACCATCTTCGCCACCCCCATTTTCCCACAAAATGCCTGTGCTGCTACGAAGGTTTACTTCCCCTATTCCAACATTTGCGATACGCCTCCAGTAGCCAAAATCTAAAGAGGGAACACCATGTCAAAGATCAAGGTTGAGAACCCCATCGTTGAACTTGATGGAGACGAGATGACTCGCATCATCTGGGATTTCATCAAAAAGAAACTGATCCTACCTTACCTCGACGTGGACTTACTCTACTACGATCTCGGCATCGAAGCGCGTGACGATACCAACGATCAAATCACCATCGATGCTGCTGAAAAGATCAAGGAAATCGGTGTTGGGGTGAAATGTGCCACGATCACCCCAGACGAAGCCCGTGTTGAGGAATTCGGTCTGAAAGAGATGTGGCGTTCGCCCAACGGTACAATTCGTAACATCCTAGGTGGTGTCGTATTCCGTGCTCCAATTATCTGTAAAAACGTGCCCCGCCTTGTTCCCGGATGGACACAACCCATCGTGATCGGCCGCCACGCTTTCGGCGATCAATACAAAGCCACGGATATGAAATTCCCTGGCCCTGGCAAACTAACCATGAAGTTCGTTGGCGAAGACGGCACCGTGATCGAGCATGAAGTCTACGACGCCCCCTCCTCCGGCGTCTATATGGGCATGTACAACCTCGACAAATCCATCGAGGATTTCGCCCGTGCGTCTTTCAACTATGGCCTTAGTCTTGGTTGGCCGGTTTACCTGTCGACTAAGAACACAATCCTCAAGCAATACGACGGTCAGTTCTTATTGATTTTTGAGCAAATCTTTCAAGAAGAATTCAAAGCGCAATTTGACGAAGCTGGTATCGAATACCAACATCGCTTGATCGACGACATGGTCGCCTCTGCCATGAAATGGTCTGGTGGTTTTGTCTGGGCATGTAAGAACTACGATGGCGACGTCCAATCGGACACCGTCGCGCAAGGGTTTGGCTCGCTTGGCCTCATGACGTCACAACTGATGACACCCGATGGAAAAGTCGTCGAAGCCGAAGCCGCGCACGGGACGGTAACCCGCCACTATCGCCAACATCAACGCGGCGAAGCAACCTCCACCAACTCAATCGCATCCATTTACGCGTGGACCGGGGCGATAAAGCACCGCGCCAAACTTGACGATAACGAAGCCTTGCGAACATTCGCGGAAACACTTGAGAAAGTGATTATCAACACGGTTGAGAGCGGCTACATGACCAAAGACCTTGCATTGCTTGTTGGGCCGGATCAGGGTTGGCTAACCACCGAAGGGTTCCTTGAGAAGATTGATGAGAACCTGCAGGCGGCAATGTAATCTTTGACAGTTTGCCTCTGCCAAGTGTCGTTGCTTAAATCGAGATTGCCGGTAAATGGCCGAACCTCATAAATCGATAAACCATAAATGGCATGAGGATCTCTTGGCCTTTCTTGTCGGAACGTCGATGTGCGCTCTCGGAATTCAATTTTTGAATTTTGCGGGATTAATAACAGGCCAGACCGCTGGGTTGGGCGTTCTTTTGAGCTATGTGACAGAAACCTCATTTGGCGTCTGGTTCTTTGTTCTCAATCTCCCTTTCTACATTTTCGGGTGGCTGAGACTTGGCCCAAGGTTCACCATCAAAAGCTTTGCAGTTGTCCTGATGCTTTCAGTGTTGTCAGAACTGTTTTCCGACCTGATCGTTCTTGACAGCGTTCCAACCGCACTAGCAGCGCTCCTTGCCGGCGCCTGTAGCGGATTGGGTCTGATGATCGTTTTCCGGCATGGAGCCTCCCTCGGCGGGATCGGCGTGATGGCTCTTTATCTTCAGGACAAAACAGGTTGGCAAGCTGGCTGGACGCAGTTGGCTTTTGATGCTTGCCTCTTTCTCGTCGCAGTATTCATCCTACCCATCGATCTGGTCTTCTGGTCGCTTATCGGCGCGGTCGCTACCAACATCATCATTGGCCTGAACCACCGCAAAGACCGATACGTCGCGCGATAAATTTGATCTAAGACAGTTAAGATCACAAAAGCGCTCTCATCTTGGCCGAAAAACTCTCCCCGAAGGGCCGGCCTGCCAACATTTCAGGGCTAGCCATCGCGCGCCTCACAGGCTATGCGCGCGCTCAAACCTCCCTTTGAAGGCACGATCTTATGGATATCCGCAATATCGCGATCATCGCGCACGTTGACCACGGCAAAACGACACTCGTTGATGAGCTGCTCAAACAGTCAGGCGTTTATCGCGACAACGAAGCCATCACCGAACGCGCGATGGACAGCAATGACATCGAACGCGAACGTGGGATTACCATTCTTGCCAAATGTACCTCTGTTGAGTGGAAGGGTACGCGGATCAACATCGTCGACACGCCAGGGCACGCGGACTTTGGTGGAGAAGTTGAACGGATCTTGTCCATGGTTGACGGCGTGGTTCTGTTGGTCGACGCAGCAGAAGGCGCGATGCCGCAGACCAAGTTTGTAACGTCCAAAGCTCTGGCTCTTGGCCTGCGTCCGATTGTCGTCGTCAACAAAGTCGACAAACCAGATGGCGATCCTGACAAAGCACTGGATGAGGTGTTCGATCTCTTCGCCAACCTTGATGCGAGCGACGACCAGTTGGATTTCCCTGCCATGTACGCATCCGGACGCTCCGGCTGGTGTGACTCCGATCTCGACGGCCCGCGGGAAAACCTCGACGCGCTCTTCGATTTGATCGTTGATCACGTCCCTGCCCCTGCCCAGATCGCCGCGCGGAATGAACCGTTCCGCATGCTGGCGACAACGCTGTCCGCAGACCCGTTCATTGGCCGTATCCTGACAGGTCGCGTGGAAAGCGGCACGCTCAAGGCGGGCGATACGATCAAAGCGCTCAGCCGCGAAGGGGATCGGATCGAACAATTTCGCGCCAGTAAAATCCTAGCCTTCCGCGGCCTGATGCAACAGCCCATTGCCGTAGCCGAAGCTGGCGACATCGTGACAATCGCCGGGATGACCAAAGCGACCGTTGCGGACACGCTTTGCGACGTCAGCATCGAAGAGCCAATCCCTGCCCAGCCGATTGACCCGCCAACGATCACCGTCACCTTCGGGATCAACGATAGCCCGCTTGCTGGTCGCGATGGCAAGAAGGTGCAATCCCGCGTGATCCGCGAGCGTCTGTTGAAAGAAGCCGAAGTCAACGTCGCGATCAAAATCGAAGACACGCCCGGTGGGGATGCGTTTGAGGTCTCGGGCCGCGGAGAACTTCAGATGGGTGTTCTGATTGAGAACATGCGTCGTGAAGGGTTCGAACTGTCCATTTCGCGTCCTCAGGTGATCTACACCGAGGAAAACGGCCAGCGGATGGAGCCGGTCGAAGAAGTCACCATCGACGTAGATGATGAGTACACCGGTGTTGTTGTCGAAAAACTTACTGGCCCGCGCAAGGGCGATCTCGTCGAAATGCGCCCTGGCGGCGCTGGCAAAACCCGTATTGTGGCACATGTACCATCGCGCGGGCTCATTGGTTATCACGGAGAATTCCTGACCGACACACGTGGCTCCGGCGTTTTGAACCGCATCTTCCACGGCTCAACACCGCATAAAGGCAAGATCGAAGGCCGCCGTCAGGGTGTCTTGATCTCCATGGAGAACGGCACCTCCGTCGCTTTCGCCCTTTGGAACCTCGAAGAACGCGGCAAGATGTTCATCGGCGCTCAGGAAAACGTCTACCAAGGCATGATCATCGGCGAACACAGCCGCGAAAATGACCTGGAAGTGAACCCGCTCAAGGGCAAGAAACTCACCAACGTGCGTGCATCTGGCTCCGACGAAGCGGTCCGCCTGACGCCGCCGGTACGGATGAGCCTTGAAGAAGCGATCGCCTATATTGACGACGATGAGCTGGTAGAGGTCACGCCCAATGCCGTGCGCCTCCGCAAGCGCTACCTCGATCCGCACGAGCGGAAACGGATGGCAAAGGCGGCGAACTAGTCGAGACCCAACGTCATAGTAGACATCCCCCTCCTGTCATGACCCTCTGGCGCGACAGGAGACCTTTATGACCACACTCACACTCACACCCAAAGCCATGCTCGACGTTATCAGCGCGCGGGCAAAAGATCGTATCAAAGGAAGTGTCCGGTTGGAGATGCCGGAGTTCGCGACATTCTACGTTGACGAAAACGGCGCGATCGAAAGCGATCAAGACGCCGACATCACTCTGACGGCGAAGGCACAAGTCTTTTACGAGATCTCGATGGGCGAACAAAACCCAGCGACGGCGTTCATGACGCGCAAGCTGAAGGTCGATGGGAACCCGATGCGCGCCTTGAAAATCGGGGAGCTCCTCAGCACACCTGCCTAAGGTCGGACGGCGTCACCAATCTTGATTTGCCCGCCGGAAACAACGCTGGCGTACCATCCACCGTGGCCTCGCATAGCGTTATAACCGCCATGGCCCAGCACTTTTTCCAGGCGGGAACAGGGCGGGCATGGACCTTCGATTTGAAGGGTGCACTCACCGATATGAAGCGGCGCCTTGCGCAAGGCTTGTAGGTTGATGCCTGAGATTACGAAGTTTCTACGTAGCTCTTCCGGCGCAACTGTCTCGCGAGCCGTCAAAGCCGCAATGACCAGCAGATGTTCTGCTTGGATCATTGTCACCGCACGTTTCCCGGCCCGCCCATGATCACCAACCAAACCAGCCGCATTCACTTCGGCTACATGGACGACATCAATCTCAGCCAATCGTTCGGCCCGCAGCCCGATCCATTCGACACGAACGGCGGCTGCATGGTTCGCCATTATTTCGGCCAGCGTGCTCAGCTTTCCACCTCTTCGACGATGTATAGGTCCCGCTCCGATGCACCTTTGGCGAAGGACAGAGCCTCCTGATAGGTCGCGGATTTGTAGCAGTTCTGAGCGGCCTTCAGGCTCGGAAACCGAACCACAATATGTCGCTGACGTTCGGCGCCTTCTAACTGAACCGACGCGCCGCCGCGTACCAAAAAATCGCCGCCGTACTCATCAATGGCAGCAACCGCCCATTTCGCATATTCGCCGTGCGCCTCAGGATCGATGACCGAGACATGAGAAATCCAAAGAGCAGTCGGCATCTATTCGGCCAGCTTCGCCTTCACGGCAGCAATCGCGTCATCGGCCTTTTCTGCACTCGCAGCGCCGCCTTGTGCCATGTCGGGACGCCCGCCGCCGCCTTTTCCACCAAGCGCTTCGACAGCGGTGCGCAACAGATCAACCGCGTTGAATTTCTCAGTCAGATCTTTCGTCACACCCGCCGCGATGGCCGCTTTACCACCTGCATCAGAAATCAGCAGAACGACACCACTACCAGCGCGATCTTTGAACTGATCCACAAGCGCTGGAAGTTCTTTGCCCGATACGCCTGATAGCGTTTGTCCGATGAAGGCCACACCGTTGATGTCATCCTGCGCAGGCCCGCTAGAGCTGCCGCCCACAGCCAACTCTCGGCGCAGCTGAGCCACCTCATTGGACAGCACCTTGCGCTCTTCCAGCAAGGCTTTCACGCGCTCCTCGATCTCGCCGATGGGCGTCTTCATCGTCTGCGCCACGGTCTGCAATTTCGCGGCCTGCGCCGACAAATGATCAAGCGCAGCCTGACCCGTCAGCGCCTCGATCCGGCGCACGCCGGCGCTCGATGCGCTGTCGCTCAATGCCACAAACGCTCCGATCTCGCCTAGCTGTTTCACATGCGTGCCGCCGCACAGTTCCAAGCTATACGTCTCGCCATCGGTGCCTTTACCAGAGCCTTCGGCAATTCCCATCGACACCACGCGCACCTCGTCGCCGTATTTCTCGCCAAAGAGCGCCTGAGCGCCCAAAGCCCGCGCATCATCCGGCGTCATGATCCGTGTCTCAACGCTGGAGTTTTGGCGGATCAAGGCGTTCACCTCATCCTCAACCGCTTTTAGATCGGACGCATCAACGGCCGTGTTGTGGCTGAAATCAAACCGCAAACGGTCTGGCGCGTTCAAAGACCCGCGCTGCGCAATATGATCGCCCAAGCGGTTGCGTAGCGCCTCGTTCAACAGGTGTGTCGCAGAGTGGTTGGCTTGAATTGCCGTACGGCGAGCGGGATCAACGGACAGCTCAGCACCCTGACCTTTCTTAATCTCGCCATCCGTCAACTCGCCAATGTGGATGAAGACATTCGCGACTTTCTTGGTATCCGTCACTTGCACCGTGCCGGTTTCGGTTTTGAGAACGCCTGCATCGCCCACCTGACCACCGCTTTCGGCATAGAATGGCGTTTGATTCAGAACGACTTGCACCTTGCCTGTTGCGCTGTCCTGCGCCTCACCGTCTTGCACGATGGCAACGATCTGCCCTTCCGCAGAGATTGACTCGTACCCTAGGAAATCCGTTGCACCATTTTCTTCAGCCACATCAAACCAGATCGCGGCATTCTCAGCTTCACCCGTACCGGACCACGCCGCGCGCGCTTTGGCCTTTTGTTCCGCCATAGCCGCATCAAAACCATCGCTGTCCACGCCACGCCCCCTTTCGCGCAGGGCATCCTGCGTCAAATCGAGCGGGAATCCATAGGTGTCATAAAGCTTGAACGCGGCCTCACCTGGCAGATCAGCGCCCTCGGGCAAGCCGGACAACTCATCATCCAACAGTTTCAACCCGCGATCCAATGTTGTTTTGAACCGCACCTCTTCGTTCAACAATGTCTCTTCAATCAGCTTCTGGCCTTGACCCAACTCTGGATAAGCAGCTCCCATTTGCTGAACCAAAGCCGGAACAAGCTTGTGCATGACCGGGTCTTTGGCGCCAAGCAGGTGCGCGTGACGCATCGCGCGGCGCATGATCCGCCGCAGCACATAACCGCGACCTTCGTTCGACGGTAGGACGCCTTCAGCAATCAGGAAGGACGTAGACCGCAAGTGATCAGAGATCACGCGGTGATGAACGTTTTGATCGCCATAAGGTTCGGTTGAGGTCGCATGAGCAGACGCCTCAATCAGGGCTTTGAACAGATCTGTGTCATAGTTGTCATGGCTGCCTTGTAGCAGAGCTGCAATACGCTCAAGCCCCATGCCCGTATCAATCGACTGCATCTCAAGCGGCACCATCGATCCGTCATCGAACTGCTCGTTCTGCATAAAGACAACGTTCCAGATCTCGATGAACCGGTCGCCGTCTTCTTCTGGAGAGCCTGGAGGCCCACCCCAGATATGATCGCCATGGTCATAGAAGATTTCGGTGCACGGTCCGCATGGCCCCGTCGGGCCCATCCGCCAAAAGTTGTCATCCGTCGCGATCCGAATGATCCGATCTTCTGGCACGCCGAGCTTTTTCCAAATCTCAAAGGCTTCGTCATCGGTGTGATACACCGTTGTCATCAGTTTTGACTTGTCGATACCAAAGTCTTTGGTCAGCAACTCCCACGCGAACGGGATGGCTTCGTTCTTGAAATAATCGCCAAAGCTGAAATTCCCCAGCATTTCAAAGAACGTGTGGTGGCGCGCTGTATACCCAACATTATCAAGATCGTTGTGTTTACCACCCGCCCGTACACATTTCTGCGACGTCGCCGCACGCTGGTAATCACCGCTTTCAACACCGGTAAATCGGTTCTTGAACTGAACCATACCCGAATTGGTGAACATCAATGTTGGATCATTTCGCGGCACAAGTGGGCTGGAGGCCACAACCTCATGATCCTGCCGATCAAAATAATCTAGGAAGGTCGAACGAATGTCGGCAAGGCTGGTCATAGTCTCTATCCAGGCTGATCAATAATCTTAGCCTGAAATAGCCCTGCCCCCCACAAAGGTCCACAGCACAAATAACAAAGGGCACCGCTATTGCGATGCCCTGTCAGATTATATGTTGACGCTCTTAGACCTCGACGAGGCTGTCGTCTTCGTCTTTATCAGGATCATTCGGTGCCATGTCGAAATCCAAACCGTGTGCCGCACGAATCTTATCCTCAATCTCCCAAGCGACGGATGGGTTTTCTTTCAGGAACATTTTCGAGTTCTCGCGACCCTGCCCGATACGTTCATCGCCGTAGCTGAACCAAGCACCAGATTTCTCAACAACACCAGCCTTCACTCCTAGGTCAAGCAACTCCCCATTCTTTGAAATGCCTTCGCCATACATGATGTCGAACTCAACCTGCTTGAACGGCGGCGCCACTTTGTTCTTTACGACTTTCACACGGGTCGCGTTGCCAACAACCTCATCCCGATCCTTGATCGCGCCAATCCGGCGGATGTCGAGACGGACGGAGGAATAGAACTTCAGCGCGTTGCCACCAGTGGTGGTTTCGGGGGAGCCAAACATCACGCCGATCTTCATCCGAATCTGGTTGATGAAAATCACCATGCAGTTAGACCGGTTGATCGAACCAGTCAGTTTGCGCATCGCTTGCGACATCAACCGTGCATGAACACCAACGCTGCTGTCGCCCATGTCACCTTCAAGTTCTGACTTAGGCGTCAAAGCAGCAACCGAGTCCACGACGATCAAGTTAACCGCTCCAGAGCGGACCAAAGTATCTACGATCTCCAAAGCCTGCTCACCAGTGTCAGGCTGCGAAATCAGCAACTCGTCAAGGTTTACACCGAGCTTCTTGGCATACTGAGGGTCCAACGCATGTTCCGCATCAACGAAGGCACAAACCCCGCCCTTTTTCTGCTCTTCGGCAACCGCATGAAGGGTCAGCGTCGTCTTACCGGAGCTTTCGGGCCCATAGATTTCTATGATCCGACCCTTAGGAAGACCGCCTATCCCTAGGGCGATATCCAAACCCAAAGAACCGGTAGATGTCGCTTCAATATCCTGAAACTGGTTTTCACCGCCCAATTTCATGATCGAGCCTTTGCCAAACTGACGCTCAATCTGTGCCAACGCGCTATCCAGCGCCTTTTGCTTATCGGATGTTTTCTTATCGCTCATCGAAAGGAGTTCTGCCGTTGCTGCCATCTTTCCTGTCCTTATGTCACGCCCGTCTCGGGGCGGCAATCACTGCTGATGTTCTTTTTCTGTTCTCTCTGCTTAATGAGACCAAAACGAGAACATTTCAACTAAAATCTTCACAACCCATTCTTTCTCAAAGGTGGTTAAAGAAGTATTGATGCGCTAAGCTCCGCCGAACCAAACACGCAATAGCCGCGCCATATGCTTGTATTCTTTGAGAAAAAACTGGTAATCTTTGCCACGACGAAGACGGGATCGACGGCTTTGCACGGCGCATTGTCGCCACGCGCCTCGATGACATTTCGTAATCCGCCGGCTGTGAAACACGCCAGCGTTCAAAAATACGAACGAATCCTTAAACCAACCTTTGAAGAACTTGGCGCACCTCAAGACATGGAAACCTTCGCCCTGATCCGGCATCCCGTTGAATGGCTGAGCAGTTGGTTCCGGTATCGCTGTCGCGATCAGCTTATCGGCAAGCCCAATAGCACACGCGACGTAACGTTTAACGAATTCGTGGTGGAGTACATGAAGGATCTGCCGCGCAGCTTCGCGGACATTGGCTCCCAGTCCAAGTTTCTCACCGGCCTCGATGATGAACTCGGTATTGATCACCTCTATCAATATGAAGCGGAGAAACGATATCTACAGTTCTTGCGCGACAGGCTGGATGTTCCGATAGATACCAAGCGGCGCAACGTCTCGCCCGACTTCGAAGTCACCATTGATCCGGGGATTAGACGTGACCTCGAAGCGCTACACCGCGTTGAATTTGACCTCTGGCATATCGCCCAACACTAACTCAGTGTTCGGCGTATCGCATCTTTCCAACCTGCGAACCGTCGTTTGCGTGTTTCTTCAGACATCGCAGGTTCAAACCGCTCATCGAGCGCCCAGTTCGCAGCAAATCCAGCCTGATCCGGATAAACCCCTGCCCGCATACCGGCCAGCCAAGCAACCCCGAGCGCTGTTGTCTCCAGCACTTCGGGCCGATCCACCGGCGCATCAATGATGTCCGAGAGGAACTGCATCGTCCAATCAGACGCGCTCATTCCACCGTCAACGCGCAAGACGGCATCACCGGAAGCACCGTCCCAATCGGCTTGCATCGCTTCCAAAAGCTCCCGCGTTTGGAAGCCCACGCTTTCAAGGGCTGCCCGCGCGAATTCATTTGGGCCTGAGCCACGGGTCAGGCCATAGATCGCTCCGCGTGCATTGGCATCCCAATGCGGGGCGCCGATACCAGTGAACGCCGGAACAAGGTACAACTCCTGCTCCGGATCAGCTTTTTCAGCCAAGGGATGGGTATCGGCCGCTTTGGCAATGATCCCCAACCCATCGCGCAGCCATTGCACCACAGCGCCTGCGATGAAGATCGACCCTTCCAGCGCGTAGGTCGTTTTCCCATCCAAGCGATATGCGATTGTGCCCAACAAACGGTTCTGACTGCTCACCAACGTGCCACCTGTGTTCAAGAGCGCAAAACACCCCGTGCCATAGGTCGATTTGAGCATCCCCGGCTCAAAACATGCCTGTCCAAGCGTGGCCGCTTGCTGATCACCTGCGACACCAAGGATTGGAAGTTCAGCGCCAAGGATATCCCCATGCGAAATGCCAAAATCAGCCGCGCAATCAAGTACTTCCGGCAACATATTCATCGGAATTCCGAACTTGGAGCAGATGTCTGCATCCCATTGGTTTTCGCGGATGTTATAGAGCATGGTCCGAGCAGCATTAGTGGCATCGGTCACATGCCGTGTGCCGCCCGTAAGCTTCCAGATCAGGAAGCAATCCACCGTGCCAAACAGTAAATGACCGGCTTCGGCATCCGCGCGCGCGCCGTCCACATTATCAAGAAGCCATTTCACCTTTGTTCCGGAGAAATAAGGATCAAGCAAAAGTCCCGTTTTTTCAGTGAGTTCCGCTTCGAAGTTATCGGATTTCAGATCCTCGCACATATCTGCTGTACGCCGATCCTGCCAGACAATCGCTTTGTGAATAGCTTCACCCGTCCGCTTGTCCCAAACGATTGTAGTCTCGCGTTGGTTCGTAATGCCGATCCCGGCCACATTGCTCGCCGAAATACCTGCCTTTTCAATTGCGCCTTTGGCAGTTGCTACTGTGGTGGTCCAGAGATCATCGGCAACATGCTCCACCCAGCCGGATTTGGGGAAATGCTGCTTGAACTCTTGCTGAGCGATCGACGCGATCTTCATGTCTTTGTCGAAGATGATCCCCCGACTGGACGTGGTTCCCTGATCAATGGCCAAAATATAGGTCATCGACGCATCCTCCCTGATTTGTTCCATTCCACGATAAGTTAGGCCGCAGATTTCATAAAGTCGTCAATTGCGCGGATTTGATCGTCGTTCAGTCGCAAGCCCAGCTTGCTTCGACGCCAAACAACATCTACTGCCGTCAACGCATATTCCTTTTTCATCAACCACCGCACTTCGGCCTCTGTGAGATCAGCGCCGAAATCTTGGCCAAGGTCGGTAGCTGACCGACTATCCGCCAAGATGTCTCTTGCATCTGTGCCATAGGCGCGAAAGAGCCTCTTCGCCCAACGGTCTGATAAAAAGGGATAATCCTCTTTCAACGCTCGAATTCGGGCGTTTACTTCGCTCACTGGGAACTCTCCACCGGGCAGCGGAACCTCCGCCGTCCAGTCCCCAGTTCCACCAACGTGATCTTCTAGTTTGGCTAGAACATTCTCGGCCAGCTTTCGATAGGTGGTGATTTTCCCACCGAAAACACTCAGCAAAACCGGCCCATTTGTATCGAGTGACAGCACATAGTCCCGCGTAGCGGCGGTGGCAGACTTAGCTCCATCATCATAAAGCGGCCGCACGCCCGAATAGGTCCAGACAATATCATCGCGTGTCAGCGTTTGCGTGAAGTAGTTGTTGGCAAATTCCAGCAGGTAATCTTGTTCCTCTTGCGTTGCAGTTGGAGCCTCATTCAACTCCATATGCTCCGCGTCGGTCGTGCCAATCAGGGTGAAGTCTGTCTCATAAGGAATCGCAAAAATGATGCGCCCATCTTCGCCCTGAAAGAAGTACGCTTTTTCATGATCAAACAAACGCTTAGTGACGATATGTGATCCTCTGACAAGGCGGATGCCTTCGGTCGAATTCAGCCGAACGGTGTTCTTAACGATATCCTCAACCCATGGACCCCCTGCATTCACAAGACCCCGCGCAGCCACCGTGCGCTGTTTACCATCCTTCTCCAAAACAATAGACCAAAGGCCATCAACTCGCTCAGCTGATACCACCTTAGTCCGGGTCATGATCTTCGCGCCGCGCTCTTCGGCGTCTCGGGCATTCAGAACAACCAATCGCGAATCTTCGACCCAGCAATCGGAATATTCATAGGCGAGCTTGAACTTTGACTTTAGCGGCTTACCCACTGGATTTGTTTGTAAATGTAGTGTTCGTGTCCGCGGCAAAATCTTTCGCCCGCCAAGATTGTCATACATCGCCAAACCCAGTCGGATTAGCCAAGATGGGCGGCGACCCTTCATCCAAGGCATAACCGTCGAAAGCAGTTTTGACGTCGGTGTTTCACCCTCAAACCGCATGTCCTTGTGATAGGGCAAGACAAACCGCATCGGCCAGCTGATATGCGGCATGGCTCGTAGAAGAACTTCTCTTTCAATCAATGCCTTACGCACCAAACTGAATTCAAAGAACTCCAAATAGCGCAACCCACCGTGGAACAGTTTCGTCGAGGCAGATGAGGTTTTAGAGGCCAGATCATCCATCTCGGCAAGACCGACCTTCAGACCGCGCCCTTGCGCGTCACGCGCGATCCCGACACCATTGATGCCGCCGCCAATTACAAAAAGATCAAAATCGGGGTTCATGTCCTGCTCCTCGTTTGTGGGCGGCTTAACCAACCAAAAATACCTGGGAAACCAGAACTGGACACAATGTTCGCTTTTTCCTATACGAACTTAATGCGAGCAACCATTTTCCAATAAAATATGCAACCAAAAGCAAACGCATGTTCGCCTTAAAAAGAGTCCGAACAGTTGAACGAAGCTGAACGCCACACCGCTATTCTAGAAGAAGCCCGAAAGACCAAAATCGTCAATGCGACGCGTCTGTCGATGTCCTTGGGAGTGGCTGTCCAAACCATACGACGCGACCTACGCAAATTAAGCGCTAGTGGTCAGCTCGAACGGGTTCATGGCGGGGCGGCGCTGCCTTCGGGCGTCGCAAATATTGGCTATGATGCCAGGCGGTCGTTAAATCGCGATCTAAAGCGCAGAATTGCTCTTAAAACAACCACGTTAATCCCTGATAACGCTTCGCTTTTTCTAAACATCGGCACCACCACGGAAGCCGTTGCTTCGAGGCTTTCCAACCATCAAAATCTCATGGTTGTGACGAATAATCTGAACGTGGCGAACATCCTCGCGCCGCATAAATCGTGCGAGGTCGTTGTTGCGGGCGGTCGCTTGCGACGCGCCGACGGGGGCTTAACTGGAGATCTCGCCGCCCTCGCCATTCAGCGCTTTAAGGTCGATATTGCCGTTATCGGAGCATCCGCCATCGATCCAGAGGGTGATTTGCTGGATTTCGACCCGGAAGAAGTTCGCGTGAGCCAGCAAATTATCACAGCCGCGCGTCAAACCATTGTCGTTGGCGACAGCGGGAAATTTACGCGCAAAGCACCGGTTCGGATCGCATCGCTATCCGAGGTCGAACATTTTGTGACAGATGGGATGCCTTCAGAGCGTCTGGCTATGCGCTGTCAAGATTGGGGCACACAGCTTCACTTAGCTTGAGATCGAAACCTTGTGAGCGATCACTTTACCCCTCTTCAATTCGGATTATCTGCGCTAAGTGTGTTGCATGCAGGACTTTTTCGACGCGTTCCAACAGGCATTCGCCCTTATCGCTTCTGGTGATCCCGAATTGATTGGGATTGTTTTGTTGTCGTTGCGCGTTTCGCTTACGGCTCTGATTTTGGCCTGTATCATCGGTTTCCCCATCGGCGCGTTACTCGCCGTTTCAAACTTTCCTGGAAGACGTGCGATCATACTCTTTTTCAACGCAGCCATGGGTCTTCCGCCAGTCGTCGTGGGCCTGACACTCTACCTGCTATTTAGCCAAGCGGGCCCGCTCGCTGTTCTTGAGCTGCTCTACACACCCACCGCAATGATCATCGCTCAGATCGTCTTGATCACACCGATCATCATCTCACTCACGCGCGGTACCATTGCAGGCCTGCTCGCTGAACATGGAGAGACCCTCCGAGCGATGCGCGCAACTCGCCCCCAAATGGTGATGACGCTACTGCGCGAGGCGCATCCGGCCTTATTGACGACCGCGGTCGTCGGTCTGGGTCGCGCCTTTGCAGAAGTTGGGGCCGTGATGATCGTCGGAGGCAACATCAACCATGTCACGCGCGTGATGACGACCTCCATCGCACTAGAAACGTCTCGTGGTGAACTCGCCATGGCATTGGCTCTGGGGATTATCTTGCTGATCATCGCACTTTTTACCAATGCCGCCGTTTACGCGCTGGCCCCTCGCAGTCGGGAACTCGCCCATGTCTGAGAGCGCTGAAGTCGTCCCGATCCGCCCGTCGATCCGCTTAGACACGGACGCGCTGACATTGACGGACATTCGTTTGTCTCATGAAGGTAGAAACCTCCTCGACGGCGTCATAGCAGAGATTTCGAGCAACGGCATCACCACGCTCATTGGACCCAACGGCGCGGGCAAATCTCTTTTGCTGCGTGTGATTATGGATTTGGTGAAACCGACCTCTGGCGTGGTTGAATTCGGCGATGGTTTTGAGCACCCCGCGCTGGTCTTTCAACGCCCGATCCTCCTGCGTCGTTCCGTCCGTGCAAACCTCAATCACGCATTGAAACTCGCCAAGGTGCCAAAGGCTGACCGTTCGGGCCGTTTGGCAGAACTTTTGGTCGCTGCGGACCTGACGCGCCTTGCTGAGAACCCAGCGCGCGCGCTGTCTGGTGGCGAACAGCAACGGCTCTCGATTGTACGGGCGTTGGCGTCTAACCCATCCCTTCTGCTCTTGGATGAACCCACAGCCAGCCTTGACCCTTCAGCAACCAAAGCAATCGAGGATCTGATCCGAAACACCTCGGCGGCTGGCGTAAAAATCATCCTTGTGACCCACAACCGCGCCCAAGCCAAACGTTTGGCAGATGACGTGCTCTTCCTCCATCAGGGAAAGATCGCGGAACACACATTGGCGGAAAAATTCTTTCAAGCGCCGCAATCGGACGCGGCAAAGGGCTATCTCGCGGGTGATCTGCTCTTATGATCAGATTTCTTCCGTTTCTCTTGGCCGCACCGGCATTCGCCGACCCGATTACGCTGCAATCGACGACATCGACGCAGAACTCAGGACTTTACGACGCCATCCTGCCTGCATTTACCGCCGAAAGCGGGATCGAGGTCCAGGTCGTCGCAGTCGGGACGGGTCAGGCGCTTCAAAATGCGCGGAACTGTGATGGCGATCTGCTGATCGTTCACGCCACCGAAGCCGAAGAGGCGTTCGTAGCAGACGGGTACGGCACAAACCGCGCTGATCTGATGTACAACGACTTTGTCATCGTCGGCCCACCCGCCGACCCAGCCGACATTCGTGGAACAGATGACGTCCAAGCCGCGCTCTCCGCAATTGCAGCGGCCGAAGCGCGCTTTATGTCTCGCGGCGATGACAGCGGCACCCATAAGGCTGAACTGCGCCTATGGGCCCCAACAGATATCGATCCTGCGGAGTTTAGCGGTACATGGTATCTCGAAACCGGCGCGGGCATGGGGGCAACGCTTAACACGGCGCGCGGCTTGAACGCTTATGTAATGACCGACCGCGCCACTTGGCTGCGGTTTGGGAACAAGGGTGATTTTGAGTTACTGCTCGAAGGCGATCCTGATCTGTTCAACCAATATGGCGTTGTGCAAATTTCACCGGATCATTGCCCACGTGCTAACCTGACTGATGCAGCGACCTTGCGCAATTGGCTTCTGAACGATGGGCAAGAAGCGATTGCGGCTTATGAGGTTGAAGGCGAACAGTTGTTCTTCCCGAACGCAGACTAGCCCCGGAACCCAGTTGCTACGACAAATTTCTCAGAACTGTCTGAACGTGAAGACGGCGGTTTAACGTTTGCAACCTTTTCGAACTTCTCTTTCAGGAGTTTTTGAAGATCGCCCTCGGCGCCACCAGCGAGAACCTTAGCCACAAACGTGCCGCCCTGCTCTAAGACGTCAAATGCAAAATAAGCCGCCGTTTCGCAAAGCGCGATGATCCGCAAGTGATCCGTCTGCTTATGTCCAGAGGACGCAGCCGCCATGTCTGACATCACCACATCTGCTTTGCCGCCTAGCCATTCCTTTACCTTCTCGTCGGCATCATCATCCATGAAATCCAACTGGTGAAGTTCTGCACCCGCAATTGGTTCGACTTCCTGCAAATCAATGCCCAGAACACGCCCCTGCGCCTTGCTTGTCCGTGTCCCCAAAGCATTGACGCGTTTGACTGCGACCTGACACCAACCGCCCGGTGCGCATCCCAAATCAACTACTCGTGCACCCGGCACAAGAAAGCGGAACTTCTCGTCCAGTTCCAAAATTTTGAAAGCAGCCCGACCGCGATAGCCCTCTTTCTGAGCCCGTTTCACATATGGATCATTCAACTGCCGTTGCAGCCAAAGCGTCGAACTCATCTTACGGCCGCGTGCCGACTTGACCTTCACGGTCAAATCCCGCTGTCCGCGTCCGCTTGTGTTCTTTTTTCCGGGTTTCTTGACCATATCGCCATCAGCCTTCATCAGAGATCAGGCATGTGCCATCAAAACGGCGCATCTTCAAGCGCACCATCGGCGGACATCTGTGCGTATAGTAGCCCCTCCCGCAGACCGCGATCCGCGACGGACAGCCGATCTGTCGGCCAAAGCCGCATCAGAGCCTGCAAGATGGCCGAACCCGACATGATCAGCGCCTGCCGGTCTTTCCCGATGCGCGGGTCGGCACGGCGGCCCTCTGGTCCCAAAGACAGATAACCATGAATAACCGCGTCAATTTGATCGGACGTCATGCGCAATCCATCAACTTTTGTTCGGTCATACCGCTTAAGGCCAAGGTGCGAGGCCGCAACCGTTGTAACCGTCCCGCTGGTTCCGACAATCTGGAAATTCTCTTTCGCCTGTTCGGCGGCGTAGGGAGAAAAATCAGCCAAGTTTTCCTCAAAGAACCAACTCATCAAAGCGAACCGTGCTGCATCGTCCTCAACATCAGCGAATTGGTCGCGCAAGGTCGCGACACCCAAAGGGACAGATATCCAATCCACCACCTTGGCGGCGGCAAATGGCCCTGGGTCAGACTTAAACCCTGCATGAAGCCGCATAATCGACCGAGGCCGCTCGCGTGGCGGCACTTTTGTCAGATCGACCCAGACCAATTCGGTCGATCCGCCACCAATGTCGACCACCAAAAGCTGTTCGGTCTTGGTGCTCACCAACGGTGCACAGGACACCACGGCCAAACGCGCCTCTTCCTCGGGCTTGATGATTTCGAGGTTCAAACCGGTTTCTTTGTTCACTTGCTTTACAAAAGCAACGCCATTGCGGGCACGGCGACAGGCCTCGGTCGCGACCAAGCGCATCCGCTGCACACCGTGCCGTTCGAGCTTATGCTTACAAATACGCATCGCGCTGATCGTCCGGTTCATGGACGAACGCGACAATCGACCACTTCCTTCCAGGCCCTGCCCAAGTTGGACGGCCTTGGAAAAGCTATCGATCACATGAAACTGACTGCCCTTCGGCTGGGCAATCAGCATGCGACAACTGTTTGTCCCCAGATCCAACGCTGCATAAAGCGTCTCCGGATCGGGAGATTTTGGCGCGGGGGTCTCTACCGCTTTCGGGAACGCGACCGCACCTTTGGGACGCTTGGGCGCCATTTTCACGCCCTCCAATTTTCAAGTTACCTCTAACCTAGGCCGCAACAGGTGTCCTTGCAAGGCACGTGAATCTTCCTCAACCAGTTGTTGAAAATTTTGAACGTGGTCAGGTCATGCATATCTAAGGCATATCCGCTTCGTCGCGGATGTTTCGCGTGATGTCGAAAACCGGCGTCTGCGATAAAATCGCAATGCTAGAAATGCACAACGCGCGAAAGCGGATCGGAGAGAGAATCAATGGCTGATGTCACAATCGTATACTGGCGGGATATGCCTGCGCAGGTGATCGTCGGAAAAGGACGTCGCGGGACGAAAATGCCTTTGCCAGAGCGGTTTGAGCAAGCGATTGACCGTGCCGCGATGAAATCCGGTGCTGCAGAAAGTGATGCCTACCTCGAAGGCTTCCGCAAAGCTGATCCATTCCCCGTTGAAGGCGCAGACGCAGAAGTCGCCGCCGCACAGGTCGCGCGTATTGAAGAAGAATACGACACCGAGAAACTCAAGGCGTTGATCGCCAACGATGGCTGGGCGTGAGCCCGCCTGACACCCCCGTCAACCGCCTGAAGGAGGCGCTAATGTCCCTGCTCCCATTCAAAAAGAAACAAGCAGATGTCGAAGTAACGCTCAATCCAGAGATGGAAGCGTTTCTTAAAGACTATTCGATCGAGGTTATGCCGCGCACCGCGGAAAAGGTCGAAGACTTCACATCACTTCTTCCGGCTGGCACGCGCGTTTACATAGCCCACATTGAAGGTACACCGATTGAAGATATGGTCGCGACAGCCAAGCGCCTGTCGGCAGACGGCTACAACGTGATGCCGCACTTCCCTGCCCGTATCATCAAAGATGAGGCCACTCTCGCCGATTGGATTGCGCGCTATCAGGGCGAGGCAGGTGTCGAGCAAGCGCTCCTATTGGCAGGCGGCGTCGCTGAACCGCACGGCGACTTCCACAGCTCCATGCAGCTTTTGGAAACCGGTCTGTTTGGCAAGGCTGGGTTCAAACACTTGCATGTCGCAGGTCACCCTGAGGGCAACAAGGACATTGACCCTGACGGATCGGACAAAAACGTCATGGATGCGCTTTTGTGGAAACAGAAATTCAACGAAACATCCGACGCTCAAATGGCGCTTGCCACACAGTTCGCTTTTGAAGCAGGTCCAATCATCGAATGGGCGGACGCTATCAAAGCGGCTGGCGTTGATATTCCGATCCATATCGGTATTGCCGGTCCGGCCAAGCTGCAAACATTGATCAAATTTGCAATCGCTTGCGGCGTTGGCCCTTCGCTGAAGGTGCTGCAAAAGCGCGCGATGGACGTTACCAAACTACTCCTGCCTTATGAGCCGACCGAGGTTCTGACAGAACTTGCCGCCCATAAAGCTGCGAACCCTGACTTTAACATCACCAATGTCCACTTCTTCCCGCTCGGCGGGATCAAGACCAATGCAAACTGGGCAATTGCCCATGGCGGTGCGTCCACCGCTCCTGCCAACCCAACGAAAGAAGCCGTATGACACGCACTATTGTCGAATCCAAAACCAAGACCGCTGTCATCGGTTTTGACCAGCCGTTCACAGTGATCGGTGAACGGATCAACCCAACCGGCCGCAAAGTTTTGAACGAAGAGTTGGAGCGTGGCGATTTCAGCCGCGTGGAGGCCGACGCTTTGGCACAGGTTGCTGCCGGTGCGACTATCCTCGATATCAATTCTGGTGCGGTATTCTCCAACAAAATGGCAGAAGACCCGCGCTATGCGGACAACAACTTTGTTGAACCGACACTGATGAGGGAACTCGTCGAAAAGGTTCAGGCCGTCACAGATTGCCCGCTGTGCATCGACAGCTCCGTTCCTGGCGCTTTGGAAAACGGCCTCGCTGCTGCTGAGGGCCGTCCACTTTTGAACTCCGTCACCGGTGAAGAAGAGCGCCTTGAGATGGTTCTGCCTCTCGTCGCGAAATACAATGTCCCAGTAGTTGCGATCTCCAACGACGACACCGGTATCAGCGAAGACCCAGACGTCCGCTTTGCCGTTGCAAAGAAGATCGTTGAGCGCGCTGCAGACTTTGGCATTCCAGCCCATGACATCGTCGTCGACCCGCTGGTTATGCCAATCGGTGCCATGGGAACCGCTGGCTTACAAGTCTTCACTCTGGTCCGCCGACTGCGCGAGGAATTGGGTGTAAACACCACATGCGGAGCGTCTAACATCTCCTTCGGTCTTCCAAACCGTCATGGAATCAACAACGCCTTCCTTCCTATGGCCATGACTGCGGGCATGACGTCTGCGATCATGAACCCTGTGGCGCTTCCAATCGGCCCAAAGAAACTTGCCGAGAAGAAAGCCGAGGTTGAGGCTGCTGGTGTCATTCTGCCGGAAGGCATGGACGATGAGGCCTTTGTTCAGCTCTTCGGCATGGGATCAACAAAACCAAAGGCAGGCAAAGAAATGGAAGCGATCCGTGCGGCCAACTTCCTAACCAACAACGACGAAGGCGGCGGTGAGTGGATCAAATTCAACCGCGCACCTGCGAAACCTGGCGAAGGTCGCGAACGCGGCGGCCGTCGTCGCCGCCGCGGTTAAACAAATCACTACGTCTGTGCAGGGTCCGCTTCGGCGGGCCCTTTTCTTTGCAAAGGCATGACCATCATCAGAAGAAAACTCAGGTTCAACAACACATTAAGTGGTGAACCCGCTACAACCGAAAATGTGGAATCTGTCACAAACCAACCGATTGCGGCATAAAGTACAACTTTTCGACCTTCCTTTGGGGCGACGGGCAGAACCTCGGTGGCGACAGTCCATACCATAGCCCCCAAACCGACCGTTAGGCCACCGCTGATCGCAATCATGAGGCGGCCGGTCGGATCCAAAGTCTCAGGCGCGCTATTGAATGGCCAATGCGCAATGTCGAAGAAAAACGATATCCAACTATAGACCCATGGTAATGCGGCTAGCGCAAATAACACTCCGAATATCATGATAATCTCAGCATTGATCCGAAGCACTTTTTGTTCTCGTGTCATAGGCTTTCTCCTTCTTGACCTATCGAGGGTTGTTTGGCCGAAACGAGAGATAGAAAACAATTACCTCAGAGGTAACTGACACGCTGAACATTCAGAATTAGGATTCCCTCATGCAAAACTTCCCTGACATCCTTCGTCATTGGCGAAAGCAGCGGCGCTATAGCCAATTGGACCTCGCGCTTGAAGCCAACATCAGTTCCCGCCATCTGTCATTCTTGGAAACTGGACGCTCGAAACCCAGTCGCGAAATGGTCCAACAGTTGAGCGATGCCTTGTCGGTTCCGTTGGACGCACGGAACCGAATGCTGACCTCAGCGGGCTATGCCCCGAAATACCCAAAACGCGAATGGGACGATGCAGAAATGCTGCCCATTCGGAAGGCTATTGACTGGACCCTAAACCAACATGCTCCCTACCCCGGACTTGCGCTTGATCGATTGTGGGTCATTCGGCGGATGAACGAACCCGCAAAGCGCATGTTCGGAACCTTTGGTGTCACCGAGGGATCGAGCATGTTGGATTTGATCCAAGACCCCACTCTTCAGGACCTCATTGAAAATTGGCCTGAAGTTGCCCATCACAGTGCGTTGCGACTGCGAAGTGAAAGCGCCGCTCAGGGCGGCATTCCAGAACTTGATGCAGCAGCCGACATATTATCATCAGACGCCACACCCTCGGAGCCAAATCTTCCTGCAATACCGACGGTCTTCAAATTAGGAGAACAGACACTGTCGCTCTTCGGTACCATCGCTCAATTTGGAACAACCGCCGATGAAGCCATCGAAGACCTAAAGATCGAGTTGTTTTTCCCCGCGGACGATGCCGCGGAGGACTTGCTCAAGCAGTTGGCGGTTGTGCACTAGCGATAATAGAGAGAAGTGCCGTTGTGGAAAACTTGCACCTTTTCCGGGGCGACGGTCAGCCGGACAGTCTTGCCCCGTAGGTCGCCATGAATTCCGGGGAGTTTACCAATCACCGGATCTGCGTCACCATCCTTTTCAAAGTAGAGCAACGTCACTTCGCCCAAGGCTTCAATGATGTCGACTTTGCCTTCGAAAACGAAGTCACCGTCCGTCTCGACCATATCTTCAGGACGTGCGCCAACGTTCACTTTCAATCCTTTATCAGCTTCCTGTGTCGGCACAGCAGAAACCGCCATACCACCGCCAGCCAACTTGATCGTTGTTTGCTCACCGGTTTCAACGATTTCGCCTGGCAGAAGGTTCATGGAGGGTGACCCGATGAATTGGGCAACGAATTCATTCTTTGGCCGTTCATAAAGTTCCAAAGGTGACCCCACCTGCGCGATCCCCTTGTTCGCCAAAACCACGATCCTTGAGGCCAATGTCATCGCCTCGACCTGATCGTGCGTCACGTAGATCATCGTGCTTTCGGGCATCGACTCTTTCAGCTGCGCGATCTCAATCCGAGTTGCCACACGAAGGGCTGCGTCCAAGTTTGAAAGTGGTTCGTCAAAAAGGTAAACCTTGGGGTCACGCACAATCGAACGACCGATAGCCACACGTTGCCGCTGACCGCCCGAAAGCGCTTTTGGCAAACGGTCGAGGTAATCTTCCAACTGCAGGATCTTGGCCGCTCGGCTCACCGCTTCATCGATCTCGGCCTTGGATTTCTTCGCCAATTTCAGGGCAAAGGACATGTTATCTCGCACGGTCATATGAGGATAAAGCGCGTAGGATTGGAACACCATCGCAATACCGCGCTGCGCTGGCGGAATGTCATTTACCACCTGCCCGTCGATTTCCAACGTGCCGCCAGTGATCTTCTCAAGCCCTGCAATCATCCGCAGCAAGGTCGATTTACCGCAACCAGACGGACCAACAAAGACGATCAACTCGCCCTGTTTAATGTCCAAATTGATGTTCTTGAGAACATCAACTGTTCCGCCATAGGTCTTTGCGACATCCGTCAGCTTAAGGTCGGCCATAGGTGTTCCCCTCCCTACTTTTTGAGCGCGAGGCAAACCTGCCACGGACCCAAATGCAGTTTCCCATCTTGTGAAATTTGTGCGCTCCCCAACTCGGCGCCGATTGGCAACCAAGATCCAGACGGCAAGTCCAAATCGGATGGGGTATCGCTAATGTTGAACGCGCAGAAGATCGTCTGTCCCCCGAGCGTGCGCTTGAAAGACAACACATCGCCAGATGCGGTCAGATCGCTGTGCTCGCCAACCGCCAAAACATCGTGGGTTTGGCGGAAATGGATCGATTTGCGATAATGATGCAGCAACGCGCTCGGATCGTCTTCCTGCGCTTCGACCGAGAGCTGCAGATGCTCATGCGCAACCGGCAGCCAAGTCTTGGCTTCAGAAAAGCCTGAATACTGATTGCTCTTCTCCCAAACCATCGGGGTCCGGCAGCCATCGCGGCCTTTAAACTCGGGCCAGAACTCGATGCCGTAGGGGTCTTGCAAGTCGTCGAAAGCTACGTCGGCTTCTGGTAGACCAAGTTCTTCCCCTTGGTAGAGGCAAACGGACCCGCGCAGACACATGATCAGCGTCGCGAACATGCGCTGGCCTGCCGCTGTCAGTTCCCACCTAGAGGCATGGCGCTGCACGTCGTGGTTCGAAAACGCCCAACAGGCCCACCCATCGGCTGCGACATCGTCGACCTTCAAAAGCACATCAACAAATTCCTGCGCAGACGGCTTCGCGTTAGCGAGGAATTCAAAGGCGTAACACATCTGCATCAGATCATCGCCGGCCGTGTACTGACCCATGATCTCAAGCCCAAACTGAGCGTCCCCAACTTCGCCCACAGCAGCAGCGCCAAAGGGCTCCATTACCGCTCGTAAACGCCGCAGGAACTCTAGGTTCTCTGGCTGGTTCTTACTGTAGAGGTGTTTTTGGTGGTTATAAGGGTTCACCGACGGCGCAATTGTCGAATTCCGTTCCTCCGGCGGCAACGCGGGATTGTCGCGCAGCTGCGCATCGTGGAAATAGAAGTTGATCGTATCCAATCGGAACCCATCAACCCCGCGGTTCAACCAGAACGTGGCAACATCCAGCAAAGCGTCCTGAACATTCGGATTGTGGAAGTTCAAATCCGGCTGCGAAGCGAGAAAGTTATGGAGGTAATACTGCTCGCGCCGCGCATCCCACTGCCAGCCAGAGCCGCCAAAGATGGACAACCAATTGTTCGGCGGTGTGCCATCCGGCTTTGGATCAGACCAAACGTACCAATCGTGTTTGGCGTTGTCGCGATTGGCGCGGCTTTCAGCAAACCAAGGGTGCTGGTCGCTGGTGTGGCTCAGCACCAGATCGATCATGACACGAATGCCGAAACGATGCGCGGTTTCAACCACGGCATCAAAATCGGCAAGAGTTCCGAACATCGGATCGACATCGCAATAGTCGCTGACGTCGTATCCAAAGTCCTTCATCGGTGACATGAAGAACGGCGATATCCAGATCGCATCAACGCCAAGCGTCGCAATGTAAGGCAAACGCTGCACGATCCCTAACAGATCGCCCACGCCGTCCCCATTGCTGTCCTGATAGCTACGCGGGTAGATTTGATAGATCACCGCGCCGCGCCACCAATCTTTGCTCACGGCATTGTCCAATTTGGCTGCTGTCGCCACGTTCATTCGTCGTCTTTCCTATTTCACTGACCCGGCGAGCAAACCGCGCACCAGATATCTTTGCATTGCAAAAAACACGACCAAAGGCACCGCGATTGACACGAAAGCGGAAGTCGCGAGGATTTCCCAGTCACCGCCACGGGTGCCCAGAAGTTCCACGATTTGTTTCGTCATAACCGTTGTCTGGCCGGATGCATCGATCAGGAACACCAATGCGACAAGCAGGTCATTCCATGTCCACAAGAACTGGAAGATCGCAAAGGACGCCAACGCAGGGAACGACAGCGGCAGGATGATCTTCACAAAGATCTGGAAGTCTGTTGCGCCATCGACTTTCGCATTCTCGATAATGTCTCTTGGCAAGCCGACCATGTAGTTTCGCAGCAAGTAGATCGCCAAAGGCAACCCAAAGCCGGTATGCGCCAACCAAACCCCAAGATAGCCTTTGCCAATCCCAATAGAGTTATGGAAGGACAGCAGCGGAATAAGCGCAAGCTGCAACGGCACGACCAACAGCCCCACCACGGCCGCGATCAACAGAGCACGCCCCGGGAAATCCATCCACGCCAAGGCGTAAGCCGCAAAAGCCGCTATCAAGATCGGGATCACAGTTGCCGGGATAACGACGGTCAACGTATTCAAAAAGGCCTTCATCATCCCTTCGGAATTGTCCTCGTCGAACAATACGAAGTTATAATTATCCAAAGTAAATTCCGGCGGAGTCTCAGCGTCGATAAAGACCCGCTGAGCACGCCCCGAAATTTGGTCGTCGTTGCCCTGCCAAATGTAAGTGCCATCAGCATTCAAGGTGAAGCTTTCGCCGTCGCCCATGTCATAGGTGTCACCAGGTGCGTTTTCGCCCAAACGACGGCTCGACGTTGACCAAGCTTGGATCGTGCCTTCAAATGGCTCATCCCCGAAAATCTGACCTTCTACAACAAAAACACCATCGCTTGTTTCTACGCGAAACTCATCAGGATCAGCCGCGCGGATTTGCAAGGTCTGCTCTGCTGGGAACATGGCCGACCACCAGCCGGACGCCGTGATCTGATCCCCTGTTCGGAACGACGACACAAATAGGCCAAGCGTCGGGAACAACCACAGAAGCACGATTAAGACAACAGAGATGTTAAGCAGCCAAACGACGATTGGCTTCTGACCGGAAAGACCATCCATCAGCGCATCTCCTTCCGAGCGTTGTAAACATTCCAAACAAGGATCGGCGTTACCATCAGCATGATGATCATCGCCGCAGCGGATCCCATGCCCCAATCATGCGCGCGGAACAGCTTGTCGTACATGTAGTTGGCCAGAACTTGGGTTTCCCACTGGCCGTTTGTCATCGCGAACACGATGTCGAACACTTTGAGCGTCGCAATCGTGATCGTGGTCCAGACCACCACGATGGTCGACGTGATCTGGGGAATTTTGATCTTGAAAAAAATCTGCACAGGATTGGCGCCATCAATGATCGCTGCCTCGACCGTTTCTTCGGGGATGCCACGCAAGGCCGCCGACAGGATCACCATCGCAAAGCCGGTTTGGATCCAGATCAATACGATCATCAAAAAGAAGTTGTTCCAAAACGGTATGGTCAGCCACTGCTGGGGCTCGTCGCCACCGAACGTGAGGTAGAGGTGGTTTAGGATACCGATTTGAGCGACATCTACGGGCCGCGCTTCATAGACCAATTTGAAGATCACTGCCGCGCCGACGAATGAAATCGCCATTGGCATGAAGATAATCGACTTCGCCACATTGCCCCATGGCAACCGATCTGTCAGCTGCGCCACCAACAACCCAAGGGCAGTCGATGCGGCAGGCACGACCATCAACCATAAAACGTTGTTGATCATGGCTTCGGTAAATTTCGGTTCCGCGAACATTTTGGTGTAGTTCTCAAAACCAACGAATGCGTATTCGTTACCGGGGAGCCTTTCGAGGAAGCTCAACCGCAGCGTCGCGAATACGGGATATGCAAGGTAAAGACCCAAAGCCAAGATCGCGGGCAGCAAGAACAACCACGGACGGATCATATTGGCTCGGTTGATGTTTCGGCCCGCATTCGGACCCTTTGCAGGGAACAGAACCTTATCAAGGAGAAGGTTTGCGCCGTAGAAATAAACGATACAACCGCCGATCCCGACGATCATAGTTATCATGGCCTGAATTGCTGGATTCATCGTCCCCTCCCTGACGAATTAACGGCGGTGTTCCCCTTGCCGTTTGGTGGTTTCGGGCACGTGACAGCGCCCGAAACCAATCTCAATCTATGGTCGAACTTAGTTCAACGCGTCCCAGCTGTTCTGGATCGCATCAGCAACGTCTTCAGCAGACGCACCGCCGACGAAGTCAACCATACCTGTCCAGAATGTACCGGCACCGATGGCACCTGGCATCAGGTCAGACCCGTCAAAACGGAAGGTTGTTGCGTTCTGAAGGATTTCACCCTGACCACGCAGCGTCGCATCCTTATAGGCGTCGAGGTTCACACCGGAGTGTGGCGTCAAGAAGCCTGTCTGAGCCATCATGATCTCATGCGCGATTGGCTGCTGGAGGAACTCCATGAATGCCATTGTCGCGTCAGATGGGTCAGTCACAGCCATCAGCGTACCACCGCCAAGAACTGGGTTACCCAGATCTTTTTCAGCGAAGGATGGGAAGTAGAAGAAGTCTGCATCTTCGCCGATCACAACGTCTTCAGGCATAAATGCCGGGATGAAGGACGCTTGCTTGTGCATGTAGCACTGTGGTGGCGATGTGAAGAGACCTGCAGGGCTGTCGCGGAAGTCCGTTGAACCAACAGCACCGGCACCGCCAGCAACCATATCGTCGTTCTTCGCAAACATACCGAATGTGTTTAGCGCTTCGATAACTTTAGGATCGTTGAACTTTAGCTCGTTGGAGACCCAAGCGTCGTAATCCGCTGGGGACTGTGTGCGCAGCATGATGTCTTCCACCCAGTCAGTCGCTGGCCAACCTGTCGCAGGACCGGATCCCAGACCAATACACCAAGGAGTGTCGCCGTCTGCGATGATCTGCTCAGACAGAGCGATCAGGTCTTCCATTGTCTCAGGAATATCGTAGCCCGCATCTTCGAAGTTCTCAGGCACATACCAAACGAGAGACTTAACGTTCACGTTGTAGAAGAAGCCATAGAACTGGTCATCGCCATTGGCGTCAGCATATGTGCCCAGATCAACCCAGGAAGAGCCAGCCGCATAGTTGTCGGAAACCCAGCTGGCCATGTCACCGCCGAGTGGTGTCAACAGGCCCTGCGCTGCCATGTTTGCAGCCAGACCAGGCTGTGGGAACACAGCGATGTTTGGTGGAGAGCCCGCTTCAGCATCGATCACGATCTGCTGCTCAAAACCGTCAGAACCGGTGTAAGTAACTTCAGCGCCAGTCGCATCGACGAAGTATGCGATCGCGGAACGGAAAATGTCGTCTTCTGGAGACAGCCAAGGGCCAAAGACGGTAACAGTCTGACCGGACAGATCAGGTGCGCCTGCCGCGTAAGCTTCATACTCATCCCAGCTAAAGTCCCCTTCACCCGGCGCAAAAACCAAGTGACCTCCTGCGTGCGCAGCGGACGCAAGGAGAGCGACCGAAGCCGCACTGGCGTACAGTGTTTTCTTCATTAGGTATCCTCCCAAATGACGCCCAACGCGGGCGCAAACCTATTGTTTTCCATACCTCGACTTTGCTTTGAGCAAAACCAAAGCGCTTTGGATGAGTGGGAGATTCTCTTAAAAGCAGCGTGAAGTCAAGCATCAACTATCCCTTGGTTTTTTGATGATTTCAGTTTACTGAAACGATTACGAAACATAAAATGCCGGGAATCGCGAAGCGGATAACCGTACTTAAAGCGCTTTGGACCATGAACCTTAAAGAACTCTCCGAAACTCTAGGCCTCAGTCAAACGACCGTCAGTCGCGCTCTAAATGGCTACCCTGAGGTCAGTGAAGCCACCCGCACCCGCGTTGAGATGGCCGCGCGGAAGTTCAACTACTCCCCAAGCTCCCGCGCGAAAGGTCTGGCAACAGGCAAGGCACTGGCTATCGGCCATGTCATCCCTACGCGCTCTAAGCATGAAATGGTGAACCCTGTCTTCGGTGACTTCATTGCGGGCGCTGGCGAAATTTATGCGCAAAATGGCTATGAGATGATCCTTTCAATTGTAAATGCCGATGCAAGTGAAGAGACCGTCTATCGCGGCTTGCAATCGAGACGCGCGGTCGATGGAGTCGTTGTTCACGGACCGCGCATGGCGGATGACCGCATCCCCCTACTGAACGAAATTGGACTGCCATTCGTGGTTCATGGCCGTGCCAGCGAAATCTCGGAACCTTATGAGTGGCTGGACGTTAACAATAAGCACGCCTTCGAACGCGCAACGCAGTTTCTGATTGATCTCGGGCACCGACGCATCGCCCTGATTAACGGACTCGAAGTTATGGACTTCGCACGCCGCCGCCGCCTCGGCTACGAAGCGGCTCTGAATTCCGAAGACCTCGACATAGATGAAAGCCTGATCTTTTCGGAAGAAATGACCGAGGAATATGGCTACGAAACCACCCGCACAATCCTGGACCGTTCCGACGCACCGACAGCCGTTGTCGCGTCGTCTATGATCATTGCGCTTGGGGTACGGCGTGCCATTGAAGAACGCGGTCTGGTGATGGGTAAGGACCTGTCCATCGTCACCCATGACGACATGCTGTCCTACCTTCAAAATGGCGGCGATGTACCCATCTTTACCGCAACGCGATCATCTGTAAGAGAAGCAGGCCGCAAAGCCGCTGAAATGCTTCTACAAAAGATCTCTAATCCCACAACGCCACCGCAAAATATCCTGTTCGAAGCTGAACTCACCGTCGGTCGTTCGACCGGCCCTGCCCCGAATTAGAAAGACTTTCAATGAACTTCAAACGTTCCGAATTCCCTGACGGTTTCGCCTTTGGTGCAGCCACTGCGGCTTACCAAATCGAAGGCCATAGCTTCGGTGGCGCAGGCCCTACCCATTGGGATACCTTCGCGGCCGCCCCTGGTAACGTTGTTCGTGCAGAAGACGGCAGCGTGGCATGTGACCACTACCACCTGTATGAGAGCGATCTTGATCTGCTTAAAGACGCTGGAATGGACGCCTATCGTTTCTCGACCTCGTGGGCCCGCGTGATGCCGGAAGGTCGCGGTGCTGTGAACCAAGAGGGATTGGATTATTACGACCGACTAGTTGATGCGATGTTGGATCGCGGATTGAAGCCCTACCAAACACTTTATCATTGGGAAATGCCCTCTGCCCTTGCTGACCTCGGTGGCTGGACAAACCCGGACGTTGCAGATTGGTTCGCGGATTTCACGGAAGTCATCACAAGACGCATCGGTGACCGTGTTGAGGCCGTGGCGACTTTGAACGAACCTTGGTGCGTCGCATTCCTTTCGCATTTCTTGGGCCATCATGCGCCGGGCCTGCGCGACATCCGTGCAGCGTCTCGCGCAATGCACCATGTTATGAAAGCACATGGCCGCGCGATGACGCGCTTGCGGAGCCTCGGCCAAGACAACTGCGGTATCGTGCTGAACTTTGACCGGACTGAGCCTGCGGACGATAGCCAAATTGCAAAGGATGCTACGGCAACAGCCGACGCGATCTTCAACCGTTGGTTCATCGAAGCGATCCAACGCGGCACCTATCCAGAAGAAGCGCTTGCTGGCTTTGGCCCGCATATGCCTGCAAACTGGCAAGACGACATGGCAGAAATATCCCAAGACATCGATTGGTTGGGCGTGAACTATTATACGCGCCATAAGGTGTCAGCTGATCCAAAAACACCGTGGCCGCATGTATCAAGCGCGGAAGGCCCCGGCGAAAAGACCCAAATGGGGTGGGAGATTTATCCAGAAGGTCTGCGTTATTTCCTAACGTGGCTGTCCAAGGAATACGTTGGCGAGATGCCCATTTTCGTTACAGAGAATGGCATGGCATGGGACGACAAAGTCGAAAACGGCGCCGTCTATGATCCCGTTCGTATGGGCTTTGTAGATGAGCACATGCAGGCCACTTTGAAGGCAATAGAGGAAGGGGCAAACGTCAAAGGGTTCTTTTATTGGTCCCTTTTGGACAATTATGAGTGGGCTTTTGGTTACGAAAAACGTTTCGGAATGGTGCATGTTGACTTTGACACCTTGCACCGGACGCCAAAGGCTTCATATCACGCGCTCAAAGACGCAATAACGCGATAGATTCGAGACGAAATGGCCCACGCACCCAATACCCTAAACCTCGTTGCCGACATCGGCGGCACGAACACGCGTGTTGCATTGGCGCGGGGTAAAATGCTGCTGCCGGAAACAGTTACAAAATACAAAAACACCGCACATTCCAGCCTGCAGGACGTTTTGAAGAAGTTTATTCAGGAACAAGGTGGCGTCGACACGTCTGCAGCCTGCATTGCCATCGCCGGTCCTGTCCGCAATGGCCAAGCGTCGATGACAAACTTAGACTGGGAAATCGACCTTGAGACGCTCGCTGATGCTTCAAAGGCCGAAAACACCGCGATCTTAAATGACCTTCAAGCCCAAGGTCATGCGCTTGGGCATCTGCCGCCCGAAAGTGAAACACAAATTATCCACGGTACTTCTATCGAAAAAGAAACCACACGGATGATGGTTGGGCTCGGAACTGGTTTCAACATCGCGCCGGTTTTCGAAACGCCTAATGGTCGCTTCATTCCGCCTTCAGAATCTGGGCATATTTCATTGCCGATTAACACAGAAATGGATCGGAAACTGTCTGCGCATTTTGATGCGCAATTTGGCTTTCCTACAATTGAACATGCCCTTTCTGGCAACGGTTTGGAAAATCTCTACAACTTTCACTGCTGTGGCGTAGAAGGCGCTGCTCACAAAAACGCAGCTACCATCGTTGCTGACTGCGAAGCTGGCATAGACCCCGCAGCCACACGCGCAGTTCGGCACTTTGTCCAAATCCTTGGGTCGGTTTGCGGCGACCTCGCGCTGGTCCAGTTACCATTTTCAGGCATCTACCTCGTCGGCGGCGTCTCTAGAGCCATTGCCCCTCACCTGTCAGAGTTTGGCTTCCTAGATGCATTTCGCGCGAAGGGTCGTTTCGAAGACTTTATGAACTCCTTCAGCGTCGCGGCAATCTCTGATGATTTTGCGGCACTGACTGGATGTGCAGCCTATCTCGAAAGCTCAGCACACGCCTAGTTAAGCTGTTGCTGTACGATCGTCGATAACTGACCAAGCGAAAAAGGCTTTGGGAGGAAAACGGAGTTCTGCATCTGGTTGCCCTCCGGACCGAACGCGTCCTCTGCATAGCCGGACACAAACACGACTTTTGTGTCGGGGCGCTCGCCGAGGGCCTGTTTCACCCACGTCGGTCCGTCCATTCCCGGCATGATCACGTCACTTACAAACAAATCGACGTAAAGCTCTGGGTCATCGAGCAATTCAAGCGCAGCTTCGGCGCAATCTGCTTCCAGAACTGTATAGCCACGCAATCTTAGTGCACGCGAAGCAAAAGATCGGACCGGCGCTTCATCTTCCACCAGGAGAATGACATCTTCTCCGCGGGACGCCAAGGGCTCAGGAACGGGCTGCGCCTGAACCATTCTTTCCTGCTCAGGCATATCGTGCCATGGAAGAAGTACGGTGAAGGCCGTTCCTTGACCAATCTTGCTGTCGGCAAAAAAAATCCACCCGACTGCTTTACGATCCCGTAGACCGTCGACAATCCGAGCCCCGTACCTTCACCAGTCCGTTTTGTTGTATAAAACGGTTCAAAGATTTTTGATATAACCTCTGGTGAAATGCCCTCACCTTCATCGACCACGCGAAGCTCGACGTAGCGTCCCGCAGGTACGGTTGCCCGATCCCGCAGAATGTCGTTGTCCAAGTGCCGGTTGCGTGTGATGACCCTAATCTGACCTCCTGAAGGCATGGCGTCGCGCGCGTTAACGACAAGGTTCATAACCACCTGCTCAAGCTGGCGCTTGTCCGCCTTGATCCCTCCCAAGTCTTCTTGATGTTCGAAAGACAGGCTAACTTTTTCGCCAACAAGGCGGTTCAGCAAGTGAGTAAGATCAGCAAGCGTATGCCTCAAATCAACGCGTTCGGGCTGCAAATTCTGTTTTCGCGAAAAAGCAAGGAGTTGTTTCACCAGTCCAGCCGCGCGATTGGCATTTTGATGGATTTGAATCAGATCTCCAAAATCTGCGCTGCCTTGATCATGCCGCTCTAACAATAAATCCCAATGCCCTGAAATCGCTGTCAAAAGATTGTTAAAGTCATGAGCGACACCGCCAGCAAGATGGCCAACTGCTTGCATCTTTTGGCTTTGCAAAAATTGAGCTTCCAGTGTCTTAAACTCGGTCACATCGTTAAGAACTGCAATCAAATGCCGTCCGTCCGCAGCGTCAGAAATGTTCAAAGTGACCTGAAAAAAAGTTTCATATTTTGTCCCAAGTCCGCGTAGAAACTGTGATGCGCTACCGCCCCTACCCATCATTGCATCTTGGATCCAGCCATCCATCGGGCGGCCCAATCCATCGACAAGATCGATCAATCGTTTTCCCTCTGTCGTCTCCAAGTCAAAGAGCTGGCGCGCTTCTCGGTTTGAGGCTTCGACCGACCCATCCCTTGAGATTTTCAGCAACGGCACGGGCAAGTCTTCTATGGCCTCCCAATCCCCGTTGATCGACCTTGGGCCGGCGCTTCGTTTTATTTCTGATGGTGCTGGCAGCGCATAGACTTCAAGACGTCCGCCTGTCCCTTCAACCGTAGCCAACAATACTTCCGTTGGTCCATCTGACCCTTCAATCGTGCAAATCTTGCCTGATTCAATCGTTGTCTCGCCAAAAATCTGCTTGATCGACTTCGGTCGTCCGCCGACCAGAGTTCGGAAGGCTTAATTCAAACATAAGATCGCATTGCTCGGCCCCATTGTGAGCATCGGTAAGGTCAAAGCATCTGCAGCCCTTGTCCTTTCCCTTTCGCCAACAGCGGCTTGGTCCATGCGCCACAACAAAGCGTTTGCACCAGCTTGGACGACAGTGAACCGGAAAACCCCATCTCTTGTCCGCAATTCCTTTCGTGCGGCCCCTAAAGTCGATGCGCCTGAAAACAGCGGATATAAAACAGTTTCGGGACTGGCAAAAAGTCAGCTTAGAGCTGCGGAAAGATGCGTGTCTTCAATTGGCAAAAATCGTTCTTTCGCAGCTTCGTTCATGAAAAGGATTTCGCCGTCAAGATCGGTCAGCAACGCGGAGTCTGGTTCGTGCATAACGATCGATTGAACACACCCAATAAGGTTTTGCTTTTCTTCAACTTTCACGATCTTCGCCCGTTCGATGCGAAAATCGTTCAGCATGGTCAGCGCAAAGAAACAAAACAAAGTAATTGCGACTATGTTCATACCGGAACTGAACAGCGAGTCAGTTGTAATGAGACCCAATAGGGCGGCAACAAATGCGATCAGAAATAAAAGCCAAGCGGATGCGCTATTTGAAGGAAAATCTGATTTGTTTAGCTTGGTTTGGTCCGTCAAAGACACGTGGCAAAACCTCGATAATACATTTGTATCCTAATAGCTGGCGGATACTTAAAGGGTGGTTAATCACAAATCACATCATTAACAATTTAAGGTAATTAGTAAATGCCTTTATACACGCAATGGTAGAAACCGTCATTTTCGGAAGTAGGTACAATAAGCTCTTCGGCGATCCTTTCGAAATTAGGATTTCCATTTAGAAACCTAGCGCCAGTTTCACCGTTCTCCACCTGCAAAACCGAACAAGTTGAGTAAATTAGAACCCCTCCCTTCTTTAGAAACTTTGACGCAGATTCTAGAATAGAGACCTGACGATCTTGAAAATCTCTTAGTTCGTCCTCGGTTAGCCGCCACTTAGCGTCTGGCGTTCGTCGCCAGGTACCTGATCCACTACATGGCGCATCACATAAGACGACGTCGAAAAGAGGCAACGTGTCCAAATCTTCGGACTTGACGACCTTGATCGACGCGCGCGCGCGCGCGGCTCTGACTGGAATATCTGCCATGCGATCAAATACACTGTCATGTGCCGTCACCGAGGCGTCGAATATGGCAGCAAGAGCCAGTGATTTGCCTCCCCCACCGGCGCAGAAATCCAAAACCCGATCGCCCGTGCTGATCGGCCAGCTACGCACGGCCGCCTGAGATGACGCATCTTGCAACTCAACCAATCCGGTCTGATAGGCTTTGCCCTGAGCCAAGCGTCTTTGGTTGCTGACGGCGTTTAGGCACCCAATCACATTTGGATGCTCTATTGCCTCGATCTCGTCTGATGCCAAGGATTGGAGGGCGCTGTCGACCGAGCCTAATCGTTCGTTCACCCTCAGCGCCACCTTCGCGCGTTCCCGTTGCGACTGGGCGGCCGAAATCGCTTTATCCCCCAACCCGTCGCGCCAAAGAGGCCAAACCCAATCGGGCAAATCGGCTGCTTCAGCTTCGGATAAAGACGGTTCTTCAAACGAGAGCTCATCCTCCGTCAACGGCTCCGGCGCGTATCCTTCTCCGGAGAATATAGACAGTGGATCGATCCCTGTCTGACGCAAAAGGCCTAACACAAGCGCCCTGCCATCCCCGCCAGCACCAAAGGCGGCGCACGATCGCTTTTTCCGCAGAACATCGAACACATGACCCCTAACGGCCGCACGGTCCTTTGATCCCGCATACCGATTGCGTCGCGCCCAGTTGGTCAAAGCTCTCTCGGCCGGTTCACCGCCAAGGATGACATCCAGTACCGCGATCGCTGCTGCATAGCGCGCTGAAGGAGTCACTGCCCCCTATCCAACGCGGTAGTTCGGGCTTTCCCGGGTGATCTGTACGTCGTGCACATGGCTTTCTTTCAAGCCCGCTCCGGTAATCTTCACGAAATTCGCCTTGCTGCGCATCTCTTGAATCGTCGCGTTGCCGGTGTAGCCCATCGCAGCCCTCAAACCACCAACCAATTGGTGAATAACCGTGCCAGCTGATCCTTTGTAGGGTACCTGCCCTTCGATCCCCTCAGGAACAAGCTTGTCTGTCGCTGCATCCTTCTGGAAGTAACGGTCCGCCGAGCCGCGCGCCATCGCGCCCATACTGCCCATACCGCGGTAAGATTTGAAGGATCGCCCCTGGTACAGGATCACTTCTCCTGGGCTCTCGTCCGTTCCCGCGATCATCGAACCAACCATCGCACATGACGCACCGGCGGCAATCGCCTTGGCGAAATCGCCAGAGAATTTGATCCCGCCGTCTGCGATAACAGGGGTGTCACCAGCCGCCGCAGCACTGTCCATGATCGCCGTCAACTGCGGCACGCCCACACCAGCCACCATACGTGTCGTACAAATCGACCCCGGACCAATCCCGACCTTCACCGCATCAGCCCCTGCACCGATCAATGCGCGCGTCGCCTCACCCGTAGCGACATTCCCCGCAACAACTTGAACCTGATTGCTCAGCGATTTCGCGCGTTCGACAGCCTTTGCCACCCCTTCGGAGTGACCATGTGCTGTGTCGACCACAAGCATGTCCACACCAGCATCCACAAGCGCTTCACTACGTTCGAACCCAGCGTCTCCAACGCCCGTCGCCGCAGCAACGCGCAAACGCCCCAACTCGTCCTTGCACGCCATCGGATTCAGAACCGCCTGCTCACTGTCTTTCAACGTCAGCAAACCAGTCAGCTTTCCTTCCGCATCCGTGATCAACAGCTTCTCAATCCGGCGAGCTTGCATCAGACTACGCGCCTCATCCAGATCAGCAGGTTCCTGCATCATCGCCAAGTCAGATGACGTCATCATCGCATGCACCGGTGTCGCATCATCCTGCGCAAACCGCATATCGCGGTTCGTCACGATGCCCTCGACACGACCGTCAGCACCCACCACCGGGAAGCCGGTGACGCGGTAGCGCTCCATCAAAGCCTTTGCATCCGCCAATGTCTGGTCACGCGTTAGAGTAATCGGGTTGTAAACAGTCCCGGAAACAAACCGCTTTACGCGTCGAATTTCCTTGGCCTGCGCATCGACATCCAAGTTCTTATGCACCACGCCCATACCGCCAGCCTGCGCCATGGCAATCGCCATCCGGCTTTCCGTCACCGTGTCCATCGCAGAGGACAAAAGTGGGATGTTCAGGGCAATGCTTTTGGTAACAAATGTGGACGTATCAGCCGTTGATGGCAGCACCGAAGAGGCCGCCGGAACAAGCAATACATCATCAAAGGTGAGAGCCTCGCGAATCTCCATCAACCGTCTCCTAGGTGTGGCGTCGTTTGGCACGTCCCTATCGCATGGATCACGCCGAACCGAAACCCCCAATCAGAGAATTGGCTTGTGACTTAAATCCTTAACGCGCAAGCTGTTGCCATGCCACCTGCTCCCACGGTTGATCTCCAGCCGACACCCCTTAGGAAAAGCCTTCCACGCCTCGCCATTAGGTTTGGGGTTATTGCGGGATTCACCTACTTTGCTTTGCTTGGATTTGAATGGCTTACGACTCAAATTATGAAGCTCGATGGGGCGACCCAGTCCGGCGCAATGATCGGAGCCCTTGCTCTGGTCCTTGTCGGCTATGCCCTCCTCCTCGCCATTCCATTCATGCCTGGTGTAGAAGTCGGGATCGCTCTTCTTTTGATGAAAGGCGCCGACATCGCTCCATTTGTCTACGCAGCAACCTTATTGGGGCTGTTTATCGCATTCTCAATCGGCCAGAACGTCCCCTTGAAGTGGCTGCAGTCCTTCTTTCAAGACCTTCGAATGTTGCGTGTCTGCAGGTGGTTGGACCGTATGCAAAACAGCGCAAGAGACGACCGGCTCGAAAGACTGACCGAACGGTTCCCCAGTTGGCTGTCGCGGATCGCCGTGGACTATCGCTATGTTAGCATCGGGATATTGATCAACCTGCCAGGAAGTTTCGCCATTGGTGGCGGTGGCGGGATCATGATGGCGGCTGGTCTGACACGCCTTTTCCAAACCAGTTGGGTCATTCTGACGCTCATGATAGCGGTCTTACCCGTCCCTCTCGCGGTTTGGATCACAGGCGTTGAATTCCTAAAATAAGTGACGCTCCGCATAAAGATTATGCCGCGATCTGGCCTTCCCATTTTAACAGCTCGCGATACATTCGCCCCAACGAAAAATAGGCAGAACGTATGAGCAACGATCCACTCGTCATCTTCACCCCGTCTGGCAAGCGTGGGAACTTCCCAGTTGGCACCCCAATCCTCACGGCAGCACGCCAACTTGGCGTGGACTTGGACAGTGTTTGTGGCGGGCGCGGAATTTGCTCGAAATGCCAGATTACGCCGTCTTTTGGCGAGTTCCCGAAGCACGGCGTGACCGTGTATGAAGATGCTCTCTCAGAATGGAACAGCGTAGAACAACGCTACGACGATATTCGCGGCCTCACCAAAGGCCGCCGCCTTGGTTGCCAAGCAACCGTTCAAGGCGATGTCGTCATTGACGTCCCACCAGAAAGCCAAGTTCATAGACAGGTGGTACGCAAGCGCGCGGAGGCGCGTGAGATCGTGATGAACCCGTCGACGCGGCTCTACTACGTTGAAGTCGAAGAACCGGACATGCACGACCCATCTGGCGATCTGGAGCGGCTGATCAAAGCCCTACGCGCCGATTGGGACTTGCCTCAACTAGAGGCCGATCTTGGCGTTCTGACCGGCCTGCAACCCGCCCTCCGAAAAGGCGAGTGGAAAGTCACCTGCGCCGTGCATCTGGGCGACGACACCTTCAGCCCACGCATCATGCAGGTCTGGCCCGGGTTTTACGACGGTTCGATCTACGGTCTCGCTGTCGATCTGGGTTCAACCACAATCGCAGCGCATCTTTGCGATCTCACGACC
The DNA here is from genome assembly GCF_900129845.1 of Cognatiyoonia sediminum. GTDB lineage: Bacteria > Pseudomonadota > Alphaproteobacteria > Rhodobacterales > Rhodobacteraceae > Cognatiyoonia > Cognatiyoonia sediminum. The sequence continues at coordinate 850,078 of NZ_FQXB01000001.1, forward strand.
GGAGAGGTTGTCGCCTCCTCCGGCATCATGAACCCGCAAATCCGCTTCGGCGAAGATCTGATGAGCCGTGTCAGCTATGGCATGATGAACCCATCCGGCGCAGATGAAATGACCAAAGCCGTGCGCGAAGGCATGAACGCTCTTTTCGTTCAAATCGCATCTGAAGCTGAGATTGATCGTAACCTGATCGTCGACGCCGTTTTCGTCTGCAACCCAGTGATGCACCACCTCTTCCTTGGCATCGATCCATTCGAACTGGGCCAAGCGCCCTTTGCCTTAGCGACGTCGGAGGCTCTCGCGCTGCGTACGCTGGAGTTAGACCTCAACCTCCACCCCGCCGCGCGCGTCTACATCCTGCCTTGCATCGCCGGCCATGTTGGGGCTGACGCCGCTGCCGTAGCCTTGTCAGAAGCCCCTGATAAATCCGACGATCTTGTCCTTGTCGTGGATGTTGGCACAAACGCCGAAATCCTGCTGGGCAACAAAGAAAAAGTTCTCGCCTGTTCGTCTCCCACAGGCCCCGCCTTTGAAGGCGCGCAAATCTCCTCCGGCCAACGCGCAGCCCCCGGTGCCATCGAACGCATCGAGATTGACCCTGTCACCAAAGAGCCCCGCTTCCGTGTCATCGGATGCGATCTTTGGTCAGACGAAGAAGGGTTTGAAGCCCAGACCGCCGCGACCGGCATCACCGGCATCTGCGGGTCCGGCATTATCGAAGCCGTCGCTGAAATGAGGCTTGCAGGTATCGTCGACGGCCCAGGCCTCATAGGGTCGGCAGAACAAACTGGAACGGATCGCTGCTTCCCAGAAGGCCGTACCAATTCCTACCTGGTTCATGATGGCACCGCTGATGGCGGGCCAAAGATCACGGTCACCAACGTTGACATCCGCCAAATTCAAATGGCAAAAGCCGCGCTTTATTCAGGTGCGCGCCTCCTCATGGATAAGTTCGGTGTCGACGCCGTTGATCGCGTGGTTCTCGCTGGTGCATTCGGCGCACATATCAGCCCGAAACACGCAATGGTTCTGGGCATGATCCCCGACGCGCCGTTTGAGAAAGTGACAAGCGCAGGCAATGCCGCCGGTACAGGTGCGCGGATTGCCTTGCTTAACACCGAGGCGCGCAAAGACATCGAAACCACTGTGCAAAACATTGAGAAGATCGAGACCGCGATCGAACCACGGTTCCAAGAGCATTTCGTAAACGCATCAGCGATCCCGAATTCTGCCGAACCCTTCCCAATCCTCAACAGCTTGGTCGATCTGCCCAACATCAATCACAACCAAGGTGGTGGAGATGAAGAAGCAGGTGGTCGTAGGCGTAGACGTCGCCGCGCTTAATCCGGTTTCGAAACAATATCTCCGATAGGTCAAAACTGTCTCCAAATTGCCTAAATTTGGACACTCATTTTGATCCCTACGCCCTAAATCCGACACGAGATTTTAGTCTTTTGTTCCGTAGATGAGTGTGTACACGGGACAGCCGCTCATCCTGAGACTAAATCTGCGGCTTCAATTTGGCCGTGTCGTGTTCCGAGGTGGGCAAAATGATCTTAAAAGATCAAAGTCAGACAAATCTTGCTGCAGATCGTTCAACCGAACGGTCTCAATTTGACGGCCCCATATACAAGGACGCAGCCCCCTGCTTCACAGAAGGAACCCGCATTATTGCCCTCGGCGGTGAAAAGCCGGTGGAAAACATCCAAATTGGCGATCAAATCTTAACAGCTGACCATGGCTTCCAGACCGTCCGCTGGGTGGGCCGCCGACATGTCAGCCAAGATGATCTTGTCCAGTATCCCCAACTCCGCCCCTACATCATCAAAAAGGGCGCTTTTGGTAACCAACGCGACCTGCGAGTGTCACCTCAACACGGCATGGCCCGCCGCATCAATGGCAAAGAAACCCTTCTCCGCGCCAAGAATGTTGAGCAAGAGCTGGGTTCGGACGCTGCCGTCCTAGATTTGGACTGCAAAGAGGTCCTCTATTTCCACATTCTTTTTGACCAGCACGAGTTAGTCTTCGCAGAAGGCGCATTGAGCGAAGCCTACTTACCAGGCCCTTCTGCCATCGGTTCACTCGATCAAGACGCACGAGATGAACTATTGTTCCTATTCCCCGAACTCCACGACATCTGGACCAGCGCGAAACCCACTCACGCTGTCTTCGGTCGCCCTGCTCGATCTTACTTTGAGCCTGACGCCATAAAGATCGCAGCTTAGCACTTATTGACCCTAGCGCGTTCCCTGCCTATTCGTCGGTCCACTGCGGGTATGGTGAAAAGGTATCACGCGAGCTTCCCAAGCTTAAGTTACGGGTTCGATTCCCGTTACCCGCTCCACCACATGATCAGAGGTCAAAATGTCAGACATCACCCGCATCGAATCCGGCGCTCGTATGAGCCAGGTCGTCATCCACAACGGTATCGCTTACCTCGCAGGCCAAGTCGGCGCTGAGGGAGCTTCCGTCACCGAACAAACCGAAGCTGTTTTGGCGTCCGTTGATCGGCTTCTGGCCGAAGCAGGAACCGACAAAACCAAACTCTTGACGGCTCAAATCTGGGTCGCTGACATTACCGACTTTGCAGAGATGAACGCGGTTTGGGATGCTTGGGTCGCGCCAGGCTGCGCCCCCGCTCGTTGGACCGGCGAAGCGAAACTGGCAACCCCCAGGTTCAAAGTCGAAGTGATCGTAACAGCTGCGGTCTAGGCCCTAAAGATAAAACAACCCTGCCAGCGCCATCGTGCCGATGGGCCATGACATCGGCACGATCCGCTTTCGAAGCGCCGCCCAGTTGCTATCTTCACTTCCGAACATGCCTTGCATCAAGATGAAGAGGAACGTGTAGAAAAAGAGGCCCGCGACAAATATCCCCAGAAGCCAGCCCCATTGCTCGAGCGGCATAAAGAGCATGATCGCCGCGCCGAATTTGACAGCGCCAGCGCCAATGGCGCCCAGAGCAAACAAAACAAGACCCGCGACAAAGACCGCCGCGGCCACGCCAATTTGCCAGTAGAGATCAACCGTTGTTGGAAACATCACCGCTTGCGCGACAAAAAGCGCCAGCAAAACAAAGATGATCCAGTTCGGGATCTTGGCCACTTTGGCATCCAGAAACGCTGCAATCAAAATTGCTGCGCCCACCGCATAGGAAATCATCTCAACCGTCATCGTGCCTGCCCTAGTTTGTTTTCGGGCACGCTAGCCGATCAATGGTTACTTACACACCATGTCGTTTGAGAAAATCCACAAGTGCGGCAGTTGAGCCATCCTTGCCCTCGACGCTCTGAGCACCTTCCACGATGGGCTGCAACGCTGTGGCAAGTTCCTTGCCTAGCTCAACGCCCCATTGGTCATAGGAATTGATGCCTAGCACCACACCCTCGACAAAAACTCGATGCTCATAGAGAGCGATGATCTGGCCCAAAACGAAAGGAGTCAGCTGAGGATAAGTAATCGTCACTGACGGGCGATTGCCAGTAAATTCGCGATGGCGCGCCTGCCGCTCGAGTTCCGCGCCCTCAAATTTTCCCGCTACTTTCGAGCGTGCCTCATCAAGATCACGGCCTTTCATCAAAGCCTCGGACTGCGCCAAGCAATTGGCAACCAGCAATTGATGCTGGTGGTGCAACGCATCGTCATGACCTCTCGCAGCAACCAAAAACTCGCAGGGGATCACACGCTTACCTTGATGGATCAGTTGGTAGAAGGCATGCTGCCCGTTCGTCCCTGGTTCACCCCAGACAACCGGCCCAGACGGGCCATCCAGATCAGCGCCATCCATGCTGACACCCTTGCCGTTGCTTTCCATCTCCAACTGTTGAAGATAAGCCGCTAACCTGCTGAGATTGTTATCATAGGGCAAAACCGCTCGGGTCGCATGGCCGCAGATTTGATTGTGCCAAATACCCACCAGCGCCAGCAGCGCGGGCATATTATCGCGCCAAATAGCTGACCGGAAATGGACATCCATCGCTTGACCGCCGCGCAAGAAGGCGCGGAAAGCATCGGGACCGATTGCGATCATCAATGACAGCCCAATCGGGCCCCACATCGAATAACGCCCACCAACCCAATCTTCGAACCCGAAAACACGTTCAGCGGCGATGCCAAAGGCAGCCGTCTTATCTTCGGCAGTCGAAAGAGCGGCGAACTGCGCACCCGGCTCGGCCACGCTTTCGCCCATCCATGCCATCGCGGTCCGCGCGTTGGTCATGGTTTCGATTGTTGTGAATGTCTTTGACGCCACTATCACAAGAGTCGTTTCAGGGTTACAGCCTTGTAAAACCTGAGAAATGTCCGCCGGATCGACGTTGCTGACAAAGTGGCACCTCGGCCCATCATGGTATGGGGCCAAGGCCAAAACACCCATAGCAGGTCCAAGATCAGACCCGCCAATGCCAATGTTGACCACATCAGTGATCTTGCCACCCTGTCCCTTGAAAGATCCGTCGCGAACTGTGGCAGCGAATTTCTCCATCCGCTCCAACGTCGCCAAAACACCGGGCATGACATCTTCGCCATCGACGAAAACCGGCCCACCGTCGAGATTGCGGAGAGCCGTATGCAGAACAGCGCGCCCTTCGGTCTCATTGATCTTCCCGCCAGAGAACATCTGCGCACGCTTGTCACCAACGCCTGCGTTTTCGAGCAGATCGATCAACAGCCCTAAGCCATCAGCATCAATATTGGTCTTCGAATAGTCCAACCGCATGTCGCTGGTTTCTGCACTGAACGCCTCAGCACGATCAGCATCAACCAGCGTTTCGAACCTGCGATTTTTGACGTGTTCATGATGTGCTTTGAGCTGATCCCACATCTTCACTTCTCCGCCCAATGCACTGTCGTTCCTTGCAAAATTGCCGACACTGGTGCTTCCGTCGCAGGCAGGGTTTGCGCACGTTCCAGCGCCTCTTTCTTCTCAGCCCCAACAATCACAATGTGCCTGTTGATCGCTGCGTTGATCACCTTGGCTGACAGCGTAATACGCGGTTCCGGCGCACCCGGCGCCCGCATAGCGACGAGGTTTGAATCGCCCGTCAAAGCCGCTTCAAGATTGTCTGCACCGGGAAAAATAGACGCTGTGTGCATGTCAGCCCCCATGCCCAAAAGCATGACGGAGATCGGTGTTGCTTTCTCAATACCCGTATTCAGTTCATCGAGCATATCTTCAGGGTGCTCCGCATCCGCGTACAAAGGCACCAACGTCGCCGAGGCCGCGCGCCCTGTCAGCAACCGCCCACGCAACAACCGCGTATTGGAGCGACCCGAACCTTCGGGCACCCAGCGTTCGTCCGTCAACATCACAGACACACGGGACCAGTCCAACGGCGCACCGCAAAGACTATCGAAGACCGGCCCCGGTGTGGTGCCGCCGGGCACTGCCAACGATGCGCTGTCTTGGGTCAAGAGAACATCTTCCAGCTCGCTCGCCAAAATATCGGCGAGGCGCATCATCATCATTTCCTTGTCGGGGTACTCAATTAACTTCATCTGACTACCCTTTGATTTCACGCCACTTTCGGCCGTCACGGTGGATCAACAACATCGCATCTTCAGGTCCGCTTGAACCAGGTTCGTAGGTTTTTGGCACGTCATTGCGCGCTTCCCATCCCTGAATAATCGGGTCAGTCCATTTCCAAGCCGCCTCAACTTCGTCGCCCCGCATAAAGAGCGTCTGGTTGCCGCGAATAACGTCCATGATGAGCCGCTCATAGGCATCTGGGACATCCTCCGCTTCGTCGCCTAGGGCTTCTGCAAAGGTCATATCCAGAGGGACATCGATCAAGCGCATACCACCTGGGCCCGGTTCCTTGATGGTCACTTGCAAATCCATGCCTTCATTTGGCTGCAACCGGATGGAAAGAATATTGCGATGCCGCTTGTCATCCTCTTCAAAGATGGAATGACCAAGGTCTTTGAACACAACGGTGATCTCTGACACACGCTCGCTCATCGCCTTGCCGGTGCGCATGTAGAACGGCACGCCAGCCCATCTCCAATTCGAGATATGGCACTTCATCGCAATGAAGCTTTCAGTAAAACTCCTAGGGTTTTCAGCGTGTTCTCGGTAACTCTTCGAGTCCTCACCGGCCTCATATTGGCCGCGCACAATGTGGTGCGGCTCGACTGGTTCCAATGCGCGAATAACCTTTAGCTTTTCGTCCCGCACGGCATCGGCGCCGAACTGACTGGGCGGTTCCATTGCGATTAAGCAGAGCAGCTGCATCAGGTGGTTTTGCACCATATCGCGCATCGCACCGGATTTATCGTAATACGCCCCGCGCCCACCAACATCGACCGTCTCGGCCACCGTGATCTGAATGTGATCGACGTAATGATTGTTCCAAAGCGGCTCAAAGAGGACATTGCCAAACCGCACCGCCATCAGGTTTTGAACCGTTTCCTTTCCGAGATAGTGGTCGATCCGATAAATCTGATCTTCCTTGAAGTGCTCTGCGAGGGTTTCGTTGAGTTCTTGCGCCGAGGCCAAGTCGCGACCAAACGGCTTTTCAACGACGATCCGACTGTCGCGGTCTGCAATCTTGTAGGAATGCAGACGTTCCGCAAGATCACCAAAAAGCCCCGGGCCAACTGAGAAGTAGAACGCGCGGATAACGTCAGACCTTACAAGCGCAGCAAGTTCACTCCAACCACCTTCGCCACGCGCGTCGACGGGGACATACTCAAGCCGATCTAGGAATTTCGCGATGGCCTTGGTTTCGGATTTTTCTTCCCCACCAAACTCCGCAATCGCTTCCTTGATCATCACTCGATAACCGGCACTGTCGATGTCACTTCGAGCGGCACCAATGATGCGAGAGTCTTCAGGCATCTGACCAGACAAAAAGCGTCTGAACAGGCCGGGCAAAATCTTGCGCCGAGCCAAATCCCCCGTTCCTCCAAAAATCACCAGATCAAAAGGTTCTACCGGAATGACACGAGCGACCATGGGAACTCCAAGATTTTGTTAGCGCTAACGAGGGCCTTTTAGCAGACTGTTCGAATTAGTCTAGCGATCCCAGTTGCAAAATCTATGCTTCGAGTTCGGCATCCCAATAGAGATAATCCATCCAGCTTTCGTGCAGATAATTCGGCGGAAACTTCCGCCCCATATTCATTAGTTGCCCAGATGCGGGCTGAATGGGTTTCTTTTGAAGTGACATGGACGTCTGACTAAGCAGTTTGCTGCCCTTTTTGAGATTGCACGGGCTACACGCAGCAACGACGTTTTCCCAAGACGTGATCCCACCCTTGGCACGCGGCACGACGTGGTCAAAGGTCAGATCGCCCTTGGCTCCGCAGTACTGACATTTAAATTCATCCCTCAGAAATAAATTAAAGCGCGTGAAGGCCACGCGCTTTTGAGGTTTCACATAGTCTTTCAGAACCACCACAGAGGGTATCCTGATCGTGGTACTGGGACTGTGCACAACCTCATCATATTCGCTGACGATGTCGACCCGATCGAGCCATGCGGCTTTCACAGCGTCTTGCCACGGCCACAAAGACAATGGGTAGTAAGACAGGGGGCGATAATCCGCGTTCAGAACCAACGCAGGGAAATGCTTTAACGCCCTGGGTTCACGCACAAATTCCGTCCTGAAATCTCCGTCCATGGTCATAAGTACCCTTACTCTGTCGCCTCAGGGCCTCAGAGCGGGGTTCCCGCCTCGGGCCGCTTGCCTTTGACTATATCTGGTAGATTGCGAAGAACAACAGCCAAATGTAGTCCCTTTTGACGCAGGCATATCCGCGCCATGTGACGGTTTGATGAAGCCCCCTTCAAAACGACGAAAGCCGCCCTGAGGCGGCTTTCAATTTGTTCGACGTTCGCTGCTACGCGGTTACTGCAACAGGTTTGGAATGATCGTCACCACCGCAGGGAATGCTGCCAGTAGCGCAAGGCCCAGAACCTGGATACCGATAAAAGGTAGTACGCCGCGATAGATCTGACCTGTGGTGATCTCCTTCGGAGCCACGCCCCGCAAGTAGAACAACGCAAATCCAAACGGCGGCGTCAGGAACGACGTCTGCAGGTTCACCGCAATCATGATCGTCACCCACTTCGGATCGAAGGTACCGCCATAGATAACCGGCCCCACAATCGGGATTACGATGTAGATGATCTCTAGGAAGTCGAGAACAAAGCCGAGAATAAACAGCACCAACATCACGATGATGAAGACCGTCCATTCGGATGTGAAGGATTTCAAGAACTGCTGGATATAGTGCTCACCACCGAATGAGATCAGGACGAGGTTCAGCAACTGTGATCCGATCAAAATGGTGAAGACCATCGAGGTCACTTTCGCGGTCTCACGGACCACTGGCGTCAGCACGCCGCCTGCCCACAACGTCCAGCAGCACCACAGGATGCCAAACATGGAAAAGAGGAACGCACCGAAGGCAACAAAAAAGGCCACATAGTTCTCGAACAGAACAACCTCTTGCCCAAGGCGCATGTCGAAGTTCACGCCGACCAGCAGCATTGTCACGATAGCCGCAGCCGTCCAGAGCACCATGCGCCCGTCGCGACCTTCATCCTGGAGTTTGCGGAAGGCGGCGAGCATAATCGCACCACCCGCACCAAGCGCCGCAGCAGGTGTTGGGTTTGTAATCCCGCCAAGGATCGAACCAAGCACAGCGACGATCAGAACCAACGGTGGGAAGACCACGCGCAGGATTTCATTGCTGAAGATCCTCACCGCCGCGGCTTTCAGCCCTTGGAAGGCAATGATCAAAGGAATGGCGATCAACAATGTTGTCGCGCCAGGCGTCGTAAGCGGCCCGATGAACAACAGGTCAACGACCAAGATCAAACCAACACCAATGGCACCAGTAATGATTGGACGCTGATCTCTCGACGGTGTGACCCCGCGTGCGAGGACAAGAACAAGACCCAGCAACAATGCACCGATGGTGAGACCAGTTCCTAGAGGTGCAGCAGCCTCAATCCGTTCTTCGACAAGGGCCTGTCGCTCTTCCTCACTTAACTCTCGAGCTTGCGCGACACCACCAGCTTCGTCGATCGCTGCCTGTTCTGCCAACGCTTGATCCCAAGCGTCTTGCCCGTGCAATTCAATCATAGAGGCCGCGCATTCGTCACCGACGTTGGTACGGAGGGAAGCGGTCTGCCCCGCGTCGGTATAACTATCCACGATGACTGATTGAGAGCCGATCAGGTTGGCTTGGCTTCCTACAATCACAAAGCCAATCAACAGTATCGGCATGGCAAGGAACCATGTCAGACTATCGCGTCGTGTGATGACTTCATCACCAGCCGCGCCGCCCATTGGAACAGCAGGCGCTTTGGACGGGTTCAGCAGCGCGTAGCCAAACGCATATGCCGCGTATAGGCCGGCCAGAAGGATGCCGGGCAAAAGCGCCGCTTGGAACAATGTTCCAACAGAAACAACTGCAGGCTCACCTAGAAGCGTCAAAGCGTCTGAGCACCCGGCAAGCTGTGCTCGGTCTTCCTGAGCCGCTGAATAGAGGTCGCCCGCCAAAGTACCGAGCAAAACGATCACGATCGACGGTGGAATGATTTGACCGAGCGTACCGGACGCGGCGATCACACCTGTTGAAAGCTCGGGTGAATACCCATTCTTCAGCATGGTCGGAAGCGCAAGCAGGCCCATGGTCACAACCGTCGCGCCAACGATACCGGTGGAGGCTGCAAGGAACGCACCCACGATAACGATGGACACAGCCAAACCGCCTGGCAGCGGCCCAAAGACCTTGGCCATCGTGGTCAGCAGTTCGTCGGCGATGCGGGACCGTTCCAGCGTGATGCCCATCATCACGAACATCAAAACCGCGAGAAGAGTTTCGATAGATTGCCCGGCCAGAACACGCTCGTTCATACGGTTCACAACGAAGGACACGTTGCGGTCCAGCGCCTGTTCCCAACCATTCGGGAACAAGGCCGTTGCGTATCGCGGCAAATCCGGGTGGGTAAAGACCGAGACCGCGTCTGGTTTCGCCCCCTCTGCTATGATCGCCTTATAGGCGTCCGTTGTTCGATCGATCGCGAAGTGCGTCAAAAGACCGCCACCGTCGAGGATCGCAATGATTGTGAAAGAGATCGCGGCGGCGCCGCCAATCGCAAAGGCAACCGGGAACCCTGATAGGATCGCTCCGAAAAGCGTCAGGAATACAATGATCAGGCCAATTTCTACGCCATCAAGTCCGAAAAGCATCTGTCTTAGCCCTTAGTGAATTTCTGCTACAAGCTCAGCTTGCGGATCGCCCAGCTGATCTTTGTCGAGGTATTTGCCTTCGCTCTCCTCGCCCTCCTTCCGCTCGAGGTAAGAGCGATAGAAGAACGCGACCGCCTGCAAGATCACCAAAATCGTGAAGGCGACTAAAAGGACCTTAAACAGGAAGTAGGCGTTGAACCCATTTGGTGAGAAGCCGATCGTCTCAACGTTGAACTTCAACGCGCGCGCCTTGTTCAACAGACTATCGAGGTCTTTCGACGCATCTGAAGCGGACAGCTTCGGAGTCACCATATGGCGCCACAGGAAGAACCAGCCGTAGAAGTATGTCAGCAAGGCTGCGGGGATCATAAAGACGATACTACCGAACATGTCGATCAGACGCTTTGTGCGGAATTTTACCGCGGAATAGACCAAATCGACCCGCACATGTCCGCCCTGCACGAACGTATAAGAGACGCACATACAAACAATCATGGCGTTGTAGAACTTTAGTTCTTCCGACCACCAACTCACGTCATAGGTCACTGTTTTGCCAAGCCCGATACTGATCTCTGACACGGCAAACACACGTTGCATGAAGATGATGACGATCTGTTGCAGCACCATCAAAAGGCCGGCCCAAGCAAAGAAACGCCCTATCCCATTCGCAAACCCTTCGAGGCCGCGGACACAGGCCCACATGAAGGAGTTACGGAAAAGCCCGATGATTGTTGTCACGAGGAAGATGAAGAAAAGAACAAAGAAAAATTCCCAAGACGCGCCGTAGTAGACAAAGCGGATCAAGGACTGAGCTGCTTCGAGGTCCTGGATCTTCTGGTCCAGCGACACGTGTCCCAGCCAACCAAGCCAAGAGGATGGATTGGAAAGTGCTGCGACCAAATTGTATGGAGCCTCTACAAGTCCGCCAGCGACGAATTGGATGCCCCCACTTTCTTGGAATTTTTCAAGACAGCTAATTGTGTCTTCTGCGTTCGCGCGGAAAAAGCCTGAACAGGCGATCTCTTCTTCCATCGAAGCCCCCGAGTTGTACGGGGATCAGACCGACCCGCACCGTACGAAATTATTGGAAAGAGTTTGGATGGGCCCGCCCTGAAGCAGGCCCAAACATTTTGGCGATTAGCCCATGACGCGGTCACGCTGGGCGCGGTATGCGCCTTCGGAACGCTGAATCCAGCCGGAAGAGGCCTGCATGGATTCGTTGTAGTCTGCGCGCAGACGGTCATAAAGATCGTCACCTGCATACTGGTCCATAGTCTCAGCAGCTGCTGTGCCCATGGCATCCCAAACGCTGTCAGGGAATTCCAGAACTTTAACACCACCGGCCTGCAGACGCTGAAGCGCTGCACCGTTGTTGTTCATGAACTGTGCAAGGTTCCACTGGTGTGCTTCTGCCGCTGCGATCTCGATGATCTTCTGGTGTGCTGGGGACAGCTCATTGAAGACGTCGAGGTTTGTTGCGAGGGACAGAGCCGCACCTGGCTCGTGCATACCAGCTGTGTAGTAGAACTTTGTGATTTCCTGGAAACCAGCTTTTTCGTCAGCCCATGGGCCGATCCACTCAGTTCCGTCGATCGCGCCAGACGCAAGCGCCTGATACACTTCAGCACCTGGAAGGTTCTGTACGGACGCACCCATACGGCCAAGGGCCTGACCACCCAGACCTGGCATACGGAACTTCAGACCTTGGAAATCTTCTGGGCCTGCGATCTCTTTCGCGAACCAGCCACCAGCCTGTGGACCTGTATTACCAGCCAAGAAGGACTTCAGACCAAAAATCTCGCCCAGCTCATCGTGGTATGCACGGCCGTTGCCGTTGTAGTACCAGTTCATGATTTCGCCTGGCGTCATACCGAATGGTACGGATGTGAAGAAGGCATAACCTGGGTGCTGACCGACAAAGTAGTAGTCCGCACCGTGGTACATATCGGCCTGACCGGATGTCACCGCGTCAAACACTTCGAACGCGCCGACGAGTTCACCAGCCGCTTTCAGATCAATTGTCAGGCTGCCGTCAGACATTGCTGTGATTGTATCAGCAGCGCGCTGTGCTGCGTCATGCACACCTGCAAGGCCGCGGCCCCAAGTTGTGACAAGTGTCAGCGTCCGGTTGCCCTGTGCATATGCAGGTGCTGCCAATGCTGACGCAGCTGCGGCTGTCCCACCGAGTGCTGCTTTGCCTAGAAAAGAACGACGATCCATGAATTTCCTCCCATTAGGTTCCGTCACCCGTGACTCCGTTATGGAGTCCGAGCGGATCATTTCGTAGGCGAAAGTTAGCGCAGGACAGGTTTTTGGCAAATCCGTAGTACTGCGTAGTTTTGACGCTTTTGTCACCAAATCTTACCAATTTCGCAAATATGTTGGGCGCTAACACAACCGTCAGTTTGTTGATTCGAGAAGATTCGAATTTGATTCGCTGCTGATTCCCGCGTACCCAAGGCCTATGGTTCAGCTCTTTGCGCGCATCCGAAATTGGTTCGACTTCAGTTATGGTCAGAAGGTCTTTCTTCTGGCAACGGTTCCGCTCGTCCTCGCTGTTACCCTGATTTCTTTGGTCGTCACCAGCCAGTCGCGGCAACTCGCCGAACGCGAGATTGCGGTACTCGAAAGTCAGTTGATTCAGGCAAAGCAAGACGAACTAAAGAACTACTTATCCATCGCTAGAACCGCCGTCGTGAACACCTACGGTCGCGCGGCACCCGATGACGAAGAAGCGAAGCTCGCCGTCAGTCGAGAACTAGCGGCTATGCTCTATGGCCAAGATGGGTATTTCTTCGTATTCGACTATGACGGCATGAACCTCGTCGCCCCTCGGCAAACCGACTTGATCAACAAGAATTGGAGCGGGTTGGAAGACGGCAACGGCATTCCGATCACCGATGAACTCATCCGGATTGCCCGAACCGGCGGCGGATATCACAGCTTTGAGTGGCCAAAGCCTTCGACAGGCGAACTCGGCCAGATGGTCGTTTACGTCAACGGTCTGCAAGATTGGCGCTGGGTCGTGGGAACAGGCATTTTTATCGATGATGTTGTTGAAAGTGTTGCCGCTGCGCGAGCAGACGTCGAAGACCGTATCAATCGGACATCCTTCTATATCTTAATCATTGCATCGATCGCTGTATTGGGCGTTTTCCTATCAGGCCTCGTTCTCAACATCCGCGAACGGCGACTGGCCGACGTCAAACTCAAAGCGCTGACCCAGCGGATCATCGACACGCAGGAAGAAGAACGCAGCCGCGTCGCGCGCGAACTTCACGACGGCATCAGCCAGATGCTCGTCGGTGTACGCTATGCACTCGAATTGACACGTCGCCGCATCGGTTTGGGTGATGAACGTTCCGGCGAAAGCCTAGAGAAAGGGATCGACGGGTTGGGCGAGGCTATCCAAGAAGTCCGACGGATCAGTCGCGACCTGCGCCCCGGCGTGCTGGATGACCTTGGCCTTGGCCCTGCTCTTCAAGCGCTAACGGATGATTTCAGCACGCGCACCTCTATCGATGTCGAGTTTGAAACCGTTGTCTTCCGCAACCGCCTCGATCAGGAAGCCCGGATCGCCCTTTACCGCATCGCGCAAGAGGCCCTCACGAACATCGAGCGCCACGCGCAGGCCTCCCATGTGTCTGTCTCGCTCAAAGGTAACAGACGCGGCGCCCTGCTCCGCATCTCCGATGATGGCACTGGCATGGTTTGGCCCGCCGCCGCGCGCGGGCGCGTGTCAGGGCTCGGATTGCGAAACATGCAAGAACGCATCGAACAGATCGGCGGCAGTCTTCGCGTTATGTCTTCAGAAGACGGCACGACCATTGACGCCCAAGTACCATTAACGCACATGCTGCGCCCACAAGACCCCCAGAAGGAAAGCGCATGACGATCCGCGTTTGCATAGTTGACGACCATCCGATGGTCACAGAAGGCATCCAGGCGATCTTGGAAAGCTATGACGATATCTCTGTCGTGGGGACACTAACAGATGGCAAAGAAGCGGTGGAGCAAGTGCAGGCTCTTGCACCTGACGTGATGCTGCTGGATCTGAACATGCCTGGCATCAATGGGTTAAACGCAACCGAAATGATCCTTGAAGAACGACCAGAGACGCGCATCTTGATCCTGTCGATGCACGATAGCCCTGAATACATTTCTACCGCGCTCAGCCACGGTGCAAAGGGCTATATCTTGAAAGATGTACCCACAGAGGAAATTCGCACGGCAATTGATACGGTTATGGCGGGTGGCGAATATCTTTGTACCGGTGCCAAGGGGTCCTTGTCGCCCAAGATCGCTGACGGTCGCGAACCGCTTACCAACCGCGAACAAACCATTCTTTTGGAACTCGCCCAAGGCAAGTCCAATAAAGAAGTGGCCAACTCATTGGGAATTTCAGTGCGGACCGTTGAAACGCATCGCAACAACATCAAAAAGAAACTCGGGATCAGTAGCACAGCCGGTTTGACGCGTTACGCGATGGAGCATGGCGTACTTCAGGGCACCAGTATCTAGCTCCAAGAACTACCCTTTGCGAAGCAACCAAAAAGAGACCTGACAAACCTTTTGGGTTCCTGTAGGTGGTACCCAACGACTCATGATGGAGTAACAAAGATGATTCAGCTCAGGACCTTTATCCCGCGAACTTAAGCGCCGGTCCTGTTGGGTTGGCCTCGCACCAACCACCCTTTCATCTTTATTACTTTTTGCCCGACGGAGGGCACCATGTTTCGGAAATTCGAAAATCTCGTAGACCCATTTGTTGCCAGAAAACGCGATACTCCGCCGTCTGATCTCTGGGCCTATATCCGCTCGCAACTTACACCATTTCGCAAATGGCTTCCTTGGATGGCCCTCACCGGCTTCCTTGTCGCCATCATGGAAAGCGGACTTGTCTTCTATTCCGGCCGTCTGATCGACCTGATGACCGAGGCCGGCCCGTCCGCTTTCTGGGCCGAACATAATGTTGAGGTAATCATCGTCGCCCTCCTCATCCTGTTCCTGAGGCCCTTAGTGATCACCTTCAACCACTTGTTCCTGGAACAAACGCTTGCATCCAACATGCAGGAACAAGCGCGTTGGCGTGCGCACCGACACATGCTTGGTCAATCCAGTGGCTTCTTCCAGAACGATTTCGCCGGTCGCCTGTCAAACCGCGTCATGCAAATTGGTCCTGCGATAGAAGATAGCACCTATATGGCTTTCGAGGGCATCTGGTACGCCTTCACCTACGTCGTCGGCGCTACTTTGGTGCTGAGCCAGATCGATTACCGCCTTGGCATTCCAATGATGATCTGGCTGGTGCTTTACATCTTTTACGTCAAATACATCGCGGTGCGGGTCGCTGTAGCGTCTGAAAAATGGTCCGATGCGCGGTCTATGGTCAACGGACGCGTGGTTGACGCCTACACCAACATCGAAACTGTCAAGCTTTTCGCCCACGGCGAGCGTGAAGAAGCCTATGCGCTGTCCGCGATGAAACGGTTGCGGCTGCGGTTCCAGCGATTCTTACGCCTGATGACCGAATTGTCATTTGGTCTCAATGCCTTGAACGGCCTTCTTATGGTTGGCGTTCTCGGCCCCGCAGTCTGGCTTTGGACCAACGGTTTGATCACGGTTGGCGAAGTTGCCGCGGCTTCCGCGCTGGTAATCCGCCTCAACGGGATGAGCGGCTGGATCATGTGGGTTGTGATCCGCCTGTTCGAACACGCGGGCACAATGCGCGAAAGTTTGCAATCAATCGCGGTCGAGCAGGACGTGGTCGACAAAGATGACGCGCAGCCGCTTCAAATCACAGATGCGGCCATCGAGATCGACAATCTGGTGCATCACTACGGCAAAACCTGTGGCGGCCTGGATGGCGTGAGCCTTTCAATTCCTGCCGGTCAAAAGGTTGGTTTGATTGGTCGGTCGGGCGCTGGAAAGTCAAGCCTTGTCAACCTGTTACTGCGTTTTCGTGACGCCGAAGGTGGATCCATCAAAATCGATGGCCAGTCGGTTGCAGATGTGACGCAAGACAGTCTGCGCCAACAAATCGGCATGGTCACGCAAGACAGCTCCCTCCTGCACCGCTCCGTGCGCGCCAACATCATGTATGGCAAGCCTGAGGCGAGTGAGGCTGACATGATCACCGCAGCCACCCGTGCCGAGGCCCATAGCTTCATTCAGGATCTTGCGGACCCTGAAGGTCGCACCGGGTACAACGCGCAAGTGGGTGAACGTGGTGTGAAACTCTCCGGCGGCCAACGCCAGCGGATCGCGATTGCACGTGTGATGCTCAAGAACGCGCCAATTCTGATCTTGGATGAGGCGACATCGGCTTTAGACAGCGAAGTCGAGGCCGCGATCCAAAAGACGCTCTATGGGATGATGGAAGGCAAAACCGTGATCGCGATCGCGCACCGGCTGTCGACCATCGCGCAGATGGACCGGATCGTTGTTCTGGACGAGGGTCGCGTGGTTGAAGATGGCACGCACGACCAATTGCTTGCGGCTGGGGGGCTCTATGCTGATCTCTGGACACGGCAGTCAGGTGGGTTCTTGGCGAATGACAACTAGGCGCTTTGTTTGCGACTGGGGCGGCTAGGGTCCGTTTTGAAGCTCGGTTCAAGCCTGTCAAACAGCGACAGGGTGTTTTCGTCACCATTGGGCGCGTCAAACGAATTCATCCACATGGTGGGCGGGGCGAGAGTGCCGCCCTTTTGCCATTCAAAATATCCTAGAGCGCCTTTCGCAGGGATCGGATCGAACATCGATGCGTTTTCTAGAACCAAACCGCATGGCCCTCCAAACCATTCGCTGTCACTTTGCTCTATGATATCAACAACTTCACAGACGCCAATAATCGCGGAGCGCGGCAGTTCTGCGGGATGAGGGCATTGAACGCCATGGCGATGCAACCGCCAATATCCCCAGTGGAATTCGTCCTCTTTCAATCCCTTCGCTGCGTGAATGGCAATCCGGCGACAGTCCATCCCGCCAGAGCGGATCGCCCCCCTTGTTCGGTTTTCGATCCGTTTGTGGCCCGCCACAATGGCCCATGCCCACGGCTGTCGAACCGACATGGCGATTGGAGGAAGGTCATGCTCACCCATATCACTCAGGTAGAGGCGTTAGATAATTCGACAAGCACTGTGCAAAGACAAACATTGCACCCTCCCCAATTGAGATTACTTAACCTTTAACAAAGGAGTGATCTATGACCTATACCCCCCCGAAAGTCTGGACATGGGATGCCGAAAGTGGCGGCCAGTTTGCGAATATCAACCGCCCGATTGCAGGCGCAACGCATGACAAAGAATTGCCCGTTGGCGAGCATGACTTACAGCTTTATTCACTCGCGACACCAAACGGCGTCAAAGTGACTGTTATGTTAGAGGAACTGCTCGAGTCTGGTCATGAGGCCGAATACGACGCGTGGCTGATCAACATCCAAGAAGGCGATCAGTTTGGCTCTGGCTTCGTTGACATCAACCCAAACTCCAAAATTCCCGCGATGCTGGACAAATCGAACGGCGTCAAAGTCTTCGAGACGGGCTCGATCCTGATCTATCTGGCTGAAAAATACGGCGCATTCCTCTCCACCGACATTGCCAAACGCACCGAAACTCTGAACTGGCTCTTCTGGCTGCACGGCTCCGCCCCCTACCTTGGCGGTGGCTTCGGACATTTCTACGCCTACGCACCCGAGAAATTCGAATACCCGATCAACCGCTTCGCGATGGAAGCAAAGCGCCAGCTCGATGTTTTAGATCGCAACCTTGCTGAGCGCCAATTCCTTGCCGGTGACGAATACACCATCGCTGATATGGCCACAGCGCCGTGGTACGGGGCTTTGGTGAAAGGTCTTGTCTATGACGCGGCGGAGTTCCTCGACGTTGCTAGCTACACCAACGTTATCCGCTGGACTGACGAAATCAACGCTCGCCCCGCGTTCAAACGCGGCAAGATGGTGAACCGCGCGTGGGGTGAACCGTCCGAGCAGCTACACGAACGCCACAGTGCGGATGATTTCAACACCAAAACTCAGGATAAAGTCGGCGAGTAAACTCAGCGCCTTTAGATCAAAAATGGCGGCATCGACGATCGAAATAAGATGGTCGATGCCCACCAAGGCACAGACCCACCTGCTCTACACCCAATAAACTATATATTATATATACATTTTAAATATTTAAGATAAAACTATAAAACAATTACACTGACCTTCTAACCCCTACCAAACCATCCTAATGCCCCAATTAAGACTAAATTAACCGTCATCTTGGGGTTGTTGAGTTTGCGCCTGTCGCAAACGCTGTTGGAGAGTTGGATGAAGGGTAAAAGGTTCACCCTTATCATATCCGCTTTGATTGGCTTTCTTGCGATGGTTGCAAGTGGGCCTCTTTCTGCTGCGACATTCGCTTTGACAGAAGACATCCAGCTTGAGAACGTATCTGCCGCGCGGAGCATCGAGACGCGCAACATTTATCAGATCAATTTCACCGCACGCACGCCTCGTTTTCTGAGCCCGCTAGAGGTCTTGGAAAACGCAAAGGACGAGCCAGAGAAGCTGCTGGAAATCAAACATTGGCTGGCCACGGAACGCAAAGTTATCTTCCGCCTCCTTCAGCGGAACGGCCGGTTTACGGACGTCGATGATCCCAGAATTCGGTGGTACAGAACTAAGACGAGCGAGACCGAAATTGGATTCCGACCGGAGGAAACGAGTACAAGTGAAGTTTCTTTCCCCACCGGAAACGCGCTGTCTTGGCCGGATCTAGAAGACGGCGAAGAAAAAACCTCGAACCTGACAACCTTTGTCGTGCGCGAGCAGGACTCCACTTGTGGGTTCCCCAATGACTTTTACAATGTTGCCCTCTCCTCGTCGGAACAAGGAGGGCTTGCCTGGTTGCGAACTGCAACGTTTCAACCTGCGGCGCCTAGCCAACCGCGAACGCCAAAAATATCGGGGGTTACGTGGCTGAATATGTCAATGCCGCATGTTGTGGGCTACGCGATGGGCGGCGAAGACCACTCTTCTGTCCCTGAATCTCAAAGGCTTAGCTTCGGCGCTACGACGAATTCGGAAGACTCCACCATATCTGGATTCAAACAGCCGCGCGATATTTTCCGCTGCCGCGTTTATGCATCAGATGAGACCGCATCGTTCAATCCTCCTGACTTTACGTCACCGTTCATACGAGCTGCCTTCCCAACATTCCGCACCAGCTCCGCTCCAAACTCTCCCGAGGCCGTTCCCCTCCCCGCGGGTGCTGCACTGTTGCTATCTGCTCTGCTTGGTTTGTTTGTTTTTCGCAAGACACCCCGGAGCGCCTAATTGAAACTAACTTTGAAATAAAGTTGCAATTTTTTGCCCTGCGGCGAAATTTTCTCCACATCTCCTGTTGACGCTCTCTGCGCTGCCGCATAGGGTCTCGCCACACGAAAGGACCCCGAGATGAAATCTATTCTCGTACTAGTGGTGGATATGATGCGCATGGGCCGGTAACGGTAAGACCATAACGATCCCATGCGCCCCCGACATCCTCGGGGGTTTTTTTGTGACTGAGAGCAACGCGGTAGAAAAGGACGCGAGACAGATGAGTAAAACCATGACCGGTGCAAAAATGGTCGTTCAAGCCTTGGTAGACCAAGGTGTGGAGGTCGTCTTTGGATATCCCGGTGGTGCTGTCCTCCCAATCTATGACGAGATCTTTCAGCAAAACCACATTCAGCACATTTTGGTGCGCCACGAACAAGGCGCTGTTCACGCGGCCGAAGGCTATGCCCGTTCAACTGGCAAGCCAGGTGTTGCACTCGTAACATCCGGCCCCGGCGCGACAAATGCTGTGACAGGCCTGACCGATGCCCTGATGGACTCGATCCCGATCATCGTTCTGACCGGCCAGGTCCCGACGTTCATGATCGGCTCCGACGCTTTCCAAGAGGCGGACACCGTCGGCATCACCCGCCCCTGCACGAAACATAACTGGCTGGTCAAAGAAACCGACAGACTGGCAGCAACGATGCATGAGGCGTTTCATGTCGCAACCTCCGGCCGCCCCGGTCCGGTTCTGATCGACATTCCAAAGGACGTTCAATTCGCAACTGGGAAATATACTGAGGCCCGTCAGGTAGAGACCCATTACGCGCCACAGGTCAAAGGCGATCTGGATGCAATCACCGAATTGGCGAAAGCCATGGAGACCGCCAAGCGCCCAATCTTCTATACCGGCGGCGGCGTGATCAATTCTGGCCCTGCGGCAAGCCAATTGCTGCGCGAACTGGTGGCAGAAACCAATTTCCCAATCACATCAACTCTGATGGGGTTAGGCTGTTATCCGGCTTCTGGCGAAAACTGGCTGGGCATGTTAGGCATGCACGGTCTCTATGAGGCCAACATGGCGATGCACGACTGCGATCTGATGATTAACATCGGCGCGCGCTTTGATGACCGGATCACCGGTTTGGTGGATAAATTCTCCCCAGGCTCAAAGAAAGCGCATATCGACATCGACGCTTCCTCCATCAACAAAGTCATACGCGTGGATATCCCAATCTTGGGCGATGTGGCTCACGTGTTGGAAGACCTTTTGAAGGTCTGGAAATCTCGCGGACGCAAGACCAACAAAGAAGGTCTGTCCAAGTGGTGGGATCAAATCAACGAATGGAAACAGGTCGATTGCCTGAAGTTCAAGCAAGAAGGCAAGACCATTAAACCGCAACACGCGGTTGCGCGGTTGGAAGCTCTGACCAAAAGCCATGATCGCTACATCTGCACCGAAGTGGGCCAGCACCAAATGTGGGCGGCGCAGTACCTTGGGTTCGAAGATCCGAACCGTTGGATGACCTCTGGCGGTCTGGGCACCATGGGTTACGGCTTCCCTGCCTCTGTCGGTGTGCAACTGGCACACCGCGATGCACTGGTGATCAACGTCGCAGGCGAAGCGTCTTGGCTGATGAACATGCAGGAGCTGGGCACAGCCGTTCAATACAACCTGCCCGTCAAGCAATTCATCCTGAACAACGAACGTCTGGGCATGGTCCGGCAGTGGCAAGAGCTTCTGCATGGCGAGCGCTACAGCCAATCATGGTCCGAAGCCCTGCCCGATTTCGTCAAACTGGCGGAAGCTTTCGGCGCCAAAGGTATCATGGTCAGCGACCCCGATGATCTGGATGATGCGATCATGGAGATGATCAATCATGACGGTCCAGTTCTGTTCGATTGCTTGATCGAGAAGCACGAAAACTGCTTCCCGATGATCCCATCTGGCAAGCCGCATAATGAGATGTTGCTCGGCGAAAATGCGGACACCACCAACGCCATTCAAGCCGGCGGCGCGGTGATGGTGTGATGAAAACTGTATGCACGGGCTGTGTACGCTGTGTGTACAGCCTGTGTACGCACGGTGTACCAATAAAATAACGTTTTGAAGGACGACAAGATGTCCCCACTAAAAATCAAAAAAGGCGCAACAAGCCATTCTGCATACAACCTCCGTTCCAGCTACGGGGATGAGGTTGAGCGGCATACTTTGGCTGTGATCGTCGCCAACGAACCTGGTGTGCTCGCCCGCGTCATCGGGCTTTTCTCTGGTCGTGGCTACAATATCGAAAGCCTCACCGTGGCGGAGGTGGATCACGAAGGGCATCGGTCCCGCATCACCATCGTGACCTCCGGCAAGCCGCAGATCATCACACAGATCAAATCCCAACTCAGCCGGATCGTACCCGTGCATCAGGTCCATGACCTAACGGTGGAAGGCCCGACTGTTGAACGCGAATTGGCCCTGTTGAAAGTGGCAGGCTCGGGCGACCACCGAATCGAAGCGATCCGTCTGGCAGACATTTTCCGTGCCAATGTTGTGGACAGCACGCTCGAAAGTTTTGTTTTCGAAATTACTGGCACGCCTGAGAAAATCGACGCCTTTGCTGACCTAATGCGGCCTTTGGGTTTGCAGGAAGTGGCAAGAACGGGCGTCGCGGCCCTTGCCCGCGGATCAGAAGCGAAAACCTCCTGAAGCGGTGCGCCCGACACCATGAAAGGCAGGGCGCAAAAGCATTTACCCTTCAGTAGCAGGTAGCAGCCCTGCTTCTGTCGCAGCAGCGACTTCTGTCTCGTCGAGCAGTCCGTCTCCGTTCACGTCCATGACGATGAACTGATCTTCGGTCATCTCAGGCATCGCTGTTTGAAGCTCGGGATAACTGTACATTCCATCAGCGTCGGCATCGATCTCGGCATCCATCGCCAGAACAGGCGTTGCGGCGAATATCGTCACAAATGCAAGGGTGCGGGTGGCTTTGGTCATTTGGGAACTCCATTTCCTATCACAGCGCGACATGCGCGGCGTGAAAGCAGATATGAACAGGTCCTTTGCCGGTAGAAATGCCCGCTCTCGCTCCCTGTAATTTTGCGCAATTGCGTGCCAGAAGTGATCGACCAGAACGGCGGTGGAAGGATCAGTCTCTTTGAGCCTGAAAACCGGCGACCACAGGCCGATAGTGCGCAAAAAATGCCGCTTGCCCTTATTCTCACCAAGCGCCACTCTAAGGGAAAAAGGCAAAGAGGCTTACATGTCCCCACGCAAAATCATCATCGACACGGATCCAGGCCAAGACGATGCAGTCGCCATCCTATTGGCCTTGGCCTCCCCCGAGGACGTTGACGTCTTGGGCGTTGTCGCTGTGGCCGGAAACGTGCCGCTGCCGCTGACAGAAAAGAACGCGCGGATTGTGTGCGAATTGGCTGGAAAACCCGAAACCAAGGTCTTTGCCGGCGAAGCGGAGCCGATCAAACGCAAGCTGGTTACGGCTGAACATGTTCATGGGAAAACCGGTTTAGACGGCCCGAAAATGGACGATCCAACGATGCCGCTTCAAGACCAAGGCGGCGTTGACTTCATCATTGAGACCCTACGTGCGGAACCGTTCGGCACCGTCACGCTCTGCCCCCTTGGCCCGCTCACCAATATCGCGACGGCCTTTGAACGGGCGCCAGATATCGTCGACCGTGTGCAAGAGATCGTCCTGATGGGTGGTGCGTATTTTCAAGTTGGCAACATCACTCCAGCGGCCGAGTTCAATATCTACGTTGATCCAGAGGCTGCGAAGATCGTCTTTGGTTCCGGCGTCAAACTCACGGTGATGCCGCTCGACGTTACCCACAAAGCACTAACAACACGTCCTCGGGTTGAAGCCTTTCGATCGATTGGTAATCGTGCAGGTCGGATGGTTGCGGAGTGGACGGATTTCTTTGAGCGCTTCGACAAAGAGAAATACGGGAGCGAAGGCGCGCCTTTGCACGACCCTTGTGTTATCGCTTACCTGATCAAGCCGGACTTGTTTACAGGTCGCTTCGTGAATGTTGAGATCGAGACCGAAAGCGAATTGACCTTAGGCATGACTGTTGCCGATTGGTGGCGCGTTAGTGGTCGTGAACCCAATGCCATGTTCATGGGCGATCTTGATTCCGACGGCTTCTTTTCACTGCTGACAGAAAGGTTGGCACGGCTATGACATCAGCAATTCATCTGTGCGGGCCTGAGGACGCAAACGCGCTGCTGACCATGGTAGCTCAGTTCCATGAAGAGATCGGGATTGAGACAAGCGCAGAAGAACGCGAAGCGTCTGTGATGCCAATCCTCGAAGGCACGCCACTAGCTGTCGCCTATCTTTTCGGACCTAAGAATGCGCCAGTCGGCTACTTGATCATCTCCTTCGGCTGGTCGCTAGAGCTTGGCGGTATGGATGGCTTCCTCGATGAAATCTGGATCAGGCCCAACGTGCGTAAACGAGGGCTGGCGCAGGAAGCACTCAACAGTGTGATTGGCGCGCTCAAAGGCGCGGGCTTGAAAGCCATTCATCTTGAGGTCAACCGGAACGACGGTGCGACACAGAGCCTCTATCGTCGGCTGGGTTTTCATATGAGAGACAAATACGCCTTGATGACACGGGTTCTTTCGTGACCCGCCCTATATCTGAACCATGACTGTCCAGATCCCTTTCGACAATTCCTTCGCTCGGCTGCCGAACCATATGTTCACGGCACAACGACCCACGCCAGTGCAGCAACCCGCGTTGATTGCAAAGAACGACGCCTTAGCTTCCGAGCTTGGTATATCCTTCGGCGACGACGCGGCCGAGGTTTTTGCTGGAAATACTATACCAGAGGGGGCCGCTCCATTGGCGCAGCTCTACGCAGGCCATCAGTTCGGCAATTGGAACCCGCAGCTTGGCGATGGGCGCGCCATCCTACTAGGCGAAGTCGTCGGCACAGATGGCATCCGCCGCGACATCCAACTCAAAGGGTCTGGCATCACGCCCTATTCTCGCAATGGCGACGGGCGGTCGTGGCTAGGCCCTGTGCTGCGCGAATACATTGTGAGCGAGGCCATGCACGCTATGGGCGTGCCGACGACCCGTGCCTTGGCTGCTGTGACGACTGGGGAAACCGTCTACCGGGAAACGGCTCTGCCCGGTGCCGTGTTTACACGTGTCGCGCAAAGCCACATCCGTGTTGGCACGTTTCAGGTTTATGCTGCGAGGCGAGATACTGAGGCATCCCAAGCGCTTTTAGATCATGTGATTGCGCGGCATTATCCTGAGGCAACCGGCCCTCAAGATGTTTTGGACGCCGTGATCGCTCGGCACGCGAGGCTAGTTGCGAAATGGCTGTCCCTGGGCTTCATCCACGGTGTGATGAATACGGACAATGTGACCATTTCAGGCGAAACCATCGACTACGGACCCTGTGCGTTCATGGACGACTATGAACCGATGAAGGTCTTCAGTTCCATCGACCAGATGGGCCGATACGCTTACGGCAACCAACCTCGTGTTGCCGTTTGGAACATGGCACAGCTAGCGACGGCTCTGGTCCCTTTGATGCCAGATCAGGACGAAGCCGTCGAAATCTTCACAGAAAGCGTGAACCGTTTTCCTGATCTCTACGAAGCGGCTTGGCTGGAATTCTTTGGCGCCAAGCTAGGTTTGGACCTGCCCACGAAGGACGACACCCAGCTGATCAACGATTTGCTTGATTTGATGTCTGCTGGGGGTTCGGACTTTACCAATACATTTGCCAATCTGAGCAGCATCAACGCGCCGGATCATTTCGCGGATCGCGAAGCCTTTGGCGCATGGGTAGATCGTTGGCAGGAGCGACGGACGCCAAAGCATGCGGAGATCATGGCAGCGGCAAACCCTCAGGTGATCCCACGCAACCACCAAGTTGAAGCCGTGATCCAAGCGGGCGTTGAGGGCGATTTCGCCCCCTTCCACGACATGCTCGCGGCTGTGACAGATCCCTACACCGCGAACGCAAAATTCGCGAAGGTGCCTGTTGCAGCTGAGGTCGTAACTCGGACGTTCTGTGGAACCTAAGCCTTTGACGGTCGATTGATCAGAACAATCCCAATCGCCACGAGCACAAGGGCGACAATCAGCGATGAGCCGACTTCTTCCCCTAACATGAGCCACCCAAGAAAGACGGCAAGCACCGGTGACAGGAAGCTGAATGAAGCCACGCCAGAAGCTGGGTAGATCGACAAAAGCCAAAGCCAAAACACGAAGCCAGCGGTCACCACGACTACGATCTGGAAAATCAATCCGGCGATGTGGATAGGTTGCAGATCACGGATCAAATCACCGAAAAAGAGCGACGCGACAATGAGGACCGGCCCAGAGATCAGCACCTGCCAAAAGAGTTGCATTTCAGGCCGCTCTTTCCTCAAGGGCGATGCCTTTGCCAACATCGCTGTGATCGCCCAGCCCAAGGCTGCCCCCAAAGCAGCAAGATCGCCCCAAACGCTCGCCTCGCCACCGTCTCGATCCAAAAGTGCCCAAGCCACACCAGCGACGGCCAGAACAAGGCCAAGTGATTTGATGGGCGTCAGTCGATCATCCGGAAGCGTGAAATGCGCGATCAACGCAAGCCAAACTGGCATTGAATAAAAGATAACGCCCGTTCGACCCACTGTTGTGAGGTCAAGCGCCATGAACAAACAAAGAAACTCAAACCCAAAAATGACACCCGTGATGACACCCCATCCTGCGGTTTCGCGACTATACTGAAGCGGGATACCCCGCCATTTCAGCCAGAGCCATAGGCAGAAGACAGCGCCAACCGATCTAATTCCTGCAAAGAATACAGGTTGAATACCGCCGTTGGTGACTTTGATGACCACCTGATTGAAAGCTAAGAGAAGGGCAAAACCTGTGAGTGCGGCCGCGCCAAACAGGTCGATGTTTGATTTCTTATCCATGCCCGCATGAGCGATTGGAAAAGGCGCAGTGTCAACCACCGCGCCCTAATTCTTTTTCCCTAGATGCAGAGGCGGATTAGTCCGTCACACGCACCGCCGTCATCACATCGGGTTGACCGACAACGGCGCCGTTCGCACCAGTGCCGCGCTTGATCTGATCCACGATGTCCATACCAGAGGTCACTTCACCGATGATCGTGTATTGACCATTCAGGAATGGCCCCTCTTCGAACATAATGAAGAACTGGCTATTGGCGGAGTTTGGGTTCTGCGCGCGGGCCATACCGATAATGCCGCGGTCAAAGTTTTGATCGCTGAACTCTGCCGGAATGTCAGGCAAAGACGACCCACCTCGACCTGCGAGCCGCATGTCGCCGCCAAGCTGACCGAATTCCACATCGCCCGTTTGCGCCATGAACCCATCAATCACGCGGTGAAAGACAACGCCATCATATTCGCCGCCTTCAGCAATAGAGGTGATCTGAGCCACATGCAGCGGGGCAGTGTCTTCGAAGAGGTCGACGACGATTGTGCCGTTCGCTTCGCCCTCGATATCGATCTCCAAACCAGTTGCAAGCGCTGGCGAGGCCAAAACCGCGAATGCTGCCGCGAGCTTATACATCTGCGGCCACCTTAACGCTGATCATACGATCGGGATTCATCGGCGGCTCGCCGCGTGTGATCGCGTCAACGTGTTCCATGCCAGAGATCACCTGACCGTAAACAGTGTACTGACCATTCAGGAAGTCATTGTCTTTGAAGTTGATGAAGAACTGGCTGTTGGCGGAGTTCGGGTTTGCCGAACGCGCAGCACCCAAGGAGCCACGTGCGTGCGGGATCTTGGAGAATTCTGCAGGAAGATCTGGCATATCGGAACCGCCTGTCCCTGCGCGACCGATATTGAAATTGTTTTCCATATTGCCGTTTGCCACGTCGCCCGATTGCGCCATGAAGCCATCGATCACGCGGTGAAAGCACACATTGTCGTAAGCTCCCGAACGCGCCAGTTCCTTCATGCGTTCACAATGCGCTGGTGCCACATCTGGCAGCAGTTCAATCACCACATCACCGTCTTTGAGTGTCATGATGATCGTGTTTTCGGGGTCTTTGATGTCGGCCATGCCGGTCTCCTGTTTCTCAGATTTGCTTTGACATATGGCGCGGCGGTGGAATTGCCAAGTCAAAGCGCCGTTAACGGGCGCAAGACTTTTGTGCAAAAGTCTTGGCAATTTCCTGGCTCATGAAATTTGGCGCGGTTGACGGCGCGCGCATGATCGCGCATGTGAGCGGCATATTTTGACCGAATTGGAGACAGCTATGGCGTGGAAAACACTCGATGAGATGGATTTGGCAGGCAAGCGGGTCTTGGTTCGGGTCGATATCAACGTTCCGATGGAAAATGGCGAAGTCACCGATGCCACGCGGATCGAGCGCATTGCGCAGACGGTCTATGACATTCAAGACGCGGGCGGTACTGTTATTCTAATGGCGCATTTTGGCAGGCCCAAAGGTAAAGTTGTGCCTGAGATGTCTTTGGAACATGTGGCTCCAACAGTTGCCGACGTTTTGGGCCTCCCCGTGACTTGGGCCAATTCCGATTACCGCGACGCGGTAAAAGAAATCGAAGGCAATGAGGTTCTTTTGCTCGAAAACCTACGCTTCAACCCGGGTGAAGAAGCCAATGACCCAGAATTTGCGAAACGCCTTGCGTCGCTGTGCGACGTCTACGTGAACGACGCGTTCTCAGCTGCTCATCGTGCGCATGCCAGCACGGAAGCCATCGCAAAGTTGCGTCCGGCATGTGCAGGTCGCTTGATGGCAGCAGAGCTTAGTGCGCTTGAGGCGGCTTTAGGGACGCCTGAGCGCCCTGTTGTTGCTGTTGTTGGCGGTGCAAAGGTTTCAACAAAACTCGACTTGCTGGGAAATCTGGTTGGCAAAGTTGATCACTTGGTCATCGGTGGTGGCATGGCGAATACCTTCCTAGCTGCGCAGGGCATCGATGTGGGCAAATCGCTGTGCGAGCATGACCTGGCTGACACGGCAAGAGACATTCTGTCTAAAGCCGACGTCGCAGGGTGCGAAATCATCCTGCCACGCGACATCGTTGTTGCACGTGAATTTGCCGCCAATGCAGCCAATGAAACCGTCGCACCGGATGCGTGCCCATCTGATGCGATGATCCTAGACGCTGGACCTGAAACAGTTGCCTACATCGGATCGGTACTCGAAAATGCCAAGACGCTGGTGTGGAACGGCCCACTCGGCGCGTTTGAGATCGAGCCGTTCGATGCTGCCACAAACGCCGCGGCGAAGAAGGCGGCGTCGCTTTCCAAAGCTGGCAAGCTGATTTCGGTCGCCGGTGGTGGCGATACGGTTGCGGCCTTGAATCAGGCTGGTGCCGCTGACGATTTCACTTACATTTCCACCGCTGGCGGGGCCTTCCTAGAGTGGATGGAAGGCAAGATTTTGCCCGGTGTCGCAGCACTTTCCCAGTAAAGACCGTTTGTTAGCGCAACCGTTAGCGCGACCGTCATTGTCTGGTTAACTTCTCTCCCCTATCAGCGGGGTGTGGGGCCCTTTAACCGTGGATTTTCGAAATGTTGGATACGTCGTCTATGCCTAACCAAGAACAGCTTGATCAAATTAAATCCGGAAACGGCTTCATTGCCGCCTTGGATCAATCAGGCGGTTCAACGCCGAAGGCATTGCGGCTTTATGGTGTTGAAGAAGACGCATATTCAAACGACGCGGAAATGTTCGATCTGATCCATCAGATGCGCAGCCGGATCATCAATGCACCGTCGTTCACCGGTGAAAAGGTAGTGGGTGCTATCCTTTTCGAAATGACGATGGATCGTATGATTGGCGACAAACCCTCTGCACAGGCGCTTTGGGACGAAAATGGCGTGGTGCCGTTTCTGAAAGTCGACAAGGGCTTGGAAGACATCAAAGACGGCGTTCAGATGATGAAGCCCATTGATGGACTGGACGACACGCTTGGTCGCGCCGTGAATGCAGGTATGTTCGGAACCAAGATGCGCTCTGTTATTTCTGAGGCGAATGCTGAAGGCATTGCCGCTAACGTCGAGCAGCAGTTTGAGATCGCAAAACAGATCGCCGGCCATGGCCTTGTCGCGATCGTGGAGCCTGAGGTTACAATCTCAATCGACGACAAAGCCGAGGCTGAAAACCTATTGCTGGCCGAGCTTTCAAAGCAGTTGGACGCTTGGGATGATGATGTGCCGGTAATGCTGAAACTCACGCTACCGGAAGTGGCAGGTCACTATCAGCCTTGCGTTGACCATCCAAATGTTCTGCGTGTCGTTGCTTTGTCAGGCGGATATGACCGCACGGAGGCTAATCGTCGCCTCGCGCAGAACAACGGCGTGATCGCCAGCTTCTCTCGCGCGCTGACAGAAGGCTTGTCCGCCCAACAGAACGAGGAAGACTTCAACGGTATGCTTGCCAATACGATTGATGAAATACAGGCGGCCTCGATGGCTGGCTAACGTCTCCTAGACGTCGAGAAAGGGCCTTCGGGCCTTTTTTTGTGGAACCTTCATTTTTGGGATTCACAAGGCGAATCAGATGTGCGAATCTGTTCGCACCCGCCCAGCAAGAGGCGGAAAAGGCAGGCAACCATGATCCGACGCAGCAGACCAGCAATGGGTTCTTTGATGTACTTTCTCGGCACTTTGATGCTCGGGTTGTACTTTACCTTTGCCGCGGTCCAAGGCGACTATGGCGTCTTCAAAAGAGCGGAAGTCAACGCAGAGGGCCGCGCCCTTTCCGCTGAACTTGCCCTTTTGGAAACAGAGGTTGCACGCATGGAAAACCTCACGCGTCGCCTGTCCGATACCTACCTTGATCTGGACCTTTTGGATGAACAGGCACGTGATGTGCTGGGCCTCATCCGCGCCGACGAAATCGTTATTAACTGAACGCATAGCGGTTATGCGCCGCAAAGTTGACGCAGGGGCGCATTGACTCTCGATTTTTGAATCCGCATCATTTATAAATAGTTTAACGTTAAACTATTTTACGGACGCATTGGGAGGAACCTTATGCCACCAAAGAAATCAACCAAAAAATCCAACGTCTCTGCGGAAGAGCTTTTAGGCTACTATCGCGAAATGTTGATGATCCGCCGCTTTGAAGAAAAAGCGGGCCAGCTTTACGGCATGGGTTTGATCGGCGGCTTTTGCCACCTTTACATCGGTCAAGAGGCCGTTGTTGTTGGACTAGAAGCTGCAGCTAAGGATGGCGACAAGCGCATCACCTCCTATCGCGACCACGGACATATGCTCGCCTGTGGAATGGATCCGAAAGGCATCATGGCCGAATTGACCGGTCGTGAAGGCGGATTTTCCAAAGGTAAAGGCGGCTCCATGCATATGTTCTCGAAAGAGAAGCATTTTTATGGCGGCCACGGCATCGTCGCAGCTCAGGTGCCATTAGGTGCAGGACTGGCCTTTGCGGATAAATACAAAGGCAACGACAACGTCACGTTTACCTATTTCGGTGACGGTGCCGCGAACCAGGGCCAAGTCTATGAGACCTACAACATGGCGGAGCTTTGGGATCTTCCGGTCGTCTTCGTGATCGAGAACAACCAATACGCCATGGGCACATCCGTGGCCCGCTCTACCAAATCCCCGTCCCTTTGGGAACGCGGCGCGGCCTATGGCATCCCCGGCGAGGAAGTTGACGGCATGGACGTTCTTGCGGTGAAAGAGGCTGGTGTACGCGCCGTTGCGCACTGCCGCGCGGGCAAAGGGCCTTACATCCTTGAAGTCAAAACCTATCGCTACCGGGGACACTCCATGTCGGACCCTGCAAAATATCGAACCCGCGAAGAAGTGCAGAAAATGCGCGATGAACGCGATCCAATTGAACAGGTACGCGACATGCTGTTAACCGGCAAACACGCCTCTGAGGAAGATCTCAAAGCGATCGACAAAGAGATCAAAGCAGTCGTGAATGAGGCAGCCGATTTCTCCAAAGAAAGCCCAGAACCGGCCTTGGAAGAACTTTGGACAGACATTTATGCAGAGGAAGCGGTCTGATGCGGCCTCTCGTTTTCTGCAAAGTTGCAATCGCTGTCGCCGGCCTTGCAACGCCACTTGCGGCTGATGAGTTGGAAGAACAGTCGGCAGTAGAACTCACCGCCGCCATGACAGGTTCGATCTACGGCGGTGCGGTTGCTTTTGATTACTCTCAAGATGGGTGCAGCGGGCAAGCTGCCTTAACCCAAACGGCCTCTACTGGGGCCAGCCGCACCATGACAGTCAACTTCGGCTTTTCGGATATTGAACCCGAAGCGGCGAGCGTTCTCATGGTTGGCGACGATGAAGCATTCCAGCTCACTTATAAGGTACGCGAGGGTGTGGAGCCGGTTTCTCTTGTCGGCAAATTGGTTGAAGCGCAGCCGAGTGATATCGACTCATGGCTTGCTGACGGCGCAACCTGCGAAGGTAACACATGCAACATCAACAAAACCTCGCCCGAGGTTGCGTTGATCGTTTTTGGTCCAGGTGCGATGAACCGCGCCGAAGGGATCGAAGCAACCATTACCCAATTGGTAGAACATTGCCGCGCGGCGGCTGGTGAATAGGACAAACAATATGGCAATTGAACTCCTCATGCCCGCGCTTTCCCCGACAATGGAAGAAGGCACATTGGCCAAATGGCTGGTGAAAGAAGGCGATACCGTTTCCTCTGGCGACATCATCGCAGAGATTGAAACAGACAAAGCGACCATGGAATTCGAAGCGGTTGACGAAGGTATCGTTGGTAAGATCATCGTCGCCGAAGGCTCCGAAGGCGTCAAAGTGAACGAAGTGATCGCCATACTCGTTGAAGAAGGTGAGGAAGTGCCCGAAGCCGGCGCAAGCCCTGCCCCAGCTGCCGCGCCAGTTGCCGAAGCTCCGGCGGCCGTTGCTGCGGAACCGGCTGCGGCACCTGCTCCTATCGTTGCAGACGCGACGCCAGATTGGGACGAAGGCGTCGAAGTCAAGCAAACCACCGTTCGTGAAGCCCTGCGCGACGCGATGGCGGAAGAGATGCGCCGCGACGATACGGTCTTCCTGATGGGAGAAGAGGTCGCCGAATATCAAGGTGCCTATAAGATTTCGCAAGGTTTGCTAGATGAATTCGGATCCAAGCGCGTCATCGACACACCGATTACGGAGCATGGCTTCGCAGGGATCGGCACAGGCGCCGCTTTCGGCGGGCTGCGGCCAATCGTTGAGTTCATGACGTTTAACTTTGCCATGCAGGGCATCGACCACATCATCAACTCTGCCGCAAAGACGCTCTATATGTCAGGCGGTCAGATGGGGGCACCTATGGTATTCCGTGGTCCCAATGGTGCGGCGGCGCGCGTTGGTGCGCAGCACTCACAGGATTATGCAGCATGGTACATGCAGGTGCCTGGCCTGAAGGTCGTTATGCCCTACTCCGCCGCTGACGCGAAGGGCTTGCTCAAAACAGCGATCCGTGACCAGAACCCAGTGATCTTCCTTGAAAACGAAATTCTCTATGGTCGGTCCTTTGATGTGCCGGTCATGGATGATTTCACCATTCCATTCGGCAAAGCCAAGATTGAGCGTTCCGGTGATGACGTAACCATCGTGTCCTTCGGGATTGGTATGACGTATGCGCTTGAGGCGGCTGAGAAACTGGCTGAGGAAGGCGTGAATGCAGAGGTGATAAACCTTCGGTCCTTGCGTCCCATGGACACCGCAACGATTTTGGCGTCGGTGCAAAAAACCAACCGCTGCGTGACTGTGGAAGAAGGCTGGCCGCAAGGCTCCGTCGGCAACTACATCAGCAGCGTGATCATGCAAGAAGCGTTCGATTACCTCGATGCGCCAGTGATCAATTGCACCGGTAAAGATGTGCCGATGCCGTACGCCGCCAACCTCGAACGCCACGCGCTGATCACCACCGATGAAGTCATCGCGGCGGTCAAGCAAGTGACATACCGGTAAGGAGAGAGACGATGCCAATTGAACTTTTGATGCCCGCCCTCTCCCCCACGATGGAAGAAGGCACGCTGGCGAAATGGCTGGTGAAAGAAGGCGACACGGTTTCATCCGGTGACCTGATCGCCGAGATTGAGACCGACAAAGCGACGATGGAATTTGAAGCCGTCGACGAAGGTGTCATGGGCAAAATCCTCGTGGCTGAAGGCACCGAAGGTGTGAAGGTCAACGATGTCATCGCCATCTTGTTGGAAGATGGCGAAAGCGCAGATGACATTGGCGCGGCGCCTGCTGCCAAAGCGCCAGAGGCCGCAAGTGCCGACGCGGGCACGGAGGCGGCCCCCGCAGGCGGCTCCGATACGCCCGCTGCCCCCGCCCCAGCCCCTGCCGCGCCATCGAGAGATGGCACACGCATCTTTGCGACGCCTTTGGCGCGCCGGATTGCGGCCGACAAAGGCTTGGATTTGGCGGCCATCCCAGGAACAGGCCCACATGGTCGGATCGTGAAAGCAGATGTTGAGGGCGCATCGCCCGCCGCGGCTAAACCAGCTGCCACGGCCGCCGCACCTGCACCAGCCGCAGCGCCCGCTGCCACTGCTGTTGCAAGCGGTCCGTCGACAGACGTCGTGCTTAAGACATATGCAGATCGTCCGCATGAAGAAGTGTCCCTCGACGGTATGCGCAAAACGATTGCTGCGCGTCTGACGGAGGCCAAACAGTCCGTTCCGCATTTCTATCTACGCCGTGACATCAACCTCGATCCACTGCTAAAATTCCGCAGCCAGTTGAACAAACAGCTCGAAGAGCGTGGCGTAAAGTTGTCTGTGAATGACTTCATCATCAAAGCCTGTGCACTGGCGCTTCAACAAGTGCCAGAAGCCAATGCCGTTTGGGCCGGTGATAGGACGTTGAAATTTGAACGCTCAGACGTTGCTGTAGCCGTGGCCATCGAAGGCGGGTTGTTCACGCCTGTATTGCAGGACGCGGATATGAAATCCTTGTCAGCGCTCTCAGTCCAGATGAAAGATCTCGCTTCTCGTGCGCGTGACCGCAAACTTGCCCCGCATGAGTACCAAGGCGGCAGTTTCGCGATCTCCAACCTCGGTATGTTCGGGATCGATAATTTCGACGCGATCATCAACCCACCCCATGCAGCCATTCTTGCCGTCGGGGCTGGAGTGAAAAAGCCGATCGTTGGCGAAGATGGTGAATTGGCGGTCGCGACCGTGATGTCCGTCACCTTGAGCGTGGATCACCGTGTCATTGACGGCGCTCTCGGCGCTGACCTTTTGAAAGCCATCAAAGCGAACTTGGAAAACCCGATGGGTATGCTTGCTTAGAACGTCCCAACGATCCCAAAAACCAAAGACCCTCGTTCAGTAATGGACGGGGGTCTTTTTCTATTGGACCTAAAACAGAATGGAGAGCCCTTCACCAAAGGCATTTAAACCAAGGTAGAAGAAGAGAACGGCTAGAATAATCGCATTGTATTTCTCTAGCCACTTCCGCCAAGCCTGCAGCGTTTCCTGAGCGGTCTCACCCCCCATTACGTAAAGAACGATTGGGATCAGCAACCCAGCTGTTCCAAGAAACGCGAAGATGAGTGCTGTAAAAGTCATTTGAACGCCGCCAAGACCACTCGCTGCGATGATGGCCGCAGCTGATGCGATGATTGGAAAGTTCTTGACGTTGATGGGTGCCAAGAAGCAGCCGAACCCAAAGCATTTGGCCGCGGAAGAACTGTCCAAAGCAACGAGCCAGCCAGGTGCCTCTACGGCCTCCCCCGGTTCTGGACGAGACCCCCATTGCTTCCAAGCAAGGAAAAGCAGCAGGCCACCAAAGCAAAGTTTGATGATGCCACTGAGTGTCTTGGGTTCTTGACCTGTCTGGCCAGACGCTCCGTTCACCAACAAGATCACCAATCCGCTCAAAAGGAGCGCGCCTGTAAACCACCCTCCTGCGAAGGCGATGGCGTTTCTTTTGCCGGACGCACCGGTCAACATGACAATCACAGCGACGAGGGGGAGCGGACTGAGCGCAAGACCGCCAGCAAAGGGTAGGATATCACCTAATGTCGAGATCATTGCGAAATTCCCTTGTTGTTGGCTGCCCACATGATGCAGGTTTTTGGCCAACTGTTAAGGAAATTCACACCTTAGGTTGAATTGTCATGGCGAATTTTACACCAGAGGATGCTTTCTGTTCCGCACGAGCGTAGGAAAACCGAACGTAGAAGGGCTCAAATATCCCCGAGCAACTGATCCATAGTGATCGCGGGTTGGGAACAACCCGCCTCGCCCACGATTTTTGCAGGAACTCCAGCGACGGTCTTCTTTGGAGGGACGTCCGTCAACACGACTGACCCTGCGGCGACGCGACTGCAGTCACCAACGTGGATGTTTCCAAGAACTTTCGCGCCCGCGCCGATCAACACACCATTGCCGATCTTCGGATGTCGATCGTCATCCTCTTTACCGGTCCCGCCAAGGGTAACAGAGTGGAGCATCGAGACGTTATCGCCTACAACAGCAGTTTCACCCACAACAATTGAGTGCGCGTGGTCGATCATGATCCCTTTGCCGATACGCGCGGCAGGGTGAATGTCGATACCAAACACCTCTGACGTTCGCATCTGGATGAAGTATGACAGATCTTTTTTACCGTTCTCCCAAAGCCAATGACCAAGGCGATAGGCTTGGATCGCTTGAAAGCCTTTGAAGAACAACAAAGGTTGCAAGAACCGATGGCATGCTGGATCGCGGTCATAGGTGGCGACCAAATCTGCGCGGGCTGCCATTGCCAGTTCAGGCTCGGCTTCATAAGCGGCGGTAGCGATGTCGCGCATAGTTTGCTCTGACATTTCGGTCGAGGCGAGCTTCATCGCGATACGGTAGCCCAGCGCGTTCTCGAAAGAGCTGTGGTTCAGGATACCCGCATGAACCAAAGCACCGACAAGTGGTTCCTGTTCGATCGCCTCGCGACCTTCGTCGCAGATACGCTGCCAAACCGGATCAACTTCGCGGATCGAGGTATGTGCAATGGCCATGAGCTTTATCCTTCAGCTAGGCTTTCTTCCTACTCCACATAGGCGATCTGAACCAAGTTGAAAGTTTTGAATTGAGAAATCACGCAAAATGATGCGCTCATTTCGCAGCAAGCCGTTCCAGAAGATCGCGCAGGCAGGCGCGATAATGGGCATTGCAAAAGGTGATCGACTGTTTTTCGCCAGTCACTGCGCTTCCAAGCCGCCCGGTGCCGTTCCACCACATCCTCGGCTTTAGACTTGCGCAAAAATTCAAACATCAAAGCGTCTCCTTGTGCCGCGATTTGCAGCGTCGTTCGTTGGGAAATGGTATTTCATGAAATGATGAACGGCGTAGAAAACCACCGTGCGGTGCCCTTTAAAGACCGCGGATCTTCGGATTCACCCATGTTTTTAACGGTTCAACCATCAAATCATGGAGCGCCCAGACAAGTGCATCCACGCGGTCCGGAGATCCCTTCCCCGCGTACCCACGCGCTGTCATCTGGCACATTTGATCTTCCAACGCGCCAAGCCCGCGCACATGTCGCACCCGCCCTTGCTCGTAAAGGGCCGCCACAGGTTCCGCTCTGACCGCTTT
Source organism: Cognatiyoonia sediminum (assembly GCF_900129845.1). Taxonomy (GTDB): domain Bacteria; phylum Pseudomonadota; class Alphaproteobacteria; order Rhodobacterales; family Rhodobacteraceae; genus Cognatiyoonia; species Cognatiyoonia sediminum. The sequence continues at coordinate 887,139 of NZ_FQXB01000001.1, forward strand.
GTTGCGAGAGGCATGAACTGCGCGATAAGACACAAACGGATCAACTTGCCAGATGACGTTCTCAACCAATTCTCCGCCCTGATTGACCTCGGCAACGAGGCGATCAGCATCGAAATCATGGTATCCCTTGACAGCCGCCCGCGCCCAATGCGTTGGCGTCGCCTCGCCTACGCTTAAGTCAGCAAGGACGACGGCACTCCATCGGTGTGGTTCTCCCTCCATGACGGCCCCCACCACAACAATCCCGCAGGTATCCGCAGATTTCTTTGACGTCACTGATGGATCGACCGCGACAACGATCCGCGAAAACTCCGGCAGATTGGCGGTAGTCAAAGCGTCAAGCTGATCAACCTTCCACAGAGCGCCTTCCACGTCATCCAACAGCACACCGTCCAATTCTTGCCGACCAAGGCGTGACCCTTCGTACCTTGCCCGCACCTCTTTTAGGTAGCCAGGGGCCAAATTAGCGGCATTGGCAAAAGTTGTCGCATGAGTGCTGACCGTACTTTCACGTGACAACAAGGCTTTCAAAACATCGACATTCTTCGGGGTCGTCGTCACGCACACCTTTGGATCGCCCCCGAGTCGCAATGCAAACTGCAACATATCCCAAGTGTCCTGCGCATTGCGCCACTTGGCCAACTCATCCACCCAAGCCGCGTCAAATTGAGGGCCGCGCAGCCCCTCTGGATCTTGACTGGTAAAGAGTTGCGCCTGCGCTCCGTTCGGCCAAATCAGCATGCGCTTTGTTGCCACCCAAAAGGGTTTCCGATCAGGTGGAGACACTGCCATGATACCGCTGTCCCCAAACACCATCATATCACGGGCCTGATCGTAGGTATCCGCCACCAAAGCAACGCGTTTGGCCTTCCCCTCACCTAGCGGCGTACGCCCCTCTACCATGGACCTGACCCACTCCGTCCCCGCACGGGTTTTTCCAGCACCACGCCCCCCCAAAATGACCCAAGTGCGCCAGTCGCCAACGGGCGGTAACTGATGCGGCATCGCCCAAAACTCAAAGAGATACGGAAGCGCTTTAATCTGAGCTTCGCTCAACCCTTTCAAGAACTGGGATTGGGTGTTCGGCCTCTCTGATGCGATCAAGCGCGCGCCCGATTTGATCCCGGAGTTCGTCGTAGTCGAACTCTTCACCTGCGGCGGGGTTGAATTGTTCATCGAAGGCCTCCTCAGCCTTTGCCAGTTGCATCTGAAGGCTCATCATCTCCTCGGCCTTCTTCACTTGCGGCCTTGGTGTTTCCGTCGAAATCGGGAGAATTTCGCCCAACTGGACCTGAAGGTATTCACGCAACCCTTTGTAAACGTATCGCAAAAAATCAATGCGTTCTTGCGCCATTTGCGCCCTTCGAAGGAGCGCCTTCTTTTGCTTTTTCTTTCCCATCAACCTCGTTTCCTTGCACCTGACAGCCGCGGGATCAGGGCAAACCCTCCTTTCCATTTCCCGAAACTGTTAGGACAAAAATAAAAAAAACCCGTCAGAATAATCTGACAGGTCCGGTCTCAGGCCTTTGAGAAGGCTTAATTGTTGGCGCGCTCCGCCTCAATCGCCCGCCAAGCGGCGACGTTGCGGTTATGATCAGCGAGATTAGTCGCGAAGGCATGTCCACCTGTTCCATCCGCAACAAAGAAGATGAAATCCGTACTATCGGGGTTCAATGCGGCTTCGATACTGGCGCGTCCAGGATTGGCAATCGGCGTTGGCGGCAAACCATCGATAACGTAGGTATTCCAAGGGGTATTACCACGAAGTTCACTCTGTCGAAGGCCACGACCCAACACGCCCTGACCTCTCGTAATACCGTAAATGACGGTTGGGTCGGTTTGCAAACGCATCCCTTCATTCAAACGGTTGGTGAACACGCTCGCCACCTGCCCGCGTTCTTCAGGAACGCCGGTTTCTTTTTCAACGATACTTGCCAAGATCAACGCTTCTTCGGGGTTCTCCAACGGCACACCGTCCGCTCTATTCGCCCAAGCGTCCGCGAGAATGGTCTCTTGCCGCCCTTCCATCTCCGCGATGATTTCAGATGCTTCATCGCCCGGACGGAATTCATAACTGTCCGGTGCAAGGCTGCCTTCCGCGGGGATCTCGGCGATCTCCCCGTCCAAGACATCTATCGCGTTCAAGCTGTTTGCAATTTGCCAGCTGGTGACACCTTCAGCGACAGCGATACGATACCGTGTATCCTGCCCTTCTTTGGCTTCGAGATATTCAGCCGGAGCCTCTTCTTCCAAGGGATTGAAAGACGCAACCTCCCCATAGCGGTTCGTAGCGGGATCCAACTCCCGCACCTGAACTTCTGAGCGCGTCACCCCGATCCGATAGACAATCTCGGTTCCGCAAGTGCTGACACCACTACCTGTGATCGCGTCAACAATCTCAGCCATCGAGGCACCGTCTTCAATCAGAAAGCTACCAGCCTTCAATTGGTTTGTTTTATCAGAGTAATCCGCCCCTGCCATAAAAAGCCATGGCTGGGAAATCGCGCCCTCGGCCGTCAAATCATCCCGAACATCACGGAAATTAGATCCGCTAGGCACTTGCAAACAAATAGCTGTCTCCAACGGCCCTTCGGCGCGGTAGGTGTTGCCACCCCACGCAATCACGCCAGCTAGAAGAAAAAGCGCGACGATAAGAAACGTAATCGCATTCGACGCGATATGTCGGATCATTTAGCTGACTTTCCCGAAGACCACGCTTGCGTTTGTTCCGCCAAACCCAAAGGAATTCGACAACGCGATGTTGATCTCTTTCTCTCGCTTGGAATTGGCACAAAGATCAACGGTCGTTTCGGCATCAACGTTGTCCAAATTGATCGTTGGCGGAGCCACCTGATCGCGGATCGCAAGGATGGAGAAAATCGCCTCGATCGCGCCTGCGGCCCCAAGCAAATGCCCTGTGGCTGATTTTGTCGATGACATGGTGAGCTTTGCAGCAGCCTCTGGCCCAACGAGGCGCTCCACCGCACCAAGTTCGATGGTATCTGCCATTGTCGACGTGCCGTGCGCGTTCACATAGTCGATCTGGCTTGGTTCAATACCTGCGTCGCGGCAAGCAGCTTTCATCGCACGCTCTGCGCCTTCATGATCCGGTGGAGGTGCCGTGATATGATGTGCATCGCCGCTCAACCCATAGCCAAGGACTTCGCCATAGATCTTCGCGCCACGCGCCTTGGCATGTTCGTATTCCTCAAGAATGACGATGCCAGCACCCTCGCCCATAACGAAACCGTCACGGTCTTTGTCCCAAGGACGGCTTGCCTTAGTCGGCTCTTCTGCGCGTTCTGTGGAGAGCGCCTTACACGCATTAAATCCAGCGATACCCAAACGACAAATCGCGGCTTCCGCACCGCCAGCAACCATCACATCTGCATCGCCGTGTTGGATCAAACGTGAGGCATCACCAATTGCGTGAGCGCCTGTAGAACAAGCCGTAACGACAGAATGGTTCGGCCCCTTAAAGCCATATTTGATGGAAACCTGACCCGAAATGAGGTTGATCAACGCACCTGGCACAAAGAATGGCGAAATACGGCGCGGACCTTTTTCCTCGAGGATCAAAGACGCGTTCGCAATCGAATTCAATCCGCCGATGCCAGAGCCAATCAAAATGCCGGTGCGTTCCAGACTTTCATTGTCTTCAGGCATCCAGCCAGAATCTTCGATCGCCTGTTGAGCGGCCGCCATACCGAAAACGATAAACGTATCGACCTTACGACGTTCCTTAGGGTCCATGTATTTGTCGGCATTGAACGTACCGTCGCTTCCGTCTCCCAAAGGGACTTCGCATGCATAAGTGGTCGCCAGCCCTTCTGGGTCAAAGCCCGTGATGGTTCCGGCACCTGACTGACCGTCCAAAATACGCTTCCAAGATTCCTCAACACCATCTGCTAGTGGCGTGACCAATCCCAAACCTGTAACGACGACTCGACGCATTTCACGCCCCCCAATTTTTCTTTGTTCCCTATTACCCCACGTGCTTTGCATCGGGCAAGGGCTGGCGGCAATCACTCGCCGAAGACAAACGAAAACGGCGCTCCCGAAGGAACGCCGCCTTACTCAAAATCTCAATGAGGCTTAGGCAGCTTCAGAGATAAACTTAACAGCGTCGCCGAAGGACTGAATTGTTTCAGCTGCGTCATCAGGGATCTCGATGCCGAACTCTTCTTCGAAGGCCATAACCAATTCAACTGTGTCCAAGCTGTCAGCGCCAAGGTCATCGATGAAGGACGCACCTTCTACAACTTTGTCCTCTTCTACACCAAGATGCTCAACTACGATCTTGCGTACGCGGTCTGCGACGTCGCTCATGATAATTCCTCACATTCTTATGGGTCTTCACCCGGTTTTCAGTGGATCGAAATGCGTCGACCCAAAATGGCTGAGCGGCCTATAGCAGGAAAATGCCCCAACGCAAATGTTTTCCAACGCTCGCCGCGACCAGCACCTACAACATGGCCATACCGCCGTTCACATGCAAGGTCGTCCCCGTTACATATCCGGCTTCAGCACTAGAAAGATACAGTACAGCCGCTGCTATTTCATCTGCTTCCCCCATACGACCGGCAGGGATTTGACCAAGAATTCCGGACTTCTGATCGTCGTTCAACTTGTCTGTCATCGCTGTCGTAATAAAGCCCGGAGCCACACAATTTACGGTAATTCCACGGCTCGCGACTTCATAGGCGATGGATTTCGACATCCCGACCATACCCGCCTTTGACGCGGCATAATTGGCCTGCCCAGGATTACCTGTCGCCCCTACAACACTGGAAATATTCACAATTCTCCCCCAACGCGACTTCATCATACCACGGATTACACCTTTACAAAGACGCATAGTTGAAGTGAGATTGACCTCCAAAACGCTGGCCCACTCTTCATCCGACATTCGCAAAAAGATGTTATCGCGTGTAATACCCGCGTTGTTGACCAGAATATCAACAGACCCCATCGAGTCGGCCGCTGACTTTGGAAGCGCCGTAACAGCCTCCGCGTCGCTCAAGTTACACGGCAATACATGCGCACGATCGCCAAGTTCCGACGCCAAAGCCTCCAAAGGCTCAACGCGCGTACCGGACAAGCCAACTGTTGCCCCAGCCTCATGCAACGATTTCGCGATGGCCCCACCGATTCCACCTGATGCACCGGTTACGAGTGCGTTTTTCCCTGTAAGATCAAACATATCCTGCCTCTTCTTATCCTTTAATTTCCGCAGCAACGGCGGAAACATCTTCCGGCGTGCCAACATTCGCTGTCGCCATTTCTTTGTGAATGCGCCGGATCATGCCAGTCAGCGCTTTGCCTGCGCCAACTTCAACTGTCGAAGTCACACCGTTTTCGGCCATCCAAGACACACTCTCGCGCCACCGTACAGAACCTGTGACCTGCTCAACCAACAGCGATCTGATCGTTGCCGGGTCGCTGACTGACTTCGCTAAAACGTTCGCCACCACCGGAACAGCGGGGCGTTCAATGTCCACTTCCGCCAATGCTTGCGCCATGACTTCGGCCGCAGGCGCCATCAATGAGCAATGGAATGGTGCGCTGACTGGCAACAACATTGCTCGACGCGCGCCTTGTTCCTTGGCGATTTCGACGGCTCTCTCAACCGCTGCTTTATCCCCAGAAACAACAACTTGCGACGGGTCGTTATCATTCGCAGCTTGGCACACTTCGCATTGAGCCGCCTCGCTCGCAACGGCCTGCGCTGCGTCGAAATTCAGCCCCAACAAAACAGCCATAGCTCCGACACCAACCGGCACAGCGCTCTGCATCGCTTCGCCACGGGTCCTCAACAAACGCGCCGCATCTCCAACTTGGAACGCCCCTGCCGCTGCCAAAGCGCTGTACTCCCCCAAGGAATGACCAGCTACATAGTCAACATGATCCATAGTCACGCCCTCGGCTTCCAAAGCCCGCATAGCTGCCATGGACGTCGCCATAAGGGCCGGTTGTGCGTTCGCCGTGAGGGTCAGGGTTTCTATATCGCCTTCCCAGATCAAATCTGACAGCTTTTCGCCCAAGGCTTCATCAACTTCATCAAAAACAGCCTTTGAAGCCGGATAGGCATCAGCCAAAGCTTTACCCATCCCGATTGTTTGTGCACCTTGACCCGGAAATACAAACGCCCGCATCTGTCGCTCCCCTTTTATTGTTCATTCAGACCTAACCCGCAGCGTGACGCATCACAAGTCAAATGCCTTTTGTGGCGTTATGCACAGAGCCTCAGCGATTTGCATAAGTTGAATGCCTGCAAACCCGTGATAGCTTTCGAGCAACTGCAGAAGTGGAACATCCAATGAGTCTTGCCAACAGCCAAACGCACTACGGAGCTGTCACGAAGTCCTTTCATTGGGTGACCGCAGTTCTAATCCTCATCTTGATGCCACTTGGGTCAATCGCAAATGGCGCACCTTTTGAGACGAGCGAAGAGCTCGCAAGGAAAGCTTGGCTGTTTTCCCTTCACAAAACTTTGGGCGTAACGGTCTTCTTCTTCGCGCTGCTCCGCATAGCTTGGGCGTTGACGCAACCAAAGCCGTCGCCTCTTCATCCGGAACGCAAGTTGGAGACCTTTGCAGCCGACGTCGCCCATTGGCTGCTTTATGGCTCGCTTGTCCTGGTTCCTTTGTCGGGCTGGATTCATCATGCAGCCACGACTGGCTTCGCCCCAATTTGGTGGCCCTTCGGCCAAAGCCTACCCTTTGTCCCCAAGGATGAAGATTTGGCTCATCTTTCGGGCGATATTCACTGGATTTGGACAAAGGTCCTGCTTTTCTCACTGCTCGCCCACATTGGCGGGGCTTTGAAGCACGTCTTCATTGATCGCGACGAAACTTTGAAACGCATGTGGTTCGGCACGATTGGCAAACTTGAATTGCCAAAGACTGAAAAGTCGGTCGCACCCGCTTCGCTCGCAGTTATCATCTTTGCAGCGACGGGATTGTTTATCGCTACATCCTCAACGACAGCCACTGCTGAGTCCGAAACGGTCCTTCAACAGGTTGCGTCAGATTGGGTCGTTCAAGACGGCACAATTGAGATCACCGTGACGCAGTTCGGCAGCCCTGTAACGGGTGGGTTTGAAGAGTGGACCGCCTCGATCAACTACGACCCTGCGACAAAAACTGGGACCGTCGAAACCACGATAGCCATCGATTCTCTTACGCTCGGGTCGGTGACTGGTCAGGCGATGGGCGCTGACTTCTTCGACTCAGCCAAGTTCCCGACAGGGACTTTTGCGGCGGACATCGCAGAAATTGACGGCCAACTTACAGCGACCGGAACTCTAACTGTCAAAGGCGCAACGGTTCCAATATCACTGCCCTTTACTCTAGATATAGAGGGTCAGACCGCTCGAATGAGCGGGTCAACATCGATCAATCGTTTGGATTTTGGGGTTGGCGCGTCCATGCCGGACGAAACGAATTTGAAATTCGGAGTCGATATTGCGGTTGAATTAACCGCCGAACGCCAACAAGAAAATTAAGGCGGCGCCCCGCTAAGGGCTCCGCCAAAAGCACAGGAGTTTATGGAGCTTTCTGCGCTTCGATTGAAATCTGAACGTTCACTTCGTCGCTGACGAATGGCGCGAAATTCCCCACGTCGAAATCAGAGCGCAGGATTGTTGTGGTGGCGTCGAAACCAGCCCAAGGAGTGTTTGCCATTGGATGTTCACCGACTTGATTCAACTTCGCGTCCAATACAACCGATTTGGTAACGCCGTTCATGGACAAGTCACCTGTGATCATAGCAGTGTTGTCACCAGTGACTTCGATACCAGTGGACGTGAATGTCACCAGATCGCCTTCGGAAGCGCCAAAGAAATCTCCCGACATGAAGTGACCATCACGAGCTTCCCACCCAGTGAACATGCTCATCACAGGCATGGACACGGACACCGAAGACGCTGCTGGATCATCTTGGTCGAACATGATCTCGCCCTCAAAGCCTGAGAACATCCCGTAGGTGGTGGAAAAGCCTAGGTGGTTATAGTTGAAAATAATTTGGCTATGGCTTGGATCGAGGATGTAAGCCTCTGGCGCCGCAGTAGCTTGCGTTGCGACCGCGCTCAGACCTAGAGCCGTAGCTGCAATAAGGTGTTTCATTGTCTTTTCCTTTGAAGTGACGGATTTGATATTGAATGAAAGAAGCGCGAAACCATCCGCGATCAATCCCGCAAAATCGAACAAACACTGTTCACCCCCAAAAACGCAAAAAAGCGCCCATTTGGGCGCTCAATTGTCTGTGAACTGTGGAGTTCTGCCTAGTTTCTAACCGATCGAGACATTTTGTTCCGACAGGATCAAATCACGTCCGATGCGATCCTTCAGGCGCTGTAAGGCAGCAGGACGACCCCGAGCGATTTCGAGCGTTTTAGCTGTATTCCGGTACCGCAACACCAAGCTCGCCTTACCTTCTTTCTGCTTAGAACGAACGACAAAAACGCCGCCGATTGAGTCCAAACCATAACGACCCAACACTGTTGTGCGGCCTGCACGGCTGCGGAGCGCTCGGCGCACTTCACCTTTCTGAATGTCCACGTGGATCTCTGTGACTGTTCCCCGACTTGCGAACCAAACGAGATAGCCGCCGAGAATAACAAAGACGACCGAAGCTCCAGCGCGCCACGCCATCCCATACTGATCCAAGGCCAGTTCAGGCATGCTGAAAATTGCGATGCTTAAAGCAAGGTAAAAAGCGCCAGTTAACATTGCCAGCAATTGGGCAATGACCATGACAAGGTTATGCGATCCATCGCCATGAGCGATGTATCCCCAGAATGTATCTTCTATCCGAAACCCTTGCACTTTGGCGCGCCCTTGCAACGCCTTTGTGCGAAACTCGTTACCAACATTTCCCGTCTCACGGACGAACGAAATATCAGTCATCTTGTTCTCCACCGTATCCTCAATAGATCGCTTTGGAACGCGGCCAAATCTGGGCAGGCTCGGGAAATGAATAAGGTAAGGTAAAGGATTATTTGCGGTCGCCGAAGGCCCGCAAAATAAGGTTGCGCTGCAGGGGTATTGGTGTAAAAGGCCCCATCCGGTTGCAGAAATTTAACTGCGCATCCTCTCGTGATTTGGGCGTAGCCGGATTGAAAGCTCAGATCTTTGAAGTGCGTCGAACATGAATGGAGATCACATGCCACTGTATGAGCATGTTATGATTGCGCGTCAGGACTTGTCCAACACGCAAGCTGAAAGCCTCATTGAACACTTCGGTACTGTTCTTGCTGACAACGACGGCAAGCTGCTGGAAAGCGAGTACTGGGGCGTCAAAACGATGGCCTACAAAATCAACAAGAACCGCAAAGGCCATTACGCCCTGCTGCGCACAGATGCACCTGCACCTGCTGTTCAGGAGATGGAGCGCCTGATGCGTCTGCACGAAGACGTCATGCGGGTTTTGACCATCAAGGTTGATGCGCACGAAGAAGGCCCATCCATCCAGATGCAGAAACGTGACGAACGCGACAGCCGTCGCGAGCGCCGCTAATCAGATCAGGAAAGGAACCTAAATAATGGCATCTAAACCATTTTTCCGCCGTCGTAAGTCCGATCCGTTTGAGGGCGAGAACGCTCCAAAAATCGACTACAAAGACACTCGTTTGCTGCAGCGCTATATCTCTGAGCGCGGCAAAATCGTTCCAGCTCGTATCACGGCTGTTGGCGCAAAGAACCAGCGTAAGCTTGCTCAGGCAATCAAACGCGCACGTTTCCTTGCCCTGCTGCCTTACGCTGTAAAGTAAGGAGTTAGACAGATGGAAGTCATCCTACTCGAACGCGTCGCAAAGCTTGGCCAGATGGGCGAAGTTGTGAACGTGAAACAGGGCTACGCACGCAACTTCCTTTTGCCTCAGGGCAAGGCACTGCGCGCGAACGCTGCGAACCTCGCCAAATTTGATGCCGAGAAGGCTCAGATGGAAGCTCGCAACCTTGAGACCAAGAAAGAAGCTGAAAGCCTCGCTGAAAAGCTCGACGGTCAGCAGTTCATCGTGATTCGCTCCGCGTCCGACGCTGGTGCGCTTTACGGTTCTGTCACAACACGTGACGCTGCCGAAGTTGCAACCGAAGGCGGGTTCTCCGTTGACAAGCGTCAGGTCGTCTTGACCGGTCCAATCAAAGAATTGGGTCTGCACAATGTCGAAGTCAACCTGCACCCAGAAGTCCAAGCTACAATCCAACTGAACGTCGCACGTTCTGAGGAAGAGGCAGAGCTTCAGGCGTCCGGTAAGTCGATCCAAGAATTGGCAGCTGAAGAAGAAGCAGCGGCTGAATTCGAAATCGAACAGCTGTTCGACGACATCGGAGCAGCTCAGGCAGACGACGATGAGCTTTTGCCAGCAGCTGATGAAGCAGAAGAAGACGCAGGCGACGACAGCTCAGAAGAAGAAGAATAAGTCGAAGCTGAACGAATAAAGGCCGCGCCATTTATTTGGCGCGGCCTTTTCTTTTGCACTAAGCCATTGTTTACTTGGCGAAAGTTTCCATTCGTAGCTGCGCATTGCAGAATGAACCGTCGTAAGTCCCCATCCAGATATCGATCCGTCCGTTCGCTGGGCGGGTCAGAATGATCTTTGGATCAAGGTTACCGTTGTCATCATCGTCATAGTACCAACCTGCAGAGGCAGTGTTGATTAGAAGCGCGCTGTCACATTCGCTGATCGCGCTGATGACAAGACGAAGTCCACCCATCCCATTCAGGTTGAACGAGAAATCTGGTGCAGATGTGAAATATCCTGCCCCTTGATCGGTTCCGGGCCGAATTTGTGGGCAATCCCAGATATAGTTGTCCCCCCCAGCAACAACGTTAAAGAACTTTGGCTGTCTCAATTGAGAGCCCGCAGCCTGATAAGCCTCGACAGCCTGCAATCTAAAATCAGGGCAAGCATGAGCCGCCCCGCTAAAACCAAACACAGCCAAAGCCGCAGCAATAAGTAAACGCATTAGTAGTCTCCGTAGTTTCCCCAAAGTCACCTTAGGACGGAGACCACGATCAAGCCAGTCTTTCCTGAGTAAGGAAATCCTAACTAAAAACAAAAAAGGCGCCTCACGGAGACGCCTTTCTCAAATAGTTGAGCTGGATTTACTCGTCTTCGAGTGCTTCAACAGCTTTGGTCAGATCGTCCTTGGACACTTCTTTGTCCTTAACGGCCGCCAATTCAAAGATGTGGTCAACAACCTTATCTTCAAACATTGGCGCTTGAAGTTGTTGACGGAACTGAGCGTTTTGCTGAACGAATTCAAAGAACTGACGTTCCTGACCTGGATACTGGCGCGCTTGGTTCATGATCGCTTGCGTCATCTCAGCGTCAGTCACCTGAACCTCCGCCTTCTGGCCAATGTCAGCCAACAACAGACCAAGTTTCACACGGCGCTCTGCCAGTTTTTTGTGGTCTTTCGTCGGTTCGATCTCTGGATGATCATGGCCTTCGACATCTGGGTTTTCGTCATGCCACAACTGGTGCGCAATCTGACCCGCTTCAGCATCTACCAGGCTCTCTGGCAGATCAAACTTCACTTTCTTGTCCAAAGCGTCCAAGAGCGCACGCTTAGTCACCGCACGAGCCGCACCTTTGTATTCTTCTTCAAGACGCTCTGTGATCTGAGTTTTCAACGCGGCAAGGTCTTCCGCGCCAAACTGCTTGGCCATATCGTCGTTGATTTCAGCAGCTTTTGGTTCTTTCACAGCCTTCACCGTGCATTCGAATACCGCGGCCTTACCTGCAAGATGCTCCGCCTGATATTCTTCAGGGAACGTTACCTCAACGGCCTTTTCATCACCGGCTTTCACACCAACCAACTGGTCTTCAAAACCTGGAATGAAGGAGTTTGAACCCAGAACCAACGGATAATCATCGGCCTGACCACCTTCAAATGGCTCGCCATCGACTTTACCCAAGAAATCGATCACGACCTGATCGCCATCCTTGGCCTTAGACCCTTTTCTGCGATCTTCGAAGTTCTGCGCTGTGTCGGCAAGGTTGCCCAATGCTTCATCAACTGCTGCGTCGTCAGCCTTTACGACCATACGCTCCAGTTTGATTCTGGAGAAATCCGTCTCTGGCACGTCTGGAAGACGCTCGTAAGAAACTTCGACGTTAATGTCGTCGCCTTCTTTCCAATCTTCATTGGTCATCTTCATCTGAGGCTGCTGCGCCGGACGATCGCCGCTTTCCTCTAGATGAGAGTTCAGCGCACCGTCGATGCTTTCCTGCATCGCTTCGCCCATCAGACGCTGACCAAACTGCTTGCGGAGCAATGCCATAGGGACTTTACCTTTGCGGAAACCTTTCATCTCCACATCCGGCTGCGCTTCGGCCAATTTTTCGGAGACTTTGTTGTCCAGCTCTTCTGCTGTCACAACGATCTGATAGCCGCGCTTCAGACCTTCATTGAGTGTTTCGGTCACTTGCATTTGGAGCGTCCTCTCCCAAAAGACAAAGGCCGCCCCGTCGCGGCCCGTCGGTGTCAAAAAATCTGGCATCTTCTAAAGCGCAGAGGCCAAGGACGCAAGGGCTTGAACAGGGATTTCGATAAAAAGAAATGGAAGGGATTAGCGATATAGCATTGTCGAAGAGAAACACCCCAATTCGGGCTCACATCAATCGTCCAAATGGTTAATAGATTGCATTTGACACAATCGCCCTACCCTCACTTAAGCAGCGATTAAGCGACGACGGAATAGCAACATTGAGACATTCAAGCGAAAGGGTTTCTCAATGTGCATCAAAAAGTTTTCCGCGATCAGCGCCCTCAGCATTGCAACGGTTCTTGCACTGTCTTCTCCAACCAGTGCAGCCGATGAGGATCGGGTCACAGTTCGAACCGAACTACAGGTCGCTATGCAACGCCACGTCGATCGCAACCTGATAGAGGGGGTCGTGCTCCATGTCGACTTAGAGTCCGGGGATTTGATGGAGCTCTACCCGACCACAGCGCACCCAATGATTATGGCAAGTGATGAATACTTCATTGTCCGCGCAGATCTTGTGGATGCCGAAGGTGGTCAATTTGACGTGGACTACTACATGGCCGAAACGGATCGAGGCTATAAAGTCATTCGCACAGAAATCGACAATCGTTCCGATCTCAAAGAACTGGTAGGCGCCGGTCTGGTCGCCCAATACTGAACCCAATGTCAGTTTCAAGCGTGGTCCCATCGCGCGTTCTTAACCTATATCTGCGCCTATCAGCGTGGTTGATCCCAACTTTTCTGATCTGCGCCTTGATCGGATTGCATGTTCTGTCCAAGCACGTGGTGTCGGATGTTGAGCAACGCGTTTCTTTGCGTATTGGCAATCTCAGTGCACGTATCGCTGGCGGCCTCGAACGAATTTCAGATGAGCTTCAAGCGGAAGACGCCCTAAAGGCGTTGTCAGCAGAACAAATCATGCTGACTTTGATGTCTGATCCCGCGATTAGGTGCGCAGAACTGCGCGACCCGGCAACAACGGACGCACTCATTGAGGTGCCAGTAGGTTTAGGATGCCAATCGAGCGCGGCAGATAAGGATACGACCGTTCCGGTCTGGTTTGATCAGGATGCGGACCTCTTCGTACGATGGACCGACGCCGAAGTTGCCGCTGCGCGTCAAAGACAACGCGAACTTTCGATGATGATTTTGGTGTTTGGCCTCATGGTGGCCCTCCTCACCAACTACCTCGCCTTTCGGGTGATTATCGGAAAACCTTTGAACGAATTGATTGGCCGCATTGAAGAAGCCAAAACCAACGCAGAATTTAACGCGATGCATGACAGCCTGACCGGGGTGGGCAATCGCCGAAATCTTGATGAAGTCCTACGAGATCGCTTTAGGAGAGCTCGCCGACAGGATGACACCGTCACGGTACTTCATATCGACTTGGATGGGTTTAAGACCATCAATGACACCCTTGGGCACGCGGCTGGTGATCATGTGTTGCAACATGTCTCTGATCTATTAGAGGCATGCGCAAATGAAAAAGAATTCGTTGGCCGTATAGGCGGAGATGAATTCGTGATTGTCCTTGAGAACAACAGCCGCGAAGGCCGGGACGTGGAAATCGCGCAAAAGGTCATCGCTCAGGTAAAAGAGCCTGTAACCTTTGACGACGAAATCTGCCGGATTGGAGCCAGCATTGGGATTGCACGCAGTCGCCGAGGAGATGAGGTCGATCAATTCACACCAGAACGCATCCTTATGGATTCAGATATCGCGCTCTACGCAGCAAAAAGGGCTGGTAAAGGGCAATACGCCATTTTCCATAGTGACATGAGAAAGGATGTCGAAAACCGCAAATCTGTCGCCGACGACCTCTTAGAAGCCATAGAAAAAAGGCAATTCATTTCCTATTATCAGCCACAGTTCGACGCCACCGGACAGGAAATCAGAGGGCTTGAAGCGCTCGTGAGATGGCAACATCCTAAACATGGAATCCTCCCGCCCTCTGAATTTATTGACCTCGCTGAGGAAATGAACCTGGCAGACCAGATCGACATGCAAGTGTTGGAGCAAGCCTTAGCAGATCTAAAACTTACCGATCACAGTGGACTGATAATTCCAAAGATGGCCGTTAACATTTCATCCACTTGGCTGCGTTCGCCCAAATTTCTCGAAAAGCTACGGTCCCTTCAAATTCCTCGTTCGCGGTTGGTCTTTGAAGTGCTGGAAACCGTCTGCTTGGATGAGCTGTCGGACATTCAAAAAAGAAATATCACGGGAATCCATGAGATGGGAATTGAGCTTGAAATTGACGATTTCGGAACCGGCCACGCGTCCATTTCTGGCGTCTTGGCGCTACAACCTTCCCGGTTAAAAGTTGCGCGGGAAATCGTGAATGCATTCGCAGAGGAAGACGATCAAAAATCGCTAATGGAAGCCGTTGTCGCTTTAGGGCGTGCGCTTGGTGTTGGGCTCATTGCAGAAGGCGTAGAAACAAAAAATCACGTCGAAAGCCTCAGCGCACTCGGCTTTGAAAGCCTCCAAGGCTACGCACTATCCCGCCCCAAGCCTTTGGAAACAATTCTTAAAGATTATGCTCCCAATTCAAACCTTAGAAATGCATCATAAAGGGAATAGATAGAATCTGGCGCCGTTGGTGCGTTGCGACTATCTGGGCGAGACAGGGTTAGATCAGTCACGGATGGTCTCGTGATTTTGGCTGCACAAACTGATCAAAAAACCTCATCAGCCGCCGCTTGCAAGGCACCTAGACCACCTTGGCTGTGGCTAAACATCATGCGAGCCCCCCCATTGAAACGACTGTTCTAAGGCTGAATGCAAAACATCGTGCAGTTGCCCGGTAGTCGATGAAGGTCGGCTTGCCAGACCGACGATCCTTCTAGGTCCTTTGTCGCCGAGTGGTGCCCATCGTAGTCTTTTGTCGATTTTTTGGGCTTTCCGGTTCCAAGGAACAATCGACACGCCAATTCCATTGGCAACCATGCTTGTGATGGCCTCGAGCCCCTCCAACTCCATCACTTCAGAAACATGGATTTGATGTTCTTGAAGCCATGCCTCTATCGTCTTGCCCACGACAGCATCGCGCGAGAAACGAATAAATGGCCGTGATTGAAGGAGGTCGATTGGATCAAGCGCCTCTTCTAAGGTCGATGTCAAAAGCATCATTTCTTCGACTGCAATATTCGAAAATTTTAGCTTCGCGGGCAAAACATCAGGTTTGGAAATGACGGCTGCTTGTATTTGGCCACGCTCGAGCTGCATCAAAAGATCATTCGTCAATCCGGGGACCAGTCGAATTTTTAGTGCAGGATACAGAACGCGAAGGTCTGCGAGAGCTTTGGGCACAATATCAGTCAGTGTTGTGGGGACGGCGCCAAGGGCAAGTTCGCCTGCGAGCTGACCTTGAGGAGAAATCTCCATCGCAAGGTTGTCGTAGTCATTGACCATCCTCTCAGCACGGGTGGCGAGTAAGTGTCCTTGTGAATTCAGCACAGCCGATTTCGCAGAGCGATCGAAGAGCTCGACGCCAAGTTGGTCTTCGAGACCTTTCATTTGGTGACTTACGGCTGAAGGCGTCAGGTTTTCAGCTTCCGCCGCAGCGCGGAAGCTTCCATTTTGGCTAACAGCCACGAGTGTTCGAAGGGCACGAATGCTCAAAACTTTCCCCTTTGGTCGACAATATAATAGGTGAAAAAAATTTGACTTAAGGTCAATATTTTTTCGTTTTTACGAAAAATTTTTTGATGGTAACGCTCTGTTCAAAATACACAGTCAACGGAGACCCAAAATGGTCCAGCCAAAATCAAACGACTACAACACCATTTCTGCAGTGCCATTTGCCCCAAATTTGGGCGCGGAAATTTATGGTGTCGACCTGAGCGAACCTATCTCAGATGAACAGTTTGCGGAGGTAGAAGCGGCGTTTCACACTTATCAGGTGCTCTTTTTCAAAGAGCAAAAGGAAATCCCCCCACAGCAACACATCGACTTTGGCAAGCGATTTGGGCCACTTCATGCGCATCCGGCTGCTCCGACCATGGCGGGCTTTCCTGAAATTTTTGAGATCCATGCAACCAAAGATTCCAAAGTCGCAAATGGAGAGTTCTGGCATTCGGATGTGTCGTGCGATGAAACACCTCCGCTTGGTACAATGCTTCAAATGCATATTCTTCCTCCTTGTGGTGGCGACACAATGTTTAGCGACAGTTACGCCGCCTATGACGACTTGTCGGAACCAATTAAAAAGATGCTGGACGGTCTCACAGCGCTGCACAGTTCTGAGCATATTTACAAAGGTCGCTACAGTGACCGCGGACGAAATGACAAAGATATCGACTGTCCAGAAGCCACTCACCCCATTGTCAGAACGCATCCTGATACGGGGAGAAAGTCACTTTTTGTAAACCGGACATTCACGACCAAAATCAATGGGCTGTCTGACTCTGAAAGCGACGCAATTCTTGAGATGTTGTTCCAGCACGCAGAACATATCGATTATCAAATTCGTTATCGGTGGTCGCTCAATGACATGGCCTTTTGGGATAATCGGTGTTGCATGCATCGGGCGATTTGGGACTACTGGCCAGCGGAACGCAAGGGTCGGCGCGTCACGGTCAAGGGCGAACGACCGGTCTAACGAGGAGAAAGTCCATGCGCGCAGCTGTAGTTCGAGACTTTAACCAAGACTTATCCATCGAAACTGTTCCTGACCCGATTTGTCCCGACAACGGTGTGGTGCTCAAGGTGGAAGCCTGTGGCGTGTGTCGGTCAGACTATCATGGATGGACAGGCGGCCATCCAAAAGTAAAAAATGGTTCCATTCTTGGTCACGAATATTGTGGGACAGTGGTGGAGGCTGGCCCAAACGCCGTTCGCAAGGTCGGCGAACGTTTAATTGCCCCTTTCATTTTGTCTTGCGGCAGTTGTCCAGCATGCCAAACCGGTGTTTCGAACACTTGCGCTGACCAAATTGTACCGGGGTTCGGGACGCCAGGAGCCTATGCAGAATTCGTTGCCGCTCCTTACGACCATAACCTCGTTACCCTGCCAGACAGTTTGTCGCCCGCTCTTGCGGCTGGTTTAGGATGTCGCGTCACCACAGCTTGGCATGCCCTCACAGATCGAGCGCATGCTCAGGCAGGAGATTGGGTTGCGGTGCATGGAACGGGCGGTATCGGGCTGTCAGTTCTCCTGCTTGCCAAGATGTTGGGATGTCAGGTTGTCGTCGTAGATGTCGTGGACGAGAAGCTACAACACGCGAAAGAACATGGTGCGGATGCAACCGTCAACGCAGCCAGGGAAGACGCAGTCACAGCTATTCTCGATATCACGAACGGCGGCGCGCAGGTCTCAATCGAAGCCCTAGGCATTCAGCAAACAACGAATGCATCAATTGAATGCCTTGCGACTTTGGGTCGGCATGTTCAAATTGGAATGCCGTCCGGCGACGGCCGAATGGATGTGAACATGCGTGCCATTTATATGAAGCAGTTGTCCTTCTTTGGAACTAGGGGCATGCCGTCTTGGAAGTACCCTCGCCTTCTTGATCTGATTGAGCGCGGAAGTGTGGACATTAGCCCAATGGTGGCGCGCGAAGTTCGCCTGGAAGACGCTAGCGCCGAACTCCGGGCGATGGGCGGACCAACCTCACCTGGAACCGCCGTCATCACCGAATTTAGGAGCTAGACATCACGCCAATCAAAGATCTTCCAAGACCAGATCTGACGCCTTCTCTCCAATCATAATCGCAGGAGCGTTTGTGTTTCCGGACACAATTTCTGGCATAATTGAACAGTCAGCAACACGAAGCCCTTCAATGCCGTGCACCTTGAGCCGTGCATCTACGACTGCATCTTTTCCCGTGCCCATTTTACAGGTGCCCGTCGGATGATAAATTGAGGCAGTGTTGTTCCGAGCCCAATCCAGCGTGCCTTCATAATCATCCATCTCAAGCGTATCATTGGGTCGATACTCTTCACTGATTTTGCTGGTTAGTGGCGCATGCCGCGCAATTTTTCTTGCGATTTTGACGCCTTCAACAATGGTCTGACAGTCTGTTTCAGTGGACAGATAGTTTGGGATGATCTTCGGGTACTCGCGGGGATTATTGCCGCGTAGCCTGATCTCACCTTTGCTCTCGGGTCGAAGTTGGCAAACCGACATCGTGAAGGCTGAGAATTTGTCTGCACCTTTGCCCGGGTTCTCTGCGGACAGAGGCTGAACATGAAACTGAATGTCAGGTGTCGCGACTTCTGGTCGCGTTTTCATGAAACCCGTAGCAAGACTCGCAGCCATTGTCATAGGGCCTGATCTGAACATCAGATATTTCAACCCAATCCGAGCCTGCCCGTAGAGTGAGCTTACCTCGTCGTTTAGCGTCGGCTCATTGCATTTGTAGACAAGCCGCGCTTGCAGGTGGTCCTGCAAGTTCTTTCCCACGCCCGGCAAATCCTTAACCACGTCGATGCCGTTCTCGGCCAATTGCGGCGCTTCACCGATGCCGGACAGCATTAGGATCTGAGGCGTATTTATCGAACCACCAGACAAAATGATGTCTTTTCTTGCCGTCACTGTCTTTTGGTTTCCGGATCGATCCGAATAGACAACCCCTGTCGCTCTGCCTTCTGAAATCACAACTTTATCGACTTGAGCGTGGGTGATTATTTCGAGGTTTTCCCGTGACTTAACTGGGTTGAGGTACGCCACAGCGGCACTGCAACGGCGACCGTTCTTCGCGGTAAGCTGAAAGAAACCAACGCCTTCTTGTTCCTCTCCATTGTAGTCCGGATTGAACGGGTAGCCCGCGGCCTGTGCCGCTGCAACCCAAGCGTCGGTAATAGGCCTTTGAATACGCATATTGGAAACCGATAGCGGTCCTTCGTTGCCGTGAAAGGGATCTGCACCGCGTTCATTGTTTTCAGCGCGTTTGAACAGTGGCAAGACATCGTCCCAAGCCCATCCGATGTTCCCCATCTGTCGCCAGCGGTCATAATCCTCCGGTTGGCCACGCACGTAGAGAAGTCCGTTTAGAGATGAGGACCCACCGAGGACTTTACCGCGCGGCCACTCAATTGACCTGCCATTCAGCCCAGGATCTGGTTCTGTTTTGTAGCACCAGTCGACCTTCGGATTGTGGATTGTTTTGAAATAGCCGACAGGAATGTGAATCCAAGGGTTCGTATCGCGCCCACCAGCTTCTAGTAGCACCACACGATTCTGTGGGTTCTGACTTAACCGGTTCGCTAAAACACAGCCCGCAGAACCAGCTCCAACAACAATAAAATCGGCTTCCAATGTCTTATTCCTCGGTTAAGCTCAGAAAACACTATGCAGAACTGTTATACTATACTAGTCTTTTTTGAAACGAATAGTCTCAATAATCGACAACATGGGAGGAAATCATGAAAGTTGGAGATAAGTTAAGCGGGATCTCGCGCCGCGATCTATTCAAGATCGCTGGTCAATACGGGCTAAGCTCAACACTACTGGCGGCAGGCACCTTTGGTGGCGCAATGAGCGTTGCAAACTTGGCGTCCGCGGCCGAATCCACCTACGAGCGGCGCTTCTCAAAAGAAGCACGTTTCACCCTGAAATTTGGTGCCGCTGGCTTCAATGCCCGCAACCTTCTTATCGAGCGCGCTGGTGCGCTTGAATTCGCCCGTGACCTCGAGGCACGGACTGATGGTGAGATTCGGGTTGAGTTCATCGGTGACAACCAAATCTGTGGCCAGGTGTCTTGTGTTGAGAAAACGCAACAGGGCATTGTCGACATTTACGCAGCATCTACACAGAACTCTGCAGGTGGTGCGCCCTACCTGAACGTTCTGGACTACGCGTATATGTTCCGGAACCGCGCAGACCAGTACCACTTCCTTTACTCTCCGAAGTCTATGGCTCTGCTGCGCGAACCGTATGAGCGCCGCCACGGCCTCAAGTTCCTATTCTCACACGCAGAACTTCGCGGCATCCAGTTGGGTCTGGCATGGGAAGACAAGGAAACGGTGACATCTGTTGAGCAGCTCTTCGGCACGAAGAACCGCGTAACAGGTACTCAGCTGGGTCGTATCGCGATGACAGCTTTGAACCTGAACCCAGTTCCAGTTGCATGGGAAGAAACGCTCGACGGTCTGAAGCAAGGTCTGATCGACGGCGCTGAAACGTGGGCATCTGCTGTGGCATACGCAAACATGTCTCCAGTCGTATCCCAGTCGGTTCACTTGAACTTCTTCTGCGGTACTGAGCACACGGCGATGTCTGCTTCAGTCTTCGATAGCCTTGGCGGCGATCTACAAGACGCGGTGATGGAATCATCTTACTGGGCACAAACTCACGTTCAGGCTGCAAACGAAGCAGCTCTTGTGAAAACAGTTGGTCAGTCTGATCCACAGCTTCCAGGTACAATCTTTGCTGAGAACAACGTGCGCAACGCATTCTTGTCCCCAGAAGAGATTCGTAAGGCTGAAGAAATGTGTTCACCAGAATTCCAGCCACAGCTCTGGGAAGAATGGCGTGAGCGCATCAACGGCTGGCAAGGTGGCGCTGACACCTACCAGGAAATCTACGACGAAGTTCGCACAATTGATGCGAATACTTTGCCAGAGAACGTTGAGCCACGTCGCTGGTGGAAAGGCTGATTTAGCCCTTTCCTAAAGTCTAAAAATGGGCCGATCCGAAAGAGGAGTTCGGGCCGGCCCTTTTCTAAAAAGCACTTCCACCGCATAGTGCTGGAATAAAAACAATACAGGGGGGAGCCAGATGTCTATCTGGTCGGATGCCGCGACCATCGTCAACGCGACGTTAAGCGGCGATATCAACTTCAAAGTTGTGCAAGCTTACCGCTCCAATGGGGCGTGGCTGGTATTTGCGCCGCTCACACTCATCGGCGCGGTCATCCTTTATTACCGCGAACGTCTTGCTGAAAGACTAGAAGAGCGGCGAGGCAAACCCACAACGAGTTTTACTCATCCGATCATTGCTCTCTTCCTAACAATTGCCCTTGTCGCCGCCTTCTGGGATCCCTTTGGCAGCTGGCTAGAGACGATCACCGGCGGCTATCAAAGGGTTATCCTAATCGGTGTCCCTGTCATCTTGGTCCTTTTTGAACGAACACCGGAACGGACCATCGTGGTTTATTCCTACATTGTGATGGCCGCGATTATTTTCATTGGCGTGATCCAGCGATTTGGCTTCAACGCACAGGTTCCTTGGTCAACAACCATACCACCCCTGCTCTTTATGATCATGGCGTGGTACGGAGCTGTCCTAAATGTTCGCCTCCGGACGCACCTCAGCTTTTCTGAATTCCGCACTAAGATGAAACCCAAAGGTCAGATGTTTTGGCTCACCTTTGACAACGTCCTATGGCTGATCTTCTGCATCATCGTCGTAACGACGACAGCCCGGGCGACAGTCAATACATACGACAATTTTGCCATCGTCCTTGGCACGGATGACATCATGCGCTGGTGGTTCATGTTCACGATGCCGTTGTGCTTCATCCTTTTGGCCACCCGCGCCATCGAAAACATGATCGAGGATCTCGGCAAATATCGCAGCGGCGCTCCAATGATTGAGCAAGCTGTCATCGGAGGGGACACGTAAGATGACCGATGCAACTTGGATTACGATTATCTCGCTTGGGGTGACCTTTCTATTCATGATGGGCACGCCTGTTCTTCTCATCATCTTTTACTGGGTCGTTGGGTGCAGCTTTGTGCTGGATTTGACGCTGGACAATACCGGCGCCGAGCTGCTGAACGTATTCAAAGACGGCTTCGCCTTGATGGCCATGCCTCTATTCATCTTGACAGGTGACTTGATCAACAAGTCAGGTATTGCAAAGCGATTGTCGGACTTTGCCTATGCCTGTCTCGGTTGGATCCGTGGCGGCTTAGCGATGGCGTCGCTCGGTGCCTGTGGTCTCTTCGCTGCGATCTCCGGATCAAACTCGGCAACGACTGCGACCATTGGTTCAATGTTGCACCCTGAGATGGTTAAAGGCGGCTATGATGAACGTTTCTCCGCTGCGACGGCCGCGGCGGGTGGTTGTGTCGGGATCATCATCCCGCCATCGATTATCTTTATCGTCTATGGCTTCCTGATGAACCTGCCGATTTCTGACCTGTTTATCGCGGGCATCATCCCGGGTACCTTGATGGTTCTGGCTATGATGGTCGCCTGTTTCATCGTTTGCTCCATTAACGGTTGGGGCTTCTTGATCAATCTGTCTATGAAGCGCGTGATCATGACCGGCATTGGTGCTTGGCTCGGTTTCTTCGCAATTGGTCTGGTGCTCTGGGGTATCTACACCGGCAAGTTCTCACCAACCGAGGCCGCTGGTGTGACCGTTGGTTTCTGTATCATCGTCGGCATGCTCAGTCATTTTGCCAGCCGCACCATGGGTGTGAAATCTGACGTTCCTGTGGATGAAAAGACATTTGCAGCCCAATTGGTCGTCGATGGTTTCACGCTTCGCGAGATACCGTCGATCGTTGTGCGGTCTGCGCAGATCACCGGTATATTGGCGCCGCTCATCGCCGTATCCGTTGTGATGCAGCAAATCCTGTCGCTGCTCGGCGCGCAAGAAACCATCGGGACCTTTGTGAATTCAATGGGTGGCTACTACCCAGTTCTGTTCACGGCAATGGCTATGGTTTTTGTGGCAGGCATGATCTTGGAATCTCTCCCAGTGACGATCATCCTTGCCCCGATCCTTGCACCCATTGCGGCGAACGTCGGCGTTGATCCTGTCCACTTCTCAGTGATCTTCCTCGTCGGTGCTTCCATCGGCTTTATCACGCCACCCTACGGGCTAAACCTATACGTGGCCTCAGGTGTGACGGGAGTGCCGTACTTTAGGTTGTTGCGCTATTCCTCAATCTATCTTGTGTCGCTTCTCGCGATATGGTTCCTAGTGGCGTTGGTGCCAGCAACGGCATTGGCTTTGCTACCTTGATATAGAAGTGAGTCATGGCGGACGATAGTTTTGAGAGCCCCGGACAAATCCCGACCAACCTCAGGCTACTTGTGCTGGTGGAAGAGGTCGCGAAGGCTGGGGCTCCCGTCACGCCAACCAAGGTAAATGAGGTCTTATGTCTTCCTAAACCGTCCCTTCACCGGCTCTTTGCCACCGCTGAAGCGGAAGGATTCTTGCAAAGAGATGTCGATGGTCGATCTTATAGCCCAGGGCCAAGGGCGCGGCGTCTCGCTATAGATACGATATCATCAGAGCGTATCCGCACTGTTAGGGTTGCAATTCTCAAAGCGCTCGCCGTTCAGGTCGAAGAAACCTGCAACCTCGCGATCCCTGAACGAGAAGGAATGTTCTATCTAGATCGGGTTGAGACACATTGGCCCCTTAGAATCCAACTCCCCATCGGGACAGAAGTGCCATTCCACTGCACTGCCAGCGGCAAAATGTATCTCTCGTCAATGAGGTCCGATTATCTCATGCGGTTTCTCAAGAACCACCGTATGGACAAATTAACGGACAAGACGATCACCAATCCTGATTTGCTTAAGCTTGAACTCGAAGGCATTCGAGCTCGAGGATACGCGACGGATGACGAAGAGTTCATGGAAGGTATGACAGCCCTTGCCGTCCCTGTTCTAGATAGCCGCGGGCGACTGCTTTCAACCCTTTCCATCCATGCACCGGAGCAACGCAAGACGATAAACGACCTAGTTATGGTCTTAGCACCCTTGCGTGAAGCAGCTGCCCAATTGGCAGAATTACTGGAACGCTGATCATCGACCTAGCGATAGTCGCACAAAGACTTTGATTTATGGTTTATGATCATTGTGGTGCGGGTGGAGGGACTTGAACCCCCACGCCTCGCGGCGCCAGAACCTAAATCTGGTGCGTCTACCAATTTCGCCACACCCGCAACCGTCAACCGAAGTTGATTCTGGCGGTATCTAACAAAGCCCGACAAGAGAAGCGAGCGCAAAATGCCATCGCGAAATAAGCAAACCTTCGGCACAATTTCGCCTCAATTAATCGTCAAAACAATCCAGTGCGTTGGGTCGACCCCACTATGAGGTGCAAGCCAAAACGCTGAAGAATTTGTAAACCGAAAATTGGAAGATTTTCGGAGGAGGCCTCAAAACTTCCGCCCTTCGAGAGAATGCCGCCCTAATGGGCGGCATTTTTCGTTTTGCTGATCTGACAAAGCGGCACGTCACAAAGAAAAGCACGACAAACTTAGTTATAGGAAGAGGCCCTATCACCAGAAACGCAGATGTTTTCACACTGACTACTTTTTGAGCAAATTGCTCAAACGGCAGTCATTAGGATACTCAAATCCACCTATGAGCCCGCGATTTGGAGGGCTGAATTGGCTCTTCCCGTCAAAGATGATCTGAGGAATCCAAACTGCAACATAGGAGTCGCGGGCGTGAAAAAGATCGAAGCGATTATTAAGCCCTTCAAATTGGATGAAGTAAAAGAAGCGCTGCAAGATGTCGGCGTCCAAGGTCTCAGCGTCGTTGAAGTTAAAGGTTTTGGACGGCAGAAAGGCCACACCGAACTTTATCGCGGCGCCGAATATGTCGTCGATTTTCTGCCTAAAGTCAAAATCGAAGTCGTTCTTGCCGACGACCAAGTCGATGCCGCGGTTCAGGCGATTATCGAATCTGCAAAAACCGACAAAATTGGTGACGGTAAGATCTTCGTCTCCCCCATCGAACAAGCCATTCGTATTCGTACCGGTGAATCCGGCGAAGACGCGCTTTAAATCCCTTACAATCTGCTAGAGGAAATCAAAGAATGGACAACAAAGCCCTTCTTAAACTTATAAAGGATGAAGACGTAGCCTACGTCGATATCCGCTTCACAGACCCGCGCGGCAAACTGCAGCACGTGACAGTTGTTGCCGACCTCGTCGACGAAGACTTCCTTGAAGAAGGCTTCATGTTTGATGGGTCTTCCATCGCTGGCTGGAAATCGATTGACCAGTCGGACATGAAGCTGATGCCAGACGCATCCACCGGTTATCTTGACCCTTTCTACGCCGAAAAAACTGTCTGCGTTCACTGCTCCGTCGTCGAACCTGACACAGGTGAAAGCTACGAGCGTTGCCCACGTTCCACTGCGCAGCGCGCTGAAGCTTATCTGAAGTCCTCCGGCATCGGTGACGCGGCATACTTCGGTCCAGAAGCTGAATTCTTCATTTTTGATGACGTTCGCTACTCTGTCGCGATGAACAAAGTGTCCTACCAAGTCGACGCGATCGACGGCGCTTGGAACACGGATACTGAATATGAAATGGGCAACATGGGCCACCGCCCTGGTGTCAAAGGCGGCTACTTCCCAGTGCCACCAACAGACGATGCACAAGACATGCGTGGCGAAATGCTTTCCACCATGAAGCGCATGGGCATGAAAGTTGACAAGCATCACCACGAAGTGGCGTCTTGCCAGCATGAGCTTGGCCTGATCTTCGGCACGCTGACACACCAGGCGGACGAACTGCAGAAATACAAGTACGTAATCCACAACACGGCTCAGGCTTACGGCAAATCCGCAACCTTCATGCCAAAGCCAATTGCTGGTGACAACGGCACAGGTATGCACGTGAACATGTCCATCTGGAAAGATGGTAAGCCATTGTTCGCAGGCGACAAATACGCTGACCTGTCACAAGAAGCTCTGTACTTCATCGGCGGTGTTTTGAAGCACGCGAAAGCACTGAACGCGATCACCAACCCGTCCACGAACTCTTACAAGCGCCTGATCCCAGGCTTTGAAGCCCCAGTTCTGCGTGCCTACTCCGCACGCAACCGTTCTGGCTGTGTTCGTATCCCTTGGGCTGAATCACCGAAGGCAAAGCGCGTTGAGGCACGTTTCCCAGATCCATCTGCGAACCCATACCTCTGCTTCTCCGCTCTGATGATGGCTGGCCTTGACGGCATCAAAAACAAGATCGACCCAGGTGCGTCTTCCGACAAAGACCTCTACGATCTGCCACCAGAAGAATTGGCTGAAATCCCAACTGTTTGTGGCTCCCTCCGCGAAGCCCTTGAGGCACTGGAAGCAGATCACGACTTCCTGCTCGAAGGTGGCGTGTTCACCAAAGATCAGTTGGAAGGCTACATGGAGCTTAAGTGGGAAGAAGTGTACGAATACGAGCACTGCCCGCACCCTGTGGAATACAAGCTCTACTACAGCTGCTAATTCACTTTGAAATCTTGCAAAGAGGCGTCAATTTGGGCGCCTCTTTCGCGTTTTGGCCGCAAATAGACATAGGATTCGTCGCAAATCCACCAGACCAAACAGGGTTCAGACCTCCAAGCTAATAGTGCTAGAGGGAGGCCAGCCTGATGAACCAGCACTACCGCGACACCCGTAAGATAGACCCATCACGTGGCGCAACACTTGCTGACGGTTCACCCAATGATCAGGACCGGATGGAAATCGGCCCAACCCAATTGGCGTTCAGCGAATGGGCTGCGGCAGGATTGGAGCTGCCTGACCTCCCCACGATGCGCGCTTTTCGCCATAAGAGATTGGTCGATCGGCTAAATGAACGCGACTATGGCGGCGTGCTTATGTTTGACCCGCTCAACATTCGCTACGCGACCGACAGCACGAATATGCAGCTTTGGAACACGCATAACCCCTTTCGGGCCTGTTTGGTTTGTGCTGATGGGCACATGGTTCTTTGGGACTATAAGAATGCGCCGTTCCTTTCAGAATTTAATAATCTGGTCAAAGAGCGCCTCTCCGGCGCGTCGATGTTCTATTTCAGCGTTGGTGACGGCATTGACGAAAACGCAGATGCATTCTCCGTTCAGGTAACCGAAATCATGCGGGCCCACGCTGGTGGCAATACGCGGCTTGCTGTTGATAAGATCATGCTTCGAGGGGCCAAGGCACTCGAAGCACGGGGCTTTGAACTCATGGATGGCGAAGAAGTCACCGAAAAGGCGCGTGCGATAAAGGGCCCTGATGAGATTAAAGCGATGAGGTGCGCGAGCTTGGCGTGCGAAGACGCTTGTTACGCAATGGAGGCCTTCGCCCGAGACAACATTCCGAATGGCAACGTAAGCGAGGACGATGTTTGGGCTGTCCTACATGCAGAGAATATCAAACGCGGCGGAGAATGGATCGAAACGCGGCTGCTGGCAACTGGCCCTCGCACCAACCCGTGGTTCCAAGAATGTGGGCCACGTATAATTCAAAACAACGAAATCGTTGCTTTTGACACTGATCTTGTAGGCGCTTACGGCATCTGTATCGACATCAGTCGGACATGGTGGATTGGCGACAAGAATCCGCGTCAGGACATGATCGATGCCATGAACCATGGGATCGAGCATATTCAGACAAATATGGAAATGTTAAAGCCGGGTGTGACAATCCCAGAGTTGGTGGCAAACGGCCACAAGCTGGACAGCCAATACCAAAAACAAAAGTATTCTTGCATGATGCACGGCGTTGGCCTGTGTGATGAATGGCCTCACGTGGGGTATCCAGACCACGATGATTCACATCGGTTCGACTACCCTCTCGAAGCGGGCATGACGCTTTGCGTCGAAGCACTTGTTAGTCCCGAAGGCGGCGATTTCTCAATCAAACTGGAAGATCAGGTTCTCATTACAGAAGACGGCTATGAAAACCTGACGAAGTATCCCTTCGATCCGGCCCTAACTGGAAACTAAATTCACTCTCACGTGACAGCCTGACACTTTCGTTGCATTGACGGTTCCCTGCCCTCACCTTGGGCGCAACAAAGGAGATCGTCATGCCTACAGAACGTTTCACATTCCCCGGACATGCTGGAGACATGCTCGCCGCCCGACTTGAAATGCCCGAAGGCCCCCATGTCGCAACGGCGATCTTTGCGCATTGCTTTACCTGCTCAAAAGACATCTCTGCCGCCCGTCGTATCGCCGCCCGCCTCGCCTCAATGGGATTTGCGGTGTTGCGTTTCGATTTCACAGGGATCGGTCAATCCGGTGGCGCGTTTGAGAACACAAGCTTTAGCTCCAACGTCCAGGACCTTCGTGCAGCCCATGATGCATTGGTAGAACGTGGGCTCCAGCCAAGCCTGCTTGTCGGTCACTCTCTCGGCGGAGCGGCGGTCTTAAAAGCTGCCTCACAGTTGGACACCATCAAAGGCGTTGTGACTATCGGTGCGCCCGCTGATCCGGGCCATGTCGCGCATAACTTCTCCGATGCGATCCCAAAGATTTTGGAAGATGGCTCCGCTGAAGTTACCTTGGGCGGTCGCCCACTGACTATCGGAAAGGACTTCGTCGAAGATGTCGCAGAGACTAGTATTGAGTCCTGTGTGGCAAACCTCAACGCAGCTCTGCTCGTCCTTCACGCGCCCCTAGACCAAACCGTAGGCATCGAAAACGCAAGCCAGATTTTCCTTTCCGCAAAACACCCGAAAAGCTTTGTGACCTTGGACAGCGCGGACCACCTCGTCTCGGATTCGAAGGATGCAGAATATGCTGCCGACACGATAGCGACCTGGGCAACACGCTACATTCCGATGGAAGAAATCCCTGCACAACCGGACGTCCCGGAAGGAATTCTCCGAGTGACAGAAGCGGATGCTGCTGGATTTCTTCAAGACGTACAATCCGGACCGCACCATCTAGTTGCCGATGAACCTGCCAGCGTGGGCGGAACGAACCGCGGGCTCACGCCTTATGGTTTCTTGTCCGGCGGATTGGGCGCCTGTACCTCGATGACGATCCGCATGTATGCCCGTCGCAAGCAATGGCCATTGGAAGGTGTTCACGTCGACATCAGCCACAACAAAAGCCACATCGACGGGGAGCGGATCGACGTCTTTAAGCGTGACATCACGCTAACCGGCCCACTTGATGACGAACAACGCCAGCGCCTGCTTGAGATTGCAGACAAATGTCCAGTTCACAAAACCTTAGAAGCCGGAGCGCATGTCGAAACGTCGCTGGCTTAGCGCGCGAAAAGAAACTTCGATCCAAACAACAAAAAAGGCGCGACCAACTGGTCGCGCCTTTCTTTAACCGTAAGGTATTCGCTTAGGCGCGTGCGTCGCCGATCAGCTTCCACAGACCAGGCACAACCAAAGCCGCAAGGACCAGCTTCAGCGCGTCACCAATCAGGAACGGTGTGATGCCCCACTGCAGCGTTTGCTCCCAACCGGATGCAAACTGATGCAGCCAAAGCAAACCTGGGATGTAGATCAGCGCGTTGCCGATGAACATAGCTACGGCCATCAACAGAATGTTGCGGTCCCAAC
Organism: Cognatiyoonia sediminum; assembly: GCF_900129845.1. Classification (GTDB taxonomy): domain Bacteria; phylum Pseudomonadota; class Alphaproteobacteria; order Rhodobacterales; family Rhodobacteraceae; genus Cognatiyoonia; species Cognatiyoonia sediminum. The sequence goes on from NZ_FQXB01000001.1 coordinate 916,844, forward strand.
CCAGACGTGCCGCATAGCCCAATGCTAGCGCGGCCAATGCGTAGCCAACCAAATAGCCGCCGGTGCCACCCATCATATAGGTCAGGCCAGCCTTTTCGCCTGCAAAAACGCTTGCGCCCATCGCACCGAGGACCAGATAGCCAACGATTGTCAGCAGACCCAAGCGAGGGCCATAAGCTGCGCCGATTGTCAAAACGGCGAATGTTTGCAATGTGATCGGCACAGGATTACCGGGCAGGAAGACCTGAACTTTAGCTGCAATCCAAATTGCCACGATCCCCAAAACGACCATGACAGCCTGTTTGATGCGCAAAGCTGTTCCTTCGTTTGCACCGAAGGCTTCAACCAGCACTTTATCATTCATAGCGAGGGCCATCCCACTCTCCTATCTCTTTGAATTTGACGCTTTCTGCACGAGCGAAAGGAAAGGTGCAAGACTGTTGGCGCAATCAGTCGCGCATGTATTTCGTTGTAGAGGTGTAGTCCTTCCTCGGTCCGCTCACTGTCCAAACCGCCGACCAGCCGGGCCAGTCCAGAAAATCATAGGCCACAGTATAGTAATCATCGCCACACGGATGATCGGTTCCAGCTGATTTTCCAACAGGCTCAAAAGAATGAAACGGCCGACCATCTTCAAAGAAGACGTTGACCTGACTATCAATGAATTGCCACTTATAAGACCGCGTTGCCGTCATTGACGGCCCCTGCCCCAATCGCATTTGCCCCGTTTCTAAATATGACAAGGTGCCGCTTGAATTTTGGGCGAACGTCGCTTCACCGTCGAAACGGCCAGTTTGGTTTGAATGGCGGTCTTCGATCGTCCGGGTGACGCCCCAGAGACCTAAGAAATCAGAAGGTTGCAGCATTATTCTTCGTAGGTTCCGACACTCACGCTGCGATCTGTGCCAATGAAGCGAACCGAGTTTCCGCTTACGGCGAAATCATAGCAGGTCCAAACGTCTGAAGGTGGCCAAACGCTACAATATTGTCCACCGCGTGCGGCCCAACGCCCTTCACTCGCACGTTCGGTGATATATTGCGTGTCTCCGGCCGCCCCGAAAATCTGAAATGTCAGCGCATCATACCGCACCGTTCGATCTGCCAGCGCCTCTTGAATGGCCGCATCCTCGAACAACGGCGTCCATTCTTCGGCTATTGCCAATGTCGGCACCAATCCTGCCGCGACAATCAAAGCTTTGAACATACGATCCTCCCTTGAGGCTTTCCTTCCCCCCCATTATGACGCGACACAACCTGCTGCCCAATCACAAAAAGGCTATCACACGATGATTCCTCGCTATTCCCGCCCAGAAATGACCGCCATTTGGGACCCTGCTACAAAGTTCCGCATCTGGTATGAGATTGAGGCGCACGCCTGCGATGCGATGGCCAAACTTGGAGTGATCCCACAGGAAAACGCGGACGCCGTGTGGAAAGCCAAAGATGTGGAATTTGACGTAGCCCGTATCGACGAAATCGAAGCGGTCACAAAACACGATGTCATCGCCTTCCTGACCCATCTGGCAGAGATCATCGGCAATGACGAAGCACGCTTTGTCCATCAGGGCATGACTTCCTCCGACGTTCTCGACACCACTTTGAACGTCCAACTCGTTCGTGCCGCTGATATCCTAATTGCAGACATGGATCGCGTTCTGGCCGCCTTGAAAGAGCGCGCACTGGAGCACAAAGACACAGTGCGCATCGGGCGCAGCCACGGCATTCATGCTGAACCAACAACGATGGGCCTTACCTTCTCGCGGTTCTACGCCGAGATGGATCGCGGGCGGACACGTCTTATCAACGCCCGCGAGGAAATCGCAACCGGTGCGATTTCAGGCGCAGTCGGCACATTTGCAAATATCGATCCGGCTGTCGAAGAGCATGTATGTAACGAGATGGGTCTGAAGCCCGAACCGATCAGCACACAGGTCATTCCTCGCGATCGTCACGCGATGTTCTTTGCGACCCTTGGTGTGATTGCGTCCTCGATGGAAAACATTGCAACCGAAATCCGCCACATGCAACGCACCGAAGTTTTGGAAGCGGAGGAGTTCTTCTCCAAAGGCCAAAAAGGCTCTTCGGCGATGCCGCATAAACGGAACCCTGTCCTAACAGAGAACCTTACCGGCCTCGCCCGCCTCGTGCGTATGTCCGTTGTTCCAGCTATGGAAAACGTAACGCTTTGGCACGAGCGCGACATCAGCCATTCGTCTGTTGAACGCGCGATTGGTCCTGATACAACCGTTACCTTGGACTTTGCTTTGAACCGACTTGCCGGTGTCATTGAAAAACTGGTGATTTATCCAGAGAACATGCTCGCCAATATGAATAAATTCCGCGGTCTGGTCATGTCGCAGCGCGTTTTGCTTGCGTTGACGCAAGCTGGTGTCAGTCGAGAAGACAGTTACAAGCTGGTCCAGCGCAATGCGATGAAGGTTTGGGAACAAGGTGCTGATTTCCAGACGGAACTTCTGGCGGACGATGATGTAAGAGCAGCGCTCTCCGAAGAGGAAATTCGCGAGAAATTCGACCTTGGATACCACACCAAGCATGTCGAAACGATTTTCGCGCGTGTGTTCGGTTAAATGTATCGGCAGGAGGACCAGCCTCCTGCCCACCCCACGTCGACGGGCCTAGCTAAGGGCCAACTGACGCTCCTCAGCAGGTTTAGGTGAAGCTGGAATGACAACGGCCTGAGATTTGCTGCTTGGCACAGCAGGCATGGTCAGAACCGCATAGCGACGCCCATCCCCTTCGTTCAGATAAGGTGCACCAATGCGCTTTGCACCAAAACCCAACTGACGCAGCGCTCTCGTAAGAGCCAAAGGCGAAAGCGATATCAGATGTTGCGCCTGTTGGGACGCCGCCATCTCAACAAGGCCACTGACAATTAGGTACAGGCACTGCGCGCGTTCAACCTGAGTGTCTAAGTCATCGGAAATCACCAGCCGCGTGCACTCCCAAATGCTGGGTTCCGACACCGCGTCGCTCAAAACCGTGTCCGGAATATCAACGAGTTTACCGTTGATCGCATCAGTCAACATGCAACCATGCGATCCCCACCGCGCATTTGTCGGCATGGTCCGGGCGCCGCCCACAATCTCACCGTTATATTCTACTAATGAATACCAAGCTGTTGGATTGTCGTATTGGTCCATTTCCATCGCATCGTCATGGGGAATATCCCATTCCAACTGATCCACAAAAAATCGCTTACGTAACTCCAAGAACCTAAAAAAAGCATCATCGTATTTGGCCAACTGGGTAAAATTAAACGCCATATTTTTCATTCTTTATCTCTCCTAGAATGTGAAATTCGAAACTAAAAACAAAAGCAATCATCACGAGAATCCTGTTGAGGAATTCCTGTTCAGTCGGAGAAAAATAAGTTAATTAGCCGTTAACGTCTTCAGACAATCCCGTGCTGCGCCGCAATGGTCGCAGCCTGAGAGCTGGTGTTGGCGTTCAATTTCGCCTTTGCGTTTTTGATACGCTGTTTGATCGCGCCTTCAGATACGCCAAGTTCGTGCGCAACTTCCTTTAAGCGAAGTCCCTCTTTTACAAGGCGCAACGCCTCTATTTCAGCTGATGTTAGATTGGTCGGCGGTGCCATTTCCAAGTGACGACGTGTGACATAAGCAAGAAGCGCTTCTTCTTCAGCTGCGGCAAATTCGCGATCAGAACGCGTAAAGTAACCAAAAGACCGATGTCCGGCCGTATTGTTATCGAAAACCGAAACAGCGACACCGTATCTCATCCCAAAAGTCTGAGCCTGACCAAGAATCCCCCTCGGGTCATCATCCGCTAAATCGGTCCACCTTTTGATACCGACGTTTGCATGAACCCAACGAACCACCGGATCAAACATCATAAAACACTGCCGCGTATAGTGCTGAACCCAATCGCTGCGGAGATAGTTAATTTCCTCCACCGGAGACGCAAATCCAACGCGCAAAGCAATATAATAGCCAGAAGGTGCAACTTCTGTCAGGTCATCATCACCCAAAGCTTTTATTTCGATAGCTGCCATTCGATTTAACTGAATTTTCTCTCCGCGTATATTTGGACTTGAGTATGCGATAGGATTGATCTCACACTAGCTATTTATTGGTATATGTACTTTGAGACAGTTTCTACTAAACAATCAACTGTAAGGTGAGTGATATCAACCATGTCAAAAGATGTGAAATTTTGTTCAGAACTTGAGGAATTAAGTGAAAAGGCCTCTAAAGGTTTCGCTCTTGCCTTTCAAATTCGACTGACAACACCCAGCTATTTATTCCAGTCTTATTCACAGGAATGGAACAAGCATTACTCTGAAAACGGGCTCTTGATGCAGGATCCGACAGTGATGTGGGGATTTGAAAACCAAGGAACAATTCGGTGGTCAGACCTCGTTCACCTAGATGAAAAAGGGGTAATAGCGTCCGCCGCCGATTTTGGCATGAAATTTGGAATGACCTGGGCAATTGCAAACGACGACTCCCGAAGTATTGGAAGTTTCGCACGCTCAGATCGAGAGTTCAGTGATGAGGAAATGTCTGAGCTCTTGGCGATTGTCCAAACCATTCATAATGCGACACTATCTCTCACCCCCCTGAGTACCAACGACTTACAGGCCCTTACAAGTAGGGGGTATCTGATTTCGCAAAACCTCAACTAAAACGCGAAAATTAAAGCAAAGTTTCGAATCACAGCAATGACCAATCTCAGATGGAAACAGGCAAAATGACAGCTTCTGGTCGCAGATGGCATGACATGGGCGGCGATGCATCCGACCCCGTTTTGCCAGACGAACACGATTTTGCGCTTTGGGAAAAACGCGTGGATGCCCTCTTGGTACTTTGCAATGTTAAGGGCCTCTTTACAGTCGACGGGCTTCGGCGCGTGTTGGAAGACATGGGGCCTGAAGCATTTGAAACAATGAGCTACTATGAGCGATGGATCACCTCTGTGAACCAGAACCTCATCGAAAACGGCGTCTACACGATTGAAGAACTTGGTCAGCGCATGGAAGAGGTCAAAATGCGCGGCAACACCTACGGGGACGCCGCAAATGGTTAGTGGCCAAAGCGTTCGTGTGAAATCCTACTCGCCTCCTGGTCATGTCCGGACGCCTTATTACCTACGCGGCAAAACGGGCATAGTAGAGCGCGTGCTTGGACCGTTTCCAAATCCCGAACAACTTGCCTATGGCCTCAAAGCAGAACCGCAGCCGCTATGCCGCGTGCGTTTCTCCATGGCTGAGGTATGGGGCAAAGCAACGGACAACCCCAGCGACACGATCGAAGCCGAAATCTATTCCCATTGGTTAGAGGAGCTCGACACCTGATGCCACATGACCATCACGACCACCTCTCACCATCAGGACACCCTTATCGCAAGGATGACGACGTTGAACTGACCTATTGGCAAACGATGGAGATCGCTGTTCGTGAACTGTTGATAGAGAAGGGTGAACTTACGGCCGCGCAAATCACAAGTCAGATCGACGCGATGGATGCACGCAGCCCCGCCAATGGAGCCCAAGTCGTGGCACGGTATTGGACAGACCCAGATTTTGCAGAAGCCCTTCTCGCCGATGGCTCACAAGCGACCCGAGACATGGGGTATGACATTGGACCTATGAAACTCATCGCGCTGCCAAACACGCCAACCCTACACAATGTTGTCGTTTGCACCCTGTGCTCTTGTTATCCACGCAACCTACTGGGCCTTCCGCCCGACTGGTATAAGTCACGCGCGTATCGGTCACGGACAGTGCGCGAGCCTCGAAGGGTGCTGAGCGAATTTGGTGTGGAACTCTCGCCGGATATCGAAGTGCGTGTGCACGACAGTACCGCAGACATGCGCTACATCGTAATTCCCAATCGCCCAGACGGCACCGAGGGTTGGATGCAGGACCAGTTGGCAGAGCTTGTTACGCGCGACAGTATGATCGGAACCGGCCTTCCTAAGCATTCATAATCAGCCTATTCTGGCTGAATGACTAAGACGCCACCCTTGCAAGGAACCAAAGCCGATTGGTTGGCCGATCGTGCATTGCGTGGGTTGATCGCGTCGGTCATGCAGCTCCCCTACCAAAGCCGCGTCCCGATGATGGGGAGCGCCTTAAGGCGCGCGATTGGTCCATTGGTTGGCTATCGAAAGCGGGCTGAGGAAAACCTAGCTTTCATCTATCCTGACATGTCACCGACACGGCGCCGCCAAATCGCTGAAGGGGTTTGCGATAACTTTGGCCGCACCCTCATTGAAAACTATTCCCATGAAGAGTTTGGCGATTGGATCAAAGACTGCGAAGCGACAGGTGCGGGTATTGCGGCACTGGAGTACGCGCGAGCTAAAAAGCAACCTGTGATCTTCGTAACGGGCCATTACGGAAACCATGAAGCACCCAGACAAGTCCTTACGCGCATGGGCTACGAAATCGGCGGGCTCTATCGCCCAATGGCGAACCCCTACTTCAACGAACATTACTCCAAAACCATGACGAGCTGGGGCGGACCTGTTTTTGAACAAGGCAAACGCGGCACGATGGGGTTTTCCAAACACCTCAAATCCGGTGGCATGGGAACACTCTTATTCGATGTGAACTACGACAGAGGCGAACTGCTCCCTTTCCTTGGGAAGCCTGCCCGCACCGCCTTCTCAGCCGCCGAAATTGCACTACGCTTCGATGCTTTGGTCATCCCGTATTTTGGGAAAAGACTGGATGACGGATTAAGTTTCTCGGTGGATCTCGATGCACCGATAAAGCACACCGATCCTGTTCAAATGATGACAGACATTTCCTCAAGCCTAGAGAAGCGGATCGAAGACGCGCCAGAGCAATGGTTCTGGATTCACCGCAGATGGAAGAACAAATCCGGCAAATCAGCGGAGCTGAGCGGCACCTAAAACCGGACCGTCGGTTCCGTCCTGAATGATCACCGCAACTGCATCCGACCCGCTCACCGTAGCTTCAATCGCCAAGGGCTCACCGGTGTCCCAAGTCATCGCATTCTGCCAGCTGCTGACGACGTTATGGTACGTCAATGACCGACCTGCGTTTTCGCCCCGGCGAATGTCGCGTGTAACGGCTGGCATAAACCGAACGATCTGCACCACGGCGTCCCCACTGAAAGTACCAACCTGGGTCGCGTCAATGCGAAGCGTATCGCCGTTCCGGTTGAGAGAGACTTCAACCGCATCTGCTTCAGCCCCATGTTTCTCAATTTGCTCCATCACCTCCATTGGCCGAGAACCAATTACATGATCAACACCACCAAAAACCATTTGCGGGGTATAGATCGTCCTGGCACCCTTGGCGCGGGCAAAGGCGCGCTGCCGTTCCGTATGGGCAGGGTTCGCCAGGTCATCAACCCAGCCGAGGTAATCCCAATAGTCCACGTGTAAGGCCAGAGCGATGACGTCATCACGATCGGATAATTCCGCAAGAATTTCATCAGCTGGCGGACAGCTCGAACACCCTTGTGACGTATAGAGCTCCACAACGGTTGCGTTTTCAGCAACAACAGCACTGCCAAAGACAGTTGAAGCAATCGTAAAGGCCGACAAAAGTGCGCGCATGGTCGAAAGTCCTCGTTTCCTTCAACCAGAATTAAGGAATGAGCATTGAAATGACCAATCAACGAATTGCGAGCCTTTCGTTATGGATGTTTCAATCCCCAACCCAAGGTTGCACAGCCAAAACCCGTTTGTGACTTGATTGGCCTATTTGCAAGTCCGATACTAGTGCGACTCTCGCTCGTTCCTAGAAAGGTACTGCCATGACCGTCACCGTCGGAAAAGACACCGCAAAAACGCGCAAATCCCTGAAGATTGGCGATAAAACAATTGCTTACTATTCCATCAAAGCCGCCGAAGAAGCCGGCCTAGGCGACTTCTCTAAGCTCCCCGCTGCGCTGAAAGTCGTTTTGGAAAACTTGCTGAGGTTTGAAGATGACGGATTCTCGGTCTCCACTGATGATATCAAGGCCTTTTCAGATTGGGCCAAGAACGGTGGCAAAAACCCTCGTGAAATCGCCTACCGCCCCGCCCGCGTTTTGATGCAAGATTTCACCGGCGTACCAGCAGTGGTTGACCTTGCAGCGATGCGGGACGGGATTGTGGCTTTGGGCGGCGATGCAGAACAAATCAACCCACTCAATCCTGTCGATCTGGTCATCGACCACTCGGTCATGATCGATGAATTCGGCAACCCTCGCGCGTTTCAAATGAACGTGGACCGCGAATATGAACGCAATATGGAACGCTACCAGTTCCTCAAATGGGGCCAAGGCGCGTTCAATAACTTCCGAGTGGTTCCTCCCGGAACCGGCATCTGCCACCAAGTGAACCTTGAGTACCTGGCGCAAACCGTATGGACCGACACCGATCAAAACGGCGAAGAAGTCGCCTACCCCGACACGCTTGTCGGTACAGATAGCCACACAACGATGGTCAACGGCCTCGCGGTACTGGGCTGGGGCGTTGGCGGGATTGAAGCCGAAGCCGCCATGTTGGGCCAGCCTGTCTCCATGCTGATCCCGGAGGTCGTCGGTTTTGAGCTAACCGGCGAAATGATGGAAGGCACGACCGGTACCGATCTGGTCCTGAAAGTCGTCGAAATGCTGCGGGAACTCGGTGTCGTCGGTAAATTCGTTGAGTTTTTCGGCGAAGGCCTGGATCGCCTCCCCCTCGCCGACCGCGCGACGATCGCGAACATGGCCCCCGAATACGGTGCGACTTGCGGGTTCTTCCCGATTGACGGCGAAACACTTCGCTACTTGCGCAACACCGGCCGCGACGAAGATCGCATAGCTCTGGTCGAAGCCTATGCCAAGGAAAACGGGTTTTGGCGGGATGAAAACTATGCACCGATCTACACGACCAAACTCCACCTAGACATGGGCACTATCGTCCCGGCGATTTCCGGCCCGAAACGGCCGCAAGATTATGTCGCGCTTACCGACGCCAAAGCGGCCTTCCGCAAAGAGATGGAAGACACTTTCAAACGCCTATTGGGCAAAGAAATCGACGTCGCAGGCGAAGACTACACAATGGAAAGCGGCAAGGTCGTCATCGCGTCAATTACGTCCTGCACCAATACCTCAAACCCTTATGTCATGATTGGCGCGGGCCTCGTGGCTCGAAAGGCTGCCGCCTTGGGCCTCGACCGCAAACCATGGGTCAAGACCTCCCTCGCCCCCGGATCGAAGGTCGTCTCCGAATACCTCGAAGCGGCGGGCCTGCAAGACGACCTCGACAAGATCGGTTTCAACCTCGTCGGTTACGGCTGCACCACCTGCATCGGCAACTCCGGTCCGATCCAAAAGGAATTGTCAGAGGCTATTGCGGAAGGTGATCTAGTCGCCACCTCCGTCCTCTCTGGTAACCGCAACTTCGAAGGCAGGATCAGCCCAGATGTTCGCGCAAATTACCTCGCCTCTCCTCCGCTTGTTGTCGCCTACGCGCTAGCAGGCACGATGGACATCGACCTCAATTCAGAGGCCATCGCGCAGGATCAAGACGGCAATGACGTGTTCCTAAAAGACATCTGGCCTACTTCTGATGAAATCAACGCCTTGGTCGAACAAACCGTCACCCGAGAGGGGTTCATCAGCAAATACGCCGACGTCTTCAAAGGTGATGAGAAATGGCAAGCGGTTGAGACCACCGACAGCTTGACCTACGACTGGCCCGCCGCCTCCACCTATGTGCAAAACCCACCATACTTCCAAGGTATGGGGGCGCAGGCTGGCAAAATCTCGGACGTGGTCAATGCAAAGGTGCTCGCCGTTCTTGGCGACATGATCACCACTGACCACATATCTCCCGCCGGATCGTTCAAAGATACAACACCAGCCGGACAATACCTCCTCGACCGTCAAGTACCTATGAGAGAGTTCAACTCCTATGGCTCCCGCCGCGGCAATCACGAAGTCATGATGAGGGGCACCTTCGCCAACATCCGCATCAAGAACGAAATGCTCGACGGTGTGGAAGGCGGCTACACCAAAGGGCCAGATGGAACACAAACGTCAATTTTTGACGCTTCAATGGCGCATCAGGCAGCCGGTACACCTTTGGTCATCTTCGGTGGCGTTCAATACGGGGCTGGCTCTTCCCGCGACTGGGCCGCAAAGGGCACCGCTTTGCTGGGCGTGAAGGCCGTGATTGCCGAAAGCTTTGAACGCATTCACCGCTCCAACCTCGTTGGAATGGGCGTGATCCCATTTGAGTTCACCGGTGGCGACACGCGCAAATCGCTCGGCCTGACGGGAGAAGAAACGGTCACGATCGAAGGCCTCGAAAGTGTCCAACCGCTGCAAGAGGTGCCCGCCAAAATTGAAATGGCGGATGGCAGCGTCAAAGAGATCACTTTGAAGTGTCGCATCGATACCGCGGTTGAAATCGACTATATCGAAAACGGCGGCGTTCTGCACTACGTGCTGCGCAACCTCGCCAAAGCCGCGTGAGTCTTGGCCGAGTCAAGACCGGCGCAGCCGCCTCAGCTTGCTGAGGTCGCCTTGACGCGGGCATGACTCACATCAAACTTGAAAGGGCGTCTTGAGGTGCAAAATGCCCCCTCAAGCGCTTCTCGGCAGGTATCAAAAACACTGCAACCATACCATCGTTAGGCCCAAGCGGCGCATCTCAATTGGCTGAATAGAAATGCGCGGTAGCGCACAGTTTAGCTGCCTTCTGCCGCCTCAAGCATCGGCAAGAACCGTTGATCGAAATCAGACCCCACGAGCGGCCCGATAAAACGGCTCAGCACCGTTCCATCTGGCCCAACGATGAAGGTCTCCGGCGGTGCCGTCACACCCCAGTCCAATGCAACCCGCCCACGAGGATCAAATCCGGTGGCAAAGAACGGGTTTCCGTCCTCAATCAGATAGTCCCGCGCCTGATCGCCCGTATCCCTGAAATTCATACCGGCGATCCTATACCCCTCTTGGCTCAACCGTAACAGCGTCGGATGTTCGGCGCGACACGGCGGACACCAACTGGCCCAGAAATTCACTATTGTGATCTCGCCGGAGGTGAAATCCTCCATCACTATCAGCTCAGTGCCCTCCACGGCTTCCGTCGGCACCGCAGGCACCGGCTGCCCGATCAGCGTAGAAGGTACCTCGCCAGCATTCTCTCGAAACATGCCGGCCAGAAACAGCCCTGCGAAGCCTGCAAAAATCAGAACCGGGATCAGCATAAGGGGAGAGATTTTACTCATCCTCCAAAGCCTCCAACCGACGCTTGGCGGCAACGGACTGGCGCCAGCTGACCCATACCAAACCAGCCACCAAAAGGATCGTCACACCGTAGGATAAAAGAACTTCGGTTGCGTATTTACCTAAATCCGGCATCAGTTCCTCGCCATCCGTCTTTCCAAAGCCTGCGCGCGGCGAAGCCTGATTTCCGTTCTGGTCCGCAGCAGCACAAGTGCAATGAACAACAACACAAAGCCCACGATACATAGAACTAGCGGGAACCAGAAAACATCCGCGACGTTCTCTTCCGCGTCCAAGCTCAGCGACGCCCCTTGGTGCAGGCCTTGGTTCCAGAACAGAACCGCATAGCGAGACAGTAGCGCAAAGACAGACCCAACAAGGCAGAGCCAAGACGTCAAATCAGCAGCTGTATCCCCGTCCTCGATCGCGGCCCAAAGTGAGATGTAGCCGATGTAGAAAAGAAACAGGATCAAGAACGATGTAAGCCGCGGATCCCATGCCCAATAAGTGCCCCACATCGGCTGGCCCCAGATTGCGCCCGTCGCCAGTCCAATCACCGTCATCACAAGGCCAATCGGCGCTGCTGCTTTTGCCGCCAAGGCCGAGACATGATGGCGTCGGACCAGCCAGATCAATGACGCAATCAACATCATGATCCACGCATTGATCGCGATGAACGCAGCGGGCACATGGATATAGATGATTTTCACCGTCGACCCAAAACGCGCCGCGTCGGGCGTAAAGAAGTATCCCCAGATCAGCCCTGTGACCAAGGCCACGCCAGCAAGGCCAAAAACCCACAGCAAGACAGGGGCGGTCCAGCCCATAAAACGTCTTGGATTTGCATATTCCCAAACTGACATGACCGGTCCCTAACGTGCTCTTACCATGGCCTCAATACCCACTTACCGCAGATTAACCCGCAACACTGCTGCAGACGCAAAAGGCAGCAGCGCGAAGGCTACTGCAGTGATCCCAGCCAGCAGCAACATCGGCGTTGTCGCATTCAAACCATCAGCGCCGCGTCGCACGACCTCAGCGCCAAAGATCAATGTAGGTACGTAAAGCGGCAAAACCAGCAGCGACAACAACAAACCACCGCGTTTCAACCCCACCGTCAAAGCCGCCCCGAACGTTCCAATAACCGAAAGCGCTGGCGTACCGATCAGTAGCGAAATCCAAAGAAAGCTGTAGGCTGTCGTTTCTAGATTCAGGAGAAAGCCCAAAAGCGGCGCCACAATCGTGAGCGGCAACCCTGTTGTGATCCAATGCGCGGCGGCCTTGATCAATGCCGCACCTTCCAAGGGCAGTGGCGACGTTGCTAAAAGCGCCAAGGCCCCATCCTCAAAATCGAGCGCGAATATTCTATCCAGCGACAACAGCGACGCCAGCAAGGCCGCGACCCACAAGACACCCGGCGCAATGGCGCTCAGAAGCTCCCGTTCCGGCCCCACACCAAAAGGCACCAAGACGATCACGATCAAGAAGAAGGCCAAGCCGAGGCCCAAGCCTCCACCTGCGCGGATCGCCAAACGCAAGTCACGCAGCAAAAGCGCCTTCACAGAAACGCCTCATCCTGATCGAGCGGTGTTGGTGCGGCGATGTTTTGCGACAAATCATAAGTTGGCGCATCCAGTCCAAGATCAATATGCGTGGCGATCAAAGCGCTTCCGCCCGCTGCCAGATGGGTAGTTTGCAAGAAACTGGCGAACCGTTTTACCGAAACTTGATCAAGCGACACCGTTGGTTCGTCCAGCAGCAAAACCTTTCGATTGATCACGCCCAACCGGGCCAAGCCAAGTCTGCGTTTTTGACCAGCCGAGAGCGTTCCAGCCAACCTCGATTTCAAGTCAGCCAATTCGAAATGTTCATATACCTCTTCAGGCACGGTTTGGCCGTAAACCTCTGCCCAAAAAGTTAGGTTCTCGACCACCGTCAATTGCGATTTCACCCCGTCTGCATGGCTGGCATACAGAAGCTCATCGGGATCAGCGTCTATTTCGCCAGCCTCCGCCTCTTGCAGCCCAGCGAGCGTGCGCAACAGTGACGTCTTGCCGACCCCGTTGGGGCCACGAAGGATAAGCGCTTCGCCCGCAGGAACATCAATACTGACGCATTCTAGCAAAGGCAAACCACCGCGGGAAATTGTGAGATTTCGAACCGATAGTGTCATGCGTTGGAACCTACCGCGCCGCGCCTAACCAATCAAACCGGCAAAAGCGCCAGCGCCACACGACGCCCTTCGCTCAGCAAGACGTTGTAGGTTCGACACGCGGCTGGTGATGGCATCGCCTCCACCCCTATGCCGGCGTCGTCAAAAACAGATCGGAAATCAGCAGGCATATGCGCAATCTCTTTGCCTGTCCCCACGAAGATCACATCAACGTCGGCCATCGCGTCCAAAAGCGTCTGAGTGTCTTCGTAGCCGCCCCACGAAGTCACGCCAGATGGCAACACAGCCGTTGCGCCTTCGAAGACCTTTCCGCCAATTCGAAAGAACCCCGGACCGTAGCCGTCAATCGGCTGACTGTCGTTATATTCGACCTCATTCAGGCGCATCAGGCGTCAATGTCTCCATAGCGCGTGCCAGCCGCAACGGCCTTCTTTGACCAATCGCGCTTAACGCCAAGGACCAAAAGAATCGCGGTTGCCACAAAGATCGACGAATAGGTCCCGATCAAAACGCCCCACATCATTGCAAAGACGAACCCGCGGATCACATCGCCGCCGAGGATAAAGAGCGACAGCAGCGCGAGCATCGTTGTCACAGATGTCATCAATGTCCGTGACAGTGTTTCGTTGATCGAGATGTTCAGAACGTCCTTGAGGTCTTTCTTTTTGTACTTCCTCAGGTTCTCGCGCACGCGGTCGTAAACAATCACCGTGTCGTTGATCGAATAGCCCACAATCGTCAGGATCGCCGCGATGATAGCCAGATCGAATTTGATTTGAAGCTCAGAGAAGACACCGACCGTCAATACAACGTCATGAACAAGTGCAAGAACCGCCCCGACAGCGAACTGCCATTCAAACCTTAGCCAGATGTAAAGAAGGATCGCCAAGACCGCCAAAGCAACCGCAATAAAGGCGGTTTGGATCAACTCTCCCGAGACCTTCGGGCCAACGGATTCAACAGCGGTGAACGTCAGTGTGGGGTCCATCGCCTGCAACGCCGTTTGAACCTGACCAATTGTTTCGTTGGTCACGCTTTCTTCGCCTTCTTGGGCTTGGATTCGGATCATTGCGACGTTTTGGTTTTCTTCGAAACTCGGATCGAAAACCTCGGTGATGGAGACATCCCCAAGTTCCAAGGGTTCAATCGCGTCTCGGTATTCCGACACAACGATTGGCGCTTCCGCTTGCGTACGGATGCTTGTGCCGCCTTGGAAGTCGATCCCGAAATTCAGCCCTTGCACCATGAAAGACACGACCGCCAGAACCATCATGAATCCGGAAATACCCAGCCACAATTTCGCGCGGCTGAAGAAATCGATGTTTGTACCCTGTTTGACCAGTCTTAGTCGCATATCAAACCTCGATCGTTTTCGGACGACGCCGCGCAAACCAAATGGCGATCAAGGCGCGGGTGACAAAGATTGCAGTAAAGAGCGACGTGATAATGCCCAATCCCAAGGTAATCGCGAATCCACGTACCGGCCCTGACCCCATAACGAAAAGGATCGTCGCGGTAATGAAGGTCGTTATGTTCGCATCCAAAATCGACGACAGCGCTTTCTCGTATCCGAGTTCAATGGCACGCGCGGGGCCCTTGGCGGTTCGCAATTCTTCTCGGATGCGCTCAAACACGATCACATTGGCGTCGACCGCCATACCAATCGTCAACACTATCCCCGCGATACCAGGCAGTGTGAGCGTTGCGCCAATCAACGAAAGTAGCCCGAAAATCAGAGCCACGTTGACGATCAAGGCCACGTTCGCGAACAGACCGAAAAGCCCGTAACTGAGGAACATAAAGATGAGCACCATGATCCCGGCGACGATACAGGCGATTTGCCCGGCGTCGATACTGTCTTGACCAAGCTCAGGACCAATTGTTCGCTCTTCAAGGAACTCCAATTCCGCAGGCAACGCCCCTGCCCGCAATAGGACCGCAAGATTGGTGCTTTCCTCGACCGAGAAGTTTCCGGTGATGATCCCCGATCCACCAGCAATATGGCTTTGAATGGTCGGAGCCGAAATCACTTCATCGTCGAGCACAATCGCAAAAGGCTGACCGATGTTTTCAAGCGTATAATCCCCGAATTTCCGAGCACCACTAACGTTGAACCTGAAGTTTACCGCAGGGCTACCATTCTGATCGAACGATGGCTGGGCATCGACAAGTTCTTCGCCCGAGACAACAGGCGTGCGTTCAAGAACGTAATAGACGCTGGGCTCAACACCATCTGGGGTCGCTTCTGGAAGGATTTCATTGCCCGGGCCAGCGATCCCATCCGGACTACTCGCAATGGACACAACCGGTTGGAAGTTCAACTGAGCCGTCGTGCCAATGATGTCTTTGACTTCCTGCGCAGAGCCAACCCCCGGGACCTGTACCAAAATCCGTTCGGCACCCTGACGCTGAATCGTGGGTTCACGTGTCCCAACCTCATCAATCCGGCGACGAATGATCTCCAACGATTGCTGCATGGTGCGTTCGTTAATGTTGGCCTTCTCAGCCTCAGAGAGCTCAACAGTGACAAAGTTACTGCCACGGGTCACCTCGATATCGCTGGCCCCTACGCCAGTCAGCGATTGCACCGGACGCGCCAATCCCCGAATGATCTCGACCGCACGATCGATACCATCCGTTTCTTGGAACTGAATGCGCAATGTCGCAGGCGGTGCATCGGCACTTTGACGGAAAGGACCAATAGTTGCGCGCTCGGCACCCAAAGCCTGACGAATTTCCGGCCAGAGCGACTCGATGAGCGTTTCATGCGCGTCTTCGACTTGCACTTCGGCCAACAAATGCGCGCCACCGCGCAAGTCTAGGCCAAGGTTCACCAAGCCTGATGGAAGGAACGACGGCCAACCCGTCGCCTCTTCGCCAGCTTCAACGGCATCGTTGTAGCTTTCAACTTGGCCATAAAACCCGTTGGGTAAAGCAAGCAAAAGGCCGACCACCACGGTCAGCCAAATCATCACTTGCTTGGTGGCAGAGATATGAAGCATCTAGTGCCCCTTAGATCAGAATTACTTTGCAGGCTCAGTCTTGTTTTCGACGTTCGCGATCGTGGATTGAACCACCTTGATGGTGACACCCTGAGCGATCTCAACTTCGATCTCGTTCTCGCCTTCTTTGACCTTGGTCACTTTGCCTTTGATGCCGCCTTGCGTCACAACCCGATCCCCGCGACGTAGGGCCGCAACCATGGCCTGATGCTCTTTCATCTTCTTCTGCTGTGGGCGGATCAGAAGGAAGTACATGATCCCGAAAATCAGAATAAGAGGAATGATTGATTGAATGCCTTCCATGGTGGGTCCTATCCTTGGTCTTAGTTCGGCGCAAAGGCCTTGAGTGGAGGTCGCGGCACACTATGAGCGCGGCCTCAAAATAGCAACGCTGCTCACTGGTTTTTTGCTTCCCACCGATGTGTTTAGGTGCATATGGTGCCTTATGATCAAACCGTCAATCTTGGCAATCGCGTTAATCTGCCTATTCGTAGGCCCATCTGTGGTTTCAGCTCAGCAAGTTACGCGGCTGACCCCTACTCAACAGGCGCCTTGGGCAGCCGTTGGTCAATTGGTGAAAGGCAGGATCGGCACACAAAGTGTATGCACGGCAACTCTGGTGGCACCTGACGTGATTTTGACGGCTGCGCACTGCGTAAATGGCGCAAAGAACGAAACACCGAGCGGCCTGCGCCAATACACGTTTGCTGCCGGATGGAACAAAGGTGAGGCATTTGCGACGCGTTCGATCTCTGAAATCATCGTTCCTCGCAGTTATGTCCCTGGGGGCGAAGATCGGCTTCGAAACCTAAACAGCGATTGGGCTCTTGTCCGCTTGAGCGACCCAATAACCAATATCGAACCAGTACCCATCGTGCCGCTACCCGGACCTTGGGAAACGGTCTATTTCCTAACCTACAGCAACGCCGAACCGGACACACCTTATCTTACCAGCGGTTGCGCGCATCGAACACTTGAAGAAGGCCCGCTTCAAATCGCATGCCCCGTTAGCAGTGGAAACTCCGGTGCCGCTGTGTTTGTTGGCCAGCCTGATAACCCGCAAATCGTAGCGGTTATTGCGGCCAAAGCGCAGAACAACGCATTCGCCGTCGTTCCCGGAGAAGAGTTACTTTCTCGGATCGAAAGTCTTCAGTAAGAAACAGCTTCATTTCACCGAAGCTTTTGGGCATATGACCCCCACATCGACAACCAAGGAGAAGACCGATGCACGATATTCGCGCGATCCGTGACAACCCCGCTGCTTTTGACGCAGCTTTGTCTCGTCGTGGAGTTGCAGCATCCTCCTCCGACATTCTTGCAATCGACGGCGAGCGCCGCGCCGCAATCCAAGCCGCTGAAGCCGCACAAGCTGAAGCCAACAAAGCCGCCAAAGAAGTTGGCGCGGCTAAAGGTCGAGGCGATGAAGCCGAATTCGAACGCCTCCGTGCTTTGGTCGGCGCCAAGAAATCCGAAATCGCAGAGCTCAACGACAAGGCCAAAGAGCTGGACGTTCAACTGAACGACCTGCTTATGGGTATTCCGAACCTGCCTTACGATGACGTGCCAAACGGTGAAGATGAAGACGACAACGTCGAAATCCGCCGTCATGGCAACCCGCGCAATTTCGATTTCGACCCCGTTGAACACTACGAAATTGCCGGCGTTCAAGACGGTATGGATTTCGAAACCGCCGCCAAACTCTCTGGCAGTCGTTTCGTATTGCTCTCTGGCGCGGTAGCCCGTCTTCACCGTGCACTGGCGCAGTTCATGCTCGACACTCACGTCGAAGAAAACGGGTTGTCCGAAACGATCACTCCCGTCCTCGTCCGAGAAGACATGATGTATGGTACAGGGCAACTGCCAAAGTTTGGCGAAGACAGTTACCAAACAACAAACGGCTGGTGGCTCATCCCGACTGCAGAAGTCACGCTGACAAACATCGTCAATGGCTCGACGGTGGAAGAGAGCTATCTGCCACGCCGATACGTCGCGCACACACAGTGTTTCCGGTCCGAGGCGGGATCAGCCGGGCGTGACACGTCAGGCATGCTGCGCCAGCACCAGTTTGAGAAAGTCGAGATGGTTACAGTCTGCCATCCGGAGCAATCGGAAGCAGAACACGAACGCATGACAAAATGCGCCGAAGGGATCTTGGAAAAGTTAGAGTTGCCCTATCGTACCGTCGTCCTTTGCACTGGCGACATGGGTGCCGGCGCGCGACGCACTCATGACATCGAAGTTTGGCTTCCCGGTCAGAATACCTACCGCGAAATCTCATCGGTTTCGACGTGTGGAGATTATCAGGCACGCCGGATGAACGCGCGTTTCAAACCATCCGAAGGCGGCAAGCCTGAATTTCTTCACACTCTAAACGGTTCAGGCCTTGCCGTTGGCCGCGCGCTTATTTCTGTTTTGGAGAATGGGCAGCAGGCGGATGGGTCCGTTGACCTGCCGAGTGCGCTGTACCCCTATTTGAGAGGCAAGACTCGGATCACGGCAGAGGGTGCGTTGGAATAAACACAAAGCCGAGGGTATCCTCGGCTTTCTTAGTCTCGCGGACGCAATCCGTCGTCTAAATCATGCGTTGGGCCGCCATCACGCGCGATCATCTGACCTCGTAAGTCGCCCCATTCCGCTTCGCTCAGGTCGTAAAGCTCGTGGTAAATTTGGTCCAACGACTTAGGTCGGTATTCATCATCCAATTGGAACCGATCCACAGCGGCAAGCGATAGGTTTTCAATATCGCTTGGCCCTTCTCGATCTTTCTTGGATTGCTGCAAGACCCAGTTCACTGCTCCTACTGGACCGAATTTATTGTCCAGTTTTTCCAGAACCGAAAAACGCCAAGCCTGCCTGTCGAAATCTTCCCAACTGATCGATAGACCCGCATCAACCGCCCCCTGTGCAATCCAATGCATCGTTATCGAAGACAGGCCAATCCGACGCCCCCCGCCCCCGACAGACCCATGATTTCCGGGAAACCATTGCTGAAGGAATGGCTTGCGCTGTTTCGGTCCTTTCGCGGAAAGGGTCGGTTCATTCAGCCGATCAAGATTGGACCACGGGTGGGCTGGAAACGACGACCGTCGCTCATCGAGAGAAATGGCGTGTCGAGCCGAAAGCACGGACGAAGACAATTCGGCGTCATGAAATTCATATTTTTGATTAAACGACTTCGCGAAAGGCGCCCACTTTGGCACGCCCAAGGCGCTTACCGTATCCCAGACACCCACGTAATCTACATATAAGCGGATCGCTTCGGTATTTCCCCGCTCGCGACGCCACTTGAACTCCTTGTCGCTCGTCGCCGTGTAGGGCGCAAAACTCTCACGAAATTCATAGCTGGAGGGGTCCTCGGGATGCGTGGCCCCGCTCCGATCCACATAACGCGCAACCGCTTCCGGTATGCGGTCCAAATGGCTACGAGGCGCGATACCGCAGCTTCGGATCAACCCAACCAAGGACCGCGCCGCGAATGCGCCGCGCGAAAACCCAAAAACATAAACCTCATCTCCCGGTTCATAGGCATAGACCAAGCGGCGATAGACGTTTTCCATCAAAGCAAGGCTGCCCCACCCGAATCCACCGCCAAACCAACGATCAAGCTTGCGTGCCAGCCAGGTACTTCCCTCACCCGACCCAACTCCGGCGGTGTAGATGACATACTGAGGAACGTTCGTTTTTCGGTCGTAATGATGCACGCAACGCGACAGTCTGAGCACGTTGGTCGGATGCTGCGCGTCGGGGCGATTCCATGTCCCATCAATGAAAATTGCTATTCGTTTCATAGATTCAGCCTGCAATCCCTGCCCGCATCAAACAAGTCGGGGTTTCCATGCCCTTGGGCATCGTATGAGGCACGATGTTGCACGTAAGCCTCAATCGTCACCCGAACCGTCAAACAAAGACACAATCTCACCACCTTCAAATGCTAGAAAGCCCGCAATAACGATCAAAAACAAAACGAGTAGTGCAATGAAAACCCTAGCGAAAGCGCTTTGCTTTACCGCTCTTGCGGCCTGTTCCACGTCATTTGAGACGGACTTCGCACAACCTTTGAGCCCCGATGTCACACGCGGTTGGAACGTTGTGGGCGTTTCTGTCAGCGTGCCAGATGAATTGACCGTCAGCGAAGAAAACTCATTCGTACCTGTCGCAGACATCGTGTGGCACGGCGATCCGCGTGGAGATCGGAAAGCCCAGGTCGCTGACATTGTAAGAGAAGGTGTCGCACGCGGTGCGAGCGAATTGAACGGACCACGCCCGGTGAACCTTAACGTGCAAGTCTCTGAATTTCATGGCGTAACTCCGATTGCCCGTGAGAAAGCACCCTCTGCTGTTCACAACATCACCTATTTCATCCAAGCAACAGACGCGCGCACGGGGGAAGTCATTTCTCCCCCTGAGCAGATCAAAGCTGATCTTGAAGCTTTAACGGGTTTCCAAGCCATTGAAGCAACGATTCAGGGCCGGACGCAGAAAGTCAGAGTGACCGAGCACATTGAAGCCGTTACCGAAGGCTGGCTCGGCATCGGACCGGACCCGCGCGGCACATTTGAAGGCCTAGGAAGATAGACAAATCAATGCACTAGGTCGCGCACTTAACATACGCGACTTAGTCTCCGCGGTTTGGCTTGAGGTGCTTAGACAATTTTGAAGGCTGTGATTTCTTGCGGCCTTTATAAGGGTTCTTGTCGCCCTGATCTCTTAGTGTCAGGCGAATTGGCGTCCCTGGCATATCAAAGTCTTCCCGTAACCCATTGACAAGATAACGAGAATAACTCGCCGGCACCTGATCAGGAAACGACGTCATCACCACAAACGCTGGCGGTCTTGTCTTCACCTGAGTCATATAGCGCATCTTGATCCGACGCCCGCCTGGCGCCGGTGGTGGGTGCTGCTCCAACATACCCGTCAGCCATCGGTTCAACTGCGCGGTCGTGACCCTGCGGTTCCACACTTCATGCGCGCGTATGATAGCTTGATGCAAACGCTCCAGACCCTTGCCAGTCTTCGCCGAAACCGTCACCAAAGGCGCGCCTCGCAGCTGCGGAAGCAGCCGTGCAAAATCTTCGCGCAGTTTCTTCAGTTTGATCTGCTTGTCGGTCTCGACGTCCCATTTGTTGACCGCCAAAACCACAGCCCGCCCCTCGCGCTCCGCCAAATCCGCGATGCGCAAGTCTTGCTGCTCAAATGGAATTTCCACGTCCAAGAGAACGACCACAACTTCAGCGAACTTGACCGCACGCAAACCGTCCGTCACCGAAAGTTTCTCAATCTTTTCCTGAACTTTCGCCTTCTTACGCATCCCAGCGGTATCAAAAATCCGCATCGGTACGCCGTTCCAGTCTTTCTGAACAGAAATCGCGTCCCGAGTGATCCCAGCCTCTGGCCCCGTCAGCAGTCGCTCCTCGCCAATGATCTGGTTGATCAAAGTCGACTTTCCGGCATTGGGCCGCCCCACCACCGCAATCTGCAGCGGTTTCGCATGTGTCGGTGTCCGGGGCGCATTAGGATCATCGTCGGACACATCGACATCAACCTCAGGTGCAGCCAATGCAGCTCGTTCTTCGTGGGCACCATGGATCGGACGCAGAGTGGCCAAAAGATCGCCCATGCCTTCGCCATGTTCCGCCGAGAGCCGTATCGGCTCACCAAGCCCGAGGGAATAGGCCTCTAGGATCGTAGCGTCCGCGGCGTGGCCCTCGCCCTTATTCGCCGCGAGGATCACATTCACATTCTTGCGCCGAAGGATGTCGGCAAAAACTTCATCAGCAGGCAAAACCCCTTGCCGCGCGTCGATCATGAAAAGGCAAACATCAGCCATCTCAACAGCGCGTTCGGTCAAACGCCGCATCCGGCCTTGCAAGCTGTCATCCGTCGCTTCTTCAAGGCCGGCACTGTCAATAACGGTGAACCGCAGATCGGCTAGACGTGCCTCGCCTTCCCGCAAGTCACGCGTGACCCCGGGTTGGTCATCAACCAAAGCCAATTTCTTGCCAACCAAGCGGTTGAACAGTGTGGACTTACCAACATTGGGACGGCCAACAATGGCCAGCGTAAAACTCATCGATCCGATCCTGAAACGTCAGATGCGCGCCGATACACTAAAGTTTCACTAACGAAAAGCCACCAATCGCCCTTCTTTTGAGACAACATACAATGTCTGCCCCGCTACGATTGGATTTGACGCAGCGCCACCTTCGATTGCGACGCTTCCAACAAGAGCGCCAGAGGTGGGATCAAACTGACGGATCACCCCATCAGAGGACGCAACAATCAGGCGACCACTGGCCAAGACAGGGCCATAATGTGCAAAGACCGTTCTCTGCTGACGGAACCGCGTTTCCGTAAACTTTGGCAAATCGACCTTCCAAATGACAGAGCCATCTCGGTCATCCAACCGGACCAGCTGAGAAATCTCATTGACCACAAAGACCGAACCACCTGCGGGCCAAACGGGGCTCACGGCTCCTTCAGTCGCCGTCCAAATTCGGTCGCCATTGGTTGTTTTCATCGCAACGAGACGGCCAGCGAAGTTTGCCGCATAAACGCGATCGCCAGAAATGACCGGATCACCTGCTATGTCGGAAATATCGGCAGCGGACTCTCCCAAACGCTGACCAGTCACAACACTCGACCATCTGCGCAGACCACCCTGAGGGAAGGCCCCTAAGACTTCGCCCGACGGCATCGGGAATACCGCGATTTCGCTTGTCACTGCTGGGCCAGCGCCACCAGAAAAGTTGCCAACCGACGGCGTGCCGTTGATCTGCCAGCGAATACGTCCGGTGTCTGTTTCTACTGCCCATGCGCGACTGTCGCGCGTGACGACATAAACCAGGTCACCACGGACTGTAGGAGGCGATCCGCCTGGTGCGTCCAGATCCTGCGTCCAAATCTCTCCACCCGTCGCAGCATTCAGAACGGTCAACTCACCGAAACCAGTTGCGACGTATAAACGGCCGTCATCAACCGCCAGCCCACCACCTGATGCATCGTTAGCGCCATCGCTGGACGGCGTGAGGTCGACGGACCAAAGCGGCGTGCCATTGATATTCGTCGCCGTCACCCTTGCTCGCGCATCCAAAGTGTACACGACGCCGTTCTCAACAACGGGATCCGCTGTAATTCTTGCGCGACGGCTGTCGCCCTCTCCGATGTCGACGGAGAATACCTGCGTCAGGTTCGCACCCAAAGCGGGATGACGAATGCTGTGGTCCGGTTCGCCGTTTCGGTGTGTCCAATTCGCGTTGGTAACGGGCGACGCAAAATTGATCGGACGTACTTCGTTTTCAATCGCTTGATCTGGGCGAAGGTCCAAACGTTCACCCGGCAAAATGACGTCTTGTTCGCCACAAGAGGCCAAGAAAGCCAATCCAGCGATTGCACCAACAAATGATCTTACCATCACGGGCTGCTCCCTAGCGAATTGCTCCGCTTTTACTTTTACTCCGTCGGCGAAGGCTCAAGCTCTTCGCCTAGTGCCACAATCATGGTTTGAGCGCGATCACGCAAGCCTCGTGTCACGCCTGCGTCTTCAATAATGGCACGCAAAGTCGTGACGGCCGCGTCTTGGTTGCCGGTTGAGAGGTCCATATAGGCCAACTGCTCTTGCGCCAGCAAATTGAACGGTTCGCCCGGCTGTGCCAGACCTTCGAGCAAAGCGCGACGCGCGGCATCATCGCCTGTGTCGATCAAAGCGAGCTTGAAGGCCGCGAGATCGGCATAGATGGGCGGAACATCCGTATTGATCGCCAGCTCATTTAATGTCGCTGCCGCTGCTTCTAGATTACCGGCTTCTTGCTGGGCCGCTGCGGTGGCGAGCGCGGTGACCGCAACCGCTGGCCCCTCACCTGTCACGTCAGCCAATGCAGCTGGTCGTGCAAATATATCGTTGAGCTCCAGCGCATCCATCAGCGCATCGCCGGTGTTCTCAGCCAAAGTCACGGCAGACGCCTTGTGATACTCGTTCCAAGCCGCACCACCAACCAAACCGATGATCAAAAGTGCTGCAATCCAACCGTACCGACGCACATAGCCATAGAGCTTGTCGCGCTGAACTTCTTCGGTCACTTCGTTGATAAAACTATCGGTGTCGCTCACACTGATCCCCTACCGGCGCATTCATTTAGCCATCCTCTTAGCTTGAAGCTTAACCAAATGCCAAGCCATTGTGCAGGACGGGCAAAAAACAGCTATGCGGCAGCGCAGAAATCAAAGCTTGAATGACCTTGGGGAAACACGTAAAATGAACTGATCGGTTTAGTTTGATTTTTTTTGAACCGAGATATTTTAATCGCCGTAACAAAACCATAAGTAACCGCAATACAACAAGCGGCTTAGTAAGGTGCAAAATGAAGATAGTCCCCGTCATCACTGCAGTGTTTGTTACGGCTGCCCTTTACCTTTTGATCTTCGAAAGAGATCGGCTTTTTGAATTTGCTCAGGAGTCAGCACCATCTGCGCAAGAGGCTACTGAAGCCGAGACCGCCGAGGTGGCGGATACAGACATGGATTCCGCCGAAGAAGAGGTTTCTCAGGTTGTACGGGTCGTCGCTTTGGCGTCAGAGGCTCAAACGATTGAAAACGCCGTCGTAGTCCGCGGGCGCACCGAAGCGGCGCGGCAAGTCATGGTGGCCGCCGAAACCGCTGGATTGGTCATTTCGGAACCACTGCGCAAAGGCGCTCAGATCACCGTCGGAGATACGATGTGCCAGCTTGACCCCGGTACCCGTCTTGTCTCTTTGGCCGAGGCAGAGGCGCGTTTGGTAGAAGCCCAAGGTCGCATTCCAGAAGCCGAGGCCGCTGTAGCAGAAGCCGACGCGCGTATCGCAGAAGCAGAGATCAACTTGAACGCGGCAGTGCGTTTGTCTGAGGACGGCTTTGCTTCAGAGACCCGCGTCATCAGCGCAGAAGCCGCCTTGGAAGCCGCGCAAGCTGGACGACAAAGGGCTGTTACGGGTTTGGCAAGCGCCGACGCTGGCATCCAAGCTGCCGAGGCCGGAGTGGCGGCAGCACAGCGTGAGATCGACCGCCTCGCTATCAAAGCACCCTTCTCTGGCCTTTTAGAAACTGACTCAGCAGAACTGGGATCCTTGATGCAGCCAGGTTCTCCTTGCGCAACGATCATCCAGCTTGATCCGATCAAGCTCGTCGGCTTTGTCCCAGAAGACAAAGTGACCCAAGTAGAGCTTGGCGCCTTGGCCGGTGCCCGTCTGACAGACGACTCGCAAGTCCGTGGCACCGTGACCTTCATCTCTCGGTCCGCAGACCCAGTGACTCGCACCTTCCGCGTAGAAGTCGAAGTACCAAACACCGACCTCGCGATCCGCGACGGCCAGACAGCCGACATTTTGATCGCATCCGCCGGTCGAACCGCTCACCTCGTCCCACAGTCCGCTCTGACATTGGATGACAACGGAGCGCTTGGTGTTCGGATCATCGACGATGAAAGTAAAGCGCAATTTATGGAAGTGACCGCCTTGCGCGACACAACCGAGGGCATTTGGCTTGGTGATTTGCCTGATAAGGTCAATATCATTACCGTTGGTCAGGAATACGTCGTGGACGGTGTCCTTGTCGAACCCACATTCAGCGAGGCTGAAGGATGACTGGAATAGTTGATTGGGCCGCGTCACGGGCGCGGATGGTTATAGCCTTTATCGTGCTGTCCCTTACGGCCGGCGCGATGGCTTATGTCGGCCTTCCAAAAGAAGGTGAACCCGATATTGAAATTCCTGCGATTTTCGTCTCCGTCCCGTTCCCCGGCATTTCGGCTGCAGACTCCGAGACGCTTCTCGTAAAACCGATGGAGACAGAGCTTGCTGATCTTGATGGTTTGAAAACCATGAGCAGTACGGCGGCTGAAGGTTATGCTGGCGTTGCATTGGAATTTGAGTTCGGGTGGAACAAAACGAAGGTTCTCGCGGATATTCGAGACGCCATGAACTCAGCCGAAGGGGCATTCCCACAAGGCGCTGAGAACTATTCCATCAACGAAATCAACTTCTCAGAGTTCCCGATCGTCATCGTAAACCTGACGGGTCAGGTGCCAGAGCGTACGCTTGTGCGAGTGGCCAAAGAGCTACAGGACCGCATTGAAAGCCTTGATGCGGTCCTTGAAGCGGGCCTCGCTGGCCAACGCGATGAGATGCTTGAGGTCACGATCGACCCGCTCAAACTGGAATCCTACAACGTGACTGCAGGCGAGTTGATCAATGTCGTCACGCAAAACAACTTGCTGATCGCAGCAGGCGAAGTGGAGACTGAGCAAGGAACCTTCGCGGTCAAAATCCCCTCCTCGTTCAGCGAGTCGCAAGACGTCTACAATCTGCCGGTGAAGCAAAACGGCGATAGCGTCGTCACTCTTGGCGATCTCGCGACCATCAAAATGACCTTCGAAGATCGAGAAGGCACTGCACGGTTTAACGGGACAAATACAGTCGCACTTCAGGTCGTGAAGCGCAAAGGCTTCAACCTGATCGACACTGCCGAATTGGTGAAGCAGACTGTCGAAGAAGAGCGCGCGACTTGGTCGCCTGAACTTCAAGCCGCGATCCAAGTGGGCACCTCTAACGACCAATCGCGCAACGTGGCGTCTATGGTTAGCCAGTTGGAAGGCTCAGTCTTGACCGCCATCGCGCTCGTGATGATCGTAGTGCTCGCAGCACTTGGCACCCGCCCCGCTCTCTTGGTTGGTTTTGCGATCCCAACGTCCTTCCTACTATGTTTCGCCCTCCTCGCGATTATGGAGATCACGATTTCCAACATCGTGATGTTCGGCCTGATCCTAGCGGTCGGGATGCTGGTAGATGGTGCGATCGTTGTGGTCGAATACGCCGACAAACGGATCAAAGATGGCTCTGGCCCAATGGCGGCCTATACAGAAGCTGCCAAGCGCATGTTCTGGCCGATCATTTCCTCCACAGCCACAACGCTGTGTGCGTTCTTGCCAATGCTCTTTTGGCCCGGAGTTCCAGGGCAATTCATGGGCATGTTGCCGGTCACCCTGATCTTCGTTCTGTCTGCATCGCTCGTCGTTGCACTGATTTACCTGCCTGTTATGGGCGGTGTCACCGGTCGCCTCAGCCGGATGTTTAGCGGAGCGTCAGATTGGCTTCGCGCGTCGTTCCCATGGGTCATCCGTGCAGCACTTGTTCCCGTCGCTTTGATGACAGTTTTCGCAGGTGCAATGCTGACGCTGAACCCAGGCTATTTCTCAGGTGAAGCCGTCCAGACAGACGGTTTGGTCGCGTCGCTACCAGGCATCGCCCTGTTCCTTACTGGCGCGGTCTTTGCATCCATCACAATGGGTGCAGCTGCAATCAGATGGGAACGTAAGAAGGTCGACGCAGGCTATCACCGGTCGCTCTTTGGCTACTTCATCGCGTTCATCACGAAGAACCCAATCATGCCCGTTGTGACCATCGGAGCCGTTGTAGCGTTTGTCATGTACACATTTACGACGTTTGGCGCGAACAACAATGGCGTTGAATTCTTCGTAGAAACTGAGCCAGAGCAGGCAATCGTTTACGTTCAAGCGCGCGGAAACCTGTCTGTCACCGAAAAAGACGATCTGGTGAAACAGGTTGAGGATGTTGTCATCGCGCATCCAGCCGTCCAAAGCGCCTTCTCTTTCGCGGGCCAAGGTGGGTTGGACAACAACACGGGTGGCGCACAGGGTCCTGCTGACGAAATCGGTCAGGTCCAACTCGAGATGGTACCATGGGACGAACGCCCTGTAGTTGAGCGTGAAACGACGCTGCTCGGCTTCATCCCTTGGACGACAACAGAGGTTGATCCAGCATTCGACGGAAACGCAGTTATTGCTGAGTTGGAAGAAGACCTAGCGCTGATCCCCGGTATCCGGTTCGAGGTATTGAACCTTGCTATGGGACCAGCCTCTGCAAAGCCTGTGCACCTGCGGATCAAAGGCAATGATTGGGAAGAACTATTGGCGGCGACCACCCTAGCCCGTGAACAGTTCGACAACCTTGATGGTCTGGCGCAGCAAGAAGACACGCTACCCCTGCCCGGTATTGATTGGCAGATCGACGTGGACGTTGAATCTGCGGGCCGCTATGGCGCAGATGTCGCCACAGTTGGCGGCATGGTACAGCTTGTGACACGCGGCATCTTGCTCGACACCTACACGCCCGCTGATGGCGACGAAGAGATTGAAATCCGTGTGCGCCTTCCTGAAGAAGATCGCGTGCTGTCTACGCTTGAAGATCTCAAGGTCCGCACACCCACCGGCCTTGTCCCATTGTCGAATTTCACGACAATCACACCGGTTGAGAAACTGGCTGAGATCAGCCGCGTCGACCAACAACGCTACTTCGATGTCAAAGCGGCCGTTGACTCCGGCTTGGTCAAATTAACCGACGGTACGGGCCAAACGACTGTCGTGACGGAAGAGGTCTACGACCAAAGCGATGACCTTCAGCGTCAAGTCAACTCCGGCGATCTGACCATGACCGTTGTGAGCCCGACTGAACGCATCGAAACACTGACCGAATGGCTAGAGACTGACCCCTTCCCTGCATCAATCTCTTGGGAATGGACCGGTGATCAGGAAGATCAAGCGGAGTCTGGCCAGTTCCTGATGGTCGCATTCTCTGGTGCTTTGGGTTTGATGTTCATCATCCTGCTGGCGCAATTCAACTCGATCTACAACTCCTTGCTGGTTCTGATGGCGGTTGTGATGTCGACCGCAGGCGTGCTCTGGGGCATGCTGATCATGGATCAGGCATTCTCCATCATTATGACCGGTACGGGTATTGTGGCGCTGGCTGGGATCGTTGTGAACAACAACATCATCCTGATCGACACCTATCAGGAATACAGCCGCTATATGCCGAAAGCTGAAGCGATCGTTCGGACGGCTGAGGCGCGTATTCGCCCCGTACTCTTGACGACAATCACGACTATGGCCGGACTTGCGCCAATGATGTTTGGCCTAAGCCTGGACTTCTTCGGTGGCGGCTACTCGGTCGACAGCCCAACAGCACTTTGGTGGAAGCAATTGGCGACAGCTGTGGTCTTCGGCCTTGGTACCGCGACGGTGCTGACCTTGGTCTTCACCCCATCCATGCTCGCCTTGCGTGTCTGGGCGTCGGCGGGTGCCTACGGCTTCATCAACACCTTGCAAGCTGGTTTCTTCGGTCGGGTTGGGCGCACACGCCGCAGCGACTTCCGCCTTAACCGTTCCGCACGCAAGCTGAAGTCACCTCAGATCATCTGGGAAGACGATGAGCCGGTGGAGGTGTCAGACACCGATGAGGACGATCCCGACATAACGTCGACAGTGACGCCACTACAAGCAGCAGAATAAAAAGAAATCCGGCAGAGGTTTTAGGCGTCTGCCGGATTTTCTAAGTGTTGCGACTGTAGCTCAATTCAGTCGCGATAAGTTAAGAAACCGCCCGCATAGATCAAGTCAGCATCGTTGCCATGAAACGCGCCGATCGCCTTGTCATCGCCGAGCACACCTCGCAGATCGCCAGATACCCCTCGATATTGGACACCACCTGTCAATTGACTGCCAAGGGCGCGGCCAGACACTGATAACTCCCCTGCCCGTCCCGTGAGCGTTCCAGTGCTGAAATCCGCATTGAGCACAATCGAACCAGACACCTGATCTTGTGAGCCGGAAATAAAGCCGCCTCTCAAGTCGATGTCATAGACCTCGATCAATTCATAGCGTCCAGTGTACCGACCGACAGAAGTGACCGGTCGAAGGCCTATGTCCGATGGATTGGTAAAGCCTGCTACAGCCCTAAGACCGCCACCTGATTCAGTCCCTGAGGAATAGGCGAACCCATCTCCATCTGCATCAATTACGGATGCAATACCTTGTTGACCCAACCTTTCCGTGACCGAACCAGTAGAGGTTACGTTGGTAAATCCTGAATCAGTATAAAGATCCTGCAAACACCCAGACAATGCCGTCGCCATCGCGAGAGCCGGTAAAAATGAAAGCCGCATGAATTCTTCAGTCCTATGTTTCACCTAAAAGTTGAAACATGACTGCCTTTCGCACGTGCCCTACCAAAGGCAGCTTCAAGGCAATATTCAGAAAGTTAAGCGATTTCTTCTTCGTCTAACTGACGGTTCCAAAGATGGGCATAGCGGCCGTCTAGGCTAAGCAATTCGTCATGTGTGCCTTGCTCGACAACATGACCGTCCTCTAACACCACGATCTTGTCGGCATTGGCAATCGTCGACAACCGGTGCGCGATGGTGATCACCGTACGGCCGTGGCCCATGTGCTCCAACTCGGCTTGGATTTCGAGTTCGGTTTCCGTGTCCAAAGCCGATGTCGCCTCATCCAGCAGAAGGATCGGCGGATCTTTGAGTAAGGTCCGGGCGATACCAACCCGCTGCTTCTCACCGCCTGACAGTTTCAAACCGCGTTCCCCAACGGTCGTCTCATACCCGTCCGGCAGACTTTCGATAAAGTCGTGTATTTTTGCAGCTTTAGCCGCAGCGATAACTTCATCCCGCGTCGCATCTGGCCGCCCGTAGGCGATGTTGTAATAGACCGTATCGTTAAACAGAACGGTATCCTGCGGCACCACTCCGATCTGCGCATGCAGGCTTTCTTGCGTCACATCCCTTACGTCTTGTCCATCAATCGCGAGTGCGCCGCCATTGACGTCGTAGAACCGAAACAACAAGCGTCCGATCGTTGATTTACCCGAACCGGACGATCCAACAATCGCAACCGTTTGCCCAGCGGGGACATCCAGATCGATGCCTTTCAGGATTGGACGCTCTTCGTCATAACCAAAGGCCACACCGCTCAGGGAGATAGCTCCACCTTTGATCTCCAAATCCTTTGCATCTGGCTTGTCCTGAACCTCTGCCGGCTGCTCTAATAGATCAAACATATCGCCCATATCGATGAGCGCCTGTCTGATTTCGCGATAAACCGTACCAAGGAAATTTAGCGGCATGGTGATCTGGATCATGTAAGCGTTGACCAAAACGAAATCGCCGACCGTGAGCGTTCCATCATTCACGCCCAGCGCAGCCATAACCATCACGGCGACCAAACCAGCGGTAATGATCAGCGATTGACCGAAATTCAAAAACGCGAGCGTGTAGTTCGTTTTGATCGCTGCTTGCGCGTATTTCTTCATCGCGCCGTCATAGCGTTCGGCTTCCCAACGTTCCGCACCGAAATACTTCACCGTTTCAAAGTTCAGCAGACTATCAATGGCCTTCTGGTTCGCATCCGTATCTTGATCATTCATGACCTTGCGGATTTTCACGCGCCATTCTGTGACAGCAAAAGTGAACCAGACATAAAGGACGATCGTCACGGCCACGACGACCAGATACCAAACATCAAAGGTGAAAAAGAGCACGCCTGCGATCATCAAAAGTTGCAGAACCAACGGCCCGACGGAGAACAACAAGAACCGCAAAAGGAATTCGACGCCTTTTACCCCACGCTCGATAATCCGGCTCAAACCACCTGTTTTACGCGTGATGTGATAGCGCATCGACAGGCGGTGAATATGGGTGAAGGTCTCCAGGGCGAGCTTTCGCAAGGCGCGCTGGCCCACAGGCGTGAAGATAACATCGCGCAGCTGTTGGAAACCAACTGTCATCAAGCGCGCGAACCCGTAGGCTACCGTTAATCCCACGGCGCCCAAGCCGAGGTAGGTACCAATATCAGCCGTCTCTGGCGTCATCACGTCAACCGCTTGCGCAAAAAACTGCGGCGTCAAAACAGCAATGACCTGAGACAGCAGTAGCGCCGCCATAGCAGCAACCACGCGGACTTTCACACCCGTCTCACCCTCTGGCCAAAGGTAGGGCACAACCCGCTTGATCACGTTCCAGCCTTGGATACGTTCGTTATTCAGGTTGGCGTCTGTCTTGGTCAATTTGCGCATAGAGGACTCCGCTCGGCCCCTCTACCTAGGGTGCGCAGAGACAAAGTGCCAGTGTTGTCGGAATTATTCTGACAATTCGGGTATTTTGAAAACCTGTCCGGGGTAAATTAGATCTGGATCCCTGATCTGATCCTTGTTCGCCTCATAGACAGCGACGTACAAGATCCCTTCGCCAAACTGTTCCCGCGCAATCGCCCAGAGCGTCGCACCTGGTTGAACGGTTCGAACTGCAACCTTGAAGTCATCCTCTGCGGTTTCTTCGGCCAGAACCGCGGCAACGGCTTCAGGTTCTTCACGTTTGAACGGTGTCTCAATTCGGCTGACGACTTCCCCTTCGGCGTCGACCTCATCGATCCGCAGCGTGTAAACGCCGGTATCAACCTCTGGCAGATCCGTGCGCCAGTCACCGCCTTCGGTGATCCGAGATGTGGTGACGGGTTGATTGTCGACGTAGACCTGAACAAAACCTTCGCCCGTGGCACGGCCGGTCAAGAGAACTGCGCCTGTTGGATCGTAACTGATCGAATCCAAAGCAACGTTGGACAGAACCTGAGGCCCGGTTGAGACGACCCGAACGCCGTCCTCGTCTGCCACCAATTGGGTTTCAGTCTGTTCGGCGGTCGAAGTGGCATCTGTGACTTCTACTTGAGTATCAGCTTCCGAGGCGGCTTCGCTGGCAGTCGCTTCCGCCTCCGCGACTACAGTTTCTGTTTCTTCAATCTCTGCCACGTTTTCTTCGATTGCTGGCGATTCAGAAGCATCCGCTAACGCCTCTTCTTCAGACACTAAATCCGTGTTTTCGACTACCTCTGCTGGCTCCTGCACTTCGGCAAGCTCCTCTACCGCATCGGGTGCGTCAGCCTCAGCGAGCTGCTCCAACTCAACTTCAGCATCTTCGCTCGCGACTTCGGTATTAGTCGTATCTTCCGCCTCGCTTTGATCAGTG
This sequence comes from Cognatiyoonia sediminum, assembly GCF_900129845.1. GTDB lineage: Bacteria > Pseudomonadota > Alphaproteobacteria > Rhodobacterales > Rhodobacteraceae > Cognatiyoonia > Cognatiyoonia sediminum. Next base: position 950,089 of record NZ_FQXB01000001.1, read on the forward strand.
GCTAGATCGACGACTTCGGTCGGCGTCTCTTCTGTAGCGTCCGCGGCCTCAGCTAGATCGCCTTCATCAACAGAGGTTACCGCCCCGGCGACAACCACCTCGTCTTCGATCAACGGCTCTTGTTCAACGCTTGGTAAGATCAACGGGTTTTCGACAGATGCGATCGCCTCGCCATCGGGATCGGCGATTACCGAAAGGATACGACCCTGTGATGACGGTGGAACGGATAAGACAGTCGCGAAATCACCGTTGGCCCCGACAAGAACACGTTCCAGCGCTTCACCATCAAGAAGAATATCCAAATCCGACGCACCAATGGCCCGACCGGTCACGACCATGATGCCGTCCCCTTCGACGCGCATTCCGACGGTCGGAACTTCCACACCCGCTACAACATCTTCCTCAGGGCTCGTTTCGACGGCTTCGGTCTGTGCTTCGGCAACCTCATCAGTCGTCGACACCGCAGCGCCTTCACCCGACGCAACAGCCCCCTCTTCAGCAGGTACGGCAACCGCTTCCTCTACTGGCGCAACAACAGCCGTTTCTGGCCGTGGAACCAACCAGACAACCCCTATGCCAACGACCGCCGCCGCGAGCGCACCCAGGGCCAACTGACCCGAATTTGAAGCCATCTTCCACCACCATTTATTCGTTGCGTCCCCACACCTTACAGAATTGGCAGCCCGTAAGGTTGTGGGACCATAGCAACAGCACTAAGTACCGTCAAAGACAAGCTATCGTGAGGATCAGTGATGAGCGCAATTCCTAAATCAGTGTGTGTTTATTGCGGCTCTCGCGACGGAAATAACCCCGCCTATGCCAAAGCTGCCGAGGATACCGGTGTTATGCTGGTCAAGAACGGTTGGCGCTTGGTCTATGGCGCGGGCGATGTCGGCCTTATGGGGCGTGTCGCGAATTCCGTTCAGAATGCAGGTGGCAAGACATTTGGCGTGATCCCGACCCATTTGATGGATTGGGAAGTCGGCAAGCAAGACCTCGATAGCTTTGTCATCACCGAAACAATGCACGAGCGCAAAAAGGTGATGATCATGAACGCAGATGCGGTTGTCATGATCCCAGGCGGCGCTGGGTCCCTTGATGAGTTTTTCGAGGCTTTGACTTGGCGGCAACTGGGCCTGCACAGCAAACCAATCTTCCTTGTAAACACAGAAGGCTATTGGGCGCCGCTCTTGAGCCTGATGAACCATGTGGTCAGCGAAGGTTTTGCGGGCGCGGACATCCTGTCTTACGTCACAGTTGTGCCGGATGTCCACGCGCTGGAGTCATCGTTGCAATTTGCTCTAAGAAACTAAGCTGTCAAATCGTTTAGACCCAATGTTCGACCCGCAAGCGATGATGCCAACGCGGTTGCCAGCCAACCGGTCTTTCAAAGGCCCGCAAATCGCGGCAAGGCTGGCTGCGCAGGCGGGCTCTGCCATGATCTTCAGAACGTCGAGATAAGCGCGCATTCCTTCGACCATCTGTGCGTCTGTGAGATGGACGATCTCGTCAACATTCTCATGTGCCACTCCAAACGTATAAGGCATCGCCAAGGGTGAGCCGAGGCTGTCAGCAATCGTATCAATCCGCTCCAATCGCACAGGCTCACCGGCTTCGAAACTCCGCTTCATGCTATCCGCGCCAACAGGTTCGACGCCAAACACCAAGGCGTCGGGCTTCAGTAGCTTAATCGCCCGCGACATGCCGCTGATCATCCCGCCCCCGCCGACCGGAATAACAAACACCTCCACCTCGGGGGCTTGCCTGAGATACTCTGCCCCAAGAACCGCCGAGCCAAGCGCCATATGCTCCGCCTCAAACGGGTGCATCAGAAAGCGGCCGCCAGCCGCCTCCCGCTCCATCACCTCAAACGCGGCTGGCATATCAGCGCATAACTCAACCCGCGCGCCAAGTGCTTCACAGCCCTCCACACGCGTCGGATCAGTCGCTTCAGGCATCGCGATCAACGCATCGACACCAGCGGCGTTCGCGGCCCAAGCCACCGCCATCGCGTGATTGCCACCGCTGGCCGCTACAACCCCGGCAGCCTTCGCTGCATCGTCCAACCCCGCGATCCCAAGATAAGCCCCACGCGCTTTAAAACTGCCAGTCTGCTGAAACAACTCCAGCTTCACTGTCACATCCGCCTCTACTGGCAAGCCCTGCCATTTCGCCTGCTGCAACTTCAGCACCGGTGTCTCAACCACCACACCGCACAATCGTTCGGCGGCGGTTTCGATCTGCTCTAACGTCGGTCCCATTTGGCAACTCCAAAAAACAAAAGGCCCGTGAGACGTCCCACGGGCCTTTCAGTAATTCAATCAGAAAATGGGATTACATGCGGGATGCAACGTTTTCCCAGTTCACCAGATTGTCGAGGAAGTTCGACAAATAGACTGGGCGCTTATTGCGGAAATCGATGTAGTAGCTGTGCTCCCAGACGTCGCAGCCGAGCAAAGCTGTCTGACCAAAGCAAAGCGGGTTCACACCGTTTTCGGTCTTGGTCACTGCCAAAGATCCATCGGCGTTTTTCACCAACCAGCACCAGCCAGAGCCGAATTGACCTGCGCCAGCGGCGGAGAATTGGGATTTAAACTCATCGACGGAACCGAAGTTTTCGACCAGCGCTGTTTCCAGCTCGCCCGGCATCGCGTTATCGCCAGGACCCATCATTTCCCAGAACTGGTTGTGGTTCCAAAGCTGAGAGATGTTATTGAAGATCCCGTTCTGCGCAACAGCAGACGCATCGTATGTGCCGACGATGATCTCTTCGAGGGATTTACCCTCCCACTCCGTCCCGGCAATCGCCGCATTGCCGTTCGTGACATAGGCGTTGTGGTGCAGATCGTGGTGGAATTCGAGTGTTTCAGCGGACATGCCTTTGGAAGCCAAAGCGTCATGTGCGTAGGGAAGATCAGGAAGGGAAAATGCCATCGGACCATCTTTCTGTTGGGTAATGTTCTATGGGGTTAAAAAGCGTGATTGGCCGTGGCGTCAAGTCGAAAGCATTTGGCGAGTGCTGTATTTCAGCTCGCGACAATGAAGTTCAGCGCGATTGAGCGTTGCAGTGAAGGTTGAAATCCTAAAGCCTGCGGACGCCCTGCCGGTCTAATTCCTTATGCACTGCATCCAGATCGACCATGTCCAATTCAGCATTTGATTTGACGGCTTGAGCCGCGGCAATCCCAGCGCCCTGTCCTGCAACAGCACAACATGCCATATTGCGTGTCGCAGCATGGGCAACACGGTCCCCGCCTGTTGCACGGCCTGCAACAAGCAAGCCTTTGACGCTCTTCGGCAGAAGGGACCGGTAGGGAATATGCATGTAGCGCCCTGTGGTCGGGAGGATCAAAATCCCGTAGCCATCGATAAACTCGGGATAGATACCAATGCTATCTTCAAAACGGGCCTCATGGCGCACATCGTTTTCGGTCATATTGTAAACAGCGTCGATCTTCCGAGTGTCCCTCACACCAAGGGTCATCCCAAAATTGCGTAGCCGTACCTCCTGACATCCCGGCGCAAAGCGCCGCAATGCTTCAATCGCCATCATCGCTTGCCGCCGCCCTTCGATCTCGAAATGGGTCAGGTCAGCAGGATCGGTACCATCACAATTGCCCAAATGAACGAGGTTCATATAGGTCATCTCGCCACTGTCATGCACAGCACCCCAAGTCCCTGCGATCGTCGTCAAATCAGATGGGATGACACCAGCGTCGCGCGCAACCTCGAAAGGCTTCTTGAGAAAGGGCGAGAACATCTCGTCTTCTTTCCCATCTGTCTCAACCGTCCATTCGCCTGTGGACCAATCGGCATAGGTCTGAGGATTTTCACGGACGTCATCCATAAAGCGCGCCTTATCCACGCCGGCGACATGGAACATAACGCTCGCCGCTTGTAGCTCTTCGCGTGGCGGATGCGTAACCGGCGCGCCTGCCCGATGCGCAATATCAGCATCGCCCGTGGCATCGATAACAACCTTGCACAAGATCGCTTCGCGCCCTGCTTTGGATTCAGTGATGATGCCGGTGATCCGGTCGCCTTCCATAATCGGCGCAACAAACATCCGGTGGAGCATCGGCGTGATACCAGCCTCTTCGACCAGCTGGTCCGCAACGACTTTAAAACCCTCGCTATCTAACTCGTAGCTCAACGATTGCGATTCCGGAACGGCTGCCCCCATCGCCTTGGCTCTGTCTTCGAATTCGCGTCCAATCCCATTGGCTTCGACCGTCTTTTCGTGGCGATACCACGCAAAGCCTTCGACGCCGACGGTGGTTATGTTTCCACCAAAGCAGCCGAACCGCTCAACCAAAGTGACTTGAACACCTGCCCGCGCAGCCGCCAAGGCCGCGGCCAATCCACCTGGACCTGCGCCAACAACCAAAACATCAGTTGTGTGAATAACATCAATCTGGCGTGCGGGTTCTGTGATATGCATGTCAGCTCTCGGCAACAGGGGGCTAGAACACCGATAGAGTGGTCCAGTCCCCATTTGTCAATGACGACCTACTGAAGCGACGACTGTTCAACAGCGAGTTCTGAACGCATATCCTCTATCGTGATCAAAATGATGGTCTCTGGCACCCGAATGATCCCTGAGGCTGGACGTTCAAAGTCAAATATCTGTACCAGCACTATGATGAGTAACCCGGAAAACGCCAAGACGCGCCATGTCAAAGGTTTGCCCCGGATCCCAGCATCATGACCGACCATGAAAACGGCAAACGCAGCGACCATTGTCAACAGGTATTTGAGCGCCTGCGGGATGCTATCTGCCTGCGCTTCGACCCGGATGGTATGTGCGTCCAGAATGTCCGTTAGGCTCCCCGTCATCGAATTCCGGATCGCGGCTTCGACATCGGATGCCAAGACGGTTTCAAGCGCGTCGATCAGAGCCGCTTGACGCTCAAGTGATACATTCAACAAGTCGCCCAAAGGCGTCCCGTCGCGGTTCATTGCCGTCCCAAAGCTGCGTGTTTCGGCGTAGGCCAGAATGGCTTCGCGGTAGTCGGTTTGCTTTGGCTCTTCCAACAACATCGCCTGCACAAAGGCCGTGCCGAGCGCGTTGGCTTCTAGCAAAAGCGCATCTTTGCGATCGTCGAACCGAGACAGGGCGAAGGAATAGGTAAAGGCCAAAAGCAAGCCCAACAAAGCGAGGAAAGCGCCAATCGAGGTATCGCTCGGTTGTGCTTTTTTGTCTGATGGTAGGTCCTGTTGAAGACCATATGTGTGACGCCCCGTGCGGTAGCCTAAGAGCGCCGCAGACGGGATGAGGATCAGAACAAGAAGGACCAAAAGCCAAAGGGGGAGCGCGAAAACATCTACGGCTGAAATAACGGAATTTCCGGACATAAGTGTCGTTCCAAAAAATACTAAATCACTTGAAGCTTAGTCTTCCGACGGACCACTCGTCTACAGGTAGAGTTCGAAACCCCTCAAAAATCAGACTTGGCAAATGGGTAGGAGACCTACCCTGTTTCTGGAATGTCTAAAAAGTAAGTATCCACACCATCCATCGGGACCTGAGCGTCGCAGGCGAAACCGGCTTTTTCAAGAACACGAGCAGACGCAGAGTTTCCGCGTTCCACACCACCCACCAATCTGACCGGCGCCAGAGGCGACAAAGCTTCCACCAACCCAACAATCAATTCGCTTGCTAAACCCTGACCCCACGTATCTTCTGCCAATAAGTAGCCGATATGGACGTTTGGCCGCCGCGATTTAGTCGTCTCGACAGCCAAGATCACCAACCCGACAAGGCGTTGTTCGAAGCTCACTTTCAATAGGTTGCTCTCATCCAACCGTTCACCAACCCAACCCTGAATCTCACTGTCGAAGTCCGTTAAGTGCATTGAAGGTGGCAGGTGGCGAAGGACCGCTGGCGTCAGTAGGCGCCTGAGTCCGGTCACTTCTATATCCGACCATGATGACCCGTCGGCACCGCTGTTCCAACTTTGAACACGGAGCCGAGCTGTAGTGAAGTCGACTTTGAACTTGTCAGTGCCGAACATTTCACACTCCTCTAAAGATAGTATGGCACGAAGTTGCAGCGTTAACTACAGCGTCCGGCTTCCCCCGCACCGGCAGTCGCCTTCGGCTTGATTTCGGTCCGACTCATACGCAGTGTTGTCGACATTTAGGATGGACCTAAGGAACATTTCAGAATGAAGTTGATATTAAATGTGTGGTATCTAGCCATTGCATTTTCTGCAAACGCCTGCTCCCCACTCGATACAAGCGAACCTGTTACAAATGTAGAAATGGCATCCGGCGCAGAGAGTCGAGCCATAGCCGACCTGCCCTTTCCAGCAAATCAGATTAAGGTTGGAATGTCACATTCTAATGTCCTGCAACTTCTCGAAGGCACATTCGAACGTTCCTTCAATCCTCGCATAATGGCGCTTGGGGCTTGGTGTGAAGGGTACACAATTGATCATCAGAGCTCACAAGAGTTTCTTCAGATCCATTTCACGGATGACAAAGTTACCCGCATAAATGTTGTGGCCTCAGATGTTTGCGTAATTTTCTAGGCTAGTCCGACACAAACGATCACAAGTACCCAACTTCCCCCGCGCCCGCAGACGCCTTCAACAAGCCAAACGTATACTCCGCGACCGACCGAAAACAGATCACACAGAAAGTCTCTTCATCGACCATCCAGAACGCAGCCGCTACCTGCCCCAAACGGGTCCGGCGCATCATACCCTCTTTGAACCGATCAGGATGCAAATCAGCTGGTGCCAACTTCGCGATTACTTCCCTTGAAAACGCACCCTGTACAGAGAAAACCGCGCGGGCGTCGGAGACGTTGACGGCCAAGAAATGCTCTCCCTTCAGCGCGGCCTCAATCGCGGCCACAGCCGGCGCAGCCTCCGCATGAGGCACCATCACCAAAACTTCGTCCGGTGACATCCATGCCAAGCCCTTGTCGCCCTCTGACGCCACGCCGCCTTGCTTTGGAAACGCAACGCCTGTCAGCTTTTTGCAGATGTTCTGCAGCTTGCGTGAGGACAAGTCACCGCGTAGCGTGATCATTCCGCGCAAGCCCAGCTCGCGCACGGTCACTTCACCCGGGGCTACCTGGCCGTCCAAGGCACTGACTACATTAGACATTTTGCTTCTCCCCGTCTTTGTCATAGACCACCGGATCGACGATCTTTGTTCGGATCGGTTCGCCGCCGATATTGGTGAAAGAGATCACCTCTCCCATCCGGTTTGGACCATTGTGCACAAGTCCCATGGCAATCCCTCGACCAAGGTTCGCTGAGTAATAGGTCGAGGTCACGCGACCTTGCGTATTCCGCTGCCCGTTCTCATTCGTGCCTTCGGCGATTGCATAGGCCCCATCCGGCAGCACAGAACCATCCAACGTCTCAAGCCCAACCAGCTTCCACCGGTTCGGGTCGGCCATATGGCTGCGTTCATGCGCGCGTTTGCCGAGATAATCGTCTTTCTTTTTCGACAATGCCCACTGAAGGTTAAGATCTTGCGGGATGACCGTACCATCGGTCTCATCCCCGATCATGATAAAGCCCTTCTCCGCCCTCAGGATGTGCAGGCATTCAGTGCCGTATGGCATCACACCGAACTCTTCACCCGCCTCAGTCAACGCATCCCAGAAGGCCCGGCCTTGGCTCGCAGGGACAGCAATTTCATAGCTAAGTTCGCCAGAGAAACTGATCCGGTAAGCTCGTGCATCAAACTCACCAATTTTGCCATCACGCCATTCCATGAACGGCAGCGCCTCTTTCGAGACATCCATACCGCCGAGTTTTTCCAGCACTTTGCGCGCATTCGGGCCAACCACAGCGATCTGCGCGAACTGTTCGGTGACATTGGCCACATAGACCTTCCAATCCCACCATTCGCATTGCAGCCAGTCTTCCATCCAGCCGTGGATACGCTCCGCCCCGCCGGTGGTCGTGTGACACAGCCACGTGTCCTCATCGATGCGCGCGACAACGCCGTCGTCCATCAGGAACCCATTCTCGGTACACATCAAGCCGTAACGGCATTTACCGACCTTCAGGTTTGACATCATGTTGGTGTACATCATGTCGAGGAATTTTCCCGCATCCGGCCCTTTTACAATCAGCTTACCGAGGGTCGAGGCGTCGAGCAGCCCAAGGTTTTCGCGGGTGTTCTTCACCTCACGGTTCACCGCGTCATGCACACTTTCGCCGGACCGCACATAGGCAAACGCACGACGCCACGCGCCAACCGGTTCATTGTCAGCACCGTTGTCATTCGACCAATCGGAGACCGGCGTCTTGCGGAGCGGTTGGAACAATTCATTCTGCGCCACACCGGCGATGGAAGACATCGAAATCGGTGTATACGGCGGACGGAAAGTCGTCGTGCCCACGTTCGGGATTTCAGAATCCAAGGATTTAGAAAGGATCGCGAGGCCATTGATATTGCTCAATTTACCTTGATCGGTTGCCATGCCCAGAGTGGTGTACCGTTTGGCATGTTCGACACTCTCGAAACCCTCTTGGGCGGCCAATTGCACGTCGCTGACCTTTACGTCGTTTTGGAAATCGAGCCATGCCTTTGAGCGCAACTTGTAGGACGCGCCTTGCGGCATCAGCCAAACCGGAGAGATCGGCTGTTCCGCCGCGTCGGCACCCATCGGAGCCTTGTCGGCTTTGCCTTTTGCGCCTGCCAGTTTGGCCGCGGTTTCACCTGCTGCAAAGGCGTCGGTCAAAGCGCCTTCGGTGCTGAGGAAGCCATTGGCAACCCCGGCCGTAGAAACAAAACCGATCCCGTTCTGGTTCATCGGTGGGCGTTTTGGATCGGGCCGGAACATCGCTTGCTCGTCATCCCATTTCAACTTACCGCCACAGTGGGACCACAGGTGCACGACAGGCGACCAACCGCCAGACATAGCGACGCAATCACATCCGATTTCTTCCAGGACGGAGCCTTCGCCCGCCTGCGCACAGATCGCCACTCCGGTGACGCGCTTGCCACCTTTGACCGTGGCAACGCCTTTGCCCGTCTCAACACGGATACCCAAAGCGCGTGCCGCTTCTGGCAGCTGGCCCGTGGCTTCGGTGCGGGCATCAATGATTGCTGGCACTTCGAGGCCTGCTTCTTTCAATGCAATTGCTGTCCGGTATGCATCGTCGTTGTTGGTGACCACAACGGTGCGATCCCCAACGGACACACCGTAGTTCAACGCGTAATCCCGCACAGCGGACGCTAGAAGAACACCCGGCAAGTCATTGGCTGCAAAAGACAAAGGACGCTCAATCGCCCCAGTTGCTGTCACAATCTGTTTGGCGCGAATTTTCCACAGGCGGTGACGCGGCCCGTCATGCGGACCATGATCTCCCAGCCGTTCATAGGCCATAGCAAACCCGTGGTCATATACGCCCGACCCCATCATGCGAGTGCGGGTCTGCACGTTTGCCATGCCGTTCAGCTCCGCCAATGTCTGAGCAACCCAAGCCTCTGCTGACATGCCGTCAATCTCTGGCTGATCCACCATCGCGCGACCGCCCCAATGGGCTGTCTGCTCGATCAAAAGCACCTGCGCGCCTGCACGGCCAGCAGCCAAAGCAGCCGTCAGACCTGCGATGCCACCACCTACGATCAGGACATCCACATAGGCGTGGAAGTGTTCGTAGGTATCTGCATCGCGATCCTTTGGCGCTTTGCCCAAACCTGCGGATTTGCGAATGAAGGGTTCATACACGTGCTTCCAGAACGGACGCGGGTAAATGAACATTTTGTAATAAAAACCGGCAGGTAGGAAACGGCTTAAATGTGTATTGATCGCGCCCACGTCGAATTCGAGCGTTGGGAAGTGGTTCTGCGATGTGGCTTCCAAACCGTCGAACAGCTCTTGCGTTGTCACGCGCTGGTTCGGCTCAAAATGCCCATCGCGCCCGAGGTTGACGAGGCCGTTTGGCTCCTCCGCACCAGAGGCAACAACGCCGCGTGGACGGTGGTATTTGAAGGAGCGCCCAACCAACAGCTGATCATTCGCCAAGAGCGCGGAAGCAAGCGTGTCGCCTTCGTATCCGCGTAACTTTTTTCCGTTAAAGGTGAAGGATACTGGGTTGTTTTTATTCAACAAACGACCGGAAGACTGCAAACGCGTGCTCATCACAAAACCTCCCAATTCGGACGTTTGGCTTTAATGGCTTCAACAACCTCCTTTGGTGGCTCGGTGGTTTGAGCCGGATAGGTTCCAAACACCTCCAACGTCGCCGTGCAGCGGGCGGCCAAAAACCACTTCCCGCAGCCATAGCTGTGCTGCCAACGTTCAAAATGCACGCCTTTCGGGTTTTCGCGCATGAACAAATAGTCGTGGAATTCATCATCCGTTGAACCAGGACCGAAGCGCTTCAAATGCGCTTCTCCACCGCCGTGAAGATCGGTTTCGTCGACGTCAACGCCGCAATATGGGCACCGCAGGATCAGCATGGGCAAGCCTCTGAAAAGTGGGTATGTTTTGCGTACACAGAGCGTACACAGCCTGTACACAGGGCGTTTGTGCGCGCCAAAAAGGCGGACACGCATGCGTATCCGCCGTAAGTTGGTCGTGATGTGGTGGGGTCGTTCTTAGTTGCCAGTTGTGGCTGTGGCCTCTGGCGTTGTGAGAAGGGCCGGATCGCTGACCGTCCCGCCGCCGCCTGCGAAAAGCATGAAGAGCAGGACTGCGACGACAAAAGCTGCGGCGATGTAAACGCCCGCGCTGCCGGACTTTTCAACTTCGTATTTGTCTGTGAAATCAACCATTGTGCGGTCTCCTTTGCTGACATCTGCATCAAAGCAGATCGAACAGCAGAGACCACATCGGCAAAAATCCCCGACGGATTTGGGCGTGGGTTGGCTGAAACGCTGATAAGCACTCGGCCAGATTGCGCTGAGGGAAGCGACCGAACCGAGGGGTGGTCGCGAAGCGCCCGCCCCGTGGGGGCGGTTCGGGCGCTACCCTGCGTTGCCGCCGTGCCTGTGGTTTTGATATCAGCAGTCATCGCACTTATATGCGTAGGATGGAAAGCCTTGGTTTTATCTTCATCCTCGCGATGGTCATTAACGCAGCTCTTTTGATAGGCATAATTTGGTGGGCAAGGCGGCAGCGCAGAAAACTGCTTAGTCAGACCTCGCACCGACCGCACGCTCCTGAGAGCGCCATCGACCGAAAGCAACGAGCTATCGGCACCAGCCATGGGTTGGGTAATTGGAGCGACGGCTCTTAACATCAGTGCGCCACCCCTGCGGCCACACTCTCATCGATGAACTTGCCCTCTTTGAAGCGGAACATGTTAAATTCTTCCGTTAGCGGTGAGTAGCCCTTGGCCATTAGCTCGGCCATCGCCCAGCCTGAGCCTGGGATTGCCTTGAACCCGCCGGTGCCCCAGCCGCAGTTCACAAAGATCCCGTCAACTGGCGTCTTGGATAGAATGGCAGAGCGGTCGCCCGTGACATCCACGATTCCACCCCACTGACGCAGCATCTTCAACCGCGCGATCATCGGGAAGGTTTCGACCAAGGCACGCACGGTTTCTTCGATATGGTGGAACGATCCGCGCTGGGTGTAATTGTTGTGCCCATCGGTACCGCCACCGATGACCATCTCGCCCTTGTCAGATTGGCTCATATAGCCATGAACGGTATTGGCCATGATCACCACGTCCATGCAAGGCTTGATCGGCTCTGACACAAGCGCTTGCAACGGCACAGATTCAATCGGCAGTTTAAAGCCCGCCATCCCCGCAAGAACGGAGGCATGGCCCGCAACAACCATTCCTAGCTTATCGCAAAGGATATCGCCTTTGGAGGTGTTCACGCCTTTGACCTTACCGCCTTCGGTCATCACGCCGGTGACTTCGCACTGTTGGATGATATCCATGCCCATGTCTGAACAGGCCCGCGCATAGCCCCACGCCACCGCGTCGTGACGGGCAGAGCCGCCGCGCGCTTGCCAGAGACCACCCAAAACCGGATAGCGTGGGCCGTCGAGGTTGATAATCGGGCACAGCTCTTTCACCCTCTCAGGACCGATCCACTCGGTTTGAACCCCTTGCAGAGAGTTCGCGTGCGCGGTGCGCTTATAGCCACGGATTTCATGCTGCGTCTGGGCCAACATGATTACGCCGCGCGGGCTGAACATAACGTTGTAGTTCAGATCCTGCGACATGGTTTCATAAAGACTGCGCGCCTTTTCATAAATCGCGGCAGAGGGGTCTTGCAGGTAATTCGACCGAATGATCGTGGTGTTCCGACCCGTATTGCCGCCACCAAGCCAGCCTTTGTCGATCACGGCGACATTGGTGATGCCGAAATTCTTGCCGAGGTAATACGCGGTCGCAAGACCATGACCACCCGCGCCCACGATGACCACATCGTATTTCTTCTTTGGCTCAGGCGACGCCCAAGCGCGTGTCCAACCTGTATGTTGGCGGATCGCTTCTTTGGCGATGGCAAAGGCGGAATAGCGCTTCATGTCGAATCCCCGGTCATGGCTTTGAAAACCTTAGCAAGTGTGTGCCCTTACTCCAAAGATCGAAGGATACTCGCAGCGGCACACTTGGGTAGTTTTGCGACAACAGATCGTGATCTGCTAGGTGCGTTTGGTCGCAGAGCCTTTTCCTTCTTGCTTAGCCCCACTACGTAGGGGGCGAACGAAGGGAGACTTGATGATTTTCTGGGTCACGGTTTTGTTGCTGACGCTGATTGTCGCGGTCTTTGTCGCGGCGCCGCTTTTGCGTGGGTCAGCAGAAGACACTTCCTCGCCCGACGTCGCTGTTTACAAGGCACAACTCAGAGAGATTGATCGCGACGTCGCGCGAGGCACGCTGGATGCCGACAGCGCTGAACGTACGCGTGTAGAGGTATCGCGTCGCCTCTTGGTTGCGGCGAAAGCTGAACAATCCGTTGCGACCGAAGGGCCGGGTCGCAGCTTGGCGATTGGTGCGGCGGTGCTTTTGGTCGCGGTATCGGTCGGCACGTATTGGATCGCGGGCGCACCGGGCGAAGCAGATCAACCGCTTGCTCAACGTTTGGCGCAGGCGGAGGAGTTACGAGAGAACCGACCGTCACAAGACGATATGGTCGCGGTTGCTCCGCCACCGCCGGAGGTCGATGCGCCGGAAGAGTATTTGGCGAGCGTCCAGCAACTGCGGGACATCATGCCAACGCGACCTGACGATTTGAAAGGTTGGGAACTTTTGGCGTTCCACGAGACTGAATTGCGGAACTATTCTGCCGCGGCGGAGGCACAGGCGCGTGTGATCGAACTAAGCGACGGAGGGTCCGAAGAAGAATTGGTGCGCTTGGCCGATCTATTGGTCGCGGCTGCCGATGGCTTTGTCTCGAAAGAGGCAGAAGAGGTAGCTCGCGAGTTGCTCAGCCGGGATGAAGAGAACGTTGCAGGTCGCTACTACATCGGCGCGATGCACAACCAAACCGGACGGCCTGATATTGCATTTCGACTTTGGCGGCCGTTGGTGGACGCAGGCACCGATACGTTCCATGTTGCTTTGGCCCGAAACTACATCGAAAACGCTGCCGCACGTGCGGGGATTGAATACAGCCTGCCAGAGTTCAGTGGGCCGGATTTGGCGACCATTCAAGCTGCCGAAAACCTCAGTGACGAGGATCGGGCGGCGATGATTGCCAATATGGTCAGTGGCCTTTCGGACCGACTTGCTACCGAAGGCGGGCCTGTCACGGATTGGGCGCGACTGGTGCGCGCATATGGTGTGCTTGGCGAAATTGAGACCGCACAGACGGTATTGCGCGAGGCGTTTGAAGTCTTCGGGAGCGACCCAAATGCCGTGGCCGTGCTGCGCGAGGCTGCTTCGGCCATCGGGGTTTCGAAATGACATTTGATGACGTCGAAGGGTTTCAAAGCACCCTGCCCGCATTTGGCCCCATCGCAGGGCTGGATTTAGGGACCGCGACGATTGGCGTGGCCGTGTCTGATGGTTCTCGCCAGATTGCGACGCCTGTGGAGACGATCAAACGTAAGAAGTTTGGCATCGATGCTGGGAAACTTTTGTCACTTCTCAAAGAACGTGGTGTGCATGGGATCGTTCTTGGCTTGCCAATGAATATGGATGGTTCCGAAGGACCGCGGTGTCAGGCAACACGGGCATTTGCACGAAATTTGGAGAAGTTGACCGACCTTCCTATCACGTTTTGGGACGAACGACTGTCCACGGTTGCAGCAGAACGCGCGCTATTGGAGGCGGATACGTCACGAAAACGTCGCGCAGAGGTCATTGATCACGTCGCGGCCAGCTATATTTTGCAAGGAGCGCTGGATCGCATGGCGCATTTGAAAGGCTGAGACGTGAAAGACAGTGACGCCATTTGGCAGCGGGATGAGATCGAAAGCCCTTGCGTGAAGATCTGTGTGATCCATCCGGAGGCGCGTCTGTGCACAGGGTGTTTGCGGTCAATTGAAGAAATCGGCGCTTGGTCTCGGATGAGCGGCGAAGAACGCAAAGCTGTGATGGACGACTTGCCTGCCCGCAAATCGAAGCTGGTCAAGCGTCGTGGTGGCCGCGCGGCGCGTCTAAATCGCTAACGCCATTTAATCGAGCAGCCCATGGACGGGGTCTGATCTCTTGGACCTTCGCCTGTTTCCGCCACCTGCCGCATCGCATTTAACAACTCCGGAACGCGATCCGTTGGGTCGCCCATTGCGGCACTGTCCAAGCGCCCACGATATTGCAGGCCACCGTCCTTGTTGAAGCCAAAGAAGTCAGGGGTGCAAACGGCACCATAGGCCTGGCCTACGAATTGGTCTTCATCGACGAGATAGGGGAAGGTGAAACCGTACTGTTCAGAGAATTTCTTCATCTTCTCAGGGCTGTCCGCCGTATAGCTCAGGTAATCGTTGGACATAACCGCCAGAACATTGACCCCTTCGGATTGAAGCGCTTTTGCATCCGCCGCCAGTCGATCCGCAATTGCTTTCACATAGGGGCAATGGTTGCAAATGAAGGCGATCAATAGGCCTTTGTCGCCCAAATGCTCTGACATGGTGAACGCCGTCCCATCGGGATCCTTCAGGGTAAACTCCGGCGCTTGCCAACCGAAATCGCAGATGGGCGTATCGAGTAGCATGATCTATCCTTTCTGCGCTGCGACGTGATCGGCAATCGCTTGTTTATATAGCGTTTGTATCCGCGCCATGACAGGACGATCCCCTGTCCCGATGGATTTGCCATCAATTTCTGCAACCGGTGTTTGAGCACCAAAGGTGCCGGTCAAAAATGCTTCATCGGCGCCGTAGGCTTCATAGAGGGAGTAATTCTTTTCGAAGACTGGAATGTCATTCGCGCGGCACAGGTCGATCACCTTTTGCCTTGTCACCCCGTTCATGCAGTAGTCGCCGTTTGAAGTCCAAACTTCGCCCCGCCGTACAATGAAGAAATTGCAGGCATTCGTCGTATTTACGAACCCATGTGGATCGAGCATCAATCCCTCGTCAGCGCCTGCCTGTTCCGCTTGCAAACAGGCAATCACACAGTTGAGCTTGGAATGACTGTTGTATTTCGCATCTTGCGCCATCGGCAGCCCACGTACCTGCGGGACAGTGGCGAGCCGGATGCCTTTCTTATGCAGGTTATCCGCTGGCTTCGAATGCTCCATGATGATTACTAGCGTCGGGCCGGATTGCGACAACGAGGGGTGCTGGAATGGCTTTACCTTTACTCCGCGTGTTAGCATTAAACGACAATGAACATCGTCGTGCATGTCGTTGGCTTGTCTCGTTTTTTCTAAGGCGGAGGCAATGCCCGCTTTGTCCGTGCCGACATCTAAAGACACGGCCTTACAGGAATTGAAGAAACGATCCATATGCTCATCGAAAAAGGCCCAAACGCCGTCGTAAAGGCGCATCCCTTCCCACATGCCATCCCCAAGCATGAAGCCAGAATCATAGACAGAGACTTTGGCCTCATCACGATGAACAACATCACCGTTCACATAGATCAAAATGTCCGCATTGCGCGGATCTTCGAGGGCGTCATGCGTGGTGGTCATGGTGTCTCCGTCAGTTACGCGGGAACACAAAACAACGATCTCGCCGGATCATCAACCACAAGGGCGTGTCAGGCTTAGGCAAAAACACAGACGGGATATGGGCGGTCAAGATCGACCCATCGGAATCCATCTTGAATTCCACAATACTTTGCGATCCGACATAGCGTGCGCGTTTGACAATGCCGCGCGCTGCTGTTCCATCAGATGGCGTGGGGTTCGGTCCACGACCATGCCGGTCAAAATCGATCTTCAAATGATGCGGCCGAATACAGATGTCGACGACTTGGCCGTTTTCGACCCCGGGTGCCAAAAACTCGCCAAAGGCTGTGCGGGTCAAAGCGCCCTGAACTTCGCCCGATATGATATTAATATCACTGAAAAATTTGGCCGCCTCTAAATCAATAGGTGAGTTGTAGATGTTATAAGGCGCACCCCGTTGCACAATCCGCCCTTTGCGCATCAATGCGATCTCATCCGCCATCCGCATGGCTTCCGTCGGCTCATGCGTGACCAGAAGAACGGCAGTCCCTTCGGCTTTGAGGACATCCAGTGTCTCATCCCGAATTTCGTCTCGCAAGCGATCATCGAGACCGGAGAACGGTTCATCCATCAACATAACGCGTGGACGTGGCGCAAGAGCGCGCGCGAGAGCTACGCGTTGCTGTTCTCCTCCCGAAAGTTCGTGAGGAAAGCGATCGATGTGGCGCTGCATCCCGACTTTTGCCAAAAGCTCTGGGACGCGCTTGTGTGCTTCTGATTTGGGAATACCAAAACCTACATTTGCTGCCACGCTGAGGTGCGGAAAGAGCGCAAAATCCTGAAACATCAAACCGATAGAGCGGTTTTCTGGCGGGACGTGGTGTTTGGTGTCACAGATCAAGTTGCCATCAAGATGGATCGAGCCGCTGTCCTGCATCTCAACACCAGCGGTAATCCGGAGCGTTGTGGACTTGCCGCATCCAGACGGCCCAAGTAGGCATGTGACCTGCCCCGGCATAATATCCAGACTCACATCATCGACGACTTTCTGACCGCCGAAGGACTTTGAGATATTGGTCAACGCAAGACGCGGCGTGTCAGTCAAAACAGATTTTCCGACTTATTCTGTAAGGTTCAAAATGCCCTAGCGCGTATCGATGTCTAGGACAAGACAAACTGGCTGGACGCGACGATCCGACCGTTGATCTGAAGACTGATGCGATGAACGCCCGGATAGAGGGTGAATGTCGTGGCACCTTTCTTGAAAAGATGAGCCTTCTTTAGAATGATTTCAACATCTGGTTTCGCCTGCAACACTTTCATTTTGAACACTTTTGGCGCGGATGAGCCGTTACTTTTGACAAAATCGATGACGTAGTCGGCGATGATCGGACCGCCCTTCGGCGCCGTAAAGCTTGCCGTGATTTCGGCCTTTTCACCTATTGCCAAGGTATCAGGCGTGATCGTCACCTCAGCTGCATCTATTGCGATCTTGGCGTCATGCCCCAAATGCGCCATCGCACCGGAATGACCCTCTTTGATCAAGCTGCGCAAAGCGTGGCGGCGCATCCAATCAAGTTCTTTTCGATCTTGTTGTCCTTTCGAGATCCAATTGTCGAGCAAATCGATCACGACATCAGGTTCTCTTTTTGCAATATCATTCAGATGGTTGGCGACCGATCTTGTGACAAACCGCGTACTGTCTACGTGAAGCGCATCGAGCACGGGCAAGCGATCCGAGGTCGTTTGCGGGATGCTCTTGCCCCAAGGGAGTTTTGGTCTGAGGCCTTCGCTGGCGAGCCGTCTGACATGGTAGTTTTCATGATGCGCCCAAGCGTTCATCCGCTTTACAGTCTCGTTCGGCCACCGGTTCAGAAAGGCACGGATGGAAAACTCCATCGAAAACCGCTGTGTCAGGTCTTCCAGCAGATCCAGGCTTAAATCAAGATGGTCCTCAATCCCCTGTTTCTCAACAACAACTCCGAGCGGCGCGTAGATGAAAGAGCCAAAGTCATCGTCCGTTCTGGTCGGATCAAGCGGTGGCGGAAGAGACGCTTTTATTGCCATGACTGTATCGGGAAAGTCGTTTGGTAGAACACCGATCAGTTCATCCGCAATCAGATTAATCCGTTCTTTCAGCTCCAAAGGCGGCATAGCGGCCACAACTCGGGCGACAAAACGATCCGCATCGAACACGCCTGCTGCGCCAAATGGCACCGCCAAGGTGCGTACGGTAACTTCGTTAAACAGCTGATCTTTCAGGCTAAAACCGGACATAATCAGAGCGTCGCGTTGTAAGCTCCGCCATCTAGCAAGATGTTCTGACCGATGATGAACCCTGCGTGTTGAGAACATAGGAAAGCGCAAGTCGCGCCAAATTCAGCAGCGGTGCCATACCGACGCACGGGGATCGTAGCATATCGGTTCTGGCGGGCCTGTTCGATATCGATGCCCTGCGCCTCTGCCACTCCGGTGTCCAGGCTGATTGCGCGATCCGTGGCGTGAATGCCTGGTAGCAGGTTGTTGATTGTTACACCGTTTGGCGCAACTTGGCGGGCGGTACCGGCTACATAACCTGTCAGACCAGCACGAGCAGAATTAGAGAGGCCCAGCTGCGGGATGGGCGATTTCACAGATACCGACGTAATGTTCACCACGCGGCCCCAACCTTGATCAATCATTCCGGGCAACAGCGTTTTCATGAGAGCGATAGGCGCCAACATATTAGCATCCAGCGCCGCGATGAAATCGTCGCGTGACCAATCTGTCCACATGCCCGGAGGTGGGCCACCGGCATTGTTGACTAAGATGTCGACAGAACCTGCGGCCTCAAGCAAAGCGGCTTGCCCCGCTTCGGTGCTAACGTCGGCCGCTACTTCAGTAACCTCAACCCCAAAGGCCGCGCGAATATCTTCCGCAACCGCGGCCAGACTGTCTGCAGACCGACCGTTCATCACCAGATCGACCCCCGCCTCTGCCAATGCCGCGGCACAGCCACGACCAAGGCCCTTTGAGGAGGCACATACCAATGCTTTCTTTCCGCGAATTCCGAGGTCCATACCGATGCTCCCATGTGTGGTAGTGTTTCAGCGATACCTAGCACTGGCATCGGTGAACGACCAGTCCATCCTACCCGTTGACGGGGCCAAATCGCCTTCATAGGGTCAAGGAACTTTCAGACCAACCCGAGGCTCCTTTGGCCACCAATTCATCGGTTCAGACTATTTCGGTTTATGTATCGGACGATTTTCCGGTCAGCGAAGGTGTCGCCCAAAGCGAAGGCATGTCATTTGCCGATGATCTTGTGTTGGATGATATTTACCGGCTGTGGAATCGGAGAGAGCGACGCGCGCTTTCGTTGTGGGTTGACGATACCGGCTCTTTTCGGGTCGCAGGTGACAGCCCGACGGGACGCGCAGGAAATCAGGTGGTTCTGGATAGCTGCGTGACCGTCATGGGCACCGACAGCAGTACCCAAGAAATTCTGTTGTTGGTAGAATTGGAGGATGGGTGCGTCGAGGAAGTGTATCTTCTGCCGCTTGCGCACCTAATCCCGCAAGCTGACTACCGGTTGGTACGTGTGGATCGCCATGCAGCCACACAGCGGTTTGCTGAAGTTGCCTGCGTGTCCTTTTCAAAAGGCACCCATATCACCATGGGCAATGGTGCTCAGGTCCCGATTGAAGACCTAAAGGTCGGCGACCGCGTGTTGACCCGTGACGAAGGCCCGCAACCCATTCGGTGGATTGGGCAAACAACGATCCGCGCGACCGGCGACTTTGCCCCGATCCTGATCACCAAGGGTGCCTTGCACAACGCCAATGATCTGCTGGTCAGTCCGGACCACCGGCTTTTTGTCTATCAACGGCAAGACAAGCTTGGCACGGGTCGCAGCGACGTTTTGGTCAAGGTCGGCAACTTGGTGGACGGGGAGAGGGTTATTCAGCAACCTGGCGGCTACGTGGATTACTTTCAGCTGCTGTTTGACAGCCACCAGATCATCTATGCCGAAGGGATCGCTGCAGAATCTTTGTTGATCGACGCCAGAAACCGTGCGGCGGTACCAGACAGTTTTTCAGGGAACGAGCCCCAACCGACGAAAGATCACCTGAGATATGAAGTAAGCGCTTCGCTCCTGCCATCGACCGATGCTGTTCGGCTGTTACGCAAAGCTGCATCCAGCTGACTACTGTTTGGCCACGGAAAAAGATCCGTCGAAAATATCGATCCCTTGAGTGGTTGTCACATCGCCAAACACAACACCACTCGCGGACGATAGGTCCGTTGTATCGAACTCCGCCACCATGTCGCCGGTGATCAGGCTATTGATCAACGACCCGCCCCGCAGCGCACCGCTGATCTCTGCCTCAAAACCAGGGGGAGTGTTGCCCTGCTCCGCCTCAAGATTGCCGGCTGTGACAAAGATGGTGCCCGTCAGGCTACCGCTGCTGGGGATAGAAAATCCCCGGGCCTGCCCTGTGACCTGATCGCTTGAGGCCGAGAAATCGACAGAGAGTGATAGATTACCGGTCGCCGTTTCGCGGATTGCGCCGTTTGGCAAATTCAGGTTCATGAACCCTGAGTACCGCGCAGTACCGGACTGCGGCACATCAAATCGGCCTGTGACCACTTCGGGGGGTTGCGCCTCAATCGGATCAACATCGCCAGAAGTCGAAGATCCGCCACAAGCGGACATGGAAACCACGGCAATGACAAGGGCAAGATCGGAGCGACCAAACATAGAGCCATCTTGGTTTTGCTTGGTTAATTCTTTCCTAACTTCACTTTGAAGCCGCAGCCCCAAACGCAGCGATTGCGATTGACCCGAAACCCGCCTAAACGAGCGCCATGACAAATCGACCTGACCTTCCAGCCGAAATCGCCCGCCGCCGGACCTTTGCGATCATTTCGCACCCAGATGCGGGCAAGACGACCTTGACGGAAAAGTTCCTCCTTTATGGTGGTGCAATCCAGATGGCGGGACAGGTGCGTGCGAAAGGCGAAGCGCGGCGGACGCGATCTGACTTTATGCAGATGGAAAAGGACAGGGGCATTTCGGTCAGCGCCTCTGCCATGTCGTTTGATTTTGAGAATTATCGCTTCAATCTGGTCGACACGCCCGGTCACTCTGACTTTTCCGAAGACACCTATCGGACGCTGACAGCGGTGGACGCGGCCGTGATGGTGATTGACGGCGCGAAAGGTGTCGAAAGCCAGACGCAGAAACTCTTTGAAGTCTGCCGCCTGCGCGACCTACCGATCCTGACCTTCTGTAACAAGATGGACCGCGAAAGCCGCGATACGTTTGAGATCATTGACGAAATTCAGGAAAACCTTGCGATTGACGTGACACCAGCCTCTTGGCCAATTGGTGTGGGGCGCGATTTCATCGGGACTTACGACATCCTTCGAGACCGCTTGGAGTTGATGGATCGCGCGGACCGTAACAAGGTGGCAGAAAGCGTTGAGATCAACGGGCTGGATGATCCCAAACTGGCGGAACATGTTCCGGCTGATTTGCTGGGCAAGTTCCTTGAAGAGATCGAGATGGCGAAAGAGCTTTTGCCGCCGCTCGATCCTGAGGCGTTATTGAATGGGTCGATGACGCCGATTTGGTTTGGGTCGGCAATCAACTCGTTCGGGGTGAAAGAACTGATGGACGGGATCGGCACCTATGGACCGGAACCGCAGATCCAATCGGCAGAACCGCGCAAGATCGCGCCGGAAGAGAAATCTGTGGCTGGGTTTGTGTTCAAAGTTCAGGCGAACATGGACCCGAAACACCGCGACCGCGTGGCGTTCCTGCGGTTGGCATCCGGCCATTTCAAACGTGGCATGAAGCTGACGCACGTTCGAACGAAGAAACCAATGGCGGTTTCTAACCCCGTGCTCTTCCTCGCCTCTGACCGAGAGTTGGCTGAGGAGGCTTGGGCTGGCGATATCATCGGTATTCCGAACCACGGTCAGCTGCGGATCGGAGATACGTTGACCGAGGGCGAAACGGTGCGTGTAACAGGCATCCCCTCGTTTGCCCCAGAACTTTTGCAGACCTGCCGTGCGGGTGATCCGTTGAAAGCGAAGCACCTTGAAAAAGCACTGATGCAGTTTGCCGAAGAAGGGGCTGCGAAAGTCTTCAAGCCAACTTTCGGGTCGGGTTTCATCGTTGGCGTTGTGGGCGCCTTGCAGTTCGAAGTCCTCGCCAGCCGAATTGAGATGGAATATGGCCTGCCCGTTCGGTTTGAAGCGTCGCAATTTACTTCTGCTCGTTGGGTTCATGGGGGCAAAGACGCCGTCGACAAATTCGCCGCCGCAAATAAACAGCATATCGCGGAGGATAACGACGGCGACGTTGTCTATCTGACGCGCTTGCAGTGGGATATTGATCGTGTGGAGCGGGATTATCCCGATGTCACGCTGTCCTCGACCAAGGAAATGATGGTCTGATCCGGCATTTGATGTAGCCTGATGCGGCAGAGAGGAGTTTCCCATGCCGCTTCAAAACCGCGCTTTACCAACCGGCGAAATCGTTGCAATCGATGCGCGCGGAACTTTGACCGGCAATCGTGGAATTATTCACGGTCCGGATAAGCAGCTCTCGACCAAACGCTGGAGCCATCACGCTTGGATTTGTTGTGTTTTGGACTGGCAAGGGCGCAAGCGCGACGTGATGTCGGGCCGAAAGTGGACGGAATTGTTCTTTTTAGATGAAGCCACGGCCCTTGCCGCAGGACACAGGCCCTGCGGGTATTGCAGGCGGGAGGCGTATCAGGCGTTCAAACAAGCTTGGCACGATGCCTTTGGGGGCGACGTGGGCGCAAAACAAATGGATCAGGTGCTCCACGCGGAACGGGTCGAACCCCGATCGCGGTCTCAGAAGACACATTTGGCGGAGGCGAAGGCTTTGCCGAGTGGCGCGATGTATCGGTATGGTGGGAAAATCTATTTGGTTGCAGACAGGCTGGTTCGACCTTTTTCTGTTAAAGGATACGGCCCGAGCGAAACAGTACCTGAAGGCAAGGTCGAGGTTCTGACTCCGCCTTCCTTGGTGAAGGTGTTGTCGGCAGGCTATAAGCCACTGCTACATGCAAGTCCGTTCAGCACGTAGGCATTGAGCGATCATAAAATCAGCAAAGCGTGACGGAAACCACACCTAAATCCCTGCGGAATAAGGGCATTCTTGACCCGAACTCGCGTTTCGTTTAGGCAACCGCCAGCGGTGGAATACGTCTATCGCCCGACGCAGGGACGCGTTGGTAGCTGCGTCCCAAAAACTACGGCAACCGTTCGCTGTAAGTATTTGGATAGTAATGATAAAATTCACGGATCTTCCGCTTCATACTAAAGTTCTAAAAGCCATTGAAGAGGCCGGTTATACCGAGCCGACGCCGATCCAAGCCGGGGCCATTCCGCCCGCTTGTGAGGGCAAAGACGTTCTGGGCATTGCGCAGACGGGGACAGGCAAGACAGCCAGTTTCACGCTGCCTATGATAACGCTCCTAAACCGTGGCCGCGCACGGGCGCGGATGCCGCGGTCTTTGGTGTTGGCTCCAACCCGAGAGCTGGCCGCGCAGGTGGCAGAAAACTTCGACACCTATGCGAAATACACCAAACTGACCAAAGCGCTTTTGATCGGTGGGGTCAGCTTCAAAGACCAAGATGCGCTCATCGACCGTGGCGTCGACGTTCTGATCGCGACGCCGGGCCGTCTTTTGGATCACTTTGAACGGGGCAAATTGATCTTATCTGACGTCAAAGTCATGGTTGTCGATGAAGCCGACCGCATGCTTGATATGGGGTTCATCCCTGACATCGAGGAAATCTTCAAAAAGACACCATTCACCCGCCAGACTCTGTTTTTTTCCGCCACTATGGCGCCAGAGATTGAGCGGATCACCAATACTTTCCTCTCTGCACCTGTGAAAGTCGAAGTTGCGCGCGCGGCCACGACCTCGGAAAACATCAAGCAGGGCGTGGTAATGTTCAAAGCCTCTCGCAAAGATCGCGAAGGCACGGAAAAGCGGAAATTACTTCGGGCGCTGATCGATGCCGAAGGGGACGACTGCACAAACGCGATCATCTTCTGCAATCGCAAGACGGACGTTGATATCTGCGCGAAATCCTTGAAAAAATACGGCTATAACGCCTCCCCCATCCATGGCGATCTCGATCAGACCCAACGGATGAAAACACTGGATGGGTTCCGCGATGGCTCCATTAGGTTCTTGGTCGCTTCAGATGTGGCCGCCCGTGGATTGGACATCCCAAACGTGAGCCACGTGTTCAACTTTGATGTGCCCAGCCACGCAGAAGACTATGTGCACCGCATTGGCCGCACGGGTCGCGCGGGGCGCAAGGGCACGGCAATGATGATTTGCGTGCCACGAGACGAAAAGAACTTTGCCGATGTTGAACGTCTGGTGAAGTTGGAAATCCCTCGCGTGGAAAGCCCAATGAAGCCGGAGCCTCCGAAAGAGAAGGCTCAGGACGACAAGCCAAAGCAGAGCAAGGGCCGCATTAGAAAGAAGGACGAAGCGCCAAAGGTTGAAGCCGCGCCTGAAAGTTCTGAGAAACCTGCTGAAAGGCCGAAGCGTGAGCGCGGGGGTCGCGGGCGTAGTCGGAATGAACCGGCCAATACCGTTGTGGGCGTAGGGGACGATGTGCCGGGATTCTTGGCGATGAGCTTTGCGGAGCGTGGAAAGGGTTAAGGCGTCAAAATGGCTTACGGGCATTTCGTCTGGACGGACCTTTCAACCTACGACATGGCGGCCGCAAGATCGGACTATTCGAAGATCTTCGGTTGGTCCTTTTCCGGCGACGCTGCTTATGACTTTGCTTTGGTCGGCGATGACACCGCAGCGGCTATTTTTCCGATGCCTGACTTCCTAGCCAAGATCGATATGCCATCCTTTTGGATGTCTTATGTCCATGTTGCGGACCTTGACGCTTCCGTAGAAAAAGCGCGCGGCCATTCAGACGTCATTATCGAAGTTGAACCGCAGTCATTCGGCGACGATGCTCGCGTCGCGCTAGTTCGTGATCCCTCCGGGGCCGGATTCACGCTTTATGAAGGTCCCGAGATCACTGCGGTTTCCGGAGCCGGTTCCGTTGTCGATCGCTATCACCATGTCTCTGACTTTAAGCTAGTTTCCGCGTTCTATGAAGACATGTTTGGTTGGACGACACTTGAGACAACAGGGTCAGATTGGCCCGTTTACGAACTTGTCCACCCAGACGGCAAAGTTATAGCGCACATAGAAGAAGTCCCTTCGAGCATACGCGGCAAATTTAGCTATTGGATGCCATGCTTTAGCGTTGCGTCCTCTGATCACTCTCTGGCGCAAATTACGTCAACCGAGGGAACCATCTTCTCCGCCATTGGCCAAGGCCGTGTGATGGTTGCCGACCAACAAGGGGCTCATTTTCTTATTCGGGAAGACGCTTCCGAGGACGAACAACCTCGCGTGTCGACTGGAACTACACCTTGGAAAGCCCTCTTTGGCGTCTTGTGCGTTTGGCTGGCTGTCGCATTCGAGTTTCAAGTCTTTGGGGCGTCCTTTTCTTAGTTTGGACGTGGCCAGCCCTAAAGTCCGGTCAGGTCGACTTCATTGAAACGGTCAGCAAGCGAACACATCCAAAACTCTACTGGGTCATAGTAGGCACTTGGATATTCCTAAGCTTTTGGGTTCTCTGGGAAGCAGTTGCAGCTTGGGTTTAGCCCAACCGACTGACAATCACTGCCACCTCAGGCTTCTTCCCAATCTCCGCTTGGGTCGTCCGCCGCGCTATCGAGCGAAGTTCTTTCTCCAATTTCACATCGTCCCGCAAAGTTTTACCCTCAGCGCGCATCAGGAACTGACCAAGGTCTTCTTCCAGAACTTCGACCAAAGCGGCGTTAGACGTGCCTGTCTCGGCCAGCCCTACAACCTCAACCCAAGGTTCGCCCAAAGGTTCGTCATTCTCATCCACGATCAATGTCACGATGACATGGCCATTGAGCGCCATTTTGATGCGCTCGCGGACAATGCCGTCAAGTGCTCCAATTTGAACCGTTCCGTCGAGGTATGTCCGCCCCGTTTCGATGTATTCGGCGACCGTCGGAGCGTTGCCAGACAGATCAATCATCATCCCATTCACAGCGACGATACCGGTCAACCCTTTGGAATTTCCAATCTTCACATGTTCCCGCAGATGGCGATGTTCACCATGCATCGGAACAAGGATTTGCGGCTGGATGATCTCGTGCATCCGCTCCAAATCAGGGCGATTGGCGTGGCCAGAGACGTGATAGCGGGTATCATCTTCGACCACATCCACGCCCATCTCTGAGAACTGGTTCATGATCCGGATCACGCCGCGTTCGTTGCCAGGGATGGTTTTGGAGGAGAAGAGGAACGTATCGCCTTCTTTCATCGTCAGTCCAAGATATTTGCCGTTGGCCAATTGGGCCGATGCCGCGCGACGTTCGCCTTGTGAACCTGTCACCAAGAGTAGCAGATGTTCGCGCGGGATGTTCTGGGCATCTTCGGGGGAGACCATAGACGGGAAATCTTTGAGCAGGCCCGTTTCCGTCGCCGCTTCCACCATCCTGCGCATCGCACGGCCAAGCAGGCACACTGACCGCCCCGCTTTGTCAGCCGCCACTGCGAGTGTCTTTAGGCGGGCGATGTTGGAGGCAAAGGTTGTCGCGACGACCATCCCCGGTGCATCGCGCATCAGCTCTTCAACCTCCCCCGCGATGGAGGCCTCTGACCTGCCTTCGGCTTTAAAGAAAATGTTGGTGCTGTCGCAGACCAGCGCTTTGACGCCATCCTTCGCGATTTCAGCCCAAAGGCTTTCGTCAAAGGCTTCACCGACCACGGGCGTTTTGTCGATCTTGAAATCACCAGAATGGATCACCCTGCCCTCTGGCGTATCGATGATCAGACCGGAACTTTCAGGGATCGAATGACTGATCGGGACAAAGGACACTTTGAAGGGGCCGACGTCTCGTGTTTCGGGATAAGGGCCCACCACGGTCAGAACGCCGTCAGGGTGGCCGTGTTCTTCCAACTTTCTCGCGGCGATGTTCGCGGTGAACTTACGCGCATAAACCGGCGCACCGAGACGTTCCCAATAGTGACCAACCGCGCCCACGTGATCTTCATGCGCGTGGGTTATGAAGATGCCATCGATCATCGCTTTGCGTTCTTCCAGCCATGAAATGTCCGGCAGGATCAGATCAACGCCTGGGGTGCCATCCATATCAGGAAAGGTCACACCCAGATCCACGACAATCAAACGCTCGGCGTCTTTCGGCCCGTAGCCGTAGACGTAAGCATTCATGCCAATTTCGCCAGCGCCGCCAAGCGGCAAGTAAATCAGGCGAGATGTCATGAAAGGTCCTTATTGAATTTATGGATCACGGTCAGGCCGTGGATCGTGAGGTCTTCGTCGAATGCGTCAAATAGCGTTGCGGACTGCTGAAACAAGGGGGCGAGGCCGCCGGTAGAGATGACTTTCATCGGAACGCCACGTTCGGCTTTGATCCGATCGCAAATCTCGCGGACAAGGCCGATATAGCCCCAGAAGACGCCGGATTGCATACATTCGACGGTGTTGGTTCCAACAACCTTTTGCGGTTTGCTTATGTCCACATGCGGAAGCGCGGCGGCGGCGGCATGGAGTGCCTCTAAGCTGAGATTGACACCCGGGGCGATGACACCTCCGACATAAGCACCATCGGATGCCACGACATCGAAGGTGGTGGCTGTACCAAAATCCACAACGATCAGATCACCGCCGTGACGATCAAAGGCACCGGCCGCGTTGACGAGCCTGTCTGGCCCGACTTGCGTGCCTTCATCGACGCGCGGCGGGGCTGGCAATGCGCATTCAGGCTTCCCGACGACAAGCGGACGGGTGTTGAAGTAACGGTCAGACAGAACCCGTAAATTGAACACAACGCGCGGCACGGTCGAACTGACGATCACTTCGTCGATCTCAACATCAATGTTCTGAATTTTCATCAGTGTGGAGAGCCAGACATAGTATTGATCCGCCGTGCGCTGCCACTCGGTCGCCGTGCGCCATTGCGCGATGAACTCTTCCCCATTCCAGATGGAGAACACGGTATTGGTGTTGCCGCAGTCGATTGCGAGGAGCATAGCGATCTCTCGAGTTTATTCAGGTGGCGAAGGGATAGCGGGTTTTGGCGAAAGCGCAAGTTTCGCTAGGCTAACCGAACGTCAGAAATACACATCCGCCGCTGGAATTGAGCGTGGCCCTTTGGCAGTGATCAAAACGAGGTTCCCATCCTTATCGATGGTATCGAACAACCCTTCGATTGTTTCAGTTGTGGTGCGCGCTGTGATCGTATCGCCGAGGCGTGCAGCATGTTTCAGCCAATCCTCGCGAATGCGCGTAAAGCCCATGGCGTCGAGCTTTTTCTCTTGCGTCGCAAAAGCATTCGCCAAAGTCACCAGAAACTCTCCAGGCGGCACGGGCTCTCCCCCTTCTCCGGCCACGCTGACAGGGGCAAATACAGCCTCCTCAACCACAGGTGCATAAGACAAGTTCACGCCAATCCCAACGGACAACCAATCGACAAATGGCCCGCGCCCGCTGCTTTCCAGCAATATACCAGCTGCCTTACCACCGTTGATCAACACGTCATTCGGCCATTTGAGAGAAATTCTCCGCCGGTCGATGTAGAGAGACAAAGCCTCCAGTAGCGCGTTCGCCGCCACGAAAGAGCGTTGCGCCGCTGCTTGAGCGGTACAGAGAGGCTTCATCAGCAAGGTCGCAGATAGATTGCCCTTTGGGTTTTCCCAAGGGCGCCCGCGTCTGCCCCGCGCGTCGGTCTGTTCGCGCGCCATGATCCATGTAGGGTAGTGCAAATCACTCGCACGCCGCGCCGCCTCTGCCATTGTGCTATCGACGGTATCTAGAACAATACAACGGTGGCCCTCAGGCCAGTTGGGGTGTTTGTCGGGGGTCAAAGCGTCGTCCCCCCTTCAATCACTTGACCAATGCAGCCGCTGCGGTCGCCGCAAAGGGATCAACACCAAAGAGGTTGATCCCCGGCACCCAAGCCACCGCGACGATGGCCCCACATGCAACCGCCGTCAGCCAAAGCACTGGTGCAGGGCTGCCATCCAGCGCTTCTGTATCCTCGCCAAAGTACATGAAGTACACAATGCGGATGTAGTAGAAGGCACCGATGACGGATGCGATCACACCTGCAACGGCCAGCCAACCAAGACCAGCGTCATAGGCGGCTTGCAACACGTAGAACTTACCGAAGAACCCCAAAAGCGGCGGGACACCTGCGAGGCTGAACATCAAGCACAGCATCACCAAGGCCATCAAAGGCTGCGTTTTGGAGTATTGCTTAAGGGCGTAGATATCTGTGACAGGCCGCCCATCTTTTTCCATCGTTAAGATCAAAGCGAAGGTGCCGACGTTCATCGTCACGTAGATCGCCATATAGACCAGCATCGCCTGTACGCCGAGCGCTGTGCCAGCCGCTAAGCCCATCAAGGCAAAGCCCATATGCGCGATAGAGGAATAGGCCATCAAGCGTTTGATGTCGCGCTGTCCAATCGCCGCGATCGCGCCAAGGAACATGGACACGACGGAGAGGAACGCAACGATCTGCTGCCAATCGCCAACAATCCCACCAAACGCGTCATGAACAACGCGCGCGAAGAGCGCCATCGCCGCCATTTTCGGCGCGGTAGCGAAGAAAGCTGTCACCGGAGTGGGCGAGCCTTCGTAAACATCGGGTGTCCACATGTGGAAGGGAGCGGCGGAGATTTTGAACGCGAAACCCGCCAGAAGGAACACGATGCCGAAGAGAAGGCCGAGCGAAACGCCCTGCTCTACCGTGGCGATGATGCCAGAGAAGAGCGTTGTACCGGTGTAGCCATAGACCAAAGACGCACCATAGAGCAGCAAACCGGACGATAGCGCGCCAAGGACGAAATACTTCAAACCGGCTTCGGTTGATTTCACGCTGTCACGACGCAGGGATGCGACGACGTAGAGCGACAAGGATTGCAGCTCGAGGCCCATATAGAGAACCATCAGATCGCCAGCAGAGACCATAACCATCATGCCAACTACCGCGAGTGCGACAAGAAGCGGGTATTCGAACTTCAACAGCCCGCGCTGCTGCATATAGCCTTCTGACATCAACAGAACGACGGCGGCGGACACGAGGATCACGATCTTTGCAAATCGGGCGAAGGCGTCATCGACAAACATACCACCAAAGGCTGTTGTCGACCCATCGCCGTTGATCCCGATCCAGACAGCGAGCAGTATGAAGACGCCCGCCGTGCCCCAAGTCAGCAGACCTGCGGCGCCGTCCTTGACGGTATAAACAGCGCCCATCAAACCGACTATCGCATAGATCGACAGAACCAGCTCTGGCATGATGGTTTGAATATCAGCGGATAGCATCAGGGCCGCTCCTTAATTCTGTGCGTACTGGTTGGCCGCGTCAAATGCCGCGGTTGCCGTGTCATATTGTCCAATTAAGGCCTCAACAGACGGGCCAATAATATCGGTCACGAGGCTTGGGTAAACGCCAAGCAAAAGGGTCATCGCCACAAGCGGCGTGAACAACCAGCGCTCGCGTGGTGTGATATCCTTGATCGTTTTGAGGCTTTCCTTGATCAGATCACCCATCACAACGCGACGGTAGAGCCAAAGCGCATAAGCCGCAGACAGGATCACACCCGTGGTCGCAACCATGGCCACCCAGGTATTGACCTGGAAGACACCCATCAAAGTCAGGAATTCACCGACAAAGCCGGATGTGCCCGGCAAGCCGACGTTGGCCATCGTGAAGAAACAGAAGATCAGCGCGTATGCTGGCATCCGGTTCACCAGACCGCCGTAGGCATCAATTTCTCGCGTGTGCATTCGGTCGTAGATCACACCAACGCAGAGGAAGAGCGCGCCGGAAATGAACCCGTGGCTCAGCATCTGGAAGATCGCGCCGTCGATACCTTGCTGGTTCACCGCAAAGATACCCATGGTGACGTATCCCATGTGGGCGACGGACGAATAGGCGATCAGCTTTTTCATGTCTTCCTGCACCAGCGCCACCAGCGAGGTGTAGACAATCGCAATCGCAGAGAGCCACAGGACAAGCGGCCCCATCACCTCTGACCCCACGGGGAACATCGGCAGCGAGAAGCGCAGGAAGCCATAGCCGCCCATTTTCAACAGGATTGCCGCCAGAACAACGGAACCCGCGGTCGGGGCCTGAACGTGCGCGTCTGGCAACCATGTGTGGACCGGCCACATGGGCATTTTCACCGCGAAGGACGCAAAGAACGCCAACCACATCAGTGTCTGTGCGCCGCCGATGATCTGAATACCCAAGAGGCTAAATGTCTCGGACCCGAAGCTGTGCGTCAGCAAGGTTTCGATATCTGTGGTACCGGCGTCCACATACATCGCGACCATAGCCACGAGCATCAAAACCGAACCGAGGAAGGTGTAGAGGAAGAATTTGAAAGACGCGTAAATCCGGTTCGCGCCACCCCAGATACCGATGATCAGGAACATCGGGATCAGGCCTGCTTCGAAAAAGAGGTAAAAGAGCACCAGATCAAGCGCCATGAAGACGCCTAGCATCAGTGTTTCAAGGAACAGGAAGGCGATCATGTATTCCTTAACCCGAACCTTTACGTCCCAACATGCGCCAATCACGATCGGCATCAAGAAGGTCGTCAGCATGACAAAGAGGATCGAAATCCCGTCCACACCCATTTTGTATTTCAGGCCAAGGAGCCACTCTCGCTCTTCCACCATCTGGAAGCCAGTGTCTTGCGGGTTGAACTCAAACAGAATGAAGAGCGAGACAACGAAAGTCGCGATGGTCGTCGCCAAAGCCACCCATTTCGCGTTGCGCTGTGCTGCCGCGTCGTCCCCACGGAGGAAGATCGCAAGGATCAATGCACCGAGCAGCGGAATAAAGGTGGTGAGAGAAAGAAGGTTGCCCATCAGTTGGCTCCTCCGCTCAGAGAGACCCATGTCAGGAGAACAGCAATGCCGATCACCATCGCGAAGGCGTAAGTAAAGATATAGCCGGACTGCATGCGGCCCAGAAGACGCGTGAAGAACGGAACAACGCCCATGGCCAAGCCATTGATGCCGCCGTCAATCACGCCCATATCGCCGCGTTTCCAGAGGAAGTTCCCGATAGCGATTGCAGGGCGCACAAAGACGAAATCATAAAGCTCGTCAAAGTACCATTTGTTGAGCAGGAAGTTGTAGAGCGGGCGCTGTTGTTCCGCGAGTTTCGCCGGAAGGTCTGGTCGGCGGATATACATCAGCCAAGCCAGCGCAAAGCCTGCGACCATGACGATGAAGGGGCTCAACTTCACCCAGTTTGGCACGTAATGCGCATCATGCAGAACGTGGTTGTCGGGGTTATGATAAATCGCGCCCTCGCCCGGCTGCTGGATTGGTGTTTCTTTGCCACCATCATCGGAGTGATCGTCTGTTTCCTCACCCGCGGCGTAAGCCGGTGCAATTAGGCTAAAGCCCATGGCTGTGTCTTCGGTTTTTTCGGTGGCTTCGATATAGCCAAAGAACTTGCCGACTTTCTCATCCGATCCGAAGAACGGACCATAGAAAACCATACCAGAGAAGATCGCACCGACGGAGAGCACCGCCAAAGGCGTTAGCATCGTACCGGGGCTTTCGTGGGCGTGTTCATGCGTGTGCTTGTCACCGCGCGGTTCGCCGTAGAATGTCAGGAACATCAGGCGCCAGCTGTAGAAGCTTGTCATGAAGGCCGCGACAACGAGCATCCAGAAGGCATATCCCGCATCCGCGGCAAAGGCGCTTTCGATGATTGCGTCTTTTGAAACGAAGCCCGCGAAGCCAATAGGGAAACCGATATATAGAAGCGGGATACCTACGCCGGTGATGGCAAGCGTGCCGATCATCATTGCCCAGAAGGTATAGGGCATCTTGTCTTTCAGACCGCCATAGTTCCGCATGTCTTGTTCATGGTGCATGCCGTGGATCACAGAGCCCGCGCCGAGGAACAACATCGCCTTGAAGAACGCGTGTGTCAGCAGGTGGAACATCGCGACCGAATAGACACCCACGCCAGCGGCCACGAACATGTAGCCAAGCTGTGAACAGGTTGAATAGGCGATGACGCGTTTGATGTCGTTTTGCACCAAGCCCACGGTGGCAGCGAAGAAGGCTGTTGTTGCCCCAAGGAAGACGATGAATTGCTGCGTCTCTGGCGCGTATTCATAAAGCGGCGACATACGGCAGACGAGGAACACGCCAGCCGTCACCATGGTTGCTGCGTGGATCAACGCGGACACAGGTGTTGGCCCTTCCATCGCGTCTGGTAGCCACGTGTGGAGCAGCAACTGCGCAGACTTACCCATCGCGCCAACAAACAGAAGGAATGCCAGCAAGTTGGCGACATTCCATTCCGCCCAGAGGAACGGCATCGTCATCTCTGCCAGTTGCGGCGTCATAGCGAAGATGTCTTCAAACTTCACGCTGTCGGTCACCCAGTAGATGCCAAAGATGCCAAGTGCGAAGCCAAAGTCGCCCACACGGTTGACGACAAATGCTTTGATCGCTGCCGCGTTGGCGGAGGGTTTCTTGTAGTAGAAGCCGATCAATAAGTAAGACGCGACGCCCACGCCTTCCCAACCAAAGAACATCTGGATCAAGTTGTCCGACGTCACCAGCATCAGCATCGCAAAGGTGAAGAACGACAGATAGGCAAAGAAGCGTGGCCGGTAGCTGACCCCTTTAGCGAAATGGTCGTCATGCGCCATATAGCCAAAGGAATAAAGGTGCACGAGGGCTGAGACAGTGGTGATCACGATCAACATGATCGCGGTCAATCGGTCCATCCGAATGGCCCAATCGGTGCTGAGTGTACCGGATTCAATCCATCGCAGGATCGTGATGCTTTCGGTGGTGCCGTCGAAGGTCAGGAACACGATCCAAGACAGGATCGCGGCGAGGAACAAAAGGCTCGTCGCCACCCACTGTGCCGTGGTTTCCCCGATGAACTTCCAGCCAAACCCGCAAAGCAGCGCGCCGACGAGTGGGGCGAAGAGGATGATGGTTTCCATAGTCTTAACCCTTCATCACGTTGACGTCTTCAACGTCGATGGTGCCGCGGTTGCGGAAGAAACAAACAAGAATGGCGAGGCCGATGGCGGCCTCCGCCGCGGCAACGGTTAGCACGAAGAGCGTGAAGACCTGCCCCACTAGATCGCCCAGATACGCGGAAAAGGCGACGAAGTTGATGTTCACCGCTAGCAGCATCAATTCGATGCTCATCAACAGGATGATGACGTTCTTCCGGTTCAGGAAAAGCCCAAAAATGCCGATGACAAAAAGCGCCGCAGCGACCGTCAGGTAATGTTCAAGTCCGATCATTCTTAAAGCCCCTGCCCCGGTTTCACATCCTTCAACTCCATCGCTTTCGCCGGATCACGGTGCATCTGGGCCACGATGTTCTGGCGCTTGATGTCCACACGGTGGCGCAGGGTCAGAACGATGGCGCCAATCATGGCGACCAGCAGGATCAGGCCTGCGAGTTGGAAGAGGATGATGTATTTGTCGTAGATCAGTAAGCCGAGCGCCGCTGTGTTTTGTTCGTCACCCACAGGCGCTGCGATATTCGTCTCCGCCGCGTCGGCAAAACCCCAGACGCCAAAGGCCAGCGCCAATTGCATCAGCACGACGACGCCGATCAGCAAACCCAAAGGCAGGTATTTCGTCATTTCTGCCTTGAGTTCCGCGAAATCCACATCGAGCATCATCACAACGAAGAGGAACAGCACCGCGACCGCGCCAACGTAGACGATGATCAAAAGCATCGCGACGAACTCCGCCCCCAGAGTCACAAAGAGCCCCGCAGACGATAGAAACGCGAGAATGAGCCAGAGGACCGAGTGCACCGGATTGCGGCTGATCACTGTCATCAACCCGCCCGCGACGGTCGCGATGGCAAAAAGGTAAAAGGTGAAGGCAAAGACTGTCATGTCGTTTTGTCCTTGTTCAGAACGTCATTGGCGATCTCCATCGCCTTTGTCATCGCGGGCACGCCGCCAAACATCGCAGCTAGACCGATGGTCTCTGCGATTTCTTGTTCGGTTGCTTCGGCTTCGATCAGGTGGCGCACGGTCAGACGGATTTGCGCCTCTGCCTGTGCGCCGTGGATCGTCAGGCCTTGCAGCGTCAAAAGCAGGCGTGTTTTGGCATCGAGGCCCTCTGGGCTGATCCCCTTCCCCATGAACTGTTCCATCATGTCTTTGGACATGGTTGGGAACATCTCTTCGAAACCCTTAGGGGTGAACGTCTCCATGGCAGGCGCCATTTGCTTGGCCCAGTCTTGGGAGAGTTTCATCATGGCTTCGAAAGGGTTATCGGTCATCGGTAAGGCGCATCCATTTCCAAGTTGCGCGCGATCTCCGCTTCCCAGCGGTCGCCGTTCGAAAGCAGTTTCTCCTTGTCGTAGAAAAGCTCTTCGCGGGTCTCGGTCGAGAACTCAAAGTTCGGCCCTTCGACAATCGCATCCACAGGGCAGGCTTCCTGACAGAAACCGCAATAGATGCATTTCGTCATGTCGATGTCATAGCGCGTGGTCCGTCGCGATCCATCATCGCGTGGTTCGGCATCAATGGTGATCGCCTGAGCAGGGCAAACGGCTTCACAAAGCTTACAGGCAATACAACGCTCTTCACCGTTGGGATAGCGGCGCAATGCGTGTTCGCCCCGGAAACGCGGGGACAGCGGCCCCTTTTCATGTGGGTAATTCACGGTCGCCTTTGGCTTGAAGAAATACTTCACCCCAAGGCCGAAACCTTTCCACACATCCGTCAGCAGGAAATATTTGGCAGCGCGGTTGTAGTCCATTACTGATCTCCGTCCGTCACTTTTCAGAAATGTGGCTATCTATTGATCGATTGAGTGAAACGACGATTTCACATGGATCGTTTATCCACCTAATCTGCGGATTCTCGGAAGAAGCGTCGTCAAAATTTTGGAAAGCCTCTTCCCTAACTTCACAGGCAACCACAGCTTGATCACGCGCAGCCTTCAAAGTGGTTATCCAAGTTTCGTCGTCTACATACGCCTCCCCCATATCAGCCTCCCAACGTCCAGCGGGCCCACATGGAACCGGCGACTTCGAATTTTGCAAGGAACGACACGAGCACGACCCATGCGAGCGACATTGGCAGGAACACCTTCCAACCGATGCGCATCAGTTGGTCGTAGCGGTAGCGCGGTGTGATTGCTTTCACCATCGAGAAGACGAAGAAACACGCCGCCATCTTGATCACCATCCAGAAGATGCCATCGGGTAAGAAGCCAACTGGGGATAGCCAGCCACCAAGGAACAAGAGCGAGACAAGCGCGCACATCAGTACCACGGCCATCAATTCCCCGATCATGAACAAGAGGAAGGGCGTGGAAGAATATTCAACCTGATAGCCCGCAACCAGTTCGGATTCAGCTTCTGGCAGGTCGAACGGCGGGCGGTTGGTTTCTGCTAAGGCGCTGATAAAGAAGAGGAACAACATCGGGAAGTGTGCGACCCAATACCAGCCAAAGATGCCCGCGCCTGTGTCCTGAGCAGCGACAATCGCGCCGAAGTTCATCGAACCGGTGGAGATGATCACACCGATGATGATCAGGCCCAAGGATACCTCGTAGGAAATCATCTGAGCGGCAGACCGCAGCGATCCAAGGAATGGGTATTTCGAGTTCGACGCCCACCCGCCCATGATCACACCGTAAACCTCCAAAGAGGAGACCGCGAAGACAAAGAGGATGGCGACATTGATGTCGGACAAGACCCAACCATCGTTGAATGGGATCACCGACCAGGCGACGACGGCCAGAACGAAGGAAATCATAGGGGCGAGAAAGAACACCGCCTTGTCGGCCCCCGCTGGGACAACGATTTCCTTGACAATGTACTTTAGGAAGTCAGCGAAGGATTGCAGCAAGCCAAATGGGCCAACGATGTTGGGCCCTTTGCGCATCTGCACCGCGGCCCAAATCTTCCGGTCCGCGTACATCAAGAACGCCAGAGAGATCAGCAACGGGATGAGGACCAACAAACACTGCCCGAGTGTCAGCAGGACGATCCCTGTGTTGGTCTGAGTGAAGAATTCAACCATATCAGTCCCCTACACCGTCGGTATTCCAGCATCGCGACATGCGGCCATGACCACTTCGGCGTCCATCTTGCGCACCCCAGCGGGCACGTCTTCGGAAATGGTGTAAGCAGAGTCAGCGACCAAAACGTCGCCTGTTGTCTCAACTGTCGTGCGCAGTTGCCGCGCAAAAGATGATCCATTGAACAACGCGAATTGTGCGACAGCGCATTCGGCGTATTGGATCGCGTCGTCGGCTGACGCATCCCCCGAAACCGTCGCGCGGATATTGATGATCGTGTCGTCCAAGGCCTGCGCCTCAATCCCATCATAAGACGGACCAAATGCGCGCGGCGCATCAGATGCGGTACAAGCTGCGGCGGCAAGTAACGGCAAGACCATCGCGCGCATCCCTACTCTGCTGCCATCGGCGCAGTGCTGCGCGCCTTCGCATTTGCCGCCAGTTCACCCATCAGTTGGGAGGCCCGCGCAATTGGATTGGTCAGATAGAATTCTTCCACAGCGTATTTGAACGCCGCTTTGTTCACCTTGCCTGCCTTGACAGAGGCCCACTCGTTTTCAGCAACCTCATCGATCGCTCCCAAATGTGGGTGCGCTTCAATAAGAGCGCTCCGAAGTTGGGCTAGACTATCGAACGGCAAGGTCGCGTCCAATTCAGCGGACAAAGCCCGCAGGATCGCCCAGTTTTCCTTGGCCTCACCAGGTGCGAAACCTGCGCGCATGGCAAGCTGCGGGCGGCCTTCCGTGTTCACGAACAAGCCGTTTTCTTCGGTGTAGGCGGCAGCGGGCAAGATGATATCCGCACCATGCGCACCGCGATCGCCGTGTGAGCCTTGGTAGATTTTGAACGCATCACCAGTGATATCGCCCTCATCCGCACCAAGGTTGTAGATCACCTCAGCCCCATCGAGCGCCTGCATCACACCGCCTTCGGTGACGGCGCCAACATCCATCGCACCAACGCGGCCAGCAGCAGTGTGAAGCACCATGAGTTTCGACCCGGTGCTTTCCGCAAGCTTGATCGCGATGCCAAGGATCGCTTCACCATCGGTGCGGCACAAAGCGCCCTGCCCGATGATGATGAGAGATGGCTTTTCAAGAACGGCCGAATGATCGCGACTTAATAGCTCCGTGATCACCTCTGGCTTATCGCCTAAATCGCTGTGATCATACGTCAGATCAACTTTAGGCCCGATGACACCGACATTGGCACCGCGCGTCCAAGCCTTGCGAATGCGTGCGTTCAAGACCGGAGCCTCAGTCCGAGGGTTACAGCCGATCAGCATGATCGCTTCGGCCTCGTCGATATCTTCGATGGCCGCGTTGCCGACATAGCCAAAGCGATTTCCCTCCGGCAGCTTTGCACCATCGGTACGGCATTCGACGTTGCCGCCCAGATCTTCGACCAGTTGCTTCAGAGCATATGCGCTTTCGACGGACGCCAGATCACCGACCAAACCAGCAACCTTTTTGCCTTTCATGGCAGCGGCTGCTGCTGACAACGCCTCTGGCCAGCTTGCTTTGCGCAGCTTACCGTTTTCGCGGATGTAAGGCGTGTCCAAACGTTGGCGGCGCAGGCCGTCCCAAACAAAGCGCGTCTTGTCGGAAATCCATTCCTCATTCACACCGTCGTGGTTGCGCGGCAGGAAGCGCATCACCTCGCGACCTTTTGTATCGATCCGAATGTTAGAGCCGAGCGCATCCATTACGTCGATGGATTCTG
Source organism: Cognatiyoonia sediminum (assembly GCF_900129845.1). Taxonomy (GTDB): domain Bacteria; phylum Pseudomonadota; class Alphaproteobacteria; order Rhodobacterales; family Rhodobacteraceae; genus Cognatiyoonia; species Cognatiyoonia sediminum. The sequence continues at coordinate 988,975 of NZ_FQXB01000001.1, forward strand.
TTTTGCTCAACTCCCAAGGGCGTGCGGTGAAAGCATAAGGCTTCGAAACCAGCGCGCCAACAGGGCACAAATCGATGATGTTGCCCTGCAGATTGCTATCGAGCGTTTCGCCCAAATAACTGGTGATCTCAGCATCCTCGCCACGACCAGTTTGGCCCATCTGCGTGATGCCGGCCACCTCAGTCGTAAAGCGCACACAGCGCGTGCAAGAAATGCAGCGCGTCATATGGGTTTCAACCAATGGCCCAAGATCGAGGTCGTCAACGGCGCGCTTTGGTTCGCGGAACCGGCTGAAATCGACGCCGTAAGCCATGGCTTGGTCTTGCAGATCACACTCCCCACCTTGATCGCAAATCGGGCAGTCCAGCGGGTGATTGATCAGAAAAAACTCCATCACCCCTTCACGGGCCTTTTTGACCATCGGCGAATTGGTTTTCACAACTGGCGGCTGGCCTTCGGGACCGGGGCGCAAATCACGCACCTGCATCGCACAGGACGCAGCCGGTTTTGGCGGCCCGCCGACAACCTCGACCAGACACATGCGGCAGTTACCGGCGATCGAAAGACGTTCGTGATAACAGAACCTTGGGATCTCAATCCCCGCCTCTTCACAGGCTTGAATGAGCGTCATCGCCCCATCGACTTCAACTTCGTTTCCATCGATAACGACTTTACGTAGATCCGACATTGGCGTGCCTTTTGTTCCCTGGCGTGCCACGCCCAAATGGACGGGCGGCTGTGCTGCGGGGTTTCTAACGCAGCCAGCCTACCGATACCAGTCAGAACGACGATTTTTTGATCGAAAATCTAAGCCTAACGCAGAAGGCGTCCAATCCCGGAGCCGGCCTCAATCTCCGCGCGACCAACGGCGCAATAAGTGGCCTCTTCGCCCTCAACGATTCCCATGTCAGCCATCATCGACCGCCCCAAGGCCTCTAAGCGATTTTTTTCATTGGAATCATTGATGTAGTCGTCAATTTCGCGGTTCGTGTAGCCGAGATTTCGAGCGTGACCTTTGAGGCCCTCTAGAAAATTCAAACCCCGAATATACCGTGGGCTGATCGATCCGCATTTCTGGCTAATCTCATAAGCGATTCCTACGGTAATGATCCCGTTGCGGACATGCGCCACTTCGCGCAACTCAGGTTTCGCCTGAAGGCTTCCTGACAGCGCGACGAGACTGATCATGGAGACAATCGAAACAATAAATAAACGAGACATAGGGACCTCTTTCGGGGGAACTTATGCCAATAGATGTGTCCAAACTAACCGTATTATTCAATATCATTTGGTTTGGGTGCGCGCGAGACCGCCAATTGTGGGGTTCAACCCTTTTGAGAGCGCAACCAATCCCAGCCGAAGGCGACATCGCTGTCGCCATGTGTTTCTCGGTAGGCAAGCTTCTGTAAAGCTTCCTCCAAACTGGGACGATGCCCTTCTTCAACCCGCCACATGACGAAGTGTTGTTTACCCAAAACCTCAAACCATTCTGCTTTGCGGTCCATGAATTTTGAGTGGAGAGTGTTGTAGACGAATGTTTCAAGGCTTTCCAAATTCTTCCAAACCGTCAGGTTTGACACGAATTGCGGATCACCGTCGATTTTGACATCCGTGTTTCCAGTTCCTGGCTCACCCGACCCTTCCATCATCCAAACGAAACCGGGCATACGTTTACCCAGCCCATTCACGCGATCGAGGTTGTTCATAAACTCCGCAACGCGCGGATCGTCGGTCGGGGCAATTAAGCGGCCAATGTTGAGTTCAGCAAGATGCAATAGATGGCTCCCTAACTCACTCTGGCGCTCGAACCATTGATCAAAGTCGCAAGTTCAGCGGCACCGAAACCATGCTCGCCCGGCCCTTGTGATTGCAGGAGCGTCCATCGTTGAAGCGCATCTGCGACGGTCGGTTTATGGCCCTCTTCAATCCACCACATCACCAGATGCCCACGATCGTCTGGCACGAACCACTCATGAGCACGCCGCATAAATTGCGCATGAAGTGTTTTTTCGACAAAATGAAAAAGCGATTGCGCATCGGTCCAAACTGAGAGCGTCGACGCGGTGTTGGGTCGCAAAGCCAAAGGCCCTTCTTGATCCTCTTGAACGCTTTCCATGTCTTCGTCCGACAATCTCCAAACGAAGCCCAGGCTACGTTCGGCGACGGCGTTCACCCGATCAATGTTGTTCTGAAAGTCTGCAATCCGTGGATCATCAAATGGATGCTTTAGCGTCCCGAAGTTGAACTCCGCCAGATGCATCAACTCGCCTGAAGAAATGCGCTGATACCGGTTTGTTCTGCAACTTCCCGATCTCCTGCGGCACAGAGGTTATCGACGCCAACCACGACGCCATGTTTCGCTTGGAAAGACCTTGTTTCAACATCCTTTGCAAGTTCGACCCCGCGAACCTGACGGAATTCGATCAAACGACCATTGGCTGTGTCGGGGCGCGCGGCGCTCAGCGCGACCTGCATATCCATGTTGAAATCGTAACGATCACAGGACGCAGCGATTTGCTGTGCGATCCGCAACTTGGCAGCGTATTCTGGGAACGGCTGAGACAGGATATTTTGAACGGCAGGTGTGGAAAGGTCGATGGAGTTCTGAGAAGGCGAGCAGCCGACGGCGAGGGCTAGAATGAAACTCATCTTTAGAATTTTTGACATTCACGCATCTCCATTTGATTTTATTCTAGAGCAATTGGCACGGCTTCTCGGAACAAAAATGAACCAGCTCGAGTCTGCTGCGCAATCTCTCGCTCACCGTCTTCGCAGGTGTATTCGAGACCCGTGCGAAAAACTATTCCTATCGCGCGCGTTCCAACATCAGCAGTCAGCCCAGGATTAGTAATAAAGAAATCTCGATCAACTGAGAAGTTCTGTAGATCCTCAACATCCAAATCAGCCACATCCCGAGCTCGAATGGGGAACCCCAAACGTCCCATTATTTCGTCGAAAACACGAGGATCTTCGGCTGAAAGGCGTTCAAGTTCAGAATAGAAGAAACTTCGGTACTCATCGCGCAACCCAGTATCGAAAATCAACTCTCGGCAATTTTCCGAAACACTTTCCGCAATTATTTCTGCGATGGTAGTATCAATAAAGAACTGATAGCCCTCTTCACCAGTTTCTATTGAGCTTTGTTCAAGTAATACCGGTCAAGGGGCGACGTCACAGGCGCAAAGGCCAAAAATAAAGATTGATGTCAGAAAACCTGACCTCACTCCGCTGCCACCGCAACGCGCTTGTGCTTGATCCGATCTTCGATCTCATCACGGAAGTTTTTGATCAATCCTTGAATTGGCCACGCAGCCGCATCGCCCAAGGCGCAGATCGTGTGACCTTCGACCTGTTTGGTCACGTCAAACAGCATGTCGATTTCTTCGACCTCTGCCTCACCGCGCACCAAACGATCCATCACGCGCATCATCCAGCCTGTGCCTTCACGGCACGGCGTACACTGGCCGCAGCTTTCGTGCTTATAGAATTTCGACAGCCGCCAAATCGCTTTGATAATATCGACGCTTTCGTCCATCACGATCACCGCTGCCGTCCCGAGGCCGGAGCCGAGTTCGCCGCGAAGATAATCGAAATCCATGATCGCGTCTTTCATGTGTTCGCCGCGCACACACGGCACGGACGACCCACCGGGGATCACAGCTTTTAGATTGTCCCAGCCACCACGGATGCCGCCACAGTGCTTTTCGATCAGCTCTTCGAAAGAGATCGACATCTCTTCTTCAACCACACATGGGTTGTTCACGTGACCTGAGATCGCAAAGAGCTTGGTGCCCGCGTTGTTTTGCCGACCCATGCCTGCAAACCAGCTTGCACCACGACGCAGGATCGTAGGCACAACCGCAATAGATTCAACGTTGTTCACAGTCGTCGGACAGCCATAAAGGCCCGCCCCAGCCGGAAACGGCGGCTTCATCCGAGGCATACCTTTTTTGCCTTCAAGGCTTTCCAGCAGCGCTGTTTCCTCACCGCAGATATAGGCACCCGCCCCGTGGTGCAGGTAGATGTCAAAATCCCAACCGGATTTTGCGGCGTTCTTACCCACCAAACCCGCTTCATAAGCCTCGTCAATTGCTGCTTGCAGCGCTTCTTTTTCGCGGATGTATTCACCGCGAATGTAGATGTAGCAGGCATTCGCATTCATCGCGAAAGAGGCGATCAAGCAGCCTTCGATCAACGTGTGCGGATCGTGACGCATGATCTCACGGTCTTTACATGTGCCGGGTTCGGATTCGTCGGCGTTCACCACAAGGTAGGCTGGACGACCATCGCTTTCCTTCGGCATGAAGGACCACTTAAGCCCTGTCGGGAAGCCCGCCCCGCCGCGACCGCGCAGACCAGAGGCCTTCATCTCATCAATGATCCAATCGCGACCCTTTTTGATCAGCTTGTCAGTCCCGTCCCAATGACCGCGCTGTTGCGCACCTTTTAACGTGCGATCATGCATCCCATAGAGATTGGTGAAAATGCGATCCTGATCCTTAAGCATCGGTCAGCGGTCCCTTTTGGCTACGAGGGTCTTCATTTGCTTCGTGTCTTTTGCCACAGCTTCCACGTCACCACCAGTGCCCAAAAGAACGCAGCTAAAGAAAATAGATAGAGCAGAATTTCGTACCGTGGCTCCAGACCAAGTGTCTCAACGATGTTTGGCGCCAAAATGCTCAGAAGCCCTGCAATCGCTATGGTAATGGCGATTGTCCGACCTTCTTTTTGTGTTTCTGGCGTGTGGTTGTCGGTCATGGAACCCTCAAAAGAAAAGCCCTGCCCGCCGGTTGGCGAACAGGGCAATCTTTGCCTGAAAAGCTCGGCTTAGTAAACGTCGCCCTTCTTCACTTTCTTGGAAAATTCGGTGGTACCACCTTTTGCCAGAACCTTGGCCTGTTTGACCCACTCGTCGCGCGATACGCGGCCTTTGAAACCCTCAAGATTTTCATCAACCCACTTCACTTCTTTCGCGCGCCATCCGGCAACCTGATCAAAGTGATAGACGCCCATCGTGTTGAGCATTTTTTCGAGCTTTGGTCCAACACCTTTGATCTGCTTGAGATCGTCAGCGCCGCCAGCACGCGCTTTCTTCAACATTTCTGGCTTGCCGTCTGGGGCAACAGGTGGGCGCTTTGGCTTTGCGGCAGCTTTGGGTTTTGCAGCGGCCTTAGGCTTTTCCTCTGCTTTTGGTGCCGGCGCGGGTTCCGGCGCGGGGGCAGGTTCTGGCTCTGCAACAGGCGCAGTTGCTGTCGCAGCAGGTGCAGCCGCTGCTGGTTGTGGCGCGGGTGCATCTTCTGCCTTGGCAGGGCTTAGATCGCGCACACCTTGCGGGCCTTCTTGCGGTTCACGCCATCCCAATGACAGGACCAAAATGATAAGCAATGCGACGATGACACCGACAATGATCGCGCCCACAATCGAAAATCCGAGTGCGACCCACGAAATGCCAGCTGCAACGAGTCCAAACAACGTCGCAACTGCCGCGATACCAGAACTCTTAGGTGCTGTATCTTTCATATTCTTCAATCTCCCCTGGGTCGGCACCGCCGGAACCCATCAATTATTGCGTGGACTATTTGTGCCACTTGCGCGTGGTATTAGCGCAATTGTGAGGGAAATTATAAGTTTTTTGCCGCCAAACGCGAGAAAGGCCACAAACTGTGGCCTCTCTGTCTAATTATTTGGCAAGTTTCTTGGCCTGCGCGATCCATTTGTCACGAGTAATCCGGCCTTTGAATTTGAGCCGGTCATCGACCCATTCAATCTCTGCCTTGGTCCATTTGGCGATCTGATCAAAATGCCAAAAGCCCAATTCATTCAGCGTTTGCTCTAACTTTGGCCCTACACCAGAGATCAATTTGAGATCATCTGCGCCTGCTTTGCGTGGGGCTTTCATTGTCCGAGGTTTGGTTGGCCCTTTCGCCTTTGCGGCCAGTTTCTTTGCAGCTGGTTTAGGAGCAGCGGCCTTTACCGGTGCCTTCTTAGTTGCCGGTTTCTTAGCTGCGGGTTTCGATGCTTTGGCAATCCACGGCGTTAACAGCGGCACCTCTGTCCCATCAATCCGTTTGATCGTGTCGCCCAAGTCCGTCGCCAGTTGAACACTCGCGTTATATTGCGTTTTGCCGCTGTCATATTCCGTTAGCGATGTGAGGCCCTTCAAAGGCTCGGCAGCGTAGCGACCATTCTGAGGACCCGGTGTTGGCACCCGACCAGCCGCCATTTCATCAATGAGTTCACCCAACTTCGCGGTTGTCAAATCTTCATAATAATCCTTGCCGATCTGAGCCATTGGCGCATTTGCGCAGGATCCAAGGCATTCAACTTCTTCCCAGCTGAACTTCCCATCTTCGGATAGCGTATGTGGCTTCGCCGCGATCTTTTCTTTGCAGACAGCGACCAAGTCTTCCGCCCCACAAATCATGCAAGACAGTGTCCCGCAAATCTGGATATGCGCAACGGACCCAACCGGCTGCAGTTGGAACATGAAATAGAACGACGCCACCTCAAGCACGCGGATATAGGCCATGTCCAACATCTCTGCGACGTGTTCGATCGCGGGTCGCGTCAGCCAGCCTTCCTGCTCTTGCGCACGCCAGAGCAAAGGGATCACCGCGGAGGCTTGTCGGCCTTCTGGATATTTCGTGATCTGCCCTTCTGCCCAAGCTTTGTTGGCGGGTGTGAACGCGAAAACGTCAGGTTGGTCATGATACAAACGACGAAGCATTAGGCTGCAGACTTTCGATGTTGGAAGAAGAACAAACTGGCAGCGAGGCTTAGAACCCCGACGATGAGATGTGGCCAAGGATCAAAAGACGCATAAAGGATCGCGTCGAAGAATCCGAGCCCCGCAAACCCTGCCAAGAGATAGGCAGTGACAGTGGGATCTCCGTGATAGAGCGCACCGATCAGCATGGCGCCAAAAAACGCATAACGTCCGCCCATCACGTAAGGTAGCGTATCCAGGCGGTGCGACGTCTCTGCCAAAGCAGCTTCGGGCGCGATAAGAAACCACGCGCCAAAAGCCAGAAGACCAAAGCCGATGACATACCCTATGATCCGAACAATCTTCATCGTGTCGGAAAATTAGACCGCCGGACAGTTCGCTGAGACAATCCGAAGCGCGGTTTCGCCCGCGCCAACGATGCGACCTTCGGCTTCAAGCTCTGGGACAACTGTTTGCAAATCATCCGTGCTCAACTGCGCGCTGGCCAGAACAGCATTGATCGTCGTCGGATCAATGACACAGCCCTGAGCTTCAACGGCAGCAACCAAGCGCTCTTTCGCGGTCAAGGCTGGCGCTGCGTCTTCAACGGCCGCGTCGGAACCGCTGCCAAAGAGGCCTTCTCCAGCGCCTCTCAGGTCCGGGACTTCCAAGCCACCAGAACAGGCGGACAAAGCGGCAAAGCCGGATACCAAAGCAATCTGTTTCATCATCTGTCGATCTCCCCAAATACGACGTCCATTGTACCGATAATTGCGGCGACGTCGGCTAGTTGGTGGCCCGTGGCCACATGGTCCATGGCTTGCAAATGCAGATAGCCAGGTGCGCGCAGTTTCGCGCGATACGGTTTGTTTGTGCCATCCGCCACAAGGTAGACGCCGAATTCGCCCTTTGGCGCTTCGACGGCGGCGTAGACTTCTCCGGCAGGCACGTGGAACCCTTCGGTGTAAAGCTTGAAGTGATGGATCAGCGCCTCCATCGAGGTTTTCATGTCGCCACGTGTGGGTGGCGTCATCTTACCACGGGCCATCACATCCCCCTTTTCATGGCGCAGCTTTTCGCAGGCCTGACGGATGATGGAGGTCGATTGGCGCATCTCTTCCATGCGGCAAAGGTAGCGATCATAGCAATCGCCGTTCTTGCCAACAGGGATTTGGAAGTCAAATTCGTCGTAGCATTCATAAGTCTGCGCGCGGCGCAAATCCCATGCAAAGCCAGAGCCGCGCACCATCACGCCAGAGAAGCCCCAGTTTTGGATGTCTTCTTCGCTGATGATGCCAATGTCGGCATTGCGCTGCTTGAAAATTCGGTTTTCGGTCAGTAGCCCGTCTATGTCATCGAGGACCTTGGGGAATTCAATCGCCCATTGATCAATGTCTTCGACCAACTGATCGGGCAAATCCTGATGCACACCACCGGGGCGAAAATAGGCTGCGTGGAGACGTGCGCCGCAGGCACGTTCGTAGAACACCATCAGCTTTTCACGCTCTTCAAAGCCCCAAAGCGGCGGGGTTAGCGCGCCAACGTCGAGCGCCTGCGTGGTCACGTTCAAAAGGTGGTTCAACACGCGCCCAATTTCGCAATAGAGCACGCGGATCAGCGACGCGCGGCGCGGCACTTCAGTGCCTGTCAGCCGTTCGATGGCCAGACACCACGCATGCTCCTGATTCATCGGCGCCACATAGTCGAGGCGGTCGAAATACGGCAGGTTTTGCAGGTAGGTGCGGCTTTCCATCAGCTTTTCGGTGCCACGATGCAGCAGGCCAATATGCGGGTCACAGCGTTCGACAATCTCGCCATCGAGTTCGAGAACAAGGCGCAAAACCCCGTGCGCTGCAGGGTGTTGCGGGCCGAAGTTGATGTTGAAGTTGCGGATCTTCTGTTCGCCCGTCAGCGCGTCCGTGGAGCCGTCATCATAGGTGTTGGTGCGGATATCGCCGTCCATCATGAGGAAGCCTCCGAAGTCATCTTAGGTGTGCTCAATGCAAAGGCCCAAAGGAGCACGAGCGGAACAAGGACCGGCACAAACGCAAATGCAATCAATACAACGAATTGGGACGCGATTAGGAAAGCCAACGCTACCAAGACCCAAGCCAAAACCCAATTTGAGTAACCATGTCGTTTCTGAATTACTCGCGCAGGAAAAACGCATACGAGCAAGAAAATCAGGCCAGCGAGCGTCCAACTTGTCGCCGCATTGAAGACCTGTGTGAATGGTTGATCCATTACCCCGCCTTCTCCTCAGCCTTCTCATCGCCCGGCATGATGTACTCCGCCCCTTCCCAAGGGCTCATGAAATCAAACTGACGGTATTCTTGAACCAGCGACACCGGCTCATAAACCACCCGCTTTTGCACTTCATCATAGCGCACTTCGGTGTAGCCCGTTGTCGGGAAATCCTTGCGCAGCGGATATCCGCGGAAGCCGTAATCGGTCAGGATGCGGCGGAGATCTGGGTGTCCAGAAAAGAGGATGCCGAACATGTCGAAGACTTCGCGCTCAAACCAATTGGCGGACGGGTGCACGGAGATAATCGACGGCACCATATCCTCTTCCCGCACCTCAACGCGCAAGCGGATGCGCTGGTTCTGGTACATCGAAAGGAAATGATAGACGACGTCAAACCGCTTGGCGCGGCTTGGATAGTCAACGGCCGTGATGTCCACCAAACTCGAGAATTGGCAGTTGCCGTCTTTTTTGAGGAACTCAACAAAGCTGACAAGGTTGGCCAAGGCGACGGTGACGTTCAATTCACCAATCGCGACTTCCCAAGACACCACACAATCCGCGCGCTTCAGCTCAAGATACGCGCCAAGCTGTTCGAGGGCTTCACTCATCGTTGTGTCCTTTCAAGCGCGCGGTCATCGCACGATCGTCCCTGTCCGGCGGATTTTGCGCTGCAGCTGGAGGATGCCATACAGCAGCGCCTCTGCCGTTGGCGGGCAGCCGGGCACGTAGACGTCAACCGGCACAATGCGATCGCAGCCGCGTACAACGGAATAGCTGTAGTGGTAGTACCCACCGCCATTGGCGCAAGAGCCCATGGAGATCACGTACCGCGGTTCGGGCATCTGGTCGTAGACCTTCCGCAGCGCGGGCGCCATTTTGTTGGTCAGCGTTCCAGCCACGATCATCAGATCAGACTGGCGCGGGGACGCACGCGGAGCTGTGCCAAACCGTTCAAGATCGTAGCGCGGCATCGAGGTGTGGATCATCTCGACCGCGCAACAGGCCAGACCAAAGGTCATCCAATGCAGCGATCCGGTGCGCGCCCAGTTAATCATGTCAGCGGTTGAGGTCACAAGGAAACCCTTGTCCTGCAACTCCGCATTCAACGCGCTGGTGGCTGCTTCTTTATCAGCGCCGACCTGAGTTCCGGTCATCACTCCCATTCCAGCGCTCCCTTTTTCCATTCGTAGGCAAAGCCCACGGTCAAGACGCCCAAGAACACCATCATCGACCAGAACCCGACCATAGAAATGTCTTTGAAGGCCACGGCCCAAGGGAAGAGGAAGGCGACTTCAAGGTCGAAGATGATGAAGAGGATCGAGACGAGGTAGAACCGCACGTCGAACTTCATCCGCGCGTCGTCAAACGCGTTAAATCCGCATTCATAAGCAGACACTTTTTCCGGATCAGGGTTGCGCACGGCAACAATCGCAGCGGCAAGAATAAGGATCAGTCCGAGGGCGATGGCGAGCCCCAGAAAGATCATGATGGGGAGGTATTCGCTGAGCATCTCTTGCAAAGGATGGTCCTTTCCCTGGTGGCGCTGGCTGCGCCCTTTGGCTTGGCTACAGGCTATCTACCCGCGCCATTGCCAAGGGTCAACGGGACTTCGGCCAATCTGAGCGCATTTTGATGGGGCATTTTGACCCCAAAAATGGGCTGGTTCCGGTTCGGCGTTAACCACGAATCCCAAAATGCAATGACCTGCTTCGCGCCAGCTATTAGTTAACAAAGTGTTAACGATTAACTGGTTAACAGGAGGTAGGGATTGTGAGGGCAGGTCTTATCGCAAGTGTTTTGTTGGCATACAGTCTTCAAGCAGAGCCTCTGCTAGATCGTTTTGAGACGCTTGATCGCAATCTTTGGCATGTCGCTGAATATGATTTCATCCATCCGGCTTTCGATACAGATTGGCGCAGCTCTCAAGCCGTTGCCGACAATGGCCTGCGGTTAAAGCTATCGCCCCACGACGGTCTGAACAGGTTTGTTGGCGCATCGATCCGCAGCTTAGAAACGCATCACTATGGCATTTACAGATCCCGCTTTCGGGCCGGCAAGGGAGACGACGTTGTGACCGGCTTTTTCACTTATACGGGGCCGCACTACGGGACGCGCCACGACGAAATCGACATTGAGATACTCGGCAAAGACCCCACACGGCTGCATGTCGCTTGGTTTGTCGACGGGGAATTAACGAACCATTTCATACCCTTGGGCTTTGACGCTTCTGAAAGCGTGAACGATTTTGCTTTCGAGTGGCTCCCGGAAGGGATCAGATGGTACGTCAATGACGCGTTGGTTTTCGAAGCATCGGCAAACGATGGTCCACTCCCCTCGATCCCAAGTCATCTGTTCGCGAATATCTGGGCCGTCGATCCCTCAATCGCGGTTTGGCCTGGAGTTGTGGAGCCAGCTACAACAACAAGCGCCTATTTCGACTCTATCAGTTTCGAGCCAACTGCAACGGTTTCAACCTCCGACGCAAGTTCTTAACGCATGGACGCCCAAGGCGCTTTTTCTTTCGCAAAAAAGGCCTCGATTCCCTTCACCGCTTCGCCCGCTTCCCATTGATCCACCAAGGTCTGCGCGCTCATCTCAATCACGGCGTCGTCGATCACCGGTCCAAGCCGGCGGGCCAGCGCTTTGGCATTGGCCACCGCGCCGGGCGCGCATTCAAGATAAGGGGCGACCTCCGCCTCCACAGCCTCGTTAAGCTGCGCTTCTGACACAACCCGCGCTAGCAGGTTCAATTCCACGGCTTCTTCGGAACTGAAAATCCGCGATGACATAAACACACGCCGCGCTTTAGCCTCGCCCATCCGAGCAACCACATAGGGCCCAATCGTGGCCGGAACCAAACCAAGCCGCGTTTCGGTCAGACCCAATTTTTTGCCCCCCACCCCAATGGCGACGTCGCAGACCGACAATAGCCCAACACCGCCGCCGAAGGCATTGCCATGGCAACGCCCGATGACAGGCTTTGGCAAGGTGTTGAGGGTGTGGAGCATTTTGGCCAGAAAAATCGCGCCCTCCCGCCGCTTGGCAGGAGCCGCTTTCACCATGACCTCCATCCAGCGCAGATCGCCCCCCGCGCAGAACGTGGGCCCGTCACCAGCCAAAACGACAACACGCACATCGAGATCAGCGGCAAGAGACTCGGCAGCCCTTTGCAAATCTTCGATCATCTCCGCCGACATGGCGTTGTGCTTTTCTGACCGCGAGAGCGACAGCGTCGCGACACCTCGGCCATCCGTTTCAAGTCTGAGCGTTTTCACGGGCGTTCCTTTTTATGGTTTGAGCCAAGAGAGCAGCGTGGCGAAGCCGTTCAGGATCAACGCCAGTTTGATAGCCTTTGGCATGAAGATGCGCGACAACAGCCTCGGTGGCGACATTTCCGGGTGCGCCCGGTGCGTATGGGCAGCCCCCTAGCCCGCCGACCGCGCTGTCGAAATGCCTGAGGCCCAGCGCGAGTGAGACATCGATGTTTGCCAGTGCTTTGCCGCTGGTGTCATGGTAATGCCCAGCCAGATTGGTCGCAGGCACCGCTTGCAGCACTGCTTCCAGCATTGCGCCTATGCGGTCCGGTGTGCCTTTGCCAATCGTATCTCCAAGCGAGATTGGCATGTCATGCGAATCTCTCAGAACTCCCGCTGCGTCTGCCACGGCCTCCGGCGCGACCGGTCCGTCGAACGGACAATCCGTGACGCAGGAAACGTAACCTCTGACAGGTACGCCCGCACCCACAGCCACATCGACGACCGGGCGCAGCCGTTCGACACTTTCCGCGATGGAACAATTCAAATTGGCCTGCGAGAACCCTTCGGAAGCCGAAATGAAGACCGCGATGCCGTAGGTTCCCTGCCGTGAAGAACGGGAAAACCCTTCCCAACCTTTCATATTGGGGACTAGAACGTCGTATTGGCCGCCATCCAAAGCGGGCAAAGTCGCGGTCACTTTGTCTGTGTCGGCCATTTGCGGCACCCATTTCGGGCTTACGAAAGACCCGACTTCGATCTGCCGAAGCCCCGCGTCCGCTAGAGCGTTCACCAAGCCGACTTTGTCGTCGACCGAGATCGCGCCGGGTTCATTTTGCAACCCATCCCGCGGACCCATTTCGTGTATCGTCACAAACTCTGACATCATGCAGCCGTCCATGGCGGGTAGAAATCTTTGGCATAAAGCGGCGCGCCGTCCGTTAGGCTGCGCTGGAACGCAGGACGCGCGGTGACCCGATCAAACCAAACGGACAAGTTCGGAAAGTCAGCCAAAGCGACAAAATGCTGCCCCATATAAACCGCCTGCCCCACACCGATATCTGCAGCAGAAAACCCGTCTTTGAGAAGGTAATCCTGACCCTTAAGGGTTGCATCAACAGCGGCAAAGGTTTTGGCCAAACGCTTGGCTTCGATCTTCATAATCACGGGGCTGCGCATATGATCCTCAAACAGCATGATGTGCTGTTGCGTCAATGCGGCGGTGTGCTGGCTGATAGTTTCGGCGTAGTGCAGCCAATTAAGCCACTGCGCCCGTTCGGGGTTGCCCACAGACCTCCCCAATCCATCAGGTGAAAAGCGATCGCACAGTACTTCTGCAATGGCTCCGCTTTCGAACAGAACGTCACCGTCGATCTCTAGTGTGGGCACCCGCCCCGCTGGATTAAGCGTTAGATACTCAGGCGTCTTGATCGCGCCGTCGAAGCCATAGCAAATCAGGTCAAAACCGATGCCCAGTTCTTCGAGTAGCCAAAGCGACCGCATGGAGCGTGTTTGATGACAATGGTGCAGCCGGATCATTCCTGCGGCTCCAACGTGACCATCAAGAACCCAGCAACGACTTGATCACCTTCGCTAACGTTAACCGACTGTACGATCCCATCGCGAGGGGCTTTTAAAACATGCTCCATTTTCATCGCTTCGAGAACCAGAAGGCGGTCGCCTTCGGCTACCGTTTGACCCGCTTGAACCGCCACGGCCTGAATCAAACCGGGCATCGGGGCTTTGACGTCGTTTTCAGCAGCGCTTGTCGCGGTGCGTGCGAGCGGGTCTGGGATTTCGAAGGTGATCGGCTCTGCGCCGAATACAGTTACCATGGAGCTGTGCCGTAGCGCGCGTGGAAGCTTGTTCCCCGTGCACCAGAGAGAACCAGAAACGTCTGTAAGCTCTGCGTCGCCCAATGGCGTTTGAGCAAAGAACACGCCTGAGGAGCAGCGATATCGAACAGTGTAGCTATCTTCGCAATGCAAAAGGACCACTTCCTGTTCATAATCACCCCATAGCGAAAAACCGATCATAGAGGCCTCAAGATCAATTCCCGAAGCGGTGAGTGCCGCCAATGCCAAGGCTTCAGCGGTCGGAGTGACGCCAGCAACAAGTGCCTCACCCTTCCGCGCAATCAAGTCCGTATCGATCCGAGCGGCGGCAAAATCCGCATCTTTGGCGAGCCGTTGTAGGAACGCTACGTTCGTGACGGTCCCTGCGATCTCGATGCCTTCCAAGGCGCTGGACAGCCTTGCCAAAGCACTAGATCGGTCCGAGTCGTGAACCGTGATCTTAGCGATCATAGGGTCGTACCAAGGGGAAACCTCGCTGCCTGTTTCAACGCCGCTGTCAATCCGCGCGTCTGTTGGGAAGGCCAGATGATCAAGGTGACCGATTGCAGGAAGGAAACCCGCAGGAACGTCTTCTGCATAGAGCCGTGCTTCGAACGAATGACCATTCAGAGGAATATCCGCCTGTTCCATTGGCAAAGCCTCGCCCGAACAAACGCGCAATTGCCATTCGACCAGATCAACGCCTGTAATCGCCTCGGTCACAGGGTGTTCGACTTGCAGGCGGGTGTTCATCTCCATGAACCAGAACCCGTCTGGTTTCAGCCCGTCTGATCCATCAACGATGAATTCAACAGTGCCCGCACCTTTATATCCAATCGCCGTGGCCGCGCGCACCGCCGCATTGCCCATGGCGGCGCGAACCTCTTCGGTCATACCCGGAGCCGGAGCCTCTTCAATGACCTTTTGGTGCCGCCGTTGCAGCGAACAATCCCGTTCATAAAGATGCACGGCATCCGTGCCGTCGCCAAAGACCTGCACTTCGATATGACGCGGGGCGGTGATGTATTTCTCGATCAGAACATCGGCATTGCCAAAGGCCGTCTGCGCCTCTGACTGCGCACTTTGCAAGCTTTCTGCAAAATCGCCAGCCGCTTCGACCAACCGCATCCCCTTGCCGCCACCGCCAGCAACGGCTTTGATCAAGACCGGATAACCGATCAACTCCGCCTGCCGGGCCAAATGATCAGCGCCCTGCTCCGCCCCGTGATAACCCGGCACCACCGGAACGCCAGCTTTTTCCATCAAAGTCTTAGCCGCATCCTTCAATCCCATTGCGCGGATCGCCTCTGCCGAAGGCCCGATGAACGTCAGCCCAGCCGCTTCGACCATCTCCACGAAATCCGGGTTTTCTGACAGAAAGCCATAACCGGGGTGAATGGCCTCCGCCCCACGATCAAGTGCGGCCTGAACGATCAGATCACAGCGCAAGTAGCTTTCCGCCACAGGCGCAGGGCCGAGCCGCACCGCTTCATCCGCTTGGCGGACGTGCAAGGCATCCGCATCCACATCGGAATAGACCGCAACGGTCTTTACACCCATCTTCTTTGCGGTCTGGATGACACGACAGGCGATTTCACCCCTGTTGGCGATCAGGATTTTATTAAACATCATCACACACCGAGTCCTCCAATCCCATTTCATTCGCCCTTCGTATTTCTGCGAAGGCTTTTCCGAAACGATTGTTCGCTGATCCAAAGAGGTCGCCTCTTACTGATATGCTTGTTGTCCAGTTTTGCTTTGTGAATGAGCCAGCTAGCGCGGCCAGAGTACTCCAACTTTTTGATCGCCATCGTCGCTTCGACAATTGGCGCTACGATTGCCGCAATCATCGCTACAATTGAAACCCCGAGAAACATGGTCAACCAAAGCGGGGTCTCGTCAAAAGAGCCAACCAAGATCATGTAGATTAAGATGCAGTCAATCTGAAAAGTAATCGCCCAAAGAACAGCAATACCAAAAGGTGTGAAGGCAGAAGAGTAGAAACCTGGGAGGTGGGTCAACCTGTCACCAATCAGCTGCCAAACCTGCAATCTTTGTTCCAGAATTTGAGTCCGGTTCATCATAATGAAATTGTTATATTTTCGAGTGACCGCGCGAATTGCGTGGTGCGCAGCTTGGATACTGATTGCCCCAATCCTTGCTGACGCATAACCAAAAATAGCTAACGTCATGCGAACAATACACAGAGAAAGGGCAATGTATTCCGCGCCTTGAAGCGGCCCGTTTAACTTAACTTCGTCAGGCCAAGCGATCCAAGTCGCACCATATGCCGCAAACAGAAATCCTGTGATTGTGATCACCCACTTTAGTCGACGGTCGACCAAATCATCTTCATGGATGACGTAATCTCGCGCCTGTTGAAAAAGCGTATTCAAACGCTCCTCCAACTGATTTTCTTCACTCATAAAGTTACCTCCGTCACATCCGGAACACGCCGAACTGCGTGTCCTCTATTGGAGCGTTCAATGACGCGGATAATGACAAAGCCAACACCTCGCGGCTTTTACGTGGGTCGATGATGCCGTCGTCCCAAAGACGGGCAGAGGCATAGAGCGGATGCGACTGTTCCTCAAACATGTCGATAGTGGGTTGTTTGAAGGCTACTTCGTCCTCAGCACTCCAATCCCCGCCTTTACGCTCGATGGCGTCTCGGCGCACCGTCGCAAGCACGCCAGCCGCCTGTTCCCCGCCCATCACAGCCGTGCGCGATGTGGGCCATGACCACATGAAATTCGGAGAATAGGCGCGCCCGGCCATGCCGTAGTTGCCCGCCCCATAAGAACCTCCAACCACCATAGTGATCTTGGGCACTTTTGTCGTGGCGACAGCCGTAACCATCTTGGCTCCGTGCCGCGCGATACCTTCGTTTTCGTACTTCTGACCGACCATAAAGCCAGTGATATTCTGCAAGAAAATCAGAGGGATCTTGCGCTGACTGCACAGTTCCATAAAATGTGCGCCCTTTTGCGCGGCTTCTGAGAACAGCACGCCGTTGTTTGCAATTATCCCGCAAGGCCACCCTTCGATATGGGCGAACCCTGTCACAAGGGTTTCCCCAAAACGCGCCTTGAATTCATCAAACCGAGACCCATCGACGATCCGCTTGATGACTTCGCGAATGTCATAGGGCGTGCGGAGATCCGCTGGAACGACATCAATGAGTCCGTCAGGATCGAGTGCGGGCAGTTCCGGCGTTTCACGCTTTAGTGAGACCGCCTTATCCAACGCACAAGAGGCCACCGCCTGTCGCGCCAAGGCGAGCGCATGGGCGTCATCCTCTGCCAGATAATCCGCGACACCGGAAAGGCGCGTGTGCACGTCGCCGCCGCCAAGATCTTCGGCACTGACAACTTCACCCGTGGCGGCCTTGACCAACGGCGGACCGGCCAGGAAGATCGTCCCCTGCTCTTTCACGATGATGGAGACATCCGCCATTGCGGGCACATAGGCCCCGCCCGCCGTGCAAGAGCCCATTACGGTGGCAATCTGCGGGATGCCTTTGGCAGACATTTGCGCCTGATTGTAGAAGATGCGGCCGAAATGTTCGCGGTCCGGGAACACCTCATCCTGATTGGGCAGATTGGCGCCTCCGCTGTCGACCAAATAGACGCAAGGCAACCGGCACTGCTCTGCAATCTCTTGTGCGCGCAGGTGCTTTTTGACGGTCATCGGATAGTAGGTGCCGCCCTTCACTGTTGCATCGTTACAAACAACCATGACCTCTTGACCATGGACGCGCCCGACGCCCGCGACCACGCCAGCACAAGGAGCCGCGCCATCGTACATGCCATGTGCCGCCGTCGCACCAACTTCGAGGAACGGCGATCCCGCATCCAACAGGTTCGCCACACGATCACGGGGTAGCATCTTGCCACGGCTGAGATGGCGTTCCCGAGATTTCTCACCGCCACCGGCAGCAGCTGCATTGGCAGCGGATTGTACGAGCGATAAGGCTTCTAAATGCTGTTCGCGTGACATTAAGCCTCCGGTCCTGATTGCCCTGCGCCCGGCTGAACCAATTGGCCAGCGCGGTTGACTTGGTAACTTATCGATTGCTGTGGCGCGTCGGGGACGCAGGTTATGATCATCCAAACCTCGCCCCGACCAGGGGTCGCAGAACAATCGGTGGCTTTCGCATCACCGCCCGCCCAAGCGACATATTTCTCCGCCCAGCGCGCGATGACGTCGCCTTCGGAGGGAGGTGCAACCTTGCCCATCTGATAGCCGAGATAGCCCGACAGGACGACCAACGCGGCGAATGGGATGAACAGAACCCAGCTTCTCATTTCAAACCATCCGCATAGATGCGCAATTCGAATGTGCGTTCGGCGGTCATTCGTAGCAAACACTCGGCGCCCCAAATCACACGCATGGAACCGGAGCCCCAAAGGCCATAGTCCATTGCGCAATTTGCATCGCGGTACGTGATCCAAGCGCGCTGCGCATCGCGGACTTGCGTTTCGCGCACGGCATATTCAGGGAAGGTTTCCAAATCAGCAGCATCCAACGATTTTGCCGTCGCTCGCGCGTCTCCATAGGCCTCGTTCAACAATTCGTCCCAGATCTGCATTTCTTGGATCAGGCAATTTTGCATCCCGAATGTCGATTGGCCACCTTCGGTATTGTCCATGCAAAAACTCGCCGCCTCCCCAACGCAGTCTCGGCTTTCGCAAGACAAGATGCTTTGACGTAACTCGGCCAAATGTTGTTCTGCAACAACCGGTGACGCAAGCATCACGAGCGCGAGGGCAGACCACTTCATCTCATTGTCCCCATGAGTTCGCGCCCGACCAGCATACGGCGAATTTCGGAGGTGCCAGCCCCAATCTCCATCAGCTTGGCGTCGCGGAAAATTCTTGCAACCGGCGCGTCATTCAGGAACCCCGCACCGCCCATCGCTTGCACCGCTTGATGCGCC
Source organism: Cognatiyoonia sediminum (assembly GCF_900129845.1). Classification (GTDB taxonomy): domain Bacteria; phylum Pseudomonadota; class Alphaproteobacteria; order Rhodobacterales; family Rhodobacteraceae; genus Cognatiyoonia; species Cognatiyoonia sediminum. Next base: position 1,007,956 of record NZ_FQXB01000001.1, read on the forward strand.
TGCTTCATCGCCTCTTCGGACGCATAAAGACAACACGCCGCCGCGTCTTGTCGCGTCACGGTCCCAGCATCACACGCACGCGCGACCTCATAAACATAAGCCCGCGCAGAATTCATCGCCGTGTACATATCCGCGATTTTACCCTGCATCAGTTGGAAATTCCCGATCGGCTCTCCAAACTGTTTTCGGGTGGAAATATAGGGCATGACCTCATCCAGACAGGCCGCCATTATGCCAAGGCCAATGCCAGCCAGAACAACACGTTCATAATCCAAGCCGGACATCAGTACTCGAACGCCTTTGCCTTCTTCGCCCAAGACGTTCTCAAACGGCACCTCGACATCTTCGAAAATCAACTCCGCTGTGTTCGATCCGCGCATCCCCAGCTTGTCAAAATGCACAGATGTCGAGAAACCCGTCATCTCTTTCTCGATCAAAAACGCCGTGATCCCTTTGGAGCCCGCATCGGGATCGGATTTCGCGTAAACGACCAATGTATCCGCGTCGGGCCCGTTGGTGATCCAGTACTTATTGCCGTTCAACCGGTAATGATCATTCCGCTTTTCCGCTCTGAGCGACATCGAAACCACGTCCGACCCTGCCCCGGCTTCTGACATAGCCAAAGCCCCGACATGCTCACCCGAAATCAGGCGCGGCAGATAATTCTGCTTTTGCTCTTCTGAGCCGTTCAGTTTGATCTGATTGACACAAAGGTTCGAATGCGCACCGTAGCTGAGGCTGACCGATGCACTGGCCCGTGCAATTTCCTCGATGGCGACGGTGTGAGCAAGATAGGACATTCCCGCCCCGCCGTAGTCTTCGCCAACAGTCACGCCAAGAAGACCAAGCTCCCCCATCTCTTTCCAAAGCTCAGAGGGAAATTCGTTGTCCTTATCGATCTGAGCAGCCAGTGGTTTCACCCGATCTTGCGCCCAAGCGTGGACCATATCCCGCAACGCATTGGTTTCTTCGCCAAGATCGAACGTCATGGAAGACAGGAACATTGGGTGAGTCTCTCAATTAATTGAACACTTGTTCATTTTAATCGGAAGGCGTCTAAGCTGTCCAGCATTTTGTCGTGATCATTCCTGCGCTCGAACAAGATCAAGGTCTTTCAAGTCAAATACATATGGCCCCGGCCGCTTCCGCCGCTCCGCCCAAAGCGCCCGCACCACTTCCTGCGTTCCATCCGCGACGGCCGCAAAATAGGCACGGGTGTAGGCGTTGTATTGATTGTGAGGTTGGTCCGGCTGCTTTACACCTTTCCGTTTGGCGTCTTTGATCCGCTTTGCCTCGACGACAGCGTCGGCAAGAGTCTTCCCCGCGTTTGCTTTCATCCAGTCCATCAAGGGTATCGAAAAAGCGAAACCATCGATGTGGCGTTTGAAATACCGCCGCACGTTCTGGGTGTTTTTGTAGCTGTCCGTAATGACAGTTGCGTCGCTCAAATCCCCAGAATGCCAGTCAAAAGTAGAAGTCGCTTTGCGCGCTTTTGGTGCTGGTGGCGGTGCTTCGCCATGATCTAAGTAGTACGCGATCCGGTCAGCAATCTCGAATTTGCCACCCGTGCTTTGAAACCCATGATCACGGGCGAAGGCGACAAGCTCTTCTTTCAGGTAATACCACTGGCGAAAGGTTGCTGCGTCAGCGCAGTCGGAGATATCTGGTCGATCTGTCATACCAAACAGATAGTGCGCGGAATTGCCTCGCCAACGCAGGTTAGGCGCTGGCTTGATAAACTGTTTCGACCTCCTGTCGAATGATCCGCGCAATGAGGGCGCAATCCTCCAAGCTGAAAGTAAGAGGCAAACGCATATCTACGATAGCAGATAAGATGCGATCCGTTTTTGGCATCCGATCAGCTTCAACATAGCGCCAACTGTCATAGCGAGAGGTAAATCCAGCAGGTTCTGCCCCGCCAAACCATTTCAGCTCGACGCCGCGTTTCGCGCAGCGTGTGATTACTTCGTTCACGGCCTCATCTGCCCAATCCAAAAGCAGAAACTGGAAAGATGAAGCAACGAAGTATTCTTTGTCCGGGCGTGTAGTCAGTGTGAGGCCAGACACTCCGGTCAGCCCTTCCTCCATCACGCGATAGCGTTCGTTCCAACGCGCCGCTTGGGCCGCCAGATCGCGCAACTGAGGGCGTAGGATTGCGGCACGCAGGTTATCCATCCGACCGGAGACATTCGGCGTTTCATACTTGATTTGCGCGAATGCTTCAGACGGCGGTGCGGCGCGGTGGCGTTCGAAAAGCATGTAGCTGCCGGACAGCATAATCGCACGGGCCATGACCTCGGCATCGTCAGTCACCAGAAACCCGCCCTCGCCTGAGTTCACGTGTTTATATGTTTGGGTCGAATAACACCCGATTTTACCGTAGCGGCCTGACGGAACGCCGTTCCACGCGGCCCCCATGGTATGCGCGCAATCCTCGATCACAGTAACCCCATTCGCATCACAGATCGCCATCAAAGCATCCATATCGGCAAGGTGCCCACGCATGTGGCTGAGCATTAGGATGTCGGCCTGATCCGCCTTAGCCGCCAAATCATCCAAATCGATGGTGAGGTTTTCCGTGACGCCCACAAAAACAGGGATCGCGCCGACGCTTGCTATTGCGCCCGGCACTGGCGCCAGCGTGAACGCATTAGTCAAAACCTTACCCCCCGGCCCAAGGCCCAGCGCACGTAAAGCGGCCCCCATCGCGTAGCCACCAGACGCGACGGCGAGGCAATACTTCGCCCCGACACTCGCAGCGAATTCTTCTTCCAGCAAAGCTGTTTGCGCAATTTCGCCATCGGCGACGTTATACCGGTGCAACCGGCCGCCGCGCATCACAGCGAGCGCCGCTTCGATCCCTTCCTCGGGGATCGGCTCTTGTTGCGTGAAACTGCCTGTAAAAACTTCCGTCATGGCCAAAGTCTTGGGGATTGGATTGGCTTTGGTCAATCCTTTGCTCGTTGACGTTTCCACCGCATTGGGTGGCCCAACACCTCTTTTCGGATGATCCGAATAGTGCTTAACCAATGAGGTCTTTCACAATCCGTGGCAAGTCGGCGTAGTCGTCCAATAACGCTTCTGGCTCCAGCGCCGCCATATCCTCACCGCTCGGTCCGAATGTGACCAAAATCGAAGGGACCCCTGCATTCGCAGAAGTATTGCGATCCGTGTCCGAGTCGCCGACGAGCAGCATGCGCTTCGGATCACCGCCTGCGCGTTTCGCGGTTTCGAACAGATGCGTGGGATCGGGTTTGCGAACTGGCAAGCTATCTGCCCCTAGGAGCGCATCAAACTCTTCTCGAACGCCTAGACGACGCATAAGTGCCTCGGCCAAGGCTTCGGGCTTATTCGTACAAATCGCGACGACATATCCGTCCGCTTTCAACTGCCGGACCGCTTCCATCGCGCCGGGATAGAGCACTGTATGCCGATCCAAATCGCGCGCGTATGCTTCAAGCAATATCGGATACTGGCGATCCACTTCATCTTCGCCGTGACTGCCCGTCTTCTCAAATCCTAATCGCAACATCGCACGCCCGCCACGCAGCGCGGTTCCCGCATCTTTCACAGGATCAAGGACATCGCCCAAACCAAGACCACGAAAACAAGAATTGGCGGCGGCAATCAAATCACCGCTGGTATCAGCCAAAGTGCCGTCCAAATCAAAGACCACTGTACGCATAAGTGTCGTTCTCCCTTATGCCCTTCTGTAACGATGCGTAATCGGAAGTGAAGCCCCAAAGGCTTGAGGTCAGTGCCCGTTCCGGTAAAACGCCAAGAAAAGAAAAAGGTTTAGAACTTTCATGGCGACAGCCCTTATTATTTTGGCAGCGGGCAAAGGCACCCGTATGAAATCGGATTTACCGAAAGTCTTGCACCCTATTGCTGGGGCGCCGTTGTTGGTTCACGCGATGAAATCAGCCGTCCCGCTTGATGCCGAGCGAACCATCGTGGTTGCTGGCCACGGGGCTGAGGCGGTTGAGAAAGCCGCACTGAATTGGAATCCAGAAGCGCAGGTTGTTGTTCAAGCTGAGCAATTGGGAACGGCCCACGCGGTGGCTCAAGCAAAAGAAGTGCTAGACGGTTTCGAGGGCACTGCTATCGTTCTCTATGGGGATACTCCGTTTATTTCGAGTGAGACCCTGGAAGCCTTGCAAGAGAAACAGGCGAGCACGGATGTAGTTGTTCTTGGCTTCGATGCCGCTGATCCGGCGCGATATGGCCGATTGGTGACGAACGGCGATACGCTTGAAAAGATTGTGGAATTCAAGGATGCATCGGAGGTAGAAAGGGCGATTACGTTATGCAACAGCGGCGTTGTTGCGGCGGATGCGCAGACTTTGTTTTTGCTTATTGAAGCGGTCGGAAACGACAATGCGGCGGGCGAATACTACCTCACCGACATCATTGGCATCGCCCGAGATCGCAGGCTTTCCACGGCGGTCGTGCGCTGTGACGAGGCGGAAACCTTGGGCATTAACAGCCGCGCTGAACTGGTGGCGGCGGAAGCAGCTTTTCAAACGCGTGCGCGACAAGCCGCGTTGGACGACGGCGTTGCCATGGCCGCGCCCGAGACCGTCTATTTTGCGCATGACACTGTCGTCGGGCGCGATGCAATCATCGAACCGAACGTGGTCTTCGCATCTGGAGTGACTGTCGAAAGCGGCGCAACGATCCGCGCGTTCTCACATCTAGAAGGCTGTCATGTGTCGCGCGATGCCGTGGTCGGGCCATATGCGCGCCTTCGGCCCGGGGCAGAACTTCAGGAAGCGGCGAAGGTCGGAAATTTCGTCGAAGTTAAGAATGCTGTTCTTGCTGAAGGCGCAAAGGTGAACCACCTATCCTACATCGGTGACGCTGAGATTGGCGCGCGGACGAATGTTGGTGCCGGCACGATCACCTGCAATTATGATGGCGTTTTCAAGCACAAAACAACCGTAGGCGAAGATGCCTTTATCGGCTCCAACACGATGCTCGTGGCCCCTGTCACAATTGGCCATGAAGCCATGACGGCGAGCGGTTCTGTGATCACCTCTGACGTGCCGGATGGCGACCTTGCGGTGGCGCGCGGACGACAGGACAACAAAAAGGGCCTCGCCCGTCGAATGTTCGAAAAGTTAAAGTCGAAGAAGGCAAAACAGGCGAAAGGAGCCTGACGATGTGCGGAATTGTAGGGGTCTTGAGCAACCACGAAGCCGCGCCGATCTTGGTCGATGCACTAAAGCGCTTGGAATATCGCGGCTACGACAGTGCGGGTATTGCGACAATCAATGACCTGAAACTGGATCGCCGTCGTGCCGTTGGGAAGTTGGTGAACTTGTCTGATTTGTTGGTGCACGAGCCTTTGGCTGGGAAGGCGGGCATTGGACATACGCGGTGGGCCACGCATGGCGCGCCTTCGGTGGACAATGCCCATCCGCATCGGGCTGGACGGGTTGCCGTGGTTCACAACGGGATTATTGAGAATTTCAAGGAATTGCGTGAATTTCTCGCTGAAAAAGACATCGGGTATTCGACCGACACCGATACCGAAACCATCGCCCTACTTGCGCAATACTATTTGGACGAAGGCCTCGCCCCTCGCGATGCAGCGGAGCAGACCATTGCACGGCTCGATGGGGCCTATGCTTTGTGTTTTCTGTTTGACGGCGAAGACAACCTATTAATTGCGGCCCGTAAGGGGTCGCCCTTGGCGATTGGCCACGGCGAAGGGGAGATGTTCGTCGGGTCCGACGCCATCGCCCTCGCCCCAATGACGGATCGGATCACCTATCTCGATGAGGGCGACTGGGCCGTGGTAACCCGCGACAGCGTCGAAATTCGCGATGCCAATGGGAACATCGCAAACCGCGATATGAAGGTCATTCAGATCGACACCGCTATGGTCGACAAGGGCGGCTACAAGCACTTCATGGCCAAGGAAATTGCAGAGCAACCCACTGTTTTGCAAGGCGCTTTGGCGCATTACATCGACACCGATACGATGCAGGTGCAACTTCCGGACCCAGGGCTGGATTTCGGCAAAGTAGAGCGTTTATCATTGGTCGCCTGCGGGACTGCCTATCTGGCCTGCATGGTCGCGAAATACTGGTTCGAACAGCACGCGCGGTTGCCAGTCGAAGTCGATGTGGCCTCTGAATTCCGCTATCGCGAGCCTCCTGTGCCGAAAGGCACGGTCGCTTTGTTTGTCAGCCAGTCTGGGGAAACTGCGGACACCTTGGCCGCGTTGAGATACATGGACGGGAGAGCGGACAGCATCCTTTCGGTCGTGAATGTCCCCGAAAGCTCCATCGCGCGGGAAAGCGATTTGCCACTACCAACATTGGCAGGCGCAGAGATCGGTGTGGCCTCGACGAAGGCGTTCACCTGTCAGCTGACAACCTTGGCGATGTTGGTTCTGAAGGCCGCACAGGATAGAGGGGAGATGTCGGCGGAGGATGTTGCTGAAAAGCTGAAATTGCTCCGCGCCCTCCCCGGGATGATCAACCAAGCTCTGAACATCGAAAGCCAGACGCAGGCCCTTGCGGGTGAGTTGGCGGAGGCGCGGGATATTCTGTTTTTGGGTCGCGGGCAGATGTATCCTTTGGCGCATGAGGGCGCGTTAAAGCTCAAAGAAATCAGCTATATACATGCGGAGGCCTATGCCTCCGGCGAGTTAAAGCACGGCCCAATTGCCTTGGTCGATCCGAATGTTCCGGTGATTGTCATGGCCCCACGCGACGCGTTGTTCGAGAAGACCGTTTCGAACATGCAAGAGGTCATGGCGCGTGGTGGAAAGGTGCTTTTGATAGCTGATGAAAAAGGGGCGCAGGAGGCTGGCGAAGGGACCTGGCGAACGTTAATCATGCCGGAAGTCGATGATTTTCTAGCCCCGATCTTGTATGCGATTCCAGCGCAACTTTTGGCGTATCATACGGCTGTTGCGAAGGGCACGGATGTTGATCAACCGCGCAATCTGGCCAAATCGGTTACGGTGGAATGACACCAGAAGAGGCGATAGCGGCACTGGGGTCAGATCCTCAGAAGGCTGCCGAAATGAGGGCCTATCACAAGCTGGATCGCCCCTATCTCGGTGTGGCTAACCCTGTGATCGATGCGCATGTGAAGGAGTGGCGGAAGGCACTGGACCTTGATGATCGCCTTGCGCTCGCATCTGGCCTTTGGGACACCAACATTCATGAAGCGCGTGTCGCTGCAGCAAAGTTGCTTACGCAGGCGCGGATTAGGCCCGATGACACAGGCGCGTGGGATTTGATCGCCTCTTGGGTGCCGTCATTTGATGCATGGGCCGTGGCGGATCACGCGTCGATGGCGGGTCAAAAGCGCTTGGTCTGGGAGCCGTCGCGGTTGGATCAGGTAGAGACTTGGACGAGGTCTGATCATATGTGGACACGGCGCGCGGCATTGGTGATGACGCTGCCTTGGACGAAGCAGAACCATCCGAAACCGGCAGAGTTAGAAGCGCGGGATCGGGTGTTGGGCTGGGCCGCGTCTTATGTGCCGGACCATGATTGGTTCATTCAAAAGGCCATCGCTTGGTGGCTGCGGGAGTTGTCAAAGCATGATGCGCCTAGAGTGGTGGCGTTTTTGGACAAACATGGAGCCGACATGAAACCATTTGCTCGGAAGGAAGCGGCCCGGAAGCTGCCAAGCTAGGGTCGTCTCCGCCCATAGGTTAACGGTTAAACTCTAGTTCGCGAAAACCTCGACATCAGCTAAGTCAGTCAATGGTATCTCCAACAACCGCATGGCTGCCAAACTCAACTGACTTGCTGAGCCTGCCTCTCCCCCTGAAGGGCGCAATTCAATATTAATCGACTTTCCCGTCACCAAATACACAGCACGACCCATTTGAAGCTCCGTCACCTGAGCAGTTTTAATCCAAATCCCCGGATCAGTGGCGGAGCCGAGCGAAACGTTTGTAACACCCAATGACCTCTCACCCGTTCTTTGAACCACTGTAATCGCTTCAATCCGATCTTCCTGCGAAGTTGTGTCGAATTGCTCAACCGTCCGCGCGGTGGGCGGTGGCGGCGGTGGTGGTGTTGGGTCTAGGGTCTCAGGTGGGGTGGTCACAGCAGGACCAGTCGGTGTCTGAAACAGCGGCTCCGCGCAAGCCGAGAGGAAAAGAAATGCGCCTAAAAGAAAATGTCTCATGATTGTGACTCTACGCGCGGAGAGAAACTGGAACAAGTGTATCGCCCTACCCTTGCGCACCCTATTGCCCAGCCCTAGGTTTGCCGTATGAGCGCGCCACTGATTGATCCCTTCGCACGAGCCATTGAGTACCTTCGGGTCTCCGTCACCGATCGGTGTGATTTCCGGTGTGTCTACTGCATGTCGGAGAACATGACCTTTCTGCCAAAGAAAGAATTGCTGACGTTGGAAGAGTTGGACCGTTTGTGTTCGGCATTCATCCGTTTGGGTGTGAAAAAGCTGCGGATCACTGGCGGTGAGCCTTTGGTGCGGCGTGAGATCATGACGTTTTTCAACAGCATGTCTCGGCATCTCGACAGCGGTGCGTTGGACGAATTGACGATCACCACCAATGGCAGCCAATTGGCGCGATTTGCCGATGATCTTTATGCGGCTGGTGTCCGACGGATCAACGTGTCGCTCGATACGCTGGACGAACAGAAATTCGCGGACGTGACCCGCTGGGGCCGGTTGCCGCAGGTGCTCAAAGGTATTGATGCGGCGCAGAAAGCGGGCCTGCGGGTGAAGATAAATACCGTTGCGTTGAAAGGGTTTAACGAGGATGAGCTCTTCACCCTGACCGATTGGTGTGCCGAGCGAGATATGGATTTGACCTTTATCGAGGTCATGCCAATGGGCGACATTGGGAACGAGGATAGGATCGGCCAATATTGGTCATTGAAAGACGTTCGGGCGCAGTTGGCGGAGCGGTCAGAACTGACTGATTTGGCTGAGCGCACGGGCGGCCCGGCTCGCTATATTCGGATGGAAGAGACCGGTCAAAAGATCGGGTTCATCACGCCTTTGAGCCATAACTTCTGCGAAAGCTGCAACCGTGTGCGCGTGACCTGCACGGGTGAGATTTACACTTGTTTGGGTCAGGAAGGGCATTCGGATTTGCGGGCTCCGTTGCGCAGTTCTGAAAGCGATATGGTGTTGGAAGATGCGATCCGCGCGGCGATTGCGTTGAAGCCTAAGGGGCACGATTTTGACTATTCACGGCAACGCGTGGATGGTCAGGTCTCCCGGCATATGAGCCATACGGGCGGGTAGCCCCGAAAGCCACAAAACCCTTAGTTTACGTGTACACCGTGCGCACACAGGGCGTACACACGCCGTACATACGCTGTGCACTAACTCGTGGTCCGTGGCGGACCCTATCACATAAGAAGTAAGGCCAGCCCCCGACCCTGGGTGGGGGTGAAGCCCCCTCCCGCGAGGAGGGGTGGAGATTGACCAGAAAACGTCCAGTGGACGTTTTCAAGTCGGAACGCGCCCAATAGGGCGCTGGACTGGGGCTGGCCGGCTTCGCCGTCTCAGAGCCTATTCAGAAAATCGAGAGCTGTGCTGTCTTCCACAGTGTCTGCTTCTATCGCATCGACGATCCGCATCACGCGTTTGATATGCCTTTGCGCCTCAACGGTTTTGTTGGAACCGCGGTTGATCTTGGCCTGAAGCTCGGCGTTGGACCTCGTGTAATAGTGGTTCAACTGGATCGCCTCGCGAGAGTAGAAACTTCGATCAGCGCGGCCTGTGTGCTTTGCCAGTTTGCCAACGTCATTGGTTCCTTCGGCCCGCCCGTCAATGTCGAACCCATGCACGCGGACGCCGGTGACATGGCAAGGATCGACGATGCATTTCCAGTTCAGTGCATGGCTGGAGGCCAAGGGATCGCGTGCGCGGTTGAGGTAATTTGTCAGAACCCCACCCTCGGGTGCTGTCTCATGGCCGTTTCGGCCAAACATATGCCATGGCAGAGAGATGTGTTTTGCGTTTTCGAGTGGGGCCAGTGCTTCACCCAAGGATGTGGCTTCGGTTGGGATCAAGAACTCATCGACATCGATAAACGCCATCCATCGAAAACGACCACCGAAGTTGCGCAGTGCGTGTGCGTAAGCCAGCACCTGATTATGGATTTCGGCACCGCTGCGCCCGTCACTCAGTCTTTGATCCCACGGCATGAGTGTCAGTTGGTCAGGCGCTAGGCGCTGTTTGAGCACATCAACCGTCCCATCGGTGCAGCCGTTGTCATAAACGACGAAATGCTCAACGCCTGCTTTGAGGTGGAAATCGGCCCATTCACCGATATGGCGTTCTTCGTTTCGCACAATTAGGCAGATCGCCATACCTGCCCGATCTGCTACCGGTGAGGGCGAAGTGATCGAAAGTTTACTGATCGTACGGGGACCGAACATTAGGCGCGCGCCTCTGCGACGCGGGCGCGGAGTTGGTCCATGTCATAGCCATTTTCGTCTTCTTTGACGTAATACTCCGTGGCGAGCCACGTTAGGAACCGCTGCCGGAAATCGGGATCAAAGGACAGCGCCTCGGCTTGTTCGAAAAGGTCGCTCAGCCGCTTGGCACTGCTCGCATGGGTCGTCAGCCCAGGGATGGCATAGAAGGCTCGGCCCGTTGTGACGACCGGCTTGTCAAAGAACATCGCTTGCAAGCCCATTGAAGAATTCACAGTGACAACGGCCTGAGACGCGCGGAGCTGTTCAAAGCTGTCCGTCTCATTGTCCAAGACCATGCGCGCCCCGCCATTGATGGCTTTTTCGATATAGCGGGTCAGGCGTATCTTTGACGATGGGTGTTCTTTGAGCCGCAAATGCCATCCGTCCGGCAAATGCGCAGAGGCTTTCGCGAGTTCTTCAACAAAGCCTTTGGCACTTTGCACCCAGTCGGCAAAAAGGATCATCTGGCTGTCGTCTGGCACTTGAAGCGGGACGAAAAGAAACGGCCCGGTGTCTTGGGGCAGAGCCCCCGCCTGTCCAACGTCTGACCTGCGCGATTGACGGGATTGGAATTGACCAGCGATCGCAGCGAGGACATCGGGCTGAGACACCACAGCGTCGTATTCAAACCGGTCCTGCGGAATGCTGCCTTCAGCGTTCACGCCAAGCGGATCGAGTGTTTTGTACCCCGGTAGAGGCGCGAGCTCGGCAAAAAGCGTATCCGCGCCGGCATCAATGGCCCCCAACATGAAGGCCCGCCGCGTACCGGTCAGACCCTGCCAACACACCGCAATCTGCTGTTGGTTTTTCTGAAAATAGCGGCGAGAGCGGTTGTAGCGCCCTTTAATGAAGGCCCGTTTAAGCCAGCGACTGCCAAACCACCCCGGCTGTTTCTTAGCACGTTTAAGGCACTCCTCCGCGCGGTCTTCTGTTTGAGAAAATCCTCGAAATGAGACGGTCCATGTGCGCATGGACCGCCCAGCACCTTCGGCGTCGGCAATGGCGTGAAAGAACCGCTCTTTATGATCGTGCGGTTCTTTCAGCCACCGAATGCCGTATGATGCCTGACCGCCCAACTAGCGATAGGGCCCCGTGAACATATCGAGGCGTACATTTGCGAGATCTTCGGCAGTCCCCTGAACACCCGTTCCACCGCAACCGGCCATCTGGCCATCAAGGCCATCATCGATGTGACGGCTGGAAATGTCGGTGAACTCGTTGAGGTTTCGCTTGATCAACGTGTTCCCCATGAACACGCGCGAACGGGCTTCCATCTGGCTGCCGAACCGCTTGATCCGAGCCGCGCCGCGGGTCGAAATCGCCCCACAGACATAGATTTCGCCATCCACGATTGTGGGGATCCAGCGGATGAGTGTGTAGGCAGCAGTATCCCACTGCATCCGCCCACCCAAGAAGTTATCCGCAATCTGCACTTGCTGCGCAGATGCAAGATTTGGACCCAGCCCAAGTACGAGACAGAGGACCTTTAACAGTTTGTTATTCATCGACTTTCCCTAATAGGTTGTAGTGTCGACCTGTTAACTTGCCGGCATCCGCTGTTCAACCACTTCTGCCCACCAACTGCAGCCAGCTGGGATCGCTTCATCGTTGAAATTGTATTCCGGATGGTGGACCGCCGCAGTATCGCCGTTGCCGACGAGAATATAGGCCCCAGGACGTTCTTCCAGCATGAAGGCAAAGTCTTCGCCGCCCATAACGAGTGGCGCATCTTCGCATTGACCTGACACAGCCCGTGCTGCTTCGGCGGCATATTCTGTGTGCTCGTCGTGGTTCACCATGCAGGGGTAGCCGCGGTGGTAGGTGATATCCGCTGTCGCTCCGAACGCGGTACAAACTCCGTCGCAGATTTCTTTGATGCGTTTCTCGGCCAAATCGCGCATCTCGGCGGACATCGTACGCACGGTACCCTTCATCTCGACCCGTTGGGCGATGACGTTGAAGGCCTTGGAGCTACTTTCGATCGAAGTCACAGACACAACAATCTGATCGACAGGGTCCGCGTTCCGGCTTGCGATTGATTGCAAAGCGGTGACGCAATGCGCCGCCACCAAGGTACTATCGACGGTTTCCTGAGGTTTTGCCGCGTGGCCGCCCTTCCCTTCGATGGTAATGTCGAATTGATCGGTCGCTGCGAAGAAGGACCCGGCACGGATGGCGAAGGTGCCGACCGGTTTGCCTGGCCAATTGTGCATGCCGTAGACCTCTTGAATGTTCCAACGGTCCATCATGCCGTCTTCGCACATCTCGCGACCGCCGCCGCCGCCTTCTTCGGCTGGCTGGAAGATCACAACAACGGTGCCGTCAAAGTTCCGCGTCTCAGACAGGTACTTTGCCGCACCGAGCAACATCGCCGTATGACCGTCGTGACCGCAGGCGTGCATGGCGCCGTCGGTTTTGGAGGCATACTCCAATCCGGTCTGTTCATGGATAGGAAGCGCGTCCATGTCGGCGCGCAAGCCAATCACTTTGCCTTTGGTGTCGGTCTTGCCTTTGATCACGCCGACGACGCCGGTTCGACCAATCCCGGTTGTGATTTCATCGACCCCAAACGCCTTAAGCTGATCCGCGACCACTTGCGAAGTCCGGTGGGTATCAAACAAAATCTCGGGATTTTCGTGCAGGTCACGGCGGATCGCAGTGATTTCGGGCAGCATTTCGGAAAAGCGGTTTTTGATCGGCATCGGAGGCTCCTTGTTTCGCGGTCATGTTAAGAAGATAGCGCGGAGGGACAAGCTGGAAATGCGCACAGATTGTGGCGAAAAATATGCAAATCAATCTACCTGTGGTTGTTTTCAGAGTGATGCTTAACCCATAAATTGCTAGGATCAGGCTGATTTGATCGAGTTATCCACATAGATCAAATTCGGCACAATAAATGCCCCCTGAGCGCCATCTTTCTACCGAAGTTTTTCGTTCCTTTAACGGTGTGGGATGAAAGGTAAATTTATGCTCGGCTTTGACACCAAACACATTTCTGCTTCGGACCAAGACGCAAGCCCTGCGCTGGCTCAGATGAAGGCAGCTGTCGAAAATGCGAAAGAAAACAACCCCTTCGTTGTTTATGAGGCGACAGGGCATGATCTTGTCTATGCGATTTTTGACATCGCCAAGAATGACGAAGGCGTCCATCTGGAAAAAGCTTTGGGAATCGTCGGTGCATTGGCTGGGTATTCGTGTGCCATGTCCGCAGGCCTGACAGCTGAACAGCAAGACGCACCCAAAGATCCCGCCGCCCATGCCAAGCGTATCGATCATTTGGTTTTTGGCAGTAATTCGTCGCTCTATCGCGTGTGGCAGAGCAAAGCGGTCTTTCTTGGAGAAACCAAAACGCTGGATTTTCAGGAATTGGTCTCTCGACATAATGCTCAGATTGGCACGCCTGAATTTGGAACCGCGAAGTTGCCTCAAGGGCGATTTGTGGAAGAAAAGCCGATCACTCTGTTGTTAGACCATTGGAAAGACATGATCGGCATTTTGAACCGTTATGATGAGCACTATGCTGGTTGGCCTATTTCATGGGCTGCAGCCGGTGCGCAGTTGATGGAGATGGGTCAATCTGCCATCCCAGCGGGTGAAGCACTGCAAATTCTGCTGGAGTACGCTGTTCCAATGTCGCGCGTTGGGGCGGCCGACACAAATTCGAAGCCGGAAGCGGCCTAAAGCGTCAGTTGGTGAACAACCTGCTTTAAGAAGGCCTCGCCCTTTTCGAACTGATCGACCGTTATGAACTCATTCGGCTGATGCGCTTGGGCGATGTCGCCCGGGCCGCAGACGACCGCAGAATAGCCACGCTCTTGGAACTGCCCCGCCTCGGTGCCGTAGCTGACGACGTGGCTGCCGTTGTCTCCGGTCAGTCGTCGCGCGAGTTCTTCGGCGCTGCCGTTTTCTTCGGGGGTGAGCGGCGTCAAGCTGAAGAATTCTTCCGTTGTGATGCCGGTTGAGGGAACGACCGCTTTCATCTCCGCGTCCAACTCTGCAATTTTGTCGAAGAACCGCTTCTTCCAGCCTTCAGGGCTATCGCCGGGTACAAAGCGGAAGTTCATTCCGAACTCACAGTCTTTCGCGGTGATGTTGTGCGCTGTGCCGCCTGAAATCATGCCGACATGGAGTGAGGTGTAAGGCGGGTCGAATTGCGCCGCCAAAGCCGATGGCGTTGCAGCGGCGTTGGCATCATTCATTTGGTTGCACCAATCGACCAGTTTCGCAGCCATCATAATCGCCGAAACGCCTTGGTAGGCGATTGAGGAATGCACCTCAAACCCATGAAAATGAACGTTATATCCCAAGCCACCCTTATGACCTGTGACAACCTGCATCATCGAAGGTTCACCGACAATGACCGAGGACGCCCGCGGCAGTCCGTGGCTGACCATATGATCAATCATCGGAGGTGCGCCGAGGCAGCCGACTTCTTCATCATAAGAAAGCGCGATTTGGAGGGGGCGTTTGAGGTCCGCTTTGACGGCATGAGGAACCATCGCAAGCGCCAGCGCATCAAAGCCTTTCATGTCACAGGTGCCACGTCCGAATAGTTTGCCGTCTTTTTCTACGACAGAAAACGGATCGGTGTCCCATGCCTGACCTTCCACCGGTACGACATCGGTATGGCCGGACAGAACGATCCCTCCTTCGACTTCTGGCCCGACGCTGGCGTAGATCGATGATTTCGTACCGTCCTCATTCGGGACACGGGTTGATTTTATGCCGAAGTCATCGAGGTATTGTTCAACAAAACCAATTAGGTCGAGGTTGCTGTTCGAGCTGACGGTTGGAAACCCAATCAGACGATCAAGAAGTTCACGCGCCGTCATGGCCGCCCCATTTATTTTGCAAGACATGATGCCCGGGCGCTACCTCGACATAACGGCTTACTTCAGCTTCGTGAGTCGTGTCGAAGATCGGCGATGGGATTGGTGTGAAGTCCAGATCACCCGTCAACATACGGTTCTTGGGGTCGGCCACTGGAACCGCTGACATCAGTTTTCGCGTATAGGGATGTTGCGGACTTTCAAAGACAGAGCGGCGTGGGCCGATCTCAACAATTCGGCCGAGGTACATCACGCCGACATGGTGACTGACACGTTCGACGACGGCCATATCGTGGCTGATAAAGAGGTAGGAAATCCCAAGTTCAGCCTGCAATTCCATCATCAAATTAAGCACTTGCGCTTGGACGCTTACGTCAAGCGCGCTGACCGCCTCGTCAGAGACGATGAGCTTTGGGTTCACCGCAAGCGCACGCGCGATGGCGATCCGTTGGCGCTGGCCGCCGGACAATTCGTGCGGGTAGCGTTCAAGGAAACTGCGGGGCAGCTCAACGCGGTCAAAAAGCTTGGCAACGCGTTCTTTGAGCTCTGCTCCTTTGGCGAGGTTGTAATTGATCAGCGGTTCAGCGACCTGATCGCCGAGCGTCATCTGTGGGTTCAAAGATGCAAACGGGTCTTGGAACACCATCTGCATATCGCGCCGCGCATCGCGTAGTGCGGAGTTGCTGAGCGACCGGATATCTTTGCCGTCGATGATGATCTGACCAGAGGTTGGCTCAACCAGCCGCAGAATAGATCGTCCGCATGACGACTTTCCGCAGCCCGATTCCCCAACTAAGGAAAGCGTCTGCCCTTTGTTCAGAGTAAAGGTCACATCCTCAACAGCATGAACATTGGCCACCGTGCGCCGAAACAGGCCGCCCTTGACGGGGAAGCGGGTGGTTAGGTTTTTGACTTCGAGGAGTGGCTCATTTGTGCCGGGGATTGGGTCCGTGGAGCCGCCATCTTTACCGAGTAGCTTCATCGGCTCTGGCAAATCCTTGCCGCTCATCTCGCCCAGCCGGGGAACAGCAGACAAAAGAGCTTGGGTATAGGAATGTTGAGGATTGGCAAATATCTCCTCAACCGGACCCTCTTCCACCTTTTCACCGCGATACATAACGACGACTCGGTCGGCGATTTGAGCAACGACCGCCATATCATGGGTGATGAACATCACAGCAGTCCCCGTCTCTTTCTTGAGACGGTTCATGAGAGCGAGGATTTCCGCTTGGATCGTCACGTCCAAAGCGGTTGTCGGTTCGTCGGCGATCAGGAGACGCGGTTCACAGGCGAGCGCCATAGCGATCACGACCCGTTGTCGCATCCCGCCGGAAAGTTCGTGTGGGTATTGCTCTAGCCGCCGCTCGGGCTCGGGGATTCGGACCTGCCGTAAGAGCTCAATCGCTCTCTCTTTTGCCTCATTTTTAGACATTCCCTTGTGACGGCGCAGCCCTTCGGTCAATTGCATTCCGACCGTGAAGACGGGATTCAGGGAGGTCATCGGCTCCTGAAAGATCATTCCGATCTCATTTCCGCGGACTTCTTGCATGTCTTCACTGGTGCGTTTGGCCAAATCCTCAGAGGTGCCATCGGCGTGTTCGAACGTCATGACACCATTGGTAATTTCGCCGCCGCCATAGCCGACAAGACGCATTAAAGACAGCGATGTCACGGACTTACCGGAGCCACTTTCGCCAACTATACATACGGTTTCGCCAGGTTTGACGTCGATTGAGACGTCTTGAACAGCGACAACCGTTCCGCCCTTCGTTTGGAACTCTACACGAAGGTTTTGGATGTCTGCAATTGGCTTTTCGTCGAGCATGTGCGTCCCCCTGATTAAGCCCTAGGCTTGCAGCCAAAGGGCCACGAGTCAAACCATCAATTGCGCAGGCTGCCCCAAGGTCAAGCCGAATTTTTAATCACCTAATCAAATGAAAGGGTTGCATTAATTCAGAATCGGGGGTGAACTGGCCCGCATGATGAAGGGGGGACAGCATGACATCATGTAAGCGAATGCCATGGCATACCTTACCCTTCTCGCTTGTAAGCCGCACGCACCAAGCCAGCGGCAACATCACAACAAGGAGACCATTATGAAGGTTAAAACAGCCCTATTGGGTGCAATTGCGTCAACAGCACTTGCCCCGATGGTTCTGGCCGACGCGCACGAAGGTGAGCGCGGACGGGACGGCGAAGTCAAAATCATTTATTGGCAGGCGCCATCGATCCTGAACCCATTTCTTTCCGGCGGTACAAAAGACGTTGAATCAGCTTCTATGATCATCGAGCCCTTGGCACGCTACAACAGCTCTGGTGAGCTGACACCTTGGCTGGTGGACGAAGTTCCAACGGTTGCGAACGGTGGCGTATCCGAAGATCTGATGTCGATCACATGGAAGATCACACCAGGTATCCTTTGGTCAGACGGTACACCTTTCACATCTGCGGATGTAAAGTTCACTGCAGATTACTGCATGAACCCAGACATGGGTTGTGCGCAGCTGACAAAGTTTGAAGGCGTATCCAGCGTGGAAGCTTTGGACGATCTGACTGTTAAGGTCACATTCGACAAGCCAACACCATTCCCATACGGCCCGTTCGTTGGTGGTGAAAGCCCGATCATCCAAGCGGCTCAATTCGCTGATTGTACAGGTGCAAAAGCGCCAGAATGTACTGACCAAAACTTCGGCCCAATTGGTACTGGCCCATTCGTTGTAACCGAATTCCGGACAAACGACGTGATTCAGATGGTTGCGAACGAAAACTATCGCGATCCGAATAAACCAGCCTTTGCGTCCGTTACCTTCAAAGGTGGTGGTGATGCGACAGCTGCGGGCCGTGCTGTTATGGAAACAGGCGAATTCGACTACGCTTGGAACCTTCAGCTCGCACCAGACGTGATTGCGCAGATGCAGGAAGGTGGCCTCGGCACACCAATCGCAGGCTTTGGTCCATTGGTTGAGCGTATCATGCTGAACCAGACAAACCCTGATCCGTCTTTGAGTGCTGATGATCGTTCTGTAGTTGGCCCGCACCCATTCTTGGGCGAGGAAGCAGTTTACAAAGCGATGTCCATGGCTATCGACCGTCCACTGCTGGTTGAAGTTGGCTACGGCCAAGCGGGTAAAGTGACCTGTAACTGGATCCCTGCTCCAGCGGCAGTGAACTCTGATACGTTCACTTGTGACGTTCAGGACATTGCTGGCGCGAACGCGATGTTGGATGCGGCTGGTTTCGTTGATACCAATGGTGACGGCGTGCGTGAAGCAAACGGCGTTGAAATGAAGATGCTCTACCAGACATCTACAAACGCTGTGCGTCAGGACTTCCAAGCTTTGATCAAACAGTGGATGTCTGAAATTGGTATCGAGGTTGAACTGCGCAACATTGACGCGTCTGTGTTCTTCGGTGGTGATCCAGGTTCGCCTGACACATTCCAGAAGTTCTACGCTGACATGGAAATGTATGCGAACACCTTCAACGGTACTGACCCGCAGGCCTATCTTGCCAACGGCCTGTGCGACAAGGCACCAAGCCCGGCAACACAGTGGCAGGGTGAGAACATCAGCCGCTTCTGTTCTGAAGAGTACGATGCCCTTCACGCACAGCTGACTGGGACTGCTAATGCAGATGAGCGCGCATCTCTTGCACGTCAGATGAACGACATCATGGTGTCCGAAGGTGGTATGATCCCACTGGTACACCGTGGCCGTCTGTCTGCCCATGCGAACAGCCTTGGTGGCATTGAGCTGAACGTTTGGGACAGTGAGCTATGGAATGTAGCTGACTGGTACCGGACTGGCGACAACCGCTAAGTGATCCAAAGGGTGGGGCTTTTTCGGCCCCACCCATTCCTTCCCTTCAAAGACATGACCTAAGGCGCCTTTATGCTGACATTCACGATCAGACGATTGCTGCTGTCGATCCCGACGCTTTTGTTCATCGCTTTGGTTATTTTCCTTTTGTTGGAACTCGCCCCCGGCGATCCGATGGGACAAATGCCGTTGACTATCCCGGACGAAGTCAAACAGAAGATGCGCGAAGCGCTCGGGCTGGGTGAACCTTGGTATACGCGCTTTAGCCTCTGGCTATATCAGTTCTTCATCGTAGAACCGCAGTATTGGATTGACGGTATCTTTGGCACGAACTTTGCCGACGGCGCGCAGCGGATCATCAGCTTCCAGTCGCGTAGCCCTGTGTTCGACACCATTGCAGAACGTATCCCACAAACGCTTTGGGTCGTTGGCATGTCATACATCGTGGGCGTTCTAATCGCGTTACCGATCGGGATTATTTCTGCCTATAAGCAATATTCTGTCTTTGATCAATGCGGGACGTTTGTGACGATGATCGGGTTTTCCATCCCGCCATTCTTCACCGGCCCTTTGCTAATCTTCATCTTCTCCGTACAGCTTGGTTGGTTGCCATCGATCTATGACACCACTTTGGTCGTGGATGACTGGGAGAGCTTTAAGCAGCAGTTCAAGCAGATGATCATGCCGGTGATGGTTTTAGCTTTGCAAACAACTGCGCAAATCGCCCGCTACATGCGCGCATCCATGCTCGATAACCTCGGGCAAGACTATGTGCGTACGGCCCGCGCGAAGGGCATGAAAGAGAGCGTCGTCGTGATGAAGCACGTGCTGCGCAACTCTATGATCCCTGTTGTGACCGTTATCGCGTTGGGTATCCCCGCGATCTTCGGCGGCGCGATCATTACTGAACAGGTGTTTAAGGTGAACGGTATTGGTCAGCTTTTGATCATCGCCATCCAGGGCAGCGACATCCCAATGGTGATGACAATCACGTTCCTATTCGCGGTATTGATCGTTCTGTTCAACTTGATTGCCGATGTGCTTTACGGCGTCCTAGACCCGAGGATCCGCTATGACTGATCAGGCCACAGTAGATCGTATCGAGAACAGCGTCTCCCGCAGCCAGTGGTGGGATGTCTGGGATCAATTCAAATCGCACAAAGGCGCGATGGCAGGGCTATTTTTTCTTGTCTCAATTACACTCTTT
Source organism: Cognatiyoonia sediminum (assembly GCF_900129845.1). Classification (GTDB taxonomy): domain Bacteria; phylum Pseudomonadota; class Alphaproteobacteria; order Rhodobacterales; family Rhodobacteraceae; genus Cognatiyoonia; species Cognatiyoonia sediminum. The sequence goes on from NZ_FQXB01000001.1 coordinate 1,028,243, forward strand.
GTGGTGATCGGGCCTTGGCTGTGGCAGGTTGACCCGACAAAGCTGGACATTCGGAGCAAAGATATCCGTCCTATCTATACCGCGCTTTGGAATGGTGACGCAAAGGTGAGTTGGTCTCATCCGCTTGGGACTGACAACCTTGGCCGAGACATCATGGCAAACCTGATGCAGGGCGGACGGATCAGTTTGGCCGTGGGCTGGACAGCGATGATCCTTGCCGTGTTCTTAGGAACAACAGTCGGTGTTTTGGCGGGTTATTTCCGCCGGCTCGATGGCATCCTGATGCGATTCACCGATCTGATGCTGGCATTGCCTTTGCTGCCTCTACTGCTCGTGATGATGCTTCTTTTCCGCGACTCCTTGCGCGCTGCTCTTGGGCCAGAACAGGGTATATTCGTGCTTGTGGTTGTCGGGATCGGCATAACGAGTTGGATGCAAACCGCGCGGATCGTGCGTGGTGATATTCTGGCCATTAAAGAACGTGAATTTGTGCTCGCGGCACGGTCAATCGGGACACCGTCCGGCAAGATGATCACGCGCCACCTTTTGCCGAACGTTCTTTCCCCGATCATGGTGTCCGCGACACTTGGGTTGGCGACGGCGATTATCACAGAAAGTGCTTTGTCCTTCCTTGGATTGGGCTTCCCGCCCGACTTTGCGACGTGGGGCAAAATCCTGAATGATAGTGTTCCGCGCATGGTGAACTTCCCAGAGCGAGTGATCCTACCAGGGATGATGATCTCACTGACCGTTTTGAGCGTGAACTATATCGGTGACGGACTGCGCGACGCCTTAGATCCGAGGTTGCGCGGTCGTTAAGAAATCCGCTTGTGGATTTGCTTGATCAGCCACCAGACGATCAAAAGAACGATTGGCGTTGCTCCGGCAGCGAGCAAGGTTTTGCTCAAGCCAACGCTTTCTGCGGCTGGGCCAAAGGCATAGACGACCAAATTGACCGCGTAGTAGCTGATCGCGACGACCGAGAGCCCCTCGACCGTGCGTTGGAGCCGAAGCTGTTCGTCAGCACGTTTGTTCATGCTGCTTAACAGCTCTTGGTTTTGGGCGGAGCGATCCACATCGACCTTTGTTCGCAGCAAATCCCCTGCCCTCATTGCCCGATCTGAGAGAGCCTTGAGTCGTGCCTCGGTCGAGGCGACGGTGCGCATTGCAGGATCGAAACGGCGCATCATGAACTCGGCAAAGGTCTGTAGCCCATTGAAGCGTTCTTCGCGCAGTACCTCAATTCGCTGGTTCACGATCCGCGAATAGGCGGCGGTACCACTGAAGCGAAATGCGGATTGGGCGATCATGTTTTCCACGTCGGCGGAGACGGTCAGAAGCGATTGTAGAACCTCATCTGCAGGTCGATCACCCTGCCCCATGTCATGGAGCAATGTGCCCAGTTGTTGTTCCATCGCCCCCATTTTGGGCGACAATGCCCGCGCTCGGGTCAGGCCTAGCATCGACATGGCTTTGTAGGTTTCGATCTCGGTCAGCCGTTGGACAACGCGACCGATCCGACGTGGCCCAGCCCCTTTGCGGGCAAAGACACCGAACCGGATATGACCGCCTTCATCGATGCGGAAATCGCTAGAGACGATCAACTCGTCGTTGAGAACACGACTAATAGCGAGGCTCTCTGGAACAAACCATTCCTCCGTCTTTTGGATGACCGTTTGTTCGTCTTCCAATTCCTCAATTCGGATTAGGGCCGACGTCATTCGGGTGCCGGGCGCGTTGTCTAACCAATCTTCAGGAAACATTCCAAAGGTTTTGGCATCGAACGGCGTGTCTGAGACTCCTTCCCCAAGGATGGTATAGGTCACAAATTCGGTGTGACTTTCCCACTTTAGAAAGTGGCGTCCAATAGACCCCGAATAATGCGTAGCGTCGGGTTGCGGATGAGGTGCCCCGTATCGGTCAAGCAAAGCAAGGAGGTGCTCTCGATCCGTATTGCGATCACGTGCGACGGCGTTATCCGCCCTCTTGATAGCTAGGTAAGCCGCACGACCTGGCGCTTTTATGATCGGAAACGGACGGGCGTGGAGTTCATTCGCCAAAGCGTAGCGTTGGGGGTGATCTTCAATCGGCGGCATTGTGCATCGTCCTTTGGTCTTGACTCATCTACTGCAAAATAAAAAACATTTCAAGTTTTTTTCATTTAATTCCAATAAGTTAAAAGGATGCAATTGTATACCGAAAAAGAGCGGCTAAATACAGTTGCCCTTTTGCGCACTGCACCGTTAAGTCGTCACATGGCCAAACTAGTCCTGTTCAACAAACCATTTGATGTGCTGTCACAGTTTACCGACGCAAAAAGCCCTACTCCGCGGCGAACGTTGTCGGATTTCATCGATATCCCAAAGGTTTACCCAGCTGGTCGTTTGGATCGGGATAGCGAGGGATTGTTGCTGCTAACGGACGACGGGCGGCTACAGGCGAAGATCAGCAATCCGAAATCAAAGATGAACAAAACCTACCTTGTGCAGGTCGAGGGCGATCCTTCGAATAAGGATTTGCAGCCTTTGAGGGATGGTGTGTACCTCAAAGATGGCCCGACAAGCCCGGCAAAGGTCGAATTGATTGATCCCCCAGAGCTGTGGGACCGCGATCCTCCCGTCAGGTATCGCAAATCGATTCCCGATCGCTGGGTTTCAATAACAATTCATGAAGGCCGAAACCGACAAGTGCGGCGCATGACGGCGCATGTCGGTTTTCCAACGCTTCGGCTGGTCCGATGGCGGATCGGTGACTGGACCGTTGAGGGATTAGACCAAGGCGCTTGGCGCGAGGCCTAGCGCTACTCTGTCGGAAAGAAGCTTTCCCCAATCACATGGGCCGTCGCACCGTTTAGGCCAACGCCAGTTGTGATCGTCGGGTTTGTGTCGGTCGCATCGATCGCCTTGATCGGATTGCGATCGCCGGGATTAGCGCGGGTCCCACGGAATATCCCATCCATGGTCCCGCTCAGCTCGACATCGTTTGGACCGACGAGCAGATCAGCCTCATAGTCGAGCGAGAAATTATTCGGATTTGCGCCCCCCACAGAACCGCCCGTGAAGGTAAAGTCTCCCAAAACGCCGGTGACGTTATTGCTGGCGCCGGTAGCTATCATGTTCGTGATGGCGCCGCTGAATTGGTCGTTCTCAAAGTCGACCACAACGCGCGCGTCACCAAGAACCGACAGATCGGGAGAGGTCGAAGGAGCAAAATCTAAATCCACGCCGCCGTAGCCTTTAAACACCACCGTGCGGTCGTCTGGAATCGCTGTGAACCGCGACCCTGCGAAGCCTTGCACGCGTTCGCGCTGTTCCTCGGCTGAGTTGAGGACAGGTTGGAGGTCGGAGAAGTTGGGCGAGCTGTTCGCACTAAGAACACCGCCAAATGTCGGGGCGCCTGTGCTGATTGCACCACCGCCGCAAGCGGCCAGCGCGGCGAGTGATGTGGCCGCCAAAGCAGCGCGAACTGTTGATCTCACTTGGGTCATATCTGCTCGTTCCCCAATCATGGTTAACGGCTGTTTGACTGATGGGAGTGGCGTAAAGAAGATCAAATCGTGACCATTGATTGACCACGATTGCGAAACAGTGGCGGGATTAGCTCCGAAACTAGAAACAAAAAACGCCGCAGTTTTGGCTGCGGCGTTTTTGATTTCATTTGGCTTAGATCAGTCGATCTTGGGCAGCAAGCTGTCCAAGGACGCTTTCGCATCACCATAGAACATGCGCGTGTTCTCTTTGAAGAACAGCGGGTTTTCGATGCCGGAGTAGCCAGTGCCCTGGCCGCGCTTTGAGACGAAGACCTGCTTGGCTTTCCAGCATTCCAGAACCGGCATCCCTGCGATTGGGGAGTTCGGATCGTCTTGCGCCGCTGGATTTACGATGTCGTTGGAGCCGATCACGATGGCGACGTCCGTATCTGGGAAGTCGTCGTTGATCTCGTCCATTTCCATCACGATGTCATAAGGCACTTTGGCTTCCGCCAAGAGCACGTTCATGTGCCCCGGCAGACGCCCTGCCACAGGGTGGATCGCAAAGCGCACCTCTTTGCCCTTAGCGCGCAGCTTGCGGACCAGTTCGGCCACGGCTGTTTGCGCCTGAGCCACCGCCATGCCGTAGCCTGGGATGATGATAACGCTATCCGCTTCGTTCAGAGCGGTTGCAACACCGTCGGCGTCGATCGCAACCTGTTCACCTTCCACGGCCATCTGCTCACCCGTGGCGCCGCCGAAGCCGCCAAGGATGACAGAGACGAAGGAGCGGTTCATCGCTTTACACATGATGTAGGAAAGGATCGCACCGGAAGAGCCGACGAGGGCACCAACAACGATCAGAAGGTCGTTGCCGAGGCTGAAACCAATCGCCGCCGCCGCCCAGCCGGAGTAGCTGTTTAGCATAGAGACAACGACAGGCATATCCGCGCCGCCGATGCCCATGATCAGGTGGTAGCCGATGAAGAGCGCGAGAAGTGTCAGCAAGAACAACGCGCCAAAGCCACCGCCGTTGAAGTACCAAATCGCGAAGATGATGGACAGAGCTGCTGCGCCTGCGTTCAGCATGTGACCGCCTGGGAACTGCTTTGCTGCCGTATCGATCTTGAAAGGCAACAGCGATGAGTTGCCGGAGAGCTTGCCATAGGCGATGACGGAACCCGTGAAGGTGACGGCGCCGATCCAGACACCCAAGACCAATTCGATCTGGAGAATGGTGATCTCAATCGGCGTTTTCTTTGCGACAAGTTCCGCAAAAGAACCGGTCACGGTGTCACCCGCTGCTTTCAAATCCGCTACCTGAGTGATGGTGAAATCAGCGTTGAAGCCAACAAAAACCGCCGCCAAACCAACGAGCGAGTGCATGATCGCGACGAGTTCTGGCATCTGGGTCATTTGGACCTTGGTGGCAAGTTGATAGCCAACGACTGCGCCGCCCGCGATCAGGACGAGGGAGGCGAGCCAGAGGCCGGAGCCTGGGCCGAAGAGTGTGGCCAGCACAGCAATTGCCATACCGACGATGCCGTACCAAACGGCGCGTTTCGCGCTTTCCTGCCCTGACAAACCGCCAAGGGAAAGGATGAAGAGGATCGCCGCGACGACATAGGCCGCGATTGTAAATGCGTTTTCCATTGTCCTCTACTCCTTAAGACTTCTGGAACATGGCGAGCATGCGCCGTGTCACGAGGAACCCACCAAAGATGTTCACCGATGCCATAAAGACGCCGAGCCCCGCTAAGATGGTCACAAGTGCACTGGTCGATCCGATCTGGATCAGCGCGCCGAGGATGATGATTGATGAGATCGCGTTTGTGACCGCCATCAGTGGTGTGTGCAGCGAGTGCGCCACGTTCCAGATCACCTGGAATCCGATGAAGACAGACAGGACGAAGACGATAAAGTGCTGCATGAAGCTTGCAGGCATACCTGGGATCAGGCCGATCCCGAGGATCAATGCACCCATGCCACCCAAAAGCATAACCTGTTGTTTGGTTTGCTGTTTGAAGGCTTCTGCTTCTGCCGCGCGTTTTTCTTCTGGCGTCAGTTCCGGCGCCACCTCTTTCTTGGGTTGCGCTGCAATCGCAGCAACCTTTGGCGGTGGCGGTGGGAATGTAATCTCACCTTGGTGCGTTGCTGTCGCACCACGGATCACGTCATCTTCCATGTCGTGGTTAGGCGTGCCGTCTTTTTCCGGTGTCAGGTCAGACATCATGTGACGAATGTTCGTCGCATAAAGCGTCGAAGACTGCGCGGCCATCCGGCTTGGGAAATCCGTATAACCCACAATTGTCACGCCGTTGTCGGTGACGACCTTCTCATCCATCACGGTGCCGTCGGCGTTGCCACCGCGCTCAGCAGCCAAGTCAACGATGACAGACCCCGGTTTCATGCTGTCGATCATGTCTTGCAGCCAAAGCTTTGGCGCGTCACGGCCCGGGACCAGGGCTGTGGTGATGACGATGTCCATATCTGGCGCCAGTTCGCGGAACTTGGCAAGCTGAGCTTCGCGGAATTCTGGCGAAGAGACGGAGGCGTAGCCGCCTGTTGCGGCCCCATCTTGCTGTTCTTCTTCAAAGTCGAGGAAGACGAATTCAGCCCCCATGGATTCGACCTGCTCTGCCACTTCTGGGCGCACATCGAAAGCATAGGTAATTGCACCGAGAGATGTTGCGGTACCGATCGCCGCAAGCCCCGCCACACCAGCACCAACAACCAACACCTTCGCTGGTGGAACCTTACCAGCAGCCGTGACCTGACCTGTGAAGAACCGGCCGAAGTTGTTACCTGCTTCAATGACCGCGCGGTAACCTGCGATGTTCGCCATAGACGACAGCGCGTCCATTTTCTGCGCACGGCTGATACGTGGCACCATATCCATCGCAATGACGGTTGCGCCTTGCTTATTGGCCGCTTCCATCAGCTTTTCGTTCTGACCCGGATAGAAGAAAGAGATCAGAGTTTGACCTTCGCGCAGGCGCTTAATCTCTTTGTCTTCTGGCGGACGAACCTTTGCGACAATGTCGGCGGCTTTGAACAAAGCAGCGCCGGTTTTTACGACTTCGACACCCGCCTCTTTATAGGCAGCGTCGGAGAAACCAGCAGCAGCACCTGCGCCCGTCTCAATCACACAGTCATAACCAAGCTTTTGAAGGTCTTTTGCGGACGCAGGCGTCATTGCGACGCGATCTTCGCCCTCGAATATCTCTTTTGGTGAGCCGATTTTCACGGGTCATCCCCTTTTTCAATAGGAACTGGGTAGCGGTGGATTATAGCGCGCAATAATATTTCACAAGGGATCAGGCGCGGGAAATTATACCGATTGCGCTAACGATCAGAGCCAACGTCGCGTCTTTTCAGCGTATTGATCAAATTCTGCGCCAAAATGTTCTTTCATCCGCGCCTCTTCCGGAAGGATGAACCTGCGGAGGAGAATGAATTGGAACAAAAACACCAATGGAACAGCGAGTGGTGCGTTCCAGCGTAGGATCAGCCTGGAGAGAATAAATATGTCACCCAAGTAAATTGGATTTCGGGTCAGAGCGAAAACACCTTCCGTCACGAGGGCATTCGGCGACATATGGGGAATCGGTGTGGTTCGATGGGCTTGCATGCGCAGGACAGCCAAAACCATGAGGATCAGCCCAACTGCCACCATGGCAGCCCCGATCCATTGCGCTATGCCGTAGCCAAAACTCAAGGCGCCGAGTGGTCCTCGAGAGTGCCACGTCAAAAAAGCCATTCCGGCGAGCCAAACTGGAGGAATGTCGAGCCACTTCATATCAGTGAGTTTACCAAGTGATCACCGCTTGTCACGGCATTCCGAAGAGGCCACGATACAGGTATGCAGATTGAAAACACACACGCACTGATCACCGGCGGCGGCACGGGCATTGGGCTCGACATAGCGTTGGCTTTGGCGAAACAAGGCGCTCAGGTCACGATCACCGGCCGCCGAGCGGAGGTTTTGGAACAGGCCGCCGAGCAGTCGGAGAATCTCTTTCCATTGGTCATGGATGTGAGCGACGAAGGCTCGGTTCGTGAAGGGGTCGCAGAGGCTGCGGCGTTACGTGGGCCGGTCGAGATTTGTGTGGCCAATGCTGGGATCGCGGAGGGAAAACCCTTTGCCAAGGTCACGATGGACGATTGGCGTCGGATGATGGCGACCAATCTGGACGGGGTGTTTCTAACGCTTCAAGCGGCCCTTGCGACCATTCCGGAAGACCAACCGGGGCGGATGATTGTGATGAGCTCGATTGCAGGGGTGAAAGGTTTGAACCGCGCGGTGCCTTATACCGTGTCAAAGCACGGGATTGTCGGATTGATCCGTGGTTTGGCTTTGGAATACAAAACCCGCCCAGTGACGTTTAACGCGCTCTGCCCGGGTTACGTTGAGACGGACATCGTTCGCCAACAATTGCCGGGTCTGATAGATCGCTTGGGCTTGGACGAGGACGCCGCAAAGGCCGTGTTTGCCGCAGGGAATGAGCATGATCGCCTATTGCAGGTCGATGAAATCACTGGTGCCGCGTTGTGGTTATGCTCAGAGGGCGCCCGAAGCGTGAATGGCCAGACGATCGAAATCGCTGGCGGTCAGGTCTAAGTCTCTACTTGCACAATGCCTTCGGCGGTTGTGGTTTGGCCTGACGCGTCGGTTGTCATCGCTTTGACAGGAATTTCAATTGTTCCGGCCGGCACTTGAATATCTACAAAGGCTGCGGACCATTGACCATTCTCGTCAGACGGCACCGAGAGCGCCTGTCCTGCGATCGTTACCAAAACAGTTACGTTTGGTTCTGATAGTCCGTTGACCGTTATCCCATGCCCTCTGCTAGGTGTCGGTTGCGGTCGCTGTGTTCGGCGCGCGAAGTCAGAAACCCACCTTCGGCCACGTTCGCTTACATTTGATACAGGATTCGACCGCCCAGACCACGGGCGCGGATTCACGTCCACTGCCGTCATTCTTGTTGCTCCGCCTCAATGCGCGTCCCTTATTTTTTTGTGGGATCACGTCGTTTTGTTGAGGTGAGCTTAGCGCGGGCGATTCGCCAAATCTAGTTTTTTCTTTAAGCAGTTAGTCCACACTCCTACCCGTTAGGCCGCCATACACATGAACATTCAATGCGGCACCTAAGAGGATGAGGAACGACGCCATGTAGACCCAAAGCAGCAAGGCGATGACGGCTCCGATTGAACCATAGATTTCGTTATATCTGCCGAAATTCGCGAGGTAATAGGTTAGGCCTGACGACGCTGCGACGAACATCACAATCACAAAACCCGCACCGGCAGTGACCCACCTGATCCGAGCGTCCTTTTGATTTGGTCCGAAACGATAAAGCAGGCTCAGGGCGGCAAAAAGAACGCTCAGCCCAATGACCCAACGCATGATTTCTAAGCGTAGCGCGCCATCACCTGTCCATGGAAAGAAGGTCAAAATGATTGGCGCAAAGACGAAGAGCCCAATTGCCACGAGCGCCATCGCCATAAGAATGACTGTTAGCCCTAGCGCGAACACGGCCTGAAAGACACCATTCCTCGGCGGCTCATCGGCTATTGCGTTAAGACCACGCACCAACCCCGAAACCCCTGCCCGCGCTGACCAGATCGCAAGAGTCGTCGAAACAAACGTTGCCCAACCAAGAGTTTCACTGCTTGCGCCCAACAGTCGGGAGATTTGATCCCAAATCATGTTGTAGATCGGCTCCGGAATGAGTTCTTCGAAATACTGAAATTGGTCAGCAACAACGGTCGGATCTGCAACAAGCCCGAAAATTGCAATGACTGCTGCAATTCCGGGGAAAATTGAAAAAACTCCGAAAAAAGACACACCAGCGGCGATGAAGGCAAGCTGCCTGTCCCCCGCGGTCTGCAAGACAGCCCACGCAAGGTCGTAGCCTTTAACGAAGAAATTGCGCACTCAGCTGAAAATCCCTTGTTTTGATTAACCCTAAGGAACTCCAATGCTGTTTTCCAGCAAGCCTTTGCCCAGAAAGTGAGAATTTGAGCTTTTGTGGTCGCCCGACTCACTTCGGACCGCTAACGTGTGTCCAATAACAAAGCAGTGCAGGCAAAAGTCTCGTGAAAGACATAACCAATCACGTCAATTTATTGGCGGACCGTATCTATGCGCTTCGCCCAAACAATCCGCGGCTGCTTGTGGCTCTTTCCGGTGCGCCTGGCTCCGGGAAATCGACGCTGGCAAGTGAGTTGTCCCGCCGCTTGACGCTTCAGAAATGTGTGAATGTTGTGGTTCCGATGGACGGGTTTCATCTGGACAATTCGCTGCTTGAAGCCCACGGGCTGCTGGCACGCAAAGGCGCGCCAGAAACCTTTGATGTTGCTGGCTTTATTCGCATGATCAATGCGTTGCGACGCGGAGATAATGTCGTTGCGCCTACTTTTGACCGTGCCCGCGACATCGCTATCGCTGGCGCAATCCACGTCCCGCCGGAATGTCCTGTCGTAATCTTAGAAGGGAATTACCTTCTCTTCGACGAGGCCCCTTGGTCTGCCTTGCAGCAGGCTTGGGATATCTCAGCCTTCTTGGACGTTCCAATGCCAGAAATAAGAGCGCGGTTGATTCAGAGATGGTTGAGCCTGAATCTGAGCCGCGCAGCTGCAACGCGCCGCGCGGAAAGCAACGATATTCCTAACGCACAACGCGTGATTGGAGCCCCACTAACCGCCGATTTCACCTTGACCGGCCTTTAGCCCAGGGGCCATGTCTGCGGTAACTGTTTCGAAATGTTTTTGATTAAAATTCTATGACTATGATACCTACCTCACCCATCGTCGGGCAGAAACCAGGCACGTCTGGCCTGCGCAAGAAAACACGCGTGTTCATGGAAACGCCTTTTCTGCAGAACTACGTTCAATCCATCTTTAACGGCATTGGCGGCATCGAAGGAAAGACACTGGTTCTGGGCGGCGACGGCCGTTACTTCAACACAGAAGCCATTCAAATCATTATGAAAATGGCCGCCGCGAATGGTGCAAAGAAAGTCATCGTCGGTCAAAATGGGTTATTGTCGACACCTGCAGCCTCGCATCTTATTCGGATGCATAAATCTGATGGCGGATTGATCCTATCAGCGAGCCATAATCCTGGCGGCATCGATGCGGACTTTGGGCTCAAGTATAACATGCCGAATGGTGGGCCTGCCGTCGAAGCAGTCACCGCGAAGATCGTTCAAGCAACAGAAGCTATTGATTACTACAAAATAACAGACGCTTCTGACATCGACCTTGCTGAAATTAGGCAAACGACCCTTGGTGACATGAAGATTGACGTTGTTAGCCCGACTGATGACTACATTGAAATGATGGCGCAACTCTTTGATCTTGATGAGATTAAAAGGCTTCTGAAGTCAGACTTTCGAATGGTCTTTGACGCGATGCACGCCGTTACGGGGCCTTATGCAAAGGCGCTCTTAGAAGATCATCTAGGCGCGCCTGCGGGCACAGTGATCAATGCGACCCCAAGCCTAGATTTTAATAAAGGTCATCCTGATCCAAACCCCGTTTGGGCGACGGAGTTGATGGGACTAATGACGGGCGATACGCCTCCCGATTTTGGCGCTGCGAGCGATGGCGACGGGGATCGCAATATGATCGTTGGTACGAACATGTATATCAGCCCCTCTGACAGCCTCGCCGTTTTGGCAGCCCATGCCGAAGCCGCTCCGGCATTTCGTGATGGTTTGGTCGGCGTGGCGCGATCGATGCCCACTTCGAGCGCTGTCGATCGTGTTGCCGCCGCCAAGGGTTTGAAATGTTTCGAAACCCCAACAGGGTGGAAGTTCTTTGGTAACCTATTGGACGCAGGCGAAGTCCGTTTATGCGGAGAAGAAAGCGCAGGCACAGGCGGCGACCATGTCCGAGAGAAAGATGGACTATGGGCTGTTATGCTTTGGTTGAATATCCTCTCCAAAACAAAGAGTTCCGTGCCAGATCTTATGTCGAACCATTGGAAGACTTACGGGCGGAACTACTACTCCAGACACGATTATGAAGCGATCCCGACCGAGACCGCTGATGGGATTATGGGCGTGCTTCGCGGTAAGTTGGGTGTATTGCCGGGCCAGAGTTTTGGTGGGTTGCGCGTGATCTCGGCGGACGAATTTGCCTATGACGATCCGATTGACCACAGCCGCTCCACTGGTCAGGGGCTGCGTATTTCTCTCGAAGACGATGCTCGCATTGTTTTCCGCCTTTCCGGTACGGGTACCGAAGGTGCAACTATTCGGGTCTACCTAGAACGGCTGGAACTAGATCATGCCAAACTAAGCCTAGACCCTCAGATCGCGCTTTCAGCCGTGATCGAGGCAGCCGAAGACCTGTCTGGCATTAAATCGCGCACTGGCAGACAGGCGCCAAACGTGATTACCTGAACGTTCGGTTAAGCACCTTTGGCCATGGAACTTTGTGCTTGGAACGACTACTTTCAAAGTAGCTGTCGTTTGGATCAATTATGTCGCTTCCTCCGCTTGAAGATTTGGTTGCTTGCTCGCAGTGTGACACATTGCACAACGCAATGACGCTGTCTGAAGGCGAGACCGCGGCATGCCGCCAATGCGGTACGCCTTTGATGACATCGCGGTCCTCTGCCCTCGCGCGCGTTTTGAGTCTTGCGTTGACGTCGGTGGTTTTGATGATCGCCGCTATCAGCTTTCCGTTCCTCGACTTAGATGTTCAAGGGCGACAAAGCGGTACATCGGTCATTGGCGCGGTTCTAGCCTTCCAAAGCTCATGGGGATTTCCATTAGCAATCGCTGTTGCAGGATTCATCATCATCCTCCCACTGACCCGATTGATTGCACTGATCTACGCAATTGGCCCTTTGACACGCGGCGCGAAACCACGCCGCTATGCAAGGCAGGCCTTTGCGCTGGCTGAGCGTTTACGCCCGTGGTCGATGGTCGAAATTTTCATGGTGGGCGTGACAGTCGCTCTGATTAAAGTCGCCGGACTGGCCACTGTCACCATTGGCCCCGCGTTTTGGGCATTCGCAGCGCTCGTGGTCATCACGGTTCTCAAAGATCAATTGATTTGCAGGTATTCGATTTGGGAAGAACTGGACACAGCGCGGGCTTGACCACGGCGCGCGAGGCCGGCCTTGTCGCCTGTCGCCGGTGCGGGCAAGTGGAGGTGATCAGTGCGCCTCACTGCCAGCGCTGTGGCTCCGCCCTTCAAAGCCGTGACGAGCGCAGCTTACAGAAGGTTTGGGCTTGGCTGATCGCTGGGATGATCGTTTACATCCCTGCAAACCTTTATCCGATGCTTATAACCCGCTCGCTTGGTCACACCAGCGACAGCACCATCTTTGGTGGTGTGGTCGAATTGGTTGAGCTGGGTAGTTACGACATCGCCTTTGTCGTTTTCTTTGCCTCTGTGGTGATTCCAATCGGAAAATTCATCGCGATCATCTACCTCGCGATCAGCGTGCAGCGCCGGTCTATTTTGAACATGCATCAGCGCCACAAGCTCTATGAAGTCATCGAGTTTATAGGCCGATGGTCGATGATTGACGTCTTTGTGGTCGCCATTCTATCGGCTTTGGTTCAACTCGATTCAATCGCCACAATTAATCCGGGAATTGCCGCTGTAAGCTTTGCGCTGTCGGTGCTATTCACCATGTTAGCCGCGCAGAGTTTTGATCCGCGGCTGATTTGGGATGCGAGCAGGAATACAGAATGAGCGACCCACAAAGAGCTGCTGACATGGACGTGCGTAAGTCGCGCGGCGGTTTGTCGTGGGTCTGGATCGTGCCGGTGATCGCATTGATCGCCTCGCTCTCGGTCGCGTGGCAAAACTACAGCCAGCGCGGCACGTTGATTGACATTATCTTTCAAAGCGCCTCGGGCGTCCGAGCAGGTGAAACTGTGCTCCGCTTTCGCGATGTGGAAGTTGGAACGGTCGAGAAAGTCGCGTTTGACGAAGGTCTGACCGACGTCATCGTTTCGGTCCGCGTAGACAACGAAGTTGCGCCCTACCTCGATGATGATGCACAGTTTTGGGTGGTTCAGCCCGATGTGAGTCTTCGGGGCGTTACCGGACTTGAGACGGTTTTGTCTGGTGTCTTCATCGAAGGGACATGGGACGGCAGCACCGATGTCGCGCAAACTGAATTCTACGGCATGGATTCGGCGCCGCTGACCACCCTCGATCAGCTAGGCACCGCCATCACGCTGCGCACAAGAGATGGGAGCGCGCTTTCAAAGGGTGCGCCGATCCTGCACCGAGGGATACGCGTTGGAACGCTCGAAACCCCGCGCCTATCCGCCAATGGGGAAAATGTCATCGTGGATGGGTTTGTGGACTTCCCGTATGACCGCATCCTGACCACCGCGACCCGTTTTTGGGACACCAGCGGGTTTTCTTTGTCGCTCGGCGCAGGTGGCGTGGAACTTGACGTGAACTCGATTGCGTCTTTGATCGAAGGGGGCGTGGCGTTTGATACCGTGGTGTCTGGTGGGGAGCGGGTATCGCAAGGCTATGTCTTTGATATTTTTGAAGATGAAGAGATCGCGCGCAACAGCGTCTTTGTGAATCCAAACACACCGACAGTTGAGATTGCGGTTCTTTTCGATGACTCGGTCAGCGGGCTGACAAAAGGGTCTGAAGTGCGCTTCCAAGGTATTCGCATCGGCCAAGTCGCTGATTTGAGCGCGATCATTAATGAGATGGACGGCGAGGCCGACGTCCAGTTGCAGGCGATCTTGTCATTGGAAACAAACCGGATCGGCATGGATGCTGATACGACAGAGGAAGAAGCGCTTCAGTTCCTTGCCGACTATGTGGAAAACGGCCTTCGTGCACGTCTCAGTACGGCAAATATTTTGTCCGGCGCTTTGATTGTCGAACTGATCGAAGAGGAAAACGCCACGCCGGCCACTTTGGATATCGACTTGGAACCCTACCCGATCATTCCAACCGCCGACGCTGCAATCGCGGATGTTGCCGAGACGGCCGAAGAAGTTCTGGCTCGTATCGAGCGCTTGCCGATCGAAGAGTTGCTGCAAGGTGCCATCGACCTGATGGCGAGCATTGAGCGGTTGGCCAATGACGAGTCCGTGCGCGACGTCCCGGAAGAATTGGCGAGCTTGCTGAAAGAAACACGAGCGCTTGTAGCGTCAGAGGATGTTCAAGGCATTCCGCCCGACATTCGGGACGCCATCGGTGACTTTGACGGCCTTGTGCAGAGCTTTGTCGCGGCTGAACTAGCGACGCAGCTGACAGACGCTTTGACAGTGACCACTGAGGCTGCGTCCAACATTTCCGATGGTACAGAAAACTTATCGGAGATTTCTGTAGCGCTTGAAGACCTTCTAACGAAGGTAAACGCCCTTGAATTGGCAGCCCTCGTGACCGAGGCGACTTCAACGCTGGACTCCATCGATACGCTCATCGAGAGTGATGAAACACAGGCTCTACCCGCTTCGCTCAACGAAACTTTAGCGGATGCTCGCGCCGTCTTGGTTGAAGCGGAACGCTTCTTGGCGTCGGAAGATTTACAAGCCCTGCCGAGCGATTTGCGCACGACGGTGACGGATTTGAATGCAATTCTTGCTCAAATCCAAGCAGCAGAGTTGGTGTTGAAACTGGATGACGCCATCACGAGCGCCGCGGCGGCCGCTGACAGCATCGAAACCGCCAGCGCTGACTTGCCCGCCATTACGGCAGAACTGCAAAGTTTGGCAGAAAAGGCCAATGCACTGAAAGTTGAGGAGCTGATCGACGAGGCAACCCAGACGCTCGCATCCATTGACGCACTTTTGGGTGCAGACGGTGTCGATGAACTGCCCGAGAACCTCAATTTGTCGCTTGCCGAACTCAGAGGCATTCTGTCCGACCTCCGAACAGGCGGCGCGGTTGAAAATTTGAATTCCGCACTTTCTTCCGCAAGTGGTGCTGCCGAAGCGTTGGAGGATGCAACCGTCGACCTGCCTGATCTCATCGCTAGGGCCAACGCCTTGGTCAGAGAATCGCGAGAAGTTGTCGAGAGCTATAGCAGCCGGTCACGATTTGGCGCTGAGGCCTTGACGACCTTACAAGGAATCCAAGACGCTGCCGACGCAATTTCGGCGCTGGCACGCACGATTCAGCGCAACCCAAGCTCATTGATCCGAGGGCGATAAAGATGATGAAGTTCCTGTCCCCGCTATTTCTTGCGGCGCTCGTTGCCTGCACGTCCGCGCCGGCGAATAGATTGGAATTCAGTCCCGTGTCTTCAGAACTGCGGATCAGAGCGCTCGTCGGATCGGTCATGGTGCGCACCGTGTCGTTGCCGACTTATGCGGCATCCGAAGAGGTTGCCGTTGAGATCTCTCCAGGCGTCATTGGCACGAGTGCTGATATTTTATGGGCAGACGACCCAGAGCGTGCTGTCACGCTTTCCATGACCCAACAACTCGATGAGATTTTGAATGCAACAGTTGGACCGGAGCCTTGGCCTTTCGTCGGGTTGCCGGATGTTGCTGTGGACGTGCGGGTCACTCAGATGCTGGCGGGAACTGATGGCTCGTTCCGTTTGAGTGGCCAGTATTTCGTTGGTGGGGATGGCATCAGCTTCCGCAACTCCTCACACAGCTTTGATATTGTCGAACCGCTGAGCGGCGAAGGCTCGCAAGCCATTGCAAACGCTAAAGCGCGTGCAGTTTTACGGCTGTCGGAAGATATCGCGCGTCGTCTTGGACGATAGCTATTCGAACGCACCCGTCTGAGACCGGATCGCGAATTCGACTTGCGGTTTGTTAACTGGAACATTTTGATTTTGATTGGCGCGTTGCTGGTCATCAAGCAATAAGCGATAGGAATTCGGCCCGCCCGGCGGCACGCAAGCTGCATGAGGCAACATCGCTTCCAAAACTCTTTCGATGGGTGGGGTCGAAATTCTAGCTACCTGCACGACGGCGTCGCCAAGATCAGCCAGCAATACGAGCTTTCCTTCTGCTAGAAGCGTACTCACCTGAAAGCTGTCCAATGGTTCCGCCAGTGGTAAAGGTTGGGCACTGCGGTTGTACCAATGTTGAATTTCGACGCCTTCCTTCGCGGTCAAGAAAAGATCACCTCCAAAGCAGACCAACCATATGTGCCCTTCGGTCGCTGCGCAGGCTCCAAGCTCACAATAGACCCGCCATTCGATATCATAAAAGAACACCGAATTTTGACGCGCAGTCTCAGACTGCCCCACATTCCGTGCGGCATCAGCAAGGGTGCTCGTCCCGCTGGCAAGACAAGTGCACATGATGAGGCCGACCTGTCCAAGGTTCATTTTCGCTGCCACAGAAACATCGCTAAATTCTAACGCGGAGAGGTAAAGGCAATCACAAGAGTTGGTTAAACTTCTGTCACCAAGGTCTGAGATGCCACCCCCTTTTGACCAACATAGTTCGGCGTCAGTGAGAGCAGTTCCTGACTGTAATCGGCCTGCGGATCATTAAAGAACGCCTCTGACGGACCAGCCTCAACGACCTTGCCCGATTTGAGAACAGTGATGTCGTCGCTCATCTGTCGCACGACAGCGAGGTTGTGACTGATGAATAAGATCGTCAGGCTGAACCGCGCTTGTAAATCCTTCAAAAGGTTCAATACTTGGGCTTGGATCGACACATCAAGTGCGCTGGTCGGTTCGTCACAGATCAGAACCCTTGGCCGCGCCAACAAAGATCGCGCAACCGCAATACGCTGCCTTTGTCCGCCCGAGAATTGGTGTGGATAGCGATTGATGGCATCGGCAGACAGCCCGACTAGGTCCAGCATAGCGGCTGCCAAATCTCGGCGTTTCGCTCGGTCGTTTTCAAGGCCGTAGAGCCACAGAGGCTCGGCCAATATGTCGCCAATCCGGTGTCTTGAATTTAAGCTACTGTACGGATCTTGAAACACCATCTGGATGACGCGGCGGGAGGGGTCCTTGCGACCTCTTTGGCGTGCGAGCGGCAATGTGCTGTCGTTCAGTTTTAGCGTTCCTGCCGTTGGCTGAACCAATCCGGTCAAGACTTTCGCCATCGTCGATTTACCCGACCCGCTTTCCCCGACCAATCCCATCACGGTCCCGGGGCGGATGGTCATGGACACGTCATCAAGGGCCACAAACACTTCTGGTTTTCTAAAAAGACTGTCTCGTGCGCCTGTGAACTTCACAGTGACGCCTTCCATGCTGAGGCCCTGCCCCAACATTTCGTCGCCAGAACGTAGCCACCTTTCGGCATCTTCGGCACTTCGACCGATGGGCGCGGTCTCTACCCCCTCTTCCGTGTCCGGAACTAAGAACCGGTCGAGTTTTACATCCAAACGGGGGACTGCGGCCATGAGGCTTTGGGTATACGGATGCTCAGGCGCATTTAGGACTTGTTGCGTCGGGCCATGTTCCATCACTTGGCCGCCGCGAAGAACGGTGACGTTTTGGCAAGTTTGCGCAATGACGCCGATGTCGTGGGTAATGAGCAGAAATCCGATCCCACGCGTGTTCGCAAGCCCGCGGATCAGGTCGAGCACTTGGGACTGAACGGCAACATCTAGGGCCGTGGTCGGCTCATCCGCGATGATCAATTCTGGGTTGGTACAAAGCGCAAGTGCGATAACTACGCGTTGGCGCATCCCGCCGGAAAACTGGTGTGGATAGGCTTTGATCCGTTGGGAGGCATTCTCAATGCCCGTTTCCTCAAGCAAACTGATCGCGCGGGACCGTGCGTCTTCTGTGCTGATGTCCTCATGCGTTTGAATGGTTTCGATCAACTGATCTTCGATTGTCATGAGCGGATTGAGACTGGTTTGCGGATCTTGAAAGATCATCGAAATTCGCTTGCCGCGCGTTTGATGTGCTTCATCGTCACCGAGGATCAAAAGGTCCGTATCGCCCAAATGGATAGAACCGTTGGACACAAACCCCGGAGGTTGAAGTAGGCCGATAATTGCTGCTCCAATGGTCGACTTGCCGGCGCCACTTTCACCAACAAGGCCGTGGATTTCGCCGCGTTCGATGGTCAGAGACACATCCTCAATCGCAGTAAACGTGCCAAAACGACCGGGAAACTGAACTGTAAGATTCTCGACCGTCAGCATCAGCGGAGCCTCGGGTTGAAGATATCGCGCAAAAAGTCTCCAAGGATATTGATGGAAACGACTAAGGCCGCCAAAACGATGGTCGGAACCCATAAGATCCACCACTCGCCTGACAGTTGGAATTGCATGCCAATGCGGATCAACGTGCCGAGCGAGGGGCTGTCAGCGGGCAGGCCTATGCCAAGAAATGATAAGGTCGCTTCGAGCAGGATGGCCGACGCAAGATCGACCGTCATGATCACCAGAAGTGGGCCCATGATGTTTGGTAAGATGTGGCGCAGCATCACGCGCGAGGGGCGCTGCCCCATAATCATCGCCGCTTGCACATAGTCTTTGTTGCGCTCCACAAAAACGCTGGCGCGGGCGGTTCGTGCGAAATTCACCCACAGTGACAAGGCGATCGCAATGATAAGGACAACGACACGCAAATCCTGTTGTACCGATGGCGGCAACAAGCCGCGCGATATGCCGTCGATCAGCAGTGCAGTCAAAATCGCGGGCAGCGCCAATTGCACGTCAGCGATCCGCATAACAATCGCATCAAAGCGCCCGCCATAATAGCCAGCCGCCAAGCCCAGCCCAACGCCCAGAACCGTCGCAATCGCCATCGACATAAATCCGATGAACAGAGACAGGCGCGCACCATAAAGGATTGATGACACCATGTCTCGGCCCTGATTGTCCGTTCCTAGGAGAAAGCGCGGATCGCCGCCTTGCCAAACTGGCGGCAGCAACCCATCCATGAGTGAGAAACTCGCAAGATCGTAAGGGTTCGATTGCGCGATCCAAGGCGCAAAGATCGCGCCTCCCACGATGATAACCACGATGATGGCTGCGACAATCGCGGACGGTGTCCGCAAGAAGTAGTAAACACCATCAGACTGGAAGAAGCGGGACATCATGTCAGATCGCCTCTTTCACGCGCAAGCGGGGGTCGATCATCAGATAAAGGATGTCGACGACCAAATTCACCAGCACAAAGAAGAACGCGATCACGACGAGGTAGACGCCCATCACAGGGATATCGACGAAGCGAACGGATTCAAGAAACAGCAAACCCATCCCGGGCCATTGAAAGACACTTTCTGTCACGATGGAAAACGCAATCACCCCGCCAAATTGTAGGCCGATGATCGTGATGACAGGGATCATCGTATTTCCCAGCGCGTGCCTGTAGTGCAATTTGCGCTGCGGAATGCCGCGCGCCGTTGCGAAGCGGATGTAGTCCGAGCGCATAACTTCCATCATTTCGGCGCGGACCAATCGCATGGTCAGGGTTAGTTGATAAACACCCAGCGTAATTGCGGGCAAGATCAAGTAACTCCACCCTTCCAATGTCAGAAAACTGGTCGTCCATCCGCCAAGGTCAACGGTTCCGCCGCGCCCAAAGGTCGGCATCCACCCCAAGGTCACGCCGAACAAGAAGATCAGCACAATGCCGATCACAAAAGTTGGGATCGACACGCCTACAAGCGTTGTCAGCAGGATGGTTTGCGTCGCAAATCCTCTCGTTCGGAGCGCAGTGTAGACCCCGGCAGGAATGCCAACGATGAGCGAGATCATTAGCGCTGTAATCCCAAGCTCAATCGTCGCGGGAATGCGGCTTGCGATCATTTCATTTACAGGCTGACGCGTGCGATACGAATATCCGAAATCGCCCTTTAGAATGTCAGTGGTAAATCTGTAGAACTGCACCACGAAGGGGTCGTTCAATCCTAACTCCTCACGGAGCTGTTCTTGGTCTTGAACAGAGGTTTCTACCCCGGTCATTTGGCTAACAGGGTCGCCGACGAACCGGAAAAGAGAAAATGCAAGGAAGGCGACGGCGAGCATCACAAAGATCGACTGAAACAGCCGCTTTAAAATGAAATACGCCATCGCCTACCTTTGGTCTTTGCGCGTCTTTACTCGACGGTCACCCATCGCAATAGGAAGAAGTTGTCGGCGCGCTGCACCATGTCGACATTGTCCTTCGCAGCCCAGATCAGCGGCTGAGTGTAGAGTGGGATATAGGCCATCTCTTCTTGTGAAATGGCAACGACCTCATCAATCATGGCCTGACGGGCCTCAAGGTCCACTTCCTGTTGAATGAGCGGTAGAAGTTCATCAACACGCGCATTCGAGAAGTTACCGAAATTCCAAGACCCCAGACGCTTTTCATCGTCTTGGGTGTGTTTGAGGAAGCGAATGGGGTGCTCCATGTCGAACGTACCTGGGGACCATCCCAAGAGGTACATATCAAAGTCATCCTCGCGCAGCTGTGGCCAGTAATCGCGTACCGGTCCAGTGCTCAACTCAGCGTCCATCCCAACGGCTGCAAACATGGATGCCGCAGCCCGGCACAAAGCCTCATCATTGATGTAGCGGTCGTTCGGGCATTTCAGGCCAAATGAGAAACCATCGGGATAACCTGCCTCTGCCAGCAATTCTTTCGCACGGTCAGGATCATAGCCGAGGCGATCTGAATTTTCTTCCGAATAGCCAGAGATACCAGCAGGGACGAGCTGCGACGCTGGTTCAATCTTGCCACGGAACAACACGCGGTCGATGGCGTCGATATCAATCGCGTGGGCAGCAGCTTGACGTACGCGGACGTCTTGGAACGGATTGGCGTCCGTCACATCCGTGGAATAGAGCAACGTGTCGTGTTCATGTGGGAAGCCGAACATGATGACCCGTGTTTCTTCGCCTTCCAGAACACTATAGCCGTCGCGTTCTTCGACTTGCGCCGCATCTTGCAGTGGGATCGGCTGAATAAAGTCGATCTCGCCGGATAGCAGCGCCGCAAGGCCAGTCGCAGAGTTTCCGATTGGTGTGAAAATTCCTTCGGTAACGTTGTGTTCAACCTCACCCCACCAATTGGGGTTCGGGACCAATACGGTTTGAACGCCCGGATCGCGGCTCGACAACATGAACGGACCGGTGCCGTTGGCATTCATCGTGGCGAAGTTTTCAGCGTCCGTCGCTGGGAGGGCCGCGTCATTCGTTTCCGCCCAATCTTTATCCAAAATCATGAAGTTTGCGATGGAGTCCGGGAACAGCGGGTTTGGCGCGGAGGTGATGAAATCAACGGTGTAGTCATCCACCACGCGAACATCTGTCACAGGAGAGAACCAGGACCGTACGTCAGCCGCTTCATTCGATGCGCGCTGATAGGAAAATAGCACGTCTTCTGCAGTAAACGCAGCCCCATCGGCAAAGGTCACGCCTTCGCGGAGGTTGAACCGCCAACCATTCTCTCCCTCTAGTGGTTCCCAACTTTCAGCAAGCGATCCTTCGATCGACATTCCACGATCCCGACGGACGAGGCCTTCATAGACGTTGTTTAGGAACGACAGCACCGGCGCGGAGTTCACAGCATGCGGGTCCATCGTTTGCGGATCGGTCGTTGAGGCCCATCGAAATGTCTCTGCGTTTGCCGCCGAAGCTCCTACTAGGATGGTCCCAACAAGAAGCGTGGCCTTGGTAATGCGCGAGGTCTTCATGTCCGTCTCCCGTTATTCTTCTCATTGAAAATCATAGGGCCGATTAACGCCCCTACATTCAAGGTGTGTCAACCCGTCGCAGGTAAGGATTCTATGGCGCCACGTCCATAAGACTAGGTCGTAAGCAACATTAATCTTGGACAAGCCTAGAGTTGTCGGTGTCGATATCGAGAGAGGTGGCGGAAGCTCAGGGATTCGAACCCTGGGAGGACTTTCACCCTCGCCGGTTTTCAAGACCGGTGCATTCGACCACTCTGCCAAGCTTCCGCGTTCGCCCCGTTTAGCGACCTTCGTTTGATTCGAAAAGAGAGGTTTGGAGTTTGGGGAAAACCGCCGACAAAGTGGCCTCAACTCTTTCAAAATAGGGCTTGAAACGTTAGGCTAAAGAAAACGTGGGGTGTCGCAGAAGCAAAACGAACCAAACCATAAGGTTCGAGGCGAAATGCGGCCAAGAATACAAAGGGCGGACAATGTCGAGCAACGCTTTGAAATCGCATGCGAAAACGAAGGTACTTGCACTTAGTATCGGCGCATTGGTGCTGACTGGATGTGATGAGAATGGTGAGTTTCAGCTGCCCAGCTTTGGTGCGGAAAATTCCGCTGGCGCATCGACGTTCGCGGCGCCTTCGGTGTCCTTGGTTGAGCGTGACGTAGAGGCACCTGAGGTATTCTCGGTGGATGAAAACGGCCTTTGGGACGGGCGGCCGTCGCTCGGCGGTGTTTGGGTGGCTCACCCTGACGCGGTTGATCCGGAGCGCGTTATCATTCGCAACAACGCAAACGGGTCGTCAGTTATCGGTGCACTGTTCCGCCGAGAGCGTGAGAACGCGGGCCCAGCCTTGCAAGTGTCGTCTGACGCCGCTGAGGAATTGGGCGTGCTGGCAGGTGCGCCAACACAACTAAGCGTCATAGCCCTAAGGCGCGAAGAGGCACCGGTCGAAGAACTGCCGACATTGGAAACAGCCGCTTTGGATGCTCCCGTCGCGGTGACAGCGACGCCACTAGATGAACCCTCCGCCGAGGTGGCCGATGCGCCAGCGGCAAGTTCAGGTACAGCGGCATCGACGTTGAGCGACATTTTTGCAAGCGCGCCGGCGGCGGAGGCACCTAGCGACACAAGCACCGAAGGGTTGACGGGTGCGGCTGCTATCGCAATCGCAGCTGCAGAGGCTGCCGCTAGCGCGACGACTGCAACACCGCAACCAGCGTCTGCGCCCACTTCCAACTTGGACAAACCCTACATCCAGATCGGCATCTTCAGCGTAGAGGAGAATGCACAACGCACGAATGAGCTTTTGAGTTCTAACGGGTTGGTGGGAACGGTTCTCGCCCAATCGAGCAACGGGCGGCCTTTCTGGCGGGTCATTGTCGGCCCCTCTCCGACCTCCGCTGATCGTGCTGAAGTGCTGAACAAAGTGAAATCGCTCGGCTTTACCGACGCGTATTTCGTCACCAACTAAGCGAAAGGGCTTTCGATGCCGCGACTGACGCGTTTGGTCATTTCTTCTATTGCCATTGGCTTGCTTTGGGCTGTTTCGGCCGCCGCACAAGCCTTCGATACCAAGGCCACAGCTGCCTACGTGCTGGATCAAACGACTGGCACGGTATTGATGTCAAAAAATGCTGACGAGCCTTTGCCGCCAGCCTCCATGTCCAAGCTGATGACCATCTACATGGCGTTTGAAGCAGTAGCAGACGGTCGTTTGGGTATCACCGAGCGTTTACCGGTGTCGGAACATGCAGCGACCTATGGCGGCTCAACCATGTTTCTGGACACAACAGATCGCGTATCAGTTGAAGATCTTCTTCGTGGCGTGATCGTTCTGTCCGGCAACGACGCTAGCGCGGTTCTGGGGGAAGCCATTGGTGGAACGGAACCGGCCTTTGCACGGATGATGACAGAACGTGCCCAGCAGATGGGGCTGACCAATTCAACGTTCAAAAATTCGAATGGATGGCCCGCTGTCGGACACCGGATGTCGATGCGAGATCTGGGGGTATTAGCAGATCGCCTCATCACCGACTTCCCGACCTACTATCCCCTTTTCAATGAACAGACCTTTGCCTTTGACGGGCGTGCGCCAGCAAACAGCAATAACCGCAACCCATTGTTGGGCCTGGGTATTGGGGCAGACGGGTTGAAAACCGGTCATACGCAAGAGGCTGGGTACGGCCTTGTTGGGTCTGCCAAACAGGGCGACCGACGCGTGATCTTTGTACTCACCGGCCTCGATTCCGAAGCTGAGCGCGCCGAAGAGGCCGAAAAGATTGTGAACTGGGCCTTCCGCCAGTTTGCGCAGAAAGATGTCGTGCGCGCTGGTTCTCAGATTGCGCATGCCGATGTCTGGATGGGGGATGCACCGACCGTGGGATTGACCGTGGCGGAAGATCTCTCTTTGCTGCTCCCTGTGATCAATCAAGATGCTGTCGATGCACAGGTCGTTTATGATGGTCCATTGCAAGCCCCCATTTCGGCTGGCGAGAGGGTCGGCGACTTAATCATCAGTGTTGATGGGTTGCCGGATACAACAGTGCCATTGGTAGCGACGGATGATGTCGCTGAAGGTGGATTCGAAACGCGGTTACGTGTCGCTGCTCAGGTTCTGCTTGAAAAAATTGGTGCCTTGGGCGCAGAAGACAATCCAGCCTAAGGCGAGTAGTATTTCCAAATGTTTGTGACCTTTGAAGGTATTGATGGGTCGGGCAAATCGACCCAAGCGCGGCTTTTGGCGGAGCGTTTGGACGACGTTGTTCTGACACGCGAACCGGGTGGCAGCCCCGGCGCGGAAGAAATTCGTCAGTTGGTTTTGACAGGTGACCCGGATCGTTGGACGGCGGAGACGGAGATCTTACTTTTCACCGCAGCGCGCCGAGATCACTTAGAACGGACCATTTTACCGGCTCTCGAACAAGGTAAGACCGTGATTTCGGATCGGTTCGCGGATAGCACTCGTGTCTATCAGGGAGCCACACGAGGCGATCTTCGCAACACGGTTGATGAGTTGCACCGGCTTATGATCGGGCGCGAGCCTGATCTGACTTTTATTATCGATATGGACCCTGAAGAGGCTTTACGCCGCGGTCTTGCGCGAAAGTCCGGTGAAGATCGGTTTGAGGATTTCGGCCTTGGGTTTCAGGAAACCTTGCGACACGGGTTTTTGAACCTCGCTCAAACTGAGGACCGATGTGTATTGATCGATGGGAATCGCGCCATTGAAGAGGTTTCCGCTGACGTCGCAACCCAATTTGCGGCGCGCACATGAGTGACGACCTGCCGGAACCGGATCGTATTGAGGGCGCGCCACACCCGCGCGAGACGGAACGGCTTTTAGGTCAGGATGCAGCAGTTGCAGGTTTTTTGGACGCCTATAACTCAAAGCGCCTTCATTCAGGGTGGATGATCACTGGTCCGCGTGGCGTTGGAAAGGCCACTCTGGCGTGGAAAATTGCCACGTTTCTTTTGGCTGAAGCGCCTGATGATGGATTGTTTGGGGAGGCGGCACCAGCGACCGATTTGAGCGTGCCGCCAGATCATCCCGACGCGAAACTTGTTCAATCGGGGGCACACCCGCGCTTGTTTGTTGTGCGCCGCCCCGTGGACGAGAAGACAAGCAAATTGAAAGCGGACATAACCGTTGATGCCGTTCGGGGATTGAAGGGGTTTTTTCAACTGTCCGCGGCCGACGGCGGTCGACGCGTTGTAATTGTGGACGCAGCAGATGAGCTGAACCGCAACGCGGCGAATGCTATCCTCAAGGAACTTGAGGAACCCCCTGCCCGCACCACAATCTTGCTGATCGCACATCAACCTTCCCGCCTTTTGCCGACAATCCGATCGCGATGCAGGGAATTGCGTTGCGGACCGTTGGAGGCGCAGTCTCTCGCTGCGGCCTTGGAACAGGCAGGACAACATACGGATGCGCCGGATGCCTTGCTTTCGCTTTGCGGTGGATCGGCGGGCGATGCGATCCGATTGATGAACCACGATGGTTTGCAGCTTTATGCAGAGCTGATCCAGCTTTTTGACGGTTTGCCCCGCATCACCCGACCTGCAGCGCTGAAACTCGCGGAAAGCTGCGCGGGGCGTGGAGCCGAGGTGCGGTTCGCTATGACGCTCGACCTGATCGATCACTTCCTTGCCCGCGCCGCGCGCATTGGTTTGATGGGACAACCCGACAGCCAAGGCGCACCTGGCGAAGCGCGGCTTTTGGCGCGCTTGTCACCGCATGATCAGGCAGCGCGTGCTTGGGCGGATCTGCAGCAGTCTTTGGGTGCGCGGTCGCGTCACGGAAAAGCCGTCAACCTTGACCCCGCTGCCTTGATCCTCGATATGGTTTTCAAGATCGAAGAGACGGCGCTCTCCATCGCCGCAGAGTGAAAGCGGCATAATGAGCAACCCCGAAATCGTCGACAGCCATTGTCATCTGGATTTCCCCGATTTCGAAGGGGAGCGCGCGGACATTATCAAGCGCGCGGCAGAAGCTGGCGTGGCCCGAATGGTCACAATCTGCACGCGGTTGCGGTTGGAACCTGAGGTGCGGACCATCGCGGAAGAGTTCGATAACGTTTACTACGCCGCTGGCACCCACCCGATGAGCGCTGCTGATGAACCTTTGGCGACTGTGGATGAGTTGGTTGCCTTGGCCCAGCACCCAAAATTTGTGGGTATTGGCGAGACGGGGTTGGATTATCACTACACCGCTGAAAGCAAAGACATCCAACAGCAATCACTCCGCATTCACATTGATGCGGCTCGGGAAACCGGCCTTCCACTGATCATACATGCAAGAGCGGCAGATGACGACATGGCCCGGATCTTGCGCGAAAGCTACGACAACGGGGCCTATCGTTGTGTGATGCATTGTTTTTCCAGTTCCGCAGCACTTGCGAAATCGGCATTGGACATGGATTTCTACCTGTCGATGTCAGGGATCACCGCTTTTCCGAAAAGCCAAGAGTTGCGAGATATCTTCGCAACCGCTCCAATTGATCGGATCTTGGTTGAGACCGACAGCCCCTACCTTGCCCCGCCACCTTTCCGCGGCAAGCGCAACGAACCGGCCTATACGGCGCATACGGCAAAAGTCGGGGCAGACGTTTTTGGAGTGAGCTACGAACAGTTCGCGGCCCAAACCACAGCCAACTTTGACCGCTTGTTCTGGAAAGCCGCCGCATGAGCCTGTCGTTTCGCATATTGGGCTGCGGGTCGTCTGGTGGCGTGCCGCGCTTGGGCGGACAATGGGGGGAGTGTGATCCCACGAACCCAAAGAATGTTCGGAAACGCTGTTCACTTCTGATCACGCGCAGCGGGCCGGATGGAAACACGCGGGTTTTGATTGATACCTCGCCCGACATGCGTCAGCAGTTACTTGATGCAGAGGTCGGCCATCTCGACGCCGTCGTCTACACTCATTCTCATGCTGACCACGTGCATGGCATCGACGATCTGCGGATGATCGTGTTCAACACGCGGACCAAGCTGCAAGTCTGGGCTGACGGTCCGACGTCGAATGCTCTGTTGGATCGCTTTGGCTATGCCTTCGTGCAACCGAAAGGATCGCCCTACCCGCCGATCCTTGAGCTTAACACTATTGACGCTGACATCGTGATTGACGGTGCAGGCGGGCCGATCAACTTAACCCCTTTTGAGGTAGAGCACGGGACAATCGACGCCTTGGGCTTCCGTGTCGCTGGCGTCGCCTATCTTCCTGATGTGTCGGACATTCCCGAAAGCAGCTGGCCCGTCCTCGACGGATTAGACACCTGGATTGTTGATGCGCTCAGACGCACCCCGCATCCAAGCCATTCCCATCTTGCGAATACGTTGGAGTGGATTGAACAGGCAAAGCCAAAGTCGGCCGTCCTGACCAATCTACACAATGACTTGGATTATCAGACGCTTAATGACGAAACGCCCGATCATGTCCAACCGGCCTTCGATGGTCTGACCATCACGGTACCGGATTAACACATGGCGCAAGGACGACCCGAATGAATGCGCTGATCGAGGTCATCCTACCGGTCTTCCTAGTTATCGGCTTTGGGTTTTTCGCTGTCTGGCGTGGTTTTTTTTCGGAGACAGGCGTCGACGGCCTGATGGTGTTTACTCAGAAGTTCGCCATCCCTTGCCTGCTATTCCGAGCCATCTCGACCCTTGATCTGGAACAAAACTTCGATCTGGACTTAATGATCAGTTTCTATGTCGGAGCCCTTTGCGGGTTTTTGGCTTGTTTTCTTGGGGCCCGTTATTTCTTCAAACGAGACTGGGAAGACTGTGTGGCCATTGGGTTTTGCGGGTTGTTCTCGAATTCCCTCCTGCTCGGCTTGCCCATCACCGAGCGCGCTTACGGCGTAGATGCACTAACCGCGAACTACGCAATCATCGCGATCCATTCTCCGTTTTGCTACGGCATTGGGATTACCGCGATGGAGATTGTGCGCAATCGGGGATCGTCCTACGCGGCAATGCCACGAAAGGTTCTGACGGCGATGTTCTCCAATGCGCTGATCTTGGGGATCACGCTTGGGTTCATCGTTAATCTTTTCAGCGTGCCTGTGCCGACCGTCATGTGGGACGCCATTGACTTGATGGTCCGCGCGGCCCTCCCCGCCGCTCTTTTTGGTCTTGGTGGGGTTTTGTATCGCTACCGGCCTGAAGGCGACATGCGGACCATTCTTTATGTGGTTGCCGTTTCACTTGTCTTGCACCCTGCCATCGTCTGGGTACTGGGCAAATCCTATGGCCTGAGCGTCGAAGCGTTCCGTTCCGCAATCCTCACCGCGGCCATGGCCCCGGGGATCAACAGCTACGTTTTCGCAAATATGTATGGTCGGGCTAAGAGGGTCGCAGCCAGTAGCGTTTTGCTGGGAACAGCGATCTCAATCGTAACCGTTTGGGTATGGCTGACCATATTGCCCTAGCGGGCGTGGTAAAGCCTCCAATTTAATGAGAGGTGTGGTGCGATCGGAGGGACTCGAACCCTCACGAGTGTTACCTCACAGCGACCTCAACGCTGCGCGTCTACCAATTCCGCCACGATCGCAAATCCTAGCTTGGGCGCTTCTAGTGCAGGGAAATGACCTTGCCAAGGGCAAAGTGTCTTTCGGCACAGCCAAATTTTAGCCTTTAAACTTTGCGGGCTTCGCTCCATGTAGAACCCGACGGGCAATGAATGAGCGCCTTTAATGGTAGAGTGGAAAATTTCCGACGGGTTAACCGACTACAGCGAAGCCTTGGACGCAATGGAGACGCGTGCCAACGCATTAGTTGATGGCGAAGCAGACGAGTTGATTTGGCTTGTCGAACATCCGCCGCTCTACACTGCTGGGACGTCAGCCAAGATCGAAGACTTGGTTGATCCTGACCGCTTCCCTGTATTTGAGGCTAAGCGAGGCGGGCAATATACCTACCACGGGCCAGGACAACGCGTTGTTTATACGATGCTCGACGTCGGTAAGCGAGGACGCGATGTGCGCGCGTTTGTTTGCCAGTTGGAAGATTGGATTATCGAGACCCTCGATCAGTTCAACGTCAAGGGCGAACGGCGGGCCGGTCGCGTGGGGGTTTGGGTGCAGCGCCCAGAAAAACCCAAAGCGATTGATGGCTCTTTGGCAGAGGACAAAGTTGCCGCTTTGGGCATCCGCTTACGCAAATGGGTGTCCTTTCACGGGCTTTCCATAAATGTGGAACCAGACCTCAGCCATTTCGATGGAATCGTGCCCTGTGGCATTCATGAACACGGGGTCACTTCGCTAACGGATTTGGGTTTGCCTGTGACGATGAATGACGTTGATGTCGCCTTGCGAAAAACCTGCCCTTTCCTAGACGGATAATGCTTGGCCTGCGCCATTATTACCCACCCCTAAAACGCACTTCCATTATTGCCCCTCGCGGCGCACTCGACTAGAAGCGGTTCAAATCGCGGGGACGAGTGCGACTCGAACCCTGTACCAAGGTAGCCAACGCGAGGAGAGCCACATGGCAGACGCAGCCATCAACGGCCATGAGCACGAAGACAACCGCGGATTCTTTACCCGGTGGTTCATGTCTACAAACCACAAAGATATCGGTATCTTATACCTGTTTGTTGCCGGCATCGTCGGCTTCATTTCGGTGGCTTTCACCGTTTATATGCGCTTGGAGTTGATGAACCCAGGCGTACAGTACATGTGTCTCGAAGGCGCACGCTTTATCGCTGATGCTTCTGCCGAATGTACCCCGAACGGGCACCTTTGGAACGTGATGATCACCTATCACGGCGTCCTGATGATGTTCTTCGTGGTTATTCCGGCCCTTTTCGGCGGCTTTGGTAACTACTTTATGCCTCTGCAAATCGGTGCGCCGGATATGGCGTTCCCACGTATGAACAACCTCTCCTTCTGGATGTACGTTGCTGGTACGTCGCTTGGTGTTGCGTCAATGTTGGCTCCCGGCGGCAACGGTCAGCTAGGCTCTGGCGTCGGCTGGGTCCTTTACCCACCGCTTTCGACAACAGAATCCGGCATGTCGATGGACTTGGCGATCTTCGCGGTTCACGTCTCTGGTGCGTCTTCGATCCTTGGTGCGATCAACATGATCACAACCTTCCTGAACATGCGTGCGCCGGGCATGACCCTGCACAAAGTGCCGCTGTTCTCTTGGTCGATCTTCGTGACCGCATGGTTGATCCTTTTGGCGCTGCCTGTTTTGGCTGGTGCTATCACCATGTTGCTGACAGACCGGAACTTCGGAACAACCTTCTTTGATCCTGCTGGCGGTGGCGACCCGATCTTGTATCAGCACATTCTGTGGTTCTTCGGACACCCAGAAGTGTACATCATCATTGTTCCCGGCTTCGGCATCATTTCCCACGTGATCGCGACATTCTCGCGCAAGCCGATCTTTGGCTACCTGCCGATGGTTTATGCGATGGTTGCAATCGGTGTCTTGGGTTTCGTCGTTTGGGCGCACCACATGTATACCGTTGGTATGTCTCTGCGGCAGCAGTCCTACTTTATGCTCGCAACCATGGTCATTGCGGTGCCCACAGGTGTGAAGGTCTTTAGCTGGATCGCCACGATGTGGGGCGGCTCGGTTGAGTTCAAAACACCGATGCTCTGGGCCTTTGGCTTCCTGTTCCTCTTCACCGTCGGTGGTGTGACAGGTGTTGTCTTGTCTCAGGCTGGTGTCGACCGCGCGTACCACGACACATACTACGTAGTTGCACACTTCCACTACGTGATGAGCCTTGGTGCGGTCTTCTCGATCTTTGCGGGTATCTATTTCTACCTGCCAAAGATGTCCGGCCGCATGTACCCTGAATGGGCAGGTAAGCTGCACTTCTGGGCGATGTTCATCGGTGCAAACATCACCTTCTTCCCACAGCACTTCTTGGGTCGTCAGGGTATGCCACGTCGTTACATCGACTACCCAGAGGCATTCGCGTACTGGAACTACATCTCCTCCTGGGGTGCGTTCCTGTCCTTTGCGTCCTTCGTCTTCTTCATTGGCGTAATCTTCTACACTCTCCGCTGGGGTCAGCGCGTGACAGAGGCGAACCCATGGAACGAATATGCTGATACGCTGGAATGGACCTTGCCGTCCCCTCCACCAGAGCACACGTTCGAAATACTTCCAAAGCAGGAAGAATGGGACAAAGGCCACGCTCACTAAGCTGGTTTGAGAATTGAGAAAGCCCCGCCATTGAGCGGGGCTTTTTCTTTGGGGTGGCACGCCAGACGGCTTGCCAACGCGGATCGCCTCCGGCACCTTTCCGAAGAGTTGGAGAGCAAGATGAGTAAAGTACAGGCGCAATACGAAGTCTTCCCATACCCGGAGAGAAATCCCAAAGATGAAGCCAAACGACTCATCTCCGGTTCTCCTTCCATCCCGCAAGAGATGGACCATCACCTTTGGGGTGGACAAAGGGATTGGTCGCAGCCTTTGCGCGCTCTTTTTGCGGGTGGCGGGACGGGCGATGGATTGATCCAGTTGGCTCAGCGTCTGACCGATGCGGGAAAACCCTACGAGATCACCTATATCGACTTGTCCACCGCCTCGCGCCAGATCGCTGAAGCCCGCGCGAAGGAGCGTGGTCTGGGCGGGATTACCTTTGTCACAGGGTCACTACTCGATGCGCCGGAGTATGAACCATTCGACTACATCGACTGCTGCGGCGTGTTGCATCACCTGCCAGACCCTCTCGCTGGCCTAACGGCCTTGAAAGCAGCCATAGCACCGAATGGCGGCCTCGGTTTCATGGTCTATGCGCCCTACGGTCGTTCGGGCGTTTATCCGCTACAGGAAGCCTTCAACACGCTTTACGGTCATCTGCCTCCTAAAAGCCAAATCAAACACGCCAAGAAAGTCTTCGCGGCGATCCCAGACGGTCATCCCTTCAAGAGAAACCCAAACGTCGCCGACCACAAGCAAAGTGATGCAGGATTCTATGACCTGCTGCTGCACAGTCAGGATCGCGCCTATAGAGTCGGAGAGTGGATTGACGCTTTGGATCAGACCGGATGGTCGCTTGCTCAGTTCAGCCAACCCGGGCTGTATGATATTGAGACCCTAACCGACGCGCCGTCGGGCTTGTCGGCCATCGAAGCGATGGGTGTGGCTGAAGCGCTAAGAGGTACCATCAAGACACATGTAGGGTATGCGCGACGCGCCGAAGATAAAGCGCCTGAATTCTCGCCCCTCTCCGACCGCATTCCACATCTCAACAACATGGAGCCGAAACCGCTCGCAAGCGCAGTGGTAGCAAAAAAGCTTCCCGATTTGCGGGTCGGGAGTGAGCGTGTTCAGATCAGCCTAAAGCCAGATATCGCACCTTTGATCGCCGCGATTGATGGTCGGAGGTGCGTGAAAGAGATTTTTGAGATTTCTGGTCTATCGGACGATAAGGCCCAAAGGCATTGGGCATCACTCGAACGGGCATTTGAGCCCTGGGGATTGCTGCACTACAGCACAGTCCTTGCCCATTAATGTCTGCGCTAGCTTTTCCTCTCGCTGCATCAGATCAGTCGAGCAAAGGCAGTTATTGATTCACCTTTGCTACCGCTGTGATCGCAACCATCTCACAAATTCGCTCAGTCCTTTGGGGTGACGATCCGTTTGCGTCACGATGTAGTACCCAAGACCTTGTTGCTCCAATTCGCACAATTTGATCAGATCGCCCCGATCGACGTCACCTTCGACCAAAGACTTTGGCTGTGCAGTGATCCCAAGGCCTGCCTTTACGCCAGAAATAACAAGGCTATTAGTCGACATGGTTTTCAAATCGACGTCCAGAAGATTTAGTCCCTCTCGGGCGATGGCCTGCTGTAGCTCCATCATGTGATCCTCCATCAGCCATGGAAATTTGCTTAGGTCGGCGACACAGCCGAAGCGTTGATCACCGATCAACTTCTTGGCGGCGACCACCCAAAATTCAGACCCAACCAAAAGTTCCGACTGATAGCCTGGCCAGTTTCCTGCCCCATAACGTAGGGCAAGATCGAAACCATCTCGTCTTAGGTCTGTTATACCCAATGATGGGCTGAGATTGACCGAGACTTCGGGATACTTGGACCAGAAATCACCAATTCTTGGCATGAGCCAACTGGCAGCAAACGCGGGTGTGAGAGTGATATTCAAAGGCCTGCCATCGACCTGATGTCTTAAGTTATCTACTGCATCGGCAATCGTGGAAAAACCGTCATTGAGACCAGCAGCAAGTCTTTTTCCGTCCGCGGTGCCAACCACGCCTCGCCCAGATCGCACCATAAGCGAGGTCACGAACTCTACTTCCAAAGCGCGAACGTGCTGTGCAATCGCCGCATGGGTAACGTTGAGCTCCGCCGCCGCCTTTGACAGACTCTCATGCCGAATTGCAGCTTCAAGTGCACGCAAAGCTGGAAGGGACGGAATTCTAGACCATTCCATATGTAAGCTCAATTAACATTTTGAATTTCACATTGAGTCGCTAACTACCAAAAAATCATTTAAATTCTCCCCAAGAGATAAAAATAGAGAACATTATGTTAGACATACTATCACGAACATTGCGTACGGCTGCAAGAACCGATTTTCCTCACCCTCCGAGCGCAACGCACAGCGATTTAATACTCGAGCATGAAGTGCGTAAAGCAAATGAACTACGTCTGAGGAAAACTCACGAGCGCCGACTAGACGATCGGTGGTGAACAAAAAAAGGCCACGCAAAAAACCGTGGCCTTTTCTGCTATTTTGGGAACTACTTACCCCAACCGGCCCTTAACCAGCGGACCTACCTTCCCGAAATCCATTTGTCCGGTGTACTTGCCCTTTAGCTCACCCATGACCTTCCCCATGTCACGGATGCTTTCCGCCCCGACGGCGGAAATAGCGGCATCGACAGCGGCTTCGGTTTCGGCTTCGGATAGTTGTTTCGGCAAGAACTCTTCGATCACTTTGATCTCAGCGCGTTCCTTCTCAGCCAATTCCAGACGCCCACCTTCGTCATAAGCCCGCGCGCTTTCTTGGCGCTGTTTGACCATTCGGCCCATAATCGCAAGCACGTCGGCGTCAGTGACGGTCTTGTCGTCCCCCTCACCACGCAGAGCGATGTCTTTGTCTTTGATCGCCGCGTTGATCAGCCGGAGTGTTGACAGCCGATCCACCTCTTTCGATTTCATTGCATCTTTCAGAGCCGCAGTGACCCGTGTACGCATGTCCATAAAAGCGTTGTCCCATCTGCTTTGAACGAGCGGCCAACATAGACGCGGGTTTTTCATCTGACAAGCGGTCGCGACGTAAGGTCAATTTGCCCGTAAATCAGGCCCATTGACCTCTTGACCCTCTCCTAGAGCGCCCTTAGTACCAGCACAATTTGTGCATACGGGGGACACTGCCATGTCGGACAACGCCAACAGCAAACCCACGGCCTGCCTTGCGCTGGCGGATGGTACTGTTTTCTATGGATTTGGCTTCGGAGCCACCGGTGAAACAACCGCTGAGCTGTGCTTCAACACGGCGATGACCGGCTATCAGGAGATCATGACCGACCCCTCTTATGCCGGTCAGGTTGTGACCTTCA
This sequence comes from Cognatiyoonia sediminum, assembly GCF_900129845.1. Taxonomy (GTDB): domain Bacteria; phylum Pseudomonadota; class Alphaproteobacteria; order Rhodobacterales; family Rhodobacteraceae; genus Cognatiyoonia; species Cognatiyoonia sediminum. The sequence goes on from NZ_FQXB01000001.1 coordinate 1,063,318, forward strand.
CCTTCCCTCATATCGGCAATACGGGCGTAAATCCTGAAGATGACGAAACCGCCGATCCGGTTGCCGCCGGTATGGTCGTGAAATGGGACCCGACCGTTGCCTCCAACTGGCGTGCGACGGATGAGTTGAGAGACTGGCTCGCTAAACGCGGCCGTATCGGGATTGGAGGCGTCGATACGCGTCGTCTGACGCGGGCAATCCGGCAGCAAGGTGCACCGCACGTGGCCTTGGCACATGATCCTGACGGGAATTTCGACATTGATGCCTTGGTAAAGGCAGCGCGCGCATTTTCTGGCTTGGAAGGGTTGGACCTGGCAAAAGAAGTGACTTGCGCGCAGTCATACCATTGGAACGAAATGCGGTGGGCTTGGCCTGAGGGGTACAGCCCGCAACACCAGCCGAAGCACAAAGTTGTGGCAATCGACTATGGCGCAAAACGAAATATCCTGCGCTGCCTCGCCTCGGCCGGGTGTGACGTGACAGTCCTGCCCGCCACGGCAACAGCAGAAGATGTTTTGGCGTTGAGCCCTGATGGGGTTTTCCTCTCCAATGGGCCCGGTGATCCGGCCGCAACGGGCGAATATGCCGTTCCGATGATCCAAGGTGTGTTGGAACAATCTGATGTTCCTGTCTTTGGTATTTGTCTGGGGCACCAGATGCTCGCTTTGGCCCTCGGTGCGAAGACGATCAAGATGAACCACGGGCATCACGGCGCGAACCATCCGGTGAAAGATATCGAGACCGGCAAGGTTGAAATTACGTCGATGAACCATGGGTTCGCGGTGGACAGCCAAACACTTCCTCAAGGTGTTAAGGAAACACATACATCGCTCTTTGATGGGTCAAACTGCGGTATCCGCATGACGGACCGCCCTGTGTTTTCGGTGCAGTACCATCCCGAAGCCAGCCCCGGCCCTCAGGACAGCTACTACCTGTTTGAGCGGTTTGCGGAAGCGATGGCGGCTCGGGCCGCTTAACCGGTCGTTAACCAAGCGCAGGTACCTCCAACCCATGTTGTGAGGTCCTACGTGTTTGCAACCAGACGTATCAAATCTGATGTTCCGCCAAGTGCAGAAAGCGCTGCTTCGCAGGCCGCCGTCCGCTCGTCGCTGGTCGATCCAATTGCGGAGCCGCCGGATATGCGACTTCTTGCGCTGGCAGACCCGCAATTTTGCATCCGATATTCGTTGCTTCCATGGCGGGCCTTTGGCGACACGACCGTCCTTTTGGGCACAGATTTGACGCTCGCCCAGGAGCAGCCGGAAATGGTCGAGGCGCGTTTTGGCAGGTTCATCTTACTAAAAGCAGATGGCGAAAAACTTTGGACTTTTTTGCTCGAAACCTTCCGATCAAATTTGGCCTACGACGCCGAAACGACATTGGACGAAGCAGACAGTTGCCGGACATGGCGTTCAAAAAGGGCTGCAGTCTTCGCTCTTGTCGCTTGTTCGCTCGGCATTCTATGCGCCGTGTTCTTTCCCCTCCTGACATTTGGCATCGCATTTGGATGGGTCGTCTTGATCCTGCTTTTGGGGACAGCTTTGAAACCTTGTTCCCTCTGCCAGAAAGCCAACCCCCAAGAGAATTTGGGGCTGGCGCTACGAGACGATGAATTGCCAACCATATCGCTTTTGGTTCCTTTGTTTCGAGAAGCAGACATGACAGGGCCTTTGACGTCTCGCCTTACAAAACTGGACTATCCAAGGGGCAAACTCGACCTCTGTTTTGTTGTCGAAGACGATGATCTTGTGACGAAATCGTCCATTTCGAAGCAAAAGCTACCCGATTGGATGCGCGTCATCGAAGCCCCCAAAGGCAAGCTCCGAACGAAGCCACGTGCGCTGAACTATGCACTCAATTTTGTCAGCGGCTCGATTGTGGGGGTCTACGACGCAGAGGATGCACCGGAGAGCGATCAGCTTCGTCACGTCGCCGAAACATTCGCCCGCGCTGACCCCGATGTCGCCTGCGTGCAGGGACGTCTAGATTACTACAACGCGTCGGGAAACTGGTTATCTCGTTGCTTCACGTTAGAATACGCTAGCTGGTTCAGGGTCATCCTACCGGGCTACGCAAAAATGGGGCTACTTGTCCCGCTCGGTGGTACCACGCTTTTCTTTTGCCGGGACACTTTGAATGAACTTGGGAGTTGGGACGCGCATAACGTCACAGAAGATGCTGATCTCGGCGTGCGGTTAGCCAGACACGGATATCGAACGGTCTTTATGCCCTCCGTCACGAACGAGGAGGCAAACGCACGCGCTTGGCCGTGGATCAAGCAGCGTTCGCGCTGGTTAAAGGGTTACGCTGTCACCTATGCGGTGCATATGCGCAGGCCTCTCGAACTGTTCCGTCAGTTAGGGGCTTGGCGGTTCTTTGGCTTTCAGGTTCTGTTCTTGGGAACCCTGTCACAGTTTCTGCTCGCCCCGCTGCTTTGGACGGTCGTCGTTATCCCATTCGGGTTACCCCACCCACTCTTTTCGCTGCTAAGCGGGTCCCAGTTTGTCGCTTTGACAGCCATCTTTCTTCTTTCGACCTGCGTAAATTTGGCCGCGAACTGCATCGGGGCCCATCGCGCAGGAAAGTCCTGGCTGATGAAATGGGCACCTACGATGGTTTTCTACTTTCCCCTGGCCACGCTAGGGGCGCTCAAAGGCTTGTCAGAACTCTTTTGGCGGCCGTTTTTCTGGGACAAAACCGCTCATGGGATCGAATTGTCGCGCTAGCGGTCAGCTTCAACAGCTTCCGCATCCAGGCGTAACCTGATCTCATATGCAGCACTAATATGATCCCGTAGAGCTTGATAAGCGGCATCACCGTTGCCAGTTTCGATGGCCTGAACGATGGCTTCGTGTTCTTCCAGCGTATCAGCGCCGCGTCCTTCTGCCTTGATCGAGGTCGACGCCAAGAGCGCCATAGAGCGATGCACAAGATCGAGTTGTTGGACAAGAAACCGATTGTGTGACGCCAGGTGAATCTGCTTGTGGAAACGACGGTTTGCACGGCTGAGCCCTTCAGGATCATCGATGAGCTTTTTATCAGCCTCAAGCATATTACGCAGCACGCGTACCTCTTCTGGCGTTGCGTGACGCGACGCAAGGCGCGCGGCCAATCCCTCAAGCTCACCCCGAACCACATAGAGTTCGGAAAGTTGCGTGTGATCAAGCGAGGCTACGATCAAAGACCGGCCATCGCGCGTTAAAAGGGATTGAGTTTCTAAGCGCTGCAGCGCTTCTCGCACGGGGGTTCGGCTGACACCGAATTTTTCGGCCAAATCGCTCTCAACAAGTCGGTCACCCGGTTTATAAATATGGCTATCGATTGCTTCTAAGATCAGATCATAAGCATCTCTTTGCCCTAGTGTTCTATCCCGCATGTCTAACCCCTTCATTTCGTGCGTATCAATTCAGCACAGATATGACCAATAGTACAAGCGCTTGATGTCGCACCTGAAAGGTCACCTCTTTCCCACCCGATGTAGACAGCCTATGTCAGTGCTATGGTTGAGACGAATTGCGATATTCTAATTTGCGGGGGCGGCGGTGCCGGCCTAACAGCCGCAGCGGCTTTTGGTACTGCGGGTTTTAGCGTTGTCATCGTCGACCCTATGCCGCCAGTGACATCGATCAAAGACGCCGGTGCCGATCTGCGCACCACGGCTTTCTTACTACCAGCCAAAGAGTTTCTCGACAAAGCCGGTCTGTGGGTAAAACTTGAGCCGTTTTCGACGCCGCTCCAAACCATGGCCATCGTGGATGCCGCCAAAGAGCCGCCGGTTGAGCGGGCGTTTGAAGCGAAAGACATTTCCGACAATCCATTCGGGTGGAATTTGCCCAATTGGCTTTTGCGCAGAGAGATGGTTGCGCGCCTCGAAGACTTGGAGAATGTCGATTTTCGCACTGGCGTTGGCTTCAAATCGATGGTCAGCCGGACGTCGGCGGCATTGGTCAGGCTGACGGATGGTTCGAAAGTTACCGCTAAACTGGTTGTCGGTGCTGATGGTCGCGACTCTGCCGTTCGTAAAGCGGCAGGGATCGCTGTCAGCACTACGCGGTATGGCCAAACCGCGCTGACATTTGCCGTCAGTCACAAGGCGCCTCATGATAATATCTCGACCGAAGTGCACAAATCTGGCGGACCGTTTACTTTGGTCCCTCTACCGGATCACGAAGGCGGACCCTGTTCCGCCGTGGTTTGGATGACAAATGCAGCCGATGCGAAGCGCCTCCGCGATCTTAATGAAGATGCGTTCAATCAAGAGGCCACAGAGCGGAGCGCCGGTGTTTTGGGGCCACTCACCCTTGTCACCCGTCGCACGACATGGCCGATCATCAGTCAGTTGGCCTCCACCTTGATCGCACCCCGCACCGTCCTCGTCGCAGAAGCGGCGCACGTCATGCCGCCAATTGGTGCACAAGGGCTGAATATGTCCTTGAAAGATCTTAGCTTCCTTTTGGACCTATCACAGCAGCATCGGAATGCCCTTGGCGAGGCGCCTATGCTCGACGCGTACCAGCGGGCGAGACATACAGACATCAAGCTGCGGGTGAACGGGATCGATATGCTCAACCGCGCATCCATTGCTGGCAATCCGGTGTTACAGGATATGCGCCGATGGGGTGTCCAAGCCCTGCATGACATCAAGCCAATCCGAACCGGCCTGATGCGCATGGGGCTTGGTGCAAACGGCTAAAGAACTTTGTTCAAGACTGGCAGCAAGCGTCCAACCGTTGCATCCACGTCATAGAGCTTGTCCAAGCCGAAAAGCCCTAAACGGAAAGTGCGGAAATCGTCTGGTTCGTCACATTGCAACGGCACGCCAGCTGCGATCTGCATACCCTCAGCCGCAAACTTTGAGCCGTTTTGGATATCGGGATCATTGGTGTAGCTGACGACAACACCCGGCGCGCCAAATCCTTCGGCAGCAACAGACTTGATACCCTTCTCGGCCAATGCTGCCCGAACAGCATTGCCAAGCGCCCATTGCGCTTCTTTCAGTTTATCAAAGCCGAAGTCACGGGTTTCCAGCATGGTGTCGCGGAACGCGCGCAAACCATCTGTCGGCATCGTCGCGTGATAGGCATGCCCACCGTTTTCATAAGCGTCCATGATCTGTGTCCATTTTTTGAGATCGACGACAAAGCTATCGGACGTCGTATTCTCCATCCGTGCAACAGCACGATCAGACATCATCACCAGCCCAGCGCTCGGCGTCGACGACCACCCCTTTTGCGGGGCTGAGATCAACACATCAACGCCGGTTACTTTCATATCGACCCAGGCACAGCCGCTGGCGATACAATCAAGCACCATGATCGCACCAACTTCATGCGCGGCGTCGGCCAAAGCGGATATGTAGTCGTCTGGCAAAATGATCCCGGCAGAGGTTTCAACGTGGGGTGCGAAGACCACATCGGGCTTTGCCTTTTTGATCGCGGCGACCACATCCTCGATCGGTGCCGGAGCAAAAGGCGCGCGAGTATCATTCCCCGACTGACGCGCCTTCATCACCGTTGTTTTGGCGGCGAAATCGCCTGCCTCGAAAATCTGCGACCAGCGGTAGGAGAACCAGCCATTGCGCACGACGAAAGCGTGAGAGCCAGCACCGAATTGCCGAGCAACGGCTTCCATCCCATAAGTGCCACCGCCTGGGACCAAAGCGACCTTGTCGGCGTTGTAGACCTCTTTCAGCATGTCGCGAATATCGTTCATCACGCCTTGAAAGGCTTTGCTCATATGGTTGAGGCTGCGGTCGGTGAAGACCACTGAAAATTCCATCAAACCATCTGGGTCAACTGAATGTGGGGTTCCGTCCATGATCTTTCCTCCGTTTGGAAATCAGCTAAGCGTCAAAGGGCAGGAAAGCAAAGTCTATCTGGGTATACAAAGCCACCAAAGTACTCGAAAAGCGCCCGCCGTGTTTCCCATCGTATTCAAATGGGGCCGGATAAGCGCTCTTCGCTGAGCAGAACGTTGGCTTCCACATCGCCGACGCCGGGCAAGGTCATGATCCGGCGGCGCAGGACACGCTCAAAATCGGCAAGATCACGGGCGACTACGCGCAGGCGATAATCATAAAGGCCTAAAACATGCTCAACCGTTTGAATCTCAGGGATGGCAGAGACCGCGCGTTCGAAATCCTCTAGGCTGACCCTGCCCTTGGTTGCTAATTTCACACCGAGGAAGACCGTTACGCCAAAGCCGAGCTTTTCAGCATCAAGAACCAAACGCCGGCCGGTCAAAACCCCTGCATATTGGAGTCGTTTGATACGTCGCCACGTCGCCGGTTGAGACAGCCCAAGCAAACGCCCCAACGCGCTGGCGGTTTTGGTCGCGTCTTGGGTAAGGACACGTAGAATGGCGCGATCGAGGTTGTCCAACATCATATCGGCAGCACCTCTGCCCTTTTGACCTCGGACACGGTCATCAAGGCTTCGATGTCAGCGATATGGGGCAGCGTCAGGATCTGTTCGCGATAGACTTGTTGATAGTGATTGAGATCACGAGCGACGAGTGACAAGCGAACATCGACACGCCCAAGAAACGTCTGGATTTCCAAGACCTCTGCAATCTCACGCGCAGCGGCCTGAAATTCATCGAAAGCGCGGGTCGCTGTTTTGTCGAGCGTGATGCGCAAGGAAACCTGCACTGTGAAACCAAGTGCTTCCCAATTGATCTGCGCCTCTTGTCCTTTGATGATCCCCTCTTCCGTTAGCTTGTCCAACCGTCGGGTCGCCTGCGCCGCCGTCAAGTTCACCCGATCCGCCAGTTCCGGAATGGCAAGCGTTGGATCATTTTGAAGGTAGCGCAGAATAGAGCGGGAAATGTCATCAAGCATAGAAATTCTAATAATTCATAGTTTTGCGAATAACAAACTTGAATTTCCTCCCATTTATCAGAAATCTACCATCGAAATCACGCAAGAACTAAACCATAAGCACAGCCAGACACCAACTCTGGAGAATTACTATGCGCGTTTACTACGACCGCGATTGCGACGTGAACCTGATCAAGGACAAAAAAGTCGCCATCCTCGGCTACGGCTCCCAAGGCCACGCACACGCTTTGAACCTTCGCGACTCTGGCGCGAAGAACCTTGTCGTTGCATTGCGCGAAGGGTCCCCTTCTGCCGCGAAGGCCGAAGGCGAAGGTCTGACCGTCATGGGCATTTCCGAAGCAGCTGCATGGTGCGACCTCATCATGTTCACAATGCCCGACGAACTGCAGGCGGAAACATACAAGAAATACGTTCACGATCACCTCAAGCCCGGTTCCGCGATTGCATTCGCGCACGGTTTGAACGTTCACTTCGGCCTCATCGAGCCAAAGGAAGGCGTTGACGTCATCATGATGGCGCCAAAAGGTCCAGGCCACACCGTACGCGGCGAATACACCAAAGGCGGCGGCGTTCCTTGTCTTGTTGCCGTCGACACTGACGCATCAGGTAAAGCGCTGGAAATCGGCTTGTCCTACTGTTCCGCAATCGGCGGTGGCCGTTCTGGCATCATCGAAACCAACTTCCGTCAAGAATGTGAAACTGACCTCTTCGGCGAACAAGCCGTTCTCTGCGGTGGTATCGTAGAACTGATCCGTATGGGCTTCGAGACATTGGTCGAAGCTGGCTACGAGCCTGAAATGGCGTATTTCGAATGCTTGCACGAAACCAAGCTGATCGTGGACCTCATCTACGAAGGCGGTATTGCGAACATGAACTACTCCATCTCCAACACAGCTGAGTATGGCGAATACGTCTCTGGCCCACGCGTGCTTCCCTACGAAGCCACGAAGAAGGCGATGAAAGACGTTCTGACAGACATCCAAACAGGTAAATTCGTGCGTGACTTCATGCAAGAAAACGCTGTTGGTCAGCCATTCTTCAAAGCGACGCGCCGTATCAACGACGAACACCAGATCGAACAGGTCGGTGAAAAGCTGCGCGGCATGATGCCTTGGATTTCCGAAGGCAAAATGGTCGACAAATCCAAGAACTAAGGGCTCCTCCTATAGTCTTCAAAGGGGCGCCCCAGACGGCGCCCTTTTTTGTTGCGGTATCGTCTGGACAATCCCCACTGTCCATGATCGGAACGACGCATGACGACGCAACCCACCCTGTCAAATTGGCTCAGCATTCTTGCCCTTGGAGTGATCTGGGGTGGGACGTTTATGGTCGTGACCATTGCTCTGCGCGGATATGGACCGTTTACGGTGGCAGGTGCGCGTACAACGCTTGGTGCGGTTTCGCTGTTGATCCTCCTCAAGGCCACAGGGCATAAATTGCCGATGCTGCACGGGCGGGCATTAGGGCTTATGGTTGCCATTGGCATTCTGAATACCGCCTTGCCGTTTTCGCTGTTGAGTTGGGGGCAGCAATATGTACCATCAGCGTTCGCTGGTATCTCCATGGCCGCATTACCACTCTTTGTTTTGCCCTTGGCGCATGTGTTTTCCGACGAACCTTTGAGTTCACGAAAAGCGGTTGGTGTGTTGCTAGGCTTCGCTGGTGCGACGGTGTTGATTGGCCCCGGCGTCTTGCGCATCGGCTCAGGGCTGGAGCCATTAGGCCAAATTGCCTGCCTTCTGGCTGCCTTTTCCTATGCTGTCTCAAGCATCCTAACTCGGAACTTCCCGCCGATGGATCCGCTTGCTTTGGCCACATGGACGTTGATCATCGGCTCGATCTGCCTTGTGCCCATCACCCTCGCGACCGAGGGCATACCGACTTGGGCAGGCGCAGAAGCGGGCTTAGCCATTCTGTTTCTTGGCCTCTTCCCAACCGCTCTCGCAGCCCTGCTCCGCGTGATGGTCATTCGGTCTGCGGGGTCCGTCTTTATGACGCTCGTCAATTATCAGGTTCCGCTATGGTCGATGGTGTTTGGGGCCTTCGTGTTGGGTGAAATGCTCCCCCTTAGATTTTTCGCGGCCCTCACTTTGATCTTGCTGGGACTGGCTATCAGTCAATGGGCGAGCCTACAGAGACTGGCACGCGGGTAGACGTCGCAAAACCACACGGCTTAGGCCAAAGGTCAAAAGACAATAGTTATTTGTTGATTTTGCTGCGCAATTCGGCGTTTATTGCGTTCAGAATTTTGGATAGTTTTTGATGACGTACCGCACCCAGTTGTTTTTGACCTTTGCGCTTAGCCTTCTGGCCCTTGGTCTCTTATACGCCTGCCTTCCCCTTTTGCCCGACAGCCGCTCTGCTGATTTAACCACGTTGGATAATGTGTTGCTTGGGGTCGTTTATGTCAGCTTGCTCATCAGCTTCATTATGGCGCTGGCCTTTGGAGTGTCTTGGGTGATGTGGGTCTTGAGCAAAAACGAACCCGACACAACGGCCATGCCACTGACGTTCCGCCTGAAAGGGGCCGGAACGATCTTTGTTTTGGCGATGATTTCCTACAGCAGCTACTTTCTATTGAATTGAGCATGACATGATCAAAAAGACCCTTTTCGCCCTCGCACTTGTTGTCTCACCCCTCTCTGCACCAGCGCAAGAGAACGTGGCCCGCCTATCGGAGTTCCTCGAATACCTCGCTGGAACGGACTACTTTGTGCCAGAAGCCGCCGTGCAGTACGGCTTTCAAGGCAACAGCGCGGATGTCTATGCGGATCACCTGCGGAAAGTTTGGTCAGACCCTGACCTGAGAAATTACCTTGCCGCCAGCCTCGACCCCGTAGTGCGTTGGCAAGATGACGGCGGCGTTGAGTTTTCATCATTCGAAAAATTCATGGCCTATGCACCCTTTGTGCTGTCTGGACCAGCCGATCGTGGTGCCTTCAACCTTCCGGGGTCTATGCTTCAGGACTATGTGGCAGGTTACCATGCAGGATTTCTTGGCGAAGCGGAGAAGTCGCTCGGTGCATGCATCGAGGCCTACACGGTTGATTTTGGCGATACGCCAGAGCTGTTGATCAAATCAGCGCTGCTTAAAGTGGTTTTAATGCGCAATCTCGAAGCCAAGACGTTGCAAGCTTTTTTGCAAGCAAAACGCGAGGCCGCACGTGTCGGCCTCACGGATGGTTTTGAATACATCCCAATGACTGATGAAGAAACCGAATTCGCGCTCATCCCACTTTATCGCGAACTCGACGCAATGGCCGAAACGCATCCGAACAAAGCAGGGATAGAAGACTACTGGTACAATGACGGGAACGAGCCGCGCGATCTATGCGATGTCAGCGTTTTGGAGTGGTCCGTTCTGGATCGCTTGGAAGGTGAAGAACGGCAACTGGTCGCGCGGTACTTCCTAGAGGACTACACTGGCCAGCCCTAAGCGGCTGCTTCGACCTCTGCCACAATCCCGTCAACCACTTGCACCAGCAGGTCAGGGTCTTCGCATTCCGCCATAACGCGCACGAGTGGTTCTGTGCCGGATTTGCGGATCAACAGACGGCCCTTGCCCTGCAGTTTGGTCTCAGCATCCGCAATGGAAGTTTTGACCGTGTCCGCAGACAGTGGATCAGAACCAACAGCATAGCGCACGTTTTTGAGGAGTTGCGGAACCGTATCGAATTGCTGCGTCAACGCGCTCGCCTTGCGGCCCGTTTCGATCATGGCGCAGAGGAATTGAAGCCCAGCCAGCAAACCATCCCCTGTCGTCGCATAATCCGTCATAACGATATGGCCGGATTGCTCTCCGCCTAGGTTAAAGCCCCCCTGACGCATCGCTTCCACAACGTAACGGTCGCCAACGCCGGTCCGTTCGAGCCGAAGACCTTTGGCATCCATATGACGTTCCAGACCAAGGTTCGACATCACCGTCGCGACCAATGTGCCCCCTGTCAGGCGACCCGCATCGGCCCATTGGGTAGCCAAGAGCGCCATGATCTGATCACCATCTGCAACCGCACCGGTTTCGTCGATGATCATCACGCGATCTGCGTCACCATCGAGGCAGATGCCTACATCTGCACCATGCGCAACCACGGCCGCCGCAGCCGTGTCGGTGTAGGTCGATCCACAATTTTCGTTGATATTGAACCCGTTTGGATCTGTGCCAACAGTCACAACCGTCGCGCCCAGTTCCCACAGGATTTCTGGCGCGGCACGATAGGCGGCCCCATTCGCACAATCGATCACGACCTTCAGGCCGTCCAATCTCATCCCCGACGGAAGCGTGGATTTCACGCGCTCAGCGTAGCGGAACCGCCCGTCATCGATCCGCTTGGCACGCCCGATGTTTTCGGCCTTGGCAGGTTCAATGTCACTGGCGATGAGACGCTCGATTTCCATCTCGGCTTCGTCGCTTAGTTTGAACCCGTCTGGACCAAAGAACTTGATTCCGTTGTCATGATGCGGGTTGTGGCTGGCGGAAATCATGATCCCAACGTCAGCGCGCATGGATGTGGTCAGTAGGCCTACGGCAGGTGTCGGAACGGGACCAAGAAGCAGGACGTTCATGCCTGTGCTAGTTAGACCAGCCGTCAAAGCATTCTCGAACATGTAGCCAGACAGCCGCGTGTCCTTGCCAATGACCACACGATGCCCGTTTGACCCATCATTGCGGAAATATCGCCCGGCTGCGGCTCCGATTTTGAGCGCCATATCAGCCGTCATTGGATAGGTGTTTGCGGTGCCTCGCACACCGTCAGTGCCAAACAGTTTACGCGTCATTCCTTGATGCCCCGATCATTGCCATGTGCAGATCAATTGCCTGCTTGGTGGCGAATGTATCGTGGACGCGCAAGATTTGCACCCCTTGGTTGACGCCGAAAAGCGAAACAGCAACAGACCCGCCCAATCGGTCGGCGGCATCCGGCGCATTGCCCAGCGTACCGATGAACCGTTTTCGAGATGCGCCCAGCAGGATTGGGCATCCTAACCCGTGGAACAAGCTTATGCCTTCGAGGAGCTGTAGATTGTGAACGAGCGTTTTGCCAAAGCCGATACCGGGATCAACAATGATCTTTGTTCGACCTATCCCAGCCGCTACCGCGATCTCGATACGCTCTTCTAAGTAGTCATACACATCGAGCAGGACGTCATCATACTCTGGCTTGTCTTGCATCGTTTTCGGATCGCCCTGCGCATGCATGATGCAGACAGGCAAACCAGAGGCCGCTACTGTTTCTGCCATTCGATCATCAAACGAAAGGCCGGAGACATCGTTGATCATTGATGCGCCGGCCTTGACAGCCGCCTCAGCCACATCGGCCTTTCTTGTATCAATAGAAATTGCAACGTCATGCGCGGTCCGAACTTGCGCAATCGGTGGGAATGTCCGGTTGATTTCTTCAGAAGACGGCACGAAGTCGGCCCCGGGACGGGTGCTCTCTCCCCCCACGTCAACGATGCTAACCCCATCGGCGATCATCTCACCTGACCGCTCGACTGCCGCTGATGCCGATGCGTGTTCCCCACCGTCGGAGAAACTGTCAGGCGTCACGTTCAAAATGCCCATAAGATGTGGTCGATGAAAGCTAAGACCCGATAGGTCTGCACGCGAGGCCGTTAGTCGACCAAGGATTTCGGCAGAAACCTCAGACGCCGCAACAATCTCCGATGCGCCATTTCTGATCAGCACTACGACCTGATCGAACCAACACCATCCTCCCGCCAAGCGCTGCGCGCCTTTCGGACGCGCCGGCTCTGTTCGGACGATTGGTCGAAAATACGCTTTGCTCATAGCGTCGCTTGGTCTGAGGACACGGATCGCGCTGGCATGGAAACGTCAGGGGCATCCGCTCCGATGACCACAAGCTCCTTCGCAAGCATCTCCTCAGCGAACCAAGCCGCCAGCCCCACAGCGTCACGCGAAGAAGCTGATGGCCCTTCCACGGCATCAAGGACGATCTTAGACGGCGCCCAAACGCAGATTTGGCCATTCTTCATCGCCCAATCGAGTTCGGTCCGCGTTGCTACGACCTTGCACCGCAAATCGCGCGCGGCAAGCACCCATGCGTTCTGTTCGATCGCAAGCAAGTCGATCCGACGCTGAGTCATCGCATGGCCGGTGGACGGACATTGTAAATCCCCTGCCCCGACGCAAAGGATCAATGGCGCTTCGCGATCGTCCAGTTGATCGATCCAGCCCTTCAGATTTGGCGAAGCGATTGCCTCGTTCGACAGAAACAAGACACGAGGATGTGGAGCGTCAACGACATCCTGCCACGCGGGCTGAGCGCCATCACTCGAACGAACGATCTCAACACCCAATGCAAATGGCCCGCGATCAAGCTTCTCAATTCGAACGAAAACGCGTTCTGCCATTGGTTCAAGCAGAATGCGTTCCGCGACACGCGCGGCAAGCGTTTCAAGCAAGTTAATACGCTCAGCTTCTAACTCGACCTGAATGGCCTCGATCACCTTATCGTAAGACAAGATGCGATCTACATCATCATCGATTGGGCCTGTGTCGGGTAGCACCTCCACAACGACGTTGAATTTGACCCGCTGAAGTTTGCCACGCTCTGCTTGGAACGCCCCAATCTCCACCTCAACGGTATAGTCGCGCAAAGAAATCCGATCATAAGGCACATCTGTGCTGGCAGCCGCGCGCTCAGATGGATGCGCAAATGCAAGGCGAATATCGTCGTTCATGGGCAATCGTCCTGTGATACCAGAACTCGATACGCTAGCAGCGCCTCACCCACAAGAAGATGAGGCGGCAGCTTTATGCAGATTTACGACTTTAGTTTCGCGCCTGTTGGGTCGGTTGGCGGTAGAAGTAGTGGTAACCAATCGACGCTGTTCGAGGGAAGCGACGCGCCCAAGACGGGTTAACCGACTTTGTGTGATAGTGCGTTGCACCGTCGGTCAGCTCACGCGGCATTCCGTCAATTAGTAGCCGGGCTACTTTGCCGACCTTCTGGAATGCGCGTGGTTCATTGATGTTCTCGGCATAGCCATCGCAGGTATAGGTGAACTGGCACTGATACTTTCGACCGGTACCTTGGTTGATCACACCGCAAATGCTGTCGGGGTAAGACGCGCTATCAACACGATTGAGGATCACTTCGCCTACTGCAAAAATACCACGCGTACTTTCGCCGCGTGCTTCAAAGTAAAGAGCCTCCGCAAGGCACTGCCAATGAGAATCGCCAGAGGCGGCCGGCAGAGACGCCAAGAAGTCATTGGTGTAGTCGAATTCAGTCGGCGCTGACGCTGCTCGTTCAACTGGAATAGGAACAGATGTCAGCGCAGCCAGACGGCGGTCAGGGATAGCACTAAGCGCTTCGCTCTCTTGCCCAAGAAGGGCCGCAAGTCGACTTTCAAGAACTTCATTTGCAGAGAGAGTCGCAGGCGCAAAAGCCACAAAACTCGTCACCGCAGCGACCAAAAGGCCGCGGCCCCACTTCAACATTTGTCCCACCACAGGTGTCACACGGCCAGCTCCGTGCAAGCGCGGCGGTGATTAAGGCAAATTTAAGGCGACGTAAAGTGCGACGTTTTCACTGTTTCTTGAATGTAAACAGTGAAAGCATGCGAACCCGTATTGTTTCCGCAGCAAGCAACATAAAGCTTGGAATGTTACATAAGGCGTTCATTCAGGGCCAATTGCGCCGCCGACAGTCGTGCAAGCGGAACTCGGAATGGCGAACAAGACACATAGTCAAACCCTTCGGTGCGGCAGAAAGCGATCGCAGTTCGGCTACCGCCGTGTTCTCCGCAAATTGAGAGAACCACGTCTTTTCGGCCCTTTCGCCCGCGTTCCGCACCGATGGAAAGCAGTTCGCCCACACCTTCGATATCAAGCGTATGGAAAGGATCTTCTTCGTAGACGGCTTGCTGGACGTAGGTGGACATAAAGCGCCCTGCATCATCTCGAGACAAACCATATGTCATTTGGGTCAAGTCATTGGTTCCAAACGACAAAAACTCAGAATACTCCGCAATATCTTCGGCGCGCAAAGCTGCGCGCGGTGTTTCGACCATAACACCGAGTTTGAAATCAAACTCCGCTCTTTGTTCTGCCTGAACAGAAGCAGCGACGGCATCGATACGGGCTTTGATCAGCTCGACCTCTTTCATCGCGCTGATCAGTGGGATCATGATCTCAGGCACGATGTTGATACCATCTTTCGCGGCGTCCACCGTTGCTTCAAAAATAGCGCGCGCCTGCATTTCATATATCTCGGGCAAGGCGATCCCTTGCCGAATGCCTCGCATACCGAGCATCGGATTGTACTCACTTAACGCCTGAACACGCTCAACGATATCCGGCAAAGGCAGCGCGAGTGAGGCGGCAAGATCCCGCTGACCGGCTTTGTCAAAAGGAAGGAATTCATGCAGCGGCATGTCAAAGAGACGCATACAGACCGGTTTTCCCTGCATAATGGAGAACAATTCTTTCATGTCGGCGCGTTGCAGCGGAAGCAGACGTTCGAGAACGGCCCTGCGATCTTCCTCGGTTTCCGCAAAGATCATTTCGCGCATCATGCCTAGGCGGTCGCCTTCAAAGAACATATGTTCAGTTCGACACAGGCCGATCCCTTCCGCCGCGAAGTTCTTGGCAGTTTGCGCATCCGCTGGCGTATCGGCATTGGCCCGGACGCCAATGTCACGGAATTCGTCGGCCCAGCTCAGCAACGTCTGAAACGCGTCGTCCAAAGCGGCTTCGAGCATCTTTGGCGCACCGGCAAGCACTTGCCCTCTGGTTCCATCGACGGTGATCACATCGCCTTCGGATAGAATACGACCATCCGGCGTTTCGATCTCGCCGCGGCGGGTGTTGACCGAAAGATCGGAAGCCCCAACGACGCAAGGCAGACCAAGACCGCGCCCAATCACAGCCGCATGGCTCGTGACCCCACCCCGCACAGTCAAAACGGCATGTGCGGCGTTCATGCCGCGAATGTCCTCAGGAGTGGTTTCGCGGCGAACGAGGATACAAGGCTCACCGCGCGCAGCACTTGCCTGTGCTTCGTTCGCGGATAAAACGATCTGACCTGTGGCCGCACCAGGACTGGCGGCGATGCCTGTCACCAATACATCGCGCTTTGCATCGGGATCGACTTGGCGGTGCAGCATTTCGGACAAAGCTGCCGGTTTGACGCGCAAGACCGCCTCTTCCCGTGGGATCACGCCGTCTTCGGCAAGGGCGACAGCGATTTGAACTTCGGCGCGGCTGGATCGCTGCACTTTCACTGCGTCGAGGATGTTGAGCTTGCCGTTCTCAATCGTGAAAGACACTTCCATCTCTTCGCGCAAGCGCGACCGGCAAAGGTCGCGGTAGGCTAAAAGCTCTGCGAAGATCACAGGGCTGAGGTCTTCCAAGGATCGGCCGCGCGGATCCTTTGTCAGGTAAATCGCGCCCTCAACGTCTCCAAGTGCATCACGACCTTGGCTTTGGCCGAGATAGCGACCTGTGACTTGTGGCTTACCTGTCGTGCTATCGACATATTGAATAACACCAGAACCACATTCGCCGTCCCTCCCCACGCCTAGGGCCATTTCTTGAACGACGAGGCCCAGCCCCGCATCCGCAGGTGCACCTTTCGCTTCGCGGAGCAATCGTGCAGTGGTTCCGTCCCAAGCACGCGCCATGGAGCGTAGAACGGCCTCCAATTGCTCAGTCGGGTCTTGCGGGAAAGGTTCGTCGGCTTCGAATTCGTAGGTTTCCAAGGCCAATCTGAGGTCGTCAGCCGTTGGTTTTGCTGGCAATTCAAAGACTTCCGGATCAAGCCGTGCCACTTCGATGGCATAAGCGTGGATGAAACGCGCATAGAGGGCGGTGGCGGCGGCCTCACCTACGGTGTCCTTCATCGTATCAAGGCGCGCATCGTTCATGCCGATATTTAGAACTGCCGCTGGGCCACCCCAATCGGGGCTCAGGCTCGAGGGGCGGACAGACAGCAACGGTGTCTCACCAAAGGGTGCCATGACCTGAGCCATGTCCGGCAGATCACCTGCGGCAATTTTGCTAACCGCGTCAAACGACAGCGCCACAGTCGTTGGCACCGGCATCTCCAACCGGATCAATCGCTGCAAACACTTCGCACGATTGCCATGCACCGCCGGAGACATGGCGGCGGTTGGAGTGATCAGAGTCACCTCGACGAAGGTTGTGCGTTTCTGCACTGCGGCATTCCTTGTATTCAACCGCAGCATAGGAGCAGTTTGCGCCCAATGTAAGGAAAATGTGACGTGACTTGGTGTCAGCCTTCAATCTTGGTCAAATCCGCCACAGCGAGGCAGGTTGAGCGGATGCGAGACAACAAATTCAAACGGTTACGGCGCAGAACGTCGCTTTCCGCGTTGACCTGAACGTCTGTAAAGAAGGCATCAATCGGCACGCGCAGACCCGCCATGGCGGTCATCGCAGTGGTGAAATCCTCTGCTTCCATTGCTGGTTTGATCACAGCGTCAGCCTCATCCAGCGCTTTGAAAAGCGCCTTTTCGGCGTCATGTTCGGCGAATTTGATATCCGCACCGTAGGAATATTCCACGCCATCCTTCTCTTCCGCTTGGGTCAGAATGTTGTTGGCACGTTTGAAGCCTTGGATCAGGTTTTCACCGTCATCGGTGGAAAGGGTTTCGGACAGCGCCCTCGCCCGTTTGACCAAAAGTGTCAGATCATCATTCCCCGGCATCGCGATGCAGGCGTCGATGATGTCATGACGGATGCCTTGATCACGCAGGAAGACTTTGAGGCGGTCGTGGAAGAAGGTGAGGAGATTGGCTAAACGTTCGCGTGTTTCTACAAACTTATCGAAGTAGTAAACTCTCGCTTCTTCCGACAACTCGCCAATCTTATTTTTTGTGAACTCTTTGATTAAGTTCGCTCTGTCGAAATTAGAACCAAGATTATCAAGTAGAGCATCAAACTGCTTCAGTAAGTCGAGACCCGTTTGGGGCGGAACTTCTTGCTTGTCGAAATCAAAGGCCACAAAGACGTAGGCATAGTCTTCAATAAAGTCCGAAAAATTAAGCCGAACATTATTTGCCAAAATAAGGCGAATTACTCCCAAAGCCGCTCTTCTCAATGCAAACGGATCTTTCGAACCCGTCGGCCTTTCATCAATCGCCCAGAACCCCGTTAGTTTATCCAACTTCTCGGCCAATGACACAGCCACAGACACCGGTGCAGTCGGAACCTCATCCGATGGCCCCAAAGGCGCGTAGTGTTCCTCACAGGCGACAGCGACCTCAGCTGGCAAGCCCGCCGCTTCGCTGTAATACCGCCCCATAAGCCCTTGAAGGTCAGGGAATTCGTAAACCATCTCGGACGCCAAATCGGCCTTGGCCACCTGCGCCGCTTGTGCTGCCAACTCAGGATCGGCGCCCACCGCGGGTGCCAGCTCTTTCGCCAGCGCCGTCATCCGTTCAATCAGATCGCGTTGCGAACCGAGTTTGTTATGGAACGTCACATTGGCCTGCGCATCGAGCCATGGCTGCATCTTCTCGCCCTTGGCAACCCGCAGGTCGTTTTCCCAGAAGAACTTCGCATCCGCCAGACGCGCCGACAGAACCTTTTGGTTGCCCGCAAGGATCGTCGCGCCGTTGTCGGCAGTTTCCATGTTGGCCACGGTGATGAACTGCTCAATCCGGCCCGTCTTGGCATTGCGGACGGAGAAGAACTTTTGATGCTCTTTCATCGAGGTTTGCAGCACTTCAGGCGGCAGTTCCAAAAACACTTCATCAATCTTGCCCATCAGCACGACGGGCCATTCGACCAGCCCTGCGACCTCAGCCAGAAGGCCCTTGTCCTCAACAACCTCAAGCCCCTGCGCGAAGGCTTGATTGCTGGCGTCCTGCCAGATGGCTTCAGCCCGCTCATCGGCGCGCAGAACAACATTGGCGCGCTTTAGCTTCGCCTCATAATCATCGAAAGAGGTGACAGAAATCGCGCCTTTGGACATGAAGCGATGGCCATAGGTGAAATCGCCAGAAGTGATCCCGTCCACATCCACCGGCACCAACGTTGCGCCGCTTTCATCGGTCATTAGGCAGACAATCGAATGCAGCGGGCGCACCCATTTCAGCGTGCCAGAGCCCCAACGCATGGATTTCGGCCATGGGAAGTTGCGGATGGTCTTATCCAGAACCTCGGCAATCACGTCCGAAGCCAAACGCCCCGGCCTTTCAATCACCGCGAAGTAGACCTGACCCTTTTTGTCATCGCGCACCTCAAGATCGTCACGCGCCACGCCTGCACCGCGCAAGAACCCTTCAATCGCTTGATCTGGCGCACCAACTTTAGGGCCTTTGCGTTCTTCCCGCACAGGTTTGCTCTCTGCCAAAAGGTCTTCAACAGACAGCGTCAACCGCCGCGGTGTCGAAAAGGCAGCGGCCCCCGCATAGGTCAGACCCGCCTCGACCAAACCGTCGGTCACAAGTTTCTTCAAATCCTCCGCCGCGCGTTTTTGCATCCGTGCGGGGATTTCTTCGGAAAAGAGTTCGATCAGAAGATCAGGCATCAGTTTGCTCTTTCGGGTGGTGTTGGGCAGCCTTCGGGGACTGGGTCGCCGTCAAAAACGACCTCCCCACAGGCGTTGATTTCGTTCCAGGCATAGGCGCGGCCGTCGGGATAAACCGCGACGATACGGTCGATGCCGTATTGAATGTTCTCGGTGCCCATAAAAGCAATCGCGGTGCCATCTTCGAGATCAGCACCGATTTGTTCCGCGTCGAAACAGTCAAACCAACCAGGGGCAACAAGCGGTTCGGGCTCGTCAACAATGACATAGGTTTCGGTCAGCAGCGCGAGGCTTGTCGGTGTTTCGAAACAGGCGCGATAGCGGATCGGGCTACTGTCGCTGTCGATCCCCGCGAAGTTTTCAAAGAGGATCGGCTCCGGCTCGCCGCTAAAAAGAGACGTCAGCACGATGTCTTCCTCGCTGACTGCCACCTCCTCATAGAAGGCGTAGACCTGCAAATAATACATCGCGCCGCCTGCAATCAGTCCAGACAAAACCAACATGATGCCAAGTACCTTTCCCATTACGGATCAGCCCCAAAGGCCAGTTTGTTGCCGTCTGGGTCACGAACTTCGAACTCGCGCATGTCGTATTCGGTCACGTAAGGCTCTTTGAAGAACGGGATGTCTTTGGCCCTAAACTCAGCCACCAAGTCGTCAAAGCTCGTGACATGAAAGTAAGCGCGCCACCCGTCATGCTCCGGCTCCGCACCGCGCCAAGCTTCTATGAAAACGCGCACCTGATCGCGAATGAATATCCCAAAGCCCACGACAGGTTCCCCCGCTTCTTCCACGCACGCGAAACCAAGCTGCTCGGTGTAGAACTGCTTTGCTCGCTGATAATCATCAGTGCGTATGATCGGCGTCGCCGTTTGCATCATGCCGCGTGGCCGCCCGCCTCGGTCTGCACGAATGCATCTGCGCATTGTTTCGCCAGAGCCCGCACGCGGCCAATATAGGCTTGGCGTTCGGTGACCGAGATCACGCCGCGCGCATCTAGCAGGTTAAACACATGAGACGCCTTAATGCATTGGTCATAGGCCGGATGCGCCATGATGATGCGTTTACCAGTTTTTGGATCGTCATGCGGCTCCGCAAGAATGCGGGCGCATTCGGCTTCAGCATCCTTGAAGTGCTGGAGCAGCGTGTCCGTGTCCGCGACATCAAAGTTCCAACGCGCGTATTCTTCTTCGGTCTGCTTGAAAACATCGCCGTACATTAACGGGATTGGTGATTGCGGATCGTTGAATGGCATGTCCATCACGTGATCAACGCCCAGCACATACATTGCCAGCCGTTCGAGGCCGTAGGTCAGCTCGCCCGAGACAGGTTTACAATCATGCCCACCGACCTGTTGGAAATAGGTGAACTGGCTGACTTCCATGCCGTCACACCAGACTTCCCAGCCGAGCCCCCACGCGCCAAGCGTCGGGCTTTCCCAGTCATCTTCAACAAAGCGAATATCATGCATCTCGGCATCGATGCCGATGGCAGCTAGGGACCCAAGATAGAGGTCTTGCAGATCAGGTGGCGAAGGTTTGATCAACACCTGATACTGATAATAGTGCTGCAACCGGTTTGGGTTTTCACCATAGCGACCGTCCGTTGGGCGACGCGACGGCTGGACATAGGCCGCTGCCCAAGCGTTGGAGCCCAGCGCGCGCAACGTGGTTGCGGGGTGAAACGTACCGGCGCCGACTTCCATGTCATAAGGCTGCATGATCGCGCAGCCCTGACCGGCCCAATAACTTTGAAGCCTGAGGATAATCTCTTGAAAACTGCGTGGTTTGTCGGCCATGTCGCCCTCGTTTGCGTTTGCACGTTCAATAGGCCCGCTGGCCAACAGGGTCAATTGGGCCACGGATTCAATATTCTCAATCTTGTGAAGCGATTTCTGGTGCAGAAACCCTTGGGTCTGCTAATTTGATCGCTAACCGTTTGGGGACGGTGAAAAGATTCGATTATGGATTGAGTATGACACGCATTTTTGCTGCCTTTTTTGCCTACCTCGTTTTGGTGACCACGGCCTTCGCACAACAAAACGCATGGGTGCAGATCGAAGCCCGGCCAAGCGTCGCCGAAGCGCAATCGCGGGCGGAGGTTTACGAACGCCGGCTGGACGACGTTGCTGGCTATGATGTCGGACGCGGGTGGTATGCGATTGTGCTTGGGCCTTACGAGCGCAACGACGCTGAGATTGTGTTGCGGCAGCTGCGTCGAGAGGGGCAAATCCCTGGCGATAGCTTCATCGCGACTGGTCGCACTTTTCGAAACCAAATTTGGCCAATTGGCCGTGGCGTGCCGACAACCGTGCAATCTTTGACAGGCAATGCGGATGAGGACCAAGTCGAAGACGTCATTGCCGAGGTCGAACCTGTTCAAATTCCGGACGAAACGCTACGAGAAGCGCGCGATTCCGAAATACTTTTGGATCGGGAGCAGAAGAAAGACCTTCAGATCGCTTTACAATGGGCCGGTTTCTATTCGGGCACAATCGACGGTCTCTATGGGCGCGGGACTCGGAACTCCATGCGATCATGGCAGGAAGCGAACAATCACGAATCGACAGGTGTACTTACAACGCGCCAACGCGCCGAGCTGATTGCGGATTACAATTCGGTTCTTGAAGGTATGGACTTGCAGCTTGTCCGCGACGATGCGACCGGGATCCAGATGCAAATCCCCACGGGCGTTGTTGCGTTTGCTGAATATGAAGCCCCATTCGCGCGATTTGATGCGAAAGGCGACATTCCCGCTCAAGTGCTCTTGGTGTCTCAGGAAGGGGACCAAAATCGCCTGTTTGGTCTTTATGAAATTCTACAAACACTCGAGATCATGCCCCAAGACGGCCCAAGAGAGCGGCGCAACGCGTCATTTATTTTGGAAGGTATTGGCGACGGCAAACATTCTTACGCTTCGGTTCGGCTGACAGACGGAGAGATAAAGGGGTTCATCTTGGTTTGGCCAGAAAACGATGATGAACGGCGCCGGCGCGTTTTGGATCTGATGATCGAAAGCTACACCGCCGTCGATGGCACGCTCGACCCGGCCCTTTCCCGCCCTGGTGAAGATCAAAATATCGATCTGGTGTCCGGCCTCGCCATTCGCAAACCGGATTTCAGCCTTTCAGGATTTTATATCAATGACAAAGGCGCGGTTCTGACCTCGTCTGAATTTGCAGGTAGCTGCGACTATTTGACGGTGAACTCGGACATAGATGCAGCAGTGACCTTCATGGATGCCGATCTTGGCATTGCCATTGTCGAACCCACCAATGCTCTTGCCCCGCTGAGCGTTGCGGAGTTTCAAACATCCGTACCGCGTATCCAATCTGATATCGCGGTTGCTGGTTTCCCGTTTGGTGGTGTTTTGACGGCTCCATCTCTAACCTTTGGCAAACTGGCTGACATTCGTGGCCTTGGCGGTGAAGAGGAGCTCAAGCGCTTGTCCCTTATCGCCCAAGATGGAGACGCAGGCGGACCGGTTTACGACAATGGCGGTGCGGTTCTTGGCATGCTGCTACCAAAGGCGAATGCCAACGGTCAGGTCCTGCCAAACGATGTCAGCTTTTCGTTAGACGCAGACGCGATCATCGCAGCCCTCAGCAACGCTGGCGTCGAAGTTCAGACCACGGACAGCCTCGCCTTTATGGCCCCAGAGACGCTGACACGTCGTGCCGCGGACCAAACAGTGCTGGTGAGCTGCTGGTAAGCCTAGCCGACCGTTTCTGGTGTAACGTGGATCAAGGTTGGTCCTTGTGCAGAAAGTGCCTTTGCGAGTTCTGTTTGGAACTCCTCGAGTGATTTCGGCGCTGTAGACGCTGCACCATAGGCCTCTGCCAGTTTAACGAAGTCTGGGTTCTTCTGAATCACCGCGTTGGGGGCAATCTGGGCACGCACCATACTGTCTTCGATCTCGCCCAGCTTCCCATTGTCCCAAAGGATGATCGGCAACGACAGTTCAAGTTCGACCGCAACCATGAGTTCCTGATGTGTGTATTGGAATCCGTAGTCGCCCGCGATGGCCACAACCGGTTGATCACCGACACCGATCTTACCGCCGATCGCTGCGGGAAGCGCATAACCGAGCGTCCCGAATCCATAGGGGTGATGCCAATGGGCCGATCGATCCATCGGATAGATTTCCTTCGCACCATAGGCAAATTGCGTCATGTCGGAAAAGATCATCGTGTCTTCGGGCAAAACAGCACGCATTGCGTCTGCAAGTTCCGTGATCCCCGGACGTTCCACGGTGATTTCTCCGCGCCACTTGCGTTTCGCGGCCTGCACCTCGTCTTCGGTCCAATCCGTTGAAGTCAATTCAACACCGTCCTGCTCGAAACGCGCTAAGACGGCATCGAAGAAACATCCTGCGTCCGACAGAACCATCTTTTCAGTATTGCGTGCGGAGGTGAGACTTTCGGTGTCGATGTCCACACGGATGAGGCTTGCTTGATGCCCCAACTCGTCCCGCCAGAGATCGACCTCAGATAGCTCTGTCCCTACGGCCAATACCAAATCCGCCTTTGCGATTTCAACAACGCTGCTAGGCCGTGCCAAAAACGATCCATAGTGCAGCGGATTCTCCTCCGACACCACGCCGCGCCCCGCGTACGTGCAAAAGACTGCACAACCACATTTCTCGGCCAACTGGCGCGCTCCAAATTCCGCTTCAGTGCAGCCACCACCGACAATCAGCAAGGGCCGCTTAGCCTCCGCGAGCGCGTCTGCCACCATCGCAACATCATGTTCTGATGCCATCGGCAGATCAGCGATTTCGCCGATTGTCGGCGCCGACGGGGCATTGCCCTCTAAAAGAGGGATCGGAACAGTGATGTGTTTCGGTCTCGGCCTCTTGACCTCAAACTCCGTCAAGGCGCGATCAATAAGGTGATACGCTGCATCGGCCGTGCGAGCCGTAACAGACCAATCGCACACCGAGGCTCCTGCCGCTTCTTGATCGCGCATTTGATGCAATTGACCTTTGCGCGCTTCGGTTTCCGCAAGGCAACTGGAAAGAACCAACATAGGAACTGAGTCCGAATAAGCCTGCCCCATCGGCGTCATGATGTTGCATAGACCCGGCCCAGTGATCACATAGCAGAGCCCTGGCATCCCAGTCGCCCGTGCATACCCATCAGCCATGAAACCTGCGCCCTGCTCATGCCGCGCTAGAACGTGGGTTAGACCCGCCTCCTCTATCCCGCGATACATTTCTTGGTTGTGCACTCCGGGAATGCCAAAAATCACTTCGACCCCGCGATCTTTTAGCATGTGCGAAATCTGTGCACCAAGCGGCTTTGTGGACATTAAGCTCTCCAGAATTTGAGGGATAGGATGGTTAGGACAACCAAGATTTCTAGGCGACCGACGTACATTCCGATGGCCAGTATCCATTTTGCGGTATCATTGAGCCCCGCGTAATTCCCTGCTGGACCAATCTCTTGTCCCAGCCCTGGGCCAATATTTGCAAGCGCGGCGGAGGCACCCGAAACGGACGTCACAAAGTCCAGCCCCGTCATGCCTAAAGCGACAGAGAATATGCCTATAGACAAAATGAAGGCGATGAAAAATGCCATGACGGAGCTCAGAACATCTTCGCTCACTGCGCGCCCGTCATATTGGGGCTTAAAAATACCGCTGGGTGAGTGGATCTGACGGATTTGGCTTTTGATTGAAGCAAAAAGCAACTGATACCGGAAGACTTTGATCGAACACGAGGTCGATCCAGCACAACCGCCGATCAAACCGACAAAGAAGATGATCATTATTGGGAAGGTACCCCAAGTCATGTAGTCGGCGCTTGCATAGCCGGTGCCCGTGGTGATCGAGACGACGTTGAAAAGGCTGTGTCGGAAGGCTGTTTCGGTCAGTGATCCATCCTGCCCCCAAAGCCATGATGCGACAAGCAGTACGACGACGGTGACGGTCAATAGGAAGACACGGATCTGCGTATCCTGGAACAAGGGTTCAGCGGTGCCCGAAACCAATTGCACGAAGCGAACGAATGGAAGCGCTGCAAGGATCATAAAGAGGACAGCCACGTATTGAGTGCCGGGTCCGAACAACGCGAAAGAGGTATCGTAGTTGCCCATACCGCCGGTCGACACCGTTGTCATAGCGTGGACCGCAGCATCAAAAGGTGATAGGCCACTGATCGCATAGGCCAGCGCACAAGCGATGGTCAGACCGACATAGATGTAAGAAATGCTGGTCGCGATTTGACCGGCACGGGGTAGGATTTTCCCGCTTGTATCAAAGCCCTCGGATCGGAAGATTTGCATCCCCCCAACGCGAAGTTCTGGCAAAAAAACCATCGCCACAACGATGATCCCGACGCCGCCGAGCCACTGAAGCATCCCGCGCCAGAGCCGAAGTCCTTCTGGCAGTTCAGAAAGCCCAAAGAATGCCGTGGCTCCCGTCGTCGTTAGTCCGGACATGGCTTCGAAAAACGCATCTGTGGCAGAGGCATCGGTGATTCCAAAGACGAAGGGCAAAGCGCCAAAAACAGGCAGAGTCAGCCAAACCATAGCCGTCAACAAGAAGGTTTGCCGAAGGGACAACCCGCCGGTCACGCCATTGGAACAGGAAAGCGCAATCAATGACCCGCATAGGATTGTCACAACCGCAGACTGGAAAAACGCGATCCAATGCCCGTTGTCCGCAAATATGTCCGCCGCCATTGGCGCAAACATCGTCACGCCAAGCGCTGCCACCAAAAGGCCGACCACATATCCGACAGGGCGAAAATCAATCATGTGGTATGGGTGGCTTTGCCAGTTCAGACTGTCAAGCATATCAACGTCAAAGCGTTGTATATCAACGACGCTGAGTTAGCCTACGAGTTTGACTTAACCGACGTGGAAAAGTGACTGAAAGAGCCTCGGATCAAGGCTGACGGCTGCGAAGGTTTCCCCTTCTGTCAGAACAGACACGGCATCGTGCGAATGCAGGCTTTCCTGATGGCTCGCGATGACGCGGAAATCGGAAATACGTTGATCGAGCTTTAGCTGCTCCGTGAAAAGACGCGCGGCGTCTTCCACAAAGATAGGGTTGGCAGCGTTCAGTTCCGCAAACGCCTGCTCATCTTCGCGTTTCACCATCACTTGCGTCTCCGTCGGAACCGCAGAGCGTGCTTGATCAATCAAGTCTTCGAACCAAAGCACGTCGCCCTCATCTTCCACCAAAGCCGAAATCCGCGCGACGGAGCGTTGAGAATGTGGCGTCGCAAGTTGCCCCCGGTACTGACGCGCGTGCTCTGAAAGTTCGAGGGAGCAAGGGCAGGTCGATGAATAGACGTAGTCGAGGTGCATGATCTTTTTGCGGGCGCCGTCGGTCTCAACCAATTCGAGAGCGATGTCGTAGTATTGATAGCCAGACAGACCAGAACGGAGGCTTTCAACCTTCATTGGAAAGCTAAACCGCATTTGGATTCGCGCATCAAAGCTGTCCAAATCCGTCTTATAGGCATCCAACGCGCGTTCGATTACATCAAAGCTAAAGGTCTCTTCCGCGTGCTGATAGAACGTCCGCATGATGCGGGACATATTGATACCCTTTTTCTCCGCATCAAGGCTCACGGTGCCGGTAACTGAGGTCTCCAGCGTGATTTCCCCGCCGTCGCGCGTCCGGAAACGGATCGGCAACCGGAAGTTGGAGATACCAACGTGCTGGATTTGCTGTTTCGCACCACGGATCAAGCTGGACGGCCCGTTTTGCAAATCGGGCATCGACGCTTTGTAAGTCTCATCGACCTCAAAAGCGTCGGGGTATGCGCGCGCCAATGCTGGGTAATTCGACACTTCTTGCCCGGGAATGAGGCGAGACACGAGGGGATCGAGAGTCGCCACTTCTTCAGCGGAGACATCTGACGCCCAGCGGCGCAGCAGTGCCAAAGCGTCCTCAGCCTCTTCACGGCTGGGCAAACGATCAAGGTCACGGGAATGTAGGTTCATCTCAGCAGCCCCCTCTGGTCCGTCAGACCTATCGATATGGGGCTCTGTTGAAACTTTTCCAACATTTTCCCAATAGATACGTGACAATTCTGCTTTTAGGTCGATCACAGCGCAGTCCACCAGAAATTACGGCACAAGGCCTGATCCTTGCGAAGCTAACTTTGCATAATTGAGAGGCGTTTGACTAGGTTACACCCCAGATTGTCAGCTTTTTGCGACATTCAGCGCGTTTTGGATATCGGCAATCAAATCGTCCTCATCCTCCAACCCAACGCTAAATCGAACGAGTCCGGGCCCAATACCCAGCGCGCCTCTTTGATCCTCGCTCAAGCGCTGATGCGTTGTCGTCGCCGGATGCGTGGCGATAGATTTCGCGTCGCCCAGATTGTTGGAAATGACCGCGATCGACAAGGCATTCAGGAATTTGAACGCAGAGGTTTGGTCTCCAAGATCCAAGGCAAGAACCGTTCCACCATCTGGCATTAGCGCGTTCTGTGGATGGTCGGCCAAGCCCGGATAAGCAACAGAGGTCAGAGCATCATGCCCTTTCAGGGCCTCCGCAATAGCCAAGGCCGATTGCGCTTGGGCACGGACGCGAAGATCAATCGTCTCGAGCCCCTTTAGCATCATCCAAGCGTGGAACGGCGACATCGAGCCGCCTGTATGTTTCATATAGGGCTCAACGGTCCCGCGAATAAACTCGCGCGTGCCAATGATCACGCCGCCCAGCGCACGGCCTTGACCGTCGATGTGTTTTGTCGCGGAATAAACGACCACATCGGCTCCATCTTCGAATGCTGTGGTAAAGACAGGAGTCGCAAAAACGTTGTCCACAATCACAGTCGCTCCAACGGCATGCGCAAGCTCAGCAACGGACTTGGTATCAATGACCTCTAACGTAGGATTAGAAACCGTCTCGAAGAATACGGCTTTTGTCTCGCTTCGAATGGCGGCTGCCCATTCTTCTATGTTTGTTCCGTCCACAAATGTGACTTCGACGCCGTACCGCGTCAAAATCTCTTCCAGAATGTAAAGACACGACCCAAACAAAGCCCGAGAAGACACCACATGATCACCAGCTTTGAGCATGGATGTCAGAGCACCGTTGACCGCCGCCATCCCGCTGGCTGTCGCAAAGGCGTCCTCGCCCCCTTCCATTGTGGCAATGCGTTCTTCAAACATGGCCACGGTTGGGTTGCCGTAGCGGGCGTAAATGAATTCATCATCTCCGGCCTTCAAAAAGCGCGCCTCGGCATCTTCGGCTGTGTCATAGACAAAGCCCTGCGTCATAAAGATCGCTTCGGACACTTCATTGTATTGGCTACGGCGCGTCCCGCTGTGAACGGCTTTGGTGCGTTTGTTCCAGTTGCTCATCATCTTATCCTTGGCGATGTGCCATCAAAAAACCCCGACACCGGTTCAGGTATCGGGGCTACGCCCTTCGACCTTTTAGCGGAATATTTAACGTGGCCCGCAATCCGGTAACAAATCGCCACAGAAGTTGCATACGCCGCAGCGCAGCAGAGGTCAAGCGCGCTAGGCGTCGTCTTCCGGCTCGATCAAATATTGTTGAAGCGCCATGATCTGCCACATCAGGAAGGCAAACATCGCCGCGGGGAAGGCAAAGGTTTCCAATGTTACCCAAAGCTCGGTGCTTTGGGTTCGCCAGATGACCTCGTTTGCGACAGCCAAAAAAGCGAACATCGCGGTCACGCGTTTGGTCAGGATCATCCATCCCTCTTGCCGCATGGGCATCGCATCACCCATCACCCATTCAAGGAAACTTTGACCACGCCAAAGGCCAATACCCAAGATGGCGGCAAAGCTGCCGTAGACGATGCTGGTTTTCATTTTAAAGAACCGTTCGTCATTGAAATAGGCGGTCAGGCCACCAAAAAATACCACCATGAAGGCCGTGAAAATCTGCATCCGGCTGAGCTGTTTTGTCATCGCCCAAAGGATACCCATAGCCACCAGCAGGATCGGGACAAAAACCAAAGTCGCAATTATGAAACCGGAATATTCCGTTTCACCAATCGTATAGGTATCGTCCTTAATCCGCAGATAAAGAACGAAAAATGCAATGGTCGGACCAAGCTCGAGAAGCTGTTTGATCCAAGGATTGACAGGTTGTTCAGACATAAATCGCCTCCGTTACCCTCCCATTTCGACGATGACGGCCCCAAGTGCAACCAGCGCCATCAGGAAAATTCGCGTGATCCCCACTTTTTCACGCAAAACCAGCCAACCAATAAGCGCGGCAAAGACGGTTGACGTTTCTCTCAAGACGGCAGCTTCACCGACTTTATCGAGCCGTGTGGCCAGCATAACACCGCCAAAGCTGATCCACGCGATGACCGCTCCGGCAAAGCCTCGAAACAAGAGCGGGCCAAGATCAGGCGGCGCATCCATCCGACGATATCGCCACCATCCGATGATTGGGAAATCCAAAGCCGTGATGAAAAAGAACCAAGCCAGAAACGTAAACGGATCAGGGCTTTGCCGGATGCTGTAGGCATCAAAGATGGTGTAGATGGCGACCAAAACACCACCCAAAATCGCCCACATCAACCCAAGGCGTAGCGCCAAAGGATCAAGCGTTTCTTGCCGCAGGTTGAGCACCGCGATCATCAGGATACCGCCAGACAGGCACAAAACGCCCAGCCATTGCAGGCCGGTAAAACTCTCCTGAAAGATGAGGCTGGCAGCGATGACGGTGACGATTGGGCCGGTGCCTCTAACAACAGGATAAACGACCGTGTATGCCGCACGCTCATAGGCCAGAGCCATGGTGAGTTTGTAAAGAAAGTGGATCGCCAAAGCTCCAGCCAGCAGTACCGCAATCTCAGAACTCGGCCATGGAACGAGGAAAAGAGCGACTGGTGCGGAGATGACCACCAACCAGCCATCAATCGCCCCGCGTGTCAGCCAAGGATCATGTCGCCCTTTTTGAAGCGCGCCAAAGACGGCGTGGGCAAAGGCCGACATCAACGCGAGCCCCGCCGCCAAACGCGCGCCTTCCGCTGTGCCCGATAGGATGACGATCCATTCGCTTAGGGTCACGGTTTCGATAGGGAGGTCCAGTTGATCGCTATGTCCGAGTCCGACAGTGCGTTTATGGCGTCAGAAAACGTATCCAGCTTCCCCGTTAGAAAAGCTGGTCCCAGACTGCGGGCACCCAAACCATCTTCTGACCTTAGCGAAAGCTCAAAAATACCATTGGGGTTTGGCAGTTCTTCCACCAAGGCGACCAAAGCATCCTTGCTTTGTTCATTCAGACTGGGGCTATCCAACGCTCGAATGTCATCAATGACGTGAGATTTGATAATCGCGGTTGCTCGTGCAGGGTAAGCCTCTCCTCGCAAGACGAGTGTACCTAGCGGCAACAGCGCATAGTTCTCGAATAGGCCTGTTGATTGGACTTTAATGTCCAGCTCTGTGAGTTTCCCAGTCAATGCGCTCGCGCGAAGGGCGAAGCGGCTTCCTAAGTCGACGCCGGTGACTTTCGCCGATGCGTCAATATACCCTAAGGGCCCGAAATCAAGGAACACGGCCTCCACCAGCAAGTCATCTTCGTCTTCATCCCATTCGAGGACCAGTTCTACGGAAATTCCCGAACGCTTGTTCTGAACTCTGAGCAAATAGTCGAGAACGACATCACCAGTTTTGAACTCTGGCCAAATGCCTTCGGCAGAAATATCGATTCGTGTGGGGGGAAGACCATCTTCGATCCATCGATCCGCGCCCTCTAGTCGCCAATAGACCCGATCGGCGCGCAATGTTTGCCTGTCGTCTTGGTATATGACGACGTCAAGCGCGGTACATCGGCCGTCGGCAGCAACTGACGAAGTAACGCCCGGAAGGCCGGTAAGCGTCGTCAGAGGCACCACACTATCTGCGCAAATCGTCGGCGTCATGTCTTGCGCGTTGGCTGATCCAGCCAACATCAACAACGCCGCAATCAGCCGTTTCATTCCAAGCCAACCAGCGCTTTGGCGAAATCTTCGGGATCAAAGGGTGCAAGGTCGTCAATCTGTTCGCCAACGCCAATCGCATGGATCGGAAGGCCGAATTTGTCAGCCAGAGCGACTAAGACGCCCCCCTTGGCTGTGCCGTCAAGTTTCGTCATGACAAGGCCCGATACGTCCGCCAGTTCCTGAAAAACCTTAACTTGGCTCAACGCATTCTGGCCCGTGGTTGCATCAAGCACCAACAGTGTGTTGTGCGGCGCATCTGGGTCTTTCTTGCGGATCACGCGAACGATTTTGGACAGTTCTTCCATCAAATCCGCGCGGTTCTGAAGTCGACCAGCCGTGTCGATCATAAGTAGGTCGGCCCCGTCGCGTTGTGCCTGATCCATCGCGTCAAAGGCCAAACTCGCCGGATCGGTGCCTTCTGGCGCTGTCAGAACCGGCACCCCTGCCCGTTCGCCCCAGACCTGCAATTGTTCAACTGCTGCTGCGCGAAAGGTATCGCCAGCGGCAATCACTACCGACTTGCCAGCGGCCTTAAACTGGCTTGCGAGCTTACCAATCGTAGTCGTCTTGCCAGATCCGTTCACGCCAACGACCAAAACAACCTGCGGCTTATGGGAATAAAGTGGCATCGGTTTGGCCACACCATCCATGATCCGAGAGACTTCGTCGGACAGCAGCGTCTTGATCTCTTCGACCGAGAGTTTCTTTCCCATCCGGCCTTCGGCCATATTGGCCGTCACGCGCAGGGCCGTATCGACGCCCATATCTGCCGTGATCAGCAGTTCTTCCAACTGCTCCAACATATCATCATCGAGCGTTCGCCGAACGACAGTTTTCTTTTGCCCGCCAAAGAGCCGCCCCAGAAGCCCACGTTTTTCTTCGGGTTCTTCTTCGCCTTCAAAGTCATCAAGTGGCGAGGCCGTCAGCGTTGTCATCGGCTCCATCACCGCTTGAGGGGCTGGGCGCGCGGCCAGTTCGCCAAGCCGTTCTTCTTCCGCGATCCGCGCCTCTTCCGCAAGGCGTTCGGCTTCCGCTAAACGTTCAGCGGCTTCGGCTTCTTGCGCTTGTCGTTCGGCTTCTCGCGCTTTGGCCTCTTCTTCCTCGCGGCGGCGTTGGTCTTCGCGCTCTTGCGCTTCCGCTTCCTCGCGTTGACGCTCTTCCTCGCGGCGGCGCGCCTCTTCGGCTTCTTTTAGGCGCTGCTCTTCTTTCTCAGCCGCTTCAGCCTCCAGGCGCGAACGCTCAGCTTCGCGTTCGGCTGCTTCAGCTTCCAACCGCTTGCGCTCTTCCTCTTGCTGGCGCGCAATCTCTTCCAGTCGCGCTTTCTCAGCGGCATCAGCAGCGGCTTGAGCAGCTTCTTTCGCCGCTTTCTGCTCTGCTGCGATCCGCTGGCGCTCTTCTTCTTCAGCTTTCGCGCGGGCCGCTTCTAACTCAGACAATCGCTGCCGTTCGGCTTCTCGCTCGCGCTCCAACTCTGCCTGACGCTGTTGTTCGGCCAACCGTTCACGCTCAAGTTCTTCCTGACGCTGGCGCTCCGCTTCTCTCTCGCGCTCTAGCTCTTCTTGACGACGGCGTTCTTCCTCACGTTCACGTTCAAGCTCTGCCTGTCGCTCACGTTCGGCTTCCCGTTCAGCCTCAAGGGCCTCCTGACGCGCTTTCTCTTCAGCCTCTGCCTTCTCTTTCGCGATGCGCGCCTCTTCTTCAGCAGCCGCTATCTCTTCAGGTGTCGGGCCAGAGGGGGCTTCCGCAACTTCTACGGTTTCTTCTTCACCGCCGTCACTGACAATGGCATCCAAGCCCTCATCGATTTTCGATGAAGATTTAAAGAGCCGTTCTTTAAGCTTTTTGAAAAACGCCATGTGGTCGCGCCTGATCAGTTGTTTTCACAGACTTAATCTTCAACGCGACCGGATGGAAGGGTTTGAGCTGTTATCGCCTCAAATCTCGTCGGGGAAATACTTGATCGTGGACCTGATCGGGTTCGGCGCCGCCTGCCCCAAGCCGCAAATCGAGGCGTCCGCCATCGCAGTACATAATTCGCCCAACAACTCCTGATCCCAACGGTCTTTATCCATCAGCTTAACAGCCTTTTCGCAGCCCACTCGGCAAGGAGTACATTGGCCGCAGCTTTCGTCCTCAAAGAACCGCAACATGTTCAGAGCCGCAGCTTTTGCGCTGTCTTTGTCTGAGAGAACGACTACAGCGGCGGAACCGATGAACGTGCCTAGTGGCTGAAGCGTGTCGAAATCAAGCGGGACGTCATCTATTGAGGCTGGCAGCAGACCAGAGGACGGGCCGCCGGGCTGGTAGGCTTTGAAGGTGTGCACTTCAGCCATGCCGCCACAGGCCTCAATGATGTCAGTGATTGTGGATCCAGCAGGCAAGAGGTAAACGCCGGGGTTCTTCACCCGACCGCTGACAGAATAACTGCGCAGGCCTTTACGTTCATTCTTTTCGGTCGTGTTTAGGCATTCCGGCCCCTCGCGGCAGACTTTGGCGACCCAATAGAGCGTTTCCACATTGTGCACCAAGGTTGGGCGGTTGAAGATACCAACCTGCGCCACGAACGGCGGGCGGTGACGCGGGATACCGCGTTTGCCTTCGATGGATTCGATCATCGCGCTTTCTTCACCGCAAATGTAGGCTCCGGCACCGCGGCGCAGGTCGATGTATCCTTGCTCAACAATACCTGCCGCTTCGAGTGCTTTGATCTCTTCCGCCAAGATATGTAGCACAGCCGGATATTCGTCGCGCATGTAGATAAACGCTTTTTCCGCCTCGACCGCCCAAGCCGCGATCAACATGCCTTCTAAGAACAGATGCGGTGTGCGTTCGAGGTAATAACGATCCTTAAACGTGCCTGGCTCGCCCTCGTCGCCATTGACCGCAAGATAGCGTGGGCCTTCATTGGCGCGGACAAACCCCCATTTCGTGCCGGACGGGAACCCAGCCCCACCCAGACCGCGCAAGCCGCTTTCCTTGATCTTCGCTTGAACGTCTTCCCAGTTGCCAACAGCGCGCAGATCTTTCAGCGCGACGTAACCTCCATCCGCGACGTAAGCGTCAAGCGCCTGATAATCTGGGATATGCGCGTGGGTGTCATCCGCTGCAATCGCGGCCTTAACCTTCTCCGGCGTCGCAAAATCGATGTGATTATGACCAAGCTCCAAAGTTGGAGCGGTATCACAGCGCCCCATACATGGCGCGCGAACAACGCGCACTGCGTTCGCATCCAGCCCATCTTCCAAAGCCTTCTTCAGCTCTTGCGCGCCGGCGAGCTCACAAGACAGGGAATCGCAGACGCGAATGGTCAACGCAGGCGGTTTTGGCTCGCCCTCTTTCACGACATCGAAATGAGCATAGAAGGTTGCGACTTCATAGACCTCTGCCTGCGAAATCCGCATCTCTTCCGCCAAAGCCCGCATGTGAGCGGCGGACAGGCAGCCATATTCGTCTTGGATCAAATGTAGAAACTCGATCAGCAGATCGCGATCACGGGATCGACCGCGCAGCAACGCCCGCACCTCATCCCACGCTTGATCTTCAACCTGGCGGCCTTTCGGCTGATGCCGGCCTTTGCCTTTGCCAGATTTCCAAACGCCCTTACGCTCGTCGAGTGCCATGTCCTGCTCCTTGGTATTAGAGTGCATTTTTACACAGTGCAGTCGTTCGACACCAAGCAAATGCGACATCTACTGAACCAGTTGCGCGGCGAATGCGCACAGAGGGTCTTTTTCCATCTCTTATTGGAAACAAATGCCGTGATATAGAGACGACATGTTGCGTTTCTATCTGGCCACGACTCTCCCCGCTTTGCTGATTGCGATTGGCGCGGTTTTGGGTGGATGGTGGGTCGCCTTGGGCTTGATTTTCATGACGAGCCTGACGTTCGCTTTGGACAGTTTGGTCAACATTACACCGAACGAAAACGCAGAAACCGAATTCCCAGCTGGGGACGGGTTGTTGGTGCTTATCGGCACGCTTCACTTTGTGCTGATGCTTCTGGTTGTTTGGACTTTGGCGAACGGCTCGCACAGTCTAGCAGCGAATATCGCGCTGTTCATCTCTGCGGGTTTGTTCTTTGGTCAAGTCAGCAACTCAGCCGCCCACGAATTGATCCATAGATCACGACGCGACCTGCGCCAATTGGGCGTGTGGGTCTATATTTCGATCCTCGTTGGCCACCACACATCAGCTCATCTGCTGGTGCATCATCGCTTTGTCGCGACAAGTGATGATCCCAACTCCGCGCAGTTGGGCGAAAGCTACTATCGTTATGTGGCCCGCGCATGGGTTGGTTCATTCAGCAAAGGCTTTGCTGCAGAAACTCAGAGGCTGAAATCGATCAACCGTCCGAATTCACAAAACCCCTATTGGGTCTATCTTACTGGAGGTCTTGCGATGCTCGTTTTGGCTTTCTTGATCGGCGGAGTGGCGGGCTTGGTCGCCTATACGGGCCTCGCACTATACGCGACGGCGCAACTGCTGTTGTCAGACTACGTTCAACACTATGGTTTGAGCCGAACCATAGATGACAACAAGGCCGAACCCACCACTGCCTTTCACAGCTGGGATAGCCCGCACTGGTTCTCCTCTTCCATGATGCTCAATGCCCCCCGACATTCGCAACACCACACAAGACCGATGAAACCTTTCACTTCGCTAGAGCCGCACTCTGATGGCCCCATGCTGCCCCATTCCCTGCCTGCGATGGCGACCTTGGCACTTTTACCCTCGCGCTGGCGGAAGGTAATGGATCATCGCGCATTGAAATGGCAAAATTAACCATGCGGATACTCATCTCCCTCCTCCTCTTCGCCACTACTGCAGCGGCACAAAGCCCCATGACGGCAGAGGAATTCGATGCCTACGTCACCGGCAAAGTCCTGACCTTTGGTTCCCCCGGAAACCCAAACTACGGGGTCGAACACTACCTGCCTCAACGGCGTGTCTTGTGGTCAGCATTCAATGGCGAATGCATCGAAGGCCGCTGGTATGAAGCGGATCAGAACATCTGCTTTGCCTATGAAGGCACAGATGAACACCACTGCTGGACTGTGTTCAAAACACCGGATGGCATCCAAGCGACCAATGCTGATTCCGGCCAAATCATCTTTGAAGCCAACGAAGACCCAAGCGCATTGGTCTGCGGGAATTTCTTCAGTTAGCGGTTAGAAAAGGCTTCCTTGATCACCATCACCGGCTCTTTTCTTTGCCGGTAGCTTTGACCCACCAACGGTCAATCGACCATCCGCAAATTCGATTTCCAAGGATTTGGCGGATTTCGCCGCGGCCTGTGTCGTCACCAGATCACCATCACCCCGAACGACCGCATAACCACGCTTCAACGTCTCGCGATACCCCAGCGTTTCGCGCAAACGATCCAAAGCCTCCAAACGCTTCGCCCGTTCCGCCTGCTTCGATCGCGCGATCGACGACAACCTTTGCGACGCATGCTCCAAACGCGTTTTGGCCTGTGTCACATCCGGCGCCCGAACCTGTATGCGCTCCAAACGATCCCGAGCGCGCATCGCCTGACGTTCCAACGCCGGACCAGACCGTGCTGACAGTTCAACCACGCGCCGCCGCTCCTGCGCGACCACCCGCGTTAACATCGCAGGCCGCAAAGGCGCATCTGCCAGCTTCAACCGCTTCTGGGCCACAGCCCGCTGCAAGGCATGATCGAGCCGCCCGGATGCAAGATCAAACCGCTGTTGCGGAACAGACGTCAGCGCCTCCGGCTGCGGCAAGGCCCGCGCCACATCCGCCAATCGTTGACCGCGACGCTGCACCCCACTCGTCAAAGCATGGGTCAAACGCGCGCCCTGCTGATCGGCCCAAGCGAGCAATTCCATTCGAACCGGAACTGCAAGCTCCGCAGCCGCTGTTGGCGTCGGAGCACGTTGATCGGAAACAAAATCGATCAAAGTCGTATCCGTTTCGTGCCCTACAGCCGAAATCAGAGGAATGTCAGACGCAGCCGCCGCCCGTGCCACAACCTCTTCATTAAACCCCCACAGATCTTCGATCGACCCGCCGCCCCGCGCCACTATCAACAAATCAGGCCGCGGCAAAGCCCCGCCGGGTGTCAAGGCGTTGAACCCTTCAATGGCCCGCGCAACCTCTGGTGCGCAATTTGCGCCCTGCACGGCCACTGGCCACACCAGTACCTTACGCGGGAATCTGTCGCGCAACCGGTGCAAAATATCTCGGATCACCGCACCGGACGGAGACGTCACTACGCCGATAATCTCCGGCAGATACGGCAGCTCTTTTTTTCGCTCCGGCGCAAACAAGCCTTCCGCCGCAAGCGCCTTTTTGCGCTTCTCCAGCATCGCCATCAAAGCGCCCGCACCGGCGACCTCAATGCTATCTACATTGATGTTGTATTTCGACTGCGGCCCAAACGTGCTGAGCTTGCCGGTGACGATCACCTCAAGCCCCTCTTCCGGCAGTACCCCTAGCCCAGTCACCTGCCCCTTCCACGTATTGCAGGCGATAACGTTCCGCTCATCCTTGATGTCGTAGTAAAGGTGCCCCGACTTGGCCCGCACCACGCGGCCCACTTCTCCACGTACCCGCACGCGGCCAAACGCCCCTTCAAGCGCTTTCTTCACCGATCCGGTCAGCTCGGAAACAGTGAATTCCGGCGCGTTGCCCTTCGCAGGTTCTTCGTCAAAAAGGTCCATCAACTGCCCTTGTTCTTCATTGATGCCAACCTTAGAACGCCCCTCAACAAAGGCCAAGCGGGGGACAGGCATGAATATCCTGATTTTAGGCAGCGGCGGGCGCGAACATGCGCTGGCTTGGGCGGTCAAGCAGAACCCGAAATGTGACAAACTTATCGTTGCGCCTGGGAATGCGGGCATTGCCGCGCTTGCCGAATGTTCGAGCGTTGACATTTTGAACGGCGATGCAGTCGCCGAATTTGCCGCCGCCAATAGCATCGATTTTGTCATCGTCGGCCCCGAGGCCCCCCTCGCCGCCGGCGTAGCGGACCGTTTGCGAGACGCTGGCATCTCGGTCTTTGGCCCCTCAAAAGAGGCCGCTAAGCTGGAAGCCTCCAAAGCCTTCACCAAAGAGATTTGCGATGCAGCCAACGCCCCAACAGCCGCCTACGCCCGCTTCACTGACGCTGCTGCGGCGAAAGCCTACATCCAAGCCCAAGGCGCCCCGATCGTTGTAAAGGCGGATGGCCTCGCCGCGGGCAAAGGCGTGATCGTTGCAATGACTGACGAAGAAGCCCTCGCCGCCATTGATGATATGTTCGACGGAAACTTCGGTGAGGCTGGCGCAGAAGTTGTAATCGAAGAATTCATGGACGGCGAAGAAGCTTCCTTTTTCTGCCTCGTCGATGGCACCACAATCCTCCCCATCGGCACCGCGCAGGACCATAAGCGTGTGGGAGACGGCGATACAGGCCCCAACACTGGCGGGATGGGCGCTTACTCCCCCGCGCCAGTGATGACCGCTGACGTCACACAAAAGACCATCGATGAAATTGTCCGCCCCACCATGCAGGTGATGGCAGATCGCGTCACTCCATTCCAAGGCGTGCTCTTTGTCGGGCTGATGATCAAAGACGGCCAACCCCGCCTTGTGGAATATAACGTGCGGTTTGGCGATCCCGAATGCCAATGCCTGATGATGCGACTCGGCGCTCAAGTGCTCGATCTCATGCAAGCCTGCGCCGAAGGTCGGCTGGTCGACGTGAGTGCGAATTGGGCAGATGATCACGCGCTGACCGTGGTTCTCGCCGCAAACGGCTACCCCGGAGGTTATGAAAAAGGCAGCGTCATCAAAGGGCTAGAGACCTTGCCAGAAGACAGTCAAAACGCTGTATACCATGCCGGAACGACCAAATTAGACGGTCAGATCACCGCGACAGGTGGCCGCGTCCTCGCCGTAACTGCACGCGGTGCGACCCTCAAAGACGCCCACGCCCGCGCTTATGCTATGGTTGACGAAATCGACTGGCCCGAAGGCTTTTGCCGCCGCGACATCGGCTGGCGCGCCCTCTAATTCTTTTGAGCAAAAATACCTTCGCCGAAGGCACCGCTGACCCGAATGGGTCAGCCATAATGACGCAAAAGCCGCGCTCAAAGGGCGCGGCTTTTTCATTTCGACAAAGGAAGCTTAGGCAGCGCGACTGACCAACACGTCTGTGATCTCAGCTTGCGCCGCGCCTTCGTCATTACCGGCCACAGCCGCAATTTCACGCGTCAAACGCTCCAATGCCGCTTCATAAAGCTGACGCTCTGAATAAGACTGCTCGCGCTGGTCATCTTGACGGTGCAAATCACGCACAACTTCTGCGATCGCAATCAAATCACCGGAATTGATCTTCTGCTCATATTCCTGCGCCCGACGCGACCACATTGCTTTCTTAACCTTTGCCTTGCCGCGCAGCGTTTTCATCGCATTGCTGACGACATCCGGCGTCGCCAAGGCACGCATCCCAACATCAGACACCTTATTGGTCGGCACCCGCAGGGTCATTTTGTCCTTTTCAAAGGCAATCACGAACAGCTCAAGCGCAAAGCCCGCAACTTCTTCTTCCTCAATAGCCACAACTTTGCCAACGCCGTGGGCTGGGTAGACCACAAAATCGTTCGGCTTAAATTCGTGTTTCTTCTTAGCCATGTTATCCCTTCCATGGATTTAACTCACGCCACGCGACAAAAAAACCGGCGGTGACTCGCGTCTCCGTCAGTTTAGAGGTGTCTCGGCAATGGGTCAGAGTAGTGACGTCATTGATTAGGAGTATATCACAAAAAAGGGGCTACTAAAAGCGCGCCCCTCATTCTAAACTAAATATCTTGTTTTCATAGGCTTAGGCCGAGAGAGTCGCGAATCAGCCACCTTCGCCAGCCGCTTTGGAGAAGAGCTCCATCTTGCCCTCTTTGCCGTCCATCTCATCCGCATTCGGCATCGGATCTTTCTTCGTGATGATCACTGGCCAAAGCTCGGAATACTTGCGGTTAAACTCAACCCACTTCTCCATATCCGGCTCGGTATCCGGGCGGATCGCGTCCGCAGGGCATTCAGGCTCACACACGCCACAGTCGATACATTCGTCAGGATGGATCACCAACATATTCTCCCCCTCGTAGAAGCAATCCACGGGGCAGACTTCAACACAATCGGTGTATTTGCAGGCGATACAGTTGTCGTTGACGATGTAAGTCATAGCGGGTCTTTCGGTTTCAGTACTGGAGTGGGTTAGGACAAGTCTTTGTCACGTTCAAGCAAGAATGATCATGGATCACGGAACTGAGACGTCATGTCCCTCCGATCTTTCTTTGTTGGTCTGCCTTTCCCATCAAATCGCGGGTTTTTAGGACGGATCACCTTCTCTGGTGATATATCTTCATAAAGCGCCTGTGCCTCTGGCGCCGGTCCGCGCCTTTCGCCACAAGCAAGGATACGAACGATCCGCACATCTTGTTCTTTGGTAAAGGTCAAAACGTCATCTGGCCCCACGGACCTGCTGGGTTTGCTAACAGGCGTTCCGTTGACCCGCACCTTGCCGGACGAGACAGCACCAGCAGCAAGGCTGCGCGACTTGAAGAACCGCGCGTGCCACAGCCATTTATCTAACCGGATGGTGTCGCGAGGGTCGCTCAATCTGTTTTGAAGCCAGCCAAAGCGGCCGCAAACGGGTTGTCAGGATCAACCTTCTTTTCGCCTTTGGGTTTTGAAGAAAAGCTTTGCGGTTTGTTCGATTTCGGGCCTTTTCCCTTTGGCTTGCCTTTGCCGCGTGGGCGGTCATTCTGAGGACGTTGCTGGCGCTGCGCCCGTCCACCCCAAGTGAAGGTATAGAACACTTCTACTTCCGGCTCAGCAGGTTCAATGGATGCTTCGTCGGCTTTTGCTTCATCTCCGACTGGCGCCGTGTCCGCAGCGGGCGTTGGGGTCGTCTTCACTTTAGCGCGCTCGCCCTTCTCAGCCTTATAGCCAAGACCCTGCATCAGATCAGCGAATTGCTCTAGCGTCATCCCAGTGATCGAAAGCATATCCGCCGTCGCTTCAAATCCGCCGCGTGTATCCTGATCGCGCAGCATATCGGCCAAACGCTCCAACATATCAATACGGATGGCCCGTTCGCCTGCTGCACGATAGCCAGCCATTGCGTAGTATCCAGGTTGAGCGCCCTTTTCGGCCGGCACGGTTACAAGACCAGGGGGCGGGCTTTCTGGGAATTCCTGCAAGTTCTTTGCTAGCGACCACAGCACCAAACGCAAACGTGTCGGCGCTGGCTTCAGCAAAAGCGGCATAAAGATCGTAAATTGTCCAAAGCGAATCCCATGCTTGCGGAGTGTTCCGCGTGCATCTTGGTCCAAGGCTTTGACGTCGTCCGCGATCTCTCCGCGTGGGATGATGCCGAACCCTTCAACCATGCGGAATGCGAAGCCTTTGGCCAAACCTTCGAGCGTCTCGTCGTTTTTCAAACCCAGCAACGGCTCAAATCCAGCCGCAATCTTGCGATCGATGAAGTGCTGCAAACGGCGCTGAACCTTGGTGGCGACGTCATCGCCGGCTTCTTCATCTACGAAAACCTCGACGGAGGGCTTCAATGGCTCGGATCCTGACACCAGCTTTCCAACAGCATTCTCGCCCCACATCAGGCCACCCTGTTCGGTGAAGTCGATTTCCGTATCTGGAGCATTGTAAAATTTGTCGGCCATCAAATGCCAATGAGGCATCAACGCCTGAACCGAAGCCTGACGCAAAGTTTTTGCCTCATCCGGGCTGCCCGCTTTGTCCATACGGAACCGGAACCCATCGAGTTTACCCACGAATTCACCTTCTACGGTGACTTCACCATTTTCATTCACGTCAGCCAAAAGGCTCTCCTTCTGTTTGAGCCGCCGGAGCAAAACAGATGTCCGCCGGTCCACAAATCTTTGCGTCAATGCGCCATGCAACGCATCTGACAAACGATCTTCTACAGCGCGCGTTGCCTCCCGCCAATGGGAAACATCACGCAACCAGTCTTGGCGCTGCGCCACATACGTCCATGTGCGGATATACGCCAACCGCTTGGAAAGCGTATCAATATCGCCTTCGGTGCGGTCAATGCGTGCGACCTTTAGGGCAAACCAATTTGGGTCGATGTGACCATCTTGATGCAAATCAGTGAAGATTTTGCCCAAAAGCGTCGCATGTTCGACCGGACTAATCCCTCGGAAGTCCGGAATGCGGCAGACCTCCCAAAGTAATCTCACCGACGGGCCATCGCCTGCCCGTGCGACGATCAATTCATCCTGAGCTAAAGCCTTGAGAGCCGCCAGGTCATCGCTTTCACGAACGCGGGTCAGCCATTCATCTTGCGTATGCTGTTCTAGCGTTTGCACCAAGCGTTTGACCGATCCGAATTGAAGATCGCTGTTGCGCCATTGCAGTTTCTTCACGGGTCGGAAACGATGCTGAACAATGGCTTGTGCGACCTCGTCGTCCAAGGGCGGCGCTTCGCCTGTGACACCAAAGGTTCCGTTTTCTGTATGGCGCCCTGCTCGGCCTGCAATTTGGCCCAGTTCTTCGGGAAAGAGATGCCGCATCTTGCGCCCGTCGAATTTGGTGAGTCCTGAAAAGGCGACATGTTTGATGTCGAGGTTCAACCCCATCCCGATGGCGTCGGTCGCGACGAGGTAATCCACGTCGCCGTTCTGATACATCTCAACCTGAGCGTTGCGGGTCCGTGGACTAAGCGCCCCCATCACAACCGCTGCACCGCCCTTTTGACGACGCAGCAATTCCGCGATGGCATATACATTTTCAACCGAGAACCCGACAATTGCGCTTCTGGGCGGCATACGACTTATCTTTTTCGAACCTGAATAGGTCAGTTCCGAAAATCGTTCCTTCTTGATGAACTCCACATTGGGCACCATCGCAGCGATCGCTCCGCGCATGGTTTCAGCCCCCAGAAAGACGGTCTCTTTCACTCCTCGTGCATTCAACAGACGGTCGGTGAAGACATGGCCTCGCTCGGCATCTGAACAGAGCTGAATCTCATCGACGGCCAGAAAATCACATCCCATGCCCTCAGGCATCGCTTCTACGGTGCACACCCAATAGGCTGCGCGCGGTGGAACAATCCGCTCCTCCCCCGTGACCAAAGCAACGACGCTCGGCCCTCGTTTCGCGACAATCCGATCGTAGACCTCTCGCGCCAATAACCGCAAAGGCAAGCCGATCACACCGGTACGGTGGTTCAGCATCCGCTCGATTGCAAAATGCGTTTTGCCGGTGTTTGTCGGCCCCAAAACAGCCGTGACGCGGGTGGTGCTCATCTGTCAAACCCTGTCAAGGAGGCCCGTAGCTTAAAGCGACTGACCCCGAAGCTGTTCTTCAAGACGCGTTTTTGCGTCCAATGCCATCTGATTCAATGGATAGATTTCCAGAATCAACTCATGAACTTTTAGCGCATCCTCGGGGCGTTCCAACCCCTCCATGATGCTGGCCAGTCCAAACATGGCCTCATAGTGACGCGGCATCAGAACCAAAGTCTGGCGAAGGTCGTCAATCGCAGGCCCCATCAGTCCGTCTGCGAAATAGGCGGAGGCCCGACCGTGATACCCTTCCGCGAACTCCGGCGCATGATCGATCAAAGCGGAAAAATGTTCAGCCGCCTCAAGCGCATTACCCTCTTCCAAGGCCTCCGTGCCCCGTCGCAACAGTAAATCCATCGCGGCGGAGCCGGATTTTTGCCATTCCAGCCGAATCTCATTTGAGATCCGTTCGTGACTGGTTTCGTCCGCGTCCTTAAGTTCCAAGAACAACGCATCTAGATCAGCCGTTTGGGCAACGGCGGATGACGAAACGGCTTGCAAAATCACAAATGCCGCAACGGCACATTTGAAGGGTGGAATTCGAGTGGCCATAACGTGAATGTAGCGTTATTGGCGCAAGGTGCCAGAGCAAGACGCATCACAGAATGTAAAAAGGACACGAACTTATGAGCGACGTGATCACCGCGGCTGTAGAAGCCCTGAACGAAAAAATGGCCGGCGCAGGATTCGACGGCACTGCAAAGTTCGACATCGAAGGCGAAGGTAGCATCCTCATCGACGAAAATGGCGCGACTGCGTCTGACGCCGATGCAGACGTTACGTTGACCGCTTCAGCAGAAACATTCCAAGCGATTTTGGAAGGCGAACAGAACCCAACAGCCGCATTCATGACTGGTCAGCTAAAAGTTGACGGCGACATGGGCATGGCAATGAAACTGTCCGGCGTACTCGGCTAACCATGAACGCTGCACCGTATTTTGAGGATGTCGCAGACGGCCCAGAAGGCGGTGCGGCTTATTGGCTGACATGCGAAGACGGCGTGCGAATGCGCGTCGTTCACTGGCCCGCCAAGGATGCCAAAGGCACGATCCTTATGTTCTGTGGCCGCACCGAATATGCCGAGAAATACGGGCTTCCCGCGCGTGAGTATGTCAAAGCGGGTTATAATATGGTCACCGTTGATTGGCGCGGCCAGGGATTAGCGGATCGCCTAGCCGATGATCGCGGCCTAGGGCATGTGGGTAAATTCCAAGACTATCAGCTTGATGTCGATGCTGTCGTCGCATTCGTTCGCGCTGAGGGGCTAGCACAACCCCTC
This sequence comes from Cognatiyoonia sediminum, assembly GCF_900129845.1. Classification (GTDB taxonomy): domain Bacteria; phylum Pseudomonadota; class Alphaproteobacteria; order Rhodobacterales; family Rhodobacteraceae; genus Cognatiyoonia; species Cognatiyoonia sediminum. Next base: position 1,108,218 of record NZ_FQXB01000001.1, read on the forward strand.
TTCTTGATCGGTCATTCTATGGGGGGCTGCATCGGCCTTCGCGCCCTTCACAACCATCTTCCGGTGAATGCCGCTGCATTCTCCGCACCGATGTGGGGCGTTGCCATTGCGCAGCCCTTGCGCGCTGGTGCTTGGGTGCTCGGAACGGTCGGTCCTTATATCGGCCTTGGCAAAATGGTCTCCCCCGGCCGAGATACGACCAACTATGTCGAGGTGCAGGAATTTGATGGCAACGAACTGACCTGCGACCCAGAAGTTTTCAAATACATGCGTGGCCAGCTCGCTGCTCATCCTGATCTTGGTTTGGGCGGACCATCGATAAACTGGATCGGCGAAGCGCTCTATGAAATGCGCGCCCTGCACAACATGCCGAGCCCGAACTGTCCCTGCTACACTGGACTAGGAACGGCTGAAACGATTGTCAGCCCAGAGCGTATCCACAGCCGCATGGAGCGCTGGAAGGGTGGAGAGTTGGATGAGTTTGACGGCGCTAAGCACGAGATCATGATCGAAGTCCCTTCGGTTCGGGATACGTTCTACGCCAAATCAATCGCCCTTTTCGACGCGAATATTTAAGCTGTAGTCTCCGCGTTCCAAAGCGCTACCATCAGGGCATGAGTGACGTCCTGACTTTCACCGATCGCGGCATCTATTGCGCGGCGGGCGATTTCTACATTGACCCGTGGAAGTCCGTTGATCGGGCACTCATCACCCATGGTCATGCCGACCACGCGCGTCCGGGGATGAAGGCCTATCTGGCGACGCCAACAGCGAAGCCCGTGATGCAATATCGGCTTGGATCTGACGCGAGGATCGAGACACAACTCTATGGCATAGAACAGAAAATTGGTAGCGCTTCCGTCTCGTTTCACCCCGCGGGACATGTGCCCGGATCGGCGCAGATCAAAGTTGTCGTGGACGGGGAAGCGTGGGTTGTCTCTGGCGACTACAAGACCGTCGATGACGGCCTCTCCGAACCGTTTGAGCCTGTCAAGTGCCATGCCTTCATCAGCGAATGCACCTTCGGGTTGCCTGTTTTCAATTGGACACCGCAAGACGTCCTTGCCGATCAGATCAACACATGGTGGCAAGCCAACCATTCCGAAGGGCGCTTTTCTCTGCTTGGCGCATACGCTCTTGGCAAAGCGCAACGCCTGCTCAGCACCGTTGATGCCAGTATTGGCCCGATCCTGACTCATGGCGCCATCGAGAACACAAATGAAGTGTTGCGCGCTCAAGGGATCGCATTGCCGGACACAATCCGCGTCACGCCAGAATTGAACATAAAGGACTATCCCAGAGCATTGGTCCTCGCCACGCCTGGCGCTTTGGCACAAAGCTGGGCACAGAAATTTAATCCATCCTCTTCAGCGTTTGCCTCGGGATGGATGGCATTGCGCGGAGTGCGACGCAGGCGGTCTGCCGATCAGGGTTTTATCGTCTCGGATCACGCAGACTGGCGTGGGTTGAACGAAGCGATTGCTGCAACCGAAGCTGAGAAAATCTTTGTAACGCACGGATATACCTCTCAATTTCGGCGCTGGTTAGAAGATCAAGGCTACGATGCGCATATCGTTGCGACAGACTATACTGGCGATGAGGACAGCGGCGAATGAAGGATTTTGCCGAGCTTTTCCGACACGTCGACCAAACGACAAAGACAAATGCAAAGGTCGCGGCGCTGGCGGAGTATTTCGCGACTGCGACCGAAGACGACAAACTCTGGACCATTGCTTTATTCACCGGCCGTCGTCCGAAGCGCACCGTGACCTCGTCAAAGCTTCGCGAATGGGCCGCAGACGCAGCAGGTATTCCGCTATGGTTGTTTGAAGATAGCTATTCCGTCGTGGGTGATCTGGCTGAGACGATTTCACTTGTCTTGCCCGAAGCGAAGGGAGTTGAAGATCACAGCCTTACCTATTGGATTTCTAGGACAAAATCTTTCCCAAAACTAGAAGAAGATGACAGAAAAACAGCCGTTCTTTCCGCTTGGACACAGCTTCCCAACTATCAGCGGTTCTTGTTCAACAAACTCCTCACCGGCGGGTTTCGTGTTGGTGTCAGCGCCAAACTCGTGACACGCGCTTTGTCGCAAACCACGGGCCAAGATGCCGCCGTCTTGACCCACAAGCTTATGGGGCAATGGACACCGGACACGACAACTTGGCAGGCGCTCATTGAAGACGATGACCCGCAATCGGATTTGTCAAAACCCTATCCGTTCTATCTTGCACATGCTTTGGATAACTTAGATCAACTCAGCGATCCAACTGGTTGGAATGCTGAAAGAAAATGGGATGGAATTCGCGGCCAATTGATTGTCCGACAAGGGGAACATTACATCTGGTCTCGTGGCGAAGACCTGATGACAGATCGGTTCCCTGAATTGGCGCAGCTCAAAGATTTTGTGCCCGATGGCACGGTGATCGACGGCGAAATCCTAGCTTTCCGCGATGGTGCACCGCTGAGCTTCAATGCGCTGCAAAAGCGCATTGGTCGTAAGACGGTCCCCAAAAAACTTCTGGCCGAGGCTCCAGTGGTTTTGATGGCTTATGACCTTCTTGAAGATCAGGGCCGAGACATTCGTGAAGTCACTTTTGCTGAGCGACGCAACCGACTGGAAAAAATAATTAAATCTGCGCCGGATCACTTGCCTCTCCACCTCTCGTCCTCGGTTCCATTCGACAGTTGGGACCATCTCGCCAAGGAACGAGATCGGTCGCGTGACCTGAACGCCGAAGGGTTGATGCTCAAACGCCTAGACAGCCCTTACCTCTCGGGCCGCAAACGCGGCGATTGGTGGAAGTGGAAGATCGATCCGCTGACAATTGACGCTGTGATGATCTACGCCCAGGCCGGCCATGGTCGCCGCGCGAACCTTTTTACCGACTACACGTTCGCTGTTTGGAACGGCAATGAATTGACCCCGTTCACCAAAGCCTACTCCGGCCTGACCGACGCCGAATTTCGGGAGATCACCAGTTGGGTGCGCAAAAACACATTGCAACGCTTTGGCCCTGTTCGTCAGGTTCCGCCGCACCACGTGTTTGAAATCGCGTTTGAAGGCATTCAAGCGTCACCACGGCATAAATCTGGGGTTGCGTTGCGCTTCCCCCGTATGCTCCGGTGGCGCAAAGACAAACCCGTGGCCGAGGCGAATACCTTAGCCGACTTGAAAGAGATGTTAGAGCCCTATGGCTAAACCCATCGCGCCCCTTCCGCCCGCCGCACAAGACGTGGCGACCAAAGCACCGCAAGACGCCTGCGACACGCATGTTCATCTTTTGGGCGCACCGAAAGAATTCCCACTGTTTGATGGTCGCACCGAAGATCCAGCGCAGAGCTTTGCCGCCTACCTCGCGGGCTACCGCGCCCACCTCGATGCCTTAGGGATCACAAGAGGCGTGGTCGTCCAATCCATCTTCTATGGCATAGACAACAGTGTAACCGTCGAAGCGGTCCGTCAGATGGGCGACGGGTTCAAAGGTATCGGTCTGCTGCCTGATGGCGCGCCCGAGGCCGCTTTTGACCAATTCGCGGATTGGAACCTCTCCGGCGTCCGCCTGAACTATGTCCATGGTGGCGTTTTGACCTGGGACGGCGCGAAAGCGATGGCGCCAATCCTTAACGACCGTGGCATGCACATCCAAATGTTGATGCATGCGGATCAGCACATGGAAGAGCTGGCCGAAGACGTTGCCGCCTGCCCTGTTCCGGTGGTTTTTGACCACATCGGCTGGCCGACGGACATCGCTGGCGGATCACAAACCGCCGGTTTCCAAAACCTCTGCCGCGTGCTGGCCGATGGCGACGCCTACATCAAGCTTTCGGGCCTCTACCGCCTGTCCAACGCGCCCTATGACGCAACAGACGCTTTCGTCGCCGCCTTGGTCGAAGCCAACCCCGAACGATGCCTATGGGGCTCAGATTGGCCGCATATCATGTTGAATGGCGCAGAGATGCCGAAAGGTTCAGACCTCTGGGACGCATTTCATCGCGCTGTCACCGATGAAGACACACGCCACCGCATCCTCGTCGATAACCCAGCTGCTCTCTACAAGTTTTGAACAGTTGGGTTTTACCCGGGCTGCCGCACCCCTATGTTGCACTCAAGAGATTTGAAAAGGATACCCCATGCGCTTCCCCTCCCCAGTATTCGACGCAAACGCCAACGGTGGCGGTGACTTCGGTGATTTGCCGGAATGGGATCTGACGGATCTGTATCCGGCTGAGGACAGCAAAGAGCTGACCAGCGATCTCGAATGGCTTGAAAAGGAATGCGCCAGCTTTGCCGCGGACTATGAAGGTAAGTTGGCGGGACTTGACGCTGCGGGCATGCTGAAAGCTGTGCAACGCAACGAAAAGATCAGCGAGATTGCCGGTCGTATTATGTCCTTTGCCGGACTTCGCTATTACCAGATCACGACCGATGCGGAACGTGCGCAGTTCATGGCGAATATGCAGGACAAGATCACGAATTTCACAACGCCGCTTGTGTTCTATTCGCTAGAATTCAACCGCCTCGATGATGACGCTTTGGCGGGAATGCTTGCAGAAAACGCTGATCTTGCTCGATACAAACCGGTTTTCGACCGGATGCGTGCGATGAAGCCATATCAGCTTTCCGATGAGCTAGAAAAATTCCTCCACGACCAATCCACCGTTGGGGCCGCTGCTTGGAACCGTTTGTTCGATGAAACAATGGCGGGCCTCGAGTTCACTGTTGATGGTGAAACACTCAACCTCGAAGCGACGTTGAACCTGCTGACTGAGAAAGACCGCAACAAGCGCGAAGCTGCGATCCACGCCCTCGCGGCAGTCTTTCAAGAAAACATCAAAATCTTCGCCCGCGTTCACAACACGCTCGCCAAAGAGAAGGAGATCGAGGACCGCTGGCGCAACCTCCCGACCCCGCAAACCGGTCGCCATCTGTCGAACCATGTGGAAGCGGAAGTTGTTGAGGCCCTTCGTAACTCCGTTGTCGCCGCCTACCCGCGTCTTAGCCATCGGTATTACAAGCTGAAAGCCAAATGGCTGGGATTGGATCGGATGCAAGTCTGGGACCGCAATGCGCCGCTGCCTTTGGAAGACGATAAGCTGGTCGATTGGGATGAAGCGACCAAAACCGTGCTCGACGCTTATGGTGACTTCGATCCGAAAATGGCCGACCTCGCGAAACCGTTCTTTACCGAAGGTTGGATCGACGCGCCTGTGAAACCGGGCAAAGCCCCCGGTGCCTTTGCGCACCCCACCGTAACAACGGTGCATCCCTATGTGATGTTGAACTACCTCGGAAAACCACGTGATGTCATGACCTTAGCACATGAACTTGGTCACGGCGTTCATCAGGTTCTTGCGGCTGAACAAGGCGAGTTTCTATCCTCAACGCCTTTGACTTTGGCCGAAACGGCCTCTGTATTTGGCGAAATGCTGACCTTCCGCAAAATGCTGGACGGGGCGAAAACCAAAGACGAACGCAAGGTGCTTTTGGCGAACAAAGTCGAGGATATGATCAACACGGTGATCCGCCAGATCGCGTTCTACGACTTTGAATGCAAACTTCACGCGGCTCGAGCCGAAGGAGAGCTGACACCAGACGACATTAACGCACTCTGGATGTCCGTTCAGGCCGAAAGCCTAGGAGAGATTTTCGATTTCGCAGACGGATACGAGACCTTCTGGGCCTATATCCCGCACTTCGTCCACTCGCCCTTCTACGTCTACGCTTATGCGTTTGGCGACGGCCTCGTGAACGCACTCTACGCGGTCTACGAGGAGGGCGATCCAGACTTCCACGAGAAATACTTTGATATGCTCAAAGCGGGCGGCTCCAAGCACCACAAGGAACTGCTTGCCCCCTTCGGCTTAGATGCCAGCGATCCTGCGTTCTGGGATAAGGGATTGAGCATGATCGAAGGGTTCATCGACGAACTTGAGGCGATGGAAGACTAAGCACAGCCTCTGTGCAAGAACAGTGCTAGCCGGACGCATCCGTCTCGGCTACCCTTGTCGCATCAGCCAATCCGATGGGAGGATCAGCCATGCGACGCAAGGAATATGTGGGCAAAGACATCACTGTGACATTCGATATGTCCAAATGCATCCATGCCCGAAATTGCTTTTTAAAACTTCCTGAAGCTTTTGATCCTGCCCAACGACCTTGGGTCCAGCCCGACAACGCCCCCGCGGAGGAGATCGCATCGATGATCCGTTCCTGCCCGTCAGGTGCCTTGGCCTTCCGATACAACACAGGCGCAGAAGAGGCCCCGCCGAAGATCAACCGTATCGCCGTACTGGAAAACGGCCCTCTGGCCGTTGCAGGTGACATGGACGTCGAGGGCGAAGACATGACCCGCGCTACCCTGTGCCGATGCGGGCTTTCCAAGAACAAACCTTTTTGCGACTACAGCCATATGGAGGCTGGATTCACCGCATCCGGCGAACCAGTCGCGAAAGTTCCAGAAAACATTGACGAGCAAGGCGGGCCAATCGCGGCCAGTCGCATTCCGGATGGTCCGCTGAAAGTTGCAGGGAACGTAGAGCTCACGACAGGAACCGGCCACAAAATCGTTAAGGGCAAAAACGTATTCCTTTGCCGGTGCGGCGCGTCCCAGAACAAACCCTTCTGCGACGGCAGCCACAAAGGCATCGCGTTCAAAGATCCCGTGGAGTAATCTGCCGCAACGTCATCCTTCGCAAGCCAAGCGCCTCCAACTAGCCTAACGGCGTGAGAGGGAGGAACTCATGCGAACATTCGGAAAATGGCTTGGCCGGTTCTTCTTGCTAATTGTCATTGCGGTTGGTGCGTTCTTAATCTTTGCACCGGGTTACGTTGAACGAGGACGGAACGCGGTGGCGGAACATGATCCTTATGTGATCTCCGATGCCGCTGAAACTTTGCACGCAGACCTCCTTATAGGCGACTGGCACGCCGACCCCACGCTTTGGAAGCGCGATCTATCGAAACGCGCCGATCGTGGGCACACGGACATCCCCCGCTTGATCGAAGGCAACGTGGCTGTACAGGTCTTCACGGCCGTCACAAAAAGCCCTGCAGGCCAAAACAATGAACAGAACTCAGCTGAGGCCTTCGACAACATCACGCCATTGGCGATTGGCCAGCTATGGCCGCCCCGAACATGGGGCAGCCTCGCAGAGCGAGCCTTATATCAAGGCGAGAAATTGGAAGAGCTTGTTGAAGATGCTGACGGTCGATTCAGGCTAATCCGAAATCGCGCGGATTTGGACCGCTTGCTTACAGATCGTGAAGCAGGATCAGAATTGGTTGGTGGCATCTTTGGGATTGAAGGCGGCCACGCACTTGAGGGCGATATGTCAAATTTGGACCGCCTCGAAGATCAAGGCTTGCGTCTAGTCGGCTTGCACCACTTCTTTGATAACGAATTGGGTGGGTCCCTTCACGGGATCAGCAACGCTGGCTTGACGGATTTTGGACGAGAGGTGGTGAACGAAGTAGTCGCAAGAGGGATGATTCTAGATGTCGCGCACTCAAGCCCTCAAGTCGTGAAAGAGGTCATCGAGATGACTGATATCCCTCTCGTACTCAGCCACGGCGGAATCTTTTCCCACTGTAGCACTGCGCGAAACTTGCCCGACGACCTGATGCAAGACCTGGCAGCCACTGGTGGTGTCATCGGAATCGGATTTTGGGATTCAGCGTCTTGCGCCATCTCACCGGATGGGGTCGCCGCGTCGATCAAAGCTGCGGTAGACCTGCTTGGCGAAGATCATGTCTCCTTGGGTTCAGATTTCGATGGGTCCGTTCAAACAGGCTTTGATGCCTCTAAACTCGCAGCCGTAACTGATGCCCTGCTCCGCGCCGGATTGACCGAAGCGCAAATCCGCAAAATCATGGGTGAGAATATGATCCGAGTGTTGCGTGCTCGCTTGGCGAATTAATCGAGCTGCGTGAACGGCCAAGGCTTCACTTCGCTGGCACCTGTCTGATACCGCGCGGCTTTCGCCATCCACATGCCCATGGTCGTACCAAACTCTGCTAATTGCTCATTCGGCTCCCGCTGGTTGACCAACATGATGACAAACTGAGCGACGGTGATCAGGCCAAGCAAGGTATGCGCCATGCTTAAAAGCACCGCGACAATGATCATCGTCACCAATCTGATGAACATATTGTCGTAGTCCGACTCCGGCGCATCGTTGGGTGTTTGATCGTCTTGCATTGCGTCCTCCGTCTAGCCTGCCGGGTGCGGCCCGTGAGCTTCAAAAATCATATCCAACATGTTTTGCGTTCCCCGACTAAATTCAAGGGGACAGGGGTATTCAGCGCCGGACTGTGCCGTCTTGGCAAAATTCTCAACCTGCAAGACGTATTGATTTACGCTTGGCCACCGCTCCTGAATGCGAGACCCGACTGCGGTTTCGAGGATCAGTTCTGAAACATCGTAGACATTGGCATTGAACGGACAGCTGAGCTTTAACCATCCCTGATCGCCGTGGAAGACAACCTCTTGCCTATTGTGCAGCCGCATCGAAACCATGCTCGACATACTGAAGCTTGGAAATTCAGCGGCAAATTGGGCATAGACATCAACGCTGTTCTCTTTCTCCATGCGAGACAATGTAATTTCATTCGGATCTTCACCACTAACAAGACGAGCCGCGGAACAGGTGTAGACGCCAATGTCGTACAGCCCACCACCGCCTTTTGCCGGATCATGGCGGATATTGGTCGTGTCACCTGCGTTGTTGTAGCTGAACACAGCGTCCACATGGCGCAGTTTCCCAATTGCGCCAGATTGAACCAGTTCTTGCGCACGTGTGAATTGCGGGTGATGCGCGATCATCAAAGCCTCTGCTGCGTGCTTTCCGGACCTGTCCCGTGCGTTAATCAACGCATCAAACTGGTCAGCTTGCAATGCAATTGGCTTTTCGCACAACACGTGCTTCCCTGCCTCTAGCGCCTTGATCGTCCAAGGCACATGCAAGTGGTTCGGGAGCGGTATGTAGACCGCATCAATATCGGGCGAGTCTAGGAGCGCGTCATAGTCGCTGAAAACCTCCAAACCCGTTGCAAAGGCTTCAAATGGCTCGGCCTTGCTCGCAGTCGAGGTTGCAAGCCCGACAAGACTGTTCCCATTCGCCGCATGGATTGCCGGCCCCATATGTTGCCGTGCAAATTTCCCCGCTCCAAGAATTCCCCAACGAAAGGCCATTCAAATCTCCCCCAACTGTTGGCGCTAACAGTAAAGCCTCACGTAGGACAGCGCAAAGAAAAACCCCAGTCAAAGGACCGGGGTTCTTAAACTCTTTTCGAAAACTTACGCTGTCGCCAACATGCCCTTTTCGCGCGCAAGTTCTTTCATCCGCTTTTGCAGCTTCTCAAAGGCCCGCACTTCGATCTGACGGATGCGCTCACGGCTCACGTCGTATTGAGAACTCAAGTCCTCCAAAGTGATCGTCTCTTCAGACAAACGGCGCTGCATCAAAATGTCTTTCTCGCGGTCATTCAAGGCATCCATAGCCTCTGCCAAAAGCTCGCGACGAGCTGTCAGCTCATCGTGCTCTTCATAAGCGGTCGCTTGGTCGGCATCTTCATCTTCCAACCAGTCTTGCCACTGTGTCGCACTGTCACCATCGGTCCCGACCATCGCGTTCAAAGACGCATCACCACCGGAGAGGCGACGGTTCATGCTGATCACTTCGTCCTCGGTCACGCCCAGATCGCTTGCGATCTTTTGAACGTTTTCAGGGCGCATGTCGCCTTCTTCTAAAGCGCCGATACGGCTCTTTGCTTTGCGCAGGTTAAAGAACAATTTCTTTTGTGCAGATGTCGTACCCATCTTCACCATGGACCACGACCGCAGCACGTATTCTTGAATGGACGCGCGGATCCACCACATCGCGTAGGTCGCAAGGCGGAAGCCCTTCTCAGGGTCAAATTTCTTAACCGCCTGCATCAGGCCGACATTTGCTTCAGAAATCACCTCAGCTTGCGGCAATCCATAGCCGCGATAACCCATAGCGATCTTGGCGGCGAGACGCAGGTGAGATGTGACAAGCTTGTGCGCAGACTCTGTGTCTTCGTCCTCAACCCAGCGTTTGGCCAGCATATATTCCTCTTCGGGTTCCAACATCGGGAACTTCCGAATTTCTTGCATATAGCGATTCAGACCCTGCTCGGGCGATGGGGCCGGAAGGTTTGTATATTTGCTCATACTGTCCCCCTATCAGTTATGTTTATCGTCTTAACATTCATATGGTAGCGCTCTCGGACCGTTTCAAGAGGCCCAAAAACGTTTTTTGTCTTCCCCTATATGAGTGAGAGGTTAACCAATTGTTAGGGTGATTTCAGTGCATTCACGCACATGGGATGGTTTGTTTCAGCCCTGCCCGCGCATTTTGGAGAGCAGTTCAACCATATCTTTCGGCAAATCCGCCTCAAATAAGAGATCCACGCCGGTGACTGGATGCACGAAACCTAATGTCGCCGCATGAAGTGCCTGACGCCCAAATTGAGAAGCAGCCTCCACGCCTGCCTGTCCAATCGCCTTAGCGGAAAGCTTGCGTTTGCCACCATAAACCGGATCGCCAATCAAAGAATGCCCACAATGGGCCAAATGCACCCTGATCTGATGGGTCCGGCCGGTTTCTAGCCAGCATTCGATCAAGGCAGCCGCGGGTGGCGTTCCCAAACTCTCCACGATCCGCGCTCTCGTGACGGCATGTCGCCCGCGATCAAAGAATACCGCTTGCCGCTGCCGATCCGTTTTGTGCCGATCCAAAAAGGTCTGAACCTTCAGGATATTGCCAGATTCAAAGTTCACACCCTTTACGCCTCGCAAACGTGGGTCATTGCTGTCGGGCGCCCCATAACAGATCGCAAGGTAGCGACGCTCAACACTATGCGCCGCAAACTGATCGGCAAGCCCATGATGCGCCGCATCAGATTTCGCCACCACCAGAAGGCCAGAGGTTTCTTTATCAATCCGGTGCACAATGCCCGGACGTTTCGACCCGCCGACCCCCGAAAGGCTATCGCCGCAATGATGGATCAACGCATTGACTAAAGTACCCGAAGGCGTGCCCGGCGCAGGATGGACGACCATACCAGCAGGTTTATTCACCACGATCAGATCATCATCTTCAAACACGATCTGAAGCGAGATGTCCTCTCCCTCGATATGGCTTTCCTCTGCCTCGCGCACGGTAATTTCAACGACAGCACCTTCCGGCACCTGAACCCTCGGCTGATCCAATACGGCCCCATCAACTGAGACCGCTCCGCTCTCCAACAACTTCACAAGCCGCGACCGACTGAACGACGCATCCGCCGGCACATCCCGCGCCAAAGCTTTGTCCAACCGTTTCGGTGGATTGGGTCCGATTTCAAAGGAAACGATACGCTCTATCATCTTGGCCAATATACTCCCGCCGGAGGCTGCAACCTCCGCCAACAGAGCTAACACATAAAAGAGGAGTGGTACCACCTCCTGGTCTCGAACCAGGGACCTCCTGATCCACAATCAGGCGCTCTAACCAACTGAGCTAAGGCGGCACGTGGGGCGATTTAACCCCCGCCATCCACGATGACAAGTCCTCAGTTCACATTCTGTGGCGAATTTCATCCCAAATCAAGCAGGACGCTCGCCTTGCCAAACCCTGCGGCCCTGCGCTAGGCAACCCAGAGATCAAGGAGAGCGGCCATGGGCATCAACGACGAAAAAGACATCGAAGCCAACATTCAGATCGGACCAACCGATCTAGGCATGGTGCGGATCTTTGTCGAAGGTGCCGGCATCGAAATCCCAATGGATTTTGATCCCTCTGAAGCAGACGAAATCGCGGAAGAGTTGAAAGCCGCCGCCTTGGCCGCCCGCGCAGTAAAGGGCCGCTAGATATGGCGACGGTTACGCTTGGCGATATCGATTTTGACAACCAGAAACCATTGGTTCTGATTGGCGGCATGAACGTGCTAGAAAGCCGTGATCTGGCACTGCAGGTCGCTGAAAGCTACGTTGAAGTGACTGAAAAGCTTGGCATTCCGTATGTATTCAAGGCGTCATTCGACAAAGCGAACCGTTCATCAATCAACTCCTACCGTGGCCCAGGCCTCGACGAAGGGATCAAAATCTTCCGCGACATCAAAGCTGCATTTGATGTGCCGATCCTGACCGATGTCCACGAAATCCATCAGGCGCAGCCCATTGCCGAGGTTTGCGACATTCTTCAAATCCCTGCATTCTTGGCCCGTCAAACCGATCTAGTGACAGCGATCGCTAAGACCGGAGCGGTTGTGAACGTCAAGAAACCGCAATTCATGAGCCCGCCTCAGATCGGCCATATCGTCGAAAAGATTAATGAGGCCGGTAACGATCAAATTCTGCTCTGCGAACGCGGGACGAACTTTGGCTATGACAATCTGGTCGTCGATATGCTTGGCTTTCGCACGATGAAATCTGTCAGTAACGATGCGCCGATCATTTTTGACGTCACCCATGCTTTACAGATGCGCGAAGTCGGTGCCGCCGCATCAGGCGGACGTCGCGAACAAGTGGCAGAGCTTGGGCGCGCTGGACTGGCGGTGGGTATCTCTGGTCTATTCCTTGAATCGCACCCAAACCCCGACGAAGCGCTCTGCGACGGGCCAAGCGCCCTGCCCTTGCATCAGTTGGAAGCTTTCCTGACGCAGATGAAAGCGGTCGACGATTTGGTGAAATCACTTCCGGGACGCGAGAACGGCTAGGTTAAGTCAGCTATATCGAACACCGGCCTCAAGTAGTTCAAAGCCCACGATCTCAAACTCATAAAGCTCACCGCTGGCTTTTTGGGCACGAGCGATGAGTTTGCCTGCATCGTCCCTGAACACCGCATGTGTTGTGTGCAGCGCGCGATAGCAGTGACTTCCATCAGGATAGAAATATTTGATCATGGCCTACCAATCATAAATTGCATTCGGATCACGCGCAGCTTGCGCTCGAATAGCGGCGTGGCGTGCGAATTTCTGGATCATTACCTTGCGCCGTGCAGCTGCGAGCTTCGTTTCTGGTCCCATACGCAAAATCTCTGCGTCGTACCCATCTGCAATGATCAAGCCCGTATCGTCGGGCAGCAATTCCGTTGGAAAATCCTGATCAACGGCCCAGAAAAATCGGTCACACCACTCTAGATAGCCCTGCCATTTATGATCAGATTGGAAATCTGCACGAGATGATTTGCATTCAATCACCCACACCTCGCCCTTTGGGCCAAGCGCCATGACGTCGACGCGGAGGCCTGAGGTCGGCGTCAGCTCCACAACGCTGACAAAATCGTGCTGCCTCAGGTGTCTGCACACCCCACGCGCCAAAAGTTGGCCGGGCATCAGTTGAGGTTGAGAGGTATCTTCAGGCATGGCTCAAACATGAACAAAACGTAAACATCCGTCAAGAAAAAGCCGATTTTGGCCAAAATGTGGCGGATTTCATGAGAGTTGACCGTCTTTTTTAACCTTCTGGTCATTATTTGAACATGTATCCCCGTCAAAACATTCCCAAGTAACGAGGGAGAAGAGAGATGAGTTTTCTAGCTGATATCACATTCATGGAAGTTGCTTTATCACTTGTCACTGTGGGCATTATCGAACGGCTCGCGGTTCAGTATCTGCCAGAAGATATGGTCGGCCCGAACGGTTGGCTGCTCACAACTTCCGAATAATTCCCGACTACCACTTGCCCTAACCGCCCCCCCACCTTACGTCGGGGTTTGGCGGTGTTCTGCTCTTCTCGTTTCCATGTGGGTTACATTCCAGTGGCCTTAAGCAAATCCGAGGGAGCTGGCTCTGTCTGAGCCCTGGTTCAGTTATCCGGCGCCCACCTGTATATACAGGTCCTCGGGAATAAACCCTCTACGGTCGCTGCGGTTCCCGCCACCACTTTCTCTAAAGCAAATCGATTAGCCTCTCTCCAACCGAGCGCAGCGCGACGGCCATTCAACAAATGCTTGACCTTGCGGCATCCAAAGGGTGAGCATGGCGTTAACTTTTTCAACCTGACCTTTCAGTTCTATGCGATTTGACGGGCCATTCCCTTGTAGGAATAAGTGGCAAAACAATTGAAACTACTGGGAATTCTCCTTCGTTCGCTCTGTGTGTTTATAGGGGTGTCATGCACCCCTCTCCTCGCCGTTGCAGACGACCAAAGGGTTTTAGTGTTGGACGAGGCACAAGCGCCCTTTAATCTTGCAGAATATTCATCTTATCTGATCGATCCGGTGGCGTTCGAGACGACGTGGCAGGACCGACTTCAACTAGAAGGTTTGATCGGTCTTCCAGCGACGTCATTTGCGCCTGTAACAACGCGGAAAATCGGGTTCGGGTGGTCGAACGCTGTTCACCACATCAAGACACCATTGGTGAACCCAACAGATCAAACCCAAGCTTGGGTGCTCGCATTCAATCAAATCGCTTGGGGACACAAGGTCGCCTATCTCGTGATTGAAGGGGAGCCGCTCCCGACAGAACCGCTTTTCATTTTTCCCGACGTTGAACCCTGGCAGGATCGAGACCGATTTCAACACATCGAATTTGAAATGCCCTCAAACGGTCGTGGCACGCTCTATGTCTCCTACGCCAACAATTCGTCCTATGCGCCATTATCAATCGAAAATGCTGGAACCTATGAAACGCGCCGTATGGTTTCGGAACTCAGGATCTATATCCTTCTTGGTTTGGTCTTAGGTGTCACTGTTCTGACGGTCAGTCTCCTCGGTGTGTTGTACCAAAGAGTTGCGGTTTTCTACGCACTGTACCTCACTTTTTCGACCTTCCACCTTTGCTATGTTCTCGGCCTATTTCCATTTATCCCGTTCTTGGCGGAGTACGTCTATCCGATCATGCGGTTTTGGTGGGCGGCATTCGCGCTCATGTCATATCTGCTGTTTCAAAGGTCTTTTTTCGCGACAGCTCCTCAAGTCCCCAAATGGGTTGGCCGTGTCCTCTTGGTCGCAGCGGGATTGGTCCTGGCAACCACATTTGCATTCGATTTCCTCGGAGCGCCTTTCGAGCCTGTGATTGTCTGGTCATCAGTTTGTATATGCCTCATCGCGGCAAACGGTATCGTTGCAATCATCAAACGGGTTTCCGGTCGGTGGTTCTTTGCTGCTGGTTGTTTGATGCTGGTAGTCATGCTCGTCCCCTTGAATTTAAGCGACTTTCTCACCGCGCATTATACCTACGAAGAAGCTGCGACCGTCTTTCTTTTCGGACTGGCTTTCGAAGCCATCGCTTTGTCATGCGCAATGTTTGCGCGGGTCCGCGAACTTCGTGCGGAGAAAGAAGAGGCTTTGGTTGCCGAACTCAAGGCGGCAGAGGAACGCCGTACGATGTCCGAGCGTTTAGCGACCGCCGCGCACGACATTCAACAACCTTTGACATCAATGAAACTCGCTGCACAAGACAACCAAAAACAGTTGGACGAATTGGGTGGCGCCATCGAATTTCTTGATGAAATCGTAAAGTCACAACTCACTGGCGACGGCATCGAACATAAACCTCCCTCAAGTGATGCGGGTGAAAGAGAAGAGATCGAACTCAACGTTATTCTAGATAATTTGAAAACCATGTTTACAGCCGAGGCGGACGATAAAGGGCTAACTTTTGAAACTGTTCCAACGTCGAAAATAGCTTTCGTAAACGCCTTTGCGCTGATGCGCGTTTTGTCCAATCTTGTTTCGAACGCCATTAAGAACACCGACACGGGCGGCGTGACTGTTCAGAGCATAGCGGACGAAGACCGAGTAGGCGTTGAGGTGCGTGATACAGGGCCAGGTCTCTCCCCGGAACAATTGTCAAAGCTCAAGACCCCCTACCATCGCGCGGGAGATTATGACGGCCACGGTTTGGGCCTCGCGATAGTTGAACAGCTATGCGCCGAAAACAGGTTCGAGATGCGTGTTGAACCTAACGAACCGCAGGGGACGAGTTTCCAAATTTGGCTCCCTGCCCCCGAAGATTAAAGGAGATTTGATTTGCCCAGACGTCCCCTTGCCCCTTGGCGTGATGTGATGCCCTCCCTCCAGACAGGAGATCTGATTTTCTTCCGCGGCCCCGGTTGGTTCACGCATGCCGTAGACCTCATCACAGGAGGGATTTGGTCACATGTTGCGATGGTGATTGAAGCGAAGGACATCTATCCAGAACTTCCGAAAGACCAACTTTTGCTCTGGGAATCCACGACCATCCCAGGCCAAGACGTTGACGCTGATCCGTCGCACATAAACCTGACAACAGGGCCTATGCTGGTCGATCTCGCCAGCCGGATGGAAAACTATGCTGAGCGTTGGGGCTACAAAATGATGTCTGCTCGATATCTGCATCTCGACCGGACCGAGGAGTTCCGCAGCAACCTCAGCGCATTTGTCCGTGATCCGGACGTTAGGAACGCCGGCTACCCATCAACGAGTGGGCTTTTGTGGCACTACCTACGCGAACGCTACACAGTCACCAGAGAAGAGCGGACTTATTTCTGTAGCGAACTTGTTGCCGCGACTTTTCAAGCGGCCGGGCTTCTCCCGCCTAACCCGACGCACACCAGCTATTGCCCCCGTGATTTTTCCGAACGGGGGTTTGTTCCACGATTGTTGCGGTCGGAATTTGGGCAGGAGATCTATTTTGGGAAAACAAGCTAGACTTGCCGTCCATTTGCCTATCCCAAAAGACCTGCCATTTTCTCGATCGCCTGCATCCATCCGCCTTCGCCTGGGCTGCCTGCTGGGACGCCTACATGGGTCAGAACCATCCGCGTGCGACCTCCTAAGTCTTCCAGTTGCACCACCACTTCAGTCGTATCCGGTGTCCCCTCAGGCATTCCCATACTGGCAGGCGACAGCATGTTCCCATCTGGATCGCACATGCTTTCGGAATATACCAACCGGGTTTTGGGGGAGATTTCCTTGTATTCGCCGATGAACCACATCTGCATGGTGCGTTCGGGCGTTTTCATCTCCATTGAAATCTTCCGCGTCCCGCCGACCGTTACGTCCATCTCTGCTACCGGAATAGTGAAACCGTTTGGACCGTACCAAGATTGAAACTTTTCGGCTTCGGTCCACATTGCCCAAACAGCATCAATAGACGCGTCAAATTCCCGTTCAATGCGGGCCCAGTTGTCACTCATTAGTCTCTTCCTTCAGTTGTTGAAGCACAGTATCCATCCGGTCGAACCTATCCTCCCAGATATGCCGATATTGCTCTGCCCAGTTCGAAACTTCACGCAAAGGTGCTGCGTTTAGGTTGCACGGGCGGAACTGCGCATCGCGCCCACGCTCAATGAGTCCGGCGTTTTCAAGGACCTTAATGTGCTTTGAGATTGCCGGAAGGCTCATATCGAAAGGCTCCGCCAGTTCATTCACGGACGCCTGTCCCTTTGCCAGACGCGCCAAAATCGCCCGTCGTGTGCCATTGGCAAGCGCGGCAAAGGTATCATCGAGTTGGGGGTCTTGAATCATAAAGCTACAATAAACTGGTTAGTTAATTAATCAAGTGGTTAAGTTAAAGAGTCATTTGCCAGCCGCCCACATCGACTTAGATACGGTGAAAAGGAGGCGCCCATGAAACACATCGCAATTGCCCTTGCGCTAACCCCCTCTCTTGTCTCAGCGGACATCAATCTGCGATTTCAAGAAGGTGCGCCAAAAGACAGGTTTGTGATTGAAAACAACTTGTGCAGCCTGTCGAACGTCACTCTAACCATCGATCTTACGACGGCTCCGGCGGGTCTGATTTTTGATGTCACCGAACAAGGTGCTGGCGTTGAGGTTTACCAACCCGTCGAACTTGAACAGGGCTTTGCTGTTTTGACCGAAGTGACTGATGGATCGCAGAAACTCCAGCTTTCGCTAGACGAATTCCGGTTCGGCGATGAACTTACAATCTCTGCTGACTTGGATGATACCCTCCCCAACAGCAGCCTTGGACAAATCCGCGTCGCAGATAGCGAAATCGCAGGTGTCACAGTTTCGATTGAAACGTCAGGTGGCATTGAGAGCGCTTTGATTGATGCGTCAAGCCAAGCCGCCCTTAGCGGCGCTGTCGGCTGTCCGCAGGCCTAGAACTTCTCCGGCATGACCTCATGCGCCATGTGGTCGAGAACCGCGTTAACAAAGCGCGGTTCTTTGTCGTCGGTGCAGAACGCACCTGCGATATCGACAAACTCGGTGATGATCACCTTTGGCGGCGTATCGCTTTCAAGCATTTCTGCACCCGCCGCGCGGAAGAGCGCGCGTAAGGTCGGATCAATACGACCCAATGGCCATTTCGCGACCAAGGCGCGGTCGGTCAATTGGTCGATTTTCGCTTGCTCATTGACGGCCCACTCCATCAAAGCGCGGAAGGTGTCCAAGTCGCCTTCCTGCATCTCGACGTCATCATAGACGGCGCCGAACCGATGATCCTCAAACTCACGAGCAACATCATCGACCGATTGGCCGGAGTGCTCCATCTGAAACAACGCTTGCGTCGCATAGAGGCGCGCAGCGGATTTCATTTTGCGTTTTTGATTGTTGGAAACGGTCATACGGTTTTTGTGTCGTCTTGCGCCAAGAGGATATCCGAAGTGAAGCCCACGCCCTTCTCCGGACGGCCCCACTTACGAGACAGCGCAACAAGGTGCAAGGCCGCCGCGGCCGCGCTACCGCCTTTGTTTTGATCAGCAGGATCAGCGCGCACTTCGGCTTGGGTTCGGTTTTCCACCGTTAGGATACCATTGCCGATGCAAAGCCCCTGCAAGCCAAGCAATTGGATCGCACGGCTGCTGTCATTGCAAACCGTATCGTAGTGCGTCGTCTCCCCGCGGATCACGCAGCCCAGCGCGACATAACCATCAAAGTTGGACATACGTTCAGCGATCCCAATCGCCGTGGGAATCTCCAGTGCACCCGGGACCTCAACAATCTCATGTGTCGCGCCGGAGGCTTCGATCTCTGCGATCGCACCTGCGACCATATTGTCCGCGATGTCTTTGTAGTAGGGCGAAACCACGATCAGGATTTTCGTGGGCTTATCCATCTCAGCGCGCGCCATGATGTAGTGCGACGGTCCAGCCATTATCCGATCTCCGAGACTTTACGTGTGCCGACAATTTCCAAACCGTAGGCGTCCAAACCAACTACTTTCGGCTGGGGTGAATTGGTCAGCAATGTGATGTCGCTCAACCCGAGGCCGCTCAAAATCTGAGCGCCTACACCATATTGGCGGAGCGTCTGAGGCGATACATCATCGACCGCGTCGATCTTCATGTGAACATCGCGCAGAAGCACAAGCACGCCGCGCCCCTCTTCCGCAATGAGGTTCATCGCATCGCCAAACTCATTCCGGCGGCCCTTTGGCCCGGTACCGACCACGTCTAACATCGGGTCCATCGCGTGCATCCGCACCAAAACAGGTTCATCGGTCGTTATGTCACCTTTGATGAGCGCAATGTGCTCCGCCCCTTGGGTTTCATCAGAGAAAACCCTTAGTTCCCATTCTCCGCCAAATTCCGAGGTGATCGTTTCACTTTTGTTGACTTTTACGAGGTTGTCGTGTCGACGGCGGTAGGCGATCAGATCGCTGATGGTCCCTACTTTCAGGCCATGGAGCTGTGCAAAAGCCACCAGCTCTGGTAAGCGCGCCATTTCGCCGTCTTCCTTCATGATCTCACAGATCACGCCAGACGGGTTCAGACCAGCCAAACGGCTGATATCAACCGCAGCCTCTGTATGACCTGCGCGAACAAGAACACCACCATCCCGCGCGCGCAACGGGAACACATGGCCAGGTGTCGCAATGTCCGCCGCGCCTTTCGACGCATCAATCGCGGTTGAAACGGTGCGAGCGCGATCCGCTGCAGAAATCCCTGTGGTCACACCTTCCCGCGCTTCGATGGAAATCGTAAAGGCGGTTTCGTGGCGTGATGAATTATGGCTCGCCATCAAGGGCAGACCAAGCTCGTCAATCCGGTCGCTGGTCAGCGTCAAACAGATCAAACCGCGCCCGTGTTTGGCCATAAAGTTGATCGCATCTGGCGTCGCCATCTGGGCTGGAATCACCAAATCGCCTTCGTTTTCACGATCTTCATGATCCACCAGAACGAACATCCGGCCGTTCCGCGCATCCTCAATGATCTCCTCAATCGGAGAAATCGCTTCCGACCAGTCTTTTTCGACCTGTCCCGGTGTTTCGTAAGCTGTGCTCATCGACGTCCCTCTACGGTGTGTGCGACGCGCATACCTGAGCAGATGCGCCAAGAAAAGAGGCGGAACGCCACGTTTGCGCTAAACGCGCGGGGAAAACACCGCGTCACCAATTAGAACACCGGCCATTTGTGCCGCTTCCGCCCATTCGCGTTCCAAACCCGTTTCTGCGACCAGCACAAAACGCCCCGCGGGCCCTCCGGCCTCGGTTAGGCCCGAACGAAGGATTTCTCCTGCTTCTGACCATGAATGAGCCAACACCGGCGCTGCAAAACCGCCGTCGATTGGCGAGGCAAAAGCGCTCGCCACGACGGGCTTATGCGCCAACGCAAGGCGAGAACACCTGACCAGTTTTTCCAGATGATCTTTCCGATCTTGCGGCATTTCGGCGCCGTCTCGAAACACGCGCAACGCATTCGTCGAAAATAGAAAGCCGATTAGATCGTGCCCATTGCTGGCCCGCAATCCGGCGTAGGTGCGATACGGCAACCCAAGTTCTTTTGCGCGTACAACCCGCCTGCGCACGACCTCAATCGGTAGTCGCGGTAGCAGCTCTTTGCGCGCTTGGGTCCAAACATGCTTGCGCCAACCGTAACCCGCCTCAATCACGCGGCCTGAGTTATGCCCGATCCCAGCCGTCATCCGTATTCGCGCAACCGCGCAACATAGCGAGCCATGGTATCGATTTCGAGGTTGATCCGATCCCCCTCAGCCACATCGCCCCAAGTGGTTTCGGCCTTTGTATGCGGTATGAAATTGATGCCGAAGTCAGCCCCATCTACTTCGTTTACAGTCAATGACGTGCCATTCAAAGCTACCGACCCTTTCGGTGCGATAAACTTAGCAAACCCATCAGGCGCGCGGAACGTCACCCGCGTGCTGTCACCTTCGTCACGAACGCCCACAATCTCAGCGACACCATCGACGTGACCCGACACAATATGCCCACCGAGTTCATCGCCAACCTTCAGTGCACGTTCAAGGTTCAGCAGGCTGCCCTGCTCCCACTCACCCACATTCGTCGCCCCAACAGTTTCGGCTGAGATCTCGACGTCAAACCAGTTTTGCGGCTCTCTCCCCAAAGCAATGACCGTCAGACAGACGCCGTCACACGCGATAGATGCCCCTAGATCGATCCCATCGACGTCATAGGCTGTCCCTATCCGCGCGCGAAGATCGCCGCGCTGCTCCAATTCCAAGACAGTCCCAATATCGGTGATGATCCCAGTAAACATTCTTCGCGTCTCCTTTGGTACTGACCTAGCCAGCTAGCAGCGCAGTGACAAGTTTCTAGCTCTGATTTTGCCCCAAACTCCGCCAAGGCGTTGACGATTGGTTAATGCAAGAGCATCAATCTGCCATTGTGACAGATCAAACCCTACGCCACTTTCTATTCCTGCAAGGACCGCACGGGCCCTTCTTTTCGCAACTTGCCAAAATGTTGCAACGAACAAGTGCCAAAACATCTCGGATCGGGTTCAACGCTGGCGATCGTGCGTTCTGGCGCGACAAGGGCAGCTTCACCGCTTTTCAAAACCCGCATGCGGATTGGCCTGCGTTCTTGGAAGACTACGTTGAAAGCGAAAAGGTCACTGACATTGTTTTATATGGAGATGTCAGACCGATACATGCCGAGGCGCTTGCTATGGCACGCACGAAAGGCATCCGAGCGCATACGTTCGAAGAAGGATATCTGCGCCCCTATTGGGTCACTTATGAACGCGGCGGGACAAACGGGCATTCTCGCCTGATGAGAATGAGCGTTGCTGAGATGTCGGCGAAGCTCGACCAATCCGACGCTGACACTGAAACGCCTCCGGCCCATTGGGGCGACATGCGCCAACACATCTTTTACAGCGCGATCTACCACTGGTTCCTATTGGCGTTCAGGGGTCGTTACGAAAACTACCAGGGGCATCGAAAACAGCCGCTGTCTGTAGAAACGCTTGCCTATACCAAACGGTTAGTTCTTATGCCGTTCTTCGCTGTCGATCGATGGCAAGCAACACAGCGCATTCGGATGGGCGGCTACCCCTATCATCTGGCACTTTTGCAATTGGAACACGACGCAAGCTTCCAAGCCCATTCAACGTTGAAGGATAATGAGGAATTTATAGACATCCTGATGCAAGGATTTGCTGAGGGCGCCCCAGCACATCATCACCTAGTTTTCAAAGCTCATCCACTGGAAGCAGAACGCGTGCCGCTCAAGCAAGTTATTCGTAATCTTTCGGCAAAACACAGCATCAAGGACCGCGTGCATTACGTCCGGGGCGGGAAGTTGGCGCAAATTCTGGATCATGCGAAATCCGCAGTGACAGTGAATTCCACATCTGCACAGCAGGCCCTATGGCGCGGAATGCCACTTAAGACCTTTGGGACTTCTGTTTACGCCAAACCGGAGTTTACCTCACAACAGCCGCTTGCGGAGTTTTTCAATCAGCCGAGTGCGCCCAACTTGGATGGGTACAAGGCCTATCGCAAATATCTTCTCAGCACCTGCCAAGTGCCCGGTGGCTACTACTCCAGAAAGGGCCGCCGCCAACTGCTTAGAGAAGTGGTTGATATGATGTTATCAGCCACCGACCCTTATGATGCGCTGCGTCAGAGCGACGATACCCCTCGCCATCCCTTGCGGGTGGCAAAATAGCAGCCACTAGGTTTAGTGGCACGGATCACCTGCGCGGCACAGCCGCAACACTTTTGCTCACCTGCCACTCATTCAATCCTGCCGTCCCTATGAAAACTGACAGGATTCCGGTAGCTTAAAAGAAAAAGTTGAGGCAGACCCAAAAAGGGTCGAGGAGACAGAGCAGTGATCACCCTTACCTTGCGCTTTGCAAAAGGCGCGGCTCTTATTGTGACTCTTGGTGCCGTTTCGGCCTGTGGGTTGCTCCCAAGATCAGGCCCGAACAAGTCGGAGATCTTCTCCGGCTCCGTCATGGAAGAAGGCAATGCGTTCGTCATGGTCGTGGATGATCGTATCAATGGCATTGCAGGCGTATCCCCGGCACTTGGGTTTTCAGAGGCCTTCAAGAATGCCGGTGTTGTGGGCTCAGATACGATCCGAGCGGGCGATGTGCTTGGCCTAACAATCTGGGAAAACGTTGAAGACGGGTTGCTCTCAGCGCCCGGTGCGAGCGCGACCCCGCTTGAAGAGGTTCAGGTCGACGGCTCCGGCTTTATCTTTGTCCCTTACGCGGGTCGGATCAAGGCAGCGGGTAATTCTCCTGAAGCCATCCGCCGTATCATCAGCGAAAAGCTTGCCGACCAAACACCTGATCCACAAGTGCAGGTCCGTCGTCTCGCCGGTGATGGAGCAACCGTTTCTATTGTTGGCGGCGTAAGCGGTCAGGGCATTTACCCAATTGAACGCCCAACTCGCACGCTTGCCACGATGCTGGCGCGCGCTGGCGGTGTGGCTTCTGAACCAGAGATTGCAAAGGTCACGGTCGTGCGCGGTAATCACTCCGGCTCGATCTGGTTTGAAGACCTCTACGCAAACCCCGGCAATGACATCGCACTACGCGGCGGAGACATTATCTTTGTCGAGGATTCCCAACGGTATTTCACCGCACTTGGCGCGACAGGATCGCAAAATCGCGTCCAATTCGCAGACCAAGCGATCTCCGCAATTGAAGCCATCGCTCAAGTCGGCGGTTTGTCCGCCAATGCCGCTGACCCGACCGGCGTATTCGTCCTACGAGAAGAGCCCGCCTCAGTCGCAAACCAGCTATTGAACCGCGACGACCTCGTAGGATCGCAACGCGTGGTCTACGTTCTCGATCTCACGCAACCCAATGGCCTGTTCATCGCACGAGACTTCATGATCCGCGATCAAGATACGGTCTATGTCACAGAAGCGCCGTTCGTACAGTTCAACAAAGGCGTATCGGCGTTGACCGGAACACTCGGTTCCGCAGCAGGCTTGACGGAAGCTGTCAACAACGCTGGCAACTGACCAAGAATGCACCAAGAAACAAACCCAAGGGCCGCGGTGAAAGAACCGCGGCCTCTTTATGTGTTTAACGGCGGATTTCTGACCCAAAACCGGATCAAACGCATCCTCAGCCTGTCTGGGTATTACGTCCGCATCGGGAAACCATCCAGCGACGATCTTGTCGGCGTTTGGGGGCACAGCCCAACAGCGCCGCGTGGAGTAAGAGTCTCTGCTGCGACAAACGCGGACCTGGTCCGCGTTGAAGATTCGTTTCTAAGGTCTGTCCGAACCGGCCGTGATGGGGAGGCCCCACTCGGCCTGAGCATCGATAAGAAGGGCGTCCATTTTGACCCCTCGACGGTTTCTGATTTGGAAGAACTGCTGCGCGACGATCCCCTCGACAACACGGCCCTCTTAAACCGTGCAAAGGGGGCCATGGCGCAACTTCGGCGGCTGCACCTGTCTAAGTACAACACCTTCGATCCAAATCTACTGGCCCCTACCCCCGGCTATGTCCTTGTCATCGATCAGACACGCGGAGACGCCAGCGTGAAAGCGAGCGGTTGCGATCTCAACAGCTTTCGCGAAATGCTCTATTACGCCCAAGAAGAACACCCTGGCACGCAGATCATCATCAAGTCACATCCCGAGACCAACGCGGGCCATCGGGGCGGGTATTTCGACGAAAACGACTGCAATGATCGCATTAGCATCTGCACAGACCCCATTTCGCCCTACACGCTGTTTGATGGTGCAATCGCGGTCTATACGGTCTCGTCCCAACTTGGGTTTGAGGCCGTTTTGACCGGGCACAAGCCAGTCGTTTTTGGCCAACCTTTCTACATGGGATGGGGGCTGACGGACGACCGCAAACCCCTCACGCGCAGACAACGCAAACTCACCCGCGCACAACTCTTTGCCGCAGCGATGATCCTCTATCCAAAGTGGTATGACCCCTACCGCGATAAACTCTGCGAATTGGAAGACGTGATCGCGACCCTAGACGCGCAGGCACGCGCATGGCGGGATGATCGCAAAGGCTGGGTCGCGCAAGACATTCGGCTTTGGAAGCGGACAACGTTTCAGAAGTTTTTTGGCGGTTCGCATAAGGTGCAGTTCAGAACCGGCGGTCGGGCAATGCCGCCAAAGGCGATGCGTGAAATGGTCTGGGCCAATTCAACTGACGATGCGCCGGAATTGGTGCGTGTTGAAGATGGATTTATCCGATCAAAAGGCCTCGGCGCTGAGCTGACTCCGCCGTTGTCGCTCGTTTTGGATGATCTTGGGATTTACTACGATCCGTCGAAGCCAAGCCGCCTCGAAACCCTTATCGAGCAAAGCCCGAAATTGCCGGAAACCGCACTGTTGCGAGCCGAAAAGCTGATCGAAAAACTCCAAGAGACCGGCCTATCAAAATACAACCTTCACCAAGAACCGATACCCGACCTTCCAAAAGGGCGTAAGATCCTCGTGCCAGGACAGGTCGAAGACGATGCCTCCATCAAACTCGGCACATCGGACGTCTCCACAAATCTCACCCTGCTCCAGGCTGTGCGAGAAGCGAACCCTGCAGCCATCATTGCCTATAAACCCCATCCTGATGTTGAAGCAGGGTTGCGAACAGGCGCCGTTCCTAACACAACGGACTACGCAGACGTCATTCTGGATCAATCAAACCCAATCGCCGCGATTGAAGCTGTCGATGAGGTTTGGACAATGACATCCCTGCTGGGCTTTGAAGCCTTGATCAGTGGCAAGCGCGTCACTTGCCTCGGCACTCCATTCTACGCAGGTTGGGGCTTAACCGATGATCGCGCCAAGCCAATTGCCCGCCGCACCGCCCTGCCCGATCTACGCACCTTAGTGCACGCCGTCCTGATCGATTACCCAAGGTATTATGACCCAATCACCAAAACGGCCTGTCCTGTGGAGGTCATTGTGGATCGGATTGCCAATGATGAGATTGCGAAACCAGGGGCCTTCAACAGGAGCCTGTCCAAGCTACAAGGGGTCTTCGCCAGCTATGCGCATGTTTGGCGCTAAGTCTTAGGTCGCCAAATCGAGAGGGTGTCGGGACCAACCGCGCGGAACTCTGCAAGATCAAAGCGTGTCGCGAGACTAAGATCGTCGATCCCCATCGCAGCCACCGCTGGTGTTCCATCGCCGCCGATTGTTAATCCCGCCGCAAAGACGACAAGTTCATCTACCAATCCAGCCTTGATAAGCGAGCCCGCGAGCGCTCCACCACCTTCGCAAAAGATGCTGGTGAGGCCCGCTTCGCCTAACGAATTCAAAGCCGCTTCTATATCGACGGCCCCATCGGAAACCGGAACCGCAATAGACCGCGCCCCTTTGGCGACCCAATCGTTCGGAACAGCTTGCTCCCCATGCACCAACCAAACAGGCTGCTCGCCAGCGGTCTGCGCAAGTTTACCGTCCATTAGAATGTTCAGATCGCTCGACACCACCACCCGCACCGGCTGTGGGACATCGCCCATATCCCGCACATTTAAGCTGGGATCATCGGCACGCGCTGTCCCTGCCCCGACCATCACCGCGTCATGGCGCGCGCGCATCGCATGCACCACCCGCCGCGCTTCCGGCCCCGTGATCCATTGGCTGTGCCCCGTCCGCGTCGCGATCCGACCGTCAACGGACGTCGCCAGTTTCAACGTCACAAAGGGACGCCCCTCACGCACACGCAAAAAGAAGCCCGCAAGGTCGCGATCTGCTTCCGCCTGACAGACTCCAAAATTCACCTCAACACCGCCAGCACGCAGAATATTCAAACCCTTGCCAGAGACCCGCGGATCGGGATCGCCCGTCGCAACAACCACCCGCGCCACACCAGAGGCAACCAACGCCTCCGCACAGGGGCCGGTCTGCCCATGATGCGCACAAGGCTCCAAGGTCACATAGGCCGTCGCCCCCCGTGCTGCGTCCCCAGCTTGCGTCAGCGCCTGAGTCTCAGCATGAGGCCGTCCACCATCGGCCGTCCGAGCGCGTCCGACAACGATACCGTCTTTCACAATAACACAGCCAACAGCAGGGTTCGGCCACACACGTCCCTGACCACGCCGCCCCAACGTGAGGGCGGCGGTCATGAACCGCCGGTCTTGGCTAGCGCTCACTTCTCTGGGGATGCGTCGGGCCGCAACTCACTGACAAATTTGTCAAAATCATCTGCCGCTTGGAAGTTCTTATACACGCTCGCAAAGCGCACATAACCAACCGTATCGATCCGGGCGAGGCTTTCCATCACGATCTCACCAATGGTGGTCGATGGGATATCCGTCTCGCCCATGCTTTCCAAACGCCGTACGATGCCCGAAATCATTTGATCAACACGATCTGGATCGATGGGGCGCTTCTGCAAGCTGATGCGAATGGAGCGTTCGAGCTTATCGCGGTCGAAATCCTCGCGCCGCCCGTTCGATTTGATCACCATCAAATCGCGCAATTGCACGCGTTCATAAGTGGTAAATCGTCCGCCACACGCCGGACAAAACCGCCGCCGCCGGATCGCCACATGATCCTCCGCCGGGCGAGAGTCTTTTACTTGAGTATCGACGTTTCCACAAAAGGGGCAACGCATAGTCCTGTCCTCATACTGTCCCGTCTTGGGGTTTGCCCCAAGTTATCCACAATTAGTATACGAACCTGTGCAGAGTTTGGGTAGTCCCCAATCGCTGCCACAAAATCCTGTGTCAGATCGGCATCGACGGAATATGCCAATCCCGCCCGCGCGGCGTTTCGACATACTCTGGCCAAGCAAAATTGATCGGTGGTTCATAGTCGCACAAAGGGGCCACCCATTTGGACCCACCAATGCCGCCGCCGGTCCGGTCCTTGAACTCAGTCATAGCCGCATCTCTAGCCACTTCATCCTCCAACAGACGCAAGGCAGAGGTCGCCAAAACCTTCGCGGCTACTTGCACCATTGGATCAATCGTCTGCGGAATGCCCCCCAAAGCGTTCATCGCCCATGGTGGGTACGGCCCTCCTTTTAATGCTGGCCGCGCGATATAAAAACGCGCAGTCGGTGCGTGCCACGTCATGTCGGTGTAGTCGTCCGACGTGGAATTGAGCTGGTTCGGCGGCAAGGATTGGCGCAACACCGCCTCGGCATCCTGCGGTGAAATTAGCGACGAGCATTCATCAATCAGTGGCGAATCCTGTCCCGACTGAACACATGCCCTTTGCACCTGACGCGCAATCGCCAAGGCTTCGTCATCCCAAACAGGCGCGCCAACGGCTTGAATATTGTCCCAAACCAGCGACGCCATCGCATGGTTGGCCAGCCCATGCCGTGACTTGCAAACCCAATGCCGCTCCACCGCACAACCCGTCATCTGCGCGACGACTTCTGCATTTCGATCCAATGCAGCGGTCACCTGCTCCGCCATCACAATCGTCGGCACCCGCATCATGTACTGAATATCAGCCATCTGCGCGGGTAAGTTATCTGCCGTCGCCTGTCCGGTGCTGAGGATCGCCTCTGAAATCGACCACCCACCAGAGTGCGGCAGCATGGTATCCCGCAGATACCGATTGGCCTGATACATCGCGACCATGGCATCATTCGCGCCCGGCGCCCGTACATCTGAATGGCTTTGCGGGATCGGTGCACTATCCGTCGCGCCCCAAATCTCAGGTTTTTCACAGCGGAAGCGATAGATCATCGAGTAGGCAGCGCCGCAATGCGTGTCCCAGCGAGCTGTATTGCACATCGGCAGCATATAGAACGGATGGAACGACAGCATCCCAGCGAGGCCATCATAATACCCCTTCGCAGCATGGATCGGCTTTGACCCTCGGACTTTTTCGGCAGGTTCCCCGGTAAACCTCAAACCGCCTTTAATACCATGCTGTTCCATCGCGGCCTTTGTCGCCAAAAGCCCGCCCAATCCTGAAATACCAAGCGCGGAATGAGGGTCAGTATGTCCACCAGCCGCGAAACCTAATCCCTCACGCGGTGCTTTCTCAGGCATGGCAGCCTGACAATTCGCTGGAACCGCGTCGTATTCGGCGTACATACCGACAACGGGCCCATCGCCATTGGACCACTCCGCACAGAACGCGGTCGGCATCCCGCCGGACCCTTCTTCAACGGTGAACCCTTCGGCACGTAACCGCTCCACATACCAAGCCGCAGACCGATATTCACGCCAAGCCGTTTCGCCGAAATCGAAGATTGTCGCGCAGTCGACGCTCAGTCGCTGCTTTTGCGCGTGAACGTAAGACACAGCACTCGATTGGGCATCGGAAAAAACCATCAGCGAACTCCTTTACATCAAAGGAGGCCGCGCAGAGTCTCACTTGTCAACTGCTCAAATGTACAACGACCGACCGACGGTGTGGCCGATCCCGATGTTCGAAAAGGTAAATTCCTTGCCAAGTCCCCAGGGTCAACGTCCCGTCAGTGACAGGAATAGACAAGCTTACCGGCATCATCGCCGCCTTGATATGCGCGGGCATATCATCTGGACCCTCATAGGTATGGGTCAAATATTTCATCGACGGGTCAGTCGTCGGCGGGACCAAACGCGCAAAGTAATTCCGCAGATCGGTCTTTACTTCGGGATCGGCGTTTTCCTGTATTAGAAGCGAACAGGACGTGTGCCGCACAAACAAAGTCAGAAGACCGGTGCCCTGTACGAAAGTACGGACATGCGGCGTAAATTCATACAACCCCTGCCCGTTTGTGGCGATCTCAAAAGTCGTCTGCATAGGCCAGTGTTGGCTAGGGGTCTGCGGGTCGCCATGATATCGCATCAGTTTCAGTCCAAAATTGCTCAGTTCTAGAAACTTTGCCGCTGACATAGTGATCTATGTCAAGGTGAAGTGACGACGAAATGGGCAATTTTGGCGAAACCCCAACGGGGCGCGGCCCATTTTGCCTCTGTCATCGCCGCTTTGCCCTTCCGATCACCCAGATCGCTACGGTCAAATCAGCTCGTCAGCGGCAAAATGGGTCTCGCGCTGATGCGATCTCATGGCGATCCGCAGACCCTTTATCACTCCGCGTTACAAGCGAGCGAGAGCGAAATCGCTGGGTTTGGTTCGCCGGCTTCGGATGTCAGGCCCAAAGCCAAGGCCAACTCAGGATCCAAACCAGGTGAG
The DNA here is from genome assembly GCF_900129845.1 of Cognatiyoonia sediminum. Classification (GTDB taxonomy): domain Bacteria; phylum Pseudomonadota; class Alphaproteobacteria; order Rhodobacterales; family Rhodobacteraceae; genus Cognatiyoonia; species Cognatiyoonia sediminum. The sequence continues at coordinate 1,138,468 of NZ_FQXB01000001.1, forward strand.
CAAGTACCGTTTGGCGCCGTATCGTGATCGGCAAACAGCACATTGAGAGTTTCACCCGCTTCAAGTGCGATCTGATCCAGATCGATCTCGGTCTGGTAAGCATGAGCAGCCGGCGCGAGGGAGAGAGTGAGGGAGGCCGCGGCGAATGTCATAGAAATGCGAGTCATTGGTTTCTTCCTTCTTATGAGGGTGAAATGTAGCTGAACGCGTCAGGTTTCAAGGGCTTGCAACGGTGGTTCACGCCTTTGGGAACGCATCTTTAGATTGCGAGAGGAACTGTAACAATTCGCAAAACCCGCAAATCGGCCAAAACCAGAGAAATCACGTCGATATTGTCTTTCGCGGGATGGTTGGGATGGGTTACTTTGCCGCAACGGAAAAGGAATGCCCGATGCTCGATAAACGAAATATGTCCTACAACGCTGTTCCGCTGCCTGACCACGTCAGCCTCTCAGACGAAGAGGCCATTGCGCGTGCCGCCGAGTACCGGACCCAATTGAGCAAGCGGCATACGGTGCGCGATTTCACCGACCGCCCTGTTCCGCGAAAGATTATCGAAGATTGCATCATGGCTGCCGGCAGCGCGCCTTCTGGTGCGAACCATCAGCCATGGTTCTTTGCAGCAATTTCCGACCAAGCCCTGAAACAAAGGGTGCGCGAAGAAGCTGAGATTGAAGAGCGCAAGTTTTATGCGCGCGGCACCGACGATGAATGGATTAAAGCTTTGGAACCGATCGGCACCAACGCTGAAAAACCGCATTTGACAACAGCGCCTTGGCTGATCGTGGTCTTCGCGCAAAAATGGGGCGAGTTCGAAGACGGCACGCGGTACAAGAACTACTATGTGCCCGAAAGCGTCGGCATCGCGACGGGGTTCTTGATTTCTGCGTTGCATGAGGCAGGGTTGTCGATGTTGACGCACACACCTAACCCAATGAAGTTCCTGAATGCAGCGCTCGATCGCCCCGCGTCTGAAAAGCCAATTATGATCTTAACGGTCGGTCATGCCGCCGAAGACGCGACTGTTCCAGAAGTCGCTAAATATAAGAAACCGCTTGATAAAATCGCTCGGTTCTATTGAGTGCAAGCCGACCAACCGTCGCTGACGTCGAAACAAAACCCAAGCGAGGTCTTTGCGTCGTAGATGCCGGAGCCCCACGGGAACTCTGCACTTCCCTCGTCGCACCTTAAGTTGGCGATTTCGGTTTCGCCATTCAACACCGTGATACCCCCTGTTGGGGTCACGGTTATGTCGTCGGTCTCGTTCTCAGGAAAACTGCGAACTAACGCCGCATAGACCACGTAGCGGTAGTCTTGACTTTCGAAAACGACCTCTTCCCAAATCGTCGTCCCAATGCCTGGCCAAGGGGTATAGTCCACGTCCTGAACGTTTTCCGATAGCATCAGTTCCGGCGCTTCGCCTGTCGGCCCAAACTGATACGTGACCGAGGCCGGATTTTCACAAACGTGAACCGCCTTAGCGCCTTCAGAGAAAGAGCACGAGAAATACAACTCTTGGTCAGCGTCACATTGGGCAACAGCAGCGGAGCCGAGACAGGTCAAAAAAACGGAAGCTGCAACACTTGTAAAACGGCCACGAAAGGCCGCCAATGCTGGCGCATCATCCAAAAAGACGTTCGCCCATTTGATCGATCAGTTGCTTACACTTCGCAACGGACCATTCGGTTGCTTCTTCCAAAGATCCGAACGTATCCGCCCGAATGACGTCATGGGTCTTCATCCCGCTTTCGGTATCCAATTCGATCCGTGCCGCCAAACGATAGGACGATCCCTCTTTCACTGGTTCAGCAAAAATCCGGTAGCCTTCGTAGACAACGGGTTCCGCGTCCTCTTTAGAACCGGACTTCCCACGAAAAAGCTTCGAAAACAGTGCCATTACTGATCCAAGAAGCTGCGCAGCTTACGGCTCCGGCTTGGGTGCTTGAGCTTGCGCAAGGCCTTCGCCTCGATCTGGCGAATACGTTCACGCGTCACGCTGAACTGCTGGCCCACTTCTTCAAGCGTATGGTCGGTGTTCATTCCGATACCAAAGCGCATCCGCAGAACGCGTTCCTCACGCGGGGTGAGCGATGACAACACGCGCGTTGTGGTTTCTTTCAGGTTTTCCTGAATAGCGCTGTCGAGCGGCAGGATCGCATTCTTGTCCTCGATGAAATCGCCAAGCTGCGAATCTTCCTCGTCGCCAATCGGTGTTTCCAAGGAAATCGGCTCTTTAGCGATCTTCATCACTTTGCGGACCTTTTCCAAAGGCATTTGCAGCTTCTCTGCCAATTCCTCTGGTGTCGGTTCGCGTCCAATCTCATGCAGCATCTGACGACCTGTCCGAACCAGCTTGTTGATCGTTTCGATCATGTGCACCGGAATACGGATTGTGCGCGCCTGATCGGCAATCGAACGCGTGATCGCCTGACGAATCCACCACGTCGCATAGGTGGAGAATTTATAGCCGCGGCGATACTCAAACTTATCAACCGCTTTCATAAGGCCAATGTTACCTTCCTGAATAAGATCAAGGAATTGCAACCCGCGGTTCGTGTATTTCTTCGCAATCGAAATCACCAAACGCAGGTTCGCTTCGACCATTTCTTTCTTGGCCTGACGGGCTTCTTTTTCGCCCTTCTGTACCTGCTGAACGATACGGCGGAATTCGGTGATGTCGACGCCGACATATTGGCCGACCTGAGCCATATCGCCACGCAATTCTTCGATCTTGTCGGTGGAACGTTCCATCAGCATCTGCCAACCACGACCGGTCTTTTCGCCCATATCGGCAAGCCAGTTTGGATCGAGCTCACGCCCACGATAGGCGTCGATGAACTCTCGACGGTTGATGCGAGCTTGGTCAGCCAGTTTCACCATTGCACTGTCAATGGACATGATCCGGCGATTAATACCGTAAAGCTGGTCGATTAGCGCCTCAATCCGGTTGTTATGCAGATGAAGCGAATTCACATAGTCCACAATCTCTTGGCGGAGCTTTTGGTACTTCTTCTCTTCTTTGTCGGAAAAGCTGCTGTCTTCGTTCAACGTCGCGGACATCCGCGCGTCTTGCATTTCGCTCAGTTGGGCAAAGTCGCGCGCGATATAATCGAGAGTTTCGAGGACGCGCGGCTTTAGCGATGCTTCCATCGCTGCCAATGACATGTTGGCCGCGTCATCATCATCGTCGTCATCATCATTCGCAATTGGATTGCCATCCGCATCCAATTCCTGCGCTTCTTCTTTCTTGGCAGCGGGGGCGGCAGCGGCGGTTGGAGAGGCGACAACCTCTTCCTCTTCACCGTCTTCGCCCATCTGGTTACCGAAGGTGGTTTCCAGATCAATAACGTCGCGCAACAGAATGTCTTCGTTGAGCAATTCGTCACGCCAGATGGTGATCGCTTGGAACGTCAGCGGGCTTTCGCAAAGCCCTAGGATCATCGTATTCCGGCCAGCTTCAATCCGCTTTGCAATCGCGATCTCACCTTCGCGGGAAAGCAGTTCGACCGATCCCATCTCGCGCAGGTACATGCGAACGGGGTCATCGGTGCGGTCGAGTTTTTCTGTTTCACCCGTCGCAATCGCAACTTCGCCGGGGCCTTTGACCGTCGCAACCTCGGTTGAGCCCTGCTCTTCTGTGGATTCTTCGGATTCTTCTTCCTCGGTCACCTGAATGCCCATTTCGGACAGCATCGACATCACGTCTTCGATCTGGTCGGAAGAAACCTGATCTGGCGGCAGTACCGCGTTCAACTGGTCATAAGTGATGTAGCCACGCTCGCGCGCGTCAGCGATCATCTTTTTGACAGCAGCTTGGCTCATGTCGAGCGATACATCTTCTTGATCTGGCTTGCGGTCGTCGGTGTCCTTAGCGGCCATGCACGGCTCCCTTAAAATACGTCGGCTCTGTACCCGGAGTGATTCGGGTGATTCGTATTGGCGCGAATCAATATGGCAATTCACTGATTCGCAAGCAGCATTCGCCTGATTTTTAGGCTCTGTTGCAGTCGTTCCCCTTAGCTAAATCAAGACTTAGTCCGTCTCGATCCTTTTGCAAAGTCGATTTGATTCAACAGATTATTAAGTGATCCACGTTCATCTTTGTTTAATTTTGCGCCATTTTCGGCTTCTTCGTATTCCGCGTCATCGCCGCCTGCGATTTTGCGACTGCGTTCCTCAGCCGCTGCCGCTTGTGCCAAGCGCCAAGTCAGCCCTTCGTCAGCGACGCCTGTGATCTCTTGTTCGGCGTCCGCAATTTCCATTGGACGGCCCCGGCTCGTGCGGATTTTGTCGAATTCACCGGCCAAACAAAGACGTGCGGTTTCAAGGTCGCCCGCCTTCAAGACCGACGGCGTTATCGCCACATGGCTCTGCCCAAACAGCTTTTCAAGAGGTGCCGGTCCCATTGATTGCAAAACCGCCTCTTTGAGATCCTCGTTCATACTGTAGCGAATGATCGCATCCCGCATCTGAGCGTGTTCCTGATCGCGGAACTCCAGCATCTCCAACTCACCATCGAACTCTGGCAAAACCGCCGGCGTCGCCAGAACGGTGGCAAGGATCACAGCCTCTCGCAACACATCCTCATGCGCAGCCCCCGCCCCCAAAGCGGAGGCTTTGTTGCTGGCGAGCGGTTTCACATCCCGCTGCCAAGCAGCTTGAGTGCGGTACCCATCCCGACGGGTTGGTGTTGACGAGCGTTGCCGCGGCTTGCGGGTCGAAAACAGCTCCCACTGCATGTCCTTGATGGCTCGACCGTAGTGGCTGCGGATCGAAAGGTCTGTGATCAAATTGATCTTGTCGAGCAGGGCTTTGTCCAAAGCAGCCTTCCGTTCGGGGCTGTCGAAGGTTTTGCCTTCGGTTTCGCGTTGCCAAAGCAATTTCACCATCGGGATCGCGTCATCGATCAATTTCTGCATCGCCCCCGCGCCCTGTTGTTTCAGCAGGTCATCTGGGTCCAACCCTTCGGGCATGATTGCGAACCGCAGCGATTGTCCTGCCTCCAACAAAGGCAAAGCAATATCAATCACACGCATCGCCGCGCGAAGACCAGCGGTGTCGCCATCAAGTGCAAGGATCGGCTCCGGCGCGATCCGCCAGAGCATCCGCAAATGATGTTCCGTAATTGCCGTGCCCAAAGCGGCCACAGTCGCCGGAAACCCCGCCTCCGACAGGGCGATGACGTCCATGTAGCCTTCCGCGACAATCAGAGGGTTCCCCTTGCCCGCCGCTTCCCGCGCAGGCCCATGATTGAATAGCGTGCGCGACTTATCAAATAGCGGCGTTTCTGGTGAATTCAGATACTTAGCGTTGTCATTTGGGTCCATGGCACGACCGCCAAAGGCAATGGCGCGCCCGCGCGCATCGCGGATCGGGAACATGATGCGGTTTCGAAAAGCATCGTAAGGCTCCCGCCCCCTATCAGACGATTTGACCAAGCCGACTTTCAAGAGTTCATCTGCCTTTGCACCTTTGCCAGTCAAAGCCGTTCGAAGGTTTTCCCAGCCTTCGGGAGCAAAGCCGATGTCCCAGCGAGCTTGAGCCGCTTCGTCTAGTCCTCGCCGAGCTAGGTAGTCGCGGGCCTCACCCGCTGCCGCTGTCTGCAAGTTCAAACGGAAATGCTGCACCGCTTGTTCCATGACACCAACTAGCACCGTGCGCTCATCCGCCTTCTGCTGCGCCATCGGATCGCGATCAGGCATCTGCATCCCAGCCTCATCGGCCAGAATTTTCACAGCCTCTATAAAGCCAACATTCTCTGTCTCTTGAACAAAACTGAAAATGTTTCCCTTCGCGTGACACCCAAAGCAGTAATAATACCCCTTCTTATCGTCGACATGGAAACTGGCCGTCTTTTCCTGATGGAACGGACAAGGGGCCCACAAATCTCCTTTTCCGGGGTTGGATTTGCGATTGTCCCACATGACTTTGCGTCCCGCGACCTGTCCCATCGACAGGCGGGTGCGCAATTCATCCAGAAAACCGGGCGGCAGACTCATTGGGCTACTATTCCAATTGGTGCGGAAGGAGTCGAGACGACGGGCAACAAAAAAAGGCGCGAGAATCTCTCCCGCGCCCACTTAAGGTAAAGCCGAATGCGTCGCCTACAAGCCCTTCGCCTTATAGCTATCAGCCACTTTCCCAATCGACACGAGATATGCCGCCGTTCGCAGGTCCGTCACATCATCTCGGCTGTGCCAGACCTTTCGCATATCTTGATAGGCCTTGCGCATCGTGTCATCGAGACCGGAGCGTACGAGTTCCAATTCACCCGCACCACGCAGATACTTTTCCTTAAAATCAGGGCTCAACTCCCAACCGATGCCTGTGTCAGAGGACAAACGTTCGAGTTCATCCACGACCAATTGGTGCCGGCTTTCTTCGGCCCGCCTCTGCATCCGGCCAAAGCGGATGTGGCTGAGATTCTTGACCCATTCAAAGTAAGACACGGTCACACCGCCTGCGTTGGCATACATGTCGGGGATGATGACACAGCCCTTGTCGCGCAAAATTTCGTCCGCCCCAGCGGTCACCGGCCCATTCGCAGCCTCAATGATCAACGGGGCTTTCACCCGATCCGCGTTTGACAGGTTGATCACACCTTCCAAAGCCGCCGGAATAAGGATGTCGCATTCTTCTTCCAGTAACGCGGACCCCTCTTCGAGGTAGAGTGCTTCATCATACCCCTTCACACCGCCATTTTCAGCGATCCAGGCGCGTACGGCCTCAACATCCAAACCTGTGTCATCACGCAATGCACCGTCTCGCTCGATGATCCCGGTGATCTTCGCCCCATCTTCCTCGGACAAGAATTTGGCCGCATGAAAACCAACGTTCCCCAGACCCTGAACGATGATGCGTTTGTCTTTAAGCGTGCCTTTCAAGCCCGCCGCTGCAATATCTTCTGGGTGACGGAAAAACTCTTGCAAGGCGTACTGAACACCGCGACCAGTTGCCTCAACACGTCCCGCAATACCACCAGCATTGGGTGGCTTACCTGTAACACAAGCGGCCGAGTTGATGTCCGTTGTATTCATCCGGCGATATTGATCCGCTATCCAAGCCATCTCACGCTCGCCTGTCCCCATATCTGGCGCAGGCACGTTCTGTGACGGATGGATCAAGTCTCTCTTGGCCAACTCATATGCAAAGCGCCGGGTGATCATCTCAAGCTCGTGCTCATCCCACTCACGCGGGTCAATGCAAAGTCCACCCTTTGATCCGCCGAAAGGTGCTTCCACCAAGGCACATTTGTAGGTCATCAAAGCGGCCAACGCTTCAACCTCGTCTTGGTCGACATTGCCAGCGTAACGAATGCCGCCCTTAACGGGCTCCATATGTTCAGAATGTACGGATCGATAACCGACAAACGTATGAATATCCCCGCGCAATCTAACACCGAACCGAACGGTATATGTTGCGTTACACACCCTAATCTTTTCTTCGAGGCCAGGCGGCAATCCCATCAACGCGACGGCGCGATTGAACATGATGTCGACGGATTCTCGAAAGCTAGGTTCTTTGGGAGAGGATGAAGAAGCCATTTTGGCATTCCTTTTTTAACTGTGTTGCTGCTGCAAATAGAGACTCAGAATTCGAGCCTATGTGAAATCATGTTAGACCAAGCAAAATTTCGATGCACAAAAATTATGCGAAATGAAAACTTTTGTTTTTGGTTAAGAGGGAACCACCAAACCTCCACCGGAAATGGATGATTGTTTCCAAACTTGTGAACAATGATACCGGTGGAAATCGACCGTTTCAAAATGGCGGATTAATACCGCTGATATTTCCACACTCCCGCCAAATTTCAGACACAGCCCAGTGGTCTAAAACCCACGGGGAAATGTGTTTGCGCGCCTGCGCTGTGAGATGAGTAAGGAACGGTATGATGAAAAAAATGGGTGAAGGGTCGATGAACGATCACATTCAAAAAGCTGCTAAATTCTGTCGACGCTTCCGTGAAGATGAATCAGGAAGCATGACATTCTTCATTATGTTCATCATTGTTTTGACGCTCATCGTTGCTGGGATGGCGGTCGACTTCATGAAGTTCGAATCCCGCCGCACAATTATGCAAGGTGCCGTGGATCGAGCAGTTCTTGCGGCCGCAGATCTCGATCAGGTCCGTGACCCGGCGGAAGTTGTGCGTGATTATGTTGCGAAGTCTCAAGGCGGGAATTGCCTATCGGCCGATCCTCAAATCATCCCTGGCGCTAACTTCCGAAGCGTCACTGCGAATTGCGAACTCACAATGGCCACCTATTTCCTCCGCATTCTCGGTATGGAAACACTGACGGCTGCAGCCTCTGCGACTGCTGTTGAAGGTGTCGGCAACGTCGAAGTTTCCCTCGTCTTGGATATTTCAGGCTCAATGAGCGAGAGTGTTCCTAGCCTCGGTATGTCAAAAATGGACGTTCTTCATGATGCAGGCACAGCGTTTGTTGATGCACTTCTTCAGGAAGAATATGAAGATAGAATCTCGGTTTCGCTCATTCCCTACACAGCGCACGTGAACGCAGGCGCGGAATTGTTCGATGCCTACGGCATTGACAGACGACACTATTTCTCAAACTGCGTCGTTGTTCCAACAGCGGATTTTGGTTCCACGTCGATGAACGTAGGCCCAAGCTATTCACAGGCGAAGCACTTTCAGCGATATACTGGGGCGTCCTATACATGCCCCGTGGAAGACTTCGAAGAGATCATCCCGATTTCACAGAATGCTGATGCCTTAAAGGCAGCCATCAACCAATTTGAGCCTAGGAGCACAACTTCAATCTTCTTGGGTTTGAAGTGGGGTGCTGCTTTGCTCGATCCATCTTTCCAATCGGTTTATTCTAATCTGCCATCAAGTATGCGGGACTCGGCCTTCAGCGGTCGTCCCGAAAATTTCGGAGACAACGACAACCCTAGCGATACCAAAAAATATATCGTTGTTATGACCGACGGGAAGAATGTTGGTACCCGCACTTTGTACGACAATTTCTACCAAACGCCCAGCATGGTCGCCCATTGGGGTGCGGGTAAGACGCCCTACGACATGTATGTCGAAGAGTTTAACGGCAGCGCAAATCGTTATTGGGATTACTATGGCCAGTACGAATATACGACCAATCAGGGCAACACCTTGATGGCCAATATTTGCGGCGCCGCAAAGGAAGCAGGTATCATCATTTTTGCTGTTGCTATGGGTGAAGGAAACGACATCGACAGCACCGCCATGTCAAACTGCGCATCTTCTCCGTCTGGTCACTACTTTGAAACCAGCGGTGACGAACTGGTTGCGATCTTCGAAGCCATCGCCGATCAGATCACTGACCTGAGGTTGACACTATGATCGGTCTCGTAAATTCCGTTCGGACCCGACTGAGTACCTTCTTCAAAGAAGAACGCGGAAGCGCGACACTCGATTTCGTCATCGCACTACCGATGGTCGCCTTCTATTTCGGCTCTGCATATGAAGGCGGTGTGCTATCGATGCGAAACGTCGTTCTCCAACACGCAGTGGACGCGACTGTGCGTCAAGTGCGGATCGGGCAAATCCCCTTTGCTACGCACGAAAACCTGACCGAAACGATCTGCGACTACGGCTCAATCATCCCTGATTGCGACCAAAATTTGCGACTGGAAATGGTCCGTATTGATCCACGCAATTGGATCGAGCCCTCAGATGAAGTCGCTTGCGTTGACCGCGAAGATCAGGGCAATCCAGTGATCAACTTCAACCCCGGTTTGAACAATGAACTCATGGTTCTTCGTGTTTGCGCCTTGTTTGATCCGATGATGCCAACCACCGGCCTAGGCAAAGAAATTCCAAAGAAAAGCGGTGGAGCCTACGCCCTCGTCGCGACCTCTTCCTATGTAATGGAACCTTTCCAATGATGATCAGTCAGTTTGTTAAAAAGTTATTCCAAGATTGGAAATCGGAAGAGGACGGCGCCGTTGCGGTTGAAACCATTCTTATGCTCCCGATCCTTGCTTGGACCTACTTTGCAATGATGCAGTTCTTTCACGCGTATCGTCATGAATCCATCAGCTTCAAAGCCAACATTACGATCGCCGATATGTTCAGTCGCGAGGCCGATTACATCTCACCTTCCTACATAGACGGCGCAAAAAGCCTATTGGATTTCCTGTCGCCCATCGATGACGATCCAGAATTGCGCGTCACCGCATTTCGTTGGAATGAAGATGACGACGAATACCAGGTTGCGTGGTCAAAGGAGCGCGGCTCACGCGGAGCTCTTACAACTGATGATCTCGCGGGTGAAACTGACCGAATTCCGATCATGTACGACGGCGAAATGGCCCTCCTTGTGGAGACGTGGATCGACTATGAACCGATCTTCAACATTGGTATGACCGGTCGCGAAATGAATGCATTCACAGTCATCAGTCCGCGTTTCACGACTCAAGTCTGCTATAATGTTGGGAATGACCCCTCCACTCAAGAGTGCTAATTCGGCTTCTGAGCGAGCCTGAAAGCAATCTGTTCAGCCATAAATTTTGAGGCTCCGGCGGCTGAAACGCCGCCGACACCGAACCGCTTTCCGACGCGCCACCAAAGGCCAGGGGCCCATTCTCGACTCATCGAAGCCCTTGTGTGGACAGTGAAGCCGTTGGATGGCTTCAAAGCAAAGGCACCACGTTCAACACCTTTGATGTTGTTCCACTCGACAAGGACGCGCCCATCCCCATCCTCGATACCCGCGTCTGTCAGCAGTAAACGACCCGCTGTCGCAGTCCTCAGTTTCTCTGCCCCATAAAGCGCCACCAAGCCGAAACCCAACAAAACAAGGCGGGAGCCAAAACCGCCGAGGCTGACGAAACTCAGATAGATCAACAAAGCCCCAAGCCCCAATAGCACAGCATAGGCGAACCCACGACGAGGAGGTGCAGCTTCAAGCTGCGCGTAGACGCCATCTGACAGTTGTGGGTGCATTATGTTCTCCACCGAGGTTTCGCCCGCATTACCGTGTTTCCAGCGCCCTGACCAGCCTTGGGCCGTCCACAGCGAACCAGCTCGTATGGATTTCCATACCTGGGCCCAGTTTTTGTTTACAGGACGGTTTTGAAGGGCCAGAGTTTTCGCATTTATTGATCTTCTTTTTCAAAGTCAGGACATTGCCATGCCCGCGAGCCAGCTCTCTATTGCGACCTTCAACCTCTTTAATCTTAACCTTCCGGGGCTGCGAATGTACCGCGACCCAGACGGTTGGACGCAAGATCAGTATGACAAGAAGATCGAATGGACAGCACGAATGCTCAAGCAAGGCGATGCCGACGTTTGGGGCTTTCAAGAACATTGGCACAATGACGCGCTGACTGAAGCCGTCGAGCAAGCTGGCCTAGACGGCACCCATACGCTCCTCATGCCAGACGGTCATGCGGGACAGAAAATCCAATGTGCCGCGCTGGTTCGCAACGAGATGCTTCAGGGCGACCCAGAGTGGATCACATCTTTCCCTGAAGGATGCTTCCTGAGATCGAGCGGCGAAGACGACCAAACCCCTTCTATTGAGTTAGAGGTCAATGCATTCTCAAGGCCAGTTCTGAATTTCATGATCAAGCCTGCACGCTCAAAGGACGCAATCCGGGTCTTTGTCTGCCACTTCAAATCCAAGGCGCCCACGCGGGTCTCGTCAGAGGATTGGTACAAGAGGGATCCCGACCTCTATCACGCCCATCAATCAACATTGGGCTCCGCCCTTTCCACGATCAGACGTACCGCGGAAGCTGCGGCCTTGCGTGTTATCCTCAATGATTACCTCAGAGGTGGCGGCCAACCTGCCATCGTCCTTGGGGATCTAAACGACGGCATCCAGTCGAACACACTCAATATTATGACAGCGCAACCCACTTTCCTTCTCGATGGGCGTCCAAGCGAGGGGTCTGACGTTGGCCTCTACAGCGTTTCTACGATGCTCCAACTGCGGAGCGAACGGGATGTCTACTATTCTCACATCTACAAAAACCGGATGGAAACCTTGGATCATATCCTCGTTTCAGAAGAGCTTTACGACTTGTCGCGCGACCGCGAATGGGGCTTTGCAGGGGCCGAGATCGTAAATGACCATCTCAATCGCGAAGACCATAAGGACACCGGAACCGGTGATCATGGGATTGTCCGCGCGCAGTTTACCGGCCGTAGCTCTCTGAGATAACCAACTCTGTGCGCCATCGCACAAATCAGACCATTGAAGCCTTCCCCCGTGCGCTCTAGCTAAGCCTCAAAGGAGAGCAATCATGTCTATCAGACCTGTCACTGAGACCCGCAAGGCTGTTCCAACGATGGAAGGTGCGGGCGTAAAACTTCATCGGGCTTTTGGCTTCCAAGACCCAACCGAATTGGACCCGTTCCTGTTGTTTGACGACTTCCGGAACGAGTATCCACAGGACTATCAGGCCGGATTCCCGTGGCATCCGCATCGCGGGATCGAGACGATCACCTATGTCCTCGACGGTTCTGTCAGCCACGCGGATAGCCTTGGGAATACTGGCGATCTGAATGCCGGCGACGTCCAATGGATGACAGCCGGATCAGGCATCCTGCACCAAGAAATGCCACACGGGAACTCAAAGGGGCAAATGCACGGTTTCCAACTTTGGGCGAACCTCCCTGCATCTTTGAAAATGACAGCTCCGCGGTATCAGGACGTTGAATCCAAGGATATCCCAACTGTTGTTGACGACGATGGCACCTCTGTGCGTGTGATCATTGGTGAATTCTGGGGAAAAACCGGTCCCGTCGACGGGATTGCGGCTGACCCTCAGTACCTCGATGTTTCGGTTCCCGCTGGTGTCAAAAAGACGTTCAATATCGACACCTATCGTCGCGCCTTCGCTTACGTTTTCGCGGGCAGCGGTTCATTTGTCGACGCGTCCAAGCCAACCGGCGTCTTGCTGGAAAAAGAGGTCATGGGCGAAGAAGTGAACATCCGCGATATGTCGGGCAACCGCACCTTGATCCGCTTTGGAACAGGCGACGAAATCACCGTTCAAGCGGGCGACGAAGGCATCCGTTTCTTGCTGATCTCAGGCGCGCCAATTGAAGAGCCTGTGGCGTGGCACGGCCCCATCGTGATGAACACACAAGACGAATTGCGTCAGGCGATCAGCGACCTCAACAACGGCACCTTTATCACGCCTGCGCACTAGCAACAGACCGCTGAATGAGGTCGCAATAGATCGTTGCGACCTCATCTATCGTCAGTCGACCGTCTTCTCGATACCAGTTTGTGATGCCCGTCAGTTGAGCAATGATAGACAGGGTCGTGATATGTCGATCCGTGAAAGTGAAATCATCAGAGGCCTCTCCGGCTTCTAGGATCGCCTCCAAAGCGCCTTCATACTGGGATCGAAGCGCTTGAATTCTCTCAAAATTCTCCGGCGATAGGTTCCGCAACTCCATATAGGACACAAACACCTCATCCCGCCTCGGCAGGTGGTAAGTGATGTGGAACCGGACGAATTGATCCAACTGCTCAATTGGCCCGTCCAAAGCGGGCAACTTCCCCAACTCAGCCAGCAGATCGACCATATGGGTTTCCATCAGATCAAACAGCAAGGATTGCTTGTCGGGCGTGTAATTGTACAGCGCACCCACCTGCAAACCAACGTCTTCAGCGATCTTGCGCATCGATACGGCCGCACACCCGTGTTGCGCGATCAAACGCAATGCGGCTTCCCGAATTTTCGGACCCGTGATGTCAGAATGAGAACCGCGCCGCCGTGCCATACCGCAAGCTAACTGAACAAGCGTTCATTTGCCAAGCAGCTTTCCTGTCCTTGTGGAGCATTCGCTTGCGCGCCTATAAGTCGAACCAGAAAGGACAGCCAACCCATGCGTATTCTCGAGACCTTTGCTTTGCTTGCTTGCGCCAGTTGCGCGCCCTTCCCTGAACTCGACGACACTGTAGATCAGGAAGCACGCGATGCGCCCTATCCGACATTGGTGAACATATCAGCGCTCAATGCGGCGATCGGCCCAGAGCCAACCCTCCCACTGGCAGAAATCGAAAGCCGCCTAAACGAACTGGATGCGTCGGCAGAAGCCCTTCGGGGGCCAGTGGTTGACGATGAAAGCCGTAGTCGAATGGAAGAAGGCGTCAGATGATCCGTTGCGGTACGCGCCGCGATTGGATAACACGCCGCCAGACGAATTCTTATCTATAGGACGACCCGATGACCGCACCACTACGCCTTGGAATTGCAGGCCTTGGGACAGTTGGCATCGGCCTTGTCAAAATAGTCCAGAACAACCCCGATTTGTTAGAAACGCGCTCCGGCCGCAAGATCACAATTTCCGCCGTCTCCGCGCGCAGCAAAGACAAGGATCGCGGCGCTGATCTGAGCGGATATGCGTGGGAAGACAACGCTGTCGACCTCGCCCAGCGCGACGACGTGGATGTCTATGTTGAACTGATGGGCGGCCATGAGGGACCAGCTAAAAACTCCATTGAGGCCGCTATCTCGGCGGGCAAGGATGTGGTCACAGCGAACAAAGCCTTGCTTGCTATCCATGGCCAAGCTTTGGCGGAAAGCGCCGAAGAGGCGGGCAAACTGATCCGGTTCGAAGCCGCAGTTGCGGGCGGTATTCCGGTTGTCAAAGCGCTCACCGAAGGTTTGTCCGGCAACGTGATCAACCGTGTCATGGGCGTGATGAACGGCAGCTGCAACTATATCCTAACGCGGATGCAGGATGCAGGTCTGACCTACCAAGAGGTATTCGACGAAGCGAATGCGCTGGGTTACCTCGAAGCTGATCCCCAGCTCGATGTCGGGGGGATCGATGCTGGGCATAAGCTCGCTCTCTTGGCTTCCATCGCTTACGGCACGCAGGTGGATTTCGATGCGGTGGAACTGGAAGGCATCGGCTCCGTCACTATCGAGGATATTAACCAAGCGGCTGATATGGGCTACCGCATTAAACTGCTTGGTGTCGCGCAGCTTACCGGACGTGGCCTTGAACAGCGCATGTCACCCTGCCTTGTCCCTGCCTCATCGCCCCTCGGCCAACTTCAAGGCGGCACAAACATGGTGGTTCTTGAGGGTGACGCAGTTGAACAGGTCGTTCTACGTGGCCCCGGCGCGGGCGAAGGCCCAACCGCCAGTGCGGTTATTGCTGACATCATGGACCTCGCGCGCGGCGTGCGTATTTCGACATTCGGCCAGCCGGCAAAGTATCTCGTCAAGGCGCGCGCCGCACGCGCCGCCGTTTCAGCACCATACTACCTGCGCATTCAGCTGGTCGACAAACCCGGTTCTTTGGCCAAGATCGCGGCCATCCTTGGCGACGCTGGTATCTCCATCGATCGGATGCGCCAGTACGGACATGATGATCACTCCGCACCGGTTTTGATTGTGACCCACAAAACCACACGCACCGCTGTGGACGAAGCAATTCAACAGTTTAGCACAACAGGTCTGATCGAGGGCGCCCCCGTAGCAATCCGGATCGAAACTGTCTGACCTCTGACACAGGTTGCGGCTTTCTTTACCAAACTTGGGCTATGTTAGCGCGCTCAGCCTTGCGGCGCTTGGATTGCCTCGCTAACCGCTAGGCGACGACTATTGAAGGATCCTCCCATGTCCCCAACTATCGATTTTAACGATCGCGCCCTATCTCTCGCCCTCGCCCGCGTGTCAGAAGCCGCCGCCATCGCTTGCGCCCCACTGATCGGGCGCGGTGACGAAAAGGCCGCTGACCAAGCAGCCGTTGACGCGATGAGAACGCAGCTCAACAGCTTGGATATTTCGGGTGTGGTTGTCATCGGCGAAGGCGAACGCGACGAAGCGCCGATGCTTTATATCGGGGAAGAAGTCGGAACAGGCACAGGCCCCGGCGTCGACATTGCACTCGACCCGCTCGAAGGCACGACATTGACGGCGAAAGACATGCCAAACGCTTTGGCTGTGATTGCCATGGGTCCGCGTGGCTCCATGCTTCATGCCCCAGACGTCTATATGGAAAAGCTCGCTGTCGGCCCCGGCTATCGTCCCGGCGTGGTCACTTTGGATATGAGCCCCGCCGAAAGAGTTTCGGCGTTAGCCTCCGCCAAAGGCTGTTCCACCAATGACATCACCGTCTGCGTGCTGGAGCGTCCTCGCCACGAAGATATGATCGAGGAAATCCGCTCCACCGGCGCTGCGATCCGGCTGATCACTGACGGCGACGTCGCTGGTGTGATGCACTGCGCCGAAGCCGCGACCACCGGCATTGATATGTACATGGGCCTCGGTGGCGCGCCAGAGGGCGTTTTGGCGGCCGCCGCGTTGAAATGCATGGGCGGACAAATCTTTGGCCGCCTCACGTTCCGCAACGACGATGAACGCGGTCGCGCCGAAAAAGCAGGGATCTCGAACTTTGATCGTGTCTATACTCGCGACGACATGGTCACAGGCGATGTCATCTTTGCCGCCACCGGCGTCACCGACGGATCGCTGCTGCCTGGCATCAAACGCGAGGTCGGCGCAGTCACCGCAGAGACTGTTTTGATGCGTTCCAAGACCGGTTCTGTCCGGCGCATGACCTACCGCAACCCAACGCGCTAAATTATCTTGTGGATAATCTTCTGAGAGCGTGGCCAAGGCTGCGCCCTCTCTATATTGTGGCATTCTATGAGCGACCCACAACATCCACCCGCATTTCTGAATGTCGACGCCTCCCTAACAGATCGTCGCTGGGTCGGCCCGACAGGCGCCGAAGACCGACTGTCCAATGCAATGGAACAGGCAACCGGCCTGCCCGCTCCGCTGTGCCGCACTTTGGTGCGCCGCGGTGTCGAGCCGCAAGAAGCCGAAGGATTTCTTGAACCGAAACTGCGCGAACTTCTCCCCGACCCACGATCGCTCAAAGACATGGAACGCGCTGCAAGCCGTTTCCTAACCGCTGTTCGCGAAAGGCAAAACATCGCGATTTTCGCTGACTACGACGTTGACGGCGGCTCCTCCGCCGCCCTTCTGATCGATTGGCTTCGGCAAATGGGCCGCCGCGCGACGCTTTATATCCCCGACCGGATCGACGAAGGATATGGCCCCAATGACGAGGCGATGTCTGCCCTCGCCCGTGACCACGACCTGATCGTCTGCGTGGATTGCGGCACGCTGTCCCACGGCCCCATTGACGCTGCCAAGGGCGCTGATGTCATTGTGCTCGATCACCACTTGGGCGGTGAAACCCTGCCCGATGCAAAGGCTATCGTGAATCCCAACCGGCAAGACGAAGACGGCGACCTCGCCCATCTGTGTGCGGCCGCCGTCACCTTCCTGATGCTGGTCGAAACCAACCGCCAACTGCGAGAAGCGGGCCACCAAGGCCCCGATCTCATAGCGATGCTCGATCTCGTGGCCCTTGCCACAGTGGCCGATGTCGCCCCTCTCATCGGCGTCAACCGTGCGCTTGTCCGCCAAGGTCTTAGCGTCATGGCCCGTCGCGAACGCATCGGCCTAACCGCCCTCGCAGATGAAGCAGGCATGGACTCCGCGCCAAATTCTTACCACCTCGGCTTCCTCCTCGGTCCGCGTGTCAACGCAGGCGGACGCATTGGGAAAGCAGACCTTGGCGCAAGACTGCTTTCAACCGAAAATGCGCAAGAAGCAAAAGACATCGCGGCCCGGCTTGATGAGCTGAACAAAGAACGGCGCGAGATCGAAAACCAAGTCCGCGACCTCGCTTTGGAACAAGCCACGGATCGCGGCCTCGATGCACCGCTCGTTTGGGCCGCAGGCGAAGGCTGGCATCCCGGCGTTGTGGGTATCGTCGCCTCGCGCTTGAAAGAGGCCACCAACCGCCCAGCAATCGTCATCGGTCTTGTTGGCGACGAAGGCAAGGGCTCCGGCCGTTCGGTCTCGGGCATCGACCTTGGAGCTTCCATCCAACGCCTTGCCGCAGAAGGGCTGCTGATCAAAGGCGGTGGGCACAAAATGGCCGCGGGTCTGACCGTCGAAAGAGGCAAATTGGACGCTGCAATGGACCGCCTTGCAGACCTGCTCGACAAACAAGGCGCAGGCCAACTTGGCCCTTCAGACCTCACCCTCAATGGCATCCTCATGCCCGGTGCCGTTACCGTCGATCTGATCGAACAACTCGAACAAGCAGGCCCTTTCGGCGCAGGAGCCCCCGCCCCACGATTCGCTTTCCCCGATTGCCAAATTCTCTTTGCTAAAGAGGTCGGCACCAACCACCTCAAAGTGGCATTTGGTGACGGCATGGGCGCGCGCCTCGACGCCATTGCCTTCAACACGGTGGACGGACCGATGGGTCAAGAACTGCTAAATCACGGCGGAGCGCGCTTCCATTTGGCCGGTCGTCTGGACGTCAACGTCTGGCAAGGCCGCAAGTCCCCACAACTGCGCCTCGAAGACGCAGCGCGCGCGCATTAAGCCGTCACTTTTTGCAAAAAACCCTCTTGCCCTTAACAGCGGCATTCCCTAAAAGCGCCTCACCAAGCGCGGTCCCTTCGTCTATCGGTTAGGACGCCAGGTTTTCAACCTGGAAAGAGGGGTTCGATTCCCCTAGGGACTGCCATTGGTTTTCGCCTAAGATTCAAAAGACGCCGGCACGAAAGCACATCGGCGTTCTTTTGATTACTAACCCCCCAATTGCGCTATTTTGGCGTTTAGAAATTCTTGTTCCGCAGCATTTTCAGAGAGATTGACTGCCTGCAGGTAGTTTTCCCGCGCTTGTGTAATTTGGCCTGCGCGTTCCTGCAGGTCACCAAGCGCGGCAAAGTACGGTTGATACTTTTGAATTTTTGCCACCTCGCTAACGTCTCTGAGCAGTTTCAAACCGTCCTCTGGAGAAGATGCATAAGATATAGCAACAGCTTGGTTTATTCGCACCACCGGCGATGGTTGAATGTCGAAGAGCAGATCATAGAGTGCGGCTATTTCTGACCAGTCGGTCTGCTCCCAAGTCTTACTCATTGCATGCACACCACTTATTGCCGCTTGTAACTGATAGGGCCCAATTCGTTTTAGCGGCAAAACTCTTTCCAGAATTTCAGTACCCTCGACGATCTTGCTTTGATTCCAACGCTTGCGATTTTGCTCCTTTAAGGGAACCAAGTTGCCATCATGATCGGTTCGCGCCACTCGGCGTGAATCATGCAACAACATAAGCGCTAGTAGTCCTGCCACCTCGGTGTCGTTTGGTAGCAAGCCCATCAAAATACGCGCCAACCGAATAGCCTCATCGGTCAAGTCTTTTCGATGCGCGCTGGCGCCTTGCGTCGCAGAGTATCCTTCGTTGAAAATGAGATAGATTACACTCAAAACTGTTTTGGTCCGTTCCGGAAGTTCAGACCGCTCTGGTACGACAAAGGGTATTTTCTCTTGCGCGATCTTTCGTTTCGCACGGGTAATCCTCTGTTGCATCGCCTGAGGCGTATCCAGAAAAGCACTCGCAATCTCCTCAGTTGACAGTCCTCCCAACGCGCGCAGGGTCAGCGCGACTTGGCTCTTTGTGTCCAGAGAAGGGTGGCAGCAAATAAAGATCAGCTCCAATCGACTGTCCGGAATGGCATCGAACATCACTTCATCCAAATTGCGAGACTCTAGCTCCAAGAGGAGCGCAATTTCAGCTTGTTTCTTTGAAAAAACCTGATCCCGTCGAAGCTTATCGAGTGCCTTTCGACGCGCGACCGTTATAAGCCATCCCGCCGGAGATCTTGGCAACCCGTTTCGTTGCCAGTGCGACATGGCGGACAGGACAGCATCCTGTAAGCAGTCTTCCGCTAAATGAAGATCGTTTAAACTCCCTACAAGTGACGCGAGGATCCGCCCCCGTTCTTCCCGAATGGTTCGTTCTATGATCCGTTCAGGGGAAAGCGAGGGCGACATCGTTCCTATTTCTTCAACTTTTGTTCAGTTGTCCCATACCACAATCGGCCGGACTTCAATGCGCCCATAATCCGCCGTTGGGATCATAGCGGCATATTCGATTGCTTCATCTAAGTCTTTGCAATCCAGTAGATAATACCCGCCAAGTTGTTCCTTGGTTTCTGCAAATGGGCCGTCGATTGTTTCGGTTTTGCCGTTGCGAACTGAAACTGTTGTGGCTGTTTCAACGCCTTGAAGCGCATCACCCGCAACAAGTTTGCCTTCGTCCCGCACCTTTTGGGTGAAGTCTCCGTAGGCCTTCATGAAACCTCCGAATTCAGGTGTTCCAGGCTGAGGTCCAGAGTTTGGGGCAGAATAGATAAGACAAATGAATTGCTTGGTTTTTCCTTTCTAAAACCAAGAGCACCACGCTCTTGTACCCATTAGACGAACAAAGAACGTCGAGACCGACAAACCAGCCTACAAAAAATTCGTTTTTTATCGCGGCGGCAGTCTCACCGCTCCATCCAATCGGATCGTTGTTCCGTTCAAGTAAGGGTTTTCGACGATCTGCGCGACCATTTGGCCAAATTCAGCAGGATCGCCCAAGCGATCAGGGAAAGGAATGTTCGCCGTGATTGCAGCGGTCGTTTCTTCCGGCAGCGCTTCCATCATCGGGGTGCGGAACAGGCCTGGTGCAATCGCCACACAGCGTATGCCTGTTTTCGCGAACTCTCGTGCCACCGGCAAACACATCGCCGCAACGCCCCCTTTTGAGGCTGCATAAGCCGCCTGCCCCAACTGACCGTCTTGGTACGCCGCGGACGC
Source organism: Cognatiyoonia sediminum (assembly GCF_900129845.1). GTDB lineage: Bacteria > Pseudomonadota > Alphaproteobacteria > Rhodobacterales > Rhodobacteraceae > Cognatiyoonia > Cognatiyoonia sediminum. The sequence continues at coordinate 1,159,120 of NZ_FQXB01000001.1, forward strand.
CGTATTGATCACGACACCGCGCTCGCCAGTGTCCTCGGGGTCAAGCATTTGCATATGTCGGGCGGTGTGGGACATCACGTTATAGGTTCCCATCAAGTTCACTCGTAAAGTTTGCTCAAAAATGTCGGTCGACATCTTCCCTTCGCGCCCAACGACGCGGGCCGCAGGTGCAATCCCTGCGCAATTTACAGCAATACGAGCAGCCGCTCCAAAATCAGACGAAACCTGATCTACTACGGCGCCAACAGCCTCCGCATTCGACACATCAACTTGATAAGACCGTCCACCAATTTCAGACGCAACAGCCGCTCCGCGCGTCTCATCATAGTCCAGAATTGCGATCTGTGCGCCCAGCCCGTTTAGATACCGCGCCGTCGCAGCGCCTAGTCCACTACCGCCACCGGTTACGATTGCAAGCTGTCCGTCAATTTTCATGCTGAACCCTCATCTATTCGGGCTAACTTTGGATGCGTATCTCCACAGGCTCAAGCCCCTCAATGCGACCAACCGCATGATCCCCTCGGAACAAAGGGCCGACACCAGCGGGCGTACCCGTCAAAATCACGTCGCCCGCCTGCAACTGATAGTATTGAGACAGATCAGATAGGATTGCCGGAACATCGTGGATCATCTCCGCCAACGACGCGTCTTGCCGGATCTCCCCATTCACATGGAGCTGGATCGACTGGGCTCCAATTGACCCTACGTCGCCTGCTTCTGTGATCGCTCCAAGAACAGCCGAATTCTCAAAATCTTTTGCGACGCTCCAAGGCTTCGCCTTTTCTTTGGCCTTGGCTTGCAAGTCCCGCCGCGTGAGGTCTAGTGAACAGCCGTAGCCGAAAATGCCATCTTCGCCATAGTAGACCGCCAACTCCATCTCATGATGCAAATCGCTCGTCATTGAGGGAAACGGAATTTCCAAGCCACTTAACACCACTGAGGCAGGCGATTTTGTGAAATAGAAAGGCGCTGAACGGTCAACAGTATTGCCCATTTCCGCGGCATGGGCCGCGTAGTTCCGACCTACACAAAAAATCCGGCCGACAGGGAACATTTCGGCCCTACTGACAACGGGCACCAAAGGTGTCGGCGTGGGCGGGAACACGGTAGGCGACACGACCTAAGCCTCTAACAAGGTAAGAGTGGCGATCTTTAGTGTCGCCAGTCGCTTCACCAATTGATCGCGCGATGTCGCGTTGTATTTCGCGGACACACCCGTCGCAAAGACAAAATCCGCTAAAGTGTCTGCGCTGGTCCCCTTCTCGCCCAACACGTCACCGTAAGGTACAAACAACTCAGTCAGCGTTTCCATCCAACCTTGGTTGGCTTCATCCATCAAATCGCTGGCATGGGTGTTCACGCCTTCGATCAAATCCGCTGAGTCGGGTGAGGCGATGATCGCATCGTACCAACTTAGCGGACCAATTTGGAAGAAGGCCTCCAACTTGTCCCCTACAGACTCCGCTTCCGACCACTGCCGTTTCATTTCAGCCAGCCCAGTTGCGTGGGCATGCCGAACCGCCGCGCGTAAAACCTCTTCTTTGTTAGGAAATTTATTGTAGAGCGTTTGCCGCGATACACCCGCAGCATCGGCCAAATCAGCCATTGTCGTTTTTTTGTACCCACCTTGCGAAATGATCGCGATGGCACATTCAACGATGATATCGTCACTCTTTCCCATACCCCCCTTTTTTACAACTTGCGTTGATTTGTCAAATTTGACATTATGACCGCAAATGTAAAATTGTCGCGCCACGCATAACGGGGAGGATCCCATGAAGCTGACTGTGAACGGAACCGAGCATGAGGTCGAAGTCGACCCGAATATGCCCCTGCTCTGGGTACTACGAGATGAAATCGGACTGACCGGCACCAAGTATGGCTGCGGTATCGCGCAGTGCGGTGCTTGCACCGTGCATGTTGACGGCCAAGCCGTCCGCTCCTGTCAGGTCGCCATTGGGGACTTGAATGGCGATGTCACCACAATTGAAGGCATTGGCAATCCAGAAACATTGCATGCAGTGCAAGAATCCTGGGTCGAACATCAGGTCGCCCAATGCGGCTACTGCCAATCCGGTCAGATCATGCAAGCGGCCTCTATGTTGGAATTCAACCCAGACCCAAGCGATGACGTCATCGACGCAGTCATGTCGGGAAACCTCTGCCGTTGCGGCACCTACCCACGCATCCGCGCCGCTGTGAAAACAGCCGCCGCTAAAATTCGGGAGGCATAAAGATGGGCATTGTATCAAGCATCACTCGCCGCACGTTCCTTATCGGGTCCAGCGCCATTGCTGGCGGTGTCGCCTTCGGCATTTTCGCAGCGCGTCAAGAACCTGAAAACCCACTCGTCGCCACGCTCGAAGAAGGCGAAGCAACATTCAACCCTTGGGTTTTGATCGATAGCGAAAAAGTCACGCTTATCGCTCCGCATGGCGACAAAGGCCAAGGGGTTCTGTCTACCCAAGCGGCGCTGATTGCCGAAGAGATGGACCTCGACTGGGGCGACTTCGATGTCAGCTTCGGCGAACCGTCAGGAGCCTATTGGAACCGTGGTTTCGCCGAAGAAGGTGTTCCGTTTATGTCGACAGACGACAGCCGCATGGCCGAAACCATGCGCGGTATTGTTGGGGGCATCACCAAACTTGCCCAGGTGCAAGGCACAGGTGGCTCGACCTCCATGCCCGACAGCTACGTGAAACTGCGTGAAGCGGGTGCAATGGCGCGTGAAACGCTTAAAGCAGCCGCCAGCGCAAAAACAGGTGTTCCGGTGTCCGATCTTAAAACTGAGATTGGCAAGGTGATTTTGCCGGACGGGTCTGAGCTCAAATATACAGACCTCGCCGCAGACGCTGCTGATATCACGCCGATCAAAGATACGCCGCTACGCGATCCAAGCGAATGGAAATATCTCGGCAAGCCGATGGAGCGGCTGGACATCGTCGCAAAATCTACTGGCACTATGATGTACGGTGCAGACCTGTCGGTCGACGGCATGAAATTCGCCACTGTTTGCGTGAACCCCCGCCAAGGCGGAGAGATGCTGGGCTTTGACGCGACTGCGGCCGAAGCCTTACCCGGCGTCGAAAAGGTTTTTCCAATCACAAACGGCGTCGCCGCCGTTGCATCGAACACTTGGTACGCAATCCAAGCCGTCCGAGCTGTTGAATTTGATTGGGGCCCAGCCCCCTACCCGGCAGAGCAAGACGCCCATTGGACGGCGCTGGAAAACTCATTCGGCGAGGAAAACCTCGACAGCGAATGGCGCAATGACGGCGACGTCACAACCGTTGAAGGTGAGAAGGTCGAGGCCGAGTATCGCTCTCCCTACGTGGCCCATGCGCCGCTCGAGCCTATGAATGCCATCGTCAAAGTCACCGATGACGGCGTTGAAATTTGGACCGGCCACCAGATGCCGATTTTCCTGACGCAACAAGTTGCGGCAGTCGCAGGTATTGAGCCGGAGCAAGTCACCTTTCACAACCAATTCATGGGGGGCAGCTTTGGCCACCGGCTTGAGTTTGAGCATATCAAGCAGGCCGTCGAAGTCGCGATGGAAATGAAAGGGACACCGGTCAAAATGACCTATTCCCGCGAAGAAGACTTCGCCCACGATTTCCCGCGCCATATCAGCATGGGTCGCTGCACCGGCGTTCACGCTGACGGAAAGGTAGTAGGTCTTGATGTGGCTGTTTCCTCTCCCTCAGTTCTTGCGTCACAAGGCGGTCGTCTTGGGCAGGGCTTGCCAGGGCCCGACAGCCAGATCGCAGCGGGTGCATGGAACAACCCTTACGGCTTCGACAACTACCGCATGCGGGCTTATCGCGCGCCAGAGTTGGCACCAGTCTCTTCATGGCGGGCTGTTGGCGCGAATGGCGCAGGTTTCATCTTTGACACGATCCTAGATGAGACCATCCACGCCGCAGGTGCTGACCCACTTGAAGAACGCATTCGTCTGATGGATCACGAACCGTCGCGGATCGCACTCGAAACGGTTGGAGAGATGTCGTCATGGGGCGGCGAACTCGCCCCGAACCAAGGTCGTGGCGTAGCCTATGTCGAAAGCTTCGGTGTTCCAACGGCGCAGGTCGTTCAGGTCACGAACGATGACGGCTTCATCAAGATCGATAAGGTCTGGATCGCGCTAGACGTCGGTCGCGTACTCGACCCTGTCAATTTCGAAAACCTCGTCCAAGGTGGCGTAGTCTTTGGTTTGGGACATGCGATGAATTCGGAAATCACTTACTCCGACGGCATGGCGCTGCAAACCAACTATCACGCGCATGAAGCGATGCGGCTTTATCAAACGCCTGAAATCTTTGTGCGCGGGTTGGAGAACCAGCCGAAAATGCGCGGCGTGGGAGAACCACCTGTCCCTGTCGCCGCCCCGTCGCTTGGCAACGCGATCTTTGCGGCCACCGGCCAGCGCATTCGTGAAATGCCCTTCAACAAATACGTCGACTTCGTGTGAGGCAGCAATGAAATACTTAATGATCCTCGCCGCCTCGCTGATCGGCACCCAAGCCTTTGCAGCAGGCGAAACGGTCGAAATCAATCCTCCTGCTGAAGGCAGTATTTCGACCGAAGACGCACTCGCTGCTTGGGACCGCATCTATGAGGTCGCGTCTCACCCACGGTGTTCAAACTGCCACGTTGGCCCGTCGAACTTGCCGATGTGGTCTGGCCCGAGCTACGGCAAAGCCCGCCCGCACGGCATGAACATCAACGCAGGTGAAAGCCGCGTTGGTGCTGAGTTCGTCCAGTGCAGCACCTGCCACGCTTATCGCGAAATCGCCACCGGCGACCGCTTAGAGCATAGCGCGCCACAGGTGGCAATGGATTGGCGACTGGCGCCTGTTGAGGCGGAATGGTTCGGCAAATCCTCTGTCGAGGTCTGCAACCAATTGCGCAATCCGGAGCTAAACGGTGATCGCGACTATTTGGCCATTGCGTCGCACCTTGACCACGACCTGATCCTGCATTGGGCATGGAATCCGGGCGCAGGCCGCGAGCCTGCACCTTACAGCTTGCAAGAACACGTCAACGACGTGCTCGCATGGGGCGTAGGCGGCATGCCTTGCGCGAACGACTAAAGGAGAGACGATATGGGATCTTTCGGAACACTGAAAATGGGCGGACAATTCGTGATCTTGTCAGGGATCATGCACTTTGTCGCCGCCATCTTTGGCGACACGTTGCTGATGGCGAGTATTGGCGTGCTTTATCTTTTGATGGGCATGGGGCTCACACGGGGAATGCGCTGGCTTGGCTACTTTGCCTTCCTATTCATGATTTTCGGCAGCATGCTGGCCTACGGATTTCTCTATGCGACCCCTGTGCCGCAATGGGCGACCATAACAATCATTGTGCTTGATCTTTTGGCTGCGCTGAACCTCTTCATCGCGATCTGGAAGGCGCCGGTTCCTAAGGCTCCAGCCGCCTAATACACAGCCAGCTGGCGGCGATCATCGCCGCCGCTGTCGCAAGGCAGAGCGCAAGACCGCCGATCTGGTAGCTCAGGCCAGACGCAACGGTCCCAACCAAGCGCCCTGCTGCATTGGCCATATAGTAAAATCCTACGTCCATCGTCACGCGCTCTTTGTCGGTAAAGGCGAGGATCAAATAGGAATGCAGGGCGGAGTTCACCGCAAAGATCGCACCAAAGACCAAAAGGCCAAAAACGATCAAAGTGGTCAGACCTGTTGACGGTCCATCTGTCAGCAGAACTGCGGCGGTCAAAACCAGCGGCGCAATGATCAAAATCCCCACCCAGAACGACGACGCGGATACTAAATCGCCTCTTGAGCGTTTATCGGCACGCAAAACCTTCGGTGCGCTCGCCTGCACAGCACCGTAAAGGATCACCCAAATCGCCATGAAGATCCCAATCATGAAGAATGCCGCGCGTTGCCCTTCTGGCGTGCCGTCAGACAGCACCGAGTAGAAATAGATCGGGATACCCACCACAAACCAAACGTCGCGCGCACCAAACAGAAACAGTCGGGCGGCACTCAGCCAGTTGATGTTGCGGTTCTTTGAAAACACCTCTTTGAATTTGGCGTCCTTGCGCCCTTGAGGCAGCCCTGCCGGCATCTTCCAGAGAATGGCAACCAAGATCACCGCCAGCATCGCCGCCATGCCCAGAACCGATGGCACAAACCCAAACAAAGCGAGCGATCCAGCGCCGACCAAGAACCCGAAACCTTTAACCGCGTTCTTCGACCCCGTCAGCACCGCAACCCAGCGAAAGAGGCTACCACCCTCTTCTGGTGCCAGCACTTTCACAGCGCTTTTCGAACTCATCTTGGCGAGGTCTTTGGCCACCCCAGACGCGCCCTGCACCGCCATCACGAAGACCACGGATGCGGTCACGGACCAACTCGGATCCAACTGTGCCAAAGCCACAAGTGCTGCGATCTGGATCGCCAAACCTGCGTAGAGCGTAGAGGTCAGCCCAAACCGCGCCGCGATCCATCCAGCGGACAAGTTCGTCACGACACCGGCGATTTCATACAGCACGAACAGATAGGCCAGTTGCACTGGCGAGAAGCCCAGTGTGTTGAAGTGCAACAGCACCAACATCCGTAAAGCCCCATCGGTGAGCATAAATGCCCAATAGGCCGCCGTGACAGCGACATAGGCCGCAAATCCGTCAGGTCTTTGGCTCACAGACCGTCGCCCACCATCCGCGCCACGTCGATCAAACGGTGCGCATAGCCCCATTCGTTGTCGTACCACGCATAGATTTTGACCTGCGTGCCATTCACCACCATCGTTGACGGTGCATCAACGATCGAAGAGCGCGGGTCGTTGGTATAATCGGTGCTCACCAAGGGCCGCGTTTCATAACCGAGGATATCTTTGAGTTCTCCATCAGCGGCAGCTTCAAACAAAGCGTTTACTTCTTCTACTGTGGTCTCGCGCTCCACTTCGAACACACAATCTGTCAAGGAGGCGTTCAACAATGGCACCCGCACCGCATGGCCGTTCAATTTGCCGGTCAGCTCTGGATAGATCAGCGTGATCGCTGTGGCCGACCCTGTTGTGGTCGGGATCAGAGAATTCAATGCAGAACGTGCACGGCGCAAATCCTTTGCCGGACGGTCCACGATGGTCTGCGTATTCGTCACATCATGGATCGTGGTGATCGACCCGTGTTTGATCCCAAGCCCTTCATGGATGACCTTTACAACCGGCGCCAAGCAATTCGTCGTGCAACTCGCAGCCGTCACGATTTGATGCACCGCCGGGTCATAAACGTCGTTGTTCACCCCATAGACGATATTCGCCGTTGGCCCATCTTTCACGGGCGCAGACACGACAACCTTTTTGACGCCTGCCGCGAAATAGGGCGCAACCTTCGCCTTTGTCTTGAACGCACCGGTGCAGTCGATCAAAATGTCGACTCCGTCCAATGGCAACTCTTCAATCTTCCGCGTCGACAGCGCCGGAATGGTCACGCCATCGATGGTTATGCTGTCCTCTGTTGCCGCAAAATCCGCGTCCCACCGCCCGTGTACCGTGTCGAATTCCAACAGATGCGCGTGCATCGCCGGATCACCCACCGCATCATTGACAAAGGCAATCTCGGCCCCGCTGTCCAACAGCGGTTTCAACGCGAGTTTTCCGATACGTCCTAGCCCGTTGAGCGCGTAAACAGTCATGTCAGGGGGTCCTTCAAAAGCAGCAATCTTCGTCTTGCGCGTAAGACGATTTTGTAACGGTTTTGCGACAGTGGCATGAGCTTAAGTGATATGAACACTCTTCGTCCAAAATCGCCACATCAACAGCACCGCCGCGACGGCCAATCCGACAACAAGACCGAGCCACAATCCCACCTCATCATACCCCGCCACAAAGGCCAGATAGTAACTGACCGGCACACCGATGACCCAATAGCTGACCACCGCCATGGCCATTGGCACGGTGGCATCCTGCACCCCACGCAAGAGGCCCAGCGCCATCACCTGAGCCGCATCAACAACCTGGAACAACGCCGCAAGTGCCAGCAGCACAACGCCTATCTGAATAAGCTCGTCCTTCAGCGGTTCATCAGGATCGATGAAGAAGGAAATGAGCGCCTCTGGGATCAGCAAAAAGAGCGCAACCGTGAACAAGGCGAACATGCCAGACAGAGCAATGATCGCGATACCACCGCGCCGCAGCTGTCCTTCATCATGGCGACCAACAGCACGTCCAGCCCGCACCGTCGCTGCTTGCGACAACCCGATATGAACCATGAACGTCAGACTTGCCAATTGGATGGCGATCCCATGCGCCGCCAATTCCAATTCGCCAATCCAGCCCATCAGGAACGCGCTGACCGAAAAGAGGCCTCCTTCCGCCAAGGATGTCAGGCCAATCGGCCAACCAAGACGGAACACTTTTCCGAAAATTTCCCAATCCGACTTCAATACATTCCGCGTCAACTGGTGCTGAGGCAGTTTTCGCAAGGCGTAGACCAGCAGGATCACCACCGTGACAACTTGCAATAAGACTGAGGCAATCGCCGCCCCCTGAATGCCCAGTTCCGGCGCACCCCAATTACCGAAGATCAGCGCATAATTCACAAATGCATTCAAAACGGCCGCAGCCACAGTCGCCCACAGAATGATGGCCGTGTGCTCCAGCGCGGCAAGGTAGGATTTCAACGTCATCACCAACAACGCAGGCACCATGCCCAGGCAGGCTATAACAAGATACTCATGGGCAAGAGAGGCGACCGCTTCAGTTTGACCCGCCGCCAAGAGGATCGGTTCGGCCCAGAAAAACGGGATGGTGAAGACCGCGCCATACATCACCGACAACCACAGCCCCATACGTGTGATCCGGCGCACTTGCGTGTCGTTGCCCTCTTCCTCCGCCGCTGCGACTAAGGGCGTCACAGCCATCGCAAAGCCGGCCCCAACGATGAAGGTGACAAAGAAAGCAGTCCCCGCGATCGTCACCGCCGCCAAAGCTGTCACATCATACCACCCGAGCATGATAGTATCAGTGATGTGGATCGCGAATTGGGCAAGGTTGCTCGCAATCAGTGGCAAGCCCAACTTTAACGCCGCCCGCCCGTGTTCTTGGTATGTCTGTGCGACTTGTTCCATGCACAATCGCTACGCCTGATCTGAAGCGGCGTAAACCCTCAACCTAGACACCCTGTCTGCCCAGTCTAAACTCTCTGACAAGGAGACCAACATGTCAGACATCATCAAAACCGCCCGTGCGTTTTATAGCGACCTTCATGCCAACAACAAAAAGGACTGGTGGGATGAAAACCGCGGGACCTATGACGACGTGCTCAAACCCTTCGCGCTCTCCTTCCTCGATCAGCTCGCCCCGCAACTGGCTGATCTCAGCGATACCACAGTCAAATCCAAACTCTTCCGGCCCCATCGCGATGTGCGCTTTTCAAAGGACAAAACCCCCTACAAGACCCACATGAATATGATGTGGCGGCTCGAAGCCGACGCGCCCCAATCGCCTGTGTTCTTCTTTGGGATAGGATTGGACTACGTCACCGCAGGGGCCGGTATGATGGGTTTTGAAAAGCCTGTCCTTGAAAACTGGCGCCAATTCGCTGATCTGGATCACAAACGCCTGCTTGGGATTTTCGATGATCTGAAAACCAAAGGATATGGCTTCCGAGAGCCCGCCTTAAAACGTGTTCCCAACGCTTACGACAAAGATCACCCCGCTGGTGAATTACTGCGGATGAAAGGCGTTGTTTGTTCAAAAGACATCGGTACGCCGGCGGATTTGGAAGGAACCGTGATGGCGGCATTTAAGGAGTTATGGCCACTGAATGCGCTGCTCATTCAAGTGGCGGAGGCATAGCAACGAGATGATTAGCCGACGAAAGATTTTCTAGCATGAACGGCGACCCACGGGCTGTCTGGCAACTCGTTGCCATCCTTGCAGTAACTCAACTCTCCATTTCGATCTTTGCGGCTTACTCCTCGTCACAAGAAATTTTGTCTGATGGCGCGTGTCTGGGTGGGATCTTTGGGTCACTCGCAAACATCGCCCTGTTAGCCATTTCAATACTGTTGGTTGTGGTTTTTGGCTTAAAGTCACTCATCCATAAATCGCAACACTGGGCCGTCGCACCTTTTCTCACCCTTGCCTTAACAAGCACCCTCGCGCTCGCTATTTCCAGCGGCGCAGCGCTGCGCTGCACTGTTTGAGCTGCCGTTTTCCTTCAGTTAGATCAAATATCTACAAACCGCCAAATTGCATCAACAAAAAACAACTTCCTGCCGTCTCCAATGAAATAATCCTTCCACCTCTCTCAAATTCGGCTAACTCTCCCTTATGAGACTCTCCGGCCCCTTCCTCTTTATCCTGGCGACCCTGCTGATCGACGCCATCGGTATCGGTATCGTTTTTCCCATCATGCCCGACCTGATGGACCGCGTTGGCGCGGGAAGCACTGCGCAGGGGGCGTTTTGGGGCGGGATCATGATGTCGGCCTATGCTGCGGCGATGTTCCTTTTTGGTCCAATCATCGGCAGTTTGTCAGACGCCTACGGTCGGAGGCCCGTCCTCATCGCGGCCCTCGTCACGCTGACGATCGACTATGTCATCATGGCGATGGCCGAGACCTATTGGGTTCTCCTAGTTGGCCGTATTGTTGCGGGCATGGCCGGCGCGACCTACATCACTGCCACAGCCTATATCGCCGACATAAGTAAACCCGAGGAACGCGGCGCAGCGTTCGGCATGATCGGTGCCGCCTTTGGGATCGGCTTTGTGCTTGGCCCCGCCTTGGGCGGCCTTGCATCGGGATGGCACATCACCGCACCATTCTGGATCGCCGCAGCACTCTCGGCACTCAATGTCTTGTTTGGCATCTACGTGCTGCCTGAATCCTTGAAGCCCGAAAAACGCCGCCCCTTCGGGAAACGCGACCTCAACCCTTTCGGTTCCATTGCACGCGCCTTCAAGATCGCAGGCCTCGCTATTCCCTTGATTTGCATCTTTATCTTTGAATTCGCCAATATGGTCTACGCCACCCTATGGTCGTTCTGGGGCCGCGAGGTGTTTGGCTGGGACGGCTTTACCATCGGAATAACCCTTTCCGCCTATGGCGTCTTAATCGCAGTGGTACAAGCAGGTGTCCTCCCTCAACTGACTAAGCGTCTCGGGGATTACAAAACCCTCAACATCGCGATCTTCGCGGCTATCATTGGCATGGTCGGGTTCGGATTCGCCAATACCGTCTGGGTCGTCGCCATCTTCCTACCCATTGCCGCGCTCTCTGACATGGCCCCACCGTTGCTCACGGCTTTCGCAGCCAATCGGGTCGGAGAAGACCTGCAAGGCCTCGTCCAAGGCGTCATTGCCTCCCTCTCCTCTGTAGCTGCCGTGCTGGGGCCGCTGGTTCTCACTATCGCCTTTGAACGCTCAGTCAACGCCGAAGGCTCATATTTCCCCGGCGCGGTCTTCCTTGTCGCAGCGATGCTGATCGCAGCGATTGTTCCACTGGTTTGGCGATTGCGGGCGGTAGAGCGAGAAGCCGAAGCTTAGCGAAGAAGCTGCCTTCTAGTTTAGCGACGTAAGCCAGCGGCCCACTACAGACATAACCTGCTCAAGCCCCCGAACTCTTAAACTTCCCCATCAGATACGGCCCCGACCGGACCGGTTCACAAGCCGCCGAACCATCCAACGGTACGATCTCTGCATCCCAGTTCGGCTGGTGGAAAAACGCCAGTGACTTACGCGCGGGTTGATGCGGGCGCACCGCCACGCGGTGTAATGTGCTGACCCACCGGTCGGCCGTCCATCGCGCCATCAGATCGCCGATGTTAATCACAAAAGCCCCTTCAGGTGCAGGTACATCCACCCATTCCCCTTGAGGCGACCGGACTTGAAGACCCTGAGATCCAGGTTGAGGAAGAAGGATTGTGAGCGACCCATAATCCGTATGCGCCCCCGCCCTCTGCTGGTTCTCCAAAGCCACCGCACCCGTTGCTGGATAGTTCAACGCGCGCAGGGCCGAGATCGGGTGATCAATGAAGCCAGCAAAGAAGTCTTCCGGCAGATTCAATGCAGCCGCAAAAGCCACCATCACCCGCGCCGCCAAATCTTCCATCGCGGCATAGTAAGCCGTCCACGCCACCTTGAACCCATCCACCTCAGGCCAAATCGTCGGGACATAGCAAAACGACAGCGCCTCTGGGTCCGTCACACCCTCTGGCACCGATTGCGGGCCGCCATTGAAGCTTTCCTTCAAATCAGGCGGCGTGTCTTCACCTTTGGATCGCGCCAAAGCCTCGGAATTTGGCCCTAGATAGCCATAAGGATACCCCGGCTCTGGCGCTTTCACCCGGGCCTTTGCGTCAAACGACTGGTCGAAAAACGCACCGGTCTTGGACCAAACACCTTCAATCACGTCCGTCGGCACACCATGCCCCGTCAGCACCAAAAACCCAATTTCCTGACACACCTGATCCAACCGAGCGGCCAAAGCCGCCCTCGCCTCACTGTCCGAGGCTTCGAATTCTGCAAGATTGAAGGTCGCAAAATCCATCTAGCCCCCCAACACATCCCGCCAGGAATGCTTGGGCGCGAAGCCGACCAACTCTTTGGCTTTCTTGATGCTATAGAACGTTTCATCCGGCCCCATCGGCACAGCCTCGCGGACGCCTTGATAGAACGCCGCTTTCACCTCATCCGACGAAATGCCAACAGACATATCTTCATTGGCCACGTTAAAAACCTGATAACCCAATCCATCCGTCTTGAGGCAGCAATCGACCATATGACCCAAATCGCGGGCGTCGATGTAGGCAAATATATTGCGCCGCCGCAGCGCCGCATCTTCCATAAACGGCGGGAACATTTCCGCATATTCATGCGGTTCAATCACGTTGTTGATCCGAAGGCCGTAAATATCCATCCCCGTGCGCGCTTGAAACGACTTCGCCGTCACCTCATTGCAGACCTTTGACATGGCGTAACTATCATGCGGCACCGTCGGGTGGTCCTCATCAATTGGCACATACTCCGGCTTCACTTCACCATCGGCAAAGCAAACACCGTATGTCGTCTCCGAACTGGCAAAAATGACCTTTGGAATCCCCAGCTTCACCGCCGCTTCGATCACATTGTAGGTGCTAAGCACATTCGCCTCAAAACAGGCTCCATCGGTGCCGATCATCACCCGCGGCACGGCGGCAAAATGCACGACTGCATCATAACGCGGTACCCCTGTGCCCTCATCCAACTCAGGAAAGTCGGTGAACTGCGACATCGCGCCGATCACCTGACCAGAATCGGTCAAATCAACCAGCAATTCGGTCACCTCGAGGCCCGACGGCACTTTGTCCAAGTTTAGGACACGATGACCCTGATTTTGCAAAACTGTTATCGCATGGCGACCAGCCTTACCGCTGCCACCTGTAAACACAACGCGAATATCTGCCTCCTTTTCTAAGATAATCGGTGATTTTGACAGATTGGAAACCCCTGGCCGCGGATTCTTCCAATTTCAGCCACATTCCATTGGTTTTCTCTTAACCATAACCAAGTCACCTGGGAGACACACATGACATTTGCCCGTACCCACTTCGAAGATCGTCGTTGGTTTTTCGGGCTGTTTCGTGCGCCGCGCCGGGGTTCATCAGGTAAGCCGTTAACTCGTTTTCCAGCAAAGACACATGAAGTAGCTTAACAAAATCGCCTTCCCCCTGCCGTTTGGCCCTGTCATACTGGGCCAAACAACAAAAAGAGCAGCGGTATGGCGGACGACCTATTCAACGGCGGTGGTAACGACGATTACAACGCCGACAGCATCGAAGTCCTTGAAGGACTGGAACCCGTTCGGAAACGCCCCGGTATGTATATCGGCGGCACCGATGAACGGGCATTGCACCATATGGTCGCCGAAGTTCTCGATAACTCAATGGACGAAGCCGTCGCCGGCTTCGCCAACCGGATCGAGGTCGAACTTCACGCCGATTACGCCATCACCATCCGCGACAACGGCCGCGGCATCCCCACCGACCCGCACCCGAAATTCCCCGACAAATCTGCGTTAGAGGTGATCCTCTGCACCCTCCACGCGGGTGGCAAATTCTCCGGCAAAGCTTACCAAACCTCCGGCGGTCTGCACGGCGTCGGCGCATCCGTGGTGAACGCGCTGTCGGATAGCATGGTCGTCCAAGTTGCCCGCAACAAGGAGCTGGTCGAACAACGCTTCTCTCGCGGTATCCCGCTTGGCCCTGTTGAGAAAATTGGCTCTGCCCCCAACCGCCGCGGCACGACTGTCACCTTCCACGCGGATGAGGAAATCTTCGGCCACCACCGTTTCAAACCCGCACGCCTCTTCAAATCCATCCGCTCCAAGGCCTACCTTTTCTCCGGCGTCGAAATTCGCTGGAAATCAGCCATCGACGACGGCGAAACCCCGACAGAAGCCACCTTCCACTTCCCCGGCGGCCTCTCGGATTACCTCAAGGAAACGCTAAACGGCGCGACCACCTACGCCGACAATGCCTTCTCCGGCACCGTGGATTTCCAAGAGAAGTTCGGCGAACCCGGCAAGGTCGAATGGGCGATCAACTGGACCCCCTCCCGCGACGGCTTCATCCAATCCTACTGTAACACCGTCCCCACGCCCGAAGGCGGCACCCATGTCACCGGTTTCTGGGCCGCGATCCTGAAAGGCATCAAGGCCTATGGCGAGCTGGTCAACAACAAGAAAGCCGGTTCCATCACGCGCGAAGACCTGATCTCCGGCGGCTGCGCCCTCGTCAGCTGCTTCATCCGCGAACCGGCCTTTGTCGGCCAAACCAAAGACCGCCTTTCCACCGAGGCCGCACAGAAAATGACCGAAGGTGCTGTGCGCGATCATTTCGACAACTGGCTCGCCGCCGACACGAAATCCGCAGGCGCGATCCTCGACTTCCTCGTGTTGAGGGCCGAAGAGCGCCTGCGCCGCAAGGCCGAGAAGGAAACACAACGCAAATCCGCCACTAAGAAACTACGTCTTCCCGGCAAACTGGTGGATTGCTCTTCTTCAACACGCGAGGGCACGGAATTATTCATCGTCGAGGGCGATTCAGCGGGCGGCTCCGCCAAAATGGCCCGCGACCGTAAAACCCAAGCCCTCCTGCCCCTGCGCGGCAAAATCCTGAACGTTCTCGGCGCGGCCTCCTCAAAACTCGGCTCCAACGCGGAAATCAACGACCTGACCCAAGCGCTCGGCGTCGGCCTTGGCACCCGCTTCAACGTCGACGATCTGCGCTATGACAAGATCATCATCATGACCGACGCGGATGTCGACGGCGCGCATATCGCCTCGCTCCTGATGACCTTCTTCTTCACCCAAATGCGCCCGATGATCGACGCAGGCCATCTGTATCTGGCCTGCCCGCCCCTCTACCGCCTGACCCAAGGCGCGAAACGGCTTTATGTGGCTGACGACGCGGAGAAAAACCTGATGATGGAGAAGGGTTTGGGCGGCAAAGGCAAAATCGACGTCCAGCGCTTCAAAGGCTTGGGAGAGATGGACGCCAAGGACCTCAAAGACACCACCATGGACCCCGCGACGCGGAAGTTGATTAGGGTGTCGATTGACGACGAGATGCCGGGGGAAACGGGGGATTTGGTTGAGCGGTTGATGGGTAAGAAGCCAGAGCTGCGGTTCCAGTATATTCAGGAGAACGCCCGGTTTGTTGAAGAGTTGGATGTTTGAGCGATGATCTGCGAAGCAGTATCGATCAACTTAACCCAGAGATAGTCTACAAAATAGGCCGGCTGCGCACATCACTTCGGCAGACGCTCGGTTACGCTGGTTACCTAGATGCATCCTTAACTATCCCTGTCAAAGATAAAATCGTAGACTCATTTGCTGGTCATTCTGTAGCTCTACAAACCAAAGGGATGGCCCATCTTTGTATATTGGGGATATGCCGAATTTGGGAGCGAAAGAATGAACCTCACAAATCTCTTCCAGAAGAAATTATGGCTACAATTTCACCTCACACAAGTGAAATTGAGCAACTTTGCAGGCAATACTATCCTGATTGGCCAGCGGAATATCTTCAGATAGGTTCGCTGGCTGCTGATGTGGAGACAAGTCGGATAACTGCCGAGAACATTCAGAACAGTCTTGAGTTTCGGCATATTAGAGCATTCAGGACTGAATTTTTTGGCCCACTCACTACCGGTATCACGAGATCGTCTAAAACTTTTGGGACCCGATACAGAACCAACTACAAACTTTAGCAACATACTTGGTGTTGTCAGGTCAACAGCAGATTTGTTTGACCGCATCGTCTCACATTGGGAATACCACATTGAGAACTCGCAGGATGTGCTCAGAATCCAAACCAACTATGCCAAGATGTATTTCGCTGCTTTGCCGGATTTTTCAAAAACTGAAGACCCTACCCTGATGGATTGAGACAAAAGGGCATCGCACGGACCTCAGGGGTGGGTGCTTTAGCGCCCTCCCCTCGGGGGGAGGTCCGGGCGCTGCCCGGCGATGCCGGGCGGGGCTTTTGTTCAGGGCAAGAGGCTAGATAGCGAACCGGCTGACCGAGCGCATCCCAATCCCTCGCCCTATCCGGTCTTACAAGGCGATGCGCAGGTTCAACTCGTTTTACCTTGAAAGATAAAGAACTTCGCGGACAAAGCCCCTAGGAACCCGGAGGCGCAGGTAGCAACGGTGGAGGGCCACTCCCCCCACCCGGTGATAAATCTGCATGCTCAAACGCATCCCCCGCCGCAAAGGCAGACACACCCAAATACCGTCGCTCTTCCCCATCCGCATCGACGGAGATGGTTACATCGAAATCGATATGCCCAGCCGCCTCTTCCGCAGCGGGGCCAAAGAAATTCCCGCTCAGCATGGAATTCGACGTGCAGGTAATGCCGCTCTCACACTCCGTCAAAAGAGCACCGGAATAGCCATTGCCATCAATCTCCATACTGGCCACGCTGCCCACAAAGTCGGTCGCGCCATCAAGCTCCCCCTCCAAATCGGCAGAGACCATTTGATCGGTGAAATTGATATCCAGCGTAATATTTCCTTGCGCCTCACGCCCGTCCCGCACGAAATCCCCACTTTCGTCAAATAGACCGCCGCCGCCGTTGAATTGGCCTGTATAGCTCGCCTTACCCGTCAACGTTCCCATCACAGACGGCCGCGTTTCCAAGCCGAGCAACAGCACCCCCTTCGCCGTTCAACTGGCCATTAACCGGCGTGAGCCGATCCGCCTCGGAATAGACACTGTAAATGCCAGTGTAGTCCCCTCTCAGAAATTCATAGAAATCATAAACCGTCCCATCGGCTCCGGTGAGGTCGTTTGCATTTCCAACGATCGGGATTTGAAAGGTGCCATCATCCAAGGTCACATTCAGCAGCCCATTTGACGACCCGCTGACAGGCTCAACAACCTCAATGCGGATCGGCGCATCCTCAACACGCGCAGTATCAGAGCCTTGAACATTCGCGAACCGGCGCATGCTCAGCGTCATGATCGTGCCAGCAGGCAGTGCCGACAATTCCTGAGCCGATGCAAAGGGCAGTCCATTAGACCCAATGTCGCCTTCCGGCGCAGGCGTCGGTTCTGTCGAGGGCGTGGGCTCCGTCGAAGGCATCGGATCTGGGTCATTTGTCGGTGCCGGATCATCCTCCGGAGGCGTGGATGTCATACAGCCCGCAAGCGCCGCGCAAGTTGCGACCATAGCTGTGGTTTTCAAAATCTTCAGAGTCCGGTGCCTCAATAATCTTGAGGACAGAGATAGGAACGAATTGAAGCTAAAGTGAGACAGATTAGCGGTCGTTATGCGGGTTACTGGCCGAGTAACCCAACGTTAATGTCTTTTACCGACCGTTGCGCGGAATGCCTTGATCGAAACTCTTTGCTGCCCTAGCGTCGCCTGCGGGGATGAGGACAAACACTTGAGCAAGAAAATCGACACGCGTGCCGTGGGCCTCGATATTGGTCTGGCGGCGATTAAGTTTCTGACGGGCAAGGAAAATCTGCATTACGGCATCTGGGACGGGCTCGACATCTGCGCCGCCCACGTTGGCCCTGCACAAGAGGCCTATACCGACAAGCTCTTTGAACTCCTGCCCAAAGGCCCGCTGCGCATCCTCGACATCGGCGGCGGCGCGGGGGAGACGGCCAAGAAACTTATCGCGCTTGGGCACCAAGTCGACATCGTCATCCCCTCCGCCTACCTCGCTGACCGGTGCCGCGCGAATGCGCTAGAGGCAACCGTCTACGAACTGAAATTCGAAGAGTTCGAGACGGACAAAACTTATGACCTCTGCCTCTTTTCCGAGAGTTTTCAGTACATTCCGATGGAGGTTTCCTTTCCAAAGGTCGCAACGCTCCTGAAACCCAATGGCCATCTGATCATCGCGGATTGCTTCCGGACAGAGGCTTACTACCAGCCGAACCGCACCAGCCGTGTGGGCGGGGGCCATGCGCTCACTGCCTACCGCGCGGCGCTCGAAACCTGCGCCTTCGACGTGCTTTCAGAAGAGGACATCACGACCTCCGTCGCGCCCTCTGTGCAGGTCGAACAAGACCTCTTTCATGTCATTGGCCTCGGGGTCGACCGGTTCGATGATGAGCTACAAAGCAAACGCCCGGTGGCGCGCAAAATGATCCATGGCGTGCTGGGAATGATCCTCTCCAAACGCAGGCGCGCCAAGCTATATGACCGCCTAACCGGCAACACCCGCACGGCGGAACAGTTTGAAAAATATAACATCTACTTGATGTCGGCCCTGCGGCTGAAGACCTGATTGCCCTCACCGCGCGATGCAGCCATGGTGCGTTAAGCGGAGGGGCTTATGACATATCACCACATCATCATGTTTTTCGCTGGCGTCGGAGTGCCAACGCTCGCCGCGATGAATGCGCAGTTAGGTCGCGAGATCGATTCCCCTGCTCTGGCGGCAACAGTGCTGTTCTCCATCGCCTGCCTCTGCGCGGCTGGTGTTGCATGGCTCACCGGTGCAAACGTCAGCAAACTGGCGCTGGCTCCAAAGCATCTGTTCTTCGCCGGTTGCCTGATTGCGTTTTATCTACTGTCGGTGACATGGATCGCGCCGATTATCGGCCTTGGCAACGCGATCTTTCTGGTCCTGATCGGTCAGCTCGTCGCTGCCGCTTTGATCGATCAATTCGGCCTCTTCGGAGCAACCCAAATCCAAATAAGTTGGACCCGCGCCGCGGGATTGGCCCTGATGGCATCGGGTATCTTATTGATCCAAAAGGCTTAAGCCGCCAATCCACTGACCAGATCCCAAAGCGCGTCCGGCACATCAACCTCATTCATCGCAACACGGTTCACCCCCGGGATACGCGCACCCTCTTGCGCGGCAACCGCCTCCGCTACCCGCGCAAAACGTTCGGCGAAATGATCGCCATGGGTCGCCGGATCAATCAGAATATAGAACTGCCCAAGCCCATGCGGTGGCCCGTCCGGCACCTTCAATCCAGAGACATCAAGCGAATTCACCGATCCCGTCATCCCTGCAGCAAGGATTTCGACCATCAAGCCAAAGCCCCAGCCTTTGTAACCGCCCGCGCTTACCAACGCGCCTCTCAACGCCGCCTCAGGATCGGTCGTTGGTTGCCCTTCGGCATCGACAGCCCAACCCAAGGGGATGCTTTCACCTGCAGCCTTTGCCATGGTGATCTTGCCCAGCGCGACCGCAGATGTCGAAAAATCAAAGTGCATCAGCAGCTTACCATCCCCCGGCACCGACATTGCAAAGGGGTTCGTGCCGATGACAGCCTTATTCCCACACGGAGGTGCGACAACGGGTGAGGCATTGGTGAACCCCATGCCGATCAGCCCGGCGGCCCCGATCTGTTCGGTGAAGTACCCCAACGAAGTACAAGTATGCGCATGGGCGACGGACAGTGTCGCGACACCGTTGGTGCGACAGGCTTCAATCGCAGCCTCCAGCCCCGCATCAAACGCAGGCTGCGCAAACCCGAACCGCGCATCCGCCATGATGGAGCCCGCGCGCGGCGTGCTCACCACCGGCTCGACCGTTCCATTCACGCGGCCGGAGGTTAGCTGCGTGCAATAGCTTTCGACATAATAAAGGCCACAAATGATATTGCCCAACGCTTCCGCTCGCGCGACCGCCTTAGCAACCGCGCGCGCCTGCGCCGGACCTGCCCCGTGCTTCAGCAGCGCAGCTTGCGAGGTTTCAAATATCTCATCGACAGAAACTTTCATCGCCGCACCTTAACCTTCCTCGACCAGCCGACCGTCTGTTAGCCGCACCATGCGACCCATCCGTGCTGCCAATTCCAAATTATGCGTCGCAATCAATGCGGACATGCCAGTACCCTTCACCAGCGACATCAGCGCCTCAAACACCCGATCAGAGGTGCCGGGATCAAGGTTGCCTGTTGGTTCATCCGCCAGCAATAGCGACGGTTCATTCGCCAATGCCCGGCAATACGCCACGCGCTGCTGTTCACCGCCAGACAGCGCCGCCGGTCGGTGGCCTGCGCGTTCCCCGACCCCAACGGTGTCCAACAGCGATCTTGCACGCGCTTCGGCGTCTCGCTCTGACACACCATTCGCAAGCTGCGGCAGCACAATGTTTTCCAACGCCGTAAACTCCGGCAAGAGATGGTGAAATTGGTATATGAATCCAACATCTTCGCGCCGCGTCGCCGTCCGTTTCCGATCGGATTTTAGTGTCATATCCTGACCTTTGATCTGCACCTTCCCGCTGTCCGCAACGTCCAAAAGTCCGGCGATATGCAACAACGTTGATTTACCTGCACCCGACGGCGCAACCAGAGCCACGACCTCCCCTTCCGCCACCGTCAGGTCCGCCCCTTGCAACACTTGAACCTCGTTAGGTTTGCCCGTGTTGTAAGACTTGGTGATCCCGGAGAGCTTCAGGACTTCACTCATAGCGCAACGCCTCCACCGGATTCATCCGTGCCGCACGGCGCGCGGGAAAGATCGTGACAATCCAAGATAAGCTCAGCGACAAAGCCACGGCCTTCAGCACGTCCGATAGATGCAATTCGGCAGGCAATGCGTAGATCCCACGGATCGAGGGATCCCAGACACCGCCACCGGACATGTAGTTGATAAAGCTGAAAATACTGTCGATGTAGATTGCAAAGAGGCAGCCGATAATGACACCAAGAATGGTGCCAAGCGTGCCAATCCCCGCCCCGCAGATAAAGAAAATCCGCAAGATTGATCCTTCTGACAGCCCCATCGTCCGCAGGATTCCAATGTCGCGTCCCTTGTTCTTAACCAGCATGATCAAGCCGGAAATGATGTTCATCGAGGCAATCAAAACGAGGATCGACAGGATCACAAACATCACGTTGTCTTCCACGGTCAGTGCGCGCAGGAATGCCCCCGCGCTGTCGCGCCATGTCCAGACCAAAGCACCGTCGCCGACAACGGCAATGATATCGGGCACTAGCTCATCAACCTTATCAGGCTCCTCAACCATGACTTCGATTTCATCGGCGACGCCATCTCTATTGAGAAACGATTGCGCCTCGGCAATCGGCAGATACGCGCGGGTTCGGTCAATGTCGAAGCGACCAGCGGTAAAGATGTAGACAACTTCATAGGCATTGGTGCGCGGGCTGGTTCCCATGGCTGTGCGTGTGCCATTCGGACTGATGACGCGAATGCGGTCCCCAATGGTGACGCCCAGTTCGCGCGCCACGCCAGAGCCGATGGCAATCCCTTCGTCAAATCGATCAATCTGACCCATACTTTCAGGCGGCGCTGCGATCCGAGGGATACCGAGCAGGTCCTCATAGCTGATGCCATAAAGATCAAGGCCAGTATTACGATTGCCTCGGTTCCCTAGAACCTGACCGCGCACCAAAGGAGCGGCGCGCGTGACACCCTCGACCTGCGCGATCTCAGCGGCGAGCTCTTCGTAGTCCCGAATGATCCGAGTATATTGATTGGTGCCCGGGATTTGGGTTTGTTTATAGACCGTTACATGGGCATTCGCCCCCAGGATCGTGTCCACAAACTCCGCCCTGAAGCCAGAGCGAACAGCCAGTGTAGCGATCAAAGCAAAGACGGCCAAAGTGACGCCGATCAAGCTGATCCACGTCATCACGTTCACACCACCTTCGGCACGTTTGGCGCGGATATAGCGCCATGCGATCATCCATTCGAATTTCGAAAACGGGGCTGTGCTTTGGGCCATGCCTGCCTGCTGTTTGGTTGCTCGCTCAGGGTTAAACCCTGCCAAGGCCCCAGACGCAAGCGCGCAGGCTTAGTAGTGGTTGCCTTCCGCCATCCAAGGGGTCAAATCCTGCCCCTCCGCCAAGGCTTTGCTCTGCGCCGACCAAACCAACCCGCGTCGCAGCATTTCGTAAGCGGGTCCGCTCTCCACAACATTCGCCTGATGCCCCAACGAATTATAGTAGACCCGCCCGAGGCCCCATTGCCGGGTCCAAGCGACCGGCATATCCACAGCGCCGTTTGGGCTGTGATACCACGTCACAGCATCTGTGCGCGTCGTGGCGAGCACAGTATTCGCTGGATCGACGTGCAAATAGTACTGCTCTGTCTCAACCTCGAAATCGTCGATGCCCGCCACAAGCGGATCATCAGAGATGATATTGACCTTATGTTTGACACCATCGCCGCCGGGGTGGGCCACCCAGTTTGCGCCAGTGATAAACTGCCACAATGGTGAATTACGGAACGCATCGCACATGCCCCCATGACACCCCGCCAGCCCCGTGCCACGCGCGATCACCTCACCAACTTTCGCCGTCGTCTCCCGGCTCAGATCGCTCATTGTCCAGATTGGTACGATCAGATCGTATCGGCCGAGATCAGGATCATCAAAACAGTCCAAATGGTCGACGACCTCGGTGTCGATCCCTTCGGCCTTGAGCATCTTATCAAAGATCGCCGCAACCTTGTCGGGCTGGTGCCCGTCCCAGCCGCCCCAAGTGATCAATGCTTTGGTCATCGCGTCTCTCCCATCAAACGTGGTCTTGCTGGTGGCGCAAACTCCGGTTCAGGCGGGCGCAATGCTGGTTGCGCGCGATGGGTTTGCGCTTGTTTAGGTTTGCGACGGTAGAGTGTTCGAAACGGCGTGAGAAGCACTAAAAGGGCGACATAGCCGACAAAGCCGCCAAACCCCGCTGCATAGGCCCCTGCACGGGTCACGGGCAGCGCGGGCGAAAAATCGCCCCACGTCGCGGCAAAGGTTTCTTCGTCAGCGATCCGATGCGGCATGACCAATCGTTCCAACGGTGTTGCAGCACGCAGCACGTTCAAATGCTCCTGCAACGCGATATGCCGCGCAAAGGTCGCACGCATATCCGTTTGTCGCGCCTGCAAGAACGGCGTGCCCGTCATCTGCTGCAACGCTTCTTCTCGGCCCAATCCAGCCTCAACCGCTGACCGGTCGAAGTCCAGCACAACTTGCGTCAGCGCATCCACCTGCCCGCCAAGACGTTGGATATATTGCTGCGTGAACGCCGGATACTGGCTCGCCACAACGGCGCCAGAGACCCCAGCGATGAGGCATAGTGTTTTTATCATTTGAAACCTGCTCAGGGTTCTTTGTTTTGCGGAACGTTAGCACGAAAGGAGATTCGGGCCAAATAGAGCGCTACAATAGGTTCGCACCCGACCCGAGGGCGGCGTCGCAAAGAAGAAAACCAGAGCGTCAACGCGCAACCTCACCAAGTTTGCAACGTCAATATTTCGCACCCGCCCTGGGGGCGGGTGCGAACCGGATCACGATGTGACCCGGCGCGTAATTGCCTAAGCAATCCCCTCATAAATCTTGGCAATCTTCGCAACCGCATCCGCTGGCGGCATCTCTTCGCTTTCACCGGTCCGGCGGCAGGTGACTTCGACCACACCGTTCTTCAACCCGCGTGGGCCAACGGTGATCCGCCACGGCAGACCTATCATATCCATCGTGCCGAACTTGGCCCCTGCCCGTTCATCACGGTCGTCATAGAGCGGCTCCAAGCCTAGTGCTGTGATCTGCTTGTATAGGTCCTCACAGGCTGCATCCGCTGCTTCATCGCCTGAGCGCATATTGAGAATTCCGACGTGGAACGGCGTCACACCTTCGGGCCAAATGATCCCGTTTTCGTCATGGCTCGCCTCGATGATGGCGCCCAACAAGCGGGACACACCGATGCCATGAGAACCCATGTGCACGTTGACCTTACTCCCCTGCCCATCATCGACGGCCGCATTCAAAGCATCGGAATATTTGGTCCCGAAATAGAAGATCTGACCAACCTCAATCCCGCGAGCCTTCATGCGACGTTCTTCTGGAATTTCGTTAAACAGCGCCTCATCATGGGTTTCGTCGGTGCGGGCGTATTTTGTCGTGAATTCTTCCATCACAGCAGCACAGGCCGCTTTATCATCGTAGTCAATCTCGCGATCGCCGAAGGTCAGATCGGTCACAGCACTGTCGTAGAACACCTCTGACTCGCCTGTCTCCGCCAGCACCAAGAATTCGTGTGTATCCTCTCCGCCAATTGGGCCAGAATCCGCACGCATCGGGATCGCTTTCAGCCCCATCCGCTCATAGGTCCGCAGATAACTGACCAAGTGGCGGTTATACGCATGAAGCGCGTCTTCTTTGGTCAGATCGAAGTTATAGCCGTCCTTCATATAGAACTCGCGGCCTCGCATAACGCCAAAACGCGGGCGCACTTCATCGCGGAACTTCCACTGGATCTGATACATCGTCAGCGGCAGGTCTTTGTAAGACGTCACATTGGCACGGAAGATATCGGTGATCAGTTCCTCTGCCGTCGGAGTGTAAAGCATATCGCGTTCATGACGATCCGTGATCCGCAGCATTTCAGCGCCATAGGCATCATACCTCCCACTTTCGCGCCATAGGTCTGCAGATTGGATCGTTGGCATCAACATTGGATGATGGCCCGCTTTGATCTGCTCCTCATGCACGATATCTTCGATCTTCTTGAGCACTTTGTACCCCAGCGGCAGCCACGAATAGATACCCGCGCTCGACTGTTTGATCATCCCCGCTTGTAACATAAACCGGTGGCTCACGATCTGTGCTTCGCGTGGTGTCTCTTTCAATACTGGCAAAAAGTAGCGGCTCATGCGCATGGGATCGGACCTTTGAATGTCTTTATTTCATTTGGGTTTAGGGCTGTGCTGCCCAAAGGACAATAGAGGCGACGTTTGAAAAGCGCGTTTGGATCAAAGATTTCGCACTCCTAACAAGAGCGTGAGGCATGTGACCCAATGCCGCGACCGCCCCGTAACTCTTCACATGCCGCCGACGAAGAGAGCGGTGTTACATCGAAAAGGGACGAACACATGTCATTTAAAACAATGATCGCGGCCGCTGCTACGGCTGTTACTTTTGCTGGCGCAGCAAATGCAGCCTCCATCGCTGAAATCGCATCTGGCGACGAGCGTTTCTCAACACTGGTTGCCGCTGTATCGGCTGCTGGCTTGGTGGAAACACTTGCGGGCCCAGGAAACTTCACAGTTTACGCGCCTGTAAACGAAGCTTTCGCAGCATTGCCAGAAGGCACAGTAGAAACACTGTTGCAGCCTGAAAACAAAGACCAACTGACCAACGTACTTCTGTACCACGTGGATGACCGCGTGTTGAAGTCCAACATGTTTGCAGCAGGTGCAAACTACTACAAGCCTATCCTCGAAAGTGAGCGACTGTGCATCAACGCCGGTAACGGTGTCACAATCGCTGACGGGACAGGTGAGGTTGCTAACGTGGTGATCGCAGACATCGTTGCAGATAACGGTGTGATCCACGTCATCGATAAAGTACTACTCCCAGGCACTCGCCCAGCTTGCCACTAAGGCACTTGGTGGCCCTGAACGTGTTTTGGGGCCATCACGCTCAACCAATTGCCGGTTGAGCTCTCATTCTCTCTTGCACCCGAGCGCCCAAACGCGCATCTAATCGGATAACAAGGGAACACGATGGACTTATCAGTCAGACAACAAGCTTTGTATTGGGGCATTGCTGCGGCAGTGTTCTTTTTTGTCTTGTGGGCTTTGGGTCATGTCCTCCTGCCCTTTGTAATCGGCGGCGCCTTGGCGTATTGCCTCGACCCGGTTGCTGACCGCCTCGAAAGGGTGGGATGCAGTAGATCAGTTTCTGTTCTGATCATTTCGTTGGCAGCGTTGCTGCTGTTCTTCATTTTGATCCTGCTCTTTATTCCAACGCTGATCCAGCAGGCCACTTCGCTTCTTGGCGCTATTCCAGAAGCATTTAGGAGCCTTCAAACTACGTTGAGCGATCGTTTTCCTCAAATGAGTGACGAAAACAGTATTGTGCGGCGTCAACTTGTTACGATTGGCGATCTGCTGCAGGCACGCGGTGGCGAGCTTCTAAATGGGATCGTGTCCTACGTTCTTAATTTCATCAACGTGTTGGTGCTTTTGGTCGTCGTTCCAGTTGTGACGGTCTATCTGCTTTTTGATTGGGATCGCATGATTGCAAAGATCGACGAGCTTTTGCCTCGCGATCACGCACCAACAATCCGCCGCCTAGCCTCTGAGATCGACGACACACTCGCCTCGTTTATCCGCGGCCAAGGTACGGTCTGTATTTTGCTCGGCCTGTATTACATCATCGCCCTCACAATCGTCGGCCTGAACTATGGTATCTTTGTTGGGTTTATCGCCGGTTTTCTGACCTTTATCCCATTTGTCGGCGCAGCCGTCGGTGGTATTTTGGCCATTGGTTTGGCCTTGTTCCAATTCTGGGGCTACACCGAAGTCGTCGATGGAGAGACCATCACCCATGGTACACAATGGATACGCATTGGTGTGGTGGTTGCGATCTATCTTCTCGGACAATTCGTTGAAGGTAACATCCTCACACCAAGGTTGGTCGGTGGGTCGATTGGCCTCCATCCTGTTTGGCTGTTGCTTGCTTTGTCCGTCTTCGGGTCACTTTTCGGCTTTGTTGGGATGCTGGTTGCCGTTCCAGTTGCTGCAATGCTTGGTGTTTTGGCCCGTTTTGCGATGGACCAATATCGCAAAAGCCGACTGTATCGCGGCACCTCGAAGTAAGTCATGTCAAATCAATTGGTATTCGATTGGCCTTTGACCGAAGGCCTGAAATCTCAGGATTTCTTTGTTGCTCCCCCAAATGAGCACGCGGTTGAGATGCTACGTGACCCGTCGGCTTGGCCTGAGTTAAAGTTGGTTTTGGTGGGGCCTAAGGCGAGTGGGAAGAGCCATCTGTCGCGCATCTTCGCGGAAGAGACTGGGGCCAAGATTCTTAGCTCTCAGGACCTACCGCAAAACTACATCGGTCCTTCGCCAGTGGTTGTAGAAGATGCAGATCGACTCCCCCCCGATCAACAGGAAGTTCTGTTCCACATGCACAACAATCTACGAGCTGCGCATGTACCATTGCTTTTGACAGCCAGCATGGCACCAAGCCGCTGGCCACTGACCCTTCCTGACCTGAAGAGCCGGATGGAAGCAGCAACTATCGTGCAGATCGATCAACCCGATGATACGCTCTTGCAAGTTCTCCTTACCAAGCTCTTCGCAGACCGACAGATCATGCCCAGTCCGGCAGTGATCAACTATATCGCTACTCGGATGGATCGCTCCTATGTCGCAGCAGGGCAGATCGTCGAGCAGCTGGATCGAGCCGCTATGGCAGAAAAGAAACCCGTCAGTATGAAGATGGCGGCCGCCTTGCTGGACAAATAACCCAGTTTCGAGCGATAATTGTCATGTAACTGCAATAGTTTGCAGCGCAGAAAGCCTTATGATGGAAGCTGATTTCTTAGAAGGGCCTTTCCCGGCCCCAATGACGTTGGACATGGACCTTACTGGTCCAAATCGGTTCGTAAACCGAGAACTCAGCTGGCTGGGTTTCAACTGGCGCGTTTTGGAAGAGGCCGAAAACCCTCGCGTACCATTGTTGGAACGTCTGCGCTTCCTATCGATTTCCGCGACCAACTTGGATGAATTCTTCACTGTCCGTGTGGCGGGTTTGAAAGAACTTGTTCACGAGGGGAATGCCAATCCCAGCATTGATGGTTTGACACCAGCGCAGCAGTTGGAACTGATCAACGCGGATGCTCGAAAGTTGATGGCGAGACAGCAAGAGGTCTTGAAAGCGCTTCGCGCAGAAATGGCAGAGGCCGGAATTAGCATTTTAGCTTCGGATGACTTGGGACAAGAAGACGTTGTTTTCCTTGAGAACGTATTTCTTGATCGCGTGTTTCCGGTTTTGTCGCCTTTGGCCATTGACCCTGCGCACCCGTTCCCTTTCCTCCCAAACGAAGGGTTTGCGTTGGCGTTGCAGCTTGAGCGGGTCAAAGACAAGAAGCCTCTCTTTGCGCTGCTACCCGTGCCAGCTCAGATCGACCGTTTTGTCAGACTGCCCGGAGAAGGCGAAATTCGCGTTCTGCCGTTGGAAGAGCTTTTGCTTCTTTATGTCAGTCGCCTCTATCCTGGCCACAAGATGAAGGGCAGCTGTGCATTCAAACTATTGCGCGACAGTGATTTGGAAGTTGAAGACGAAGCCGAAGACCTCGTGCGCGAATTTGAAACGGCGCTGAAACGGCGGCGCCGTGGTGAAGTGGTTCGGTTGAAGATGTCCGCGAATGCACCAAAAGCCCTGACCAAGCTGATCATGCAAGAATTGCGTGTAACAGGCGACGAAGTGGTCGAGGTCGAAGGGCTAATCGGAGTGGCTGATCTGAAAGAACTGGTACTGGATGAACGCCCAGACCTCCTTTGGCCATCGTTCTCGCCGCGCGTACCAGAGCGGGTGCAAGATTTCGAGGGCGACATGTTTGCGGCCATCCGCAACAAGGATTTGCTGCTGCATCACCCATATGAAACCTTCGACATGGTCGTGCGCTTCCTACGCCAAGCCGCGCGTGACCCTGATGTTGTTGCGATCAAACAGACGCTTTATCGAACATCAAACCGCTCCCCTATCGTCGAAGCGCTCTGCGAGGCCGCTGAAGACGGGAAATCAGTCACGGCACTGGTTGAGTTAAAAGCCCGCTTTGACGAGGCAGCCAACATTCGCCAATCGCGCCGTTTGGAACGGTCAGGCGCGCATGTGGTCTATGGTTTCATTAACTACAAGACCCACGCGAAGATCAGTACGGTGGTGCGTCGGGAGGGTGATAAGCTCGTCACTTACACGCACTTTGGCACGGGCAACTATCACCCGATTACTGCGAAGATTTACACGGACCTCAGTTTCTTTACTTGCGATGCTGATCTCGGCCGCGACGCAACAAAGGTGTTCAATTACCTCTCCGGCTACGCCCAGCCCGAAGGCCTTCAAAACCTCGCTATTGCGCCATCGATGATGAAAAAGAACCTCATCGAGATGATTGAACACGAGGCTGAGAACGCCCGCGCGGGTAAACCTGGCGCGATTTGGGCCAAGATGAACAGCCTGATCGAGAAGGACGTCATCGATGCGCTCTATAGCGCCAGCCAAGCGGGTGTGAAGATCAGTCTTGTGGTACGCGGAATATGCGGGCTTCGGCCCGGTGTGGTTGGGTTGTCAGAAAACATCCGCGTGAAGTCGGTTGTTGGACGTTTCTTGGAGCATTCGCGGATTGTGTGCTTTGCTAACGGAAAGAACCTTCCCTCCAAAAAGGCTCGCGTTTTTATCAGTTCTGCAGATTGGATGAGCCGGAATTTGAACCGGCGGGTTGAGACGTTGATTGAGATCAACAACGCCACTGTGAAGGCGCAAATCATCAGCCAAATCATGGCTGCGAACCTGCACGATGTGGCGCAAAGTTGGGTGATGATAGGCGACGGAAGTTTCAAACGCGCGGACGTCCCCGATGGCAGTTTCGCTTTCAATTGCCACCGCTTCTTTATGGAAAACCCGTCGCTATCGGGCCGTGGCTCTGCAGGGGCTGCAGATGTGCCGCGATTGACGCATACCGACGATTGACAGCAACGGGTCCGCCCGCTCAAACTGCGCGCAACGGACGGGGAATTTCATGGACGGACAAAGCGACGGCGATCATGTCGATTGGGGCCTGTTTGGAAAGCCCCTGTTCAGCAGCGATCTTGCAAAAGGCCTCAGCCGTGTTGGCGTGATCGACGTGGGGTCGAACTCCGTTCGAATGGTCGTATTTGACGGTGCCGCACGAAGTCCCGCATATTTCTACAACGAAAAGATCATGTGTGCCTTGGGCGCAGGCCTGTCTGAAACCGGCCGCCTCAATCCACAAGGTCGCGAACGGGCCTTGGCCGCAATCGCCCGCTTTGCCGCCCTTGGCGAAGGAATGGGCATTCTCCCTTTGGTTACGGTCGCGACCGCCGCAGTGAGAGAAGCGGAGGATGGGCCGGACTTCTGCGCAGAAGTTGAAGCAAAAACCGGCGTCAAAATCCAAATCATCGATGGCGAGGAAGAAGCGCGATTGTCGGCGCAAGGTGTGCTGTTGGGCTGGCCTGGTAGTTACGGCTTGGTTTGCGACATCGGCGGGTCGAGTATGGAGCTTGCTGATCTTGCAGAAGGTCGGGTTGGGCGGCGTGTGACCTCTCCCCTTGGTCCTTTGAAACTGCGCGAGATCAAAGGAAAGAAAAACCGCGCCTCTTTTGTAAAGTCCACCATGAAAGAGCTACATGAGCAGATGGATATGCCATCAGGTATGCGGTTGTTCCTTGTCGGTGGGTCTTGGCGCGCTATCGCACGGATCGACATGGAGCGCCGTGGCTATCCGCTGACTGTTCTGCATGAATATCGGATGACAGCGCGGCGCATCAGCCGGACGGCCAAGTACATTGCGCAGTCCGATTTGGAGGATCTACGTAAGCGGTGCGGAATTTCTGAGGCGCGCATGTCGCTGGTTCCGCAGGCCGTTATTGTCCTGAACGAGTTGATCCGACGATTCAAGCCGAAGGACGTCGCGGTGTCATCTTATGGCATTCGCGAGGGGATGCTCTATGAGCAGATGCCAGATGAATTGCGAGCATTGGACCCTTTGATCGAGGCTGCGCGATTTGCTGAATCAAAGGACGCGCGACTGCCCGGTTTTGGCCGCAAGCTATATGATTTTGTGATGCCACTTTTCCCGCGCGCCGGTTGGCAAAGACGGCGGATCATTCAAGCCGCGTGTCATTTGCATGATGTGAGTTGGCGTGCGCATCCCGATTACCGCGCCGAAGTGACGTTCGATAACGCGACCCGCGCCAACCTTGGTGGTTTGAAGCACAGCGAACGTGTCTTGCTCGGGCTGGCGCTTCTGACCCGTTATACGAATAAGACTGAGAATACGCCGTTTGAAAATCTGTTCACGCTCTTGTCGCCCGCTCAGCGACGCGAGGCTGTGATATTGGGAACGGCAATGAGATTTGGGGCGATGCTTTGGCTCACGGGCGACGAATTACCTGGCCGCCTAAAGTACAAATCCAAATCTAAACAACTGACCCTTCACCTGTCGAAGATCGCAAAACCGCTTTATGGCGAGGTCGCTCAGTCGCGCTTTCAAGCGTTGGGTGACGCGCTGGACTGCGAAACGCAAGTCAAATTCAGCAAACGCTAAAGCTCGATCTCTTTGTTTTCATCATCCGGTTCAAACGGCGGCGCATCTGGCTGTCGTCTGATGATGATATCGCCATTCGGTAAAAGCTCAGGCGACTCGTAGTGAGTCAAGCTGTCGGCTTTCTTAAGGAGTTCCGCTAACACAGGACCCAATTCGTCAGCGAATTCGTCCATCGCCGGGCCAAATTCCTTCATCATCGATTGGATGTCATCGATGGCGGGCTCCATCTCCTGCACCAATCCGCGCAGGATCATCTGCATCCCCTCTTCCATGAGGCTGGTTCCCTCATCTTCGGCGGAAACCGGGGCTGCAAGCGTAGCAATCAGACAGGCGAGAGCGATTTTTTTCATACGCAGGAAGGTATCATAAATCCAACCTGCGATCTAGAGAGCGATGTCCAGAACAACCGGAAAGTGATCTGAGGCATCGAGTAATGCGTCGCGTAAAGTCACATCTTCAAAGCACGCTGGATGGTCAAATGGATGCCAAATTTGCCAGTTTGGTTGATGGCTCATCAGGTCTTCGGACACCATGATGTAGTCGAGCAATGCCTGCAAAAAAGGGCCATCTTGCCGCCGAAACCGCGCGGTGGATGGCTTAGCACCAAATTTGCTGCCTAGAACCATACGGGCGTGCGGATCGAAAAGTTTATTTCGTGCTTCCTCGCCCAAAACAATCTCGACACCTGACCGTCCGAAGAGTTTTTCATATTCATCGAGGCCCGGTCCGTCATTAAAGTCACCAAGCACTATCAGAGGATTGCTCTTACTCAGGTGAGCCTGCACCCGTCGCCTAAGCCAAATACACTGCGCCAATTGCTTCCGTCGGTTCTCGATCGAAATGCGGATCGCCTCGGATTCCTCTGTCGCGCCGTGCGGCGCTTTCGACTTTGCGTGAACGCCAATCAGGTGGAGCAGCTTGTCGTTTGGCAGAGTAACTTCGATTTCTAAGGGAGGCTTTGACCAACGTATGGGATCAGGTTTGGCGTCGACGTCAACGTCAAGCAAGAAATCTTGGTCAAACCGTGGAGCTCGTTCGGGATCAGCAAGCGGCTTGTGCGTGACCTGCATAATCTGCGGATCGTAAAGCAATGCAATTTCTTGCTGCGTATCATTAGGGAAGCCGATCATTGCTTTGTTAGCGCGCAGCCCAAACGCCTTTGCAAAAGTCTCAAGAGCGACCACACCGTCGCGATGAGGGCTGCTGTCTGGTGCTTCGATGATCATGACGGCATCAGCATCCATCTTGGAAAACACCATCCCAAGCGCCTCTGTCTGGCGCGCCTTGGTTACGTTCCAACGACTAGACCAGCTACCATCGTTTATGAGGGTGCCATCATCTTTGAAGAGACGATTGAACCATTCGACGTTATAGGTTGCGATCCTCAAGCGTGCGCTTCCGAGATCTGTTCCCATGCTCGGTTGATTTGGATCATCCGTTTTTCAGCTATTTTCAACGCCTCTTCTGGGACGCCCCTAGCGATAAGCTGATCTGGATGCGTCTCAATCACGCGCTGACGCCATACCTTTTTGATGTCGGCAATCGGCATTTCGGGGGCAACGCCCAAGACGTCATAAGGATCACGTTCGGCATCAGGAACAAATTGCGCGCGGATGCGGACGAAACGGCGCTCATCAAACCCGAAAATATCGGAGACGTTATGAAGAAACGCATCCTCACCGGGGTGGTACTCTCCATCCGCCATCGCGATGTGGAAAAGGCCTTCCATAAGATCGCACAGGGCGGAGTCATCTTCGCCGTACATGGCTTTGATGCGGCGCGCATAAACATCGTAACCCGCTACATCCGTTCGGGCCATATTGAAGAGCCGTGCGGCATTGGCTTCTTCCGATTTGGGGATGTGAAAGATTTCACGGAACGCGGTGACTTCGTCCCGCGTCACATGACCGTCCGCCTTCGCCATTTTGGCGCCAAGCGCGATGACAGCAATCGTAAACGCAACGGTTTTTTCCGGCGATGTCCGAAGCTTATCAAAAACGGCAGACAGCCCTTCGCCTGCGGCGAGCGCGGAAAGAGCTTCGGATATGCGAGTCCAAATTGACATGGCGTGATCCTACCCGAACAGTTCTGGAAATGTCAGAGGCGTTTTTGCATTAGAACGAGATCAAGCCATTGATCAAACTTCCGCCCGACTTCGGGAAGAGTGGCGACTTGTTCATATCCGATTGCCTTGTGAAACTGGATTCCTTGCGAGTTCGCTGAGCTTATGCCTGCGATCATTTGGTGAATTTCGGCACGCTTTGCATGCCTTTCGAGCTCGTTCATTAGCGCTTTTCCGACACCCCGTCCACGAGCGGAAGGCGCAAGGATAACGCTATGTTCGGCAGTGTGTTTGTAGCCGGGGCCGCCTCGAAATGGGCCGTAGGTTGCGAAGCCGATTACCTTTCGAGCCTCCTCAAAGACCAGAAAGCTCTGACCCGAAGCGGATTTTTCGGCAATCAATGAGGCGAGATCCGCTTCCAACTTCTCTTCCGTCGTAAAGGTGACGAGCGTATTGCGAATGATCGGATTCCAAATCGCTGCGATCTCGGCGGCGTCTTCTGGCAGAGCCGCGCGGATCACGTGAGAACCTTCGTACCTGCCGGCGTATCAAACTCAGCGCGAAACCCCTGTGGACCATCGACCCAAACAACACGGTCATCAACCATCGTAACCTGTTTGGCAATGTCCGATGCCTTTGGATGATGGACTTCCCATTTTGTGAGGCGGACGCCTTGGTCAGGTAGCTTCGCGGGAGGGGGAACTACGCCCTCCCCCCATCTGATCAACGACGGAAATGCCCCGTCAAAGGGAAGGTTGCCATCGTCCGGCGCAGTCAGCTGCCAAGTGATATCATCGCGAGACAGCGACAGAGCTGGGCCCACGGTCTTCGGAGCACTATCGAGCGCTGCGTCATAGTCGTCGGCGCTGCAAATCCAGTTCCCCAAGCGAGGTGCCCCGCGGAAGTGATCCAATCCAAACCAAGTTGGTCGTCCAGTAGGTGCAGCGTTTGGATCTTTGGCGATGACTTCAAAGTACAAATCTGGCCCAAGACCCAAGAGATAGTTATGTGTACCGAAGCGGTCATGTTTACCGCCTTGTTGAAGTGGGACACCCAAAATTCCCTCGACCCATCGCCGCCCATCTTCCAGATTTTCCGCAACAACAGCTATGTGATCGAGATGTAGCATTCGGGGCCTCAGAATAACGCGTTTCAGCGCCACCAAACCGACCGATTTTGCTTGATGCAAGGGGTTTTCAAGCTATCTGACAAATAACGTCAACTTTAATTTAGGAACGATATGGCCCTCCCCGCTGTTTTCGAACGTATTTTCAAACATGAAGCATTTGGCGGCGTGCTTTTGATGGCGTGCGCCGTCGCCGCGATGATTGTCGCAAACTCGGCCCTCGCGCCGGTCTAC
This sequence comes from Cognatiyoonia sediminum, assembly GCF_900129845.1. Taxonomy (GTDB): domain Bacteria; phylum Pseudomonadota; class Alphaproteobacteria; order Rhodobacterales; family Rhodobacteraceae; genus Cognatiyoonia; species Cognatiyoonia sediminum. The sequence goes on from NZ_FQXB01000001.1 coordinate 1,194,068, forward strand.
AATGAAATCCTCGGCGGGTATCTCGCTGTTACTTACGACGGTCGCGGGTTAGAGAAACCGTTGATCCTTTGGATCAACGACGGGTTGATGGCGATCTTCTTTTTCCTGATTGGCTTGGAACTCAAAGCCGAATTGATGGAAGGTAAACTGAAGAACCCGCGCGATGTTGTTTTACCGGGCATGGCCGCCGTTGGTGGTATGGCCGTTCCTGCAATTGTCTTCATTTGGTTCAACTGGGGTCTACCCAGCTTGAGCGGCTGGGCTATTCCAGCAGCGACCGATATTGCTTTTGCTCTGGGACTGCTAGCGTTGGTGGGCAGCCGCGCGCCAACCTCACTTAAGGTCTTCCTTTTGACCCTCGCTATTTTGGATGACATGGGTGCGATTATCATCATCGCCCTTTTCTACACAGCAGAGCTGCAGGTTGAATATCTGATCTGGGCGCTCCTCCCATTGTCGCTGATGATCGCCCTCAACCTGCGCGGAAGCCATAGGCAAGGTGCTACACTGATGCTCGGTGTGGTCCTGTGGTTCCTCGTTCTTCGCTCTGGAGTGCACGCAACACTTGCAGGCGTTGTGACGGCGTTCTGTATCCCGCTCGTGGATCGGTGGGGCAAAAGCCCGCTGCACTCCTTGGAACATGCGGTCAGCCCATGGTCGACATACTTCATCGTGCCCGTCTTTGCCTTCGCCAACGCCGGAGTTGTTCTGACAGGTATGTCCTTCGCCGATCTGCTCGACCCGCTCCCATTGGGGATCGCGCTTGGTCTCTTGGTGGGTAAGCAAGTGGGTGTCTTCGGTATGACATTTGCCTTAGTGAAGCTCGGGGTTGCAAAGCTACCGCATGGTGCGAATTGGCTACATATTTACGGTATATCGTGCCTAGCCGGTGTCGGCTTCACCATGTCGCTCTTCATCGGCAGCTTGAGCTTTGAAGACGCGGCGATGATGAACCAAGTCCGCATGGGCGTTCTTACCGGTTCCATCATTTCCGGCATTTTGGGCTACGCGGCCTTGATGATGGCCAGTTCTCCGGCACAAAATGAAGAGCCGGTTGCTCAACCAGCAGAATAAGAAAAAGGGGCGCTCATGCGCCCCTTTTTGCCTCTGGCAGGAGTTTTCTTGCCGAGATGAAAGAGCTTTAGCTCCGTGCTTCTCTGATCAATTTTAAAATATCTTCAGCGGCGGCTGGGATGTTTGTTCCTGGGCCGAAGATCGCCTTTACGCCCGAGTCGTAGAGGAACTGGTAATCCTGCTGTGGGATGACGCCGCCGCAAATGACGAGGATGTCGCCAGCGCCTGCCGCTTCCAAAGCTTCGACAAGTTTGGGCGCGAGCGTTTTGTGACCTGCTGCCTGGGAACTGATGCCAATAACGTGGACATCGTTATCGACAGCATCTTGCGCGGCTTCTTCTGGGGTTTGGAAGAGTGGCCCGACATCGACGTCAAAACCGATGTCGGCAAAGGCGGTTGCGATCACTTTGGCACCGCGGTCATGGCCGTCTTGGCCCATCTTGACGACCAGCATCCGAGGGCGACGGCCCTCTTCCTCTGCGAAGTCTTCCACCGATTTCTGGATCGCTGCAAAACCTTCATCACCTTCGTAGGCCGCGCCATAGACTCCGGCGAGCGTTTTGACTTCCGCACGGTGGCGGCCAAATGCCTTTTCCATTGCCATACTGATTTCTCCCACTGTGGCGCGGGCGCGAGACGCCTCAACTGCCGCTTCGAGTAGATTGCCGCCTTCATTAGCGCGGCGAGTAATTTCGTCGAGGGCCGTATCGCATGCCGCCTGATCCCGCTCAGCACGGGTTTTTTCGATCCGCGCAACTTGCGCGTCGCGCACGGCGGCGTTGTCGATATCGAGGATGTCGATCGGCTCTTCCTCGGCCAGTCGGTATTTGTTGACGCCGACAATAACCTCTGTGCCGCGGTCGATATTGGCTTGGCGGGTCGCAGCGCTTTCTTCGATCCGCAATTTCGGCATGCCGGAGGCCACGGCTTTGGTCATACCGCCCATTTCTTCCACTTCTTCGATGAGCTTCCAGGCGGCTTCGGCCAGTTCATGGGTAAGGCTTTCGACGTAGTAGCTACCTGCGAGGGGATCGACGACGTTTGTAACGCCGGTCTCTTCCTGCAGGATCAATTGCGTGTTCCGAGCAATGCGCGCAGCGAATTCTGTGGGGAGCGCTATGGCTTCGTCCAAAGCGTTGGTGTGAAGCGATTGCGTGCCGCCCAAAGCCGCCGCCATCGCCTCATAGGCTGTGCGAACAACGTTGTTATACGGGTCTTGCTCTTGCAAGCTCACACCGGAAGTCTGGCAGTGGGTCCGCAGCATGGAGGATTTCGGGTTCTGCGGATTGAATTCCTCCATAACGCGGGACCACAGGAGGCGCGCGGCGCGGAGCTTGGCAGCTTCCATGAAAAAGTTCATGCCAATGGCAAAGAAGAACGACAGGCGTGGTGCGAATTTGTCGACATCCATACCTGCGTTGATGGCTGTGCGCACGTATTCGCGACCGTCGGCGATTGTGAAGGCAAGTTCTTGAACAAGGTTCGCGCCGGCCTCTTGCATGTGGTAACCGGAGATCGAAATCGAATTGAATTTCGGCATGTGATCAGCGGTGTAGCCGATGATATCCGCGATGATCCGCATCGACGGCTCCGGCGGGTAGACGTAGGTGTTGCGGACCATGAATTCTTTCAGAATGTCGTTCTGAATCGTGCCCGCGAGAACAGATTTGTCATGTCCCTGCTCCTCCCCCGCGACGATAAAGTTGGCAAGGATCGGGATCACCGCGCCATTCATCGTCATGGAAACAGACACCTTATCGAGCGGGATACCGTCAAAGAGGATTTTCATATCTTCGACGCTATCGATGGCAACGCCCGCTTTGCCCACATCGCCTACAACACGCGGGTGGTCGCTGTCGTAACCACGGTGTGTTGCAAGGTCGAAGGCGACGGAAACACCCTGCTGACCGGCAGCGAGCGCTTTGCGGTAGAAAGCGTTGGATTCTTCCGCCGTGGAAAACCCAGCGTATTGACGGATCGTCCAAGGGCGGCCTGCATACATCGTGGCCTTCACGCCGCGTGTGTAAGGCTCCTGCCCCGGAATCCCGCCCATATGCGGCAAGTCCGCCGTGTCTTCTGCCGTATAGAGCGGCTTAACTGGGATCCCTTCGAGCGTGTTCCACGTCAGATCGTCCAACGGACGCCCTCGCAGTTCCTTTTCGGCCAATTCTTCCCACTTGGTTTTGTCAGTCATATCAGGCTCCGCTTATGCCAAATGCGTGATTTGGCCGCTTTGAGTAAGATCGGGCTTAGCAAAGCCGGAAATCGATCCTATATCTTTGGTTATGAAAGTTTTATTCGCGATGATCGGTGCGGCACTGCTGGCGGGACCAGCGGCAGCACAAGAGAGTTTGGTAGACCGCTGGAACGAAGACCGTACACAGGTATTCGATGCATCGGAGGTCGACTTGGATGAGCTGCGTTGGATCGCACGGCCGATCATCGTGTTTGGTGAGTCCGAGTTTGAGCCACAGTTCAGGCGCCAGTTGGATTTGCTGATTTCTGAAGCTGACGAACTCGCGACCCGCGATGTCATTTTGATCACGGACACCGATCCTGATGTGCGCAGCGATCTGCGTACGCGGTTCCGGCCACGGGCGTTTATGCTCGCCATCGTTGGCAAGGACGGCCAGATCAAGCTGCGCAAACCCGCACCTTGGGATGTACGCGAGATTTCACGCTCCATCGACAAGATGCCGTTGCGCCAGCAGGAAATCCGCGACCGTAGGGGTGTTGTGACCCAATAGGTCATTCAAACTCCATGATCACATCGTCAACGGCGAGGCTGTCGCCTGCGCCAGCGTTGATCTTGGAGACGATACCTTTGCGTTCCGCGCGCAGGATGTTCTCCATCTTCATGGCTTCGACGGTGCAAAGCGCTTGGCCTTCCTGCACTTCGTCGCCGACTTCGACGTCCACTTTGACGATCAGGCCCGGCATTGGGCATAGCAGCATCTTGGATGTATCCGGCGGCAGTTTCTCTGGCATCAGCTTAGCCAATTCCGCCTGACGCGGACTCCGGACGTGGACCTTCAGGTCAGCGCCGCGATAACGCACATGGAAACCGCCAGGGATTTTGCCCACTTTGAGAACGAGTGGCGTGCCATCGACATCGAGGCGCGCAAGGGGCTGGCCCGGTGTCCAATCGCTTTCGACGCGGTAGGTGTCATCACCGATAGCAACCGTAGCGCCAGCCTTATCGGCCCCAATAGTCACGTCGTGAGATTGGCCTTGAAGGGTAACAACCCAATCCGCGCCGACATGGCGTTCATGGTTGTCCATCCGACCGGTGACGCGTGTGCGGCGGATTTCGGCGACGCGGTGCATTGCCGAGGTTGCGGCTGCGATGCGTTTGATGTCGTCGTCAGGCAATTCAACACCATCAAAGCCTTCCGGGTATTCTTCCTCGATAAAGGCGGTGGTCATATTGCCAGAGGTGAATTTCTCGTGGTCGTACACCGCCGCAAGGAACGGTAGGTTATGGCCAATTCCCTCGACCTCAAACCCATCAAGGGCGAGACGCATTTCTTCAATCGCTTCGGCACGATCCCTACCCCAAGTGCAGAGCTTGGCGATCATGGGGTCGTAAAACATGCTGATCTCACCACCTTCATAGACGCCCGTGTCGTTGCGCACGGCGTGGCGATCTGACGTTGCGCCGGCTTTGCCATCAGGCGTGTTCCATTTGCCGTTCTCGAGCATTGGGCCGCCCGCAACCTCTGCTGGCGGGCGATAGCGGGTCAGGCGACCGATAGAAGGTAGGAAATTGCGGTATGGGTCTTCGGCATAAAGACGGCTTTCCATTGCCCAACCGTTGATCGTTAGATCCGATTGCTGCATTGGCAGTTCTTCACCCGCAGCCACACGGATCATCTGTTCGACAAGGTCGACGCCTGTGATCAGCTCCGTCACAGGGTGTTCCACCTGCAAGCGTGTGTTCATCTCAAGGAAGTAGAAGTTTTTGTCGCCATCCACGATGAATTCCACTGTACCCGCGCTGGAATATCCCACGGCTTTGGCGAGAGCGACGGATTGGTCGCCCATCGCTTTACGGGTTGCTTCATCCAAGAACGGCGATGGCGCTTCTTCAATCACCTTCTGGTTCCGACGCTGGATCGAACATTCGCGTTCGTGCAGGAAGACACCGTTGCCGTGTTTGTCGCAGAGCACCTGTATCTCAATGTGGCGCGGTTGGGTTACGAATTTTTCGATGAAAATGCGGTCGTCGCCAAAGCTGTTAGCCGCTTCGTTCTTCGACGATTGGAACCCTTCGCGTGCTTCCTGATCATTCCACGCGATCCGCATCCCCTTGCCGCCGCCACCGGCGGAGGCCTTAATCATCACAGGATAGCCAATGTCATTGGAGATTTTGACCGCTTCGTCCGCGTCTTCGATCAAGCCCATATAGCCCGGAACGGTCGACACTTTCGCATCCTGAGCGATCTTCTTGGAGGTAATTTTGTCCCCCATGGCTTCGATTGCGCCCTTAGGAGGGCCAATGAACGCAACGCCTTCGGCCTCTAGGGCTTCGGCGAATTTCGCATTCTCGGAGAGAAAACCATAGCCCGGGTGAACCGCTTCGGCGCCCGTTTGGCGGATGGCGTCCATGACCTTGTCGATGACGATATAGGACTGGTTCGCAGGCGGTGGGCCGATATGCACCGCCTCATCCGCCATCTTCACATGCAATGCATTCCGGTCCGCGTCCGAATAAATGGCCACCGTCTGGATGCCCATTTTCTTGGCCGTCTTAATCACTCGGCAAGCAATCTCGCCACGGTTGGCGATGAGGATTTTCTTAAACATGCAAAGGGTCCTTTGAACGCAAAACCGCCGCGAGAGACTTGCTCCCACGGCGATTGATAGGTTTGTGTGCCCAGTTGGGCAGGAGTTTTTTGTTAGCTGCAGATACCTGCGTCGTCGCAGAAGACGCCGGCTGCGGCACCGACGATGGCTGTCCCAGCACGATCTGTGCCAAGGATATCCGCAGCGATTGTGCCTGCGCCCGCGCCGACAACAGCACGTTCTGCATCCGTGTTAAGGCAGCCAGCCAAACCGAAGGTTGCTGCGGCTGCGATGATCCATGTTTTTTTAAGCATTCTTGCCTGCTTTCTTTCGTTTCCTCGATGGTGCGAGAATTGTTTCGTTTTGAAAGAAAGGCAAGCGACTGAAGACTGAAAGAGCCACAATCCGCCGCAACCAAATTAGAGGGGGGTGTCGGCCTGTTTGAAAATAAAACAGGCCGACAAGGGGAAGGGTAACGGTGTTGACAATATGGGGATTCCGAGTTGCTGCTCTCTCTTCCCCATCCATTCAGATTGCCTGCCGGAACCATCGAAACAAAGAGGCGCAAAGGGGTTTGACCAAAATGAGCGGATTCCCGCTTAGATTGAAGATGACTTTGCGTCATTTTGCCGAATAGAGGCATCACTTTTCCCCCATGGCTTCAGGAAAGCTGACGCGTGCGAGGTCTTCATCAATTTGCAAAAGAGCATCGTAGGATTCTGGATCGAAAGGATCTTCCGCTGGAACGACCTCGCGACCAAAAAGCCACGACAAACGGCCGGCATCTAAGTTGCCCCTCATAAAGGGTTCGGCGCCGAAGTGATCCCATAAAGCTTTCATAAAGCCGGTGTCGGCACGCCTATCGGCGGGCTTTCTATCCGAAAACCGTTCTCGTGCGATGAGCTTTGTCGCGCCAGCTTTGTTCGCGCGTCGAATGACGAATTGAAAATCCGTACCCGGCAAACGCCCTGGGAAACCGCGGTGCTTTTCCATCAAAGCACCGCGACAAGATTAATGTGCCGAAGCCCCCTCGCCCTGCTCGGCTGTTGGGGTATTTCGTGCCTGACCCTGGCTTGCGCTAACCGCGACAAGCGCCATAAGAGCCGCGACCACGAAGGCCTTGGTTCCGGTTGCCATCTGTGTGACCTGCTTCTGTCTGCCTCAAGCCGCCGGCTTTTTGATCCGGTCAGCCCATTTGTTTTTGTTTGTATTGAGGGCAAAATAGCAGAAAACGCATTTGTTTCAGCACTATGGAAATCGGACACATTCGACTGTGACTCAACCGCACCAGTCTGTAGAATCGACACAAGAATTTGACGCAACATCAGAACGCCTCCCAGATGCAGGTGTTGTCGATGATTTGGAAGGACTGAAAGTACTGGGTCACATCCGCATCGATCTCTCCGAAGGCGATTTCTTGCTCAGACAAGGAGATGAGAACCAGGTCCGTCTTCTGTCCGTTTAAGTTTAGCGCGGGCAGCACGACCGCATCGCACAGGTAGTCAATGTCATCCATCACATCTTCGAATTGAAGCGCCAGCCCTTCTGGAGCGATTGCGGGCACAATAAATCTGAATCTACCGACAGACGGGTTTTCTTCGAATATTACGTCAAACAACTCCATCTCCGTGCCGGAGGGGACCGGTACGGATTGGGCCAATGCTGGCGTTGAAAAAGCGGCAAATGTCATCGCCGCAATGCTCAGTTTAGAGCGGGATGTTGTCATGCTTTTTCCAAGGGTTCTGGAGCGATTTGCCACGCAAAGATGCGAAAGCGCGGCACACACGGCGACGGGTTGAATGCGGCATGATCACTTCGTCAATGAAGCCCTTTTCGGCGGCCACAAACGGGTTTGCAAAGCGGTCTTCATAATCCTGCGTATGCTGTGCGATCTTTTCTTCGTCGCCAAGGTCAGCGCGATGGATGATCTCTGTCGCACCTTTCGCGCCCATCACGGCAATCTCGGCTGTGGGCCATGCGTAGTTGAAGTCACCACGCAGATGCTTTGACGCCATCACGTCATACGCGCCGCCGTAAGCTTTGCGGGTGATGACTGTGACCTTTGGCACGGTCGCTTCGCCATAGGCAAAGAGCAGTTTCGCGCCATGTTTGATGACGCCGCCGTATTCCTGTGATGTGCCTGGCAGGAAGCCAGGAACGTCCACAAGCGTCAGGATTGGGATTTCGAAGGCATCACAAAACCGCACAAAACGCGCTGCTTTGCGAGAGCTATCAATGTCGAGGCATCCTGCTAGCACCATCGGCTGGTTGGCCACGACGCCGACGGTTGATCCTTCAAGGCGCACAAATCCTGTGATGATGTTCTTGGCGAAATCCTCTTGGATTTCATAGAAATCGCCCTCGTCCCCAAGTTTCAGGATCAATTCCTTCATATCGTATGGGGTGTTCGGATTATCAGGGATCAGCGTATCAAGGCTGTCCTCAATCCGATTTACGTCATCAAAGAAAGGGCGCGTCGGCGGCTTAGCGCGGTTGTTGAGCGGTAGGAAATCCACCAGGCGGCGCACTTCGGCGAGGGCTTCGACGTCATTTTCAAACGCGCCGTCCGCGACGGAGGATTTTTTCGTGTGGGTCGATGCGCCGCCGAGCTCTTCAGCCGTAACCACCTCATTGGTCACGGTTTTCACCACGTCTGGGCCAGTGACGAACATGTACGAACTGTCTTTGACCATGAAGATAAAGTCGGTCATCGCTGGCGAGTAAACCGCCCCACCAGCACAAGGTCCCATGATCACAGAAATCTGAGGCACAACACCGGAGGCCATGATGTTGCGTTGGAACACTTCGGCATAGCCCGCCAACGAGGCGACGCCTTCTTGAATACGAGCACCGCCAGAGTCGTTGATGCCGATGACGGGCGCGCCGTTCTGCATCGCCATATCCATGATCTTGCAAATCTTCTGAGCGTGCGTCTCAGACAGAGACCCACCAAATACCGTAAAGTCCTGAGAGAACATATAGACCATACGTCCATTGATCGTGCCCCACCCTGTCACAACACCATCGCCGGGTGGGCGCTGCTGCTCCATCCCGAAATCGGTGCAACGGTGCGCGACGAACATGTCGAACTCTTCAAAACTGTCAGCATCGAGCAAAAGTTCGATGCGCTCACGAGCTGTTAGCTTGCCTTTGGCATGTTGAGACTCGATGCGTTTCGCACCTCCGCCCATGCGTGCAACCGCGCGGCGGTCTTCGAGTTCTTGCAAGATATCTTTCATGGAGGCCTCCCAGAGAATGAAAGGGAGATAGCAAAGCTCTCACATTGGGAGAAGGAAAAGTTTGCAAATATTGCCCTCATATAGATTGCATTTCTGCAAATCTGCTAATTCAAGAAGATACAACTGATGGTAGACATCGCTCACCAAAGGTCTAAGGTCTCGGGCATGAACACCCTAAATCCGGTCCGGTTTCTGGATCGAACGTCGCCCCCTCATATTCTAACGCTGACCCTCTTGGCTGGGATCTCGGCATTGAACATGTCGATTTTTCTGCCGTCACTCAGCGGGATGACAGAGTATTTCGGGACGTCTTATGCGACGATGCAACTGGCCGTCTCTGGCTACTTCCTTGCGACGGCTGTCATTCAGTTTGTCATCGGTCCAATCAGCGACAAGTTTGGCAGACGAACCGTGGTGCTTGTGTCCTTGAGCATTTTCATTCTGGCGACGATCGGGGCGATGCTGTCCACCACTGCCGAAATGTTCCTTTTCTTCCGGCTGCTGCAAGCAGCAGTGGCGACCTCCATTTCCCTCAGCCGCGCCATCGTACGCGATATGTTCGACACACGAAAAGCAGCATCGATGATCGGCTATGTGACGATGGGCATGGCTTTGGTGCCGATGGTGGGGCCCATGATTGGCGGAGCGATTGATGAAGCCTTTGGCTGGCAGGCCATTTTTACCTTCTTAACGTTCGCGGGCATTGCTGTTCTTTTGCTGTGCTATTTCGATCTTGGTGAAACAGTCCGTGGCGGCGGTATGGGTTTTGCCGATCAGCTTCGGACCTATCCAGAGCTTCTAAAATCACCCAGATTTTGGGGGTACACAGCGGCCGCCGCCTTCGGTTCCGGTGCCTTCTTCGCGCTTCTCGGAGGGGCGTCTTATGTCTCCGCAACCGTATTTGGATTAACACCGTTTTGGAGCGGAGTTGCTTTAGGTGCTCCCGCCATTGGGTATGCGGTTGGCAATGGTATCTCCGGCCGCTTTACAGAACGTTTTGGGATCAACGCTATGGCGCTGGCTGGTTCAATTATCACCGTTGTCGGCCTCGGTATCTCGCTCATTCTGACACTGTCCGGAATCACCAGCGCCTTTCTTTTCTTTAGCTTTGTGACCTTTCTAGGATTGGGCAACGGGCTGCTTATGCCAAACACATCCGTGGGTCTAATGTCGGTCCGACCACACCTAGCAGGGACAGCCAGCGGACTTGGTGCAGCAATTATGATCACGGGCGGCGCGGTCTTGTCTCAACTCGCAGGCACATTGCTGGATGGCGGGGACAGTGCCCTTCCCCTTCAATTGGTTATGGTCAGCACTTCGGCACTTGCTTGCATTTCGATGATATTCGTCATCGTTCGGGCACGTCAGGTCGAGGGTTGATTTGCTGGATTTGCAAAGGCAGTTTGCAAATTAGGCAAATTGCGAGGCTCCGATGGCGACCCCTAAACTCTACGCAGGTGCGAAGCTCCGCGAACTTCGCGGTCGTGTGGGTCTGACACAAAAGGATTTCGCAGCGAAATTGTCGGTGTCACTGCCCTACCTCAATCAGATGGAAAACAACAACAGGCCAATCAGCACGGCCGTGTTGCTAGGGCTGGCGCAAGAGTTTGGGTTTGACGTGACCGAGCTTCAAGCCGGAGATGAGGCGCGCTTAATTGGAGACATGAAAGAAGCGCTGGCCGACCCCGCATTTGCCGGGCCGACACCGGCCTTAGCCGATTTGCGCCTCGTGGCCTCGAACGCACCCGCGTTGGCGCGTGCTTTCTTGGATTTGCACACTGCCTATCGCCAAACCCATGAACGGCTCGCCTCATTGGATGAGGCTTTGGGGCGCGAGGATGCGCGACTAAAGCCGTCGCCGTGGGAAGAAGTTCGCGACTTTTTCCACTATTGCGACAACTATATCGACGCCGTTGATCGCGCAGCGGAACGATTTGCGACCTCTCTACCCGACGGCCAATCGCTAGAGGACGCGGCAACCGAGACGCTAGAAGCCAAGGGTATCGAGGTCGTCGATGCTGAAGACGACAAAATCCGCCATTACGATCCAGCTACTAAGACACTGTCGCTATCACGTTTTGCCGCGTCCGAAACACGCAGCTTTCAATTGTTGCTCCAAACAGCCCTCCTCACCCAAGATGCGCTTCTTGAAGCGACGCTCGATCTCGCGCGTTTCCAATCCGAAGAGTCGCGGGAGATCGCCAAAATTGGCTTGGCCAATTACTACGCAGGCGCCGCTTTGATGCCCTATGGTCGGTTCCTAGATGCCGCCACCAAGACGCGACACGATCTGGAGATACTATCGACCCAATTTGGCGCATCATTGGAGCAAGTGGCCCACCGCCTTTCAACAATGCAGCGCCCCGGCGCTAAGGGCATTCCGTTCTTCTTTGTGCGCGTCGATCAAGCAGGCACGATCACCAAGCGCCACTCCGCCACGACGTTGCAGTTTGCCCGTTTTGGCGGGGCCTGCCCGCTTTGGAACGTGCACCGTGCGTTTGAATTGCCCGGCCAGTTCTTGCGCCAGTTGGCGGAGACGCCGGATGGGGTGCGTTATTTCTGCCTTGCCCGAGATGTAAGCAAATCCGGTGGCGCTTGGGGGGCACCCATTCGTCGCTACGCCATCGGCCTAGGGTGCGAAGTTAAACACGCATCTGCTCTTGTCTACGCCGATCACATGCAGCTGAAGAATGCCGAAGCTTTTGAAGCCATTGGCATTTCTTGCCGCATATGTGAACGCAAGTCTTGTCACCAACGATCCGTTCCACCGCTGGAACGGCAGTTGAAGGTCGATCTGAACCTTCGTGACGTGCTGCCGTATCAGGTGGAATAGCGGGCTAGCGCTGCGCTGTTTGCCAATTCGGGTGCACCCAAGGCACGTCATTGGCCGGCGACAACGGTGCCTTTCCAAGAATATGATCAGCTGCCTTTTCCCCCGTCATGATCGACGGTGCGTTCAGATTACCGTTGGTGATCCGTGGGAAGACCGAACTGTCGGCAAGACGAAGCCCGTCAACTCCAATGACCCGCATCTCCTGATCGACAACCGCCATAGGGTCGTCTCTGCGGCCGATTTTGCAGGTGCCACAGGGGTGATAAGCGCTTTCGACATGTTCGCGGATAAAGTCGTTGAGTTCATCGTCCGTTTGCGCGTCATCACCGGGTTGAATTTCATGCCCCCGGTAGGGCTCAAACGCCTCTTGTGCAAAGATTTCGCGGGTTAGGCGAATACAGGTGCGGAAGTCCTCCCAATCGCTTTCTTCAGACATGTAGTTGAACAAGATTTTCGGATCATCTTTCGGATCAGCAGAGCGCAATGTAACGGACCCACGCGACTCTGACCGCATGGGTCCAACATGCGCCTGATATCCATGTCCTTCTGCAGCTACTTTGCCATCATACCTCACCGCCATTGGGAGAAAATGAAACTGGATGTCAGGGTATTCCACACCGGCCTTGGATCGAATGAAGCCCGCGCTTTCGAACTGGTTCGATGCACCGAGGCCGGCTTTAGTGAAAAGCCACTGCGCGCCGATCATAGCTTTGCTGAACAGGTTCCAATGTTTGGCGAGCGACACTGGCTGCGTTGCGGCCTGCTGGATGTAAAGTTCGAGGTGGTCTTGCAGGTTTTGCCCGACGCCAGGGCGATCCGCGCGGACCTCGATCCCATGCTCGGCAAGATGCGCCGCAGGCCCGATGCCGGACAGCATCAGGATTTTCGGCGAGTTCAGAGACGACGCAGAAAGGATAACCTCTTCACGTGCCGCGATGACCTCGATTTGGCCGCCCTTCTCAACTTCGACGCCACAGGCACGGCCGTCTTTGAACACGATCTTACGAGCCAAAGCGCGGACCAGCGTGCAGTTTTGACGCTTTAACGCTGGTTTCAAGTAAGCGTTTGCTGCTGACCAACGACGCCCTTTGTAGATGGTCGCATCGAACGGACCGAACCCTTCTTGTTGATGGCCGTTATAGTCGCCCGTGACATCATATCCCGCCTGTTTGCCCGCTTCGACGAATGCCTTTGTCAGAGGGTTGGTGCGAGGTCCGCGGGAGACGTGAAGCGGACCGTCGGTGCCGCGCCATGCAGGATCGCCGCCGTGGCCACCGCTGTCCCAGTTTTCCATGCGTTTGAAGTAGGGTAGCACATCGGCATAACCCCATCCATCCGCGCCACTTTCGGCCCAGTGATCGAAATCAAGCGCATGGCCACGGACATAGATCATACCATTGATAGAGCTTGATCCGCCGATCACCTTGCCGCGTGGAGTGACTAATCGGCGTCCTCCTAGATGCGGTTCGGGTTCAGTTTTGAGGCCCCAATCGTAATGCGACATATTCATTGGGTATGATAGAGCTGCTGGCATCTGAATAAACGGGCCCGCATCGGTCCCGCCATATTCGATGACAAGAACGTCTTTGCCCGCTTCGGCCAGACGATAGGCTATCGCGCAGCCTGCGCTGCCGGCCCCTACAACCACATAGTCAGCTTGCATTCAGATATCCGCCAACAAGAGAAATGAATGCGCCGACATGAACGACCATTATCGCCCTGTCCTTCCACATCACACCGACAGCAAACCAAAGGATGATCCCAATTACGAAGGCATAGATGTTCCAAGGCGTGTAGTTCAGACCGGTTAGACCGTAGCCAATGAGTTGGACCATAGTCGCAACCCATTTAACTGCATCTACACGATTTATTGCCTCCATCAGAACGGCGCCTCGACATCGTTCATCGACACATAAACCGTCTTCATTTCGGAGTAGTGGTTGATCGCCAGCTTCGAATTCTCGCGTCCGACGCCCGACATTTTGGAGCCACCAAATGGTGCTTCGACGGGAGCAAGGTTGTGTGTGTTGATGTAGCAGGTGCCTGCCTCAAACGCCGCTGAGACGCGGTGCGCGCGGGTGAGGTCATTTGTGAAGACAGAGGCCGCGAGACCAAACTCGGTGTCGTTCGCGCGGCGGATTGCTTCTTCTTCCGTATCGAAATCGAGGACAGAGAGGACGGGGCCAAAAATCTCTTCCCGCGCGATTGTCATATCGTCGGTGACGTCGGCAAAGACTGTTGGTTCGATGAAGAAACCCTCTTTCTCGGGCGTTCCGCCACCGTGCACAAGGCGTGCGCCTTCGGCTTTACCTTTTTCGATGTAACCCTGAACTATGCTGCGTTGATTTTCGCTGACCATCGGGCCGAAGTTGGTATCTGGGTCTTGCGGATCGCCCATGTTCACACCGGATGCTAGGCGTTCTGACATGCGATTGAGGAAAGCCTCTTTGATGCCTTTCTGAACGAAGACGCGGGTACCGTTAGAGCAGACCTGACCGGTGGAATAGAAATTGCCCAGTACGGCGCCAGAGACGGCATTTTCGAGATCAGCGTCATCGAAGATAATGATCGGGGATTTGCCACCAAGCTCCATCGTCACGTGTCGCAGGCCTTCTGCGGCTGACGCGTAAACCTTTTTACCTGTTGGAACGGAACCGGTCAGAGAGACCTTTGCCACACGTGGATCAGTGATCAACGATGCACCCACGTTCCCGAGCCCTTGCACCACGTTGTAGACGCCAGCCGGAGCGCCTGCTTCGTACAGAATTTCAGCCACTTTCAATGCGCAGAGCGGTGTTGTTTCGGACGGCTTAAAGATCATCGTATTGCCGCAGGCAAGCGCAGGTGCGCCTTTCCAGCTTGCTATCTGAGTGGGGTAGTTCCATGCGCCGATCCCAACGCAGAGGCCCAGCGCTTCGCGGCGGGTGTAGACAAAGTCACCGCCAGCCAGCGGAATATGTTCACCTGTCAGCGCGCCTGCCAGACCGCCGAAATATTCAAACGCATCCGCACCAGAGGTCGCATCCGCAACGCTGGTTTCCTGATAGGGTTTGCCAGTGTCATAGGTTTCCAACACCGACAGATCGTGGTTGCGGTCGCGCATGATATCCGCTGCACGGCGCAGGATTCGGCCGCGTTCAACACCGCTCCTTGCGGCCCAGTCGGCTTGCGCGGCTTTTGCGGCGGCAATGGCCTGTTCGATAATCGCCGGAGTGGCTGAGTGGACTTTGGCGACCACTTCACCTGTGTAAGGATAGACGACGTCAATGAAGTGGCCTGCAGTGTCCTCGACATATGCGCCGTTGATGAAATGGCTTGCGGTCGGTTGTATTTGCATTTTCTTGCCTCCAGCAGAGGTAGTTAGGCTCAAAAGACGATCACTCGCCTCTTGGGAACCGCTGGTTTTCTTCGAGGACGTTGAGGTCCATGTGATTGCGCATGTAGCGTTCGGATGCCTTTTGCAGCGGCTGGTAGTCCCATGGAAAATAGGAGCCATTGCGCAGCGCTTCGTAGACGACCCAGCGTCCGGCTTGGGAATGGCGGACAGCGGCATCGAATTGGTCGAGGTTCCAACGGGCTTCGGCTTTGGCCTTTAGGGTGTTACGGGTGCCTTGGTGTTCGGGCTCTTCGGCCAAGTTAGAAAGCTCGTTCGGGTCCGCTTCCATATCGTAGAGCTGATCTGGATCGAGCGCGCACATATTGAATTTCCACTTGCCATAGCGCAGCGAAACGAGCGGCGCGTAGGAGGCCTCAGCGGCGTATTCCATCGCAACGGGCGTGTCGCGTGATCCGCCTTGGCCGAGAGGTACGATACTTTCGCCATCGGTCCATGGCATGACTTCGGACATGTCGATACCGGCCAGATCACACAAGGTCGGGCAGACGTCGATATTGCTGACCGGTGTTTCGACGAGGCCCGGTTCCATATCCGGTGCACAGATCATCATCGGCACACGCGCCGAGCCTTCGTAGAAGGACATTTTGAACCAGAGGCCGCGATCGCCCAGCATATCGCCATGGTCTGAGACGAAGAGGATTGTGGCCTCTTGTCGTGTGGCCTTGAGGGTGTTGAGGAGTTCGCCGACCTTGTCGTCGAGATAGGTGATGTTGGCGAAATAGGCTTGGCGTGCACGGCGAATTTGTTCTTCACTGATCTCGAAATTCTCGTGGTCGTTGGCGTCCAAGATCCGTTTGGAATGTGCGTCCTGATCCTCATATGGGATCGGGCCGACGGCGGGCATCAGATGCTCGCAATCTTCATAGAGGTCCCAGTATTTCTTACGCGCCACGTAAGGGTCATGCGGGTGGGTGAAGCTGACGGTGAGGCACCATGGGCGCTCATCATGGCCGCGCGACAGGTCATAGAGTTTGCGAGTCGCGTGGTAGGCGACCTCATCGTCGTATTCCATTTGGTTGGTGATTTCCGCCACACCCGCGCCGGTGACGGAGCCCATGTTGTGATACCACCAATCAATGCGCTCGCCGGGTTTGCGGTAGTCCGGTGTCCAGCCGAAATCTGGGGGGTAGATGTCGGTTGTCAGGCGTTCTTCGTAGCCATGCAACTGGTCAGGACCGACGAAGTGCATCTTGCCGGAGAGGCAGGTTTGATAGCCTGCCCGGCGGAGGTGGTGGGCGTAGGTTGGAATCGAGGACGCGAATTCGGCGGCGTTGTCATAGACACCGGTGCGGCTTGGTAGTTGGCCGGACATAAAGGAAGCGCGGCCAGGTGCACAGAGGGGAGAGGCCGTGTAGCAATTTTTGAACCGCGTGGATTCCTCGGCCAGCGCTTTCAAGTTAGGCGCGTGGAGCCACTCAGCGGGTCCGTCAGGAAACAGGGTTCCGTTCAACTGGTCGACCATGATGATCAAAATATTGGGTTTGCTCATCGGGCGTCTCCCGTGAGTTGGGCGAGCATGGCGAGAGCTTTTGCCTCGGCATTTTCATCGGGTGTTGTGAGGGCGACGCGAATGTAAAGGCCATCTATCAGCGCAGCCAAAAGCTCTGCGCCGATTTCTGGCTCCGCCACCCGTCCGCGTAAGGCTTGGATGAGGTTCGACCGCAAACGGCGTTGATAAAGCGTTAGCAATCGCAACGCTTCCGCGTTGGTTTGCGCTTGACCATAAAAGGTCATCCAAGCGCTTACAGCGGACGGGTCAAAGCAGGAATCAGCAAAATTGGCACGGATGATCGCCTCGGCCCGCTGATCATGGCTGGTCGTCTTTGCGAGCTCTTTGCGCACTTCAGCACTGTAGTCGCGCAGAATCTGTCGCATAGCCGCAAGGAAGATTTGATCCTTGCCGCCAAAATAGTGGTGGGCAAGCGCGGAGGACATCCCTGCCCGTTTGGCGATTTGGCTGACTGTCACATCCAGGGATCCGGTTTCGCCAATAGTCGCAATCGTCGCCTCGACGAGTGCGGCGCGACGAATAGGTTCCATTCCGACTTTGGGCATCACTATTCCTCAGATCAGATCTAACCAAAGTTGTAATTTATTTTTTATTGACCAGTCAATCAATAAAAATCAAATTGCTGCCTCCCGACGTCTCGCGACGGCTTCACGCCATGTGATAAAGCTCACCGCGGCCATAATGATCGTGCCGCCTAAGATCACCCAGCCGTCGAATCCTTCATCGAAAACCAGTGCGCCCAACAGGACGGCCCAGACCAGTTGAAGGAAGGTAACGGGTTGCGTGACAGTGAGGGGTGCGGCGGCAAAAGCGAGTGTCATGGTGTAGTGACCCGCCGTTGCGAAGCAGGCGACTAGAAAAAGCCAGCCAATGTTTTCCCAACTCACCGGAACCCAGACAGCAAAGGCAAAGGGCGCGAGGAAAATGGTCACTGTGATTGAGAGCATCCCTACCACAACGGCTGGAGCGACCTCATCCGCCAGCTGCTTGGCCATCAGATAACCTGCCGCGAACCCTATAGCGGTGAAAATCATCGCGATATGACCGGGGGAGATTTCGCGGAGTCCGGGGCGTAGGATGATAAGCGCCCCGATCAAGGCGACAACGACCGCGGCCAGCCTGCGAGGTGGGAGCTTTTCACCCAGAAACAAGGCCGCGCCAATGCTGACATAAATAGGCGAGAGGTAGTTCATCGCAGTCACATCGGCGATGGGGATGTGGGCCATGGCAAAGAACCACAAGATGACGGCAAGTGTATGGGCAAAGCCGCGTGCTGAGAACAACAAGACTTGTCGTTTGGTGAGACGTGCCGCGAGGATCGGTCGGATCATCGGGATCAGAAAGACTAACCCTAAGATGTAGCGTAGGAATGCGCCCTGAGCGGCGGGAACCTCATCACCGATGTATTTCACAATGGCCGTCACGCAGACGAACATGATGCCGGTAAAGGCCATCCAGAAAATACCGACGATGGGGCGTGAAGGCGCATCTGACATGCGCCCACACTCTGCCTATTGTCACGGGTTCACAACCCGCGAAATGCTATTGATTTCCGAAGGCTTCCATCACGTTGTCAGAGGCTTCGAAGTTGGTTGTGACGGTTTGAACGTCATCATCTTCTTCGAGCGTATCGACCAGTTTCATCAGCTTGGTCAGACCTTCAAGGTCCAACTCTGTTGTCGTGGTCGGTTGCCAGATCAGCTTGGTGCTTTCGCTTTCGCCCAAATCTGATTCCAACGCATTGGAGACTTCATGCAGATCGGTGTCGGCACAGATGATGACGTGGGTTTCTTCGTCGGATTGGGCATCCTCGGCACCAGCCTCAATCGCGGCCATCATCACGGTGTCTTCGTCACCAACAGAGCCGGGGTAGATGATTTGCCCCTTGCGTTCAAACATGAAGCCAACAGACCCTGTTTCGCCCAAATTGCCGCCGTTCTTTGAAAAGGTGGACCGCACGGTCGAAGCGGTGCGGTTTTTGTTGTCGGTCATGGTTTCGACGATCACGGCAACACCATTGGGACCATAGCCCTCATAGCGGATTTCATCGTAGTTTTCCGCATCACCGCCTTGCGATTTCTTGATCGCGCGGTCGATGACGTCTTTCGGGACGGAATTGGAACGGGCTTCTTTAACAGCCAAACGCAGGCGTGGGTTCTTCTCTGGATCAGGGTCGCCCATTTTGGCCGCCACAGTGATCTCTTTTGCGAGCTTAGAGAACAGTTTAGAACGCAGTTTGTCCTGACGTCCTTTGCGGTGTTGGATGTTTGCCCATTTGGAGTGGCCGGCCATCGGTACCCTCTTTTCATCATTCCGAGTTTGTCACTCTATAAGGCACCCTTGGGCCAAGCTGCAAGCGGGCCCTTCGGGGAGAACTTTAGAGTGGCCAGATGTATGGGATCACGAAGGAGACGATGGGCGCTAGAGAGAGATTGAGAGGGATGCCTACCTTGAGGAAATCTGCGAATTTATAGCCGCCGGGGCCATAGACAAGCGTGTTGGTCTGATAGCCGATCGGTGTAGCGAAGCTGGCACTGGCCGCGATCATCACGGCAACGACGAGCGGTCGCGGATCGACGCCCAGCGTTGCGGCCAAACCAATAGCGATTGGCGTCATGACCACTGCGACAGCGTTGTTGCTGACCAGTTCGGTCAGAATTGAAGACAGAAGGTACACTGCAAGGATCACAAAGAAGCCCGGCAAAACCTGCATAACCGGCGAGAGGGTGTCAGCGATTAAGAGAACAGCACCTGAAGACTGTAAAGCACTCCCGACGCAGAGCATCGCGAAAATTAGCGCCATCAGTTGGCCATCGACGAACCCGAAAGCCTCTTCGGCGTCGATACATTTTGTTGCGAGCACAATCGTAACGCCAACCATCGCCAAAAGCAGGATCGGTGCGACGTTAAGTGCCGCGAGGAGAACAACACCAAGAAGAACGCCGATGGCGATGGGAGCATGGCCACGGCGGTAAGCACGTTCAGACGGGAGGGACACGTCGCCCAGATTCATTTCCCGCGTTAAGCGCTGGATATCTTCCGTGGCACCTTCAAGTAGGAGCGTATCACCCACGCGGATAACAACATCATCAAGCTGAGACAGGTTCGTGTCTCGGCGATGGACAGCCAGTGGATAGACCGCGAAACGCCGACGCAACCGCATGGAGCCGAGGGTTCGCCCGACCATACGGCAATTCGGTGTGATCAAGGCCTCAACCGTCGTGGTTTCCACCGCGGACACTTGATCGATCCGGCGGAGGTCTTTGTTTGTTTGCAGCGACAGCAATTCCGTCATCGCGGTGCGCAACACAACTTTGTCACCGGCCTGTAAAACGACATCCTTAAGATTGCGCCGCAAAGACGCATCTCCACGGATCACATCAATCAATCGGACGCCGTCACGTTTGAACAGTTTTACGTCGAGCACTTCGCGCCCAATGAGATTGCTGTCGCGAGTAATGATTGCCTCGGAAAAGAACTTCATTCTGGATTTGTCTGAAAGCAAACCCGCCATTGACGTCCGTTCCGGTAGTAGGCGCGAACCGATGAAGTAGAGATAGAAGAACGTCCATAGGACTACGACGACGCCAACCGGAAGGATTTCCAAAATCCCGAAGGGTTCAAGCCCCTGCCCTCTCGCCACACCGTCAACTAGAAGGTTTGTCGACGTTCCTAGCAGGGTCATCGTCCCTCCGACAATTGCGGCATAGCTAAGCGGAATGAGCAGTTTCGAGGCGGATGTTCCCAGCGTTTTTGCCAGCTGCACAAATACGGGGATCATGACCACAACCAACGGCGTGTTGTTCATGATACCGGATGCGAGAGCCACAAACACCAGAGCCCCACCGATCGCACGAGCAGGGTTTTGCTGGGCCTGTCGTTCGGCAGTTTGAGTGAGGGTGGTCAACGCACCAGTACGTACCAAGGCCCCTACGATGATAAACATGGCGGCAATGGTCCAAGGTGCTGGGTTCGCGAAAACAGCCAATGCATCCTCGTAAGGAAGCACGCCAGTGATCAACAAGATCGACGCCCCGATCATCGCGACCACCTCGGTCGGAAAAACCTCTTTGAGGAAAAGCGCGAACATCACCAGTACGACGACAAGCGTCAGCACCGCACTTTGGGTCGATGACAAGGTGAATAGCTCGAACATATCTTTCTAAGCGCTTGGCGTACCTACAGTATCGCCTTCAGGTTCATTCGAAGCAAGGGGGCGACGTGGTTGAACGAGTGTTAGGCCCAATGCCATGAGGACCATCGCGAACCAGACCCAACCCGCATATCGTTCACCCAATAGCAACATGGCCCAAAGGACACCGAACCCGGTGACCCAATAGCTGACTTGCGCTGCAAAGAGAGGACCAGCGCGACCGACCATCCAAACATAGACGACGTAGACGAATGAATGGATGACCGATGCGAAAATAAGCGCGACGTCAGATTGGTTTAGCGGCATAGTCGGTATCGTGAGCTGACCTGCGTTGATGGCGATGGGCAAAGTTATTACAGCGCCCAATGCCGACGCCCCAAACATCACTTGGATAGGATCCATCCCAGCGGTGCCGAACTTTGCGACGAGGTTTCCTTCCAACGCATAGCAAAGCGGACCCAGCATCGCTAATGGTATCGCCGCAAGCATTGCGCGCTCCGGAAGGCTGGCATCCGGAATAACGATGCAAAGCACGCCTGCGAAACCTGCTGCGAGCCCCAGCAATCGACGCGACGAATAGGTCTCGTTCCGCATGGCCAACGCAATGGGGAAGGACATCATCGGAATTGTTGCGATGAGCACGGAGTAAATGCCGGAAGGGATTGATTTTAGCGCCTGATAACTGGCCGAGTTGGGAATGATCGTACCGACAAAGGCGATCATAAGCCAAATGGCGACGGTCGAGGCCTTAATCGGCAACCTTCTGAGCCGCCGAAATTGAACAAGGCCCAGAACCACTGTGGCAACAAGCATCTGGATAAACACCATACCCAACGGCTCATACTGGCCGGCAACGGCGATCTTAACCAAAGGTTGTGATAATCCCCAAAGCGCGCCCAGTCCGATCAGCACCGCAGTAAGCCATGCTTGTTCTTTGGTGGTCATGTGGGGCCTTGAGATTGCAGCGAACCACCTTGGCGCACCGGTTCAATTCGGGTGGTTTTGCCAGTGCGGTCATCTGTCTCGATATAGACGCCGGAAAGGGTCGCCTCGCCATTCGCGGGCGTGAACCGCTCCTTGGGCATTCCGGTGATGAATCGGCGTAGCGGCTCTGCCTTTTCCATACCTATGACGGAATGATAGTCGCCGCACATACCTGCATCTGTTAGGTAGCCGGTCCCACCGGGCAAAATCATCGCATCAGCGGTCGGCACATGGGTGTGCGTTCCGACGACCAGGCTTGCGCGGCCATTGCAAAAGTGTCCAACCGCCATTTTTTCAGATGTCGCTTCGCAGTGAATGTCGATCAGGCTGGCCTGTACTTGGCCGCCCATTGGGTACTGCTTGAGAAGACCGTCGAGTGCCGAAAACGGATCGTCGAAGGGGCGCTTCATAAAGACCTGTCCCAAGACCTGAGCGACAAGGATTTTTCGTCCATTGGTCGCAGTAAACACGCGCGCACCGACGCCAGGGGCGGCTTTGGAAAAGTTGATAGGGCGAAGAACGCGTGGTTCTGACGCAATGAAGGTCATCATGTCTTTCTGATCAAAAGCATGATCCCCAAGGGTCAGCACATCGACGCCTGCTTCCAAAAGGGCTTTCGCATGAGAACCAGACAATCCCATTCCAGAGGTCGCATTCTCACCATTCACGACGACGAAATCGAGCGTCCACTCCTCTCGAAGTTTTGGCAGCTGGCTAATGACAGCGTTTCTGCCGGATCGCCCGACGACATCACCTAGAAAGAGTATTTTCATACGGACCGTTTAAGCCGCAAAGCCTAAAGGTGCAATTGAAGATCAAGGCGTGATGATGCCTTGCTCGGTCACGATCAAATCAAGCGGTTGATCTGTTTCTTCCAACGGCAGGTCGTCCGCTTCTTGAGCGGCATAGGCAAAGCCGATGGCAAGCGTGGGCTTTTGCGACCTGAGCAGTTCCAGCGTCCGATCATAAAATCCACCGCCGTAACCCAAACGGCCCCCTTTGCAATCAAAGGCGACGAGTGGGACAATGACAATCTCAGGTGTCATCCACTCCCCAGACTCAGGGATCATCGCGCCAAACTCGCCCACGATGAGCGTGCAATCTGGCGTCCATGTACGAAACTTCAGAGGTTTGGCTGCACCCAGGATCACGGGCACACCCACAAGTCCGTAGGCTGAAGCCTCTTCCATAGCAGCGGTAGGATCGATCTCCGTTCGCATGGCCATGTAGCTTGCGATTGGGACGCCGCGATGTCCTGCGAGAACCTCTGACAAATAGCCAGATGTCCCCTGCCCCAAAGCATGGGCATCTTTGCGCCGCGCAAAGGCTGCCTTGCGCGCGTCGGCTTTGATCTCGGTTAAAGTAGCCATAGTGCCGCCAATCCTAGGAACGCAAAGAACCCGACCACATCCGTCACCGTTGTCACGAAAGCGCCGGATGCTAGGGCGGGGTCAATGCCCAGTTTTTCCAATATGATTGGAACGCCTGTCCCTGCGAGGCCAGCAACGGCAAGGTTGATGACCATTGCGGCACCGATGACGTAGGCCAGTGTCAGATTGCCGAACCAGAAATAACCAACGGCGCCCATCACGACGGCAAAGATGATACCGTTTACCAGCCCGACCAAGACCTCGCGCCGAACAACGCGCCAGACATTTGCATCCGTTAGGTCGCGTGTCGCCAAAGCTCGGACTGCCACGGTCAAGGATTGCGTGCCCGCATTGCCCCCCATCGACGCCACGATCGGCATCAGGATCGCCAAAGCGACCAGACCAGAGAGTGTTTCCTCAAACATCGCGATAACGAGAGACGCAAGGATCGCAGTCGCCAAATTCACCGCGAGCCACGGGAAGCGGTTCTTAGTCGTCTCGATCACCCGATCCGATAACGACCCCTCACCAACGCCCGCCAGCCGCAGAATATCTTCTTCGGCTTCTTCTTCGAGAAACGCCATGGCGTCGTCGATAGTGATAACCCCAATCAGCCGGTCGTCATCGTCCACCACGGGTGCTGTGATCATATGATAGTGGTTGATCGCTTGCGCGACCTCTTCAACGTCTTGTTCGACATTGAAGGTTCGGAATGAATCTTCCTCCAATTCTTTGAGAGGCGTTTTGCGATCAGAGCTTAGAATGCGGCCGAGCGTGACGTAGCCAACCGGCTTCATCCGCGGGTCGACTAAGATGATGTGATAAAATTGCTCCGGCAACTCGACATCCGAGCGTAGAAAATCAATCGCATCCCCAACGGTCCAATGCTCCGGGCCGCGAACAAGTTCGACCTGCATGTGCCGACCGGCGGACTCTTCGGGATAGGTCAGCGCCTGCTCTACAAGCGCCCTGTCGCTATCATCCAATGCTTCAAGAACGGCTTCGGTCTGTTCGTCATCTAGGTCTTCAATAAGGTCGACAACGTCGTCGCTGTCCAAATCGCGAACAGCTTCCGCGAGTTCTTCTTCGTCAAGGCTGTCGATGACTTCTTCGCGAAGATTGTCGTCGAGCTCGGAGATAACCTCCCCCTCGATCCCGCCGGGCCATACGCGCAAGAATTCCTTGCGATCTTTGTCGTCGAGCTGTTCAATTAGGTGCGCAACGTCCGCTGGGTGAAGCGGATCGACCAGATCTTCGACCACCTCATCGGCGTCCGCATCGACGGCTTCCATGACATCAGACA
The DNA here is from genome assembly GCF_900129845.1 of Cognatiyoonia sediminum. Lineage (GTDB taxonomy): Bacteria > Pseudomonadota > Alphaproteobacteria > Rhodobacterales > Rhodobacteraceae > Cognatiyoonia > Cognatiyoonia sediminum. Next base: position 1,218,716 of record NZ_FQXB01000001.1, read on the forward strand.
CAAGCTTATCGGAAATACCGAAGGCTTCTTCCTCTTCGATGTCGTCGATTGCGTCGCTCATTCTGCCCTCACCTGATTTGTGCGCACCATAGAAGGTTCAACGCAGTTCTCAATATCACGTCGAAGCGATTTACCTTCCTTAAAGCCCGTCATAGTTTGCCATTATGACAAAACACCTTTTGCTTGGCCAAACCCTTACCTTTACCAGCGATCCTTTCGAAAATGATTGGTCGGACGTCGCGCATATAAACACCTCGGGTGGCGTTCTAGTCGAAGATGGGCAGATCGTCGGGGTCGATGACGGCGCGGCCCTGCGGGCTCAGCATCCAGACGCGATCGTCACCGACTATGGGCAGGATCTTATCAGTGCCGGTTTTGTCGATGCGCATATGCACTATCCGCAGACTGGCATCATCGCCAGCTGGGGCAAGCAGCTGATCGATTGGTTGAACACCTACACGTTCCCTGAAGAGTCTCGTTTCGGTGATCGTGCATTTGCGGATGACGTGGCAGGTCGAACGCTTGATCTAGCTTTGGCCCACGGAACAACGACGCTAACAAGCTATTGCACCATCCATCCTGAAAGCGTCGATGCATTTTTCGAAGCCGCGGCAAAGCGCAATATGGCCGTTGTTGCAGGGAAGACCTGCATGGATAGAAACGCGCCAGACACGCTGAAAGACACTTCTCAGTCGGCGTATGATGATAGCAAAAGATTGCTGAAAAAATGGGATGGAACCGGTCGCGCTCGATACGCCATTACACCCCGCTTCTCACCAACCTCGACGCCAGAACAGTTGCAGGCTCTAGGCGCGTTATGGGCCGAGAACCCCAATGTCTTGATGCAAACTCACATGAGCGAGCAAAAACCTGAAATCGCATGGGTGAAGGAGTTATTTCCTGACGCTCGTGATTATTTAGACACTTACGAGCGTTTCGGGCTCCTCGGTGAAAACGGGCTTTATGGCCATTGCATCCACTTGGAACAGCGGGAAATTGATCGATTTGCCGAGGTCGGGGCTGCTGTTGTCCATTGCCCGACATCGAACACTTTCATCGGGTCCGGCTTGTTCGACATAGCGGGCCTGAAAGCGCGCGGCATTCGAACCGGGCTTGCGACGGATACTGGCGGCGGGTCGTCCTTTTCGATGCTTCGGACCATGGCAGCGGCCTATGAGATCGGTCAGCTGCGGGGCAACGTCTTGCACCCTGCGCAACTGTTGTGGCTGGCGACCGAGGGTTCAGCAAGCGCGCTTAAGGCACAAGGCCAAATCGGGCATTTGGGCGTTGGTGCGTCAGCCGACATCACAGTCCTGAACTTGAAATCGACCGAAGTGATTGAGCAGCGCGCGAACCGCGCCGAACATGCGTGGGACGCCATTTTCCCGACAATCATGATGGGGGATGACCGTGCCATTCGTGAGGTTTGGGTGGCTGGCGAAATGGTTAGTTGGCGAGCGCCATCGCCAGTTGATTTTGCCTGACACAGATCTTTCCGAGATCGATGGTCACGATATGACCGTCGCGAACGATTTGGCGGCCTTCGACAAAAAGGTGCGAGACCTTTGAGGGGCCAGCAAGTAGGAGCGCTGCAGGGTCCCATGACCCTGCTGCCTCAACACCGCGAACATCCCAAAGCGCTAAGTCTGCCCGCTTCCCGACAGAGATTTGCCCGCAGTCATTGCGGCCCAAAACCTCCGCACCACCTCGCGTCGCGATATACAACGCCTCGCGGGCAGACATCGCATCAACGCCATTCGCAACACGTTGAAGCAGCATGGTTTGCCGCGCTTCCGCCATCAGATTACCGACGTCGTTACTTGCCGACCCGTCAACTCCCAAGGCGACGTTCACGCCTGCGTCTCTCATCGCTCGAACCGGCGCAATGCCCGAACCCAATCGGCAGTTAGAGCACGGACAATGCGCAACGCCAGTATGTGATTTCGCAAACAGATCAATTTCTTGCCCGTCGAGTTTCACGCAGTGAGCGTGCCAAACGTCATCACCCGTCCAGCCAAGGTCTTCAGCATATTGACCTGGGCGGCAGCCGAATTTTTCCAACGAATAGGCGATGTCTTCATCGTTCTCAGCCAAATGGGTGTGCATCATCACACTTTTGTCGCGTGCCAAAAGCGCCGATTCTCGCATTAAATCACGACTGACTGAAAAGGGTGAGCATGGCGCCAGCCCAACCCGAACCATTGCCCCCTCTGATGGATCGTGGAAGGCGTCAACCAAGCGAATGCTATCTTCTAGGATAGCCGCCTCTTGTTCAACTAGGCTGTCAGGTGGGAGGCCTCCATCGCTTTCCCCAATGCTCATCGAGCCGCGTGTCGGGTGGAACCGAAGGCCAACATCTTGCGCCGCGGCAATCGTGTCGTCCAGGCGTGATCCGTTGGGGTAAAGATAGAGATGATCTGACGTCATCGTGCACCCAGACAGCGCCAGCTCAGCCAGTCCCACTTGTGCCGATACAAACATCTCCTCCGGTCCGAACTTCGACCAAATCGGATAGAGCGTTTGAAGCCACCCAAAAAGAAGCGCGTCCTGCGCACCGGGAACAGCACGGGTGAGCGTTTGATAAAGGTGATGGTGCGTATTCACGAGACCAGGCGTTACGACAAAATGACTGGCGTCGACGACCTCTCCTGCGGTTTCCAACCCCACCCCGATGTCAGCGATCACGCCATCTTTCAACAGGATATTAACGTTGGAAAGCTCATCCTGCGCGTCGTTCATTGTCAGGACGCATCGCGCATTCTTTAGAAGCGTTTCAGCCATCTACAACACTGCGAACAAGGGCAAGCGCTTGGGCGTGAAGCGTTTCGTTGGCAGCGGCAACGACGCGCCCGCCCTCATGCGCTGGTTGTCCTTCCCAGTTGGTCACGATCCCACCTGCGCCCTCGATGACCGCAATCGGGGCTTGAATATCATAGGCTTGCAGCCCCGCCTCGATCACGAGATCGACCTGACCGGCTGCCAAAAGCGCGTAGCCATAGCAGTCCATTCCATAACGAGTCAGTTTGACCTGCCGATCGACTGCTTCGAACGCGCGACGTTCTAGGTCAGTGCCCACTTCTGGAAATGTCGTCAGCAGGGTCGCATCCGTTAGCGCATCGGTTTCGCGCGTTCCCAAAGGTTTCTCGCCTAGTGGACCGGTCATCGACGACACTCCAAGCCCACCCAAGAAGCGCTCACCAATATAAGGTTGGTCAATGAGACCAAATTTGGGTTCGGATTCATCCGCGACGGAAATTAATGTGCCCCATGTTGGTGTGCCGCTGATATAGCCACGCGTACCATCTATCGGGTCCAATACCCACGTCAGGCCAGTTTCACCTTCTGAGGTACCGAACTCTTCGCCAAGAATGCCATCTTGCGGCCGTTCGGCAGCCAAAACAGATCGGATTGCTTGCTCTGCTGCGCGATCCGCCGCTGTAACGGGATCAAACCCGCCGCTGTCTTTATTTTCAGTTGAGAGATTTGTGCCGCGAAAAAACTTAAGCGTCTCGGATTTCGCGGCGTCGGCGGCCAAGTGGGCGACGCGGATCACATCACTAATGGTTTCAGTGTTCCACGTCGTCATGTCGCTTGGCCGTCCAATGATTAGGTTGGCGCTTCCCTTGCGCCTTCCCAAACCTTATGCGGCGTCGCTGAGGACCCTTGCAAGATCAAACAAACGACGGCGCTGATTTTCTGGGATCGCATAGTAAGAACGCAAAAGCTCCAACGCTTCTTTATCCGTCAAAACATCGCCCGCGACCCCACCGCCTGCGTTGCTTTCTTCGACAGAATCATTCAAGCCTTCAAAGAAGTAGGAGATCTGCACATCCAAGACCTTAGAGATATCCCAAAGGCGCGACGCGCTGACACGATTCATCCCCGTTTCGTATTTCTGGATTTGCTGAAATTTGATACCGACGGCCTCTGCCAACTGTTGTTGGGTCGTGCCGTTCATCCAACGGCGGTGACGAATGCGTTTACCTACGTAAACATCGACTGGATGCTTCATGTCTTCTCCTATTCGGTCAGCGCTTGGAACAAACTCTGGCTCCGTTCACTTCACTTACGCGCATGAGTGGTGGCGTTTAGTGCAGCGGTTATCTCGGGTTGAAGGGGCACCACGCAATGGTTGCATTAGTAACATCTAACTAAAGGATAGGTTATCCGCCCAAATTTTAATATTTGGCCAATAATCGAACAAAACAACAGAAAATCGGACGAAAATCACAATGGGTCCGTTAAGCACAACTCGCCTTAAGAGGGAAATCAAAAAATGAAAGCCTATCAGGTCTTAGATTTTGACGGTCACTTGGAGCTAACCGATGTACCGGTTCCAGTGCCAACAGACGGCCAAATTCTCATAAAAACTGAGGCCTGCGGTCTCAATTTCGCAGACCTTCTGATGCGCAAAGGAACATACCAGGACACTCCCGAGCCGCCGTTTACGTTGGGATTGGAAGTGTGCGGTACCGTGGAACAGCTCGGCCCAAACGCCCAAGGCTTAGAAATTGGAGATCGCGTGGCAGTCTTTGGCGGCCGAGGAGGCTTGGCAGAATACGGCGTGTTCCCTGCAGAACTTTGCTGCAAGGTCGGTCCGGATATGCCAGCCGAAGCTGCAGCAGGTTTTCAAGTCGCTTACGGCACCTCTCATCTTGCTCTAACGCATCGAGCAAAATTGAAAGCCGGCGAAACTTTGGTGGTTCTCGGCGCGGCAGGGGGCGTTGGTTTAACTGCTGTAGAAGTTGGGAAGCTATTGGGGGCAACGGTCATCGCCTTTGCGCGGGGCGCGAGCAAAGTTGAAACCGCCAAACAGGCTGGTGCCGATTTCGCCTATGACAGCGACGACGTTGATATTCGGGAGGTGGTTAAGTCGCATGGCGGTGCCGACGTGGTCTATGATCCAATAGGAGGCGATCAATTCAAATCGGTACTACGCGCCTGTAATCGAGAAGCACGCGTCATCATTATCGGCTTTGCGAGTGGTGATGTCCCGCAAATCGCGGCAAACCATATTCTTGTAAAGAATATAACGGTCATTGGCTTTTATTGGGGCGGCTACCTCAAGTTCGCGCCAGATGTCCTACGCGCCAGCCTAGAAGAGCTCATGAACTGGTACGATGAAGGCAAATTGAAACCTCATGTTAGCCACGTCTTTCCATTGGAAAGGAGCAAAGAGGCACTCGACATTTTGGAGGCACGAAAATCCACCGGAAAAGTTGTGGTTAAGCCGTAACGGCCTCGGGCAAGTCTACCGGCGCTCTTCTAAATGCATTGGTGATGAACGCGCAGAGATCTTCCAGAACCTGATTGTTGCCGTGTTCCCGGCAATACATGTTGATGTTCATCCCGCCAAGTTCTGGCAGCGCACCACCATGATGGATCCGTTCGAAATACCGTGGCTCCGTGCCTTCCAACATCGTGTGGACCGCAAGGTCAGCACTAACGGTCGCCTCGATTGTCCGAGTGTTGTTGCTTTCGACCGCCATATCCCAAGGAATACCCGCCTCATCTAGCCGGCGTTGGACTCCCGCACGGAAGAAGCAGTTGTTTTCGTAAGCAAGGCGCAATGGTCGGTTTTTCCAAGCAGACCCGCCTGGCGCACCGACCCAAACGAGCGGGGCGGATACTAATGTTTCTCCCCCCGGCTCCAACCCGCTCTCAGTTGTAAGAATGACATCAACCTCGCCGCGCGCGAATTGGGCTTTCAAACCGCGCGTAAAGGACGACAACAGCTGGACCCGAACACGGGGGTAAGCCGTCGCGAACTTTTGAAGGACCTGAGGAACCGCTGGATAAACGATGTCATGCGGCACACCGAGTGTCACCTCGCCTTCAAATTCGACTGACGTTAGCCGCCCATAGACCTCGTCATTGAGATCAAGAATCCGTCTGGCATAGCTGAGAAGTTGTTCGCCCGCTGGCGTAACGGCGATGGCCCGAGACGAACGATCTAGCAAAGCAACGTTCAGAGACTCTTCTAGGCGTTTCAACTGCATCGAAACGGCGGATTGAGTGAGATTTAGAAATCCGGCCGCTTTCGTCACACCGCCAGTATCAGCGACCACGACAAAGGAGCGAAGAGCCGTCATATCCAAGTTTCGCATTACATCACAATCCTTGATATAAATATCATCAAACATTCATTTCACTAATACATTAATCGCACCGATATATCAAGTATCCGAATGCAACATGAGAATCATATCACGAAAGACGAACCAATGACTGCTTTGAACATCGCCATCACCTCCCGCCCTTCGGCTTCCAAAATCTCTTTCTTCCAGCGCCTCTTTTCTTTCGAGACGCTTCGCAAAGAGCGTTTTGAACTCTCAAAGCTCTCCGATGCCCAGCTCAAGGACATCGGCATTACGCCAGATCAGGCCCAAAAAGAAGCAGCTAGACCTGCTTGGGATCTGCCTGAAAACTGGTCACAGCGTCGCTAAGTCAGTTTAGGTGCGACAAACCGGCACAATTTGACGAATTCTGTGCCTTGTCGCACCACTCTACAGTTGAAAAACAGGGTGAAAACGCCAATATCTAGGCCAAGTCTGCTGAGAAATCGGCACACCAGCGTTTTTCAATTGGAGGTCTCAATGGCTGAATATCAAACGATCCGTACGGCGGGCGGTGTCCGCACGGCAGAGATCGATGAGGGTCTTCGCGCCCACATGAACAAAGTCTACGGCACGATGTCAGTTGGCATGGTGATCACAGCTTTGGCAGCATGGGCATTGTCCGGCTTGGCAATGTCTACCGATCCGACACCTTACCAGATCGGTGCCAACACATACCTGACCGAGTTCGGTGCAACACTTTGGACGAGCCCATTGAAATGGGTGATCATGTTCGCTCCATTGGTTATGGTTTTCGCCTTTGGCGCGATGATTAACCGCCTGTCCGCAGCCGGAGCACAATTGTTCTTCTATGCATTTGCGACAGCAATGGGCGCATCAATCAGCTGGATTTTCGCAGTCTACACAGGCTTTTCGATCATTCAGGTTTTCTTGATCACATCCATCGCCTTCGCGGGTCTTTCTCTGTGGGGCTATACCACTAAGAAAGATATCTCCGGCTGGGGCTCATTCTTGATTATGGGTGTGATTGGTCTGATCGTTGCGTCCATCGTTAACATCTGGCTGGCGTCACCTGCCATCATGTTTGCGGTCTCTATGCTCGGCGTTCTGATCTTTGCAGGTCTGACCGCTTACGACACTCAGAACATCAAGAACACTTATCTCGCACATGCAACAAGCGGTGACAGCGAGTGGTTGGCGAAAGCGGCTATTATGGGCGCGCTGAACCTCTACCTCGACTTCATCAATATGTTTATGTTCCTGCTGCAGCTGTTTGGCAGCCGCGAATAAGCGACACGCATAAACCAAAGACAAAGGGCTGGTCGATTGACCAGCCCTTTTTCGTTTTCGGGCCTCGTCAAAGGGTCCGGCTCCGCTCGTTCATCGTGGCAAATATATCTCCCCGAAAGTGTCGGCTGGCCACAAACAAAAAAGCCACGCAACTGCGTGGCTTCTTCAAAACTCAAAGTCGGGATCAAATTACTTAATCTTACCTTCTTTGTACTCAACGTGCTTGCGAACGACTGGGTCGTACTTCTTAACAACCATTTTTTCGGTCATTGTACGCGCGTTTTTCTTTGTCACATAGAAGTGGCCTGTCCCCGCGGTGGAGTTCAGGCGGATTTTGATAGTGGTTGGCTTCGCCATGGTCCGTCTCCTGATCGCGGGCGCTATCGCCCTGCGTGAAATCTCTTGGAAGCTGCCTTTTACTAAGGTCTCGCAGCGAGTCAATGCCAGAGCTTGCGATTTGTTGGCTCCGCTGAATTTTGCTTGTCATATTTTTGAATCTGGAATGTCACACGGCTGAAACAGACTCCCCGCAGACTGTCATTCGGAAGGCAGAGCAATTGCTGCTCTCGCAACCGACTTAGCAAAAAGACTCGCGAGGAAAAAATGGACGACACTTCTCACATCGACATGTCATGGGACGACTTTGACGAAATGCGCGATCCGCGCCCAGACGAAAACCAATTTGATGCCGTGGTTGAGCGCGCGGTCTCGCGCCGCGGTTTTCTGGGCGGGGCCTTGGCATTCGGTTCAGGGGCGGCCGTATTTGGAACCGGCCTCTTCTCAACAACCACAGCGGCGAAAGCAGGCGGCCATGCAAAATTCAACTTCACACCCATCGACATCGCAACCGACTTCGAGGTGCATGTGCCCAAAGGCTACTCCACCAAAATCCTCGCCCGCTGGGGCGATCCCCTCTTCTCTGACGCAGACGGCGCCTATTCCGCAGCAACAGGCGTGCCGCTCGACATGTCAGAAAAGGTTTTCGGTGAAAACACGGACGGAATGGAGCTCTTCGACGTCGATGGAAAAGAGGTTATCGCGGTCAACTCCGAATACGTGAACCCGAAAATCAACCTGCCCGCTGCCTCCGAGGGCACACCCCAGAACGCAGACGAAGTGCAGCTGCTTAAGAACCTCCAAGGCGTCACAGTTATGGAAGTGGCGGACAACGGCAACGGTTACGAGATTGTCGTCGACAGCCCTTACAACCGTCGTATCACCCACGAAACCGATATGGTCCTAGCAGGCCCCCTCGCCGGCCATGAACTGGTCAAAACGGCTGCTGATCCAACAGGCATGGCTGTCAAAGGGACTATGAACAACTGTGGTTCCGGTCGCACGCTCTGGGGCACCTACCTGACCTGCGAAGAAAACTTCAACGGCTACTTCGGCGCAACTGGCGAAGAACCTGCGGGCGAAGGCTATGCTCGCTACGGCATCGGTGGCGAAGGTCGTTATGCCTACGAAAAGTTCGATCCGCGTTACGACATCTCGAACGAGCCGAACGAGCCACACCGTCATGGGTTCATTACTGAAATCGACCCAAGCGATCCAACCTCCACACCAATCAAACGCACAGCACTTGGCCGTTTCAAGCATGAAAATGCGTCCATGGCCCACGCGTCTGATGGTCGTGTCGTTGTTTACATGGGCGATGATGAGCGTGGCGAATATCTCTACCGCTATGTCTCCAACGGCACCTATGAAGAAGGCGGACCAACCGAAGGTTTGCTGGATGATGGCACTCTTTATGTCGCGAAGTTCAATGACGACATGACTGGCGAGTGGCTGCCTTTGACACCTGAAACGGTTGATATGGAGGTGGCTGAAGTCCTTTGTTTCACGCGTATGGCGGCCTCTGCCGCAGGTGGCACGACGATGGACCGCCCCGAGTGGGTTGCCACAAACCCAGTGAAGGTCGAAGCCTATTGTGCGCTCACCAACAACAAGAACCGTGGAGTGAAGCCAAATGCAGGTGGTGACGAAACTCCGGTCAACGGACCTAACCCACGCGAGACCAATAACTATGGTCAGATCGTACGTTGGACACCTGCGGATGAAAACCATGCATCGGATGCCTTCACTTGGGATCTCTATGTCATGGCGGGCAATCCAGAGGTCTATGACAACGAATATGGTGGCTCTGACAACGTAACACCTGGCAACATGTTCAACTCACCTGACGGGATGGCGTTCTCTTCTGATGGGTTGCTTTGGATCCAGACAGATGGGAACTACAAGAACGAAGAAGATTTCGCAGGCATGGGCAACAACCAGATGCTTGTGGGCGATCCGGAGACCGGCGAAATCGCGCGCTTCATGACGGTCCCTTACGGCGCTGAAGTGACCGGTCTAACTTGGTCACTCGACAAGAAGGTTGCCTTTGTCGGTGTTCAGCACCCAGGCGGAAGCTGGCCAGATGGTGAAGGGCACCCGCGTTCTTCTGTTGTTGCGGTTTGGCGCGACGACGGCGTGGCCTTTGGGTAAGCCACAAGCCCGAAAAAAACAAAGCGGCGCGCCAATTGCGCCGCTTTTTTCGTGGCTTCGTCGGATAGAAGATTGGATTCTAGTGGGATTCACGCTCCGCCCAACCAGCAAAGGTGCGTTCCAACCAAACCACAACGTAGTAGAGAACGATCCCCAATGCGGCGAGAGCGATCAGGACTGCGAACATCAATGGGTAGTCCGAATTCGTTTTACCGCTGTCGAACAAAGCACCAAGGCCCCGACCGTGCGGGCTCACGATTTCCATAAGGTTGGTCCCAATAAATGCGAGAGTAACGGCAACTTTCAACGCCCCGAAAAACTCTGGAAGTGTCTTGGGCAATGCGATTTTCCAAAAGATTGTCGTTTGCGATGCGCCGAGCGACCGCAAGATATCGCGATACTCCGGTTCCAAGGTCGACAGACCAATCGAGACCGAGACCGCAATTGGAAAGAAGGAAATCATGAATGCGATCAAGATGGTGTTGAAGTCATGCGCACCGACAAACATCAACGCGACTATGGGTACGACTGTCGCCTTTGGAATGGCGTTGAAGCCAACAAGCAGCGGGTAAAGCGCATCGCGCATTGTGCGTGAGAACCCCATGATCATACCGATCGCAGTGCCTACAATGATTGCTACGATCAAGCCAACCACCGTTCGCCAGAGCGTTTGCCAGCCCATGATCAAGAACAGATCCCAATACCGCTGATACGCGGGTATCAAGTCGCTCGGAGAGGCCATTTTGTAGTTCGGCCACCCCATGACCCAGACCAATCCCTCCCAGAGCGCAAGGAAGATGACGATCGCAACGAAAGGGACAAAAAATTTGCGGAATGTCGGGTTCATCCTTCGACCTCCGCTTCGGTTCGCCCTTGGGCTATCTCGATCTGCTGCCGCAGGATCGCCAAACGATCTGCAGCTTCCGACGTATAGAGATCGTCCAGAGTTGGTTTGTCGGAGCGGGGAATATTCATCACATATTGGGTTCGCGCCGGCCTACCGGAAAGTACGACCACCTGATCGCCCAAAAAAATGGACTCGCGCAGATCGTGGGTGATGAGGATCGCAGTAAAGGGCTCCTTAGCTTTCACATCGTGCATGGTCTGCCAAAGGTCTTCGCGGGTGAAGGCATCCAATGCGCCGAACGGTTCGTCTAGAATCAAAACATCCGGTTGGTGAACGAGCGCGCGGCACAGCGATGCACGTTGACGCATCCCGCCTGAAAGTTCGGATGGCCGTTTGTCCTCGAACCCCTCCAGACCGACGAGCGATAGAAGAAACCGCGCCCGATCTTCAGCCGCTTTGCCTTTCAAGGCATTGGGCACGATTTCCAACGGAAGCAGGACGTTTTGCAGAATTGTCCTCCACTCCAAGAGAACAGGGTTTTGAAACGCCATGCCTACGGTAGAGCGCGGCCCTTTGACCTGCTCGCCGTGCAGCCAGACCTCGCCTTCATCCGGCATCATTAGGCCAGCAACCAACCGCGTGAGCGTCGATTTTCCGCAACCAGATGGCCCGACAACCGCACAAAAGCCCCCCTCTTCGACGGTCACATCTAGGCCGTCCAAGACAGGCAGCGGGCCGTCCGCTGTGGAATAGGCGTGCTTGACGCCTTTGATATCAATGAGTGGAGACATGTGTATTCTTTGGTTCAGGTGGGGACAAAGCCCCCACCCTTAATCTGCACTACTGAACTGGGAACCCACCATCGGGCAGATACACATCTGTGAAATACAGGCTCGCATCTGGTTCGTTCTGGAACTCATAAACGATTTTGATCTGCTCAATCGCAGCAGCCATGCGGTCTGCGTCGATCGTTCCCATCCCGTTTTCCATCACGTAGTCGGTCATGACGTTCGCATCGATCGCGAGTTGCAGACGACGCTGTTCTAGATCAGAGTCAGCCGCTGGGTTGCGCTCGATGAGCGCTGGCATCACAGATGCCGGATCAGCAATGGCGTCTTTCCAACCCATTGCAACTGCGCCAAGAAACCCGCTGACGACGCCAGGGTTTTCTGATGCATAATCTGTGTTCACGATGATCGCGTTACCATAAAGATCGAGGCCGTTGTCAGCCATCAAAATGGTCGAGATGTCGTCCTCAGGAATGCCGAGGCGCACGAGGTTCAGGTAAGAACTGAAAGAAAACCCTGTGATCGCAGCGACATTGCCCTCGGCAAGCATGGGTTCGCGTGTTGGGAAACCAACGGGCTCCACGGTGATTGCGTCGACATCTAGGTCGTTTTCAGCCGCGAAGATCGGGAACTGGGCCCATGCGCCATCTGGTGGAGGCGCACCAAGTACTTTGCCTTCAAGGTCTGACGGTTCCGAAACACCGAGAGATTTCCGCCCAATAACGGCGAAAGGCGGTTTGTCATAGACCATCATAACGGCTGTGACTGGTGCCCCAGGATTCTGGTCGAGAAAGCGGATCAAGCTGTTGATGTCCGCGAAACCTATTGGGAAAGCGCCGGTGGCAACCTTCGGAATTGCATCAAGCGAACCTGAACCAGCCGTGATTTCAACAGCCAAGCCGGCCTCTTCAAAGTGGCCGTTGTCGATGGCGGCAAAGTACGGGGCAGACGGCCCTTCAAATTTCCAATCCAATGCGAAGGCAACATCAGTGCTGTGCCCATCCGCAAAGACTGCGCTGGCAGAGACCGTAAAGGCGGCTGCCAAAGTGGTAAGGTGTTTCATTCTTTATCCCCCTGATGATTAGGTATCCGACGCCACATAACGTCCGATAGGCCGACCCAAAGTAAAGGAATCGGCCGCCCATTGCGGTCCCCAGAGAGATGATAGCCTAGAAATTAGGCGCGTCGATCAAAACGTGGGCTTATCGCGACTCATGGCCGTGAAAACACAGGGCTCTTCGGAAGAAGACGAATGCGCACGGATGGCCTATAAGCCGGATTCTGTCCTAGGGTTCCCCCTATGGATGATCATTCATCTAAAGTGCCTGTTGCCAGTCACCCTCTAGCTGCCAACCCGGACCATCTGGGGTTAAAGCCACCCCGTGGTTGCCCACGCGAGGTCCCTATTTGGCATTGCTCCTGGTGGGGCTTGCCGTGCCGCTTACGTTGCCGCTCGCGCGGTGGGCTCTTACCCCACCGTTTCACCGTGACCTTGCACGCAAGGCCGTCTGTTCTCTGTGGCGCTTTCCCTGGGGTTGCCCCCGCCGGGCGTTACCCGGCACCGTTGCTTTGTGGAGTCCGGACTTTCCTCGACCCCAGATCAAGTCCGGTGCCGCGATCATCCAGCCATCCGCGCAAGTGTGCGCCTAAACCCAAGTGGCGTTTGCGTCAACGGGGAAGCGTTGCGCGAGGTTCGCGATCATTGCGCGATCGATGTCGTCAAGCGGGCCAGTCGCATGAGGGCGGAACCGCCTTCTGAAGCTGTTGAGCAACTGCTCTTCCGTCTGCGGAGCTGTATAGCCAAAACGTTTCATCGAAGCTTCAAAGCTGCCGTTGGCGTTTCCACCTTCTGGCCAAACGCCAAATCCAGACAAAGCCAATCGGAGCCAGTCAAACCTCACGCCGGGGTCAATTTTCCGACCTGGTGCCATGTCGGAATGACCAATCACGCGTTCCGGTCGTATGGTCCATCTTTTGAAAATCCCACCGAGGAGTTCTTCCAACGCATCCATTTGAGCGGCTGCAAATGGCTCAAATCCAGAATTCGACAACTCTATTCCGATGGAATGACTATTCACATCTTTGGTCTTACCCCACTGCCCCGCCCCCGCGTGCCAAGCCCGCATCACCTCTGGGACAAGTGACAAAACCTCTCCGCTTTGATCGATCAGATAGTGCGCTGAAACCTCCGCCTCGGGGTCGCACAAGGTCTTCAGAGCGGCTTCAGTAGAAGCGGTCGCCGTGTAGTGGATGACCACGATATCGGGTCGGTCTACACCTCGGCGCGGACCGAAATTGGGGGATTTATAGGTGGTTAGCCTCAGTTGCCCGCTGCCAGTCGGAACGGTGCGGGATCCCATCCGCAGGCGAAACCGTCCCCATCGGGGTCAATGCCACGCGGATCACGTTCTGGCCCGCCACGCGCGAGGAAGTCGCGTTGTGCATCGTCAGGCGTGTTGTAACTGGCGCAATTGCGCTGGAACCGAGATTCACCTGACAGAAGCGAACGGCTATACCATTCCTGCCCCTTCTGGTTCGGCGCGTTAAGCGCATAGGCAACGATGTTCGGCCCGGTGTTGTCTGATCGCGTTGGAAGAGCTGTGGGTTCAATTTGCTGACGCGCAGCGGCTTGCGCAGCACGGCGTTCCGCATCGCTTTCGATGCTCTCTCGAGAGGACACGGCGCTGAAATCCTGCTCGTCTGAAATCGCTGGATTGCTGGCAAGCTCCGGAGCTGGGTTGTCCGGCGACGCTTCTACGCCCGCGATCCGGCCTGTTTCGGGCGCAGGTTGAGGAACAGAAATCGCAGACAACGGCGCACCAACACCTTGCGATTGTCCGATGCCAACTGCAGCCAATTCCTCGGACGTTATGGTGCCGGAATTGAGTGGCGTAGGCTGTGCGGACGTTTCATCGACCACCGGAACACCCGTTAAAGCAGCCTCACGCTCCGCACGTTGGCGTTCAAACTCTGAATAGTTGGAAAACCCAACGCCGCGACCACTATCAGGGACTGGACCGGCACAAGCGGCCAAAAGTGTTACAATCGCGGAAGACGCTACAAGAAGTCTCACAATGTTCCCCTAATCAGCTCGGCCTACTGTAAATTACCACCACTTATCCGGTTTGGCCACAAAGCCAGCTGCACGTTCGAGTGAGTATGCAACATTCAGCAGATCGCCCTCTTCCCAAGGACGACCAATCAACTGAAGACCGAGCGGAAGGCCAGACGCATCCAAACCAGCAGGAATGGCGATCCCTGGCAATCCTGCCAAGTTGACCGTTACCGTGAACACGTCGTTCAAGTACATCTGGATCGGGTCCATATTCTCGCCCAACCCAAAGGCCGCAGACGGTGTTGCCGGTGTCAGGATGGCATCGACACCATCAGCGAAGACCTTTTCGAAGTCCTGTTTGATCAACGCGCGCACTTTGCGAGCGCGGTTATAGTAAGCGTCGTAGAAGCCGGCAGAGAGTACATAAGTACCGACCATCACGCGGCGCTGAACCTCTGCCCCGAATCCTTCGGCGCGGGTCTTTTCGTACATCTCGGTGATGCCGTCGCCCGCGTCGAGCTTGGCGCGGTGACCGAAGCGTACACCGTCATAGCGCGCGAGGTTTGAAGACGCCTCGGCTGGCGCGATCACATAATACGCCGGCAGCGCATATTTTGTGTGCGGGAGGCTGATATCTTTGATCTCGGCCCCAGCGTCTTTTAGCATCTCCGTGCCGTCTGACCACAATTTCTCGATCTCTGCAGACATACCGTCCATGCGATATTCTTTTGGAATACCAATGGTTTTGCCTTTGATGTCGCCGGTCAGCGCGGCTTCGAAGTTTGGCACGGGCAAATCCGCGCTGGTGCTGTCTTTGGGATCATGCCCGCACATCGCTTCGAGCATGATCGCAGCATCACGCACGTCTTTAGTCATCGGACCCGCTTGGTCGAGTGACGACGCAAAAGCGACAATACCCCAACGGCTGACCCGCCCGTAAGTTGGCTTGATACCTGTGATGCCGGTAAATGCCGCTGGCTGGCGAATGGATCCGCCGGTGTCTGTACCCGTTGCCGCGACGCACAAATCCGCCGCTACAGCAGCGGCAGACCCACCAGACGATCCGCCCGGTGTCAGGTCGCGATCATCCACTTTCCACGGGTTGACCACATTGCCATAAACAGAGGTCTCGTTGGACGAACCCATGGCGAATTCGTCCATGTTGAGCTTACCCAACATCACGGCGCCTGCATCGAACAGTTTGCTTGTGACGGTCGATTCATATTCGGGCTTGAAGCCATCCAGAATGCCGGACGCGGCTTGGGATTTGACGCCTTTGGTGCAGAACAAGTCTTTGATCCCGAGTGGGATGCCACACATATCAGGGGCGTCACCCTCGGCGATGCGTTGATCAGCGGCTTTGGCTTGATCCGCTGCAATATTAAGTGTGCCTTCGACATAGGCGTTCAATGCGCCAGACGCTTCAACTTCCTTTGAATATGCGCCCGTAACTTCAGCGCTCGATGTATCGCCTTTGCGCATCGCATCGCGGGTTTGGGCCAGAGTGAGTTTCGTCAGATCGCTCATTATTCAACCACCTTCGGAACAGCAAAGAACCCTTCACGACTGTCCGGCGCATTTGCCAGAACTTTCGGCTGTTGATCACCGTCGGTGACAACATCTTCGCGACGCTTCAGGCGCTGCGGCGTTACGGACGTCATTGGCTCAACACCGTCGACATCAACCTCATTCAATTGCTCAATAAATCCAAGGATTGCGCTGAATTCCTGCGCCAAGGCGGGCAACGCGTCATCTTCCACTTTTATGCGGGCCAATTTGGCAACCCGCCGGGCGGTTTCGGTGTCGATGGACATATCTGTCTCCGGTCAATCTGATGAGACGCGTTTAGCGAGGCTGAGGGCGGTCTGCAAGGACGTGGCGCGCATAGACATGGATCATATAGGCCAACATCACAGCATTGAGGCAATGCCAGAGGAAATGAGTGCCGAACGGGATGGTGTCGCACAGGATTTCGTCCAACGAACGGAAAGTGATGGAGATCGACAAAATCACAGCACCCACTAAGAAACCGCGCGCAAGTCTGGGGCGGTTTTTGCGCAACGCTGCCGCATAGATTAGCAAGAGGAGCGGGACGGTCCAGTAGAAACTGGAAATGAAAAAGAACGGCAGTGCCTGAGCGATCGTTGTGACCGCGGCTGCGTAAGGCAGGAATGCAATTGTTCCAAGCAGAGCCGCCCAAAGTGGCCAGCCCAGCAAATCGCGATTGACCAGATAGAGGTAGAACAGAATGAACGCGCCAATGGGCGCGACGTCTGCCAAACCGGCCCATACAGTGGCATGGGTGTGAAACAGATAGCTGCCGCTACCGATAAGGAACAGAATGACACAGAGGATGCCGGCGCGGAAATTTTGGCCGACCAGCCGCCACATAATCAGCGCCGCGACGATGAAGGCCAAATTGGTGACGGCATTGATAGGCTCAGACCAATAGGTGAGATCCGTACGCTCGCAATAGCCGTCAAATTGCTGAAACCAGTCCACTTTAAAATCCAATCAGGTGTCGTTAACGTATTCTTAGCTGATGGAGGGTACTATGAAGATTATTTGGCTTGGCCACGCAAGTTTTCGCCTCGAAATCGCGGGTGAAACCATTCTTATCGACCCATGGCTAACGGGAAACCCGCTGTTTCCTGACGATCAGATGGATGAGGCCCTCGCGGGCGTCACACATATTCTGATGACTCACGGCCACTTTGATCACGCATCAGAACTTGATGAAATCGCGGAGAAAACCGGCGCGACCATCTGCGGCATTCCTGAACTTTGCGGTGCGTTCGCGGATGCGGGGCTTCCGACGATTGATTTCAACAAGGGCGGCACGATCAAGATTGGCGACGTTGCTGTGTCCATGGTGTCCGCTAGCCATTCCTCGTCCATGAAAACCGCGAGCGGCGACAAATATGCGGGAACTGAAGCTGGATTTATGATCGAGGCGGAAGGTCATACGATCTATGTCTCAGGCGATACTGACATTATGGCTGACATGGATTGGATGGGTGATTTCTACAATCCGGATATCGGCATCCTTTGTGCCGGCGGGCATTATACAATGGGAATGAAGGGCGCGGCGTATGCGGCCAAGCGGTATTTCAACTTCAAAACTGTTATCCCCTGCCACTATCGGACATTCCCACTTTTGGAGCAAAGTGCAGAAGAACTGATGAATGGCCTGCCCGGGGTGAACGTAATTGAGCCGCGAGTAATGGAAGCGATCGAGCTTTAGCGCCTTTCGGCAAAGAATTCCTTGAGCAATTGCTCTGAGTTCTCGGCTGCGATGCCATCATAAACCTCGGGAACATGGTGGCACTGCGAATGACTAAAAACGCGCGGTCCCTGAGCGACGCCGCCGGATTTTGGATCGGACGCGCCATAGTACAAACGACCAATCCGCGCATTTGAAATCGCGGCGGCGCACATCGGGCAAGGCTCCAGCGTCACATAGAGATCGCATCCCGAGAGCCTTTCCTGCCCCAAAGCTTGGCAAGCGGCACGGATCGCCAACACCTCCGCATGGGCCGTTGGGTCATTCAGCTCTCTTGTCTGGTTGCCGGCTTGCGCAATGATACCTTCTGGCCCGACGATGACAGCGCCAACCGGCACCTCGCCCCGGTTCGCAGCCGCGCGCGCCTCTTCCAGAGCTACATCCATGTAAGACTTGAAAGCCATGCGCTTTGATTTCGTTTTGTGGCGCGAATTGCAAGGTCAGATGCCTACAGCGCGAGTTTACTGGCCAAGATGAAAGAGCATGTCATTGCCAAGATGGGGGTGTGTCGCCTATGGCGTTGGCATGAGCAATACTCCTCCTCCCGGCGACCGGATCGCCAAAGTTCTCTCTCGTGCCGGTGTTGCGAGCCGCCGAGAAGCCGAACGGCTGATCGAAGCCGGCAAAGTCAGCGTCAACGGCAAGGTAATCACAAGCCCCGCGCTGAATGTGACTGAGAAGGATCGGATTTCAGTTGACGGGAAACCTGTTAAGGAACCTGACGCTGAACGCATTTGGCTTTACCACAAACCTGCGGGATTGGTGACAACAGAACGCGATGAGAAAGGGCGCGATACGGTTTTTGCCGCCCTACCCGAAGATATGCCGCGTGTGATGTCTGTCGGTCGTTTGGACTTAAATTCTGAAGGGCTGTTGTTGCTGACCAACGACGGTGGCGTCAAACGCAAGCTTGAATTGCCATCGACCGGTTGGCTTCGGCGGTATCGCGTTCGGGTCAAGGGCAGCGTAACCGAGCCGCAGTTGGAGCAGTTGCGCAAAGGGATTACCGTCGAAGGCGTTCGCTACCAACCCATGGATGTGACATTTGATCGCCAGCAAGGCGCGAATGCGTGGCTCACGATCGCTTTGCGAGAGGGCAAGAACCGAGAAATCCGTCGCGCTATGGAAGCGATTGGTGCAGTCGTGAATCGGCTGATCCGCGTAAGCTATGGGCCATTTCAACTTGGAAACCTCAAATCAGGTGAAGTCGAAGAAGTTAAGCGCCGCGTTGTGCGGGACCAACTTGGCCTTGATCCTAAGCCAAAACCTCAAAGAACGCGCACTAAAGGCGCGAAACCGACTATGGGGAAAAAGCGGAAAGGTTGAACCCTTGCTGGAATCTGTCCCTCGGTGCATGCTGTGGCAAAAATAGCCAACCGGGGACATATTAATGGCTGATCTTCTTACGCTGGAAAACGCGACCAATCTTTTGATGTTGTGTTTTCTTCAAGCGGTATTGGGTTTTGATAATCTTCTTTACATTTCAATCGAAAGCAAACGCGCACCAGAAGGCCAGCAGAAAGCGGTTCGTACTTGGGGCATCATCATTGCTGTGGCATTGCGAATCGTTCTCTTGTTCACGATGATCCAGCTTCTGGCTTCGCTGTCCGAACCGTTCTGGTATTTCGAGTGGGAAGGCGTTTTGACGGGTGCGGTCAACTTTGCGACCTGCGTATTCCTCTTTGGTGGTTTCTTTTTGATGTACACTGCCGTGAAAGAGATTTCGCACATGCTGACGATCGAACATCTCGACCATGATGTCGAAAAACGGGAAAGCAAATCAGCAGTTCAGGTGGTTGCTTTGATCGTGATGATGAACCTAATTTTCTCATTTGATTCAGTGCTTTCTGCGCTGGCGATTACAGATGTTTTTATCATTCTAGCGATTGCGATTGGCTTATCCGGCGTTGCGATGCTGTTGCTAGCGGACCGGGTTTCTGAGTTCCTCGAAGCGAACCGTATGTACGAAGTACTTGGTCTATTCATCCTTCTGATCGTGGGTGTGGTGCTTTTAGGTGAAGCCGGCCAAGCTGCCGTCCATGGTGTCGAAAGCATGGGTGTGCCCCATCAAGAAGCGAAAGACTTGGCGCTCAAGGTCTTTGGCTTCGAAATCGTGCCGATGTCGAAAGCGACATTCTACTTCTCCGTCGTCGTGTTGGTTATCGTCGAAGTTCTACAAACCGGTTACAAAAGAAAGCTAGACGCGGAACGGAAAGCCGCGCGCCACTAATTGAAAATGTTGTTTTAATTCATATGTGTAGGGAGTGAATTTGAGGGCTAAACCGTGTTTAGATTGATCTTAGTACTGGTGCTTATCTTAGTGGTGACAGCCGCAATCTTGATCACAATATCAGCCATTTCAGCCGCAAAAACGGCCACTCAGATTGCAAGAGGTGACAATATGCCAAGTGCATTTCAGAACATAGCCTATGTGGCACTCTTAATTCTTATGATTGGCATCTGCGCTGGTCTATTGGGACTGGCCTGATGGCTAAGCGGTTCGGTGGAAAATACAGCCCGGACGGGTCAAATGATGGCTCGGAGGCAGCCCAGAAGGCAGTCTTCGATGAACGCGTCGTTGATGCCGCAGGTGCGCGGGCGAACATTCTGTTTTTGCCGGGTATTTTGCTTCTCTTCACATCACTGAATGATGGGCCTTTTGTCCTTGTTTTAGCCCTTATAGGTGCAGGGATATTGACGTTGGCGGCATGGCTCTTGCGTGAAGGTCTTCGCGCGGAAGCAGCATACAATGCCCGTAAGGTCGCGCGCCGCCCATCGATCCCTCGAAAGATGTTTGCCAGCGCTTTGACTGGCATTGGGATCGGTATAGCCGCCTACTCCGGCGACAGCGGAGTGATTGGTTCCGTTCTTTACGGAGCCATTGCAACAGCTTTGCATGTCGCAGCCTTTGGTATTGATCCGCTCAAAGATAAGGGCATGGAAGGGATTGATACGTTCCAGCAGGACCGCGTCGCCCGCGTCGTGGATGAGGCGGACGAGCATCTTCAAGATATGCAAACGCAGATAGAACGTCTGAGAGATAGACAATTGGAAAACCGTGTTTCGGCTTTTCAGGCCACGGCACGCCGAATGATCCGTACAGTCGAAGAAGACCCGAGAGATTTGACTGCCGCACGGAAATACCTGGGCGTCTATCTGCGCGGCGCACGGGACGCGACGGTCAAATTTGTAGATCTCTACGAACGCAAACCGGACCCAGACGCGCGGGCAAATTACGAAGCCCTTTTGGAAGACCTTGAGCAAAATTTCGCAGCAAGGACAGAGAAGATGTTGCTCGATGATAGAAGCGACATGGATATTGAAATCAAAGTGCTGCGCGATCGATTGCAGCGCGAGGGTGTGAGCCTGAAATAATACGGGGGATTATTATGTCTGAGACTATTCGCGAACAAGCGCAGGCCAGCTTGGCTGAAGTTGAAAAAGTGACAGCCGTTGTGCTGCCAGAACCGGCTGGTGACTTGGTTTCGCTGGAGGGCGCCGACACAGCAACCTCAGCCGAAATCAACAAACGTATGGCCGAGTTGGATATGACCGACACGCAATCGATCGTCTCATTTGGCTCCAACGCGCAAGCAGAGTTGCAAGAGATTTCCCAGTCGATGCTGCAAGGCGTTCGAAACAAGGATGTTGGTCCGGCAGGTGACAGCCTTCGGAACATCGTCAGCACCATTCGCGGGTTCTCGATTTCTGAACTCGACACGCGCAGAAAGCGGAGCTGGTGGGAACGTCTGACCGGCCGCGCAGCGCCCATGGCCAAGTTTGTTGCGCGATTTGAAGAGGTTCAGGGTCAAATCGATATGATCACGGACGATCTCTTAAGGCATGAGCATGTCCTTTTGAAGGATATCGAAAGCCTTGATGTGCTCTACGAAAAGACGCTCAATTTCTACGACGAACTTGCACTCTACATCGCTGCGGGCGAAGCCAAAATCGCCGATCTTGATGCGAATGAAATCCCAGCGAAAGAAGCCGATGTGCAAGCGGCGCCAGAAGACCAAGGCGTGATGAAAGCGCAAGAGCTGCGCGATCTACGCGCGGCGCGGGACGATCTTGAACGCAGAGTGCATGATCTGAAGTTGACGCGCCAAGTTACGATGCAGTCTTTGCCATCCATCCGGCTCGTGCAAGAAAATGACAAGTCGCTGGTGACAAAGATTAACTCCACCTTGGTCAATACTGTACCACTTTGGGAAACTCAGTTGGCTCAAGCCGTCACGATCCAGCGCAGTGCAGAAGCAGCTGAGGCTGTACGTGACGCAAATGATCTGACGAATGAACTTCTTAAAGCCAACGCGGCCAACTTGCGCGATGCCAACAGCGTTATCCGCCAGGAAATGGAACGCGGTGTGTTTGACATCGAAGCTGTCAAAGAGGCGAACGAAAACCTGATCGCGACCATCAACGAAAGCTTGGAAATCGCAGACGAAGGAAAACGCAAACGCGCTGAAGCTGAAAAAGAGCTTCAGAATATGGAACATGAGCTTAAAGAAACGCTCGCTTCCGCTAAGGCACGTCAGACCGGGACCGGTGATACCATCGGAACCGCTGCAGGTGCGGGCGATTAAGAGCTTATGAAACTGATCGACAAGGCCAAAAAACCACTGGGCACTTTGTGTCTGGTGGGCCTTGTCGGATGCACCTCTCCACTTTGGGAAAGTGAAGGGCCGAATGCACGCCCTGACGGTGTAAGCGGCATAACAGAAGTCGTTCCGCCAAGCGAGGAAAGCATCGCTTTGGCGACCTACTATCAAAGGCTTCAGAATGACCTTCTGACACAAGGGCTGTTACGTACTGACGGCGGTGGCGTGGACACACCCTTTACGGACACCATCCTTACACGGAATTTTGTCCGGATCGCGCTGTTCGACGAATACGTCACCGACGGCGATTTTCTGAAACCGCAGGCGACGCTTTCAGACCTCAGACGATGGGGAAAACCAATTCGGATGTCTGTGGTGTTCGGCAAGACAGTTACCGAAGAGCAGAAAATCAAAGACCGTGCCGAAGTCACTGCTTATGCCGAGCGCCTCGCCCGCCTAACTGGCTTGGACATCACTGTCACGGACGAGAACCCGAATTTCCATGTGATGTTCCTGTCTGTGGATGACGCGGATGCCTTTGAAGAGAGGATAAAGATGCTCCTTCCCGGCATCGCGCGCTCTGGCCTCAATGCGCTTTTGCGCCCACCGCGCGATCAGCAATGCGTTGTGGCAGGGTCTTTCGAAGGCGATTCATCGCGCTATGACCGAGCCGTCGCAGTGGTGCGTTCGGAACACCCCGACATGTTGCGCACGGCATGTATCCACGAAGAACTTGCGCAAGGATTGGTGTTAGCAAATGACAGCCCCCAAGCACGGCCGTCTATCTTCAACGACGACGAAGAGTTTGGTCGTTTGACGACGCATGGCGAGCTTTTGCTCAAAATCCTATATGATCCGCGTTTGGAGACGGGGATGGCCCCTGCCGAAGCGGCACCAATTGCACGTATGATCGCCCGTGACATCACGGCAGCGACCCCTAGTTAATGAAGTAGAAAGGAGCCTAACAGATGGGCATTCTTGATTTCCTAACCGGCGAATTTATCGACGTCATTCATTGGACAGATGAAACTCGCGACACAATGGTTTGGCGGTTTGAACGTCATGGGCACGAGATCAAATACGGTGCCAAACTGACGGTCCGCGAAGGTCAGGCCGCCGTGTTTGTGCATGAAGGTCAGCTTGCCGATGTATTCACACCAGGCCTTTACATGTTGGAAACCAACAACATGCCGATCATGACCACGCTTCAACATTGGGATCATGGCTTCAAGAGCCCGTTCAAATCGGAAATCTATTTCGTCAACACAACCCGCTTCAGCAATCTGAAGTGGGGCACCAAGAACCCGATCATGATCCGCGATCCAGAGTTCGGCCCGACACGTATTCGGGCCTTTGGAACCTACACGATCAAGGTCTCTGATCCCGCGACATTTATGCGTGAGATTGTCGGCACCGATGGCGAATTCACAATGGACGAGATCAGCTTCCAGATCCGGAACATCATCGTGCAGGAATTCAGCCGAGTGATCGCACAGTCAGGTATTCCAATTTTGGACATGGCCGCCAACACCGCTGAGCTTGGCAAGCTCATCGCAACGGCGATCGATCCGACGATGAAAGAATACGGGCTGACGATCCCAGAACTATACATTGAAAACATAAGCCTACCGCCCGCCGTTGAAGCGGCTTTGGACAAGCGCACGTCGATGGGTCTTGCCGGAGATCTGAGTAATTTCACTCAATATTCCGCTGCTGAGGCGATGACTGCGGCCGCGACCAACCCAAATGGTGGGGGCGGCATGGGTGCCGGTCTTGGCATGGGGATGGGCATGGCGATGGCCCAGCAGATGGCCCAAGGTCCTTGGGGTGCTGCGGCGCAACCTGCCGCGGCAGCGCCTCCTCCACCGCCACCGCCGGTGGAGCACGTATGGCACATCGCAAAGGATGGAAACGTCACTGGACCATTTTCCAAGGCGACGATGGGTCAAAAAGTAAGCAGCGGCGAACTCACGCGCGAAAGCATGGTTTGGACCCAAGGACAGGATGGCTGGTTGCCTGCAGAGGACGTGCAGGAACTTGCACAACTCTTTACAGTGCTTCCTCCCCCTCCACCGCCCGCTTAGGATAGAAGCAACTTTCGACGAATGATCCTATGACAGACGCAGTTATTGAAGAGCATCGCTTCCCCTGTGATGCTTGCGGTTCAGACCTTCGCTACGATCCAAGCGAGCGAGAGCTCACGTGCGATCACTGCGGCAACAAGCAGTTCATTGAAACACCGTCACACGTGAGTGGTGGCTTGAAGGAACTCGATTTTCACACCGCGATCCAAGATCAGTTGCCTGACGCAGAAATCGAAGAAACGCGCGTTATTAACTGTCAAAATTGCAGCGCACAGATCGAGTTTCAAAAGGATGTCCACGCAACAGAATGCCCCTATTGCGCTACGCCTGTCGTAAGTGACACCGGGCTTCATCGCCATATCAAGCCACGCGGTGTGCTTCCTTTTGCGATGGAAGAAAAGCAGGCGCGAGGTGCTTTAAAATCTTGGCTTGGCGGGCTTTGGTTCGCGCCCAACGGGCTTCGTGAATACGCCCGTAAAGGGCGCAAAATGAACGGCATTTACGTCCCCTACTGGACCTTCGATGCAGATACCAAAAGCCGATATAGCGGCCAGCGCGGCACCTATTACTACGAAACACGAACGGTGATGAGAGACGGCAAGCGCCAGCAAGTTCGTGTCAGGAAGACACGCTGGCGTTCGGCAAGTGGCCGGGTCGCTCGTTTCTTTGATGATGTATTGGTTTTAGCGTCTCGGAGCCTTCCAAAGAATTACACGGATGGACTTGAGCCCTGGGACCTGTCCGAACTGGAACCTTACAATCCGGAATTTTTGGCGGGTTTCCGTGCCGAAGGGTATCAGGTCGACTTGGAAGACGGCTTCAAGGAAGCGCGTGACTATATGGACCGTATGATCTTGCGGGATGTGAAGTATGACATAGGAGGCGATCAGCAACGGGTCTCCTCCGTGGATACGACCGTGAAGGACGTGACGTTTAAGCATATCCTCCTTCCCGTTTGGGTCGCCGCATATAAATATCGAGGCGAAACCTATCGTTTTGTTGTGAACGGTCGGACAGGTCGCGTTCAGGGCGAACGCCCCTATTCGGCTTGGAAAATCGGTTTTGCCGTCTTGATTGGTTTAATCATTGCCATTGGCGTCGGATTTGTTATCGCTAACAGCCAATAACTGATTGGACCCCGACATGATTTTATGCTGCGGCGAAGCGCTGATTGATATGCTGCCCCGTCAATCCACAAATGGCGAAGATTGCTTCGCGCCGCTTGCTGGCGGAGCGGTCATGAATACAGCCGTCGCTTTGGGCCGCCTAGGGGCAAACGTTCAATTCTTTTCCGGCCTTTCCAATGACCTTTTTGGAGAAATTCTTAAGGACCATTTGGCATCGTCTAAAGTTGATACGTCACCGGTGCACTGGAGCGATGACCCAACGACGCTTGCCTTCGTTAAATTGGTCGACGGCCACGCGTCCTATGCGTTCTACGATGAGAATACAGCCGGTCGGCTACTGAGTGTGGATGACTTACCTGAAGTGACTGCTGACGCGCTGTTCTTTGGGGGTATAAGCCTTGTGGTTGAACCTTGTGCGACGGCCTATGAAACCCTGTTGCTGCGCGACTCTGCTTCTCGGCTGACGATGATCGATCCAAACGTGCGGCCTTCGTTCATCAAGGATGAAGACCGTTATCGGGCGCGGATCAACAAGATGATGGCTGCGTCTGACATTGTGAAAACGTCGGATGAGGATCTTGACTGGCTGACAGGGTCCACCGATGCGACTTCACTTTTGTCCTCCAAGACCAAAGTTGTCCTTCTCACGCGAGGGGCTGATGGCGTGACGATCTTAACTGAAGCGGGATCGACGGATGTTCCTGCTCAGAAAGTCGACGTCGTCGACACCGTTGGCGCAGGTGACACCTTTAATGCAGGTTTCCTTGCAGGACTATCGCAACAAAATTGCCTGTCCCAAAGCGCCCTACTTGGCGCTGATCTAGTGAGTGCGGCAGAATTAGGAGCCAAAGCCGCAGCCATCACGGTCAGCCGTGCAGGCGCAAACCCACCTTGGGCGAACGAACTATGAGAGCGCTTCTACAAAGAGTTTCATCGGCAAATGTCGTTGTCGATGGCGAGAAAATCGGCGCGATTGATCGCGGGTTGCTGATCCTAGTGTGTGGCATGCAAGGCGATGACGAGACCAAACCTAGGCAACTCGCGGCCAAAATCAGTAAGTTGCGCATTTTCCCCGATGATGCGGGAAAGATGAACAAATCAATTGTTGATATTGGTGGCGCGGCCTTGATCGTTAGCCAATTTACATTGGCGGCGGATACGTCTCGAGGCAATCGACCTGGGTTTTCGCAAGCTGCGCCGCCCGAATTAGGCAACGCACTTTACGAGCAGTTTATCGAAGAAATCGTCGCGCTGGGCATTCCAACCCAAACAGGATCGTTCGGGGCAGACATGAAAGTCGGCCTGACTAACGATGGCCCTGTGACGATTTGGATGGACGTCTGATCAGCAACTTTTGGCGACAACTAGAACCCAATTTGGTCCTTTGGGCCCCATCGTGATGCCAATCCCGAATTCCTGAATGCGCGGATGAAGCATGATGTTTCTGTGGCCTGCTGAGTTCATCCAGCCAGAGATGATTTGCTCACTGCGAGGGTAGCCCCAAGCGAGGTTCTCACCGACTAAGCAGTGATTATACCCTGCAGCTCGAACGCGGGCCGAGCTGTTTGAACCATCCGTACCGCGATGACCGAAGAAATCATTCGACGCCATATCGCATGCATGAGCCATGGCAGCCTGACCCAACTTGCGATTGAAAGACACTTGGCTTTGCCCATTGGCAGCACGGCTCGCGTTCACGCCGCGAGCGATCTCAGACGCCAAAGCATTGACGTTGTCAGGTGTGGTGCAGCTGCGCGAAGCTGAAGCTTGAGTTCCAACAGTGGCGAGCAAACCAGCTGCAATCATCAATACAAAACGGTTCATTGGCAGACCCATATTTCTTAGCAGACAGCGTTAATGATGCTCTTTGAAATGGGCAATCTGATGGCAACCACGGGACGTCGCAAAGGCGTTTACACGCCGATTGAAGGCAAAACTTCGCTGCGTCGGTCATGGAAAAGTCTGTGTCGTTAAGCTGCTTGCAAGCAGGTATAGGCTTGGGCATCACCTAACAAACAAATGGGGGGTAGGACCTGTGACGCGCTTTAATGACTACTATAAAAACTACATCGACGGCGCTTGGGTCGATGGTGGTGCTGGCAGGATTGAAGTTACCAATCCCGGCACGGGCGCCGTGCTGACGGAGCACGCTTTGGCGAACGCTTCAGATGTTGATCGCGCAGTACAAGCGGCAAAACGCGTTCATGAGTCTGGCGTGTTGACGACGCTGCGCCCTGTGGAAAGAGGCCGTATGGTCAAGGCCATGGGGCAATACATCCTCGACAATGATCAGATGTATGCGGAGATGCTGAGCGAAGAACAAGGCAAGCCACTTTGGGAGGCTTTGATCGAGATTAGAGGGGCTGCGCGCTACTTCGAATATTACGGCAATCAAGCGGAAACCGTCGAAGGTAAATCGATCCCACTCGGCGATGGGTATATCGATTATACGGTTTACGAACCCTACGGCGTGACAGCGCACATCATCCCATGGAACTACCCTGTTGAGATGGCCGCTCGCTCAGTTTCAGCAGCTCTGACGACCGGCAACACCATCGTCGTGAAAAGTGCCGAAATGACCCCTGTGACGTCTATGATTTGGGGACACGCGGCAGAAGCCGCAGGGCTTCCAAAGGGTGCCGTGAACGTGCTCTGCGGGTATGGTCACGAAGCGGGGGCGGCTTTGGCTGGACACCCAGATGTCCGTCAGGTCGTCTTCACTGGCTCCGTCGCAACAGGAACGCGTGTTGCAGAGGCAGCCGCGAAGAACGTCGTTCCTTGTGTTCTAGAGCTGGGAGGAAAATCGGCAGCCATCGTACATGACGACGCCGACCTTGACGCGTTCGAAAGGGACATCCGTTGGGGTATTTTCTTCAATGCCGGTCAAGTTTGTTCTGCAATGAGCCGCGTCATCGTGCATGAAAGCCGTAAGAATGAATTGGTCGACCGCGCTGTCGCAATTGCGCAATCCCTCTCTGTTGGACCGGGCATTGATCGACCTGAGTTTGGCGCCAACATGGGTTCAATGGTTTCAGAACAGCAGCGAGATCGCGCCTTAGGGCTTATTGCAGGGGCCGTCGATCAAGGTGCAACGGTTGCCACTGGTGGTCATGCTCTAAACATCCCTGGCGCGTTCCTCGAACCGACCATCATCTCTGACGTCACACCACATATGACCATCGCTCAAGAAGAAGTCTTTGGGCCGGTGATGTCGGTTCTGTCGTTCAAGGACGAGGAAGAAGCACACCAAATTTCCAATAGCACCGAATTTGGATTGGTTGGCGGGGTGTTCACCAAAGATCTCGGGCGTGCCACCAGAGCCACGCGCGCTATTCGCGCAGGTCAGATTTTCGTCAATGAATGGTACGCGGGGGGTGTCGAAACGCCATTTGGTGGTTTCGGTAAATCCGGCTACGGACGTGAGAAAGGGCGCGAAGCGCTTTGGAATTACGTCCAAACTAAGAACGTCGCGATCAAGATGTCCTAGGCTGCGGACAGCACCGTCGGATCAAAAATCCGTCGGTGCTCCACCTTCTTCTTTTCGCTTCGCGACAAAGGCTTGCAATTCTTCCTTGATTCCCTCGTCCATTGCCGGCTCTTCAAAGGTATTGATGATGTCTTTGAAGGTCTGGTGCGCCCGCTGCGCCGTCCAGATCCCGCCGACGACTTCCCACGCCTCGAAGTTGCGCCAATCTGAAACAAAGGGCTGATAAAAGGCTTTTTCATAGCGCTGTTGGGTGTGCTCAATGCCGAAATAGTGCCCGTTTGAGCCAACTTCCTTGATCGCATCAAGCGCGATCTCTTCCGGACCTGTCTCCGTAATCACAGGCTCCATATAGCGCTGGATCATTTGCAAAACTTCACAGTCCATTACAAACTTCTCTGGCGAAGCGATCAACCCGCCTTCAAGCCAACCCGCCGCGTGATAGACCATATTGGTGCCAGCTTGCACAGCGGACCAAAGCGAATTCGACGTTTCCCACATCGCTTGACCGTCAGGTACGTTGGCCGCACAAACGCCGGAGGCGCGCATCGGCAAGCCATAGTGCCGCGCCATTTGGCCAGTCATCTGAGTCGCGCGCATATATTCGGGCGTCCCAAACGCGGGTGCGCCCGATTTCATGTCTACGTTAGATGTAAAGGTGCCGATCACGCACGGCGTGCCCGGATTGACGTATTGGAACAACGCAATCGCACTGAGGCCTTCCGCAATGGACAGCGTAACGGCACCGGACATCGTGACCGGCGCCATAGCACCCGCCAATGTGAATGGCGTAACAACAACCGCCTGCCCTCTTCGGGCAAGACGCAGGCATCCATCAATCATGGGTACGTCATGCTTAAGCGGCGATGTCGAATTGATGTTCGTATACATATGCGGATTGGACTCGAATTCCTCATCCGTCATCCCGCCCGCTATGCGCACCATCTCCATCACATCTTCAACGCGTTCTTTCCCCAGCGAATAGGCGTGCGCCACTTTGTCGGTCAGAACCATCTTGTCGTAGACTACATCCAAATGGCGCACCGATGCGTGCACATCGACCGGTTCGACAGGGTAGCCACCCGCGAAATGGATGCAGTTGAAGTGTTGGGTGAGGCGCAAAAGGTTCGCACATTGCGCCCGCGTGCCTGGAACCTTTTTTCCAATCTCAAGGTCGAAATAATTTGGTGGCGAGGACACATTTCCGAACAGGATATGGTTGCCGCCAAAGGTAATCTTTCGATCAGGATTGCGTGGCGTGATATCGAATTGTGATGGCGCATGGCCGATCATCTCCATCACCCAATCGCGGCCCATGCGCACATTGGTGCCATTCACGGTGCATCCAGCCTCTTTGAATAGCTCTAGAGCTTCTTCATTGAGAAACTCTATCCCGATGTCTTCAAGGATCGTCATCGCACCATTGTGGATCGCCGCGACGCCCTCTTCATCAAGCGGCTCCGTCGGTCGGTCGATATTGACGGGAATTCGCCACGGCATCTGATCAATTGAAGCTGTGGCTCTTCTAGCGGCGTTGCCCGCGCGCCCTCCGCCTCTGCGTCGTGCTGTACGGCCCATGATCGATCCTCCAAGTCTTCCACTCAGAGTGATGCGATGTTCCGGCAGTTGATTTTCGGTTTGCGACAAATTTTGTCGCTAAACGCGACCAGTTCGAAGCCAATCCGGCAATTGAGCGATGCTCGTAAGGACGACGTCTGCAAATGGCGCCAGCTCTTCTTCCGGCGCAGGTCCGGTCAAAACCCCGACACAGATCATACCCGCGGCACGGCCAGCATCGAGGTCATGAGTGCTATCACCAACCATAACACATTCATCGGGTTGCAAACCTTCTTGCTCGCAAAAGCCAAGCAGCTGTCCGGGTGCAGGTTTTCCACCATAGCCACTGTCGAAGCCCGCGATGAAGTCAAACGCCTGTTCCACACCGGCCCGCGAGAGGTGGCTTCTTGCTGGTCCTTCGGCGTCGTTTGTTGCCACGCCGATCTTTAAACCCAACTCTTTCAATTCGGCCACAAAAGCACCCAACGGTGTCGCCTCTATCTGCGGCACCTGAGTGGCCGCGTCGTTCATACGTTTGATCAAGCCCGATTTATCGTCAGACTTAAGCACCTCAAGTATCGCGTCAGCAGTCACTTCAACGGTTTCGGCGATAACGATGCTGCCTGGACGGAACACCTTATTTTCCAAGTCATAATCGAGCCGATCAGCAAGCCGTTGCTTCAGAACACTATCGCCTCGGGTTTCCGCAGCGATCATGGTCTCCGCCCATGCGCCCCACGTTGCGTTGAAATCAAATAATGTGCCGTCCTTGTCGAAGATCACACCTTTGATCTGATTGGATCGATCGCTCATGTCCAATGTACCTGTTCTGCGCCCGGCAAAGCATATCGAGCACGAAGTGGATCCTCGTAAGCAAGGTTAATCGTGTCACAGAAATCCTTAACCCACGCATCATCCATCGTTATGAATTCAAGGACCGACGCTTGAAATTCGTGATCTGTCGCGCGCTGTCTTAGTTCCACTTCAGATGTCCCCGTAGACCCAAGAAAAACGGGCAAAACCTCGTCATTGCCGACCAGCCAAGCAAGTGCCTGAAGGGCTATGGTTTCAGCGATTTCAGGCGACATTCAACATCCTTTCTGAATCGGCAACGCATTCTTAACAAATTTGTTTCAACTTGATGACGGGAAGCGGTCAACCGCCAGAAGGAATCAAGATGACAGGCAAGATACTCATTCTCGACAGCGTAGCCACCAATCGGATCGTTATGAAGGTCAAATTGGCCGCGGCGCGCTACGAAACACTCACTGCCGCGACCTGTAAAGACGCCCTTCAATTGATGGAACAGGACAGACCCGATCTTTTGCTCATAAATCTTTCGGATCCAGTCGAAGACGGCCATCAGTTTTGTAAAAGACTCAAGACAAACCCGAAATTTCGGGACACCGCAATAGTAGCTATTGGTATCGCGGATACAGCTCGCGTGCGTTTTGCGGCACTTGATGCAGGTGTCGACGAAGTTTTACCTCATCCCATTAGCGACGCACTTATGCTGGCTCGAATACGTGGCCTGCTGAGGCGTCGCATAGCCAACCTCGAATGGGACATTAGAAATGAGACGTCGCAAGCACTTGGCTTTGAGGAAGAGGTGGCACCAATACTTGCGCCTGCTCATCTTTGCCTTGCGCCAGGCAGTGCGAACCGCACATCAGTCCTCAAGAACTTGTTCGCAAATCTTACTCAGTTCCGCGTTTCAGTCCGAATAGGCGCAGGAGCATTGGCCACTTCGGCGGAGAATGCGCCCGGCGACGTCTTTGTCATCGATGCTTGGAATATTGATGCCTGTGCATTGGTATCCGATATCTACTCCCGTCCCAGTTTGCGCAATTCGCAAATTATGGTGATCGCTCCGAAAGGTCGCGCCGACATTGCGGTTCAGGCATTGGATTTCGGGGCTGGCGAGGTGGTTTATGATGACATCTCCCTAAATGAGCTATCGATACGTATCGATAGCCTGATACAACACAAACGCCGGCAAGATAGACAACGCAAATGCGTTTTGTCAGGCTTGGAAGCTGCCACCTTGGACCCACTGACAGGCCTGTATAACCGACGCTACGCAAAAACGCACCTAAAGAGCGTCGCCGAACAGGCTTTTGCAAAGCGCGAAAGCTACGCCCTTCTGATCTTCGACATCGACCATTTCAAACAGATCAATGACCGCTTTGGGCATGCTCATGGAGACCTTGTTCTCAAGAAGGTCGCGAATTGCCTGGAGCAAAATTTCAGAAGCTTGGATCTCGTTGCTCGCATCGGCGGCGAAGAGTTTTTAGTTGCTATGCCAGAGACATCATTGTGTCAGGCAGAGCTTGCCGCAGAACGGGTCAGAGAGACCATCGGCCGCGAAAGCTTCGACTTTGACCGTTCCGAGGGTGCAATAAACGTAACAGTCTCTGCTGGTGTCGCAGTCGACGACGTTCTCGGCAAATGCCTTACACCGCCAGAGGTCCTCTTTAGCAAAGCAGACGCAGCCCTATACGAAGCGAAAGCGTCCGGTCGGGACAAAGTCGCGCTCAGCGAGCAAGCCGCTTAAGGTTTCCGACGCTGCTGCGAGGCTCGCTCGAGCTTATCTGCAAAGGCGGCCCGCTCATCTTGCGTCATGCTTTCTACTTGAGCAACAAATGCGGCGCGCGCAGCTGACTGAAGAACCCTTGCGCGTTCCCTCGCCCCCGCCAGCGCTTGATCCAAAGCAACCGGATCAAATGTTTCGGCGCGAAGGACTTCGAGAACGTTCTCGATCATGCCATCGCTCCGAGAACGACCCAGTTCACGAAGTTCAGGATTGCGTCGTAAAGAGCGCCCAATTTCGCGTCTTTGTTCCGGTGTTAAGGCCATCCCGATTGGGCCTAAGCCAATCTCAAACGCTTGCGGTGGTTTCCCGCCAGCAAATCGAAATCCGACACCAGCCACGACCCCAATTACGGCGACGTTAAAGGCCAAAGAGACCGCAAAGATGACTTTCCAAAGTCGGCGCGGTTTTTGTTCCGAACTGTCAGCCATCTAGCGTTACCTCATCAAAACCAGCGAAGTCGTCCACAAAAGAGACCGACGTTGTGTTTCCCATAGCGTTTGCGACCCAATCATCAACGACGTCTGGCGGCGTGAGTCCAATCCAAAGACCTGCAACGCCAGCGGCCGTCACGCCACTTAAAGCCGGCCAGCCGCCAACGCCGGAAAGCAATCGATCCCAAAAAGAAGCTTTTGCGGCCGAAACAGATGATGCTTTCGGCTGACACTCATCCGCATCTGCGAGGACGCGAGTTAGTAGGTCATCCGACGGTTCCACATTTTCTGAACGTGCTTCGTCAAACAAAGACGCCAGTAGCTGGTCATCAGGTTGTGTCATCTTCAAACCCCAATTCTGCCTTTTGCTCCGCCAGAAGCACGATCAAACTTCGTTTTCCACGCGCCGTTAGATTTTCCACCGCAGTAACGGTGATGTCCATAATTTCTGCAATCTCAGGATTGCTAAGGCCTTCTAAGTGACGCAGCGCGACTGCCTGCGCCTGACGTTCCGGCAATTGTGCTAACGCATATTTCAACGCAAAAACACGGCGTTTGCTTTGTAGCTCGCGTGCCGCTGATGGGTTTCCGTCGTCCACTTCGGCGATCTGATCCAACCCCACGTTGCCACGACGCTTGCGCAGCCTATCCGTACAAAGGTTGGCGACAACGCGATACAACCAGGTACTGACTTTAGCCTCATCTTGCCGCCAGTCAGGTGCGACCTTCCACAACCGGATCATCGCCTCTTGCGCCACATCCTCTGCCTCTGCCCGATCATTCAACATGCGCGTCGCCTGCCCTAGCACCTTCGGAAGCAGGCGCCGCGTCAGAACTGTCGCTGCATCTGGGTCGCCGTTTGCATAGGCCACCAAGAGTGCAGCATCCGGTGCGTTTGAAAGATCGGTCATTGAGCCCTTTGGTACTCATAACAGAATTGGCAAGCAATGAGCGGGGCGCAAGCCCCGCTCATGAGGTGCTTATCCTTCGTCGCTGTCGGAGCCGCGGTCAGATTTTCCGCCATGGCGTCCGCCGCGTCCACGCTCTTTCGCAGTTTCGAATTCTTCCTCACTGATGGCACCGTCGTCATTTTCGTCGATGCGTTCAAATATGCGTTCCGCCATAGCTCCACCGCGGCGTTCACGCATCTGGGCCAGTTCATCTTGAGACAATTCACCATCTCCGTTTGTATCCAGGCGCTCCATCATGCGATCGATGCGATTTGCGCGGCGCCCTTCGGCGGCCGCTGTCAGTTCTTCGACCGACAATGACCCGTTTCCATCGATATCTGCGGCCGCGAACCGCGCCTGACCCTGAGCTTGGAGTTCTTCCATTGTGATTTGCCCATCGCCGTTCGCGTCCAAAGTCGAAAAGTCTGGGCGATCTCCACCCGGTTTGGCTTGAACATCCGCCGCAGTCATGACCAAAGCCGCTGTGATACCTGCCATCAATACTGTCGTTTTCATCTTGTTCCTCATTTCAAAGACCCGACCAATCGCCGGAGATATTGTTGAAACGGGAGCATTTTGACTTTCCGTCGCAAAAAATCGAAAAAAGTTTCGCGATGCCGTTTTCCTTCTTATTTTTTGGCCTCAAAGGGCATAGGTAGACCTCGAAGAAGGAACCTGAAAATGTCAGACGTTGTTGAAGAACGCGAAATGAAACCCGCCATGTGGCGTGGGTTAAAACGTAAGTGTCCCAATTGCGGTCAAGGGTCGCTTTTTGCGGGGTATCTTAAGACGGCGGACAGTTGCTCTCACTGCGGTCAGGATTTCACGGCACATCGTGCGGATGATGGACCTGCATATCTGACCATTCTTGTTGTTGGACATATCATCGGCTTTGCAATGCACTTCATCTGGAGCGCTTATCGCCCTGATCCCTTGACAATGGCGCTGGTTTTGACGGCGGGAAGTGTCGCACTATCGCTGTGGCTTTTGCCACGGCTCAAGGGCATGATTATCGCCATCCAATGGGCCAAGCGGATGCACGGCTTTGGGAAAGAGGCCTAATTGACGTCCAACGTCCCTATTCGAGACGCCGCAACGGTTATCGTTCTCCGTGATCAAGCGACGGACCCCAAAGTTCTTATGGGCCAACGGGGCAAAACCGCGGTTTTCATGCCGGGGAAATTTGTCTTCCCGGGCGGCGCAATTGATCAAAATGACCATCAAGTGCCTGTTCATGGCCTGCCAGCGGACACGACCGCTCAATTGAATGAGGAAAGCCTTATCCCAGCACATGCGATTGCCGCAGCGGCTGTCAGAGAGCTTTGGGAAGAAACAGGGCAGATCCTTGGACAGCACGGGGAATGGACGGATGCTCCTCAGGGATGGCGCGGGTTCGCCAAATCTGGCCATGTTCCCTTTGCACCTTTTGAGTTTTTCTTCAGGGCGGTCACACCAGAAGGCCGGCCGCGTCGGTTCGACGCGCGCTTTCTGCTTCTTGAAGCAGAACATCTTCAGAGCGACATTGATGATTTTTCGCTGGCCGAGGACGAACTGTCCCATTTGCAATGGGTCCCGTTGCATAGCGTGCGTCAATTCAACTTACCATTCATCACGAAAGTCGTTCTTGCCGAACTAGAAGATAGAGTCGCCAATGGTCCTGCTGGGCGCGCTGTCCCATTCTTTAGAAATGACGATGAAGATCGCCTTGTCAGCAGAATTGGTGGCGCGTGGCCCGGCTAGCCTATCAATATGAGCGCGAGGATACTGAGCGTCAGTAACCCCAATCCTTGCAGTTCGCGGGAGGTGACTTTTTCACGGAA
This sequence comes from Cognatiyoonia sediminum, assembly GCF_900129845.1. Classification (GTDB taxonomy): domain Bacteria; phylum Pseudomonadota; class Alphaproteobacteria; order Rhodobacterales; family Rhodobacteraceae; genus Cognatiyoonia; species Cognatiyoonia sediminum. The sequence continues at coordinate 1,255,190 of NZ_FQXB01000001.1, forward strand.
AAACAAAGCACTGGCGGCAAGAGAGAAGATTAGTTCGATTTGCCCAACCGCATTGACCAAGGCTGCAGTTTGCATAGTGAAGGCCGTGAACCAGCAGATTGATCCTGCCATGCTGGTGAGGCCAACTAAGGACGCAATGCGCCACGCCCGAAGCACCCGCATTATCTCTCCACGTTCTCGCCAAACAAGCCAGACGGCCATGATCGCAACTTGAAACGCAGTGACGAAGGCGAGCGTAAAGATCGCGCGGAAAAAGACGTCGCCTTCCGCGATCGAGAGCGATGCGCCGCGATAGGACACGCCAGAGAACCCAAAAAACAAGCCGGACAAAAGCCCGAGGCCCGCTCCCTTGTTAAAGACACGGGAGCCGAAGCTGCCAACCGCGTTCGGTGGATCGCTCAAAAGCAAAACACCTGCAAAACCGAGTAAAATCGCGAGAAACGACATCCAATCAATGAAGTCGCCTAAGACGACAATGCCAACGATGGCACTCAGCAAGACTTCGGTTTTCTTGAATGTGATCCCAACAGCGAAATTTCGGTGCGCAAATAGAGCTACGACACACATCGTCGCGAGGATCTGGCTCAATCCACCGATAACGGCGAACATGAAGAACCGGCCATTGAAACTGGGGAGGCCCTGCTCAGTCACACCTGCGTAGGACAAGGCAATGACCAAAACCAAAGGGGCCGAATAGATGAACCGAGCGAATGTAGCGCCTGTCGTCGAAAGCTTGGTCGCCTTAAGATGTTTCTGGAGCATAAAGCGTACGGTTTGCGCCGCCGCCGCCATGACCGTTATCCAAACCCAAGCTTCCATGGCTGATCTATGACCCGATTATTCAGGGATAGCTAGGGTTTGGGATCGGGGTTTTCCGTGTGGCCATCCACCGCGATCACCTGACCAGACACCAGTCTTGCCCCGTCAGAGCCCAAGAAAACCGCCATATTGGCGATATCTTCAGCGGTCACAAAACTGCGCATCGACGTACCAGCAGCATAGCCTTCGTAGACCTGATCACGGGTCATGCCCTTTGCTTTGGCTTCCCGCTCCAACACGCCTTCCATCCGAGGGCCTTCAACCGCTCCTGGCGCGATTGCATTCGCACGCACGCCGTAAGGACCAAGTTCCATGGCAAGCGTCTTCATCAACCCGATAATCCCCCACTTCGCCGCGGCATAGGGCGCGCGGTTGGGGTAGCCATATATGCCTGCTGTTGAGGAGGTGAAGACCATCGCACCGCTCTTTTGAGCTTGCATGAGAGGAACCGCGTATTTCGAGGCCAAAAACGCACCTTCAAGGTTCACAGCCACGCATGCACGCCACGCGTCCAATTCGACATCTTGAACCGCTGCCGTTGGGCCGGCAATGCCGGCATTGGCACAAAGTACGTCCAAACCTCCCCAAGTCTGTTCGATCTCTTTGAACAGGTTGGCCACGTCTGCTTCATCCGAGGCATCAACGACAGATGCCTTGCCAGACAGGTCCTGCAACGCCCGATCATTGATGTCCGTCACCCAAACGTCACACCCGTCCGCAGCGAAAGCGTCTGCCATCGCACGACCGATGCCAGAACCCCCGGCAGTTACTAAGACCCGTTTCATTTCACACCCACAGATGACCCTGCCCCGTCAGGCAGCGGCAATGCAGAATGTGCTTTAGCCACTGTGGTCAGCGGCCCAGCAACTTGCGGCCCGGGCTCAGATGGTCTGCGCGTCTCAAGGCTCACATGGATCAGCATATGCTCCCCCGTCGCCAAAAGCCGTTCGCCTTGCCACATCCGATGGAAAACATGCATCTTTTTACCAGCGCCGACGATGCATTGCGTATCGACCCGAATGGTTTGGCCCGCGTGCACTTCGTCCAAATGACGAATGTGCGTCTCTACAGTAAAATAGCTCCCACCGTTCTGAATATATTCAGCGTCGCACCCAACGATCAGCATAAATCGATCCGTAGCGTCGCCAAATGCCTGAAGATACCGCGCTTCATTCATGTGACCGTTGTAGTCCGTCCAATCGAGCGGTACGGCGCGTTCTATCGTCTTGATCGGCTGCGAAACATCTTCAACCTCATCAAGCGTTTCGGCAATGCGGCTGACGCGTTTATCCTGCGCGTTCAATATCTTACCTGCACCCCAGTCCTGAGCTTTGAGGCCACGAAGGATTGATACAAGGTTGTTATCTCGCGCCCGTTCAAGCTCTCGAATACTATACTGACCCGACTGCGCATCTGATTGATCGGCGATCATATCCGTCAATTCTTCGGTCAACTCGGGCACGTCCATCAGCTTAGTCCAAGGCCAGCTGAGTGCCGGTCCGAACTGAGAAATGAAATGGCGCATCCCCGCCTCGCCACCGGCAACACGATAGGTCTCAAACAATCCCATCTGCGCCCAGCGCAAACCAAAGCCATAGCGGATCGCATCGTCGATTTCTTCCGTTGTTGCGATGCCGTCTTTAATGAGCCAAAGCGCTTCCCTCCAAACAGCCTCCAAGAACCTGTCCGCAATATGGGCATCGATTTCAGCCCTTACTCTCAAAGGGTACATGCCAATAGAGGTCAAAATCTCACTCGCACGGTCAAGGCGTTCAGGATCATTTGCGCCGGTGCCAACAACCTCAACCAACGGCAAAAGATACACTGGGTTGAACGGATGGGTGACAATAATCTGCTCTGGACGGGACGCCGTACTTTGAAGCTCAGAAGGTTTGAACCCGCTCGTCGACGATCCGATAATCGCGCTTTCGTCGCAGTGTTCTTGCAACGTTTGATAGACCTTCTGTTTCAGCTCCAACCTTTCTGGAACGCTTTCCTGTATCCAGGTCGCACCATCCACGGCCTCGGACATGGTTTCACACAACGTCAGACTACCTTCAGCAGGCAAATCGGTATCTGAAAGCCCCGGCAAAGACCGGCGCGCATTTGCCAGAACCTCACCCATCTTCCGTTCAGCCTCGGGATCAGGGTCAAAAAGCCTCACATCCCAACCCATCAATAAAAAGCGTGCAGCCCAACCGCCGCCAATGACGCCACCGCCAATGAATGCTGCCGTCTTCGTCATACTATCTTCCTTAGATTGCGCCCAACCCGAGCGGCTATTGTTCGACAATCAACAAACGATCCAGATCGTAGCCGTTGAAATCCAAGATTTCTTGAGCCGCGGCCATCCGATCGTCCGAAATTTCAGGCGACCTATTCAAGATCCAACCGGACCGTCCGTTCGGCGCACCAACCACTGCAGTCTGGTAATCTTCATCGACCCAAAGCACCCAATAATCCGACGCTCCGAATGGAACTGATGGAAAAGACACTTCCAACCGACCCGGCCCAACGATCTCTGCACTGCCTTCGATCGTGCTCTTTATGGTTCCATCTGGGTTGCGGCAGGTGTTCTTAACCGAAATACTCCCGTCTTCTTGCGCACCGTATTCCGCCGTTACGCCAGCGCAACCAGCCTCAAAAGGAACGGGAAACCGGGCAACTTCGTACCAAGTGCCCAAGTATTTCTCTGGTTCGAACAAAGCCACGCTCGCAATGGGCACATCTGTTTCGCGATAAACCTCAAAAAAGCCACCAACTTCATCATCAAACAGCGCCGCGCACCCGGCCAAAGCGACAAAAGCACCTGCTACAAGCGCCCTCATGCGGACGGGGCCCGTTTTGTCAGACCGAGTTTCGTTCGAACTTCTTCAGGGCCTATGACGCGGGCACCTAGGTTTTCGATGATACCCGCAGCCCGCTCGACCAATTGTGCATTGGTTGCCAAAACACCTTTGTCGAGCATCAGGTTGTCTTCTAAACCTACCCGCACGTTGCCTCCTGCAAGAACCGAAGCAGCAACATATGGCATCTGACTACGACCCAACCCGAAGGCGGAGAAAGTCCAATCGTGAGGGACATTGTTGACCATCGCCATGAAGGTGTTCAGATCGTCAGGCGCGCCCCACGGCACACCCATGCACAACTGAACCAATGCGGGGCTGTCCAAAACGCCCTCTTTGACCAATTGCTTGGCATACCAAAGATGACCTGTGTCAAAGGCTTCGATCTCAGGCTTAACGCCCAATTCGGTCATCATGGTGCCCATCGCCACCAACATGCCCGGCGTATTGGTCATAACATAATCGGCCTCGGCGAAGTTCATCGTTCCGCAATCGAGGGTGCAGATTTCAGGAAGACATTCCGCCACATGCGTAACCCGCTCCGTTGCGCCGATCATGTCTGTACCTTCAGCAGTAGGGAACGGCGCCTCAGATGAGCCGAACACGATATCGCCGCCCATACCTGCAGTCAGGTTCAAAACGACATCAACCTCCGCATCCCGGATGCGATCCGTCACCTCACGATAAAGCGCCAAATCCCGCGCTGGTGTCCCCGTCTCAGGATCGCGCACGTGACAATGCACAACGGCCGCCCCTGCTTTCGCGGCATCAATGGCACTGTCAGCAATCTGTTTCGGCGATCGCGGCACATGCGGGCTGCGGTCTTGCGTGCTTCCCGACCCTGTCACAGCGCAGGTAATGAAAACCTCTCTGTTCATCTCCAAAGGCATAACGATCTCCCCTTCGTCTTTTGAGCCCAAAGTACCTCCGCCGGAGGCAAACCCACGTCACAAATCGTCTAACGGTGGTGCCTATGCGACAGGGTGTCAGTATGGATAAGGATTTGCCCGATGCAACTGGTCGATTTCAGCACATAACTCATCTGTCAAAACCAAATCGCGACCTTCCAAAATGTGCGTCAACTGATCGCTTGTCGTGGCACCGAAGATCGCCGAAATAGGAAACGGTCTTGTGCGTTGCCAAGCCATCGCCATGTGAACCGGATCAACACCGTGCTTCTGAGCCAAATCCAAATACACTTGCGTCACGTCCAATGTCCGAGGCGTCATTCGGCCACCTAATTCCGGACCGATTGACATCCGGCTTCCTTCCGGCACGACACCGCCTTGGTATTTGCCAGTCAGCAAACCGCAGGCGAGCGGAGAAAAAGACAGAAGTGTCACATCTTCGTTCACGGCCATCTCGGCCATATCCGTGTCGTACAAACGGCACAGCAACGAATATTCGTTTTGCACAGTCGCCATGCGGGGCAGCCCATGCTCCTCGGCAAAATCCACCCATTTAGTCATGCCCCAGGCACTTTCATTTGACATGCCAATCGCGCGAATTTTACCCTCCTTTACGAGCTCGCCCAGCGCGGACAGAACATCATGCATGTGGTCCATGGTCTCTTGTCGGCTTTGTTTTGATGGATCATAGGTCCAGTTTTGACGGAACATGTAAGACCCGCGCATAGGCCAATGCATCTGGTAGACGTCGATCACATCGGTCTGAAGACGTCTTAGCGATCCTTCAATCGCCTCGCGCATCATAGCGCCATCATATCCGGCGCCCCCCCTAACCCAACCGGGATTGTCGCCTGACACTTTAGTCGCAATGGTCAGTTCACTCCGACGACCACTCTTAGCAACCCACTCGCCGATCACTTCCTCAGACCGACCAACCGTTTCAGCGCGGATCGGATTGACCGGATACATTTCAGCCGTGTCCAGAAAATTCAAACCAACGTCGAGGCACATATCGATTTGAAGGTGCGCATCTTCGAGAGGCGTTTGATTGCCGTAGGTCATCGTCCCAAGGCACCAATCAGGTACTTCAATACCTGTTCTTCCAAGTTGCAGCGTTTTCATAGGGCCCTCGCGTCTTCTGTTTGGGGAGACCCTAGATTGATGAATTCCAGCTTCAAGCGAATAACTTGCACGCTTAACACGTTTTCGACCTGCTAAAGTCGAAAACAGGAAAGATTGAGCAGTTGAGCGGTGCAACCGATGCACCATGCGTATGTTGATTTCCTTTGCAGCCCTTTTTCTATCGATCAGCTTGCTCCAGTTTTCATCCGGAGCCGTTGGGCCATTGGATGCCTTGACAGGCCTCTCATTCGGGTTTTCGACTGCCGAAGTTGGTTTTCTCGGTTCTGCGCATTTCCTGGGATTCTTCATCGGGTGTTGGTGGGCGCCTCGCCTCATGGGCAGCGTCGGCCATAGCCGCGCTTTTGCGATTTTCGCCGCGACCGGTGCCATTGGTCTTGCGGCGCACGTCATTGTCACCTCAGCCGCGTGGTGGGCGCTTTTTCGGATCGGTTCGGGTATCTGTATCGCCGGTTGCTACACCGTCATAGAAGCTTGGCTCCAGGCCAAAGTCACCAACGAAACCCGTGGCCGCGCTATGGGAACCTATCGCGTCGTCGACATGGGCACATCACTGATTGCTCAATTTATGATCGGCGCGCTGGCGAATTTGGAAACCTATGTCGCATATAACCTTCTAACGATCCTGTGTTGTGCGTCGCTCCTTCCCTTAGCGCTGACTAAGCAAACGCAACCAACCACTCCAACGCAAACAAAATTGCGCCCGTTGATGGCGTGGCGGGCTTCCCCCTTAGCGGTAGCTGGAGTTCTGGTCGCGGCATTATCATCCGCCTCATTTCGAATGGTCGGGCCAATCTACGGCCAAGAAGTTGGCCTTGCCGCCAGTCAAATCGGTTACTTTCTCGCCGCCTTCGTCGCAGGCGGTGCCTTGGCGCAATATCCCATGGGATGGCTTGCAGACAAATTCGACCGTCGTTGGGTCTTAATCTGGCTGTCTGTCGCCGCCGTGGCATCCTGCGCGATTACGGTCTTCACAACCCAAAGTGGGACATGGGGCATTATGCTCAGCGCGGGTCTGTTTGGCCTAACGACCTTTCCAATTTACTCTGTAGCTGCCGCGCATGCGCATGACTTTGCAACCAGCGACCAGCGCGTCGAACTCTCCGCGGCCCTGATGTTCTTCTACGCTGTTGGCGCAATCGCAGCCCCATACACCTCATCCAGATTAATCGCGGCCTTTGGCCCATCCGCGTTGTTCATCATGATCTCTGTTGCGCACCTGATATTGGTCGTATTCGGCTTGACACGAATGCGCGTCCGCGATGTACCAGAAGACAAAACGAGATACGTCTACGCGCCGCGCACAACTTTCCTGATTGGGCGATTGTTAAGCCGTAGTCGAGAGCGCAAATAGCCTGTGGTCACGGGCCGGGCTTGGCGTTAAAACGGCGCAAATCGCTTAGGAACACCCCATGGCCCGCCATCTCATCACATCCGCCATTCCCTACATCAATGGGATCAAGCACTTGGGAAACCTGGTCGGGAGCCAACTGCCGGCGGACCTTTATGCGCGTTACCTGCGTGGGCGCGGCAATGAGGTGCTTTTCCTCTGCGCAACCGATGAACATGGAACGCCAGCGGAACTAGCAGCGGCAAAAGCGGGTAAACCCGTGGCTGAATACTGCGCGGAAATGCACAGCGTTCAGGCCGAAATCGCAGATGGTTTCGGCCTGTCCTTTGATCACTTCGGCCGATCGTCGAGCCCTCAAAACCATGCGCTAACGCAAGCCTTCGCGGGGCGCCTAAACGACATGGGCTTGATCCGCGAAGTGGTTGAGGAACAGGTCTATTCCCATACCGACGGGCGCTTCCTCCCCGACCGCTACATCGAGGGCACCTGCCCCAATTGCGGCTTTGAAAGCGCGCGCGGCGATCAGTGTGACAATTGCACCAAGCAGCTGGACCCGACCGATCTCATCAACCCCTATTCCACCATTTCGGGCGCTACCGATCTGGAAGTGCGGGAAACCAAGCACCTCTACCTGCGCCAATCCGCCTTGAAGGACCACATCGCCAAATGGATCGATAGCAAAGCCGACTGGCCGATCCTGACGACCTCCATCGCCAAGAAATGGCTCAACGATGGCGACGGCCTGCAGGATCGCGGCATCACACGTGACCTTGATTGGGGCGTACCGGTCAAACAGGGCGACCAAGATTGGCCTGGGATGGAAGGCAAGGTCTTTTATGTCTGGTTCGACGCCCCTATCGAATACATTGCCTGTAGCCAAGAATGGGTCGATGCTGGCAAAGGGTCTGATTGGGAACACTGGTGGCGTACGGATAAAGGCGCGGATGACGTGACCTACACGCAGTTCATGGGCAAAGATAACGTGCCCTTCCACACGCTCAGCTTTCCGGCGACAATTCTTGGCAGCCAAGAACCCTGGAAGCTGGTCGATTACATCAAATCCTTCAACTATCTGAACTATGATGGAGGGCAATTCTCCACCTCGCGCGGACGCGGCGTGTTTATGGATCAAGCGCTCGAAATATTGCCCGCCGACTATTGGCGGTGGTGGCTGCTCAGCCATGCGCCCGAAACCTCGGATGCTGAATTCACATGGGAAGCCTTCCAACAGGATGTCAACAAAGACCTTGCCGACGTGTTGGGGAACTTCGTGAGCCGCGTGACCAAGTTTTGCCGGTCCAAGTTTGGTGAAGCCGTTCCGTCAGGCGGCTCATATGGCGCGCAAGAAGAGGCATTGATCGCGGATCTTGATAAGCGCCTTGTGGCTTATCAAACCCATATGGACGCCATCGACGTCCGAAAAGCCGCTGCCGAACTGCGTGCGATCTGGGTCGCGGGCAATGAATACCTGCAATCGGCAGCGCCATGGGCCGTTTTCAAAGAGGACCCCGATCAAGCCGCAGCGCAGATACGTTTGGCGCTGAACCTGATCCGCCTCTACGCTGTCCTTTCCGCGCCCTTCATACCGACCACCGCAGCAACATTGTTCAAAGACATGAACACGCTAGACACCGAATGGCCTAGCGACATGGCGACCGCTCTCAGCGCGTTGCCAGAGGGTCACGAGTTTACGGTTCCAGAAAACCTCTTTGCCAAGATCACAGATGATCAACGCGAGGAATGGTCAGAACGTTTTGCGGGGACGCGGGACTGATCAAGGCAATCGCCCTAAAGTTGAAATGATCGCGTAATTTTCTTTCGGAATACGAGCTGCATTGCTATGCTGCCCGTATTCCAGAGAGGTAATTGCATGATCAGATCACTTTGGCCCATCTTGGCAATCTCGGTTTCAACGGGCGCATATGCCGCAACCTGCGGCAACGATTCCTCTGGCTATGCCAACTGGAAACAGGAATTTGCCGCGGAGGCCGCCCAAGCTGGAGTTGGTGAACGTGGCCTGCAAGCTCTTGCAAATGCTCAATACTCTCAATCCACAATCAACGCAGACCGCAATCAGCGCGGGGTAAGATATGAGCTCGGCGACTTTGTTAGAATTCGTCTAGGTTCCATTGATGGATTTGCTGCTCAAGCGCGTCGAGAAAAGGCTAAATACCCTGAATTTTACACCCAGCTAGAGCGCGTATACGGCGTGCCTGCTGGGATCATCCTTGCCATCCACGGGATGGAAACCGGGTTTGGGCGCAACATGGGAACGACACCGGTTGTCGATTCTATCACTACGGTTGCATATGATTGCCGTCGGTCGGATTTCTTCACACCTCACGCGATTGCCGCTTTGAAACTGGTGGATCAAGGCAGCTTGAGTTCTGATCAAAGCGGCGCGGCGCATGGCGAAATGGGCCATACCCAGTTTTTGCCCGGGAACGTGATTACATATGGCGTCGATGCAGACAGAAACGGGAAGGTCGACCTTTACGGAATTGCCGACTCGCTGGCCTCTACGGCGAATTTCTTGCGGCAGAAAGGCTGGCAAGCTGGCCAACCCTATCAAGAAGGTACCGCAAATTTCGCTGTCCTCGATGAATGGAACGCGGCTACGGTTTATCAACAAGCCATCGCGTTGTCGGCTGAAGCCATTGATCGCTAACACTGGATTGACCTAACGCCCGCTGTTAGACAGCAACGACACAGTACCGGATCGCGTCTTTGCTGCTTTATCGTCTTGTTTTGCCTCTCATCGTCACGGCGGTTCTCTGTCGGTCGCTGATAGCGTGGGCTAAGGGTCGCGAAACAACTGCAGATGTTAAGGAGCGTATCAGAGGCCCGAGACAAAAAGGCCCCTCAATCTGGGTTCACCTCTCTAGCGTCGGCGAAGCGAATGCGGCCAGACCCGCGATCTTGCACCTTTCCAAATCGCATAGTGTCCTAGTTACGACCGGGACGACGACGGGGCGAGATGCGGTGCGTTCGTGGTCATTCGCAAATGTGAACGCTGGATTGGCGCCATTGGATCTTGTGTCGGCCACAAGACGGTTTTTGTCCAAAAACGATGTCACTGCACTTATTGTGATTGAAAACGAGCTTTGGCCGAACCGATTGCTAACTGCTCACAAGCGGGATGTTCCCGTAATACTCCTGAACGCCCGGATGTCGGCTTCCACTATGAAAACATGGTCCCGTTTTCCCAAGACAGCAGAACGCATCATGTCTCAAGTCGCAGCCGTTTTCCCACAAGACCAAGCATCCGCTGACCGGTTCGAAACGCTTGGAGCACCGGCAGCTAAAATCTGCCCGCCTTTCAATCTCAAGGAACTCTACGCACCGGTGACAACCCCTCTTCCCGAAATTGCCCAATCTTTTGAGCGAGACCAAACCGTCTTGGCCGCAGCAACGCATGAGGGCGAAGATGAGATTGTCCTAGCAGGATTAGCTTTGGCACAAAAAGAAAGGCCAAACTTGCGGCTCATTCTTGCGCCCAGGCATCCTGAAAGAGGGCCTTCGATCAAAGCGATGTCAGAGAACGCGGGGTTTGCGACAACGCTGCGATCCGATCGGACGACCACCAATGCCGACGTTTTTGTTGCGGACAGCTTGGGTGAAATGGATTGGTGGTATCGCGCATCCGCAGTCGCTTTCGTAGGCGGTTCGCTCGTTCCCAAAGGCGGTCACACCCCCTATGAACCCGCTGCATATCGGTGCCAAATTATTCATGGGCCGCATATCGATAATTTTAGGTCTGGGTACTCAGAACTCTCGAAGAGTCAGAGCGTTTGGCAGGTGACGACGCCAGAAGAGCTGGGCCAAGCCATGCTTTCGGCATTGGCCGCCGGACCTGCGACCTCGCCCTTTCAAGCGAATGGCTCGGCAATTTTTGAACAGTTAGACCTGCTGTGTGGCGCGCCTTCGGCGAACTAACTGGCCAATGGAGCCGCGGACCTCATCCCGAATAGGGCCGTTATTGGGAGGATCGATCAACGACGTGATCCAATGCGGGAGTGGCTCCTTGAAACGCCGCTGGCCGGTCCATTTTATGTCCCGCAAACCAGCCTGAGCTTCGTCAATCAGATCAGACGGTGGATCAATTCCGTTGAGAACGCCCCAAACGCCTGTCCACAGCCGACCCACTGACCATGGATTGTAACCGCCTCCACCGGTGACGAGCAGTCGATCTGAAAGCGGCATCAGTTCTCGTACGACGGCGTAGTGCGAGCGATTGGACAGGGACAGTTTCGATTGCGGGTCTTCTTCGACGGCATCCGCGCCGCATTGCAGAACAATGGCGTCCGGCTGGAAATTTTGAACCAACGGCAGCAAAAGTTTGTTCAAAATCAACAACATTTCATCGTCGTTCAACCCGCGAGGCACCGGCAGGTTCCAAACATTCCCCGCCCCACGATCCTCTAACGCCCCTGTCCGCGGCCAGCGGTTTTCCTCGTGGATGGAGATCATAAGCACGTTAGGATCGCCCTCAAATGCGTACTCAACGCCGTCCGGATGATGGGCATCGATATCGACGTAGGCAACGCGCCTGCACCCGTTTCGAAAGAGAGACTGGATCGCGAATACCGGGTCATTGAGATAGCAAAAGCCATTGGCTCGATCCGGCATCCCATGATGCGTGCCGCACCCCGGTGCATGGACCACCCCGCCGTCCCGCAGCAATTCACCCGCCAAAAGCGCTGCTCCAACGGACGTCGCCGGCCGCCGATACATTTCTGGAAAGATAGGATTAGATGGAATGCCAAGGTGATGACGTTCTTTGACTTCGGCTGGCACCTCTTGATCCTTTTCAGCCTTAGACAGCGCAGACACATACTCCGCCGTGTGAAACGAGGTCAGCGCGGCGGGTTTCGCGGTTGGACTGGTGATATATTGATCGACCGGCAACCAGCCTAATGCGCGTGAAAGGTCCATGACTGTCGAAACCCGCGGCACGCGCAAGGGATGCCAATCCCCATAACTGGAATTGCGATAGATTTCGGATCCGATAAACAGCGGTTTCGTCATGTGTTAGTGCTTGTGTCCAAAACTCACTCATGGAACGATAAAGAACCGCCCCTGTCAGGACGTAGAATGTTCGATGGCTCAAGCCAAATCTAAAGATCAAAAAACTAAGAAAAGGGGCCAGCTGCCGATCAAACTGCGTGTTGGCGGTAAGACTGATGTCAGAACGCAATTCGCAGCTCTGTGTTACCGATATGAAGGTGAGAAGCTGAAAATCTGCATGGTGACGAGCCGCCGTTCTGGCCGTTGGATTCTTCCGAAAGGCTGGCCAATGCACAAGCAGACACCGGCGGAGGCAGCCGCACAAGAAGCGTGGGAAGAAGCTGGCGTAACTGGTAAAGCAATTGATCGTTGCCTTGGTGTTTACTCCTACGTCAAACCCCTCAGCGAAAACCCCGCGCCGGTTGTGGTCATGATCTATCCCGTTAGTGTCGACCAAATTCACGATAAATGGCCGGAACAAAAGGAGCGAAAACGCAAATGGGTAAGCCCCAAGAAGGCGGCCAAGAAGCTGCAGGAGCCGGAACTGCGGCGGATTGTCAGCACCTTTGACCCCGCGCTACTGTCACGATAGAAGCAGCGCCACCACCTCACTAGGATGATCCATTGATCCGCTACACCCTTTCTTGCGAACACGATCACAGTTTTGAAAGCTGGTTCCAGTCCGCCGACGCGTTCGACACATTGTCGAAGGCGGGAATGGTGACCTGTCCTGAGTGCGGCACGACAAAGGTAAGCAAACAACTCATGGCTCCGTCTTTGAACAAAAAGGCGATGGCCGTTGCGCCCTTGGCGGCCGGTGACGTTCATCCGTTAGAGAAAATGCGCAAAGAGGTTGAAGCCAATGCCGACTATGTGGGCAAGGAATTCGCCAAAGAAGCGCGTGCGATGCATGACGGCGACAAGCCTGAGCGTGCAATCTATGGTGAGACAAACGCCAAGGACGCGAAAAAGCTGATCGAGGACGGTGTCCCGGTTATGCCTTTGCCGTTCGTGCCAACGAAACGATCCAATTGACGACTGCTTTGGTGCTTGCCATTGCCCTTCACAGCAAGGGCCGTTAAAGGGTGGCGGACTTTAAGTAGACGCAATCGGAACGACCTAAATGCCTACGCTTGTGATGAAATTCGGCGGCACGTCTGTGGCCAACCTTGATCGCATTGCGCGGGCGTCCAAGCGCGTGGCGCGAGAGGTCGCGAACGGCTACAATGTGATCGTGATCGTTTCGGCTATGTCCGGCAAAACGAACGAGCTAGTCGGCTGGGTCAATGAGACATCTCCGCTTTACGATGCGCGCGAATATGATGGAGTTGTAAGCTCCGGCGAAAATGTCACCGCTGGCCTGATGGCGCTGCGCCTTCAGGAAATGGATATTCCGGCTCGTAGCTGGCAGGGCTGGCAAGTTCCCGTAAAAACAACCGACGCGCATTCATCGGCTCGGATCGAAGAGATCCCAACAGAGAATATCGAAGCCAAGTTCGCCGAAGGTATGCGTGTGGCTGTTGTTGCGGGTTTCCAAGGCATCAGCCCAGAAGGCCGTATTACAACACTTGGTCGCGGTGGATCAGACACCACCGCGGTTGCATTCGCAGCCGCTTTCGGCGCGGAACGTTGTGACATCTACACAGACGTCGACGGCGTCTATACCACTGATCCAAGGATCACATCCAAAGCACGCAAGCTCGACAAGATCGCGTTTGAAGAGATGCTGGAATTGGCATCCCTTGGCGCAAAGGTTTTGCAAACGCGATCAGTCGAACTCGCCATGCGGTATAAGGTTCGGCTGCGGGTGTTATCATCATTTGAAGAACCATCCGACGATGCCGGAACGCTCGTCTGTGATGAGGAGGAAATTATGGAATCCAATGTTGTTGCCGGTGTGGCTTACTCTCGTGATGAAGCCAAGATGACCCTTATTTCGGTTGCGGACCGCCCCGGCATCGCTGCCGCGATTTTTGGACCGCTGTCTGAAGCTGGTGTGAACGTCGACATGATCGTTCAGAACATTTCCGAAGAAGGTCGCACAGATATGACCTTCTCTTGCCCGACGGACCAAGTGCTTCGCGCAGAAAAGGCGATGGAAGAGGCCAAGGGTTCCGGTGAGATCAATTTCCACGATCTCGTATCTGACCAAGAGGTCTCAAAGGTGTCAGTGGTGGGTATTGGTATGAGAAGCCACGCCGGTGTCGCGGCCAAGATGTTTGAGGCGCTTCATGCAGAAGGGATCAACATCAAAGTCATTACCACGTCAGAGATCAAAATTTCGGTCTTGATTGATCGCAAATACATGGAACTTGCCGTGCAAGCCCTACACGACGCGTTTGAGTTGGAAAAAGCGGCTTAGCACTCTCTCAAATCTGACCAAAGCGCTCTTAATGTCTCCATTTTATCGCCTAAAAATTTTGGCAAATAATGGAAAACAACTAAGGCAAAGCAGTTTTGAACTTTAACACCAACGACGCCAGACTGGATCAAAAAGCCAGTTCCATCGATACGTATTCGCTCGTCAACGATGACATCAATGGCGGTAAAAGTCGTGGTTTTGCTTTGCTAACACCCTTGCTGACTTCGCCATATTCAGCGCTTGCCCTTATGGGATTTCTACTAGGCAGCAACATTCAAGTCCTTTTGCCAACGGTTCTAGGACCAGAACTTACGGAAGAAATGACCTACAACGGCATGACGTTGGCTGATTTCTCCGTCGAAATGGGGTTGCCGATTGATCATCCATATCTGGTCGCTCTTTTCGAGCAACTTTGCATGAGCGACGTCGCATAACGTCCTTTCTCAAACGCCACAAATTTGCTCTCCCCTTCAAGGTGTTCCTCACATATGGTGCTGCTTGAGGGAGCATTCCTCACGCAAAAGAGGAAGATATGGCGGAGAGGACAGAGAGCGAAAGCCGCAAGTTATTACGAAGGCTGCAAGCTGCGCTGGCTGAGGACAACGCGGGTCAGGAGCGCCTTGACCATGTTGTGGCGCTAATCGCTGACTCCATGCAGACCGAAGTCTGTTCCATCTACCTTTTCCGCGACCCTGAAACCCTGGAACTCTGTGCGACAGAAGGGCTTGAGAAAGCCTCCGTCCACCAGACGCGTCTGAAGCTTGGTGAGGGCCTTGTCGGTCGCGCCGCCAAGACGCGGAAAGTCATCAATACCGCCGACGCCCCTTCTGCCAAAGGCTTTCGCTATATGCCGGAAACAGGTGAGGAACGGTATTCATCGTTCTGTGGCGTGCCGATTCAGCGGTTGGGCGACGCGCTTGGCGTCCTTGTTGTCCAATCTAAGGACGCTCGCGAATTCACCATCGACGAGGTCTACGCCCTCGAAGTCGTCGCGATGGTGCTCGCAGAGATGACAGAGCTTGGGGCATTCGTCGGTGAAGGTGCTGCGCTCTCTGCCTTGCACAAAAATTCGGTCATGTTCCGCGGCTCAGTTGCGCAGGAAGGCGTCAGCGACGGACAGGTATATTTGCACGAACCACGCGTCGTCGTGACCAACCCAATCTCCGAAGACCCCGAACAGGAACTTGAACGTTTGACAAGCGCGGTCGAGGAGTTGCGCTTCACTGTCGATGAAATGCTGTCAGGGACGAAAACGACCGACAAAGAACAAAAGCAAGTCTTTGAAGCTTACCGCATGTTCGCCAACTCACGCAGTTGGATGCGGCGAATGGAGGCAGACGTTCGGAATGGTCTGTCTGCCGAAGCTGCCGTCGAGAAAGAACAATCGCTCGCGCGCACGCGCCTTGGAGAGGCTGGCGATGCCTATATGATCGAGCGCCTGCACGACCTTGATGATCTGTCCAACAGGCTCTTACGCATCCTCACCGGCCAAGGGGCAGATACCGGCGCCGAAATGCCGGATCGCCCCATTCTGATTGCACGCAACATCGGCCCCGGTGAATTGCTGGACTATGGGAAGGGTCTGAAAGGAATTATCCTTGAAGAAGGTTCGGTCGGCAGCCACGCGACAATCGTCGCGCGCGCTTGGGCCATCCCTCTTATCATCAACGCAAAGGGGATCACGACAGAAGCGCTCAACGGCGACCGCATTCTTGTGGACGGCGAACAAGGGATCATCCATCTGCGGCCCGACGATCAAGTGCAATCGGCCTTTGCCGACAAGATGGCGATGCAGACGCGCGCGCAAGAACGCTATGCCTCCATCCGCGACGAAGCGGCGACAGACAAGACTGGTGTCACTGTCGGCTTGCACATGAACGCAGGCCTAATGGCCGACCTTCCATCGTTGGAAAGCTCTGGAGCCGAGGGCGTGGGCCTCTTCAGAACCGAACTACAGTTCCTTGTGCGGAACAAAATGCCACAACGGGCCGAGCTCTCCGCGCTCTACCGCCGCGTCTTGGACTCGGCTGACGGAAAGCGCGTGGCATTCCGAACCTTGGATATCGGGTCCGACAAAGTGCTGCCTTATATGAAGCCGAACGATGAACCGAATCCGGCCATGGGTTGGCGCGCAATCCGTGTGGGGCTCGACAAACCAGGCGTGTTGCGGATGCAGTTGCAAGCGCTCGTTCGCGCCGCTGACGGTGGGCCGCTTACGGTGATGTTTCCCTTCATCACGCTTCGGTCTGAATTTAGAGAAGCGAAAGCGGCGCTCGACAAAGTCCTCGCACGTGAAAAGAAACTAGGGCACGCTCTCCCCTCTTCCGTCGAAGTCGGCGCAATGCTTGAAACGCCCTCTCTCGGGTTCGCTCCTGAAAGTTTCTACGAAGAGGTTGATTTCATCTCTGTTGGTGGCAACGACCTGAAACAGTTCTTTTATGCTGCGGATCGAGAAAATGAACGCGTTCGCAGACGCTACGACACGCTGAATGTCAGTTTCCTGGGGTTCCTCGAACAAGTCGTCAACCGCTGCAACGCACATGGTGTGCCTGTCTCATTCTGCGGCGAAGATGCGGGGCGACCGGTCGAGGCGCTCTGCTTTGCAGCGATTGGCTTTAGAACGCTATCAATGCGTCCCGCGTCCATCGGACCGGTCAAACACCTGATCCGGCAAGTTGATTTGTCCGAAGTCAAACAGGTCATCGACGACGCGCGTGAAAGCGGCGTTCAATCCGTACGCCGAGCAGTTTCAGACTACCTTGTTGATCAAGCCCGGTTGACGGGAATGCTGCCAACGACGAGAGCAGTATGAAACGCGTCTAGCACCTGCTCCTCTCCATAGGTGCGGGCCAGCTTGCGCAATCCGAAGTGAACGTGGGCAACTTCTACATAGTAGTCTGTGAACGCATAATTCGTGCCCGCCCCTGCCGCTGCGCCCAAAACGGGAACGGCTTGCGACGCGAGTTTTTGAGATAGGATCGCCGCAAACTTTGGGGCCACTTTCCCGATCAGAGTGTTCACCGCGGCACCGGTCAGCCCCAAACGCGCGCTTAGAAACGCGGTGTCGACGCCGTCATCTTCCGATCCGGGGCCACCTGCGCCAAAGACAGCAAGGCATTGCAATCGGGTCTCGGCAGAATTGGGATCTTCACCGTATTGAATGGAAACGCCTTGAACGGCTCGGAAAATCATTGTGGTCGCGAGCGGAATTTCGGCAACGGCAGTCGGAATTCCACCTAAGCCGCCAACAGCACCGCTGACGGTCGCCATGAGTTTGTGCGCTCGGTCAGACCTTGCGACTTTGGCCCAACGACCGGTTCTCGACTTTGCTGCGACATCATAGCTTGTTCTGAGCGCATCCTTGGCGACCTTATCAACCTGCGCCTTGGTTCCGTCAGGCAGCAGTTTGAGCGTATCCTCAACCTGACCGCCGACAAAATTGATCCCCTTCATAAGGATGCCAGCCGCCTTCTTCTGACGCTGCGCGAGAGCCAATATTTCCTCTTCTGCAGCTTGAGACAGCTTTGGAATGGGTGGGTCAGGGTTGACCAATTTCATGTCGGATGCGTCGCTTGTCATGGGTCTTACCTATGCAAGAGGGTGCGAATTTCAATCTATCGCGCGCTCGACCGTCCCAGAAACACCCGACCAAGCGCCGGGAACAAGATCGAGCGCCAACAGACGGTCTGGGTTGGTTGGCGGTGGCATTTCTACATTCTCAAGCTTCTTAAACCCGAAACGCCCGTAGTAGGGCGCATCGCCGACAAGAAACATGCGTTCCCATTCCAATGAGCGGGCCAAATCTATGCAACGCCACATCAAAAGTGCGGCAAGGCCTTCCCCTTGCCTGGTTGGGTGAACTGCAATGGGACCCAAAAGAACAGCTTGATGTTCGCCAACACGAACGGGCCAATTCCTGACGGCCCCCGCCAAGACACCATCACCATCGCGGGCGGTCAAACAAAGCTCTAGAATCGGATCGACATCATCGCGCAAACGATAGGAAGACAGCGCCGATCGACCCGGGGCAAAGCTCAGATCATAGAGCGCTTCGACCTCCCACCAATCGTCAGCCACTTCGGTGGCAAGTGTATATTCTGTCGCCTGCATCAGTCTTTCGAGTAGCCCCGCGTATTTATGCAAGCTATGCACGTGCTGACCAGTCGAAAAAGAAAGAAGACGAATGTTCTATCGCCCAGAAGACGGACACGGCTTGCCGCATAACCCATTCAACGCTGTTGTGACACCAAGGCCAATTGGCTGGATCTCAACACGCGGTGCTGATGGTTCGGAAAATTTGGCGCCCTATTCCTTCTTTAACGCGGTCGCATATGAACCGCCTCAAGTGATGTTCGCCTCGACAAGCGCAAAGCCCGATCGCGACGGGACAAAGGACACCGTCGCAAACATCACTGAAACGGGCGAATTCGCGGTAAACATCGTCTCTTTCGAAATGGCCAACGCCATGAACATGACCTCTGGCCCTTGGGAAAAGGATATCGATGAATTCGAAAAGGCCAGCCTTACAAAGGCTGCCTGCTCTGAAATTGGCTGCTCTTATGTGGATGGCGCGCCGGCGGTGCTAGAATGCAAGTTGACGCAGATCACCACTTTGCCTGGTGAAGCGAATAGAGTGGTGTTTGGTGAAGTCGTCGGCGTTCACTTACGCGACGACTGCCTTGTTGACGGCAAGTTCGATGTCACCAAGTTCCATCCCCTCGCCCGCCTTGGTTATCGCGACTACACAAAGGTCCAAGATTTGTTCAGCCTGAGCCGCCCCGGCGATGGCTGACGCTTAGTGTCCTCCGATGATCCCGGTCCGGACACCATAATCGACCGCAACTTCATAATCGGGATCGTCATCACTATCGACGATGAGGTGACCGGCGCGGGTTAACAGCTGGTGACAATCATGGCTCAGGTGACGCAGTTGGATGCGCTTTCCTGCGGCCTCATACTTGCCCGCAATCGCCTCGATCGCCTGCAGCGCCGATTGATCAACCACGCGGCTGTTTTGGAAATCGATGATCACCAGAGACGGATCATCCTTGATTTGAAACAATTCAGCAAACCCCTCAGCGGACCCAAAGAAAAGCGGCCCCTGAATGTGATAGACCTTTGCGCCTTCAGGCGTCTCATGCGTTTCAGCATAAATGCGTTTTGCGTTGTTCCAGCTGTAGGCCAAGGCGGAGACGACCACACCAACGACCACCGCCGTAGCTAGATCCGTTGCCACCGTCACAACGGTAACAAGGATGATCACAAAGGCGTCCATATGCGGGACCTTCCGCAGAATTCGCAGTGAATTCCAGGCAAATGTACCGATCACCACCATGAACATAACGCCGACGAGTGCAGCCAGTGGGATCTGCTCGATCAATCCGCTTGCGAACATGATGAACGCCAACAGAAACAAAGCTGCCGCAATCCCAGCAATTCGAGTACGACCACCGGATTTCACGTTGATCATGGACTGTCCGATCATCGCACAACCGCCCATGCCGGCAAAGAAACCCGTGGCCGTATTCGCGAAACCTTGGGCAATACATTCTTGAGATGCGCCACCACGCTGGTTCGTCATTTCGCCCACTAGGTTCAGTGTCAGAAGGCTTTCAATCAACCCAATCGCCGATAGGATCAAAGCGTAGGGGAGGATGATCCAGAACGTCTCAAGCGTGAAAGGGGCAAGCGGAGTACCATAAAGACCTTCGCCCGTTCCAAATGGATTATGGAACTGCGGCAAACCACCTTCGATAGAGGCAAGATCACCCACTCGCGGCACGTCGAGGCCAAAGGCAATCACGATACCGGCCACGATACCGATGCCGGCTAGTGGTGCGGGAATGACATTTGTGATGCGCGGCCATACCCAGATGATCGCCATAGTCAGCGCCACAAGGCAGAGCATCAAAATCAACGGCATGCCAGACAACCATTCGCCGTGCGGAATGCCGTGACCACCAGATTCAGCCGTTCCTGGCACTTGGAATTGGCCCAATTGCGCCAAGAAAATTACGATCGCCAACCCGTTCACAAAGCCAAGCATAACCGGATGCGGCACCAAGCGGATAAACTTCCCCCATCGCATGATGCCCACAAAGATTTGGATCAATCCCATCAGGATCACGGTCGCAAAGAGGTATTCGACCCCGTGAACAGCCACCAAACTGACCATCACAACCGCCAAAGCACCCGTCGCGCCAGAGATCATGCCCGGCCGTCCGCCAATCACCGCCGTAATCAACCCCACCATGAACGCTGCATAGAGGCCAACCAGCGGATGAACCCCAGCCACAAAAGCGAAAGCGACAGCTTCGGGCACCAAGGCTAAGGCCACGGTAAGCCCTGACAAAACCTCTGTCCGAATCCTTGTGGAAGTGATCGGAGTGTTCGGATCGGCAATAGCCAAACTGTCGGCGAAGCGCGCCAGAATAGAAGTGCTCATCTTTTAGGCCTTTTGGGAGGAAGCTCGTCCGCGCGCTTTATAGGAGGAATCTAAAGATGTCACGTCCAAAGCAAAACTGTTGCGTCGGGTCAGCGGCTGGGCAACATTGGCAAGGCTTAGTAGGGGTGATCGATGCAAACAAAAATTGGGATAATCGGCGGCTCCGGCCTCTACGAAATTGATGGCCTTCAGGATGCGGAATGGATTGAGATCGATAGCCTTTGGGGCGCGCCCTCAGATGCGGTTCTCTCAGGTGTTTTGAATGGTATCCCGATGGTGTTCTTACCCCGCCACGGGCGCGGCCATGTGCACTCCCCGACAACCGTTCCGTATCGCGCCAATATCGACGCTCTGAAACGTATCGGCGTGACCGATGTGATCAGCGTCAGCGCATGTGGATCGTTTCGCGAGGAAATGGCTCCGGGTGATTTTGTCATTGTGGATCAATTCATTGACCGAACTTTTGCCCGCGAAAAATCGTTCTTCGGAACCGGCTGTGTGGCGCATGTGAGCGTCGCACACCCCACCTGCCCGCGCCTCTCTGACGTCTGCGAAACCGCTGCGAAGGATGCTGGCGTCACCGTCCACAAAGGCGGCACCTACCTTGCTATGGAAGGTCCACAATTCTCATCACAGGCAGAGAGCAACCTTTACCGCGATGTCTGGAACTGTGACGTCATAGGCATGACAAATATGCCCGAAGCTAAACTCGCCCGCGAGGCAGAGCTTTGCTACGCCTCGGTCGCCATGATCACCGACTATGACAGTTGGCACCCTGATCATGGGGCGGTCGACGTCAGCGATGTAATCAAAACGCTGCAAGACAACGGCACAAAAGCCCGCGACATGGTCACGCGGCTCCCTGAACTGCTTGGGTCAGAGCGTGACCTTTGCCCTCACGGCTGCGACCGCGCCCTCGAATACGCGGTCATGACCGCACCTGAAAAACGTGACACTGCTTTGGTCGCCAAACTTGATGCGGTCGCTGGACGCGTCCTCTAACATTCGGAAATACTTAGATGAAAACTGTCAAAGACTACATCCGCACGATCCCTGACTTTCCACACGAAGGGATCATGTTCCGCGATGTGACAACCCTATTTGCTGACCCGCGTGGGTTCCGCATGGCAATCGACCAACTTTTGCACCCCTATGCCGGACAGCCAATTGACCGCGTAGTGGGGCTTGAAGCGCGAGGGTTTATCCTTGGCGGAGCTATTGCGCACCAACTCTCGCTCGGCTTTGTTCCAATCCGCAAAAAAGGCAAATTGCCCGGCAAGACTATCGAGCAAGACTATCAACTGGAATACGGCGAAGCGATTATGGAAGTCCACGACGACGCGCTTCAACCGGGTGAACGCGTCCTTCTTGTCGATGACCTTCTTGCCACCGGTGGGACCGCTGAAGCTGGGATCAAACTTATCGAGCGTATAGGTGCATCGGTGATGGGCTGCGCCTTTATCATCGATTTGCCAGAACTTGGCGGTCGCAAGAAACTCGAAGACATGGGTATGAACGTCCACATCCTTTGTGAGTTCGAAGGGGCTTAAGCCGCAACGTATGGATTAGCGCAAGACCGCACCGGGGTTCATGATTCCGTTGGGATCAAGCGCCCCTTTGATCGCTCGCATCATGGTTAGTTTTGCAGGATCGGAATAGCGCTCCAGATCGCCGACCTTCAGCCGTCCTACCCCATGTTCCGCGCTGACCGATCCGCTAAATTCATGCGCAAGATCGTGCACCGCTTCTTTGATCTGATCGCGTTCGCTCGAGAAGTCAGCGCGCGACAACCCCTTCGGCGGGAACACATTGTAATGAAGATTGCCATCTCCAAGATGCCCAAAGCAATTGATCCGAAACTCACCAATCTTTTCAAGCTGCTCGGGGCCGATCTTGATAAACTCTGGGACGACACTCAGCGGGATCGAAATATCATGCGAGCTGATAGACCCGATCCGCCGATTGGCTTCGGGGATATTCTCTCGAATGAACCAGAACGCCTCTCGCTGCGCTTCTGATTGGGCAATGACGCCGTCAGTTACCAAATCGGCTTCAAGCGCTGCTTCAAATAAGTCGACCAAGGCTTCGTCTGCTTGCAGGCCACTTGGCAAACCAACATCAATCAACACGGTCCATTCTGGTGTCTCGGCCAAGGGCGCATGATATTCGGGGCCCACTTCATCGAGGAAATCAAACCCTTGCCGGTGCATCAATTCAAACGCGGAAATCCCTTCGGCCAAACGCTCCTTTGCCAAAGCTAGCAGAGCCAATGCCGCGGCAGGACCCTTTACCGCAATCATGGCAGACCCAACGGAAGCGGGACGCGGTGACAGCTTTAAAGCCGCTGCGGTGATGACCCCCAGCGTTCCTTCCGCTCCGATCATCAAGTCGCGCAGGTCGTAGCCAGTGTTATCTTTGTGAAGACGCGATAAGCCGTTCCAAACAGTGCCATCCGCCAGAACCACCTCCAACCCAAGACATTGGGCGCGAGCATTTCCATAGCGCAGGACATTCAAGCCGCCAGCGTTGGTCGAAAGCAGTCCGCCAATACGCGCCGACCCTTCGGAGGCCAGAGACAACGGAAACAGCCGTCCGATCCGCTCGGCCTCATCTTGGATACTCGCGAGGATTGCGCCGGCCTCTACAACCATCGTATCCTCGGTCGGGTACACGTCGCGCACTTTGATCATCCGTTCCAAAGACAAAACCACTGGTTTCGCTCCGTCTTGCAGGATTTGCCCACCAACAAGACCGGTGCCGCCGCCGTAGGGAACCACGCCGACTTTTGCATCGTTGCAGGCTTTGACGACGGCTGACACTTCTTGCGTAGAGGACGGTGCGACCACAAGGCCCTGACCCGTCCAACGACCTCGGGATTCTGTGAAATATCCGTCGGTGTCGGACTTGAAGGCGCCCTCAGGGAGTATTGCGCGCAGTTGCGCCTCAAACTCATCTGTCACGCTGTTCAGCATCACCTATACCACATCCGTTCGACCACGCCGGTCGTGGCGTAGGTTCGCATAGAGGACATGGTTCCGCCAGCGCCCGTTGATCTGAAGATAACTTTGCGCCACACCTTCGTATTTGTAGCCGCATTTTTCCAGCAACCGACGCGAGGGTGTGTTTTCAGGAAGGCAGCCAGACTCAATCCGGCTCAGATCCAATGTGGTGAACGCATAATGTACAACTGCCTCTAGCGCCTCTTGCATGTAGCCAGATCGCGCATACGGATGTCCGACCCAATACCCCGTTGTCCCAGCCTGCGCAGGCCCGCGGCGGATATTATCCAGTGTGATTGCGCCCAACAGCGCGTCATCGTCGCGCCGGATCAAAAACAGAGGGACCGCCGTCCCATTCGCAATCGCGCGCTGCGCCCAATAGACCCGATTGGTGAACCCTTTACGAGACAGGTGGTCAGCCGCCCAAGTCGGCTCCCAAGGTTCTAGGAACGCTTTGCTTTCTTTGCGGATTGCGGCCCATGCGCGAAAGTCGCTGTGTTGCGGGGGACGCAAGGTCATCCGCTCTGTTTCCAGCTTAACCTTCTTGCGCACTCCCAGCATTAGGCCGCCAGTCTTGCCCGCAATTCTTCCAGACTTGGCGCCGCTTCAGCTGGGCCGTAAAGCGCCATAGCCGCCCCAGATTGGCTCGTCGTCTTACCGGCAAAGGCTTTCAACTTAGCGGTCGTTACATCATCAATACGCTCAATGGTTTCTTCTAGCGACGGGATACGACCCCAAATCGACAGCAAGCGCGCAAGACGTTCGGCACGGTTTGATGGGCTTTCGAGGCCCATCAACAGCCCCGCCTTCATCTGAACACGGGCGCGGTCGACCTCTTTATCGGTCATATCATCTGCAGCGCGTTTCATCTGATCAGCAGTGACGTTTACCAGTTCGGCTATCTGTTCAGACGAGGTACCCGCGTAAATCGTGGTCAGGCCGGTATCTTCGTAAGCCCCAGCCTGCGCGAAAATCATGTAGCAGAGCCCACGATGTTCGCGCACCTCTTGGAACAGACGCGATGACATGCCACCACCCATGACGGAGGAATAGATTTGCGCGGTGTAGATCTCGGGATCGCGATAATCCGGTCCTTCGATCCCCAAAGCGAAATGAACTTGCTCTAAATCTTTGGTCTCGCGCCGCTCTGCCCCACCAAAGCGAGCGGGCTGGATCAGGGTCGTCGGTTTAACGGACGGCAAGTGTCCAAAGAGCGCTTCGGCTTGTTTTACAATCTCATCGTGATCCACCGCACCTGCAGCCGCCAAAATCATCTGGTTTGGCCCGTAATGTTCACCAACAAATCCCGACAGGTCATCGCGCGTGAAGCTTTGAACGCGTTCCGATGGACCCAGAATTGTGCGCCCCAAGGCTTGATCCGGATAGGCCGCCTCTTGAAGCCAATCGAATATGATGTCGTCCGGCGTATCAAGCGCTTGGCCGATCTCTTGCAAGATCACGCCCCGCTCCACTTCAATCTCATTCGGATCAAAGATTGGATTGAGAAGAATATCGGCAATCACATCAACGCCCAAAGCCACGTCATCTTCCAGCAGGCGAACATAATAGGCCGTCATTTCGCGACTGGTATAAGCGTTGATATACCCGCCTACATCTTCAATCGCTTCGGCAATTTGCAAAGGCGTGCGCGTCTTTGTGCCCTTGAACGCCATATGCTCCAAGAAATGCGCAATGCCGTTCTGTTCAACCCGTTCATGACGGCCACCCGCACCGACCCAAACCCCAACGGACGCGGATTTAAGGCCGGGCATCGCCTCGGTCACGATGCGAAAGCCGTTGGACAATGTGTGCAGTTGGATGGTCAAGCGATGCGGTCCTTAATGATGGTTTGGATCGCCGTAAGGTCATGCGCCACGCGGGTCAAGCGCTCTGGCCGCTCAAACAGGTCAGACATGCGTGAAGGGAGTGGAGGATGAATGCCTGTGGCCTCTTCCACCGCCGCGGGGAATTTCGCTGGATGCGCCGTCGCAAGCGTGATCATCGGTGTTGTGCCAAGGTAGTCTTCAGCCACGTGAACGCCAACCGCTGAGTGAGGGCAAAGTAGCTCTCCATGATCCGCGACATACGACTTGATCGCAGCACTGGTTTCCGCCTCAGATGCGCGGCCTGATTTGTAGGTTTCCTTCAACGCCTGATAGGCACCTTGGCTGATGGCAAAGCCACCGGATTTCAGATCATCCATCTGCGTAGCCACAGTCGCTCCGTCACGGTCATAGGCATCAAAGAGAGCACGTTCAAAGTTCGAACTCACCTGAATATCCATCGACGGGCTAATCGACGGTGTCACGCCTTCCTTAGTATAGGCACCTGTTTCCAACGTCCGGTGCAGGATGTCGTTTTGGTTCGTCGCCACGACAAGATCTTTGATCGGCAAACCCATCCGTTTCGCGATATAGCCAGCGAAGATGTCACCGAAGTTGCCGGTCGGCACCGTGAAACTCACTTCGCGATGCGGCGCGCCGAGCGAAACTGCGGATGAGAAGTAGTAGACAACCTGCGCCAGCACCCTTCCCCAGTTGATTGAGTTGACGCCCGCGAGCGCCACTTCTTCGCGGAAATCAAAGTCATTAAACATGTCTTTGACCATCGCCTGACAGTCATCAAAATCACCGTCGACGGCCAAGGCATGAACATTGCTTTCCACTGGCGTTGTCATCTGACGCCGCTGTACTTCGCTGACCCGACCATGCGGGTAAAGGATAAAGACGTTGACGTTGCTCAATCCACGGAAGGCCTCAATGGCGGCGGAGCCCGTATCGCCCGAGGTGGCTCCAACAATCGTAATAGACTTACCAGACCGACCAAGAGCCGCTTGGAACATCTGACCAATCAACTGCATTGCGAAATCTTTGAACGCCAGCGTCGGGCCATGGAACAATTCGAGTAGGAAGTGATTGGGCGCAAGCTGAACCAAAGGCGCGCGGGCGTCGTGGCCGAACCCTTTGTAGGCGGCATCGATCAGGGATTTGAATTCCTCATCTGTGAACGTTTCACCGATGAAAGGGCGCATCACTTTGAAGGCGATGTCCTCATAGCGCAGCCCCGCCATCGCCGCGATCTCATCATGGCTGAGCGTCGGCACGTCGGCGGGTACATAGAGGCCACCGTCTCGAGCCAGCCCTGTCATCATGGCTTCTTCGAATGTCAGCTCAGGCGCTGTGCCGCGGGTCGAGATATAGCGCATCTTATGCGTCCTTTTGGCGAGTTGTGCGGATGATCCAATAGATGCTCATGATGGCCCAGACAATGGCTAGCAAGAACCAAGTGACTGCATATTCCCAGTGATCGTTCTTTATGGTGCTGGTGTCGACGGGCAAGGGCGTCAAACGTGGGTCTGGCGGTGACATCTCTCTGGCAACCACCATAAGCGGTTCGGTGCCCAAGGCATCTGACATCGCGTCGACATCTCGCCCAAACCAAATGTTCTTCTCAAGGTCAGGGTTAGGTGTCGAGTCGTTCACATCATCGGGCCAGATCAAGTTTCCGACGATTTCTGCTTGTGCGTTTTGAGACGGTAAATCTTTCGCTTCCAAGGGCAGCAAACCCAGATCGAGTAGGACACGCCGACCATCGCTTGTCTCAAGAGCGGTGATGACCTGATAGCCGGTTCCAGCCGCCGTCCCGGACGTCAAAACGTGGAGTTCTTCGTTGCCGATAAGCCCTGAAAGCTCTATTGCAATATACTCGTCTTCAGTCTCTGTCGGATCCTGCGGCAAGGCGATCGGAGCCCCCGTCATCCGCGCATCGATATCTGCCAGAATACCTTCTTTCCACGCTAAGCGCTGCATCTGCCAAAATCCAAGATACAGCAAGACCGCGACCCCGCTGACACCGAGAAAGATTGGAAAGAAAAGCTTGCGCACAAGGAGATCCTTTTTGTTGCGCGGTCTATAGCGGCGTTGGCCAAAAGGGTGAAGGGCTTGCCCATGGGCCAAAAAGAAAAAGGCGGACACATGGTCCGCCGTTTTCCAATTCAGTGCTTACTTCAGCCGCCCCAGATGTAGACGGCGAAGAAGAGGAACAGCCAAACCACGTCAACGAAGTGCCAGTACCATGCGGCTGCTTCGAAGCCGACGTGCTGCTCTTGCGTGAAATGACCGCGCTGAAGCCGCAGCAAGCAAACGAGCAAGAAGATCGTGCCGATCACAACGTGGAAGCCGTGGAAGCCCGTCGCCATGAAGAAGTTCGCGCCGTAGATGTTTCCGGAGAAGCTAAAGGCCGCGTGTCCGTATTCGTAGGCTTGGAAGAATGTGAACAGCACACCCAAAGCAACAGCAAGGATCAGGCCCCACTTCATGTCTTGGCGGTTGTTCTCGTGAACCAATGCGTGGTGCGCCCATGTTGCAGCTGCACCAGAGCACAGCAGGATCAGGGTGTTGATCAGAGGCAGGTGCCACGGGTCGAATGTTTCAATACCAACAGGGGGCCAAACTCCATCAACAGCAGGGCTTTCTGGGCCCATTGGGTAGAGTGCGTGTTTAAAGAAAGACCAGAACCATGCCGCGAAGAACATGACTTCTGACATGATGAACATGATCACGCCGTAACGCAGGCCGATCCGAACGACGGGCGTGTGATCACCTGTGTTGCCTTCGGTCACAACTTCGGCCCACCACGCATACATAACGTAAAGAGTCAGAGCCAATCCGATTAGGAACATGTAAGGCTGGCTGCTGTCTTTCATCCAAAGCACGGCGCCAAAGAGCATTACGAACGCGCCAACACCTCCAGCCAAAGGCCAGATAGAGGGGTTCAGAATGTGATAATCGTGGTTCTTTTCATGTGCCATCGTTGATGTTCCCTATGGCTGGTCGTCTAGTTCTGTTCTATGGCCGTTTGGCCGTTTGTTGTCAAAG
Source organism: Cognatiyoonia sediminum (assembly GCF_900129845.1). GTDB lineage: Bacteria > Pseudomonadota > Alphaproteobacteria > Rhodobacterales > Rhodobacteraceae > Cognatiyoonia > Cognatiyoonia sediminum. The sequence goes on from NZ_FQXB01000001.1 coordinate 1,283,944, forward strand.
CGGATTCAGCACCCAAAGCCGCTTGTTGCATCTCATCTTCCGGCAAATCGATCTCGTAAAACGTATAGCTAAGAGTGATGGTGTGGATGTACTGGCCTTCGTAGTCATCGACGATTTCAGGATCGATGAAGAAGCTCACGGGCATCAGGACAGTTTCGCCAGGCTGAAGAACTTGCTCTACAAAGCAGAAGCATTCGATTTTGTCGAAAAACGCACCGGCTTGGTAGGGCGCTACATTGTAGGCTGCCTGCCCTGCGACTGGCACGTCAGACGGGTTATTTGCCTCATAGAAAGCCAATCCCAACTCTCCAATGCGGATTTCCATTTCGCGCTCAACCGGTTTGAACGTCCAAGGCATATCCCGCTCAAGCGATGCGTCGAACCGCACAGTGATCGTTTCGTCCAAAACAACGCCTGTCGTATCTTCGGCGACGTTAGTAGCGCCACCAAAACCTGTGACTCGACAGAACCAATCGTAGAACGGTACGGAGGCCCAAGCCAATGCGCCCATGACAAACACGACAGACAACGTCTGAAAGAGTGTCCGCTTCGGGCCGGTTACGTTAGGAAACAAGCGCATCAGTTAGACCCTCCGTCCTCGGCTGGAATAATTTGCGGCCGAGCCACGTGATCGAAGCGTTCGAATTGTTGAGCTTCACCAAGCTGTGTGACTTTCACAACCGTCAGCCCAAACACGATGCCAATGAACGCTACAAGGATCAGACCCAACCCAACATTGCGGCCTTTCCGACGCTCATGAAGCTCGTGCTCAACCTTGATCGTCACGCGACACCTCCTGCACCTGTAGTGCGCAAGATGCCTTCAACGAGCAATGCAACGAAGTGGGCAAACAGATAATAGAGCGACGTTTTGAAGACCGCGCGCTCTGCTTTGAACTTGTCCGCTTCGGCGTCAGCGTCGTCACGTTTCCAAACTTTGTAGGCACCTTTTAGGAACCATGCGTTCATGACTACAGCCGTCGCCAAATAGATAGGGCCACCAATGGAGGTAAAACCAAGGCCAATTGCGACTGGAGCCAACAAAAAGGTGTAGACAAGAATATGGTTCCGTGTGGACCGCGTGCCATGGGTGACGTTCAACATTGGAACGCCCGCGTCGCCGTAATCGGTCTTCACGAACAAGGCGAGCGACCAGAAGTGAGGCGGCGTCCACATGAAGATCAACGCGAACATCAAGACGCTTTCAATACTCGCTCCACCGGTTGCAACCGCCCACCCGACCATGGGAGGGAACGCACCTGCGGCTCCGCCGATGACGATGTTTTGTGGCGTCGAACGCTTCAGCCACATCGAGTAAATGACGGCATAGAAAAAGATCGTGAACGCGAGCAGTCCGGCCGCAAAGAAATTTGTCGCCAGCGCCAAAAGAACGACGGAAAAGCCAGAAAGGGCCAACCCAATGCCAAGAGCCTCACCCGGTTGAACGCGACCTGACGGGATTGGACGCCCAACTGTGCGCTTCATCTTCGCATCGATATCAGCGTCCCACCACATGTTCAGCGCGCCAGAGGCACCGGCACCGACCGCAATGCAAAGGATGGCGACAAAGCCAACGAAAGGGTGAACTGGAACCGGAGCAACCAACATGCCTACAAGCGCCGTGAAGATCACAAGCGACATCACACGAGGCTTAAGAAGAGCGAAATAGTCGCCCATCTTGGCCTCATAGGTCCCTGTTTCTACGCTCACGTCGCTCATTCGGTTGTCCTAGCGTGGCCGCTATCTCGGCCCTTAAAGCAATTTGGGCGCGGCAGTGCCGCACCCAGTTACAGCGCTTACGATGCTGGGTTTTCTTCTTTCGCGGCAACAAGCCACTCGTCATAAACCTCTTGGCTCACGACTTTCACTGTGATCGGCATATAAGCGTGGGCCTGGCCGCAAAGCTCAGAACACTGGCCGAAGTAGACGCCTTCACGCTCTGCCGCAAACCACAGCTGAGCAATACGACCTGGGACCGCGTCCTGCTTCACGCCAAAGGCTGGGATGGTCCAGGAATGGATAACGTCCGCGCCTGTCACGTCCATAACAACGGTCGCGCCCACTGGCACAACAACAGCTGTGTCTGTTGCTAGAAGATAGAGGTCTTCGGAATAACCGAAGTCAGCCAGCTCTTCTTCTGCGAGCATAAAGCTGTCGAATGCGATGTTTTCGTCTGTGTACTCATAACCCCAGTACCACTGGTAGCCAGTGACTTTGATGTTCACGTCACCTTCTGGGATTTCCTGCTGGTCGAACAAAACTGGCAGAGAGAACGCGCCGATGATCACAAGGATCACGATTGGCACAACGGTCCATGCAACTTCCAAAGGAGAGTTGTGTGTGAATGTTGCCGGTGTTGGGTTCGATTTGCGGTTAAAGCGTACGATCACCCAGATTAGCAAACCCATCACAAACAGCGAAATCGCAGTGATGATATACAAAAGCAGCGTATCCAACCAAATGATGTCGCTCATCAGCTTAGTCGCGGCAGGTTGGAAGCTTGTCCCTGCTGGTTCCGGAATACCGACGATCTCAAGTTCTTGATTGACGTCTTGAGCCAGTGAGGCACTGCCGGCCAGCATCAAACCAGCGGTGGCCCAAAGAGATTTTAGATGGGTGGTCAGTCGCATGATGTTCCCTGTCTTCATCGTCGAACCCGAAGGCTCTGTGGCTGAGGTTTCCGGTCTGTTAAACGGAATCCCGTTGTAAGTCTGCGCCCATCTCCCATATCCTGAGAGACAACTCAAGAACCCCTGTTGCGGCAAACAGCCGCTTTTTCGACATTCACCCCAAAAAGTTGGGGCTCTGACCATAAAGAGGCGCTTCCAAACATGGCATCCGACGCATTTCGCCCATTTGAGACTCATTTCGATCAGGAGACCGCGTTGTCCTTAGTTCAAGAGGCAACGCGCGGCGCCGACGACGGTGAGTTGTTCCTCGAACGTAGGAAGTCGGAAATGCTGTCGTTTGAAGACGGGCGTGTGAAGACGGCGAGTTATGATGCGTCAGAGGGGTTTGGCCTTCGTGCCGTGAAGGGCGAGACTGCCGGATATGCGCATTCCACAACACTCAACGAACAAGCTCTGCGTCGTGCCGTTGGGACAGCTCGTTTAGCGGTTGGAGACGGCGGCGGGACTTTGGCAAATGCGCCAGCGGGTACCAACCGAAAGCTCTATTCTGATGGCAATCCAATGGCCCAAGCGACGTTTCCAGCTAAGATTGACGTCTTGAGGGAGATCGATGAATTCGCCCGCAGCTTGGATTCGCGCGTTGTTCAGGTCTCCGCCAGCATGGCGGCCTCGTTGCAAGAAGTTACGATCCTGCGCCCTGAGGGTACCTTGGTCACGGATACACGCCCGATGTCGCGGGTGAACGTGTCCGTCATCGTTGAAGATCAGGGCCGCCGCGAAAGCGGCAGCATGGGCGGTGGTGGCCGCGCCGGATTGCTAGGCCTGATCACACGCGATCATTGGGAAGGTGTCGTGCGAGAGGCGCTGCGGATCGCGCTCGTAAACCTCGATGCGGAACCTGCACCCGCAGGTGTCATGGACGTGGTTCTTGGCCCCGGCTGGCCCGGCATCCTTTTGCACGAAGCGATTGGCCACGGGCTAGAAGGTGATTTTAACCGCAAGGGGTCGTCGGCTTTTGCAGGATTGATGGGTCAACAGATCGCGGCAAAAGGCGTGACGGTCTTGGACGATGGCACAATTCCAGATCGACGCGGCTCGATCACGGTTGACGACGAAGGTACGCCCAGCGCGAAAAATACATTGATCGAGGACGGCGTTCTGGTCGGCTTCATGCAAGACCGGCAGAACGCGCGCTTGATGGACGTGGCCCCCACGGGCAATGGGCGGCGCGAAAGCTATGCCCATGCGCCGATGCCGCGGATGACGAACACATATATGTTGTCTGGTGACGCCGATCCCGCAGCGTTGGTCGCGGATCTCAAAGACGGGATCTATGCCGTCGGCTTTGGCGGAGGCCAGGTCGACATCACCAACGGTAAGTTTGTCTTCAGCTGTACGGAAGCGTACCGCGTGCAAAACGGCGTTGTTGGCGCTCCCGTGAAGGGCGCGACATTGATCGGCGATGGCGCAACCGCTCTGAAGCATATTCGCGGCATTGGAAACGATATGGCGCTTGATCCAGGAATCGGCAATTGCGGCAAGGCTGGGCAGTGGGTTCCGGTCGGGGTCGGACAACCAAGCCTGATGATTGGCGGCTTAACGGTCGGTGGTGCAGCAGCTTAATGTCAAAGCATCCCCCCAAGAAACAGCGGGGATAGGACGCGCTAAGATTAAAGCCCGATTAACCTTAACGAGGTTAACCTGATTCTGCAGTAAGGCGGAGATTGGGATGAACGGAAAGCAGCACTCTTCCACTCACCCCCCCACCCCACACCCTCAGGAAGATTCTCGTTTTGACCGTCTCCGCCTACTGCGATCTTACCGCGTAGGGATTTCGACGTATCGCCGGTTGCTCGGAGAACATGGCTCTGCGCGAGCGGCATTAGACGCCCTGCCCGACGTTGCCCGCGCAGCGGGCGTATCCAAATACCAACCTTTCGCAGAACAGGCACTCAAAGCGGAGTTGAAAGCAGGAAAAAAGATCGGTGCGGTCCTGATCGAAGAAACGGAACCTGATTACCCGAAGGAGCTTTTACAACTCGATGACGCGCCTCCATTCCTATGGACTCTTGGGCGGCGGGAACTTTCGACGTCGCCAATGATTGCCATGGTCGGCGCACGGAATGCCTCATCCCTCGGCACGCGCATGGCGCGCCGCCTTGCCGAAGAACTTGGTGAAGCTGGGTTTGTTGTCGTCTCAGGCCTTGCAAGAGGTGTCGATACGGCCGCGCATTTGGCTTCACTGGAAACCGGCACCGTTGCTGTTCAAGCTGGCGGCGTCGATGTGGTCTACCCCGCTGAGAACGCCAATCTTGCAAAGAAAATTGCTGATAAAGGCCTGCGCCTCTCGGAGATGCCGATGGGATTGCAGCCCATGGCACGACATTTCCCGACGCGCAACAGAATCATATCCGGTATGGCAAAAGCCGTTGTCGTTGTTGAAGCAGCTGCAAAGTCCGGCAGTTTGATCACGGCAAGAAACGCCTTGGATCAAGGTCGAGATGTTTTGGCAGTTCCCTGACATCCGTTCGACGCACGCGCGGCTGGGTGCAATCACCTCATTCGCGATGGCGGAATACTCGTCCGATCCGCAGAGGATGTGATCGAGGCCATCAAAGCAATTGCGCCGCACGCTGAACCAGAACTCCCTTTACGGAAACCTGAACGGACGCTCCGAGACACCAACAAGCTCCATCAAGAAATTCTCAACCGTCTCGGCCCATCGCCTGTCGCCGAAGATCAATTGATCTGCGACCTCAAAACCCCCGTGAAAGGCGTTGCACCTATTTTGGTCGAGCTCGAAATGACTGGCCAAGTCATTCGGCAACCCGGTGGACTGCTCTCAAAAGCAGGATAGGCAGCGCCTCAAGACGCGCCAAATTTCGTGTCAAATCACCTTCTCGAAATCACAGGATTGACAATCCAATGCGACACCCCACATCTTGCGCGATCACAGACGACCCGATTTCTTTAAAGGATTCCCATGCCCGTTGTTGTTGTTGAATCGCCAGCCAAGGCCAAGAAAATCAACGGATATTTGGGTAACGACTATACAGTTCTCGCCTCTTTCGGGCACGTGCGTGACCTGCCTCCAAAAGATGGCTCCGTCCTTCCCGACGAAGATTTTGAAATGAAGTGGGAGGTCGCAAGCGACAGCAAAAAGCACATCAAAGCGATTGTTAACGCACTCAAAGATGACCCCGAATTGATCCTCGCCACCGACCCCGATCGCGAAGGTGAAGCGATCAGTTGGCATCTGACAGAGGCATTGACCGCACGCAAAGCGATCAAGAAAGACACGCCTGTCAGCCGCGTGGTTTTCAACGCCATCACCAAATCTGCGGTTATGGAAGCGATGGAAAACCCGCGCGAGGTCGACCAACCGCTCGTGGAAGCTTACCTCGCCCGACGTGCGCTGGACTATCTGGTTGGATTTAACTTGTCTCCGGTGCTCTGGCGCAAACTGCCTGGTTCACGATCCGCCGGACGCGTGCAATCTGTAACCTTGCGCCTTTTGGTCGAGCGCGAAATGGAAATCGAAGCATTCCGTGCTCAAGAATATTGGTCGGTCAAAGCGCAACTGAAATCCGCGCGTGGCCAAAGCTATGAAGCACGGTTGACTGTGCTTGCGAGCGATAAGCTGGAAAAATTCAGCATCGCCAACCAGACCCAAGCCGAAATGGCTGTTCAAGCAATTCAAAGCCGCGATCTGGTGGTGAAGTCGGTCGAAGCAAAACCGGCGACGCGCAATCCTTCCCCGCCTTTCATGACGTCGACCTTACAGCAAGAGGCTAGCCGTAAGTTTGGCTTTGGCGCACGGCAGACGATGAGCGTCGCTCAGCGCCTCTATGAAGCCGGCCTCATTACCTACATGCGGACCGACGGGATCGACATGGCGCCAGAGGCTGTGACTGATGCCCGTGGCGCGATCCAATCGAAGTTCGGCGACACATACCTGCCCGCCAGCCCACGCATGTATAAGAATAAAGCGAAGAACGCGCAGGAAGCCCACGAATGTATCCGCCCAACGGAAATGGGCGTATCGACCGAAGACGCCAAAATCGCTGATGCGGATCAACGTAAGCTCTACGACCTCATTTATAAACGCACGATGGCAAGCCAAATGGCAGCCGCTCGACTTGAACGCACGACGGCTGACATCGGTTCTGCTGATGGGCAAGTCATGCTACGCGCGAATGGCCAAGTCATGTTATTCGACGGCTTCCTTGCGATTTATGAAGAAGGCAAAGACGACGCGGTCGTCGACGATGATGACAAGCGCCTCCCGCAACTCGCCGAAGGCGAAGCCGCAAGTAAGGACAGCGTCACACCGGAGCAGCATTTCACACAACCGCCGCCCCGATACACTGAGGCGACCTTGGTGAAGCGGATGGAAGAACTCGGCATCGGCAGGCCGTCTACCTACGCTTCCATCGTGACAACGATCCAAGACCGCGGATATGTCGAGAAAGAGAAAAACCGTCTGATTCCTCAGGACAAGGGGCGTCTGGTTACGGCTTTCCTTTCGAACTATTTCCGTAAGTATGTCGGCTATGACTTCACGGCCCAACTGGAAAACCAACTAGACGAGGTCAGTGCGGGCGACGCGAACTACAAAGTCGTACTTGGCAATTTCTGGCGCGACTTCTCCGCTGCTATTGCCGAGACATCCGAACTTCGGATCACCGATGTTCTCGAGAAAATCAACGAGGTGCTGGAACCGCACCTCTTCCCGCGCAACGAAGATGTCACCGACCCGCGCCTTTGCCCTAACTGCGGCAACGGGCGTCTCTCCATGCGCACAGCGCGGTCCGGTGGCGCCTTTATCGGCTGCTCAAACTATCCTGAATGCCGATATACCCGCCCCTTCGGTCCACCCAACCCAGAGGCGGAGGCGTCTGCCATCCCGCCAGAGGGAAAATTGCTTGGCGAAGATGCTGGCGATCAGATCTGGGTCCACAAGGGGCGCTTTGGGCCTTATGTGCAGCGTGGCGAAGTCTCCGACGACAACAAAAAACCGCCTCGCCAATCGATCCCGAAAGAATGGCCGCCAGAAGAGGTTGAACTTGAAACAGCCGTCAAGCTTCTGGCCCTGCCCCGCGAAATCGGACCTCATCCTGCGGACGGGATCATGGTGTGGTCCAACATCGGACGCTACGGCCCTTACCTGAAGCACGCGCCATCGACCTCTGATCGCGGCGGCACCAATGCCAATTTGGAATCGCTTGAAGAGGTGTGGACGGTCGGCATGAACCGCGCGGTTCAATTGCTGGCTGAGAAAGTCGCAAGCCGCGGCGGACGTGGTCGCGCAGCAAAACCTATCAAAGAGCTGGGCGAACATCCGGATGCGGGCGGAGCCGTAGGTGTCTACGACGGAAAATACGGTCCGTACGTCAAATGGGAGAAGATCAATGCCACGATTCCCGACACGATCACACCAGATGACATCACGCTGGATCAAGCGGTAGCCTTGATCGCAGAACGGGCCGAAAAGACCGGCAAGAAAGTCGCAAAGAAAAAACCGGCTGCGAAAAAGAAAATGACAGCCAAAAAGAAAAAATAGATGGCCTTCAATTCCTCCCGCTATCACCTTTTGAAGGTCAATGAGACTTTCGCGAAAGGGGTGAAAGCAGGGGAACGTGTGCTGGATGCCGGCGCAGGTATGCAGCCTTATGCGCATCTCTTCGCTCATGCGATCTATGAAAGTGCGGACTTTACGAAGGTCGATAAGTCATATGCGCCGCAGACTTACATCTGCGATCTCGTCGACATTCCCGTCGAGGACAGGCGGTTCGACCACGTCGTATTCAACCAAGTCTTAGAACACCTGCCCGATCCCATTGCCGTTTTGAAAGAGCTGCGGCGCGTTCTCAAGCCAGGCGGCAGGATCATTTGCACCTGTCCGCTGTTCTATCAGGAACACGAACAGCCTTATGATTTCTACCGCTACACCCAGTTCGCGCATCAACACATGTTTGAGCAGGCTGGATTCGAAGTTTCATCAATTGATTGGCTAGAAGGTTATTACGGCACAGCCTCATATCAACTCCGAGGGCTCTCGAAAAATCTACCGCTTTGGCCTAAAAGTGGCGAGATCTGGGCGCGGCTCTTAGCTTTGCCCGTCGCCACAATCATTCGAATTCTTGGAAGTCTGCTTGCACCGATCTTGGCACGTCTTGATCAACACACAGATTCCAGAGGCGTCGGGTATCCAAAGAATTACGTGGTTTCAGCAAAAGCAATCTAGACAACTAAATTGCAACCGGTTGCAAAAATTACGCCGCAACGCAGCAATCGTGTTGACACGGGGAAGACCCGCAGTCACTACTTAGCCAAATTTTCTGGAGGGACCTCATGAACAAGATCTACCCCAATGCAGCGGCTGCGCTGGATGGGCTTCTTGAAGACGGCATGTTTATTGCCGCTGGTGGCTTTGGCCTTTGCGGCATTCCTGAACTATTGCTTGATGCGATCAAGGAAGCCGGAACTAAAGATTTGACATTCGCATCCAACAACGCAGGTGTCGATGACTTTGGCATCGGGATCCTTTTGCAGACGCGTCAGGTCAAGAAAATGATCTCTTCTTACGTTGGTGAAAATGCCGAGTTCATGCGCCAATATCTGTCCGGCGAATTAGAATTGGAATTCAATCCACAAGGCACGCTGGCGGAACGCATGCGCGCCGGCGGCTGTGGCATCCCCGGCTTTTATACCAAGACCGGCGTCGGCACGGTGATTGCTGAAGGGAAGGACCACAAGGACTTCAACGGCGAGACCTACATTATGGAAGAAGGCATCTTTGCTGATTTGTCCATCGTGAAAGCTTGGAAAGCCGATGAAACCGGTAACGCAATCTTCCGAAAAACGGCGCGTAACTTTAACCCACCTGCTGCGATGTGTGGCAAAACATGTGTTCTAGAAGTGGAAGAGATCGTTCCAACGGGCTCTCTCGATCCCGATCACATCCACCTGCCCGGAATTTATGTCCATCGCATCATTCAAGGTGAGCACAAGAAACGCATCGAACAACGCACCGTAAGGGAGGGCTAAGATCATGGCATGGGACCGCAATCAAATGGCCGCCCGAGCGGCACAAGAATTGGAAGACGGCACATACGTGAACCTCGGCATCGGCATTCCAACACTGGTGTCCAATTACATCCCTGAGGGTGTGGAGGTTACGCTGCAGTCAGAGAATGGCATGCTCGGCATGGGCCCCTTCCCAACAGAAGATGAAATCGACGCAGATCTCATCAATGCAGGCAAGCAGACCATTACCGAACTGCCGCAGACGGCATACTTCGACAGCGCGACGTCCTTTGGGATGATCCGTGGCGGCAAAATCGCTATGGCGATCCTAGGCGCGATGGAAGTGGCGGAGAACGGCGATCTGGCAAATTGGATGATCCCCGGAAAGCTGGTCAAAGGCATGGGCGGTGCCATGGATCTGGTTGCCGGCGTTGGACGCGTCGTTGTTGTGATGGATCACACCAACAAGCATGGCGAAAGCAAATTGCTCAAGGAATGCACCTTGCCACTAACAGGTAAAGGCGTGGTGGATCGCATTATTACAAACCTCGGTGTCTTGGACGTGGTCGAAGGTGGTTTGAAGATCGTTGAAACGGCTGAGGGCGTCACCGAAGAGGAACTTCGCAACGCCACTGAGGCTGCGATTGTCTGATCTAGCGATCAAAAAAGAGGCGGGCGATACCAAAGGCCGATACGTTATCGAGCATGCCGACGGCGCGACAAGCGAACTGACGTTTTCAATCTTGTCCAAAGCGAACGTGATCGCGGACCACACCGGTGTTGCTCCCGCTCACGAAGGCCAGGGCTATGGAAAGGCCCTCGCCGAAGCTCTGGTCAACGACGCCCGCGCAGAAGGCTTCCAGATCGTCCCGCTCTGCTCCTATATCAACGCTTTGAGGCGCAGGCATCCAGATTGGGCAGATGTTTTTCAGGTCTAGTAACTAGCCGTCGATCACAAAGGCGCATCCGTCTGAAATGAGCTCGGGCGGGGTTTTACACAGGCCCCGCGCGATCGTCCAAGCGGCGATCACTTTTGGTACGTAGTTCCGCGTTTCTCTATAAGGCGGAACTCCCGCGTGATCTCGCACCGCTCCTTCGCCCGCATTGTATCCAGCCAAAGCCAACACCGGATCGTCGTTGAAGTGATCCATTAACCACGACAGATACGCCGCCCCGCCTTTGATGTTCTCCGCCGGATGAGTACTGTCTTGAACGCCGAACCTCTCGGCCGTCGCTGGCATCAGTTGCATAAGTCCAGTAGCACCAGCATGGCTAACTGCAGTTGTCGACCCACTACTTTCCACTGAGATAAGCGCAACTATCAACGCTGGCGATATATCCGTGCCAATAGAGTTAAGGATAATGTCGCTCCCATGCGCCGCGACAATCTGCTTCATCGTCTCTAACCGAGGCGTAGGGCGATACACCCCATCAGGCGCGTCCCTAAGCGTGGTGACAGCCTGCTCGAGGCGGCCAGGGCCGGAATCCCCCAAGGCAGGAGACACACTATCCCAAAACCAAGCCAGCTCAGCGTTGGACGTCGGGGCGTCCGGTGTTGCTGTGGGCGCCACCTGTACGGGAGCCGCTGGTGCAGGCGCGATTTGAACCGTAATGCGATTCCGACTGCCTGCGCTCGGAACGCCAATACGCTTAAATGTAAAATCTGGTTGGAGCGTATGTTGCTCCGCAATCACCTGTGTAGACGCCCCGATTGTCATCAGAAGCGCCAGCCGCCCAATAAATCTCAGCATTTACCTGCTCATCTATACTTTTTGTTTTTCGTTTCATCGCAGAATGCGCCAAGCGGGCCAAGCTTTGTGAAACAATGAGACAATTTTCATTTTCATTGGACGCATTCACGCAACTGTCTCAACGTTAACTATATACATCTTCATTTTTTTTAACGTTACTTTTCATATACTTAATAGATTTTTCGGTAATTTATGAACGCCCCTTAAAATAACACCAATCGGGTCAAATTCATGCCCAAATCTAAAGTGAAAACATACTCATCCAAGTCGGGGATCGGACCAAAAGAGGCCGGTCCGATATGATCCGACAAGGTCTGAAATTAACTAGCAATACCCTGAGGAGGGAACGACATGCTTAACTTTATCAAAAACTTCCGCAACGACGAAGACGGCGCAGTAACAGTAGACTGGGTTGTTTTGACGGCAGCTATCGTGGCTCTTGGCCTGGCAGTTGGTTCCGCAGTTTCTGGCGGTGCTCAGACAGGTGCTTCCAACATCGTTGGCGACATCGCCGCTAACACCTAATTTAGCATCACTGCTAAGTACGAAATCCGCGCTGCCATCGCAGCGCGGATATTTTTTTATTGATCATTTGAGAGCGTGATTAGAGCAATCAGTGAAACGATATGTTTCTCAAAAGGAACGGTTTTTTTGGCTTTCCGGTCATATGACGCCCCATTCATGCCTTATTTCTCGACGATAACCATAATCGTTAGAAAGACCCGGATCATCTCGATCCAAGTAGTGAGAGTAACTAGCGACACCCTGAGGAGGGATTTAGATGCTTAAGGCTTTGAAAAAATTTAGCGCCGAAGAAGATGGCGCTGTAACCGTGGAGTACGTCGTGCTGACTTCAGCCGCGATCTTCATGGCGATCTTTGTCATGGGCATCATCTCTGAGGGTGCGGAAGATCTCGCCACGAAGGTCTCTAACGATCTGTCCAGCATGTAAAACTGTCCAGATAGGGCCCAAGCATGATGCTTGGTGTGCGCGATCATTGTCGAGCAAGATATTCCCCCAAAATGTCAGCGCCAAGCCACTTTGACGCCCTAATTTATGAGTAAAAACAGTCAACGAGTGAGTGGAAAGGTAAGTCATGTTTCATTTGTTAAAGTCATTTCTGTCGTCCGATGAAGGTGCGGTTACAGTCGATTGGGTGGTACTGACAGCCGCTGTGGTCCTTATGGGGGTCGGAGTCGGTGCCTTAGTATTGGGTGCCGTGGAAGACGGAAGCGAACAGATCAGCGATGACGTTGTTGCAAATACGTCCTGACACCACTCAGAAACCTACGTCGTTTTGAAAACGAGATCGCAGAAGATAATGGGGTACTAAAATGCGAGCGCTATTTGTTTTAGTCTTGGTAGTTGGAATGGGCCTCGCCGGCTTTGCTGTCTATATGGTGAACAACCACCTTACGGCGCAAAAGCAGGCCAATGCCGCACTTATGGCTCAGCAGCAGCTCAACATTCCAACAGTTGAAGTTTACGCCGTTAACCGAGAGATCGCCTACGGTGAACCTTTGACGATGGAAGATGTCGTGAAGATTCACTATGCAAAGGACTTCTTGCCAGAAGGTTCCTTCGCGTCCGAAGAAGAGTTGTTTCCGGAAGGCACCGATGTGGTTCGTATTGTGACTCGCAAAATGGAACCAAACGAACCGGTTCTTGCTGCGAAGGTGACGGCACCTGGCGAGGTTAACGGCATCTCCGGCATTCTTGCCCCTGGACTTCGAGCCTTCACGATCAATGTCGACCAATCAACTGGAGTTTCTGGTTTCTTACAGCCGGGCAACCGGGTGGATGTTTACTGGACCGGAAGTGTTGACTCGTTGGGACGCAACGCGAGCCGCGAGATCACTAAGTTGATCAAAACTGGTGTTGAATTGATTGCCGTAAACCAGAGCGCTGATGCAAGTTCTGCTGAAAACCTATCAATCCGTACTGTTACTGTTCAGGTGTCCCCAGGCGATGTTGCTGATTTGGCGACCCTGCAAAGCACAGGCACACTCTCGCTTTCACTTGTCGGCCAAGGCGATACGATCGAAGTTACTGATGTTATCGAAACCGACATGAATAAAATTCTCGGCATCGAAGCTCCTGTTGAAGTCGCTCAGGAAGCACCGGTCGAAGCACCTCGAGTGTGTACGATCCGGCAGCGTAGCGGGACAGAGATAAAGGAAATCCCAATCCCCTGCTCCAACTAAAGAGCTTAGAAGGTTCTGGAAAGCCGCACCGAGTGTCTCGCGTGCGGCTTTTTTCATGGCAAAGCGTGTTGCCAGTTATCCACATCAGGGAATCACCACAAGGCATTGATTCTTGCAAAAAATACCGAACGCGGGCATGGTCTGCTTAATAAGGAAAATAATTTCCGCAAGAAACCGTGATCGGAGAGGCAGGTCACAATGAAATATGATCGTTTGATTAAGGCGGCTTTGGCCGGCCTTACTTTGGCATTTGCGAGCGCACCCACGTTCGCGCCCGCCGAAACTTTGCAAGTTCTACGAGGTGCACCGTCGAGCGCCCTTAATGTGCCGATGAATAGAGGTGTAGTTGTCGAAAGCGACACACCCTTCACCGAACTTACCATCGCAAATCCGACAATTGCAGACATCTCGTCCCTGTCCGATCGCACGATTTACGTGTTGGGCAAGGAGCCAGGGCGAACAACCCTCACGCTGCTCAGTGCAGATGGTCGGCTGATCACAAACGTTGAAGTCCATGTCACTCCTGACATCGCAGAATTCAAAGAACGCCTGCAACAGATCCTTCCCGGCGAGAATATCGAAGTTCGAACTGCCAACAACGGTATCGTCCTCTCCGGAATGGTTTCGTCCATCGCCCGCCTCGATCGCGCCATGGCTCTTGCGGAACGCTACGCACCTGACCGCGTTTCAAATCTGATGAGCGTTGGCGGGACCCAGCAAGTCATGCTGAAGGTTCGCTTTGCCGAAATGCAGCGTTCGGTGAGCAAATCACTGTCTTCCTCTCTCGCAGTCCAGGGCACTGCCCTTGGTGGCGATCTTGGAACGAGCGGCGGTAGCAACACTCTGAACAACTCAGGTGCTGTTGCGAACGCCTTCGGCGCTAACATACCGGCATCAAACGAAAATAACGGCGCATTCCTCTTCGGGTTCAACGCAGGTGGTGTTGAAATCGGCATCTTGTTGGAAGCTCTTGAAGCGCGCGGCGTTGTCAGAACTTTGGCCGAACCGAACTTGACAGCACTCAGCGGTCAGGAAGCCAAATTCCTCGCCGGTGGGGAATACCCTGTTCCTGGTGAATCCGACGCAGGCGGCATCACAATCGAATACAAGCCGTTCGGTGTGGAGCTGAACTTTATCCCTAGAGTGGTTGATGAAGACGTCATCAACTTGGAGCTCATAGCAGCGGTATCCGGGCTTGACCCAAGTAACGGTATCAACGTGAATGGCCTCCAAATTGACGCTTTCAGCCGGCGCGAGACGTCGACTACCGTTGAAATGCGCGACGGCGAGAGTTTTGCGATCGCTGGTCTGCTGTCTGACGACTTTACCGACCTCAATAGCCAACTTCCTTGGGTGGGCGACGTTCCTATCCTTGGTTCGCTGTTCCGCAGTGCGCAGTATGCCCGCCGTCAAACAGAGCTGGTCATTATCGTAACGCCGCATCTGGTGACACCCACACGCGGCGAAGCGCTGGCCTTGCCAACGGACAGAGTTCAGCCACCAACTGAGCGTGATCTCTTCCTCTTCGGCCGAGTTGCCGCAGACGAAGCACCTCAAGCTGGTGGTGCCGGTGAAGTTGCCCGTCAGGACTTTAGCGGGTCCTACGGCTACGTCCTCGACGATTGATAGGAGAAAAGCAAAATGAAATATCTTCTGATTGCATCCGCAGGCTTTTCCCTACTGGCAGGCTGTGCCGACCCGATACGTGAAGCAGGTTCATTTGACCGCGAAGCCGGCTCCCAGCTAGACGTTGGAGATTTCGGCAACGCGACAATGAACAACACTTTGGTTCAAACTGGGCAGCTTGACTATACAATAAATTTGGCGCGCCGCTTCTCAGCTGAAGTCGATGACACCATCAACTTTGCTTTTGATTCCAGTCAGTTGACGGCCCCTGCCCAAGCAACTCTTCGACAGCAAGCCGATTGGATCAAACAGTTCCCAGAGGTGCGCTTTAAGGTCTTCGGACACACTGATTTGGTTGGATCCCAATCTTACAACCGCAGTCTTGGCCTTCGTCGTGCACAAAGCGCTGTTAACTACTTGGTCAGCCAGGGCATCGACCGCAACCGCTTGGAAGCAGTGGTCTCATTTGGTGAAACCCAACCTTTGATCCAAACCGAGTCTCGTGATGTTCGCAACCGGCGCACGGTGACCGAGGTATCCGGCTTTGTTCAGAACCATCCGACTGTTCTGAATGGCGAATATGCTCGCGTCATCTACCGCGAATACGTCAATAGCGGGACATTCCGTCAGCAAGTTTCACCGCTTAGCATTTCTACTGGCGGCGGCGATATTCCAGGTTCGGGCGGCGGCGGCTAAACCGTCCAACGAATTCTCATAAATAGTTGACGCCGGTTCTTTCCTCGGCGTCAACACTCTTCGCTAAAAGCCGCTATCGTCGCAACATACCGCACAATTACGGTTTTTTGGTCCAAATTCCGACACGATTATCAACGACACCTTGGCACGTAGGGTCAGTGCGTCTCGCGTTCTGTGAGGCGCTGCAGAAGACGTAATTGCGAGCAATATTATGCTGCAATACCGTCCAAAGCACCCAAAAGAGCAAGGACGTTAGCAATGAGTAGTAGTGCTGTTTTAAAAACTGAGTCCCAACCATTGGTCGCCTGTACGATCAGTCGGGACGTTCAGATTTTTGACCTGTTAATTGAAGATATGGAAGCCGCCTTAGGTGAAACCTGGGGAGATTTGGGTTTTGATGATGCTGAAGCATTTCTTCAGCAGTCCGAAGCTGATGACTTGCAGTTCGTTGCCGTTGCGATGGACCAGGACGATGAACAAAACATCGAGCAGATTGGCCGTATTATTGGGATGGCCAAATCCAAATCGATCAAAGTTATTTTGATTACTGAAGATGTAAGCCCTGCGTCGCTCCATCAACTCTTGCGCCAAGGTGGAGACGAGTTTGTCCCCTACCCGCTTCCGGAAAACGAACTTGCAAATGCCATCGAACGCGTTCTGGCACCTGAACCCGAAGTTCAATTGATCGCCGAGCAGGAAACGAAGTTGAAAGCAACGGGCGATAAAGAAGGTGTTCTGATAGCTGTTCACGGAATGGCGGGTGGTACGGGTGCTACGACGCTGGCAGTTAACTTGGCTTGGGAATTGGCCAACGTCGACAAGGACAATGCGCCCCGTGTTTGCCTTTTGGACTTTGACTTCCAATTCGGCTCCGCAGCAACCTTCTTGGATCTGGCACGCCGTGAAACGGTGCTGGAACTTCTGACAGATACTGAAGCCATGGACAGTGAATCGTTCATGCAAGCGCTGATGACGTATGAAGAAAAGCTTCAGGTTCTGACGTCGCCGATGGATATGATCCCTCTGGATCTTATTACACCGACAGACATCGAACGCATCATTGAAGTCGCACGGACAAACTTTGACTACGTGATTATCGATATGCCATCCACGATGGTCGAATGGTCACAAACCGTTCTCGAAACCGCTCACGTCTATTTCGCGACCTTGGAACTCGATATGCGGTCGGCTCAGAACACGCTGCGCCTCAAGCGCGCGTTGCAGTCAGAGGATCTGCCGTTCGACAAACTTCGGTTCGTCTTGAACAAAGCTCCAGGGTTCACAGACCTCAATGGCAAGAGCAGGGTCAAACGTTTGGCCGAAAGCCTTGGCATCTCGATCGAAGTTCAGCTGCCAGACGGCGGCAAGCCGGTCGCGCAAAACGCTGACCACGGGGTCCCACTCGCGACGGGCGTTCCCAAGAACGCGACACGAAAAGAAATCATGAAACTGGCTCAATCCGTTCACGCCGTGAACGCGGATGAAGCAGAGGCACGGGGGTAATCCATGTTTTCTAAGTACAAAAAGCCGGATCAAGCTAAGCCAGAAGCGGCAAAACCCGCTCTGGCTGCTGTTGCTCCTGCAGAGGCTGCGCCAAAAGCCAGCCTAATGAAGGCACGGCCGGTCAAACCTGCAGAAGCTGCGTCGGGCGACCGCGAGAAAAAGCGGAAAGAACGTCTCGGCGAGATTAAGCTCGAGCTGCATAAGGCAGTTCTCGACAATTTGAACCTTGCGGCACTGGAAACAGCTACCGAACAAGACCTTCGCTCAGAGATCAATGCCATCGCTCAAGAATCCCTTGAGGAAATGGGCATCGTTCTGAACCGTGAGGAACGGACCACACTCAGCCAAGACCTCTTTTTCGAGGTGACGGGCCTTGGCCCACTTGAAACGCTTTTGAAAGACGAAACCGTCAACGATATTCTCGTTAACGGTCCTCAACAGATCTTCGTCGAACGCGCTGGTAAGCTCGAACTAACCGACATTACGTTCAAAGACGAAAAGCACCTTCTGCGGATCATCGACAAGATCGTTTCCGCTGTGGGTCGCCGTGTTGACGAAAGTAACCCCTACGTTGACGCCCGTTTGCAAGATGGATCGCGTTTCAACGCAATGGTTCCTCCAATCGCCGTTGATGGATCGTTGGTTTCTATTCGTAAGTTCAAAAAAGACAAATTGGGCATCGATGATCTGGTGCAATTCGGCGCTTTCACCGAAGAGATGGCGGCGTATCTGCAAGCCGCCGTGGCGACCCGTCTAAACGTCATCGTCTCCGGTGGTACAGGTTCGGGTAAAACGACAACACTTAACGCTCTGTCATCTTTCATCGACAATGCCGAACGCATCCTGACAATCGAGGATACGGCGGAACTTCAACTTCAGCAGACTCACGTGGGCCGGATGGAAAGCCGTCCGCCAAACGTTGAAGGCAAAGGTGAGGTTTCCCCGCGTGACTGTTTGAAAAACGCTCTGCGTATGCGTCCAGACCGTATCATCGTGGGTGAGACGCGTGGCGAAGAAGTTATCGACATGCTTCAAGCGATGAACACCGGTCACGACGGGTCCATGACAACGATCCACGCCAACTCTGCGCGTGACGGCGTGTCTCGTTTGGAAAACATGATCGCGATGGCCGGTATTGAAATGCCGATTAAGGCGGTCCGATCCCAGATTTCTTCGGCTGTGAATTTGATCGTGCAGGCCTCGCGTCTGCAAGATGGCTCGCGTCGCATGACCTCCATCACCGAAATCACTGGGATGGAAGGCGACGTTATCTCGATGCAGGAAGTCTTCCGCTATCAACGCGTTGGTCTGACGCCTGATAACAAAATCATCGGTCACTTCACCGCAACTGGCGTTCGGTCACACTATTCCGATCGCTTTAAGTTGTGGGGCTACGACCTTCCGCCCGCAATCTTCGAACCAATGGTGGCAGAATAATGCAGGTCCCTACAGAGCTAATCATCTATGGTGTAATCTTCGTCGCTGTTTTGGCGATGGTCCAAGGTATCTACCTTGTCGCCTTCGGCAAATCGATCAGCATGAACGGCAAAGTAAACCGCCGTTTAGAGCTGCTCGAAAAAGGCGGTGGCCGCGAACAAGTGTTGGAGCAACTCCGCAAGGAGATGACCCAGCACATGAAATCGCAAAGCATCCCGCTCTATTCGATTTTGGCGGCCAAGGCACAGAAAGCGAATATCGCGTTTACGCCTGCCCAGCTCATCATGTTGATGGGGTTTGTGAGCTTTGTGGCTTTCATCGGCCTGACGGTTGGTACAACCGTCGAAGCGCCAGTCCGATTATTGGTTAGCATCGCGATGGGTATTGGCGGTGTCTATTTTTGGATCAACAAAAAAGCCACGACCCGCATGAAGATGATCGAAGAACAGCTGCCAGAAGCAGTTGAACTTATGGTTCGGTCCTTGCGCGTTGGGCACCCGTTCTCTTCCGCGGTATCAATCGTTGCGAAAGAGGTTGCGGACCCGCTTGGATCCGAGATGGGCATCATCGCGGACGAGGCCGCATATGGTCGAGACATGGGTGAAACGCTCAAGGCCATGGCCGAACGTCTAGACATGCAGGATTTGCGCTTCTTGGCTGTTGCGGTGACAATCCAGCAGCAATCCGGTGGTAACTTGGCGGAAATTTTGGACGGCCTTGCAAAGGTGATCCGCTCGCGTTTCCGCCTCTTCCGCCGTGTCGCAGCGATTACGGCTGAGGCGAAATGGTCCGGCAAACTTCTTTCCGGATTCCCGATCTTGGCCCTTATCGTCATCAACCTGATTCAGCCAAACTACTTCGATGACGTGATCGGCACTCCGATCTTTATCCCTGCTTGTCTTGTTGTTGCAGCTTTCCTTGTCGCCAACCTTTTGGTGATGAGGGCGCTGGTAGACATTAAAGTTTAGGGGGCAGAAAATGATCGATCAAATCAACGAACTGATTACGCAGAATCTCGGCCCCCAAGGTGGCCTGATGATTGTTGGCCTTTTGGGCGTGTTGCTCATTCTGATTACGCTTCCAATTCTTCTTCAAAAGCAGGAAGATCCACTTGAAAAGCTGAAGAAGCAGCAGCGCGCGCAAGTCTCCGAAGATGGCCAAGCAGCCAAATTGCGTGCTGGCAGCAATAAGAAAAGCAAGCTTGAGAAATACTCTACGTTTCTCGAACCGCAGGACGCGGAAGAGTTCTCCGCAGTTAAGCTAAAATTGCTCCAAGCAGGATACCGCAGCAAGAACGCCGTCCAATACTATCACTTCAGCCAATTTGCCCTTGGCATCGTTGGTCTCATCATCGGCGGTATCTTAGTCATTCTAAAGACGAACCAAGCCGGCGATGAGGGTCTCACGACTCAAGCAATGGCGATGTGGGGCGTTGGCCCAGGTGCCGCCGGCTATATGTTCCCCAAATATTGGGTGACGCGTCGTGTCGACACGCGCAAAGAAGCCATCGAACAAGGTTTTCCAGATAGCCTCGACATGATGCTCGTCTGCGTCGAAGCCGGTCAGTCCCTAGACCAATCGATCATCCGCGTCGCAAGAGAGTTGCAAGCGGGTTTCCCCGACCTTGCGTGGGAATACGAACTTGTTGCGCATGAGATGAAGGCGGGTAAAGCGAAAGAACAGGTCTTGCGCGACATGTCTGAACGCTGCGGCGTGCAGGACATCACCAGCTTTGTGACCGTTCTGATCCAATCACAACAGTTTGGTACATCGATCGCGGATGCGCTTCGGGTCTACGCGTCAGAAATGCGAGACAAACGCGTGATGCGCGCTGAGGAAAAAGCCAATAAGCTCCCAACAAAGATGACGTTGGCGACGATGATGTTGACGGTGCCGCCGCTCTTGGTCATTTTGATCGGACCATCGATTTACAACATCTCCCAAAACCTTGGGGGCGTTTAAGGCACCGACCGAATGAGGCTTATCTTAGCCGCCACATTTAGCTTGATCTTAGCCGCCTGTTCTCAGGGCGGCTTTGATACGTCTAACGACCCTCTTGCAGCGCCCGGAGTTGCAGGTGAAAGCAACATCGATGGATTGATCGTCGGCCATAGGCTCATGGCGGCTGGTGAGTTTGAACTGGCCTTAAAAGCCTACACACGCGCGGCGGCCCAACAAGGTCTAAATGTGGATACCCTTTCCGCGTTGGGATCAGCAAACCTTCGGCTCGGCAGGCTTGGTCAAGCTGAAAGCCTACTCAGGCGAGCGACGGAGGAAGCACCCGACTTTCCTGCTGCTTGGAACAATTTGGGCGTCATTCTCCTAGAAAAGGGCAATTATGCAGAAGCGAGCGAGGTTTTCCGTCGCGCGTTTGCAACGGATAATGGCAATTCCGACCAAATTCGGGAGAACTTGCGCTTGGCGCTCGCTAATTTGGACGATCCGAACTACGATCCTTCTCAACAAAACCAAGAGTTTAAATTGGTACGGCGCGGGCAAGGCGACTTTGTGATCCTGACCGCGCTCTGAGGCAGAGCAGCAAAAGGACGCAAAAACATGCGCCACCCTATTCTTATTCCATTGTCGGTTGCGGCAGCTTTAGCGCTGTCAGCTTGTGATAACTCTGGCGACGCGCAGGTTGAACGCGCGCTGCAAGATTTGAATGTTGTTGACGAAACCAATTTAAACGACGTGATGCTGACCATCGGCGATCCCGATGAAGCCGTGAACTATTTCCGCGGCGCCAGCGCAAATGACCCTGGCCGTATCGACCTGATGCGCGGCCTCGCAAAGTCCTTGATCCGCGCTGGGCGAGCTTCAGATGCTGTTGCTGCTTGGCAGGCGGTGGTCGCCCATCCCGAAGTGTCCAATGACGACCGCGTCGAACTTGCCGACGCCTATATCCGCGTCAACGATTGGGATGCAGCAGCGGCTACTCTCAATACAATTCCACCTACTTATGAGACCTTCAAACGTTACCGTTTGGAAGCGATGGTCGCCGACAGTAAAGAACAGTGGGAAAAGGCGGACAGCTTCTATGAAACCGCAGTGGGCCTGACGACAACACCAGCGGGTGTCTATAACAACTGGGGTTATTCCAAACTGACGCGAGGCGACTACGCAGCGGCTGAACGTTTGTTCCTTGATGCACTCCGCCACAACAGCAGTATGTTTACCGCGAAGAACAACCTCGTTCTGGCGCGCGGTGCACAACGCAACTACGACCTGCCAGTGGTCGAGATGTCCCAGATTGAGCGCGCCCAACTACTGCACACGATGGCACTGACCGCGATCAAGCAAAACGACGTCATTACCGGAAAGAGCTTGTTGCGCGAAGCAATTGATACGCATCCGCAGCATTTCGCAGAGGCCACACGGTCGCTGAGAGCGCTTGAAGACAACGTAGCAAACTAAACCTTCATGCCATTAACTGCCTACGCTGCTGGTTGGTTTCTGATCGCGGCTTTACCAATCTCGTTTTGGGTAGCATGGAGCGACCTCCGCTCCATGAAAATCCCGAACTACGCCGTTTATGCGCTGCTCGGCAGTTACGCAGTGCTCGGCCTCATTGCGCTGCCGTTTGAGCAATACCTTTGGCATTGGACCCATGCAGTGGTCATGTTGGTGGTCGGCATGGCGCTTTGGGCGGCCAGAGCCATGGGCGCTGGAGACTCCAAATTCATCGCGGCTGCGGCGCCAATGGTTGCCTTCGCAGACTGGCAGTTGATGGTTTTGATTCTGTCGGCCACGATGCTCGCTGGTGTCGCCGCGCATCGGATTGCGAAACATACCCCTATTCGCAGCATTGTCCCGGACTGGGAAAGCTGGGGTCCGCAGAAGGCAAAGAAATTCCCAATGGGCTTTCCCTTAGGAATGTCGCTTGTTTTCTACCTCGGATACGTCTTTTTCACGCGGTAACAAAGCCCCGAATGAACAGGCTTTGTCCATGTTTTCGCCATAAAAACCAGAGAAAACCGTCATCAAACGGGGTCATCCCCACGTGTCGAGTACTTTGGAAAATAGGCAAAACCCATGAATATGCAGGTCTCTAACGGCGTTCAGGCCCCTCCAGCACCAAAACGGCTGGAAGGAATGCAATTGCCCCTTTCAATGATGCGGGACATTCTGATCAAAACTATGTTCCGCCGGAACATCGAAATGGTCTCTGACATGTCAAAGATCATCTGCCTGCCAATTCCGGTCACCCAAGAATTGATGGACCTCGCTCGCAGCCAGCTATTGGTCGAAGCGACGGGTACTTTGAATGCGAATAGCGGCAATGAAATGGGCTATCGCCTGACCGACGCCGGCAAATCGCGCGCACTAGACGCTTTGGCGCAATCTGAATATTTCGGTGCGATGCCTGTCCCGCTCGACGTCTATCACGAACAGATCAAGCGCCAGTCGATCCGCAATATTTCCGTATCACGCGAACGGCTCACAACTGCTATGGGTCACTTGATCCTACCTGAAGATCTTCTCGACAACCTCGGCCCCGCCGTGGGCGCTGGCCGTTCGATCCTCATGTACGGCCCTCCCGGAAATGGTAAATCTTCGATCTCCAACGGTATTCGTGATGCTCTGGGCGACAAAATCTATGTACCTCGTGCGATCGAATACTCCGGTCAGGTGATCACCGTCTACGACCCAATCGTTCATTCCGCTGCCGAAGAACAAGTGGATGACCCGAACTCTCTTCGCCGTACGTCTGGCCGCTTTGATACGCGCTATGTCCGTTGCGAACGCCCTACCGTGATCACCGGTGGTGAACTATCGCTCGACATGCTCGACCTGGTCTACAACGAAACCGCGCGGACGTATCAAGCGCCGCTGCAATTGAAGTCCACCGGCGGTATCTTCATCGTCGACGACTTGGGTCGTCAGGCCGAACCACCGCAGGCTTTGGTGAACCGATGGATTGTTCCGCTGGAAGAAAACAAAGATATTTTGGCGTTGCAATCAGGTGAGAAATTCGAAGTTCCCTTCGACACGCTCGTGATCTTCTCCACCAACTTCCACCCGAATGAGATCTTCGATAAGGCGGCTTTGCGCCGGATCTTCTACAAGATCAAAATCGACGGTCCAAATCAGGAAAACTTCCTTAAAATCTTCGCCATGGTTGCCCGCAAACGCCAAATGCCACTGGATGAAGGCGCTTTGATCCACCTGTTGAACAACCGCTATCCAGAGATCGACAACGAATACGCAAACTATCAGCCAATCTTTTTGATCGACCAGATGATTTCAATCTGCGAGTTTGAAGGCATTCCGAACCAAATGACACCGGAGCTGATCGACCGCGCATGGGCGAATATGTTCGTGAAAGAAGAAGTGATCGTTCACTAACTGACGCTAAAATTGGTGTTGCAGGATGCGGCCGCATGGGAAAACCCATGTTGGCCGCTTTGCGTTCTGCAGGGTTCGATGCGCATGGTTTCGATGTCCGCAACATTGAAGGCGTTGAAACAAAAGCGGATGCTTTCGCGCAAAACTTAGCCATTTTGGTAACTGTTGTGCGGGATGAACTTGAGACCGATCAGGTCCTCTTCACAGATCAGAACTTCACCGCTCAAGCCACTGATCTTGAAACAATAATCATCTCATCAACGCTTTCACCAACGTATGTTAAGTCACTCCGAGACAGAGTTCCCACACATATCGCAATGATCGATGCGCCCATGTCCGGCGCCCAAATCCGCGCAGAAAACGCGACGCTCAGTTTCATGCTGGGCGGCGATGTCAATACGCTTGACCGCCTTCAACCGCTGTTCAACGCGATGGGCCGCGACTTTCATAGGATGGGCGACTATAGCTCCGCGATGACGGCCAAGGTGCTCAACAACCTCCTCGCCGCCAGCTCCACTGCCATGACCCGTTTGGTCCTCGATTGGGCCGACGCCAACGACGTGGATGAAGCAAAACTGCTCGACCTCATCCACACATCTTCGGGGCAAAACTGGCTCGCCTCCGGTTTCAACGAAATCGAGTTTGCCCGTGATGGGTATGAGCCCGACAACACCATCGGAATCCTGGTGAAAGACATCGCTGCCGCGCTAGATATAGCGCCAGAGGGCGCGAGCACCGCTCTCCCAGAGCTTATTCAATTAACCATCCGTGGACTAAACCCGCGCCCATGACCCCGCTCCCGCCCGAGTTTTCAGATTGGTTCGCAAACCGAGGTTGGTCGATCCATCCGCATCAAAAAGAGATGCTGGATCGCGCGCAAGACCCATCGCTCCTCCTCATCGCACCCACCGGTGGCGGCAAGACGCTTTCTGGCTTTCTCCCGTCACTGATCGAACTCGCCGACGGCGCGCACGAAGGTCTGCACACGCTCTATGTGTCCCCGCTCAAAGCTCTCGCCTCGGACATCAAACGGAACCTGCGCACGCCTGTCGAGGAAATGGACCTCCCGATCCGTATCGAAGACCGCACCGGCGATACCTCATACACGCAAAAGCGCCGCCAACGCGCCGACCCGCCACATATCCTGCTGACCACGCCAGAAAGCCTTGCCCTCCTCACCTCATACGAAGACGCTCCTAAGATTTTCAAAGGGCTACAACGCGTCATCGTCGACGAAATCCATGCGCTCGAGGAATCCAAGCGCGGCGATCAGTTGATGCTGGCTCTTGGCCGATTGCAAACGCTCGCACCGAACCTGCGCCGCGTTGGCCTGTCTGCCACTGTCGAAGACCCCAAGGCCATCGCCCACAGCCTCGCCTGTCATCCAGAACCTTGTGACATCCTATACGCCGATCCCGGACCCGATCCTGACATCCAAATGCTCACCACCGAAGAGCATCCCCCATGGGCCGGCGGCGGCGCAGCCTATGCCATTCCTGCCGTCCTCGAAGAGGTGAAAAAACACAAAACAACGCTGATCTTCCACAACACACGGGCACAGGCAGAGCTGTTCTTTCACAACCTCTGGCTCGCCAACACCGACGATTTGCCCATCGGCATCCATCATGGCGCGTTAGACCGGAGCCAAAGGGAAAAAGTAGAAGCCGCCATGGTCTCCGGTGATCTGCGCGCCATCGTCTGCACGGGGTCTCTCGATCTCGGCATCGATTGGGGCGATGTTGACTTGGTCATCCAGATCGGCGCGCCCAAAAACGTCAAACGCCTCGTCCAACGCATCGGCCGCGCGAACCACCGCTACAACGCGCCGTCAAAAGCTCTGATGGTACCCGCCAACCGCTTCGAAGTCGTCGAATGCCTCGCCGCGCTTGATGCGGTGAAGGAACACGACCTCGACGGCGATCCTAAAGGCCCCGGCCCACGCGATGTCTTGTGCCAACATATCCTTATCGCCGCCTGCGTCGGCCCCTTTAGCGCTGATGCGCTCTACCAGGAAGTCACCAGCGTCGGTGCTTACAGCGCCCTCACCCGAGCCGAATTCGATGATTGCCTCGAATTTTGCGCGACCGGTGGCTACGCATTACGCGCCTACGACAAATGGAAACGCCTGTTGGAAAAGGACGGTCATTGGCAGCTTCGCGATCCTCGCGCGGCCCGCAACATCCGCATGAACATCGGCACGATCCAAGACACCGATACGCTCAAGGTTAAATTCAAAAACGCCTACAAGCCCATCGGAGAAATCGAGGAGGGTTTTGCCGCAACCCTCACCCCCGGCGATACCTTTCTCATCGGCGGCCAAATCGTCCGTTATGACGGCATGCGAGAGCTCACCGTGCAAGTGACCCGCGACGCCGCCAAGAAGCCCAAAATCGCGACCTTTATGGGCACCAAATTCGCCACCTCAACACAACTGCAGCACCGTATTCTACGGAAGCTGCAAACAGGAAATTGGTCCAATTACCCGCAACACACCACCGATTGGCTCACATTACAGACCCGCCACAGCCAATTGCCCGAAGCCGACCGAATTCTTGTTGAAAGTTTCGCCCACGACGCGCGACCACATACCGTCTTTTACGGTTTTGCCGGGCGCAACGCGATGCAAACACTCGGCCTCCTTCTTACCCAACGCATGGAGGAACAAGGCCTTGGCCCACTTGGGTTTGTCGCCACCGACTACGCCACCATGATCTGGAGCGTTAGCCCTGTGACCGACCCAGCACCTCTTTTCGAACCTCAAGGTCTGCGCGACGGCCTCGACACTTGGCTCTCAGGCAACGCTGTGATGAAGAAAACCTTCCGCGCCTCAGCAACCATCGCCGGCCTCATCGAACGCAATAGCCCGCAAGCGCGCAAAACCGGTCGTCAGGCGACCTTCTCTAGCGATATTCTCTATGACACGCTGCACAAATACGATCCCAATCATCTGATGATGCAAATCACCCGCGAAGAAGCGATGCGCGGTTTGGTCGATTTCGGTCGGATCGAAGAGATGCTCGACCGCACGCAGGGGCGCGTCGATCACATCGCACTCTCCCGCGTCAGTCCGCTCGCCGCTCCGCTCCTACTCGAAGTGGGCCGCGTCGCCGTCCATGGCGAAGGCCGTGAACAGCTGATGGAGAAAGAGGCCGCCGCTTTGATGGAAGCCTCCGGGCTAAACCAAATCGATACGTCACCGTCAAAACCCCGCTGGCGGGTGGGCTTCTAACGCTTGCGGTTGCTCGAGACCCATGCCAAGAACAGATCATGAACACACATCATGTATTTGAGTTCAATGGCGCGACCTTCTGGGCGCTGGCAGAAGGCGCTTTGTGGTGGCCCTCTCAAAAGCTACTCTGCGTCTCTGATCTTCATCTAGGCAAATCAGATCGCATCGCCCGTAGGTCTGGCCGGATGCTGCCACCTTATGAAACCGAAGCCACACTGGACCGCCTTGGTAACCTCGTATCAAGGCTGGCCCCGTCAACCATCATCTGCCTTGGCGACAGCTTCGACGATCTGGACGCCGCGTTAGGCCTTTCCGAGGAACACAAAGCTCGGATCACAACATTGCAAGCGGGACGCACTTGGATCTGGGTCGAAGGCAACCATGACCCCGGCCCCATCGATATAGGCGGAGATCACAAGGCAGAAGTCATGGTTGAAGGACTCACCTTCCGCCACATTGCAGCGCCCTACGCAAATGCCGAAGTCTCAGGCCACTACCACCCGAAATGCCGCCTCCAAACCGGTAGCAGCCGACCTGCATTCCTCATCAACGACAGCCGGATTGTCTTGCCTGCCTTTGGCACCTACACGGGCGGTCTGCGCGCTTCAGATTCGGCGCTCAAGACCCTCATGGGGCCGAACGCAACAGCCATCCTCACAGGGAAAAAAGCGCTCGCTGTTCCAATGGCTGCAACGACCTAACTCTTTTGAGCATAAATACCTCCGCCGGAGGCTTCCCAGCTTACGCCGTTAACCCTGACGGCTCATCGAGATTGTGCGCCCGACAACAGGCGGTCAACGTATTGGCCAGCAAACAGGCAATCGTCATCGGTCCAACACCACCCGGTACCGGCGTGATCGCATCCGCAACCGCCGCCACTTCCACATAAGCGACGTCACCCAGCAATTTGCTCTTACCTGGTTTCTCAGGATGCGGGATGCGTGTGATGCCAACGTCAATCACCGTCGCACCTGGCTTCACCCAATCCGCTTTCACCATCTCTGCGCGACCAACAGCCGCCACCAGAATATCCGCGCGGCGGCACACCTCCGGTAAATCCGCCGTACGGGAATGCGCAATGGTGACTGTGCAATTTTCTTGCAACAAAAGCTGACCCATCGGTTTGCCAAAGAGGTTCGATCGACCAATTACAACCGCTTCTTTACCCGACATATTGCCGAGTTGATCCCGCAACAGCATCAAACATCCAAGCGGCGTGCAAGAGACCAAGCCTTTCTCACCACTAGCAAGCAAGCCTGCGTTCACCACGCTCAACCCATCCACGTCCTTGGAGGGATCAATCCGCGCCACAACGCGGCGCTCTTCTAGATGATCTGGCACCGGAAACTGACACAAAATCCCATGAACCGATGGATCAGCGTTCAACTGATCAATCAAATCAAACAAATCTTTTTCAGACACATCAGCAGGCAACTTGTGTTCAAAAGAGGCCATCCCAACCTCTAACGTCTGCTTATGCTTGGCTGCGACATAGACCTCGCTTGCAGGGTCTTCACCAACAAGAATAACCGCCAGTCCCGGAGTGATCCCGTTCTCTTCTTTCAGCCGCACCACATGCTCTGCAATCTGTGCACGCACATCGGCTGCAAATGCTTTCCCGTCAATCACCTGTCCGGTCATCGCTTCATTCCTTTGTCTTTGGGATGGCGGGTGGGGCGACGACGTAGTCGAGCGTCACCCCATCCCAATGGTCTTTAGAACAAGCCTTCGATCTGGCCGTCGTCATTCAGATGGATGTTTTCCGCAGCAGGCGTGCGCGGAAGACCCGGCATCGTCATGATCTCGCCGCAGACGACAACAACAAAACCAGCACCTGCTGACAGGCGAACTTCACGAATTGGTACGGAATGCCCGGTTGGCGCACCTCGCAAATTTGGGTCGGTCGAGAAGGAATATTGCGTTTTCGCCATACAGACAGGCAAGTTGCCGTACCCTTGATCTTCCCACAGTTTTAGCTGATCGCGAATTTTCTTGTCTGCAAGCACTTCATCCGCACGATAGATGGATTTTGCAATCCGCTCGATCTTCTCGAACAATGGCAACTCATCCTTATAGATCGGCGCGAACTGACTTGTGCCGCTGTCCGCAATCTCAGCGACGCGTGTCGCCAGTGCTTCTGACCCGGCAGAGCCATGTTCCCAATGCTGGGACACAATCGCTTCGGCGCCTTGCGTGGCCACATAATCCTTAACGGCCTGCACTTCTGCATCCGTGTCGGTCACAAAATGGTTGATCGCAACGACAACCGGAACACCAAAGCTTTTGAGGTTGCCGATATGGCGACCAAGGTTGGCGCAGCCTTCATTCACCGCATCCACGTTTTCCGAGCCGAGGTCAGCTTTCGCCACACCACCGTTCATCTTCATCGCGCGAATGGTCGCGACGAGAACGACGCAGTCAGGTGCCAAACCGGCCTTACGGCATTTGATGTTCATAAATTTCTCAGCACCCAAATCGGCGCCAAAGCCTGCCTCAGTCACAACGTAGTCAGCCAGCTTCAACGCAGTTGTCGTCGCGATTACGGAGTTACAGCCGTGCGCGATATTCGCGAACGGGCCGCCATGCACAAACGCTGGGTTATTTTCCAAAGTCTGCACAAGGTTCGGCTGCATCGCATCCTTCAAAAGAACCGTCATCGCGCCGTCGGCTTTGATGTCTCGGCAGAAGACAGGGCTCCGATCACGACGGTAAGCCACGATCATATCACCCAAACGCTGCTGCAGGTCTTTCAAGTCCTTAGCTAGACACAGGATCGCCATGACCTCAGAAGCCACTGTGATGTCGAAACCCGCTTCGCGTGGGAAGCCGTTCGCGACACCGCCAAGTGAACATGTGATCTGACGCAAAGCACGGTCGTTCATGTCGACAACACGGCGCCACTGAACACGGCGAATGTCGATCTCTTGCTCGTTACCCCAATAGATGTGATTATCGATCATCGCAGACAGCAGCGAGTGTGCAGATGTAATCGCGTGGAAATCGCCTGTGAAATGCAGGTTCATATCTTCCATCGGAACGATCTGCGCATAACCACCACCGGCGGCCCCACCTTTCATCCCAAAATTCGGCCCTAGGGAGGCTTCGCGGATACAAACAGCCGCCTTTTTGCCAATTCGGTTCAGACCGTCGCCCAAACCAACTGTCGTGGTCGTTTTGCCTTCGCCCGCAGGGGTGGGGTTGATTGCTGTCACAAGGATCAATTTCCCGTCCTCGTTGCCTTGGACAGAATTGATGAAGTCCTGACTAACCTTGGCTTTGTCATGACCAAACGGAAGCAGATCATCCGAACCGATACCAAGCTTCGCGCCGATCTCTTGAATCGGCTGTTTCTTCGCCTCACGCGCGATCTCAATGTCAGATTTATAGCTCATCATTTTCCCTTAGTGCACAGATGCCTTTTGACAACCTTTGCGAAAACCTACTTCGCATGCACAGGAATACATCATGAATTTACGACACAAATGACGTCGGAATCGTCGATTGATGCGTGGATCGTTTCGGATGGGAAACGGATTTACAGTATCTTACGGGGCGCTGACCACTCGGGCTGATCTGGAACGTGTAGTCGCAGCTGTTCGCCAATTTGAAGATTTCCAGGCCGCTCGACCCAAGCTGTCACACCCCGCCGATTCTCCGCAGCTGCTTTGAAACGCGTTCCGTGGCCGGGTTGGTCCTTCTCCATTTCACGACCGGGTAGGACACAAGGACGGTTTTCCATATCGATGGTTAAGGTCACACCATCGGGCCCCTGAAGCCTAGAAGACGGCGGAACATGCGTAAAATCAGGAATGCCTTTGACCACCAAGTTGGCACCTAACCAAATTGGATCAATCGCATCCAAACCACAGTCCACAGCGATCAAATCCAGCTCCTCTTGGCTGACGACAGAAAGCTGGCGCACATTCGCAATCTCGGTCCCCTTGGGATGTTGCGACTTTACACGCACGCACGAAGGTCGCGTCCGCCCGCTGTGATCCTCACCCTCGAACCCATCGAACGTCACGTGTACGGATGTGCGTGGTTCCGAACGAAGCGACGTCTCGGTGTCCGGCACGACACCGAGCCAAATGATCTCTGCCACATATACTGTTGGTGCTAATGCTGGCATGGCGCTCTCCCTTTGGTACAGCAAGGGCTAAACCGAACGGAACCTTTCGACAATCCGATTCCTGCGAGAAGGTCACTGCAAAAAGAAAACCGCCCCTTAGTGCGGCTTTCAAAGTCTTAGGTTGGTTCTGGTTCCATCCCGCCGTCATCAGGTCGGGTTTTTTTGGACTTGGTCTTCGGCATTGCCGTGACCGAGTTCCCATCAGAAGGCGGCGTGTCGTCAGCATCATCACCGCGATTGAGCGGTTGACCAGCTATCACCTTCGTAATTTCGTTGCCTGTCAGCGTCTCATACTCCAACAAGCCCTGAGCCAAGTTTTCAAGGTCTTGCGATTTCTCAGTCAATATCCGCTTTGCCTCTTCATAACCCTCATCGATGATGCGGCGAACCTCTTCGTCAATGAGCTTTTGCGTCTCCGCCGAATGGTTCGTTCCACCACCGTAGTTGCCAAGGTAGCTTTGCTGTTCGTTGGCATAATCGATATGCCCAATCTTTTCGGACATGCCGAACTGTGTAACCATTGCACGGGCAATCTTCGACACTTGTTGAATGTCGGACGTCGCACCAGAGGTCACATTCTCAGGGCCA
Organism: Cognatiyoonia sediminum; assembly: GCF_900129845.1. Lineage (GTDB taxonomy): Bacteria > Pseudomonadota > Alphaproteobacteria > Rhodobacterales > Rhodobacteraceae > Cognatiyoonia > Cognatiyoonia sediminum. The sequence continues at coordinate 1,316,112 of NZ_FQXB01000001.1, forward strand.
AAGATCAGCTCTTCCGCCACTTTACCGCCCATCGCCATCGCGATCTTGGACTTGTACTTGGTAAAGCTTACGGACAGCTGATCACGTTCTGGCAGGGAGAGGACCAATCCCAAGGCACGACCACGCGGAATAATCGTCGCCTTATGGATCGGGTCATGCTGCGGCATGTTCAAACCGACGATCGCATGTCCAGCTTCGTGATAAGCTGTCAGCTTCTTTTCGTCCTCGGTCATCACCATAGAGCGGCGCTCGCTGCCCATCATGACTTTGTCTTTCGCATTCTCAAAGTCGATCATGGTGACGAACCGGCGCCCAACACGCGCGGCCATCAGAGCGGATTCATTGACAAGGTTCGCTAGGTCAGCGCCGGAGAACCCCGGTGTGCCACGCGCGATGATCCGCAGGTCCACGTCTGGACCCAAAGGTACCTTGCGCGCATGAACGCCCAAAATCTTTTCACGGCCTTTGATGTCAGGATTTGGAACCTGAACCTGACGGTCAAACCGGCCCGGACGCAACAGCGCCGGGTCAAGAACGTCAGGACGGTTGGTTGCCGCGATGATGATAATGCCTTCGTTTGCTTCGAAACCATCCATCTCGACCAGCAACTGGTTCAGCGTCTGTTCGCGTTCGTCATTACCACCGCCGTAACCGGCACCACGGGAACGACCCACAGCATCAATTTCATCGATAAAGACGATGCAAGGTGCATTCTTCTTAGCCTGTTCGAACATGTCACGGACCCGGCTCGCACCGACGCCGACGAACATCTCCACAAAGTCGGAACCAGAGATCGTGAAGAACGGAACACCCGCCTCTCCGGCAATCGCTCGAGCCAGAAGTGTTTTACCAGTGCCCGGAGGGCCAACAAGCAAAGCGCCTTTTGGAATCTTACCGCCAAGGCGGCTAAATTTCTGTGGGTTGCGCAGGAATTCAACGATTTCTTCCAGCTCATCCTTGGCTTCGTCAATACCTGCAACCTCGTCGAAGGTGACGCGGCCATGCTTTTCGGTCAGCAACTTCGCCTTCGACTTTCCAAAGCCCATCGCGCCACCGCGACCGCCACCTTGCATCCGGTTCATGAAGTAAACCCAAACACCTATCAGCAGGACAAATGGCAAAAGGCCGACAAGGAAGGTTTGAAGACCTGATTGCTGCTGGCTTTCCGCAGAAACCGGAATGCCCTCTGCGATCAACAACTCAGTCACAGCTGCATCTTCAGGTTTGATGGTCACATAGTTCTGACCATTGGTGCCCTGGTAACGTACCTGCTCACCGTCTAGCTCGACCCTTGCGACCTGATCTGCTTCAACAGCACTGACAAATTCGGAATAGGATTTTGTGTTGCTGATCCCAGAACTGCTTCCGCCCCCAAAGAGGTTAAACAAAGCTAAGACAAGCAGGAACAAAACGACCCAGAAGACGATATTACGTGTGTTGCCCAAGGGGGAACTCCTTCGAAATCGGAAAACAAGCGCCAAACTCTGCGCTGCAAGCGGTTTCCCTTAAAATAGACGCTTATTCATGATCTTCAATGCGTAACCAGCCAATCAGCAAAATCCGCGGCAATTTGCGCGGTCCATCCGTTTTCGTAACCCGCGATTGGGGCCGCAATAAGGGTGTCGTTGGCCCATACTGAGGGGGTTGTGAGAAGCGTATGACGCGGCGCGCCAATTTGGCGCCAATTCAAACAATGTGCCAATCCGTCCTCACCCAATGCTCGAATTTCTCCGTGATCGATCGGTTTACTCGTTTCGACAATCCATCTGTCGTCCCAAATGAAGGGGCCGTCGCCGGTGCACTTAAGGGTATTTTCGACAGCAGACAGCTCGCGCCCCACTCTCAAACGATTGTTTTCACGCGATAAAACACAACCCGAGAGGGTATTGCGCTTCCCGTTCAAGACAAGGTCGATCGCGGACACCAAGCTTTCATACCTCGGCTTGTAGACCTGCCCCCCGACCCATTGGATGGCTTTCGTTGCAGCCCTCAGAAATATCTCTCGATTATCAAAATCTTCCTCGGACAGACCGATAATGACGTCGCCACATTCTGTTCTGCAGCGATCATGCACAAACTGTCGAGTGGCAGTATCGAGAGCTTCAGACGCCGACCGCATATGCTCCACAGTTTGCAGCACACGCTTTCGTGTAAGCCCCAAATCTTTCAACTGCGCCATCATTTGTCGGGCTCTGATACGCCCATATGCCGAATCTTCATTCGTTGGATCATCCGCCCATTCGATCCCATTCCTCGTCAGCCATGCCCTCAATTCCTGCCGACCAATCGACAATAGTGGGCGCACAATTTGAATGCCGTCGCGATGAGAACTCAGCTGAATCCCCGCCAAACCATCCACGCCGGACCCTCTTGCGAGCCTAAGGAAGAAATTCTCGATTTGGTCGTCTTCAGTGTGTCCGATCAAAACCGCGCTTGAGCGGTTGGCTTGCGCTATAGCCTTCAAAATCGCCCAGCGCCCCTCGCGCGCCGCCGCTTGCAGGTTGCCCTTCCCATCCCATTCCCAATGGCCGGCCTGCCACGCGACGCCCAAACCTTGACATGCCCGTTCGACCAAGGCCAGCTCATCCGCTGCTTCAGCTCTGAAATGATGATTTACGCTGACAACCTGCAACCACCCCATCGGAACCAAAGCTGCAACGGCGTAAAGCATCGCCATCGAGTCACCACCACCAGAAACCGCAACGACGAAATGCTGTTGATCAAAACGATCCCCAAAAATCTCAGAGAGGTTTTTCTTTACCTGCTGAACAACCGGATCGGTTTGATCTAATTGCATCCAAAATTGCGCATACTTGATTGCGCTTCGAGTACGGCAGGACTGCCGGGGAAACGGATGCCAACCTCGCCAAGCGTCAAACAGGCGTCTTGTGTTTGGCCCAAAGCCCCAAGGGCAAAGCCCAGTTTATAAAGGGCCTCTGGCGCAACTGACCCTGTCGGATCACCAGAAAAACTTTCAAGGTAAGCCCGTGCCGCATTTGGCATCTCTCCAAGCGCCTCCAGGGCCTGCCCTCGGATCAGCGACGCCCGCGGGGCGAGCGACGATCCCGGATAGGCAGAGGCAAACGCAGTTAGCTTCTCCAACGCGCCGCGGAAATCTCCCGCGGCAAGCGCCTCTTGAGCGCTATCAAAGTCGGCCCGTTCACCAACAGCCAAGGAAGGATCAGCCGTTTCATTCGAGGCCTGTGCTTCCGGCACGGTTGCTTCGTTGTCGACGCCACCCAAAGTCGGCGTATCGCCCAATTGGCTGATGTCGCAATTGGGTTCCAACTCGCAAAGCCGGAATTCCAAATCTCCGACGCGATTGGTGCCATCGACCGTGATACGGTTCACGCGATACTCTAGTTCTTCAGTCTTTGACGTGAGCCTTTGAAGCTGCTCTTCAATCGAATTGAGACGATCCAACGGCGTATTTCCCGTCATACCTTGGGTCAAAGTTCCGCTCGCCGATAACTCGGTTTTGAGCCGTTGAATATCGACATAAAGGACAGACAACTGCTGTCGAATATCTGCCAGTGTTTCGTCCTGTGCCGCGCCATACGTCGGCGCGGCAACCATCAGTGCCGATATCAGCGCAAACCGTTTGAGCATCAGCCCTCCCTTTAACTCAACGCTCCGATCGAGATGATCGTAACGGCGCGGCGGTTCTGTGAATAGCAACTTTCGTCGGAACACACTTCTACTGGCCGTTCTTTCCCATAAGAAATCGTCCGCAATCGGTTCGCGTCAACACCTTTTGAGATCAGGTACTCTCTTACCGCATTTGCGCGCCGTGCACCCAAGGCCACGTTGTACTCACGCGTGCCTTGCTCATCGGCGTGGCCTTCAACGATTGCCATGTAGTCTGCATTGGTGATCAACCACGTCGCCTGCCCGTCCAATGTGGCTTGGCCTGCAGGTGTCAAAACCGATTGATCGACCGCAAACAGAACCCGATCCCCCACCGTCTGCGTGAAGTACTCAGGGCTTGTTGGATCACTTGCTGCACCCGATTGGCCCGCATCAAAACCGGACCCATTGGAACCGCTCGCTGAGCCATCCTCGCCGCCAAATCGGTCAGGCCGTGTACATGCTGCCGTCGCCAAAGTCAAAACCACCAAAAGCGCTTTTGTTGTCGTTTTCATCGGAAGACTTCCTGTTCTTTCGCTTTTCTTTGTTTCCTAGCACGCAAATGCCCCCGTGGGAATTCACGAGCTTGCGCATTGTTTCAAGGCTGTAATGGGCCCCAAGAGGGATCAGAGGCTGCGCTTGGCAGTTGTACCTGCCTCGGTTGCGTCCGTCCTGCGATATCGATGCTGTAAAGTGACGCTGTGCCATCCACACCTTGGGTTTCGCGCATGAACATGATCACGCGTCCATTCGGGCTCCACGTTGGGCTTTCATCTAAGAAAGAGGTCGATAAAAGACGCTCTTCGGAGCCATCTGTCCGCATCACCCCGATGTGGAACCGACCGTTTTCCTGATTGGTGAACGCAATCTGATCGCCGCGTGGCGACCACACCGGGCTGCCATAGCGCCCTTGACCAAAGGAAATCCGCCGCGCGTCACCGCCGCTGGCTGACATGATATAAAGCTGCTGCGTGCCTGAGCGGTCACTTTCAAACACGATTTGTGATCCGTCCGGACTAAAGCTCGGTGCGGTTTCAATCGAGGGGGCCGAGGTCAATCGAATGTGCTGCCCACTGCCGAGATCGGTCATATAGAGATCGGTATTGCCGCCATTGATCAGGCTATAGATCACCTTTGAGCCATCGCGAGAGAACCGAGGCGAGAACGACATCTCGCCGGGTGCCGTCGTCAAAGCGCGACGCCCGACATTTGCCACGTCTAACACATTGATCCGAGGGAACCCGCTTTCGTAGCTGGTATAAAGCACACGATCACCTGTTGGCGAAAACCGTGGGGCAAGCACGAGGGCGGCTGAGTCCGTCAAATACTGCACATTCGAACCGTCATAATCCATGATTGCGATGCGCTTTTGCCGGTTATCTTTGGGCCCGCTCTCGGCGACATAGACAACGCGACTGTCGAAATACCCGCCCTCACCTGTGATCCGGCTGTAAACAGCATCCGCAACCTTATGCGCAACACGTCGCCAGCCCTGTACTGTGCCCGCCAATTGCAGGCCGGAGCCAAGTTCCTGACCAGAAAACACATCATAGAGCCGGAACTTAACGATCAACTGATCGCCATTCACTGCCACCGCACCGTTGATCAACGCCTGAGCATTGATCGCACGCCAATCTGGATAGGAAATTGGAGCTGAGAAACTCGACGGGGTGCTGATGAAAGCCGCATTGGGGATTTCGCGGAACAGGCCAGTGTTGATCAAATCCTGCGCAACCAACCGCGCAATGTCATTGGCGACACCTTCCGACCCCGGCGTTTCCGCCTGAAACGCAGGAAGGGCAAATGGCAAGGGTTCGATCACGCCGTCGGTGATGCGCAATCTCAGCGGCCCATCTTGTGCAACCGCCGTGCCCGCAAAGAGGCAAATGATCAAAATGCTCAATACCTGTTTCAACATCTGTCTGGTCCTCAACCAACCGGGATTAATGCCCGTTTTCATCCTAATACGTCACCGCGCTCAAAAACGCAGGGGAATACTCAAATCTGCGCATCATCTTGCCCATAGATTAACGTAACCTCATTCCGGAAGGGTCAAATTCGATCACAACGTCTTTCCATTGGCCGTATTTGTCTGCCGGTAGCTCATATCCATTGCTCTGACACCGCAAAATCGCCCGTCGCGCACTCTCGAACGCTGCGCGCTGAGCTGCGTCGCTACCGCCACTGGCAGAAACCAACGTTGGGCCGCTCTCGACCTTACCGTCGCGTGACAATGAAAATGCGACCTCAACGGTCACATTTGCCGACGCAGCCCCTGTATCCACGACCCAACAGGCGTTGACCGCTACACGAAACGCATCCCGCTCTGATCCGGTCATCGGCGGCCCTTGCTCAATGGCCTCCCCCAGATCAATCCCGGCCAAAACATCTTCGACCTGCTGAGCTGTCGATGGTTGTGTCTCAGCAACCTCGGCCTCAGGCTCCGGTTCTGGTGTTGGACGGCGCGGTCTAGCCGCAGGCCGGATCGACGTTTCAGGTGCACCAGACACCTCCAAATTCTCAACTGATGTCGTCTGGGCACTATCCGGGGCAGACGTTGTTTCTTCCGGCTCCTCGGCCGGTGCTTCCTCCGTCGGTTCTTCGGGCCGAACAGCTGGCGTCGTATCAACTGAAACTGGTGCATCGGTTTGAGGTTGTGGAACCTGAGATGGCGAAATCACCTGCGCAGGAGCTGCATTCGGCGTATCGGTCACTATCTCCTCGGAAATCTCCGGCTGTTCGACCAAATCAGGCGATGTGATCTCTGGCACCTCATCCGTCACGTCAGCAACTGGCGCGGGTGGCTCCGGCGCTTCGGGCGGAGCGGTCTCTTCAACTGGCGGCTCCACCTCTTCTGGCAAAGGCGCAGGCTCTGGCGCCTCCACCTCAACCGGCGGCTCTGGAGCTTCTTCAATCGCAGGTGCCGCGGGAGCGATCGGCGTTTCCGTCTCTGGATCAGGCGTGGTCGCCCGTTGTAACGCAGCAAACTCCTCACCGGTCACAACGCTGACGTCAGCTATCTCAAAGGGCAGCGGTTCGCTTGCGAACCCCCACCCCAGAACAAGCCAGACCACCAGCCCGACATGTCCTGCGCCAGAAATATAGGTTCCGGCCGATTGCATCGCCTACCCGTCCGACCCCGTAAACGTCGGCCCGCCGATGTCTGTCACCAAACCGATGTTGGAGAACCCAGCCGCGTTCAAAGCACCCATAACAGTGGCCACACGGTCCCAATCATTGGCCCCATCCGCCCGCAGGAAGATCCGGTCGCTGTCCCGTTCTGCGGCAATAGCCGTCAAACGCGCTATCAGATCGCCATCGGAAATATCCGTCTCTTGAATGGCCAAAGATCCATCGGCCTTGATCGAAACCGTCAGCGGTTCTTCCTGATCCGTTGGCAAAGCGCTCGCCGCTGTTTCCGGCATGTTCACAGGAACACCCACGGTCAACAAAGGGGCGGCCACCATAAAGATGATGAGCAACACCAACATGACATCCACGAAGGGCGTCACATTGATCTCTGACATCGGCTGCGTGCGCGTCGCGCTGCGGCGACGACGCCTGCCGCCCCCACCGCCCGATGATTTCATCACACCCGCGCCCATGTCAGCTGTCCATCTGGCGGCTTAGAATGGTCGAAAACTCATCTGCAAACGCTTCATAGCCTGCAATGATCCGGTCACTATCGGCAGAGAGCTTATTGTAGAAGACAACCGCTGGAATGGCCGCCAAAAGGCCAAGTCCAGTCGCCAACAAAGCCTCCGCAATACCAGGGGCCACAACAGCCAAATTCGTGTTCTGCTGTTCTGCAATTTCGATAAAGGCATTCATAATGCCCCAAACTGTCCCGAACAGCCCAACAAACGGTGCGGTAGAGCCAACAGTCGCTAGAACCGGCAGCCCTTTCTGCAAAAGCCCCGCTTCTTTCGCAATCGCCACATCCATCGACCGATCAATCCGCGAGTGTGCCCCCGCGATCAGCCCGCTTTCTCCATAGCTGCGATCCCATTCGGACATACCAGCGGCGAAAATCGTCTCCGACGCCCCGCGTGGGGTACTGCCAATCTGCCGATAAAGATCGTCCAAAGGCTCGCCGGACCAGAACGCCATGTCAAAGACCGCGGCCTCGCGCCGCGCTTTGCGATATTGTCGTGCCTTATCAATGATCACCGCCCAGCACCAAAACGATGCAAAGATCAGCATGATCATAACGATTTTTACGGTGATCGTTGCGCGCGCAAAAAGCGCCCACAGTGTAAAGTCGGTTGCTGCTTCCATGTGCCTGCTCTGCCTCTGGCCCGTATTTTGGGGCTCTATTGCACTCAGTTTAGCGCAGTTTCCGCAGAATTAAAATCAAAGAAGCAGTCACAAAACCGAAAGGGCGCGCCACGTCACCCCAATCTTGCGCGAAGTTCCGCTGGCAGTCGCGCCGGTTTTCCCTCGACGGTCATGCAAACAGCAGTCACTTTCGCACGAAAGATCGTCTTGCCATCCCGCTGAACATCCTGATCGAACACCCAACGTGTGGCGGAGGCTGCGTGATGTTCGGTCACAACCTCCAATCGATCATCCAAACGCGCCGGTGCTTTGTAATCCGCCTCAACCCGAACAACGACAAAGACCAAACCGTCTTCATCTTTCATCTTGTTCTGGTTCAGCCCCATCTCTTCCACAAGCTCGGAGCGCGCGCGTTCTATATACTTAAGATAGTTGGCATAATAGACGATCCCGCCCATGTCGGTGTCTTCATAGTAGACGCGAACAGGGAGCCTATGAGTCATTGCCGCACCATCAGTCTTGCCGCCATCCGCAGCGCATGGCTCTTATCCTGCGCGACGGCTGGCAGTGTTGGATCATAAGCCGTTCGAATAATATCGGCGATTTCCGGCTTCAACACCGCCTTGTCCTCCACAATCCCCAGCGGTGAGGCATCCATAAACGCAGTGTCAGACCAAAGCAGAATGGTCTGTGTCGCTTGGCTCAGCGCAATGGTATCGGCCGTGGCGTTTGCCATGTGTTCGTCCAAGCGTAAAAAGACAAAAGCCGCTTTGATTGCGCCATCTTCTTCAAACCGGAAAATCCGATATTGGTTCGCATCCGATTTGATCAGCCGCTTCACTAAAATCTGCAAATCCGGCACCAGCTTGTCGAGGTGCGGCACCGCCGCCAACTCATCCCAATCTTTGCAGAAAAAGATCATCAGATTCGATCCCAACTCCGGATCGGTTTCGGCCATCTTGTGATCTGCCAGAACCACAACCGCCTCCAACGCGGCTTTGAAGACCTCCAGGCTCGCCTCGTCCACCCCAAAGATCACAGGCGCAATCGGCCGTCCCCAGCGCGCGCAAAGATAAGTTCCGTCTTTGCGGGTAAAGTACTTCTCAATGTCTTCTTGGCTCAAGCTCATCGACAAGGCACCTTGGTTTATCCGAACAGATCGCTCTGCCCTTTAGGCGCGTCCAGACCTAAATGGGTCCAAGCCGCCTGAGCTAGCATCCGCCCGCGCGGTGTGCGCTGGATCAAGCCCTTTTGCAACAGATAAGGCTCAATCACCTCTTCCAAAGCATCTCGGCTTTCCGACAACGCCGCGGACATGGTTTCAACCCCAACCGGTCCGCCACCATAGCTTTCTGCAATCAAACGCAGATACCGCCTGTCCGCGCTATCAAGGCCCAAATGATCAACGCCAAGCCGTGTCAATGCTCGATCCGCGATCGCCTGCGTCACACGCCCGTCGCCTTCAACAACCGCAAAATCCACAACGCGGCGCAACAAACGGCCTGCGATCCGAGGCGTACCCCGCGCCCGCTTCGCAATCTCCAGCGCGCCTGCGTCGTCAGCTGGCGCCCCCATCAATCGCGCGCCTCGTGTCACGATCTCGTGCAACTCATCGACCGTATAAAACTCCAACCTTGTCGGAATTCCAAATCGATCCCGCAATGGCGTCGTCAACAAACCCAAGCGGGTTGTCGCCCCAACAAGCGTAAAGGGCTGCAATTCAATCCGCACCGTGCGTGCCGCCGGCCCTTCGCCAATAACCAAATCCAGCTCAAAGTCCTCAAGCGCCGGATAGAGCACCTCTTCCACAGCAGGATTCAGCCGATGGATTTCGTCAATAAACAGAACATCCCGCGCCTCGAGATTGGTTAAGATCGCCGCCAAATCCCCCGCCTTCGCCAGAACAGGGCCAGAGGTCATGCGGAAATTCACGCCCAACTCCCGCGCCATGATCTGCGCGAGCGTTGTCTTGCCCAACCCGGGCGGCCCGTGAAACAGCGCATGATCCATCGCTTCGCCGCGTTTCTTGGCGCTTTCGATAAACACCTTCAGGTTCGCACGTGCATCTTTCTGCCCGATGAATTCATCCAAGGACTGCGGCCGCAAGGCGCGATCAGCATCTTCTGGTTGCCGCTCAGGCCGCAAGGTTGGGTCAGGTTCAGACATATCCATGCCTTACCCCTTTGGCGCCAACAGCTTCAAGGACGCTCGGATCAATGTCGAGGTATCTGCATCCGGATCAGCACCTACGGACTCGGCGACTGCGCTCGCTGCTTCACCGGGCGCATAGCCAAGGTTGCCCAAGGCCGACAATGCCTCTGCCTGCGCAGGGTTTGCCATTGGCGCAGTAGGAGCCGCCACTGGTTCGATGACCTCCACCACTTCATCGCCTGATGCCTGCGCCACGGTTCCGCCCATGGCCATCACACCAGGCGCTTTGTCCTTCAGCTCTATTGCGACGCGCTGCGCCGTCTTAGGCCCCACACCTTTGGCCTTTGCAATCGCGTTCCAGTCACCCAAGGCAATCGCGCGACTGACCCCATCAGCGCCAATCGTTCCCAAAATCGCCATCGATGCCTTCGCGCCAATCCCTTGAACCGACATCAACAAGCGATGCCATTCTTTCTCCACCAAAGTGGTAAATCCGAACAGCTGCAAATTATCTTCGCGCACCAACAAGTCGGTATACAGCGCCACCGCCTCCCCATTTGACGGCAGCGACGCCATCACACGGTTAGAGACATAGACAAGATACCCGACCCCGCGCACATCGATCAGCACATGGTCTTCTGCGCGATACTCCAAGCGACCCGATATTTTCCCAATCATGCGCTGGCCTTTGCGAGAGCTTGATCGAGCCGCCCCGCCGATTGCGCGTGATGCGCATGGCAAATCGCGATTGCCAAAGCGTCAGCCGCGTCAGGGCCCAACAACTTCACGCCCGGAAGCTGAAGTTTCACCATATGCTCAATCTGCGTTTTTTCAGCATGTCCCACGCCGACAACCGCCTTTTTGACAGAGTTCGGAGCATATTCACCAATTCTGATCCCTGCTTGTGCCAGGGAAAGCAATGCAACACCGCGCGCTTGCCCGAGTTTCAATGTGCCAGCGCCGTCCTTATTCACAAATGTCTGCTCAACCGCGGCCGTGTCGGGCTCATACCGCGCAACAACGTCCGTAAGCGCCTCATGCAAAGCCAAAAGCCGATCTGCGAGAGCCACACCAACCCCGTGGCACACGCCATTCGCGACATGCGCGATTCGGCTGCCAGAGACGTCAATCACACCCCAACCCATGTTCCGCAAACCGGGATCAATTCCCAAAACGCGCATCCGCGCCCCCTGCTCGTATGTTTTGTTGATCAAGCGGTAGCACAAAACGCGAACAAAATCCAAGCGCGTTGACGCAAATACAGTCCAAAACCCAAAAATAACGCCAAATTTCGACGCGAAAAATCCTATAAACGACAAAACCTTATCGCGTTCACCGCCTATTAATGAGGCATTCTGAAAACGCATATGAGTCATGTCAAAACAGCATTGGTCATTCCCCATCCACAGGCATACATGCGCCTTACAGACGAACAAATGCTGCAAGACAGCACAAACAAAACATAGGAGTAAGGCAATGGCTGCTTTTGATACCAACCGTACCGTTAACGTAATGTCCGCTGGCCGCGTAACGCGCGCTGTTGCTGACGCTTTTGGATCCGTTATCGCATGGAACGACGCACGCGTGACACGTAATGCGCTGAACAAACTGTCCGCTCGCGAATTGGAAGACATCGGTTTGGTCCGCGGTGACATCGACAACATCGCAAACCGTCGTTTCTGATCAAAACATATTAGCTCCAAAGGCCGCGCTATCCTCCCAGGCGCGGCCTTTTTTGTATCCAAAAACAAAAAAGCGCGCCGAAAGCGCGCTTTCCTCAGTATGTCTTGCAGATCTTAGAGACCGACGGCGTTCAAAAACTGCGCTACGGCCAGTGTCGCAAGATCAGGCTGCATCACCCAAGCGCCCGCTTGCTCTGCAATCGAACCGCTCGCCAACTGACCGACACGGTCTGCATATGTTGCACTTCCCAATGACGCGTAGATGAACCCTTTGAACAGGATCGCCGCACCTAGAAGAAGGACTAAACCACGCAGTGGGAATTTCGGATTGTAGACACGTGGACGTGCTACAATCAGGCCATCCGCACGCATCACATGGGTCGCGCCATTTGACATACGCTGATGCTCTCGCACGATCCGTCGAAGACGCTTTTGAAATGGTACTTGTGCAGTCGTCATGACCTACTCCAATCCTTCCCCCAAAATTCGCCTTACATATTCCAAATCAAATATGGCGAGATTGCGGCAGACGGAAAAAATGAAGCAATTTTGCCTTTTTAACTGCTTAATTTACAAAGCGTTAACGTCGTCCAGTCAACAATACTGTCTCGCTGAATAACATTGAACCCGTTCCGTGTATAAACGTCTGCCACTTCGTCGGCTTGCTCGTTCAGAATTCCGGAGAGAATCACGTAACCATTGTCCGCGGTCGCGTTACAAATTGACGGCGCGAGCAGGATTAGTGGACCTTTGAGGATGTTGGCAAAGACAAGATCAAACGGCGCGGCAGCTTTCAGATCGTCATCGTCCAATCCAACAGCAACCTTAGTGACAATCCGGTCGGCCAAGTCATTTGCCTCTGCATTGGCATCCGCCACATCGATGGCCACAGGGTCGATGTCGCTGGCCAGAACTTTGTTGGGCGAAACATGTGCCGCCGCCATCGCCAAAACAGCCGTTCCGCATCCAACATCAATCGTGTTTTGCGGCACGAACCCATCTTCGATCAGCCTGTCGAACGCCAATAGGCACCCAAGCGTCGTTCCATGGTGCCCCGTGCCAAAGGCCATGGCCGCTTCGATCAGCAGCGGGATTGATCCGTCAGGCACTTTGTCGGCGTCATGGCTGCCATAGACAAAGAACCGGCCAGCCTCGACCGGCGCGAGTTCGCGTCTGACTTTCGCGACCCAATCCTGATCCGGCACTTCGGATACAACAAACGGCTTGGCCTCATGCATGGTGGCTAGAATGGCCAATCCCGCCTGATCCGGTTCCTCCGTAAAATAGGCCCCGACCTCCCAAATGCCGGAATCGTCCTCTACCTCAAAAACGCCGACACCTGTTGGCTCCGGCATGAGCGCTTCTAAGGCCTCGCCCAGCGCATTCGCTCGGTCGGCCCCTTCCAATGTGGTCAAAGCGGTAAATGTCGGCATGGCTGCGGCCCTTTCGAAAGTTCCCCTTCGGTTAGACCGCCGCCACAAAAAGTGCAATCGAGTGTGACTAAACACCAACCCCAATCGGGCAAGTCACGCCAGTTCCACCAATCCCGCAATATCCATTCGGGTTCTTCGCCAAATATTGCTGGTGGTAATCTTCTGCGAAATAGAACGTAGGCGCGTCGATGATCTCTGTCGTGATCATCCCGTAACCGGCTGCAGACAGTTTCGGCGCAAAAGCCGCCTTTGACGCCTCGGCCGCTTTCGCTTGCGCGTCAGAATAGGTGTAGATGCCCGACCGATACTGCGTCCCACGATCATTGCCTTGGCGCATCCCTTGGGTCGGATCGTGCCCTTCCCAAAACACACGCAACAGATCGTCGTAAGAAATCACATCAGGGTCGTAGACCACCCGCACAACTTCATTGTGCCCAGTCTTGCCAGAACACACTTCTTCATACGTTGCGTTCGGCGTATAGCCGCCAGCATATCCCACCATCGTGGAATAAACGCCGTTCAACTTCCAAAACATCCGCTCAACGCCCCAGAAGCAGCCCATACCGAACATGGCTTCTTCCATGCCGTCAGGCACGTCCGCGTTCAATGGGCGGCCATAGACAAAATGCGTATCTGCCGTCGGGATCGCCATCTCGCGACCGACCAACGCGTCACCTGCTGAGACCATTTCCGATTTCGCTTTGGACATGAAAAACATGGCATCCTCCGTTTTGGTTCTCTGCAGATATAGGAGGTCTGACCGCGCTTATCTACTCTGCCGGTGCCGCAACTTTTTGTGAGAATATTGTTTCATTCCCACGAGACGGATGCCGCGGGATCAACAGTGCCAAAAGGAACGATGTCGCAGCCATTGATGCGGCTAGGATGAATACCGCTTGAGGGGACACCAACCAAAGGTATCCCAAACCTGCTGGCAAGAAGACCGCAGCAATATGGTTGATCGTAAAGGCAACCGCTGCTGTTGGGGCAATATCGCCAGGGTCCGCGATTTTCTGAAAGTAGGTCTTCAACGCCAGCGCCAACGCAAAGAAGATATGATCTAGGATATAGAGGCCTGCGGCGACCAACACACCCCACCCGAAATAGTAGACGCCGCCGTAAGCCAAAAAGACGCAGACCAAGCCGAAATACTCAAACAACAACGCACGCCGTTCTCCGAAGACAGCCACGACGCGTCCCATCAAGGGTGCGGCAACAATCGTAAAGATAAGATTGATCAGATAAAGCTGCGTGATCTCATGCACTTCAAAGCCAAAGCGCTCGACCATCATAAAGCCAGCGAAAACGACAAAGATCTGCCGACGCGCTCCCGCCATGAATTGCAACAAATAATAGAGCCAATAGCGCTTTCTCAGAACCAACTCTTTCCGCTGTGGATGCTCTGCCTCAAACTGCGGAATGAAGAAGTACATATAGACAGCGATCAGAGCCGTCGCTCCCCCACCCATCCAATAGACGAAGCGGTAGGACAGGTCGTATCTTTCCCACGTCAAAACGATCAAGACGTAGGCGATCAGCGTCGCGCCCGATCCAACTGCCATGAGCCAACCTAAGGTTTGCGGGGCTTTCTCTTTCTTAATCCACTGCAGCTGCAAGGATTGGTTCACCGTCTCGTAATAATGGAACCCGATAGAAGACAGCATCGTTAGCGTTAAGATACCTGCCATCGAAGGGAAATAGGACGTCAGCGCCGTCGCGATCCCCAGTACGAACAGCGACACCACGCCAAGTACCTGTTCTCGCATAAACATCAGGATGGCGATGACGCCAATCGCTAAGAACCCCGGTATCTCTCGAACCGTATGCAACCACCCAATGTCTGACCCATCAAAATTTGCAACTTCGATCACGAAGTTATTGAGCAAAGCGGACCATGTATTGAACGCAATCGGCATTCCGATCGCACCTAGGATCAGGAATGTAATCGGGCGGCGCCAAATCGGATAGGCACCGGCATCTGAAAGGCGAAGGATTTTCATACGACCCGCTTACGCCTCTCCTTCCAAAGAAGCGAGAGGCAATCGCGCACTGCAGATTTGCGTCAGGTCACAACTTCAGAGCCAAAATCGCCACGCAAAGCCACTTCCAACAGCTCCAAGTCGTCCGAACACTCGGTGTACTGCGTCGCCAAGCCCGGAGGGATCACGAAGGCATCGCCAGCTTCCAGCGTCGAAGGCGCCTGCCCATCCGCCCGCAGCGTCATGCCGCCTTCCATGACAAAGGTAAAATGAATGTCCGCATCATGTACAGTCTTAGCGGTCTCGCCGCGCTCAAACTGCGCAACTTGTATGCCCGCGACACCCTTGGTGCCTGCGTTGATCCCCGTATCTCGCGCCTTAAACCCCGGTATACGGAAGGGCTGCCAGACCGCCTTATCCTTCACGTGATGCACAAACTTTTGCCCGTCCCACTCGCGGTCAGGATTCGCCGGCCCGTTTGGAAGCTCCATCTCATGATCAATGGTGGTGACATGCTCTGCTGGCACACCGACCTCAATGACCTCAATATCAGGCGAGGCATAGACAACACGATGCCGAATACCGGGAGGCTGGGTGACGCAGCAGCCCGCATGAAGGCGCATCATCTCTCCCTGATCTTCGTAAAGCAGATCGACCCAGCCGCGATAGCAAAAGATCAGCTGAAACCCGACGGTATGATAGTGCACCATATCCGGCACCGGCCCACCATCTGGGATCCGAATGTGGCTCGCAATGATCGCCCCACCCAACCGCGACGAAATCAGATCACGATAATGCATCCCCGCGCGGCCAATGATCCAAGGGGCCTCATCCCGTAAACGGCGGACCTGAAACTCATGCGCGACCGCTGGTGTCTCCGCCACCGGTGTCAGCGGAGCGATCTCAACCTTTGTCCCATTGGGTGCGAAAAGTTCTGTTTGCCCATCCGCAAATCCGGCGACATCATCGGTCAGAATCCGCAATACCCCCGGCTGAACGGGCGCACCCTTTTGAATACGGATGTTCAGCCCGTGGCCAGAAAACGTCGCTGTCGTGGGATCATCGGCAGGAAATATTGTATCCATCCGCATCCCCAAGACTTTGGTGTAAAACGGCAGATCATTACGCAATTCACCGGTGGGCAACAGCACTTCGGCGCGGATTGGATTGTTAGTCATGTGTTCTTCTCCCTACCGCCAAAGAAACATGACACTACAGGATTGAAAACACCCTGTTCAGACCGTTGCGTCAATTTGCTCCAAGATCACCGCCAAAGCGTCCTGCTCGCCCGTCTCCAATGGCAATAGAGGCAGTGGCAAAGGCGTATCGATCAACCCTATCTGCGTCGCCGCCGCATGCATTACCCGCACGCTTCCGCGGGCTTTACACAACGCCCAAAGCTCCGCCAGCTTGTCATCCTCAGCCCGCGCTGCCGCTTCATCCCCGGCCAAAGCGGCAGACGACAGCGCCGTCACCTGTTTCGGCAACGTCCCCGCCACGGCGCTATAGAACGACCCGGCCCCTCCCAAAAGCGCGTTGGCAATCCCCCAATCGGCACTATAGCCAATCTCAAATCCATCGCGCCCAAGCTGCGCAATTTCGCCAGCAAAGTCGCCATCAGCGGGCAAAGGCATCTTCACAGCGGCGATGCCATCAACCTCCGCCAACCGCTGTACCAAAGCCTCTGAAAAGGTGAAATGCGTGGTTCCGGGGTTGTTATAAACGCACATCGGCAGGCCCGCCGCCGCAGTCACCGCCCGATAGTGTCCAAACGCTTCATCCTGCGTCAAAGGCGTATATGACACCGGCGCCATCAACACCGCATCGGCCCCTTCGGCTGCCGCATCCTGAGCCAAAGCAACAGCCTCATCCGTGCGCATGGCGCCCACGCCAACGATCAAAGGCACCTTGCCAGCCAGCACTTCAACCGCCGCCGCAACGGCCCGCCGCCGCTCGGCCCGCGTTAAATAGGCATAGGTGCCCGTGCTTCCCAACAATCCAATCGAGGTCACGGGATGCGGTACAAGACGTGCAGTCAGCTGCTGCAACGCGTCGGTGTCAACAACCCCATCCGCGCTCGCCGGGGTCAATGGAAAGGCAGATAACCCTTTGAACATCTCAAATCCTCAATAGAAACTTTGCGGATCGATATCGATCGACATCCGCAGGTTGCTTGGCAGCTTAAACTGCCCCGCCCATTGCGCCAGCGCCTTTTGCAGCGGAGCTGTCTTCTCAACCTTCACCAAAAGCCGCACCCGATGCCGCCCTCTGATCCGTGCAATCGGCGCGGGTGCAGGTCCAAAAATTTGCGCCCCAATCTGCCGCAAAGGCGCATCCCGACGCGCCATTTCTCCACCCAGATCAAAGACCTCCTGCACGTTCGGACTACTCAGCACGATCCCCGCCATGCGGCCATAAGGCGGCACACCGGCTTGCTTACGTTCTGCCGCCTCAGCCGCCCAAAAGCTTTCCTCGTCCCCCGCCAAAATCGCGCGGATCACCGCATGCTCCGGCTGGTAGGTCTGCAACAAAGCCTCCCCCGGCTTCTCCGCACGCCCCGCGCGCCCTGCCACCTGCCGCATCAACTGAAACGTCCGCTCTGCGGCCCGCAGGTCAGACCCTTGCAATCCAAGATCTGCGTCGATCACGCCCACCAGCGTCAGATTGGGAAAGTTATGCCCCTTCGCCACCAGCTGAGTGCCGATGATGATGTCCGCGCCACCTGACGCAATCTCTTCGATATGCGCTTTCATTGCACGGGCAGAACCGTAAAGATCAGACGACAAAACAGCGACCCGTGCTTCTGGGAAAAGCGCCGACACCTCTTCCCCCATCCGCTCCACTCCTGGGCCCACGGCAGACAATCGATCCTCCGCCTCGCAATGCGGACAGACAGTCGGCATCGGTTTCGTTTCACCGCATTGATGGCACATCAACCGCTTGAGGAACCGATGCTCCACCATCCGAGCATCGCAATGATCGCAGCCAATCTGATGCCCACACGCCCGACACAGCGTTACCGGTGCATAGCCGCGGCGGTTGAGGAAGATTAGCGATTGTTCCCCAGCTTCCAACCGCTCTGCCATCGCATCCCGCAATGTGGGCGACACCCATGTCCCGCTCGGGACGTCCTCGATACGCATATCAATCGCGGACATCTTTGGCATCACCGCCTCACCAAAGCGCGTGGTTAACGTCTGACGCTGATACTTTCCAGCCTCCACATTCGCCCAGCTTTCAAGGCTTGGCGTCGCCGAAGCCAACACCACCTGTGCACCGTTGATCGCCGCCCGCAGCACAGTCATATCGCGGGCGTTATACATCACCCCGTCTTCTTGCTTGTAAGAGGTGTCATGCTCCTCATCGACGACGATCAACCCCAAATCTTGGAACGGCAAAAACAACGCAGATCGCGCGCCCACAACCATCTGCGCGGCACCCTGCCCGACCATCTTCCAGCAGCGCCGCCGCTCGTTCATGGTCACGCCGGAATGCCACTCCGCCGGTTTCATCCCAAACCGAGCTTCCACCCGCGTCAGGAATTCGCCCGTCAAAGCAATCTCGGGCAGCAAAACCAACGCTTGCCGACCCTGACGCAAACACTCCGCCACAGCCTCTAAATAAACTTCGGTCTTCCCTGAACCGGTGACGCCCTTCAACAAGGTCGTCCCGTAAGCGCCAGACCTGATACCCTCTTTCAAAGCATCAGACACGCGCGCCTGATCTTCTGTGAGCTCCTTTCCACCATAATCAGGTTCAAGCTGCGGATAGGGCATGTCGCGCGGTGTGTCTTCCTCCCGCACTGCACCGAGTTTAACCAACCCTTTGACGACAGAGGTACCCACCCCCGCCATCTCGGCCACTTCTTTCAGGGTGAACGACAACCCCCCAAAATCACGCAAAACGCCAAGAACCTTTTCGCGCGCTGGCGTTATCCGGTCCGGCTCTTGATCGCCCAAACGATAGACCTTACGCATCGACGGCGCATCACCCAGCCCCGGCGCACGTGTCGCTAAGCGCAGCATCGCGGACATCGGCGTCAGCGTGTAATCCGCCGCCCGCATCAAAAACTCTGCCATCTCTTCGCGCATCGGCGGGACATCAAGCACCCGTATGATCGATCTGATCTTCGACCGATCATAATCACCAGCCCCCTCGCCCCACACAACGCCCAACACTTTGCGCGGGCCCAATGGCACCTCAACAAACGCACCCATGAAGACGCCGCCTTCTGGTGCTTTGTAATCCAGCACCCGATCCAGAGGCTGCGCAGTCAGCACACCAACAAGATCACCTTCGTGAAAGAAAGTTTCGCTCATGTTAGCGCTAGCATATTTGGGGTTTCGGCAGTCACCCCCATGAGGTAAACGACACACAACCAAACGCCAACCCACCGCTGGAGAGAGCTTATGAAATTTTTCGTCGACACCGCTGAAATCGACCAGATCAAAGAACTACACGCCTTGGGCATGGTCGACGGGGTCACAACCAACCCATCTTTGATCGCGAAATCTGGCCGTGACATCCTCGAAGTCACGAAAGAAATCTGTGACATTGTCGATGGTCCCGTGTCGGCAGAGGTCGTAGCCCTCGACGCAGACACCATGCTGGCAGAAGGCCGTAAGCTTGCAAAAATCGCCGACAATATCGCTGTGAAAGTGCCGCTGACGTGGGCGGGTCTGCAAACCTGCAAAGCTCTCAGCGACGAAGGTACGATGGTCAACGTCACACTATGCTTTTCTGCCAACCAAGCGCTCTTAGCTGCAAAAGCCGGTGCAACCTTCATCAGCCCCTTCATCGGACGCCTGGATGATATCAACCTCGACGGTCTGGAACTGATCGAAGATATTCGTACCATTTACGATAACTACGGCTTTGAAACCCAAATCCTCGCTGCCTCCATCCGCTCTGCCAACCACATGAGCGGATGCGCAAAAATCGGCGCAGATGTGGCCACCGCTCCACCCGCCGTGATCAAGAATATGGCCAACCATGTGCTCACCGACAAAGGCTTGGCCGGCTTCATGGCAGATGTAGAAAAAGCAGGCATCAAAATCCTGTAAGCGATCCAAAACCCGATTTGGAAGGCCCGCCACTGTGCGGGCCTTTTTGGTTTCTTACAAACATGTAAGGAAGGCGTCAGGCGCACGGCAGGTCCATCCCTCATCTCTTTCTCGACACGAAACAAGAAAGGGACAGACAATGACTGAAACCGCGAAACCACATGGCTTTGTCACCAAGGGTCTGCACTGGGTATCAGCAGGTTTGCTGGCGTTCGGTTACTTCAAGGGACTCGATAATGTGTCCCAACTTGCAGACCCCGCGCTGTTCCAATTCGAAATCATCTTCGCACTGATCCTTGGCAGCGTCTTCTTGTTGCGCCTGCTCTGGACCAAAGCTGTCGGCGGCACCACCCGGCTGCCCGACAGTGCGCCAACCTGGGAACACAAGATTTCCAAACTCGTTCATATCGGCCTCTACGCCAGTGTCTTTGCGATCGTCCTCAGCGGCCTCGGCATTGCCCTCGGTTTCGCAACACCAGCGCTCAGCGGTCTCTTCATGGGGGCAATGATCGCACTGCACGAGGCATCACTGGTCGTGCTCCCCGCACTCCTAATGACCCACATCGCCGGTGCGCTCTGGCACAAACTCATCCGTCGCGACGGGGTTATGGAAAGCATGACAGGTCGCTTGCCGAGCTTTAGCAAATAGACCTACCTCATCCGAGACTTAAAGATTGGAAGGTCGGGTTGCGAAAGCAACTCGGCCAAAAGATCGAATACCAACCTGATCCGACGAGAGGAATGAAGTTCCCGATGTGTCGTCAGATAGTAGGGAACGGGGTACACCGGCGCATCAGGCACAATGATCTGCATCTCCGGCCAAGCCACGGCCAGTTCCTCCAACATTGGCATAATACCCAAACTCGCCCGGGCCATTTCCCATCCCCCAATGCCGCTGTCCGAAATCACACAGATATTGTCTGACGTGACCGGCACGCCCATCGCCTTGAGCGCACTCAACATCTCTTCTTCGTTGCCCGACCCGATAAAATCAGCTCGGCCCAAATCATCCAACGTCCAGAACGGGCCTTTTTCGGCGATGTAACGCTGGCTTGCATAGAGTTTCCCCTGACCATCCCGCACTTTCCGCGTGATTAACTCTGGCTGGGTTGGCGGCACATGTCGGATCGCAATATCCGCCTGCCGCCTTTGCAGATCAGAAAGCGAATTCGACGCCTGCACGAGAATGCGCACCTGTGGCGCGCGCAGCCGAAGCTCCGCGACAATTGCAGGCATCACCAGTTGCGCAAAAATATCGGTGACCGACACGCAAACGTCGCCCGCCACCTCCTTGTTCCTACCAGAGGCCGACAGCTCAACCTGTTGTGCCGCATCTCCCATGCGCCGCATGTGGGTCAGCAAATCCTGCCCGGTCGGCGTCAAAACCAAACGCTTACCAATGCGTTCAAAAAGAACAACGTCTAGGTCGTCTTCCAGCGCCGAAACTTGGCGTCCCAACGTCGGCTGCGTCAATCCAAGCGATCGAGCGGCCTCCGACAACGACCCTGTTTCAGCGGTTGCCCAAAACGCACGCGCTTGGTTCCAATCAAATTTAGGAGCACGCCAATCCATACAAAAATGTATAATAGATACAGAAAAATTGGCAATTCAAACTGAATTCATACGTCAGTATATATTTTCGAGCACATTGAGGATCAGACCATGACAACCGCAGCCTTCTGGGACAAAGCCGCTGAAAAATACGCTAAAGACCCGATCAGCGATATGGAAAGTTACACCCAAACGCTTGATATCATGAAAGACTTGCTGCAGCCGCAGCACCGCGTCTTAGAAATTGGCTGCGGCACAGGATCAACCGCGCTGGAACTCGCACCGCAAGTAGATCGCTATATCGGCACAGATATTTCTTCGAATATGGTCGAGATTGCGACTGAAAAACTGGCGGACACCAATCTTGATCACTTGAGCTTCCAAGTCGCTCAAGCCCATGATCTTCCAGGCACTGGTCACGATGTCGTTCTGGCTCTCAACCTATTGCACTTGGTCGAGAACATGGGGGAAACACTCGGCTCGATTTACGACGCGCTGCCTTCAGGTGGCATCTTCATTTCAAAATCCGCGCTTCTAGGCGAAGGCAGTTGGTACCTCGGCCCAATGATCGCCCTAATGCGCGCAGTTGGCAAAGCCCCATTCGTCGCGCGGTTCTCTGAGGCGGAGTTGATCCGCATGATGGAACACGCTGGCTTCACGATCACACAAACCATCAAACAAGACGGCATGGCACCGCGCCTTTTTGTTGTCGCTCAAAAACCCTGATCCCTCGGTCGAGTCCTCAAAGCCACAGTTTCACTACCATTCTCTGTTAAACCCGCGACTTAGGGCAGAAACTTCAACTGCCCTCTGCTAGACATGCTGAAAAAGAGAATGAGCAGGACAATGACCAACAAACCGCTGATGGATGCGCATGTGCGTGACAAGATCATCGCTGATCCCGAAGTTATTCTGGAAGATCAAGATCTTATGAATGCTCTCGTCGCCGCCAATGAACAATCGATGGGCACCAATATCGTTGATCTACGCGGCATCGCGATGGAACGTCTAACCTCCCGCCTCGATCGGTTGGAAGACACGCATCGCTCGGTCATCGCAGCCGCTTATGAAAACCTCGCCGGGACGAACCAAATTCACCGCGCTGTTCTGCGCCTCCTCGACGCAACGAAGTTTGACGATTTCCTGCATGACCTGTCTCACGATGTTGCGGACGCGCTCCGAGTCGACGTCGTCCGCCTTGTCTTGGAAACGGAAACCTCCGACGACGATCCCGCCATCAAGAAAATGGGTGATGCCCTCTCAGTTTGCGAAAAAGGGTTCACCGACGCCTACGTCACCCGAGGCCGCGACATCCCCGTCCGCCAAGTCACTCTGCGCCAAACCCGCACCGATGGCGAAGAAATTTACGGCGACAAGGCCGACTACATCCGCTCCGAAGCCTGCCTAAAACTCGATTTCGGCGAAGGCCGCCTGCCCGGCATGCTCCTCCTCGGCTCCGAAGACCCACACCTCTTCACGCCGCAGCAAGGCACCGACCTGATGACCTTCTTCGCCGGTGTCTTCGAACGCGCGATGCGCCAATGGCTGGGGTGATCTCTCCCGCCCTCGCCGACGCACTTGCCGGTTGGCTGGATCACCAGCGCGCGCTCGCCAATGTGTCCGAGAATACACTCAAAGCCTATCAGACCGACGTCTTGGGCTTTCTGTCTTTCATGACGTTGCACAAAGGCGAACCGCAAGGGCTCGCCCCTATGGCGCAAATCACCGTTAGCGACATGCGCTCATGGATGGCCCACGAACGCGGTCGCGGATTGGGCGCGCGCTCGCTCGCAAGATCTTTAAGCGCAGTCAAAAACTTCTACAAATGGCTGGCCGATCGGGAAGAGTTCGAACCAACGGCCGTCCTCTCCACCCGCTCACCCAAATTCCAAAAGAAACTGCCTCGCCCCTTGGCCCAAGACGCCGCCGCCGCAATGATCGAAACGGTGGAACTGCAAACGCAAGAGCCGTGGATCGCCGCCCGGGATCAGGCCGTCATCACGCTCCTTTACGGTTGCGGCTTACGCATCTCCGAAGCGCTCAGCCTAACTGGCGGCGACACGCCTTTACCCGCCACGCTCCGCATCACCGGCAAAGGCAACAAGACCCGCATTGTCCCCGTTATCGATGCCGCCCGCCAAGCGGTCGACCGTTATCTCCACCTCTGCCCCTACGACCTGCCCCCGGAAAGCCCCCTGTTCCGAAGCGTTCGTGGCGGCGCTCTCAACCCGCGCGCCATCCAAAAGGTGATGGAACAAACGCGCCTTCAGCTTGGCCTACCTGCGTCTGCCACCCCACATGCCATGCGCCATTCCTTCGCCACGCACCTTTTGAACGCAGGCGGCGACCTGCGCGCGATCCAAGAACTCCTCGGTCACGCGTCCCTCTCAACCACCCAAGCCTACACCGCCGTCGACACAGCCCACCTGATGGATGTCTACGACAAAGCCCACCCGCGTGCCTGATCGTCTTTTGAGCCAAAATACCTCCGCCGGAGGCGCATCTCTCAACTGCTAAAACCGTTGCCCTTCCATAGGAAATCAGACACAAAGCCGTGATGAACATTCGCACCAAAGCCCTCGCCGTCCATCTCTTCACTGCCACCGGTGCAGTCTTTGCGATGTTGGCTCTTCTCGCCGCGGCAGACCGCAATTGGAGCTTGATGTTCCTCTGGCTCGTCGTCGCCTTCATCGTAGACGGCATCGATGGACCTTTGGCACGAAAATACGATGTCAAAACCAACGCACCGATCTTCGATGGCGTCCTACTGGATTTGATCATCGATTATCTCACCTACGTCTTCATCCCCGCCTATGCGCTCTATGTGTCGGGCCTGATGGACGGGTGGAGCGGTTGGGTCGCTATTATTGTAATCACCTTCGCATCTGCTATGTATTTCTGCGATACACGCATGAAAACAAAGGATTATTCCTTCAAAGGCTTCCCCGGCTGTTTCAACATGCTGATCCTTGTGCTCTTTGCCTTGCAACCGCATTGGTCTATTTGCCTCGCTTTGGTTCTGGTCCTGTCCCTTGCGATGTTTCTGCCGATTAAATTCGTCCATCCTGTCAGAACAGAACGCTGGCGCACGATCACATTGCCAATGGCCTTTGCTTGGACGTTTTTCGCCGCGTGGGCCGCGTGGACCAACTTTGATCCACCGCTTATGGCGCATTATGGGCTTATGGCGACTTCGATCTATCTACTCGCCGCAGGGGCTGCCCAACAAATGGTATACGGCAAAGACGGCTAAAGCCGGGTGATCACCACCCCCAGAACGATCAGCCCAGCCGCCGCGGCTTTTTGAACGCCCATCTTTTCGCCAAAGAAGAGCCAGCCGATCATCACCGCGAAGAGGATCGATGTTTCCCGCAGCGCCGTGACTAAGGCAATCGGGGCGAGCGTCATGGCCCAAACGACGATTGCATAAGCCCCGTAAGACGCCATCGCCGCCAAACTGCCCATCACCCACGTCTGCCGCGAGGCCGTCAAAGCACTCCGCCCACGCAACGCCAAAAAGATCGGGGTGAAGAACACAGCATCCAAAGCAAACAGCCATGCCACATAAGTCACCGCATCTCCCGCTGCGCGTGCCCCCAATCCATCTACCAAAGAATAACCCGCCGTCATCGCAGCAGAGCCGAGCGCAAGCGGCACCAGCTTGGCACTTTCGTGAGATCGAAACACGCCTTGTGCCATCAGCAAGATACCAAGGCCCAGAACAAGGATGCCGAGATATTCCAAGCCCGCAATGACATCCGACAGAAGCACCGCCGAAATCACCAAAACCAACATAGGCGCCGCCCCGCGCGCGATCGGGTAAACGCGGCTTAGATCACCTTGTTCATAAGCATAGACAAGAAACAGTCTATAGGCCGAATGGAACAGACCGGAGGCCAGGAGCCACAACCAAACCTCGCCTGTTGGAAACGCACGCGTCAATGCAATTGCGAGCCCAGCCGCGCCTTGAACCAAAGTCATGATCAACATCGACGTCATCTTTGACGCCCCAACCTTGATCAGCGCATTCCACGTCGCGTGTAGCAGCGCCGCAAAAAGGACAGCCAGCAATACCCAAATACTCATGGCTCTGCCTCAGATCAAAAGCGATCCGGCCCCTTCCAGCTTTAACAATTCCACTTTGGTCTCGATCCCACCAATCCCGGAAAAACCTCCCAACTCATCCGCGGCAAGCACGCGGTGGCACGGGATCAAAATCGCGATCGGATTGGCTCCGCACGCCTGCCCAATCGCTTGAGCGGAAACCCCAAGCTCTGACGCCAGATCACCGTAGGTTCTTGTTTCACCGTAAGGAATATCAATCAAAGCCTGATAAAACGCCTGTTGAAACTCCGTCCCCCGCGGCGCCAAAGGCAGATCAAATGCTAGCCGTTCCCCAGCAAAATAAGCATCTAACTCCGCTTTGAACTGATCCGCCAAAGGCCCGTCCTTCAACGTGCCCGCCCGATCCCAATAAAGCCGCGTAATTGCGCCGCCTTCAACGTCCGCGCCAAGCGTTCTGACAGGCGACGGCACCATCATGATCGGTTGATCCCCTTACGCCCTTTGACAACCATCATCGTCGCACTCATCGCTGAGATCATCTTGTCATCAGCGTAGGCTTTCCCTTCACAGACCATCAGCGTCTTGCCCGGTTTCAAAACCTCACCAACAAAACGAAACGTCTTGCCAGCCGCTGGCCGCAGAAAGTTCGATTTGAACTCGACCGTCAACACCTCTGCCGTCTCCGGCATCAGCGTAAACGCCGCATAGCCGCAGGCACTGTCCAATACGGTTGTGACAATGCCTGCGTGCAAGAACCCATGTTGTTGCGTCAGATCATCGCGAAACGGCATCTCCAACACCACGCGACCGGCGTCCAGTTCCGCCACCTCCACCCCAAAGGTGCCCATGACACCCTGCCCGTCGAAACTCTCCCGACAGCGCGCCGCCCAATTGGGGTTGAGAGGGTTATGCGTCGGCAAGCAGCTCGTCCAATGCGTCAGAGCAGCGTTTGCACACACCCGGATGGTTGTATTGCCCAACGTCCGGCAGGATCTTCCAAGACCGCTGGCATTTTTCGCCCAAGGCATGTTTGAAGACAACGGCAACACCGGCTGTATCATCCATCGTGAACGCACCAGCCGGAGCCGCACCACTCGACACCGAAATCGCCGAGGTGATGCAGACATCTTCAAACTCAACCGTGTTCAAGATAGCAGCCGTGTCAGCATCGACATAGACCTCTGGCGCAGCTTCAAGCGATGCACCAATCACCCTCTCAGTTCGCTGCACCTCCAAGGCCCCCGTTACCACACGGCGCACCTGACGGATCGTCGCCCATTTCGCCGCCAATGCTTCATCCAACCACGCAGCTGGTGTGTCTGGGAAGTCTCGCAAATGCACCGACGCGCTCTCTTCAGGATGACGCTCCAGCCAAACCTCTTCCATCGTGAACACAAGGATCGGAGCCAGCCACGTCGTCAGACGGTGATAGAGGATATCCAAAACCGTCCGTGCTGACCGACGCCGCAATGTGTTCCCATCGCAGTAAAGTGCATCTTTTCGGATGTCGAAGTAGTAGGCCGACAGGTCTGAGGTCGCAAAAGTGAAAATCGCCTGCCACACGGCGTTATAATCAAACTCCGCATAGCCCTTGCGCACCTGAGCATCGAGCTCCGCCAAACGGTGCAAAACCCAACGCTCCAACTCTGGCATATCCGCGGGCTCCACACGATCGCTTTCCGTGAAATCATGCAACGAACCCAACATAAACCGCATCGTATTCCGCAACCGGCGATAACTATCCGCGACCCCTTTCAGGATCTCCGGCCCGATCCGCTGATCGGCTGTGTAATCCGCCTGCGCCACCCAAAGCCGCAGGATATCCGCGCCGTACTGTTTGATCACTTCCGCAGGCGCGATGATATTGCCTAGCGATTTGGACATCTTCATGCCCTTGTCATCGAGCGTAAAGCCACAGGTCACCACATTCCGATACGGCGCACGACCCAACGTGCCGCAGCCCTGCAACAGCGATGAATGGAACCATCCACGGTGCTGATCGGTCCCCTCAAGATAGACATCCGCGATGCCATCCTCGGTCCCATCCTCACGGTCACGCAGCACAAACGCATGGGTCGAGCCACTGTCGAACCAAACGTCCAATACGTCCATCACCTGATCATAGTCCTCCGGGTTCACGATGCCGCCCAGCACCTCTTCCTTAAACCCGTCCTCAAACCAGACATCGGCGCTCTTCTCTTCGAATGCCTTTACGATCCGCGCATTTACCTCGTTGTTCTTCAACAAGAACTCAGGATCGGTCGGCAGGGCTCCCTTCTTGGTGAAACACGTCAACGGCACACCCCACGCGCGCTGGCGCGACAGCACCCAATCCGGCCGCGCCTCAATCATGGAATACAGCCGGTTCCGCCCCGCCTGAGGCCACCATTTCACCAGTTGGTCGATGGAATTGAGCGCCCGTTCCCGGATGCTATCCCCCATCTCGCCCATGCCATCATCGAGCTTGCGATCCACGGATGCAAACCACTGCGGCGTATTGCGATAGATGATCGGCGCTTTCGAGCGCCAAGAATGCGGATAGCTGTGCTTGATCTTGCCACGCGCCAGCAAGCCGCCCACTTCAGCCAGCTTATCAATCACCGCCTTATTGGCATCACCCTCACCGCCCTTACGGGACAGGATGTACTTGCCACCAAAGAACGGCAGGTCCGCGCGGAACCCACCATCGTCCAAGACGTTGTACGTGATGACCTGTTCGAGCATGCCCAGATCGCGGTACATCTCAAACTCTTCCATCCCGTGGGACGGCGCACAATGCACGAAGCCTGTGCCTTCGGTGGCAGTCACAAACTCAGCCGCGCGGAAATCACGAATGTCATCCCACTCGCCATTGCTGCCCTCGGCCCCCTTCAAGGGGTGAGTCAAACCAATGCCCTCAAGATCGGACGCCGGAACATCAGCCATACGCGTGTACTGTTCTTCGTCCAGCCGCGCCCCCTTCATCACATCTGCCGCCAGATTGTCCGCCAAGATGTACCTGTCCCCGACCTGCGCCCAGCTCTCTTCAGGCGTGCCCGTGACCTCATAAAGACCGTAGGCAATGTCCTTACCATAAACGACGCCCTTGTTCGACGGCATCGTCCAAGGCGTCGTCGTCCAGATCACCACATGCGCACCTGCCAATTTATGATCGGCAGGCTCAGCCACCTTAAACTTCACCCAAATGGTGAAGCTTTCCTTGTCGTGATACTCAACCTCCGCCTCCGCCAGTGCGGTCTGCTCCATCGGCGACCACATCACAGGCTTGGACCCTTGATACAAAGTCCCGTTCATCAGGAACTTCATAAACTCATCGGCAATCACCGCCTCAGCACGGTAATCCATTGTCAAATATGGATTTTCCCACTTACCTGTCACGCCAATGCGCTTGAATTCCTCACGCTGGATATCCACCCACTCGTCGGCAAAAGCACGACACTCGCGACGAAAATCCACAACCGGAACATCGTCTTTGTTCTTTCCCTTCTTGCGGTACTTTTCTTCGATCTTCCACTCGATCGGCAGACCGTGGCAATCCCAGCCCGGCACATAGCGGCTGTCGTAGCCCATCATCTGATGGCTCCGCACCACGAAGTCCTTCAAGGTCTTGTTCAGCGCGTGCCCGATATGCAAATGCCCATTCGCGTACGGCGGTCCGTCGTGCAGCGTGAAGGGCTTGCGTCCTTCTTTCTCACGTAACCGGTCATACACACCAATCTCATTCCACCGCTCCAGCCAAGCAGGCTCGCGCTTCGGCAATCCCGCCCGCATCGGGAAATCCGTCCTCGGCAGGTTCAAAGTGTCTTTATAGTCTGGGGTCTCGGCGCTCATCCGTCCGGTCCTCTCGCATCTTCAATAGTATAGAATCAGGGCGGTGCGACATCTCAGACACCTTGGCCCGGCAGCTCGGTCTCAGAGCGCCGGGGAAATAATTCGTATGATCACACGCATCATCATGCCCGCGCTTATAGGCCCCAAAAAAACAAGGGTAAAGCCCATGTCTCACCCCCCTCTTTCCTCTTGCCAAAAATACCTCCGCCGGAGGCCCCCCTTTACAAACCGCGCGCCTGCCGCCTATACGCCACCCCATGGCAATGATGACAAAGACATCCATGACGAAAAAAACCATCCGCTCGCGCGGGGGGCTTTTTGGCATGGGTGACTGACAAACGCCTAAACCAAAATCGAAAGCTAGCCCCGCCGCAAGGATCGGGGCTTTTTTATTGGCCACGGTCCACAACCAAAGGACCAAACCCATGAACATCCAAAACCCCGAGCGCCCCGAACCCGCACCTGTCGTTGCCATCGTTGGTGCAACAGGTGCCGTCGGCATCGAATTGATCCGCTGCCTAGAAGCGCGCGATTTTCCTATCTCTGAACTCCGCCTCCTCGCCTCGGCCCGTTCCGCCGGTCGCCGTCTGCCGTTCAAAGGCCGCGAGGTCATCGTGCAGGAACTGACAGAGCTGAGCTTTGATGGCGTCGACTACGCCTTCTTCTCCGCCGGGGCCTCGATCTCTCTTAAATTCGCCCCCTTCGCCGTGGCAGAGGGCGCGCAGGTGATCGACAATTCGTCTGCGTTCCGCATGGATGAAGACGTTCCCCTCGTCGTGCCAGAGGCGAATGCCGAAACTCTCGCCGACGCACCCATCGTCGCCAACCCTAACTGCATCGCTGCGATCCTTACCTGCGCACTCGCGCCCCTCCACCAACGCTGGTCAATCACACGGCTCTCCATGTCGACCTATCAGGCGGCCTCCGGTGGCGGAGCAGAGATGATGGAAGAACTCCGCGAAGGCACGCGCGCCCATCTCGCAAATGAGGATTTCGAACCTCAGATCCTCCCGCACCCCTATGCGTTCAACGTTTTCAGTCACAATTCTGATCTGGACCCTGACACCGGCCACAACGGCGAGGAACTCAAAGTCATCGCCGAAACCCGTCGCATCCTCGGCCAACCAAAGCTCCCCATCAGCGTCACCTGCATCCGTGTGCCGATCCTGCGCGCCCATGGCATCGCGCTCAACATCCGGTTTGAGGATCACGTCTGCCAAGACCGCATCCGAGACGCACTCTCCGACGCCCCCGGCGTCCGCCTAGTCGACGACCGCGCCCTCAACCACTTCCCCATGCCTTCAGATGCCTCCGGCCAAGAAGACATCCTCGTCGGCCGCATCCGCAACGACCTCGGCGATCCTTCCGGACGCACGACATCCTTGTTCATTGTGGGAGATCAGCTTTTGAAGGGGGCTGCGTTGAATGCCGTGCAGATTGCGGAAACTTTGTATGAAAGGGTTGCGGTCAAATAGCGTAGGACGCAGCTTCGAAACATGAACTACAGCATCGGAATAGCAGGCGCAGGGATCGGTGGTCTTACCGCCGCCGCTCTCCTTGCGAAGCAAGGGCACCAGGTCGCCGTTTTTGACCAATTTGATACGCCCAAACCGGTTGGCTCGGGGCTCGTCATTCAACCGGTTGGACAAGATGTTCTATCGCAGATTGGGGCCTTGGATGCAGCACTGGCTACCGGCCGACCCATCACCCGCATGGCCGGTCATGAGGTCGATAGCGGGCGTTCGGTTTTGGATGTCACATACAATTTGAACCATCCTGCGTTTTTCGGCCTCGCCATACATCGTGGGGCCCTGTTCCAAGCCATCCTCGATGCGGCGAAACACGCGGGCGCAAGACTCAAGCCAGATGCAAAGGTTCTTGAGGCCAAACACCAACTGATCGAAACAGACAAAGATCAACATGGGCCCTTTGACCTGATCATTGATGCCACCGGCGCAGGATCACCGCTCAGCCCGCTGCTATCCAAACCCCTACCCTACGGTGCGTTATGGGCCACTGTAGATTGGCCGTATGAAACCGGTCTCCCTGACAACGAACTGCGTCAAGCCTATCGGAAGGCCAGCCGCATGATCGGGGCCATGCCCATCGGCAAACCGGAGTTAAATGGCCCAGAAAAGGCGACTATCTTTTGGTCGTTGCCCTGTAACGGGCTAAAATCCTGGCAATCTGCGGGCCTGCAAAGATGGAAAGACGAAGCTATCGCGCTCTGGCCAGAGATTGCGCCTTTCGTTGATCAGATCCAAACCCCTGCAGATATGACCTTTGCGCAGTATTCCCACGGAACGCTCCGCCGCCCCTATGGCGCTGGGATCGTGCACATAGGCGACGCAGCACATCGCGCCAGCCCTCAGCTTGGCCAAGGGGCAAATATGGCCATGCTTGACGCTCTAGCCATCGCCAAAGCGATCCAATCCGCGCCGCTCTCCGATGTCGGACAGCTATATGCCAAGGCCCGTCGTCTTCATGTTGGAATTTATCAGGCGATGAGCGCAGCCTTCACGCCGCAATACCAGTCAAATAGCAACGCTCTACCGATCCTGCGCGATCGAATCTTGTTCCCGCTTTCCCGAATCCATCCGATCCCTCGGATACTCTCCACGCTGGTGTGTGGAACAATGGTCAAACCCATCGGCAAGCTGCAATAGACCCTCGATCTTGCAGCAGCCCGACACCTGTGCCGGACCGTTGCTCAAAAGTCGACGTTACTCAGCCAACCAGCCGTTCAGGGCCTCGAAGAAAGCGGCTTCTTCCTCGATGAATGGATAGTGGCCAGACTCTTCAAAGATCATCAGCGTCGCGTTTGGCAACAACCCTGCGATCCGCTCTGCACCCGCATCGGGAACCGTGATCCCATCATGACGTCCAGCGATGACCAATGCGCGGGTTGGCACGTTTGGCAAGTCTTCGAGCGTGTTGAATGTCCCAAGCAAAGCGCCAGCAGCGTTCCAAGCCCGATATTCATAGTTAGTAAGTTCATCTAGATCAGCGCCGACGTCCGGATCCCACTGGTGGAAATAGATCTCAGCAACAGGATTCCACGTTGCCCGCCAGTCGTCATTATCCGCCATGGGCTGGGTGAAGAGCTTCCCGAACGCCGCCATGTTCTCATCCGGCCCGCTTACAGTCGGCTGATAATCAAACGCGGGAACGGTATCGACCAAGACCAAGCCGTCCAGGCGATCCGCATAGTTGATCGCAAATTCCTGCGTGATGAAACCGCCGTAGGAGTGGCCGATCAATGTAAACGTATCATGCCCGAGCGCGGTCATAAGCTCAGCCGCGTCAGATGTCAGACGGTCAAAATTCATTTCCGCGTAGTCGTCAGGCTTATCCGACAGGCCATTCCCAAGATGATCGTAATAGACAACCGTGTTGGTCTCTGAAAGCTGATCAAAATAGGGGCGTAGATAGTCGTGGCTTAACCCTAATCCACCGTGCATGACTAAAATCGGTTCACCACTCCCGATGCTTTCGTAAAACAAGTTGGCCCCATTCACTTCGATCATTTCTGCTGCAGCCGCAGTCGCACCCATCAACGCGGCGGCGAGACCCAAAGTGGTTTTCTTCATTTCATTTCTCCCTTTGTGGATCTTGTTTCTTGATACCTCCGAGGAGAATTGTACTCTAGCTTAGCTTTGAGGGTTACAGCCGCCGCGCAACTCCACAACCAGAGCATCTGAGGAGAAATGGCAAATATTTCAGATATTTGGATGCCTAATTACACGTGGTGTGCAAACAATGCCGAGATTTTTGACTAAGTTTTTGATGACTTCGATGCACAGTCGGAACGCCTATCCGGATTCGATCAAGAATATATCCAACTGACACCAGGTGCGTTTCGAGGTCGTTTTGTGTCCTGTTTTCTGGGGCCAAACGTGTCGCTTCATATCGAACACGCCAATCAAGCTTTGCAGCAAACGGTGGTTGGAGCGCCCGATGCCTATTCCATTGGTGTTGTCCTAAATGAAGATACCTACTTTCGGGCAAATGGACAAAACATTGGATGCGAGGACATATTTATCGTCCCGCCCGGATGCACCCTCCATCTGCGCAGTCCGGAAGATGGTATGATCTTGGCAGTCATCGTTTCGACCAAAACATTTGAAAGGGCATTTTCTGTTGCGCCAGCGGTTGCTGACTGGCTTCTTTCCTTGCGCGACATCGTTGCCTGTTGTCGTGCCCCAACATTCGCGCAACGTCTGCGTAACGACGCCTATAACGCCCTTAAAACGAATGCCTTGGACAGTCGGTTCGGCCAGAACCAAACGCTTCTTGGTGAGATTTTAGTGAACAGCCTTGTCTCCAGCCTGATCTTGGAATGGGGCAACGGGGTCGAGTTTCTAGGAGCAAAACTGCCCCGCAGTTTCTCGAGGTTCTTGGCCATCCAAAAACACACCAGTGGTGCGACTGCGAATACCATCGACATCGCGGCGATGTCCGAGGAACTAAGTCTGAGCCGACGCAGCATTCAATATGCCTATGCACAGGAAGGCACCCTTGGGTTTGGAGCTTACCAACGCTTGCTGCGCCTTCACGCCGCACGCCGCAGTCTGAGCAATCCGGCAAATACCGACAAATCAATCGGTGACATTGCAGCGGAGTTCGGATTTCTGAATTGGAGCCATTTCGGCGAACAATATCTCACCGCATTTGGAGAACGTCCGTCCGACACAAGGTCGCGGCTGAATTAACTTTCAAGCACTTTGGTCATTGCCGAAGCGGCAAACCCAAACAGCCTCACCTAGTCATCCCGCCCCGGTTCATTCGGGTTGCTGGAGAAGATCGCAATCTTGTTTCCTGGCGGGTCGCGCAGATAGCCCACGAAAAACCTTGGCCCGTAGATGTCTCGAAACCCCGGAGACCCTTCATTGCTCCCGCCTGCCGAAAGGGCCGCCGCATGAATATCTCGGACTTGCTGTTGACCTGAGGCCTCGAACGCAACCATTGATCCGTTTCCAGACGATGCAGGCTTTCCGTCAAACGTAGGTTTGACGTAGAAATCGGGTGAGATCGGTTTTTGCCCTTTTGGGACGGGCAATTCCCAACTCAAACCCTCCGGTCCTTCTTCAAGCGTGTAGCCGAGGTCCGGCAAAAAGGCGCTGTAGAACGCTTTTGCCAAAGCCATGTCATCCACACCAACCGTCACATAAGAAATCATACGCTCGCCTACCTACAAAACGATCCAGACCGATAGCGCGCCGTATCGAAATGGAAGTGATCGCGGTGGAATCTGTTGGATTCAGGCCCCAAGACTGTCCCGAATGGACCGCAAGCAGCCCGCCACATCTGGCGCAATGCCCGCCCTTTCTCGCCACCGCCCCAATCCGTGAGCAACGTAATCTCATCGCCGTTCTGCAACCCAATACCTGCGATATCGATGGCATGACCAAAGGAATGCTCCGACAAGCGACCGCTCGATGCAGAATTGCGGAAGCGGCACGCATAGTGCGCAACTACCCGCAATGACCTGATACCTCCGCCGATGTTGGCGACGGCCGGACGGGCACCGGTTTCAATCCAACGTTTTAGTGCGCGTGCCGTGGTGCAATCCATCAAAGCCTGAGTGCTTAACCGAACGCCCGCGACAGATTTGATCCGAACCGCGCTGTCGATGCCACATCGCCCGCGACCCTCCACGCGGCCAACATCCGTACCTTGGATATCCGGATCACCACAGACCTGCCCCCGCAACCGCGCCTGCCGTTGCTGTTCAAAGCGCTGAGGGATTGCAGGTGGCCGCAACGTCGGCACAAGGGAACTTGAAATCGCGTATGGACTAAAGGCGAAGAGATTTTGCTCTGCCCGACGTTGCGGGCGCGTCTCTGCCCCTCGTTCCAAATCCGGCCGCAGATACGGCCGCAACCGCGGTCGATCTTGCACGTCTGGCAAAGCAATCTGCGGTGCGTAAGCTGCAACGCTATCCGGTCGCAAGGCCGGACGCACAATATCCAAAGTCACTTCTGGTGGCGCATTTGTCGCAATTACACGTGATGTTGGGCGGGGCGATTGTTCTGGCGCCTCCGCCAACGCAAGGGTCGCGGCGCAGATGGCTAAAACATATGCGCCTACCCGTTTCACGTATTCGCAGGACCCCGGCCAAAGTTCGGCGCATCCGTATCCTGTCCGGCTTCGATGATCCCACGCCGGATCGATCGGGTGCGGGTGAAATAATCGTGCAAGTGATCCCCATCACCCGTCCGGATCGCGCGTTGTAGGGCAAACAGCTCTTCGGTGAACCGACCAAGGATCTCCAAAGTGGCATCTTTATTGGTCAGAAACACATCCCGCCACATTGTTGGATCAGACGCGGCAATCCGCGTGAAATCCCTGAAACCGGCAGCGGAGTAATTGACAACTTCAGTGTCAGTGACGCGGGCAAGGTCGTCAGCAACACCTACCATCGTGTAAGCGATCAGGTGCGGTGTGTGGCTGGTGACGGCCAATACGAGATCATGGTGATCCGCATCCATTTCATCCACCAATGCGCCTAGACCTTTCCAGAAGGTCTTCAGCCGCTCCACAGCATCACGATCGGTATAATCAGATGCCGGCACAACGATGTTCCACCGATTGTCAAAAAGCTCCGCAAAGCCGGAACGTGGTCCCGAGTGTTCTGTCCCTGCCAAAGGGTGCGCAGGCACAAAATGCACGTCCTCAGGAACATATGGCTCCACAGCTTCAATCACGGCGCGTTTGACCGACCCTACATCGCTGAGCGTCGCGCCCGATTTCAGATGCGGGGCGATGTCCTTCATCACCGATCCCATCGCGCCAACCGGCACACACAAGATCACCAAATCAGCCCCTTCGACCGCCTCAGCCGCCGTGTCGTATACCGTGCACAAATCCAACTCTCGCGCGGTGTCGCGAGTCTCCTGACTACGGGCGTAGCCGGTGAATTCGCCAACCAAACCAGTGCGTTTCGCTGCATGGGTGATCGAAGATGCTATCAACCCAAGCCCGATTAGGGCTACTTTCTCGTAAATCACACCACTCATGACGCGTCCTTAAACTTGGCGACGGCGTCTAACACGCGGTCATTGTCTTCTGGTCGACCCACGGTGATCCGCAAGCCTTCAGGAAAGCCGTAGCCCCCTACCTTCCGCACAAGGATGCCTGCAGCTTGAAACGCCGTTTCCATCGCCGCAGCTTCACCCTCATCAGCGAACCGTGCCAACACAAAATTTGTGTGGCTATCGTCACAGGCAATCCCTTGCTGACGTAGACCACATGTCAAACGCGCGCGTTCGCTGGCATTCATCTCAACGCTAGTCTTGGCCCACTCCAAATCCAACGCTGCCGCTTCTGCCGCCACCAGTTGCACCACCGACAGGTTATACGGCTGGCGAATGCGGGTCATCACGTCGATCAGGGCTTTCGGCCCATAGCCAAAGCCAATCCGCAAACCACCCAAACCATAGAGCTTCGAAAAGGTGCGGGTCATGATCACATTCTCACGGGATCGCGCCAAAGCCTCACCCCCGTCATGACCGGCGGCATATTCGATGTAGGCACAATCCAGCACGAGGATCACACCCTTGGGCAGCCCATCGGCCAAACGCTCGATCTCACTTTCCGGAATGATCGTCCCTGTGGGGTTACCCGGGTTTGTCAGCATCACAACACGCGTGCGCTCCGTCACGGCGGCGAGAATGTTATCGACGCTCACCTGTCGATCCACTTCCGCCACCTGAACCGGCGTCGCCCCCGCCATATGGGCAAGGATTGGATACATCGAAAACCCATGCTCAGTGTGAATGATCTCATCGCCAGGGCCAGTGAAGGCCTGACAAATGAACTGCAACACCTCGTCTGAGCCCACGCCACAGATCACCCGATCGGCTTCCAGCCCATAAACATCGGAAATCGCCGCCCGCAAACCCGCATGATCAGTACTTGGATATCGATGCGTCTCCGTCGCAGCCGCTGTAATAGCGGCAATGGCAGAGGGCGGAGGTCCAAGCGGGTTCTCATTCGAGCTCAGCTTGAGAACATCCGAACGCCCTGCGATCTCTGACTTACCGCCTTGATACAAAGCGATTTCCATTATGCCTGGCTGTGGTGTGATCATCGATCCCATCGCATCTTTCCTTGTTCGACCTCTTCTAGCCTTGAGGCTGTTTGATTCCTAGTGCGTCAAAAGGGTGCCTAAATGACGTGGCCAACGAAAAAGGCCGCATCCCTCGACGCGGCCTTTTTGAATTTCGGTTGAAGAACCTGATTAGTTCTTAGCGTAGAATTCGACCACGAGGTTTGGTTCCATCGCGACCGGATAAGGCACATCGCCCAAACCTGGTGTGCGAACGAACTCACAAGACATCTTGGAATGGTCGACAGCCATGTAATCAGGCACATCACGCTCTGGCAGCTGAGACGCAACCAAAACAAGCTCAAGCTGCTTGGACTTCTGACGTACAGAAATCACGTCGCCTTCTTTCACGCGGTAAGATGGGATGTTCACCTTCTTGCCGTTCACTTCCACATGGCCATGGTTCACGAACTGACGTGCTGCGAAAACAGTCGGTACGAACTTCGCACGATAAACAACAGCGTCCAAACGGCGCTCAAGCAGACCGATGAGGTTTTCACCTGTATCGCCTTTTACACGCTCAGCTTCCGCATAGATGCGGCGGAACTGTTTCTCTGTCAGGTCACCATAGTAGCCTTTCAGCTTCTGTTTGGCGCGCAGCTGCAAACCGAAGTCAGACAGCTTGCCCTTACGGCGCTGACCGTGCTGGCCGGGGCCATATTCACGACGGTTAACTGGGGATTTTGGACGACCCCAGATGTTTTCGCCCATCCGGCGGTCAATTTTGTATTTGGCAGCAGTTCTTTTTGTCATCTGCTGATCTCCTTCGTTTAGTTTTCGAAGGGCGTTGTCCTCTCCCCTGATTTTGCAGGGGCGACAGGGACCCTCTCACGAGGACCACCAACACCAATGAATGCGCGGCTTATAGACAGTGCGAGAAAGGAGTCAACACGCATTTCGCGACATCTACGTGTCGGCAATGAGTATGACGCGCAATTCAATCGCCATCACCCTAATTTGCAGCTGAATTG
Organism: Cognatiyoonia sediminum; assembly: GCF_900129845.1. Classification (GTDB taxonomy): domain Bacteria; phylum Pseudomonadota; class Alphaproteobacteria; order Rhodobacterales; family Rhodobacteraceae; genus Cognatiyoonia; species Cognatiyoonia sediminum. The sequence goes on from NZ_FQXB01000001.1 coordinate 1,354,853, forward strand.
GAGGACTAATGACCGATCTAAACGGCAAAACGGCTTTGGTCACAGGAGCCGCGGGCGGCATAGGATCCGCTATCGTTCAAAGGCTGCAAGAAAATGGTACAACAGTGGTTGGCGCTGACCGCGTTGAAACGCCTGCCGATCACACGATCTTGGGCGATCTAACAGAGCCCGCGTACTGCGACACGCTCCCTCAAAAAGCAGCAGATATATTGGGCGGCCTCGACATCGTGGTAAACAACGCAGGCATCATCACGCGCGGCCCTATCACAGAGGCCACTGACGACGACTACATGCGCACGATGGCCATCAACGTCGAAGCCCCGTTTCGCATTTGTCGCGCCGCGATACCGCTCATGTCCAACGCCGGGGGTGGAGCTATTGTCAACGTCGCCTCTTGCTGGGGTGTTCATCCCGGCCCCAACCATCCCCTCTATGTGATGTCAAAAGCCGCAGTCGCCTCTCTCACACAGTGCTTGGGCATGGACCACGCCCATCAAAATATCCGCGTAAACGCCGTTTGCCCAAATGAGGTAAACACCGACATGCTCCGCAGCGGCTTTGCAGCGCGCGGCTTTGATCCCAAAAGCGCGATTGCCGACCTCAACGCCTCAGTTCCACTGGGCCGCATCGCCGAACCAGAAGACATTGCTGATGTCGTGCTGTTCCTCGCCTCTGATCAAGCCCGCTATCTCTGCGGTGCGCTGATCGAGGCAAACGGTGGGAAACCAGTCAAATGATCGATCTGACCGGAAAAGCTGCCCTTGTGACAGGCGGTCGTAGTGGCATTGGCGCTGCAATCGCCGAAGCCTTGGAAGAGGCAGGGGCAACCGTTCTGACCGCCCAGCGCGGGGTCGATCGTGCGCGCGACTACATCGAAGCCGACCTCTCGGACCCAGACGCACCCAACGCCATCATCACCGAAGCCACCCGCCGCTTCGGTCGCCTCGATATCCTCGTCAACAACGCGGGCGTTATGTACGAAGGCACACTCCTTGAAATGGATGCGGAAACCTGGGCCAAAACGATCCAAGTCAATCTGACTGCTCCGGCCATGCTGGCCAAAGCGGCCCTCCCTCATCTCATAGAGTCAAAGGGCTGCATCCTGAACATCGGCTCGATCGAAGGTCTCGGCTCCAACCCTCGCCATCCCGCCTATTGTGCGTCTAAGGGAGGCCTCCACGCCCTGACCCGTGCCGTGGCGGTAGATCATGGCCCTGACGGCGTGCGCTGCAACGCAATCGCCCCGGGTTGGATCGACACCGACCTCAATACCGCATTCATCGAAAGCCTCGGCGACCCCGATCAATTCCGCAAAGACATCGGCCACATTCATCCCGTAGGTCGAACAGGAACGCCGCAAGAGGTCGCGGCCCTCGCCCGTTGGCTGGTCTCAGAAGAGGCGAGCTTTGTCACCGGCCAGATTTGGACCATTGATGGCGGTCGCATGAGCAAGATCAGCTTACCTTAAGCCTTTTCACGAACCGCCGATTTGAAATTTAGCAAAAAACCAACTAAGTTATATCAAATAAAACAAAAAATATCTGAGCGGTTTCGCAATGCTACATCATCTTCAGTCCGCCTGGGACGAGGTCCTAGGCCCAATTCTACGTCGCCCCAAACATTTGCAGATTGCAGCATTATGCCATCGCGGTGCAAAAGACGTGCGGGAATATCTGTTGATCACCAGCCGCGATACCCGCCGTTGGATCATCCCCAAAGGCTGGCCGATTCGAGGGTTGTCTTCGAAAGAAACCGCCTTGCGCGAAGCCTGGGAAGAAGCCGGGGTAAAAGATGGCAAGGCGTCCAAGGACCCTATCGGTACCTACACCTACCAAAAACGTCGAGACAATGGATTGTCCATTCCCGTCGAAACCCTGGTCTTTTCGGTGGCTGTCACCGACATGTCCGAAGCCTATCCCGAAGCTGATGAGAGACAGCAAAGGTGGGTTGACGCGGAAACAGCCGCTGAATTGGTCGATGAAACCGACTTAAAAGGACTTATTCTTAATCAAAAAGAACAGTCCTAAAAAAAGTTGCTAAATTATTAGGCAATTCCCTAGGTTGCTGCCAACCGGGGGGATTCTATCGATGTCAGACCAGCAGGGCGATCCACGCCATTTGGAGACGCTTGACCGCGATCTTGCGCGCTTTTCAAATCTAGAAACTGCGACTGCTCTTGTTGCCAAGCCGACCATTGGTTTGGGGATATCGATAGTTTTTGTCGTCCTCGCTGGGATCACCGCAATGCTGTTCTTTGGCGAAGCAAATAATACCTTCATCGTTGTAATTGCCGCATGTCTAGGCGCTTATATGGCACTTAACATCGGTGCCAATGACGTGGCGAACAACATGGGTCCAGCTGTTGGAGCAAACGCGCTCACTATGGGTGGCGCCATTGCGATCGCGGCGATCTTCGAAAGCGCCGGCGCATTGATCGCCGGCGGAGACGTTGTGTCGACGATCGCCAAAGGCATCATTGCGCCCGAAAGCATGGGCACTACTCCGATTTTCATATGGGCTATGATGTCTGCGCTGCTATCTGCGGCGCTTTGGGTCAACCTTGCCACATGGGTTGGCGCACCTGTTTCCACCACACACTCCGTCGTAGGAGGCGTGATGGGCGCAGGGATCGCCGCTGCCGGATTTGCCGCCGTCAACTGGCCCACCATGGGCAAAATCGCTGCAAGCTGGGTGATTTCTCCTGTTTTGGGCGGCGCCATCGCGGCCATCTTCCTTGCCCTGATCAAATCACGCATCATCTATCGGGATGACAAAATTGCCGCCGCGCGCACATGGGTGCCTGTCCTGGTGGGAATCATGGGAGGTGCATTTGCATCTTATCTTGCCCTGAAGGGGCTCAAAAAGATCATGAAAATTGATTTGCCAACCGCATTTATGATCGGGTTGGCCATTGGCGTTCTGATCTGGATCATCATGATCCCTGTGATCCGCAAACAATCTGAGGGCTTGGAGAACCGAAACAAATCTCTCAAGGTGCTCTTCGGCATCCCACTTGTTGTCTCAGCCGCACTCCTTAGCTTCGCGCATGGTGCCAACGATGTGGCAAACGCCGTCGGCCCCTTGGCCGCCATCGTCCAAGCCTCCCAATCTGGGGACTTCCTGCAAGCTGTGTCGATCCCACTTTGGGTGATGATCATCGGCGCTTTTGGCATTTCGTTTGGCCTATTCCTGTTCGGGCCAAAGCTGATCCGAATGGTTGGTGCGCAAATCACCAAACTGAATCCAATGCGCGCCTATTGCGTCGCGCTCTCCGCCGCGATCACTGTAATCGTTGCCAGCTGGCTCGGCCTACCGGTCAGCTCAACCCATATCGCAGTTGGTGCTGTCTTCGGCGTTGGGTTCTTTCGTGAATGGGATGCAGAGCGTCGGATCAAAAAGGCCCGCCTTGCGATGCCAAACCGGCCTCAATACTCCAAAGAAGAACGCCGTCGTCGAAAGTTAGTACGCCGCTCGCACTTCCTGACAATAATTTCCGCATGGATCATCACGGTGCCCGCTGCCGCACTCCTGTCAGGCGTCATCTTCTTTGTGATCAGTTCCTTCTTGGCCTAACCGCCAAATCCGAAGTCTGGTCTAGAAGTTATTCATATTGTCATGGGTGTTAATCGCATCGTTTTTGGTCCCCTGCAGGTTGGGGCCTTGATTGGCCTCATCCTTATCGCTGCCAAAATTCACACGATATAACGCAAAGCCGATAATGAAGGCGACAATCAGAGCCAACCCACCCATAAACCCAAACACAATCCATTCCATCTCAAATCCCTCCTAAAACTGAGCAGCTAAGCCCAAAGACACCGACTAAAGCCCTTCTACCAAAATCAAATCCGTATCAGAAATCCGCTCCCGCACGGCGCGCGCCTCACTATAGGCATCGCTTTCGTAAAATGCCCGCGCCGCATCGAGGCTTTCAAACTCGATCACAATGGCAAGCCCTTCGGCCCCACCTTCCCGATGATCCGGCGCTGGATTGCGCACGAGGGCGCGGCCATTATGCGCCTTGATCGCAGCACCGGACATCTGTTTGAACTCCTCAAACGCCTCTTCGTCCTGCACTCAAATATGCGCAATCAAATATCCCTTTGACATCATTCCCCCTTCAATAACTCGGCAAAGGCATTGGAGACGCAAACCGACGGCTCGGTCAAGGTTGCTCTCCATTACTCTTTAGCTAAGCTACCTTGGAAACGCCGCCACACGGGGATAGACGGGGCAAATCACAGGAGCCTCCCCATGCCATACACACCCGACGCCGCCCGCTACGATTCAATGCCCTACCGCCGCTGCGGTGCATCCGGCTTGAAGCTTCCCGCCATTTCGCTGGGCTTATGGCACAACTTCGGCGGCGACACCCCGCATGAAACGAAACGCGCGATGTGCCAAACCGCCTTTGATGCGGGCATCACACATTTCGACCTCGCCAACAATTACGGTCCCCCCTATGGCAGCGCGGAAACTGCGTTCGGAGAAATCCTCCGCACCGATTTTCAACACCACCGCGACGAATTGATCATCTCGTCCAAAGCAGGCTACGACATGTGGGACGGGCCTTATGGCGAATGGGGATCGCGCAAGCATGTCATCTCGTCCTGTGATCAGTCCCTCAAACGAATGGGGCTCGACTACGTCGACATATTCTATTCCCACCGGTTCGACCCAGATACCCCGCTCGAAGAAACCATGGGCGCGCTGGATCACATCGTCCGCTCAGGCAAAGCGCTCTACATCGGCATCAGCTCCTATAGCGCCGCCAAAACCCGCGAAGCAGCTGCCATCCTCAAAGACCTCGGCACCCCATGCAGGGTCCACCAACCCAGCTACAACATACTCAACCGTTGGGTCGAAACCGATGGCCTCAAAGACACGCTGAAAGATCTCGGCATCGGCTCAATCGCTTTCACTCCGCTCGCGCAAGGTCTTTTGAGCAATAAATACCTAAGCGGCATCCCCGAAGGCAGCAGGATGACGCAGGGAAAATCGCTTTGGGAAGGTCAACTGAGCGAGGCAACACTTGCTGCATTGAAAGAACTGAACACACTCGCCGAAGCGCGCGGCCAAAGCCTTGCTCAAATGGCCCTCGCTTGGGTTCTGCGCGACGGCGGCATCACCTCCGCCCTGATCGGGGCCTCCCGCCCTGAGCAGATCACAGATTGCGTCGCGGCCACCAGAAATCTTGCATTCTCTGACAGCGAGTTAAAAGAAATCGATCGCATCGCCGGCGATGCCAATATCAACCTCTGGGCTGCGTCTTCGGACTCTGATAACGCGCCAAGCTAAATGACAACTGCCCCCCTCTACAGCCTGATCGCCTTCCTTACCGGTGGGCTCCTGACGCTCATGGTGCTCACTAACGGCACCTTGGCCGTCTACGGCACTCTCTTGTTCTCTTCGTGGGTCCCTCATGTCACAGGGACTGTCGCAGCCCTTGCCATCCTTGCTGTACTCAAACCCAAACGCGCCAAACCACTGCGCCCGCCGCTTTGGGCCTATCTCGCGGGCGTTGGTGGCGCATTCACCGTGATGCTCACCTCGGCCACCGTCAACACCAGCCTCGCTCTCTCCGGCACCATTGCGCTGGGCCTCGCAGGCCAAGTTGTGTTCAGCCTCTTCGCAGACATCCGCGGACTCTTTGGCCTGCCGAAGAAACGCCCCAGTGCCCGAGACCTCACGGCACTTGGCATGATCTTGTCCGGCGCGCTGCTCCTCGTCTTGATGGGAGGTAGCCAATGATCCCCTTCGTCCTTATGGCCTTCACGGCAGGCCTTCTCATTGGCCTCAGCCGACAACTCAACGGTCGCCTGAGCCTGTCGACTTCAGCGATGGAGGCCTCCTTCTGGAACCACATCGTCGGAGCGATCTTCCTAACCCTCGCCGCCTTCGCACTCGGTGGCCTGTTCGAAGGAGATCTCGAAAACATCCCGCTCTGGGCCTACCTCGGTGGCCCCATCGGCGTGATCTTCATCGCCGCCTCAAGCTGGCTCATCACACGGATCGGTGCGGTCTCAACCACGATGCTTATCATCGCAGGCCAGATGATCTTCGGCATCCTCCTCGACATGATACGCGGAGTCCCTGGTGACCTCACCATCCGCATCCTCGGAACCGCGCTTATCCTCGGAGGCATGTGGCTCTTGCATAGACCTGCGAAGGCCGCCGCCTAACATCCCAACCTTGCGACAAGAGACCGCCACCCTTATCTCTGGCGCACCAAGATGAAGGGACAGATCATGCCAACGCCGAGCCCAGACGCGCTAGATTTTTTGCTTACCAGACGCTCGCGCCCAGCAAAAACGCTGACCACCCCTGTCCCCGACATGGAAACCGTCAAGAAATTGCTGGTCGCCGCCGCCCGCACACCAGATCACGGCAAACTTGAACCTTGGCGCTTTATCGTTCTGGAAAAAGCCGCCCTTGCCCGCCTCGCCGATGCTATACCTGCGCGCGGTGCGGAACTGTCCATCGAGCCAGAAAAGATCGACAAAGCCGTCGCCCAATTCGGCAACGCTGATCTCGTCGTTGCGGTGGTGACCTCGCCAAAGCCGTCTGAGAAAATTCTCCCAATCGAGCAGGTCTATTCCGCCGGAGCCGCCTGCCTCGCCCTCTTAAACGCAGCACTCGCCGCGGGCTGGGGCGCGAATTGGCTGTCCGGCTGGGCCAGCCACGATGCGACCTTCGTGCAGGAAAACCTCGGTCTTGCAGCGCAAGAATCCATCGCGGGGTTTATCCACCTCGGCACAGAAACCAGTACACCCCCAGAACGGCCTCGCCCGAACATGGATCAAATCACCACGTGGGTCACGGAATGATCTTTCTCGATTTCTTCAAAGCGGTCAGTCAATTCGCAGACCCACGCTTCAGACGTGTGCTCTGGCTCGGTGTCGGCCTCACGATCGCCCTCCTCGTCGCCGTCTACAGCCTGTTCCTCTGGCTTATGAACCCAACCTTCGAAGGCGACATTACCCTGCCGATCATTGGCCCAGTCTCATGGCTAGGCGATCTGCTCAGCTGGGGCAGCCTTGGCCTAATGCTGATCCTCTCAGTGTTCCTAATGATCCCCGTCGCCTCTGCTATTACATCTTTCTTTCTGGATGATGTGGCAGAAGCCGTCGAAGATATGCACTACCCATATCTGCCAGCTGTCCCGCGAACGCCGTTCTATGACTCGGTCAAAGACACCGTAAACTTTCTCGGCATCCTGATCGCGGCCAACGTCCTCGCCTTTGCGATCTACGCGGTTGTGCCGTTTCTGTCCGTGTTCATCTTTTTTGCACTCAACGGCTTCCTGCTCGGCCGCGAATACTTCCAAGTCGCTGCCATGCGACGCTTAGGCCGCGAAGGCGCCAAAGAACTGCGCCGTCAAAATACAGGAAAAATATGGTTCGCAGGCTGCCTCATGGCTCTCCCGCTGTCGATCCCGCTGATCAACCTTTTCATCCCGATCCTAGGTGCTGCAACCTTCACGCACCTCTATCACCGGATCAGCGGGACGGCGGCGACATCCGGTTAAACCAATCGATATCCCGCACTGTGATCACGCCTGACCAAATAATCGCCGCCAAGATCACCCAGATCCCAAGCGCCCAAAGCGTGGTGATTTTGGCTTTGCGCTTCAACTGAGGATCAGCAGGTGCGGACGCATGAGTGCCCGGTACAATCTGGCCCTCGTCCCCTTGCGTGACCATGCGCAGCGGCAACACGATGAAAAACACCATGAACCAACAGACGGCATAAAGAACGAGTGCGGATGTAATGCCCATTAGACCTGTTCCAGCTCCACCAAACAGCCGTTGAAATCCTTCGGATGCAGGAACAACACCGGCTTGCCATGGGCCCCGATCTTTGGCTCTCCCGACCCAAGTACGCGCGCCCCTTCAGCTTTCAACTTATCCCGCGCCGCCAGAATGTCATCCACTTCGTAGCAAATGTGATGAATGCCACCCGACGGGTTCTTATCGAGGAAATTTGCAATCGGAGAGTCCTCACCCAACGGATAGAGCAGCTCAATCTTGGTGTTCGGCAGGTTGATAAACACAACCGTTACCCCGTGATCCGGTTCATCTTGCGGCGCGCCTACATCAGCGCCCAAAGCCCCTCGATACTGAGCCGAAGCCGCTTCTAAATCCGGTACTGCGATTGCAACGTGGTTCAAGCGGCCGATCATGGTCTTCTCTCCTTCAAAGTTGCTTGCCTTATGCAATCCGTCCCATCGCTTCGCAAGCCTCTGCGATATTCCGCCGCGTCCTTAACCAGTGATTCAGCCTTTGCATGGTTTGCTACTGACAACACACAACTCAAAGGGGACTCACCATGGACAAACTGGACGACCTACTCGCAGCCCAACAACCCACCGCGCGACGTCCCTTATTGGGCGTGACGATCCTTGTTGTCGAAGACAGCCGTTTCGCTTGTGAAGCGTTCCGGCTGATGGCGACCAAGTCCGGCGCGCGTATTCGCCGAGCGGACAGCATCACAAACGCCCGCCGCCACCTCGCCATCTATCGGCCATCGGTCGTCATCGTGGACGTGGGATTGCCCGATGGATCAGGCTTGGATCTGATCCAAAACCTCAGCCTAGGCAGCCCGAAATTGGATGTTATTTTGGGGATCAGCGGCGATCCTGATCAGGAAGATGCGCTTCTAAAGGCTGGTGCAGATCATTTCCTCGCCAAACCCATCGCCAATCTCGCAGAATTTCAATCCGCGATCTTGGATCACCTGCCGCGCGACCGCCAGCCACCCGCCCCCCGCGCGGTGAGCGAGGAAATGGTCGACCCCGATCGTATCGCCTTTCATGATGACCTCAACCATGCCGCCCAAGTTCTTGGCAACAGTCGCTCAACAGAGACGCTCGATTACATCACCCAATTCCTCACTGGCGTCGCAGCAAGCGTTGAAGATACCGAATTGCAAAGAGTCGTTTCACAACTCAAACATTTGCGGAACCAAGGTGCGCCAACAGATATTGGCATCGCGAAACTCACCGCTTTGGTCCAATCCCGCCTCGCTGCAGCGGCCCCTATGTAAGTGTGGGATCAGTCGTGAAGAGATGGGGCGCGGTGAGGTCGGCAAGCGACGTACGTTGTACCCCTGCAGCGTCAAAGTTTTCAGGTGAAAGCCATGTCTCATAGGCCTCGCGCAGCCCGACCCAATCCTGATCCGTGATCGCAAACCAAGCCGTATCTCGGTTGCGGCCTTTGACGATCATGTGGTTGCGGAGCACCCCTTCAAAGCTGAACCCCAGCCGCTGCGCTGCCCGCCGCGACGGCGCATTGAGCGCGTTGCACTTCCATTCCATTCGGCGGTAGCCGTTCTGAAAAACCCAATCGGTCATCAGATAAAACCCCTCCGTCGCAATGGGTGTTCGCTGCAAAGCTGGCGATAAGTTCACATTGCCAATCTCATTGCTGCCCATCGAAGTCACCGTTGTCCAGAAACAAGCATAACCAAGCGGCGTTTCCTGCCCTTTTGCGCGTATGACATAGGCAAATTTGTCCGTCTTGGCCTGCAAATCCTCCAAAATGCCCGCAAAGTCAGTTTCAGTCTGCGGCGCAGGCTCAAACAGATAATCCCAAAGCCAATCATGCCCCGCCATTTGTGACCACAAACCGGGTGCATCCCCAACCGCATCCAACGGCCTCAGCTCCGCCCATTCCCCAACCAAATGAAGATCGAGTGGTTCAGGCACCGCTTCGAACTCCGGCACCTCGAACCCTAATGGCCTATCCATCGCTCACTCCCAGCAACCTCACTTAGCACAAAGCTAGCTAAGTCCGACACACCCCGATATGGCCAGTCCGCCCCTTAGGGGCAGACCAATGCTCGCATCATCTTTGCAAAAAAATCGAAACCCCGCCGGATCAATCCTCAGGCGGCAGTACCCGCAGTCGCAATTCGCGCAATTGCTCATTCATCGGCTCAGACGGCGCACCCATCATCAGGTCTTCCGCCCGCTGGTTCATCGGGAACATGATGACTTCACGAATGTTCTCCGCATCCGCTAGCAGCATTACGATCCGGTCGATCCCGGCTGCACATCCGCCGTGAGGCGGCGCGCCATATTGGAACGCATTGACCATGCCGCCAAAACGCTTTTCGACCTGATCAGCACCATAACCTGCGATCTCAAACGCCTTGAACATGATCTCAGGCCGGTGGTTCCGAATGGCGCCGGAGACCAGCTCATACCCGTTACAGGCCAAATCGTACTGGTAGCCCAGAACATCCTCAGGATCGCCCTTCAACGCATCCATCCCGCCCTGCGGCATCGAAAATGGGTTGTGTTCGAAATCAATCTCGCCAGTCTCTTCGTCGCGTTCATAAATCGGGAAATCGACGATCCATGCGAAGGCAAAGCGATCCTCATCAATCAGACCCAGCTCCGCACCAATCACATTCCGCGCACGACCCGCAATCGCTTCAAACGTCTTCGGCTTGCCGCCTAGGAAGAACGCCGCATCGCCCAACCCAAGGCCCAGCTGCTGGCGAATGGCCTCCGTCCGCTCTGGGCCAATGTTCTTAGCGAGCGGTCCAGCGGCTTCCATACCGCCTTCAACCTCACCAGACTTCAACTTGGCCTGCGCTTCTTTCACGGTGATGCCCAGCTCCTGCGCCACCGCATCCGCCGTCTTTTCGCGCCAGAAGATATAGCCCATCCCGGGCAATCCTTCTTTCTGCGCATAGGCGTTCATCCGGTCACAGAACTTTCGGCTGCCCCCGGTCGGCGCAGGAATTGCCCGCACCTCGGTGCCGTCTTGCTCCAACAGCTTTGCGAAAATCGCAAAGCCAGAACCGCGGAAGTGGTCGGAGACCACTTGCATTTTAATAGGGTTGCGCAAATCCGGCTTGTCAGACCCATACCAAAGCGCAGCATCGCGGTACGAAATCTGTTCCCACTCTGCCGGCGCATCTACCTTGCGGCCACCGCCAAACTCCTCGAACACACCTGCAATCACAGGCGCGATTGTATCGAACACATCCTGCTGCTCAACAAACGACATTTCCATGTCGAGCTGGTAGAAGTCCGTCGGCGAGCGGTCTGCACGCGGGTCCTCATCCCGGAAACAAGGCGCAATCTGGAAATACTTGTCGTAACCCGAAACCATAATCAACTGCTTGAACTGCTGCGGCGCCTGCGGCAACGCATAGAACTTGCCCGGATGCAAACGCGAAGGCACCAAGAAATCCCGCGCACCTTCGGGGCTAGACGCAGTAATAATCGGCGTTTGATACTCGCGGAAGTCATTGTCCCACATCCGCTTGCGGATTGAAGCCACAACATCAGACCGCAGCTTCATGTTCTCTTGCATCGCCTCACGGCGCAGGTCGAGGTAGCGGTATTTCAACCGTGTCTCTTCGGGATACTCCTGATCGCCGAAGACCATCAAAGGCAGCTCTTTCGACGCGCCTAAAACTTCCATATCGCGAATGAAAACCTCGATCTGTCCCGTCGGGATCTTCGGGTTCACCAAATCCGCATCGCGGGCTTTCACCTCACCGTCGATCCTGATGCACCATTCGCTCCGCACCTTCTCAACATCAGCAAACACAGGGCTGTCAGGATCACACAAAACCTGCGTCATGCCATAGTGATCGCGCAAGTCGATGAAAAGAACGCCACCATGGTCGCGCACCCGATTGACCCAGCCAGACAAACGCACAGTTTGTCCTACCTCAGCAGACGTGAGTTCAGCGCAAGAATGGCTACGATAAGCGTGCATGGATTTATCCCTCAATTCGCGTCTGCGTGGGTTGACCAAGGGAACGCGCCAGAGTCAAGCCGTGCAGAGCTATATTGGACGTCCAATCGAGTTTTTGACGACAATTAGACCAACATCGGCCTTGGTAGGCCCCAATGTGACGTAGGGTCTGCTCAAAAGCTGCTGAAATTTCCGCAGAACTGACGCAAGCGCGCTAGGTTTTCCCCTCTAAACCAGAGCACCTCTCCCCCAAATGAACGTCAGCGACGAACACAATCGCTGTCCACTGGAGTTGCCATCATCCCCCCGGGTGAAAGTGCAGACCAACAACAGCGACGCACAGTTCGGACGCCCGCGCCCACTCACGGCGAGACCCCCGCTGGCGATCTCCGGCGGGGGTCAACTATTTTGGCCCCAAGGCGCATTGAAAACAAAAGCGTTTCTGCCTCGCCTATCCACAATGCATCGACACCGAAACCGTCCGTCCTAAATTTAATCCCAAATGCCCTTGCGGAGGGCGGCTTGATGCGTATAACGCACGACAATTTGGGCGCAGGGGATTGCCCAAACTGCAAAATTGAAGAGGGGCTGCCGCCATGCCGAAGCGTACCGACATCAAGTCGATCATGATCATCGGAGCGGGCCCTATTATTATCGGCCAAGCCTGCGAATTTGACTACTCCGGCGCCCAAGCTTGCAAAGCGCTGAAAGAGGAAGGCTACCGCGTCATCCTCGTCAATTCGAACCCAGCGACCATCATGACTGACCCCAACATGGCCGACGCGACATATATCGAGCCGATCACCCCCGAAGTCGTCGCCAAAATCATCGAGAAAGAGCGCCCAGACGCACTCCTGCCAACCATGGGTGGTCAAACCGGCCTCAACACCTCCCTCGCCCTCGATGACATGGGCGTCCTTGAAAAGTTCAACGTCGAAATGATCGGCGCGCGCCGCGACGCAATTGAAATGGCCGAAGATCGCAAACTTTTTCGCGACGCGATGGACCGCCTCGGCATTGAAAACCCGAAAGCCACCATCGTCACCGCCCCCTTCGCCGATGATCCGCAGCAACGCGCTTGGCCGCGCATCCAAGGCAACGACCGCTTCAAAATCCTCGAGGAAGGCGAACGTCTGGCCCTCGAAGCGCTCGAAGAGATCGGCCTCCCCGCCGTAATCCGCCCTGCCTTTACCATGGGCGGTACCGGCGGCGGCGTGGCCTATAACCGCGAAGAATACATCCACTACTGCCGCACTGGTATGGACGCCTCACCTGTGGCCCAAATCCTCGTCGATGAAAGCCTGCTCGGCTGGAAAGAATACGAGATGGAAGTCGTACGCGACAAAGCCGACAACGCTATCATCATCTGTTCCATCGAAAACGTCGACCCAATGGGCGTGCACACAGGCGACTCGATCACCGTCGCCCCAGCCCTGACGCTGACCGACAAAGAGTACCAGATCATGCGAACGCATTCGATCAACGTCCTGCGCGAAATTGGTGTCGAAACAGGCGGGTCCAACGTGCAATGGGCAGTGAACCCCGCCGACGGCCGCATGGTCGTCATCGAAATGAATCCACGGGTATCACGGTCCTCCGCGCTGGCCTCCAAAGCCACAGGCTTCCCAATCGCCAAAGTCGCGGCCAAGCTCGCCGTCGGCTACACGCTCGACGAACTCGACAACGACATCACCGGCGTCACACCGGCCTCTTTTGAGCCGACAATCGACTACGTCGTCACCAAAATCCCTCGTTTTGCGTTCGAAAAATTCGCGGGGTCCGAGCCTTACCTGACAACCGCCATGAAATCCGTCGGCGAAGCCATGTCCATCGGCCGCACCATCCACGAGTCGATGCAAAAGGCGCTCGCCTCGATGGAAACCGGCCTCACCGGATTTGATGAAATCGAGATCGCGGGCGCGCCAGATAAAGCTGCGATCACAAAGGCTTTGGCTCAGCAAACCCCAGACAGATTGCGTGTCATCGCTCAGGCCATGCGCGAAGGGCTCAGCAACGACGACATCCAAGCGGTCACCAAATTCGACCCGTGGTTCCTCGACCGCATCCGCGAAATCATCGACGCTGAGAAAACCATCCGCAAAAACGGCCTGCCAGTAACCGAAAAAGAGCTTCGCGCCGTCAAAATGCTCGGTTTCACCGACGCGCGGCTGGCCACACTGACAGGGCGAGATGAGGCGCAAATTAGGAACGCCCGCCACAACCTCGGCGTCACCGCTGTGTTCAAACGCATCGACACCTGCGCGGCCGAATTCGAAGCTCAAACGCCCTACATGTACTCCACCTACGAAACCCCTGTCATGGGCGACGTGGAATGCGAAGCCCGGCCGTCAAACAAAAAGAAAGTCGTCGTGCTCGGCGGCGGCCCCAACCGCATCGGCCAAGGGATCGAGTTCGATTACTGCTGCTGTCACGCCTGCTATGCGCTGAAAGATCAGGGCTATGAGACCATCATGGTCAACTGTAACCCTGAAACGGTTTCCACCGACTATGACACCTCCGACCGTCTGTATTTCGAGCCGCTCACCTTCGAACACGTCATGGAAATCCTGCGCGTTGAGCAGGAAAACGGCTCGCTCCACGGCGTCATCGTCCAGTTTGGCGGCCAAACTCCGTTGAAACTCGCCAACGCTTTGGAAGGCGCAGGCATTCCAATCCTCGGCACCTCGCCCGACGCTATTGATCTGGCCGAAGACCGCGAGCGGTTCCAAGACCTAGTCAACCGCCTGGGCCTCAAACAACCGACCAACGGCATCGCCCATACAGACGCAGAAGCTCTTGAAATCGCATCAGATATAGGCTTCCCACTGGTCATCCGTCCGTCCTACGTCCTCGGCGGCCGCGCGATGGAAATCGTCCGCGATCAAAGCCAACTCGAACGCTACATCTCTGACGCGGTCGTCGTCTCCGGCGACAGCCCCGTGCTGCTCGATAGCTACCTCTCCGGCGCGGTTGAGGTCGACGTCGACTGCCTCTCCGACGGCACCAACACCCACGTCGCGGGCATCATGCAGCACATTGAAGAAGCCGGCGTGCACTCGGGCGACAGCGCCTGCTCTCTCCCGCCGCACTCCCTCTCTGAGGCGATGATCGAGAAAATCCACCGCCAAACTGTGGCCCTTGCGCTAGAACTCAAAGTCGTCGGCCTGATGAACGTGCAATTCGCGGTGAAAGACGAAACCGTCTACCTCATTGAGGTCAACCCCCGCGCCTCCCGCACCGTGCCCTTCGTAGCCAAAGCAACGGACTCCGCCATCGCCTCCATCGCGGCACGCCTCATGGCCGGTGAGCCACTGACGAACTTCCCGATGCGTGAACCCTATGCCGAGGTGAACGACCCGATGGACGTCATGCCCCTCGGCGATGCCTTCACATTGGCCGATCCAAACACACCATGGTTCTCGGTCAAAGAAGCAGTCATGCCCTTCAACCGCTTCCCCGGTGTGGATACGATCCTCGGCCCAGAAATGCGTTCCACCGGCGAAGTCATGGGCTGGGCCCGCTCTTTCCCGCGCGCGTTCCTGAAGGCACAGCTCGGCGCGGGCACGACATTGCCGACAGAAGGCACCGTCTTCCTCTCCATCCGTGACGCCGACAAAACGGATGAGATGTTGACCGCAGCCAAAACCCTTACCGACCTCGGCTTCACCCTCTACGCCACACGCGGCACGGCGAAGTTCCTAACAGGCGCGGGCGTCGACGCTCAAACCGTTAACAAGGTCTACGAAGGCGGCCGCACGGTGGTCGACCAGATGAAAGACGGAGAGGTGTCGCTGGTCTTCAACACCACAGAAGGCGCCGCCGCGGTTGAAGACAGCCGCTCCATGCGTGCCGTGTGTTTGAACGACAAGATCCCGTATTACACCACAGCTGCCGGAGCACAGGCTGCGGTGATGGCGATGAAAGAAAGCGTCGAAGGTGAGATTAAGGTGCGGGCGTTGCAGGGGTAAAGACACATTACCTAGACCGCCAGTGACGCAAGGTCAGCGTGGGGGCAGACTCGACACGCCCTTTGCGGTAAACCACTTTAGACAGATTAGTCTTCAAGGGGTCCCTTATGCACAGCGTCGCGATCACTGGCACCGGTGTCTTCACACCTGAAAACATCATCACCAACGATGAATTGGTCGAAGCGTTCAACGCCTTTGCCGACAAGGAAAATGCCGCCAATGCCGCAGCAATCGAAGCGGGCGAAGCTGAGGCGATCCCTCATTCCTCGGCAGAGTTCATCGTTGCCGCCAGCGGGATCGAACGCCGATATGTCCTTGATAAAGAAGGCGTCCTCGACCCCGACCGCATGTATCCGAAACTCAACCCGCGCGCGGATGACATGCCCGCGATAATGGCGGAAATCGCCGTGGACGCTGCGCAAAAAGCCTTGGCGCAAGCCGGTATCGACGGATCAGACGTTGACCTTGTGCTCTGCGCTGCCTCCAATATGGAACGCGCCTATCCAGCTGTTGCAGTGGAGATCCAACAGCTGCTCGGTGCCGGCGGATTTGCCTTTGACATGAATGTCGCCTGCTCCTCCGCCACCTTCGGCATCCAAACCGCTGCGGACATGATCCGCGCGGGTTCCGTTCGCACCGCACTGGTTGTTAACCCCGAAATATGTTCTGCGCATCTAGAGTGGCGCGATCGCGATTGTCACTTCATCTTTGGCGACGTCGCAACCGCAACGCTGTTACAACGAGAGGAAGACGCAAAGGGCCTGCATTTCAAAGTACATTCCACTCGATGTGCGACGCAGTTCTCAAACAACATCCGCAACAACAACGGATACCTGCGCCGGACCCACGATCAAATGGAAGACCGCCGCGATATGCAGTTCATGCAGAACGGGCGCAAAGTGTTTAAAGAGGTGCTGCCATTGGTCAGCAAACATATCGCCACCCATATGGATGACGAAGGGGTGACATCTGCTGACCTGAAACGTTTGTGGCTGCATCAGGCCAATAAAACGATGAATGACTACATTGGTAAAAAGGTCCTGGGCCGGGAACCTGAGGCGGGCGAACAACCCAACATTCTGCAGGACTATGCCAACACCTCTTCTGCAGGATCGATCATCGCGTTTTCAAAGCACTCCGATGATATGACGCCAGGCGACAAGGGGATCATTTGCTCCTTTGGCGCAGGCTATTCAGTGGGCTCTGTCCTCGTCGAACGCGCCTAAGCTTCGGTCACAAACCTCGGCGGTCCACTCACAGTTAGGTCAGGCAAAGGCTTCGACCATTTCTCCGCCCTCACCACACAGGTGTGCGCCGCGTTACCTTGGCTCAATTCCGAACAGCCCTTGTCGAGCGTGAGAGCATTCGGATTTCCGTGGACCTCGAGATAGTCGCCATCTACAATCTGCGGATCATACCAGGCCCCCGTGGGCAGAGAGATACAGTCAGAACGAAGCACCTCACGGATCATCACCCCAGCCAAACAGGCACCACGCGCGTTGTAGAGCCGGATTACATCGCCAGCGACAACCCCAATTCGTGCTGCAGCTTCGGGATGCAAAGTGGCCACCTCCCGTCCGTCAATTTTAGAGCCGAGCGATTCATCCCCCATGTCGTTCTGACTGTGCAATCGTGTGTCAGGCTGACCGGTTATGAGGTGATATTCATTCGCCTCCAAAGCTATACCCTCGGTCGGCTCAATCCACGCAGGATGCCCAAAACAGTCATTCATTTCTTCACCTGCAAAGGATTGATTTGAAACGGTTATCTTCCCTGTTTCTGACCCCAAAGCCTCCCCCTCGGGGTCATCGATAAACCCCTTCAAAGCTATCCTCTGTTCCCCCGCATCGGGAATATCAAAACGCCCGATGTCCTTAAACGCCTCCCACTCTGGCAGCTCAAACCCGTGCTGCTTAGCCACGGTCTCACATCTCGCCCACATGTTCGCCTGCCACGCCTCTTCATCAAGCCCCTTGGTAAAGAGCGGACCAAATCCCATCCGATCAGACAACTCTGAGAAGATATCAAAATCGTGCCGCGCCTGTCCCGCAGGCTCCATCATCTTCGACATATACAGCAGCGTCGGATCGCGCCGGTTAAGCATCATATCATTGCGCTCAAGCGGCGTTGTCGCGGGCAGCACGATATCCGCCCGCCGCGCTGTCGCGGTCCAACTGTGTTCATTGGTAATGATGGTTTCCGGCTTGCACCACGCGGCCTCCAGCTTGCACAGGTCTTGGTGGTGATGAAACGGATTGCCGCCACTCCACCAGATCAACCGGATGTCGGGGTAGGTGCGGGTTGTGAGGTTGTAGCGATAGGGCTCACCCGGCGCGTTCAGGCAATCGGTGATCCGCGCCACGGGGATGAATTCCGACACAGGGTTAATCGGTACAGGGAACGACGGCCAAGGGAACAACTTCGCCGCTCGGCCAACGGGTGAGGTTGAGCCATACCCAAAAGCATATCCCGTCCCTGGCTGTCCAATCTGTCCTAACGCGCAAGCTAGCACCAACCCTGCCCAAATTGGCTGCTCTCCATGGTCCGCTCTTTGCATCGACCATGTCATACTGATCATGGATTTCGACCGCATCAGATCAGCGGCCAAAGCCTTGATCTGATCGCTCGGAAGGTCACAAATCTGCGCCGCCCATTCTGCCGTTTTTGGCAGCCCATCCGATCGGCCCACGAGATAATTTTCGAAATGATCCCAACCACTTGTGTAGCGGTCAAGAAACGGGCGATCGTGTTTCCCCGCCGCAACAATCTCATAGGTCAACGCGAGGATCAGCGCCGTATCTGTCCCAGGTTTGATCGCCCACCATTCGCCTTTGGCCTCTCCCTTCTCAGGTGAAATTGTGATGACCCGCACGCCCTTTGCGTCCAACTCATCAATCCACGGTCCAACCTCGTGATAGGAATTTCCTGCCGACATCACCTGTGCCGTACGCGCCGAAATACCGCCGAACGCCAACATGATCTCACAATGCTCTGACACCAATGGTTGCGCTGTCACCTGATCTTGGAACGCCGTGTTCTTCATCCCTAGAATATGCGGGAACAGCACCTCAGCCGCGGCGTGAGAATAGGTCTCACGCGACGAGGTAAACCCGCCTCCTAACGATAGAAACCGCCGCATCTGGCTTTGCGCATGATGGAACCGGCCGGAACTGGACCACCCATAAGAACCGCCAAAAATCGCGCTGTCGCCATGCACCTCACGCACCCGCGCCATCTCTCTCGACACAAGGTCCAGCGCGCGATCCCAACTGACCTCGACAAAGCTGTCGTTACACCGGTGCGCCCCGCCGTCCCCTTCAAGCCAGCCTTTTCGTACAGCGGGCTTCAGAACGCGTGTATCCAAATTGCGCACCGCGGAGACCCAACCTTTCCCAATCCGCGAAGGGGCCGGGTCACCAGTCAAAGGTGTCAGGTCGGTGTCGCCATCATTGAACTGATAGGCGCCCCAATGGGCGGCGGTGTATTTCATGATGGGCCCCTTACGGTTCGGCCAGATCATTTCACGTTACGCACTAGAGAGTGTCAATCATCCACACTTCGAGTACCCGCAAGACGCGCAAGTCATGCACCCTTCGACCATCCGCAATTCGTATGATCCACAGCTCGAACAGGCCTGACCCTTTGGCTTTTGGTTAAGCGCCACAACGTCGGCCTTCGGGTCTTCCTTCAGCCCCATGCCTTCACCGGCAAGGAACCCTGTAGCGATCATATGTTTCTCAATCACGCCGCCAATCGCGGCAAGTATCGACGGCACGTATTTGCCCCCCATCCACGCGCCTCCACGTGGATCAAACACGGCCTTTAATTCTTCAACAACAAAGGACACATCCCCCCCGCGGCGGAACACGGCGGAGATCATACGCGTAAGGGCCACGGTCCAAGCGAAATGCTCCATGTTCTTGGAGTTAATGAACACCTCAAACGGGCGACGGTGACCGGCAACGACCAGATCATTCACCGTGATGTAGATTGCGTGCTCGCTATCCGGCCATTTCAGCTTGTAAGTCGCGCCATCCAACTCTTGCGGGCGGTCGAGCGGTTCGGACATATAAACAACCTCTGCCCCATCGCCATCGACGGTGACTTGCGCAGGCGCTTCATCCGCTGGCTTTTCTTCGCTGACGGACAGGACAGAGCCGGTGACATCATTCGGACGGTAGGTTGTGCAACCTTTGCAGCCGGTGTCCCACGCCTCCATGTAGACCTCTTTGAAGGCTTCAAAGCTGATGTCCTCGGGGCAGTTGATCGTCTTGGAAATGGAACTGTCGATCCATTTCTGCGCTGCTGCCTGCATCCGCACATGATCCAAAGGCGCGAGTGTTTGGGCGTTGACGAAATAATCCGGCAGAGGCGCGTCACCTTTCAGGTCGCGCCACATTTGGACGGCGTAATCCACAACCTCTTCTTCCGTCCGGCTGCCGTCTTTTTGCAAGACCTTGCGGGTGTAGGCATAAGCGAAGACCGGCTCGATGCCGGAACTGACGTTTCCTGCATAGAGGCTGATCGTGCCGGTCGGCGCAATAGATGTCAGCAAAGCGTTGCGGATGCCATGTTCGCGGATCGCCTCTTTGACGTCTTCGTCCATATCCTGCATCGCGCCGCTGGCCAGAAACTTGTCCGCATCGAATAAGGGGAAGGCCCCTTTCTCGGCTGCAAGGTTCACCGACGCCAGATACGCGGCGCGGGCAATCGCGTGCATCCAGCGGTCGGTCTGACGCGCCGCCTCCTCTGATCCATAGCGCAGGCCCATCATCAAAAGCGCATCGGCAAGCCCCGTAACACCCAACCCGATCCGGCGTTTTGCAGCAGCTTCCTGCGCCTGTGCCTCCAGCGGGAATTTCGACGCGTCGACCACGTTGTCCATCATGCGAACCGCAGTCGCGACAAGATCATTCAGCGCCTCTTCGTCCAGTGCCGCCTCGGCTTCAAACGGGTCGCTGACCAACCGCGCGAGATTAATGGATCCCAGCAGGCACGCGCCATACGGCGGCAGCGGCTGTTCTCCGCAGGGATTCGTCGCAGCGATGATCTCGCAGTAGTTCAGATTGTTCATCTGATTGATGCGGTCGATGAAGATCACGCCCGGTTCGGCATAATCATAGGTCGACTGCATGATCTGATCCCACAGCTCCCGCGCTTGCACATTGCCATAAGTTTTGCCGTCAAAGACCAGATCCCACGCCCCACCAGATTTCACCGCTTCCATGAACGGATCGGTGACCAGTACGGACATGTTGAACATTCTTAACCGTGCTGGGTCAGATTTGGCCGTGATAAAATCAAGGATATCTGGGTGATCACAGCGCATCGTCGCCATCATCGCGCCGCGACGAGAGCCAGCGGACATGATCGTCCGGCACATGGCGTCCCAAACGTCCATGAAGGACAAAGGACCAGACGCATCAGCCGCCACGCCCTTCACGGCGGCACCTTTGGGTCGGATCGTAGAGAAATCGTAGCCGATACCGCCGCCCTGCTGCATGGTCAGCGCAGCCTCTTTGAGCATATCAAAGATGCCGCCCATATCGTCGGGGACCGTGCCCATGACGAAACAGTTAAAGAGTGTTACCGACCGCGCCGTGCCAGCCCCTGCGGTGATCCGACCAGCGGGCAGGTATTTGAAGTCTTCCAAGGCGGAATAGAATTTATCTTCCCAAGCCTTTGGGTCCTTTTCCACACTCGCCAAAGAGGACGCTATCCGCCGCCATGTATCCTCGACCGTGTCGTCAATGGGCGTGCCGTCCGCGTCTTTGAAACGGTACTTCATGTCCCAGATTTGCTCAGCAATAGGGGCAGAAAAACGGGTCATGGCGTCTCTTTCCGTAGAGGGTTTGGCAGGCGAGGACTGCATCTTAGTTGGTCAATTGGGATTCGTGAACCGAGGGCGTTCGAAAAAAGATCGAACTGATCACGAAGGTAGGAGGGAATCCATATATAGTAATTCTAGCAAAATCAACCTCAATATATGGGAAATCTGGTCCGTTTTTTGCTTGAAGCCACTCGGCACTTTTGCGACAAGCAAACATGTCCAAAACAGTCCATCTCATCAAGCTTTCCGTCGGCACAGAAGATGTCGCAGGGCTTGAGGCGTGGCAATCTCAAAAACGCGCACAGACCGAGGACGGATTGCCGCGGCACATCACGCGGATGTGGCCAAAGCGCGAAGATGAAATCCTGAACGGCGGATCGATCTTTTGGGTGATTAAGGGTGTTGTTTTGTGCCGACAGCCTGTCTTGAGGCTCGACGAATATGACAGCGCTGACGGTATTCGTCGCTGCGCGATTGTCTGTGAGCCCGGTCTGATCCGTGTGGAGGCAACGCCGCGTCGCGCGTTTCAGGGCTGGAGATACCTACCCGTGGATGACGCGCCGTGTGATCTGTCTCAAGCGCGCCAGCATGAGGATATCCTGCCGATTGAATTGACGCAGGCCTTGGCGGAAATTGGTGTGCGCTAGGACGCGACCCCTGACTCAAATCCCCAAAACCGACTGCAACTCTTTCAGCGTCACCCGCTGCCCATCGGTCCAATCGCGCCTTCGCCCGCGAAACAGCGTCGCCTGGCTGGCGTGGATCAAACCATCCGACAGGATGCGCAATCCATTGGCGCGTAGTGTTTCCCCCGTCGAGGTTATATCTGCAATCGCTTCTGCGGTTTCATTCTTAACAGTGCCCTCAGTCGCGCCTTGGCTGTCGACCAACTGATAATCAGCGACACCTTCCGCCTTCAAAAACTCACGCACCGACCGGTGATATTTCGTGGCAATCCGCAGGCGGAACCCATGCGCTGACCGAAACGCCGCAGCCGCCGCGTCAAGATCTTCGAGCGTGTCCACATCAACCCAGCAATCCGGCACCGCGATGATCAAATCAGCACCGCCAAAACCCATGGGCGCAAGTTCAACCACCTGACTGTCCCAATTGGCCAGCCTTTCGCGCACCAGATCGGAGCCCGTCACGCCGAGATGAATGCGCCCCGCCGCGAGTTCTCGCGGAATTTCGCTGGCAGACAGTAGGACCAATTCGACCCCGTCAATCCCATCAACGGCGCCTGCGTATTCGCGGTCAGACCCAGACTTGCGCAAGGTCACGCCACGCTTGCCGAACCAGTCGAAGGTTTTCTCCATCAACCGGCCCTTGGACGGTACGCCAAGTTTCAACGTCATAGCCCTTCCTCCACCGCGAGCAGCAGATCAGGTCGGATCACAGCGCCAACCGCTGGTACAGCTCGCCCCGCGCCGAGCTGTGCTGTCAACGCATCGTAACGTCCACCTGTGGCAATGGGTGGCAAGTCGGCGCGAACCGTGGAGTAAAACCCAAAGACGAAGCCGTCGTAGTATTCCATGTTGGTCCGGCCATAGCTGCCTTCGAACCGCAGCGCATTGACATCGACACCGTGGGATGCCAATGCCTCTGTCCGGCGGGCAAGGGTTTCTACAGCTCCGGCAATCGCGGGCAAATCAACCGCGATATCGCGCAAGGCACTCATGACGTTGGGCAGGGTTTCTTGCAGGCCAAGAATCGCATCCAGCAGGTCACGTTCTTCCGCGCCGATGGCGGGCGTTTTGGCATCATCGCGCAGGGCTTCGATCCGCGCGTTGACCTCTGACCGGCTGCGCAAACTGATATCTGCCCAAGCCCCTTCAAACGGGTCATCCGCCGCCAAAAGTTTCGTGCGGAACTTCGGTGTCGGGGTTCTCCCGCAGAACCGGTCTAACAGTGACTTGAACCGCCTAGGGCGCCAGAGATGACGCAGCAATGCAGCCTTGCGGGCATCGCTTGTTTTGAGGCCACTGATGGCCGCTGTCAGCAGCCCGATGTCGCCGGTTGCAGAACGGAGCGGGAGGCCCTCGACAGCCTTTGAAATTGCGGCAAAGACTTCGGCATCCGCACCGGCAATGTCTTGACCATCAAACACCTCATACCCGACTTGGATATATTCGTTGGCGCGGGACGCATCATGTTCTTGCTTACGATACACCGCGCCGGAATAGGTGTAGCGCGCGGGTTCAGCGAAGGTTTCCATGTGCATTTGCACAACCGGAACCGTGAAGTCCGGCCGAAGCATAATTTCACCGCGAAGAGGGTCGCTGGTGACATAAGCCCGCGCGCGAATGTCTTCGCCATAGAGATCAAGCAACGTCTCAGCCGGTTGCAATACATCCGCATTCACAACCTGCCCACCGAGGTCGGCGAACTGAGCTCTCAGCGCCTCCGCCCTGCAGAGAATTTGTTCGGTAGTGGTCATCCGTCCTGACCGTCCAAAATCTCTCTGATCTTTGCGACCATGTCCGAGCGCGCCACTTCAAATTGCTGCGGGCGGTCTTTCCATTCGTCTGGGCTGGCGCTTTCAGCGATCTTTGCGCCAAGGATCAGGTCTTTGATCTGAACGACACTGCGATCCGCTTCATCGCTGCCTTGTATGACCGCGACGGGAGAATTGCGCTTATCTGCGTATTTCAGCTGATTGCCGAAGTTCTTTGGATTGCCCAGATACACCTCTGACCGAATGCCCGCATTGCGCAGCTCTGCCACGATGGCCTGATAGTCCGCCATGCGGTCGCGATCCATAACGGTGACGATAACGGGACCTGTCGTCTCTTTGGTCAAACGCCCCTTCGCGTGAAGCGCGGCAAGCAGACGGTCCACACCGATCGAAACGCCGGTGGCGGGAACCTCTTGGCCGGTGAAGCGTTTGACGAGGTTATCGTAGCGGCCACCGCCAGAGACAGAGCCGAAGTTGCGCGGACGGCCCTTTTCATCCTGCACCTCAAAGGTCAGTTCAGCCTCATATACCGGGCCAGTGTAATAGCCCAAACCGCGCACTACAGCAGGGTCTATGACGATGCGGTCGGGGCCGTAGCCTTGCGCATCGAGAAGCGTCGCGATGGTTTCAAGCTCGTTCACACCGTCGGTCCCGGTCTGCGAACCCGTCACCAGTTCCATCAGACGCGCGACTGTGGCGGCCCCGGTATCACGACGCGCATCCATGAAGCCCATGACAATCTCGGCCTGTTCCACCGAAAGCCCCGCGCCTTTTGTGAAGTCGCCGCTGTCATCTTTGCGGCCCTCGCCGAGTAGCGCGCGGACACCATCGGTGCCAAGGCGGTCGAGCTTGTCAATGGCACGCAGAACGATCCCGCGCTCGCTTGCGAATTTGTCGGGATCGGACGGATCAAGCACGCCCGCGACTTCCATCACACCGTTCAGAACCTTGCGGTTGTTGACGCTGATCTTGTAGTCGCCGCGTGGGATGCCAACGACCTCAAGCGTATCAGAGAGCATCGCGCAAATCTCTGCATCCGCAGCCACGGTTGGCGCGCCGACCGTATCCGCATCACATTGATAAAACTGGCGGAAACGGCCCGGACCTGTTTTTTCATTGCGCCAAACCGGCCCCATCGCATAGCGACGATAAGGGGTCGGCAGATCGTTGCGAAACTGCGCGTAGACCCGCGCCAAAGGGGCCGTCAGATCATAGCGAAGGGCGAGCCAATCGTTATCCTCTTCCCACGCAAACACACCTTCATTCGGTCGATCCACATCAGGCAGGAACTTACCCAAGGCCTCCACCGTTTCTACCGCAGAGCTTTCCAGCGCCTCAAACCCGTAGTGATGGTACACACCGGCGATCTTGCTGAGCATTTCGGTGCGCTGCACCACTTCCGCACCAAAATAGTCGCGGAACCCTTTCGGGGTCTGCGCCTTGGGACGGGGCTGCTTTTTGACCTTGGCCATGTGCTGTCCTTAGGGTTGACGTTTCTGACCGCCGTTTAGCGTGGCGGGACGAAGGGGGCAACGCTGTTGTGGGACAGAAGTCGTGCGTGCTACATGCAAGCCATGGCCCAGACTGATCTTGAAGAACAAATCGCTCACCTGACCCGCTCTGTGGATGAGTTGTCTGACATCGTAGCACAACAGGCGACGGAGTTGGCGCTCGCGCAAAAGCGTATTGCGATGCTGATGGAGCGAGAAGCCAGTCGCGAGTTTGAAGGCGGTGGGTCCGTGCCATTGGCAGATCAGAAGCCGCCGCATTGGTGATCTGACCAGCCGCCAGGGGATTTTTTGGCCAAGGTGAAAGAGCTTTAGACCTCCTCGACTTCTATGACACCGCCAAGCGACCTAAGCGCCCCTTTGATTTGTGGGTTCACTGGGAAATCATCGCCGAGGTCGATCTCGACCTCTCCGGGTAGGTCGTCATTCATTAGGCAGAAATAGATCGGGCCGCGGCCGCCTTTGACACCGTCGCGAATTGCGTTCTCAAGGATCGTGGCGACGGATTGGATCGCAGTTGGTTCTTCAAGGTAGAGCCGGAGGCCCGCGTTGCTAACGTCCGTGACGGCGATATCGATGGGGGAAACGGAACGACCGAGGAGCTTGAGTTGATCTGCCTCCATCGTTGCTTCGGCTTGAATGACCACTTGGCTGCCGGTGTCGAGGTGTTCGCGGGCCGCTTCTAGCGTGTCCGAGAACATGGTGACTTCGTATTGGCCGGTGGGATCGGACAGTTGAACAAAAGCGAACCGGTTGCCGCGGGCGGATTTGCGTTCTTGCCGACCCGAAACTGTGCCCGCCATTTTGACGATGCAAGCCCCTCGTTCGGCTTTGGCGGTGACGTCGTCGAGTGTCAGCACTTGCTTGCGCTTGAGCGAGGCCATGTAGTCATCGAGCGGGTGGCCAGAGAGATAGAAGCCGATGGCTTTGAATTCTTCGGCAAGGCGTTCGGCTGGCAACCAATCGTCGCCGCCCATAAGGCGTGGTTCGGGCAGATCGTCGCCCGCTTCGCCGAAAAGCGAGACTTGGTTGGAGGCTTTTTGATCAAAGATCGCGGCGGAATAAGCAGAGAGCGCATCAAGCGACATCATCACGCGACGGCGGTTTGGATCGAGGATGTCAAACGCCCCTGCCCGCGCCATCATTTCCAACGGACGCTTGCCCACGCGACGCAGATCGACGCGGCGGGCGAAGTCGAAGAGGTTCACGAACTCCTTGTCGCCGCGTGCTTCGGTGATCAGTTTCATCGCCTCAACACCGACGTTTTTCAAAGCGCCCAGCGCGTAGACGAGTTTTTGATCCTGGACGTCAAAGGTGGCTTCAGACCGGTTCACACAGGGCGGGATGTAGTCGATGCCGAGGCCCTTTTTGACCTCTTGGAAATAAACGCCCAGCTTATCGGTTAGGTGCAAATCGCAGTTCATCACACCGGCCATGAACTCCACCGGATGGTTCGCCTTGAGCCAAGCCGTCTGATAGCTGACCACGGCATAGGCGGCAGCGTGCGATTTGTTGAAGCCGTAGTTGGCGAATTTCTCGAGCAGGTCGAAGACCTCTCGCGCCTTTTTCGGCTCAACCCCGTTTTCTTTGGCCCCTGCTTCGAATTTCGGGCGTTCGGCGTCCATCGCCTCTTTGATCTTTTTACCCATCGCGCGACGCAAAAGGTCAGCCCCGCCAAGGGAATAGCCCGCCATGACCTGCGCGATTTCCATCACCTGTTCTTGGTAGACGATGATGCCTTGGGTTTCCTTCAGGATATGATCGATTAGCGGGTGGATCGACTCCAGCTCTTTCTGGCCATTCTTCACCTCGCAATAGGTCGGGATATTCTCCATCGGGCCTGGGCGATAGAGGGCCACAAGCGCGACGATGTCTTCGATACAAGTCGGCTTCATACGCTTCAGCGCATCCATCATGCCGCTCGATTCCACTTGGAACACCGCGATGGTTTTGGCGGCGGAATAGAGGGCGTAGGATTTTTCGTCATCCAGAGGGATCGCGCCGATGTCGTTAATTGCGCCTTCGGGCGGCTGGAAGAGTTCGGTGCCATCCGCAGTCACATGCAGGTCGCGGCCAGATTTCAGGATCAGATCGACGGCGTTTTGGATCACGGTCAGCGTCTTCAGGCCCAAGAAGTCGAATTTCACCAACCCAGCTTGTTCCACCCATTTCATGTTGAACTGGGTCGCGGGCATATCGGAGCGCGGGTCTTGGTAAAGCGGCACAAGCTCATCAAGCGGACGGTCACCAATCACCACACCCGCCGCGTGGGTGGAAGCATTTCGCAGCAGCCCCTCGACCTGTTGGGCGTAGGTCAGCAAACGATCGACGACCTCCTCGGCTTTCGCCTCTTCGCGCAGGCGTGGCTCATCAGCGAGCGCTTTTTCGATGCTGACAGGCTTGACGCCTTCGACGGGAATCATCTTTGAGAGGCGATCCACCTGGCCGTAGGGCATTTGCAACACACGCCCTACGTCGCGGACCGCGGCTTTGGAAAGCAAAGCACCGAAAGTGATGATCTGCCCAACTTTGTCGCGCCCATATTTCTCCTGAACGTAGCGGATTACCTCTTCGCGGCGGTCCATACAGAAGTCGATGTCGAAGTCTGGCATCGACACACGTTCGGGGTTGAGGAAGCGTTCGAACAGCAGCGAATACCGCAATGGGTCAAGATCGGTGATCAGTAAGGCGTAGGCGACGAGCGAACCAGCGCCAGACCCACGGCCAGGACCAACCGGAATGTCGTGATCCTTTGCCCATTTGATAAAGTCAGCAACGATTAGGAAGTAGCCGGGGAAGCCCATGCCTTCGATGATGCCCAGTTCGAAATCGAGGCGTTTTTCGTATTCCTCAACCGGCGCCGCATGTTCGATGATCGACAGGCGATATTTCAATCCCTCTTGCGCTTGGCGGCGAAGTTCCGCGACCTCATCATCGGCAAATTTCGGTAGGATCGGATCGCGTTTGTAGGCTTTGAACGCACACCGCTTGGCGATCTCGATAGTGTTCTCGATGGCTTCCGGCAGGTCGGCGAAAAGCGTCACCATTTCTTGCTGCGACTTGAAATAGTGCTGCGCGGTCAGACGGCGGCGCGACTCTTGTTGATCGACGTAAGCGCCCTCTGCGATGCAGATTAGCGCGTCGTGGGCTTCGTAAAGATCAGTCTTTGGGAAGTAGACATCGTTGGTTGCTACAAGTGGCAGGTTTTTAGCATAAGCCATCTCGATAGTGCCACGTTCAGAAAGGCGTTCGGCCTCGGGCTGCCCGCCCTCGCCCGGGTGGCGTTGCAATTCAACATAGAGCCTGTCGGGATAAATCGTTGCGAGTCGGTCTAGCAGAGTTTCAGCTTTCGCACGCTGGCTTTGTTGCAAAAGGCGACCAATGGGGCCATCGGGGCCGCCGCTGAGACAGATGATCCCCTCATGATGCTGTGCCAACTCGTCCACGGTGACTTGAGGCAGTTGCCCTTCAGCGTCGAGATAGGCACAGGAGTTCAGCTTCATCAGGTTCATGTAGCCGGTTTCGTTCTGCGCCAGCAGAACCACCGCTGCTGGATCAGGCGCGCGTTTGCCCGGCTCGGTGGGCAGGTAGGTCAGATCGACCTGACAGCCAATGATCGGCTGTACCCCAGCACCTGCCGCGTATTCGGAAAACTCCAAAGCTGCGAACATGTTGTTACTGTCTGTAATAGCGACCGCCGGCATGTCCGCGCTGGCGCACAGCCCTGCGAGTTTTTTGACTGGTACAGCCCCTTCAAGCAGGGAATATTCAGTGTGGAGGCGTAGGTGGATGAATCGCGGATCAGACATAAAAACCACCATATGTTGTGGTTTGGGTCGGGGAAAGCTGAGAATGGTTAGTGAAAAAGCTAAGTGTATTGACGTCCCGCGCTAAGCCATTGAAACTGTTGAAATGAGCGATTCACTATCAACTATATTGGCGGCCCTTTCCGATCCCACACGTCGCGCTGTGGTGGAGAGGCTGATTCTGGGTCAGGCGAGCGTCAGTGAGCTCCATGCGCCCCACGATATGGCACTGCCGACGTTCATGCGTCACCTGAATGTGCTAGAGGCCAGCGGCTTGGTCCGGTCAATCAAACGCGGTCGGGTCCGGACCTGTCAAATTTCTATGGCTCCGATCCTTGAAGTGCAAGGGTGGCTGGCTTGGCAGACAACACTGCGCGAAGGGCGCGAGGATTAGCGCCTAAAAAGACGCGAGTACTGGCGCCTAAACAAAGGGCAAACCAAAAGCTACACGGTCGCTGTTCGCAGTTCATTCGCATTTTTCCTTGCCAAAACCACCCTCCCTTGGTTTCATTCCACCAAAAGGGGCTTACGCGTCTACGCCGCATCGACGCTGAGCGGAACCCTGAACCATCTGGTAA
This sequence comes from Cognatiyoonia sediminum, assembly GCF_900129845.1. Taxonomy (GTDB): domain Bacteria; phylum Pseudomonadota; class Alphaproteobacteria; order Rhodobacterales; family Rhodobacteraceae; genus Cognatiyoonia; species Cognatiyoonia sediminum. Next base: position 1,384,712 of record NZ_FQXB01000001.1, read on the forward strand.
GGCGGCGGGCTTACATAATGACTGTTACGTTTCTTCTGAATGGAGAGACCGTTGAAGTGGACGCACCGCCCACGCGCACCCTATTAGAGTGGCTGCGCGAAGATGAGGATTTGTGCGGGACCAAGGAAGGCTGCAACGAAGGTGACTGCGGCGCCTGCACGGTGATGGTAACGGACGATCAGGGCGCGCGGGCTTTGAACGCCTGCATTCTGTTTTTGCCGCAACTGCATGGAAAGGCAGTCCGCACGGTCGAAGGGTTGAGCGGGCCAAAGGGTGAGTTGCATCCGGTGCAGAAGGCGATGATCAGCCACCACGGCTCCCAATGCGGGTTCTGTACGCCAGGGTTTGTGATGTCGATGGCTGTGGCGCATCGCAATGGCGCGACGGATCACGACGACCAACTGGCGGGGAACTTATGTCGCTGCACCGGCTACGCTCCGATCATTCGCGCTGCCCAAGCGACGCAGGAACAGGATGTACCGGAGTGGGTTGAGGATCAGCCGATCGACGTCGCGCCGCAAGCCTTCGCGCCGCATACAGAAGACGAGCTTGCGGCGTGGTATGAGGCGCACCCCGAAGGAACGTTGATCGCAGGCGCGACCGACGTAGGGCTTTTGGTGACGAAGCAGTTTCGCGATTTGGGAGAGGTTGCCTTTCTGAACAAATGCGCCGAACTGAAACAGATCACGCGTTCAGAAACAGAGTTCACGTTTGGCGCGGGCGTCACCATGACGGATGTGTTGGAGGCGGTCCGCGAAGATTATCCTTCCTATGCTGAGATGATCCGGCGCTATGGCTCTGTTCAGGTGCGCAATGCAGCGACGATTGGTGGAAACATCGCCAACGGCTCCCCCATCGGTGACAACCCGCCCGCATTGATCGCTTTGGGCGCTACTCTGAAGTTGCGCAAAGGGAAAGCGCGACGGGAAATGCCGATTGAGGATTTCTTTATCGACTACGGCAAACAGAATCGCACGCTCGGTGAATTTGTAACCGGTGCGCGCGTGCCTTTGGGGCAAGATGCTTTGCGCTGTTACAAACTAAGCAAGCGGTTCGATCAGGATATTTCTGCCGTCTGCGGATGCTTCAATGTGCGTGTTGAAGCCGGTTCGGTCGCCGAAGCACGGATCGCTTTTGGCGGGATGGCGGGCATTCCGAAACGCGCATCTGCTGTTGAGGCCGCGTTGGTTAGCAAGCCTTGGGACAGGGACACGGTTGAGGCCGCCGTGAGTTGTTTCAAAGATGACTTCACGCCTTTGACGGATATGCGGGCCTCCGCTGCCTATCGGTTAGAGGCGGCGGAGAACATGCTACGCCGGTATTTTGCCGAAAGCTCCGGTGCTTCGGTCAATGTGTTGGAGGTATCGCCATGAGCATTGCAAAACCCCTCCCCCATGATGCGGCGAAACTGCATGTGACAGGCGCAGCGCGCTATATTGACGACGTCCCGATACCAGCGGGTAGCTTACACCTCGCATTTGGCCTGTCAGAGGTGGCGCGCGGGCAGATCACCTCGATGGACCTGTCGGCTGTTCGCGCGGCGGAAGGCGTGGTCGAAGTGTTGGTCGCTGATGATTTGCCCTTCGCGAATGACGTCTCGCCCTCTGCACATGATGAGCCTTTGTTGTCCGATGGAACTGTTCATTACGTTGGACAGCCCATCTTTTTGGTGATCGCAAAAGGCCATCTGGCCGCGCGCAAAGCGGCACGGTTGGGCAAGATTGAGATAGAGGAAGAAACGCCGATCTTGACTGTAGAGGAGGCCTTGGCCGCGGATAGCCGCTTTGAAAACGGACCGCGGATTTGGGCAAAAGGCGATGTGGTCCCGGCCTTAGACGCCGCACCCCACCGATTAACGGGGTCTTTTGAGCTGGGTGGGCAGGAGCATTTCTATCTGGAAGGTCAAGCCGCGTTGGCGCTGCCACAGGAAAACGGCGATATGGTCGTCCAATCCTCGACTCAGCATCCAACCGAGATACAGCACAAAGTCGCAGAGGCTTTGGGGATTCCGATGCACGGGGTGCGTTGTGAAGTCCGTCGGATGGGCGGCGGATTTGGCGGCAAGGAAAGCCAAGGCAATGCTCTGGCGGTGGCCTGCGCCGTAGCAGCGCGCGCCACGGGACGGGCCTGTAAAATGCGGTATGACCGCGACGATGATATGATGATCACCGGCAAGCGGCATGATTTCAGGATCGACTATGATGTTGGGTTTGATGCCGATGGTAGTGTTCATGCTGTTGATTTCACGCAGTATACGCGCTGCGGTTGGGCGATGGATTTGTCTTTGCCAGTTGCGGATCGGGCGATGCTACATGCCGATAACGCTTATGATTTGCCCGCCGCGCGGATCACATCGCATCGTTTAAAGACCAACACCCAAAGCGCCACGGCCTTTCGAGGGTTTGGCGGGCCTCAGGGTGTCTTGGGCATTGAGCGTGTCATGGATGCTGTCGCCCATGAGTTGGGCCTTGATCCGGTCGCGGTGCGGCGGCGCAATTATTACCCGGAGATGGGGGCTGCCGCCGAAGCCGATGATTTGGGGGCTGCTGCCCACGTCAGCGATTTGGGGGCTGCTGCCCTCGAGGGCGATGCCCCCTCCCCCGCAGGTATTTCAGCTCAAAAGACAGGCACGACACCCTATGGGATGGAGGTGACGGATTTCATTCTGGACGGGATGACGGATGCCTTGCTGGTGACCTCTGACTATGAGGTGCGGCGGCGAGAGATTGCCGCGTGGAATGCACAGCAGACGATTTTGAAACGCGGGATCGCGTTTTCACCGGTGAAGTTCGGGATTTCCTTTACACTGACCCATCTCAATCAGGCGGGAGCCTTGGTGCATGTCTATCAAGATGGGTCAATCCATCTGAACCATGGCGGGACCGAGATGGGGCAAGGGTTGTTCCAAAAGGTCGCGCAGGTGGCGGCTTCCCGGTTCGGGGTACCGTTGGAGACCGTGAAAATCACGGCGACGGATACTGGCAAAGTGCCCAATACCTCCGCAACGGCGGCATCGTCAGGGTCTGACCTGAACGGGATGGCCGTGATGCAAGCCTGCGATGTGATCCGTGCGCGGATGACCGAGGCCTTGGCGTTGGATGCTGCGGTTGGCGCGGATGCGGTGCGGTTTGAGGATGGTGAGGTGCATGTTGGCGAACGGGTGATGAGCTTTGCCGAAGCAGCGAGCTTTGCCTATCAGTCGCGGGTCAGCCTCTCGGCCACAGGGTTCTACAAGACGCCGGATTTGTCGTGGGATCGGATCAAAGGTCAGGGGCGGCCGTTCTTCTATTTCGCTCAAGGCTGTGCAGTGACAGAGGTGGTGATCGACACGCTGACCGGCGAGAACCGGATCTTGCGGGCGGATATCTTGCATGATGCAGGGGCGTCCTTGAACCCTGCCTTGGACATTGGTCAAGTCGAGGGCGGCTATGTGCAAGGTGCCGGTTGGCTCACCACAGAAGAGTTGGTCTGGGACGATAAGGGCCGACTTCGGACCCATGCACCGTCGACCTACAAAATCCCTGCCTGTTCGGACCGGCCGGACGTTTTCAACGTTGCACTTTGGGATGCACCCAATCCGGCACAAACGATTTACCGATCCAAAGCCGTCGGTGAGCCGCCATTTATGTTGGGAATTTCGGCTTACCTGGCCTTGAGCGATGCAGTCGGGTCCTGCGGGCCTAACTATCCTGATCTTCAGGCTCCCGCCACAGCAGAAGAAGTGTTGGCAGCCGTTAGGCGGACCCGCGGATGACCTTTGATCGAGACGCGCTGAACCACGCGATTACAAAGCATGGAAAGGTCGCACGGGTTTTGGTGGCAAAAACCGCTGGATCGGTCCCGCGTGAAGCCGGAACCTCAATGTTGGTTTGGGTTGATGGACAGTCTGGTACCATCGGTGGCGGTGCATTGGAGTGGGAAGCCGCGAAGCAGGCCAGAGACATGTCGGAAGGCGAGAGCCGCGTTAAGACCATTCCGCTTGGCCCGAGTTTGGGCCAGTGCTGCGGCGGCAGCGTGACGCTTGTGACGGAGGTTTTTAGTGAAGGGTCTGTTTCAGACGGGGAAATCTGCGCGCGCCGTGTCAACGCGGTCGCCGGTGACATCCCAACGGCTGACAGGCTGCCGATTCTGAAAAACGGCTGGATCGTGGAACGCGTGAGTCAAAGCACTCGGCCCATTTGGATCTATGGTGCGGGCCATGTAGGGCGGGCTTTGATAGCGACTCTGTCGCCTTTGCCTGAGATCGAGATCACATGGGTCGACACAAGTGCCGATCGGTTCCCAGACCACATCCCCGACAATGTTAACCCGTTAGTGGCGGCTGATCCCACGCAGGTCCTGCGCCATGCTCCTGACACGGCGGAGCATCTGATTCTGACCTATTCGCATGAGATGGACCTCGCCTTATGCCATGCGGTGCTGTCCCATCGGTTTAGGTCCGTTGGTTTGATCGGGTCGGCGACAAAATGGGCGCGGTTTAAGCGTAGGCTTGCAAATCTGGGGCATTCTGCTGATCAAATTGCACGCATCGCCTGCCCAATTGGCGACCCCAGCTTAGGAAAACACCCGCAAGAGATTGCAATTGGCGTCGCAATGGCGATGCTGAACACTGAAGAACGCCGGGGGGCAATGGGGACAGGATGACAGGGACGCTATTGAAACTGGAGGGGCTGACCAAGGCCTATCCGGGCGTCGTCGCGAACGACAATGTATCGTTTGAAATCCAAAAAGGCGAAATTCACGCACTTTTGGGGGAAAACGGTGCGGGGAAATCCACTTTGGTCAAGACAATCTACGGGCTGGTGAAGCCAGATACGGGCCGGATGGAACTCAATGCCGCGGAGTTCATACCGCCGGAGCCTCGGGCCGCGCGCGCGGCTGGGGTGGCGATGGTGTTCCAACATTTTTCTCTTTTTGATGCGTTGAATGTGGCTGAGAATATCGCTTTGGGGATGGAGAATCCTCCGCCCCAACGACAAGTGGCGGCACGCGTCCGTGAAGTGTCAGAGAAATACGGGCTGCCGTTGGACCCTGATCGGATTGTGGGTGATCTTTCTGCAGGGGAGCGTCAGCGGGTGGAGATCATTCGTTGCCTTCTGCAAGACCCGAAACTCTTGATCATGGACGAACCGACCAGTGTTTTGACGCCGCAAGAGGTTCAAATTCTCTTTCAAACGCTGCGCCAGCTGTCTGAAGAAGGCACCGCGATCCTTTATATTTCGCATAAGTTGGAAGAAATTCGCGCGCTTTGCGAAAACGCAACCGTGCTGAGATTGGGGGCCGTGGTTGGCACCTGTGATCCGCGAGAGACCTCGGCACGGGATATGGCGGAGATGATGGTCGGTGCGTCGCTTCACGTGCCGGAAAAAGCTACGGCGGACACAGGCGAAACGGTTTTGGCGCTCAAGGCGCTTTCGGCCCCAGCCCCGCATCAGTTTGGCACGGCTCTGAAAGATCTGAACATCACGGTGCAGACTGGCGAGGTTTTGGGCATCGGTGGTGTCGCCGGCAACGGACAAGACGAACTGGTGGCCGCCCTATCGGGTGAAATGAAAACAGCCGCAGGGATGGTGGAACTTCGCGGCACGCCAGTTGGTCAACTTGCCCCGAATGCGCGGCGCGCCATGGGATTGTTGGCCGCGCCGGAGGAACGGATGGGCCATGCAGCCGCGCCGGATATGAGCCTGACTGAGAATGCCGTGATGACAGGGGTGACGCGCAAATCACTAGCCCAGCGCGGGTTCTTGAAATGGAAAGAGGCAAAGGCCTTTGCGGAGGACGTGATTTCGACGTTTGACGTGCGCACGCCGGGGCCAGAAAACGCCGCGCGGTCACTTTCCGGCGGCAACCTGCAAAAGTTCGTCATTGGCAGAGAGATTTTGCAAGACCCGGACGTGTTTGTTGTGAACCAACCGACATGGGGCGTGGACGCTGCCGCGGCTGCGGCCATCCGGCAGGCGATCCTTGATCTGGCGGCTAAGGGGGCTGCTGTGATTTGCATCAGTCAGGATTTGGATGAGCTGATGGAAATCTCCGACCGGTTCGCCGCGTTGAACGAAGGACGATTATCGGAGCCGCGTCCGGCTGCCGGACTGACGGTCGAAGAGATTGGCCTCATGCTGGGCGGTGCTCATGATATGGAGGCGGCCCATGCTTAGGTTGGAAAAACGGCCGCAGCCTTCGCGTGCGTGGACCTTTGCAACGCCCCTCTTGGCGGTCGCCTTGACGATGGTTTTCGGCGGTATTCTGTTCGCAGCCCTAGGCAAGAACCCGATTGGGGTGATCCGCACGATCTTCCTTGATCCGCTTTTCTCAGAATTTTCTTGGTTCTATCGACCACAATTGCTGATCAAAGGGGCGCCCTTAGTCTTGATTGCCATTGGCTTGTCGTTCGGCTTCCGCGCAGGCATTTGGAACATCGGTGCAGAAGGGCAGTATATTGTTGGCGCGATTTGTGGTGCGGCCGCAGGGCTCGCGCTTTATCCGGCTGAAACACGTCTGATCTTCCCGCTGATGGTGCTTGCTGGAGCCTTGGGCGGATGGGCCTGGGCCATGATCCCAGGCGTCTTACGGGTGAAGTTTGGGACCAACGAGATCCTTGTTTCGCTCATGCTGGTTTATGTGGCCGAACAGCTGTTGGCTTCCATGGCCTTGGGCCTGCTGAGAAACCCAGATGGGTTGGGCTTCCCCGGGTCGCGGAACTTGGCGCAATGGTCGTCGTCTGCAAACAATGAACTGATTGCCGGTTCAGGGATGCACTGGGGCGTTGTCGCGGCCTTCATCGCTGTGATTTTCGCTTATGTCGCGCTCAGCCGTCACATCTTTGGCTTCCAAGTGAAACTCTCTGGCCAAAGCCCCCGTGCTGCAACTTTCGCGGGGATCAATCCGGGCCGGTTGATCTTGATCTGTATGGGGCTGTCGGGCGCGCTCGCAGGACTGGCTGGCCTCTTTGAGGTGACAGGCCCAAGCGGTCAGATCAGTATCGATTTTAACGTTGGCTACGGCTTCACAGCGATCATCGTCGCGTTCTTGGGCCGGTTGCACCCGATTGGCATTTTGCTGGCGGGCGGCTTGATGGCGCTGACCTACATCGGTGGTGAGATAGCGCAGTCGAATCTCGGGTTGCCGGCAGCGGCGATCCAGATGCTGCAAGGGATGCTGTTGTTCTTCTTGCTCGCTGTCGACGTTCTCACCAACTACCGCATTCGAATTGGACAGGGGGCCGCAGCATGATGGCCACAAGAAGTCGTTCAAGGGCTGACTTTTGGTCCGGATTTTTTGCGGGAACTGTCCTTGCGGCTATCTTGATCGCAATGATCCCTTTGGTCGGTTTGGGTCTAGGGCTTGCCGCGCTTCTTACTAGCATTGCACCACCCGTCATCGTGTTTGCGGCTGTGATCGACGCCATCGTCGGTAGGTACAAAATTGAGGGTCGAACACGCTGGGCTGCTACTGAGCAAGTCGCTGGGTTTTTCTTCCCAATCGCTTTGGTCGGTGTGCCCGGCTTATATTTTTATCTGACTTAAGGACCCCGTAATGGACCTTTCAGCAATCAACCCCGTCCTCCTGCTTGCGTCCCTCATGGTGGCGGCAACCCCTATCCTGCTCGCCGCCATAGGTGAACTCGTGGTCGAGCGCGCGGGCGTCCTGAACCTCGGCGTCGAGGGCATGATGATCACCGGCGCTGTTTGCGGCTTTGTCGTCGCCGTCAACACAGGATCGCCTTGGCTTGGCTTCTTGGGCGCGGCTATTGGCGGAGCACTACTATCGGTCCTCTTTGGTGTCCTGACGCAATACTTGCTGTCGAACCAAGTCGCGACGGGACTGGCCCTCACGCTCTTTGGCCTTGGTGTCTCATCTCTGATCGGACAAGGCTACATTGGGATCAAAGGACCGGAGTTCCCCGATTGGCATATCCCGCTTTTGGGCGACATCCCGATCATCGGCCCCATCGTCTTCCAGCACGACCCAATGGTCTACGTCGGCCTTTTGATCTGCCTCGGCGTTTGGGCTTTCCTGAAGTATTCGCGCCTCGGATTGGTCTTGCGTGCTGTCGGGGAAAACCACGATGCCGCCCATGCGCTCGGCTATAAGGTGATCCGAATCCGGATGGCTGCGATCATGTTCGGTGGAGCCTGTGCCGGGCTTGGCGGCGCGTACCTCAGCCTCGTACGCGTGCCGCAATGGACCGAAGGCATGACCGCTGGCGCCGGTTGGATCGCTTTGGCCATCGTCGTCTTCGCGAGCTGGCGTCCGGGACGGCTTTTGCTGGGTGCCTATTTGTTTGGCGGGGTCACGGTTTTGCAGCTAAACTTACAGGCTGCCGGGTTGGCAATTCCTGTCGAATATCTTTCAATGTCACCATACCTAGCAACCATCGTCGTTCTGGTTATTATGTCAGCCGGACGCGCACCCGGTTCGCTGGGACGAATCTTTCACGCCTCACGTTGAGGCGTACGACCACCACAGGGGAGAAAACATGAAACTCAAAACACTACTTACCAGTGTTGCTTTGGCCGCAGGCCTCGCCACTGGAGCAGCGGCAGATGGCCACGAGAAAACCAAAGTTGGTTTTGTCTACGTCGGCCCAATCGGCGACGGCGGCTGGACATATGAACACCACCAAGGACTGCTGGCTGTCGAAGAAGAATTCGGCGATCAAGTTGAAACTGTCTACGTCGAAAGCGTTCCGGAAGGTGCGGACGCAGAGCGTGTGATGACACAGATGGCACTGGAAGGCGCTGACCTGATTTTCACAACGTCTTTTGGCTATATGGACCCAACGATCAACGTGGCTGCCAAGTTCCCAGATGTGAAGTTTGAGCACGCAACAGGCTTCAAGCGCGCGGACAACGTGTCCACCTACTCTGCACGCTTCTACGAAGGCCGCGCAGTGCAAGGCCACATCGCAGGCCGCATGACAGAATCCAACATAATCGGTTACATCGCATCATTCCCAATTCCGGAAGTGGTCCGTGGCATCAACTCTGCATACATCCACGCATCCCGCGTGAACCCTGATGTCGAGTTCAAGATCATCTGGGTCTACACATGGTTCGATCCTGCGAAAGAAGCGGAAGCGGCAAACGTTCTGATTGAGCAAGGCGCTGACATCGTTCTGCAGCACACTGACTCGACCGCACCGCAAGCAGCTGCTCAGGCTGCGGGTGGCGTTTACACGTTCGGTCAGGCATCCGACATGGCAGAGTTCGGCCCAGAGCCGCGCATCTCTTCCATCATCGACAACTGGGCGCCTTACTACATCGAGCGCACACAAGCGGTTATCGATGGTACATGGGTCAGCGAAGACACATTCGATGGGATCGACACTGGTATGGTTGAGATTGGCGAAATCTCAGACGTTGTACCGGCTGACGTGAAAGCAGAAGCTTTGGCTCTGATCGAATCCATGCGTACCGGAGAGTACCACCCCTTCACCGGTCCTTTGAACAAGCAGGATGGCTCTGCTTGGTTGGCTGAAGGTGAGGTCATCGGTGTTGGCGATTTGCTAGGCATGAACTTCTACGTTGAAGGTGTCAGCGGCGAGATTCCGCAGTAAGCCTGCCCTGATATGTTTCGAAGCGGGCCCGTAGGCCCGCTTTTTTTTTGGATCACTAAAACGACTCGTTTGGGCGAAAAACCTGCCTTTGGTTCCTGACCGGAAACAGAAGGCCATCAGGTGAATGGATTGATACCTAAAATTCGCGACAAACTGTCCCAAAAGCCCAGTTCTGACAGGCCGCCGAAACGGGTAGTTTGCCCTTAGGTAAAGAGTACCTTTTTTACGAGTTCATCGAAGGGTGACAAGTAATTTGTTCTTAGTATCCCTGTCGCCGCTTTTGGCTTTAGGTCCAACCTGAATTCCGATTGTGGCGGCAGGAGCTTTTCGAGAAAACCACCTCCAAAATCCCATGTTTCAGTTCGCAGAAAACAGTCGAACTCCGGTTAGCCCCGACTATCCAAAAGTTAGTCTAAAAAGAAATGACACGGCCAATTTATCCCGTATTTAGTGTGTTTGCTCGCCGAATGGTCAACAATCAGATTCTGATAGCTAGATTGACCACAAAAAAAGCGACCAACCTGTCCATTTAGATCAGTTCCCTAACCCCTAAAATCTGACTAAAAACTCACCTGTTATCAGGTTGAACAGTTCATCAGTTCTCGAAGGGTGATGAGTTTTTTGTTTAGTAATTTCCAACCGCTGCGTGTTTGCTAGTTTTGTGTTGATGTACCGCAGCGGTTGGGTTCTTTCCTCCCAAAAAAGAGAATTGACGATACGGTAGTTTTCGTAAAACTGCGCGCATGAAACGCCCTCTCCAAACAGTATCTGGCAAACCGACTTCGGTGCTTATTTTCGGCGCTATGCAATTTGGTGGCACGGCGGATCAATCCGCAAGTGAGGCTCTTTTTCATGACGCGCTTGAGGCCGGCATCAATCACTTTGATACAGCGTTTGCCTATACAGGCGGGGCGTCCGAAACCATTCTCGGTGAGTTGATCAAGAACAACCGCGAAGACATCTATCTTGCGACGAAAGTTGGCTATGTCGGCGGTTCCGGATCGGAGAACATCAAACAGCAGTTTTCAATATCGCAGAAGAGGTTGGATACTGACTACGTCGATTTGCTATATATGCATCGGTTTGATGCTGAAACGCCTTTGGAAGAAACATTTGAGACGTTGGCCGAACTGCAATCTGAAGGCAAAGTCAGACATATCGGCGTGTCGAATTACGCGGCTTGGCAAGTGATGAAAGCCCAAGCTGTGGCGGCGCAGTTTGAGACCCACATCGATGCACTCCAGCCGATGTATAGCCTTGTGAAACGGCAAGCCGAAGTTGAGCTACTGCCGATGTGTTCAGATCAAGGCATTTTACCGGCCACATATTCCCCTCTTGGTGGTGGATTGTTGACAGGAAAATATGCGTCTGGCGGCAAAGGGCGGTTGTCAGAAGATCACAGATATGCCGCGCGTTATGGCCCAGATTGGATGCATGCGGCAGCGCAGGGTTTGACTGAGATTGCAAACGAGCTCGCCGTAAGCCCGGCTTGCCTTGCTGTTTCTTGGGTGCTGAGGAGTTACTATAATGCCAACCCAATTGTGTCTGCCCGCAACGTGGACCAACTCAGGCCCTCTTTGACCGCGGCGAAATTTGATATGTCCGACGAACTCTATAGCCGTCTGAGCGCCCTCACGCCAACGCCTGCGCCTGCAACCGACCGATTGGAAGAAGCGTGATCGATTTCCTGATCATCGGCGGCGGGGTCGCTGGGTGCTCTGCGGCAGCGCATCTTTCGCACCAGGGGAAGGTCGTAGTCTTGGAGGCCGAAGATGCGCTTGCCCTCCATGCCTCTAGCCGTTCCGCTGCCGCCTTTGAGAAGAACTACGGACTGGCGTCGACAGTGGCCCTTACCGAAGCAAGCGAGGACGGTCATATTGCTTTTAACGTGTTGTCGCCGCGTGGGCTTCTCTTGCTGGCCAAGAAGAACGAAGACAGCGCTTTTGAAGGCGACATGCACACGCTTGGCCTCTCTGAAGTATCGATGGACGACGCGCTTGGTATGGTCCCAATCGTTAACAGTGATGTCGTCATGCGAGCGGCTCATCACAGCGCTATGTGGGACATTGATACCGACCGGTTGATCCAAACATTTGTCTCGCAAGCCAAAGGCAATGGCGCCGAGGTCCTGATCAAATCAAAAGTGTCGGGAATCGAGAAGACGCCGCGGGGCTGGACGATAGCCATGGGCGACACTCATCTGGATGCGAAATGCCTCGTCAACGCAGCTGGCCCTTGGGCAGACGAAATCGCTCAGATGGCGGGTGTGGCCACGATTGGCCTGCAACCCTATCGCCGCTCAATGGGCCGTATCCCAGCGCCAGCGGGCCTCGATGTATCGAAATGGCCTATGACGTTTGGCCCAGGAGAAAGCTGGTATGCGAAACCGGATGCAGGGGCGCTCATCGTCTCTCCCGCTGATGAAGACCCGATGGACCCGCATGACGCCTATTCCGATGACGTGATCTTGGCAGAAGGCTTCGCGCGCTACGAAAGCTATGTCACCGAACCTGTAACCCGTCTGATCACGTCATGGGCCGGGTTGCGGACCTTTGCTCCGGATCGGCAATTGGTCCTCGGACCGGAACCAAGTGAAACCAGCTTTATCTGGTGTGCAGGTCAGGGCGGATACGGGATGCAGTCGAGCCATGGCGCGGCACAGTTGATCTCTGAACTGGTAACTGGTCGGCCGACATCTCTGCCAGCCGACGTTGTTGAAGCTTTGTCTCCGAGCCGGTTCCGCTAGGCTCAGCCGTCCTTGCGGATCACTTCGTTCTTCGGATCGTAAGGGCTGTCCTGCACGATTTCCGCATCCCACAACTTATCCTGCATCTTGACCTTTAGCTTCGTGCCAACTTCAGCCAGCGCAGGCGGGACATAGCCCATGCCAATGCTCTTTTCGAAAGCCACAGAATATCCGCCAGAAGTCAGACGCCCGACACGCGTGCCATCGTGATAAAGCGCTTCACGGCCCCATGGGTCCGCATCATTAGGACCATCGATCAGCAGCGTTACACATTTGGAGCGGACACCTGTTGCCACCATCGCGTCCTTGCCGTGGAACTCCTTCTCCAAATCAATAAAGCGCGGCAGATCCGCCTCTTGCGGGGTCGCATCGCGGCCCAGCTCTGTCCCGAAGGCTCGGTAGGATTTTTCCTGACGGAGCCAATTCTGCGCGCGCGCACCAACCAGCTTCATCCCGTGCTTCTCACCAGCTGCCTCTAGCAGATCGAACAGATAGTTCTGCATCTCAATCGGGTGATGCAGTTCCCAACCAAGCTCACCGGTATAGGCCACACGGATCGCATTGACCGGACACATGCCAAGCTCGATCTTTCGGGCCGATAGCCATGGGAAGCGCTTGTTAGAGAGTGCTGTTGCCGGATCAGCGTCCTTGATTACCTCGTTCAACACATCGCGAGACTTTGGACCCGCAATCGCGAAGACGCCCCATTGTGTGGTGACATCTTGGATTTCGATATAGCCGAATTCGTCCGCCTTATCTTCGGCAGCCTTGCACATGAAATCAGCGTCATATTCCGTCCAAGCGCCAGCAGAAACGAGGTAGTAGTTGTTCTCCCCATTCCGCACGATGGTGTATTCCGTGCGGGTCGTCCCCGCAGCCGTCAAAGCGTAGGTCAGATTGATGCGGCCCACCTTCGGCAGCTTGTTACAGGTGAACCAATCCAAGAATGCGGTCGCTCCGAGGCCTTTGACGACATGTTTGGTGAAGGCGGTTGCGTCGATCAGGCCGACGCCTTCACGAATGGCCTTGGCTTCGTCGACCGCATATTGCCACCATGCACCGCGACGGAAGGACCGGCTTTCTTCGTCAAAGTTATCAGGCGCATCTAAAGGCCCGTAGTAGTTCGGGCGCTCCCATCCGTTCACCCAACCAAACTGCGCACCACGTGCTTTTTGACGATCGTATGCCGGTGCTGTACGCAATGGACGACAGGCTGGGCGTTCTTCATCAGGGTGATGCAGGATGTAGACATGATCGTAGCACTCTTCGTTCTTGCGCGCGGCAAATTCTGTGGTCATCCAGTTCTGGCTGTAACGCTTCGGATCAAGTGAGGCCATGTCGATCTCGGCCTCTCCCTCAACCATCATCTGGGCAAGGTAGTAGCCTGTGCCTCCAGCCGCCGTGATCCCGAAAGAGAAGCCTTCTGCAAGCCACATGTTCCGCAGACCTGGCGCAGGTCCGACAAGCGGGTTGCCGTCAGGCGTGTAACAAATTGGACCGTTGAAATCGTCTTTCAACCCGCTTTCCTCGCAGGACGGCACGCGATGGATCATGGCCATATACTGCTCTTCGATCCGTTCCAGATCGAGCGGGAAGAGATCGGCGCGGAAGCTGTCTGGCACACCGTTTTCGAAACACGCAGGCGCGTTCTTTTCATAGACACCCAAAATCCAACCACCGCGTTCTTCGCGCACGTAAGACTGCGCATCAGCATCTCGGATAACGGGGTGTTCTTGCCCACCCTCGGCCCGATACTTTACCAGCTCCGGATCTTGATCCATCACAATGAACTGGTGTTCCACCGGGATCGCAGGGATCTTAATGCCCAGCTTCTTGGCGGTGGTCTGCGCGTGGTTGCCAGACGCTGTCACGACATGCTCAGCTGTGATGACGATCTGCTCCTCAGAGGGAACAAGGTTGCCACCTTTTTCAACCATTTTCGTGCAAGTGACTTCCCAATGCGTCCCGTTCCAATGGAACCCATCCGCTTGCCATTTGCGTTCGATCATAACCCCACGCTGGCGTGCGCCCTTGGCCATCGCCTGTGTCACATCCGCAGGGTTAATGTAACCGTCGGTGTTGTGATAAAGCGCACCCTTCAGGTCTTCGGTACGTATAAGCGGCCAGCGTTCTTTGATTTGTTCTGGTGTGAGCCACTCGTAAGGGACGTCGCATGTCTCAGCCGTTGAGGCATAGAGCATGTATTCATCCATACGCTCTTGCGTCTGAGCCATACGCAAGTTGCCAACAACGGCAAAACCGGCGTTCAATCCGGTTTCTTCTTCGAGCGTTTTATAGAAATCGACGGAATACTTGTGGATGTGGGTCGTCGCGTAGGACATGTTGAAGAGCGGCAAAAGACCCGCTGCGTGCCATGTGGACCCAGAGGTCAGCTCATCCCGTTCCAACAGCATGACGTCGTCCCAGCCCGCTTTGGCGAGGTGGTATGCAATGGATGTGCCGACAGCTCCGCCACCAACAACAAGGGCTTTGACCTGCGTTTTCATGAGTGAGTCCCTTCATTCAGATGTTGCCGACAGATTGACGAAAACCGCCCCGCTCTGTCAGAACCACCCGACGCGTTGTGTCGCGAAACCGACTTTTCGTTCTTTCGGATAACGTTTTGCGACAAGATCAGTCGCGCGCTACGGATCAAAGCATCGAGGGCACGACCAAATCCGGCGGGCGGTGGCCATCGGCAAAGGTCTTAATATTGATCAGAACCTTTTCGCCCATCTCAATACGTCCTTCGACAGTCGCTGACCCCATATGCGGCAGCAGGATCACATTTGGGAGCGCCTTCAAACGTGGATTGATTTCATTCCCTCGTTCGAACACGTCCAAACCCGCCCCCGCAATTTCGCCAGCACGGATCATGCGGGTCAAAGCGTTTTCGTCAATCACTTCACCGCGGGATGTGTTCACAATAACCGCGGTGGGTTTCAGAAGGCGCAAACGGCGGGCATTCATCAGATGAAAAGTCGACGGCGTATGCGGGCAATTGATCGACAGCACATCAATGCGCGCCACCATTTGATCGAGGCTTTCCCAATAGGTTGCCTCCAAATCCTCCTCGACCTCAGGCCGAAGCCGCCGCCTATTGTGATAATGCACTTGCATCCCGAAGGCAGAAGCCCGACGCGCAACGGCCTGCCCGATCCGACCCATGCCAAGAATGCCAAGACGGCGCCCTTTGATCCGACCGCCAAGCATGGCCGTTGGCGCCCAACCGCCCCAATCATCTGACTGCGCGATCCGAAACCCTTCTGCCAATCGGCGCGTGACGCCAAGGATCAGCCCCATGGTCATATCGGCCGTATCATCCGTCATCACATCGGGCGTGTTAGAGACGTGAATGCCACGTTGCCGGGCCGTCGCCACATCAATGTTGTCGACACCGGCACCGTAGTTGGCGATCAGCTTCAAACGATCACCCGCCCGAGCCAGCAGAGCGGCGTTAAGTTGATCGGTAATCGTAGGCACCAAGACATCCGCATTGGCCATCGCCTCTGCCAACTCATCCGTGGTCATCGGCGTGTCATCTTCGCGCAATGTCACGTCAAAGAGTTCTGACATCCGCATCTCGACCTCACTCGGCAACCGTCGCGTGACAACAACACTTAGCTTTCTGCTTGGCATTCTTCCCCTCTCGTCGCTTCCCAAGGTGCGCGTTTCCTGTCAGGTTGCCCGCATATGACGCGGGGCACAAGAACCCACGCGCGACAAAATTGAGCGGCAGAAGGATCAGGGCATCCATGAGGGCAAATTGGAGACGATTGCTTTGGCTTGGCGTGGCTATGTGCTTGGCCCATGCGGTATCAGCTCAAGAGGTGTCCCAAGCCAGCAATGCACCTGCACCGGCGCCAGCTTTAGGGCCTGAAACCAATCTACCTCTCCCCCGCTACGTGTCTTTGAAAGCCAACGAAAGCAACGTCCGCCGTGGTCCATCACTCAGCCATCGGATCGATTGGGTGTTTCAACGCAAATCCATGCCGCTTCAAGTGGTTGCAGAATACGGCCACTGGCGCCGCGTGATCGATCGCGACGGGTTGGGAGGCTGGGTGCATTACACCATGCTGTCTGGCGTCCGTACGGTAATTATCGAAGAACAGATTGGCTTGCTGCGGCGGCCTGAAACTGAAGCGCTAGAGACTGCAATTCTCGAAGCAGGCGTGATTGCCCGTCTTGGCGAATGCGACACCGACTGGTGCCGCCTGACGGCTGGAGGCTACCGCGGCTGGGCGCAAAAGGCCCAGCTTTGGGGTGTGCTCCCTGACGAGGTCAGGGAATAAAGATCGGCCCGGCCCTTCGGGGAGAGTTTTTTGGCCAAGATGAAAGAGCCTTAGGCCGCTTTGTCTAACCCTCTTCCCTTCAAGAGAGCATCGACGCCTGGAAGGCGACCACGGAAGGCTGCATAGAGTTCTTTGGCATCGACGGAGCCGCCGGATGACAAAACGGTGTCTTCCAGTTTCTTCGCCAAACCAGCGTCGAATGGATCGCCCACCTCTTCAAACGCAGCAAAGGCGTCTGCGTCCATCACCTCTGACCACATGTAGCTGTAGTATCCGCTGGAATAACCGTCGCCTGCAAAGACATGGGCAAAATGGGGCGTCGCGTGGCGCATACGGATTGCGTGGGGCATTCCGATTTCTTCCAGTACCTCAGCCTGTTTTTGCATTGGATCGGCGGGGGCTGGCCCGTCGTGGAACGCCAAATCGACGAGCGCAGAGGCGACGTATTCCACCGTTTGGAACCCCATGTCATAGGTCGCCGCCGCCAACATCCGGTCGAGCATATCTTTCGGCATCGGTTGGCCGGTTTCCGCATGTGTCGCAAATTCGGCGAGCACTTCCGGGACTTCTAACCAATGTTCATAAAGCTGGCTTGGAAGTTCCACAAAATCGCGGGCGACAGAGGTGCCGGAGATGCTTTCGTAGGTTACATTCGACAGCATCTGGTGCAGAGCGTGGCCAAATTCGTGGAACAAGGTCCGGGCGTCGTCGTAGGACAGGAGCGCAGGTTCGCCTTCTGGTGGTTTGGCGAAGTTACAGACGTTGACCACATGGGGTTGAATGTCACCCGCAAGCCGTTGCTGCGCACGCATCGCCATACACCATGCGCCGGACCGTTTCGAAGCCCGCGCGAAGTAGTCCCCGATAAAGACCGCGACATGAGCACCGTCGCGCGTGACGTTCCAAATACGGACGTCATTGTGGTAGCTGGTCTCGTCCAGCGGCACGAATTCAAGGCCGAAGAGGCGGTTTGCGCAGGCAAATGACGCCTCGATCATGCGGTCGAGTTGCAGGTAGGGTTTTAGTTCTGCCTCATCGAGGTCGTGTTCAGCCTTGCGCCGCAGTTCGGAATAGTAGCGCCAATCCCAGGCCTCCAACGGCCCCTCGTACCCATCGTTATGAAGCATGGCTTCCAACACGTCTGCATCTGCCTCCGCGCTGGACTTTGCCGGCGCCCAGACTTGCATCAACAGATCACGAACAGCGTCGGGCGTCCCCGCCATCTCGGTTTCGAGTTTGTAGTCAGAAAAGGTGTCATACCCCAACAACTGCGCCCGTTCCTCACGCAATTTCAACGTCTCCGCTGCAATCCCGCGATTGTCGGTCTTGCCGCCATTTGCTCCCCGCGCAGCCCACGCCTCATACGCCTTTTGCCGCAGGTCCCGCCGAGGCGAGAATTGCAGGAACGGCACAATCAACGACCGCGAGAGCGTCACAACAGGGCCATCCGCTTCCTTTTCTGCACCCACGGCTCGGGCAGAAGCGATGACGAAATCAGGCAAGCCTTCTAAGCCGGCCTCAGCCAAAGGCATGAACCAATCGCGTTCATCCGCCAAAAGGTTCTGGGTAAACTCGGTTCCCAGCACAGAAAGACGCGATTTCACCTCGCGCAAACGGTCTGATTTCTCGCCTTCCAACTGAGCGCCTTGGCGCACAAATCCACGTCGCGACAACATCAGAACCCTTTGCTGTTCATCGGTCAGGTCAAGCGCGTTGCGCTGTTGCCAAAGGGTATCGATCCGTTGGAACAGATCTTTGTTCTCAGACACTTCCGATCCGAAAGCGCTGAGCTTCGGTGCAAACTCCCGCTGCAGTTCTTCGCGCTTTGGATTGCTGTCTGCACCCGCGACACCATAAAACACACCAAAGATTCTGCCCAAATCGACCTCGGCCAATTCCAGCGCTTCAATTGTGTTTTCAAAAGTGGGCGGCTCGGGATTTTCACCGATCGCTTTGATCTTGGCGCGTGCTTCGTCCAATGCTTGATCCACTGCGGGGGCAAAATGATCGTCCTCGATCAAATTAAACGGCGGCAGGCCAAAGGGCGTGTCCCAATCTTGCAAAAGCGGGTTGGTCATGTCGGATCTCCTTTGTTTAGGAGCTAGTGTCAAAACGGCGGATTTGCCAGCCTAGCGCGCGCCTTTTCCATCACAAATGGGACAGTCCGCGCGCGGCTTAAGCGCGATCGTGCGCACATCTGCGTAAAGCGCGTCGTAAATCATCATCCGCCCACGCAATGTGTCGCCCGCGCCGGTGATCGCCTTGACGGCCTCAACCGCCATCATCGATCCAATCACACCTGGAAGTGGGCCGATTACGCCGGCCTCTGCGCAAGACGGGACAAGGCTGGGATCAGGGGCGGTTGGGAAGACACAGGCGTAGCAAGGTCCACCTTTCGATGGATCATAGAGGCTGATCTGCCCTTCCCATTGGGTCAGGGCGGCAGCGATCAGCGGCTTTTCCAGTTTCACCGCAGTTTCATTCACCAAATATCGCGTGGAGAAATTATCGCAGCCATCAAGGATTAGGTCATATTCTGAAAAAAGTTCCTCTGCGATCTCCGCATTTAGTCGCCGATGATAGGTTTTAACATCTACAAAAGGGTTTTGCGCGACAATGGCGTCGGCGGCCGATTGCACCTTTGGATCGCCAATCCGCTGATCCGCATGAATAACCTGCCGCTGCAAGTTGGCGTTTTCTACCGTGTCGTCGTCGATCACACCAATCGTGCCAACGCCAGCCGCTCCGAGGTATTGAAGCGCAGGCGCGCCCAATCCGCCCGCCCCGATGACCAACACCTTAGCATTACGCAGGGCCTTCTGCCCCGGCCCGCCGATTTCGCGCAGGACGATGTGGCGCGCGTAGCGATCAAGTTCGGTTTCAGAAAAACTGTCGCTTCGGACTGGAGGTTCAGGTGCGGGTTGCGCCTTTTCCTTGATCATCTGAAACAGCATCCGATAGCCGAAGGCAATCGCTGCAAATCCCAGAAGGAGGCCCCACAACCGAGCATCCCCGCCGGTATTTTCACGCAAAGGATGGCCGTCGGGTAAAATGATCTGCACCGCTATGACCGCGACAAGAAGCAAACCAATCATCGTCCAACGCGCTTGCCGCGGGGTTCCCATGGCCATGCCGATGCCCCAGAGCGTCGCCGCCATTGCTGCGACCATAATCATGCGTCGGTGCCCGTTGATCCGAATCCGCCGCGTCCACGATCTGTCGAATTGAGTTTATCTACCAAGATGAAAGAGCTTTGAATCGCAGGGGCAACGACCATTTGCGCAATTCGCATTCCGTGTGTGATTTCAAACGGGTCTGAGCCGAGGTTGATCAAGATAATGCCCACCGAACCGCGATAATCGCTGTCTATGGTGCCAGGCGCGTTCACGAGGGCGACGCCGTTTTTGAGAGCCAGGCCGGAGCGGGGACGGATTTGAACCTCAAAGCCTTCGGGGATCGCCATGCTGAGGCCCGTCGGAATCAGCGCCCGTTCACCAGCGGCGATGGTCTTACCCGCCCCTCGATCCTCTACGCGAAAATTCGCGCGGATGTCAGCACCTGCGGCCCCCGCGGTTTCATAACTAGGAAGGGCAAGTGTTGGGTCCGCCCACTCTTCCCAGCAAAGCTCGATCAGTGGCGAGTTCATTCAGTGGCACCAAGGTGGTCAACAATCGCATGGGCCAAACGGGTCGCAACCTGATCTTTTGTCATGCGCGGCCAGACGTCAGCGCCGCTGTTATGGATCAGCGTCACAGCATTCTCTGACCCGCCCATGATACCCGTTTCAGGAGACACATCATTGGCAAGAATCCAGTCACACGCTTTGCGTTTTCGCTTGGAGGTGGCGTTTTCAATGACATCATCTGTTTCCGCAGCAAAACCGATAACCAATTCAGGGCGGTTTTTCTTCAGCTGAGACACAATCGCAAGAATGTCAGGGTTTTCTGCGAGCTCAATCGACGGCAGACCCTTCCCATCCTTCTTGATTTTGCTGTCGCCTGCGTTGGCAACGTGCCAATCGGCGACTGCTGCGGCAAAGATTGCAACATCGGCTGGCAGCGCATCTTCCACCGCCGCCAACATCTCAGACGCGGTCTGAACTGGCACAACGTTCACACCGCTTGGTACTGGGTGGCTCGCTGGGCCGGTTACAAATGTCACATCGGCCCCAAGCGACATCAAAGCCCGCGCGATTGCGGTGCCTTGTGCGCCAGACGAGCGGTTCGCAATATAGCGCACTGGGTCAATGGGTTCATGGGTTGGGCCAGAGGTCACGATGGCGCACCGCCCTTTCAAAGGACCGTCGCCCAAAGCAGCCTCTGCTGCCGCAACAATCTCCAGCGGTTCGGCCATACGCCCGGGGCCATATTCACCGCAGGCCATATCGCCTTCTTTCGGGCCAACCGCCAAAATCTCATCACTTTGCAATGTGGCTAAGTTTCTTTGTGTCGCCGCATGGGTCCACATCCGGACGTTCATCGAAGGCGCAATTAAGACGCGCTTATCGGTTGCTAGTAAGACCGTGGAAGCCAAATCATTTGCGCCGCCATTGGCCATCTTGGACATCAGATCCGCAGTTGCAGGGGCCACAACAATCAAATCCGCAGCGCGTGATAGCTCGATATGCCCCATCTCGGCCTCATCAGTGAGGTTGAAAAGGTCTTCAAACACTTTCTCGCCGGTCAAAGCAGATACGCTCAGAGGTGTCACAAATTCCGAACCGGCTTTCGTCAGAACAGCGGTAACTTTCGTTCCGCGCTCACGAAATTTCCGGATCAAATCCAACGACTTGTAGGCAGCGATACCACCGCCAATGATCAAAAGGATATGTTTGTTCGCCAGCATCGGCTTCTCCTGCATATGCGGGCCGACACTAGGCGAACTTAGGGTAGATTGACAATCCGTCGCTTAGGCGAAGAACGCGTGAACCTCAGAGCTTTCTGCTTCAAGTTTTTTGCGCATCTTGCCGAAGGCTGCAGCTTCGAGCTGACGCACACGCTCTTTCGACAGCCCTAGTTCAACACCGAGGCTTTCAAGCGTACGAGGGTCTTCGCGCAGCTTGCGTTCGCTAACAATGAAACGCTCGCGCTCATTCAACGACGCCAAAGCGGACAATAACCATTGGCGCAGCGTGTCCTGATCGTGGTTGTTCTCCACGGTCTCTGCTGCCTGCGGACCATCATCCTCTAGCGCATCGATCCACTCGCGACCTTCATCTTCTGTCGATTGAGTCGCGTTGAGCGAGAAATCGGAGCCTGAAAGGCGGCCTTCCATCATCTCCACATCGTGGATCGGCACACCGACTTCGGTCGCGATCAATTCGTGCATCACATGACGCTCAAGCACTTTGCCTTCGGCTGCGGCTTCGCGTTCCAAACGGGCTTGCACACGGCGCATATTGAAGAAAAGGGATTTCTGGCTGCTGGTTGATCCGGTGCGCACCATAGACCAGTTGCGCATCACATAATCTTGGATGGATGCTTTGATCCACCACACCGCATAGGTCGAAAAACGCACGCCACGGTCGGGGTCAAATTTGTCAGCCGCCTTCATCAACCCGACGGAGGCTTCTTGAATTAGGTCATTCATCGGCGCGCCGTAGCGCTTGAATTTAGCCGCCATAGAGATGGCAAGTCGCATGTAAGCGTTGATCAGACGATGCAGCGCCTGTTCATCTTTGTGATCGCGCCAAGCGTAGGCCAAAGCCAATTCTGTCTCAGCGTCAAGCAACTCCGCTTTCATCGCGGTGCGGGATAACGTCTGATCATTAAACCCGTCGAATGCCATTCTTCTCTCCCTTGTGCATTGTCTCACCCTTTCTGGGTGGTTACTGATGTGGTTACGTCACCAATCGGGCATTGGATCAAAAAAGATTTGCGATGGCATTGCACAAACTCACATTCGTTCTAGGCGGCGCGGCTTCCGGAAAATCGGCTTTGGCCGAACAGATCTCCGACGCGACAGGTAAGCCGAAGGTCTATATAGCCACCGCGCAGGCGTTTGATGACGAGATGAGGCAGAAGATCGCGGCGCATCAGGTGTCGCGGGGCGACAGTTGGCTTACTGTCGAAGAACCTTTTGATTTGGTCGGGGTTTTGGAACGCCAGAGCGCCGAAAGTGTGGTTTTGGTTGATTGTCTGACCCTGTGGCTGACCAATATCTTGCTTGCCGACCATGACTTGGATGCAGAGTTTGGCCGTCTGATTCAGGCGTTAGACGGCCGCGGTTGCGAGTTGGTTCTTGTGTCGAACGAAGTGGGTCAAGGGATCGTGCCTGACAACGCGCTGTCTCGAAAATTCCTCGCCGCGCAGGGTCGGCTCAACCAAAAGGTCGCGGCGTCGGCTGACACGGTGATCGCGGTCATGGCTGGCCTGACAATCGCGTTGAAGGGGGAGATGCCGCTATGACCCATTTTTGGTGGGTCAGACACGGGCCGACGCATCAAAAGAACTTTGTCGGCTGGCGTGATGTACCTGCGGATTTGTCCGATGCGGATTTGATAGGGCGTGTAAGTGATTACCTGCCTCAAGATGCTGTCGTCATCTCTTCTGATCTGTCCCGCGCCATCACAACCGCTGACGTCATCCAAGACCGTCGCGAGCGGTTGCCGCATGATCCGCGCCTGCGGGAGTTTAATTTCGGCGCTTGGGACGGATTGAAATTCGATGAGGTTGCAAAGCGGGATCCGGAGCTGAGCCGCGCCTTTTGGGAAAAACCGGGCGACCTTTCAGCGCCCGATGGTGAAAGCTGGAATGACGTTTCAAGCCGCGTCAACACGGCAGTCGACCATTTGATCCAAACTCAATCAGCAACCCACATCGTTGCCGTCGCCCACATCGGTGTCATCATGACCCAAATTCAAAAGGTCGTCGGCGACGATCCCTACAAAGCGATGAGTTTTGAGATCGACAATTTCTCTGTCACGGATTTGCGCTATTCCGATGGTCAATGGTTCCGAGGTGAAATCAATCACCTCCCTTGATACCTGATGTCACGAAAGGTCGTTTGGCGATCCGCCCGTAGCCGCATAGGCTATTTCCATGACCTACGAACTCTATATCGGCGACCGGTCATTTTCGAGCTGGTCCTACCGCGGCTGGCTGATGCTGGAAAAGTTTGACCTGCCTTACACCACCAAACTTGTGGGCCTTTACGCTGGCACTATGGCCGACGAAATGACCCATCTTGCACCTGCAAAAACCGTTCCGGCCATGGTCACACCAGAAGGTCATGTTTTGACCGACAGCTTAGCGATGGGCGAAACATTGGCAGAGCGCCACCCTGACGCCGGGCTTTGGCCGGCGGACCCAGCCGCCCGTGCCCTCGCCCGCTCGATCACGGCTGAGATACACAGCAGTTTCATGCCTTTGCGCGACGCCTGCCCGAACATGATCTACTGCACATGGGACGGATTTGAACCCAGCGAAGCAGTCTTGCAGGACATCAAGCGGATCGAAGAGCTATGGGCGCTCGCTCGCAGCCGTCATGGCACAGACGGCCCGTGGCTCTACGGCGCGTATTCCTTGGCGGACGTTTTTTACGCTCCCGTCGCGTTTCGAATGACAACCTACAAGCTGCCCATCTCTGAGGCGTCTCAAGTTTACGTAAACGCTCACCTTGCTGATCCTGCCTTCGCCATCTGGAAAGCAGAAGCAGACAAAGAATCCTATGACCCATTTCCCTATGACTTGGGCTTGACGCGTCAACCTTGGCCGTCGAGCGCGGGTTAACACTTCGTTCACTATGATCGCAGTACCCATTCTTAACAATTTAAGGATGGTTCACTTTGGTCGCTCACGCCTACACGGTCGCATTTGAAGGGATAGAAGCACGTCTCGTCGAAGTGCAATGCGCCGTCTCACCTGGCCTGCCGGCCTTCAACCTTGTCGGCCTACCCGACAAAGCCGTGTCAGAAGCCAAAGAACGCGTGCGCGCGGCCCTGACGGCGATGCATATCGCCTTGCCGCCAAAACGGATCACGCTGAACCTCTCCCCCGCCGACTTGCCAAAAGAAGGATCGCACTTCGATCTGCCCATCGCCTTGGCCCTGCTGGCCGCATTGAATGTCATCCCTGCAGAGGACGTCGCAGCCACAGTCGCGCTCGGCGAGCTGTCTCTCGATGGCAGCCTCGTCTCCGTCATCAGCGCCCTACCCGCCGCCATGGCTGCGGCACAGGAAGACCGATCACTGATGTGCCCCCAAGGATGCGGAGCAGAGGCCGCCTGGGTCGACGCCGTCAATGTCCTCGCCCCAGACAGTTTGCTGCAGGCGGTCCAACACTTCACAGGCCAATCCATCCTCACCTCTGCGCAGCCCGGAACGGTCAAGCACACCAACGGTCATCGTGACATGGCAGAGGTCAAAGGTCAGGAACGCGCAAAACGCGCGATTGAGATCGCGGCGGCCGGACGCCATCACATGATGATGATCGGCACGCCCGGGTCCGGCAAATCCATGCTCGCTGCACGCATTCCAGGCATCTTGCCCGATCTGACGCCAGCCGAGGCGCTGGAAACATCGATGCTCCATTCCCTCTCCGGTCTGCTGGACGAAGGCGGCATAAACCGCACCCGACCCTTTCAAGACCCGCACCACACTGCCTCTATGGCCGCCATCGTCGGCGGCGGACGAGGCGCAAAACCCGGGCAAATCTCACTCGCTCACAACGGTGTCTTGTTCATGGACAAACTCCCCGAATTCCCCCGCACCGTGCTAGATACCCTACGCCAACCCATTGAAACCGGCGAAGTCGTTGTCGCCCGCGCCAACGCCCATGTGCGCTACCCCTGCCGGTTCATGCTCATCGCCGCGGCCAACCCCTGCAAATGCGGCTATTTCACCGACCCTGCGCGTGCCTGCGCTCGCGTGCCAATGTGCGGTGACGACTATTTAGGTCGTATTTCTGGCCCGCTGATGGATCGCTTTGATTTACGCGTGGACGTACCACCCGTCGCATTCACCGATCTCGACCTGCCCGCCGATGGCGAAAGTTCTGACCAAATCGCGCGCCGCGTGGCAGACGCACGCGCGCGGCAATCGAAACGCTATCATGCGATTGATGCGATCAGGGTGAACGCAGATGCCGAAGGCACCATTTTGGAAGAGCACGCAACACCGGATACCGAGGGCCGCACGCTCCTCACCCAAGCAGCCGAGAGGTTTGGGCTAACCGCACGCGGGTACCACCGAGTGCTACGTGTGGCGCGAACGATTGCCGATCTGGATGCCTCGGAAACTGTCCGAAAACCCCATATCGCGGAAGCCATCAGCTTTCGCGTCCCGTCAACTGAATCCTAGGCCCGACGCGCCTCAATCGCCTGCCAAATCTTTTCAGCCACGTTGGTGCCGTCAAACCGCTCCAACTCCTGAATGCCAGTGGGCGAGGTGACGTTGATTTCCGTCAACCAATCTCCGATGACATCGATACCGACAAAAATCTGACCCTTTTCGCGCAACAAAGGCCCGATGGCCGCGCAAATCTCGCGATCCCGCTCAGTCAGCTCGACCTTTTCTGGCCGTCCACCCACATGCATGTTTGAGCGCGTCTCGCCCGCTGCGGGTACACGGTTGATGGCACCAACCGGCTCCCCATCGATTAGGATCACCCGCTTATCGCCCTTGCTCACGTCAGGCAGGAACTTTTGCATGATCAATGGCTCGCGATTGATCCCACTGAACAACTCATGCAGCGACGCTAGGTTGCTGTCAGACTGCGACAGCTTAAAGACGCCAGCGCCGCCATTGCCATAAAGCGGTTTCAAAATCACATCGCCGTGGTCTTCACGGAAGGTCTTCAGCGTCTCCAAATCACGCGCAATCATCGTCGGAGGCGTCAACTCTTGGAAGGACAGCACAAGCAGTTTTTCAGGATAGTTCCGCACCCAAAACGGATCATTCACAACGAGCGTCTCTGGATGGATCATGTCCAACAGATGCGTCGTAGTGATGTAGCTCATGTCGAACGGTGGATCCTGCCGCAGCCACACTACATCCCAATCACTCAGATCAACCTCTTGCTCGGCGCCGAGCTCAAAATGATCCCCCTCAACGCGCCGCACAGTAAGCGGCCAACCGCGCGCCAAAACATGCCCATCACGATAGCTCAGCTTATCAGGTGTGTAGTAAAACAGCTCATGCCCGCGCGCCTGCGCCTCCTCCACGATACGGAAACTGCTGTCTGCATTGATATCTATTGGGCCGATCGGGTCCATCTGAATGGCGACTTTCAGAGACATTGGCACACCCCACTGTTGATCTTCACCTTCGCTACATGGCGCAGCCCAAAGATCAGTTCAATGGGAAGTCGTCAGTGAAAGATCACATTCTCAAGGATTCTGATGTCACCAGTCGCATCAACCGTCGGCACATCGAAACGGCAATCCGCGTCGCAATCCGTATTCAGACTGAGAAATTCCTCTACCGCGCCGTAAATTCTGTTTTGTTGCCGCGCACTCAATTTTTGAACCGCAATGTCGTGCGATCTGCTTTTCTTGACTTCAACAAAGACAGTTTGCCCATCTCGCGTCGCAATCAGGTCTATCTCGCCACGTTTGCCGCGCCATCTATTCGCAGACAAAGAATACGCTGCGGATAGATAGGCCGCCGCAACCGCGTTTTCGGATGCAACACCCGCATGGTAGCCAACCGATCCTGTCATTCCTGTTCCTTCATATCCAACGCGCGCTGGTACACGACCTTACGCGGCAAACCTAACGCGCCAGCCACAGCCGTTGCCGCATCCTTCACGCGCATCGTTTCTAGTGCCCGCCTTAGGGCCATATCGACATCGCCATCAGAAACAGCATCGTTGTTAGACCGATCAACAACCACGACGAGTTCGCCTTTCACGGTGACGTCTACGAACCGATCAGCCAAGTCTTTCAAAGTACCTCTTTGCACCTCTTCAAACTTCTTTGTCAGTTCGCGACACACAGCCGCCGATCTCTCACCCACCAACGTATCCGACAAATCAATTAACATTTCCCCAATGCGTTTGGGCGATTCAAAGAAAATAAGCGTCATCTCGACATCACGCAGTTCCGCAATGGCTGCGCGTCTTTGAGATTTCGTAGACGGCAAGAAACCAATAAAAGCAAAGCGATCTGTTGGGAGCCCAGACAACGTTAGAGCGGCCAAAGGTGCGGAGGGACCCGGTGCGCAGGTCACTGAATGCCCCGCTTCTGTGGCAGCTTTCCCCAATTCATATCCCGGATCAGCGACCAAAGGCATCCCAGCTTCGGAGAAATATGCAACAGATTTCCCCTCTTCCATCTGCGCAATCAAACGTTCAACAACCTTCGGCCCACTGTGATCGTGGAACGCAACGAGAGGGCGGTCGCGCAGGGGAACCCCATGAATTTCCATAAGTTTTCGCGTCGTCCGTGTATCTTCGGACGCCAAAACGTCTGCCGATGCAAGAATATCCAAGGCGCGAAGCGTGATGTCCCGCGCTGTTCCGATTGGTGTGGCCACGAAACAAAGACCGGCTGGCAAAGGGCTTAGCTTAAAATTCGTCATGGACCCTTCCTTCTGCGCCTTTATGATGCTCCTAACACATTCGGTGAAGGGCTCACCAATTTTCTAAGCCCGCAACAGGATCAATTCGGAGGATTACCCGTATGTCTCACTCGGTTGCGTTGCCAAAATTCTTGATCGGCAAACTCTTTGCTATTTTGTCATTTGCCTGGCTTGTTGCCTGTGAACCGGTCGCAATCGATACGAATGCAAATACAGGTCAACGGATTGACACATCGATCCCCGTTCAAGTTGCTCTTCTCGTTCCCGGGGGTGGCACCGAAGGGTCCGACCAACTGATTGCGAATGATCTCGAAAGTGCCGCGCGTTTGGCCATTGGTGATTTGAACGGTGTGGACGTCGATCTGCGCGTCTACAACACCGGATCCGACCCCGCGCAAGCCGCGACGGTCGCGCGCGCAGCGGTAGATGACGGTGCAAAAATTCTTCTTGGGCCGCTCTTTGCAGAATCCGCAAATGCTGCAGGCGTCGCAGTCGCAGGTGACAACGTCAACGTGCTGGCTTTCTCAAACAACCCCGCAATTGCTGGCGGTAACGTCTTTGTTTTGGGGTCTACATTCGAAAATACGGCCAATCGTTTGTCGAACTACGCGGCGAGAAACGGGATCGTGCGCATTGGTATCGTGCATGGCGATGATGTCGCTGGACAGGCCGGCCGAAATGCAATCGCGACTGCGCTGCGAGCGAATGGTTCGCAACTGGCCGGCGTCGAGAGCTATCCCTTGTCCCAGCAGGGTATCTTTACGAGCGTCGGACAGATCACCTCCTCGCTACGGGCAAATGATGCGCAAGCGGTTTTCCTTACTGGCGGTGTGACTGGCGATCTGCCGATTATTGCCACGGCATTGGATGACAACGGACTTGGCGCAGACGAAATCCAATACATCGGCCTGACCCGCTGGAATGCGGTGCCGCAGGCGATGTCGCTTCCCAGCCTTCAAGGTGGCGTCTTCGCAATCCCCGACCGTGCTTTGACCGCAAGCTTCGAATCCCGCTTCTTTGAAGCATACGGCGCAACACCCCATCCGCTCGCAGGTTTGGCCTATGATGGCATCGCTGCCATTGGTGCACTGGTTGCCACTGGCAATCCAGACGCACTGACCAAGGCTGCTTTGACCACGCCTCAAGGGTTCCAAGGGACAAATGGTGTCTTCCGTTTGCTGCCCAACGGTCTTAATGAACGGGGATTAGCAATCGCAACTTTGCAAGAAGGCCAGGTCGTTATCCTTGAACCAGCACCAAGATCCTTCGGAAGCGCTGGCTTCTAAAGCCGAAAGTGCCGCTGGCCCTCTGATCTGCGCACCAGAGGCCCTATTCAATAAAGCCGCCGTCAGTGAGCGGCTTCACAGGCATATTGAAGCGGCAACTAGTCAAAAAGAGCAACGTAAAGCGATCGTCAACGTCCTCTCCGAGGCAATGGCAAACGGACGATCGGCTATTAAAGACGCTTTTCTGGCGTCGCCCTTGGCGGCGCAACAGACCACGACGTCCTATAGCTGGCTTACGGATCATGTCGTTTCAGCGGTGATTGAGACCGTCAAGACCCACCTCCACCCTTTGCCAAATCCAACCGATGCGGAGCGCCTGAGTGTCATCGCGGTTGGCGGCTACGGACGGGGGGAAATGGCGCCTTTCTCTGATGTAGACCTTCTCTTTCTCACACCCTACAAAATCACGCCTTGGGCCGAGAGCGTGATCGAATCCAGCCTCTACATCCTTTGGGACTTGAAGCTCAAAGTTGGCCACGCGAGCCGTACGGTCAAAGATTGCGTCCGTCTTGCCAAAGAAGACTTCACCATCCGTACCTCTTTGGTGGAATATCGTTTTCTCACAGGTGACGAGGCCTTGGCCAAGTCCTTGGGCGAAACGCTGTGGAAGGACCTGTTCCGCAATACGGCATCGGAATTCATAGACGCCAAACTGGCCGAACGGTCCGAAAGGCACCGCAAACAAGGCGGCCAACGCTATGTGGTTGAGCCGAACGTCAAAGAAGGCAAAGGCGGGCTGCGCGATTTGCAGTCCCTTTATTGGATCAACAAATATATTCACCGCGTCCAAGACGCATCAGAACTGGTGAAGTTCGATGTCTTCACCGAGGATGAATTCAAAACATTCCGCGATGCCCACAATTTCCTTTGGGCCGTACGGTGTCACCTGCATCTAATCGCCAATCGTGCGGTCGATCAGCTGACCTTCGACATGCAAGTCGCCGTGGCAGAGGCCATGGGATACAAAGACAAGGCTGGTCGCCGCGCCGTCGAAGTCTTCATGCAGGATTATTTCCGCCATGCGACCCGTGTGGGCGAATTGACCCGTATCTTCCTGACCGCACAAGAAGACGCCCGAAAGAAATCAGCACCCATGCTGGAGAGGCTGTTCACACGGCGACGCCGCGCAAAGCCACCTTACGCGATTAAGCAAAATCGCATCACGATTGCCCAGCCGAAAGCTTTCTTATCCGACAAGTTGAATATGCTTCGCTTGTTTGAAGAAGCTTTGCGCACGGGCACCTTGATCCATCCAGACGCAATGCGATTGATCGCAGCAAACCTTCATCTCATCGATCAAGACATGCGTGACAGTAAGGAAGCCAACAAAATCTTCCTGGATTTGATGCTGAAGCACGGCAACCCAGAACGGGGCCTACGCCGGATGAATGAGCTCGGCGTCTTGTCGGCTTTTGTGCCGGAGTTTGAGCACATCGTCGCGATGATGCAGTTCAATATGTATCACCACTACACGGTTGATGAGCATATAATTCAGTGCATTAGTGTCCTAAGCTCGATTGAGCATGGTGAATTGAAGGAGGATTTGCCGATAGCTTCTGGCATCTTGGAGCGAGGTGTCAATCGACGGGTTCTCTATGTCGCGCTGCTACTTCATGACATCGCAAAAGGTCGTCCAGAAGATCACTCAATCCTCGGCGCGCAAATGGCACGAAAAATCGCGCCGCGGTTTGGCTTGAATAAGAAAGAATACGAAACCGTCGAGTGGTTGATCCGTTATCACCTGCTGATGTCAGATGTGGCACAAAAGCGAGACATCTCCGAACCGCGGACAGTCCGAGGATTCGCCAACGCAGTGAAATCGGTCGAACGCTTGGATTTACTGACCGTCCTAACAGTTTGCGATATTCGAGGCGTTGGCCCAGACACTTGGAACAATTGGAAAGCAGTTCTGATCCGGAACCTCTATGGCGCCACGCGTGACGCGCTTGAAAACGGCCTCGAAGATGTGAACCGCGAAAGTCGCGAAGCCGAAGCCAAGCGTCAACTGCGCGAGGCTTTGTCGGGTTGGGATGCAAAGGAGCTTCGCAAAGAGGTTGGCAGGCACTACGGCCCTTATTGGCAAGGTCTGCCGCCCGCAGCACAGGTTGTTTTTGCGAACCTGCTAAAAGACCTCGACGATGCGGAGGTTGCTATCGATCTCATGCTCGACCAAGACCGCGACGCTACCCGCGCCTGTTTCGCCATGGTGGATCACCCTGGCCTCTTCAGCCGCGTCGTCGGCGCGTTGGCCTTGGTGGGCGCAAACATCGTGGATGCACGGACCTACACGACGAAAGACGGCTACGCCACAGCGGTCTTCTGGGTCCAAGATGCAGACGGTGCACCCTATGAAGAGGCTCGATTGCCGCGACTACGCACAATGATCCAAAAGACGCTCAAGGGCGAAGTGGTCGCCCGCGACGCGTTGAAAGATCGCGACAAAATCAAGAAACGCGAACGTGCGTTTAAGGTGCCAACGAACATCACCTTCGACAATGACGGGTCGGAAATCTACACCATCATCGAAGTCGACACCCGCGATCGCCCCGGACTTCTGTTCGACCTGACCCGAACTCTTGCACATAACAACGTCTATATCGCCTCTGCCGTTATCGCGACCTATGGTGAGCAAGTTGTGGATACATTCTATGTAAAAGACATGGTGGGGCTTAAATTCTACTCTGACTCCAAACGCACTGCGTTGGAGAAGAAGTTGCGCGACGCGATTGCGCAAGGGTTTGAGCGGGCCACCGCATGAAGCCCATCCGCCTCATGGCTGGTTTCTTTACTGTGGGCCTTTGGACCTTTCTGAGTCGTATTTTCGGATTTGCCCGCGACATTCTAATTGCCGCAACGCTCGGCACTGGTCCCGTGGCCGAGGCTTTTCTAATCGCATTCTCGCTCCCCAACCTCTTTCGCCGTTTTTTTGCCGAGGGCGCGTTCAACATGGCCTTTGTGCCGATGTTCTCGAAAAAGGTGGAAGGGGGCGATGATCCACATCGGTTCGCGCAAGATGCTTTTGTTGGATTGGGATTTGTCCTGACTGTGTTCTCGGTCGTCGGCATCATCTTTATGCCGCTCCTCGTCACAGCAATGGCCTCGGGCTTCAGAGGCGACGAACGATTTGATTTGGCGGTCCTCTATGGCCGGATCGCTTTCCCTTACATCCTCTTTATCTCTCTCGCGGCCCTCCTCTCAGGCGTGTTGAACGCTGTCGGTCGGTTCATGGCAGCCGCTGCCGCCCCTGTGTTGTTAAACGTCATATTCGTAGTAACGATCGGCATCACATTCATGGGCGGTTCGACCGAACCAAGCGAGATTGGCAGCGCCCTCGCCTATGCCGTACCCGTCGCGGGCATCGCGCAACTGGCCCTCGTCTGGGTCGCAGCAAAGCGCGCGGGCTATCCGCTAAAATTCGCGCGGCCTCGGATGACGCCGGAATTGAAACACCTTGCGATCATCGCGCTG
The DNA here is from genome assembly GCF_900129845.1 of Cognatiyoonia sediminum. Classification (GTDB taxonomy): domain Bacteria; phylum Pseudomonadota; class Alphaproteobacteria; order Rhodobacterales; family Rhodobacteraceae; genus Cognatiyoonia; species Cognatiyoonia sediminum. Next base: position 1,417,581 of record NZ_FQXB01000001.1, read on the forward strand.
CCCGCCGCACTGGCCGGCGGCGTTGTTCAGATCAACCTGCTTGTCGGGCGCCAAGTCGCTAGTTTCTTTGATGGTGCGGTTGCTTGGCTGAGTTACGCGGACAGGCTTTACCAACTTCCGCTAGGCGTCGTCGGCATCGCGATTGGAGTCGTGTTGCTGCCCCATCTTTCTCGGAGATTGCAGGCGGGCGATACCGCCGGAAGCCGCGATGCTTTTAATCGCGCCACAGAAGTCAGCCTCGCCCTAACGATACCTGCATCGTTCGCTCTCATCGTGATCCCCGTCCCGCTGATCAGCGTGCTGTTCGAACGCGGAGCCTTCACCGCAGAAGACACGCAAGCAACGGCTTTGGCTGTCGCCATTTATGGTCTCGGATTGCCCGCTTTCGTCTTGCAAAAAACTCTGCAACCGCTGTTCTTTGCCCGAGAAGATACAAAACGGCCCTTCCACTACGCCTTGATTGCGATGGTGCTGAACGCCGCATTGGCCATCGGCCTAGCCCCCGTCATCGGCTATATCGCCGCAGCTGTTGGAACATCCGCAACCGGCTGGGCCATGGTTGCTCTGCTCTGGCGCGGGTCGCGCGGTATGGGCGAAGCGGCGATGGTCGGCGCGCGCCTCAAACGCCGCACCGGACTGATCATTGTCGCATCGGTTGGGATGAGTGCCGTTCTATTCGGTCTGACGCTCGCATTGGCGAACAGCGCCTACACTGCTTCGACCGTTCTTGGCCTGACCATTTTGATCGCCAGCGGGATCATCAGCTACTTTGGCATCGGCCAACTGATCGGTGCGTTTAAACTGTCAGAGTTCCGTTCCGCCATGCGCCGCAGCGCTTAGCGCGGACGCCGCATCCGCTTTACAAAAGCTGTCCACCCACCTGGCGCGGCCAAAATGCTGGCAAAGAAACCCGCAATGAACCCAGCCAGCTCAGCAATCCAAATCTGATCTCCGCCAAATACCAAGCCAAACACAAGTTGAATGGCGAGCAATATCCCGATGAGCCGGAAGGCCTGCAACTGATTTGCACCGAGCGAGCCTAATCGAACAAAAATCACATAAGTGTAGGCCCCGATCAAACCGTAGACTGGCACGAAAGACCCATAAAGAGGACGCAAGCCATCCAACAGGATACCAAAAACCAAAGCGCCGAAGATGATCGAGACGAAAAAGACGATGAGCATGGGGACATTCCCAAAAATCTCGCCCACAAACTTGCCCAGCGCCAAGGTCAACGCGGCAGCGAAGATCGAACTTAAGAAACTGCTGTTGACGAAGGCATAGGTCACAAATCTCTTTAGCAGATCAAAACTGTATTCATTGCGTTCAATGATCGCGTCCCACACCAGCGGCGAATAGGCATATTCCTGAAGCGCACTTAACCGCCAACCGATCCCCTCGGCCCCGCCAACAAAGCCTGCACCGGCGGCAGAAAAGACGATCTCCACCCCAATGATCAGCAATGCCATGGCAATCGCTGCGGGAGGAATGGCATTCACGGGGCTTTCATACTGCTCCATCACGGTGTCCTGTTGTCATTGACCAAACGCTCTGGCATGGGTAAGCGACGTTTTCTGACAATTCCAGACCGGTTTTACACGATCATGACCCAGTCCTTCACGCCTCGCGTCTTCTCTGGCATCAAACCCTCCGGCGGTTTGACCCTTGGCAACTACCTCGGCGCCATCAAACGCTTTGTCGGAATGCAAGGCGGAGAGTTCGAAACGGTTTACTGCGTGGTTGATATGCACGCGATCACGGTCTGGCAGGATCCAACGGAACTAGCGACGGCGACGCGCGAAGTCGCTGCGGGCTATATGGCTGCCGGCCTAGATCCAACAAAGTCCATTCTGTTCAACCAATCTCAGGTTTCTGCTCATGCCGAGCTGGGTTGGATCTTCAACTGTGTGGCCCGTGTTGGTTGGATGAACCGCATGACCCAATTCAAAGACAAAGCAGGCAGCAATGCTGAGAAAGTCTCGCTGGGCCTTTACGCGTACCCTTCATTGATGGCCGCCGACATTCTGCTCTACCACGCCACCCATGTGCCGGTGGGCGAGGATCAGAAACAGCACGTCGAACTGACCCGCGACATTGCGGCGAAATTCAATCACGACTTCAAGGTTGATTTCTTCCCCGAAACCGAACCGGTGATCGAAGGCCCCGCCACCCGCGTCATGAACCTGCGAGACGGCACCAAGAAGATGTCAAAATCTGGTGAAAGCGACATGGAGCGGATCAATATGCTCGATGATGCCGACAAGATCGCGAAAAAGTTCAAAAAGGCAAAAACCGATCCGGAATCGCTGCCAGAAACACTGGACGGCTTAAAAGATCGGCCTGAGGCGCGAAACCTCGTCGATATCTATTCGGCGCTCAACGACTCAACACCAGAAGCTGTGATTGCCGAATATGCGGGCGCGGGCTGGGGACAGTTCAAACCAACCCTTGCCGATCTGGCCGTCGCGAAACTCGCGCCGATTTCGGAAGAGATGCAGCGCTTGATGAACGACCCCACCGAGATTGACCGCATTCTTGCCAACGGCGCGGAAAAGGCGCGCGGCATCGCGAACCCGATCTTGAAAGACACCTACGATATCGTGGGCTTCCTGCGCGGCTGATCTGCAGCAGCGCACAGAGCCTCTGCATCCGCAAAACTGGTAAATTGGGAAGGCATACCCATATGCTATTTCAATTCTTACTATTTTTGTCGGAGTTTCAAAAATGACAAAATCTGGTTTTGCCACCCCTCACATCGGCCACGTTCATTTGAAAGTGTCCGACCTTGACCGCGCTGTTGCGTTTTATCGAGACATCATTGGCTTGGACGTGATGACTCGCATGGGCGACAAAGCTGCCTTTCTAGGCGCTGACGGTTATCATCATCACATCGGCCTCAACACTTGGGAAAGCAAGGGCGGTACGCCAGCGCCACGCGGCCATACGGGCCTCTACCATACTGCGTTTCTCTACCCCGACCTCGCTACGCTCGCGCAAACGCTTCGACGCGCGTTGGACGCTGGTGTTGAAATTGAAGGCGCGGCGGACCACGGCGTCTCACAAGCGATCTACTTCAATGATCCAGACGGCAACGGGATCGAAATCTATGTTGATCGCGACGAAAGTGAATGGCCTCGCGATGCCGATGGATCACTCAACTTGCCGACCAGCCGGTTCGATTTGAATGCGCTGCTTGAGACATACGAGACGTCCTAACTGTCACAAATCTGAATCGCGTACATCCTAGAAATAGGGCACCCATGATTCCCCAACATGGACGGTTGCGTTCCCTGTCCTAGCAACCGAATTCAAATGCGTCCGGTCCCGTCTGCACCGGACGCATTTTTGTTTGCGGGTTTACCTTTTCACCGCGCCATCCTAGCTTCCGCCGAGGGAGGACCACCATGGCAGTTGGAACGGACATCAAGACCTATTTTGAGGGGCAATGGCACACTGGCGATGTCCCGATCATGCGCGCCGCTGACCACGGAAGCTGGCTCGGAACGACCGTGTTTGATGGTGCTCGGTTTGTGAACGGACGTGCGCCCGACCTTCAGTCGCATTGTGAGCGGGTGAACCGCTCCGCCGAGGCGCTTTTCATCAAACCTTCTGTCTCAACCGAAAATATGATCAAGTTGATCCGTGAAGGGTTACAAAGTTATGGGCCTGAAACAGCCGTCTACATCCGCCCGATGTATTGGGCGATCGATGGCGGACCGACAGGAGTTTTGACAAAAACTGGTGAAACGGGCTTTGCCGTCTGCCTCGAAGCCATACCGATGGCACCAGAAACCGCCACAACGACCCTAACCCGCACGCAGTTCCGGCGTCCTGTTTTGGAGGATGCCGTCGTAGGCGCCAAAGCAGGCTGTCTCTATCCAAACAACGCCCGCATGCTAGCGGAAGCGCAATCAAAAGGGTTCGGCAACGCGCTCGTCGCAGATGCGATGGGGAATGTTGCCGAAACGGCCACCGCCAACGTCTTTGCCGTGAAGGATGGAGAGGTTTTCACGCCAATTGCGAATGGCACATTCCTCGCCGGGATAACGCGCGCGCGGCATATCGAGAACCTCCGCGCAGATGGCGTAACGGTTCATGAAACCGTGATGTCTTTCCAGGATTTCCACGACGCGGATGAGGTTTTCACCTCAGGCAATATGATGAAAGTCACACCGGTCAGCGCCTTTGACGACACCAACTATCAGGTTGGACCCATTACCAAACGCGTGCGGGAAATGTACTGGGATTGGGCCGCGACCGAAACACCGATCTAGCCTAGATGGCCGTCTTCGTGTTCTCTCGCGATAAGCTGTCTTAGGTTCGTCGGCGAAATGCGCCCTTGCACGAGCGTCCGCCCCACAACAAGACCCGGCGTTCCAATTAGCCTGAAGCGATCAAACAGGACCGATGCGCGATCCAGCTTTTGCTGGGTCTGAACGCTGTCGAAATCGGCCCAGAACTGACCTTGATCAAGTCCCAGATCGTCGGCCAACCGCGCAAGGTAAGGTCGGGTCACAACCACTGGGCGTGAGACCAATGCGTCGTGAAATGGGACATACGCGCCTTGTTCGCCCGCCGCGATAGCTGCTCTCGCGGCGAGCTCTGAAGGTTCTCCGAACAACGGAACTTCATGCCACGTGATGTCGATGTTTTCTGACTTTGCGGCCTCAATCAGATCGCTACTGAGAATGCGGCAATAGGGACAATAGAAATCCGAGAAATACGCAACTTGAACGGCGTCTTCGTTTTGCTTGTCGGCGAATAACGAACCTTGGAAATCCGCGTCTACCGAAGCTTCGGCAGCAGACAAATCACGACTAGGTTCGGCGTCTAACCCTGCAAACACATCTACTGGCGCAGAAATCTCTCCACCAGAAATCTTCCTGTATCCAGCAGGATCATCTAACGGCTCAAAGTCAAAGTCCGAGGACAAGCTGTCATAAATCCGTGGCGCCATTTGCCACCCGACGGCAATGGTTGCCAAACCTCCGAAAAAGAACAATCGCCTCTTTGTGCCGTCGTTCATGGAATCGCCTAGTTTCACCGCTACACAAGTAAGATCGTTAGAAACCCCAAAAACGCAAGAACGGCTTGCGAACGCGGTTGCCCTTCCCACCCCGTTCCGTCACATTTGTGGGACCAACAGACAAAGGCAATTCCTATGCGCAAACTTATGGTGGTTCTGGATGACAGCAAAGAATGCCTCAACGCGATGCGCTTTGCCGCTATGCGGGCGGCGCATTCTGAGGGTAGCGTCACTGTGCTGGCCGTTATTCCACCTGAAGAGTTCAACCATTGGATCGGCGTTGGAAACATCATGCGCGAAGAGGCGCGGGAGCGTATCGAAGTCCATTTTGAGGTTTTCGCGAAATGGATGCGTGAGAAGCAGAATATCAATCCTGAATTGGTGATCCGCGAGGGTGTGGCCGTTCAGGAAATCATGTCGCAAATCTCGGAAGACCCTGAGATTGGAATTCTGGTTCTTGGAGCGGGGTCTGAAAACAACGGCCCTGGTCCTTTGGTCACAAAACTCAGCCGCCAAGCTGGCACCTTGCCGATCCCGATAGCCATTGTGCCCGGCGATATTTCAAAAGAGCGCTTGGAAGCCATTACCTAATAGTTTAGAATAATTCTAAACTTGACATAACGGGCTGCCAACCACATCTGTAAAGCCTGATAAGAAAGGTCGTGAATATGTTCATTCAAACAGAATCGACACCAAACCCAGCGACGTTGAAATTCTTGCCGGGCCAAGATGTGCTTGGCGTTGGAACAGCCGATTTTCCAACGGCAGACTCGGCCAGAAAATCGCCTCTTGCCACTCGGATCTATGCGGTTGATGGCGTGTCGGGCGTGTTCTTCGGCGTTGATTTCGTCACGGTGACGAAAGCGGACGATGTGGAGTGGGACCATATCAAGCCTGCCATCCTTGGCAGCATCATGGAACACTACCAATCCGGTCAGCCCGTGATGGATGGCGATCACGCACCAGCAAGCGGCCATGCAGAGCACACCGGCGGTGACGGCGAGATTGTTGATCAGATCAAAGAACTGCTCGACACACGCGTCCGTCCGGCTGTGGCACAAGACGGTGGCGACATCACATTCCACGGGTTTGATCGCGGTGTTGTCTACCTGCACATGCAAGGCGCCTGCGCCGGCTGTCCGTCTTCCACGCTGACGTTGAAAATGGGCATAGAAAACCTTCTGCGCCACTATATTCCTGAAGTGACTGAGGTGCGCCCGGTTGCCGCCTAAACCAACCATATTAGCCTTTGATACATCGGCGGCGCATTGCGCCGCCGCTTTGTTATGTGAGGGTCGGCTGGCTCAACGGGTCGATGAAATGGCGCGCGGTCAAGCTGAGCACCTGATGCCGATGCTGGAAGACATGCTTCAGGCCGATGGACTGATGTGGAGCGACTTAGATGCAATTGGCGTCGGCGTCGGACCGGGTAATTTCACCGGCATTCGTATTTCAGTTTCAGCGGCGCGCGGCCTGGCCCTTGGATTGGGCAAACCCGCTATTGGCGTCTCAAACCTTGAAGCGCAAGCATATGGTTTGGAAGGTATCTTGGTAAGTTGCCTAGATGCGCGTCGAGATCGTGCTTATGTTCAAGTTTTCGGCGACATTGGGTCAGCTTCCCAGCCAACTCTTTGCGATATGCGGCGTGATGACATGCCCCCCTTAAATCCTAAGTCCGAACCAAAGATAGTGGGGAATGTAGCCACTCAGATTGGCGACCTTATGGGATGGCAGCCAATTCGACAAAGAGGAACGACCATCGAAGCCATCACGCAGATCGCTGCGCGTCGGCTCCATAGTACCACCGAACGCCCTGCCCCACTGTACATCCGCACCGCAGACGCCGCCCCGCCACGCGATCTTCCCCCGACGGTGATCCCGTGATCGCAAAGGCCCTCACCGAAACACACGCCTTAGCTTTCAATGATGCGCGCCCGTGGTCAGAGCAGGAATTTGAGGAACTCCTCAAACAGAACAGAGTCACACTGATCGGTGACGCCCAATCTTTTATCCTCGCAAGACAGGTCGCAGACGAGATCGAAATCCTGACCCTAGCGACCCACCCTTCGCTACACCGCCAAGGGTACTCCACCAAAAATCTAGAGAACCTCGTTACTCAAGCCCGAGAAAACGATGCATCGACCATTTTTCTCGAAGTCGCTGCCGACAACCGTCCAGCCATCGCTCTCTATGATAAAGCGGGATTCGCTCAGATCGCGACCAGACCTGCCTATTACGCACGCACACATGGTGCGCCCGTTGATGCTTTGATCCTGCAAAAGAAACTGGACCCTGCGTAAGCGGCCGTTTTCCTGTGGAAAACAACGTAAACCCCGCCTGAATCACGAAAAAGCTGTTGACCCCCGCCGCCTGTCGTTGCCTTATCGTACGATGATCCGACGCCGTCGGCTCGCTTGTATGGGGGTGACAAGCGCTTGTGTTGTACTCACCCCCCAACATTCGACTTGGGAGAGACCAATGACATTCATGAAAAAAATGATGAGCGCTACTGCCGCGCTGGCCCTGACAGCAGGTGCTGCAGCCGCAGACCCAGCGATCGTCTTTGACCTTGGTGGTAAATTCGACAAATCCTTCAACGAATCCGCATTTAATGGCGCGATGCGTTGGGCCGAAGAAACAGGCGGTTCCTTCGCAGAAGTTGAACTGCAATCAGACGCTCAGCGTGAGCAAGCTCTGCGCCGCTTTGCAGAGTCAGGCGCAAACCCAATCGTTATGGCTGGTTTCGCATTCGCTACTGCTCTGAACGAAGTGGCCGCAGACTACCCTGACACGAAATTCGTTATCATCGATATGGTTGTCGATCAGCCAAACGTCCGCTCTGTTGTCTTCAACGAGCACGAAGGTTCGTACCTCGTTGGCATGCTTGCCGCGATGGCTTCCGAATCCGGCACTGTCTCCTTTGTCGGCGGCATGGACATTCCGCTGATCCGTAAATTCGCATGTGGCTACGCACAGGGTGTAAAAGCAGTGAATGCTGACGCAACAATCGTGGCAAACATGACAGGCACAACACCTGCCGCTTGGAACGACCCGGTTAAAGGTTCTGAGCTCACGCTGGCACAGATCAGCCAAGGTTCTGACGTTGTATTTGCTGCTGCTGGCGGTACAGGTGTAGGCGTTCTTCAAACAGCTGCAGACAACAACATCCTCTCCATCGGCGTTGACGCAAACCAGAACTACCTGCACCCAGGTCAGGTTCTGACATCCATGCTCAAGCGCGTCGATAATGCTGTTTACGAAGCATTCTCTGCAGGCGTTGACGTGGAAACTGGCTTTAACGCGATGGGTGTAGCGAACGAAGGTGTTGGCTATGCACTAGATGAGTTCAACGCTGAACTTGTGACTGCAGAAATGGCTGAGATGGTTGATGCCGCAGCCGCGTCAATCGCAGCTGGCGAGCTGGCAGTACACGACTACTCCAGCGACGAGACCTGCCCAGCGCTGGAATTCTAATCCGCGTTTTTTAGGCCTAAGATCATGGGCCGCGTCTGAGGTAAGGCGCGGCCCATTTCAATTTCAGACTTGGTGTTTTCATGTCCGAGACCGCACCCGCGATTGAGCTAAAAGGCATCTCCAAAGCCTTTGGCCCCGTTCAAGCCAACAAAGACATCTCCATCCGCGTCATGCCCGGAACGATCCATGGGATCATCGGCGAAAATGGCGCTGGGAAATCGACCCTCATGTCGATTTTGTACGGGTTCTATAAGGCCGACGCCGGCGAGATTTGGATTTCGGGGCAGAAAACCACAATTCCTGATAGCCAAGCTGCGATTGCCGCCGGCATTGGTATGGTGTTCCAGCACTTCAAACTGGTCGAAAATTTTACGGTACTCGAGAACGTCGTTCTTGGTGCCGAAGACGGTGCCCTCCTCCGCCCATCGCTGGCCAAAGCGCGGCGAGAGTTGAAGGCACTGGCCGAGGAGTATGAACTCAACGTTGATCCAGACGCTCTGATTGAAGACATCGGCGTGGGCATGCAGCAACGCGTGGAAATCCTCAAAGCGCTTTATCGTCAGGCCGACATCCTGATCCTGGACGAACCAACCGGTGTTTTGACACCAGCCGAGGCCGACCAGTTGTTCCGTATCCTTGAGCGTCTCAAAGAAGAAGGTAAGACAATCATCCTCATCACGCATAAGCTGCGGGAGATTATGGACACGACGGACACGGTGTCGGTGATGCGGCGCGGTGAGATGACCGCAACTGTCAAAACTTCTGAGACGTCCCCCCCAGAATTGGCCGAACTTATGGTCGGTCGGAAAGTCTTGTTGCGGGTTGAGAAGAAACCAGCCGAGGTTGGCGACAAAATCCTTGAAGTTCAAAATCTTAACGTCACTGACGAAAAAGGCGTTCACCGCGTTAAAGACGTGAGCTTTGATGTTAAGGCCGGTGAAATTCTTGGTATTGCGGGCGTCGCAGGGAATGGCCAATCTGAGCTGCTCGAAGTGCTTGGCGGCTATGAAAAAGCCACGGGATCGATCAAGGTCAACGGTCAAGAGATCGACCTGACCGGCGCCAAATCTGACGGCCGCAGTCGCCGCGAACGCGGGATCAGCCACGTTCCAGAAGATCGCCAGTCCGAAGGGCTGATCATGGACTATATGGCTTGGGAAAACGTCGCCTTCGGTTATCACCACGATGATCGCTATAACAAAGGCATCCGTATGGACAACGCCGCCATCCGCGCCGATACCGAGGCCAAGATGGAACGATTTGACGTGCGCCCGCCAAACCCGAAGCTGGCGGCCAAAAGCTTTTCTGGCGGCAACCAGCAGAAAATCGTTCTGGCGCGAGAAATCGAACGAAATCCAGATCTTTTGCTGATTGGCCAACCCACGCGGGGGGTCGATATTGGGGCTATCGAATTCATTCACCAGCAAATTGTCGCCTTGCGCGATCAAGGCAAAGCGATCTTGCTGGTCTCCGTTGAATTGGAAGAAATCCTCTCCCTCTCAGACCGCATCGCTGTGATGTTTGACGGGCGGATTATGGGTGAACGGATGCCGGACCAGACCGATGAAAAAGAACTTGGCCTGCTGATGGCCGGTATGACGAAGGGGGCCGCGTAATGGATGTGATGCCAAAATGGGCCGAAGTGGTCCTCGTCCCGCTGATCAGCCTCCTTCTCGCTTCGATTCTGTCGGCCATCGTCATCCTTGCCATCGGTGAAAATCCTTGGGATGCGCTAATGCTGATGATCGACGGCGCGCTCGGATCAACCTATGGATGGGGTTACACGCTCTATTACGCCACCAACTTCATCTTTACCGGCCTCGCTGTCGCCATCGCGTTTCATGCGCGGATGTTTAACATCGGTGGTGAAGGGCAAGCCATGCTAGGCGGTTTGGGTGTTGCTCTTGTGTGTCTCTATATTCCTTGGCCCCACTGGTCTTTGGCGTTGCTCGGCGCGTCCGTTTCTGCGGCTATTTTTGGCGCAGCATGGGCCACCATCCCAGCGTTCCTACAAGCCAAGCGCGGCAGCCACATCGTGATCACCACGATCATGTTCAACTTTATCGCCGCTGCCCTACTGAACTTCTTGCTCATCGGCGCACTCAAGCCGACAGGCTCTATGGAACCAGCGACCGGAAAATTCCCTGAAACGACCCATCTGCCTTCATTCCAAGACATGTTCTCGACTGCCGACAACGTCATGTTCCGCGGCGCGCCTGCAAACATAAGTTTCTTTGTCGCCGTAGCCGCCTGTTTTGCCCTCTGGTTCCTGATCTGGCGCACGCGCTTAGGATATGAAATCCGCGCCTTCGGTCACTCTGAAAGTGCTGCGAAATACGCAGGCATTAGCCCAACCAAAATCATCATGATCGCGATGATGATCTCCGGTGCGCTGGCAGGAATGATGGCGATTAACAACGTGATGGGCGAAGCTGAACGGCTGGTTCTGAACGCAGTAGAAGGCGCTGGTTTCATCGGCATCGCCGTGGCGCTTATGGGCCGCAGCCATCCCTTTGGCGTTTTCCTAGCTGCTCTGCTTTTTGGGTTCCTCTACCAAGGTGGCGCAGAACTGGCGCTATGGACGTCGATCCCGCGTGAACTCATCGTCGTGATCCAAGCGCTTGTGATCCTCTTTACAGGCGCGCTGGACAATATGGTTCGGATGCCATTGGAACGTATTTTCCTCGCCTTCCGAAAACCAGCGAAGGGGGCTTAAGTCATGGATCTGCTGACCATCCTCCAAATCCTCGACAGCTCCGTCCGTCTTGCTGTGCCGCTTCTATTGGCTTGTCTTGCTGGTCTCTATTCCGAACGCGCCGGTATTTTCGATATCGGCCTTGAAGGAAAGATGCTCGCGGCCGCCTTCATGGCCGCAGCCATCGCTTATACCTCAGGCAGCGCATGGGTTGGCCTTTTGGCCGGGATCGGTGCCTCTCTCGTTCTCTCAGCAGTTCATGGTGTGGCGTCGATCACATTCCGAGGCAACCAACTGATCTCAGGTGTTGCGATCAATTTCCTTGCCGCTGGCCTGACGGTTGTCATTGCGCAAAGCTGGTTTGCACAAGGGGGCCGGACTCCAACGCTCCAAGGCGATGCACGATTTGAACCGATTACGCTTCCCTTTGCGGAAAGCCTGCAAAGCGTCCCTGTGATTGGCCCGATTTACTATGAATTGATCTCCGGTCACTCGGTCTTGGTCTACATCGCGTTCCTTCTAGTCCCGCTCACATGGTGGGTGCTCTACCGTACACGCTTTGGCTTGCGCCTGCGGGCTGTCGGAGAAAACCCTGCCTCGGTCGATACCGCTGGTATCTCTGTTGTCCAACTGCGCTATATCGCTGTGATCATCTGTGGCGTTCTCTGTGGCCTCGCGGGAGCCTACCTCTCGACCGCACTGCAAGCAGGCTTCACCAAGGACATGAGCGCCGGACGCGGTTTTATCGCACTCGCCGCTTTGATCTTTGCGAAGTGGCGCCCTTGGCACGCGCTCTACGCAACTCTGCTTTTCGGCTTCCTGCAAGCCCTGGCACTGCGCCCTGACCTTCTGGAAAACACACTTGGCTTCAAGGTGAACGGACAGCTGCTCGATGCGCTGCCTTACATCTTAACGGTGGTTATTCTGGCAGGGTTCGTTGGCAAAGCCATCCCTCCGCGTGCAGGTGGGGAACCCTACGTCAAGGAAAGATAGCAAAGGCTTCTTAGAACCAGTTGCCGCAACGGATTAAGTCCAAAGGGGCGGTTTATGCTGCAAACGCAGAAAAAACCGCCTCTAGGGGTTTGACACGACGCCTAGAAAGGTGCTGATACGCGTCAGCAGCATCTGAGTCTGCGGGACAAGCCCAATGCAAATCTACCTTCCTATCGCCGAAATTTCGGTGAATGCCTTCCTGCTTTTCGGCCTCGGCGGAATTGTTGGCATTTTGTCGGGTATGTTTGGCGTTGGTGGCGGTTTCCTCATGACACCGCTTTTGTTCTTTATCGGCATTCCACCCGCGGTCGCCGTTGCGACCGAAGCCAACCAAATCGTGGCGTCCTCATTCTCCGGCGTGCTCGCGCACCTTAAAAGAAAAACGGTCGACCTGCGTATGGGAACGGTCCTTCTAATCGGAGGTTTGATTGGTGCAGCTTTGGGTGTGTTGATCTTCAACTACCTGAAATCCCTTGGACAGGTCGATCTGCTGGTCCGGCTCTGCTACGTCGTGTTCCTTGGCATCATCGGCAGCTTGATGTTTGTCGAAAGCCTCAACGCGATCCGCCAAACCAACACGCCAGGTGCCGCTCCAAAACGACGACGCCATAACTGGGTGCATAACCTTCCCTTCAAAATGAAGTTCCGCGTGTCTGGGCTTTATATCTCAGTCATTCCACCAGTTCTGGTTGGTATTTGCGTTGGCATCCTCGCGGCCATCATGGGCGTCGGCGGAGGGTTCATCATGGTTCCGGCCATGATCTATCTGCTCGGAATGCCCACAAAAGTCGTTGTCGGCACCTCACTCTTTCAGATCATCTTCGTTACCGCGTTCACTACGATGTTGCACGCTACGACGAACTATACAGTCGACATCGTGCTGGCCGTATTGCTGCTGGTCGGTGGCGTGATCGGCGCGCAAATCGGCACACGAATTGGCGTCCATCTAAAAGCGGAACAACTGCGCATTCTATTGGCTCTAATGGTCATCGCCGTCTGTGGTAAGCTCGCACTGGATTTGATCCTGCAGCCGTCGGAACGCTATTCCATCGGAACGGGAGGCCACTGATGCTACGCCTTCTCGCCCTGCTCCTTGTGCTTGCAATCCCCTTACAAGCAGAAGAAATCGTTTCAGACCTCAGCCAAGATGAAGTGTCGATCAACGCCACCTTTGACGGCTCCGATATCCTTGTCTTCGGCGCCATCCGCCGCGATGCGCCAGAACCAGAAGGCGAACTTGGCGTCATCATCACCGTCGCGGGCCCCGACCAACACGTCACAATCCGGCGCAAAGAACGCAAGTTTGGCATCTGGGTAAACTCCGACGAGGTCGAGATCGAGCAAGCGCCATCCTTCTATGCGGTTGCGAGCAACGCCCCACTCGAAGACATCTTGCGGCCCTCAGAAGACCTCAAAAACCGTGTCACAACCTCCCAAGCCGTGCGGCAGGTCGGTGCAAACGTGCTCGACAGCGGTAGTTTCGCTAAGGCCCTTGTGCGGATCAAAAGCGATCAGGATTTGTACCAGCTGAACGAAGGTGCAGTGAGCCTCTCAGAAGACACGCTCTTTAGCACCTCGATCGAGATGCCCGCCAACTTGACCGAAGGTGACTACGCAACACGCATCATGCTCACCCGCGATGGCACTATCGTGGATACCCATGAAACGGTGATCCCAGTACAGAAAGTCGGGATCGAGCGCTTGCTCTACAACATGTCGCGCGAAAACGCCTTCTGGTACGGGATCATGTCGTTGGCCATCGCGATCGCGGCCGGATGGTTGGCCTCAGCTGCGTTTAGCCTGATACGGCGCTAGGGCTACCCGCGCCCGATGTAGGGCATCTGCGTCGCCATCAACGTCTGGAACTGCACATTGGCGTTGAGCGGCAGGTTCGCCATCGACAGCACCGCATCCGCGACCAATTGCACGTCCATCATCGGCGGCGGCGCATCACCGTTCTCCACCGCCCGCCGCGCCAATTCGCGCAACATATCGGTTTCAGCGTTGCCTATATCAATCTGGCCGCACGCGATGTTGAAGGGCCGCCCATCCAGTGAAATCGTCCGCGTGAGGCCCGTGACACCATGCTTTGTCGCCGTGTAGGTTATCGAACCCTCTCTCGGCACATGTGCGGAAATAGAGCCGTTGTTGATGATCCGCCCCCCTTGAGGGTCTTGCCTGCGCATCTGCCTGAAGGCCGCGCGTGCAGCGAGAAACATGCCGGTCAAATTCACGTCCACCGCCGACTGCCAATCGTCCAGCGAAATCTCATCGACAGGCGCAGCAGACGTAAAAATGCCCGCGTTGTTGAAAAGAACGTCCAAATGATTGGTTTTCGCAATCAATGCCTCGAACGCCGCTTCAACGTCCGTTTCTTTTGTGACATCGCCCGTCAAAACGACAGCATTCTTGCGCCCCTGCGCGACCTCCTGCAAAGCCGCTTCGCGCCGCGCCATAAGCCCAACGATCCAACCCTCTGCCAGAAACGTTTCTGCCACTGCACGCCCAATCCCGCCACTGGCGCCTGTCACCATGATCGTCTTCATATCTGCTCCTCCGCCGATAAGGTCAGCTCCGCCGCAGGTGCGCGTAGATCATCAACCGTGAGTGGCCCTTCCGGCCGCCCCAGCCGATTGCGCACGACCCAGCGCAATTGGTTTTCTGCCCGCGTTATCGCCACATATGCCAATCGCTTCCACAACGGTTGACCCGCCTCGACCCGTCCCATGCGACTGGCCGCATAAATATCAGGCGCAAACACCTGCACAGTATCCCATTGCGACCCTTGGGCCTTGTGGATGGTGACTGCCGCCCCGTGCAAAAATGTGGCACCCATACGCGCCGCAAAAGGAATGAAGGGCTCCTCATCCCCTTCCTGTTCGATCTTTACGATGGACGCGGCGCTCACTTGCGGGTCTTCCGCACCGAAAACATGAAGGCGAGAAAATCCCGGCTTGCGCCCCGGCCCAAGGTAGATGACCTGCGCCCCCTTGGTTAGTCCACGCGCCTCCAAGTCCAGCCGTTTCTTGCGGTGCTTCATTGGCAATTCGATCCCGTCGCAAATCAACGGTTCGCCTTCCAGCAACTCGTCCTCTGGCGCATTATAAGCCGCGCGGAAGGCGTGGATTAATCTTATCCGCGTCGCATTGCGCCAAACCAAAGCGGGGGAACGCGCCATCAGGCCTGCCTCGACCCGCTGTGCGAGAACAACCCGTTCATCGCGTTCAGCGGCTTCTGTCACCATCCGCTCAAACCCATAGAAATCGAGCTGCGGGTCGGCCAACGCATGGGCCAAATCCAAGATCGGGTTGTCTGCATCCTGTCGATGGACGCGGTTCAATTTCAACACGCGGTTTTCGAGTAAGGTCTCAAACACCATACCACCCTCGGATTGAACCGGCGGGAGCTGCGCTGGATCACCAAACAACAGAAGCGTCGGGAAAATCTCCTGCAAATCCTCGAACTGCTTCTTATCCAGCATCGAACTTTCGTCGATGAACCCGATATCCAACGGCTCCTCGCGCCGTTTCCAGCCCGTAATGAAATCGCTGCCCCGCAGCCCCGCCGCCGCCAAGGCCGCGGGAATGGATTTGTTCTGCTGATAGGACGCAAACGCCCGATCAAGGGCTACATCTGTCAGCCCTTCAATCTCTGGCTTGTCGCCTTGCCCGGCCAACCATTCGGCGATCTTTTCGTATTCAGGATCATAAACGGGCGTGTAAAGAATTCGGTGGATCGTCGTCGCGGGCACACCTCGATTACGCAACACGCTCGCCGCTTTGTTCGTTGGTGCAAGGATCGCGAGGGTGCGCCTGTCCTTCTTCTTGCGCCCCTCCCAATCGCCAGAAATTACATCCACACCCGCTTCTTCCAAAGCTCGGTAAAGCTCTGCCAACAACAGAGTTTTGCCCGAGCCCGCCTTTCCTACAACAGCCAAAACGGACGAAGCATCGGAGCGTGACGGTTGCAGCAAACTCTCATCCAGATCGACGCCCGATTGCCTCAAAACAACCGCTATGTCGTCCCAAGCAGCCGCCTGATCTTCGGAAAATGAAATCGCGTTATGAGCTGTCATGGCGGGACACTACCCGCCCGCGAGAGTGGCTGCCAGAGGATCAGGCGGCGATTGACAACTTAATTGGTCGCCCAAACGAACGCTCGAACCACGCTTCGGAAATTTCTGATGAAATTCCTGCGCGACGCAACACGCGGCGCCGATCTTCATCGCGGTAAGACCACAACCCCACGCTGACTTTATCGCGCCCGTGGCCATCGCTTCCGATAACTTAGGGCGCCGTCCCGATCATATTGTAAATTCTCACCATGCGCGCATCAAAAACGCCAAGCACATGACTTAGTCCAAAGGCGCGCACCAACTCCCCACCGGCAACAGACAGCAAAGCTGCCGTGCGAGAATTCGCATCTGGCGATAAGCAAAATCGGGTACATTCCCAAATGAATGGTGACATTATCTGAGCATCGGCGAGGTGAGAAAAATGATCATTCACCATTGTCCGCCCCGTCGTTGGCAAGAAACGCATAGAGCCGCCATGTCGACCGCCGGGTGTTTCCCAAATCAGATAGAGCGGATTCAATGCGTCGCATTCATCCCGCTCCCACCCAATTTCATCAACAGCGACGTCCCAACCTAGTCGTTGTTTGAATTGTATAGCTCGGTCACGGTGCATCGTGTCTTGAAGCGTTGGGTAGTTGTGTATCTCATCGCCATAGACAAACCTGATCATCTGTATCCCTCCAAAGGTTCAACGCCTTTGAAAGGTGGCTGTGTTAACTAAGAAACCGGTTAACGAACCGTCCGGTCCTTAAAATTCAACCCACTTTCTCTATGAGAGCCTCATCTTTGCCGGGCCATTTACTTTCTTCGACCAGAACGGTTCCACCCATCAAAATTTGCCCCTCGCTGAGCGCCCTAGCAACGGCGTGGGTTGTGTTGAGAGCACCCAATTTCGCGCGAGCACTTTCGATATAGGCACGAAGCGTATGTTCAGAAATCGACAACATATCAGCGACTTGCCCACGACCGTACCCCATTGCCAGGTAGGTCAAGCTGTCAACCTCACGAGGTGAAAGTGGTCTGCTCGGCTTCTGCTTTCCGCCGTCTTTAACTTCTAGCGCCTTCTGATTCAGATAGTGGGCGACGAGAATAATGTCGCGCTGATAGGTCATCGTTAGGTCTGCCCAGCGATTGTCGGAGCATGTGTGCGACACTGTAAAGAGTGCGAATTGTCCATTCGGCCCCCGGATCGGAACCGAATACCCTTGGTTGCCAACTCCAAAGTCAATCGCATCCTTTCGAAATTGCCGCGCGGATTTTGAAGACCAGTCCAGCCTTTTCCAGTCAACAGGATGAAACCGCTGAAAACAGCCAAGAATAACCGGATGTACCCGCAGATAGTCCTTGTCAATGTAATGTTGGACCCAACTTGGCGGGTAACTCCCAAAGCCAAATTGTTCGCCGTCCGCGCTGACCCAATGGTAAACAACGTGGTCTACGCCGAACCAATCGCGCAGTCCGACAACCCAGTTTTGAATTTCAGCAAAGTCCTTTTTGCGCCCCAACTCCCGTAAAGAGCGCTCGATTGTGTTGGCTATCACCATTTGGCACCAAAGATTTCTCTTCGGATGTCGCCGCGATTTCGACCGATGCCACCTTCGTGGTTTGCGCCAATTGATCCGTGAGCAGTTGCAGATCGTTGTCTTGGGCAAAGGACCTTAAATCGGTCAACACGTCGAGTATCCACTTATGTCCCATAGTCAGCCTCCGGCGAATTAGTTAACGAACTATTAACAACCTATGGCAGCATTGATAACTTTTTGATGGCTATTCACAACTTCGCCCTCCCCAGAAATAGGGAGGGCGAAAATTGCTAACAGTCGGGAAATGCTAGAAGGAAGAATTTCAGCGCTTCGATACGGCGATTGTATCCTCAAGCGTGCGCAAGCCCGTTTGTGTGGCCTGAACCAAGACAGACATGTTGCCTGGCTTATGCTCATTCTTACGCATCTTGATATGCGCATCAGGGATTTCGTCCCACTTGAAACACTCAGACATGCAAGGATCCAAACGCTGCTCCAGCATCAGCTGGTTGGCCGCACTCGCCTGTTGCAAGGTGGCGAAGTGGCTGCCCTGCAAACGCTTCTGGTGCATCCACATGTAACGCGCGTCCACTGTAAGGTTATACCCCGATGTGCCCGCACAGATCACAACCATGCCGCCTCGCTTCACAACAAAGCTAGAGACAGGGAAGGTTGCTTCACCAGGGTGCTCAAACACCATATCAACGTTGTTGCCTTTTCCGGTGATCTCCCAGATCGCTTTGCCGAATTTCCGAACTTCCGAGAACCACTTGTTGTATTCCTCGGTGTTGACCTCAGGCAATTGCCCCCAGCAATCGAAATCCTTCCGGTTCAACACGCCCTTGGCGCCCAGCGACATCACAAAGTCACGCTTGTCTTCATCGCTGATAACACCGATCGCATTGGCGCCTGCGGTGTTGATCAACTGGATCGCGTAAGATCCCAAGCCACCGGACGCGCCCCAAACAAGGACATTCTGACCCGGCTTTAGCTCATGCGGGTGATGGCCGAACAACATGCGATACGCTGTTGCAAGCGTCAGCGTGTAGCAGGCGGCTTCTTCCCATGTCAGATGCTTCGGACGATGCATCAACTGCTGAGACTGCACACATGTGAACTGCGCAAAAGACCCATCAGGTGTTTCATAGCCCCAAATCCGCTGGGTTGGAGACATCATCGGATCACCGCCGTTACAATGCTCGTCATCGCCATCGTCTTGGTTACAATGAATGACAACTTCGTCGCCGACTTTCCAGCGCTTCACCTTATCACCAACCGCCCAAACGATGCCGGATGCGTCAGAGCCTGCAATGTGAAAGTCTGCTTTGTGAACGTCGAACGGGCTAATCGGAATGCCCAAGCCAGCCCAGACGCCATTATAATTCACACCTGCGGCCATAACGAGAACCAAAACCTCGTTGCTGTCCGGCTTTGGCACATCAACAACTTCGATCTGGAACGCCTTATCAGGCTCGCCATGACGTTCGCGCCGGATCGTCCATGCGTACATTTGTTCTGGCACATGACCCATTGGGGGCATTTCGCCAACTTCATAAAGGTCTTTTTGAGGGGCGTCATAGACGTGAATGTCTGCGTTTTGATCCAAGGCCATCGGGGTCACCATCGCTGAGGTTTCTCTAAAATTGCCGCACCGCAGAATCGGCGCTTCATCGACTTAATATTCGACGCAAGAGTAACTTTGCAACCCTGTGATTGCATTTTTTGTAATTTAATTACTTTGCAATCGCAGAAATTTCGACCTCTTCAGCGAAATGATGTGCAATGGATCGCGCATAATACTCTAAAACTGGCCGTCCCAGTTCTGTCGCAACAATCTGACCGCCATTTCTTGTGACTATCTTGCGCCGTTCAAGGCGCTTTAAAATATCATTCACGAGTTCAGTTGCTTCCCGTTTCGGGCGCGGCATCGATTTACTCTTCAGCATGTCAAGTTTCTGTTCAACAAACCGCACAATGTCGGCTTCGGAATCGGGCTCATCCGAAAGGATGGCTGAAGCCACCAAAGGTGCGGAAAGAACCGGTACGACATCACGAATACGGTTCATGAGTTCATCTGCGACCGCTTCTGTCAGTACGTCGTCTTCAAACTTCCCGCGATACTCACGCAGAGACAAGGGCGTCCCGAATCCCACAGATGCGGTTCCGTAGCCTCGCGCCTGTCTCGTTATCAAACGCCAGAAATATCCGAACGTTCCACCCAAAGCGGTCATCACGGGCGGCCGGAATCGCCGCACCCCAGTGATATCCGCTTTTACAAGAAACTGGTCTTCCAAGACTCGATCATAGTTCAAACCAACCGGCACAAAAACAACGTCCCGCTTGTCTGGATCATTGCCCTCAACAATGTAGTTGAGCAAACCCAGCTTCGGCTCACCAACCGCTCCCGTCAAACTCAATCCACCCTCAGGGAACATCGCCTGCGTGACGCCACCGTCCGTTGCCATTTGCACATATCGTGCCAAAACAGCCCTATATAAACGGCCACGAGACTTACGCCGGATAAAGTAGGCCCCCAGCATCTTGATCAGTGAACTCAGCGGCCAAATCCGCGCCCACTCCCCAACCGCATAAGACAAGGCACCGGCGCGGCTGACCAAATAGGTGACCAACACGTAGTCCATGTTGCTTCTGTGGTTCATTACAAAGACCACCGTCGCGTCCTTATCCACGCTTTCGAGCGTTTCGCGATCGAACGCACCCAGTCGAATGCGATACAGCGACCGGCTAATCCACTTCGCCAGTCGCATACCCACGGTGAAATACAAGGTAGCGGAAAAGCTGGGGACGATCTCACGCGCGTAGCGTTCGGCAGTCTCGAAGGCGACGTTTTCGGGTACGTCATGCGAGTCCGCGTACTCCACCACAGCCTCTGCAATTGACGGATCGTAAATCAGCCGCTGGATCATGTCGTGACGCTTGGCGAGTTTAAACGGCTCGATTGGTCGTTGCAGTCTCGTGTTCAATTTCGCGACGAGCCGCTCCGCCCGTTTGCGAAAAAACCAACGCACTGATGGAAACAAGAAATGCGATGCAAGCGTCACCGCCGCGAAAAGCACCAAAAGTACAAAGGCCCACAGCGGCATGGTGATAGGTTGCGTCATCAGGCAACACTGCCACCGAAAACAGAAATGGTAAATCCCGTCATGCCGCAACGCAGCGAATTGACAGCGACCAATAATGTCCTATAAATCAATTCTTGCGAAATAATATTGCGTGATAAGATTCGAGGTGCCCACCATGTCGCAAACGCAGAAAGACCGCCCTTGGCTGTTTCGGACCTATGCCGGTCACTCCACCGCTGCGGCATCCAACGCGCTCTATCGTGGCAATCTCGCCAAAGGTCAAACAGGCCTCTCTGTTGCTTTCGACCTGCCCACGCAAACCGGCTACGACAGCGACCACGAACTCTCTAAAGGTGAAGTCGGCAAAGTCGGTGTGCCCGTGTGCCACCTTGGCGACATGCGCACGCTCTTCAATGATATCCCGTTAGAGCAGATGAACACCTCCATGACGATCAACGCGACGGCCCCTTGGCTCTTGTCGCTCTACATCGCCGTGGCAGAGAAACAGGGTGCTGATGTCTCCAAACTGCAAGGCACAGTTCAAAACGACATCATCAAAGAATACCTTTCGCGCGGCACGTACATCTGCCCGCCAGAACCGTCGCTCAGAATGATTACCGACGTCGCGGCTTACACGCGCGAGCATCTTCCCAAATGGAACCCGATGAACGTGTGCTCCTACCACCTGCAAGAAGCCGGTGCGACGCCGGAGCAGGAACTCGCTTTTGCGCTCGCCACTGCGACAGCTGTCTTGGACGATCTGAAAAACAAAGTGCCCGCCGAACACTTCCCCGCCATGGTCGGCCGGATTTCCTTCTTCGTAAACGCAGGCATCCGCTTTGTCACTGAGCTTTGCAAAATGCGCGCCTTTGTCGAGCTTTGGGATGAAATCTGCCAAGAGCGTTACGGCGTCGAAGACCCCAAATTCCGCCGCTTCCGTTATGGTGTGCAGGTCAACTCTCTTGGCCTCACGGAACAGCAACCGGAAAACAACGTTTACCGCATCTTGATCGAGATGCTGGCCGTCACCCTCTCCAAGAAAGCCCGCGCGCGCGCTGTGCAACTCCCCGCGTGGAACGAAGCCCTTGGTTTGCCCCGCCCTTGGGATCAGCAATGGTCGCTTCGGATGCAGCAAATCCTGGCCTATGAAACCGACCTGCTGGAACACGACGACCTCTTTGATGAAAACCCAGCCATCGACCGCAAGGTCAACGCGTTGAAAGAAGGTGCGCGCGCTGAACTTAAGCAAATCGACGGCATGGGCGGCGCGGTGGGCGCGATTGCCTATATGAAAGGCCGCTTGGTCGAATCCAACTCCAACCGCATCGGCGGGATTGAGACCGGCGACACCACGGTTGTCGGCGTGAACAAATGGCAAGCGGGCGAAACGTCACCGCTGACGGCGGGTGACGATGCCATAATGGTAGCCGATGCGGAAGCCGAAGCCGATCAGCTCAAACGCCTCGCCGCTTGGAAGTCAAACCGCGACGCAGCAGCCGTCAAAGCCGCCTTGGCCGATCTACGAGACGCCGCAAAAGACGGCTCGAACATCATGATCCCATCCATCCAATGCGCCAAAGTGGGTGTGACCACCGGCGAATGGGCCGACGTCGTTCGCGCCGCCTTCGGCCAATACCGTGCGCCCACGGGTGTCAGCGCGAACCCATCGAACCGCACCGAGGGCTTGGACGACATCCGCGAACAGGTTGACCTCGTTAGCCAGACCCTTGGCCGGCGCCTGAAATTCCTCGTCGGCAAACCGGGCCTCGACGGACACTCCAACGGCGCCGAACAAATCGCCGCCCGCGCACGCGACTGCGGCATGGACATCACCTATGAAGGCATCCGCCTGACACCCGATGAGCTCGTCGACGCCGCCCGCAACGATGAAGCCCACGTCATCGGTCTCTCGATCCTTTCCGGCTCACACATCCCGCTCATCGCCGCTTTCATGGATAAAATGCGCGCGGCTGGCCTCGGCCATATCCCTGTAATCGCAGGCGGAATTATCCCCGACGACGACGCAGAAAAGCTGCGCGCTATGGGCGTCGCCAAGGTCTACACACCAAAGGACTTTGAACTGAACAAGATCATGACCGACATCGTGACCCTCGTAGACCCCAGTGCTATCGCCGCCGAATAGGATCGGATTGCCAAAGCTGCTCAACTGAGGGACACTTGTTGCGACAACGAACAAGGCGAGGGTCATCATGAGCATTCACATCGGCGCAAATCCCGGCGACATCGCAGAAACCGTCCTGATGCCGGGCGATCCGTACCGCGCGAAATGGGCTGCGGAAACGTTCCTCCAAGACGTTGTTTGCATCAACGAAGTGCGCGGTATGTTGGGCTTTACCGGCACATGGAACGGCCACCGCGTTACAATCCAAGGCTCCGGTATGGGGATGCCATCGCTTTCGATCTACGTGAACGAGCTAATCAAAGACTATGACGCCAAAACCCTGATCCGCATCGGGTCTTGCGGTGCGATGCAGGAACATGTGGGCATCCGCGATGTGATCCTTGCTACCACTTCCTCGACACTCTCAACCCCCTCCATCGGGATGTTCAAAGAGCTCAACTTCGCGCCAACGGCCGACTTTGACCTCTTGCACAAAGCCTACCACGCAGCAGAAAGCAAACCATCACCCGTCCATGTTGGCGGCATCTATTCCGCGGATGTTTTCTATGACGAACGCCCCGATCTTAACGAGCAGATGACGCGCCACGGCATCCTCGCGGTCGAGATGGAATGCGCCGAGCTTTACACCCTCGCCGCCCGCTACAAGCGCCGCGCTTTGGCGGTGCTCACGGTCAGTGACCACCTCATCACTCATGAGGCCCTGCCGTCCGAGGACCGCGAGAAGTCTTTCGGCGATATGGTCGAAATCGCTCTAGAGGCTGCGTTTGCCTAAATCTATTGGCAGCTGCTCACCTTATCGGCAAAGGCTGCCAAATACTCATCTGCACCAACACTTACCGGAACAGATATCTGCTCGCCCGGGCGGTTCGGCACAACGCAATCCTCGCCTACAATATCGGTGCACATCACTTCATAGCCATTGGCACCCCAAAGCGTGACAGCATCAGCGACAATTTCCAACCGCGCCATGTCCACTTGGGCCAAATCAATATCGATACGCAAACTGTCTTCTGAGACGTCATCACCGTCGAATTCAGTGACCGTCTTGCTCAACATGCAACCATCCAATTCGAGCGTTACGGTATAATAGTCCCCGTTCGCCCAAGGCGTAGACGTAAACGGCTGCTCCGCCAAAATCGTGCTTTCGCTATCCGCAAAAGCCGCCGTACCACACAGAGCAGCGACACATCCAAAACAAAACTTCTTCATAAATTCCCTCTTACCTTCCGTGGCTGCGATCATAGCCATTGATCGGTGGCGATTGCCAACCTTCTGTCGACGCTGGTTTCAGAACTTCCATCTTCAACGGGTAACAGGCCGCCGCGTCGCTCGAATGCTCTGAACTGCAGTCCCCTCCGGGACAGGCGCTCAAGACCGCCAGCAAATCAATCTCAGCAAACAACTCCAGATAATCCCCCGGGCTCACTGGGCTCGCTTTCATAAAATACTGCCCCGTATCGCGTGTGAAGCCAGTGCACATGAAGACGTTCAACACATCATGCACAAGGTTTTCCGCCGCATTCATCGACAAGCCAGCCGCATCCGCCAAGGCGCGGGTCAGGTTCGAGTGACAACAATGGTGATACTGCGTGTCTGACAACACATTGCCGGTATAGGGATCGCAGCGTGTGCCGATAACATCGTGTACACTGCCGCCATATTGGTCCATCCCGTACCAATTCAATGTATCATCGGTCACGGTTGCCATCGGTCTAAGGTACGGAAAAGTCGACCACATTCTGTCGCCCGTGGTAATATGCGTCCCATGCAGAGCACGGGTTTTCCCCGAATAGAACCGTTCTGCAAGGTTTTGAGCGTTGAACAGGTTGAGATCCCCCACCTGCGGCCCCTCGACGCTATGAATGCGCAGAAAATGCCCAGAAGGGACTTTGATCGCCGCGGCCTCTCTGGGCGGTGCGATAGCCGTATCCACAAGCTCCAAACCGTCTCGAAATGACGCATAGAGCGCCATATCAGGCTGCGGTAGGGTCTCCGTTGGGTAGCAAATCACCGGCTCTATGGCGCGCCGTTCTTCCGCGTCGGATGGGGCATTGGACATGATCGAGGCTCCCTTTCGTATCGGGCAATGATCAACCGATAACCATCTCTCCGGCAAGACCTAAGGCAAAACCAGCAACAGCCCCCAATGCAGGAAGACCCGTTCCAGAGATGTGCGATTCAGGTGCAATGTCTTGAAACAAAAGATACAAAATTCCGCCCGCTGCAAACATCATAATGGCACCAAGTGTCTCTGGGGCATCTGACAAAAACACCAACCCCAAACCGGCGCAAAGCGGGCCTAACAAGGCCAGCGCAAAGAAGGTCATGATGATCTTCCCGCCATTCGATTTCTCCGGCTTGAACATCTCCCGAAAGGCCGAAAAACCCTCAGGCACATTCTGAAGAAAAATCATCAATGCCAGCAACTTAGCCGTCGCCGCTTCGGTTGCTAGCAGCGCACCTAACGCCAGTGCCTCCGGCAAGAAATCCAGCAACATTGCCAACATCAACGCGCCGCCACCGCCTTTGCGTTCCAGCATCTTGTCGACGATAAAGAAAACGACCCCACCGCCAAGAAAGAGCGACACCGCTACAAGGGGTGATAGGGCTTCGACACCGGCAGGCACCAAAACCAGAGCAATCGCAGACAAAAGCGCGCCGCCGCCAAAAGCGACGATGGTATGCATCACCTGATCGGCGATTTGGCGATTTGAGATATGAGCGTACCGAGCAAGAATAGCACCTAGCGGGATCGCCAGGCCTGCAAGAGTTGCAAGGAGAAGAGCGTAACTAAGCGCGGGCATGCAAACCTATCGCGCGATCACACCACTCGTTCAACCATCATCTGTTTGATCTCAGAGATCGCCTTGGCAGGGTTCAAACCCTTCGGGCAGGTCTTCGCGCAGTTCATGATGGTGTGGCAACGATAGAGCTTGAACGGATCTTCGAGGTTGTCCAGACGTTCGCCTGTCGCTTCGTCTCGGCTGTCGACCAACCAACGATGCGCCGCCAAAAGTGCGGCTGGCCCAAGATAGCGATCGCCATTCCACCAATAGGATGGGCAAGAGGTCGAGCAACAGGCGCACATCACGCATTCATAACCACCATCCAGCTTTTCGCGATCTTCAATCGATTGCTTCCACTCTTTTGCAGGCGTGTTCGTTTTCGTCTCAAGCCATGGCATGATCGAGGCATGTTGCGCATAAAAATGGGTCAGGTCAGGGATCAGGTCCTTGATTACAGGCATATGCGGCAGCGGGTAAATCTTAATATCACCCTTCACCTCATCCATGCCGTAGATGCAGGCAAGCGTGTTGATCCCATCAATGTTCATCGCGCAGGATCCACAAATCCCTTCACGGCAGGACCGGCGGAAAGTCAGCGTCGGATCGATCTCATTCTTAATCTTGATCAACGCGTCCAGAACCATCGGGCCGCATGTGTCCATGTCGACAAAGTAGGTATCCACCGATGGGTTCTTTCCGTCATCTGGGTTCCAACGATAGATTTTCACGGTCCGCAGATTGGTCGCACCTTCCGGTTTCGGCCAGGTTTTACCGGTGACCATGCGGCTGTTCTTTGGCAGTGTGAGTTGAACCATATCGTTCCCCTTTCGGCTACGACGTTTTGTACCACCCCTTTGAGAAAAAAGCCAATGAGAACAGGCGCGAAAACACCCAATTTCGCTCGTTTTTCGTGAGTTTAGCTCGATTTGAACTGATCTAAGAATAGGTCAATCTTTTCTTTCGGCAGTGACAACTCACAGGTCAGGTCACCGTTCAAACGTTCTGCCAATTTGTGCATCTCCGAGCGCGGAAGCGTAGGCAGCGAAACTTCCGCTCCGATATCGCGCGCGCGGTTATCGATCGCAATGGCAAGGACCCGCCGCCCATGGTGCAATCCGCGAATTGAACCGTGCAGACGCGTCCCCACGACATCAACTTCCGTCGATGACAAGAAGGCGTCATAGGCCGACAAATTGGGCGGAAGAACCTTCACTCGGCCTTGATTGTTTAAGGTCCGCAGATACTCAAGATCACGCGGCTGTTGCGGCCAGAAATACACATCCTCGTAGAGATCAAGCATCTGATCCAACATCTGCTGATCCAAAGGGTCTGCTTTGTGTTTGGTCAGCGTAAAGCAAACCGCACCCGGTCTTTTGGCCGGATCGACCTTTACACGAGGCGCCGCCCACAATGTCGGACAACTCGTATTCACACTTTTCAAACCGCAAGCTTCGACAATGCGTGCCCCGGTTTCGTCTCTCACCGCATGAACGAAATTAGGAGCGAGCACGCGTTGCAGGAACGCCAATTGTCGACGTTCAATCTTTTCAAAGTCGCGATTGGCCCCGACACCAAAGAGAACAACTTTACCTTCGATCGCAGAAATATCTTTCCGGTCGACGTACCAAATATACTTTTTCCCAACGCGATATTGGTGTCGCAGGGCATTTGTTCCCAACAGCAAAACTAAATCCGCCTTTCCAGCCAGATCGCGACTGTAGACACCAAGGCCATCATGCCCCGCAGACGTTGTCACATAGGCATCCGAAATCAATGGCAACAGATGTGACTTAATCTCGCTCATGATGATTTCGTCACCGACGTTGTCTGAGCCAATCGATGTGTCAATCAGGTGTAAATGCCGCATTGATCGCCGAACCCTTTGCAATTGACGCCTTGCATCCATGCCAGATTAGCTATCTGGTCACCACTGAATTGTATCTTGAGGCAATCATGTTTGCACTGGCCGTCGGCAATTTTTCTGTGACCTCGCAAACCTTCGTGCACCAACACGCACAGAAGATTGCGCCTGGGAGTACGGTCTTTGTCTCTCATCAGTCGTTCGATAATCCCGATTTACCCGGTCCGCACCTTTATGCCTTAAAACGCACCCCTCAGGTCGCAAAGTCAGATTTTCAGGTCGGCCCGCTAGCTCGATTCACACCTCGAAACCGGTTGATCTCGCAGTTCTTGAAGCATCACGGTGTTCACACAATGATGGCCGAGTTTGGCACATATGGGGTGAAAATCCTACCAGCCGCCAAGGCCGCTGGCTGCCAGTTCTATGTCCATTTCCATGGCTGGGACGCCTCTAGCGTCTTGAACGATCCGACATTTGTGCGACGCTACAAGAAGATGTTTCAAATCGCAGATGGGTTCTTTGCACCTTCTCGGTTCATCGCAGATAAGTTGATCAAAATCGGTTGCCCTGACGACAAAATATGGGTCACGCCATGCGGCATCGAAATCGCCGACTTCCCTTATTCTAAAGGAACGCCAGGTCGTTGCCTTGCCGTAGGTCGGTTCATCGACAAAAAAGCCCCTCACATCACCGTTGAGGCATTTGCCAAAGCAGCCAAGGGCAATCTCGACGCTCATCTGGATTTCGTCGGCGACGGTCCAATGATGGACGAAGCAAAATCTGTGGCAGAGAAGTTCGGTGCATCCGATCAAATTACGTTCCATGGGGAGCAACCGCACGCGTTCGTCAAGGAGCTCATACAAACTTGCAACATATTTCTGCAGCACTCCGTCACAGCGGAAAACGGGAATGTCGAAGGGTTACCGGTCGCAATTTTGGAAGCGATGTGTGCTGGCGTTGCCGTGGTTTCGACCCGCCACAGCGGTATTCCAGAGGCCGTGCTGGAGAATGAAACAGGCTTGCTGTGTGACGAACACGAAGTCGACCAAATGGCCGCATCTATCCGACACCTACTCACAGACCCAGAATTGACGGCCAAGCTAGGGTTGGCTGGACACGAAAGAGCCAAAAGTCAGTTTGACATCGATCTATCGATCTCGATCCTTAGGTCGAAAATGCGCCTATAAATCCCGCAAAACTGGCGGTCGGATCGGCAATTCGCCGGTTAAGTTGAACACGCAGCTTTCGTACAACGCGACCGGATCCGTACCGCGAATGAAGTCCGAACTGACGCCAATTGAGCCATTCACAAAGCCACCGCTGTTGCTGTTGACTCCAATGCCAATCTCAACCTCGGGCCCCTGAGCTGCACGGGCGCGTTCCTCGCATTGATCAGCCGCCCGTTCGGGCGAGATGGGAGCGCAGGCAACAAGGATCGGGGCTCCTATCGTAAAGGCCAGATACCTCATTTCAGCCCTACGCAATATTGCGTTCCAGCCCGCATGACGCTCGAACCAGCGGGACACGGACTTATCGGCGCGCTTCTGCTTGAACCAGCGGGGTTTCCCCGCGCTTGATTGAGCAAAACGTCGTATGCTCCAGGGTTCTGCAAATAGGCTTGCGGGTCTTCGATGCCAAAACGCTCTAAGCATGCGCGGAACCTTTGGTTCGCAGCATCTTTTTCGGCAGTCGTCGCAACCGCGCTCACAAAAATCGAAGCAATCACCGCCCCAACACTTTCAGTACTTGTCACGCTGGTCCCAGCCCTTTGACGCTCTTGTTGCCAGTCGGAACGGCATTCTTCTGGTGAAGAAGCTGGCGTTCCACGAACAGACGCTTGTGAACAACCAGATAAGACCAACGCCGAAACTGCCACCAAGCCAAACGACCTAGTAATGGTTTGCATTAATAAACCCTCGCTTTAGGTGCGATCTTCTTGAGATCAACGCCACCTTCAGCGGTTGTTGTCAGCGGGTCAAGGTGTACGGGGCGATAAGACAGTTGCGTCTTTGGGCCATCCACGGTCGCCAAAGTGTGTTTGCGCCACTTTTTGTCGTCGCGATCTGGATAGTCTTCATGTGCATGGGCACCACGGCTTTCTTTGCGTGCTTCCGCTCCCACAATCGTAGCCAATGCGTTTGGCATCAGGTTTGTCAGCTCCAACGTTTCCATCAGATCGCTGTTCCAAACGAGGCTACGATCGGTGACTTTGAGGTCATCCATCTTGCCCGCGATGCCTTCCATCTTCTTGACCCCTTCGGCCAAGGTCTTGTCAGTCCGGAACACAGCAGCGTCTTCCTGCATCGCCTTCTGCATTTCCAGACGCAACTCAGCAGTGCCGGTTGCGCCGTTCGCATTGCGAACGTTGTCAAAGCGATCAAATGCATAGTCCACAGAGGCTTGGTTCAACGCCTGGTTCGGCGCATCCGCATCAACTACCTCACCCGCCTTGATCGCTGCGGCGCGACCAAAGACCACGAGGTCGATCAAAGAATTGGATCCCAAACGGTTCGCGCCATGCACAGACGCACAGCCAGCTTCACCAACGGCCATCAAGCCAGGCACGATTGCATCTGGATCATCTTTGGTCGGGTTCAGAACCTCACCCCAATAGTTCGTGGGGATGCCGCCCATGTTGTAGTGCACCGTCGGCAACACTGGGATCGGCTCTTTCGTCAGATCGACGCCCGCGAAGATACGCGCGCTTTCGGAGATACCGGGCAGACGCAGATCAAGCGTCTCTGGCGGCAAGTGGTTCAGGTGCAAATGAATGTGATCACCATTCGCTCCAACGCCGCGCCCTTCACGGATTTCCATCGTCATACAGCGCGACACAACATCCCGAGAGGCAAGATCCTTATAGGTCGGGGCATAACGCTCCATGAAGCGCTCACCTTCGGAGTTGGTCAGGTAACCGCCCTCACCACGCGCACCCTCGGTAATCAGACAGCCCGCGCCGTAAATCCCGGTTGGATGGAACTGAACAAATTCCATATCCTGCAACGGCAAACCCTGACGTGCGACCATACCGCCACCGTCGCCCGTACATGTATGCGCTGACGTGGCAGAGAAATAAGCGCGGCCGTAGCCACCAGTCGCCAGCACCGTCGTCTTGGCGTTAAACACATGCATGGTGCCATCGTCCAGCTTCCAGGCAACAACCCCCTGACACTGCCCGTCTTCAGACATGATCAGATCGGTCGCAAAATACTCGATAAAGAATTCAGCCTTCTGCTTCACCGACTGACCATAAAGCGTGTGCAAGATCGCGTGACCAGTCCGGTCAGCAGCCGCACATGTCCGCTGCACGGGCGGGCCTTCACCAAACTCTGTCGTATGTCCGCCAAACGGGCGTTGGTAAATCTCACCTTTTTCGGTCCGAGAGAACGGCACGCCGTAGTGTTCCAGCTCATAGACCGCCTTGGGCGCCTCTCGGGCGAGGTATTCCATCGCGTCCGTGTCACCCAACCAATCAGAGCCTTTCACCGTGTCATACATATGCCACTGCCAATGATCCGGTCCCATGTTGGAGAGGGATGCCGCAATGCCGCCCTGTGCTGCTACAGTATGTGACCGAGTCGGGAAAACCTTGGTGATACAGGCCGTCTTTAGCCCCTGCTCTGCCAGGCCAAGCGTGGCCCGCAGACCAGCACCACCAGCCCCGACAACAATCGCATCATAGGTATGCGTCTCATATTCATAAGCAGCCATTGTTCATAAACTCCGTGGCTTAAAGGGCGAGGCGGATGATGGCGAAAACGCCGAGTGCGGCAGCACCGTAGGACAGGCAAATCACGCCAATGATCAGCCCCTTGCGGGCAAGCCCATGCACATAATCTTCGATCAGGGTCTGCGCACCTTTGGCGAAGTGAAAGAAACCAACGAGCAGCGTCAAAATCGCGATCACAGCAGGTACGGGGCGCGAGTAGTAGGCAACAACCTCTTCATAGGTTCCGCCCAAAACACTGCCAAAAGTAAACATAAACAGCGGCACCAAAATCAAAAGCGCCACAGAGGTCACCATCATCTGCCAATGGTGTTCGGTTCCAGTTTTTGCGGACCCCATGCCAGAGGCGCGCTTGCGATCAGTCAAAAAAGCCATCTTAGCGCTCCCTTAAGTTACGATGATAGTGAAGATGGTCATCAGGACAGACCCGATGATCATGACAAGGCCAAGTGTTTCTGCCTGTTCAACCTTCAGCATCCGACCCGTATCCCAGATCAAATGCCGGACGCCGCCAAGCAAGTGATACCACATCGCCCAGACCGACAGGAACAAGACCAGATCACCGAACCAGCTGCGCAGGAATGCATCGGCGGTTGCGAAGGCTTCTGGCCCCGTTGCGGCGGCTGCAAACCACCAAACGATCATCAAGGCGGCCACGATCAAAGCGTTACCCGTGATCCTCACGAAAATAGAGGTCATAGATGTCATTTGGGGGCGATAAATGGTCAGGTGCGGCGACAAAGGCCGGTTTCCCCGATTTACGTCAGCCATAACTCGGTTCCCTTCGGTTGCGGGCCGCTCTGCGGCGTGGCTACAGTCGCACCCTATTTGCACGATGTTGAGGGCCGAGTCACGCATTCGACGCTCAAATTATTGAGAAAAAACGTCACAGTTGGAGTGTTTGCAAGATTTGTGATCACGATTAATTTTTGCGTGATCACAAATTGTGAAGCCACTGCCTAGACCGGCAGCAAAGCCCAGTAGTCGAGATCAAGTAAAACACTCGGATGGTACTTGCCATCATCGGTCTTCCACTCTCCGATCTTGCCCTTCGTCGCGACCAATCTTAGGCGAATGGCACCAACACCTGGAGCATCCGTCTCAGCCTTATCCAAAACCTCGGACCAGGCCCGCACCGTGTCACCCGAGAAACATGGGTTCGCATGGGCACCCCCGTTCAGGGCGACCATCATTTGTGCATTCGCCAGACCATTGAAGGACAAAGCCCGCGCCAATGAGATCACATGGCCCCCATAGATCAACCGCTGCCCATCGGCGCGGTTGGTCGCATCAAAATGCACCTTCGCGGTATTCTGCCAAAGGCGCGTCGCCATCATGTGTTCGGCTTCTTCGATCGTGACGCCATCGACGTGATCGATCACTTCGCCAATCGCATAGTCGCCAAAACGATGCGCCTCACCGGCCTGTTCAAAATCATACTCCGAGAAATCTAAACCTT
The DNA here is from genome assembly GCF_900129845.1 of Cognatiyoonia sediminum. GTDB lineage: Bacteria > Pseudomonadota > Alphaproteobacteria > Rhodobacterales > Rhodobacteraceae > Cognatiyoonia > Cognatiyoonia sediminum. The sequence continues at coordinate 1,450,426 of NZ_FQXB01000001.1, forward strand.
CAGGGATAACCAGATCATTGGCGGCGACCGATTTGGCCAACTCAGGGATGACCGTCGCCGGCGCATCCCCTTCTGCACGCCGTCGCACCATGACCCAGCGCACATACTCCAGCACGGCCTCGCCATGCTGATTGCGCCCCGTCGTCCGCACCCAGACGACGCCGGATTTTCCGTTGGAGTTCTGCTTTAGCCCGATCACTTCAGAGGACGACCGCAAGGTATCCCCTGGCCAAACCGGCCTCAGCCATCGCCCCTCGGCATATCCTAAATTGGCCACCGCATTCAGCGAAATATCCGGCACCGTTTTGCCAAACACCAAATGAAACGCGATCAGGTCGTCCATCGGGGACTCAGAAAGCCCACAGGACTGCGCAAAAGCATCTGAGGAATAAAGCGCCCCGCGTGCCGGATAAAGCGCGTGATACATCGCTCGTTCCCCACCCGAAACGGTGCGCGGCACCGCATGGTGGATCACCTCACCAAGGCGGTAATCCTCAAAAAAACGACCTGCGTTTGTCTTGCTCATTGCTGTCCCAAATTCATGTCTGGATGATAGTCTCCGTCGATCTCTTTCACGACGGCCTGCGCACAGCGCATCACGCCATTTGCATGATCAAAGGCGTATTGGGGATCGCCATAAAGCGCCCAACCCTTTGAAATCGCGCCTGAAACCTTATGGCAAAAAGCTGCCGTATCATCTTCGGTCAGGAGTCTGTAAATCTGCATGTTCTATCCAAACGGGTTGTAGCCAAGCCATAGGTGAATGGCCGAAACGACGCTGAACACCACCAACGTCGCGATCACCGCAGTGACCTCTTTCTTGATCGGAACCGCGTGATAGGCCTCCTTTGGCCCTTCTGCGCGATTGATCAAAATCATCTCAGCGATGGCCCAGACGCCAAGGCCGCCAAACAACAGGAATGACGGGCTGTCGCCATTCACCAACAGATGCGCGACGCACCAGACGACGACTGCCGTGAGCTGCGGATGCCGGATCAACTTTGTGACGCGCGTTTTCGCGCCACTGCTGGCGAACAGATAAAACGCAAACAACATCAGCAGGTTGTTGATCCCGACCAGAGCTGTCGATCGCCCCCAATAGAATGTGCCATCCGCTCCACGATAGCCAATGACCATCAACACAATCGCTGCAACCGAAGCCAGCGCAACGATGCCCTTGCCTTTTTCCCCAAAACCCGCGCGTTGATCCGGCGCCAAGCGTTTCCAGAAATGGGCCGCGCTCCAAAGGAGCAAACCAGCTGTAATAAGAATCATGAGGCCTCCAACGTTGCGATTGCTTCTGCTTTCGCCAACGTCGCGCGGGCGGTCTCCACATGCAAGTTTTCAACGATCTTTCCATCCACAACAGCGACGCCCTGCCCACCGGCCACAGCGTCCTCAAAGGCCGCGATCTGGCGACGGGCCAGATCAATCTCAGCCTCGCTCGGCCCGAACACCTCATTCGCAATTGCCACCTGAGCTGGGTGGATCAGCGACTTTCCGTCAAACCCAAAGTCACGCCCCTCATCACACTCAGCCCGCAAGCCCTCTTCGTCCTTAAACGCATTGTAAACGCCATCAATCGCGATCACCGCACACGCCCGCGCTGCCAACAAACAGGTCTGCAAAGACACTCTCATCGCCGCTCGGGTCCGCGAATTGAGTTCCTTCGCCAAGTCGTTTGTCCCCATCACGAACCCTTCGAGGCGTGGATGGGCTGCAATTTCGGCTGCGTTCAAAATGCCCTGAGGTGTTTCCATCATCGCCCAAATCGGCACATCTGGCAGTTGCGCCGCCAAAGCCTCGACATCCGCCGCACTGTTCACCTTTGGCAACAAAACCGCGTCACACGCCATTTCGGCGACCGCCGCGACATCTGCCGCTCCCCAATCTGTATCGAGTCCATTGATCCGAACGACCTTATACCGCGGTCCATATCCACCCGCAGCCAACGCCTCCTCCAATGTCTCCCGCGCCGCCGCCTTTTCATCCGGCGCCACGGCATCCTCTAGATCGAACAAAATTACATCCACAGGCAGCCCGCGCGCTTTGTCCAACGCACGATCGCGGGAGCCGGGAATATAGAGGGCGGAGCGTGTGGGACGGTGAGTCATATCTTCCTCGCAATAAAGTTGCGCATTCATGCCCTCATTCGAACAAATCATTCAAGCGAAAAATGCTGCGGCGCGGCGCAAACCGACCGTGACGGTCCGTTAACCGCTTTTTTCACGCGTTCGAGCAGTCTGAGACGCAATCAATCAAACGCAATTTTCAATACCAAGAGGGACGCCCAATGAACCACCAAAAGCTCATTCTCTGGTCCATGGCCTTTTTCGGGATGTTGCTTACCGCGCAACTCGCCCCCGCCCAAACCCGCAACTGCGGGCCGCATCAGGCGGTTGTAGAAAGATTGGCGGCAGGCTTCGGCGAAAGCAGGCAAGTCATTGCACTTGATGCCGCGAACAACGTTTTAGAGGTCTTCGCCTCCACCGAAACCGGCACATGGACGATCACTCTAACCCAACCTGGTGGCCCTACTTGCATTGTCGCAGCAGGGGACCACTATCAACACGTGGCCGAACCGCTACCGAACACAGATGAGGGCGCCTAGAGCCGCCCGACCCCATCCCAAATGAGTTTGAGCGAGATGAGCAGAAGCGCCCAAACCACGATCCGAAAAAACAGCTTTGTCGGGATCCAGCGCACAAGCGCCACTCCGGCAAACACAGCAAGGATAGCTGGCACCATGAGGATCAAAGCTATTTGTAGGTTCTCCACGTTGAGCTGGCCCAACGCCCAATAAGGGATCAGTTTTACAAGGTTGATATAGGCAAAGGCGATTGTCACAGTGCCTGCAAAAACCAGCTTTGGCATGCGAAGGGGCAATGTATAGACCTGATACGGCGTCGCACCCGAGTGACTCACGAAACTGGTAAACCCCGTAATTGTTCCCCAAAATATTCCAGGACCAATCTTGGCCTCACGACGCGGTCGCTCTTCCTGCCGCTCCAGCAACATTGCGAGGGCAAACACGGTACCGATCAGGCCCAGCAGAATCGTCACCATCGCTTCTGAGATCAGATCGACGGTCGCCCAACCTATAAAAACACCAATCGGCATCACTGCGCACATGATCGTCAAAACGCGCCGATCAAAGTGTTTTCGGTACAGATAAACGCCAAAAACATCGGACGCGATAAAAACCGGCAACAGCAAACCCGCTGCAACGACCGGTGAGATGACAAGCGATAACACTGGCACCGCCATCGCCGTGATCACCGGAACACCGCCCTTGCCAAGACCGACGAAGATCGCGGCCAAAACGGCTGTTATCCAGAATACGGAACCTTCCACGCTGATCACCTTTGCTTATGCCGCGCTGCAGCACTCTTGCACCCTGCGCGTCAAACGAATAGGCAGTGCCGCAGATTCACTTCGCATAGGAAGAACATCATGGCCAGACCCAAGATTGCCCTGATCGGCGCCGGACAAATCGGCGGCACACTCGCCCACCTCGCAGCAATCAAAGAACTGGGCGACGTCGTCCTCTTTGACATTGCCGAAGAAGGGGACATCGCACGGGGCAAAGGCCTCGACATCGCAGAAGCAGGCCCAGTGGCTGGCATCGACGTCGCGCTCAAAGGCACCAATGACTACGCCGACATCGCAGGCGCTGACGTTTGCATCGTCACAGCTGGTGTCGCTCGCAAACCTGGGATGAGCCGCGACGACCTTCTGGGCATCAACCTCAAAGTCATGAAATCCGTCGGCGAAGGCATCGCCGCACACGCGCCAGACACATTCGTGATCTGCATCACCAACCCGCTCGACGCGATGGTTTGGGCGCTGCGTGAATTCTCAGGTCTGCCGCACAATATGGTCTGCGGCATGGCGGGTGTTCTCGACAGCGCACGCTTCCGTCACTTCCTTGCAGAAGAATTCGACGTTTCCATGCGCGACGTCACTGCCTTCGTTCTTGGCGGCCACGGCGACACCATGGTTCCATTGGCCCGCTATTCAACAGTTGCGGGTATCCCGCTCCCTGATCTGGTAGAAATGGGCTGGACGACGCAAGAAAAACTGGACGCTATCATCCAGCGCACACGCGACGGCGGCGCAGAAATCGTGGGCCTTCTGAAAACCGGCTCCGCCTTCTACGCACCTGCAACATCCGGTATCGAAATGGCCGAAGCCTATTTGAAAGACCAAAAACGCCTGCTGCCTTGTGCGGCACATGTAGACGGCGCTTACGGTCTGAACGGCACCTATGTCGGCGTTCCAACGATCATCGGCGCAGGCGGCATCGAGCGTGTGGTCGAAATCAAGATGAACAAAGAAGAGCAAGCCATGTTCGACAAATCCGTCGACGCCGTGAAAGGCTTGGTTGATGCGTGTAGAGGAATCGACAGCTCCTTGGGCTGATCCATTCCAACAAACTTACCTTACGGAAGCGCCTCTATTCTGAGGCGCTTCTTTTCGTTTTTGGTGCGCTCAAACCCCTTTAAACACTGAGTCGTAGGACAATTGGTTAATTTGTGATCACACTTTTTCTTAGTGTGATCACAAATGTCGCTTTTTCCGATAACATTCTCGCGAAGTTGTTTTTTTAGCTGCGACACTGTGCTTCATTGCCCCAAACAAAGCCACGTAAGGGATTGCAATGAACATCCACGAATATCAGGCCAAGGCGCTTTTGCGCGACTTCGGCGCCCCTGTCAGCGACGGCCGTGCCGTTCTCAAAGCCGAAGATGCAAAAACTGCGGCCGGTGAATTGGATGGCCCCCTTTGGGTTGTCAAGGCACAGATCCACGCAGGTGGCCGCGGCAAAGGCAAATTCAAAGAAGCCGACGCTGGCGAAGCAGGCGGAGTACGCCTGACCAAATCCGTGGAAGAAGCTGCCGAAGAGGCCAAAAAGATGCTGGGCCGCACGCTGGTCACCCATCAAACCGGACCAGCTGGCAAGCAAGTCAACCGCGTCTATATCGAAGACGGCTCCGGCATCGAGACAGAGATGTACCTCGCGCTCCTCGTCGACCGCGCCACGTCCCGCGTGGGATTTGTCTGCTCCACCGAAGGTGGCATGGACATCGAAGAGGTCGCCGCCTCAACCCCAGAAAAGATCCTGAACTTCACCGTTGATCCAGCCACCGGCTACCAGCCCTACCACGGCCGCCGCGTGGCCTTTGCCCTCGGCCTCGAAGGTCAGCAGGTCAAGCAATGCGTCAAACTGATGGGCCTCCTCTACAAGGCATTCATCTCAAAAGACATGGAGATGCTCGAGATCAACCCACTGATCGTCACCGACAAAGGCGATCTGAAAGTCCTCGACGCAAAAGTCTCCTTTGACGGCAACGCGGTCTACCGCCACGCCGACGTCGCCGCCCTTCGCGACGAAACCGAAGAAGATCCGAAAGAACTCGAAGCCTCCAAGTTCGACCTCAACTATATCGCCCTCGACGGCGAAATTGGCTGCATGGTCAACGGCGCGGGCCTCGCGATGGCGACAATGGACATCATCAAACTCTACGGGGCCGAGCCTGCCAACTTCCTCGACGTGGGCGGTGGTGCAACGAAAGAGAAGGTGACCGAAGCCTTCAAGATCATCACCTCTGACCCCAACGTCAAAGGCATCCTTGTGAACATCTTCGGCGGCATCATGCGCTGCGACGTCATCGCCGAGGGCGTGGTCGAAGCGGTGAAAGAGGTTGGGTTAAAAGTCCCCCTCGTCGTCCGCCTTGAGGGCACCAACGTGCAGCAGGGCAAAGACATCATCAACAACTCAGACGTCGACGTGATCGCAGCCGATGACCTGAAAGACGGCGCTCAGAAGATCGTCAAAGCAGTGAAAGGTTAAGATCATGGCAATTCTCGTAGACGAAAACACCAAAGTCATCTGTCAGGGCCTCACCGGCTCTCAGGGTACATTCCACACCGAACAGGCGATTGCCTACGGCACCAAAATGGTTGGTGGCGTCACACCAGGAAAAGGTGGGCAAACCCATCTTGATCTGCCGGTCTTCAACAGCGTGCATGAGGCGAAACATGTGACCGAGGCCAACGCCTCAGTCATCTATGTGCCGCCGCCGTTTGCAGCCGATTCAATCCTCGAAGCCATCGACGCCGAGATGGAACTGATCATCTGCATCACCGAAGGCATCCCCGTGCTCGACATGATGAGCGTGAAGAAGGCGCTCGAAGGCTCGTCCTCCCGCCTGATCGGCCCGAATTGCCCCGGCATCATCACGCCGGATGCCTGCAAGATCGGCATCATGCCCGGCCACATCCACAAACGCGGCTCCGTCGGTGTTGTATCGCGCTCGGGCACGCTGACCTATGAGGCGGTGAAGCAGACCGCTGACTCAGGTCTTGGTCAGTCCACAGCCGTGGGCATTGGCGGCGACCCGATTAAAGGAACAGAGCATATCGACGTGCTCGACATGTTCCTCGATGATGATGAAACCCAATCCATCATCATGATCGGTGAGATTGGCGGCACGGCGGAAGAAGAAGCCGCCGAATTCCTGACCGAGCAGAGCAAAAAGGGACGTTGGAAGCCCGTCGCTGGCTTCATCGCAGGCCGCACCGCCCCTCCAGGCCGCCGCATGGGCCATGCGGGCGCGATTGTCGCTGGTGGTAAAGGTGACGCGGAAAGCAAAATCGAAGCGATGAAGTCCGCGGGCATAGTCGTGGCCGACAGCCCAGCGACACTGGGAGAGGCCGTGCTGGAAGCGATTGCGAAGTAGATGACTTCGGTTGCTGTTCATACCAAGGGCAGCGCCGGACCCGAGGGGGGGCGTGAAACGCCCGCCCTGGGGGGCGGGTCGGGCGCTGCCCGGCCTATCGCCCGGACGATGATGGCACTGTTGCGAGTAACTCATACCACTATTTACGCGTTAGCTTTAGCAGTTACAGCCCCCTCAACAGCCTTAGCTGACGAAAGATACGCCGTTCTATTGGTCAACGATATATGCCTAAATTCGGAACTGTCACATCAGGACCGAATAGATGAAGTTGACAAACGCGGCTGGACGAGAAGCGGAGGCAATGGGCTGCAGTTTGCAGCTTCAGTGGCTGCGGCTTTTGAAGAACTCGCACCAGAGCTTTCTGAACAACTTAATTCTGACCTAAGATCAGAAGAGTGGTCTGAACACCTTTGGAGAGAAGGAAATTTAGTTAGATCCACTGCTGCAATATGGGAGCAGCCCACGTCTTTCTTAGCGCCAAATGGAGCTCACCTAATCCTTACGAAGACTTCTGCTGGACCTCACATTTGCATTTTTCTTGCTCCCGAACCACGTTCGCTTATTTTTGGTAGGTTTGGCGTTGTGGGTCGAACCAACTACGTAGATGGCAACGCCATTTTCAGAGGCGCGCTTCATGACGATGGCTCCCTACTAGAATACCGGGAAATAAATTCTAAAACTTCGAAAAAGCTATTTGGATCAAATGGCTACAGGTTTCTTGCACTAGTCTTGCTCAATAAAACGACAGAGGTCCCAACATGACCGACCAATCCCCCAACGACGTCTTCCATTCCTCGTCCTTCCTGCAAGGGCACAACGCGGAATATGTGGAGCAACTCTACGCCCGCTACGCCGATAACCCCGGCGCGGTGGATGAAAGCTGGCAGGCGTTCTTCCGCTCCCTCGGAGACGCTCCTACGGACACGAAAGCAGAGGCGGCTGGCCCCAGCTGGGCGCGCACCGATTGGCCGCCACAACCAAATGACGACCTGACCGCCGCGCTCGACGGTCAATGGCCCGCCGAACCCGAAGCGGCTGGCAAAAAGATCAAAGAGAAGGCCGCCGAAAAAGGCGTCACGCTGGATGAAAACCAAGTTCGCGCCGCCGTGCTCGATTCCGTCCGCGCTCTGATGATCATCCGCGCCTATCGGATCAGGGGCCACCTTGTGGCCGACCTCGACCCGCTCGGCATGCGCGACGCGACCCCGCACCCAGAACTGGACCCTGCCTCGTATGGCTTCAAGCCAGTGGATATGGATCGCCCAATTTTCATCGACAACGTGCTTGGCCTCGAAGTCGCGACGATGACCGAGATTATGGCGATTGTGAAACGCACCTATTGCGGCACCTTCGCCCTGCAATACATGCACATCTCCAACCCCGAGGAAGCCGGTTGGCTGAAAGAGCGCATCGAAGGTTATGGCAAAGAGATTGCTTTCACCAAGGAAGGCCGCAAGGCGATCCTTGGCTCGATGGTAAAGGCCGAGGGTTTTGAGAAATTCCTCCACGTCAAATACATGGGCACCAAGCGTTTCGGCCTTGATGGCGGCGAAAGCCTGATCCCCGCGATGGAACAGATCATCAAGCGCGGCGGCCAACTGGGCCTCGAAGACATTGTCATCGGCATGCCGCATCGCGGGCGTCTCTCTGTCCTCGCCAACGTCATGGAAAAACCCTACCGCGCGATCCTGAATGAATTCGAAGGCGGCAGCTTTAAGCCAGAAGACGTCGATGGCTCAGGCGACGTGAAATACCACCTCGGCGCCTCCTCCGACCGCTCATTCGACGGCAATAACGTGCACCTGTCCCTCACCGCGAACCCCAGCCACCTAGAGGCAGTGAACCCTGTCGTTCTGGGCAAGGTCCGAGCCAAGCAGGATCAGAAGAACGACGAAGACCGCACAAAGGTCATGGGCATCCTGCTCCACGGTGACGCAGCCTTTGCTGGACAAGGCGTTGTGGCCGAAGGGTTTGGCCTCTCTGGCCTCAAAGGGCACAAAACCGGCGGTACGATGCACATCGTGGTCAACAACCAGATCGGCTTTACCACAGCTCCGCACTTCAGCCGGTCCAGCCCGTACCCAACTGATATTGCACTGATGGTGGAAGCCCCGATCTTCCACGTGAACGGCGACGATCCAGAGGCTGTTGTCCATGCGGCGCGCGTCGCGACCGAGTTCCGTCAGAAATTCCACAAAGACGTCGTGCTCGACATCATTTGCTACCGCCGCTTTGGTCACAACGAAGGCGATGAGCCGATGTTCACCAATCCGGTGATGTACAAGAAGATCAAGACGCATAAAACTTCTCTGACGCTCTATACCGAACGACTCGTCCGCGACGGTTTGATCCCCGAGGGTGAGATCGAGGATATGAAAACCGCCTTCCAAGCTCATCTGAATGAAGAGTTTGAGGCCGGAAAGAACTACAAGCCCAACAAGGCTGACTGGCTCGATGGCCGCTGGTCGCATCTGGACAAACGCGATGGCGAATACCAGCGCGGTCAAACCGCGATCAAACGCGAAACCTTCGACGAGATCGGCAAAGCGTTGACCACCGTGCCGGAGGGTTTCCCGATCCACAAAACGGTTGGGCGCTTGGTCAAAGCCAAGACCGAGATGTTCGAAAAAGGCGAAGGCTTCGACTGGGCCACTGGCGAAGCGCTGGCCTTCGGCTCCCTCGCACTTGAAGGCTTCCCTGTGCGCCTCGCCGGTCAAGACTGTACGCGCGGCACGTTCAGCCAACGCCACTCCGCCTTCATCAACCAAGACACCGAAGAACGCTACTACCCTCTGAACAACATCCGAGAGGGTCAGGCGCAGTACGAAGTGATCGACTCGATGCTCTCCGAATACGCGGTGCTGGGTTTTGAATACGGCTACTCCCTCGCCGAACCCAACGCGCTGGTTCTTTGGGAAGCGCAGTTCGGCGATTTCGCCAACGGCGCGCAAATCATGTTCGACCAGTTCATCAGCTCGGGCGAAAGCAAATGGCTGCGGATGTCCGGCCTTGTTTGCCTGCTGCCTCACGGCTACGAAGGCCAAGGACCTGAACACTCCTCTGCCCGCCTCGAACGCTTCTTGCAGATGTGCGGGCAGGACAACTGGATCGTCGCCAACTGTACGACGCCTGCCAACTACTTCCACCTACTGCGCCGCCAGATCCACCGCGATTTCCGCAAGCCGTTGATCATCGTGACGCCGAAGTCCTTGCTCCGCCACAAAATGGCGATCTCCAAGGCCGAGGAATTCACCGAAGGCTCCAGCTTCCACCGGATCATGTGGGATGACGCTCAGTACGGCAATTCCGACACGAAACTGGCGGCCGATGACAAGATCAAGCGCGTCGTCATGTGCTCCGGCAAAGTCTACTACGACCTGCTGGAAGAACGCGACGCTCGCCGCATCAATGACATCTACATCATGCGCTACGAACAGTTCTATCCGTTCCCTGCGCAATCCTCAGTCAAAGAGCTTGAACGCTTCAAAAATGCCGAAATGGTCTGGTGTCAGGAAGAACCCCGCAACCAAGGCGCTTGGACCTTTATGGAACCCAACCTTGAATGGGTCCTCACACGGATCAAAGCCAAGCACACCCGCCCCGTTTACGCAGGCAGACCGCCCTCGGCCTCCCCTGCCACCGGCCTTGCCAGCCAACACAAAGCCCAACAAGCAGCCCTCGTCGATGATGCGCTGACCATCAAAGGATCAAAGAAATGAGCACAGAAGTTCGTGTCCCAACCTTAGGCGAATCTGTCACTGAGGCCACCGTCGCCACATGGTTCAAAAAACCCGGCGATAGCGTCGCTGTGGATGAAATGCTCTGTGAGCTTGAAACCGATAAAGTCACCGTCGAAGTCCCCAGCCCCGCCGCTGGCACATTGTCCGAGATTGTGGCCGCCGAAGGCGATACCGTCGGTGTCGATGCCCTGCTTGCGCAAATCTCTGACGGGGCCGCCGCCCCTGAGCCAAAGGCGGAAACACCAGCCCAAGCGCCCGCACCTGCTGCGGCCTCTGGCGGTGGTGAAAACATCGACGTCATGGTTCCAACGCTTGGCGAAAGCGTAACAGAAGCGACGGTTTCCTCTTGGTTCAAAGCCGCTGGCGACGCCGTCGCACAGGATGAAATCCTTTGTGAGCTGGAAACCGATAAGGTAAGCGTCGAAGTGCCCGCCCCCGCCGCTGGCGTCCTGTCAGAGATCGTCGCTGCTGAAGGCACAACCGTCGATGCCTCTGCCAAGCTGGCCGTCATCGCCGCAGGAGCCGCAGCCGCAGCGGCCCCCGCGCCTGCCGCCGCCGCACCAGCCGCAACCGCTAGCGCACCCGCTGGCATGAAAGACGGCCCCGCGGCTGAAAAAGCACTCGCCGAGGCTGGTATGACCCGTGATCAAGTCGCTGGTACCGGCCGCGATGGTCGCGTCACCAAATCCGATGTCGCTGCCGCAGTTGCTGCTGGCGGGTCCGCCCCGGCGCCTGCGGCGACCGCGCCCGCCCCACGTGCCCCCGTCGCCGCCGATCAAGCCGCACGCGAAGAGCGTGTGAAAATGACGCGCCTGCGCCAAACCATCGCCAAGCGCCTGAAAGACAGCCAGAACACCGCCGCGATGCTCACCACCTACAATGAGGTCGACATGACCGAGGTGATGGCCCTGCGCAACGAATACAAAGACCTGTTCTTGAAGAAACACGGCGTGAAGCTCGGCTTTATGTCCTTCTTCACCAAAGCCTGCTGCCACGCACTGAATGAAGTGCCAGAGGTGAACGCAGAGATTGATGGCACAGACATCGTCTACAAAAGCTACGTCAACATGGGCATCGCTGCAGGCACACCCACCGGCCTCGTGGTGCCTGTGATCAACGACGCAGACGCCATGTCCTTCGCTGCGATTGAGAAAGCGATTGCCGAGAAGGGTGCAAAGGCGCGTGATGGCAAGCTGTCGATGGAAGAGATGCAAGGCGGCACCTTCACCATTTCCAACGGCGGCGTCTACGGCTCCCTGATGAGTTCTCCGATCCTGAACCCGCCACAGTCCGGCATCTTGGGCATGCACAAAATCCAAGACCGCCCGATGGCGATCAACGGAGAGGTCGTGATCCGCCCGATGATGTATCTCGCCCTCAGCTATGACCACCGGATCGTGGACGGTAAGGGTGCTGTGACCTTCTTGGTGCGCGTGAAAGAAGCGCTAGAGGATCCACGTCGGTTGTTGATGGATCTTTAAACAGATGTTCCGCGCCGCACATAAGGGCATCGCGCGGACCTCAGGGGTGGGCGTGAAGCGCCCTCTCCTCGGGGGGAGGTCCGGGCGATGCCCGGCGACGCCGGGCAACCAGCTATGAACTCACCAAAGTCGAAAGATAGTGACGAAGGTACTCCCGATGGAACTGTTTATTGGCTTTCAAAGCATCTAGGTTGGCAACCAACATTGGGGTCTGAAATGCCGTCCTTGTGTGTGGTCTCAGCCATAGCCAAAGACAGCGACCATGAACACTGCGCTGGCTGCTGGGAAAAATTTGGGAGCGGAACAAAATTTGAAGGCAAAATTTTTGCGACAAACAAGGACTCGGAAGTAGCAAAACACTTCGTCTGTGAAAATTGCTGGGATTTGATGAAAAAAGTAAAAAATGGCGAACGAAAGGTAACAAGCCAATGACATCGGAACTCACTTACCTGCTATACACCGTTATCCTTCTGATCGTTCACGTGCTTTTTCAAGCTACCTTGTCTGACTTATCAAAGGGCCTTGGCTGGGCCCTCGGTCCTCAAGATGAACCACGTGACCAAAACGCCGTCGCCGATCGTGTCCAACGGGCGTTGCGTAATTTTCTCGAAACCTTTCCAGCGTTTGCAGCCTTGGCCCTCATGCTCGCCGTGACGGACAGCGGGACGGCTCAATCAGCTTTGGGTGCAGCAGTCTATTTCTGGGCTCGTATCGCCTATATTCCCGCGTTTGCATCTGGCCTTCCGCTCGTCCGGTCGATTGCCTGGTTCACATCTCTCGGCGGGTTGCTCCTGATGATCCTACCGTTCTTCATAAGCGCGACTTGATGACCCCTGAACTCCAAGTCCTCGCCTACGCCGTTGTCCTGCAAGCGACCCAATTCGCCCTGATGTCGATCTCGGCCAACCTCGACCTTGGCCCCTCCAAGACCCTCTCAGCCCGCGACGAATCCCACCTCGGTGGCCCGCTCTCAAGCCAGCTCTCCGACAAACCCGCCCGCCTCTACCGCGCGATGAACAACCACTTTGAGGCGCTGATCCTCTACACCGCCGCCGTTGTCGTCGTCGTCCTTGGTGACAAGACAACCGGCCTCACCGCGATCTGTGCATGGACCTACCTCGCCGCCCGCATCCTCTACGTCCCCGCCTACTACTTCGGCTGGGCGCCTTGGCGCTCTCTGATCTGGTTCACGGGCTTTCTCGCCACCCTCGCAATGGTCCTCTCCACATGGATTTGACCACCCCCTATATGTCAGCTTGTATGTACGGGCTGTGTACGCTGTGTGTACGCACGGTGTACAAGCAAAATAAGGAAAAAAGGAGCCTCCCATGGCCAGCTATGATGTCATCGTAATCGGAAGCGGACCCGGCGGATATGTCAGCGCAATCCGCTGCGCCCAGCTTGGTCTCAAGACCGCGATTGTCGAAGGTCGCGAAACCTTGGGCGGCACCTGCCTGAACGTCGGATGTATCCCGTCCAAAGCGCTCCTGCACGCGACCGAAATGCTGCACGAAGCACAGGCCAATTTCGCCAAGATGGGCCTCAAAGGAAAAGCGCAGACGGTCGATTGGAAGCAGATGCTCCAATACAAGATGGACACCATCGGGCAAAACACCCAAGGCGTTGAATTCTTGATGAAAAAGAACAAAATCGACTGGCTGAAAGGCTGGGGTTCGATCCCCGCCGTCGGACAAGTGAAGGTCGGCGATGAGGTGCATGAGGCGAAAAACATCATCATCGCCTCCGGCTCGACACCCACGGATTTGCCCGGTGTTGAAGTTGACGAGAAAACCGTCGTGACCTCTACAGGTGCGCTTGAATTGCCAAAGGTTCCAAAGACATTCGTCGTCATCGGCGGCGGTGTCATCGGCCTCGAACTCGGCTCCGTCTACGCCCGATTGGGCGCAGAGGTCACCGTGATCGAGTTCCTAGACCAGATCACCCCCGGCCAAGACAAAGAGATCGCCAAAACCTTCCAGCGCACCTTAAAGAAACAAGGCATGAAATTCGTCATGGGTGCCGCTGTACAGTCGGCCAAAAAGAAAGGCACTAAGGCCGAAGTCACCTACAAACTACGCAAAGATGACAGCGAACACACCATCACCGCTGACGCTGTCCTCCTCGCCACCGGCCGCCGCCCCTATACCGACGGCCTCGGCCTTGCAGAGCTTGGCGTCGAAATGACGGAGCGAGGCCAGATCAAAACCGACAGCCACTACCGCACCAACGTCACTGGCATCTACGCGATCGGCGACGCCATCGAAGGCCCGATGCTGGCCCACAAAGCCGAAGACGAAGGCATGGCCTGCGCCGAAGGCATCGCTGGCCAACACCCGCACGTGAACTACGGCGTCATCCCCGGCGTGATCTACACCCACCCAGAAGTCAGTAGCGTCGGCGCAACCGAAGAAGTGCTGAAAGACCAAGGCGTTGACTATAAGGTTGGTAAATTCAGCTTTATGGGCAATGGCCGCGCCAAAGCAAACTTTGCAGGTGACGGTTTCGTCAAAATCCTCGCCGACAAAGCGACCGACCGCATCCTAGGTGCCCATATAATCGGCCCAATGGCCGGCGATCTGATCCATGAGATTTGCGTCGCAATGGAATTCGGCGCCACCGCCGAAGACCTCGCTCGCACCTGCCACGCACACCCCACTTACTCAGAAGCGGTCCGCGAAGCCGCCCTCGCCTGTGGCGACGGCGCGATACACATGTAAGCATTTCCTCTTGCCAAAAATACCTCGGCGGTCTGGAGGCAGCGCCTCCAGAAAAAGGGGTGGGCGGGCGGGCCCGCCCTACCCCTTCAACATCCGCAATCCCTTGGTCGCATCTGCACGAATGGCCAAGCGTAACCCCGGCTCATCCCCGGCTTTCAACGCGCTCAAAATCAGCCGATGGCTCGCTGGTGGCTCTGTCCGGTTCAAACGCCCGTAAAGCGCGCTCATCGTCGGCCCTAACTGCAACCACACGGTCTCTGTCAAAGCCAACATCGCCGGCGCCTGCGCTCTCAAATACAACGTCCGGTGAAACTCCAAATTCATCCGAATATACCCCGGTGCATCATGCCGGGCGACCATCTGCGATACGCGGTTGTTGATCTGCTCGAGCCGCTCAATCAGTGCCAAGTGCGCCCGCGGCAAAGCCCGGCTGGCGAGTTCCGGCTCCAGCAGCGCCCTCAGTGCCGCTAACTCCTCAATCCGTTCGTTGGAGAGTTCCGGCGTCGACACGCGCCCGGAGGACGACAGCGACAAAGCCCCTTCAGCCACCAAGCGACGCACCGCTTCGCGCGCTGGCGTCATCGAGACATCAAATTCCTTCCCGATCCCGCGCAGCGTCAGCGCCATTCCTGGCTTGATCTCCCCATGCAGAATGCGGGTTCTGAGCGTTCGATAAACACGCTCATGCGCAGCGCCTACACCATCTTGCGTTTTAGGTCTTATCATGCGGTAATTTTGTGATCACAAATAAGCGATTGTCAATTACCGAAGTCATAACGATGCAAGCTATCCCCGTTTTCTCGCAGCCACCGACGATGCACCTCATAGTCCGGCATCAGCCCCGCCACAGTCTCCCAAAAGGCCGCCGAGTGGTTCATTTCCACCAGATGCGACGCCTCATGAGCAGCGACATAATTCAGCACATCAACAGGTGCCATGATCAGCCGCCAGGAATACATCAGCACCCCTTGTGACGAACACGACCCCCAGCGCGACCGCGTGTCTCGCAAACTTATGCGCGTATACCGCCGCCCTAACTCAGCTGCATAATGATCCGACGCCACAGCAAGCGCGTCCCGCGCCTTCAGCTTTAAAAGCGCCTTCAACCGCACTCCCGATTGGGACGCATCATCGGGCACATAGAATACGCCGTCCTCAAACCGAGCGCGCCTCACTTCCGCCGCAACAATCGGCGTCTCTACCCCGCCAAACATCACGCTACCGCCAATCTGAACGGAGGCTTTCGGCATTACATCCCCAAGGTGTTTACGCAACCACTCCTCCCGCTCTTGCAGAAACGCCATCGCCTCTCGGTCACTGCTGTATTTCGGGACGGTCAGAGACACCGCGCCATCCAGCCGCGACACCCGCAAGCTTAACCGTCGCGCCCGCGCTGATGTCTTCACATTCACCGCAATCGGGGGGTTGCCAATGCTGAACTGACGGCCCATATCCACCCTTCATCATTCAAACGTGTCAAAGCCTTTGACACCACGCTGTGCTTATGGCAGTTGGCGACGATCCGCTGCAAGAGCACGTTAAACAAAAGGGATTCGAGTATGCCGAAGGAAGAATGGGGAACCAAACGTCTGTGCCCAGAAACCGGCAAACGTTTCTACGATCTGAACGCTGACCCAATCATTAGCCCGTATACTGGCAATGAGGTCGCCGTCGACACTGGCAAGACCCGCACCATGGTTGCAGATGCCGAAGACGCACAAACCAAGAAAATGCAGGATGCCAGCGAAGATGATGATCTGGTGCTGGACGATGACGTCGATGACGATGATGTCGACGCCGATCTGGGCGATGATGTCCTCGACGACGACGATGACGACGATACAGTATCGCTGGACGAGTTGGCCGACGTGCCAACCAGTGACGAAGAATAATCCAGCCGGGGCGCGATCTTTTGCTTGATCTCGCCCCGCTCGCTGCCTAGAACGCAGCACAGTAAGGGGCCTTAGCTCAGTTGGGAGAGCGCTTGCATGGCATGCAAGAGGTCAGGGGTTCGACTCCCCTAGGCTCCACCAAAATCTCGAAAAATTTCGCCTTAAATATTTGATTTTACTTATCTATTTAAGTTTCCCACAAATTAGACCTCATCTGCCCCCCTTTATGCCACCTTTTTAATGTGCATTGGGCTGGGTCTGCTCCTTGCGACGCGGTTAGGTGTCGCGGCTGGCTTTTGCCAACTGAAAGTACCCAATCACGCACCAGGGGCAGACCACGTCTGAGACGATTTCGACACGAATGGGCGTTGATGTGGTCATGCGGATGTCTCCTTTTGATCTGACAAGCTACGCCCGCAGGACGGGCATAGATGCAATCGGGCCTGAACCTCTGCTTCAACCTCACTTCGGATTTGAAGAGCGGCGCGATAGGAAAGCCCGAGGGATTTACGTAGGTCTTCGATCTCGACCTCCTCTGCGTCACATATAAAGCCGTCCTCCAGCGCGCGCCGAAACTCCGCCTGCATGCTGGAGCGTCTGCGATGCAACTGGTCGTTTAGGCCACTGGCAAGGATGCCTGCTGGAAGGGCAGCCATGCCGATCCCAAGCACAGTGATGATGGCTCCAAATATTTTTCCCGCAATGGTTACGGGTGTTACATCACCGTAGCCCACGGTTGTCAGTGTGGCGACAGCCCACCACATGGCCGCCGGGATCGAGCCAAAGGCGTCGGGCTGCACTTGATGTTCCACTAGCCAGGCCCCGCTAGCCGCAAGCACCAGCATCACGATCAGAATGAAAAAGCCCGCGAAGAAAGCGCCTGCCTCTTCCTCGAAGACAGCCAGCAACATTCCAAGCGCAGGAGAGTAGCGGGTCAGCTTGAGGAGACGGACGATCCGGAACGCGCGCAGAATCCGAAGGTCAACTGGGAACAGCAGCACCAATAGGGCCGGGAGAATGGCCAGCAGATCAATGATGGCTGATGGTGTGACCACCCAAGCCCTGCGCGACCGGTTTTGCGGGTTTTCGGGGACGACCCAAAGACGGGCCGCATATTCGATGATGAACATCGTCAATGAGATGCGCTCGAAGACATCAAATGCAGGCTGCCATACGGCGTAGATTGTACTGACCGTCTCCAGAATGACTGCCGTGACATTGGCCGTGATCAGCAAGATCAGCGCAATTTCCAGCAAACGTGGGCCTCTGGCTTCTCGGTCGGGACGTTCAAGCCACCAGTAGACCCGGGCGCGAAGGCTTGCGTGTTCACTCATGCCGAAACCTTAGCCACGCGCGGGTGACCGGGATGATGATCTGGGAAAACAAGGCCGTGCCCCACAGCAGATTGCCCACAATTGCAGGAACATGCGGCACGATAAAGAACGTGGTAATGGCCAATGCGATCCCGAATAAGCGGACATCCCCGCGACCGAATTCCGATGCGACACGATGTTCGATGACGTGCTGCAAAGCCCACAGCATGGCGATGTACCCGGCCAAGCCAAAACAGCCGATAGCCGCGTATTTGGTGGGATAAGGGGCCCAGAACCCTACCTTGACCTCGGCGGCAAGGGCCACGCCCACCATCACACCACATAGCATCAGAGAAAGGTGCGACAGCCACCACGTGATCAGTGTCGACGGCCGATTGTCCTTTGGTTTCCCATTGCCGACGAAGTCAAAATAGATCCAGCACATGACGAACATGGACACACCACCGATGACGAAATTGACCAACACGTCAGGAGAGACCTTGTAAATGCCCTTTTCCGAGAGAGTGACCACCAATTTGAAGAACCCTTCCCCCAGCACGATCAGGGTCAACAAAGCAAAGCGCTCGGCCATGTGACCGGCCCGCGGGATGAACCTGTCAAACCGAAGGACAGAGACCTCCGGGATCATGTAAGGAAGCTGCGTCGCCACCATCACCGCTGCAAAGGCCCAGAAGGCAAAGGGTTTTGGCAGGAACGCGGTGATTGCAAACAGGACAGCGAAGATCGCGAAATTCCTGGCCTGTTCCGAGCACATGGAATGGCTGGACGCATTGACGCGCCGCGCGCGAAGATACAGCGCGGCGAGCATGGCGCGGTTGGCTGCAAAGCCGAGTGCAAAGAACATCCAGCCGCCCCCTTCTATGGCTGGAATGGCCGCCGCCATGAACATCAGCGTACAGATCATCACGGACATGATTACCCGATGCCAGACATCCGTACTGACGTAGATCGAGTTGAAAAGGCTCAATTCACCCCATGCGTACCAGAGCGCGACAAAGACCCCCGCAAACACCAGGAAACCCTGCACATCCAGATGATGCGACAGGTAGTTTCCAAGCTGAAAAATCGTCACAACATGGATGAGATCGTAGAAAAGCTCGGTCCAGTGCACGTGTTCATGCGTGTGATCGAGTTCGTGATGGTGCTGTGGTTTCCGCCACATCGGATGATCGTGCAACGCCATGTACATCAATCCCTATCTGTCAGGCCGCATAGCGGGCACGCGCCCATCTGACGACTTCGGTTTTTTCTTCGCTAGCGATGACGGAGGCAAAGCCGGGCTGATCGAAACAGCGTCCCAGCCATTGGGCGACCATCGGCCAGCGTGCTTCATCGAGTTGAAATCCGGCCAACCTGGCGCCGCGCAACCAACTTGCCATGGCGATATCGGCCACGCTGAAATCCCTTGCCACAAAGGATTCGTCGCCGATCAGGTTCGCCACGGTGTCAAGCAAAGGCGGAGCAAGCTGCGTAATAGCGTTTTGTACCATGTCTTCCTTGCCCTGGGCTTTACCGAAGTAATACGGCACGACGATCCGTTGACCGAACATCATACCGCCGAAGACCTGGGCCATCTGACCGTCGGCAAAGCGTTGCACGTCGAGGGCGCGGGCACGCAATTGAGGGTCTTTTGGAATGATGGCGGGCGACGGAACGGTCTGATCGCTCCAGGCCACGACATCGGCGCTCTCGGTGATCGGTGCCGCACTTTCGCCCGGGATGAGCACGGGCACAGTCCCCGCCGGATTGACGGTCAGCACTTT
The DNA here is from genome assembly GCF_900129845.1 of Cognatiyoonia sediminum. Classification (GTDB taxonomy): domain Bacteria; phylum Pseudomonadota; class Alphaproteobacteria; order Rhodobacterales; family Rhodobacteraceae; genus Cognatiyoonia; species Cognatiyoonia sediminum. The sequence continues at coordinate 1,470,096 of NZ_FQXB01000001.1, forward strand.
CTCGCGCTCAGTGTAAGGGACGATGGGATCAAGCGTGTAGCTGATCCCTTTCGTCTCAAGTGCGACCCGAACCTTGCGCACGAAGGGGGATACCGGATAGCCGATCAGAGCGACGCCCATGGCTCAGCCCTTCTTGGCGTCGGACGCGAACCGAGCCGCGTTTTCCGCCGCAAAAGCGCCGTCGTCGGCCTTGGCGTCCCAGAATTGCGGTTGCGCCTTGGGAATGGTCAGGGCCTTTTGCACGGCGGGGCGAGCGTCAATCCGGTCAAACCACGCCTTAAGGTGTGGCAGGTCATCAACCTCGACCTTGGCCCAGACATAGGCCCGCGCCCATGGATAAGTGGCCATATCCGCGATGGTGTATTCATCGGCAGCTAGCCAATCCCGCCCTTCAAGACGTGTATTCATTACCTCAAGAAGGCGACGCGATTCCGACACATAGCGATTGATCGAATAGGGCTCGTCATGCCCGTTCGGGGCCGCGATGCGTTGGAAGTACATGGCTTGCCCCATCATTGGACCAATGTGACCAACCTGAAAGAACAGCCACTGCATGACCTCGGACTGCTTCACTGGATCGGTCGGCAGGAACTCTCCGTATTTCGTAGCCAGATGCCACAGAATCGCCCCGGATTCGAAAATCGCGCGATCCTCGGCGCGATCCACGATGGTCGGGATTTTGCCATTAGGATTGAGCTTCAGATAGCCCGGTGCCTTCTGTTCCTGCTTGGCGAAGTTGATGAAGGTCAGATCGTAGGGGACTTCAGCTTCCTCAAGGAAAATGACGGGCTTATACCCGTTCATCGTGGCGGCGGTATAGAGGTGAATGTCAGGTTGCGACATGGGACGTGTCTCCGAAATGAGTGGTGAGATGCGTGTCGAAACGCGCGAAATCGGCTGTGACGTTGGGATTTTTCATCACGTCATGAGCCGAGAAAGTTGGCAGGGGCGTCATGCCGAAGAACTTGGCGTTCAGGTGGACGGGGCGTAGTAGATCGTCGATGCTCGCGCCTTCGAAGAAGGGTTCGGAGGAATCGTCAAACGCCTCTGACGGCGCATTCAACGTGGTTGAGATCATGTAGCGTGTGCCGGTCAGCGCCCCGCCCATACCGTAGTTGGCCTTTGGCGCATCGGGGCTGCGGCCATCGCCGTTGCAGAGGCGCCCGTCCATGCCTGCGGTGTACACCTCATCCATGTATTTCTTGAATGACCACGGCACGCCCATCCAGTTCACCGGGAACTGCATGATGATTGTGTCGGCCCATTGGTGATTGGCGATTTCTTCCTCGACATCATACCCCTCGGCCACCTTTGTGAGCCGCAGGTCGTGGCCTAGGGCCTTCAGGACCGCCTCGGTGCGAGTGGCAAAGGCTTCGTTGAGTGCGCCCGGTGCAAAGGGATAAGGCTGTGCGCCGTTGAGAATGAAGATGTTGCTCATGTGGATTACCCTTGGATTGGAAATGCGAGTCTCTTGACTCGCGTAGGTCTGTTGGTGAAGTTGCGTGAGCAAGATACAAAAATCAACCAGTATACTTTTGGTAACCTAATAACACGCGAGGGCGAACAAGATGAAGGCAAGAGTGGAAGCCGACGCAAAGGGGCGCCGCCATGTGCATGACGCCTGTATTGAGCCCTGCGCAATCGAACGCGGGATGCGGGTTATTGGCGGTAAATGGACCGGATCGGTCCTCTGGCACCTCAAGGACGGTCCTGTGCGGTTCAACGATTTGGCCCGCATGATTGGGGGCGCGTCAAAGAAGATGATCACAGAAAGACTACGTCAGTTGGAGGCACAAGACCTGATTAACCGGCAGGTGATGGATACCGCGCCAGTCTCTGTTCAATATGAAATCACGGAGTTTGGCCGCACGGCCCTGGGTTTCTTGGAAGAACTTCGAAAATGGAGTGAAAGCCTGCCGGAAGACATGGTGAATGACTGAGCTTCCGCGCCTTAAACCCTTGCCGATCCCCGAGATACATCCCATTCCCGAATACGCCGCGACAGGAGCATTGGCAGAAACGTTTGCGTGCATAAAGCAAGGCTTGGGCATGCCTTGGATGGGAGTCATTGCCATGTGTCTTGCTGCCTTCACACCCGATCAAAGCGTGAGCCAGCAAATAGGGTCCATGCTTTGTGAAGTTTGAAAGCGGCGACTAGTTTTGAATGATGGAGTGCCGACCTTGTCCCGCGACCTCATTCTTGAGCGTGTCGTTTCCGCTGCGGATGGAATGAACGCCCGGTTTTCCCGCTGCGCAGCGGCGTAGAGATTTACGCTGTTGCAGCGATTTCCGCGCAGCGAGAAAACTAAATTCACAGGTTGGGCTCAGTCCTGCCATTCGCTGCATAGCAGCGGGTTGCAACCATTTGAACTGCAGCTAGGCGGGACAAAACGACCATTGCTTTGGAGCTATCCAACGGCCGCTTCTGAGGGCTAAGTCTTTCGCGCCAATCGCTATTCAGTTGATAACCTGGCAAGCACCACCTTGAAAGCGGCGCCGAACTCGATCCGACCATCTGCCTTGCGGTATGGAGCGATGGCCGAACGATGCGCTTCATCCACCGCATCCTTGCCTGCCAAGCTTATTGCATTGGCAGCTACGCCAGATGCGGCGAGACCCGCGAGTGCCGCCGGTTCATCGGGATAAGACCAAGGACTTTCGACATCGAATACATCGTATGCTTCGAACCCGCCTTTCTCAACGAACTGACGCAGAACTTCGTCATCAGACAAAGCGAACGGGCCCGGTGCGTTGGGTGGCGGCGGCGGCAAGAGCGGCTTCAAAACTGTCACTACCTCAGCTGCTTCCATGCCTTCCGGATTGCCCCAAGTCGCGATGGCTATTGTGCCACCGGGTGCAAGGACGCGTTTCACCTCTGACAAAGCTTCGGCGACATCCCCGGCATATTGGATGGCATTGAAACTTGTCACCAGATCAAATCTGCCATCTGCAAACGGGAGTTCCTGCAAATCCCCTACTTGAAAGGCCGCTGCCGGTAACCGGGATTGGGCAATGTCGATCATCGCACTCGATGCATCGAGACCAGTCACCACCGCTCCCAGCGCGCTGGCTTTTGCGGCCGCCATTCCTGCCCCGCAACCGATGTCGAGATATCTTGTCCCCTCGCCCACGCAAGTTCGGTCGAGAACCGCATCGAAAACAGGTGCGATTGAGGCTTCCTGATACTTAGCCCAATCCTGCGCTCGGTGGCCCCACAACTCTCCGTTGGCGACCCCTGTCATCCTGGTGTTCTGTGTCATCGTTTTCTCCTCACTATGCGATGACCAACTCAACCATGGCGCAGTTCAGTCAGAGTAGTGCGTAGAAGGTACTGATGCTGGTACTTCAGGCGTACTAGCCCAAGTGCGTTTGCTGGGTATGATGGGCAGTGAGGAGTTTCTTATGAACGTCAAACCATACGGTCTTCTATGTCCGATTTCCCGTGCCAGCCAATTGCTGGAACCTAGATGGACTATTCCAATCCTGACTGAAATTTGGGCCGGAGCCACCAGGTTCAACACTTTGCGACGACGCCTTGGCAGCATCTCCCCCGGGGTTCTCTCCCGGCGACTTTCGGAGATGGAGCACAATGGTCTAGTTGAACGTGTCGAAGACAAAGCAACGGGTGCCGTGGACTATATCCGTACGCCGAAATCCGAAGCGTTGGAACCTGTCATCAAAGCGCTCGGGGTCTGGGCACAGCAGAACATTGAGGCAGAGGTTGCGCTTGCTGGAACACTTGCCTCACCTATGATGTGGAAGTGTCAAAGCGTGCTCCAGGTAGACGCTCTGCCTGACAAGCGATCCGTGATCCGCTTTCATTTCAGGGATGAGCCAACGGACTACGACACTTTTTGGTTTCTGGCCCAACGAGGAACGCCTCCTGAACTTTGCGTCCACGATCCTGATCTGGATGTTGACCTATATGTTGAAACAACACTGGTCGCGATGGGCGGAATTATCATGGGGCGAACGACGTTGGCAAAAGAGACAGAACTGGGTTCCTTCTTTCTGAGTGGCGATCCACGACTGGCGCGGACATTTCAAAACTGGCTACCCCCAGCACCCTACGCGAAGGTTCCTGACATCCTCCCACTGCGACTGGAGTGAGAAAACCGGACGTTCGCTGAGCGCGCAGCATTTGGGAGGTCTGGGCTCCTTGCAGTCGTTCGCTGTGGCTCGAAATAACGAACGCTTAGCGGACGAAGTGCACTTGTGCGCTTTCAGCTTTCGTTGACGCAGAGAACCTTCGCGACCGCAGCGCTCAAATTCAAGCACTACCCTGTATTTCTCTTTAGCGGTCGTTTGAAGGAAAGTGTCTTAGGTATCCCAATCCCCCCATTATTGGGCGCGCAAAGGCCTTTATGAAACTTCTAGGCCTTCTGCCGTACCTCCCTAGCGAGAATCCGATCTGCGTGCTTCGTATCAGCATCGAAAGCAGAGCCGTTGGTGCGAGGCGTATCTGCCGTGGATCGGCTAAGTGCAGGTCATAGGCAATCCCGGTCGGTGTTAACCCGGGGCGGGCCAGATAAATGACACGGTGGTTACGAAATCTCTGGCTGACATGGGCTATGATGGCCCGATCGGTATGGAGGCCTTTGCCAAGGGCGATGAAATCGCAGCACTTGAAGCTTGTTGGAGCGCATTCACGCTTTAGATTGTCTTCGTGCGGCCGCGCGCAAAGTCAGCTGCGGTGTCGATAAAGCTTCGGACGGTCGCCGGCACGAAATTTTGCTTGGTATAGGCAAAGACCGCTCTGAATGGCGCGGTCTTGTACTGCGGCAAGACAGGAATCAGGTCCGGATCACCCTGCAGATTGGGAAGATTGAAGCGTGGCAAAAGACCAATTCCCAAGCCCTGCTCAACGTAGTGCTTTAGGGTTTGAAGGTCGTCCACGTCCAGCCAGCCCGACGACTTCAAAGACAGGGTTTCACCTGCCGGGCCCATGAGGTCGATTTTGCTTTGCCGCGTGCGAAGCCAGATTAACCGATGCCGCTCCAGATCTTCGGGGCGGGTCGGAAGGGTGAACTGTGCCTGGTAAGCCGATCCAGCCCAGAGAGACAAAGAGCCGTTTGTGAACGTTCGAATAACAAGGCTTGCGTCGCTGAGCTCACCGATACGTATGGCGAGATCAACTTGTTCCGAGACCAAATCGACAAAGCTGTTTGTCACGCGAAGGTCGACGTGAACATCCGGATAGCGCTTGAGATAGGTGTCGATAATCGGAGCCAATGCGATCTGTGCAATATCGGGTGGGGCGGTCATGCGCAGGGTTCCCTGTGGCTCTGACCTATTCTGTTGCAGCGCGGCACTGGCCTGTTCGATCGTTTGAAGCGCGGGTGCACAACTGCGGTAGTATGCGTCCCCGGCCTCAGTCAGGCTTTGCTTGCGCGTCGTGCGTCGCAAAAGCGAGACGCCAAGCTGCTCTTCGAGACGCGATACCTTCGCGCTGACGGTCGTGGTTGGCATGCCGAGTTTGCGTGCTGCGCCCGCAAAGCTTTTGGCCTCAACAACTGCCACGAAAACATCCAGCCCATCGAGCTTGTTCATGCGATCTCCAATTGTCCCGTATATGGGATAGTGAAAACATAAAATCCCAAATAGTCGAGATAAGGCTCACTGTCTATGTTTGCGAACATCTGAAAACAGGACAGTAGAGGTTCCCAATGTCCAAGAAAACAATGGCCCTTTGGGGCGCACAAGTTCTTCTGGCGGCCGTTTTCGCGCTGGCCGGCTTCATGAAAGCAACGCAGCCAATCCCTGACCTGGCGGCTATGATGGGATGGCCCGGTGAGGTGCCCGTCGCGCTCGTTCGTTTCATCGGCGCTGCCGAACTTGCAGCGGCTGCAGGCCTGATCCTACCCGTCCTGACGGGTATCATGCCACGCCTGACCGCGTTGGCTGCGCTCGGCCTCGCAACAATCCAGGTGCTGGCCATGGGCCTGCATATCTACCGTGGTGAACTCGAGGTGCTGCCGGTTAATGCCGTGCTGCTGGCCTTGGCCGTGTACGTCATCCTGGGACGTCGCACCTCGCGGTCCGTGCCCGCTACCGCCTGAGGTGACACAATGACCAAAATGCCAACCTTCTATATCTCGCACGGCGGAGGCCCATGGCCATGGGTGCCGCAGTTACGCGCGATTTTCAAAAACCTGGAAGCGTCCTTTGTGCAAATGGAGGAGGACCTACCCGAGCGGCCCAAAGCCGTTGTGATGATCTCTGGTCATTGGGAAGCCGATCAAGTGCGGGTCATGTCGTCAGACGCGCCAACGATGGAATACGACTATTCCGGCTTTCCGCCCGAAACCTACCAGATCAGGTACGGTGCGCCCGGCGATCCGGCCTTGGCGGAACGGATCATCGGGCTGTTGGCCGGGGCGGGGATCTCTGCCACGCCAGACCCCAAACAGGGCTATGATCACGGGACCTTTGTGCCAATGCAGATCATGTACCCGGATGCGGATGTGCCGCTGATCCAGGTGTCCATGCTGAGCTCCTATGATCCTGCAAAGCATTTCGAGATCGGCCGTGCGCTTGCGCCGTTGCGCGACGAGGGCGTTCTGATCATCGGTTCGGGCCTGAGCTACCACAACATGTCAAAGATGAACCCGGCGGCAAAAGTGCCCTCGGCCGGATTTGACGCGTGGCTGGGTGAGACGCTGGCCAAGGCACCGGAGGCCCGAACAGCGGACCTGCTGAACTGGGAAAGCGCGCCCCATGCCCGCGAATGCCATGTCAAGGAAGACCATTGGGTGCCGATCTATGTCGCCGTTGGCGCAGCAGAGCAGGCAACAGCAACCCTTGTCTACCACGAAACCGATCTTTTGGGCGGCATAACCGCGTCGAGTTATCGGTTTGACTAACAGGAACAGGGACAAAAAACGCTGAAAGCCCTCATGAGAAAACCTCATTGGCTTTGGTTGCTTTTGTCCTTACCCGCGCTTGCCTTTGCGATGAACGGGGCAACGCAAGATGTTCAAGGCGATCTCGAGTTCATCATGCCGACGATGGGTTGACAGAATTGACGGGGCCTCAGCCCCGTCATTCTCCCCGAGGCATGCGTTATTGACTGCGGTCGTTTCTGAACGATGATGCGTCCCTCGTTCCCGGCTTTACGATTTGTTGTGACGGCTGGGAGTTGGACTCTTGGCATCATGTGCCCTCTGATCCTCCCTCCGGAACCAAGCATCAACACAGTGCCGACGATGACATCATAGCATCTGATCGAATGGCCGCTTTACCTGCTGAAGGGCAGCATCAGATTTATTGCTCCCACAGCATTCTCTGTGCTGCGAGCGCACGCAGAGAAGAAATCGAATTCACAGGTTGGGCTCGGAGCCGTCGTTGGATCGATCGCAGCATGTGCGCCGGTCAGGCAACGCCTTTACGGCAAGGCCGGCCCGAAGTTGCCTTTCGTCTCGCTAACAAGTTGCGGCGGCCGTAGTCCACATAGCTGACATTCGCCGCGGCCGCAAAATTTAACAAAGCTTAGACGCACGGATCACGGACAATCCTACTGTCGCCTGATGTCTGCAACTTTTGCCGAGTCTTAGAAACTGTCATGACTTGGTGCCGAGATCCGACTTCAGCCAGGAGTGTATGCTGGTCTTTTCTTGAAAGCAAAGCTGCCATTCAATGCAGCACCCCAATATCCGTTCGAGCCTGGACACGCCTATATGCGCTGTGAGAAATTCGCCAGGCTCCGAGTGGGTGTGATGCCTTAAGACTAAGCTAGATCGTCAAGCAACCTGCTTGCCTTGGCTCCAAGCACCGCAAAGTACAGGTGCTTTGCTGGTCTTGCGAACACGGAGTACATCGCCGCGCTGGCCGATGTCTAGGCGTCCGCGATCGCGTAGGCCAGCGGCGGTCGCAGGATTGCAGGTGACCGTCGCAACCGCGCGCGGCAAGTCGGACCATAATTCAGCCAAATAGAAAGCGGACAACAGCAGAGCAGACGGCACATAGTCCGACGAAACGATATCGAGTAAATCAGCCTTAGCGAGTTCTTCCGCTGCAACGTTTCCAGAATGTGACCCCCCGCGGATCAGATTAGGAGCACCCATCATAACCGCGATCCCTTGTTCGCGGCAGGCTTTCGCGGCTTCGAAGGTTGTCGGGAATTCCGCAAATCCAACTCCATTGGCCGACGAAGTCACGACTTGCTCTGCTGTTGTATCATCGTGACTGGCCAAAACCGCCCCCAGTCGGCGGGCTTCCTTCACTGCACCTGCCTCATGAGCAGCGCCGAATTTCTTTTGTAAGGCCAAAAGGTTCTCGACATGTTCAGCAAACTCCGCCTCGTTCATTCCGCGTTTTTTAGCAACGTAGGTTCTAAGTGCGGTGAGGTCGCGGAACTGCCGTTGACCTGGTGTGTGGTCCATGAGGCTCACGATGCCCACACGGTCATCCGCGCTGAATGCCGCAAGCTCGTCCATTAGGGTTTCGGAACAAATCTCGGCCCGCAGATGCAGGAAATGGCTGATCTTGAACAGACCTTCTGCACGCGCAGCCAAAAGTTCATCCGCAAGTTTGCGAGCATAATCAACATAACGCCCCTTTTTGCCGCTATGGATGGAGCCAACGCGCATTGCATCAAATACTGTGGTGATGCCTGTTGATGCTAGTTCCGCGTCATGCGCAATCAAAGCAGGTAGATGAGGCCAATCAACCTCTGGCCGCGGTTCGATATGGCGCTCGACATTATCGGTGTGCAGTTCAACCAATCCGGGCAGCACGAAATCGCCCTGACAATCCGTTGCCCCCTCAGGAACGTGGTCACCTTCAGAAATTTCGGTGATGACACCTTGTTCGATGGTGACTGATCCCTTTAGGACCTGATCAGGCAGGATAAGCTGGGCATTTGCCAGCCAAAGGTCGCTTGTCGCACCGTTGTCATATGTCTTTGTAAAAGAGGCCGCAGAAAAAGGGGAATTCATGTCATACTCTCGATTTCCGATCTATTTTATCCCACCCGAAGGCCCCTTGGCCGATTTCGGCGCGGCGTGGCTGGGGTGGAACGTTGTGACGGGTCGTGTGGCCGCTCAGCCGGAGGTATCCGGTTTGCGTGACATCACGATGACACCGATGAAGTACGGGTTTCATGGCACCTTGAAGCCGCCGTTTAGGTTGGCTGACGGTATGTCTGTTGAGGCCCTTGAGACTGCCGTTGGGGAACTGGCCGCGTCTTTGAAACCTGCCGCTTGTGATAGATTGGCGCTCACCACATTGGGTGGATTCCTCGCTTTGACGCCGCAAGGCGACGCAACCGGGTTGCGGCGCATAGCTGACGCCTGTGTTCGCGACTTGGACAGGTTCCGCGCCCCTGCGCCAGACGCTGAGCTTGCGCGCCGCCGGCAAGCAGGATTGACGGACCGGCAAGAGGCACTGCTGACGCAATGGGGCTATCCCTACGTGATGGAGGAGTTCCGCTTTCATCTGACACTGTCCGGACGTCTGCCCACCGCGGACATCGCCCACTGGTCTGCTGTGGTCGAACAGCACCTGCCGCCCATAACAACACCGTTCCCCATCGATCAAATCGCGCTTTGTGGAGAGCGGTCGGACGGTCGGTTTGAACTGATCCAACGCTACGCCCTCACCGGTTGAATGAGTGCCGCGGCCCGGGCAACTGTCTGGTTCAAAGGTCCATCGTTTGAAACTTCGACAGTGTCTAAGCCATCTGGCAAGCACTTCTGCGCGACAGAAATGCGTTGGGCTATCTCTTCTTCAGATTCACGGCCACGCGCAGTCAGCCGTTTTGCTAAAGTTTCCGGTGAGGCGGTGATATTGAGAACCAGAAAATTCGGGAAGATGGAGGCCCCTTCAGAAAGGGCTTTGCGAGAAAAGTTAACGAGACAATCCGTTCCCTTGGTCAATTGGTACTTCACGGTGATCGGAATGCCGTACCGTAGACTATGGCCCCCCCAATGCAGCGCAAATGCTCCGCTTTGGACCATCGTATCGAATTCCTCAGGCGAAACAGCGTCGTAGTCTTCGCCGCCGAGGCCTGGTTCGCGAGTGATGACACGCCGAACGACATGAAGATCGGGCATAAGGCTTTTCAGCCCAGACATAACGCTGTCTTTGCCAACGCCGGATGGACCGACCACGGCGATGACCCGGCCGGTCATCACGCTGCCATCTTCGGGGTGAAAGCACTGACATCTATTTCTCGATCGCATACACGGTCCCGCGCAGCTTCATCGTGGAAGATGCCGATGATCGCAGCACCCCGCGCCTTTGCCTCTTCAATGAGGGAGAGAACGACCTCTCGGTTCGCCGCGTCGAGACTAGCAGTCGGTTCGTCTAGCAACATCGCTGGGTATTCATGGGCAAACCCGCGAGCGATATTAACTCGCTGCTGTTCTCCGCCAGAGAATGTGGTGGGCGAGAGCGACCAAAGACGTTCCGGGATGTTGAGTTGCGACAGCAGTTTCTTTGCCCTGGCTTCGGCGTCTTTAACCGACACACCAACCGCACGCATCGGCTCTGCAACGACCTCCATGGTTGGAACGCGTGGGACAACACGCAGGAACTGACTGACATAGCCGAGCACCTCGCGACGCAAGGCAATCACTTCACGCGGTTCGGCTTGAACCAAATCGACACCACCAATGCGGATTTCACCGGCTTGGGTCAGATAGTTGCCGTAAATCATCCGCATCAGCGTTGATTTGCCAGCACCGGAGGCCCCCGTCAGCGCCACGCATTCACCTTTCGCGACCGAAAGGGAGACATCGTTGATCACTTCGATGACAGCACTGCCCTGATTGTGCAGCGTAAAGGTTTTTGAGACGTCTTTAAGTTCAATCATGGCTCATACCTGCAAAACGGAGCTGACGAGGAGTTGGCTGTAGGCGTGCTGCGGATCATCCAGCACTTGATCGGTTAAACCGGCCTCAACCACGCGACCGGATTTCATCACCATCAACCGGTCGGCCAGTAGTCTAACAACTGCGAGGTCATGGGTTACGATGATGGCAGACAGACCCAAATCGCGCACTAGACCTCGCAGCAGATCAAGCAGTCTTGCTTGAACCGAAACATCCAACCCGCCAGTGGGTTCATCCATGAAAACCAAACGCGGCCCAGTCACTAGATTTCGAGCAATTTGCAGACGCTGCTGCATCCCGCCGGAGAAAGTGGTGGGGCGATCATCAACACGTTCGGCATCAATTTCGACGCGTTGCAACCAATCGGTCGCTTTGTCGCGAATGTCGCCATAGTGGCGCTCGCCCACCGCCATTAGTCGCTCGCCGACGTTCCCTCCTGCGCTGACACCCATACGCAAACCGTCGCGCGCATGCTGATGGACAAATGCCCAATCGGTACGACCCAGCATCCGCCGCTCTGGCTCTGACATAGTGACGGTGTCTCTTGGCCCATCTGTGCGGGTATCAAAAACAACTTGGCCGGAGTCGGGCGCAAGATGACCAGCCATACAGTTCAACAATGTGGACTTGCCGGAACCAGATTCACCTACAATCCCCATGACTTCTCCGGGGTAAAGGTCAAACGACACATCGGCACAGCCAATATGCCGACCATAGTGTTTTGTTACACCCTGAACGGACAAAAGCGGTGTCATGCCGCCACCTCACTTCCTGGAAATGCTGGACCTTGATGGCCGGCAGCGCGGCGGCTGGTGCAATAATCAGTATCTGAACAGCAAAAGAGCCGCCCGCCTTGATCATCAATGATAACCTCGTCGAGATAGCTGTCTTCAGCGCCGCATAGCCCACAGACTTGATCGGCCTTAGACGCCTCAAAGGGGTGGTCGTCAAAATCGAGACTGACGACATCCGTGTATGGCGGCAGCGCATAGATCCGCTGCTCTCGACCGGCACCAAAGAGCTGAACAGCAGCCATTTGGCCAAGTTTTGGGTTGTCGAATTTTGGGATCGGGGACGGGTCCATCACATAGCGGCCTTCGACCTTCACCGGATAGGCGTAAGAGGTCGCGATATGGCCATGACGACTGATGTCTTCATAAAGTTTGACGTGCATAAGCCCGTATTCTTCAAGACTGTGCATCTTACGCGTTTCGCTTTCGCGTGGCTCAAGGAACCGGAGCGGTTCCGGAATTGGCACTTGATAAACGAGGATCTGATCTTCGGTCAGTGGCTCCTCAGGTATCCGGTGCCGCGTCTGGATGACTGACGCCGCACTTGTTTCTGTCGTCGTCTCTACGTCAGCGGTGCGTTCAAAGAACGTGCGAATTGACACGGCATTGGTTGTGTCATCTGCACCTTGGTCGATGACTTTGAACGTATCTTCTGGTGTGAGTACCGCCGCGGACACCTGAACGCCGCCGGTCCCCCAACCATAAGGCATCGGCATCTCGCGCGAGGCGAATGGCACCTGATAGCCCGGAATTGCCAACCCTTTTAGGATCGCACGACGGATCATCCGTTTCGTTTGTTCGTCTAGATAGGCGAAGTTATAGGCGCTTTCACTCACAGCAGCCCCCTTTGCTTAAGACCTGCTTCAAGAGCGTCCGGTCCGGTAAAATGAATGGCGTTCATGCCCGCGGCTTTCGCGCCAAGACAGTTGTGCAACCCGTCATCGGTGAAAATGCAATCGGCAGCGTCAACGCCCGCTTCGACGCAGAAGTAGCTGAAGATCTCTACGCTGGGTTTGATCATCCCAACTTGACCCGACACGACCGTGAATTCGAAAACTTCAGCCAGTTCCGGATGTGCTTTGCAGCCCTGAGGCCAGGTCTCCACCGACCAGTTGGTTATGGCGAAAACCCGCACATCTTTTGCTTTCAGCGCGTTCAGAATATCCCACGTGCCCTGAATCTTATTCGGCACCGTCTGCGAATAACGTTCTACATATTGCCTCAGAAGAGCGGCGTCGTCGGAATCATCCAATAGGGATGCAGCTTCATTGAACGTCGCGCCCGCATCACAGGCCAAATTCAATTTGTCGAAGTTGATGCGTTCCAAGAAAGCGTTGGTTTCCGATTGGCCGAGGTCGTCTACCCAAGCCAAAGCTGGATCCCACTCAACCAGCACTGCACCGATGTCGAAGACGACGTGTTTCATTTAATAGGTCCTCGCTGCTGAAGAGCTGCTACATTAGACCTTTGTCGCAATTCTGTTACGTGCGTTGTGCTATCCGCAGGCCAGACATGATGTGTATTCGATTTAGCAGGTTCATATGACGCGCTGGGGTGCGATAGATTGGCCCCTTTACCGCAGAACAAAACCCCTCGTATCGGACTATTTTCAACAACATAAGGAGACTTAACGTGACGAGCGCTTGCTCGAACAATTTTGCTTTTTGGAAAAGCATTTGGCCCTTTGGCATTCCGATTGGCTTGGTCGCCTGTTTTGGAGACTCGGTGATGGAAATTTTTTGGACCGTCGGTATTTGCCTTTTTCTTTGGTTCAAAGACTACAGCCGGCGTAGCACTCTCCGAAAAAGAGAGGATGGGGTCTATATCTGGGTCGAATGGCACGGAGGCGAACGAAGTTCGATGTGCGACCCCTCTGAGCCCGGTGGAGAATGGGCCAGTGAAGGAGATGGCGGAGACGGAGGCGATTGATCGGCCTCTTTTTTTTGTCTCGGGTACTCGACTTTCTAGACGTAAAAAGTCTTTTTTTGCAGCCACTTTCATTCCGCCGCCTCCTGAACCTGATGCGCGCCGGCCTCTCGGCGCAGCTTGCGGACCAGTTCAAGTTCAGACTGAAAGTCGACGTAATGTGGCAATTTGATATGTTCGAGAAAGCCCGTCGCTTGGATATTGTCGGCGTGATAAAGAACAAATTCCGCGTCCTGCGCCGGGGCGCCTGCGCTATCTTCGCCCAATTCCTCCCAACGAAGGGCGCGATCGACCAAAGCCATCGAGATCGCTTTGCGTTCGGTTTGGCCAAACACCAAACCGTACCCGCGTGTAAACTGCGGCGGCTCGGTTTTTGAGCCGGTGAATTGGTTGACTGTTTCGCATTCAGTCAGGGTGATTTCGCCAATTTCGATTGAGAATCCGAGCTCAAGTATCTCCATCTCCACCGGAACAGAGCCAATCCGCAGTTCCCCCACAAAAGCATGGTTTCTGCCGTATCCTCGTTGCGTGGAGTATGCCATGCCAAGCGTAAACCCTTCGTCAGACCGTGTCAGGGCCTGCAATCGAAGGGCACGATCAGCCGGCATTTCTAATGGCTCGCGCGTAAGGTCAGGCGGCATTGTGTCGTCATGCGGTGCTTCCTCGATCAATCCCTCTTGATTGAGAAACTCAGTGACATGCGGCACATCAGCAGGCTCAACGTCACGCGAAGGGGCTTCGGCAACCTCTCCATCTGCGGCGAGTTTGAAATCCAGCAAGCGGTGGGTGTAGTCGAAGGTTGGCCCAAGGATCTGCCCACCAGGCAAGTCTTTGAACGTAGCGGAGATTCGGCGATCGCAGTCCATCACACCGGTATCAATCGGTTTGGATGACCCAAAGCGTGGTAACGTCGTCCGGTAAGCGCGAATGAGAAAGATCGCTTCGATCAGATCACCGCGTGATTGCTTGATCGCTAAGGCCGCAAGGTCGGGATCATAAAGTGACCCTTCGGCCATCACGCGATGTACAGAGAGGCTCAGTTGTTCGCGGATTTGTTCGATTGTTAGTTCGGCTACTTTGGTATCGCCGCGCCGTTCTTCTGCCAACCAGGCATGGGCGTTTTCGATAGCGCGTTCGCCGCCCTTTACAGCCACATACATTTAAGACACCTCCGTTGAACGCGGTAACGCTGCGAGTTGGTCGCCACAGGTGAAATAGAAATCCAGACCCAGCGGAAATTTCGCTTGATTGGCTTGGAACGCAGCAAGCTCTGGTAGGTTTAGGCTTGCTTGGTCTTTGATCCCAGGACCCTTTAGCGTTGCCTCACCGTCGAGGCTGGAGCTTTCAACGATAAGCGTCGCGGAGCGATCGGGATATTCAGACGTTCCAATTTGATAGGCGCTGAGAGGAGCGAGCGCCTCCCACGTCCCGACGGCAAACATCGCATGGGATGGTCCCATCAACGGAGCACCGGTGTGAAAAGCGATCCAAGCCCGAATTTCTGCGGTGTCGGTCTCACCCGCCAAATAAACGGGTGTGTCAGCGTCGCAAAGTGTAAGCAAGATGCATCCTGCTGCCCTTGAGAGCGGAGACGGCGGTTCTGCTCCCGAAATATCTTGGATCGTTCCTGGGCGCGCCATAACTTCCATCACGCTCCTAAAAGCGTGGGCGGATTGAATTGCGGGTTCGGTGAAGCCTCCGCCGAGCGTTTGCGCGTCCATCAATCCTCTCCTCGGACCAAAGTGAAAAAATCAACCTTTGTGGCTGCTGCTTTGGAAGACCGGGCAGCCCTGCGCGCCGCTGCCTCGGCCGCCAAGGGTTCCAGAATCGCCGTGCGGACCTGCTCCGCAGCGTCCGTTTGCATCAAAGCGTCAACCAAAGCCGCCGCTTCCGCGTCTGCCTTGCGCCGACCCTGAATATACGCGTGACCCACTTCGCCACTTTCGAGCGTTAGAGCGCATCGGGTGACACTCATTTCGCCTAAGTTAAACGGTGCACCGGTTCCGCCAGCACGTGCTTGCACCATCGTGCTACCAATTTCCGGAGCGCGCAGCCATTCGAAGCTGGGCCGCGCAATACAGGCATCCAGCAACGCCGAGACGCGTCCAGCAGGCGCCTTTGCCAAGAGGCCCATCCACCGTTTACGTGGGTTTTCTTCTTCAAAGGTGTCTTTCATCTCGACAACTTTTCTCTATCCTATACAACTATACATATATTACCATAACTGACCGATGATGACAGAAGAGTTTTGTGAAGATTGAGTGACATTTCCCCCAAAACACCTGTTTGGAAAGCGATCGCAAATGCATTGCGTAGCGACTTAGCCGAAGGACGATACACGCCCGGAGACAAGCTTCCTACGGAAGCGGCGCTGGCGGAACGGTTTGGTGTCAATCGTCATACTGTTCGGCACGGAATATCCGCTTTGGTAGAAGAGGGACTGATCCGAACGCGACGTGGAGCTGGCGCTTTTGTTGCGGCGACACCGACCGATTATCCCATCGGGCGTCGGGTACGTTTCCACGAAAACCTGATCGCCGCCGGGCGCCGGCCCGAAAAACGTGTCCTGCATGTCGAAGAACGTCTCGCAACAGAGGGTGAGGCGCAGGCCTTGCGCATCCCTTCGGGTGTTCGGATCTGCGCCTATCACGCGTTGTCCTTAGCCGATGGTCAGCCGGTCGCCGTTGTAGAAAGCGTTTTTCCTTCCGACCGCTTGATCGGGCTTGCTACGGCGTTGGCCGAGAACACAAGCATAACTGAAGCTCTTAAAGTTGTAGGCGTTGAAGATTACACCCGAGCGTCAACGCGACTGACAGCGGTTCGCGCCTCTGCGACCCAAGCGCTGCATCTAAACGTGACAGAAGGCGACCCCTTACTTAAGTCAACAAGCGTCAATGTAGATGCGTCAGGGCGGCCGGTCGAATATGGCCGCACCTGGTTTGCAGGGGACCGGGTGACGCTAACCCTTGAAAATTGAAATGGCCTTCGCAAGAGTTTGCGAAGGCCAACTCCGGTGTCGGACAGAGCTATTCCAGACCCATGCAGTTTGCGTAGTAAGTCACGGTTGCAGGCCAATCTGAGAAAATACCTACAACGCCGACATCTTGGGCCAAGGCATCGATGTATTTATACATAACGCCATCATTGTCGGTGATGTCAGCAATTGACTGATAGTACCAGCCACCGCCGCGGACCAACGGTCCTGAACGTTCGATGGTCCAGGTGATGATATTCAAACCGGCTGCCTTCGCTTGGATCGCGAGTTCAGACGGCACAATCTCTTCGCGATCCAATGTGACGAGCATCCAAGTCGGGGGCGCGATGTAGTTTACACCCATCGCTTTCAGCTCTTCCATGGTGTTTGGCCAGGTCGCCGGATCCATCGGGGAATAGCCATCAATGTTGTATTCATCCATCAGATAGACAGCTTGCGCGCCAAAGTCCGGTTCCGCTTCGATCCAATACAAGATGTCTTCGAGGTTAAAGGATTGAAGCCAAACGTCAGATGCGGGAACGCCTGCCGCTTTGTACTCATCAACCAACTTTTGTGCATAGTCTTCCTGCGAGAAGCCGTTGAACGGCATTTCCACAGACGGTGATTTCAGCTCTGGCGTAAACTTCGCACCCAGGGATTTGAACAACTCGATGGACTCTGCATGCGACATGATCGTCGCAGGCTCAACGGAATAAAGATCAGTGCGCCAATCAGCGGTGCCGCCAAGATAAGCTTCAACAGTCGTGGCTGAACGATCGGCTGCATCCATCTTTGGGGTCAGTGTGCGGTATTCAGCCAACGTAATTTCGGATGTCCGGCATTCTGCAGCGGCGTCTGTGTCACCATCTGCTGGCGCAAATGGGGTCACGCAGGTGTCCGCGAGCGGCGTGGCAAGGATATTGGTCGTTGTGTGAAGGTCGTTCTGCGCATGCCGGCAAACCAATTCCAAGTCTTCGGTAAATGTCACGTCGCATTCCAGAATGCCTGCACCCATGCGGGCCGCTGCGAGGTTTGATTCCGCCGTATGCTCAGGAAACTGCATCGGTGCCCCACGGTGTCCGATTGAGAAGCGAGACGGCGTCGCCTCTTGTCCAGCGCAAGACATCAACTTTTCTTTGAGCGGACTATCCGCCATTCGATCAATCAAATAGTAGGGCCGTGGGCCATATTCGACGCTATCGACAGATTGCGCTAGCACAGGCGCGGCTGACACAGCCAGCGCTGCGATTGTAGAAATTCTAAGCATGGGTATCCCCTTAAATTTGGAATGCCCTGTTGCTCTGAACCGTCAGAGTAAACCGTCCGTGACAGTTGTTTGAAGTTTTTCTGACATCTGGGAGGCCTCATATTTTTCAAGGAAAGCCTCTGCACTGAGAGCGCGAAAATCGCCTAGCGCGCAGCGCAGTTTGGGGTGCTCCCAATCCCACCACGCCAGCGCGATCAAACGGTCGGCTATCTCTCTTGGTTGGCGCAACCGCAGCGCCTTCGCTGGCGTGCCGGCAACAATAGTAAAGGGATCGACATCTTTGGTGACAACGGCCCCAGCCGCGACAACAGCTCCATCTCCAAGTGTCACCTCAGGTTTAATCATTGCACCCGCGCCGATCCATGTATCGTGCCCAATTACAGAGATGCGGGATTTGCGGTGGGCGAAAAAATCCGCATCGCAACC
Organism: Cognatiyoonia sediminum; assembly: GCF_900129845.1. GTDB lineage: Bacteria > Pseudomonadota > Alphaproteobacteria > Rhodobacterales > Rhodobacteraceae > Cognatiyoonia > Cognatiyoonia sediminum. Next base: position 1,488,312 of record NZ_FQXB01000001.1, read on the forward strand.
AACATCATCCCAATAATCATCAGATCGATAGAGAAAATGATGCAGCGACGCCGTGTGCAGGGGATGGTCTGTCGCACCAATTCTGCTGAACGCTGCGATGTTTGCAAACTTGCCGATCTTTGCATTGGCCACATCGGCATATCGATCGCAATAGCTGTAATCATCAAAGCTAGAATGCGCGATGCGGCTACCTCTACCGATCTCCACAAAGGACCCAAAAGAACTGTCCGTGATCTCGCAATCAGGGTGAATGAACGGGTCGTTTCCCAGACGTGTCATCAGTCTTTCCGCCCAATCAACTTGCCGCGAAGCCAACCAGAGAACCAATCCATGAACATGACCATCAGAATGATAACAACGATGTAGTAAGCGACTTCTTCCCAATCCTTTTGCGTCTGAATGGCTTGGGTCAACAAAAGGCCAATACCGCCGCCAGTGATCGCACCGATAATCGTGGCAGACCGCGTGTTAGATTCAAGGAAGTAAAGGATCTGAGCCAACAAGACTGGCACCACTTGTGGGATTACGCCGAACCGATAGCGCTGAAGAGGTTTTGCACCCGTCGATGACACACCTTCGATCTGTCTCTGATCCACGTTCTCGAGCGCTTCGGAAAAGGTTTTTCCGAATGTTCCTGTGTCCGTGATCAAGATGGCCAGCGTACCAGTCAACGGACCTGGGCCGAATGCACGTGCCAATACAACTGTCCAAATTAGGGCATCGACGCCACGGACAAAATCAAAAAAACGGCGCGTGGTGGCGCGGATCAGCATAAATGGAGAGAAACGTTTTGCTGCGAGAAACGCGAGCGGCAAAGCGATCATTGCGGCACCCATTGTGCCTAGGAACGCCATCAATATTGTTTCACCAATCGCCCAAGCAACATCGCCATGTCTCCACATTTTGTTGTACCAAAAGTCATTGGCTGCACCCGATACATTGCTGCGCTCGGGATCAATTTGCTGACCAAAGAAAATGGAAGTGAAGCTTTGCCCATAGTACGGGCTATCAAGAGTGAACCAGAAGAGTTCCCAACCGGGGAAATAGTTGAACACTTCGGTCCGAGCGCCCGTCAGTGTGATGCGTCCTTCCTCGGTTGTGATCCCAATCCGCCTGTCTGATGCAGAAATCCAGTCTGGCAGCTCATCAGGCAGATTACTGGTGACCTTACGTCCCTCAGCCTGCGCCTCGATCAGAGGAAAGCCGGGTATCTCAATTTCGGTCCGATTGTCTGGCAAATATCGCACTATATGATCGCCGCCGAGGTCAATGGTCAAGACATCATCGCCGCTGACCCAATCCGGGCGTTCTCCATCGGGATATAGCCCTTTACGCTCTCCTTCGACGGCGTAGACGACATCACCACTACGATTGTCTCGCGTTACGTGGACCTTGTAGGACCAACTATCGGAAGCAAGCGTGACAGCATTGTTCCAATTCGCGCGCCCGGCAAGACCTGCGACATCAAACGAAAAGAAAATGTAGATAAGGTAAGTCACAATCACTGCGGGGATGGCAAAGCCCACAAGACGCTTACGTTTAAAGAGGCTGTCCGCGGCGAGCTTGGATGCATTGATATCGACAGCAGTCATTGAGCTTGTCCTTCGGTGAGACGATTACGGTAACGGCTGGACAATTGATCGAAGAAGACGATCGTGCAGAACAGCAGAATGAAAATGGCGGCGGCTTCGTCAAATCGCCCGGGCCCCCAAGCCATGGCGTTTCGCAGTTCGTAGCCAAGTCCGCCTGCGCCAACAAAGCCGAGAATGGCAGAGGCGCGGATATTGATCTCAAATCGCAACAGCGAATAACTGATATAGTTCGGAGCCACCTGCGGTAAGACGCCAAGTAGCATTCTCTGGGACCATGTCGCCCCAGTGGACGCGAGGCCTTCGACAGGTTTCAAATCGGCATTTTCTGCAACTTCGGAGAACATCTTCCCGAGTGCTCCGGCTGTGTGGATTGCGATGGCGATCATCGCCGGTACCGGACCACCGCCAAGAACAAAGATGAGGACCAGAGCAATGACAATCTCTGGAACGGCACGCATGATGTCCGAGATACGACGAAAAAGCGGAATAAGTCTTGGCCATTTGGCCAATCCGCGCGTTCCCAGAAGCGACAAGTATAGCCCGCCAAATACACCTAAAATGGTCGAGACGGCGGCGATATTGATCGTTTCGATCAAGGCTGGGAAATACTTAAGCAAAAGAGCGGGCATCTCGGCGCGGTTTTCCCAAGCTTCGGAAAGAACGTCAGCCGGGTAGTCTCCGATTTGATGCAGACCTTCCCAAAAACCGCCCGCGTTGCGTTCATTGACGGTGTAGAAACCGGCAACCATCATCACAACGAAAATCAAGAGCATCAGCCCACCGTAGAGGCGGCGCCGTTGAACCATTTCCATGTAGTGGGATTGGATATCCGAAACGCTTTGTTGCGTACTGCTAAACGCGATGTCTGCCATGTTGCCCCCAGATGCAAAAAACCGGCAACCCTAGCGGGCTGCCGGTCCTGTCTTTGACGTACTTAGCCGCCGATCTTCGCTTTGCGTGCTTCGACGATGGATATGTATGTGTCATGTGTCACGGGCTGGAAACCCAGTGTATCGCCTGCTGCGACGCCGTAGGCACAATCTGGATCCGCTTCATAGAGACCGTCGACCAGCTCTGTCATTGTGACTTTGACTTCTTCAGGAAGCGCCTGACGCAGAACAACAGGGCCTTCTGGGATAACCGCAGATTTCCAGATCTCTACCAGATCGTTCATGTCGATCAGACCAGCGTCAACCGCCTTGCGCAATGCGCCAGAGTTATAACCGTCTTCCCAGTTGCCCTGACCATCTGCCCAAGTCACACCACCGTCGATGTCGCCATTTGCGACAGCTACGATTGTCTGCTCGTGACCGCCGGTGAATTTCACTTCACCAAAGTAGTCACCGGATTCCATTGTGATGCCGTCTTTGTACTGAGGGATCTCGATGGATGGGATCAGGTAGCCGGATGTGGAGTTTGGATCGCCAAAGCCAAAGACTTTACCTTCCATGTCATCCAACGATGTCACGCCGCTGTCGACGCGCGCAAAACCGATGGAGTGATATCCGATGGAACCGTCCAAGTTGACCTTAACCAAAACTGGCTCAACAGCTTCTGGATCTTGCAGGTAGGTTGCAGCATAGGAAGACGCACCCAACCAAGCCATGTCGATTGTGCCGCCCAGTAGGCCTTGGATCACTCCGTTGTAGTCCGCAGGGGCAAACAGCTTTGTTTCAACGCCAAGTGCTTCGGATGCATATTCCTGCAAACAAGCATAGCTGTTCATCCGGTCTTGCGCGTTTTCGCCGCCCAAGATGCCGATGCGAAACTGGTCGATGCCTTCAGCAAAAGCAGCTGAGCTGAGGCTGGTTGTGGCGACAAGCGCCAGTGCGAGGGTCTTTTTCATCGTTCTCTCCGTAAGTTTGATGAAGGTGGCCCGCGTCTGACGCGGGTTAGAACTGGCTCAGGCGACGGCTTCCGCCGCTTGTTTTGCAGACCTGTCCAGTGTTTCGATTTCGGTAGACGTGGCAGCCTCCGAAAAATCCGCGCCTGCACCGTAGATGTCTCGTGCGACACCTGTTGTGAGTTGCGCGGGCGTGCCGTCAAAAACGATCCGACCGTCTCGCATACCGATGACGCGGTCGCAGTAGCGGCGTGCCGTATCAAGCGTATGCAGGTTGGCGATGACCATGCGACCGTCTTCTTCATGGATCGTTCGCAATGATTGCATAACGACCTGTGCATTCATCGGGTCGAGGGATGCGATTGGTTCGTCGGCAAGAATGATTTTTGGGTCCTGCATCAATGCGCGCGCGATCGCGACACGTTGCTGCTGACCACCAGAAAGAGCCTCCGCCCTTTTTGGCGCTTGTTCCGCGATACCCAATCGGTCAAGGATCTCGATGGCATGGTGGATATCTGATTGCGGATACAAGTTGAACAAAGTCGCAAAGGTTGACCGCTGGTTCAAAGTTCCGTGCAAGACGTTCGATACAACGTCCATGCGAGGAACCAGGTTAAACTGCTGGAAAATCATCGCGCAGCGGGATTGCCAATTCCGCTTGGCGGCACCCTTGAGATCAGTGATGTTTTCGCCTTCAAAAACAATCGATCCCTCCGTGGGATCGCTCAACCGGTTGACCATTCTAAGAAGGGTCGATTTCCCAGCTCCCGATCGGCCAATGATGCCGATCATCGTTGGCTTATCGACCTCAATGTTGGCTGAATCAACAGCCGTCTTCTCACCAAACCGCTTTGTCAGCGCGTCTATATGCAGCATATCGCCCCCAAGAATTTGAGGGCGACGCTAAGTAGGTTTCACGACACAAAAGTGACGCCTAGGATTCAGTTTTGTTTAATTCTTGAAACGGTTTTGTGACGGCGACGTCGCTCTAAATGCAATCTAGGGTAGATTTTCGAGCGGCACGATTAAAATTATCCACAGGTCGTCATAAAACTGTTACGTTTTAAATTCCGATGGTCTAACCTTTGAATATGCGGTTCGCCCTATCTCTCGCCTTTTGTTTCTTGCTACCAAGTTTTGGGGCTGCGCAGATTGCTGACCTAGATTGCGACGACCGTGAAAGGCTGACTGAAACGCTTGAAAATGTCCTCGGGGCGACAAGACAAGGCATCGGACTTCGAGACCCTGACACCACTCTTGAGATTTGGGTACAGACGCGAAACAGCGATTGGTTTATCGTTCAGAGCTACGCCAACGGGACGTCTTGCATCGTCGCTATGGGCGAGTTCTGGGAAGATCGGGTCAACGGCCCAGCTTAAGCGGTTATTCAGACTAATCGGTCATTTGTGGATAGCGCGGAGGCCGCGAAAGCATGTGTTTCCTGATAGCTGATGCATTGCATCAATTTCGGACGTACTATCACCGGCAACTTCGGGTCGAAAGCTGCGCATGGCTTCTTATGCACGAACAAAACAGTTGGACTGCGCAAGAAGGAGACCTTGCTCAAAGCTGCCGTAAGCTTTTTCCCAACATTCCTAGTGGCACCCCTGACTGAAAGGCTGCTTTTCACTTCTGGTCGTGGAGACCGTGCACTCGCCGCGAACTTCGGCTTTCCGCCCATCGCTTCAAAATGAGCGAGGCGCAGCATTGGTCACTAAGGGCTCAAAGCGGTTGTTTGCTCAACGGACAACCAATGTCAGCTGTAAAGGCCGAACAGCCATTTGCTGCGTTCTATTGCTGATCAACTAAACAGTCGGACCATACCTGCAAATAGTTATGGGAGAAGCCTAATGTATTAGAGTTTAGTCGCAGTAACTCGCTCTCCGTATCCGCGATTTTGCTGCTGGCGTCTCCAAGTACGCGTAACGACCACCTGAATATCTGCGGCAGTCAAGGGCGTGACCTGCCGCGATCACTGCAGCACCCACATCCTCGCCGTCGGCATAGCAGACGCCGACCCAGCGATCATGCGTACGCTCGCCATTTAAGTCGCACTCGATACTCTTGCCACGCAGATAACTGACCATCCATCGACGTGCATCTTGTCCTGCCCTGGTCCTAAGTTCAGGCGCATCCACCCCGTTTAATCGAACCGGCGTCCCGTCAACAACGATCGTATCAGCATCACGGACATGAAGTCCGGATGCACTTGCGGTTGTTGCCACTGTGGTCAGCGCGACCACGAGAACTCTTAACATATCAAATCTCTCTAATTTGGGATCAATCCAAGACTTGGGTCGCTATCCGAGTTTCCGTCAGCTCTTCTTCTACTAAGATGTATATCTCTTCGGGTGGAGTGTTTAGCGAATAGAGCATCAATTCAGAATTAACACCCATATCGATCAGGTGCTGCATTGTTTCGCCCTGCCCTTTCTGAATGCCCTGTCTGACGTCAGCGCTAATGAGACAGTTTAGGGTGATTTGATAAGAGAGGGTTTCTTGCGCGAAGTAGAGGTGATTTAATGCGAGCGTCTTGCGAGAAGTGCACTTTTTGGGTTTCGGTTTGACTTTCGAAATCAGTACCGCTGAACCTTTCGGTATTTCGGAGTTATTGTCGGTTTTTTTGTTACAAAGGACTGTTACATTCAACAGAGTTGTGATGGATTAAGTCACTGAATTTAATAAACTAAAAATCGGAAGTGGAATTTCCCCTAGGCTCCACCAAAACCTTACAGATCAATAGGTTAGAAAAAAATACTGAGGTGTGAAACACGATCGAAACACAACGCCACAATATCATTTAATATCAATAACTTACTGATACATTGGAGCCTCCTCTATGCTCCACCAGAGCCATTTCGCGACTGCCATCGACGTCCCGTTCATGCAGGAGGTCTTTGACATTCTGATGCGAGAGCGGAAACCGGAAATACGGAAAGTCCGCAAAACCGTTGACCTTGGGACTGGCTGAGAAGCCCTTTTTAGAAGGCAGGTTTGGTCACTCCCAGACGCTACGAAACCACCCTGCCCCTCTCAACACAATTTAATCCGACAATGCTCCCCGTTTTCTTAGCCACCTGCGAGCCGCTTGATCAACATCACTTCGGCACCTTCAGGTAACTCCTTTGACCAATCGTCACGGTAAATTACGCCGTCTACGGCAACCGCAACCTGACCCCGGAACGGTGTTGCAAGTCCAGGATAACGTTCTTCGAGCTTTCGAAGCATTTCTCGTATATTACTGGCCTCAACAGTCGCGACGGACTGATTGTCGGCGAGCGGGCGCAAACCCGCCCACAATTTGACCTCAACCATCACGTCTTTGCAGCATTCAGCGCCGCAAGAATACGTGGTGGCGAAAGCGGTATATGGGACATGCGCAGGCCCACCGCGTTCGATACGGCGTTTGCGATGGCGGCCAGAGGTGGCACGATAGATGTCTCCCCGACACCGCGAACTCCATAAGGGTGGTTGGGGTTGGGGATTTCCAGAATTTGAGTGTCGATCATTGGTAGATCAGAACAAACGGGAATCCGGTAGTCGAGGAACCCGGGGTTCTGCAAACGACCGTCGTCGCCATAGATATATTCTTCGTTTAACGCCCAACCGATACCTTGTGCGGCGCCGCCCTGATACTGACCTTCCACATACGCAGGGTGCACAGCCTTGCCGGCGTCCTGAATGACAGTATAACGCACAACTCTGCTGGATCCGGTTTCGGAATCCACTTCAATGTCGCAGATATGCGTGGCAAACGACACGCCTGCACCATCAGCTACCAATTCGCTGTGCCCTGCAATGGGTCCGCCTGTGTTCCCAGCCTCGGCCGCGATATCCTTGACCGAAAGAGGGGCACGATTGCCGTGCTTACTGCCAGCGGCTTTGGCATGGCCATCCTCCCAATAGATATGCTCAAGCGGGATGTCCCACATTATGGCTGCGCGTTGGCGCATCACCTCAATCGCATTTCGTGCTGCCGAGATCGTTGCCATGGAGGTAGAAAACGTCCCTCGGCTGCCGTCGGTCATGTCGTTGTAGCCCAGTGTTGATGTGTCTGCGATCACCGCTTTGACGTCGCTGTATTCGATGCCCAATTCCTCAGCCACGATCAGTGACAGAGAAGCGCGCGAGCCGCCAACGTCAACTGTACCGACCGCAATGGTAACGGTACCGTCCGCGCTGATGTTTAAATCGGTGCAGGTCTGACCCCCAAAGTTGAACCAGAACCCACAAGCCATGCCTCGGCCTTGGTTCGGGCCAAGCGGGGCAGACATATGCGGATGCGCTTTCGCGGCATCGAGTGTCGGGCCGATTCCGATAGGACCGTAGACAGGGCCGTAAGACGATCGCGTGCCCTCTTTGGCCACATTCGCAATGCGGAAATCGACCGGATCCATGCCAATTTCTTTGGCCAACTCGTCTACAGCACTTTCTGCCGCGAAAGCCGCCATGGGCGCGGATGGGGCGCGATAAGCAGCCACCTTGGGTCGATTAACTACAACCTCAAAGCCAACGGTTTTTACATTTTCCAGATCATAGGGGGCAAAGGCTGTCATCGCACCCAGTTCAGCCCACATGTCGGGATATGGTCCGCTGGTGTAACGTAATGTGGCCTCCGCAGCGGTGATCTTTCCATCCTTTGTCGCTCCGATTTTGACATCGATCGACGTGGCGCTGGTGGGGCCAGAGGCGCGGAACACTTCTTCACGCGACATTATCAGCTTAACGGGCCGACCCGCCTTGCGCGACAGCGCGAGAGCTACCGGTTCGGCCCAAACGTGGGTTTTGCCGCCAAAACCGCCACCGATTTCGGAGGAAGTGACGCGTAGCTTAGAGGCCTCAAGCCCCAGAAGATCAGCACAGTTTTGCCGGTAAACGAAGTGCCCTTGGGTGCACACCCAAAGATCTGCCGTTCCATCGGCGTTGCAACTGGCCACGCACGCATGTGGTTCGATATAGCCCTGATGGGCTTGTTCAGTCTTGTAGCTGCGTTCGACGATGATGTCCGCTTTTGCAAAACCGGCGTCGACGTCGCCATGTCCGAATTCGGAACGATTGGCCACGTTCGACGGTTTAGACGGCGCTGGTTCAACACCTTGAGTGAAGATCGTGTCATTCAGCACAGGCGCATCCGCCATCATGGCTGCGTCTACGTCCACAACGTGCGGCAGAACCTCGTAGTCGACTTTAATCAATTTCAACGCGGCCTTTGCCGAACTTTCATCAATAGCGGCGACGGCAGCGACCGCATGGCCGTCATACATTGCCTTTTCGCGCGCCATGCAATTGTCGAGGATCGCAAAAAGGGCCTCGTCCCCATCGGTTAGATCTGGCATGTCGGCGGCGGTGACAATAGCTTTCACGCCTTTCACAGCTTCCGCCTTCGAGGTGTCTATCCCCTTAATCCGCGCATGGGCATGAGGGCTGCGCAAAACGCGGGCCACAAGCTGACCGGGCATGTTGAAATCCGCACCATAGCGCGCGCGGCCTGTCACCTTGTCGATGCCATCAGGGCGAAGAGGACGCGTGCCGACAGAGTTGAATCTCTTGTTTTGGAATGTCGCGTCGAAACTCATGCTGTCTCTCCCCTCATCTCGGCGGCGGCGTCCTGAACAGCGCGGACGATTTTGTCATAACCGGTGCAGCGGCAAAGGTTGCCAGCAAGCCAGAACCGGATTTCTGTTTCGGTTGGATCTGGATTGACCTCCAAAAGCGCCTTGGCCGCCATCAGAAAACCTGGCGTGCAAATGCCGCATTGGAGTGCGGCGTGTTCGATGAACTTCCGTTGCAGCGGATGCAGTTCGTTGCCATTGGCCATGCCTTCGATCGTCTCGATCGTGCGGCCTTCGGCTTCGGCGCCAAGCACTAGGCACGAACACACCACACGTCCGTCTACGATGGCGCTACAGGCACCACAATCTCCAGTGCCACAGCCTTCTTTCGCGCCCATAAGTCCCAAACGGTTGCGCAAGACATCGAGTAATGTCTCATCCGGCTGGCATAAAAATTCGACGGTATCGTCATTGATAGTGGTAGAGACAGCAATCGCGGGCATCAGTTCTCTCCTGCACGTGCATAGGCGGTTTGAGCGGCTCGGCGCGCCAAGACGCCGGCAACCTCTTTGCGGTACTCAACGGTCCCGCGCTTATCATCAATCGGATTACTGGCGTTCGAACAGGCAACGGCAAGCGCTTCTAACGCAGCTTCGTCTAGATTACTGCCAATTAAGGCTTCTGCAGCCTCTTCGACCAATAGAACTTTAGGCGCAACAGCTCCAAGCGCCACGCGGGCAGCGGAGATCGTACCATCGTCACCCAAAGACAAATTGACGGCGGCGCCGACAACAGCGATGTCCATTTCGGTTCTTGGAATAAAACGCAGGTAAGCATCGGCAGTGCGTGGTTCCGGCTTGGGCAATAGAACAGCTTCGATGATCTCGCCTTTTGAGAGGGATACCTTCCCCGGACCGGTCGGAACATCTGCAATCGCAACCTCTCGTGTTCCCGCAGGCCCGGCAATCTGCGCACGTGCATCGGCAGCCACCAAAGCAGGTACACTATCGGCCGCAGGTGAGGCGTTGCAAAGGTTGCCCACGATTGTGCAGCGCCCTTGGATCTGAGTAGACCCAATGAGGTTCGCAGCTTCAACCACGCCCGGCCACGCCGCCACAAGCGCTGCATCTTCAGACAACGCCGCAGACGGTACTGCCGCACCAATCACAAATCCGTCTTCGGTCTGGGTGATCGCGTCGAAACCGGAAATCGCTTTAATATCGACAATCAGATCCGCTTCGAAGGCGTCGCTTTGCATCCGCACCAAAAGGTCTGTGCCTCCGGCCAGAACAAAGGCGTTCGCCTCGGCCCCTGCCATTAGGGCCGTGGCGTCTTCGATCGTTTGAGGTCTTTCGTATCTCATTTGTTTACTCCGTCGGAATTGCGTCGGACCGAGAACAGATCACAACATTTTTCGTCAAATCCATTTGCACCACGCGAGAAACCTGTCCGTATCATGCGGGTTTGCGCCCCCGAATGTGATGGGGGCAGTGCTCGCCGCTTTCCAGCACCCCAACAAGTTTGGTCCAAATGGCCACTTGATGATCTATAAAGTCAGTTCCATAGCGATCAGACAACTCGGACCGTTTTGGCCCTGTCAGCCATGCCAACTCTTGCGCGGCCACTTTTGCGTACCAAGGGTTGCGATTGACGAGCTCAACGTCAACAAAGCCTGCATCTTCCATAGCTTTGCGATAAGTGCTCGGCGAAGCCATGGCGAAATCGAGACCTTCTTCCTGAATGTAGTCGGCCATTTGCGCTGAGGGCGCTTCATCGTGACTGATCAACCAATCTGAGGCAGCAAATTGTCCGCCCGCTTTGAGAACGCGAAAAGCCTCGCGTGCCATGCTTGCCTTGTCTGGGATGTGGATGATCGAGTCTTTCGAAAATACTGCATCGAAGGTCGACGCATCAAATGGAAATGGTCCGGGAGTTACTTTAAGAATTCGGAATCGGTCACCCAGACCAGCGGCTTGTGCTCGTCGGTTGGCGGCCTCACACACCGGATCCTCTACATCGATACCAGTCACCTGTGCGGCCTTGTGTTGTTGAACCAACAAAACCCCGCAGGCACCTGAGCCAGAGCCGATGTCGAGGACATGGCCGCCTGCAAGATCGACACCAGTTAGAACCCGCGCCACCTCATCGGGGCCACCTGGTGACAAGAAGCCATCTCCCCAAATCTCTTCAAGGAACCCAATAACCTGCACGTCGTAAAGAACCTCATCCTGCATGGCTTATGGCTCCAACGGGAAATGTTTTGGAAAGTACTTAGCCAAGGTCAAAAGGTTGTCGCTGTGATATTCTTCAGCAGTCGTGCCTTTGGGGTAGAGCATGAGACAAAGCCAAGCACCATCCGACAGCGCCACAATGGAACGAGCAACTTGGGAGGCATTCAGATCATACTCGCCGTATTCGATCAGTTCGGCACAAAGCCGTTCGATCAACTCGTGTCTCTCATCGTCGTATTGGTTGTGAATTTTTTGATAGTTGGGGCGATACTTGACCTGTCCCCAAAAGGCGAACCAAACCGCAAGGCGTTTGCTGGTGCAGATATCTTTGTCAAAATCGGCGGCAATGATAGCGGCAAGACGATGCGCTGGCGTCGGCTTGGCTTGCTCGTAATACCGTGTCCACGTTTCATAGTGTTCGCGCGCCAGATAACCGAGGGTGGCGTCATAAAGCGCCTCCTTGCTTTCAAAGTGGTAATTCGCAACGCCCTGCGAAAGCGACGCGCCTTCTGTCACATGTTTGAGCGTGGTGTCAGAAAAGCCGCGTTTGGCGATAGAGTCGAGGGCCGCCATGATCAACTGTAGCCGACGGATTTCACGCGGCTCGCTCCGGCGTTTGCGTGAGGGGGTTTCGACGTTCATTACCCCTCCTCCTTAAATGCCATCTGCTGATCCCGAAGTTCGGCCTGTTGTTGGCGGAAGATTAGGATCGCAGCGATGGCCACGCAGATGGAGATCGCGATGATCATTATGGTCGCCATCGCATTAATATCCGGGCGAAGGCCCAACCGGATGCGCGAGAAGATCAGGATTGGCAGCGTCGTTGAACCCGGTCCCGTGACAAAACTCGCGATGACAAGATCATCAAGTGACAGTGTAAAGGCCAGAAGCCAGCCTGAAATCAGTGCGGGCGTCAGCCGTGGGATCGTAATGGCCGTGAGCACTTTGAATGGCTTTGCGCCGAGGTCTGCCGCTGCCTCTTCCAGCGTCTGGCCCATGCCTGTCAGACGCGCCTGCACAGTCACAGCAACAAATGCCATCGAGAAGGTGATGTGGGCGATGGTGATTGTCGTGAAACCGCGCTGCGAGGGCCAGCCGATCAACTCGCTCAATGAGATAAAGAACACTAGAAGTGATAGGCCAGTGATAACTTCTGGCATGACAAGAGGTGCCACCAACATCCCACCGAAAAGCGTTCGCCCGCGGAATCCCCCAAAACGTACCATGGCTAGACCTGCCAGCGTGCCTAAGAGCGTTGCAAAAGTGGCGTTGACAACAGCGATCTGCAGCGACAGCAAAACCGCCTCCCAAACTTCCTCTGACTGAAAGAGCTCCTGATACCAACGCGTGGACCAGCCGCCCCAGACAGGCACCAGTTTCGAGTTGTTGAACGAATAGATCACCAAGAGCAGGATCGGGATGTAAAAGAACGCCAACCCTAAAGTCAGCATCACGGTCAAAAAGCGAGATCGGGTCTGCGTCATGGGTCAGCGCACCTCGCTCGATTTGCCTTGGAAGTATTGGAATATCATCATCGGTACGACCAAGAAAAAAAGCAGCATGATCGCCACTGCTGAGGCCACGGGCCAGTCGCTGTTGCGCGAAAACTCATTGAAAAGGACACGGCCAATCATCTGCACGTTGCCGCCACCTAGAAGGTCCGGCACGACGTATTCTCCCGTCGCAGGGATAAAGACCAACAGGGAGCCAGCGATGATACCCGGCTTGGTCAAAGGCAGCGTGATGCGGAAAAACGTGGTGGTTTGACGGGCGCCAAGGTCTGCTGCGGCTTCGTTCAAGCTACCGTCCAAACGCTCCATATTCGCATAGAGCGGCAGGATCATGAACGGCATATAGGTGTAGACGATACCCACATAGACCGCGAACTCAGTGTAAAGCATACGGATTGGCTCATCGATTAGCCCAAGGCCAATCAGGAGGTTATTGATCGTGCCTTGATCCGCGAGCAGGCCCATCCAAGCGTAGACCCTCAGAAGGAATGAAGTCCAAAATGGCAGGATGATCAGAAAGAGGAAGATCGGTTTGGCCACGGGGCCAGACCGCACGATGGCATAGGCGATGGGGTAGCCGAGCAGCAAGCAAAGGAGCGTCGCTGAAGCTGAGATCTTTATCGAATTTAAGTACGTATCGAAATAGAGTGGGTCGTCAATGATATAAGCAAAATTGTCAAAGACGATACGGATCGTCACGATCCCGTTGTTTGACCATTCCATCATTCGCGTGAAGGGCGGGCTCGCGATAGCGAGTTCTGCAAGCGAGATCTTTGCGACGATAAAGAAAGGCGCCAAGAAGAAAAATAGGAGCCAGACGAAAGGGATCGCGATGACGATGAGCCGCCAGTTCTCTTGTGCCCGACGCGCGAGATCCCGCATCCAGGATGATGCAGGCAATTTCTCAGATGGTTGCGTTGCGTCGGTCATGAGCTGAGCAACATTGCGTTTGATGGCTCCCAGCTCAACAAGACTTTGTCGTCCCAGGTGATCCGATCACTATTGCTGGATGGCCGCATTTGGTTTGGCGCTGCGACGTCCACGATCTGACCGCTCTCGAGCTTCACTTTGTAGATCGAGGTTTCTCCCAGATATCCAACGTCATCCACAATGCCGCTTATCTGGTTAGGGCCTGAAGCGGCAGCCTCGGATTTCTCGATACGGATCTTTTCAGGCCGCAAGCCAACCCAGATCCGGCTGTCGATCTTCACCGATTGGCCGTGATCTATGAACACGTCGCAGGCCTCGGTCGTCACAAGGATATGATCCGCACTGTCCTCGACCACTCTGCCTTCAAAGATGTTTGCTGAACCAATGAAGTCAGCCACGAAACGCGAGTCAGGAAATTCATATATCTCGGTTGGTGTGCCGATCTGCTTGAAGCGACCGGCATCCATCACAGCCATGCGGGTGGAAAGAGTCATCGCCTCTTCTTGGTCGTGTGTCACCACGATGAAGGTCACGCCCACTTGTTCTTGTATGTTGGCAAGTTCGAACTGGGTTTGCTTGCGCAGTTTTTTGTCGAGGGCTGCAAGCGGTTCGTCCAAAAGGAGCAGCTTCGGCTGCTTCACCAAGGCGCGTGCTAAGGCGACCCGCTGCCTTTGCCCACCGGAAAGTTGTTGCGGTTTGCGTTTTTTGTAATCCTGAAGCTCTACAAGCGTTAGGATGTCATGCACGCGGTCTTTGATTTCTGATTTTCCAACGCCGTCTTGTTGCAGCCCAAACGCGATATTCTTTTCGACCGTCATGTGCGGGAAGAGCGCGTAACTTTGGAACATCATATTGGTCGGGCGTTCATACGCCGGCACATGGGCCATATCCACGCCGTCAATAAGAATCTCACCGCCGTTAGGCGTCTCGAACCCGGCAAGCATCCTTAGCAGCGTTGATTTTCCGCACCCAGATCCACCAAGCAAACAAAAGAGTTCGCCCTGATAGATATCGAGATCAATATTGTCGATGGCGGTAAACGCCCCGAAGGATTTAGTCAGACCCTTGATCTGCACCAATGGCTTCTGACCCGCAGGATCAAGCCAAGGCGTATCGCTGAACGCATCAATTGCAGCCATTCTTATTCCATACCCACTTGGCAAAGTGAGGTTGCGGCGCACCGAAGATGCGCCGCAACCTATGGTTTGTTGGGACTAGTTGCCCGCCTTGAAGTTTGTCCATGTCCGGGTTTGCAGACGCTCAACTCGCGGAGGCAGGACTACAGTCGTGTACATAAGCTCAACCTGATCCGAAGTCGGGAACGCCGCTGGGCTTGAGATAACTTCCTCATCAATCAAAGGCTTGGCATCGATGTTCGCAGTCGCATACCAGACGAAGTTTGTATCGCCAGCAGCAACTTCTGGGCGCATCATATAGTTCAGGAATAGATGCGCATCCTCAACGTTTTCTGCATCAGCGGGGATCATCCAACTGTCGACCCAGAGCTGCGCTGCGCTTTCACCAGGTGGCAGGAAGAAATCCAAGACAACGCCAGTGTTCGCCTCTGCCGCACCTGACATAGCCAAGAGACCGTCCGGCCCCCAAGTTGTCGCCACGCAGAATTCGCGCTGAGGCATACGTTGGTAGGCATAGTTATCAAAGGTCTTCACGTAAGGGCGAATCTCAGCCAGCATTGCGCCGACTTTTTCGTAGTCCTCAGGATTTGTCGAGTTTGGATCAAAGCCCAGGTATGACAGTGCCATAGGAATGATATCACCAGGCGAATCTAGGAACGACACGCCGCATTTCGACAGTTCAGCCATGTGCACAGGGTCAAAAATCAAATCGAGTGAGCCAACCGGCGCATCTGGATAAGTCTCCAGCACCAGCTCATTGTTATAGGTCACGCCATGGCTGCCCCACATGTAGGGTAACATGTGAACATTGCCTGGGTCCCATTCCGCAGCGAGCTGTTCCATGATCGCCGGGTCAATATGTCTAAGGTTGTCGAGCTTTGAGAAGTCCAGTGGTGCCAGAATGTTTCCTGCTTTGATTAGGCGCGCAGCGTCACCGCTGGCATGGACCACCA
This sequence comes from Cognatiyoonia sediminum, assembly GCF_900129845.1. GTDB lineage: Bacteria > Pseudomonadota > Alphaproteobacteria > Rhodobacterales > Rhodobacteraceae > Cognatiyoonia > Cognatiyoonia sediminum. The sequence goes on from NZ_FQXB01000001.1 coordinate 1,504,060, forward strand.
CATCGTATCCGCTGTTGCCCGCAAGTAGCTTGGCATCAATAGATTCAGCAGAGTCATATACGTCGTAGATCACTTCGATCCCGTATTCCGCCTCGAAGTTGGCGATCGTGTCCTCGCCAATATACTCGCCCCAATTGGTCACTTTAAGCACCCGGTCTTGGGCGGTGGCAGATTGTGCTGACGCGATGCTTAGAATTGCTGCAAGCAACGCGCTCGATGATGTTTTGAGTGTCTTCATGATGTGACTTTTACTCCCGTAGCGCTTGGATTGACTCAAGCGCATTCTAGTTGTTCAGTTTGTTGTGGTGTGAGTGGGCGCCCCTGCGCGCGCCCCGTTATGGTCGCTCCCGTTTCTAGGGCTTCGCGAATGACATGCCCGATAATCCGACGTCCCATCTGAACGTTCATTCAAAATGCTAGGATTGGATTTGAAAGTCTGTCAAGCGTTTCTTGTCAGATTCGTCTCCCGAAGCGTCAAAAACTCAGAGAACAAGAGAAAATCAAGGAATAGATTAATTTTTTAGCATAGCCGCCATTCGGGCTCTCATTGTTTGCGTTCTGAATGGTCATTCAGAAGAATCTATTGACGTATCGTCGCTTTTGAACGGATAGTCGCGTGAATTGGAACGTCGTATCTACAAATGTTTGCGGCGAGATCGCAGGACACTAAAGGGCATCTGGGCGAGATATGATCATGCGAGCAAGAAGACGCGCGACCACTCGCAGTGCGTTTCAAAGCAAAATCAAAATAGGCTCGACGTTGCCTGAATGGTCGGGCGCGTAATGGAGAGTTTGTCGCAAGACCCGGATGTGATCGTCATCGGCGCGGGCGCCGCGGGCCTATCAGCTGCCAAGGCTCTACGTGCAGCTGGGCTTGTGACGAACGTGCTAGAAGCCGCAAACCATGTAGGTGGCCGCTGCGTGACAGACACGACCACGTTTTCGACCCCATTCGACCGTGGTGGATCTTGGATGCACTCAGCCAATATCAACCCGCTTGCGCGGCAGGCAGAAGCGGTGGATGCAAGACTCCACAAGACGGAATGGAGCTTGACCGCTGCGCATTGCTTCGACCGCACCCTAGAGGGAGAAGATTTTGCCGACTATTCCGCCTACGAAGACGTTATTTGGAACGTCGCCAGCGGTGTCAAAGAAGGTACGGTCGATACTACCGTCGACGCCGCGCTGCCCTTTTCACCTTGGAAAGCGCCTGCAAAGCATCTCATCTCGACCATGGATGGCGCCGACGCCGACATGATCTCACTCCACGATACAGCGGCTTATGATTGGGGCGATGATAGCGATTGGTTGGTCGAAGGGGGCTACGGCGCCTTCGTTGCCCGAATGCACGCAGATGTGCCGGTCAAATGCGGCTGCCCTGTCACAGAAATTCGGCATGGAGGGGCCACGCCTGAGGTTGTCACACCTGAGGGTACGCTCAGCGCCGAGCAGGTGGTCGTAACAGTATCTACCGGTGTCTTAGGTGCAGAGCGCATTCGCTTCGAGCCCTCGTTGCCCGTCGATACACTTAGAGCGATCGACCAACTGCCGAATGGCTTGCTGAATAAAGTTGGAATAGAGTTCGATCCTGTGTGGCAAGAGGCGGTCTTAGGCGATCGTTTCGATTTCCACGCGAATTCGGATCAATTCGTCACCCTTTTCTTTGGCTTTTATGGAACCGGCCTCGCCACGGGATTTATCGGGGGACGATGCGCCGATCAGCTCGAACAGGATGGACCGGGCGCAGCGACTGCACTTTGTCGCGATTCGCTGCGGAGCTTTTTCGGAAGCGACATTGAAAAAATGATCCTTAAAACGACCGAGACCGCCTGGCGCAGCGATCCACTGACATTGGGATCTTACAGCTATGCAAAACCAGGCGGTGCCGGAGCGCGTCAGATGCTGGCCACGCCTGTGAATGACCGGCTCTTTTTTGCGGGTGAGGCGACGATGCCTCACAGCTATTCAACCGTTCATGGCGCTTGGCTCAGCGGGCAGCGCGTTGCTCAAGAAATCTTAGCAGTCCGGTCAAAAGGAAACTGATATGACCAGAGATCCACGTTTCGACGTCCTTTTTGAACCGGTCAAAATCGGACCGGTAACGGCGAAGAACCGATTTTATCAAGTCCCCCACTGTAATGGCATGGGCCGCGCGTTCCCGTCTTCTATGACCGAGATGCGGCGCACCAAGGCCGAGGGCGGCTGGGCTGTGATCTGCACAGAAGAAATGGAAATCCACCATACTGCCGACCACACACCGTGGGCAGGTGCGCGGCTTTGGGATGATCGCGACATACCAGTCTGGGCCAAAATGTGCGATGGCATCCATGAATTCGGCTCACTCGCCGGTGCTGAGCTGAACCACGCAGGCGCGACAACAGCGAACCGCTGGAGCCGTGAAGTGCCGCTCGGCCCCTCACATTTTCCAGTTGAAATGTATGACCCTGTGCAGGTCCGCGCTATGGATCGCGAAGACATCCGTGCCCTGCGACGCTGGCACCGTGACGCCGCGCTTCGGGCCAAAAAAGCAGGCTTTGATCTGGTGTACGTCTACCTTGGGCACCAGCTTTCGACGATGTCGCATTTTTTGTCGCCCTACCGGAACCGCCGCTCTGATGAATATGGTGGCTCTTTGGAAAACCGCGCACGTCTGGCGCGCGAGATCCTGGAAGAAACCAAAGACGCTGTCGGCGACACCTGCGCCGTGGCGATACGCTTTTCGGTCGATGAGTTGATGGGCGACGCGGGTATCACCAGTGAGGGCGAGGGTCGCGAACTTATTGAGATGTTTGCCGAACTGCCGGACCTTTGGGATGTGAACATCAGCGGTTGGGAACATGATAGCGCAACCTCGCGTTTCAAAGGTTCGGGCTTTCAAGATGACTACGTCGCCTTCGTGAAACAGGTCACGACCAAGCCAGTGGTGGGCGTCGGCCGCTACACCTCGCCAGATGCGATGGTGTCGCTGGTTAAGTCCGGCAAACTCGACATGATCGGGGCCGCTCGGCCATCCATTGCGGACCCATTCCTTCCAAAGAAGATTGAAGAAGGACGCATCGAAGACATCCGAGAGTGTATAGGCTGCAACATCTGTGTTTCAGGCGATCACCACTCTGCGCCGATCCGCTGCACTCAAAACCCGACAATGGGGGAGGAGTGGCGCAAGGGATGGCATCCCGAAAGGATCGCCCCCAAAGACTCCGACGCATCCGTCTTGATCGTAGGTGCAGGCCCTGCGGGATTAGAGGCCGCGCGAGCGCTGGGCCAACGCGGCTACACTGTGACATTGGCCGACAAAGCTGCCGAGGCGGGGGGGCGCGTGGCGCGGGAAAGGCGCCTACCGGGGTTGTCGGAATGGGGCCGCGTCGTGGACTACCGGCTTTACCAAATCAGCCAGATGCCAAACGTATCGCTCTATCTGGAAAGCGAGATGACACCTGACACGCTCGATGAATTTGGCGCGGATCATGTGGCGCTGGCAACGGGTGCGCGCTGGAACGCCGATGGCATCGGACGGCAAAACCCGCGCGGGATATCTATTGCGGACGGCGCAAAAATAATGACGCCTGATGATGTGATGGCAGGCGTTGTACCGGATGGGCCGGTGGTTGTGTTTGATGACGACCATTTCTACATGGGCGGCGCGGTTGCAGAGATGCTATTGCGTGCAGGTGCCGATGTTACTTTTGTGACCCCTGCCCCTGAAGTCTCTAGCTGGACTCATCACACACTTGAACAACACGCGATTCAAAAGCGTTTGCTTGATTTGGGTGCCAAGATTCACTGCGGACAGAACGTCGCTTCCATCGACAAAGATACAGTCACACTTGAGAACGTTTACAATGACGCACTGCAGGTGTTGGCCGCGAGCGCGGTGATTCTGGTTTCAATGCGCACGCCCGTGGACGACCTTTGGCTAGCACGGCCTGAAGTGACCCGCATCGGTGACGCTTACGGCCCGTCCACAATTGCCGCGTCTGTCTACAGCGGCCATCGATACGCTCGTGAGCTTGACGCCGCCCCCCATGACGGCGTTCCGTTCCTGCGCGAGCTCGTCGAACTCTCCCCCAACTAAGTCGAGGCCAAGTTATGACCCGCGATCCCCGCTATGACATTCTGTTCGAGCCCATGAAAATCGGTCCTGTCACCGCGAAGAACCGGTTTTACCAAGTGCCACATTGCACAGGAATGGGATACCTACGCCCGCGCATGCTGGCCGATATGCGTGCGACTAAAGCAGAGGGTGGCTGGGGTGTGATCTGCACCGAATACAACTCGATCCATCCCACGTCCGACGACCTCAAGCACGTGTCGGCTTCCCTTTGGGACGACAGCGACATTCGTGCGCATAAGCTTATGACCGACAAGGTTCACGAACACGGTGCACTTGCTGGTGCAGAGCTCTGGTATGGTGGCGGGCGGTCTGGAAACATGATGACGCGGGAGGTGGCGCTGGAGCTTGACAGCGTACCAAATGCAGTTGGCCATCCGTTTCAGACCCGTGCAATGGACAAAGAAGATATTCGCAACCTGCGCCGCTGGCACCGAAAAGCTGCTCTGCGTGCACGCGACGCGGGGTTTGACGTTGTATATGTTTACGCCACGCACACCTATCTTCTGGCGAATTTCCTGAGCCCGACAGCCAATACACGAATCGATGAATATGGCGGTAGCTTGACCAACCGGGTACGCCTCGTCCGCGAGTTGATCGAAGAAACAAAGGATGCGGTGGGCGATCGCTGCGGTGTTGCAGTGCGCTTTGCTGCCGATGAAGAGATTGGCGAAGACGGCGTGCCTATTCATGGCGAACGGCGTGATATGTTTGCGATGTTGGCGGATTTACCGGACCTTTGGGACATCAATATTGCCAACTACACGGTCGAGATGGGGGTTTCGCGCTTTACCAAAGAGGCTGCGCTGGAACCTTACATGGATTTCGTGAAATCCCAGACTGACAAGCCAGTAGTTACTGTTGGGCGTTTCACTTCGCCTGACACGATGGTCAGTCAGATCCGCAGGGGGATCACCGATTTCATAGGTGCGGCGCGGCCCTCAATCGCTGACCCGTTTCTGCCTAGGAAGGTCGAGGAAGGCCAGTTCGAAGATATCCGCGAATGTATCGGTTGTAATATCTGCTATGCTGGCGACAGCATCGGTGTTCCAATCCGCTGCACCCAAAATCCGACCATGGGTGAAGAATGGCGCAAAGGCTGGCATCCCGAACGGTTTTCGCCGACGCAAATGCCCTCCAAAGTGCTTATCGTCGGTGCAGGGCCAGCTGGGCTCGAAGCCGCACATGTATTGGGCAAACGCGGCTATCAAGTGACTTTGGCCGATGCTCGCCGCGAGCTGGGCGGGCGCCTACCGCGCGAAGCTGCTCTACCCGGGATGAGCGAATACATCCGTGTACGCGACTACCGAGCGCAACAGTTCCACAAACTGCCCAACGTTGAGGTGTTCCTTGAAAGCCCACTGACGGCCAACGACGTGTTTGAGTTTGAGGCAGATCACGTTGTCATCGCGACAGGCGCGTCTTGGAGGAAAGATAGGTTCGACGGCGACCGATACATCCCGATCGCCGTACCCGATGGCATCAATCTTCTAACCGCCGATGACATCATGGAGGGTAATCTGCCCGATGGTCCGACTTTGGTTTATGATGAGGACGGCTATTATCTGGGCGGCGTGATTGCGGAACGGCTCAAGGCTGCCGGTCAGGACGTGACATTGGCCACACCATCTGAAGTCGTCTCAGAGTGGGCGAGCAATACGTCAGAGCGATGGAAGGTTCGTACACATCTGATGAAGCTTGGTGTTGGGATTGAGCTTTCGCAAACCTTAACCGCATTTGATGGAGAGACCGCAACATTCGAATGCACGTTTACGGGCGAAAAGAAGAGTTTGAAGGTGGCCAACGTAGTTATGGTTACGCAACGCGCGCCTAACGATCGGCTTTATCACGACGTACTGGCAAAGGAGGGCGGCGATGCCAAGGCATTGCCGTTTACGTTGGCAAAAATCGGTGACTGTGACGCACCTGCCATCGTGGCTGGGGCGACTTATGCGGGGCATCGCTACGGGCAGGAGCTAGATCGACCTGTCGATATCGACGTGCCTTTGAAGCACGATCGCATTGATGTCGGCGATATCCACACTTCGGACCCTAAGGAGAAGCTAGTCGAAGGTTATCTCGATACGGTGCTGCACTATTATGAAGAGGAAATTGAGGGCGAGACTTTCTTTGCCGCACTTGCTGATCACCTGACCGCGCCAGAGCATAAGGCGAAAATGGCGATGCTGGCGGAGATCGAAGGCTATACCGCGAAGGCTATGCAGCCTTTGCTCGAGAAGTACGCGCTTAAGCCCCGCGCGACCGACATGCTACATGCCAATGGGCGTAGACAGGCTGAAGATCTGCCACGGGACTGGCCGGGTCTCATCAACCATATGCGAGAGATTTTTCCCGCTTACATCACCGCTTTCGAAAGGCTTGAGGCCATGGCCCCACCTGAGGATTTACCCGCGCTGCGCATCGCTACGGCGCATGAGATCGCGGCGGTCTCGTTTCTGGAACGAGAGGCCGAAGGAGATCCTGACAGTACCGCTCCCCTTCGCGAATTCCTAATGACGGGAACTGCGTAGTTGACGCTAGTGGGCGCAACATCCGCCAAAGCCCACCATGGGTTTGACCGGTTGTTTTCGCCGCTGCGCGTTGGGCCCTGCACGCTCAAAAACCGAATTTTTTCCACAGGCCATATGGCGGTTATGTTAGATGGCCACAAGCCTAGTGCCGCCATGGTTGCTTACCACAGGGCCAAGGCCAAAGGTGGCGCAGCGCTAACGATCATAGAGGCCGCGCGCGTGCATCCTTCCGGCAATTCGGGCAGGCCTGCGATACGCGCTTATGATCCAAGCTGCATCGACGGCTATGCCGCGCTGGCAAAGGCCTGTCAGCCATACGGTTGTCGGGTCTTTGCGCAACTGAGCCATCCAGGCCGAGAGATGACCATGGCCGCCGATGGCACCCATGCAGTGGCCTACGCACCCTCAGCTGTGCCCAACGAACGTTTCCACGTGATGCCCCGCGCGCTGACGCCCGATTTGATCGAGGAGATTATCGCGGGATTTGAAACCTCGGCTGCACATATGGCGGCGGCGGGTCTTGATGGTGTCGAACTCGTAGCGTCACATGGTTATCTTTTGGGGCAATTTCTTAATCCCCGTGTCAATCTACGCGATGATGAATACGGCGGGTCTTTCGAGAACCGTTTGCGTTTTGTGCGTGAAGCTATTGCAGCCGCACGGCGCGGCGCGGGAGACGACTTAGCTGTGGGCATTCGCCTTTCGGGCGATGAGAAGGACCACGACGGGATTGACGCGTCCGATATGCTAGACATTTCGCGCGCTTTAGGCGCGGACCCCACGCTGGATTATCTAAATGTGACCGCGGGCACCTCTGCTGGCCTCGCAGGTTCCACTCATATCGTACCGTCGATGCGCGCAGAGGTAGGCTATACCGCCCCGCTTGCTGCTGCGATCAAAGAAGTTGCCAGTAAGCCAATTTTTGTCGCCGGGCGGATCAACCAACCGCAGACCGCAGAACAGGTACTGCGTGATGGGGCTGCGGACATGTGCGGCATGACGCGGGCATTGATCGCTGATCCCTTAATGCCCCAAAAAGCTGTCGCAGGTCAGGTCGACGATATCCGCGCCTGTGTGGCCTGCAATCAGGCCTGCATTGGGCATATGCTCAATGCGCAACCAATCTCGTGCATCCAGCATCCCGAAACCGGACGCGAATTGGCTTTTGGGACTCTGTCGCCCGCAACAAAGCAGCGCAATGTTTTGGTGGTGGGCGGTGGACCGGCAGGGCTGAAGGCAGCGTCCGTCGCGGCACAGCGCGGGCATCACGTGACGCTCTATGAAGCAAAAGCTACGCTTGGTGGTCAGGTCAATCTTGCGCAAAACCTACCTGGTCGAGCTGAGTTCGGCGGGGTTACGACAAATCTCGCTCGCGAGGCTGAGAGCGCCGGAGTGGAAATTCAGCTAAACACAAAAATAACAGCAGACCACATCCAATGCGATGCGCCGGATGTTCTGATAGTAGCGACGGGAGGCACAGCCTACATGCCGCCGATCGAAGGCGCGGGAGACGGCCACGTTGTCACTGCTCAGCAGGTGCTTGAAGGTCGGGCCAATGTCGGTGCCCGTGCGGTCATTGCCGACTGGCGCTGCGATTGGGTGGGTCTTGGTATGGCCGAACGCCTGGCCCGCGACGGCTGCCATGTGCGTTTGGCCGTGAACGGGATGGTCGCAGGTCAAACCATCCCACAATATGCGCGAGACGCTTGGCTCGGCGATTTGCATCGGCTTGGAGTGGTGATCCTGCCGCACATGCGCTTGCATGGGCTTGATGCCGAAGACGCCTATTTCCAACACACATTGAGCGGCGAGGCCGTAATCTTGGAAGACGTGGACACGCTTGTTACCGCCCTTGGCACGCGGTCTGACACGGCGCTGGAAGAGGCGCTACGCGATTGGTCTGGCGAGATGCATGTCATCGGTGACGCACTTTGCCCAAGGACCGTTGAAGAAGCGGTGTTCGAAGGTCTCAAGACGGCGGCAACTCTATAGGTGATACATGATACACATGCTCTCCAGCTTTGATTTGAAACCGGCACAAGATCCCGACGTGTTTCAGGCCGACTATGCGGAATTCGTCGAAGACCTAATCACAGCGGGTATGATTGTGAGCGCAGGTCCGTTGGGCAAAAGGGTTGCCGACACACCTATGGACACTGACGACGACCGTGATCACAGCTGGTTCTCAACGATGAGTTTCCGCGATCGAGCTCAGCTAGACGCGGCATACGCATATATCGAGGCTCGCCAGAACCCGAGCACGAAAAGCCATATCCGCATGTACCGCCGCATCACCAACTCGATCTTCCTGTGTTGGGAGGACCAGCCGCCAGAAAAGGATACGCCATGACAAAAACCGCGAACATCATCCGCTTTGATCCAAACGGCCCGGATGGCCTCGAAGTTTGGGAACAGATGGACTACGCCTCCTTGGTATCGGGCGAACCGGTCCAGCGCGGCCACCTTTATCATGAAATAGAGGGTGAGGGATACATGGCTGGCGTCTGGGACTGCACGGCCTTTGTCGATCAGATGATGCCCTATCCGGTGGACGAATACATGCTGTTGCTCAAGGGGTCGGTGATCATGGTGCTACCTGACGGAACGGAGATCGAGGTTAAGGCAGGCGATGCGTTTGTGATCCCCAAGGGCTTTATGTGCCAATGGAAACAGCCCGAACTAGTGCTCAAGTACTTCATGATCCTCGACGGCCCCACGCCAACGGCGGAAAATGCGTCGTTGCAGCGGATCGCGGTGCCCGACCTCACGGGACCATCCGCCGATGTCGCCGACCGACGAACAGATTTTCTAAACGCAGCGGGAACTATGAGTGTCGATCTGGTGACATATGGCGCAGTTCAGATGCCAGCTGCCCCAGCCTCCAAGCACCAACTCATAAGCGTGTTGGACGGCGCGTTGGCCTTACACGACGGCGAAGAGGCTCACAGTTTTGCTGCGGGCGAGACAGCTTATTTGCATCAGGGCGACAGCGCCGGATGGACCACATCTGAAGGCACCCGTCTGTTGATAGCCAGCTACACCTCGCCATGAACGATGTCTAAGCGAAATCGGGCTCAACCTCAGTTAACGCGTCTTCGATGATGTCGAACATCGCATCGATTTCATCGGGCGAAATGGTCAACGGTGGCGAGAAGACGCACATGTTGATCAAGGGGCGCACAATAAGCCCGCGCGCTTCACAGGCAGCATCAAGCCGTGCCCCAAGCGTGCGCTGCACCTCTAGCGGAGTGTCTCTGCCCGCGTCGAGCAAGCCTTCTAGGCAGCCCAAGAGGCCCATACCACGCGCGTCACCAATCACAGGCGACGCCTCAAGCGCTTTCAATCGCGCCTGGAAATGGGGGGCCACGGTCTGCACATGCCCAAGCAAGCCTTCGCGTTCGATGATCTCGATGTTCTTCAGCGCCGCAGCACAGCAGACTGGATGGGCCGAATAGGTGTAGCCATTGGGAAAGAGAACGTCGTGATCCGCGCCGGTCATCCGGTCCATCACCCGGTCAGAGATTATACAGGCCCCCAGAGGCAGATAGCCCGACGTGATGCCCTTAGCGCAGGTGATTATGTCGGGTTCGATCCCAAAGACCTCCTGTGACGCAAACCAATGTCCCAAGCGACCAAAGCCAGTGACAACTTCATCGGATATGTAAAGGATGTCATGGGCGCGGCAGACCTCTAGCGTGCGTTGGTGATACCCCTTAGGCGGGATGATCACACCGCCAGAACACAATATCGGCTCTGCAATAAAGGCTCCAATACGGTCCGGACCGATCTCAGCGATCATGTTCTCAAGATCTGCAACTTTGGCATCGCACCACTCCGCCTCAGTCATGACGTCGGGCCGAATGTAAGGATTGATGTCGGGTAAGAAACGCACCAAACGATCTTCGAAATCAAAACAGCTCTTGTCGCGTTCTTTGCCGGTGACGCTGGCCGCGAGATACGTCGATCCGTGATAGCCCTTTTCCCGCGCAATGATGATCTTTTTCCCGGGCCGACCGAGGCGATTGTTCAGGAATTGCATGGTACGCAACGCCGTATCGACAGCCGTAGACCCTCCTGTGGTGAACATCACCGTGTTAAGGTCGCCTGGCGCGAGCTCCGCTATTCGTTCGGATAGCTGTGCCGCGGGAGCTGTCGTCGAAGTCCACGGCGAAGCATATGGCAACTCCATCACCTGCGAAGCAATCGCATCCGCCATTTCGCGTCGCCCGTACCCGATCTGCACTGCCCACATGCCAGCCGGTCCGTCGATAAGTTTCTGACCGTCCTGATCATAGACATAGATGCCCTCGCCACTGGTGAAGCAATGCGGATCGGCTTCGCGCCAAGCCGAAAGATCATGCCAGGGATGGAGATGATGCGTCCGGTCTGCCGTCAAAACGTCCGACAAATCCTGGTTGTGTGTTCTGTGTGGCTTCATTCTTATGTCCTAGACTTCAGCTGACAGAGTCGACCTTAGCCCTTCATACTAAGCAAACAAGGATCAATCCAAGTCTTTGGCGAGCTGACTGTTTCGTTCTGGGTAAATTGTGAATGAAACCAACTAGGCTCAACTAGAGTTCTGTAAGATGACTTAGTACCAGTCGCAGCTTTCTGCAGGATGCGCGAACTGTTGCGGAACAAAGATGAGTCCAATCGGAAACGGCTTAGTTTTTTCTTATGATGGACATCGCAACCTTAGACAACTTGCGAACGGCAATACGTGATAATGAAGTGTGACACGCAACCGAAATCCGACACCTAAATATCTTTTAATGTCAATAACTTGCAGATCTGTTGGGTTCTCCCCTAGGCTCCACAAAAATCGCGCTAAAATCATAGACCTACGCATGAGTAACTTGCGTCAATTGGCTACATGGCTACGCGCACAACCTAGCCGACACTCTGGCCCTTTCCCTCAATCCACGCGTTCGCCTGCTCGATCGCCTCGTTCAACGCGGCCCCAATTTTATCCTGCTCGGCGAATACATTGTCTGCCGAAAGTTGCTCCAACAACCCCGTCCGACCGAGTTGGCGCATCAGTTGGTCATTGACGCCGGCGAGCATCAACGCACTCTGAGTTTGCTCCAACTCTTGCGCATATCTCTGCAGAAGCCGGATGACTGTGCTGCCGAGGTCGTCAACATCTCTCAAGATAAGGATCACCACTGATCTGTCACCAGTCGACGCGTCCGGAAGTTGTGCCTCGAGCGCTTTGGCGGAGGCAAAGAACAATGCGCCTCTGACCCGCAGGATGCTGACGCGGTCCGCGACCAAGTGATAGGGGCGCGGCTTGTCGATTGGAAATCCATTTGCGACCAGTTCTAACTCACGTACCTCAACACGGTTCGACGCTTGCATGACTTGCAACACAAACGACAGCGCGATGCCGAGCAGGATCGCGTATTGTAGAGGGACCATCAGCGTCGCGAGAAACGTCACACTCATGGCGATGCGAGGAAGTGTTCCCGTATTCCAAATGATAAGAATGTTCTTTGGGGAGACGTTCTGAATCCCAACCACAACCAAAAGACCGCCCAATGCCGCCATAGGAACAAGTTCGACCAATCCAACGAAGAAAAACACAATCGCAATGACGATGAGACCTGCGAAGATATTTGCCCAGCGCGACTTTGCGCCCGCTTGAACGTTGACCGCAGTACCCGACATCGACCCGCCCGATGGGATCGCTCCAAAGAAACCAGCGGCCGTGTTCGCGACACCCTGGCCAACGAAATCTTGGGAGGCATCAGGAAACCGGCCATCGGGGTTGGGATAACTCTGCCCTACTCCAGCCCCTTGGACCAATCCAATCACAGCAATTGCGATGGCGGGAAGGGTCAACGACGGTAGGTAACCCAAATCTGGCAAGACAAAGTCAGGAAGGCTGCGCGGAATGGCTGCTACGTCTTTCACAAGCTCGGTGTCACCAATCGACAGGACAGCCATGCTTAGTTGAACCATCGCCGTAACCGCCACTAAGGCCACGATCAAAGCGAACTTAGCAACACGTGTGGTTTGAGCATAGAAAATGATGGCTATTGTCGCGATCCCAAACACAACTGCGGCGTAGTCGAGCGATCGCCAATTCAGGATCGTATCCGCAATTCTCAACAGATGGTTTGGCAGTGGGCTTTCGTACCCAGTGATATCCGGAATGGCGCCCAAGATGATCAATGCCGCGATGCCCGTTATGAACCCCGTCATTACGGAATTAGAGATATACCGCACCAAGCTGCCGAGTTTCAGAACCCCCATGGCGAGCTGAGCGAGGCCGATCAAAACAACAAGCGTCACAAGAGCAGAAATTTTGCTCTGGTCTGGAACATCACTCAGCGCTTCACCCGCCGCGACCGACAGTGCGCCGGTGGTGGAGACATTCATGTAAACCGAACTGGTATACATGGCCCCAATGGGCATCGCGATCATGAGCGCGTAGAGACCCGCGACAGGATTAACCGACGCCAGAACTGCATTGGCCATACCTTGCGGCACGTTCACCACAGCAAATGTTGCCCCTGCGACAAGGTCGGGAACAATATTCGTGCGATTGAGTTTCAAACCGCCTGGGAGCGTCAGCAGTTGCTTCATTCAAAGACCCTGTCGCCAAAAATCGAACTGATGCGGAAGGGCGCACCAAAGTGAATTAATGCAAGTGTTAGTTGAACTGGTCCCGTCGGTCTACAGCTTGTCAGGGCGTTGGACCTCGTGCCGGTCTAGACCTGCAAATGTGTCAAACCATAAATAAACGGTGAGAGGGGTCGTTTTGAGCGAAGCCATTTCGCATATAGGATGCACGAAACCGCAACGCATAGGACCTCCCAATGACCCTAAACCGCCGCGTAGTCTTAACCTCCCTCGCCGCCATTCCCGTGGCCGGCTTCACCGCCTACTGCGTACAAGCCCAAACGACGCCGCCGGTCTACACAGAAGGTGGCATCGCCATAGATGGAACCGATCCCGTCGGCTATTTCAAAGAAGGCAAACCTGTCGCCGGAGACGCCAGCATTACGCATGATTGGAATGGCGCGACTTGGCGTTTTTCAAGCGTCGAAAACCGCGATGCTTTTGCTTCTGATCCTGAAACCTATGCTCCACAGTACGGTGGCTACTGCGCTTACGCGGTAAGTGAAGGCTACACCGCCTCGACTGTTCCAGAAGCATGGAAAATTGTGGATGGAAAGCTCTACCTCAACTTCTCACGTGGTATTCAGAACCGCTGGGAACGCGACATTCCGGGCCGGATCGCGGCGGGTAATGCAAACTGGCCGAGCGTATTGCAGTAAGCGCTAACCCTAATTCTGGATCAGAGCATCCTCCCACTCTTCCAGAAACTTTTTGCGCTTAAGGCTATCAAGAAAGGTCATTGTAGCCGGATCAAGTGGGATCGCCCCCCGATCCCCGTCCTGCGCCAATGTCGGCAGTGGAGACGCATTTGACGCGTCATCTGATTGGTACGCGATAACGGCTCTTAAGAATGATGCCGCCTCTGCCACTTGCGTGGTTTCTTTAGACACCAGAGCGGTTCGCATCATCGTCGTTTCAAAATCGGACAGGTCCAGGATTTTGAAACGCTCCCCACTTTCGACTCGCGCTTCCGCGTAGCTTCCCAAAACGTTATAGGCGACGGCGATAGTCCCGTCGGTGAGGTCGTCGATCATGTCGCCAGAACAGCAATAGAGCCGGACATCAAGCCCACCCATCACTTCCATCAAACGCCAGTAGGTTTCTGAGGCGCGAGAATCCTGAGTGGCGAACAAATACCCCAACCCGGACCGCCTGATGTCGTAAGTGCCCACGCGCCCGGCAAAAAGGTCCGGGCGGTCTCTCAACAACCCGATCAAGTCTTGCCTTGAGCTGGGAACAGGCAAGCCTTCAAAGGCTGCGGTGTTGATAACAATCGCCGCCGGCTCGGTTGTGAAGGCAAATAAGCTGTTGCGCCATTCGGCCCATTCGGGATGCGCGACATCATCCAAAGCCAAAGCGAAACCATCATTCGCAAGCTTAAGCTGAAGGTCCATTGCACTGGAAATGACAACATCAAAACGCTCGGGCGCTTCACGGAAGAGGCCATCAATATCAGCAGTCCCAGTCACCAAATATTCCACCGCCGTATCTGGGTTCTCCGCCACATAAGCCTCAATCAAAGGCGCGAAGAGATTGGTATCCGTGCTCGACAAGACGCGAAGGGCATCGCCACCAGCGCCGTCATTGAACAGGCGCTGATCCTCCCACTCTTGCGCAAAGCTGGTGGACGCAAGAAACCCAAGGATCAGAGCGATAAGATAACGCATGCTCCACCCTCCTCTCTGTTGCGCAGGGTGATCTCTCCGCCATGCGCGGTCGCTACGTCTTGCGCGATGGTGAGGCCTAGGCCAGACCCAATCGTGTTGTCGGCATTGCGCCCACGTGTAAATCGCGCCGTCAGCGTTTCTATTTCATCCAGCGGAAACCCCGGCCCCTGATCTGAAACCGTGACGGCAACTACAGGTTCAGAGCGCACACTAATCTCAATTGCACCATCGGCAGGGCTGTATTTCATAGCGTTGTCAATCATATTGCGCAGTGCGTTTTGCAACAAGATCGGATCCCCCGCATAAGTCACGGTATCTTCGCCCCGCAAATCCAAGGTCAAATCCTTCATATCCGCCACTGGGGTCAGACGAAGGATCAGATCGCGCACTAGGTCGACCAAATCGAGTTCTTCACGCTCAAGATGGTCCGCACGAAAGGTGATCATCGCATGATCCAAAAGCTGCCCAGCTGCACGAGAGCTTTCATCGATGGCTTTCACCATGGACCGCATTGCTTCGCGATTTTCTTCCTTGTTGACCCGCAAAAGCGTCGCCTCAGCGTAAGACCTCACAGTAGCCAAAGGTGTCCTAACCCGGTGGGCGGCTTCCGCTATGAAATCCTCAGACTGGCTCAAAGACTGGTCCAGCCGACCCATCAAAGAATTCAGAGACGTAACCAACGGTGCCATCTCCTGCGGAACTGGTTTTGTGAACGGACTGAGATCTTGTGGACCTCTGCGGGTCACGGAATTAGTCAAGCGACTGAGCGGGCTGATAGTCGCCTGCGTCGCCCATATCGATAGCGCGACCGCGAGCGCAAAGAACCCCAAACCCAAAAGAGCCGCATTGCGGGAAATCTGATCAAGCGTATCGGCCAACGCATCTTGCGTCTGAGCCAATGCAATCTGGATTTCCGTCCGCTGATCCGCGCCGATTAGCGTTCGACTCGCTGTCACCTCTCGCACAGACGTATCTCTATAATCCCGCGTCTGAAAGGATGGCTGCCCACCCTGATTTTCTCCGAGAAGGCCCAGATCGTTATACCCCGACAAGAACGTATCATCCTGATAAATGGCATAAAATACCCTGTCGTCAGCCGGTGTGTTCAGCATCGAAAACGCAGCGTAAGGGATGTCAACCTCAGCAACACCATCACGGAACGCTGCTGCATCTAGCATCGACGTCACCGATGCCAAAAGGATATTGTCTTGCCCCCGCTGCGCGACTTGCACCGCATAGCTGCGAACCGCAAAGAACAAAAAGATCGCAAGAACCGCGGCGCCGCCAATCAGGATCAAAACCAACCGATTCCGAAGCGATCCTGACACAACAGCATCAGTCTGCATGGTCAAGCCTGTAGCCTAAACCCCGCAAGGTCGTGATGCCCAAGTCAGATTTCTCTAAGTGTTTGCGCAAGCGTCCGACATAAACCTCAATCGCATTCTCTGAGACATCATCGTCATAAGAAAACAGTCGATCCGCCAGCTTCTGCTTGGAAAACACCTGCCCAGGTGCGTTCAAAAACAACTCTAGCAATCGCAATTCCCTGTTCCGCAAATTGATCGGCTCGCCCGCAACCTTCAAACTGCCAGCAACAGAGTCAAACACCACCCCACCCGTTTCAATCGTGACCCTTGCGTTGCCAGATTTCCTCCGCAAAACCGCGCGGCACCGGGCTTCTAACTCCGCGTGGTCAAATGGCTTTGTCAGGTAGTCATCCGCGCCGAGGTCAAGCGATCCGATTCTATCTGAAACTTGGCTGCGCGCCGTCAGCACAATGACAGGCGTATCCAAATCGCTGGCCCGATGCTCTTTCAAAAACGTGCGGCCGTCTCCATCGGGCAGCATGATATCGAGCAGGATCATGTCATATTCGCCGGTGGAGACAAAGGCCTTGGCGTCCTCCAAAGTTTCAGCATTATCAACAACATGGCCATCGAGACGCAGTCGAGACGCAATCGCCCCTGCCAAATCACTATTGTCCTCGACCAAGAGGAATTTCATGCGATGCCCTTCGATTTTTTCCGATGACAGGTCGGTGTCAGGTTTAGGTGATTAGCTTTCGAATAATTGATCCGCACTGCGGACAGTTGTCAAATGGGAGGAAATCATGACGACATTCAAACTGGGCCGCCGCGCCCTGCTTTCTGCCGTTGCAGCCTTTGGTCTAGCCGGACCAAGCTTTGCAGACGGCCATCAAGTTGTAGACAGCATCCACTTCCTGATCCCCGGCGGCGCCGGCGGTGGCTGGGACGGAACAGCGCGTGGCACTGGCGAGGCGCTAACAAACGCAGGTTTGGTCGGTACCGCATCTTATGAAAACATGTCAGGCGGCGGCGGCGGTAAGGCCATCGGCTTCCTGATCGAAAATGCGGATAGCAACCACGGTACATTGATGGTGAACTCAACACCCATCGTGATCCGGTCACTAACAGGCGTTTTCCCACATAACTTCCGCGACCTCACGCTGGTCTCTGGCACCATCGGCGACTACGCAGCCTTGGTTGTGGGTAAAGACAGTGACATCAACTCGATGGACGATCTCTTGGCAGCCTATGATGCCGATCCAAGCGCCACCGCGATTGGCGGCGGCTCCGTTCCTGGCGGCATGGACCACCTTGTTGCAGCAATGGTGATGGAAGCAGCCGGCAAAGACGCGTTGGGTGTGAAGTACATCCCCTATGATGCGGGCGGCAACGCCATGGCTGCCCTGCTCTCAGGCGAAATCGCGGCTCTGTCCACCGGTTTCTCTGAAGCCGTTGATCTGGCGAATGCGGGTGAAGTGAAGATCATTGGCGTGACCGCCGATGAGCGCGTCGACGCCTATGCAGACGCGCCAACCATGAAAGAGCAAGGCATCGACACCACCTTCGTCAACTGGCGTGGATTCTTCGGCGCTCCTGGCCTGCCAGATGACAAGCTGGCAATGTATCAGGACGCGATCGCCAAGATGTACGAGACCCCTGAGTGGGAAGAAGTGCGGGCGCGCAATGGCTGGGTCAACATCCATAACCCAGGCGATGATTTCCAAAGCTTCCTGGAAGAGCAGGAACAGGTGATCGGCGATCTGATGAAGAAGCTTGGCTTCCTCTAAATACGGTTTCGCGGACCATGTCCGCGACCGACGCGGGGGGCCAGCCCCCCGCACCCCCCGAGGTATTTTTGGCAAGAGGAAAGGGAGATCTCTTGAGACCTCCCTTCCCAGAGAAAGACAGATCCTTCCCCTTGCACGGCCATCGGCTCCTCAGCCTGTTCCGCAAGATCAGACTAGATCGGATTTGATTAAAATTTTCTTTCCTCTTGCCCAAAATACCTCGGGGTGAATTGAGCCCGAACGGGCTCAAGAGGGGCAGAGCCCCAAAAGAACAAACCGGGGGACACATGGCACTCGACCGATGGATAGCGCTCATTCTGTTGGGCATTTTTGTAACCTACGGCTACGCCGCTTGGTTCACGATGGATGATAACCTCGCACCCTTCATGCGCAGAAACCCTATTTGGCCAAGCACCTTCCCCAAAGTCTTGTCAGTGCTGGGCGTGATCGCCTGTCTGATCGTATTGTTTGGCCTCGAAAAGAGCGAACCCAAAGAACCTGAAATCGACTATAGACGGTTGACGGACTACAATCTCGGCCAAGCCATAGCGCTTCTTGCGCTCATGGTCGTCTACGCTTTGTGCCTACGTCCAGCTGGGTTCATTTTTTCAACATCAGCGTTTCTGATCCTCGGCCCGATCATCTTAGGCGAACGCAACTGGAAAATCATGATACCAGTCGCCCTCACTGCAACCTTTGTCGTTTGGTACCTCGTGCAAGAGGTACTTGGCATCTACATGCGCCCATTGCCGGGCTTTATCGGAGGCTGAGATGCTTGAAGGACTTCTGATCGGGCTCGAAACCGCATTCTCACTCAAGAACCTTTTGATGGTGATCGGGGGGTGCCTCATCGGCACCTTCATCGGCATGCTGCCGGGACTTGGTCCAATGTCGATCATTGCCATCATGATTCCTGTTGCCATCTCCTTGGGCGACGCATCTGCCGCTCTTATCCTACTGGCTGGTGTCTATTACGGCGCGATTTTCGGCGGGTCGACGTCCTCGATCCTGTTGAACGCTCCCGGCGTTGCCGGAACGGTCGCCTCCAGCTTTGACGGCTACCCGATGGCGCGAAAAGGTAAGGCCGGTAAAGCTCTGACGATCGCTGCAATCGCGAGCTTCGCAGGCGGAACACTTGGCGCACTTCTGCTGATGGTCTTCGCCCCCGCCCTTTCCTCAGTGGCTTTGCTATTCCATTCGGCCGAGTACTTTGCCCTCATGGTGGTCGGCCTCTCCGCTATCGCAGCCTTCGCCGGCACAGGCCAAATCGCGAAAGCGATGATCATGACCTTGCTCGGCTTAATCATGGCAACCGTCGGAGAAGGGGCACTTTTTAACTTGCCACGTTTCACCATGGGCATCATGGATCTTCAATCTGGCTTTGGCTTTATTACTCTCGCCATGGCAATGTTCGCCCTGCCCGAAGCGCTCTTCCTCGTACTCAAGCCCAAAGACCTCAAAGGCGACGAAGGCGAGATCAAAGATCTGCGCATCAGCCGCACCGAGGCCAAGGCCATCGCACCGGTCATCGGTCGGCAATCTGTTCAGGGGTTCTTTATCGGTGTCCTGCCGGGTGCCGGCGCTACCATCGCGAGTTTCCTCGGATATGCCGTCGAACGAAACATTGCGCCGAAAGAAGAACAAGAGGAATTCGGCAAGGGATCCATTAAGGGCCTCGCGGCACCGGAAACCGCCAACAACGCTGCCTGCACCGGGTCGTTCGTTCCGCTGCTGACCTTGGGCATCCCCGGCTCCGGCACGACCGCGATTTTGCTCGGCGCGCTTATTGCCTTGAACGTCTCCCCCGGGCCACGGCTGATGATCGACGAACCCCAGATCTTTTGGGCCGTCATTATGTCGATGTTCATCGGCAACCTTGTGTTGCTGATCCTGAACTTGCCCCTCATTCCATACATTGCGAAAGTCCTGGCCATCCCGCGCAACTACCTGATCCCCTTCATCCTCTTCTTTACTCTGATGGGGGCTTACATCGGGCAGAACAACGCGACCGAGTTGTTGATCCTTGTTGCCTTTGGGGTCTGCGCAACGGCGCTCAAATTCGCCGATTATCCGCTGGCACCGTTGCTCATTGGCTTCATCTTGGGCGGCATGATGGAAGACAACTTCGCCCGCTCCATGCAGCTCTACGACGGTGTCAGCTTTATCTGGGAGCGTCCGATGACCTTGGGTCTCTTGGTGATTGCCGCGATCCTTGTGGTTCTGCCGAGTTATCGCGCACGTCGCCTACGCTCCAAAGCGCAGGCAGAAGGTGTGGCGGACGGTGACTAGCCCGCTGAAAGGCGTCCGAGTTCTAGACCTGACCAATGTCTTGGCCGGACCCTTCTGCTGCTATCAACTCGGCCTCCTCGGCGCTGAAGTCATAAAGGTCGAGCGCCCGGGAACCGGTGACCTCGCACGCGAACTTGGCGCGGACCCTGAGCGAAACGCCGCAGGGATGGGGGTTAGCTTTCTTGCCCAAAATGCGGGAAAAAAATCTGTCACGCTCGATCTGAAATCGGACACCGGAAAAGACCTGCTCAAGCGCCTTCTAGAAACCGCCGATGTCTTGGTCGAGAACTTTCGACCCGGAGTGATGGACCGATTGGGTCTCGGCTACGAGGTTCTGAAAGAGGTCAAACCGTCCCTGATATATTGCGCCATCAGCGGGTTTGGGCAAACTGGCCCACGCAAAGATGATCCCGCCTACGATCAGATCGTGCAGGGCATATCCGGCGTCATGTCGATCACCGGAACGAAAGACACCGCGCCTACCCGCGTGGGCTATCCGCTTGCGGATACGACCGGAGGCCTCACCGCCGCCTTCGCCATTTCCGCGGCCCTGAACCAAACGCCGCGCGGCGCATTCCTTGATATCGCTATGTCAGAGGCCGTGATGTCGACAATGGGTTGGGTCGTGTCCAACCACCTAATCGGGGGCGTGGACCCCGCGGCAGACGGTAACGAAAACCCCACCTCCGCGCCTTCTGGAACATTCGAAACCGCGGATCACCCGATCAATATCGCCGCAAACCGAGACAGCCAATGGGCGGCCTTGGCTAAGCACCTGAACCGAGAAGATCTTTTGACGCACCCAGATTATGCCACACGCGAGGACCGCAAACGGAATCGCCATAAGCTACGCACCGTGTTGGAAGAAACGCTTCGGACTTCGCCGGCCGACAAATGGGTCGCGGAGTTGAACGCCTTAGGCGTTCCGAGCGGACCAGTCTTAACCGTTCAAGACGCCCTCAAGGACCCGCAGGCAACGGGTAGAAACCTGACAGCCGCATTTCCGAACGGTTCAGAAATGCTCGAATTACTCGGCAGCCCAATCCTTTTTGGGGATCAACGCCCTCATCCAACAACCCCACCGCCCGATCTCGGTGCCGACAACAATGACGTTTGGGGCATGCTGGGGCTAAGCGAGGAAGATTTGGATGAACTCCGAAAGAGAAAAGTCATCTAAGATTTGACTAAAATTCTCTTTCCTCTTACCCCAAAATACCTTGGGGTGAATTGAGCCCAAGAGGCTCAAGAGGGGCAACGCCCCTCAAACTCGGCTCTAGTGAACCGATACGACCTGCATGTCGTTCTGCGCCGCCAAATCCGCAGCAATCGCCTCATTGGCAACAAGTGCGACTTGCTCACCTTCGGTATTGTGAACGGCAAAGACCGTCCCCAGCGATCCCGCATCTTCACGCACTTCGTCTGGCAAATCAGATGTCGCCACAGGCTTGAGATAGATCATATTTCCCGCAAGGGCTTTCAATTCGTGTTTGCGCTGCATGACGTTACCCTTTCTTAATCTCAATGGTTTGGATCACCTTCTCCGGCACTTGCCGGGTCAGATCGACGTGCAGCAAGCCATTCTCCATGATCGCCTCACCAACATCGACACCATCCGCCAAGACAAAGGACCTCTGGAACTGTCGCGCGGCGATTCCACGGTGCAGGAACATACGCCCTTCACTGTCATCGACCTGACGGCCGCGTATCATCAAGGTATTGTCCTCAACCGTGATCGACAAATCACTGCTGGTAAACCCTGCGACAGCCAAAGTGATCCGATACGAATGTTCGGAGGTTTGCTCAATATTATAAGGGGGATACCCTTCGTTTCCGGTTTTGGCGGTGCGTTCTACCAACCGTTCCAGCTGCTCAAACCCTAACAGGTAGGGGTGCGTCCCTAAGGCAAGTTTCGTCATCAGACACGTCCTTCATAAGCGACATCTCAATTGGCCCCGAAATCGGCGACCTCACTCAAAAATATGGGGTGGAAACGCCAATGCCGCAAGGGCCAACCCCTAGGCGAAAGCCGCTTTATGCCCTATATTTGAAGCGCTGAGGGGCAGTTTGTTATGAATTCATCGTCAGAAATGGACCCGATCGAGGTTTTGCGCGTGAAACTCGAAGTTTTGCGCCGCCAGCACCGTGATCTCGACGATGCCATCGAAGCCCTGCAAGAACGCCGTTCGGCCGACATGTTGACCCTACGGCGACTCAAAAAGCAAAAACTTGGCCTCAAAGATCAAATTGCTGTCCTAGAAGACCGAATTACCCCCGATATCATTGCCTAGACGCATTGCGCTGCGGCGCGGCGCGGCTATAGTGCCGCTTCCTTTGGACAGGGGACAAATATGACTGCAGCAACCGTTGGGATCATTATGGGCAGCCAATCGGACTGGCCCACCATGAAAGAAGCCGCCGATCTGCTAGATGAATTGGGCGTCACCTATGAGGCCAAAATTGTCTCCGCCCACCGCACCCCAGATCGCCTTTGGGATTATGGCAAAACAGCTGTCAATCGCGGCCTACAGGTCATTATCGCAGGTGCCGGAGGTGCTGCACACCTCCCCGGTATGATGGCCTCCAAAACCCGCGTACCCGTGATCGGCGTACCGGTACAAACCAAAGCGCTTTCCGGCGTCGACAGCCTCTATTCTATCCTGCAAATGCCCCGCGGTTATCCCGTCGCCACGATGGCCATCGGCGCCGCAGGGGCAAAAAACGCGGGCCTCCTGGCAGCAGGCATCCTAGCGCTTCAAGACCCCGCGCTGGCCCAACGCCTCGACGCATGGCGCGACGCCCTCTCTGCTTCTATCCCCGACGAGCCTACAGATGACTAATCCCCTTTCAACCGGCGCAACCATTGGCATCCTTGGCGGCGGTCAATTGGGCCGTATGCTCTCGGTTGCAGCTTCCCGCCTCGGCTTCAAAACCTGCATCTATGAACCCGGTGGCGATAGCCCCGCGTCTCATGTCGCCAATTATCATTTCCAAAAGGGCTATGACGATCTCGACGCGCTGAAGCAATTCGCGCAAAGCGTTGGCGTCATCACCTATGAATTTGAAAACATCCCCACCTCAGCCCTCGACGCACTTGAAGCAATCAAACCGATCCATCCAAACCGCACCGCACTGGCCACTAGCCAAGACCGTCTGACAGAAAAAGACTTCCTCGCCAGCCTCGGCCTCAAAACCGCGCCCTACGCCGATGTCACCGATGCCGCATCGCTTGAAGCCGCCATCGCAACCATCGGCACGCCTGCCATCCTAAAAACCCGTCGCATGGGCTACGACGGCAAGGGGCAATCCCGCCTCAAATCTCCCGATGACGCGGTCAAAGCGCTGGCCGACATGAACGGCGCCCCCGCCATCCTCGAAGGCTTCGTCGACTTCAGCCACGAGGTTTCCGTCATCGCCGCCCGCAGCCTAGACGGCGCGGTCTCCTGCTATGACCCCGGCGAAAACGTTCACAGTGACGGCATCCTAAGCACAACAACCGTGCCTGCCAATCTGACATCTGCCCAGCGCACCGATGCCGTGCTGTTGGCCGCGCAAATTCTCAACGCACTGGATTACGTCGGCGTGCTCGGTGTCGAACTTTTTGTCACGCCGCAAGGGTTGATCGTCAATGAAATCGCCCCGCGCGTCCACAACTCCGGCCATTGGACGCAAAACGGCTGCACCATCTGCCAGTTCGAACAACACATCCGCGCCATCGCCGGCTGGCCCTTGGGCGACGGCAGCCGGCATTCTGACGTCGTCATGGAAAACCTGATCGGCGATGACGTCTTGCGCATCCCCGACATCGCCAAAACCACAGACGCCATCCACCTCTACGGCAAGGCCGACGCAAAACCGGGCCGAAAAATGGGCCACGTCAACCGCATCACCGGGCATGCCTCTTAGGCGATACCTCATCGTCTTTTGAGCAAAAAAGACCTAAAGCGTATCAGTCGCTGCCAAAGATCACGTCCGTCAGACTCAAATCGTCGTCGAACTGACCCGTCTGCAAGAACCGTACCGTCTCGGCCATGACCAGAGGATTGTTCATCATAAAAGTATGCGTCACGGGCAAGACCAAATGATCGGTCATGCCCTCCAACTTCGTGCTCTCGACAGAGACTTTCCCATCGTCAGGCCCATCAATCACGGACGAATACACCGGATTGAGCGACGTACGTCCCGCAATGATCCCAACCTCAAAGTCTGGTAATTCCAACTGGTTCGGCACACTCTCGGCTTCGGTACCCAACTGCAATCCAGCTGGTCCATTCACCCATTGAAACGGGTCCCAATCCCCAAACACATCGACAAGCTCTGATCCCCCATTCGGTGGCCCTAGCATCACAACACGCCCCATATCCACGGGCCTGTTATTCGTCAGCCAAGCCCGTGCAAGGATGCCGCCCATCGAGTGCGTTACAAAATGCACTGTGCGATCACCACAGGCCGCGACATCGCGTGCGACATTTTCGTCGACCAATTGCTGGATTGTGTACTCGGTCGAAGGGTATCCCTCATTCACAACCGCATAGCCTTCCGCTTCGAGATAGAACTCCATCGCGGCAAAAGAAATTTCCGACCGCGCCAAACCGTGCAGCAAGACCACACATTCTGTGGCCTCTTCATCTATGTCATCCGCAAAGGTGAAGGGGGTGGTCGCAACCAAAGTGGCTGCACAAAAGAGGAGTAAACGCTTCATATCCCAAACCTAGGGTCCACAGGTCAACTTTGAAAGGTCAGGACAGACTGACCTTGCGTTCTTTTACGCACCAAAGCATGGTCCGACCATGCCTCGTATCGCCGCTCGCGCCATCATTCTGTATGAAGACAAGTTGCTGATCGTCAACGCGTGGAAAGGCCATACCCGCCTTTGGTGTCTTCCAGGTGGCGGTGCGGAAGATCATTCTAGCCTGCCAGAGAACCTTGCTAGAGAAGTGATGGAAGAATGCGGCTTGGAGATCGAGGTCGGCGGCCCCTGTTTGGTCAACGAATTTCATGACCCCAAACGCAAATTTCACCAGATCGAGGTCTTCTTTCGCTGTCGGCTTCTTGATGGCGATCCCTTTGGTCCATGGACAGATCCCGAAGGCATCGTCGCTCATCGGAGATGGGTCACACGGGATGAACTTAAAACCCTTCCGCACAAACCATCTTCATTGGCGGACGTTGCGTGGGGAACGGGCGAAGCCACCTACGATCCCTTGGAACTGATCGTTGAATAGGCCTAGCCGCGCCGCAGCAGCGATAGGCCAATCCCGCCAAGCACCAACAAGCCCGCAATAATAAGGCGCGAGTTTAGCGGCTCGCCCAATAGCGCCACGCCCGCTGCAACGGCGATCACAGGCACGCTCAACTGCGCGACAGCCGCCACCGTGGTCGAAAGCTGCGGGACAACACGATACCATAGCGCATATCCCAATCCCGATGTGATGGCGCCAGAGATGACGGCTGCAATGACGCCTCCCAACGTCATGCCAGTCAGCCCCGCCAAGACCCAAACGACCCCAACAATCGGCAGGCACAGCACGAAATTCGCGGAGGACGCCGCCAACGGATCAGTCGCCTTTTGCCCAATCAACGTATAAGCCGCCCATCCGATTCCAGCCAATGCCATCGCGACTGCGCTTGGCCCATGGATGGGGGCAGACCCGCCGGGCCACAGCAGAATGGTCAACCCAGTGAGCGCAACCGCCGCTCCGATCCATCGCATTAGTGGTACATCATCCCCGCGCCACACCGCGAAACCAAACATGGCCACCTGCATTGCGCCAAACAGGATCAGCGCCCCGAGACCTGCATCAAGCTGGAGATAAGCCCAGGAAAAACCAACCATATAAATCGCCAGAGAGACAGAGCCCGCATAGCTGCGTCCTTGCGCAAACGGGATCGCACCTTTTTGCCACAAAACCAGAAAAGCCAGCATCGCGGCCCCCGCCCCTACACGCACCGTCGCAAAGGCGAACGGGTCCATCCCGTAGGTAAAGACACCAACGCGGCTTAGAACCGAGTTACTTGCAAAGGCGATCATCACGATCACTGTGAGGAACAAAAGTCTCATCCCTCTGCCCTGCCCGCGTGTGCAGCGAAACGCAAGCAAAAGCGCGCCGCCTCACACTCCGTTGAAGGCGGCGGGATAGATCAGTTCTTCCTCAGGCGTCCCATCAACACCGACAAGCATCGTAAATTCGATGGGATAAGGCCCGCTGAGCTTTGCCGCCGCTGACCGATCAAATTCGCATCGCTCGTAAAAAACAGGGTTCCCCAGCACGACCACCGGCGTCGATGTGATCTTCGCCCATTCGGTCAGCATCCCCAACATCCGTTTGCCAAAACCTTGGCGGTGAAACTCCGGGTCGATCGCTACGGGAGCAAGAGCCAACCACCCCTTTGGCTTTACCATCTTTGAGAGCGCAAAATAACCGATGATGTCGTCGCCCATCGGCAAAACCGTTTCGCCTGCAATGGCATTGGCCTTACGCAGCTTGCGCACCAACCACGCCTCGGCATCGGTCTCAAACGCAGCCAGCAAAAGACGCTCAACCGCGTCTTCTTCACCAGGTTTCATATCGCGAATAAATCCAGGTGTTTTTAGCACTGCTCATACCCCTTGCCGCTAGCACGCAGGAATAGGTGGCACAGAAGGGTAACGACAAAAAGCAAAAAAAGGGCGCCTCGTTCAGAGACGCCCTTCTTTTGTTCTGCGGTAACGGCTCTCGGTGAATTCAAGAAATCACCTGTCGCCTTGTCATCGCGTTTGGGCAATGTCCAAGCGGCGATTACATCATGCCGCCCATGCCGCCCATGTCGGGCATTGCCGGTGCGCCTGCGCCTTCTTTAGCTGGCTTATCAGCAACCATGGCTTCGGTTGTGATCAAGAGGCCAGCAACAGAAGCTGCGTCTTGCAACGCTGTGCGCACAACTTTCGCAGGGTCGATCACGCCGAATGCGAACATGTCACCGTACTCTTCCGCCTGCGCGTTGAAGCCAAATGCTGCGTCGTCGCTTTCACGGATTTTGCCCGCAACAACTGCACCGTCGACACCGGAGTTCTCAGCGATCTGACGCAGAGGCGCTTCGATTGCACGGCGTACGATGTCGATACCGACAGTCTGGTCGGAGTTCGCACCTTCCATACCATCAAGAGACTTCGCACCTTGAACCAGTGCAACACCACCGCCCACGACAACACCTTCCTGAACAGCAGCGCGTGTTGCGTTCAGCGCGTCATCAACGCGGTCCTTACGTTCTTTCACTTCTACTTCGGACATGCCGCCAACGCGGATCACAGCAACACCGCCTGCGAGTTTCGCAACACGCTCTTGCAGCTTTTCACGGTCGTAGTCGGATGTTGTTTCTTCAACCTGTGTGCGGATCTGAGACACGCGCGCTTCGATCTCGGCCTTGTCGCCAGCACCGTCAACGATGGTTGTTTCGTCTTTGGTGATGTTAACGCGCTTAGCAGAGCCAAGCATGTCGATGGTGACAGACTCAAGCTTCATGCCGAGGTCTTCAGAGATCACCTGACCACCTGTCAGGATCGCGATGTCCTGCAGCATGGCTTTACGACGGTCACCGAAGCCAGGAGCCTTAACCGCAGCAATCTTCAGACCACCGCGCAGCTTGTTGACAACCAAAGTCGCCAATGCTTCGCCTTCTACGTCTTCAGCAATGATCAAAAGTGGCTTGCCAGACTGGATCACTGATTCAAGCAGTGGAACCATTGGCTGCAAAGAAGACAGTTTCTTCTCGTGCAGCAGGATGATGCAGTCTTCAAGTTCTGCAGTCATCTTGTCGGAGTTTGTCACGAAGTATGGTGACAGGTAGCCGCGGTCGAACTGCATACCTTCAACAACGTCTGTTTCTGTCTCAAGACCTTTGTTCTCTTCAACGGTGATAACGCCTTCGTTGCCAACCTTCTGCATCGCGTCTGCGATCTGACGACCGATTTCAGCTTCGCCGTTGGCGGAGATTGTGCCAACTTGAGCAACTTCGTCAGAGTCTTTGACTTCGCGTGCTGCACCTTTGATAGCGTCAACAACAGCGGATGTCGCCATGTCGATGCCGCGCTTGAGGTCCATTGGGTTCATGCCAGCAGCAACAGATTTCATGCCTTCTGTGACAATCGCCTGTGCTAGAACTGTTGCGGTCGTTGTACCGTCACCAGCTTCGTCATTGGTGCGAGAAGCAACTTCTTTCACCATCTGCGCGCCCATGTTCTCGAACTTGTCTTCAAGCTCGATCTCTTTTGCAACAGATACACCGTCTTTGGTGATACGTGGTGCGCCGAAGGATTTATCCAGAACGACGTTGCGGCCTTTCGGGCCAAGGGTCACTTTGACAGCATTTGCCAGAGTGTTGACGCCAGTCATCATGCGCGAACGCGCGTCTGCGTCGAATTTTACGTCTTTAGCAGCCATATTTCATGTGCTCCAAAAATAAGAATTTCGTGGGAAGGCGTGGCCTTAGGACATAATGCCTAGGATATCGCTTTCTTTCATGATCAGCAGGTCTTCGCCGTCGATCTTAACTTCTGTGCCGGACCATTTGCCGAACAGAACCTTGTCGCCAGCTTTCACGTCCATTGCGATCAGCTCACCGCTGTCTTTGCGCGCACCTGCGCCCACAGAAACAACTTCGCCTTCAGCAGGCTTTTCTTTAGCGCTGTCAGGAATGATCAGGCCGCCAGCTGTCTTCTCGTCGCTCTCAATACGGCGGACAAGAACGCGGTCATGAAGTGGTGTAAATGCCATTTCAGAACTTTCTCCAGTTCGAGTTTCTCTCCCGTTAGCACTCACCTCATGTGAGTGATAACGGCGCATAGTTAGGCATCAAAATGAGACGAGTCAACAATCATTGCCAAAGAAACTTTGGTGACGATTTCACAAAGCTGATTCAAAACTTCTACAATTCCGTTGCGTGCCCCTTTTAGCTCGAGCCCATCGAAAATTTGGGGGACTTTATGTTCAGATCAACCGTTTCCAAGTTGGTGCTTTGCGCCACGGCATCTTTGGCTCAAGCCGATGGCCACATCTTCACCGCCACAAACGAAGTAGAATTGCGCGAAGCGTTAGAAAATGCCGCCGCAGCCGACGCGCCTGTGATCGTTGTTGCTGGCAGCAACATTGACGCAGCTGCTGGCTTTACCTTTGCAGGCACCGGCTCGCTCACTCTGATCGGCAACGGCCAGACCATCGCAACATCCGCTGACGAAGACGTCTTTGCCGCGACCGAAGGCGCAAACTTGACGATCAGCAATCTGACCTTCGAAGGCCCCAGCGGCTTCGATATCCAAAACCGCGGCGATGCAGATGGAACAGCCGGTAAAGGTATCTTTGTCGACGTCCGCGACGATCAAACCGGCGACGTCATTGTGGATCTGTTCAACGTCACCGTGCGCGGCGTTGCAAACCACGGCATCCACATCATCGACTGCACGCTTGCAGATGAATGCGGCTCCGGCGGCGGCGGCGCGGGCGAAGGTTCTGATGCCAGCGTTCACGTCATCCTTAACAACGTCACCATTGATGACGCGGGCAACGGCAAATTCGACGCCGACGGACTGCGCGTCGATGAGCGCGGCGCAGGCTCGATCCGTGTCGACATCACTGGCTCCACTTTCCAATTTGTTGGCGCAGACGGTGTTGAACTGGACGAAGGACAAGCCGGCGACGTGATTTCGAACGTCACCGACAGCACATTCGCCAATAATGGCAACTACTGTGACCCAGCGATTATGGAAGCGTTCCTTCCCGACCCAGACGAAGGCGAATTTGATGAAGGCGAATTTGCTGAAGCCGACGTACCGCCGGCTGTCGAAGGTTCCCCCGATGATCTTTGCATCGAACGCGAAGTTAACCTCTACGACGACGGATCAGTCGAAGAATTCGCCTTTGGTCTTGATCTTGATGACGGCTACGACATCGACGAAGCAGGCGAAGGCTCCATCATTTCGGTCATGTTTGGCTCTTCCATCGTCGATAACCTCGATGAAGGCATCGACTTTGACGAAGAAGACGGCGGCAACATCGATGTTGTGTTTATCGCGACCGATGCGAGCGGCAATACAGACGACGGCTATAAGTTCTCCGAAGAAGGCGACGGCGACACCATTGCTGTGGTGACAGCATCTTCGGCACTTAACAACGGCGGCAAAGGGTTTGTCTTTGAAGAAGCCGATGAAGGCGATTTGGAGGCAAGCCTCATCGCAAGTGAAACCAAAAACAACGACGATGGCGACGACACTGGCGTTGAAGCCGTTCAAGAAGGCGATGGCGACGGTGCATTGATGTTGATCGCCTCTGACATCGAAGATGGTGTCGACCTAGACGGCGTCGACGACAAGTAAGCTAAGTTGAGGCCGAGGGTTCACACCTTCGGCCTCCTTGCCCCTGCTTGACAAGAATTGAACATTTGTTCAATAAATCGATAGAGGGGGCCGAAGCATGCTACGTCGATCAGATTCCTACACATCCCTACGTGCAGATTTTAGCTGGGACATACCCGAATTTTACAATGTCGGCGTCGACGCCTGCGATAAATGGGCAGAGCAAACACCCGATGCATCCGCAATTGTCGACGTTAAATCCCACGGTGTCGAAACCTACAGCTTTTCAGCTCTCAAAGCGCTCTCGAACCAATACGCCAACGTCATTTCGACTCATGCGTCAACAGGCGACCGCATCGCCGTCTTGCTGCCGCAACAGGTGGAAACCGCAGCCGCGCACATCGCGATCACCAAAATGGGATGTGTTGCCTTACCGTTGACAACGCTATTCGGCCCCGACGCCTTGCAACACCGCTTGGGCGACAGCGGTGCAACGGCGTTGATCACAAATTGTGAAACTGCTTCGAAGCTAACTGAGCACGCCGATGCGCTGCCCAACCTCAAAGCGATTTTCACAGTGGACGGCGCGACAAAAGGCACGCTCGACCTGACAGAGTTAGCAAAAAGCCAGTCAGATCGTTTCACCCCCGCCAAAACCAAATCCGACGACCCTGCATTTCTGATCTACACCTCAGGCACCACCGGCAATCCAAAAGGCGCCCTGCATGCGCATCGTGTCCTGCTCGGCCATTTGCCCGGAGTAGAGATGAGCCATGATTTCCTACCGCAAAAGGACGATAAATTCTGGACCCCTGCGGATTGGGCATGGATCGGCGGCCTGCTCGACGTTTTGTTCCCCGCACTCCACCATGGCCTACCCGTCGTCGCCCATCGCTTCCAGAAATTCACAGGGGACGCCGCCTTCGATTTCATCGAGACTCACGGCATTCGGAATGCGTTTATCCCGCCCACCGCACTGAAGATGATGCGTCAAGCGGCGAAGCAAAGACCGCTCAACATGCGGTCCGTTGGCAGCGGTGGAGAGACCTTGGGCAAAGAGTTGATCGAGTGGGGCGAGCGCATGCTTGGTACAACGATCAATGAATTTTATGGCCAAACCGAATGCAACATGATCGTGTCCTCATGTAGCGCGATCGCTCCTGCGGAACCCGGCGTGATGGGCTTTGCCGTACCGGGGCATGAGGTCGAAGTACTTTCTGGCGACAACACGCCCTGCCCTATTGGCACCATCGGAGCTATCGCCGTCAAAACGCCCGATC
This sequence comes from Cognatiyoonia sediminum, assembly GCF_900129845.1. Lineage (GTDB taxonomy): Bacteria > Pseudomonadota > Alphaproteobacteria > Rhodobacterales > Rhodobacteraceae > Cognatiyoonia > Cognatiyoonia sediminum. The sequence continues at coordinate 1,535,980 of NZ_FQXB01000001.1, forward strand.
CGGTGATGTTTTTGGGATATTGGAATAACCCAACTGCCGCCGACCAGAAATTCGTCACCAATACGCACGGCAAATGGCTTCTGACCGGTGACACGGGGCTAAAAACAGAAAGCGGCCGTATCCAATTCGTCGGCCGGGACGATGATGTCATCAACTCTGCCGGATACCGCATCGGGCCAGGTGAAATCGAAGATTGCTTGCTGACCCACCCCGCCGTGCAACTGGCAGGCGTGGTCGGCGCACCTGACGACATGCGCGGCGAACGCGTGACCGCTTTTGTGACCTTGGCCGACGGTCAAACCGAGACGGAAGCGCTTGCCTTCGACATCCAAACGCATGTCAAATCGCGCCTTGCGGCCTATGAATACCCGCGCGAGATCCACTTCACTGACGACATGCCGATGACGACCACAGGCAAGATTATCAGGGCCGAACTCCGCAAACGCGTGCGCAAATAACACAGATCACGCCATCGCCAAAAGAATCCTTGGCGCAAGCGCAACCGTAGGTTATCCCCGCACCAGAAACCAACGATCCGAAAGGAAGTCCAATGACGCAAGGAATGTTTACCGCCACCCTCTGGTAAGCTGCGCATTGTGACGTGTCGCGGCGCTTGCCGGACACATCTTCCCTACAAAACGATCTTTGATTTCTTGGAGCATCCCCATGCATCCCCCGTTTACATTCCCCAACCATCCGGTTGGACCCACGCGCACCTCACCCACGCCTGAAAAACGGGTGGTGCGACGGTCAAAACCCGAAGCCCTGCGCCTGATACCTGCCGCGCCGAGCGTGCCGCCTGTTCCGCTGGTCGTGCCAACAGACAACTATCCCGCTCCGGCGGAAAATGCGGTCCAGCCAAAAGACCGTCTTCAAGTTGTCCCAATCCCGCGCAATACTCTGCGCGATCGGGTCGGGCGGTTCTTGATCCGCATCGGTCAACGCATGATCTTAGACAATCACCCGGGCTAACCGGCCCGGGCCTTTCACAAAGGGCCTTTTATGCGCATTCTGCTTACTTTGTTTTTCTGCCTCTGGTCCCCAAGCCTTGCGGCGCTGTGCACGGGTTCCAGCTTTATGGATCGGATCACAGAAGCAGAGCGTGCTCAAATCGCCGAGGCTGTTGCGGCAACGCCCTATGCCACCGGTCTGCATTGGACAGCGACGAAGGACGACAAAACGCTCCATTTGATAGGCACCATGCACATTGCCGACCCGCGCCTGCAATCGGTCTTTGATCGAACCGCGACATCGGTGGACGCGTCGGAACTTCTGCTGGTCGAAGCCACCGCCGAAAGCGAAGCAGAGATGCAAGCCGCCTTCGCCGCCAACCCTGATATGATCTTCATCACCGAAGGACCAACCCTGCCGGAATTGCTGGATGAAGAGACCTGGCAAACCCTCTCAGAAGCTGTCAGCGCCCGCATGGTCCCGCCTTTCCTCGCCGCAAAAATGCGGCCTTGGTACTTGTCGCTCACTCTGGCCATCCCGCCATGTGTCATCCCAGAGTTGACTGCCGGTGAACGCGGCCTTGATCACATGCTGATGACCTATGCCGACGAGATAGGCGTGCCAGTAGAGGCCATAGAAGACCCCATTGAAGTGATGCAAGCCCTTAGCGGCGGCACCTTTGAAGAACAGCTCGACGCCCTCCGGCTCAGCCTGCTCACACCGGAACTCCAGACGGAAATGTTCGTCGCCATGCTCAATTCCTACTTTTCGGAAGAGATCGCCGAGGTATGGGAAGCGTCGCGCTTGGCTGTGAACTATGTGTCTGAACTTTCGCCAGAAACCGCCGAAGCCCTGTTCGAAGAGGTAGAAGTCGCGCTTTTGAAAGAACGCAATCTAAATTGGATACCCGTCGTTGAGGCGGCATTTGAAGACAACACCACGGTGACACTTGCAGTCGGTGCCGCGCACCTGCCGGGGGAGTTCGGTGTGCTGACGTTGCTGGAAGACAAAGGCTGGGCGATTTCACGCAACTAGCCCCTGAAATAAAACTCCGACCTAGTTCTCTTGGCTCCGGATCGCCTGCGATCCGGGGCAGAATTCAAACATCCGCCCAATCTTCCAACCCTTTGCGCCCCTTCGCAGTAAGCCCATAGATCCCGCGATCCACCCGTTCGAACCACCCATAGGGATTGCCCGCCATGATCCGCGTTGCCTCTGGCACCTCGGTCCATTCCTTCACGACGCTGCCTTTAGATGGCCCATGCACCGCGAGAAACCGCGCGCACTTCAGCGCGTCCTGCCGATAGCCCGTCACAATCCCATGCCGTGTCGCTCCACCCGCATTCGGGTCACCCTCTAACCGAGCAAACGCACGCAGCAGTTTCGACTGTTTCTTCTTTGACTTTCGAGGACGATAGGGTTCCGGATCCGCATGAACCTCCACATGCCCGTCGCGCAAACGCACGGTCATAACGCCCAGCCCCACACGCCGCGCGAGCTTAACGTTGTCCTTCAACGCCCGATCCGCCGCCTTGGATGCGCCCTTAGGCACCGCCACATAGACCAAATCCGTCATTGCCAACCGGTCGATGCCTTGATGAAACAAGGCGAGCGAAAACCCTTTCTTCAGTTCCACCACAACAGGGTCTTCATCACCGCGCACTGCCATCACATCAACAGCCCCCACCTCTCCCTTTACCTCATACCCCTGACGCGTCAGATAGGCTTTGATGGGCGGATATAGGTCAGCTTCGCGGGTCATACGGCGACACTACGACGAACAACCCCAAAGGGGAATCCCCGACGACATAAGCCGTCGGGGTCGAAACTGCCGCCCTCCCAATCGGCCGGGCATGCGCATCGGCCGACCTAACGGCTTAGCGTTTTGTCGCTGAACGAAACCTTGACGGTTCTGCAATTGTTTTAGCTCAGGGCGCCGGCGCAGCGTATCTTGGGACAAAGGTGGTTTAGCCGCCTTGCGCGGCTTTGGTGTTTTACGGGGCATGATTTACCTCACTTCAATGATCGTCAGAAAAATATGAAACGCAATTGCGTTAAGCTGACATGTCCATTGCTGGGGCCCTCCTGATCAGTGTGTACGAAAAAGCGATGTCTTAGGTACGTTTGTCCACTGTCAGAGCCCTCCTCTTTGAGATGGCCCCTGCATAAAAAAGCACCACCACTCTGTCAACAAAACAAGGGGGTGACAGCCCCCGACCGCCCGCCTATAAGGCGCGCAAAATCTCCCTGTATTCGAAAGATCGCCCGCTATGACAACCCTCGTTTTTGGCCACAAAGCCCCCGACACAGACAGCCTCGGCTCCGCCCTGATTTGGGACTGGTTCCTCAACCACACTGGCACGGACGCCAAAGCCGTCCTACTCGGCGATCCAAACACCGAAGCCGCATTCGTCGCGAAACGCTGGGGATTTGACCAGCCAGAAATCATCGCAGATGTGGCCGACGATCAGCCTTGCGTCATCGTCGACACCAACAACCCTGCCGAATTGCCCGCCAACATCAACAACGCCGACGTGCAGGCCATCATCGATCACCACAAGCTGGTCGGCGGATTGGAAACCAAAGGTCCAATCGACATCACCATTCGCCCGCTCGCCTGTACGGCCACGATTATGTACCACCTGATGGGCGAACATGCGGCGCACATGCCTGAAGGCATCAAAGGGCTGGTTTTGTCCTGCATCCTCTCGGATACGCTGGAGTTCCGTTCCCCAACCACGACAGAGATCGATCAGAATTTGGCGATCCAATTGGCAAGCGAACTGGACATCGACCTGAAAGCCTACGCCTCTGAAATGTTCGAAGCGAAATCCGACGTCTCCGCTTTCTCGGACGCTGAACTCCTGCGTATGGACAGCAAAGAATACGCCGTTGGCGACACGAAATTCCGTGTCTCTGTGCTGGAAACCACAGCGCCGAAAATCGTTCTGGACCGCAAAGACAGCCTGATGGCCACGATGACAGATGTCGCCGCCGAAGATGGCGTCGATCAGGTGCTGCTCTTCGTTGTCGACATCCTCGCCGAGGAAGCCACCATGCTGATCCCGAACGAGCTGTCCAAAACTGTTGCTGAAAAGAGCTTTGATGCCACCGTATCAGGCGACACCGTTGTTCTGCCCGGCGTGATGAGCCGCAAGAAACAGATCATCCCGAACCTCGCCGTCTAATCGACCGGCGGGTTTGTCCAATTGGGTGGCGCGAACGGCTGTTTGACCGCCCGTTCCACCAACTCCAACCGATCTTGGCCATAAAACGGATCGCCAACGACCACATAGGTCGGCGATCCGAAGACGGCGTTCTTGATGGCCCAAGAGATATTGGCCTCGATCGCATCCAGCACGTCCGCAGATTGCGCAGCCTCCACCAGAGCGTCGCCATCTGACCCAACCCGCGCGGCGATATCCTTAAGCGCGCTGACATCCGACAAATCCACATCGTCCTCCCAATGCGCCTCTAACATCGCATGGGCCAAGGCATCGACCTCCGCGCCCGTCGGACCCGCAGCCGTCAGCATTCCGGTCGCCACGCGATAATCCGCATCGTGATAGGTCGGGCGATAGTTGATGATCGGCACCTCTCGAAATTCAGCCCACCGTTCAATATCGCGGCCAAAGAAGTAGTCCACATGCGCCTGCGTCCGCGCCGCAAAGGGAAGGCTACCTTGCGCCTCCACCACCGGTGAGAGCAACACGGGTCGGTGGACCAAAGTCACATCATTGGCTGCGCAAATCTCCGCCAATTTACGCGACCCCAGATAGGCATAGGCCGAATGGGCGGAATAGACGTAATCAAGTGTGACCACGGCCGAACCCTTTCAAGTTTTGCGCATGGTCTCGCAATAGTCTTCGGAAATCAAACGGGACGGCGGGCGGGGCGTCTTGGCCAAAGGCCAGAAGCGACGCTCGCGTCCCTCAATGCATCATCATCACGTCTTCATAGGTCTCGCCATCCTCAAAGCCGTAATCCGCATGTTCCTGATCCACCGCCAAGCTGGCCATCAGCGTTTCCCCATCTACCTCCTCAACCGCAGCTTTTTTGACTAAACCCTCAGCGATCCCTTCCCCTTCAGGATCGCCCAATGTCACCATGCTCTGAAAGTAATTCGCCACATCCGCCTGCGGCACATCCAACGCCGGCCACTGCGGCCAGTCGAATGTGTCATTCATAAAGGGTTGTGTCTGATCATGGCTCAGAACCGTCAGATGGTTCAGATCATGCGCAATCGCCACATCTTTGCCTGAGGCATCTTCAAAGTCACGCCATCCATGCACACGGCCATGCATCCATCCCCCATAGTGCGGTTCCATTTTCAGGGTGTTTACGAATTCATTCACCAACCCGTTCTCTTCGAGATAGCGGTCGAACCCCTCCAAACCATAGGCCTCCACCATAACAAGGACCTCGCCAACTTCCACCTCACGCGCAGCGAGCTGAATGTCTGCCAATATCTGAGGATCGAACGCATCATCGGCGATCCATCCGACTTTCGCACCCTGCATACTGTAGTACAGTCCAACGCCAGGGATATCGTCTCCGTAGGCTTCCTCGTTATTCGTCAAACCTTGATCGAAAGCCCATTCTCCCACTTCTTCTAATGAAACGGGTTTGAGGCCCAGAAAGTCACGAAGCCCGTTATAAGCAACTTGTGCTTCCGTCGTAATCGGAGTCCGCCCGCCCTCTAAGGACTCAACATGCGTATGGCTGCTGGTTCCATGATGCGTACCGAATTCCGTTATGTCGACATATGCTGCATCCGAACCTCCATGAGACCCGTGATCTTGTTTCGATCCATCATCGTCCTCGCCTTCGGTGTCTTCATCGATCGACACAGATGTTGGGATTGCATCCCCTTCCGCTGAACCACTCTCCTTGTCTGACGACGAGCCACCGCCCATAGCGAAGATCGCACCCAAAAGACCGATCAGTATCATTAGGGGATTCATAGCACCCTCCCTGAGTTGCATCACTTTTTAACGACCAAACCAAAGAACCAACCGCCGTGCATAGCCTCCTGCCACTGATTCATGAAGACCGGCTCAAACTTGCCGCGGAAGGTCAATCCAAAGGCAAAAAAGCGCCGCTGAGGAAACCGCGGGAGTCCACCTTTTCGACAGCACCACCTTGCCCCTGTCACAGGACCGACATATGCCATTGCGTACATACAGCTTGTGTACGCCCTGTGTACGCTCGGTGTACCTGAAAAACATAGAGATTAGAGCTTGCCCCATGACGCAGATCATCCAGAATTTTTCCGACATTTCGGCACAGTATGACGCTGCTTTTGTCGATCTTTGGGGGTGTATGCACAACGGGATCGAAGCCTTTCCCGAGGCCGTCAAAGCCATGCAGGATTTCCGCGCTCAAGGCGGCGCAGTCGTACTAGTCACCAACTCCCCCCGCCCGCGTGATAGCGTTGCCGATCAGATTGAAGGAATGGGCGTGCCACGCGATGCCTATGATACAATCGCCACCTCTGGCGACAGCGCACGCTCTGCCATGTATCAAGGGGCCGTGGGCAGCAGAATCTGGTTCATGGGCGAAAGCCCTCGCGATGATGCCTTCTTTAACCCGCTGAAAATCATCGAAAATCCGGTTGAAATTGAAAAGGTTGGCCTACGCGATGCAGAAGGCATTGTTTGCTGTGGCCCATTCGATCCGATGGCTGACCCTGAGGTGAACCGAGCTGACTTTCTGCTGGCGAAAGAGATGGGATTGAAACTGCTCTGCGCCAATCCGGACATTGTCGTTGACCGCGGCGAAACCCGTGAGTGGTGCGCCGGTGCGCTCGCCAAACTCTATGCCGATATGGGCGGCGAAAGCCTCTATTTCGGCAAACCGCACCCGCCAATCTACGATCTCGCCCGCCGCCGCCTCGCCGCGTTAGGAAAAACCTCATCTGATCCGCGTATCATTTGTATCGGCGATGGAATCATCACCGACATTCTGGGCGCGCAACAAGAAGACCTCGACAGCCTCTATATCACGGGCGGCCTTGCGGCAGCTGAAACCAAAACCAAAACCGACCCCAATCCAGAGGCGCTAAGCGCTTATTTACAAACGGAAATGATCGGAACGACCTTTGCGATTGGTTTCCTGCGATAGGGCGCTTCTGCGGTTGCAAAGTAATTAAATTACCCATATAAGCGCCTCAACGGATAATTATTTCGCGATGGAGCTTTCATGTTGGACAACGCACCCCGTGGTACGATCGTCATTGAAGACATCGAAATTGGTATGGTTCGGTCACTCCGCAAGGAGGTGACAGATCGCGATATTGAACTCTTCGCGGAAGTCTCCACCGACCGCAATCCTGTGCATCTTGATGAAAGCTACGCGCAAGATACGATCTTTGGCGGCCGTATTGCGCACGGGATGCTAACCGCTGGTTTGATCTCGGCCGTTATCGGTGAACAGCTGCCGGGCCACGGCACCGTTTACATGGGCCAATCGCTGAAATTCCTCGCCCCTGTCCGCCCCGGCGATGTAGTATTGGCAGAGGTTGAGGTGATCGACATCGATTACCCCAAACGCCGCGTCCGGATGGAAACCCGCTGTCTAGTTGATGGGAAGAAAGTCCTGCTCGGCGAAGCCACCGTCCTCGCGCCATCCGGCAAGTTCGACTAGGCCCAAGCTCTTTCATCTTGGCCCAAAAACTCCCCTCGGAGGGCCGCTTTGCACTTAGGCACACCCCTGCAGTCTTGAACCCACGCCACCACCGCGTTACGCATCGCCATGCGCATTATCCGAGACACGCTTTTCATTGATCCAGAAGACCGCGGCGCGGCAGCCGCCATCGGTAATTTTGATGGTGTCCACCTCGGTCATCAAGCGGTAATAGACGTCACTCGACAAGCTGCAAAGGCCGCCCATGCGCCTTTGGGCATCATGACATTTGAACCTCACCCCCGCAGCTATTTTTCCAACGATCCCATACCTTTCCGCCTGATGAACGCAGAAGCCAAAGCCAGCCGGATGGAAAAACTGGGCGTCGAAAAACTCTACGAAGTGCCATTCAACGAAGCCCTCGCCGCCCTTACCCCCGAAGCCTTTGCAAAAGAAATCATCTCCGAACGCCTTGGCCTTGAACATGTGGTTGTCGGGCAGGATTTTTGCTTTGGCAAAGGGCGCGCCGGGACCACTGAAGATTTGGTTCGGTTCGGCCAAGAGTTCGGCTTTGGCGTCACGATCGCTCCCATGGTTGAAATCGCGGAAAACGAAGTCAGCTCCACCGCGATCCGCCAAGCCCTCACCGATGGCCGCCCCCGTGACGCCGCTGCAATGCTAGGCCATTGGCATCGCATCGAAGGTGAAGTTATCGGGGGCGAACAGCGTGGCCGCGAGTTAGGCTATCCCACCGCGAACATGTCTATCGCGGGTTTGCATCCTCCAAAATTCGGCGTCTATGCGGTAAAGGTCGATGTGCTGGATGGCACGCACGTGGGCAGCTACAACGGGGCCGCCTCGATCGGCACCCGCCCGATGTTTGGCGAAAACCTTCCTAATTGCGAAACCTTCCTGTTTGATTTCTCAGGCGACCTTTACGGCAACACCCTCTCCGTCGCCTTGGTCGATTACCTCCGCCCTGAACTGAAGTTCGACGGGCTCGACGCGCTCATCACGCAAATGGACGCAGATTGCACCCATTCCAGAGAGATTTTGGCCAATGTCGACTAGCATCACACGCGACGGCATTCGGCCAGAGTTTTGGAAGAAGACGCCGCTCGAAGATTTGGGAAAACTCGAATGGGAAGCGCTCTGCGATGGCTGCGGGAAATGTTGCCTGAATAAGCTGGAGGATGACGACGGCACGGTAGAGTTGACCCGCGTCGCCTGCCGGTTGCTCGACACAGAAAGCTGCCTTTGTACGCAATATCCCATCCGGCATCAGTTCGTGCCAGAGTGCATTGTGCTGACCCCTAAGACCTTAGAAGACAACATGTATTGGCTTCCTAAGACCTGCGCCTATCGTCTGGTTTTTGAGGGCAAGGATTTGGAACCTTGGCACCCGCTCATTTCCGGCGACCCCAGCACAGTTCACCAAGCCGGTGTATCAATGGCTGGAAAAGCTGTGCCTGAAATCGAAGTCCACGAAGACGATTGGGAAGATCATATTATTGAGGAGCCGACCTGATGTTTTTTGCCTCTGACAACGCGGGCCCTGCCCATCCAAAAGTGATCGAAGCGCTCTCCAAAGCAAATGAAGGTTACGCCATGGGTTATGGCGCGGATGCGATCATGGACCGCGTGCGCGACAAAATCCGCGACGTCTTCGAAGCGCCCCAGGCCGCTGTCTATCTGGTCGCCACAGGCACCGCCGCGAATTCCATTTTGCTCGCCACGATGGCGCAGCCGTGGCAGACGATCTTTTGCTCGCCCATGGCGCATATCCATGAAGACGAATGCAACGCGCCGGAGTTCTATTCCGGTGCAAAGCTGACGATTGTTCCCGCTGAAAACGCCAAGATGACGCCGGAGACATTGCGCGCCAGTATCGAAGGCGAAGAAACGCGCGGCGTTCATGGCCCACAACGCGGCCCTGTATCGATCACGCAAGTGACAGAGAAAGGCACCGTACATTCCGTTAACGAGATCAAAGCATTGACGGGTGTAGCCTCTGATTACGGCCTTAAATGCCATCTCGACGGCGCCCGCTTTGCCAACGCTTTGTCATTCTTGGGCTGCACCGCGGCCGAGATGACATGGAAAGCAGGCATCGATGCGGTCAGCTTTGGCGGAACCAAGAACGGCCTTTTGGGTGTTGAAGCTTGCGTGATGTTTGACCCGGAGCTTGCATGGGAGTTCGAGCTGCGCCGCAAACGCGGTGGGCATCTCTTCTCCAAGCACCGCTATTTGTCGGCACAGATGGACGCGTATCTGGCAGATGATCTCTGGCTCGACATGGCCGGAAACGCCAATGCACGCTGTGCGCAATTGACGGAAGGCCTGCGTGGAATTGACCATGTGACGCTCAGCTTTGAGCCTGAAGCCAACATGATCTTTTTCCAGATGCCCCGTGCTGAGCACGCACGTGTTCTAGCTGGTGGAGCGACCTATTACGTGATGGATGGCGATCACACTTCTGGCGATCCAGATCGGTTGCTCACTGGCCGCTTGGTGACGGATTGGTCGATGACAGAAGACGTGATTGAGAGCTTTCTGGCGTTGATGCGGGGCTAGAACGTCTTGGAAGATCGACCCTGCGGGGGGAGTTTTTCGGCTAAGGTGAAAAATCTATGAGCTTTTGATGAGTGTTGCCGTTTCGCTAGGATGCGTGATGGGCAGCATGTGACCCGCACCCTTTACGATGAGGTCGGTGGCGTTCGGTAATCTGCGCACCAGCGCGTGGTGAATATCCGCGATGATTGGCTGCGTTTTGTCTCCTCGGATCAACGTCACCGGAAGATCGAGCGCCTCCAACGCTCCTGACGTCAACAGCTCTGCATTGTCCTCTTCAATGGCTGGTGCTCCTGCGGGGATCAGGTGGATTTGATCGATCAGCGCTGATCTTGTTGCGGCAGGCGAGTGAGACCACGAAAGGGCGCCCCACATGTCGTTGAAGACCTCCGCCGCCTTCGCCGTGTCCCCTATCGCTATCGCCTCCTCAAACGGCAGAAAATCACGTCTGTGCTGTTCGTAGGCTTGGGTACCTTTGGCGGCGGCGAAGAAGACCGGTTCGATCAACGTTAGGCGCGATACCAGTTCTGGTGCGAGAACCGCAGCACGCAACGCAACCGTGGCTCCAAAGGAGTGACCAATGATATGTGTTGGATTGGTACAGAGTTCCAACGCCTGCTGCGCCGTCACGCCTTGGTAGTCACCTTCATCATCCCAAGGCGCACTTCTTCCATGCCCCGGCATATCAAAAAGCGTAACCCGCCCTGACGGCGCGAGCGTTTTGATCAAAGGCAGCAATGCCTCAGACCGCGCCAGCGAGCAATGGATCCCGAGTACAGCTGGTCCACCTGCACCCATGCGAAGAACATTCGCAGACCGACCAGCCAGAATTTCAGTTGGCACTAGATCTTGCCAGCGAGATGCGCCTCTAGGTCATCCAAACGATCCTGTCCCCAAAACCGTTCATCCGCGTCGGTGATGTAGAACGGTGCACCAAACGCTCCTCGGTTCACCGCTTCTTCGAGGTTGGCGGCAAAGGTATCTGCGCTCGCCATCATGCCTTTGTCCGCAAGGTCTGCGTCAAAGCCAGACTCGGTAAGACAAGCGCGGATCACATCGTCTTGTGAGATGTCTTTCTCTTCTGCCCAGCAGCACGCCGTTAGACGATTGACCAGCTTGCCTACATCGCCGGACCCGTCCGCTTGTGCCGCGATAATAGCATAAGAGGCAGGCGCTGCATTCGTCGGCCAGAACATCGGCTTGATATTGATCGGCATCCCGGCAAGGGCCGCGCGGCGGCGCAATTCTTGGAGGCGATATTCCTGACGGTTGGGGTGGCGATCTTTCGGAGGAACGCCGCCCGTCCGACCGAAGAGACCCATAATGTCCAAAGGTTTGTAGGTGATTGTCGCGCCATGTGCTTTGGCCATGTCTTCAAGCCGTGTGCCCGTCAGATAGGTGAAGGGGCTGATGGGGGAAAAGAAGTAATCCACATGTGCCATTTTTTGTCTCCGGAACGCAGTGATTTTGTTGGTTGGACGGTAGCCATGTGTTAGGCGAAGTCAACGATACGAATCTGTTACATTTGCTGCTGCCAGGGGATGGGCCATGCCAAATCTGATCGAACCCAAATTGATTTCTGGGAACGCAAACCGACCGCTTGCTGAAACCGTCGCCCGCCGGATGTCGATGCACCGCGGGATGGAAGTGGGCCTTGTGGATGCGCGGGTGGAGCGGTTCAACGATGGCGAGATTTTCGTCGAAGTGTTCGAGAACGTGCGCGGTGAGGATATGTTTATCCTGCAGCCGACCTCAAACCCTGCCAACGACAATCTGATGGAACTTCTGGTGATTGCGGACGCTCTGCGCCGATCTTCCGCTGCACGGATCACAGCCGTCATCCCTTATTTTGGCTATGCCCGCCAAGACCGCCGATCCAAGGCCCGCACGCCGATCACGGCGAAGCTGGTCAGCAATATGATCGTAGAAGCAGGCATTGAACGCGTTTTGACCCTGGATTTGCACGCCACGCAGATTCAGGGTTTTTTCGATATTCCGGTAGATAACCTTTATGCCGCGCCAATTTTTGCGCTCGATGTGATGCATCACTTCAAGGGCAACATGGACGACGTGATGGTCGTGTCGCCTGACGTGGGTGGCGTGGCGCGCGCGCGGGATCTGGCGCAGCGGATTGGAGCGCCATTGTCCATCGTTGATAAGCGTCGAGGCAAGCCGGGTGAAGTGGCGGAGATGACGGTGATTGGTGACGTGAAGGATCGTCGCTGTTTGATCGTGGACGACATCGTCGATACCGCTGGTACGCTTTGCAAAGCGGCGGACGTTTTGATGGAAAACGGCGCGAAGGAAGTGCATTCCTATATCACGCACGGTGTCTTGTCTGGACCGGCCGTGGAGCGGATCAGCAAATCCTCGATGAAGAACCTAGTGATCACGGACACGATCCAACCGACCGAAGCGGTGAAGGCCTGTAAGAACATTCGGATCGTCAGAACCGCGCCGATGTTTGCGCAGGCGATTTTGAACACGTGGAACGGGACGTCCGTGTCGTCGCTCTTTGATCATAAAGCGCTGAAGCCGATTTATGAGGGGACGTATTCGAGTTGATGTCTCGAACCAAAGCAAATTTAGTTCTTGTTTGTAGTGCGCTTCTAATTGGATGTGCGCCGCCGGTTGATGATGAACTGATCAGCTATTTTGGAGCACCTGAACAAGACCTAGCAGTAGCGAAGAACGCAGTGGAGATTTGTGGGAACACCTCCCCTAAAGCCCGTGAAGAGGCATTTCGCAATATCGGCTTTGTGAACGCCACTTTTGTCAACTCGGAGCGTTCCATTGATGATGTCGACGGGCTGCTACTGATCGAGCCGGAAAGCGATGTCGTCGTAAAACTCGGCCAAGACGGTGGGGTGAGCGGCTGCATTGTAGGGTTAAAGGGCATGTCACCCGAGCAGAGCTTCAACCTCGCGCTTATCTGGGTGCGCAAATTTGGCGCCGTTTCAAATACTGAGCTTGGGCAAGGATTAACGCCCAACGCTATTGAAGCTTGGCGTTTTCGAGGTGATGGCTTTCCAATCTTCATTGCGGCCTACAAGACTTGGGACCTTTTAGAAGAACCAGGTGCTGCGGTCCGGTTATCCCACTAACACCGTACTTTCCTTCCCAAGCTTAGCAGTAATTAGGCAGGGCTGGCCGGACCATCAAATATCCCAAGCGTCCTCAGAACTCACCGCGCCGATCGCCTGCCACGCGACCCGCACGCGGGCGAACTTCGTATCGCCCCATGTCGCAAAGGCGATGTCGAACCCGCGGGTCGTCACGTTTTTCGCGCGCAAGTCCATCCGCATATAGGCCTCATTCGACATATCGCAGAGGGCCAGCGTCACCATGACGGACGGGGGCATATCGAAGCTTTCGGAGAATACGATAGGAACGGAAACGTCCCTTTGCCCATCTCCCGACCACATCGGGCCGCCATCTTCAAAATCGGAAAAAAGAACAGTTTCGCCCTGTTCAATACCCAGCTTGTGGCTGTCTAACTTACGCATACGGTCTACCATTTACTCAAACACTACACCTGACGCGTTAATCATGAATTTAGGCGAAATAAGGACGAAGAAACAAAAAGGCCCCCGAAAATCGGAGGCCTGATTGAATGTCTTCGTCATAAGCGCCTACTTTGAAGCGTTAAGCCCGATCTCACCGCCCATGTTCACCATGTCAGAGATCAGTTTGGCCGCGTCATCCACTGGGCCTGGCTCATTCTCAAAGTCAGATTGAGCTTCGGCGTGAACGCGTTTTGCGTCTTCGACCATCTGGTCAAAGATTTCCTGCGTCATCTCGGCCTTTGGCACAGCGCTTTCCGCGAGGACGGAAACGCTTTCCGCGTTGATCTCAGCAAAGCCACCAGAAACCACGTATTCTTCCGTGCCTGACCCGCTGACGACGCGCAGCATCCCAGGTCGCAGCGTTGTGATCGTTGGTGCGTGCATGGCCATGACAGTCATGTCACCGTCAGCACCCGGAATTTGGACCTCTGACGCCTCGACCGATGCCAATCGGCGCTCGGGCGAGACAAGATCGAATTGAAGGTTTGCCATTTAGGCCTCCTTAAGCAGCGTCTGCCGCCATTTTCTCGGCTTTTGCGATCACTTCGTCGATGCCGCCTACCATGTAGAACGCACCTTCTGGCAAGTGGTCGTATTCGCCTGCAACAACAGCCTTGAAGGACGCGATTGTGTCTTCAAGCGGCACCTGAACACCAGGGGAGCCGGTGAAGACCTGAGCCACGTCAAACGGCTGTGACAGGAAGCGCTGGATCTTACGTGCACGAGCAACAGTCAGTTTGTCTTCTTCTGACAGTTCGTCCATGCCGAGAATCGCGATGATGTCCTGAAGCGACTTGTAGCGCTGAAGGATTTGCTGCACGTCGGAAGCTACAGAGTAGTGCTCTTCACCGATAACTGCTGGGTCCAACAAACGCGATGTGGAGTCGAGTGGGTCCACCGCAGGGTAGATGCCAAGCTCGGAAATCGCACGGTTCAAAACGGTTGTCGCGTCCAAGTGCGCAAACGAGGTAGCTGGCGCAGGGTCGGTCAAGTCGTCCGCAGGCACGTAGATCGCCTGAACGGAAGTGATCGAGCCGTTCTTTGTAGAAGTAATCCGTTCCTGCATCGCACCCATGTCGGTTGCGAGTGTTGGCTGGTAGCCCACAGCAGATGGAATACGGCCCAAAAGCGCGGACACCTCGGAACCCGCCTGTGTAAAGCGGAAGATGTTGTCGACGAAGAACAGAACGTCTGTACCGGACTGGTCGCGGAACTGTTCAGCCATTGTCAGACCGGACAGAGCAACACGCATACGCGCACCTGGAGGCTCGTTCATCTGACCGTAAACCAAGGCCACTTTGGACTTTGTCAGGTCTTCCGCGTTGATAACGCCAGATTCGATGAATTCGTAGTAAAGGTCGTTGCCTTCACGTGTACGCTCACCCACACCCGCGAACACGGAGTAGCCAGAGTGCACTTTCGCGATGTTGTTGATCAATTCCTGAATAAGAACTGTCTTACCGACACCGGCACCACCGAAGAGGCCAATTTTACCACCCTTCGCATATGGTGCGAGAAGGTCGATAACTTTGATGCCTGTGACCAGGATTTCAGAGGCTGTGGACTGTGCTTCAAACTCTGGCGCGTCGCCGTGGATGGAGCGTGTCTCTTTCGTTTCAACAGGACCTTTTTCGTCCACTGGCTCACCCACAACGTTCATGATGCGGCCGAGTGTTGCGTCGCCTACTGGAACAGAGATTGTTGTGCCTTGGTCGGTGACGTCCTGACCCCGAACCAGACCTTCTGTTGCGTCCATCGCGATCGCACGAACGGTGTTTTCACCGAGGTGTTGCGCAACTTCGAGCGTCAGTGTCTTGCCATTGTTGTCTGTTGTCAGAGCGTTCAAGATTTCTGGCAGATGGTCATCGAACTGCACGTCAACGACGGCGCCGATGATCTGCGTGATCTTGCCTTTTGCGTTTGCCATAGTTGGTTTCTCCGGGGTCTAGAGCGCTTCCGCGCCCGAAATAATTTCAATCAGCTCGTTGGTGATCACAGCCTGACGTGAGCGGTTAAACTCAATGGTCAGCTTGTCGATCATCTCACCAGCGTTACGGGTGGCGTTGTCCATCGCAGACATCCGTGCGCCTTGCTCGGATGCACCGTTCTCAAGCAGAGCAGAGAAGATCGCCGTTGCGACACCACGGGGCAGCAAGTCAGCAAGGATTGCTTCTTCGCTAGGCTCGTAGTCGTAGATCGCGCCGCCATGATCGGCTGGTTCGACATCTTCAAAGCTTGCAGGAATGATCTGCTGCGCTGTCGGGATCTGGCTGACGACGTTGACGAACTTCGAATAGAAGATTGTTGCGACATCAAACTCACCCGCGTCAAAGCGTGCCAGAACATCCTTGGCGATGCCTTGGGCGTCGGCATAGCCAACGCGCTTCACTTCGGTCAGGTCAACGTGACCGATGAAGTGATCGCCCAGCTCACGCTTGATCGCGTCACGGCCTTTCTTTCCAACCGTGATGATCTTGACTGATTTACCAGCGTCGATCAGCTCTTGCGCTTTGGCTTTCGCCAGTTTCGCGATGTTGCCGTTGAAGCCGCCGCACAGCCCGCGCTCTGCTGTCATAACGATCAACAGTTGCGTATGGTCAGAGCCTGTACCCGCAATCAGCTTTGGCGCGCTGTCTGATCCGCCAACAGAGGCAGCCAAACCAGCCATCACCGCGTTGAAACGCTCGGAATACGGACGCGACGCTTCGGCGGCATCTTGGGCGCGGCGCAATTTTGCGGCCGCGACCATCTGCATCGCCTTGGTAATCTTCCGCGTGGATTTCACGCTTTCGATCCGGTTTTTAAGGTCCTTAAGACTAGGCAAAGCTCAGTCTCCTTTATCCGTCAGGTCTTAGGCGAAATCTTTGGCGAATGCGTCCAAAGCGGCTTTGATCTTGTCTTCAGCCTCACCTTTGATCTTCGGGTCTTCGTTCGTGATGTAGTCTAGAACATCGCTTGCGTTTGTACGCAGGTGCTTGAGCAGACCAGCTTCGTAGCGGCCCACGTCTTTCACATCGACGTTGTCGAGGTAGCCGTTTGTACCCGCGTAGATCACGCAGACGATTTCTGCGTTGGTCAGTGGGGAGTACTGAGGCTGCTTCATCAGTTCTGTCAGACGCGCACCACGGTTCAGCAAAGCCTGTGTGGATGCGTCAAGGTCGGAACCGAACTGAGCAAACGCCGCCATCTCACGATACTGAGCGAGTTCCAGTTTAACCGGACCAGCAACAGATTTCATCGCGTTTGTCTGAGCGGATGAGCCCACACGAGAAACGGACAGACCGGTGTTCACCGCAGGGCGGATACCTTGGTAGAAGAGTTCTGTTTCCAAGAAGATCTGACCGTCGGTGATGGAGATCACGTTTGTCGGAATAAACGCAGAAACGTCACCACCTTGAGTTTCGATGATCGGCAGAGCGGTCAAAGAACCAGCGCCGTTGTCTTCGTTCAGCTTCGCAGAACGTTCCAGCAGGCGGGAGTGAAGGTAGAAAACGTCACCTGGGTAAGCTTCACGTCCTGGTGGACGGCGAAGAAGCAGGGACATCTGACGATAAGACACAGCCTGCTTCGAGAGGTCATCATAGATGATCAGGGCGTGCTTGCCGCTGTCGCGGAAGTATTCAGCCATCGCAGTCGCAGCATATGGTGCGAGGTACTGCATAGGAGCAGGCTCAGACGCGGTTGCAGCAACAACGATGGAATATTCGATCGCGCCGGATTCTTCGAGGCGCTTCACCAGCTGCGCAACTGTGGAGCGCTTCTGACCAACAGCAACGTAAACACAGTAGAGCTTCTCGCTGTCGTCTTTTGCGGCGTCATTATAGACCTTCTGGTTCAGGATCGTGTCCAGAGCCACAGCCGTTTTACCTGTCTGACGGTCGCCAATGATCAATTCCCGCTGGCCACGGCCGATTGGGATCATCGCGTCAACGGATTTCAGGCCAGTTGCCATTGGTTCATGCACGGATTTACGCGGGATGATGCCAGGGGCTTTGACGTCAGCAACCAAGCGGTTCTTGGTCTTGATCGGGCCTTTGCCGTCAAGCGGGTTGCCCAGCGCGTCAACAACGCGGCCAAGCAGTTCAGGACCAGCAGGCACGTCCACGATGGAGTTTGTGCGCTTAACTGTGTCGCCTTCTTTAATGTCACGGTCAGAACCGAAGATAACAACACCCACGTTGTCAGCTTCGAGGTTCAGAGCCATCCCGCGGATACCGCCGGGGAATTCGACCATTTCACCGGCCTGTACGTTATCGAGGCCATATACACGCGCAATACCGTCACCTACGGACAGCACGCGGCCCACTTCAGCAACTTCGGCTTCCTGACCGAAGTTCTTGATCTGGTCCTTTAGGATCGCAGAGATTTCAGACGCTTGGATCGCCATTTATCCGACCTCTTTCATTGTGTTCTGGAGTGCGCTGAGCTTCGACTTGATCGACGTATCGATCATCTTCGAGCCCACTTTAACAATAAGACCGCCAATGATGCTTTCATCGACAGTCGCGTTGATGGTGACAGCTTTACCAACCTGCTCTTTCAGAGTTTTGGCAAGCTTGTCCGACTGTGCCTTGGTCAGTGCCTTGGCGGAAACGACCTCAGCCGTCACTTCGCCACGCTCCTCGGCCAACTGCTCACGGAGGGCTTTGACCAGTTGCGGCAAGACAAACAGACGACGCTTGGACGCCAGAAGCGCAAGCGTGTTTGTCATTGTCGGAGATAATTTCATTTTCTTGGCAACCGCAGCAATCGCTGCGCTCTGCTCTTCCCGCGTGTAAATTGGGGAATTGAGCAATGCACGAAGGTCGTCGCTATCAGTGATAGCAGCTTCCAAGGCGCCAAGATCAGTTTCGAGAGCTTTGAGCTTCTTGCCCTCTTTAGCAAGCTCAAACACGGCGGTAGCGTAACGCTGCGCGATGCCTGAAGAAATCGAAGCTGGTTCGGACACGTCCACCCTTTCGATGTGTTAAGCCTTCGGCCCGTTTGATGGGGATTTAGGCAGCTAAAAAACCCTCGCAAACTGCGGGGGCTTCGAAATCCCGTGCGATGTAGCAGACGATTTTGGCACGGGCAAGCGCCCTGACGAATTTATCCCATGCTGGTTTTACAATGTTTACAAGGGCTTTTACCGAATTTGAAAAAACGCGGAAAATTTGACCACCGTCGTCACGTCAACTGGGTAGCGAATCTGCGACCTATGTGTCGTTTTTCGTCCTCGGAACCCCTCTAGCGCCTGCTGTACCCGGTACCGGAGCCGCCATACCTTCTAGCGCCTTCAAGGGACGTTTAACTGTCTCCCGCAAACCGCTTATCGGCGCGACAGATTGTTTAGAAGCTTCGACAATCAAGACGCCGCCCGCTTTGACGACGGGAAGGTTATGCCCGACCCGTTCCATGAAGGCCGTAAACTTACGCCAAATTCGTTTGTGCGATGGCGGTTGATAAAGTGCTGACACACTACGTTCCGTGACAAACTGATGCCGACGCAATTGGGCCTCTAACTGCGACATGGAATAAGGTCTTCCATAGCCAAAAGGCGTATTGTCAGACCGCGACCAAAGCCCCGCACGATTTGGAACGATGAAGATCACCCGCCCGCCCGGTCCAAGGACACGCCAACATTCGTCCAACAGCGCAGAGGGGTTTTCACTTGTTTCCAACCCGTGCATCACAACCAATTTGTCGATTTGACCTGTCGAGATTGGCCAATTGGTTTCTTCGCACAAGACGCTGACGTTAGGCAGTTGCGGTGGCCAAGGCATGACGCCTTGTGGGCCGGGCATGAGCCCGATGACCCGCCTCGCATCCGGCAGATACGGCCGCAGCATCGGCACAGCAAACCCATAGCCCGCCACGGTTTGACCTTTCGCCTCGGGCCACAGTTCGGTCAGTTCGCTCCGAATAACGTGCTGGGCGCTGCGCCCAAGGGCGCTGCGGTAATAGAAATTACGCAAGTCCAACACATCCAGATGCATTGTGTTCGGTCGTCCTTTCAGCAAAACTTCGACTGACCATACCAGTTGAAAGCGACAATGCCATGCCTCTTGAACTCGTCACCATCCCCTGCCTGGAAGATAACTATGCCTATTTGCTGCATAATGCCGAGACAGGAGAGACAGCGCTTGTCGATGCGCCTGAGCCAGGACCCATTCAAGCTGAACTAGATAAACGTGGCTGGGCGCTAACCGACATTATTTTAACGCATCACCACTGGGATCACATTGACGGTTTGGAGCCGCTTCGTGGCAATGCGCGTGTGATCGGCGCTGCCGCTGACGCGCATCGGCTCCCCGAGTTGGATTTGCCTGTTGCAGAGGGCGACACGCCGACGGTTTTGGGTGAAAGTGTTCAAATCTTCGATGTCTCCGGCCATACCATCGGCCACATCGCGATCTATTTCCCTGAAGCTGGCGTCGCCTTCACCGCCGACAGCTTGATGGCTATGGGCTGCGGGCGACTGTTTGAAGGCACACCAGAGCAAATGTGGAACAGCATGTTGAAATTGCGCACCCTTCCGTCTGAGACGATCATCGCCTCCGGACATGAATATACGCTTGGAAACGCTAATTTTGCGGCAAGCCTAGGTGAAACGAATAACGCAGTGGCTGAGCGGATAGGCGATGTCCAAACCGCACGTGCGACCGGTCAGACCACCGTTCCGACGACACTCGCCTTGGAATGCGCCACCAACCCGTTCCTCCGAGCCGACGACCCAGCCTTGAAATCTGCGATCGGCCTCCCAAATGGAAACGACGTCGACGTCTTCACCGAAATCCGCTCCCGCAAAGACAAATTCTGATAAGAGTTTGTTCAAAAACTGCGACATTTGGCGGCAAACAGGCGATTTCACAATGAATCGCACTATTTGTGACCAGGAAGACAAAAAAAGGGCTTGAAGGTTGGCCAATAAAACCAAACCTTAAGACAAAGAGGTCACGGTCTGTCCGGGTATCCTCCCCTTCAGGCCCACCGCAAGTGAAGGAGCACCGCACGTGCCATCATTTTCTACAACGTTAGAGCAGTCCATCCACGGCGCGCTGGCCTTGGCCAATGCCCGCAAACACGAACTCGCTACGCTGGAACATTTGCTTCTTGCGCTGATTGACGAACCCGACGCAGCCCGGGTCATGCAGGCGTGTTCGGTGGATTTGGATGCGTTGCGGAAAGATCTGGAAGACTTCATCGAAGATGATCTCTCCACTCTCGAAACAGATGTCGAAGGCTCCGAAGCTGTTCCAACGGCCGCCTTCCAGCGTGTGATCCAACGTGCGGCGATCCATGTGCAATCGTCAGGCCGGACCGAAGTTACCGGCGCAAACGTGCTCGTTGCAATCTTCGCTGAGCGTGAGTCAAATGCGGCTTACTTCCTGCAAGAACAGGACATGACGCGCTATGACGCCGTGAACTTCATCGCTCATGGCGTTGCGAAAGACCCAGCCTTTGGCGAAACTCGTCCGATCCAAGGGGCTGCAGATGAAAACACTGAAACCATTCAGGACGACAGTGTTGAAGAAAAAGAAAGCGCACTTGCTAAGTATTGCGTCGATTTGAACGCAAAAGCGTCTCAAGGCGATGTCGATCCACTGATTGGCCGTGCGCATGAGGTTGAGCGTTGTATTCAAGTGCTGTGTCGCCGCCGTAAGAACAACCCGCTTTTGGTGGGCGATCCCGGCGTTGGCAAAACGGCGATTGCCGAGGGTCTGGCTTTCAAAATCACCAACGGCGAAACGCCAGAGGTCTTGGCGAATACAACAATCTATTCGCTTGATATGGGCGCCCTGCTCGCCGGAACCCGCTACCGCGGGGATTTTGAGGAACGCCTCAAAGCCGTGATGACTGAAATGGAAGACCACGATAACGCAGTGTTGTTCATCGACGAAATCCACACAGTCATCGGCGCAGGTGCTACATCGGGTGGTGCTATGGATGCCTCTAACCTGCTGAAACCTGCTCTGCAGGGTGGCAAACTGCGCTGCATGGGGTCCACCACATATAAGGAATTCCGTCAGCACTTCGAAAAGGACCGCGCGCTCAGCCGCCGGTTCCAAAAAATCGACGTGAATGAGCCTTCTGTCGAAGATGCGGTGAAAATCCTGCGCGGCTTGAAGCCGTATTTTGAGGAGCATCACTCCATCAAATACACAGCCGACGCGATCAAAACCGCTGTCGATCTTTCCGCGCGCTATATTAATGACCGCAAACTGCCGGACAAGGCGATCGACGTGATTGATGAAGCGGGCGCGGCACAGCATCTGGTCGCGGAATCGAAGCGCCGAAAAACAATTGGCACGAAAGAGATTGAAGCCGTCGTGGCGAAAATCGCGCGCATTCCGCCGAAGAACGTCAGCAAAGACGATGCAGAAGTACTGAAAGACTTAGAACAGTCGCTGAAACGCGTGGTCTTCGGTCAGGACACTGCAATCGAAGCACTGTCATCGGCAATCAAACTCGCACGTGCTGGTCTGCGTGAGCCTGAAAAGCCCATCGGCAATTACCTCTTCGCAGGCCCAACCGGTGTGGGTAAAACTGAGGTCGCGAAACAACTAGCGGACACGCTGGGTGTGGAACTTATGCGGTTCGACATGTCCGAATACATGGAGAAGCACGCCGTTTCCCGCCTGATCGGTGCGCCTCCGGGCTATGTCGGTTTTGACCAAGGCGGCATGTTGACGGATGGCGTCGATCAGAACCCGCATTGTGTTCTCCTTCTCGACGAGATCGAAAAAGCGCACCCAGACGTTTACAACATCCTGTTGCAAGTGATGGACCACGGCAAACTGACCGACCACAATGGCCGGACAACCGATTTCCGCAATGTGATCCTGATCATGACATCAAACGCAGGTGCTGCTGAGTTGAACAAGAACGCTCTGGGCTTCGGCCGTGAAAGCCGCGCGGGTGAGGATACAGCTGCCATCGAACGGACATTCACACCAGAATTCCGCAACCGTTTGGATGCGGTAATTTCCTTCGGCGCATTGCCGAAAGAAGTGATCTTGCAAGTGGTTGAAAAGTTTGTGCTGCAACTCGAAGCTCAACTGATCGATCGGAACGTTCATATTGAACTGACGCCAAAGGCTGCCGAATGGCTCGCTGACAAAGGCTATGATGACAAAATGGGCGCCCGCCCACTTGGCCGCGTCATTCAAGAGCATATCAAAAAGCCACTGGCCGAAGAACTTCTGTTCGGGAAGCTCGTCAAAGGCGGTTTGGTCAAGGTCGGCGTCAAAAAAGGCGAGCTGGATCTTCAGATCGAGGAGCCAGAGCAAGGCAAGCTGCCGGACTCAGGCAAGAAGCCTCCGCTTCTTCCTGCAGATTAAGAAAGAGGGCCGCACCTGCGGCCCTTTTTCTTAAGGCAATGCGTCGCGCGCCGAAGTCCCATGCCGTTCGACATCGTCTGACAAATGCAGCCACTGCAACCGATTGTCGTGATGTGCGTGCAGAGTTGGTTCTAATGCATCGGCCTGATCCAATAGCCCGAGAGATACATAAACCGTACCGTGCAGATAATCGTATCTGCCAGTGATAGGAGACCCACAGTATCCGCAAAACTCCCGCAGAACACCTGTGTTGACTTCAACGTTTTGCAAATTGCCAGAGTTAACCGTCAGATCGGCCTCATCGAAGGCCACAAATGCTGCAACCGGTGCGCCTGACGCTCGCCGACAATCACCACAGTGACACAGTACAACGGAAAGCGGATTCTTGGCTGAAATCCGAGTTTTCCCACAATAGCACTGCCCGGTAATCTCCACCGCCCTACCGCTCCGTCAGCTTCAACTCAATCCGACGGTTCTGGGCGCGCGCCTCTTCGGTATCGGCCGTGTTGAGTGGCTGGAACTCCCCGAATCCATTTGCCGCGAGCCGGTTGGGTGGGATGCCCAGTTGTTCGGTCATATAACGTACCACTGACAGCGCCCGCGCCTGAGAAAGCTCCCAGTTGTCAGCGTAACGTCCTTGGCCGGACAAGGGCACATTGTCCGTATGACCATCTACGCGGATGACCCAGTCGATCCCTTCAGGAATCTCGTCAGCCACATCTTGCAGAATAGCTGCGACTTTGGCGATCTCTTGTTGGCCCAACTCTGATAATTCCGCACTGGCGGGTTGGAACAGCACCTCGGAAGAGAAGACAAACCGGTCGCCTACAATCTGGACACCCTCTTGGCTTTCCAAGATATTACGCATTTCGCCGAAGAAATCTGACCGGAACCGCTCGAGGTTCTGCGCTTCCGACGCCAGCCTTTCAGTCTCTTCCGCCAACCGAGCCGCCTCTGCTTCCAGCCGAATGCGCTCTGCCTCTTCCAAGGCAGCCCGCCTGCGTTCCTCGGCCGCGACACGGGCCAATGCGCTGTTCAACTGCTCGCCTAGACGTTCAATCTGAACCTGCGCATCTGAATCGGCTTCGGCAGCGAGGTTTAACAATTCTTGCAAACTGCCCACTTGACTGCGCAATTGCGCCACCTGAGCATTCAACAATGCAACCTGACGCTGACTTTCAGCAGACAATGCCTCTTCTTGAGACAGCGCATCATTCGCCGCTGCAAGCAGGGCCGCTTGGCGATCTGCTTGCGTTTGCGCGTCCGCCTGATCAGCCAAGGCAGCGGCCAATTGCGACCGCAAGCTCGCCGCCTCATCCGTCGTATCGGTCAAAACCGCGACCTGCGCTTCCAAAGCCTCGCGCGCCAGAAGCGCTTCTGCCAGTCGATCCTGCAAATCCTGCTGTGATTGAGATGCCCCTTCCGCTGCTGCTGTCGCTTGCTGCTGAGCGAGCAAAGCCTCGACCAACTGGTTCTGCAAATCTTTCTCGCGGGCCTCGGCTTGTTCAAGCGTGGTTTGCTCGGCCAAAAGCGCTGCCGCCAATTGCGCTTGCAACTCTTGCATCGCACGCTGCGCATCCTCTGAAGTTGCGACTTCCGCCTGAACCGCTTGTTCCAACCGCGATTGTAGATCAGCAATCTCCGCATCCGTCGCAGCGGTCAATTCATCATTCGCCAAAAGAGCCGCGGCCAATCGTGCCGCCAAATCTTCATTCGCAACATTGCCAGAGGCCAGAATTTCAGTCGCCTGATCAAGCCGCGTTTGTAGTGAGGCGATTTCTTCCAACCGATCGTTCAAACGGCTTTCCAGCACCGCCATTGCCTCAACTGAAGCCCCTTGAGCCGTCAACGCAGCGAGCAATTGAGCATTCAAAGACTGTTCAGTTTCCGCAGCACTCGCCAAGGCAGATTCCGCGTTCTGCTGCGCCAACAAAGCAGCGGCGAGGTTCTCTGTCAGATCGTCGCGCGCAGCTTCGGTCGCAGCCAACAGCGTTAGAGTTTCCTCCGCCTCGCGCCGCTTTTCTTCCAAGGCCAACGTCATCGCGGTCAACTCGGTATCGGCATTGGCCAAACGCTCTCGCAGAGCTTCGGCCGCTGCCGCTTGCGCCAGTTCAGCTGCTTCCAATTCGTCGATACGGGCCACGTTCGAAAGACGCTCTTGTTCCAGTGCCGTTATGCGTGTGGCATCCGCATCTCCTTGGGTCTGAAGCTCTGCAATCATCGCCTCTAAGGCTTCGCGTTGTGCCGCGGCGAGGCGTGCAGCCTCTGTCCCCTCATCAATCTCGTCGCGCGCTTGTGCCAAGGCGAGGTTCAGCGCTTCTTGCTCTGACAGCAACCGCGTTTGTTCCGTCTCCAAACCAGCGATGACATCATCCTGCGCCACACGCTCGGCCAAAAGGCCCGCAACCTGTGCCTCGAATCCGATGATCTGAGTTTGCGCATCTGCAAGCGCCGTTTGGGATACTTCCAAATCCAACGACAATTGAGAGATCAACGCCGCCTGTGCTGCAGCTTGCGCCTCGGCGTCTGACAACGTGCTTTCCAAAGTCGCCGTGCGATCCCGTTCCAAACCCAAAACCGCTGTCAAAGAGGCAACTTCGGCCGCCAAGTCATTCAACTGGCTTTCCTGTCCCGTGATGGTTTCGCGCAGAACGAACTGAATGACCATAAAGATCGTCAGCACAAACATCAGCACCAGTAATAGCCCGGTCATCGCATCCACGAACCCCGGCCAAATGGCGGTGTTGAAGCGTTGGGATGACCTGCGGGCGAGCGCCATGGCTAGCGGCCTTTTCCTTTGATAGCTTTGGTCAATTCAGCAAGGTCGCTGCGCAAATCAGCAGTTGACTGCTGACGTCCTGCGGCGAGCTCTTCCAAGATGCGCAGCAATTGCACGTCGATCGACCGCAAGCGCATCCGGCTTTCGGCGTCGATCCCGTCGATCCCACCGGCATTCAGCTTTTCAATGAGGTCGCTTTGCCCTTCTGCAACATTGGCCAATAATGCCGAGGTTGAATCGTCAACACCTGCGGCCTGTCCTTGAGTTGCTATCGCTTCGACCGCCGAAGTCAGCGCGGCAATACGTGCATCGGTTTCAATCCGGCTCGCTTCCGCCTTGGCAAATGTGTCTTGCAACGCTTCCATCTGCTCGGCCAGATGATCAACATAAGCACCGACGGCGCTGCCACCTTCATCACTTCCGGCATCATCGCCCGCATAACCAAGCCGCGTGATGGAGGAGAGCCACTCTTCTAATTCTTGGTAGAAACGGTTTTGCCCATGGCCCGCGAAAAGCTCCAAAAGACCAACAACCAAAGACCCCGCGAGGCCAAGCAAAGACGACGAAAACGCCGTTCCCATCCCGCCCAGCTGGTTTTCCAACCCGCTCTGCAGGCGAGAGAAAACATCCGCCCCGCTTTGCCCCTCTTCGGGGGAAAGCGACCGGATGGTCTCAACAAGGGCGGGTACCGTAGTGGCCAAGCCGTAGAATGTACCCAAAAGGCCCAAGAAAATCAGTGTATTGCCGATGTAGCGCGTGATTTCGCGCACTTCGTCGATCCGTTGGCCGACCGAATCCAGAATGGACCGGCTGGAGCTTGACGAAATCTGCATCCGCGCGCCGCGCGACCGCAGCAGTGTCGCCAATGGAGCCAGCAGGGGTGGCGCTTGAACCAAGTTCGCCCCTACGCGTTCGCCAGCAAATCCTTCGATCCACTGCACCGACCGCATAAGCCCATAGACCTGCGCAAAGGTAGACAAAACGCCAATCACAAAGACCATAACGATCAGCCCGTTCAACGCGGGGTTGGACAGGAAAATCTGCCGCATCTGATCTAGGCCGATGTAAATAACACCGCTCACCAATCCCAAGACGATCAACATAGATATGATCTGTCGGACCGGTTGAGAGAAATGTGGCTCGGCCTCGGGTTCCCTTAATTCGCTCAAAGCGCAGGTTCCTCAATTTGGTTTCTTGCGCAACACCTTAGCTTTTGTTGGGCGAAACGGAAATCCCTAATCATTTTGAGACAATTCGCGCACACGGTTAGTGAGCCACGTCATATCCTCGTCGCGAATATTCAAGGCATCGAGCCTAGCCTTAGTGTTGTAGAGATAATCGCGATTGGGCCCGCGCGTACCTGTTGAACGGGTTATAAGTTGCGCTTGCGTTTCAAGGTCGTGATGGCAGTACTGTTCGTTGTCCCGATTGATGATGTAGGTCACGCACTCGATATCGTGGCCGCCCTCATCGGTGACAGTCACCACGTCCTCATAGTAGGCGTAAGAAATCAGTTCCCGCTCGCGCAACATGGCCAAGACCGCATCCGCATCTTCGTCTGCCGCTCGAAACGCGACACCTGTGCATTGCCCACCATCAGCCTGATCCAGCGCCAAAACCAACCCCGGTTTTTCTTCCGTCCCGCGATAATGGATTGAGAGCATACAAAAGCTGCGGTGATAGTCTTTCAGCACAGCCTTGCGGGTCTCGACCGGCTCAAACCCGGGATCCCAAAGCAATGATCCATATCCAAAAACCCAAAGCGCCATCACTGGTCCTTTCCGCTGACGCTCTATAAACACAGGCGAAGGCAGATCGAAAGGGACGTCGATGCGGAACTTAACCATTTTTGTATTGGTGCTAGCGGCGCTCTATAGCGGATACTGGTTTGTCGGGTCGCGCGCTGTGGAAAATGGTGCGCAGGCGGCGATTGCCGATCTGCAAAATCAAGGCTGGATCGTTGAGATTGAAGATGTCTCCACCCGCGGGTTCCCATCGCGGTTTGACACAACTGCGACGGATATTCTGCTGGCCTCCCCCGGAGACGGGTTTTCCTACCGCGCGCCCTTCTTGCAAGCCTTCGCGCTGAGTTATGCGCCAAATAGCGTGATCGCCGCTTTCCCGAACGAGCAGAAAGTAAGGCTCGGCCTTCAAACAATCGATGTCGCAAGCGAAGGTCTTAAAGCCAGTGCAAAAGTAGAAGCGTCAACCTCAGCGGAGTTGGAAGACCTCACGCTTGAGTCCGGCCCCATCCAACTCAGCTCAGATTTCGGGTGGAACACAGGTGCTTCAAAGCTGATCTCAGCCGTCAGGCAAACGTCCGGTGTGGAGAATACCTATGACGTTTACTTTGACGTTGATGAACTGATGTTACCTGACGCGATTAATCAAATGATCGGAAGCGAGGCGGGCTTGCCGGCATCATTCGATACGATTGAATTGGATCTGCGCACCAAGCTCGACAAACCTTTGGACCGTTTCGTTGCGGAGCAGAACGCCGAACCACCTCGACCAGAAACCATCGAATTGCGCCGACTGACAGCCAATTGGGGCGACGCGACGATTGAAGGGCGCGGCGATTTGGAGATCGGCGCCGAAGGAACGCCGGAGGGTCGGATCACCTTGAATGTCCGATCATGGGACAAACTTATTTCGGCGTTGGTGTCACTTGGTCTCATCCAAGAGGGGATCGCGCCTACGGTGCAAAACGTGGCAGACACCATGGCGCAAGGGGGCGATACCCTCTCGGTTCCGATCAGTTTTCAGAACGGGTTTATGTCGGTTGGGCCTCTGCCCTTGGGCCCAGCGCCGAAATTCTTCTGAAGCCCTATTTGCTCTGGAAAAGACCCGTCAAAGACCGCTTCACCAAACCGGTAACAGACGGGCGTTCGACCGCGTTAAACGGCAAAGGACGACAGACCTCCATCGCGGCAACACCAACCCGCGCGGTCAGGGCGCCATTGATAACCCCTTCGCCGAACCGGCGGGACACTTTGGACAAGACACCGCCACCGGCGACGGACCCGATCAGGTCATCGCCAACGGCAACCGCGCCCGTTGCGACAAGATGGGTCAACACAGTACGGGTCAGGCGCCAACTGCCGAAAAATCCAGATCTGCCGCCATAAATCTCGGCAATGCGACGGATCATCCGCAGATTAGCTGTCAACGCGGCGATTAGGTCAGCAAGCGCCAAAGGCACGATGGCCGTGACCGTCGCCACTTGCCGCGCTGCCGCTTCAACTTCGCGCTGCGCCCGTGCATCTAAGGGCTCTAGCAAACTACGTTCCGAGAGCGCCAAAAGCCCGTCGGCATCCAAAACATCCGCTGACTGTTCCGCCAAACGGTCCCTGCCCCACGCCACGTCTGGACGCCCACGAT
Organism: Cognatiyoonia sediminum; assembly: GCF_900129845.1. GTDB lineage: Bacteria > Pseudomonadota > Alphaproteobacteria > Rhodobacterales > Rhodobacteraceae > Cognatiyoonia > Cognatiyoonia sediminum. The sequence goes on from NZ_FQXB01000001.1 coordinate 1,565,172, forward strand.
AAAGCCGAAGGAGCTGATCGTTCACAGCCCGCGCTTCTTTCAAATCTTCCGCGGCCAGAGCCGCCTCCGCCCGATGTTGGATAGAATCTACGCGGCGGAGCCTTGAGAACGCCGCGAGTTCCCGCAAGGCGATGATAAGAAGGACGCCGCAAAACAAAGCCAAAAGGATCGTGATCGCATAGCCCAGCGTCGGCGATCGCGCGATCAAGCCGTTCACGTAGTCCCAAGCGGCAAGCGAAACAACAAAGCCGACAATTGTGATCAACAGTCCCCAAAACCAACGCGCCAATCGCGAGGGCCGCCGCGCCGCTAAGGCCGCGACATGCTGCATCGCTGCTGTTTCGGGGGCATCGGCCAATTCGGGTACCGCGGGCGCATCTTGCGGGGCCACCGCTGGCGCGTCTTCGTCAAGATCAATCAGAATAGGGCCGCGCGTCATATCCTGTCTCCGATCAAGAACTCTGCGGCCTTATCCAACCTGATGTGCGGCGGGCCATCACTGGGTCGCAAAGTCAGGGAAGCTGGCGCAAAACGCATCACTTGATAGTCGGCATCAAGCCACGCCTCTTGCCCTTCCCGTGCGGGGCCAAGCAAGTGTTGCGGGTCCGTCGGCAAGGCTCCGGGGTAAAAGGCGGCTTGCTTGCCATTTTCCAACAACTGCCCCCGCACGACATCCAAAGGCCCATCCCGATGATCGACGGTTTCCTCCACGGTCGTGCGCAGTGATGCAATCGACATGGCCGCCGTTTGTGCCCCTGCGAAATCCGCGCGGTCCTTTGCATCTCGCAAAAGTGCTTCGGTAATCGCGGTCAGTTGCGGGTGCTGCACATGGTGCAGGTGATCCGCCTTTGTTGCCGCGAATAGGATTTTTTCAACACGTCTTCCTTGGAATAGCCGAGTCAGGAAGGCATTTCGTCCAGGGCGGAACGCGCCAAGAATATCGGCCATGGCGCTGCGTAAATCCTCAACCGCCTTGGGGCCTGCGTGAATGGCACCCAAGACATCGACCAAGACAATCTGGCGGTCGATCTTGCTGAAATGATCGCGGAAGAACGGCTTCACCACGTTGCGTTTGTAACTTTCAAAACGCCGCTTAAACTCGCGCCCCAATGAACCGCGCCCGTATTTAACATCTGGCAACGGCGCAAAGGTCAAAACCGGCGATCCTGCCAGATCCCCCGGCAACAGAAAACGCCCGGGCGAGCAATCGGAATAACCCGCCGCACGCGCCGCGTGGAGATGTGACGCGAAGAGGTCAGACAACGCCTTCGCCGTCGCTTCATCCAGTTTTTCGTTCGGTTCAATGTCGGCCAAAGCTGTCAGATACGCCTCGCCCTCTGGCCGATCTTTTGCACGGGTCAGCGCCGTTTTTGACCACTCGGCAAAGCTTTGATCCAGAAGCCCAAGATCAAGCAGCCACTCCCCCGGATAGTCCACAATATCCAAATGGATCGTGCGGGGGCCAGATAAGCTGGACAGCAATCCCGTCGGCTGTACTTTCAAAGACAGCCGCAATTCAGAGATATGGCGCGTTCCGTCCGGCCAGCTGGGCGTCTTTGACGTCAGCTTGGACAAATGCGCCTCGTAATCGAACCGTGGGATCGTATCATCGGGCTGTGGCTGCAAATAGGCGGTTTGAATATTGGCCACATTGCGCAGCTGAGGCATGCGCCCTCTGTTCATCAGGTTGGCGATGAGCGATGTAATAAAAACCGTTTTACCTGCGCGACTTAACCCCGTCACACCCAGCCGAATGACAGGATCAGAAAGCGGCGCGGTGAGCGTGTCGGTGACACTCTCCACACCGCGCATCACGCCATCTGCCATAGCTCCTAATACCAAGTGACTTGCCTTTTTCTAACGTCAACGGCTGCAAGATAAGCATCACCACAGGACTTGGGTAGGGATTGATTTTCGCCATTCTCCCCCCTAAAGCCCGCCCATGCCTCGTTTTGCCTTAAAAGTTGAATACAATGGCCTCCCCTTTGCGGGGTGGCAGCGGCAAGCGGATCAGCCAACCGTGCAAGGCGCGATCGAAGCTGCTTTGGCCAAGTTAGAGCCCGGCGAACACACGATTGCAGCGGCAGGGCGCACTGACGCTGGGGTTCACGCGACCGGACAAGTGGCGCACTGTGATTTGGCGAAGAATTGGGAGCCATTCCGCCTGATGGAGGCGCTTAATTACCACCTCAAACCCGATCCGGTAGCAATTGTTGACTGCGCAGAAGTATCCGACGAATGGCACGCCCGTTTCTCAGCCGTTGAACGGCGATACCTGTTCAAGCTCATCTGCCGCCGTGCGCCTTTGACGTTTGACAAAGGCACGATGTGGCGGATCAATCACGCCCTTGATCTGGACGCGATGCAGGAAGGTGCAAATCATCTGCTGGGTCGTCACGATTTCACAACGTTTCGGTCTTCCATCTGCCAAGCGGACAGCCCCGTTCGCACTTTAGATACCCTCGACATCGAGCGTAGTGAGCTAGACAACGGCACGCTCTTTCAATTTCACGTTCGCGCGCGGTCGTTTCTACACAACCAAGTCCGCAGTTTTGTCGGCACCTTGGAACGCGTGGGTGCGGGCGCGTGGGAACCAGATGATGTGCGCGCAGCTCTTGAAGCCAAAGAACGCAGCGCCTGTGGCCCTGTTTGTCCGCCTGAGGGCTTGTACCTCGCCGCTGTCACATATCCAGTCGATCCGTTTTCCTGACCGCGCGGCCCGTTCGAAACCGCGCACAATCAAAAAGAAAGTTGCGCTACGACATTTCCCTTCTGACGTGGAATGGCTAATGTCTAATTGAACGTTTGATTTGGGTGGGCATGAAACGCTTCGGGCTTCTTATTGGTCTCATGACGATTTGGGCATCGCCCGCGTCTTCCCAAGACGTTTCGCTTTTCGTGAATAGCGAAGATGAAGCGCTCGAACGGACCCTTCGGCAAGACTCACTCACCATCGAAACCGCTGGATTAGAAGAGGCAATTTCGCAAGATATTGTTGCCGCCGCTCTTGCCGACTATCGCAGATTGCTGACGGTTCTTTACGCCTATGGTTATTACGGCGGCACGATCTCGATCCTGATCGACGGGCGCGAAGCGGCAACGCTAGAACCCCTTTTCGCGCCGCCCCAGATTGCGCAAGTCAATATCTCCGTAAATCCGGGGCCATTGTTCGCATTCGGCTCGATCAACTACAGCCCGCTCGCTGAAGGGACAGAGCTGCCAAAAGACTTGGCAACCGATGAGCCCGCGCTGTCTGGATTGATCCAGGACGGCGCACAAGCGGGCGTCAACGAATGGCGCAACCGCGGCCACGCCAAAGCGGTGGTGACCAATCAAGCTATCGTTGCGAACCACATTGACACGCAGCTTAACGTGGCCGTGGCAATTTCACCCGGGCCTGTCCTGACCTTTGGGGAATTCACTGTCGCCGGTAACGAGAATGTCCGAACCGATGCAATTGAGAGGATCGCTGGGTTTCCGACGGGCGGGATCTATTCCCCTAAGGACATAGATACCGTCACCCAACGTCTGCGGCGCGCCGGTGCCTTTGACGGCGTTGCGTTGATCGAAGCCGAGGAGATCGGCCCAAATGACACTCTTGCGGTGACGGCGCAGGTTCGTGAATCAAAGCCGCGCCGTTTCGGGTTCTCCTTGGAATTCTCAAATGTTGAAGGTCTCCACGTGACCTCCTTTTGGATGCACCGAAATGCGTTCGGCGGCGCTGAACGTTTTCGCGTCGAGGGAGAGATCGCGGGCATCGGCGGGTTCACAGGCGGCGTGGACTACCGCCTTGCGACAAGCCTGAGTGTCCCAGCTATCTACGGCCCCGACACGACTCTCTTGGCGACAGCTAACGTCTCGCGTGAGGACGAACCCGACTATCTTCTGGATCGTCTCAGATTTGGTGTCGGCGCAACCCGCTTAATTGGGGATGACATCATCGGCCAAGCGGGCTTTGCGATCCTGCGAGCACGCGAAGCAACAGACATCGAGACCCGATCCTACACCCTTTTGACATTGCCGTTCGGGCTGGAGCTCGACCGCCGAGACAATGAGAAAGACGCAAAGTCGGGGTATTTTGTGGATACCCTCGCAACACCATTCATTGGGCTTCAAGGTGGTGGCGAGGGCGGGCGGATCGTATTGGACGCACGCGGATATCGCAGCATCGGATCGGACGACCAACTGACCTTAGCGGGCCGTTTGCAAGTCGGCAGTTTAATCGGCGCTGAAATTGAAAATACCCCTGCGGACTTCTTATTCTACTCCGGCGGTGGTGGCACGGTGCGGGGGCAACCTTACAATGATCTGGGTCTGACCGAAGGCGACGTCACAACCGGTGGCCGGTCATTCCTTGGCGCTCAACTGGAAGCACGATACGCAATCAGCGACAATCTCGGTGTCGTGGGCTTCTGGGATTATGGCTATGTCGGCAGCTCATCAACGCCCGGACAGTCTGGTGACTCCCATAGCGGTCTTGGCATCGGGGTCAGATATAACACCTTCATTGGCCCGCTTCGCCTCGATGTGGCGACACCCGCAGATGGGGATGACGCCTTTCGTGGTGTCGAGTTCTACATCGGCATAGGACAAGCATTCTGATGCGTTGGTTTATCCTATCCCTTCTCCTGTTCTGGCCAGTTGCCCTATGGGCTCAGTCGCAAGAGGAAGAAGACAAAGGCTTCATCACAAACCTTTTGGAAGAAAGCCTGTCGACCGAAAATCAAACCGTAACCATCGACGGGTTCAGCGGCGTTATCACCGGCAACCCCGGCTTTGACCGTCTGACAATTGCAGACGAGGATGGCGTTTGGCTCATTATGGAAAACGCCAAGCTGAAATGGCGCCAAACGGCGCTTGTTTTCGGCGCCATCGACATAAACGAGCTTTCCGCTGATCTACTCATCATCGAACGACGCCCTGTCGGCGAACCGAAGACCACGACGCCAACCGCGGAGGCCACCCCGTTCAGCCTCCCCGAACTTCCCCTCAGCGTGAAAGTAGACGGCTTTGTCATCGAACGCGTTGAACTAGGGGAGACAATTCTTGGCGAGGCTATCGATTTCACCGTCAACGGCAGTGCCGATTTGAATAACGGTGAGGGGTCCGTAGACCTGACGGCGACACGGCTCGATGACGTCGAGGGGCAGTTTCTTGTTGCTGGAAGTTACAGCAATGAAACGCAATTCCTCGATGTGAATGTCGATTTGCAGGAAGCACCAAGCGGGATTGTCTCGCATATGCTGCGCCTTCCGGGCGACCCGTCGGTTGAACTCAAGATCGAGGGCAACGGCCCGATCACCGATTTCACCGCGAGCCTTAGCCTCGCGACCAACGGTGTTGAGCGTCTGTCTGGAACTTTCACACTGAAAAGTGAAAACGGTACGCAAAGCATTATTCTCGCCCTAAATGGTGACATTACCCCCCTGCTCCCGCCTGAATACGCTGAATTCTTTGGACCTGATGTCTCTTTAGTTGCGTCGGTCCAATTGTCAGACGACGGGGCGATTGTTGTCGATCAGCTGGAGATGACAGCAGATCATTTACAGCTTGAAGGTTCTGCAGAGATCGCAAGTACCGGTTGGCCTCGTCGACTGGACTTAACCGGAACGATGGCCACACCTGATGGTTCGCCGGTCTTGTTACCGATCCCGGGCGAGAAGGTTTACGTTCAAGAAATGCAATTCGAAGTGGCCTTTGACGCATCAGTTTCTGATGAGTTCACAGTTTCTTTCGATCTGACTGATCTTTCGCGCGGCGACTTGAGCATTGAGACAATTGCGCTGGACGGTTCCGGCATTATTCGCGAATTGGAACGACAGTTTGACGCTAACTTCACATATCTGGCTGACGGCATCGCAGTCGGAAGCGAAGATTTGGGCGACGCTTTGGGCGAGCGGATCAATGGCGTTTTGGAAATTGCAAATGGACCCGACGGCGAGCTAGTTGTCGATAGTTTTACGCTCGAGGGACCAGGAATAGCCGCAGAAGCGAACGGGGTCATTCGGACCTCGGGCGGTCCAGAGATCGAAAGCCAAGTGAGTCTGCTTGCGTCTGACTTAGGGCGGTTTGCGGGACTGATTGGCCTGCCATTAGATGGCAGCGGCGCTCTCGAGATTTTGAGCACGGTCCGGCCACTTGATGGCATCTTTGATGTCCAGCTTCTCGGCGCCACTCAAGATTTGGCGATCGGCCAAGACCGGATCGATCCACTGCTCGCCGGACGCGGGAACGTCGCCGCTGATTTCGGCAGAGACACAACAGGTACCCGGGTCGACAATCTGTTCGTGGAAACGCCTGCGGTCAAAATCTCGGGACGTGCCATCCTGACCTCAATCGAAAGCGATGTCGCGCTAACGGCGGAAATTACAGACCTCGGTTTGGTCGAGCCTAGTATCTCCGGTGCCGCGAAAGTTGCAGTGAATGCATCACAGAACGAAGCGGGAGATTTTGTTTTTGATGCAGCGGGCGAGATACCAGATGCAACGCTTTCTGGAAGCGGTACATATAGCCTCAACGACACAGGCAACACGTTGCAAGGGCAAATCGAAGCCGCTGTCTCGGATTTGTCTACCTACGCTCGCATTGCCCAGCGCGACATAGGCGGCGCGATCGAACTGAGTGCCCAAGGCGTCCTGTTGGATGACGGACAGAGGATTGATGCGGAGATGACCGCGACGACCACTGACCTGCAAATCGGCGATGAAAGGATCGATCCGTTGCTACAGGGACCGGGTCGTTTGATCGCCGATCTCGCCCGTGTTGGGACAAATAGGTACCTTCTGAAAGAACTGTCGTTTGAAACAGATGCATTGACCTTGGATGCGAAAGGCGCAGCCAGTCTGCCTTCGGATATAGAAGGCGTATTGAGCGCAAACCTCTTGCAGCCAGAACTGGTCATTCCCGGCGTCACCGGCCCTATCTCAGCTGAGATCACCGCACGCAAAGTAGAAAATGAAACCGCGATCACGGCAGTTATCGAAGGCGAAGGAATAGACGTAAACGCAGACGTCGAATTGGTCCGAAACGAGGGCATCCTTTCTCTGGATGGCATGGCCTCCGCTATGATTGCTTCCCTCGAACCCTTTCAAGGCATCGCGGGCCTACCTCTTACTGGGAGCATCTCTGCGGACGTTAGCGGAAGCGTTCAGTCAGACCTGCAAGTCATCGACCTTGATGTTTCCGCCAGTGGTTCCGACCTGGGTATAGGCAATCCAACGGTCGACCAACTGATCGCAGGCGAAAGCAGTTTGAGCGGCTCGGTCGAGCGGGATGCAGGGACCTTCCTCCTTGAAGACTTCGTCGTCGAAACCGCCGAAGTTCAGATCAATGCGGATATCGAAACAGATGGTTCGGCCGGCACAGCTGATTTCTCTGCGCAGCTAAGAGATATTGGTCTTTTCACCGACGTCGTATCAGGCCCGTTGACAGCAACCGGCAACGCTCAAAGGAGTGCAGGCGTTTGGGACATAGACGTCGATGCGCAAGGCCCAGGCGGGATCAACGCGCAGGTCGATGGCCAAATATACGACGGCTTTGATCTCGACCTGATCGTGACAGGTGGCGGTCCGCTCGACCTTATGAACGACGCGATCGCACCGCGTCGCATTTCTGGATTTGCAGACGTCAATCTGGCCATCGTCGGCCCTCCAGCAGTGACGTCGGTCTCTGGCACCATATCCACGAGCGGTACGCGCCTTACGTTGCCTACCTTTGAAGAAGCGCTTGAAAATATCACTGGCCTCGTCCAACTCTCCAACGGCAACGCGGCCGTTGATATGACCGCCGCGGTGGTCACTGGAGGCGGGATAGAAATATCAGGCCCTGTTTCCCTGCAGGCCCCGTTCAACGGCGATATTTCAGTCGATATTAACAACGTCGTCCTGCGCGATCCTACGCTTTTCGAAACGAGTGTGGATGGCGGTATTCGCGTGCAAGGGCCGCTCGCAGGAGGTGCGACCATCTCGGGCGCTCTTGAGCTTGGCGAGACGGAAGTTCGCGTGCCGTCCTCGAGCGTTGGACGCTTAGGCGAATTGCCGGAGGTCATTCACATCGGGGAATCCGCTGCTGTAGATCAAACCATCGCCCGAGCCGGTTTGACCGCCCCGCAATCCACCAAGGTGAATACTGCGAACTCCGGACCAGCCTATCGTTTGGACATCTCGGTCAACGCGCCATCTCGCATATTCATCCGCGGGCGCGGCTTGGACGCGGAGCTTGGCGGCGGGCTGACATTGGCTGGCACAACCAACATTGTCGCACCAATTGGACAGTTTGATTTGATCCGCGGCCGATTGAGTATCCTGACGCAACGGTTCGATCTGACCGAGGGAAGTGCCACGATCCAAGGGGACTTCATTCCTTACATCCGGCTCGTCGCCGAAACCGAGGCCCCGACCGGCACGAACATTAGGATCATCATCGAAGGGCCGCTCTCTGAACCGGAAATCGGACTTGAGTCTGACCCTGACTTGCCACCCGACGAAGCCCTCGCACAATTGATCTTTGGGCGAAACTTGGACGAAATCACACCTTTCCAAGCGGTACGATTGGCATCAGCCGTGAGTACCTTGGCCGGAAACGGCGGAGGCGCCTTAAACAGCTTCCGCGAAGACCTTGGCTTGGACGACTTTGACATCATCCTCGACGGCGATGGAAATGCGGCCGTCCGCGCTGGCGCGTATTTGGGTGAGAACCTCTATACCGACGTGACAGTCTCAAGTGACGGTTCAACCGAGATCAACTTGAACTTGGATATATCGCCAAGCGTCACCGCCAAAGGCACCGTCGACAGCGACGGTGAATCCAGTATCGGGATATTCTTTGAGCGGGATTATTAACTCGCTAGCTGCCGAGCTTCAGTTTCCATGATCTCTTCTAAGCTATCATGCTCGGCGACCCAATGTCCGGGTGCAACTTCGTTGAGTTGCGGGCGGTAGTTTGGGTCGCAGTGCCGTTTCGACGGCAAAAAGCGAAGGCCCGCACCTGGATCCAGTGGTGAAGGCAACTCCCCTGGCAACTGGATGCGTGGTCTGGTCCGTTCAATACGCGGATCAGGAATGGGTACCGCTGAAATCAATGATTTTGTGTAGGGGTGAATTGGGTTCGTATAGATCGTATCCCTATCAGCAAGCTCGACCACGCGCCCAAGATACAACACCATGATCCGGTGCGATATGTCGCGCACCACGGACAAATCATGGCTGATGAACATCATAGAAAGACCCATGTCGGTTTGGAACTCTTTCAGCAAGGCGACAATCTGCGCTTGGATTGACACATCCAACGCACTTACAGCTTCATCACAGATTACCAATTCAGGGCGGTTGATCATTGCTCGTGCAATGCCAACACGCTGGTTCTGGCCGCCCGACAACTCATGCGGATAACGGTTGATCATGTTGCGATCCAAGCCGACCCGCTCCATCATCTCAGCAACCTTGTGCATCCGCTCATTCGACGACAGCTCAGCTTGGAATGTCTTCAACGGCTCAGCAATGGAGGCAGCAATGGTCATCCGCGGGTTAAGGCTTGCCAGCGGGTCTTGGAGCACAATCTGCAAATCTTTGCGCAATGGTTTCATCGCTTGGCGGTCAAGCCCCGCGGTTTCGCGCCCCATCCATAAGACCGAGCCTGTGGTCGGTGGCACCAGCTGCAAGACTGCACGTGCAAGCGTGGACTTGCCACAACCGGACTCACCGACGATACCCAGTGTTTCCCCACGCGCGAGATCAAAACTGATCCCATCTACAGCGCGGAGGGGCAGCTTTTTGCCAAACAGCCCACCCGCAACACGAATGTCGAACTTCACATTCATATCTTTGACGTTGAGGATATTTTCGGACTGCGTCAGCGTCACTTCCGCTGCCTCATGTGGTCGGTCGATCCGCGGCATCGCGTCAAGCAACATGCGCGTATAGGGGTGCTGCGGGTTGTGGAACAACGCGTCGATTTGGCCTTCTTCCACGTATTCACCGTGGCGCATGACAGCAACCCGGTCGCACATACGCGCAACCACGCCCATATCATGCGTGATCAAGGCAATCGCGGTGTTCTCCTCTTTCTGCAGGTTCGCCATAAGATCGAGGATTTCAGCCTGAACCGTCACGTCCAAAGCCGTGGTGGGTTCATCCGCAATCAACAGCTTTGGCGAACACAGCATCGCCATAGCGATCATGACCCGCTGTCGCATCCCGCCAGACAGCTGGTGGGGGTACTGATCAATCCGATGTTTGGCCTCAGGAATACGCACCCGCTCCAACCAATCGAGGCACAACTTCTTGGCTTCCGCGCCACTTAAGTTCCGGTGAACATCCAGAACTTCACGCATTTGTTGGCCAACGGTCAGATGCGGCGTAAGCGAGGTCAAAGGGTCCTGAAAGATCATCGCGACATCAGCGCCTCGAACCTTATTCGCCTCGGCGACAGAGACGTTCAGCATTTCCTGACCGTTGAACGTTGCAGAGCCCGTGGCCGCACCATTCTTCGCCAGCAAACCCATGATCGCCATCATAGTTTGGCTCTTACCCGATCCGCTTTCCCCCACGATGCCAAGGCATTCACCAGGTTCAATCGACAGGTTTATGCCCTTAACGGCCTCGACATCTCCATCCGGTGTTTCGAACGTTATCGATAGGTTCTTTACATCTAACAGAGCCATTTCAGCGGTCCTTCGGGTCGAGAGCATCGCGCAAGCCGTCACCTACGAAGAAGAAAGCGAAGATCGTGATCACGAAGAAAGCGATTGGGAAATACAGTTGCCATGTCAGCCCATACTGCATTTGCTCCGCCCCTTCGGAAATCAAAGCGCCAAGCGAGGTATTCGGCTCTTGCACACCAAGACCAAGAAAGCTGATGAAGCTTTCAAAAATAATCAGCGACGGGATCAAAAGCGTCGCATAGACGATGACGATTCCGAGCAGGTTCGGCACAACGTGACGCAAGATGATCCGAAGCGGATGCACTCCTGTTGCCACGGCGACTTCAACGAATTCTTTGTTCTTGATCGAAAGCGTTTGGCCTCGCGCAATCCGCGCCATGTCGAGCCATGAGATCAAACCAATGCCAACGAACAGCATGAAAATGGAGCGACCAAAGATCACCAGCATCAAGATCAGAACGAACATGAATGGGATCGACATCAGGATGTCGACAAAACGCATCATCACATTGTCGATCTTGCCACCAAAATACCCGGCCGACGCACCAAACAGCGTGCCGACGACGACAGCCACGAGCGCGCCAACGATACCAACCATCAAAGAGATACCTGTGCCCTGAACAACGCGGGCATAAAGATCGCGACCAGAACTATCTGTTCCGAAATAATGTCCGGTTTCAATCGATGGGACGCCCTTATAGGCGTTGCTACCAATCAATGTGAAATCGACAAAATCACGCTCATACTGGGCAAGCAAACCCCCAAAGAGCGCAAATAGACCTAAAGCAATCAGCACGAAAAGCGACGCAGTCGCAGCTTTGTTCCGAAAAAAACGCGCGCGGGCATCCGCCCAAAGCGAACGACCTTTGACGGCCTCGATGGGCACGTCTTCCAGCTGGGATACTGCGTTTCTGTTTAGAAGCATCTTAGTACCTAATCTTCGGATCGATCCATGCGTAAAGCAGGTCCACGACCAGGTTGAACATTATGGTCAGGGCGCCAACGAGGATCGTGATACCCATGATGACGGAGTAGTCTCGGTTAAAGGCGGAGTTCACGAAGTACTGCCCGATCCCGCCAGTGGAGAAAAACACATCGATCAAAACCGACCCCGTGATCATACCCACGAATGCCGGCCCCAGATAAGACAGCACTGGCATCAACGTCGGCTTCATAGCGTGCCGGACAATAATCTGCTGTTTCGGAAGCCCTTTGGCCTGAGCCGTTCGGATGAAGTTGGTGTTCAAGACTTCTAGCATCGAAGATCGGGTGATCCGCGCAATCGACGCCATGTAAGAGGTGGCAAGAGCTGTCACAGGAAGGATCACGTAATTCCACTGTCCGCCCTCCCAGCCACCGCCCGGTAGCCATCCCAAATAAAGCGTGAAGAACATGATGAGCAACGGCGCCATAACGAAGTTCGGCAACACCTGTGCGCCAATCGAAATGCCGACTGCTGTATAGTCGAGCCATGTGTTTTGGCGGATAGCAGCTGCAACGCCAAGCGAGATACCAAAAGTGACGGCAATCACGAATGACCAAAACCCGTAGGTCAATGTCACAGGGAAACCCTGTGCGATGATGTCGTTTACTGTGCGGTTCTTGTACTGGAATGAAGGCCCAAAATCGAACTGTGTGGTTACGTTCCAGACGTAGGTCGCGATCTGTTTCCAGAACGGTTGGTCCAGCCCGTATTTGGCTTCGATGTTTGCCATCACTTCGGGCGGTAGTGGTCGGTCAGAGTTAAACGGTCCACCGGGCGCGGTGTACATCAGGATGAAACTGAGGACCACGAGGATCAGCAGAACAGGGATCGCGATGGCAAGCCGCCGCAGGATATAGCCTAGCATTCGAAAAGGTTCCGCATCTGTCTAACGACAAAAAGAAGTGCCGCGCCCCTACTTTGAGTAGAGGCGCGGCGCAAGGTCAAAGCTGATTATTCAGCGACTTTGTAGAGCTGGCGAGAATACCAGTTCTGCTGGAAGTTATCGAACGGCCAGCCTTTTAGGTCTTCCGCAAACATCTTCACCGATGCGTAGTGATAGATTGGAATGATCGGTGTGTCCTGAGCGATAAACTCTTCCACGCGGTCATAGTTCGGCTGCGGATTATCGGCTGTTTTTGCTTCTGCCAGCAACGCGTCAACTTCTGCGTTCACGTATTTGGAGTCGTTATAGCCGGAACCGGAGTCCATCAGATCTAGGAATGTGGACGCTTCGTTGTAGTCCGCACACCAGCCGCCTCGAGCAACTTCATAGTCACCGTTAGAGCGTGCTTCGAGGAATGTCTGCCATTCCTGATTGGCCAATGTGGTTTCAACACCAAGTGTCTGCTTCCACATCTGGGACACAGCAATCGCGACAGATTTGTGGCTTTCAGAGGTGTTGTAGACAAGGTCAATTTCAAGACCACCGTCAGCATAACCTGCTTCTGCCATCAGCTCTTTGGCCATCGCATTCCGTTCTTCCTGCGTCATGGAAGCCATTGGAATGTTTGGAGTTTCAAAGCCTGCCGTTGCCCAATGTGTGAACGTATATGCAGATTCCTGACCACCGGCGAGGACGTTTTCGGTGATGATATCACGGTCAATCGCAAGGCTCAGCGCCTTACGAACGTTGGCATCCTGGATTTCTTCAGGCGCACCATCACGCAGGTTGAACATGTAGTAGTAAGAACATGCGAGCGGAACAGAGACCGCTTGCTCTGGGTACTCTGCCTGCAGACGAGGGAACTGACCAGCAGGCACATCGGTGCGGTCCAATTCGCCTGCAAGGTAGCGGGTCAAAGCAACCGCTTCGTCGTTGATGATCAGTGATGTCACAGAGTCAATGATCGTTGCATCATTGTCCCAGTAGCTCTCGTTCCGAACGCGGACGAGCTTTTCCTGCGGCACATGCTCAGACAGAACATAAGCACCGTTTGACACCATGTTGCCCGGCTTCGTCCAATCGTCGCCATGGGCTTCGATGGTTGCCTGATGTACAGGGAAGGTTGTGAAATGTGTGGTCATTTGCGCGAAGTATGGCAATGGCTGCGTCAGACGAACTTCCAAAGTTGTATCGTCGATCGCAGTAACACCAAGTTCCGACGGATCAACGTCACCAGCTATAACTTCGGACGCGTTTTCAAGCGACATCAACTCGATGAACCAAGAATATGGGGACGCAAGCTCAGGAGACGCGGCACGCTTCCATGCATATTCAAAATCACCGGCAGTCACCGTATCACCGTTTGACCATTTAGCGTTGTCGCGCAGGGTAAAGGTGTAAACGAGGCCGTCATCGCTTGAGGCGAAACTGGTCGCAACACCAGGAACAAGCGTGCCGTCAGGTGCTTGGTTCATCAGGCCCTCAAAAAGGTCGCGCAGAATGTCGCCGCCGGCACTGTCTTCCGCCGTGCCCGGATCGATGGATGGGCTTTCATCCAGATCGCGATAAGTAAAGGACTGGTCCGAGGCGAGCGTTTCGCCGGTGACTGGGTGTGTTGCATGGCCATCTGCCCATGCAGCGCTACCAACTGCAATCAATGAGACCGCTGTTGTGGCTGTTAAAATTGATTTCAATGTCATGAATTGTCTCCCATTCAGAGGGTCCTCTTACGTGACCCTTCGTTTCATCATGTCACGCGCCCTACAGGCGCCGATAAAATATCCAACGACTAGATCATTGAAATGGCAAGGGAGATTTCGACCTGACCCGACGTTAAGGTCAACTTTTGCCGGAGACGCGAAATAAGCTGCAAGATCGCAAGAGATACGGGAAACTTTCGACAAGTCGGGCTTCGCGAATTCGGATCAAGCTCGGCAAATGGCCCAAAATCGGTGGTTTGAGATTGATTCGCGACATTTCCAACCACACTCGGACCTAAAAAATAGCTTTGAACCGGTCCGCGCTTTGCGCACACTTAAGAGATATGAAAAGCGAATTGGCATCCAACCGGGCGAAAGAACGTGCGTTAGAAGCGTATCTATTGTCATCCGCCAAGCTTGGCAACGAGCGGGCGATGGCCCAACTCGTTCGCTTGCTTTCGCCTGTGATGATGCGCCATGCCACACGTCTGACCGGTGATACAGAACAGGCTAAGGATATGGTGCAGGCTGCTTGGGCCGACATTTTCAGATCGCTGGATACCGTGAAGAATCCAGAAGCGATCCGGGCGTTTGCGCTACAAATTGTGACGCGCAAAGTCGCGGCGGTTATCAGGGCAAAGCAGAAAGAACGATCCCTGAAAACCGCGCTGACCGATGAACACCAAGACGTGGGTCAGCCCTTGGGTGAAATCGCCGCCGATGCCTATTCTGTTCGCAAAGCGATCAACCAACTGTCCAAGGATCATCAGGCGATCCTTGCGCTTTTCTACCTCGAAGACATGACCACATCGGAAGTTGCAGCGGCGCTGAACATCCCCGTGGGAACTGTCAAAACACGCCTTATGCACGCGCGCAGCAATCTGCGGGCCATTTTGGAAGGATCGAACCATGGCAAAAATTGATGACCTCATTCGTGACGCTTTGGATGAAAAAGACCGCGAGATGATGAAGGAAACAGACGAACTGGGGTATTTTGAACTGGGGCTCAGCCAGTTTTCTGGCAAGCTCGGTTGGGTGACTTGGGTGATCATGATCGTACAGGCTACGCTGTTCTTTATTGGCGTCTGGTGCGCCTATAATTTCTTTGGAACGACAGAAGTACTGGCCGCAGTCAAATGGGGCATCTCTGGCGGAGTGCTGATCATCGTCGCCGCATCGTTAAAGTTCAGCTTGATGCCACAAATACAGGCCGACCGGATCATTCGAGAGGTCAAACGCGTGGAACTGATGTTGGCGAGCCGCAGCTGATACGAAAAGGCCCGGAAGTTTCTCCGAGCCTTTTGCATTTATTTGTTCATCCGGTTTTCGATCAGGTCATCAACGACCGATGGATCCGCGAGGGTCGATGTATCCCCCAGCGCACCGAAGTCATCCTCCGCGATCTTGCGCAGGATACGGCGCATGATCTTGCCGGACCGAGTCTTTGGAAGTCCCGGCGCCCACTGGATCAAATCGGGTTTGGCAATCGGACCGATCTCTGACCGCACCCAAGTTTCCAGCTCTTTGCGCAACTCTTCAGACGGCTCTTCTCCGCCCATCAAGGTCACATAGGCATAAATTCCCTGCCCTTTGATGTCGTGCGGATAGCCAACAACTGCGCTTTCCGCGACTTTCGGATGCGCCACCAGAGCGCTTTCAACCTCAGCCGTGCCCATCCGGTGACCCGAGACGTTGATCACATCGTCCACGCGGCCCGTGATCCAATAGTACCCATCTTCGTCGCGACGGCAGCCGTCACCAGTGAAGTAATAGTTTTTGTAGTCCGCAAAATAGGTCTTCTCAAACCGCTCATGATCGCCCCAAACCGTGCGCATCTGAGCAGGCCAGCTGTCTTTCATACAAAGCACGCCTTCGGCCGCTGTATCGTTAATCTCTTCGCCCGTTGTCGGCTCGAGGATCACGGGCTGGATGCCAAAGAATGGCAATGTGGCGGAACCTGGTTTGGTTGTGGTCGCACCTGGAAGCGGGGTCAGCAAGTGACCACCGGTTTCTGTCTGCCACCATGTGTCGACAATCGGGACATTCCCGCCGCCGACAACCTCATGATACCAATTCCATGCCTCTGGGTTGATCGGTTCGCCAACCGTTCCTAGCACTTTCAAATCGCTCAGATCGTACTTGCTGACCCACTCATCGCCCTGCCCCATCAGAGCACGGATCGCGGTTGGCGCCGTATAGAATTGGTTCACCTTATGTTTCTGGCACACAGCCCAAAAACGACCAGCATCCGGATAAGTCGGCACACCTTCGAACATCACAGTCGTCGCGCCATTCGCTAGTGGGCCATAGACGATATAGCTGTGGCCCGTGACCCAGCCGACATCAGCGGTACACCAGAAGATGTCGCCGTCGTGGTAATCAAACGTATATTGATGCGTCATGGAGGCATAAACGATGTAGCCGCCTGTCGTATGCACAACGCCTTTCGGCATCCCTGTGGAGCCAGAGGTGTATAGGATAAACAGCGGATCTTCGGCGTTCATTTCCTCGGGTGGGCAATCGGCGCTGACGGTTTCTTCCACCTCATGCAGCCAGTAATCGCGCCCCGCAGTCATTGGAACGTCACCGCCAGTGCGACGCACGACGAGCATCTTGCAATCAACTTCAATCTTCTCAAACGCTGTATCCGCATTGGTCTTCAATGGCGTATTTCGACCACCGCGTGGCGCTTCATCCGCTGTGATGACGACTTTCGCTTCCGACCCGTTCACGCGTGCAGCCAAAGCGTCAGCAGAAAAGCCTGCAAAAACGACCGAGTGGATGGCACCAATCCGCGCACAGGCCAGCATAGCATAGGCCGCTTGCGGGATCATCGGCATGTAAATCACCACACGATCGCCTTTGCCAACGCCGAGTTCTTTCAAAACATTGGAGAATTTGCTGACGTCGTGATGCAACTGGTTGTAGGTGATATGCTGCGCTTCATCCTCTGGGCTATCCGGTTCCCAAATAATCGCCGTCTGATCACCACGCTCGGCCAAATGCCGATCAATGCAGTTGGCGGCCACATTGAGACTACCATCTTCAAACCACTTGATGCTGACGTTCCCCGGCGCATAGCTAACGTCTTTCACCTTGGAATAGGGCTTGATCCAATCGACGCGCTGACCATGTTCCCGCCAAAAACCTTCAGGATCAGACACAGATTGCGCATACATCTCATCATATTTTGCTTTATCCGCATGAGCGCCTGACGCCATAGCGTCTGAGGGTGGATAGGTGGTATCGGCTGACATGTGGACCTCCCCTGTCGTCGTCTGTTTCGCCACGTGAGTGGCAGGCCAGAATCTGGCCTCCTCCGCCGCGCATCATGGGCAAAATGCGCCGAATGCCAAGAGCGGTTCTGGGTCCAGGCAAAGGTTATTGTAAAGTTCTATGACAAATTGGGAGGCCCGCAGACATTTTCTTGACTCCTGCGCGACTGTTTTTCCTTTCCCGAGCAAGCAACATACAATAGCTCCTAAGCATGGGTGTAATTGTCGTTTTGGGAGCCGCTGTTTGGCCAAATGGCCCGTCGCCGACGCTCCGGCGGAGGGCGCTACACGCAGCAGCGCTTTGGGAACAAGATCAAGAGGCTTGGGTCATCGGAACCGGCGGCGTAGGGAAGCACTCCCCTGCCGAAGCAACCGTAATCAGAGATATTTTGGTTGAGCGCGGTGTCGCACCTGAAAAAATCATGCAAGAGTCCCATTCGACCACGACCCTCGAAAACATCAAATTCGCCCTTCCGATGATCCGCCTTTTGGATGCGGGCAAGGTCACAATCGTGACTGACGGCTACCATGCCAAACGCGCCCTGATGGTCGCACAGCATTTTGATCTGGACGCGCAAACATCCAGCCCAACGTTAAGCACCACGGGATTTGCCGACGCGACCCGCCGCCACACCCGCGAAACCTTTGCGCGGCTCAGCTACCGCGCGAAACTTCGAAATCGACCGAAGCAGGGCTAGAGCGGGTTATCCATCCGCGCAGTGAAACGGATCGTGCCTTTGACCGCAGACGGCCAAACAAACCGCACCTGTGTGTTATCAGGCCCGTAAGAAGAATCCGCCCACGGCTGCTCAAAGACATCCGAGTTTGACCCAGTCTGCACTGGTCCGTTCGGCATGACCGCATCCACAAATCGCGCTCGCCCGCCAAATGGCAATCTTGGTGCTGTTTCTGCGACCCAAGTCTGAGACGCCGACGACTGAGTATGGGTCAGCGACGCCGGATTCTGAACAATTTCACTGATGTTGTGGAATGTATTCCCGCTAAACGTCACCGCGCGCATCCGCGTATAGTCCAAATCGGCAAAACTCGTATCGACCCCATCAACACGGTCGATATTGCCATTCGTCGACCGAAACACGTTGCTCACCACCGAAAGCCCATGAATGAAGTGTCCTGGCCCATAAGGCTTAACAACAATGAAGTTAAACCAAGGTGCGGTATCACTGCTGAGGAAACTGTTGCCCGTAATCGTCAAACCGCCGAAGCTGAACTGGTTCCCCTGAGCGGGCTCTTCTTCGTGCTCATTCGTCAGTTCGATGAAATTATTGTCGCAATAGTTGCCGGTCACAACACTGCGGCAATTCGGTAAGGTAAACACGATCCCCGCCTTGCGGACACCCGCGGGCTCACTATCCCCATGGAACCAATGGTTGCCCGAAACCAGATTGCCACCCCCTGCCAAGATGCAGAAATGCTTAAACAAAGACACACGGTTGTCGCGGATTTTCACGTCGTTGGCGTTACAATTAAAGGCAATCGTCGTGCGGTTTTGTACCGCCAAAGGCTGTTCGTTTGAAACGAAATTACAGCGGTCGATCATCATCCCCTGACAGCCACGGCCAATCGAGGTGATCCCGCGATCCTTCGGCTTGGTGATAAAGCAGTCCTTCACATGAAACGTTAGGCCCTGTGGCGCGAGCATGATCGCACTGGCGTCGCCGCTGCACTGGAAATCAATGTCATCCAGCACGAATTGCGCTAGATCGTCATAGCCAGAGAAATCCAACATGTATTTGAAACGCGTGAAGGTGAACGTCTGCGTCCCCGCAGCATCATACAGCGGCTGGCTCAGCTCGACAGTTTGCTGACCCACGTTCTTGGACGTAACATAAACCTCGCGCCCGACACCTGTGCCTTGGACAAGCGCACCAACAGCAACATTGGCCACGTCGATGACGTTGCTCAGCCGGTTCGACGTACCCGTCGCATATGTGGCCTGAGACGTCACAACATCTGTATCCCACGCAGCCCCTGCAATTGGCTGGAACTGCCCATTTCGTACCACGCGGCGGGTCGCAAAAACTGTCCGCGTTGGATCGCATGCCTGCATATCCAAAGGCTCTGATAGCGAAATCCGGCGGCCGCCGAGATCGAGAGACTCATGATCCGAAAAGTTCAGCAGTCCCTGATAGGCTTTTCTGAACGCCAATTCTTCGCTGCCAAAGGCATCAACATAGGTCAGATAGTCAAAGTTCTTTTGCAAAATGAACCGATCGGCAGCGTCTTGCGTCACCTTGCCTTCAAACCGAACACGCGATTGCATCGTGACGCTGCGCCCAAGGCGATAAACCCCGTCGGAAATCAGAACCTCGCGCCCCGCTGCCGCGGCATCCGCAGCAACGAACGCATCCGCGTCATCCGTCGTCCCATCGCCAATCGCACCATAGTCGCGCACATCAACCGTCGCCATAAGTTTGCGGTGAAAGGCCGAAGTAATGTCTTCAATGATCAGGTCATCCACACGGACCACGCCGCCATTCGGGCCAGTCAGATCAATTCCGTAATGACCGTAGGCGGCCTCGTTCCACACAAGGTCCACTCCTGTGCGATCTCCTGTCCCTACAATCGCTGAAATCTCAACAATGTCTCCGTAAGTCGTCAGCGTCGTCGACGGGCCGGATGTCGCCTCTCCTGTCGCTTCCGCACCACCATTCAAACCAGCCCAAGCCGCAATCCGCACAGTCGGGAAATCACCTGCAATCGCCTTCACCCGGGCGGTGATCCGCAGATAACAACCTGGCAAAATCGGCGTCTCACCCATCTAGCGGAGCCGCATTGTTGATTGCGTCTTGCTCAACTCCAAACAGCCGCCAAAATCCTGATCCGCCGGAACAAACACGCCGTCGCCATTGGTGGCATATGTGTCCGACCCGGGTGCGCCGTCACCGCTCGACCATACGCCAAGACCTGCCGAAAATGGCAGCGGCATCAAAACGATTCCGTCGGTAATTGCCTTGTTCATGAAAACCCCTTTCTGGTGGCGGCGCACCATCAAAGGGGAAATCCCGTTGTGCAGCGGCCCATTGCATCGAAGGGCCAATCGCTTGGCCATCACGCAAGGACTATTGCTTGGCCGTAAACAACGCGTAGGCCCACCGCGCGGTGGGGCTTAGGCGCCTACATCTGGCGCTGGTAGGATTTGCACACCGGCAATCCGCCAACCGTCTGCCGTCTGAACCATTTGGTATTCAAGCATATGCAAACTGCCGTTAGCGTCTTGCAGCATCAACCTTTGATATTGCCGCCCGCCGATGTCTTCCAACTGCAAGAATCGAACATCGCGGTTGGTCCAGACCATGGGATATCCGCGTTGAACCATCATCCCAAAGTTCTGAGCGTTGCCGAATGCGCCCTGAATATTCGGCGCCGCGTATTGCCAGGCTTCTTCGATGTCACGCTCGTTAAACGCTTGGAGCTGGCTTCCAATTACATCCTCAATTGCTTCTGCCGTTTGGGCCAAAGCGGAGCTTGCCACAATCATCAATCCGACAATGAATCCTAAAAGCTTCATTTCGATCTCCCTGTATTGTCTTTTGGTAGATACGAACACCCCAGGCGAATGGTTTGAAATTAGCTATACGAGGGTAAGAATGATCTGCCCGCCGTTATCATTGATTTGATAATCAGGGACGCTCAAAAAGTCGCCCTCTGATCGACCCGCAACGCCGAATCCGCCAGCGTTGAAAACACTGCCGTGACGGGACCCCCGCTTTGTACAGGCAAAGGGGGCCACTTCCAAATCAGTCACTCCAACCGCGTATCCCCGATGGGGACAGACCAAATTAGCGACAAAGAACCGTGGATCAGCAACCGCCTGTTCTGGCGCACCTTGCTCGATTTGCGCATCGGTTCGTCGAAGAACCGCGACATACTGAATACCGTCGGTATTCGAATATTCAGGGTCATCTGTCGGGCGGCCAATAACGGCGACCTGACCAGCGGTTAGGCTCGAAATATCGACGTCAGTCTCGCCTGCGGCCAACATAACTGTTTGATCCTCACCGCGAGGGACATTTGTCGGCACGTCTTCGCCCCAATCGAATTCAACCGCTTGAGCGTTTAACAGCGCGGGGCAGAGAGTGATCGTGGCTGAGGAGAGGGTCAGGATAACATGTCTTCGCGATATCGTTTTCATTTTATGTCCTTGTGTTTGCTGGGCAAAATAGAGGAAAGAGTGTCGTCCTTGTCTAAGAATACGTGCTTGAGTGCACCGGCGACGTGAAGAAAAATCAAACCCGCCAGAACCCATTTTATTGCGTAGTGGACTTCAAGCATGCGCTCGCCCAGGTCGGAGCGCGCAAGTCCGATGTCGATCGGTAAGATCAGTGCATTCTGTCGCAACGCCGAGGCTGCAAAATAGCCGGTTATAACAAAGGCTATCATCACCAGATAAAGACCAACCTGAGTACTGCTTGCGAGCACGCGCTCCCACCGGGGGTGATGTCCTCTCAAGGGTTTACCTTTACGTATGCGAACCGAAATTCGAATGACCAAAACAATGATAAGAATTTGACCGATCACTTGATGCGCCACAATGATGGAGTCATCTGCCCATTCGTAAACATAGGCGAGACCGGTCAGAGCCATGGCAGCAACCAAAGCTGCCACGATCCAATGAAGCGCTTTTTGCGCTCCGGTATAAGATGTTTCGTTCATTTAGTTCAAAACCTGTTTCACTCTGCCGCTGCGTCAAGCGGCACGCTACACATTCAACGAACGAATGAACGTTTTCTGTCGCTTTAAGTTTCCGAAGCGAGTCTGTTTTCGATCAACGCGATGGTCTCTTCCACGCCATAGAGCGCGATAAATCCGCCGAAACGCGGCCCCTGCGAGGCACCAAGTAGAACTTCATAAAGCGCTGTAAACCAAGCACGCAAAGGCTCAAAATCGTGATCCTTGCCCACCGCAAACACCATCGATTGTAGCTCTTCCGCATCCAAACCACCATCCCAGGCCTTCAGCCGCGCAACCAGATCTTCCATCGCTTTCCGTTCTTGATCGGTCGGCGCGCGGTAGACCTTCGTTGGTTTCACAAAGTCATTGTAATAACGAACGGCAAAACCAGCCGCCTGATCCATCTGCGGGTTCTTCTCGGCTGAGGCATCAGGCGCATAGCGCTTGATGAATCCCCAAAGCGTTTCTTTGTCCTCCGCCCCGGATACGGACGCGAGGTTCAGCAACATCGCAAACGGCACCACCATGTCTGACGCCGGAACGTTATGCCCATGGATATGAAAGACCGGATTGTTCGCGCGACCGGCATCATCCTGATCCGCATAAGCACGCAGCTGCTGGTGATATTCATCCACCGCTTTCGGGATTACATCAAAATGCATCCGCTTCGCGGTCTTTGGCTTTTGATACATGAAGTAAGACAGGCTTTCGGTGGCTGCATAAGACAGCCATTCATCAATCGAAATACCGTTGCCGGATGATTTCGAAATCTTCTGGCCCTTCTCATCCAAGAACAACTCGTATGAGAAATGGTTCGGCGGCCGCTGCCCCAAGGTCCGGCAGATCGCATCATAGATCTTTTCGTTGGTGGCATGCTCTTTGCCGTACATCTCAAAATCGACGCCAAGCGCCGCCCAGCGCGCCCCGAAATCCGGCTTCCATTGCAGCTTCACGTTGCCGCCCGTGACTGGCACCGTCCATTCGCGCCCATCGTCGTCATCAAAGGTCACTTCGCCTTTGGACGCATCAACGTGCTTCATAGGCACATACATCACACGACCGGTTTCAGGATGAATCGGCAGGAAGATCGAATATGTCTCCGCCCGCTCTTCGCGCAAAGACTTCAACATGATCGCCATCAGGTCATCATACCGCTCAGCACTGCGCAGCAGGATTTCGTCAAACTGGCCAGACTGATAGAACGACCGCGCCGAATAGAACTCATGCTCAAACCCAAAGGTATCGAGGAACCGCTGCAACATCGCATTGTTATGATCGCCAAAACTGTCATGCGTTCCAAACGGATCAGGCACGCTGGTCAGCGGCATTTGCAAATAGCCTTGCAACATCTCTTGTTGCGGCACGTTGCCGGGAACCTTCCGCATCCCATCCAAATCGTCAGAAAAACAAATCAGCTTGGTCGGGATGTCAGAAATCACCTCAAACGCACGGCGGATCATCGTCGTGCGCAACACCTCGCCGAATGTTCCGATGTGCGGCAGGCCCGACGGGCCATAGCCGGTTTCAAACAGCACATAGCCTTTCTCTGGGTCTTTCTTTTCATACCGTTTGAGCAATGCGCGCGCCTCTGCAAAGGGCCAAGCCTTCGAAGTCATCGCTGCGTCACGGAAAGTGCTCATCGGTTTTCTCTCTGATAAAGGCCGCGATGTACGCGGCAGAACGCGCACTCCCTATTGCGAGAGCGCGTCGGGGTCAATAAATGTGAAGGAACAACTTAAAGGATTCTGGTATGACGTTAGAGACCCCACTCACCGCACAAGATGCGCTCATCGCACTGATGATTGCCGTCTCAGCGTCAGATGAAAACATCCGCACGTCCGAATTGGTCAAGATCAACAACGCTGTCAACAACTTGCCCGTTTTTGCTGGGTACGATGCTGAGCGTCTGCCTCGTATGTCTCAGATGGTCTTTGATCTTTTGGAACCGGAAGACGGGCTAGAAGCTCTTTTCGGCCTCATCCGAGAAGCTCTCCCTGAACACTTGAATGAAACGGCTTACGCTTTGTCCTGCGACGTCGCCGCTGCTGACGGCACGATTGAAGGGCCAGAGGCTCGCATGCTTGAAGAAATTCGTTATGAGCTAGATGTCGATCGCCTTCACGCTGCTGCTATCGAAAGAGGCGCGCGAGCACGGCATATGACGATCTAAGTTTCGCCTGCTTTTGCCCAGAACTGGATGAGCTGCTGCTGCAACCAACGCGCACGGCTGGCATAGGTTCGAGCGCCGCGAGGCCGGTCCGTCCCCTCCAGCTTGCCTTTTTCGCGCGCCTCCAAGTCGGCTGCGAAGAACGCAAATGCCAGATCGCGTCCACCTTCGGTTTTGATGTAGCCGGCCAAAGAGTTAACGAAGTTCAACGTCCCCGTCTTGGCGCGCACCAATCCTTTGAAATTGGGAACGTCATTGCGACTCTCATCCACGATACGCACATCCTTCAAAATCGGATGAAGGGTTTCATAGGCACCGCGTCGCGCCAAAAGCGCGGCCATATTCATCGCTGAAATCCGTGACGTGTCGCCAAGCCCCGAATGGTCCACAAACCGCGGCAAAATTCCTGCCTGCCGCGTACACCAGCGAGACATGCCCAAAGCAGAGGTGCGTAGCCCGCGACTTTCCCCCGCCAACTGGTTGCTAGCGGTCATGCCGCATGCCTCGGCAGTCAGGTTTGTCGAAAACTTCAGCATATCTTTGGCCACGTCTCGCAAAATCGGGCTGGTTAGCGTCGCAAGAGTGGTCCCGGTCGGCGCGTCGAATGACCGCACAGCCGCGGGCAACACGATCCCCTGCGACCGCGCGAAGGTTCTAAAAACGTCGCCCACATATAGCGCAGGTTCTCGGACCGGCAGCCACCGCGATCCAAAGTCACCAAGCGCGCCCTTCGCGACGGACCAATCATCCGTGTCGCCAAGGTCAGTATATTCGTAAACCGGCGCAGATCTCTCGACGACCCGCATCTTGGAAACGGTCACATCCGCACGGTATTCAGCGCTCCGCGCGTCCATAGTGATGTCATAGTCATCGCCATTTTGCTTCCATTCGAAATGAACGCGGTTGAAGTTGAGGTTCAGACCTGAAACCGCCGGATTGTACCCAAGGTAATCCGCCTGAGATTCGTCAATTTCCTCAATTCGGTCCAAAGCCCCGCCCCACACAAGGAAGCGGCCGCGCACCTCTGTGATGCCGGTGTCTTTCAACATCTGCGCCAATTCAGCGACGTCATTGGTCTGCAACCTCGGATCACCGCCTCCAGCGAGGATCAGATCCCCCGTCAGGATACCGTTGGAAATAGGACCTTTCGCGAGAAGACGCGTTTTGAACTGGTAGTCAGGCGAAAGTGTTTGCAAGGAATAAAGCGCCGTAACGGCCTTGCTCACGCTTGCGGGCGGCAGCTGGACATCGCCATTTACATTATCGAGTACCACACCCGTGCGCACATCCATCACAGCAAAGCCAATATCGCCGCCAATAGGAGCGTTTGCGATGATCTGCGCCGTATCAGGCCGCGAGCGCGGGCGCTGATTGGACACCTCCGCCGATTGGGGCGCGTCGTATGGCCGAGACCTTGGGCGCAAGGACCGCTCTGGAGCATTGGCAAAGGCCGAGCCCGCGATCATCGACGCACCACCCGCCAATATGCCCCGCCGCGTCACCATTCGCCACGCGCCCTTATCGCTGTCGAAGACATGTCACTCATTGGCATGTTTATGAAACACCAACGTGGCGCCTCCCCCTGTCCCAGCACTTGCGATGAACGTCCAGACAGCTTTGCATCCCGATACACCCGCGCCGCTTTTGACATCCGCGCACTGATCCTATCACCGGGGCGCGCCATCACACCAATCGGCACGGTTTCCATGATCCACTGCCAGTCCTGCCATTGATCAAATTGACCGAGGTTGTCCGCACCCATGAGCCAGACAAAACGCACGCCAGGATAACGATCAATCAAAGCAGCCAACGTTTGCGCCGTGAACCGCGTTCCCAGCCGCGCTTCAAGGTCTGTCACTTCTACCTTCGGATGCTTCATAACGGCCCGACTGGCTTGAACCCGTTCCGCAAGCGGTGCAGGGCCATTGGCCTTCAAGGGATTACCCGGACTGACAAGCCACCAGAGCTTATCCAAGCCAAACCGACGCAAAGCTGTTTTTGTGATATGCACATGCGCCGAATGCGGCGGATCAAACGATCCCCCCAACAGGCCCACAACCTGCCCCGCCCGCGCTGTCGGATATCCCTGCACCTTTTGTGCCGCCTCCCTTTGGCACCTTGCTCTTGTTGCGCGCAAGTTAAGCAGACTGCGGCAGAGGGAAAACCCCAAATTCTCGTGATGGAACAGATTGCCGCCGAACGCGCAGAAGGATATGACACCGCAAACCTTAGATCAGAAGGGCGCGACCACATGGCCAGCTATCAGTTCGTTTACTTTATGGACGGTGTGTCCAAGACCTATCCGGGCGGCAAGAAAGTGTTTGAAAACATCCGCCTTAACTTCCTCCCCGGCGTTAAGATTGGTGTCGTCGGTGTGAACGGCACAGGTAAATCCACCTTGATGCGGATCATGGCTGGCCAAGACAAAGAGTTTCAGGGCGAAGCTTGGGCCGCCGAGGGCGCGAAGGTCGGCTATCTGCCACAGGAACCTGAACTGGATGCAAACCTGAGTGTGCGCGAAAACGTCATGCTGGGCGTAGCTGAAAAGAAAGGCATCCTTGATCGCTACAACGAATTGGCGATGAACTATTCTGAGGAAACCGCTGATGAGATGGCGCGGCTTCAGGATGAAATCGACGCACAGAACCTTTGGGACCTCGACGCACAAATCGACGTATCGATGGAAGCCCTGCGCTGCCCTCCCGATGACGCCAATGTCGAAACCCTGTCTGGCGGTGAAAAGCGGCGCGTCGCCCTGTGTAAATTGTTGCTCGAAGCGCCCGATATGCTGCTGTTGGACGAACCGACCAACCACTTGGACGCGGAAACTATCGCTTGGCTACAACAGCACCTGATTGACTACAAAGGCACGATCCTGATCGTGACCCACGACCGGTATTTCCTCGATGCAATCACCGGTTGGATTCTCGAACTCGACCGTGGCGCGGGTATCCCGCACGAAGGCAACTACTCCAGCTGGCTGGAAGCGAAAGCAAAGCGGCTGGAGCAGGAAGCGAAAGAAGACAAATCCAAGCAACGCACGTTGGAGCGCGAATTGGAATGGATGCGCCAAGGTGCAAAGGCGCGGCAAGCAAAATCCAAGGCGCGAATTCAGGCCTACAACGAACTCGCCAACCAATCCGAACGCGAAAAAGTCGGTCGGGCACAGATCATTATTCCAAATGGCCCGCGTCTTGGCTCCAAGGTGATCGAAGTTGATAGCCTCAAGAAAGCCATGGGCGACAAGCTACTGGTCGAAGACCTCAGCTTTGATCTGCCCCCCGGCGGCATCGTTGGCGTGATCGGCCCGAACGGCGCTGGTAAATCGACACTGTTTTCCATGCTCACCGGCCAACTGGATCCAGATGAAGGCAGCGTGACCTACGGCGATACGGTTCAATTGGCCTACGTTGACCAGTCCCGCGACGCGCTCAACGCCGAATCTACGGTCTGGGAAGAGATCACAGGCGGAGCGGAAATCATCGAATTGGGCGACGCCCAGATGAATTCCCGCGCCTATTGCTCCGCGTTTAACTTCAAAGGCGGTGATCAGCAGAAAAAAGTTGGCGTGTTATCTGGTGGTGAGCGCAACCGCGTTCATATGGCGAAATTGCTGAAATCCGGCGGCAACGTTTTGTTGCTCGACGAACCGACAAACGACCTTGACGTGGAAACGCTCCGCGCGCTCGAAGATGCACTGACAACCTTTGCTGGGTGTGCGGTTGTGATTTCACACGATCGTTTCTTCCTCGATAGGATTTGTACGCATATCCTTGCCTTCGAAGGCGACGCCCATGTCGAATGGTTCCAAGGGAACTTTGAGGACTACGAAGAAGATAAAAAGCGCCGCCTAGGAGCAGACGCGATGGAGCCTAAGCGCATGAAACATAAGAAGTTTGTCCGGTGACAAGGATCATGGTCGGTATCGTGATTGCCGCCGTGGCTGTCACACTGGCCTATGTTTTCGAGGCACCTAATTCCCTCGGTGCGCATCCGTTTTGGGATCAGCAGGTTTTGGTCATTGGCGCTGGTATCGGCGCCATTTTGGGGCTCATTTCCTTGCCGCTACCAAATGTAGCACGCATCGGAGGTTTCCTTGCACTGACCGTCTTGGCCTATCTCGCGGCCTCATGGGGAAAGGAAACTTTTGCTGCATCCTATGCCGAGGACGCATTTGCCGGCCGCATTTGGTATTTCGGATGGTTCGCGACTGTTGCAGCTGCGACAGCTTTTTTGTTTTCTCTTGCGACACCAAAAAAGGCGTTGCCAAGGTAAAATTATAACCTAAACTTGACCTAATTAGTAATTGCGTAACCAGTCCGGTGTTAGGAACCCCCATAGGTTTTGGAGGCGACATGTCACTCGGCTTAACAATAATCAGCGCGTTTTCGGGCATGATCACGGCAATGGGTTTGTATTTCGGCGGGCACGTCAGCCTGATCGAAGGCCTTGGTGCGTATTCTCTGACCGGTCTTTTGGTGGCTTTAATTGCCGCGACTGCACTGGTTTTGGACAATCAGAATCCGGACAATCGCGCATAGATTGTTCCGATCGCTAATCGTTAACTTATAAATTTAACAATTCGATTTGTAATTTCGCGCCCGACAACCGATATTTGGGTTGCTACGTTACCTCTTTCGATTTCTCGATCTCCCTAAGACCGGCCTTTCGACAAAGCTCTAACGCGCCGGTCCGCTACAATACCGTGAGCGGAGACTATTGAAGGAGGCCCACCTATGGCTTCAGGAACAGTAAAGTGGTTCAATACCACAAAAGGCTACGGCTTCATCGCACCAGACGGCGGCGGTAAGGACGTGTTTGTACATATTTCTGCGGTTGAGCGCTCTGGCATGACAGGCCTGCGCGATGATCAAAAAGTAAACTACGACTTGGAAGCAGGCCGCGACGGTCGTGAGTCGGCAGTTAACATTTCTGCTGCGGACTAATATCTTTAAAAGCTTATTAAAAAAGGCGCCAGTTTGCGCGCCTTTTTTGTTCCTAGCGCCCGTTCCAATCCACGTTAGTTGCTTCAACGACTACGAGGCCCCCATCCGGATAAGGCCTCATCAAACCTTTGGCAGCTTCGTCATATTCCCCCAACCAAACCTGCACCTGCGCCCGCGCAAAAAGCACGCCCATTCGGTGGTGTATCTCGCGCACATCGGCATTTGGTTCGCAGGTCACTGTGGTCACTTGCGGCACTTCGATCCCACCGGGGCCGTTCCAAACATCATAAATCGCAGCAAAGAACAAAAGCGATTTGTCGTTCGGACTGATCGACCACGCCGTTTTCTTGCAAGTCTCGCCCGCCCATTCATACCACCCATCCGAGGGAACAACCGCCCGCCTCACACCTTCGAACGCAGATTTATCGAATACATTCTCTGACCGCGCGTTGATAATCGTTTCCATCACCGATCGACCACGCGCGTTCTTGCGACCAACAGGAATAATTCCCCAGTGCATCATCCACGCGCCATCCGCAGTTAGCGTCAAAACCTCCTGCCCAGGTGCAATATTCCGACGCGGGCTGCCAAAATCCAACTCATCAACTGACCACTCCGGCGCCAACTCGGCCAACTCACGCGCTAGAAAAAGCCGACCGGGCATCTACTTCTCGACCGAGGCAATCAGATCCAAAACCGCCGGTCCCATGGCGTCTACGATCAGCCCCACACCCTCAGCTGTCGGATGCAAGCCGTCACCTTGAAGATACTGGGTAAACTCACTCTGGTTTGCCGTTACATCGCGTAACCCTTGGAACCAATTTCCAAACAGCGCGATGTCATTGCCCTCGGCCAACCTCGGGTACATCGCATCGAACGCCGCCTTATACTCCGGCCCGTAGTTCGATCCGACTTCCATGCCAATCAGCAGCATCTCAACACCTGCTTCGGCCCCCACATTTATCACGCCTTGTAGGTTTTCTTCTGCCAGGTTGGGATCAATCGCCCGTAGATAGTCGTTCGCCCCAAGCATGACAATCATCGCATCTACCTCAGGTGTCAGCATCCAGGCCACGCGAGACAAGCCGCCTGCGGTCGTATCACCCGAGACACCGGCATTGATCACAATCACATCCGCACCGGCCTCATCTAGCCAGGCCTGCAATTGGGGTACGAACCCCGTTTCTGGCGTCAACCCGTAGCCCGCTATTAAACTATCTCCCAAGGCCGCGATCCTGACGGTCTCCGCCTGCGCGGCGCCTCCAAGCAAAAGAAGACCAACCGACAGGTTGCGCAACGCCCTGAATGCCCCATATCGGAAACCAAGCAACGATCCAAAGGCACACCCCATGTCCGAGACAATTCTGTCACTCACCGATGCGTCCCTTTCGCTGGACGGCAACGCGGGACGCGTCGACATCTTGCATGACATTTCTCTCGACGTAACAGTCGGAGAAACTCTGGGGCTGGTCGGGCCAAGCGGATCGGGCAAGTCGTCACTCCTTATGTTGATGGGCGGTCTGGAACAGGCCACCGGCGGGAAGATCACCGCATTGGGTCAAAACTTGACTGCGATGAACGAAGATCAACTCGCGCTGTTTCGCAGGGACAATATGGGGGTGGTTTTTCAATCTTTCCACCTGATCCCGACGATGACCGCATTGGAAAACGTGGCCACGCCCTTGGAACTCGCCGGTCACAAAGATGCTTTCGACAGGGCCGAGGCCGAACTAGGCGCGGTTGGTCTTGCAGACAGAGCGGATCATTACCCCAGCCAAATGTCGGGTGGAGAGCAGCAACGCGTGGCCCTCGCCCGCGCTTCAGCTCCTCGTCCACGCCTTCTGTTGGCCGACGAACCAACCGGCAACCTCGACGTCACCAACGGCACGGCAATCATGGACCTCCTTTTTGGCCTCCGAGACCGCCATGGCGCGACCCTGATCATGGTCACGCATTCGAACGAACTCGCCACCCGCTGCGACCGCGTGATCCGCCTGCGCGACGGGCGCATCGACACCACGAAGGTCGCCGCATGAGCCTCTCGCTCTCTGCCAAATTCGCACGAAGAGAGCTGCGCGGGGGCTTACACGGCTTTCGTGTCTTCCTCGCCTGCCTCGCCTTGGGAGTCGCGGCCATTGCCGCTGTTGGGACCGTACGCGCTGGTATCCAAGCCGGATTGGAAGAGGCTGGGTCAGCCCTACTTGGCGGTGACGCCGAAGCGACCTTCACCTACCGTTTCGCCTCTGACGACGAACGTGAATGGCTGGCCAGTATTGGCACAGCCGTCAGCGAAACCGTTGATTTCCGATCCATGCTGGTGGTGGACACGGGCGAGACGACAGAACGCAGCCTCACCCAAGTCCGCGCTGTAGACGACCTTTACCCGCTTATAGGCAACGTCACCCTCGACCCACCGATCCCATTGTCTGAAGCCCTTGCCGGGTCAAGCAATCTCCCCGGCGGGGTGATGGAACGCGTTTTGGCGGATCGGCTCGGTCTGACCCCTGGCGATCCCTTCCGCCTTGGCAACCAAGATTTTGTCTTCTCGGCCTACCTCGATCAATACCCTGACAACGCAAGCGGAGGCTTCGGCCTCGGACCGCGGAGCATTGTGCGCACCGTCGACCTCGCAAACTCCGGCTTGATCGTCGAAGGGACGTTGTTCGACACCAACTACCGCGTCGACCTACCGCCAGAGACCGACCTCGACGCGTTGGAGACGCAAGCGAAAGCCATTTTCGAAAGCACCGGTATGCGCTGGCGTGACGCACGAGAAGGTGCGGGTGGCACGGCCACCTTTATTGACCGTTTAGGGGCCTTCCTCGTCCTCGTGGGCCTTTCTGGCCTTGCGGTCGGTGGCGTCGGCGTCAGTGCCGCCGTCCGCGCGTACCTCGCTGGCAAAACAGGCGTGATAGCCACTCTTAAAACGCTTGGCGCAACCCGCCGCACGATCTTCCTCACCTACTTCCTCCAAGTTGGCGCCTTGACCCTTCTCGGTGTCGCCCTTGGCCTCATTCTCGGCGCTGGCATCCCCCTCGCCCTCGCGCCTCTGATCGAAGCCCAACTGCCGCTCCCCTCCGATTTCCGCATTTATCCGGCACCTTTGTTTGAAGCTGCGATCTATGGCCTCCTCGCTGCGCTGATCTTCACCCTCTGGCCCCTTGCGCGAACTGATGACATCAAAGCCGCCACGCTATTCCGCGATGCTTTCGCGAGCGGTAGCACCCTCCCACGCTGGCCCTTCCTCGTTACCACCCTCCTTCTCATCGCCGCCCTACTCGGCGCTGCGATCCTCTTTTCCGGCACAGTTTTCCTCACTCTCTGGACGGCTGGTGGCATCATGGGCGCGCTTCTGATCCTCATCCTCGCCAGCGTCTTGATCCGCTGGATTGCCCGCCGGATGCGCCGCCCCACACGTGGCCGCGCGGCGCTCCACCTCGCCTTCGGAGCCATCGGCGCGCGCGGGGGCGAGGCCACATCCGTCGTCCTCTCTCTCGGTCTTGGCCTCTCTGTCCTTGCTGCCATCGGACAAATCGACGGCAACCTGCGCGCAGCCTTTTCAGATGAACTCCCCGCAGTCGCCCCCAGCTACTTCTTCGTAGACATCCAGCCGGATCAGATCGACGGCTTCCGAGAACGCCTCGCAGACGACCCTCAAGTCAGCCAAGTTGATGCAGCACCGATGCTGCGCGGAATTGTCACCCGCATCAACGGCGAAGAAGCCGTTACAGCCACCGACAACCACTGGGTTGTGCAAGGCGACCGCGGCGTGACCTATGACGACACCATGCCCGAAGGCACCCGCCTGACCGCTGGTGAATGGTGGCCAGAGGGTTATTCCGGTCCGCCGCTGATCAGCTTCTCCGCCGAAGAAGCGACCGAGATGGGCCTTGAGATCGGCGATGAAATGACGGTCAACATCCTTGGCCGCGACATCACCGGAACCATCGCCAACTTCCGCGAAGTCACATGGGGCGACGCCGGCATTGGCTTTGTCCTGTCCGTGAATAAAACCGCGCTAGCAGGTGCACCACACAGCTGGATCAGCACCGTCTACGCCGAAGAAGAAGCCGAAGCACAGATCTTACGCGACCTCGCCAGCGCCTACCCCAACATCACCGCAATCCGCATCCGCGATGCTGTGGATCAAGTTAGCAGCCTCGTCGAAAGGGTCGCCGCTGCCACCCGATATGGCGCACTTGCCACTCTTTTGACCGGCTTTCTGGTCCTGATCGGGGCGGCCGCCGCTGGCGAACGCGCCCGCACGTTCGAAGCGGCTGTCCTTAAAACCATCGGTGCGCCGCGCAGCCAGATTATCCGGAGCTTTGCGCTGCGCTCGCTCATCCTCGGTCTTTCCGCTGGCATCGTCGCGCTTGCCGCTGGGATCGCTGGCGCTTGGGCCATCCAAACCTTTGTGATGGAAAACGACTACGCGGTCATCTGGACCAACGCACTGACCGTCATCGCCGGAGGCATCGCCGTATCGCTTCTTGCTGGCCTCGCTTTCGCCATCCGCCCTCTGGCCGCACACCCCGCGCAGGTGCTAAGAGCCAGAGAATGACCGACCCGCAATTCTTTGGCTATGGCAGCCTCGTCAACCTACAAACGCATGACTACGCCAATCCGCGTCCAGCCACTTTGAAAGGCTGGAAACGCGTTTGGCAGCAATCAAAAGAGCGAAATGTTGCGTTCCTATCGGTCCTGCCCAGCGCTGATACGGAAATCGAAGGTCTGTTAGCTTGCGTCCCAAACGGAGACTGGGCCGCCTTGGACCTGCGCGAGCATCAATATGACCGTATCGACGTGACCAATGCCATGGGACAATCGGCACCCACTGCTGTCTACCAAGGCCAACCTGCTAAGATCGCAGATGGCGCTCTGACACGCCCTTTCCTGCTTAGCTATCTCGACGTCATCATTGACGGTTTCTTGGAACACTTTGGCGAAGACGGCGTGCAACGGTTTTTCAAAACCACCGATCGATGGGACACGCCGGCGCTAAATGACCGCCAAAACCCGATCTACCCGCGCTATGTGCAGGTCAGCCCAGACGCGCTCGATCTGGTCGACCACCATCTGTCAAAATTACCGACGGTTGTGAAGCAACCGATGTAACCGCCCCTCGCGCTCGAACTCGGTCGCCTCATGCGTCTCGCCCTTCTCCATCACGCGCATCGCCAGGACGTAAGCTATAGCGGCAAAGACCAAACCACCCGCAGCCTGCCCAATCAAAACACCCGGTGCCCCCGCCAATGACGCGCCCAACATCACAAAGGGGATCGTGCCAACGGTATGGCGGCCCCAATTGATCCAAGTTGAATAGTAGGGGTGGTTTAGGTTGTTGAAGGCCGCATTCCCCACAAAGATCACGCCGTTGAAAAAGAAGGTCAGAGACAGGGGACCAGCAAACAGGAACACCAACGTTAGCGCCAAGCCGTCCAGTGCAAAAAGCGTGACGAAAAACGGCCTAAGAAGGTAGAGTATGATCGAAACCAAAACAACGACGCCCGCCGTGAAGTAAATCCCATCGCGGAAAGCGGCTCTCACTCGGTCATCCTTGCCTGCTCCTGCGTTCTGCCCAATTATCGGCCCAATCGCTCCGGACAAGGCAAACAGCACGCCGAATGCTACCGGCGTCATCCGCCCCACAATCGCCATGCCCGCCACGGCCTCTTCGCCAAAGGTCGCCATTGTCCGCGTGACATAGGCCGACCCAATCGGCGTCGCGAGTTGAGTCAGGATCGCCGGAAAGGCAATGGCCATCACGGGTGAGATGTCAGGAACAAACGTTGAAAAGGACGGTCGATTGATCCCCTGATAGACCTTGATCACCGGAACAATCGCCGTCACCGCAATCGTGATCCGCGCACAAACCGATGCAATCGCCGCGCCCGTCAGTTCAAGATCAAGGCCAAAGATCAGGATTGGATCAAGCACCGCATTGACCAACCCGCCATAAATCGTCGCCATCATCGCGCGCCGCGCATCCCCATGCGCCCGCAAAATCGCGCTGCCGACCATGCCAATCATCAAGATCGGCAGGGAAGGCACAATGATCCGCAGATAGTTCACCGCAAGATCGAGCGTCTCACCTTCCGCGCCCAAAAGGGCTGTCAATTCATAAGCATAGATCCAGACCGCGAGTACAAAGAGGCTGCCCAAGATCACACCAATTACCAGCGCATTCGTCGCTTGCCTCTTTGCCAGATCTTCGTTTCCAGCCCCCAAAGCCCTCGCCACCAAGGCCCCCGCCGCAATCGACATGCCGATGCTGAAGGAGGCGGTAAAGAACAAAATTGCGCCCGCATATCCAATGGCAGCAGCCAGTTCCGCCTTACCCAGCATTGAGATGAAAATCATGTCGACAAAATCAACCAAAAACACAGCCATTAAGCCAAACGACGCCGTCAACGACATCACCGAGATATGTTTGAACAGACTGCCTTCGAGGAATTTTGCTTCGGACATGGGGATGTCTCCTTTTGGGCGACTGTCCCGAGTTTTTGGGCTAGACGCAAGGTGGTTGATTGGGTGGGGGGAGAGGTTCTTAAATATGGAAAGAGATATTTATTTTCTAGGCAGTGTAGTCAGAGACTGAATCGAACTCCAAAAGACTAATTCTGCGCGACACCTGATATCTGCAACCACAAGAGAACAAAAATCCAAAAACTGTATACGTTTGGACGAGGCTATATGGCTCAATAAAGCGGCACATTAGACACCCCAATTGGCTGCACGATTCAAACGGTTGGCGTCAAGAATGATTTTCTGCTATTGCGACACAAATTGTTGACTATTTTGCTATTTTTGGACCTTACGAGTGAAATACCGCACTGATATTGACGGATTGCGCGCACTTGCAATTTTATTGGTGACAATCTTTCATTTTGACCTTTTGTCGTCAGGCAAAGCTGGGTTCATAGGTGTAGACGTTTTCTTTGTCATATCTGGCTTTTTGATCACGACAATAATCGTGCGAGATCTCCAAGAAGGTTGCTTCCGGATTGGCAACTTCTTGTACAAGCGATTCCGTAGGCTGTATTCAGCGTTGACGTTGACACTCTTGTTATATGTTGGAGCAGGGTACTTTTTTCTTCTGCCGGATATGTACCGGGAATTGGGTCTAGAGGCACTGCTATCGCAGCTATACGTTGTCAATTTTTATTTTTGGCGAAATGTAAACTATTTCGGCTTGCAAGCAGGTTCGGTGCCTTTGCTTCATATGTGGTCACTATCGGTCGAAGAGCAGTTTTACTTTTTGTTTCCAGTGTTTTGCTTGCTAGTCTATCGAGTCCGGCCGACATGGCTCTTCACAGCCGTTGTGATCGTAACACTGATATCATTCGTTTTGGGAGTCATTATGACTCCTTTGAAGACGTGGGCATCCTTTTATCTTTTACCCACCCGTGCATGGGAACTGCTGCTCGGCAGTATTTTATCCATCAGCTGTTTGAAATGGCCACCACGTGGAAACTGGTTAATCTTGTGCGGCCCGCTCGGCCTTGGCCTCATCGCGGTCAGCATTTTTCTATACACGCCCTTGACACTTATTCCCGGTTGGTTCGCCTTGCTGCCCTCGCTGGGAGCGGTTTTTCTTTTACTCGGGGGCTATAATCAAGAGGCTCTAGTGACACGAATGATGTCGGTCCGAGCATTGGTTTGGATTGGGCTGATTTCGTATCCATTGTATCTGGTCCACTGGCCAATCATGATCCTTATAAAGGAAAATGTGCAAACATTTACTTTGGAATGGCGCCTAACCGGTTTTTGCTTATCGTTTGTTTTGGCATGGATGATTTACCAATTTGTAGAGAGACCCATCAGGACCGGACGCTGGCTAGGAAATCCACGTGACTTTCTCGCTGTTTTTGGCGGTTCGTCTGCCGTTATGATTGCTACCACCGCGCTGATCTTCAATATCAATGGATTACCGAACCGGTTTTCTGAACAAGTTAATCTTGCACTCGCTTCTCAAGCTGACGCCGCAACGTCTTTTCGAAACTGCATAGGTCTTATGTCATCTATCGATACGTTGTGTGTTTTGGGTGATCCCGATGCCTCACCTGACATGTTGGTCTACGGCGATAGCCATGCTAATTCTTATGCTGAAGCAATAGACATTTGGCTAACGAAAACTGGGCGTAGTGCTTTTTTTACGTTTTCGCCCGGCTGCTTACCGGTCACCGGCATGGGCGGTGCGCAATGCAATCTACAAGCCCAAAATGCTATCGCATTGCTCGCTGACAATTCATTCATCGAAACGGTTATGATGATTTCGATTTGGCGACAACCATATGAAGGCGGTGTGTCTCATAGGGGTCAATGGGTCAGTGGGACTGCTGCTGCTGAGGCATTTGTTCAGGAACTTGAGGCAACAATTAGTGATTTTTCACATAGCGGCGCAGAAGTAGTATTGGTCGAACCATTTTTTGCCAGCCCCCAAAATGTTCCCCGCACTTTGGCAAAAAATTTAGCTTTTGGTCGAGACTGGCCAGTGCATCAATCAAGAAGGGAGTACGAAAAGACATTTGCGCAATTATTTGAGGCATTTGAACGATCAGAAGAGCTAGGTGCAAGGCGCATTTCTTTAGTTGATCAGTTTTGCGCAAATGATAAGTGCGATGCTATTGTCAATGGCCGCCCAATCTTCGTCGACAATAACCATGTTGCGGGTTGGATGTCACAGCAACTGTCCGAGATATTTGAGATCCAATACCAATTGCACCCCGGTTGATGTAACTGAATGGTTAAAGTGGCAGTTGATAGCAAGGTCCGAAAATCCACTACCCGGCCATCAAGCCCCCCCTAAACCCGCGGCTTCACCTGCAATAACGGCATCACGTCAGCCATCTCCGGCCCGCGTTGACGCCCAGTAACGGCTTTCCGCAAAGGCATAAACAGCCCCTTTCCCTTACGACCCGTGGCCTCTTTCACCGCCGCGGTCCACTCTGACCACGTTTGATCCGTGTATGGCGGCTCCCCCAGCATATCAAAGGCTGTCGCGATAAAGTCTTTGTCTTCGTCATCGACCAAAGCCGTGGCTCCATCGCGGAACAGGGCCCACCACTCCGGCAAATCGCCAAGGGTTGATATATTTTCCTTCACCACAGCCCAAAACGGCTCTTGCACCTCTGCCGGAACGTTCGCGCCTGCCAAAGCCTCCGCCACATCCGCAGCAGAAAGCGTCGCCAAATGTCGCGCGGTCAGTGGGCCCAGATCATCCGCATCAAACTTCGTCGGGGCCGAGCCGAATTTCGACAGATCGAACCCGTCGACCACCTCTTGCACATTCGCGCGCAGCTCAACCGGATCAGAAGACCCCAACCGCGCCATAAGCGACAAGATCGCCTCTGGAGCCAACCCATTCTTGCGCAAATCGCGCAAGGCCAACGTACCAAGTCGCTTCGACAAGGCTTCACCCTGAGGCCCAGTAAGTAGCGAATGATGCGCGAACCGAGGGACAGCACCCCCAAGAGATTCAATCATCTGAATTTGGGTCGCCGTGTTGGTCACATGGTCCGACCCGCGCACTACATCGGTAATCCCCATCTCCGTGTCATCCACAACAGACGCCAGCGTATAGAGAACCTGACCGTCGCCACGGATCAATACCGGATCGCTCACTGAAGACGCATCAATGCTGATGTCGCCCAAAATACCGTCGGTCCACTCAATCCGCGCGTGATCCAGCTTAAACCGCCAATGGCCCTTGCGGCCCTCGGCACGGAACGCCTCTTTCTCCGCCTCCGTCAGGTCCAGAGCGGCGCGGTCGTAGACCGGAGGCTTGCCCATATTGAGCTGCTTCTTGCGCTTCAGGTCCAATTCCGTTGGCGTCTCAAAACACTCATAAAGCCGACCCATCTCGATCAGCTTGTCCTTCGCCACCGCATACCGGTCCAACCGTTCAGACTGGCGTTCAATTCGGTCCCAAGTCAGACCCAACCAAGTCAGATCCTCTTTGATCCCCTCGACATATTCCTCTTTGGAGCGTTCAGGATCGGTATCGTCGATCCGAAGGATAAACTCCCCCCCCGCTTGCCGCGCAATCGCATAGTTAAACAGCGCAGCACGCAGATTGCCGATATGCAGCCAGCCAGTGGGCGAAGGGGCGAAACGAGTCGTGGTCATCATGGTCTCCTATCGAGCGCCATTGACCATGCTATTGACCGTTTGTCCAGTTTAGCTTGGGGTGATCGGCCAGCGGGTCCCCAAATCGTCTACGCCTGCGCGGATGATCTCTGCCACCACGTCGATATCCACGTCTGCGAGTTTATTGATATAGAGACACGCCTTGCCGAGCTTATGTTTTCCAAGCTTGTCGAGAATATGACCAAAATCCTGATACCGAGGCATGATATAAAGGACGAGGTTCGCTTTTCGCGGACTAAATCCCGTGGCAACGCTGTCGCCCTCTCGCCCACTGTCGTAAATGTAATGATACGACCCGTATCCGATCATCGTCGGGCCCCACATCTGAGGCTGCCACCCCGTCACGTCCTTGAAAAGTTGGTTCAGGATCAGCGCATCTTCGCGCCTCCTATCCGGCATGACGTTTGCAATGAATTCATCAACGCTGACTTCGGTCGGTTGGGTCTTATTCTCTGACATTTACGCACTCTACCACAGACTGCCAGCGCCGCCAAAGGGATGGCGGGTGGGGCGATGCGCGGCAGCGCGAGCGTCAGCCGCTATCCCGCCAGCGGTTCACAATCGGATAGCGTCGATCCAGCCAGAACGCCCGATCCGACAACCGCGTGCCCGGAGCCGACTGGAACCGCTTATATTCGCTGATGTAGAGCAGGTGCTCCACCCGTTTCACAGTCTCTCGGTCGTAGCCCGCTTCAACACAGTCAGCGACAGACATCTCGCGATCGACCAGCATCTCGAGAATGCCGTCCAACACATCGTAAGGTGGCAGACTATCCTCGTCCTTCTGATCGGGTCGCAACTCTGCCGAGGGCGGCTTGTCGATGATCGAAACAGGGATCATCTCACCCTCCGGCGCCTTCATCCAAGGTCGGTGATTTGCGTTGCGCCAGCGGCAGGTCTCAAACACCCGCGTTTTATACACGTCTTTGATCGGGTTATACCCGCCTGACATATCGCCATAGATCGTCGCATATCCGACGGCCACCTCGGATTTATTACCGGTGGTCAGCAGCATTTCGCCAAACTTGTTTGACTGCGCCATCAACAGCAGGCCGCGCAAGCGCGACTGGATATTCTCCTCGGTCAGACCTTCTTCTAACCCTTCAAACAAAGGCGCCAGCGCCTCCGTCACCGCCGCCCGCGGTCCCGCAATCGACACCATGTCGAATTTGCAGCCCAAAGCATCCACTACGCCTTGCGCATCATCCAAAGACCCTTGCGAAGTGTATTCTGACGGAAGCATCACACAGCGCACATTCTCCGGTCCCAAGGCATCAGCGGCAATCGTCGCCACAATCGCACTGTCGATCCCGCCAGACAGCCCTAGCAAAACCTTCTGGAACCCGGTTTTTCCCATGTAATCGCGCAGGCTTTCCACCATCGCCCGATAATCTTGTTCGAGGCTGTCCGGAAAAACCTCACGCTGGCCTTCCTGGGCTTCCCAGCCCTCTTCGCCACGCACAAAATCGACCTGCACGATAACCTCATCAAAGACCGGCAGTTGCACGGCCAGCTTGCCCGAGCGGTTCAAAACAAAGGACCCACCATCGAACATCTGGTCATCTTGCCCACC
This sequence comes from Cognatiyoonia sediminum, assembly GCF_900129845.1. GTDB lineage: Bacteria > Pseudomonadota > Alphaproteobacteria > Rhodobacterales > Rhodobacteraceae > Cognatiyoonia > Cognatiyoonia sediminum. Next base: position 1,606,205 of record NZ_FQXB01000001.1, read on the forward strand.
AACCATGTTGAGATACACCAACGGCACATCATTCTCGACCACACGGCTGACCATATTCATCAAGCGGATTGGGAACTTGTCGCGGAAATAGGGCGACCCGTTCGGCACCAACAGCACCTCGGCCCCCGCCTCGACCATCGCTTCGCACACATCCGGATACCAGGCATCCTCACAGATCGGAGACCCCAGCCGCGGCCCATCGTTACCCACCGCAAACGGGCCAGAGATTTCGCCGCGATTGAACAGGCGGACCTCATCAAAGACATTGAAATTCGGCAAGAAATGCTTGTCCATCCGGCTCGCAATCTCACCGCCCTTCAGAACGAAATAGGAATTGTGCAAGCGCTCCCCATTCAAAAACGGCGCCCCAATTGTCAGGATTGGACCATCCGCGCAATCCTTCGCCAACTGCTCCACATGCGCCAAAGCACCCGCCACAAAGGCCGGTTTACGCACCAAATCCTGCGTCTGATACCCGGTCACAAACATCTCTGGCAGCGCCACCAGGTCAGCACCCGCCGCCTTGCCTTCATCCCAAGCCGCTTTGGCCTTGGCACAATTGCCCGCCAAATCCCCTACTGTGGGGTTCAGCTGTGCCATCGTCAGTCGAAAGTTGTCCATTTCCAGCGTTCCTTACAGGATCGAGACTGATTTAGCAGACTGAACGGCAAGGGAAAGCCGAATGCGCGGATTGACCCCGTTGTCAGCGTGGGTCGCCTCGATTAACCTACCCGTCGGGAACGGGAATGAGGATTCACATGCAGCGCTTTGGAACATCTCTAGGTTTGGCCCTTGGCATCGCAGTTATGGCCAGCCCCGTTCTGTCACAAGCGATCGAAATCAAGCAATATGATGATGGCGGCGTTTACGAAGGCACCTTTGTGAACGGCAAGCAGCATGGCCAAGGCACATACCGCCTTCCCAACGGATATGAATACAGCGGCGAATGGTTCGAAGGCGAAATCAGAGGCCAAGGCACAGCCCGTTTCCCTAACGGTTCGATTTATGAAGGTACATTCGCGCTCGGCAAACCCGACGGCACCGGCAAAATCACTTTTGCCGATGGCGGCACTTTTGAAGGCGATTGGGTGGCTGGCAACATCACCGGTCGTGGCATCGCAAACTATGCCAATGGCGTGAGCTACGAAGGCGAATTCCGTAATGCCATGCATAACGGTGTGGGCACACTGCGCAGCCCCGGCGGCTATGTCTACGAAGGGCCATGGATCAATGGCGTCAAGGAAGGCGATGGTAAGATCACCTACCCAGATGGTTCCGTTTACGAAGGCAACCTGTCCAACGGCGAACGTGACGGCTTTGGCAAGATAACCATGGCCGATGGCCTGATCTATGAAGGATCATGGGTCGAAGGCCAGATCGAAGGCGAAGGCAAACTGACCCAGCCCAACGGCGACGTCTACGAAGGCACGCTGCTCGGCGGCCAAAGGCAGGGCTCTGGCTCCGTCACCTACGCAAACGGCGACGTTTACATCGGCGGGTTTGATGCTGACCGCCGCCATGGTCAAGGCACGTTTCAAGGTACCGATGGCTACTTTTATGCCGGTTCTTGGGTCGACGGCAAAATCGATGGCCAAGGCGAAATCACCTATCCTGACGGATCGGTTTACGTCGGTTCATTCAAATCCGATCTCGCAGACGGCGAAGGTATAATCACCTATGCCGACGGCTCAAGCTATGAGGGCAGTTGGCAAAACGGTGTCATCAACGGCCCTGGCAAAGCAATCTATGCCAATGGTCTTGTCTATGAAGGCGATTTCCTCAACGCCAAGAACCATGGCACTGGCAAAATGACCTACTCCGACGGGTATACTTATGTTGGTGATTGGGCCGAGGGGCAACGCAACGGGCAAGGTGTTGCCACTTATGCCGACGGCACGGTCTATGAGGGCGGTTTCATGAATGGCCAACGCCATGGCACTGGTAGCATCACTTTACCAGACGGTTTCACCTATGTTGGCGATTGGCTCGAGGGTGAAATCAGTGGAACGGGTGTCGCGACCTATACCAATGGCGACGTCTACGAGGGCACATTCCTGCGCGGCCGCAGACAAGGGCCCGGAACAATGCGCTATGCAACCGGCGAACAAGCCACTGGCGAATGGGCAGATGGAGCACTTTTGCCCGGTGGCACCACGACCCCGGCACCAGCGCAAACCGACGATCAGTAAGCCATTTTGTACTTACGCCCCGTGTACGGCGTGTGTACGCACGGTGTACAAGGTTTTACTGGGTTTTACCCGCTCAAACCACCTCGCCCGCATCCAGCTTTGCCAACCAATTATCGGCATCTGACAAGACCTGAGCCCGCCTGTCTTCGGCCATCCGATCCCAGACGCGATACATATTTCCCATACGTGGATTGGCACTGAATTTCTCCGAATGGCGATCCAGAAAATGCCAATAAAGCAGGTTAAACGGGCACGCATCCGGCCCAGTTTTCTGTTTCACCTTGTAGGAACAGGACTTGCAGTAATTCGACATCTTATCGATGTAATTTCCGCTGCTCACATAGGGTTTCGACGCAACAATCCCGCCATCCGCAAACTGGCTCATCCCTATCACATTCGGTGCCTCAACCCACTCAAACGCATCGGCATAAACCGCCAAATACCACTCATGCACCTGATACGGATCAATGCCGGCCAGTAGCGCGAAATTCCCTGTGATCATCAGACGTTGGATATGATGTGCATAGGCTTCATCGCGCGTCTGCCCCACCGCCGCTTCGATACAGGCCATCCACGTCTTTTGCCCCCAGAAGCTGGCAGGCAAATCACGGCTATGGCCCAGATCATTGCGCGCGACATAGTCCCGCCCCTGCAGGAAATAGATACCGCGAATATACTCGCGCCACCCGATCACCTGACGGATAAATCCCTCAACGGCATTGAGCGGTGCCAACTCTTCTTTCCAAGCCTTTTCAACCGCTTGACACACCTCTAACGGATCAAGCAGGCCGATATTCAGATATAACCCGATATGCGCATGATACAAATGCGGCTGCCCCAAAAGCATCGCATCCTGATAGTCGCCAAACCCTGCCAAACCGGTCGCGATCCAATGGTCCAAATGTGCCTGCGCTTGCTTCGCATCCGTCGCAAACCAGAACGGCTCCAACGTGCCAAAATTTTCCCCAAACCGCGCAGCGACGAGGTCCAAAACCTCCCGCATCACAGCATCAGGCTCAAACCGCAAAGGCCCCTCAACCTCGACTGACTTTGGTGGTGCCTTCCGGTTGTCGTGATCATAATTCCACTGGCCACCCGCAGGCTGATCGCCCTCCATCAACAACCCGGTCTTGCGACGCATATCGCGATAGAAATACTCCATCCTCAATTGCTTGCGCCCTTCGGCCCAACTTTCAAATTCCTGATTTGACGACAGAAAGCGATCGTCCGGCAAAGTGGTCACGGTCAAAGGCAACTCTGCCAAAGCATCAATCACCCGCCACTCGCCCGCCTCGGTGCAGATCACCTCTGTCGCACCGACAGCTTCCGCTCCCTGCAATAAGGCTTCGTTGAGTGTTTGCGGCGCATCCTCATCGTCAAGCTTCGAATACCGAACCTGCCATCCTTCGGCGCGCAATTGCGCGGCAAACTTTCGCATCGCTGCGAAGATCAATGCGATCTTTTTCGGATGATGCCGCACATAGCTGGCCTCGCCCAAGGCCTCTGCCATGATGATCACATCGGTGGCTTTATCGGCGCTTCGCAATGCTGACAAATTCGGGGAGAGTTGATCCCCCAAAACAAGGACCAATCTCACCAAGGCACCTCTTTACCTGCATAGTCGAAAAACCCACCGCTCTGTTCAGGCGACAGGGCAAGCAAAACATCGACCAAAGCGGACGCTGCTTCACTCGCTGGCATCGTCTTATGACGCCCCGCGTAGTTTGCGGTGAAGGGTGTCTCAACCGTGCCCGGATGCAGGGCAACACAAACAGATCCCTTGTGGGTCCGCGCGAATTCAACTGCCGCCCCCCGCACGATCTGGTTCACGGCGGCTTTCGAGGCCCGATAACTATGCCATCCACCAATCCGATTATCGCCAATCGACCCCACCCGCGCCGACAACACACCAATCCGTGGAGCGCCGTCCTTGCGCAACAACCGTCCCAAACGCCCTAAGATCAACGCAGGCCCAATCGCATTCACCGCAAAAACCTCAGCCATCTGCTCCTCGGTGATCGCTGAAAGCGCCTTCTCAGGCCGCGCGCCGTTCGATGCCAAAACCCCTGTCGCGACAAACACAACATCATAAGGCCCACTCAGTTTTGACAGCATCGCTTCCACCGACACAGGATCAGTAATGTCCAACCCATCCGCCTTCCGCGATAACCCATCAACCTCAAACCCGCGCTGGCGAAGCTCTGTCACCAATGCCTGTCCGATCCCGCCAGAGGCGCCAATACAAAGTGCTCTTTTCATGCTTGTGCTACCTAGGTGTCACTTGTCCTCCGACCACCCTCATTCTCTTTTGAGCAAAAATACCTCGGGTGTGGGCAGCGCCCACAAAAAACCTCTTCCCCCCAGAAAAACCGACGCTATAGTCGCGCTCATGTTGACGAAGGCGAAAATCACACCAGCACCCTCGCTGGCCCTAACAGAGCTACTCCTTAGCAGCCTCTGAGCGTGCCTTCTTGGCGCGACCGCTCAGAGGGGATCAGCGCCAAATATCTCAAAAAGCTAAGGACTACATAAAATGACTGACCAAGTACTGATTTTCGACACGACGTTGCGTGACGGCGAACAATCCCCTGGTGCGACGATGACGCATGAGGAAAAACTCGAAATCGCAGAGATGTTGGATGACATGGGCGTCGACATTATCGAAGCCGGGTTTCCGATTGCTTCAGAAGGCGATTTTGCCGCCGTGACAGAGATTGCCAAGCAGGCGAGAAGCTCCACGATCTGTGGCTTGGCCCGCGCCAACTACAAAGACATCGACCGCTGTTGGGAGGCTGTGAAACACGCGAAATCGCCGCGTATTCACACGTTTATCGGCACCTCGCCCCTGCACCGCGCAATCCCAAACCTCAACCAAGATGAGATGGCAGAACGGATTCACGACACTGTCACCCACGCCCGCAACCTTTGTGACAACGTGCAATGGTCGCCCATGGATGCGACCCGCACCGAAGAAGATTACCTGTGCCGCGTGGTTGAAATTGCGATCAAGGCAGGCGCGACCACAATCAACATCCCTGACACGGTTGGCTACACCGCTCCGGTTGAATCCGCTGATCTGATCCGCATGTTGATCGAGAAAGTGCCGGGTGCGGACGATATCATTTTTGCAACCCACTGCCACAATGATCTTGGCATGGCGACAGCGAACTCATTGGCCGCTGTTGAGGGCGGCGCGCGACAAATTGAATGCACAATCAACGGCTTAGGCGAACGCGCAGGGAATACGGCGTTGGAAGAAGTCGTCATGGCGCTTAAGGTGCGGCATGACATTATGCCATATGCCACTGGTATCGACACAACTAAGATCATGAACATCTCACGTCGTGTGGCGACAGTGTCCGGCTTTCCGGTCCAGTTCAACAAAGCCATTGTTGGCAAGAACGCCTTTGCCCATGAAAGCGGCATCCACCAAGACGGAATGCTGAAGAACGCTGAAACCTTCGAGATCATGCGCCCGCAAGACGTGGGCCTGTCTGGAACGTCTCTGCCCTTGGGCAAACATTCCGGCCGCGCTGCGCTGCGGTCGAAATTGGAAGCGCTTGGCTACGATCTGGCCGACAACCAGTTGAAAGATGTCTTTGTCCGTTTCAAGGATTTGGCTGACCGCAAGAAAGAAGTCTACGACGACGATTTGATCGCCTTGATGCGGTCAAACGAAGATGCAGAAGACCGGTTGAAGCTCAAGTCCTTGCGCGTTGTTTGCGGCACTGACGGACCGCAATCGGCAGAGATGGTGATGGAGATTGACGGTGACGAAAAAAGCATCACGACAACAGGCGACGGCCCCGTTGATGCGACCTTCCAAGCCGTGAAGACTCTTGTTGAGCATAACGCCCGCCTGCAGCTTTATCAGGTACACGCAGTGACAGAAGGGACAGACGCGCAAGCGACCGTATCCGTCCGAATGGAGGAAGAGGGTCGGATCGCGACTGGCCAATCGGCAGATACGGATACAGTTGTGGCAAGTGCGAAGGCCTACATCAACGCTCTGAACCGCTTGCTGGTCCGTCGTGAGAAATCAGAACCTGGCTACGACACCAAGGGCGTGAGTTATAAGGATGTTGACGCTTAACGACGTCTAGATTGGGCTTCGATCGCAAGGTCGGAGCCCAATTTTCTCGGAAATGTATAAAAACTGACAGACTGACCAATACAACCATCGATATTGCCTAAGAAATGTTCGATTTTCACAACCGGCACTTTTGCGCTGAACGTTGCGGAATGAGGCCTTTCGCCAATCCCATCCACCCTTTATAAGAAGGTTCGTTCTTGCGGATCGTCAGAATCGCGAGCCTGAGAAGTTTAGGGAACGGGAACACCCTCATATGGCAATTTTCGGCAGTCTATTTTCGTCCGACATGGCGATTGACCTCGGCACGGCAAACACTCTTGTCTACGTGAAAGGCAAAGGGGTGATTTTGTCAGAACCTTCCGTCGTCGCCTATCACGTCAAAGACGGTCAGAAGAAAGTTCTGGCAACCGGCGAAGACGCCAAGATGATGTTGGGCCGGACACCGGGTAGCATTGAAGCTATCCGCCCGATGCGAGATGGCGTCATTGCAGACTTCGACACAGCGGAAGAGATGATCAAGCACTTCATCCGCAAAGTAGCGAAGCGTTCCACATTCTCCAAACCGAAGATCATTGTTTGCGTCCCCCATGGTGCGACGCCGGTTGAGAAACGTGCGATCCGCCAATCCGTTCTTTCCGCAGGTGCGCGTCGCGCCGGCCTAATCGCCGAACCGATTGCGGCCGCAATCGGTGCAGGCATGCCGATCACTGACCCAACCGGCAACATGGTTGTCGATATCGGCGGGGGTACGACCGAAGTGGCCGTTCTGTCCCTCGGTGATATCGTCTATGCACGGTCCGTGCGTGTGGGCGGTGACCGCATGGATGAGGCGATCGTCAACTATCTCCGCCGCCAGCATAACCTTCTGATCGGTGAATCCACGGCCGAGCGGATCAAAACGTCGATCGGCACCGCCCGTATGCCAGATGATGGGCGGGGCAGCTCAATGCACATCCGTGGTCGTGACCTGCTGAACGGCGTACCGAAAGAATCCGAAATTTCACAGGCCCAAGTGGCTGAAGCTCTTGCCGAGCCGGTGCAACAAATTTGCGAAGCTGTGATGACCGCTTTGGAAGCAACGCCGCCCGACCTTGCAGCCGACATTGTCGACCGTGGCGTCATGCTAACAGGTGGTGGCGCGCTGCTTGGTCAACTCGACCTCGCCCTGCGCGAGCAGACCGGTCTCGCCATTTCCGTCGCTGACGAGTCGCTCAATTGTGTGGCTTTGGGCACCGGCAAGGCGCTAGAGTATGAAAAACAGCTGCGTCATGTGATAGACTACGAAAGCTAACCGCCGATTTTAACAGGACCGAGGACATCTGACCTTGGCACGCGACAACAAAAGCGAAGATTTCATCGGCCCGATCCGCAGACTGCTGGTCGGGCTCTTTGTGTTTTTGCTGTTGGGGGTTTTTTTGGTGTGGCGGATCGATAGCCCAAGGGTTGAACGCTTCCGTGCAGCCGTGATTGACGAGGTTGTCCCCTCCTTTGATTGGGCGATGGCGCCAGTGACAGGCGCTATCGATCTGGTGCGAGATTTTCAGAGCTATCAGCAGCTTGCCGAACAAAACGACAATCTCCGTCGCGAGCTACAGCAGATGAAGGCGTGGAAAGAGGCAGCGCTTCAGCTTGAACAGGAAAACGCACGTTTGCTCGATCTGAACAAGGTCAGCCTTGATCCGAAGCTGACCTATATCACTGGCGTAGTTGTGACAGATAGCGGATCGCCTTTCCGACAGTCGGTGCTGATCAACGTTGGTGCGCGGGATGGGATCATTGATGGCTGGCCAACGATGGATGGGATCGGCCTTGTCGGACGGATCAGTGGTGTGGGTCAGGATACCAGCCGCGTGATCCTTTTGACTGATACCTCAAGCCGTATTCCCGTGACCGTCCAGCCAAGCGGTCAGAAGGCGATATTGGCAGGCGACAACACTTTGAATCCCCTTTTGGAGTTCATCGAAGACCCCGGTTTGGTCCGCCCCGGTGACCGTGTCATCTCTTCTGGCGATGGTGGCGTTTTCCCGTCGGATTTGCTGGTCGGACAAGTCGCACTTGGGACGGACAATAGATTGCGTGTTCGTCTGTCCGCCGACTATGAGCGCCTTGAGTTCCTCCGAGTCCTACGGGCGCAACCGCATGAAGTTATCGAAGATCCCGGCGGGCTACTTGCGACCGACGAGGTTGATGCCCTGATTGAAGACGTTCTGGAAGAAACAGCCGAGGCGACAGATGGCTGAAACTCCGAACATGCAGATCTGGATCGGCCGCGCTGTCTACGTCGGCATTTGTGTCCTTTTGATTTTTCTTCAATTGATGCCCCTAGACGCGCGGCCTGAGATCATTCCTTGGCCGGATCTTTTGCTTTTGGTGACATTGGTTTGGGTTGCGCGGCGGCCGGACTACACGCCAGTTATCGCAATTGTCGCGCTTTTCTTTCTGACAGACCTTTTGTTCCAAAGGCCTCCGGGTCTTTGGACAGCCTTGGTCATCATCCTAACAGAGTCGCTCCGCAAACGCGCCAACCAACTTCGCAACGCACCAGCCGCGCTTGAGTGGGGCTCCATCGCGCTCGGCATCGTCGCGATCACATTGGCGTACCGAGCGATCCTATTCATCGCACTCACTCATGCGCCGCCCTTGGGTCTAACCTTAATCCAGATGGTGATCACGATTTTGAGCTACCCTGTTGTCGCGATTTTGGCGCACTATGTGTTCGGGGTCAGCAGACCAACGCCCGGTGCGATTGATAGTTTGGGGCATCGCCTATGAAACGTCCTGCCAAAGATCAGGCATTCAGTGAACGGATGATCAGTCGTCGAGCGCTTTTGCTTGGTTCGGCGCAGGTGGGTTTTGTCGGTTTGCTTGGGTGGCGCATGCAATCCATGCAGGTCGAACAGGCAGATCAATTCCGCCTGCTCGCCGAAGAAAACCGGGTTAACATTCGGCTTTTGCCACCCTCTCGCGGATTGATCTTTGACATCAATGGCCAGCCCATCGCCGACAATGAACAGAACTACCGTGTCGTCATGGTTCGGGAAGATGCGGGTGATGTTGAAGCTGTATTGGCCAAACTGACCGAGATCGTGGATATCCCTGATGAGACCATCGCACGCGCGGTGGAGGAGATTAACCGTCGCTCGCCCTTTGTGCCCGTAACGATTGCCGACCGTTTGGCGTGGGATGATGTGGCGCAAATCAATGTGAATGCGCCTGCCCTGCCTGGGATTTCCGCTGAAGTGGGGTTGAGCCGCGTTTATCCCTTTGGCGCCGACCTTAGCCATGTTGTTGGTTACGTTGGCCCCGTTAGCGACTACGACCTGAGCCAAGGGTATCTCTCCGAAGACAACGATCCTTTGCTTCAAATTCCAAAGTTTCAGGTCGGCAAAACGGGCGTTGAAGCGAAAGAAGAACAGATCCTTCGCGGCAGTGCGGGCACAAAGCGCATTGAAGTGAACGCCTTGGGTCGCGTCATGCGGGAATTGGACCGAGCCGAAGGTGAAAGCGGCAAAGATATCCAATTGACCATCGATGCCGATTTACAAAGCTACGTTCAGGCGCGTCTTAACGGCGAAAGCGCAGGGGCGGTCGTGATCGATCTGGAGAACGGTGACTTGAGGGCAATCGCGTCGGCGCCGACGTTTGATCCGAACCTATTTGTTCGTGGCATCTCCACCAAAGACTGGCGTGATCTGAACGAAAACAAATATCGGCCGCTGGCCGCAAAGGCGGTTCAAGGCACCTACCCTCCGGGATCTACTTTCAAGATGATTACGGCTCTGGCTGCCTTGGAAGATGGCGTGGTTGATGCCGAAGAAACGGTTTATTGCCCTGGCTTTACCGATGTTTTCAGCACCCGATTCCACTGTTGGAAACGTGCGGGACATGGGAATATCAACCTGCACGAAAGCCTGAAACAGAGCTGCGACTGCTATTACTATGACATCTCACAACGTGTCGGGATTGATAAGATGGCGGCGATGGCACGCAAGCTGGGCCTTGGTGTGCGCCACGATCTTCCTTTGTCTGCTGTCGCGTCAGGGCTTGCGCCGGACAAAGACTGGAAGAAACGCGTGCGCAATGAAGACTGGCGGATCGGTGACACGGTGAACGCGTCCATCGGACAGGGTTATGTTTTGGCGTCTCCCTTGCAACTCGCTGTGATGACCGCTCGGATCGCGACCGGTCGGGAGGTGACACCTCGCTTGATCAAATCCATCGACGGGATCGAGACACCAAGCGGTTTAGGCGAAAGCCTCGGACTGAATGAAAATTCATTGCGCCGCATCCGCGCTTCCATGGTTGATGTGTCCAACCATCGCCGCGGGACAGCCTATGGCAGTCGGATCGTGGCAGACGGGATGCAGATGGCGGGAAAGACGGGCACCAGTCAGGTGCGCCGGATCACCGAAGAAGAACGTGCCAATGGCGTGACAAAAAACGAAGACCTGCCTTGGGAACGCCGAGATCACGCGTTATTTGTTGATTTCGCACCGGTCGAAAACCCTCGTTTTGCGATTGCCGTTGTCGTGGAACACGGCGGCGGCGGATCTCGTGCAGCGGCCCCAATCGCGCGGGATATTACCCTACAAGCGCTCTATGGCGGCACGCCTCCATTGGACGCCTATCCGACAGCTGCGCGGCCAGAGATTGAAGAGCAACAACGACGTATCAGAGATTTCGTGGTGCCCGGTCGAAAGACGCAGGACCGCGCCTAGATGAGCTATTTAGAGTACAACACCAAATACGTCCCGACGGGATTTCGGAAGCTGTTGTACCTCAACTGGCCCGTGATCATGCTGTTGATCGCGGTCGCCTCGTTCGGTTTCCTGATGCTGTTTTCCGTTGCCGGAGGGTCCGCCCAGCCATGGATGGAACCTCAGATGGAACGCTTCGCCGTCGGTCTAGCGCTCATGTTAGTCGTGGCCATGGTACCGATTTGGTTTTGGCGCAACATGTCCGTCGTCGCCTATCTGGTTTCTATCGCCTTGCTGGTTGCAGTGGAATTTGTTGGCGTTGAGCGTAACGGGTCACAACGTTGGTTGGACCTTGGGTTTATGGACCTCCAACCGTCTGAAATGGCCAAAATCACAATGGTTATGATATTGGCTGCCTACTATGACTGGCTGCCTGCAAAAAAGACATCGCATCCGCTTTACGTTTTGATCCCAGTTTTCCTGATCATGCTCCCAACCTATTTTGTTTTGGCGCAGCCTGATTTGGGCACATCGCTCCTTTTGGTGGCTGGCGGTGGTGCGATGATGTTCTTCGCTGGGGTGCATTGGGCATACTTTGCAACCGTGATCTTAACGGGTGTATCCTTGGTGTTCGCCGTGTTCCAATCCCGCGGCACGCCCTACCAAATCCTGCAGGACTATCAGTACCGGCGGATCGACACTTTCCTTGATCCAGCAAACGATCCGCTTGGGGCGGGTTATCACATCACCCAAGCCAAAATCGCATTCGGCTCTGGCGGTTGGACCGGCCGCGGCTTTATGCAAGGCACGCAAAGCCGGTTAAATTTCTTACCCGAAAAGCACACCGACTTTATCTTCACCACGCTCGCAGAGGAATTTGGTTTCTTAGGCGCTATGGGTCTTTTGACGCTCTACCTGCTGATCATTCTGTTCTGCATCGTGTCGGCAGTGAACAACCGAGATCGGTTTGCATCCCTTTTGACCTTAGGCATCGCCATGACCTTCTTTTTGTTCTTTGCCTTGAACATGGCGATGGTGACTGGCTTGGCTCCGGTTGTTGGGGTGCCTTTGCCCTTGGTCAGCTACGGAGGATCGGCCATGTTGGTCTTGATGGTGGCCTTCGGGCTTGTTCAATCCGCGCACGTCCATAGGCCGCGTTGATGTTGAAAGTTATGTTTTCGGCTAAGCCTGCCGCTTGGGAAGAGTATAGAGAAACGCTAATGACTGCCTTCGATGCCGAAGGTTTGGATGTCGACCTCTCTCGCGATCATGATCCTGCGGAGGTCGACTACATCGTCTTTGCCCCGAATGGGCCTGTGAGCGATTTTCGCCCCTACACGAAAACCAAAGCCGTCCTGAGTTTGTGGGCCGGTGTCGAAACGGTTGTCGGCAATGAAACCTTGACGCAACCACTCCTACGTATGGTCGATCACGGGTTAACCGCCGGCATGGTGGAATGGGTCGTTGGCCATACGTTGCGCCACCACCTTGGAATGGATGCCCATATCACGCAGCAAGATGGTGTTTGGCGCGATACGGTCTATCCGCCGATTGCGGCGCAACGCACTGTCACCATTCTTGGCATTGGCGCGTTGGGCGCGGCCTGCGGGCAGGCTCTTCATGGTTTAGGATTTCCAGTAAGGGGCTGGAGCCGTACGCCAAAACAGATCGAGAATATCGAATGCTTCAGTGGCGACGACGGGCTGCGAGACACGTTGAGCGGAGCAGAAGTTGTGATCCTCCTTTTGCCCGATACGCCTGACACACGACATGTCTTGAACGCCGAAACGCTTGGCTTACTGGCGAGAGGAGGGTTCGTTATCAACCCCGGACGCGGGCCATTGATCGACGACGATTCCCTCTTGGCTGCGCTCGACAGGGGGCAAGTGGCTCATGCGACATTGGATGTGTTTGACGTCGAGCCGCTACCAAAAGATCACCCCTTTTGGTCCCATCCGAATGTCACTGTGACGCCGCATATCGCAAGCACCACACGCGCTGACACAGCGTCTCAAGTGATCGCCCAACAAATCAAACGAGGCGAGCGGGGCGAGCCGTTCTTACACGTCGTAGACAGACAGGCAGGGTATTAGGTCAGTTTCGGTGGTTTTGTGGGGTCCATTCCGGGCGCGCCCGGCATGGTCGGTTGTTCTGACACCGGCAGATCAAATCGCAACCCGACGCGTCGAAGAATGTCGGCCACGTCGTCACCCGACGAGACAAACATCACATCAATCGTTCCCGCCTCGATTCCCGAGAATATCAGCGCTTCGCCTGCGGCATGGGCCAGGGCTTTCTCTGATCCATCCCGCGCATCGACGAATGCGAGGATATGACCGACGCCACCCTCTTTGTAGACTGCCCCCGCGAGATAGGCATGGGATGCGAGCCCAGCGGCGATGGCCAGCTTTCGGTCGAGGCCGGTTACGACCTCTTCAGGAAGAGAACCCGGAGACCGGAGTTCGGAAAGCGTCCCTTGGGTTTCCTCAGGCGCGTTGCGAAGAGTTTCTGCGAGCCAATCGACGGCATCCGGCGGGATCAGCATCGCTGATGGGGCCACTTCTAAGTTAAGCGCAAGCCCGACATCTTGCCCGTCCAACATTTGAATCAGCCCACGCCCGGGCAAACCAGCATAAGGGGCGGCGCGGCCGACGAAACTCGATAGGCGTTCCTCCCGATCGAAAACCAGCGCAAACTTTTGATCTTTGACGTCGAACAGTTCCGGCGACACCTGATCGCCGTCCGGCTCTCCAGCCAGAAGGAGATAAAGTTCAGAATCCGCGATACGCTCATAAAACCGCAAACGCGCGGCATCGTCGTCCGGATTAGCGGACATGTTTGCATGCGCTTTATCAATCTCTGTCTCGGCCATCGCGCCCTCTTCTCAGGTCATTACTCGCGTAATGCGGCAGATAGTGGACTTCAAGGCGACAAGATCGCCGCAACTCGTTTTTGCAATGCGGGGATGATCTCTGCATCAAACCACGGATGGTTCTTAAACCAGCGCATATTGCGCGGACTTGGGTGCGGAAGGATGATGCTCTTGGCAATCGCAGGGTCAATGGAGGATACGGCGCCAGCGACAGAGGATCGCTTATGTTTCGGAGCGTGCCAATCGATGGCATAGCGCCCCATGAGGATAGTCAGCTCAACCTGCCGCAAATGGGACAGCACCGGTAAACGCCAAGTATCAGCGCATTCTTTCCGAGGCGGCGCGTCACCCCCCTTGCCACCACCGGGAAAGCATAAACCCATTGGGAAAATCCCCATCCTTGGGTCATTATAGAAGGTTGTTCGATCAACACCCAGCCATCTACGCAAACGATCTCCTGACGGGTCGTCGAAGGGGCGATTTTTTGTATGTGTGATCCGCCCAGGCGCTTGCCCGACAATCAAAATTTTTGCGTTCTGATCAATCTGAAAGATAGGATTTGGACCCAGTTCCAAGCCGTCGCAGATCGTACACGCGCTTATGCGTTTCAGAAGTTCTGAAAAGTCATGGTTTGTGTTCAAACGAACCTCCGGTGTGTCACCCACACATTAGTTACGTGCGAACTTTACCCAGCCCGGCTTCTTTGTTGAAGGCATCTAACCTTTGAATTAGGCTCAGCCAGAAGCCTAAGGGGGAACAGCATGTATCGCGTCTGGAACTTTGTGACCAACTACTCGATTTTGCTCATCCTCGGGGCGCTGATTGCTTTGGTCTGGGCGAACATCGACGCGCATAGCTATCACATCGTAGTTGAGTACCCACTTTGGCTGAACAATTGGGTCGGGGTTGAGACCAGTTATTGGCTCAAAAGCTACGGTGCCGACTACGGCATGACGGAAGTGTCGACCGAAAAAGTTCTGAGCTTCCACTATCTTGTGAACGACGTTCTTATGGCCTTCTTCTTTGCCATTGCGGCGAAAGAAGTTTGGGAAGCGGTGATCCTCAGAAATGGATCACTCCGCGGTCGAAAGGCCGCCACGCCTTTATTTGCAACTGTTGGAGGCATGGCTGGTCCAATCACCGTCTACTTGGGCTTGGCTTATTTCTTGGGATCGGAGACATATGACGCAGTGGCACGAGGCTGGGCTATTCCCACAGCAACGGACATTGCCTTCAGTTATTTGGTCGGCCGTTTGGTCTTTGGTGCGGGCCACCCTGCGGTGCGTTTCTTGCTGCTCCTGGCGATCGCAGATGACGCCGCAGGTTTGATCATCCTCGCAGTGTTCTATCCCTCAGGTGAATTGGCTCCTGAATGGCTCCTGCTGTCGGTCGCCGCAGCCGCTGCTGTTTACTTCCTGTTCAACCGTCTGCCCCAGATTATGGACCGCGGCAAAGAAACGCGCCCAACCTCCACCTGGGTCCGCAAAAGACTGTCGTTTTGGCCTTACCTCATCGCCGGCTGCTTGAGCTGGTACGGCTTCCAAGAAGCAGGCATTCACCCTGCCCTTGGTCTGTTGCCTATTGTTCCGACCATTCCACATGCGGATCGCGCCTTTGGCATCTTCTCCGAGGCTGAACAGTACCTCACTGACCTGCTGAACCACATCGAACATCTGCTGAAACATCCGGTCGAGGTCGTTCTGTTCTTCTTTGGCCTGCTCAACGCCGGTGTCGAGTTTTCATCCATTGGATCGCCAACCTGGCTAGTGCTTGCAGGACTCATGATCGGTAAACCGCTTGGCGTTCTCCTATTTGGCTGGATCGCTGCAGGTCCTATGAAGTTGGGACTGCCTCAAGGTATGAGGGTGGTTGATCTATTTGTTGTTGGCTGTGTCTCTGCGATTGGCTTTACCGTTTCGCTGTTCATCGCTTCGGTTGCCTTCGACAGCTCTGTCATGCTGGGGGATATCCCGGTTCAGGAAGCCGCTAAGATGGGTGCCTTGTTCAGTTTTGCCGCTGCCATTCTGAGTATCATTGCGGGCAAAGTGACGCGCGTTCAAAAGCAAGACGGCTGATAAATGATCAATCGGGCTAAAAAACTTGGCCTGATCTGTCTTTTATCAAAGAGTTAGTCCATAGTTGCGTCAAACAACACAGCCGAACAACGGCTGTTAACCCTTTTGTGTAATCAATACGGGAGGGTTCAGGCAAACGACGCAGGACCAAATGCTGGAATTTGAGAATGTCAGCAAGTCCTTTTGGACGGGCACACAGCGGAAGGTGATCCTTGACCGCGTGTCTTTCCGCGTCGAATTGGGGAATTCGCTTGGCATCCTGGCCCCGAACGGAACCGGCAAAACCACACTCATCAATATGATGGCTGGTCTGGAGAAGCCTGACGAAGGGAACATTTATCGCAACTGCAAGATTTCCTTTCCGCTTGGGTTCATGGGCGGTGTGATCAACAAACTTACGGGCATGGAAAACAGCCGTTATATCGCTCGTCTTTACGGTCTTGATCCCGACTATGTGGAGGCGTTTTGTAGATGGCTTTGCGGGATCGAAGAATACTTCGACATGCCCGTCGGCACCTACAGCCAAGGGATGCGGGCCCGTTTGACCTTTGCGCTGTTGTTGGCTTTGGACTTTGACATCTACCTGATCGACGAAGGCATGCCGCAAACGACTGACGTCGAATTTAACAAAAAGGCCGGCGACTTATTGCGCGAACGGCTAGAAACCACCACCATCATCATTGTGTCGCACCAGCCTGCTACGCTAGAACGGTTCGCTAAGAAGGCGGCGGTTCTAAAGGACGGCTATTTGCATATGTTCGACACCTTGGAAGAGGCGAAGCAGCTTTATGACTACCAAACCCAAGGCTAAAAAATTTCGCATTCGGCGCACCAAAACGGGTGCCGCGCAGAAGCCTGTCGAGCAGGAGGCCGCATCCGTAACGGAACAGGCCCAACCCGCTGAAAAGACAACTGTGGACATCCAAAAGGAGATCGACGCGATACGCCGTGAAGGGATCACCGGACGCCAACTGCGGGTCGCGCGACGATTGGCACAGAAAAAGGGCATGGCAGTCACATCCGACTTCGATGCTGTGCGTCAATTGCGCGAAGCCGGTCTGGATCCATTCGAGCGTGAAGCGCTCTTAGAGTTGGTTCAGCCAGACGGTACGACGGCATCTCAAAAAGCACCGTCTCAGCAACTCCCCCAAACCGTTCCTGCTGCAGGACAAAACCTTCCGTCTACACAGACGCTTTCCCCGTCTGAGCGCCGAAACGTTGAGATTACAACGATCCAAAAACAGATCGCTGCAAGGCGACGCAAAAAGCTCGCGCTGCTGTTCACGAGGCTTGCCTGTTTTGTTCTGCTCCCCACCGCTCTGGTCGGTTGGTATTTTTTCACAGTCGCAACACCCATGTATTCGACGAAGTCTGAATTTGTGATACAAACAGCGGATTCCGGCGCCGGTGCGGGCGGTCTTGGCGGACTGTTCCAAGGAACATCAATCGCTAATCAACAAGACAGCATTACGGTGCAATCCTACCTAACCTCTCGCGCAGCGATGTTGCGGCTTGACGAAGAGCATGGGTTCAAACAACATTTCAGTCAGGACAGGATTGATGCGATCCAAAGGCTGCCAGCGGATGCCTCAAACGAACAAGCATTTTCTGTTTATGCGGACAAGGTGAAGATAGGATACGACCCAACGGAAGGCATTCTTAAGATGGAGGTCATCGCTGCCGATCCCGAGACATCACAGCTCTTTTCAGAAGCATTGATTGGGTATGCGGAAGAGCAGGTTGATCAACTGACCCAACGCTTACGTGAGGACCAAATGAGCGGTGCGAGCGCAAGCTATGAAGCCGCAGAAGCTAGGCGCGCCGAAGCGCTGTCTGAATGGCTGGCCATCCAGCAAGAATTCGAAATCATTGATCCAGGCGCGGAAACCGCGGCACTCCTTGGCCAAATCAGCACGCTGGAAGCAGACCGACAGCGGTTGCAACTGACATTGCAAGAGCGCCTAAATGTGGCGCGCCCAAACGAGGCGCAGGTCTCTGCAATAAGAGGGCAAATCGCTAATATCGAAGGGCTGATCGCCGACATTCGCGCTCAAATGACCAATGCAAACAACAGCGAAAGCTCTCTCGCGTCTCGCAACACCGAACTGCGCTTGGCAGAAGAAAACTACACGTTCCAAACGATGTTGGTTCAGCAAGCGCTGACCCAAATGGAAACCGCGCAAATCGAAGCAAACCGCCAAGTAAGGTATTTGTCGCTAGGCGTCGAACCGGTTGCGCCGGATGAGGCGACATATCCTAAGGCGTTCCAGAATACGCTTCTGGCGTTCCTCATCTTTTCAGGCGTCTACTTGATGATTTCGCTCACCGCTTCGATCCTAAGAGAGCAAGTTTCTTCCTAGGCAGAAACAACCTTTGCAGCGGCTGGCTGAGTCACTAGGCTGCCGCTCAAAGACAGGTGATTTCATGCGTATTTTTATCTTCGCCCTTCTTACTTGGGCAGCCCTTTGCAATCCGAGTTTTTCGCAGACCGCCGACGGTCCGATCACGACTACGAACGTTGAACAACTCGACGCTGAGATTGCGATCCGGATACGGGAAATCCTTGGCGAATTGGGAAATTACGACGATGTAACTGTCGTGGTGAGCGATGGGGTCGTGACCTTTCGCGGGACGACAGCTTCGACGGCAGAAGCAACCGAACTGACCCCTCTCGCGAACCGCATCGAAGGCGTTGTTGCCGTTAAGAATGAAGTGACGGAAACTGCGGAACTGGTTCGCAGGCTCAACCCAACAGTTGAACGTTTCCAGTCCCGCTTGGATCAATTTATTGTTTTCTTGCCCTTGGCGCTTATTGCCTTCTGCGCCTTCGCTCTGGTCGTCTTTATCGGCTTCTTGATCGCGCGACTGCGCCAGCCTTGGGATCGGTTGGCGCCGAATGCTTTCATCGCAGATATCTATCGGCAGTTGGTGCGCATCTCATTTGTCATTTTCGGAGTCGTCATCGCCTTAGACATTATGAACGCCACGGCCCTTCTTGGGACGATCTTGGGCGCGGCAGGTATCATCGGTTTGGCTATTGGTTTCGCTGTCCGCGATACGGTTGAAAACTTCATCGCATCGGTCATGCTGTCGTTTCGCCAACCTTTCAGGCCGAACGACACTGTCGAAATCAACGGGGATCAGGGCAAGGTCATACGACTGACCAGCCGCGCAACGATCCTCTTATCCTTTGATGGCAACCACATTCGCATTCCGAACGCGACGGTTTTCAAAAGCCGGATCATTAACTTCAGCCAGAATGTCGAGCGGCGCTTCAAATTCTCGCTCTTGATCGATCGAAACTGCGACCTTGATCATGCACGAACATTGGTCACCGAAACTGTTCAAGGCTTACCATTTGTTGTGGAAACGCCCGCGGCACAATGTTGGATCGAAAACCTGCACACAACCGGCGCTGAGATTGTCGCTACAGGATGGATTAATCAGCATGAAACGTCCCTCTTGCGCGCGAAGGGCGAAGCGATGCGTCTGGTCAAACGTGCCCTACAAGAGGACCACATCGCTCTGGTCGATTCTTCCCAAGTGGTTGTTCTTCAGAATCAAAACGAACAGGAAGAACCTGCCAAATCTGCCGAACCTCAATCCGTTGCCGAGGTTGAGGCAATCGACGAACGAGCATTGGACGCCATGATCGAGTCTGAGCGCGTTGAGGAAGACGCAGAAAATCTACTTCGTGAGGACGCTCTAAAAGAATAACGCCGTTCACGCGATTCACCCCTTGATAAGGGGTGTTCTCTGACGTAGATAACGGCTCGCTGCTGGGATGTAGCCAAGTGGTAAGGCAACTGTTTTTGGTACAGTGTATCGTAGGTTCGAATCCTACCATCCCAGCCAGCTTCACCTTCTACTTTGTCAGTTTTTTCAGGTGTCAGTTAGGTCGCGCCGAAAATGGCTTTGTCAGCCCAGCAGATCCTGCTCAGTGACTTGAATTAATGGCCTTAATTTGCCAACACATTCGACTAACCCTTCACTGCCCCGTCCGACAGCCCACTGACCAGATATCTTTGCGCAATCAAGAACACGATTGTAATCGGTAGGCCGGACAAAATTGCGGCTGCTGCGAAATCGCCCCAGAGATACTGAAACTCATTGAGATAAAGTCTGCTGCCCACAGCAAGTGTCATCTTGTCTTCTGACCGGATCAGGACGGATGCGATGGGGTAGTCATTGATGAAGCCTATAAAGGCGAGCACGAAGACAACCGACATAATCGGTATAGCCAGAGGCCGGAAAATAAACCGGAAGGTCTGCCACGGTGTCGCTCCGTCAATCGCTGCGGCCTTGTCGAGTGAGGTGTCTATGCTGTCGAAATAACCTTTGATGGTCCATATGTGCAGCGTAACTCCTGCGAGATAGATCAGGATCAAAGCAACGTGCGAATTAAGGCCGAGGATTGGAGACACTTCTCCCAAAGCGTCGAAGATCGCATAGATGGCTACCAACGCGAGTGTCGTTGGGAACATTTGGATTAGGAATAGACCGTCCAGCATTCCCGATTTGCCTTTGATGCGTATTCGGCTGAACGCGTAGGCCGAAATCGTCGCTATGATGAGCACTCACAAACCAGCAATCAGGCCAATCTTGATGGAATTTCACATCCAAAGAAGGACTGGGTAGGGAGGTTCCACAACAGTTCCGTCCGCGCGCGTGTAGTCGAGGCCGAAAGCGAGATACCAATGTTCTAAAGTTGGGTTTTCCGGGATGATCGATCCAACAGCGAAGTTTCCTTCGCGGAATGAAATGGAGAGGATCACGACGAAAGGGAACAAGATCAGCGCAAGGAAACACAGCATGAAACCGTGCGCGAGGATCTTTTTGATTAGAAGATCGCGTGGGCGTTCGACAATCATCTTACACCTTCCATCGATAGGGCATTGGGAGCCACATCACAGAGCCCTCCCAGATCGTTTTTCGGCCGCCCGTCGCATCGCGATAAAATTCGCGTACGAAATCGCAGCGACAACAAGGAAGATCATGTCTAACGTCAGCGCTTGTGGGACAGATTTGATGTTTTCGTAACGGAGGATTTTTGGTTCATCGTAGCCTATATGGAGCGAAGATGAACAAGAAATCCGGAACATCGAAAGACGCGGCTGATAAGCTGGTCAAGAACATTCGCCGCAAGACCCGGCGTTTACATGCTACCGAAGAAAAGATCCGCATTGTATTGGCGGGCTTGCAGGGCGAGGAGAGCATTGCAGCGCTGTGCCGCCGCGAAGGGATCAGCGAGAGCCTGTATTATTCCTGGTCGAAGGAGTTTCTGGAAGCCGGCAAACAACGCCTGGCCGGTGACACGGCGCGACAGGCGACCAGTCCCGAGGTGAAGGAACTGCGATCTGAATCTGCGGCCTTGAAAGAAGTGGTTGCTGATCTGACGCTGGAAAACCGCCTGCTCAAAAAAAGCATACTCGGGGATGGGGAGTACGAGGAATGAGGTACCCTGGTTCAGAGAAGCTCGAGATCATTCGCACAGTGGAAGCGTCGCACCTGCCGACACGTCGAACCCTAGAAACGATCGGCATTTCCAGCACGACCTATTACCGTTGGTATGATCTGTGGTCGGAAGGTGGCGTCGATGCGCTGGAAGATACGGCCCCGTGTCCACGGTCTGTTTGGAACCGCATTCCGGATGAGACGCGAGAAGCCTTCATCGAGTTTGCCTTGGAGCACGAAGACCTGACGCCGCGCGAGTTGGCGGTGAAGTACACCGACGAGAAGCAGTATTTTATCTCGGAATCATCGGTTTACCGCATTCTGAAGGCGGAGGATCTGATCACCGCGCCCAGACACATTGTGATCAAGGCAGCCAATGAGTTCAAGGACAAGACCAGCCGAATAAACGAGCTTTGGTAGACCGACTTTACGTATCTCAAAGTCATCGGATGGGGGTGGTTCTATCTCAGCACAATCCTGGATGACTACAGCCGATACATCATCGCATGGAAGCTGTGCACCACGATGAAAGCCCAGGATGTGACCGACACGCTTGATCTGGCGTTGGCGGCTTCAGGGTGCGAAAGCGCTAATGTGTCAACCAAACCCAGGCTGCTGAGCGACAACGGGTCGTCATACATCGCTGGCGACCTTGCCGATTACCTTGAAGACAAGGGAATGGATCACGTTCGTGGGGCGCCGTTCCACCCACAAACCCAGGGCAAGATCGAACGCTGGCATCAGACCATGAAGAACCGCGTTTTGCTGGAGCACTACTTCCTGCCTGGCGATCTCGAAGCCCAGATCGAAGCCTTCGTCGAATACTACAACAACCACAGATACCATGAGAGCTTGGGCAACCTGACACCTGCCGATGTCTACTTCGGGCGGGCAGAACAAGTCTTGAAACACAGAGAGGAGATCAAACGAAAAACCATGACCATGCGGCGATTGCGCCACCAAACTGAAAACGCATAAACTCAAACAAAGATGAGCCAGAGCCTCCAATCACAAAACGCTCACCTGTCCCAAATTATCTGACGACGGACATCGAAGAAGGTCTGATTGATCCAAAGCGCTTCGTGCAAATTGGAATTCGAGGCACGGCCTACAACACAGAAGATATCGACTGGGGCTTGGAGCAAGGCGTCCGAATTATTCGCGTTGAGGAACTATTTGAGAGAGGTATCCCCGATGTGATGGCCGAGGCCCGCAAGATTGTCGGCGACCGCCCAACCTACTGTACCTACGACATCGATTTTGTTGATCCCACCTTCGCGCCTGGCACCGGCACGCCTGAGATTGGTGGCCCGAACAGTTTCCAAGCGCAGCAAGTGATACGTGAGCTCGACGGTGTTAACCTAGTAGGCGCAGATCTGGTCGAAGTGGCACCGCCTTTTGACAATGCTGGTGGTACGGCATGGCTGGGCGCATCACTTATTTTCGAATTGATCTGCGTTCTAACGCGATCAATTCAAGGAAAACCGGTAGTAAAATAGGGGCCGGTGCTTTCGAGCAAACCTAAACTTGGATCTGCTTTCCCAATATCTCATCTCCAGAACAATGCTGCTGCCCCTCTGCAAGAATGGAGGTACGTGCCAGCAGGAGTGTGCCTAGATCCATCTTGAAGCAATCAAAGTGGTGCAAACTGACACATTCAGTTGGTTGGAAGGGAATCCAGCGCGACCAAACCTTAAATCATTTGGCATTTCTCTGAGATCAAAGGATTGCCTCATCGATCGCACATCGAAAGTCCTCAACTTTTTCAGCGTTGAATTCTGCAACTTCGCCGCTTCTGAGGAAGAATGAGTTTTCAAATCCAATCCTACACTTACCGCCGTGGCGTTTCGACTCCATCAAACACTCCGTTTCTTTCTTCCCGAAAGCGCAAACCGCCCAATCCGGAGAAAGTTGTGCTGTGGATAGCCACCTTAAGAATGGTTTCAATTCGCTCGGGCTAGCTTCTTTGCTTTCGGAATATCGCCCCAGAACAAAGAGCAATTGGAGGCTAGAGGACGAAAAGAGCTTGTGTGGCAGTCTTTGCTGAAGCAGAGCGCAATCATTGGTGTCATATAGGATATGTTGAATCGCAATATCTTTTGCTTCGCACTCCAGATAGAATTCTGATGTTGCCTCAGGCGTAGCAGTCGATAGCTCACGTATTGATACAGAAACCATTTTTGCGCCCGAACCAAGCGCGATCTCCATCTGGAAATCCGGTGAATATCTATCGACCGCTTCTGTTGTTATTTGAACCTTCATTTCTGGGACCATAGTCTCCAATTCTCGTATGAGTTCGGCGTAAACATATCGGTCCAGTAGATGATTTCCTTGTTCGTCTCTGATATGAGCGTGCAGTCCATCAGCGCCTACAGCATTGCATGCAATGGCACATTCTACGGTTTCGGCGATGGTGATGGGAAGCGCTGGGTGGTCTCTTTTGTTGAAACGAGCACCATTTGGCGCGACCATTATCCTTGGTAGTGATTTCACAAAACGGCCTTCAGACTTTTTGAAAGTTTATCGACCAACTCATCTAATTGGAGTTCGGTGGCAATGAATGGTGGAGCGAGAAGGACGTGATCACCGTATTGACCATCGATAGTTCCGCTCATGGGGTAGCAAATCAAGCCGTTTTCCATGGCCTTTCTCTTGAGCCGCGCTGCCAATTGTTTTTCTGGGTCAAATGGTGCTTTGGTGTCTCGATCTGCAACAAATTCTAGACCTCTGAACATGCCCCGGCCGCGAATGTCGCCGACATGAGGATGTTGTCCGAAGGTGTCAAAGAGTGCTCTTTCCAGATATTGACCCATCTTGTCAGAACGAGCTGTCAAACCACCTTCTATAAGCTTCTTGACCACGGCGTTTGCTGCAGCGCATGCCACAGGGTGTCCCAAATAGGTATGGCCGTGCTGAAAGAAACCCGAACCCTCGGCGATTGCGTCATAGATATCTTGGCTGCACAACATTGCTCCGATTGGCTGATATCCGGCACCCAAGCCTTTGGCGATGGTCACAATGTCGGGCCGAACGCCATCCTGTTCACAAGCAAAAAACGTACCTGTACGGCCCATGCCGCACATGACTTCGTCCAATATGAGTAAAACTTCATACTTGTCGCAAATTTCTCTAATGCGCCGAAAGTAACCGGCGACCGGCGGAACTGCTCCGGCCGTCGCCCCAACCACAGGCTCGGCCAGAAAACCTATGACGTTTTCCGGACCTAATCGTAAAAGCTCCGCTTCAAGCTCGTTTGCAACACGATTTCCGTAGTCTTCAGCAGTCTCAACTGAAGTCCTATCTCGGTATTCATAGCAAGGTGCAATATGGCTGGCGGATACCATGATTGGGTCGAAAGGATCTCTACGCCAAATATTACCTCCTGTCCCCAACGCTCCTAAGGTGTTGCCATGATAACTTTGCCTACGCGCAATAAAACGTGTGCGCTGTGATTGGCCAATTTCTATCATGTATTGACGAGCAAGTTTGAGAGCCGCTTCGACTGCTTCCGATCCGCCCGAGACAAGATAAACCCGATCGATTCCTTCCGGCGCATGTAGAGCCAGCCGCGTTGCCAGTGCCTCTGCGGCTTCGGAGGTCATAAAGCCGGTGTGGGCAAAGTCGAGCGAATCAACTTGGTTCTTGATGGCTACAATGATGTCCGGATCGTTGTGCCCCAAGCAGGATACGGCTGCACCGCCTGACCCGTCGAGGTATGAATTCCCCTCTGAGTCAAATAGATAGACACCGTCCCCTCTTACAGCGACTGGTAGTTTTGCCTTTGCATGGCGTGGGAATACGTGGGTCATGTTAGGCGATCCGCAATCCTATGAGTCCGACGCCCTAGTGAAACAGATGGAACTCGTGTTGACAATGTGTGAAACAAAATGATCAGATTGCCTCATTACAAAGGGGAAAGATTTGAGCGCTACTTTCGATGATCGGCTTTCAGTAAGCTATTCCGACCTCAGCGCGACCCTACAACAGGCCGCAGATTTTGTGCGCGCCAATCCCGTCGATCTCGCCACTCGAACGCTTCGTAGCGTTTCTCGCGAGAGTGGGATATCGCCTGCAGCTTTTTCGAGGTTGGCAAGAGCCCTTGGCTACAGCGATCTTGAAGAACTACGCGAAGAAGTAAGAAAGAACATTGATAACCGAGTGAACAACTTTGCGGCTCGGGCTGCGAAACTGCAATCAGAACATCGATCCGGCGGATCAGATTTCGTGGATGCGCACTTTGAGGCATGCCAATCCAACCTTCACGAACTTGTTTCGACTCTCGACCGCGCGGTTCTCGACGTAGCAATTGCTCAGATCGAAAAAGCTCGCCGTGTGGTATTGCTTGGCGCCCTAGGTTCGACCGGTGTTGTCGAGTATCTTTCCTACATCGCGAGCTTTTGCGCAGACAATTGGACTATGGCGAGTCGCATGGGATCGTCGCTTGGCGGTGGAATAGCCGGTCTGGGTAATACAGACGTTATGATTATCGTGACAAAACCGCCTTTTGCAGAGCGCTCGATCGCCGCCGCTAAGCTTGCACAACAGCAAGGGGTTTACGTCGTTTTGATCACTGACACCTTGACCTGCCCTGCGCTAAAACACGCTTCAGCTCGTTTCATTGTGCCGACCCAAAGTCCCCACTTTTATTCATCGTATGTCGTGACTCTCTTTCTAGTGGAATGCCTGATCGGCGTCCTCGTCGGGCGTTCGGGATCGTCTGCCCGACGAAGGATCGCTGAAGTCGAAGAGGCAAATAAGGTCTTAGCAGAAGTCTGGGACCTCTAACTTTAACAAGAACATTTATATCAAAAGGGAGAAAAAGATGTTCGCAAAACTAAAGATAACAGCTGCCGCAGCAGTGACGACTGCAATGATGGTGCCTGCAGCATATGCGGAGGAATTCGTTACTATCGGCACCGGTGGCGTCACCGGCGTATATTACCCGACAGGTGGAGCGATTTGCCGCCTTGTCAATAAGGGGCGCCGTGACCATGGAGTACGTTGCTCAGTCGAGTCTACTGGCGGTTCCGTATACAACATCAATACTATCCGTGAAGGCGAGCTTGAGTTCGGAGTTGCACAGTCTGACTGGCAGTATCACGCGTACAATGGTTCGTCCCGGTTTGAAGAAGCTGGCCCATTCGAAGACCTCCGCGCAGTGTTCTCTGTTCATCCCGAGCCGTTCACAGTTGTTGCTCGTGCAGACGCCGGAATTTCCTCAATCGAGGATCTGGCCGGCAAACGTGTCAATATCGGAAACCCCGGTTCCGGGCAGCGAGGCACAATGGAAGTGCTCATGGAAGCACTTGGTTGGACCACTGACGACTTTGCACTTGCCACAGAGTTGAAAGCTGCTGAACAGTCTGCGGCGCTCTGTGACAACCAGATCGATGCAATGGTCTACACTGTCGGTCATCCGTCTGGCTCCATTCAAGAAGCTACGACTGCCTGTGACTCAGTGCTAGTTGAAGTTTCAGGTTCTGCAGTCGATGGTCTGGTAGAAGATAATTCCTTCTATCGCACGGCTACTATCCCTGGCGGCATGTATCGCGGAAACGACTCTGATACGATGACGTTTGGTGTTGGTGCAACATTCGTGACGTCTGCCAATGTGTCAGACGACGTCGTTTACACTCTTGTCAGTTCTGTTTTTGAGAACTTTGAAGACTTTACGGGCCTGCATCCTGCGTTCGCTAACCTGAAGCCAGAAGAAATGGTGGCAGATGGTCTTTCTGCGCCGCTGCACCCAGGTGCAGAGCGTTACTATCGTGAAAAGGGTTGGATCGAGTAATCGAAAACCTCAGCTAACTTAGGTCAGGGGCGGCTTCCGCCCCGACCGATAATCTTGCTGAATTTGCAAGACGTCAAGAACCAAGAATACCGGCGTCAAATGCCGGTCCGGGGGAACACATGTCGACAAATGAGATTCGTGCTCTTAGCGAAGCAGAGCTACAAGAACTGGTCGCAGCGAGCGATAGCGGAGCCAGAAGCCCAGCAGGGCCTGTCGGCGTATTTATCGCTGCGGTCGCATTGTCTTGGTCTATTTTTCAAGTACTTCTTGCTTCACCGGTCGCCCCCTATTTACTCCCCGGCGATCTGATCAACAACTCTCGCCAAATTCATCTAGCCTTTGCGATGTTCTTGGCAGCGATGACTTATCCCTTGTTCAAGTCGAGCCCACGCGACCATATACCTTTTTACGATTGGGCGCTCGGAATCGCAGGCGCTTTTCTCGCGCTATACGGCTATTTCTTCTATGACAAAATCGTAGCAAATGGCGGCCTAGCAGATACCACAGATGCTTATTTCGCGCTTGCTGGTCTAATCTTGCTATTTATCTCAGCCTATCGCGTCCTTGGACCCGTGATGGTTATCTTGGCGGTGGTTTTCCTTAGCTATGTCTTTTTTGGCTCTTCCGAAGCTGTTCCGGATCAAATCCGATGGGCGGGTGCGTCACTACGTAAGGCGATGAGCCACATGTGGATCACGTCCGAAGGCGTTTTTGGAATTGCGCTGGGTGTATCGACTAAGTTCGTATTCTTGTTCGTTCTGTTTGGCGCGCTTTTAGATAAAGCCGGAGCGGGAAACTATTTTATCAAAATGGCATTTGGCGCTCTTGGCCACCTTAGAGGAGGTCCGGCAAAAGCGGCCGTCGTGGGTTCTGCCGCGACGGGCCTTATTTCAGGTTCATCTATCGCAAACGTCGTTACAACGGGGACCTTCACCATCCCGTTGATGAAGCGCGTAGGTTTTAGTGCCGAGAAAGCAGGTTCGGTTGAGGTCGCGTCATCGGTCAACGGTCAAATCATGCCACCAGTCATGGGGGCCGCGGCCTTTCTCATGGTGGAGTACGTGGGCATCTCCTACGTCGAAGTGATCACCCACGCGTTTTTGCCAGCCATTATTAGCTATATCGCGTTGGTCTACATCGTCCATTTAGAGGCGGTCAAAAATAATATGCCAACGATCGGCAACAAGGTTGTCAATCTATTCCGAACAATTCTGGGGATGTTCGGATTTTTCGCAGGGTTTGCATTGTTGTGCTATGCCACGCAGTACCCAGTCAGTTGGATTGTATCACTATTTCCGGAAGGGTCTGGATGGTTGCTTTCTGTGCTACTCGGTCTGGTTTACGTCGCGCTCGTCTATTTTGCAGCACAGACCCCCGATCTTGAACCTGATGATCCAAACGCCGAAGTCGTAGAATTGCCTGACATCGCCAAGATCTATCGCTCTGGCTTGTATTATTTGCTGCCCATTATCTTATTGGTTTACTTCTTAATGATCGAGCGCAAGTCACCGGGTCTCTCGGCGTTCTGGGCAACCTTTCTGCTGTTTGGGATACTGCTCACTCAAAAGACACTCAAAGCGTTTTTCCGCGGCAAGGAAAACAGCATCAGCCGCCTCAAAGATGGATTAATCGACCTAAAAGATGGCATGATCGACGGCGCACGGAATATGATCGGAATTGCGCTTGCCACGGCGACTGCAGGCATAATTGTCGGTACGGTGTCTTTGACCGGAATTGGTCAAGTTATGGCGGACTTTGTCGAATTCCTCTCCGGCGGCAATTTGATCTTGATGTTGATCTTCGTCGCAATCCTCTCACTCATTTTGGGGATGGGGCTGCCGACAACCGCGAACTATATCGTGGTGTCATCGTTGATGGTTGGTGTGGTAGTGGAACTGGGAGCCCAAAGCGGGTTGATCGTCCCATTGATCGCTGTCCATCTGTTCGTATTTTACTTCGGTATTATGGCAGATGTTACGCCACCGGTTGGTCTCGCAAGTTTTGCTGCAGCAGCAGTTTCAGGTGGCGATGCTATCCGAACCGGTTTCACGGCATTCTTCTATAGTTTGCGAACAGTTGCCTTGCCGTTCGTCTTTATCTTTAACACCGATCTTCTTCTTATCGATGTTACTTGGACAGAGGGCATCATTGTCTTCATTGTTGCGACGATTGGTATTTTGATCTTTACCGCAGCAACGATGGGCTGGTTCCTGACGCGTAATCGCATTTGGGAAACGATAGCGATGCTCTTGATCGCCTTTGCTTTGTTCCGGCCGGGGTTCTTTATGAATCAGATTCAGCCGCCGTTTGAAGACATTGCACCGGCGGATTTTGTTGAGACGTTAGGCGCTGCGGAGCCAGGAAGCCAACTGCGCACAGTCATATCTGGGCCGGACTTCGACACTTTGGCAGTGAAAGACGTAACGGTTCCCCTGACGGTGCCCGAAGGAGATAGCGCTGAAGCGCGACTTGAGACATTGGGGATTATGCTTGTTCCGAATGGGGACATTCAGCAACTCGACGAACCTATGTTCGGTACGGAGTTGAGTGATACGCTTTCCTCATTCGACTTCTACGGCGACGACCCGGTTCAAATCAGTAGTGTTCAGGCTGCATCTGACCAAATGCCGAAACAACTGGTGTTCATCCCGGCATTACTATTGCTTGGCCTGATCGCGCTCTTGCAATCACGTCGCGCTGGACGAAGCCAAGCGGGCGAAGAAGGAGCACCGGCATGATCCAGACAGTCTTATGTGCCTTCGACCTCAATCGGCCGGAGGAAGAAACTGCAGTGTTGATAACCGCAAAGAAGCTTGCAGATCTCGACGGAGCACAGCTCGATGTAATTACGGTAGTTCCTGATTTTGGTGCGACAATTATTGGTGCATATTTTGAAGCACATGACGTTGAAACCGCGAAAGACAGGGCGCTTGAAGATCTGAGTGAAGCTGTCGGAAGGATCATTGGTGCAGAGGCCAACAAAAAAGCGCGACATATCGTTGCTGTCGGTTCGGTATATGAAGAGGTCTTGAGAGCTGCTGATTTGTCAAAAGCCGACCTTATCGTCATTGGAGCTCATAGACTTGACCTCAAAGACTATCTTCTCGGTCCGAATTCGGCCCGAGTCGTTCGTCATTCAACATGCTCCGTCTATGTGGTGAGAAGTTGACGTCGGGAGCCTCCGGTCGGCTTAAGGCCAATTTCGGTTCAATTTGGCAAATGTAACCTATCTGGGAAAAACTTGTAGCCACTCCATCTGGGCGGCGGGCCTATCTGTTGGAAACCATCTATCACGCAATCTGATCTATCGTGCTACATTTGGGTTGAGTGATCAGCCCCACTTAGGTGGTCCAGTTTGACTGTTAGTGCATTATTGGCCTGGGTTCCATCGGGACGATGGTTTCCGGGGCCGGTGGGCGGTAACCCAAGGCACTGTGTGGT
>NZ_FQXB01000008.1 GCF_900129845.1 Cognatiyoonia sediminum
CTTCCCCGCGGGGAAGGTTGAGGAAAAAGAGCGTCGCGGGCCGATGGCTGCTGCCATAACAGAGAATGCCGATAGCTTGAGGGAGCGGCAACGGCTGGAGGCTGAGATCAGGGCCGAGAACGATCAACTGGCGCATGAGCATGTTCGCTTGCAGTCCCTGGGGCTGATCGTTGATCGGGTTCCTTTAGACCAGATCAAGATGTCCAAGATCACTCGTGACCGCGCTGTTGCGGAGGATGCAGAGCTGGTTGAGTTGGTTGAATCCATTCGGTCCGTTGGTTTGTCCAACCCGATCCTAGTTGAACGTGGTGGTGATGGTGCGCTGGAGCTGGTGCAGGGTTATCGCCGTATCGCTGCGTTCGAGGCGCTTATGGCGGATACCGACGATGCAAATGCCTATGGCGCAATTCCGGCGCGGGTGGTTAATGCGGGCGACGACCTGGAGACATTGCACCGGCGGATGGTGGATGAGAACCTAGTACGGAAAGATATCTCATTCGCGGAGATGGCGCAGTTAGCGATCAACTATGCTGCTGACCCAGGCATTGAGCTGTCGGACCCGGACAAGGCGGTTGCGGTGCTCTACAAATCGACGGGGTATTCCAAGAGAAGTTACATCCGCGCGTTTATCAAACTGATGGATGCTCTCGGGTCTGAACTGAAGTTTTCGCAGGATATCCCGCGTGCCTTGGGGCTAAAAGTTGTGCGCATGCTTGAGGAGGTGGAGGGGTGCAAAGCGGCACTTCTTCTCGATCTGGCGGATCTGGGCGCTGCACGAACCTCTGAGCAGGAGGTTGGCGTGTTGCGGCGTTATGTCGGGGCGCTTGAGGAGGATGGAGTTCCAGCGGAGCCGTCCGTTGGCTTGGCGGAGAAGGTCGAAAAGGATACGCGTTCAAAGGCTAAGGTAACATTTCAGATCAGACGGCCAGAGGGAACGGCGAAGTGCACGGCGGGTTCTGGTCGGCTCGAAATTCGGTTGCGTCGGGACTTTTCAACCATTGACCGAAGACGCCTCGAAGACGCAGTGGCGGCGATGTTGAACGAACTGGATTGAGTGGCGGCTAGTTGGTAGGAATTTGGGAAATTAAATAAAAACAGTTGCTTAGACTCTAATACTGGTATTTTTAGCAGAATTTCCATCATTTGCCTCATTTTGGCTTTCAATTTGGTTGAGCAGCCCATCTGTGCTCCGCAATTTGTCCGCAGGGCTGATGTAAGGCGCTCTAAGAGTCTTTATCGCCTTAAGGTGGGGTGCTAGGTTAATTTTGGGCTGGCCGCACTCTAAGGGCCGCTCAGGCGCTTTTTCGGAATTCGCCCAGTCGGCCTTAGATTTGGTCCGATCAGAGTTTTGGACAGGATTGCCTTTAACTTTATTTCCAAATCTACGCTGGAGAACGCCTTCTTCTTTCCCGTGTTTCCCGAATGTGGCGCCGACTTAGCTTTTTATCCAACTGGCTTTTTGCAGAATGAATGGGTATCGTATGTTCCGCTGGCGTGTTTTGCCAGAGGGCCTCGCGAAAATACTCGTTCATGTGGGGCAGATGTGAAAGGTTCCTAGGGTATGGTATCGCGACCTAAACGGCTGGCGACGGCCGCATTCACCAAGGATATGGTGAAAACACTGAATAAGTACTTCGACGACTATCAAATTGACGGTGTTGTTAACCTCGACGTCACCGACAAGGGGATATGGCTGCCTGTGCCGGGGCAAGAGCGCAGGAAATTTCTCGGTTCGGTCACAATCTTCGACGATCCTTCAAAGTTCCGATCTTAATCGGCTAGTCATCCTTCAGCTTGAGACGCAGTTGGTCGACCTAAGTTCTGTAGTTGAGAATAATTCGCATCTAGCTTGACAAGTTGCGAATTATTCGCATTTAAAACTTTGTATTGGAACTTAGGAGCTTTAGCCATGAAAGTGCTGGCAGGTGCGTTGGTATTAGCTGTGTCTGCGACGGTTGCGGAGGCAGAGAAATTGAAAGTCGTGACAACGTTCACGGTTTTGGCCGACATGGCCCAAAATGTTGCTGGCGACGTTGCAGAGGTATCCTCGATCACTAAGCCGGGTGCGGAGATTCATGGATATGAGCCAACACCGCAAGACATTGTGCGCGCTTATGATGCCGACTTGATCCTGTGGAATGGATTGAACTTGGAGCTTTGGTTCGAACAGTTCCTATCAAACTTTGATGACGTGCCCTCGGTCACTTTGACCGATGGGATTGAGCCAATTGCGATTTCCGAAGGCACTTATGAGGGCAAACCGAACCCGCACGCATGGATGGGTTTGGATAATGCGCTTATTTACATCGACAACATCACGGCCGCTTTGTCAGAGGCCGATCCCATTAATGCGGCCCTTTATGCGTCGAATGCCGCTGCCTATAAGGATCAACTGATCGAGACGATCGAGCCTCTGCGCGCGCAAATCCTTGAGATTCCCGAAGATCAGCGGTGGCTTGTGACCTGCGAGGGGGCGTTTAGTTATCTGGCTAAGGATTTCGGGCTTCAGGAACTGTACCTCTGGCCGATGAACGCGGATCAGGTCGGGACGCCTCAACAAGTGCGCAGCGTGATTGATGGTGTTGTTGAGAACGATATTCCGACGGTTTTCTGCGAAAGTACGGTCAGCATCTCGCCCGCACTACAAGTTGCGGGTGAAACTGGCGCGGCCTACGGCGGTGAACTTTACGTTGATAGCTTGAGCGAAGCTGACGGACCCGTCCCGACATATCTGGATCTTTTGACGGTTACCTCTCGCACAGTTGCGGAAGGTCTGACGGGCGCTGCGGATTAAGCCATGGACGCGCGGGTCGATACCGGCATTTTCGCCCATGATGTGACTGTGACCTATCGCAATGGTCACACCGCATTGTGGGATGCGTCGTTTGATGTGCCCCGTGGCACTGTGACGGCCCTTGTTGGGGTCAACGGGGCAGGGAAGTCCACCCTGTTCAAAGCGATCATGGGGTTTGTGCCGACCGCAAAGGGTGAAATTTTGCTCCTAGGGCGGTCTGTCAAACAAGCATTGAAAGAGAACCTTGTTTCCTACGTGCCGCAGTCGGAAGAGGTAGATTGGGCGTTCCCCGTACTGGTCGAAGATGTGGTGATGATGGGTCGCTACGGGCATATGGGGTTTTTGCGCCGCGCATCGGCTTCTGATCACGAGGCGGTCGATTGCGCTTTGGAACGGGTCAACATGACCGCGTATCGGACGCGTCAGATTGGCGAATTGTCTGGTGGCCAGCGCAAACGCGTATTTTTGGCGCGGGCGCTGGCGCAGGACGGGCAGGTTATCCTGTTGGATGAACCGTTCACGGGCGTTGATGTTAAGACTGAAGAGCAGATCGTTGCTTTGCTGAAAGAGCTGCGAGATGAGGGACGAGTGATGCTTGTCTCCACCCACAACCTCGGGTCGGTGCCAGAGTTCTGTGATCGCACGATCCTTGTAAAAGGTACGATTCTAGGCCACGGCCCGACGGAGACGACCTTTACCCGCGAAAATCTGGAAATGGCCTTTGGTGGGGTGCTGCGTCATTTCACATTGGGTGGAGATACGTTGCATGACGACGATGACGGGCGGACGGTGACAATCCTGACGGACGATGAGCGCCCGTTTGTGCAATATGGAGAGAAGACGCAGACGCAGGAAAGCAATTCCTGATGGAGCTGCTGTGGGAGCCGTTTACTTACAATTACATGACCAATGCCATGTGGGTTTCGGCTCTCGTGGGCGGCGTATGCGCGTTTTTGTCGGCCTACCTGATGCTGAAGGGCTGGTCCTTGATCGGTGACGCCTTGGCGCATTCCGTCGTTCCGGGCGTGGCTGGCGCTTATCTGCTTGGCCTGCCGTTTGCCTTGGGCGCGTTTATCGCGGGGGGTCTGGCGGCTGGGTCGATGCTGTTTCTATCCGAACGTTCTGGATTGAAGGTCGATGTGATCATTGGCCTGATCTTTACTTCCTTTTTCGGTTTGGGGCTGTTCATGGTTTCGATCAACCCGATCGCCATCGATGTGCAGACCATAATCATGGGCAATGTGCTTGCGATCTCTCCCAGCGACACGTTGCAGCTCGCCCTCATCGGGTTTGTGACGCTGGCAGTGCTCACTGCCAAGTGGAAGGACCTTATGGTCGCCTTCTTCGACGAAACGCACGCGCGATCCATTGGACTGAGGCCGGAGCGGTTGCGGGCGATGTTCTTTATTCTGTTGTCGGCGGCCGTCGTAGCCGCGATGCAAACCGTGGGTGCCTTTTTGGTGATTGCCATGGTCGTGACGCCGGGCGCAACGGCTTATCTGTTGTGCGACCGGTTCCCAAGGTTGTTGATGACGTCCGTGGCTATAGGTGCTCTGACGAGCTTTTTTGGAGCCTACATCAGCTATTTCCTCGATGGGGCAACGGGGGGGATCATCGTTGTCTTTCAAACGCTGATTTTCCTGATCGCCTTTGTCTTTGCACCAAAGCACGGATTGCTCGCTAGCAAACGCAAAGCACGGGTCGCTTTGGCCGAGCGGGCAGGGGGCGCGTGATGGACCTCGACACGCTTTTGTTTCCGTTCCGATTTGCCTTTATGCAGAACGCCTTTTTCATCTCGATGATGATTTCCGTGCCGACGGCCCTGCTGTCCTGCTTTTTGGTTCTGAAAGGCTGGGCCTTGATGGGTGACGCGATAAGCCATGCGGTGCTACCCGGCGTAGTGCTGGCTTATGTTCTGGGCTTTCCACTTTTAATCGGCGCTTTCGCTGCTGGGATGATCTGTGCTGTGGCGACGGGTTATTTGGCCCAAAACAGTCGCGTGAAGCAGGACACGGTCATGGGTGTCGTCTTTTCGGGCATGTTTGGCCTTGGGATCGTCATGTATGTCGCGTTTGAGACCAACGCCCACCTCGATCATATCCTTTTTGGCAACATGCTGGGGATCGAGCCCGATGAATTGTGGACAGCGGGGATCATCTCTGCGGTGGTTGCCGCAGCGATCTTGATCAAGCGAAAGGACCTGCTGTTGCACAGCTTTGATCCGGCGCAAGCGCAGGCGTCGGGATTGGCGGTGAATTGGTTGCACTACGGGCTGTTGGCCGCGCTGTCGCTGACTATCGTCGCCACTCTCGCGGCGGTCGGTCTGATCCTCGCCATTGGCCTTTTGATCGGTCCCGGCGCTATCGCGTTTCTGGTCACGCGTACCTTTGGCCACATGATGTGGATCGCGGTGGTTGTGAACATGGTGTCGATGCTCTTGGGCACCTACCTGAGCTTTTTCATCGACAGCGCGCCTGCCCCTACTATCATTCTGATCCAAACCGCGCTGTTCATCTGTGCGTTCCTCTACCGCACCCGTCTAAACAAATCGGCAGAGCGCAGCATGGTCTAGCCTTTCGGCGCGGGAACCTCGACCGGCCCACCTTGCGCTTCCCAAGTGGAAAACCCTTCGCGCAGGTGAGCGGCGTCAAACCCCATTTCCTGCAGGGTCGCAACGGTCAGGGCGGAGCGCCAGCCGCTTGCGCAGTGTAATACGTATTTCTTGTCTTGGCCAAAAACCTCTTTGAAATAGGGGCTGTCGGGATCGACCCAAAACTCGACCATCCCGCGTGGAGCGTGGACGCTGCCGGGGATGTGGCCTTTCTGGCGTTCGCGAATATCCCGAATATCGACAATTATAACGTTCGGATCATCCACCATGGCGATAAGGTCGGGTGTTTCCACCTCCTCGATCCGCGCGCGGGCGTCGGCGACCATTTCGGCAGCGGAGACTTTGAGTTTCTTCATCTTTGACCCTTTCCAGTGGTGGTATCGCTGTGAATGTGATGACGCGAACAGGATGGTTTTGCCGCCTTTGGTGTATTGCCGGAATCAGTGTTTCCACTTCATTCTAAGCGCGAGAGCTACGGAGTCGAAGCCATGAACAAGCACGAACACCTCAGTTCAGTTCTTCAGTCGGTCAACACAGCCAACGGTTTGCCGAACGCGCATTACATTGATCCAGATGTGTTTGAAGAGGAAAAGGCCGCGGTTCTATTTGCCAATTGGTCGGGCATCGGCTTTGGCAAAGATGTGCCAGAGGTCGGCGATGCAATGCCGGTCGATTTCCTTGGGATGCCGTTGCTGATCGTGCGGAACAAGCAGGGTGAGGTTGCGGTGTTTCAGAACACCTGCCGGCACCGTGGAATGATCCTTGTCGACAAACCAAAGAAGATCGGTGGCGTGATCCGCTGTCCTTATCATAGCTGGTGTTACGCTTTGAACGGCGATCTGCACGCCACCCCGCATGTGGGCGGTCCGGGGCACAATATGCATGAAGACATTTATAAATCAGACCTCGGCCTATTGCGCATCCGGTCGTATGTCTGGCGAGATGTGATTTTCGTAAATGTTGACGGACAAGCACTTGAGTTCGAAGAAGTCCACGCTGATTTGATGGCGCGGTGGGCTGAATTTGAGGTGCCTGTGCATCACGGCGGGCCGGAGTCCTCTTTCAAATTGGAAGTTGCGACCAATTGGAAGCTGGCGGTCGAGAATTATTGCGAAAGCTACCACTTGCCTTGGGTGCATCCCGGGTTGAACAGCTACTCTCGGCTGGAAGATCACTACAATATTGAAGAGCTGGGGAAATATTCGGGCCAGGGCACTTTGGTTTATCGCCAACTGAAAGGCGAGGGCGGGGAGATGTTCCCTGACTTCGAAGGCCTCAGCGAAAAATGGGACGAAGGCGCGGAATATATCACTGTCTATCCGAATGTTCTTTTGGGCGTTCAGCGGGATCATGCTTTTGCGATTGTTCTGGAGCCAAAGGCCTGTGAGCAGACCGTCGAACACATTGAGCTCTACTACGCGCAATCGTCCGAAGACACGCCTGAACTGGCAGATTTGCGCGTCAAGAATGCGGAACAGTGGAAAGTGGTTTTTGAAGAGGACATCTTCGTTGTCGAAGGCATGCAAAAGGGGCGCCACGGTGCCTATTTCGATGGGGGCCGCTTTTCGCCCGCGATGGATGGGCCGACGCATAATTTCCACCATTGGGTTGCGACGCAGTTGACCAACCGTGAATGACGGCGACTTACAGGCGGCTTTGCTGACGGCGCATGGGGCAGGGGACCACATGCAGTTGGTCCATCTTTACACTCAAGCCGCCGATATGCGCGAAGCTGCGGGGGAGGTAGATGCCGCCTGTTTCTTTCTAACCCACGCCTATGTTTTTGCGCTGGAACAGGGGGCGGAGGAGGCGGTTGCCTTAAACAAACGCTTAGCGGACTATGGGCGGGCTGAACTGATCAGTTGATAGCTCGGAGGCCGCGTGAATATCCTGTTTATCATGTATGACCAGTTGCGGTTTGATTACCTCAGCTGCGCAGGTCATCCGACGTTAGAGACCCCCAACTTTGATCGTGTGGCCGCGCGGGGCGTGCGGTTCACCAACGCCTATGTGCAGTCGCCGATTTGCGGTGCGAGCCGGATGAGTTTTTACACCGGCCGTTATGTCTCTTCGCACGGCGCTGCATGGAATGGCTTTCCGCTGCGGGTGGGTGAGATGACGATGGGCGATCATCTGCGCAAGACAGGCATGGAGTGTTGGTTGATCGGTAAGACCCATATGCGCGTAGATGCCGAGGGGATGGAACGGCTTGGGTTGACGCCCGACAGTGTGATCGGTGCGCGTCAGGCGGAATGTGGCTTTGACGTCTGGGTGCGCGATGATGGGCTTTGGGCGCAAGGGCCGGATGGGTTCTATGATTCCAATCGGTCGCCTTATAATGAGTTTTTGAAATCCAAGGGTTATGAGGCTGAAAACCCTTGGGCGACGAATGCGAATGCGAGTGTGGATGAGGATGGTGACATCGCCTCTGGCTGGATGTTTGAGAATGCGGACAAGCCTGCGAACATTCGGGAAGAAGACAGTGAGACGCCTTGGCTGACCGATCAGGCGATTGAGTTTATTGATCAGGCGCGGGCTCCGTGGTGCGCGCATGTCAGCTATATCAAGCCGCATTGGCCCTATATCGTGCCGGCACCGTATCACGACATGTTTGGCCCAGCCGATGTGCCAGCAGCAGTTCGGCATGATGTGGAACGCGAAGATGTGCATCCTGTTCTGGGCGTGTTTCAGGAGAATAAGATCGCAGCGGCATTCCAGCGGGAAGATGTGCGCGACAAAGTGATCCCTGCTTACATGGGTCTGATCAGACAGTGCGATGATCAGTTGGGTCGCCTTTTGGATCATTTGGAAGCTTCGGGCCGGATGGAGGACACGATGATCGTGCTGACGTCGGATCACGGCGACTATTTGGGCGATCATTGGTTGGGGGAGAAGGACCTGTTTCACGAACCTTCGGTAAAGGTGCCCTTGATCATTTATGACCCAAGGCCAGAGGCGGAGGCGACACGTGGGTCGGTTTGCGATGCACTTGTGGAATCCATCGATCTGGCCGCGACTTTTGTAGATGCACGCGGCGCAGATGTACCGGATCATATCCTTGAAGGTCGATCGCTCTTGCCGTGGCTACATGGTGAAACGCCCGCATGGCGGGACTATGTGATTTCGGAATATGACTATTCGGCTAGTGGCCAGGCGGTGAAGCTGGGGTTGGAGCCGAAGGCGTGCCGTTTGTTCATGATCTTCGATGGTCGTTACAAGATGATGCACGCCGAAGGTGGGTTCCGCCCGATGTTGTTTGATCTCGAAACTGACCCTGATGAGTTTCACGATCTGGCCAAAGGCGACAGTCACCAGCATGAGATTGACCGGCTCTATGGATTGCTGGCGCAATGGGGGTGGAGGGTCTCTCAACGCGTGACGCGGTCGGATGCGGAGATCAAGGCGTCGCGCGGGGGATCATTGTGCAAAGGGGTTTTGCCGTTTCTGGTGGATGGGTCTGAGGTGCCGGAAGAGCTGACATCGATATATCGTGGCCCGGCGGGGGTCGACTACACCAAGGGGAGAAGTGGTGATGATTGATTG
The DNA here is from genome assembly GCF_900129845.1 of Cognatiyoonia sediminum. Lineage (GTDB taxonomy): Bacteria > Pseudomonadota > Alphaproteobacteria > Rhodobacterales > Rhodobacteraceae > Cognatiyoonia > Cognatiyoonia sediminum. The sequence goes on from NZ_FQXB01000008.1 coordinate 8,949, forward strand.
GGATGACGCCTTCGACAATTCCGGTTACGTGCCTGAAGCCAGCGAGATAGGAGCCGCTTGGGTGGCGGCGGCGGAAGCGTTTCGGACCAAACAACCGTATGCTGTATTGGATCACCCTTATGGCTCTGGGGATCGAGAGCGCTTTGATCTGTTTCTGCCGGAGGGGTTGCCGAAAGGGGTGGTTGTGTTTGTCCATGGCGGCTACTGGCACATGCGGGCGAAGTCGGATTGGTCACATTTTTCGAAGGGGTTTTTGAACCATGGCTGGGCTGTGGCGATTGTGGGCTATACCTTGGCGCCCACCGTTCGGATTTCGCAGATAACCCAGTCGATTGCTGCGGCGGTCGCTGAGGTCGCCAAAACGGTTGAAGGGCCACTTCGGCTTGTAGGGCATTCTGCCGGCGGGCATCTCGTTAGCCGGATGATGTGTCAGGGTGTGCTGTCTGACGGCCTGATTGCTCGCGTTCAACGCGTCGTTTCGGTGAGCGGGGTTCATGATCTGCGGCCTCTGGTCGGGACGCGGATGAATGACACGCTTGGCCTAACAAAGGCGGAGGCTTTGGCCGAAAGTTCTGCGTTGTTAGAGCCTGCCGACGTGCCTGTCACCTTCTGGGTTGGAGCGGATGAACGTCCCGAATTTCTGCGTCAAAACCGACTTATTGCTGAGGGGTGGGGTTTGAAAGGGGCGGATGTGTCGACGGTCTATCAACCCGCTGAGAACCACTTCACGGTCATCAACGGTTTGGTAGATGAAAATAGCAAGTTGGTATGCGAAGTCTTACGTTGACTTTGGCGTCAGATGTTGCACCCCTTGGCGCGCAATTCGAAAGGCGCTGATATGTCAAATCTCCCCCGTAAGCATTTGTTCGATCTTCCAGATGGGATGATCTACCTCGACGGAAATTCGCTTGGGCCTTTGCCCAAGGGTGTCTCTGAGGCGGTTCAGAAAACGGTTGAAGCCGAATGGGGCGGGCAGTTGATTGGGGGCTGGAACGCTTGCAAGTGGATGGAACAGCCAAGCCGCGTTGGCAATCAAGTGGGCCGGTTGATCGGTGCGCCTGCGGGCAGCGTGGTTATGGGTGACACGCTCTCGATCAAAGTGTTTCAGGCTTTGGCGGCAGGTTTGCAGATGCGGCCCGATCGGAAGGCGATTTTGTCTGATACGGGCAACTTCCCGTCTGATCTCTACATGGCGCAAGGATTGGCGCGTTTTAAGGATCAAGGGATCGAACTGCGGATGGTGGAACCTGAAGACGTTGCTGGTGCGATTGGAGAGGACATCGCGGTCGTGATGCTGACGGAGGTGGATTACCGGACGGGTCGGCGGCATGACATGGCGGCGATCACCAAAGCGGCGCAGGAAGCAGGCGCGGTGATGGTGTGGGATCTGGCGCATAGCGCGGGGGCTTTGGATGTTGAGATCGAAGCGTCAGGCTGTGAGATGGCCGTAGGCTGCACGTATAAATATCTGAACGGTGGGCCTGGTGCGCCTGCTTTCATTTACGTGCGTCCTGATCTGGTCGAAACGGTGGAACCTGCCTTGGCGGGGTGGCTAGGGCATGATGCGCCGTTCGCGTTCGATCTGGATTATCGTCCAGGCGCGGGGATCGAACGGATGCGGGTTGGAACGCCGCCGGTTTTGCAACTCGCGGCGTTGGAAGAGGCGTTGAAGGTTTGGAACAGCGTGACGATGAAAGAGGTGCGGGCCGCGTCGGTTCATTTGTCAGACCTGTTTATCTCAGAGATTGAGGCGCGCTGCCCGATGATGTCTTTGGTTAGCCCGCGGGATTGTGCGGTGCGAGGTAGCCAAGTGAGCTTTGCGTTTGAGAATGGCTATGCTGCGATGCAGGCAGTGATTGCGCGGGGCGTGATCGGGGATTTCCGTGCGCCGAATGTGATGCGGTTCGGATTTACGCCGCTGTTTTTGGATGACGGTGACATCATACGCGCGGCCGAGATCATTGAGGATGTGATGGTCAACAAGCTGTGGAATACGCCGGAATATCATGCGCGAAAGGCTGTGACTTAAACGAGGCCTGATTCCGCTCAAAACCCATATTTTTCTTGTACACCGTGCGTACACACAGCGTACACAGGCCGTACATACACATGACATACAAAAGCCCGCCGGATTGGCGGGCTTTTGAGTTTTCGTTAAGCGTCGATTAACCGATCAGATCAAACCGGTCGAGGTCCATCACTTTGGTCCAAGCCGCGACGAAATCACTCACGAACTTCTCGGACGCGTCGTCGGAGGCATAAACCTCAGCCAAGGCACGCAGGACGGAGTTGGAACCGAATACAAGGTCCACTTCTGTCGCTGTCCACTTGGCAGCGCCCGTCGCGCGGTCTTTGCCTTCGAAAGAGCCGTCTTCGGCCTTTGACCAAGCTGTGGACATATCCAGCACGTTGACAAAGAAGTCGGCGCTGAGTGTCTCGGACTTTTCGGTGAAGACACCGTGCTTAGAACCATCGTGGTTCAAATCCAGCATCCGCAAGCCACCGATCAGTACTGTCATTTCCGGCGCTGTCAGGGTTAGCAACTGCGCACGGTCGATCAGGTGATCCGCCACAGGGCGATACGCACGGTCGCTGACATAGTTGCGGAAGCCGTCAGCGACGGGGTTCAGCATTTCGATGGAGTCCGCATCTGTCATTTCGTCAGTTGCGTCTGTCCGGCCCGGTGTGAATGGCACGGTGATGGTGTGACCTGCGTTAGCTGCTGCCTTTTCGACACCAGCCGCACCGGCGAGGACGATCGTATCTGCGAGAGATATCTCTTTGCCGAAATCGCTTCTGATGCTTTCCAATGTAGACAAGACTTTTGCCAGTTGAGCAGGCGCGTTTACTTCCCAATCCTTCATTGGAGCGAGTGCGATGCGGGCGCCATTGGCACCGCCGCGCATGTCGGACCCACGGAAGGTAGAGGCAGAGGCCCACGCCGTGCTGACGAGTTCGCCAACGGACAGGCCGCTTTCAAGGATCTTCGCCTTCAACGCTGCTGCGTCTGCATCGTCGATCAGATCATGTGTGACCGCTGGCACAGGGTCCTGCCAGATCAAAGGCTCGGAAGGAACAAGGCTGCCGAGGCCACGGACGTATGGGCCCATGTCGCGGTGGGTCAGCTTGTACCAAGCCCGTGCAAACGCGTCTGCGAATTTGTCAGGGTTCGCGTGGAAATCGCGGCTGATCTTCTCATAGGCTGGGTCCATGCGCATCGCCATGTCAGCGGTGGTCATCATAACCGTTTCGCGCTTGCTGGAGCCATCAGCGGCTGGGGCAGCTTGCTTGCCCTCCTCAGATACAGGCACCCAACGCAGCGCTCCGGATGGGGCTTCGCTGATTTCCCATTCATGGCCGAAGAGCGTGTCGAAATAGCTCATGTCCCATTGGGTTGGAGTAGGCGTCCATGCGCCTTCGAAACCGGAGGTGATCGTGTCGCCTCCTTTGCCGGAGGCATGGGTGCTGAGCCAGCCAAAGCCCATCGCTTCGACCGGTGCGCCTTCTGGCTCTGGTCCAACATGTGCCGGATCGCCAGCACCGTGGCCCTTACCAAAGGTGTGACCGCCGGCGACCAATGCGACGGTTTCTTCGTCATTCATCGCCATGCGTGCAAAGGTGTCGCGCACGTCGAATGCGGACTTCAGAGGGTCGGCTTCGCCGTTCGGGCCTTGTGGGTTCACATAGATCAGACCCATTTCCACTGCGCCAAGTGGGTTCGCCAATTCGCGCTCACCCGAGTAGCGTTTGTCAGTCAGCCATTCTGTTTCCGGGCCCCAATAGACATCTTCTTCTGGTTCCCAAACGTCCGCGCGGCCACCTGCAAAGCCGAAGGTTTCAAAGCCCATGGATTCGAGCGCTGCGTTGCCAGCTAGGATCATCAGGTCGGCCCAAGACAGCTTGCGACCATATTTCTGTTTGATCGGCCACAGCAAGCGGCGCGCTTTGTCGAGGTTGCCGTTGTCTGGCCAGCTGTTCAAAGGTGCAAAGCGCTGCTGGCCTGTACCGCCGCCACCGCGACCGTCATAGGTGCGGTAGGTGCCTGCGCTGTGCCATGCCATGCGGATAAATAGCGGGCCATAGTGGCCATAGTCTGCTGGCCACCAGTCTTGGCTGTCGGTCATCAGCGCATAGAGGTCTTGACGCACCGCTTCTAGATCGAGCGTTTTGAACTCTTCAGCATAGTTGAAATCATCCCCCATCGGGTCAGATTGCGGAGCGTTCTGACGTAGGATGTTGAGGTTCAACTGGTTCGGCCACCACTGTTGGTTGGTTGAGGTGGCACCTGCGCTGTGCATCACAGGACACTTACCTGCGCTGTTTACATCGGATCCGTCCATAATAATCTCCGCAATTGAAATAGGATGTGACAGGTTGAGAGAGATCGCTCGCCCCCAACTTTCTAGAATCGTTCTAACAGGGTCATGTGATTGGGAAAAGTTGAATTTCTTGATCAGTTTGATAAGTTTGCCTTATGGCAAATATATCCTTGAAACAGTTGAGGTATTTTGAGGCCTTGGCGGAGCACGCGCATTTTGGCCGTGCGGCGGACGCCTGCGCGATTTCGCAGCCTGCGCTTTCGATGCAGATCAAAGAGCTGGAGGAGTCGCTGGGGACCGATTTGGTCGAACGCGGGGCAAAGCAGGTTCGATTGACTCGATTTGGGGCAGAGATCGCGCCGAATGTGCGGGAGATTTTGAAATCAGTTGAAGAGTTGCAAAACCTAGCAAGGGCAGAGCAAGAGGCCGTGGCGGGGCAGTTCCGGATCGGGATTATTCCGACGATTGCGCCTTATCTTCTGCCTTCGATCGTGGGGCAATTGTTGGCTGCCTATCCCGATTTGGATATGCACTTGCGGGAGACGCAGACGGCGACGCTTTTGTCAGATGTTGAGGATGGAAGCTTGGACGCGGCGATTTTGGCTTTGCCTGTGTCAGAACCGCATTTGGTCGAAGCGCCGTTGTTTGAAGAAGCCTTCGTTTTGGTCCGCACGCCGGAGGATGCGGCGTTGCCCGTGCCAAGTGCGGAGGTCTTGGGTAAAATGCGACTGTTGCTTTTGGAAGAGGGGCATTGCTTTCGCGATCAGGCTTTGACGTTCTGCGGACTTCGCACGGGGTTGCCGCGGGACAGTCTAGAGGGGAGTTCGCTGTCGACCTTGGTGCAGATGGTGGCCTTGGGCCTTGGCGTGACGCTGATCCCAGAGTTGGCCGTTCCAATTGAAACCCGGTCGGCGGATGTGTCGATCGCGCGGTTCGAGGACCGCGTGCCGATGCGGCAGGTCGGAATGGTCTGGCGCAAGGGGCATCCGCTCTCGGCGCAATTTCAGGAGATTGGCGAGGTTGTGCAGCGTGTCGGCCTAGACGCATTGGCGCAGATGCGGTCAACGGCCTAGGCTATTTGCCTTTCCAAACCGGATCGCGTTTTTCCGCAAAAGCGCGAGCACCTTCGAGTTGGTCTTCGCTGTCATAGAGGATGTCAACGCTGCGTAATTGGCGTTGTGTGATCCGGTTCATGGCGTCCTGGAACTTTGCGTCTTCTGCATCTCGGACGATTTCCTTGATCGCGGCGTAGACGAGGGGCGGGCCAGAGGCGAGAAGCCGCGCTTGCTCCCACGCGCGGTCCATCAAGTCAGCGGCGGGGATGATTTCATTGACCAGGCCCCAGCGATGCGCTTCCTCCGCATCAAACCAGCGGCCTGTCAGAAGGAGTTCCATTGCGATGTGATAGGGGATGCGCTTGGGGAGTTTGACGCTGGCGGCGTCGGCCACGGTACCAGAGCGGATTTCTGGCAGGGCGAAGGTCGCATGATCGGCGGCGATGATGATATCGGCAGAGAGGGCAAGTTCTAATCCTCCGCCGCACGCGATGCCGTTGACGGCGGCGATGACGGGTTTGTTCATCTCGCGCATCTCCTGCAAGCCGCCGAAACCGCCTACACCGTAGTCGCCATCCACCGCGTCGCCATCGGCAGCGGCCTTGAGATCCCAGCCGGGGCAGAAGAATTTCTCGCCGCCGCCGGTGATGACCGCCACGCGGAGGTCGGGGTCGTCGCGGAAATCGCGGAACACCTCGCCCATCTCACGGCTGGTTTTGAGGTCGATGGCGTTGGCCTTGGGCCGGTCGAGCGTGACCTCAAGGATCGCGCCGTCGCGCTGTGTTTTGATCACGGACATGGGTTAGCTCCTTCGGATCAGGGCGTCTGCGGCGATTGCACCGGTGGGAGTGCAGATCAGCGGGTTAATCTCAACTTCGCCGATGTGGTCGGCGTGGGCAAGGACGTAGGACTGCACGGATAGAATGGCGTCAGTGATGGCTGGTAGGTTTGCGGCGGGTTTATCGCGGAAGCCGTGCAGAAGGGGTGCGATTCTGAGGGTGTCGATGGCTTCGGTTATGTCTTCGGCGGTTGTTGGCAGCAAAAGCGAGGTGGTGTCGCGCAAAAGCTCGGTCATCACGCCGCCTGCGCCGATGGTCAGGACGAACCCATGAGCCGGATCGCGGACAACGCCGATCAAGAGTTCGGCGATGGCGTCGGTGATCATTTCTTCGATTAGGACAGTTTCGGTGCCGATGGCGGCAATGGCCTGGGTAAGTCCCTCAGGCATGACACCAAGTTTTACCGCACCGCTGTCGGATTTATGGGCGAGACCTGTGCCTTTGACCGCGAAGGGTGGGGTCATGTTTTTGATGGCCGCCGTGGTGTCGTCGCCCTTAGTGATTAAGCAGCTGGCGGGGGTACTGATACCAAACGCGGCAAGAGCTGCTTTGGAAGCGGCTTCGGTCAGCGTTGTGTCTGCTGTGGTGAGGGAAGGGATCGTGACGGGGTCGGTCGTTGGCGCGCAATAGTTTGCGGCTGCTTCAATGGCAGAGAGCGCTTCATGAAGACCCATGAAGGGGACGACGCCGCCTGCCATCAGGTCATTTGCTGTGTCGAGGGGCATGAGTTCTGGCAGGGTAGAGACTACAGCGAAGCCTTTTCCGGTCTGACGCCGCACGTCTAGCGCGGCGCCGGTGGCTTCGATCCAATCGGTGGGGTCGGTCGTCGGGTAGTCGATGATCGAAAATGTCATCGAAATCCCATCTCCGGTCATCCCCGACCACGCCTTTGCCATCGCCGCGCGGTCGCGCCAGATGTAGGTGTGGTAGTCCAGTGGATTGCTGAGGGCGACCATCGGGCCAAGCGCATCGCGGAGTGTGGCATGTTGCGGGTCGGTCAGGGGTGGGAAGGTCAGATTGTGGTTTAGCGCCATATCGGCGATTAGGCTGGCTTCGCCGCCGGAACAACTGATCGACGCGATGTTGTTGTTTTCCAGCGGTTCGTGGCAGTGGAGCATTTTCAGCGTTTCGAGGAAGGACGGAAGATCGCGAAGGCGTGGGATGCCGAGTCGGTCAAGAAAGGCCTGCGCGCCCGCGTCGCTTCCGGCAACGGATGCGGTGTGAGAGATGGTGGTCGCTTGTGCCTGATCGGATGCACCCACTTTCAGCGCAACGATGGGTACGCCTTGGGCATAGGCCTTTTGCGCGAGCGCTTCCCAATCGCGTAAGTCGTGGAAGCCTTCGATGTGCACACCGATGGCGGTCACGCGGGGATCATCGAGCAGAGCACTAGCGATCTGGGCCTGACTTGTCTGCGCCATGTTCCCGCAGGCGATCATATAGGCGATGGGCAGGGCGCGTTGCTGCATCGTGAGATTGATCGAGATGTTGGAGCTCTGCGTCAGGATCGCGACGCCCGTGTCGACCGGCGTGCAACCGTGTTGATCTGGCCAGATCAGAGCAGTGTCGAGCGCGTTGATGAAGCCGTAGCAGTTCGGGCCAAGGATCGGCATATCACCGGCTGCATCGATCAACTGTTGTTGTAGGTCGGTGCCGCTGTCATCTTCGGCGGCTGCTTCTGAAAACCCACTGGCAAAGCAAGTCGCACCGCCTGCACCCATCGCAGACAGTTGGCGGATCGCGTCGATTGTGGCGCGGCGGTTGATGCCGACGAAAGTGGCGTCGGGAGGGTTGGGCAGGTGGTCGAGACTGGTAAAGGCCTCGTGACCCGCGATCTTTGACCGTTTCGGATGCATCGGCCAGATGTTGCCTTTGAACCCGAAGCGGTCGAGCTGAATAATCACTTGTTCGCACCATGCTCCACCGCCAATGACGGCGATGGATTGGGGGTTCAAAAGGCGGCTAAGCTCGCGCATTTAGGCTCCGAGAGGACGCAGCAAATCGCGAGATATGATATGGCGCTGGATCTCTGATGTGCCGTCCCAGATGCGTTCCACCCGTGCATCCCGCCAGAAACGTTCGATGGGGAAATCGTCCATCAGCCCCATGCCGCCGAAAATTTGCAGGGTCGTATCCGTGACTTTAGCGAGCATCTCAGACGCGTAGACTTTGGCGGAGGCGATTTCGCGGTTGGCGGGCAGGCCTTCGTCCAACCGCCAAGCTGAGGCGAAGGTGAGCCAGTCGGCTGCGTCTATTTCAGTGATCATGTCGGCGATTTGGAAGCTGACGCCTTGGAACTTGCCAATGGCTTGGCCGAATTGCTTGCGCTCTGCGGCGTAGTTCAACGCGTAGTCAAAACACCGCCGCGCGCGTCCGACGCAAAAAGCGGCGACGGTGATGCGCGTCGCATAGAGCCATTCATTCATCACAGCGAAACCGCCATCGACCTCGCCCAGCACTTGTGCGTCCGGCAAACGACAGTTGTCAAAATAGAGGATGCAGTTTTTGTAGCCCTTGTGGCTGACCGAATTGTAGCCATCGCGCACCTCGAACCCTGGCGTGCCGCGATCGACAAGAAAGGTCGTGATCCGTTTCTTTGGCCCGCGCGGTGTGTCATCGACGCCGGTTGCGATGAACACGATGAAGAAATCCGCGTGTTCCGCGCCTGAGATAAAATGTTTGGAGCCATTGATGACCCAATCGCCGCCATCGCGCACCGCTTGACATTTCATCCCCCGCACGTCCGATCCGGCGTCGGGTTCGGTCATCGCAAGTGCATCCATTCGTTCACCGCGGACAGCGGGCAAAAGGTATTTCTCCTTTTGTTCGCCTTCGCAGGCCATCAGGATGTTTTGTGGTCGACCGAAGAAATGCGTCAGCGCCATGGATCCGCGGCCGAGTTCGCGTTCCACAAGTGTAAAATCCACGTGGCTGAGGCCCGCGCCGCCGACTTCTTCAGGGAAATTGCAGGCGTAGAACCCAAGCTCCTGGCATTTGCGTTTGATCTCATCGCCGAGTTCTTTGGGAACATGGCCTGTGCGTTCGACTTCTGCTTCATGCGGATAAATCTCATTCTCGACGAAGCTGCGGACGGTGGAGACGATCATGTCTTGTTCAGATGTCAGACCAAAGTGCATTGCGGTGCTCCTGTTGCGGGCGTTGAGGCAGGGGACGGCAGATTGAAAAGTTTTGTCGTGCAGATATAGTCGAAAATAATGCAGAAATCGAAAAAATTGAAAGGGCAGATGCAGCAACTCAACATCCTCCTCTACGATGGGTTTTCGAACCTCTGTCTGGCGAATTTTCTCGAGCCGTTTCGCGCGGCGAATACTTTGTCGAGAAGCCCTGTCTATGGCTGGCAATGCCTATCACTCGACGGAACAGCTGTTTTCAGTTCGAGTAAGTTGAGTGTCACACCCGATGCGGCCTTTGCAGATCAAACGGGCGATGTTCTAGCTGTTATGCCGTCTTACGGATTTCGTGAAGCGGACAATGACATGCTTCGGCGCAAACTTCGTGCCGCGGCGGGACGCCATCGTGTCGTTGCTGGATTGGACACTGGCAGTTGGCTGTTGGCCAGTGCGGGTTTGTTGGAGGGGGCGCGGGCGACGATCCATTGGGAAGAGCTAACGCAGTTTGAGGAGGCGTTCCCGCAGGTGACCGCGGTACGGGAGCGGTTTGTCGTCGATGGTGATCAGTTGACTTGTTCGGGTGCTTTGGCCGCGTTTGATTTGGCGCAATCCCTCATTGCGGACGAGCATGGGCCCGTTCTGGCTTTGGAGGTCGGCGAGTTCTTGATGTCGGATCGCCGAAGCGGTGAGATGTTGCCACCTATGCGGAGCGGGAGCCTATTGGTCAATCGTGCTTGGAAAGTCATGCAGGCCAATTTGGAGGTGCCATTGAGCATTGGTGCAATCGCCAAGTCCCTGGGGTGCTCCCAGAAGACGTTGGAGACTCGTATGCGAGCGGATTTGGGGACGACACCGGATGCGCTGTATCGGCGCTTGCGGCTGAATTATGCGCGAAAACTTGTCGTTGAAACCGAACAATCCGTGGCGGAAATAGCAGGGCGTTGCGGGTATGAAAATGCCAGTGCTATGACCCGCGCATTTAAACAAACCTTCGGGCAGGCACCGCGTGATTTACGCGTGGAGAATGTGTTGACGTAAATTGTATATGAAAAGTATACAATTTGTATGACAAAGGAATCACCAAAGGACCGCAAGGCTTTCTGCGCCGCAGATTTGCGGGATCGCATCTTATCCTTGGACATTGCCCCAGGTTCTGATCTGGATGAAGCTCAGCTCGCCGAGGCCTATGGCATTTCTCGCACCCCGCTGCGGGAAGTTTTGCATCGGCTGGCAGGCGGTGGATATGTGCGGTTGGAGGAAAATCGCGGGGCCAAGGTTGAATCGCTCGATCTTTCTGTGCTGCGCAAATTCTTCCAAACGGCACCTCTGATCTACTGCTCTATCGCGCGGCAAGCGGCGGAGAATAGAACGAGCCAGCAAATGGACGCGCTCAAAGCCATTCAGCGGGACTTTACGACTTCAGCTAAATCAGGCGACGTTCGGGATGCGGCTTTGCTGAACCACCAGTTTCATGATGCCATCGGGAAGATGGCGGACAACCCGTATCTCTTTGCCGGTCTGAAGCGCATGTTGGTGGATCATACACGCCTCAGTCAGACGTTCTTTAGACCTGAGACTGAAGCGGACGAAACGCGGATCAAGAAATCCATTGACCAGCATGACGCGATGATTGCCGCGATTGAGGCGGGCGAGGCGTCATTGGTGACAGATTTGACTTTGCAGCATTGGGATTTGTCGCGGGATCAGTTGGAAAAATACGTCCGGCCCGATCCGCTGCCGTTGGATGTAGTCTCACTAAAGGAGCATCGTGATGCAGTTTGAAGGCATCTATACGCCTATCGTGACCCCCTATCATGATGACTTCACCCTGAATGCACTGGTACTGGCGCAGACTGTGGAACATCTGATTGCGTCGGGCGTGCATGGCATCATCGTCGCGGGGTCGACCGGCGAATACTATGCGCAGTCTGAGGACGAGCGGGTTGAGATGATGGGGCTTTGCGCTGATCTGATCAAAGGCCGCGTTCCGATGATTGTGGGCACCGGTGCGATCCGGACTGAGGACAGTATTCGGTTTGCGCAAGCGGCGCAAGCGGTGGGCGCGGATGCGTTGTTGGTGACGACGCCACCCTATGCCTATCCGACGGGTCGCGAGATTGCGCTTCATGCATTGGCTGTGGATCGTGCGGCGAACCTGCCGGTGATGCTGTATAATTACCCCGGTCGGATGTCGGTGAATATGGATGAGGAGACACTTGATCGCCTTGGTCGGTCACCGAATTTCTGCGCCATCAAAGAAAGCTCAGGTGACATCAATCGGTTGCATATGCTGGCGCGGGATTATCCACATATCGCTTTGTCCTGTGGGATGGATGATCAGGCGTTAGAGTTCTTTGCTTGGGGTGCACGGTCTTGGGTTTGTGCGGGGTCGAATTTCGCGCCTGAGGCTCATATCGCGCTTTATCAGGCTTGCGCAGTCGAGGGGGACTTCCCCAAAGGTCGCGCGATTATGTCCGCGATGCTGCCGTTGATGCGGGTGTTGGAGCAGGGCGGGAAGTTTGTGCAGTGCATCAAGTACGGGCTGACCTTGCGGGGGATCGATGCGGGACCGCCAAGAAAGCCTCTGCAGCCTTTGAATAAGGACGACAAGCGGGAGCTGGCCGAAGTGATCCGCACCATGAATACGACAATTGATCAGATTACAGGAGCGGGCGCATGAGCGATCTTCTGACTCACGGGGAATACAAGGCGCTGGCCGAGGCGCTAGACCCGCCGACAACGGCTTTCATTGATGGCAAGTTTAAAGCTGGGTCTGGAGCTAAATTTCCAACGGTGAATCCGGCGACAGGTGAGGGGTTAGCCGAGATTTCGGGTTGCGATACGTCCGACGTTGATCTGGCCGTTGCCAAGGCGCGCGAGGCGTTTGAGCAAGGCCGTTGGTCGAAGCTGCATCCGTCAGACCGAAAGGATGTGTTGATCCGGCTGTGCAAGCTCATCACACGGAACCGGCGCGAATTGGCGGTGATGGAGAGCGTCGATAGCGGCAAACCGATCCTCGATTGCGAGGCGGTTGATGTGCCGGAGACGATACATTGCATCAAATGGCACGCCGAGGCGATTGATAAGATCTACGATCAGACCGGGCCGACAGGCGACGATGCGATTTCCATGATCGTGCGGGAGCCGATTGGGGTCGTGGCGGCGGTGCTTCCTTGGAACTTCCCGTTGATGATGCTCGCGTGGAAGATCGGGCCTGCTTTGGCGGTGGGTTGTTCGGTGATCGTGAAACCAGCGGAGCAGACGTCATTGACTGCCTTGCGGGTCGCGGAACTGGCCTATGAAGCAGGTGTGCCGCGTGGCGTTTTGCAGGTCTTGCCTGGAGACGGGCCAAGCGTTGGCGAACCGCTGGGGCGGCACATGGATGTGGATATGGTAAGCTTTACCGGCTCCACTGACACAGGGCGGTTGTTTCTGAAATACTCGGCGGAGAGCAACCTCAAGAAAGTTGTGCTGGAATGCGGTGGCAAGAACCCTGCGGTGGTGTTCGATGATGCGGAAAACCTTGATAACGTGGCGGAGCATGTGGTCAATGCGGCGTTCTGGAATGCGGGACAGAATTGTTCGGCGGCGTCTCGGCTGATCGTGCATAAAGACGTGAAGGCGGGACTGTTGGAACGAATTGAAGCGCGGATGCGGGATTGGAAAACTGGCGATCCTCTCGATCCGGCGAACCATATCGGCTGTTTGATTGATGGCGATCATGCAGCGAAGGTTTGCGGCTATATCGGTGAGACGGAGAAGAATGTGTTCGTTACGCCGTGCGTCGTCGAGGTGGACCGCGACGATGTGAAAGCGCGGGATGAGATTTTTGGGCCGGTGCTGTCGGTCATCACGGTGGCGAGCAATGATGAGGCGGTCGAGGTGGCGAATGATACCTCTTATGGACTTGCTGCGTCTGTCTTTACAGCCAACACGCGGTGGGCCATTCGTGCCGCGCGTGACATAAAGGCGGGGACTGTGACGGTGAATTGCTATGGCGAGGGGGATATTTCCACCCCGTTTGGCGGTTACAAACAATCCGGCTTTGGTGGGCGCGACAATGGGGTTCATGCCCATGATCAGTTCACGGAATTAAAGACGATTTGGATTGATCTGACTGATCCAAAAGAGGGCGATCATGTCGGTTGATGCAGTAGGCACCACCCGTCGCGGGCGGGGTGCTCGGAGGGCGGCACGGCAAGTGTTGGATACTCAGATGTTGCCTGCGTTGAAGCGAGGCATTCCGCTCACGGAACCCATGGGCGCAGAGCAGATCGCACGGATTGATGCGGCGTCCATGGATATACTGGAAAACGTCGGCGTTGTGTTCCGCGATGACATTGCTTTGGCAGATTGGAAGGTGGCAGGAGCGGATGTGCGCGGCGAGACGGTCCATCTCGATCGTGGCTTAGTGCGCGAGCTGATCAAAACGATCCCTGCGAGCTTTACCTACCATGCCCGCAATCCCGCCAATAACCTGCCGTTTGGCAATGATCATGCGATCTTTGTGCCGATGACAGGCGCGCCGTATTTGCGCGATTTGGAGGACGTGCGGCGCAATCCGACGCTCGATGACCTCGCCAATTTTCACAAACTCAGCCACATGCTGCCAGCGATGCACTCAAGCGCGCACCACATTGTCGAGCCCTATGATCACCCGATCAGCCAGCGGCATTTGCGGATCACTTATTCGTCGATGAAGCATTCGGACAAGACGTTCATGGGCATGACGACCAGCCCAAAGAACGCTGAAGACGTGATGGACATGTGCGCGATCCTGTTCGGGAAGGAGTTCATGGAAACCCATGTGGTGGTGACAGGGAACTGCAATGGAAACTCTCCGCTGGTGTGGGACGAAACCATGCTGGGCGCGATGCGGGCCTTTGCGCGGTGCAACCAGCCGGTTCTGTGTTCGCCGTTCGTGTTGGGCGGGGCGAATACACCTGCGTCAGTCGCACCCACGGTGGCGCAGTTGAATGCGGAGGCGTTGAGCGCGTTGGCCTATACGCAGGTCATCCGAAAGGGTGCGCCTGCGATTTATGGGCACTACTTGTCGACCGTGTCGATGAAATCCGGCGCGCCGATGGCGGGGACGCCGGAGATCAGCCTGATGAACATGATGATCGGGCAAATGGCGCGGTTTTATGATGTACCTTGGCGGACGTCGAACACATTAGGCGGGGCCAAGACGTTTGATGCGCAGGCGGGGTACGAAAGCGCCTCTACGCTGATGGCGGTGATGATGTCGGGCGCCAATTACATCTGGCATTCGGCGGGCTGGAATGAAGCAGGGATGCATTGTTCGATGGCGAAGTTTGTTGTGGATGCAGAACAATGCGCAATGGCGCATCGGATGGCGTCGGGGATCAATTGGGACGATTTCGACGAGGCGATTGCAGCGGTTAGCGATGTTGGCCCAGGTGGGCATTATTTGGGCCATCCGCACACCTTGGAGAACTTCCAGCGCGCGTTTTTCATGCCGGAGATGTTCGACAACAACTCGATTGAGCAGTGGCAAGCCGAAGGGTCGGTCGAGATTAATGAGCGGGCGATGAGCCGCGCGAAGGATTTGCTCAATGCCTATGAAGAGCCGAAGATGGATGAGGCGGTGAACGAGGAATTGCTCGATTACATCGCGCGGCGTGAACGGGAGATTCCGGCGGCGGATGCGCTGAATCAGGATTACTGATGCAGATTAACGTAGCCAAACAGCCCGTCGATCCGGGGCCTGCGGCGTGGCGGGAGTTTCTGGATGCGCCGGAGGCTTTTCCGTCTTTGGATCGGAAGATCACGGCGGATTGGCTGGTTGTCGGTGCGGGTTTTGCGGGGCTTTCTGCGGCGCGCCGGTTGTCGCAAACTGGCCCGGGTGATCGGATTGTCGTCTTGGATGCGACGCGCGTGGCGGAGGGGCCAGCGGGGCGGAACTCCGGCTTCATGATTGACCTGCCGCATGATTTGGCATCGTCGGACTATTCCGGCGGTGTCGAGCATGACAAAGCCATCACCAGCGACAACCGCTTTGCCATCGATTTCGCGGCGGAGATGGCGGCGGAGTTTGGCTTTGGTGAGGATGTGTTCAGCCGATGCGGCAAAATCAATGGTGCGGCGACGGCGAAGGGGCATCAGCATAACGTCGAATACGCCAAGCATCTGGCGGCGATCGGCGAGCCAACAGAGATGATGGATGCTAAGGCGATGGAGGAGGTGACGGGCATGTCCTATTATCACAGCGGGTTGTTTACGAAAGGCACGGCCATCATCCAGCCAGCAGCGTTTGTGCATGGGGTGGCAAAGGGGATTTCGTCGAACCGCGTTCAGATTTTTGAGGGGTCCGGTGTGAGGTCGCTACGGCGAGATGGGGATTGGGTGGCTGAAACGACCAACGGTTCTGTGACCGCGCCGAAGGTGATCTTGGCCGTCAACGGACATCTCAATAGCTTTGGTTTTCTGCCGAACCGCTTGATGCATGTGTTTACCTATGCCTCTGTCACTCGGCGGCTGACGTTAGATGAAGTTGCGGTTCTTGGCGGGCAGGCTCCCTGGGGGATTACGCCTGCTGATCCGCTTGGGACGACGGTGCGCCGGCTTTCTGGACCGATGGGCGACCGGATTTTGATCCGTAATCGGTTCACCTTTGATCCGACGATGGAGGTCGATCAGCGCCGGATTGAACGGATTGGCAAAGATCATGATCGTGCGTTTGCGGCACGCTTCCCGATGTTGAAGGGAGTGCCAATGGAGTATCGCTGGGGCGGCCGGTTGTGTCTGAGCCGAAACAATGTCGGCGTGGTGGGGGAGTTGGAAGACGGGCTTTATTGCGCGTGTTGCCAGAATGGGCTGGGCACGACGCGTGGGACGTTGGGAGGCATCATGGCGGCTGATCTCGCGACGGGGCGGGGGTCGGAACGATTGGATCGCGCCCTGGCAGCAGAAGCCCCAAGCCGCTTACCGCCAAAGCCAATCGCCACGTCCGGCGCGCGGGCGGTGTTGAAATGGCAAGAATGGAAAGCGGGCGCGGAGCTTTAGGACTTCCGCGCGCCTGCTTCTGAAGCGACACGTGGCACAAGGGCACGCACGAGGCTTTTCATTTCCAGCGTGCCAACCGGCTCGCCGTCTTTGGTGACGGTATAGGTGTGGGTCGTGTCACCGCCGGATCGCGCGATGATTTTCTCAAGCGACTCGTTTTGGTCAACTTCGCCCGCTGCATCTTTAGGTGCTTTGCCGCCGTTCAAAGGTTCCATCACGGAGCGCACTTTCAGTACGCGTGCACGGTTGATGTCGCTGACAAAGTCTTCGATGTAGGGATCGTTTGGCTCGAGTAGGATTTCCTGCGGTTCGCCCTGTTGAACCACCCGACCGTCTTTCAAAATCACCAGATGATCGGCAAGTTTGAGCGCTTCATCTAGGTCATGGGTGATAAAGATGATGGTCTTATGCAGCTCCGTTTGCAACTCCAGCAAGAGATCCTGCATATCCGTCCGGATCAAAGGGTCGAGGGCCGAAAAGGCCTCATCCATGAGCATGATGTCGGTGTTCGCGGTCAACGCACGGGCAATGCCGACGCGTTGCTGCATCCCGCCTGACAGTTGCACGGGGTAGTGGTTTTCGTAGCCGGTGAGGCCAACCCGATCGAGCCATTTCTTAGCTTCGCGCGTTTGGTCGGCTTCAGGTTCGCCGCGGACTTTCATCGCCATTGCGGCGTTCTGTAGAACGGTGCGATGCGGCAAAAGCGCGAACTTTTGGAACACCATCGACATCTTTTTCTGGCGCAGCTGACGCAAACCATCTTCTGACAGTTTCATCACGTCCTCGCCATCAAGTAGAATTTCCCCATCAGTTGGTTCGATGAGGCGGTTCAAGTGACGGATCAGAGTCGATTTACCAGAACCGGATAGCCCCATAACAACAGTGATCTCGCCTTCCTGCATATCGACGTTGATGTCTTGCAGGCCAAGAACGTGCTGGTGGTCAACGAGCAGTTGCTCCTTTCCGACACCTTGCTTGACGAACTTGAGAGCTTCTGCGGGATCGTTGCCGAATATTTTATAGAGGCCGCGTAGGCGGACTTTGGGGTCTTGTGTCATATCTTGTCCGCCCGATTAGTGTTTCATGTTCGTCATGTCGACGCGGCTGAGCGCGGCCTTGGACACACGATCAAGAATGACCGCAAGAAGCACGATGCCAATACCTGCAACAATGCCGACACCTAGTTCCAAGTTTCGAATGCCACGAAGAACGTTCACGCCCAATCCAGGAGCAGAAACGAGGGATGCAATCACCACCATCGCAAGGCTCATCATGATGGTTTGGTTCACTCCGGCCATGATGTTTGGAAGCGCCAGCGGGAGTTCAACGCCGGTGAGCTTTTGCCGAGATGTCATGCCGAATGCGTTTGCTGCCTCGACCACATCTTGGTCGACCAGTCGAATTCCGAGGTCGGTCAATCGAATGACGGGCACGATGGCGTAGAGGATGATTGCGATGCCATAGAGTTTGGATTCTGTTACCGAGAACAGGAAGATCAGTGGGATCAGATATACAAAGGTTGGTAGCGTTTGGAGCAGGTCCAGAACCGGGACAATGGCCCTTTGTAATCGGTCCGATTTTGACATTGCGATACCTACGGGTACGCCGATGAGCACCGATATGCTTGTGCAGACAAAGATGATCGACAGTGTCTGCATCGCCACATCGTAGTGGTCCACAAACGCCATCAAAAGAATGGAGACCGCGACGAATATCGTAACGCCTTTGCTGCGGGATGCATACCAGGACACCACCACCAGCAATGGGATCATGATCCACCAAGGGATCGCGTTGAATGTCCATAGCGCCCCATCAAGCAACCAACTGAGAGGTTGGGTCACTGGGTCCAGAACTGTTTGAAGGGCAGGCTTTGCCGCGAGAAAGCTGTCTTCGATCCCTTTGGTCAGGTCACGTGTTTGGCTGACGGCCGCGCAGCTTTCGTTGAGATTATCTAGAGAGGGGAACGGGAAAATGGGTCCGGTCGCTTCGTCTCCGCTGTTTTGTGCCAGCAAATCCGCCATTGAAAGGGGCGCGCTTGATGCGTCACCTCCGCACCAATCTTCGAGGCCGAGTGCCTCAAAGAGCCCGTCATAAAACGCCATACCTGTTCCCTTGAAGTCAGCTAACCCCCCCCCCGCCATGTCGCGGGAGGGTCAAGTTTCTTGTCTTTGCGATTACTGAAGAAGTGCGGCCAAGTTGCCTTTGGCTTCGTCGTTCAGCCAGTCACCCCAGACATCTTTGTATGTTGTCAGGAAGTATACTGCGGCTTCTTCGTTGGACGCGTTGTTGTCCAGACGCCATGCCAGAACTTCACCCATCTGAGCGTTTGTGAAGGAGACGTTTTTCAGCAGCTCTGCAACTTCTGGCTCACGTTCCATGAACGCACCGGAAACAGCGGTCACAACTTTGGAAGACGGATAGGCGGAGAATACAGGGTTTGCGCAGTCCGCATCACCGTTACATGTGTGACCTTCTGCGTCGTAGGCTGGAACTTCAACCTGAACCATTGGGTATTTACCCAGAACGGCGGTTGGCGCCCAGTAGTAGCCGAACCATGGTTCTTGTGCGTCGTAAGCTGCGGCGATGGATGTCTGCAGAGTTTCACCAGAACCGTGCTGGAAACGCTCGAGGCCAGAACCATCGATACCGGCAGCAATCAGGTTGTTGTTGTTGATGATGTCGCAAGCCCAGCCTGATGGGCAGTCGTGGAACTTGCCGCCAACTGCTTCTGGGTTGGCCATGATGCCTTCCCATGTTGTCAGCTCGGGATTGGATTCTGCGAGGTATGCTGGAATCCACCATGCCTCGACACCGCCGTCAGACAGAACGTCGGTCAATTCGATCAGCTTGCCTTCTTCAAGCAAACCTTCGTAGGCGGGTGTAGAGTTGGCCCAAACTTCAGTCAGAATGTCAGGCTCGCCTGTTTCAGCCAAAGATGTCAGCGCCGGAACAGTTGAAGATGGCACTTGCTGCACGGTGCAGCCATAGCCCTGTTCCATCAGGAATGCAGCGACCGCTGTGACGACCTGTGAAGAAGCCCAGTCCATTTGAGTGATTGAGACTTCGCCGCAATCTGCCTGAGCTGACGTTGCAGAAAGCAAGCCGGCTGTGACCGCTGCGGAAGCGAGTTTTAGTGAGTGTTTCATGATTTCTCCCATTTGTACCTCAGTTCTTTTACGACTTCGGTGGTTGAGGTTCCCAATCCGAAAGAATGCAGGTTATCCCGCGCAATTCAAGGCAATTTGGCTTGAATTTTCGTGAATGAGGCTACTTGCTAAAAGTTTAGCCGGAAGTTTGTATGCGACACCCCTTTGCACAGGGACGACTATCTTTGTCGCTAACATTTTTGTGTCTATCGCCTCCCGATGGCGGAACGGCAATTTGGACCTTAGACACCTAAGGCCGGATTTCTGATTGGAGATCTCCTATCCAAGACCAGATTTGATCAGGGGCCACGGTGGCGAGTCTGACGAGACGGTCGAACTGTTGGGTAAAGAACTTCACTTCTTCAGGTCCGGTGACCGATACATAGGCATTACCTACATAGACTGCGGCCCTCATCCTGCCAAAAACCGTGAACGGTGCAATGAAATGCTCAGCACCATCAAAAAGGTGCAGACGAAGGGCTGGGTAGTGCCGTTCGCAAAGGGTTGCGATTTGCTTGAGTTGAGACTGGGCCAAGGCGTGGGTTTGGCCCTCCCAAAGGCCTTGGCGCTTCGCGAGTGTTTGCAGGGTCTGCATCGGCATGGCGATTTCTAAGTCGACTTCTGAAAGGTCGAAACCTGTCAGCACTTTCTCTTCGCCCTCAGCCCCTTCGCTTTCTGGGTTGAGGCTTAACATATCGGGCAGCGTCGCGGGAACGTATCGGAGCTTATGCCCTGCTGCTTCGTTGCGCCATCGAGTCAAAGGGGATTGCCCTGCTGCAGGGTCCGACGCCAACAGTTCCTTGCTTTCCGTCATCTGTTGCCTGCCTTCTCTGGCATTTTCCAAAGCAAGCAACCAATCGACAGATACGCCGGTCGCTTCAGCAATATTGCGCAGCGTTTCTGCGCGAGGCAGGCGATCGAGCTTTGGGTCGCGAAGCTGGCTAAGTGCAGAGCGGTCCAAGCCAGTCCGCTTGAGAAAACCTGGAAGGTCGTCGCTTACGTCGTCAATCAACAGGCGAAATCGTTCTCGGAATTCAGTTGAAAGTTCTCTTCGATCCATTTGTGATGTATTTACACACTATTTTTGATAAGTTGTCACAGATACACATGATTTACAACAGACTCACAAAATTGCTCTGACCTTTATCCTGAGGTTACCCTTTGTTCGGGACAAAACATCGGACACGGAAATGGTTTCTCGGGCAGAGCTTCCGACATTGTTACTTATTGCGCTATGTTACGGCGTCTTCGGAGCCGCGACCTATTTGGCCGGTTCCGAAGGGGGGGCCCTGCCTGTGATGATTTTAGCGCTCGTCATCACGCTTTATTCCTCTCTCCAGCATGAGGTTATTCACGGTCATCCGTTTCGAAAGCAGATATGGAACGATGCATTGGTTTTCCCTGCCTTTGGCTTGTTCGTTCCCTATCTGCGTTTCAAAGAAACCCATCTGGTGCATCACTTCGATCCAAACCTGACCGACCCATACGAGGATCCCGAGACCAATTTCGTCGACGTGTTGGAATGGAACAAAATGTCCTTTCTCCGCAGACTTGGCCATAAGTTGAATACAACGCTTCTGGGTCGAATGACCGTCGGTCCGATTATTGGTTTGGGTGGGTTCTTTAGGGATGACATAAAAGCCCTTCTCAATGGAGAGAAGCGCCTCGTCTGGCATTATGTTCAACACCTTTTTGGCGTTGCCATCGTTCTTTTCTGGCTCGTGACGGTCACAAAATTCCCAGTCTGGCTGTATGTTGCCGCGGCCTATCTTGGGATGTCCATTCTGAGAATTCGCACCTACCTAGAACATCAAGCACATGAGAGAGCAGCGGCGCGGTCGGTGATCATTGAAGATCGCGGCCTCCTCGCTTTTTTGTTCCTGAACAACAATTTTCATGCGGTTCACCATTCTCATCCGAGGCTGGTATGGCATCAGCTGCCAAAGGCGTTTGAAAGGAAGCGGGCCCATTTTCTGAAGAAGAATGATGGGTATTATTATCGTTCCTATTGGAGCGTGTTCAAAGGTCATTTCGTTCGGCCGAAAGACGGACCTGTGCACCCGCTGTGGTCAAAAGAACCAGAAAGCCTGCGCAATATGCGAATGGGCAAATAAGCGCTTGGACGGATGGTGCGGTGCAACCAACAACATCGTCCAAAATCTTTTTCGTTGCAGAACAAGCTTCTGGCTCTAAGCTAACACGTAGGCGTGGATTCCTTAACTGTTCAGCTCTCTTAGAACTGTAGCGCACAAAAGCGATCCATGTTGCGTTTGATCGGCTTGGAGGAGCCTGTCATCGCACCAAGAAAACACAAGGCACGCGCTCGTCGCTGCACCTAGACGATTTTTTGGGAGGAAAAAAAATGTCAAAGATCTCGTTGACCGTGAATGGGCGGTCAATCAGCAAGGAGGTGTCTGACAACACGCTTCTTGTCGAATTTATCCGCGAAAATTTGCGACTGACAGGGACGCATGTTGGCTGCGATACCAGCCAATGCGGCGCATGTACTGTTCACGTTGATGGCAAATCGATCAAATCTTGCACCATGTTAGCCGTTGAAGCTGATGGGTCCCAGATTACAACAATCGAAGGCATTGCGAACGGTGAGCTGCACCCAATGCAGCAAGCTTTCAACGACAATCACGGTCTTCAGTGTGGGTTCTGTACGCCGGGCATGATCATGGCCGGGATCGACATGGTGAACCGCTATAAGGCCAGCAACAAGCCGCTGGATGAGGCGGCTATTCGTGGCGAGTTGGAAGGCAATATCTGCCGCTGTACCGGATACCATAACATCGTGCGCTCCATCGCGGACGCCAGCACAAAGATGTAAGGGAGGACACCTATGACTGACGGAATTGGAGCCCGCGTTAAGCGGAAAGAAGATAAGCGTTACACCACAGGGTCCGGCAAATACACCGACGATGTGCGCAACGAAAACCAAGCCTATGCAGCCTTTGTGCGCAGCCCGCACGCCCATGCGAATGTGACGGGGATTGACGCGAGCGCTGCCGAAGGGATGCCCGGCGTTGTTGCCGTTTTGAACGGTGCAGAGCTGACCGGCGATGGCATTGGCAACATCATTTGTGGCTGGGCGATTACATCGAAAGACGACACGCCGATGAACATGGGTGCTTGGTCGGCATTGGCGACCGAAAAGGTGCGCTATGTGGGCGATGCGGTGGCAGTGGTCATTGCGGATTCGATGGAAGAGGCACGCAATGCGGCGGAAGCTGTTGAGGTGTCTTATGATGAGCTGCCAGCAGTCGTCGATACCGCGACCGCGATGGACGCCGGTGCTGCGCAGGTTCATGAGAATGCACCGAACAACCTCATCTTTGATTGGGAGTTAGGTGATGAGGCGGCGACGGACGCCGGGATCGCGGCGGCGAGCCATGTGACCAAGATCGATCTCACAAATAACCGCTTGAGCCCGAACCCGATGGAACCACGCTCTGCCGTGGCGACGTTTGATCCGGCGGAAGAGCACTATACTCTCTACACAACGTCCCAGAACCCGCATGTGGCGCGTTTGGTTCTGAGCGCGTTCTATCAGGTCGCGCCAGAGCATAAGCTGCGGGTGATTGCGCCTGATGTAGGCGGTGGATTTGGATCGAAAATCTACATCTATCCAGAAGAGATCGTGTGTCTCTGGGCGTCGATGAAAACGAAGCGGTCAGTGAAATGGACCTCAACGCGCTCTGAGGCGTTCCTAACGGACGCGCATGGTCGCGATCATGTCACTCACGCTGAAATGGGCTTTGATGCCGATGGTAAGATCACAGCGTTCAAGATTGATACGATCGCGAACCTTGGGGCCTATATGTCGCTCTTTTCGTCCGCAGTGCCGACGTATCTTTATGCGACACTGCTGGCCGGTCAGTACCACATGCCCGCGATCCATTGTAACGTGAAGACGGTCTATACCAACACGACACCTGTGGATGCGTATCGTGGGGCAGGGCGTCCAGAAGCCTGTTATCTGATCGAACGGGTGATGGAGAAAGCCGCGCGTGAGATGGGGATGGACCCAGCAGAACTGCGGCGCAAGAACTTCATCCTTGAGTTCCCATATCAGACCCCTGTGATCATGAACTATGACTGCGGTGATTTCCCAGGTCACTTGGACAAAGCACAAGCTGCCGCTGATGTGGCTGGCTTTGCAGCGCGCAAAGCCGAAGCTGCGAGCCGTGGTAAGCTGCGTGGTTTGGGCTATTCCACTTATATTGAAGCCTGCGGCATCGCTCCTTCTCAAGCGGTGGGTAGCCTTGGTGCTGGCGTCGGCCTTTGGGAAAGTGCCGAGGTGCGGGTGAACCCTGTTGGAACCATCGAAGTTCTGACTGGTTCGCATAGCCATGGTCAGGGTCACGAAACCAGCTTTGCGCAGGTCGTCGCGGATCGCTTCGATCTGCCAGTGGAGAATATCCAGATCGTGCACGGAGACACTGACAAGGTTCAGTTTGGCATGGGCACATATGGGTCTCGCTCTGGCCCAGTTGGCCTGTCAGCAATCTTCAAGGCTTGCGACAAGGTTGAGCTGAAGGTCAAGCAGATCGCAGCGCATTTGCTGGATGCTTCTGCAGATGACGTCTTCTGCGAAGGCGGTGAAGTGAAGGTTAAGGGCACGAACAAATCCCTTGGCTGGCACGAGATTGGATTGGCGGCCTATACGGCGCACAACCTGCCAGAGGATATGGAACCGGGCCTGAAAGAAGGTGCGTTCTATGATCCGGTGAACTTCAGCTTCCCAGCTGGATGCCACATCTGCGAGGTTGAGATTGATCCTGAAACTGGGGTTGTAGAGATCGTGAAATTCACGGCGGCTGACGACTTTGGGACGCTTATCAATCCGTTGATCGTTGAGGGCCAAGTGCATGGCGGTATTGGTCAAGGTGTTGGTCAAGCAATGCTGGAGCAAGTGATCTATGGCGATGATGGTCAGCTTCTGACCGGCTCCTACATGGACTACACCATGCCTCGCGCGGACAATCTGCCGAGCTTCGATGTGGAGCATAACTCGGTCCCAAGCCCGTCAAACCCATTGGGTGTGAAAGGCTGTGGGGAAGCGGGGGCGATTGGCTCACCTCCGGCGATCATGAATGCGATCACCGACGCCATTGGCACCGAAAACTTGGAAATGCCAGCGACACCATCAAACGTTTGGCAAGCGATTCAAGCCAATCAAATCAAGCATGCGGCTGAATAAGAAGGAGCTTTACCATGTATGAAACAACTTTTCACAAAGCCTCTTCCGCTGATGATGCTGCGTCCAAATTGGGCGCGGCAGAGGAGGGCAAGCTGCTCGCAGGGGGTCAAACACTGATCCCAACGATGAAGGCGCGGTTTGCGTCGCCTTCTGATTTGATCAGCCTGAAAGACGCGTCCATCTCTGGCATCTGCCGTGATGGAGACAGTGTCGTGATTGGGGCCATGACGACCCATGCGGAAGTGGCAAGCAGCGTTGATGTGCCTGCTTATCTTGCCGCGCTTGCAGGTGGGATCGGTGATCCGGCTGTGCGCCATCGTGGGACGATTGGTGGCTCCATTGCCAACAATGACCCAGCGGCCGACTATCCGTCAGCCTGTCTGGCCTTGGGCGCAACGATCCGCACGAACCAGCGCGAGATCGCGGCCGCGGACTACTTTGAGGGCATGTTTGAAACTGCGCTTGAAGAGGATGAGGTGATCATCTCTGTCGTGTTCCCGGATGCGGACAAGGCGGCCTATGCCAAATTCCCGAACCCAGCGTCGCGTTACGCGATGGTTGGCGTTTTTGTCGCCCAGTCCGGCGGCGAAACACGCGTTGCGGTCACGGGTGCAGGCGAAGATGGCGTGTTCCGGCACGAGGGTCTTGAGGCTGCTTTGGCTGACTCATTCACCGAGAATTCCGCGGCAAGCGTCGCTGTGTCAGCAGATGGGTTGCTGTCGGATATCCATGGATCGTCCGAGTATCGCGCGGCTCTGATTACAGCGATGGCAAAACGGGCTGTCGCTGCAGCCTAGAGATAGAGGGCGGGGCTGAATGCGGCCCCGCCTTAGCTGCGGATGCGATCGAAGTCTGGATCGTAGGGGCAGGGTGCGATCACGGTTGCTTTGACCAGATCACCGCACAAATCCAACTCCATTGAACGACCGATCGCACTGTGCTTAGTGTCTACGAATGCATAGGCGAGGTTCAGACCTGTTCGATGTCCCCAATCCCCCGACGTGATTGTACCGACAACCTTGTCGCCGTCCATGAGCGATCCACCGGGATGGGCAGGGGCCTTCGTGGCGTCGATTTGGAGCGAGACGAGTTTCTTTGACGGGGCGTTTGCTTGGCGTTTCATCAACGCATCGCGGCCGACGAAATCCGCTTTGTCCAATTTCACGAACCGATCTAGGCCGGTTTCGAAGGGGTCAAACTCTGTCAGCAAGTCAGCCTTCCAATGCAAGAACCCCTTTTCCATCCGCATGGAGTCCACAGCGCGGGCACCGAAGAGCTGCATGTCGAATTCCTTGCCAGCCTCACGCAAGGCCAGATAGGCGGCGTAGAGGGATGCGTTGGGGATATGAATTTCGTAGGCCAATTCGCCCGAAAAGCTGACGCCCATGACCGTTGCGGGAGCAAAACCGACGAAGCATTCACGAACGGAGAGCCATGGGAAGGCGTCCGCCGACCAATCACCACGGGCGCACTTTGACACAACGGCCCGCGCATTTGGTCCCGCGAGAACAAGTATGGTCTGATCGTTGGTCAGACTGCTGATCCGAACGTCTTCGTCGTCGCGCAGGTGTTGTTGCAACCAATCCATATCGTGGAATTCGCTGGCGGCAGCGGAGCCATACCAGGTGCGGGCGGGGCCACGGTCGGATGCCGGTAAATTGGCAACCGTGGCCTCGCCCTTCACCATTCCGCGGTGGTTCAGGAGATAACCCAGGCCGACACGACCTTCCTTTTTTGTCACGTTCCCGCAGAACATCCGGTCGAGGAAGCTGTGGCGGTCGGTGCCGGTGATTTCAAAGCGATTGAAGCCGTTAACTTCACAGAGGCCGACGTTTTCTTGCACGTTGCGCACTTCAGCGGCGACAACATCAAAGGCCTCATCGAAATCAAATGTGAGGATGGGATGAAAATTAGGCGTTGGTTTGATGTAGTCGACCCGCTCCCAACCATTGACGATGGTGAACTCTGCACCTTCTGCCGCAAGGATCGGTGTCAACGGTGTCGTCTTGGCAGGGCGACCGGCGGGGCGGTGTTCATGCGGGAAATGGAAGCGGAATTCGTTTTGATAATCCTCGATGGCTTTTAGCGATGTCAGCTCTGCATTCGCATGGCCAGTGAACCGACGCGGATCGAGGCACCACGTGTCATAGCAGGCTTCGCCATGAACGATCTGTTGGGCGAGCAACCAGCCGTGCCCGCCGCCTTCGCCTACGCCCGCGCGCAGGCCGATGATGCAAAACGCGTTACGCTTACCGGGGATCGGGCCGACCAGTGGCGCCCCATCGATGGTATATGTGATCGGGCCGTTCACGACACGTTTGATGCCGACTTCGGTGAGGGCTGGCATACGGGCAAATGCGCCTTCGAGAACGTCCATCACACGGTCGAGGTCATCGGGGCAGAGGTCATTGGCAAAACTCGGGCTGATCCCATTCATGCCCCATGTTTTGCAGCCCTGTTCGTAGAAGCCGACCAAAAGGCCGTTCTTTTCCTGCCGCGAATAATAGTCAGAGATCGGGCAGCGCAGCAGGGGCATTCGGTGGCCCGCTTCGATGATTGCCGGAATGTCTTCGGTGACGAAATACTGGTGCTCCATCGAGGCGACGGGGTGATGCACACCCATCATCGCGCCAACTTCATTCACGCGGTAGCCACAGGCGTTGACGACAATGTCGGCGTCGATGGTCCCTTTGGTCGTCTCAACCGTCCATGTATCGTCGCTGTTTTGGGTTAGGGTTGTGACAGCCGTATGGCGATAGACTTCTGCGCCAGCTTTTCGTGCATGGAAGGCGAGCGCTTGGCAAAGCTGTGCTGGATCAATATCACCGTCCTCACCATCCCAAAGGCCGCCGACGAGGTTCTCCGTCGAAATCAACGGATGCCGGCGCGCGCATTCTTCTGCGTGGATAACCTCAAACTCGACCCCCATGCCTCGGGCCATGGAGGAAAAGTGGCGGTAGCCTTGCATCTGCGCTTCGGTATTGGCGAGCCGAATACCGCCGTCACCGTGATGATAGCCGACCGGATACTCGGGATCGTCGCAGAGTTTTTTGTAGAGCGCGATGGAGTGCGACTTGAGGCCAACCATGGTTTGGTTCATCCCAAAGTTCGTAACCTGCGCGGCGGAGTGCCACGTTGTGCCCGACGTCAGTTCATCCCGTTCGATCAACACAACGTCTGACCAACCTTCTTGCGTGAGGTGGTAGAGGGTGGAACACCCTGCGATACCGCCGCCGATCACAGCCACTTTGGTGCGCGATTTCATGATGTCTTACTCCGCTGTCGTGCGGGGTCAGTTTATGGAGCGGGCGAAATCTTCAAAGCAAAGAATTCAAGTTTTGCGATTTGCGAAATCGGGTTTCAGGTGGCGCTAATTTCGATCTCACCGCTGCTTGAAACAGAGTAATACCCTGCCAAGGCTGCAACGGTCTCGATCGAAGGCTTATCACGCTCCCAGCACATCGCTGCGACACCAAGCATGCGCGGCATCAACATAGGCCAGATTTGATCATCTTGGGTCGTAAACTCTGACCAGAAGGTGCCCTGCACACCAATGATGCGATCTGACAGATCAGCGTCGGGGACCGGATCCCAGTTGATCGTATCGGGTAGGTCAACGAAGGCGGCCCAACTTGCCCCCCAATCATCTGGATCGGAGGTATGCGCCATATCGAGGTAGACCTGCTGCGCCGGTGTCATGACAACGTCATAGCCCGCGCGGGCGGCCTCTAACCCTGGTCCCTGACCAGTCCAGCTGAATAGGATTGCGTCGTGGCCGATCCCGCCATTCTTGCCTTGGGCGGCTTCTTCCCACGCGGCGGGGCGCAGGCTCTTTGATCGGGCGAAGGCGGCGAAACGATACATTGTCCACCCTTGCAAATCCATTGTCGTTTGAAGGTCGTGCTGCTCCATCAAGGCGCGCGCTTTGGGGCTGCTCATCCATGTGTCTTCAGCGAGTTCGTCGCAGCCGAGGTGGATGTGACCGAAGGGGAAGATTTCCGCGATCTCTGTAATAAGCGCCTCAACGATGTCCCACGTTTTCGGCATCGCGGGGTTCATTGCATTCCGTTCGTAGCCTTGCACGGAGCGTTCGGCGCCATTGTCTGTTGAGTCGAGCGTTTCGGGATAGAGGGTCGTGATGCACAGCGCATGGGCTGGTGTTTCGATCTCTGGCAAGATTTCGATGTTCAGTTCTTTGGCCCGCGCGATGATCTGCTTTGCTGTCTCGATGGAATAACTGCCGCCTTGGACCGGCGCACCCGAAAACAGACCCGGCATGGTTTGGCCGTCGCCGCGAAGCGCGGTCTTTTGCCAAAGGTCGGGAAGACAGGCGACCTCTAAACGGAAAGCTTCGTCATCAGCGAAGTGCCAGTGAAAGCGGTTCAGCTTGAGTATCGCCATAAGATCGAGCAGCGATAGGATTGTGTCGGGTTCGTAATAATGGCGCGCCGTATCGAGGTGCTGACCACGCCACGCAAATCGAGGGCTATCTGTGATGCGCCCACAGGGAATTGGGCCCTGTTGTAGCAAAGTCAGAAGAGTGATCCCCGCATAGAAGCGGCCGCCGTAAGAGTTTGCGATGATCCGGACGCCTTGAGGCGTGAATTCAATTTCGTAAGCGTCGGTTTCGAGTTCACCGGTCTCGATGATGATCGGCATAGTGCCCTTGAATAACATGCCTTGGCGTTGGGCGAGAGCGCTGACGGCGGACAAGGCATCGTCTTCGAATGCAAATCCGTCAGCCTCCAGAACGCCTTCGCTCGGCGCCCATGTTTCGGGTTGGGGTGCGAGGGGTAGGCCTTCTAGTTCGCTGTGTTCTGTTCGCGGCGGAACCCGACGACCTGCCTCTGTTGGCGGCAGTTCAATGATGTCACCCCCAACGCGGAGGTAGGGGCCCAAGGGCTTCCAAGCGCGATTGGCGGGTTTGTAGCCGGCTTGATACTTGATTGTGGCTTTGTGCTCTTTGCCCTTCGCCAAATCGGGCAATTGGACTTCAGTATAGCTGCCGACCGACTTTATGAGCGTTCCGCCGCGAACGGGTTCCAAAGGCGCCATGCCTGAGAAGCAGAAAACAGGGGCAGCGAGGTCTTGATCGGAGGTGATTGCGCACAGCAATTCATCCCCGACGATTTGGCAGTCGTATTTCATGTTAGTCCAAGCGTAGTTCGGAAACGAAGTCGTAGACGTCAGAGCGGTAGTAGCCGCTTGTAAATTCAATGGGGCGACCTGTGGCGAGGTAAGCGGTCCGTTCGATTTGAAGAACGGCTGTTCCATCAGGGAGTTTCAGGAGTTCAGCAACGCGATCGGTTGCATTGATCGCCATGACGCGCTGAAGGGCGCGGGTGGGGGCGGTGCCTCTCGACCTTAGAACTTCATAGAGTGAAACGCTGACGCGGTCGGGGTTAGGGAGAATGTCATCTGGTACAGACGAATATTCCAATGCCATCGGAACGCCGTCACCGCTGCGCAGGCGATGGATGCGGGAGGCGCGTTGAACTGGTGTGAGCCCGAGAATAGTGGTTTCAGTTGGCGTCGGACGAAAGACGCCTCGGAGCAAAACTTCACTCGAGGAGCGGATGCCGCGCGCTTGAAGATTTTCGGTAAAGGAAACGAGCGAAGACAGCGACTGTTCGAATCGTTCGCCCTTTTCGCTAACGAACGAACCCGCGCCCTGCCGTTGCTCGATTAGCCCTGCGTCGACCAACTCAGCAATAGCCTTACGCACAGTCACGCGGCTGATACCCGCGATGTCGGCAAGCTCGCGTTCTGATGGAAGCTGATCTTCCTGCGCCAAACTGCCTGATTTTATGAGCTCTGTGATGTGTCGGGACAGTTGGCGGTACCGCGCGCCTTTGCCCTCTCGAAACCAACGAGTGGCGTCTAATTCTTCGACGAGATCACTCATGTATTGGTCTCCCCTCTGGTATCAATTTATAATACCAATATTGGAAAATGCGACCAATAAAGGGATCATCAATTGATCGAAACCTCATATATTTAAGGAAAAAATGCAAGTGGAAATATTTTGGTATTAAAGTGGTAGTCAAAATGGATTTATCGGGTACTTTAGTTGACAACCGCTGATTCGAGCGGGCGCCAAGGGGGGAACCTGAATGACGGACGTGGCACAGTCCTCAACTCTGGAAACCAGTTTTAAGACACGTAAGACCATGTCGGAGAACGTGTTTGGCTGGTTGTTGATCGGCCCGGCGATGCTGTTCATTGCTTTGATCGTAGCGTGGCCTTTGGCGGAAACTGTCCGCTTGTCCTTTATGGAAGCCCGATTGGGTGGTGAGAAATATGTTGGTCTCGAAAACTATCAAGACCTTCTCGACAGCCGGAAGTTCCATCAGACCATTGTCCGCACCTTTTATTGGATGTTCCTCTCGGTTTCGCTGAAGCTGATCCTTGGTCTCATCGGAGCGACACTGTTGAACGCAGCAGTTCCGGGTCGCGCGCTGTTCCGCGTTCTCGTGATGCCACCGTGGGTGATCCCCATCGCAATTGGTATGATCGGTTGGTTGTGGCTCTACAACGGGTATTTCGGTGTCTTGTCTGGAACGATGATGTCGCTCGGCATCACTGATGGCCCGTTTGAATTTCTCGCCCACAAGCAATCCGCCTTCTACTCCGCAGTTGTCGCTGATGTATGGGTCGGGACGCCCATGGTGACGCTATTTTTCCTTGCCGCGATGCAAGGTGTGCCGCGCGATCTTTATGAAGCTGCTTACGTCGATGGCGCGTCGCGTTGGTATCGGTTCCGCAGGATTACGATCCCTCAGATCATGCCGGTGATTGTGTCGATGTCGCTGCTGTCTGCGATCTTTACCTTCAATTCGTTCGAGATCATCTGGATCCTGACCGAAGGTGGCCCGCGCGGAGCGACAACAACCTTGATCGTTGACACCTACAAAACGGCGATCAGCAACTTCAAATTCGGACAAGGTTCCGCCCGCGCTGTGATCATTGTGATCCTCTTGGGAACCTTCAGCCTGATCTACCTGTTCTTCCTCAATAAGGTGAACCGTTACTACGGGAACGGCAAGAAATGATGGATCGCTACACAAAACTGCAGATGGCAGGCATCTACTTTGCCGTTACGATCTTCCTGATCTTCATCCTGCTGCCATTCTTTGAGATGTTCATGGCTTCCTTGCGGCCGCTCGAACACCTGTTCCGCAGTCCTTACCAATTCTGGTCTGACGATTTCAGTTTCCAAGCTTATTCGGACATGTGGGAGACGGTACCATTGTTGGGCCGGTACATCTGGAACTCTGTCTATATCGCAACGATGGTCACTCTGCTGACGATGATTTTCATCATCCCTGCGGCCTATGCCTACGCACGTTTGGACTTTCCGTTCAAGAACGCGTCGCTGGCGATTTTCCTTGGCGTGAACATGTTCACAGGTGCGGTTCTTTTGATCCCGCTCTATCGCGTTCTGCGCACGATGGGTTTGCTCAACACTTATTGGGCGATGATCGTTCCCGGCGTCGCCTTCTTGATCCCAACGGGCATTTGGCTGTTGCGGTCCTACTTGGAAAAAATCCCGCGCGAGTTGGAAGAGGCGGCTTATGTCGATGGCGCCTCTCGCATGTATACGCTGCGCCGCGTTGTGCTGCCATTGGCGGTACCGGGTCTGATCGTGGTTGGTGTTGCCGTGTTCATCGGAGCTTACGCGCAGCAATTCCTCTTTGCGATTACGTTCAATCAACAGCGAGAACTTCAGCCGCTACCGGCGGGTCTGTTTGAGTTCATCGGCTATCAGGATGTGACATGGAACCAGATGATGGCGGCTGCCTTAACCGGCATCCTTCCCGTCATGGTCATATTCTTATTCCTCCAGAAATTCCTGGTCGCAGGCCTGACGGCGGGCGCGGTCAAAGAATGAAGAAATCTGTCAACAAAGGGAGACTGAAAATGAAATATCTAACAATGTCACTAGGGGTCGCACTGCTGAGCAGCGCTGCATCCATGGCAGCAGCAGAAACCGAACTGCACTTTATCATGTGTGGTGGTGAGGTTCGTGCGGCTGACCAAGCTGTCGTCGACCAGTTTGTCGCTGACAACGAAGGTGTCACTGTAAACCTAGAGGCTGTGCCTTGGGGAACATGTCAGGACAAGTCACTGACACTCGCAGCAGCTGGTGATCCACCATCCATTGCTTACATGGGCTCTCGCACACTCTTGCAGTTGGCCAACAACGATCTGATCGTTCCGGCGCAAATCCAAGATGACGTGCAGTATCAGACCGGTGTTTTGAACACAGTGACTGTGTCTGGCCAGGAATGGGGTTACCCACATGCGTTCTCTACAAAGGCGCTCTACATCAACTGTGATCTCGTAGAAGAATCCGGCCAGGAATGTGTAGCTCCAGCAACTTGGGACGACATGTACACAATGGCGAAAGGCGTCGTGGACAACACAGACGCTGCTGGTGTTGGCCTTGCTGGTAAAGACTTCGACAACACAATGCATCAGTTCCTGAACTACCTCTATTCCAACGGTGGTGTTGTGATCGACCCTGCAACAGGTGAGAACATGCTGGACAGCGCGCAGACACGCGAAACGCTGGAATTCTACGGCAAACTGGCTGAAGTATCTCAGGAAGGTCCAACCGCTTGGGAACGTGATCAGTTGAAAGACCTGTTCAACGACGGTCAGATCGCGATGTATGTCCAAGGTCCATGGGGCTATGGCCAGCATAACGAAGACATCAACCAGTTGGTTGCACCTGTTCCAGCCGGGCCATCCGGTGAAAGCGGCACGATCCTGATCACAGACAGCATCGTTGTATTCAAAGGCTCCGGCCATGAAGACTTGGCGCATGAGCTTGCTCAGCGGATCACATCTGGCGACAGCCAGTATGACCTCGACAGCTCTTGGGGTCTGACACCGATCCTTGACTATGCTGCGATGGGTAAATCCGACCTTTACTATGAAACAGGCGTTTGGCCGAACTTCACGGCGACGATTTCAACAGGCGGCCCAGAGCCAATCGTTGAAGACTTCAAGTCGCTGCAGTCCGTCTTCACCAACATGGTGCAGGGCATCCTGTTGGCAGACGACACGGTTGATAACCTTGTCACAATCGCTGCCGAGGAACTCGACGAAGCGATGTAAATCATCCTCCCTTTCGGGCGGCGGTCTAGGCCGTCGCCCGGACACGAGGTTTGTCGGTTTTGCGCCGACCCACCACTCATACCACCTAGTTTCGCGGTTTTGACAGCCGCACCAGTTTGGATCTGACCCATGGCGACGCTCGATCTTCTTTCCATCAACAAATCGTTCGGAGCCGCGAAGGTTCTACACGACATCAGCCTTGCTATTGAGGACAAAGAATTCGTTGTCTTCGTCGGCCCCTCCGGCTGCGGTAAGTCCACGCTGCTTCGGATAATCGCCGGATTGGAAGAAACGACTTCCGGCCAGATCATGATCGACGGAAAAGACGTCAGCGATGCCCACCCGGTCGACCGCGGCATCTCGATGGTCTTTCAATCCTACGCTCTTTATCCGCATCTGACCGTTTATGAGAATATTGCCTTTCCTTTGCGTGTTCAGAAGATGCCGCAACCGGAAATGGACGCCGCTGTGAACCGTGCGGCAGAAATATTGCAGCTGACGGACAAGTTGCAATTGAAGCCGGGGCAGCTTTCTGGCGGGCAACGCCAAAGGGTTGCGATTGGGCGATCCATCGTGCGGAACCCTAAAGTTTTCTTGTTCGATGAGCCGCTCTCGAACCTTGATGCCGCTTTGCGCGGCGACATGCGCGTGGAACTTAGCCAGCTACACCGTAGTCTTGAGGCAACGATGGTCTATGTCACCCACGATCAGGTCGAAGCGATGACAATGGCAGATCGGATCGTTGTTTTGAACGCGGGTCGTGTTGAGCAGTTCGGCACGCCAATGGAATTGTACCATCATCCGAAAACGAAATTTGTGGCTTCCTTTATCGGGCAACCCAACATGAACCTGTTGCCCGCTAAGGTCTTGGGCAGCGATGCAAAGAGCTTGAAAGTTGAACTCGACGGGGGACATCAAATGGTGGTTCCTGTGGAGGCCGGCTTGGTATCGAAAGGCGACAATGTCGAAGTTGGCATTCGCCCTGAACATGTCTCCCTCGGTGACAGCGGATTGAGCGTGACGGTTAATGTACTCGAACGCCTCGGCGGTGTTTCGATTACCTACGGCGCGGTCGGAAATGGCACGCGGTTCTGCGCCTCGCTTCCGGGTGATGCGGCGATCCGCGAGGGCACTCCGGTGACGCTCGCTGTGAACCCCGATGACTGCCACGTCTTTGATGCAAATGGCGATGTTCTGAGTCGCCAAGCAGCGCCTGAGCTTGCCGGATGAGAGTTGTCACCGCGGGCATAGGTTTGCGCGCCGGGCATGTCTTGTCTCTTTTGAAAGAGTCGATGCCAGAGGTGGAGTTTGTTGGGTATTTCGACCCGCAGCCAACGTTCTTGCATATGATCGGAGAGGATATTCCACGGTTTGATGATGTGGAGACGATGTTGGCGCAGACCAAACCTGATCTGTTCTTTGTCGGGTCGCCAAACTCTTTTCATTTGGAACATATCAAGCAGGGTCTTGATGCGGGTGTTCGGATTTTTACCGAGAAACCTGTTGTCACGACCAAGGAAGACACGATGGAGTTGGCGGCGCTATTGGCGGAGCATGGCACCGACAGCGTGATGGTTGGCCTCGTCCTGCGCTATTCCCAGCACATGATCGATTTGCGCGCAAATTTGGATGTGCTCGGGCCGATTGTCTCGCTCGAAGCGAGCGAGCATATCGCCCCGTACCACGGCGCGTTTTTCATGCGCGACTGGCGGCGGATGATCCGGTGGTCTGGCGGTTTCATGTTGGAAAAATGCTGCCACGATATCGACATTTACAACATGGTGACGAAGTCCCGGCCGAAGAGTGTGGCGAGCTTCGGTGGCCGAAAATCTTTCGTTCCGCAATTCGCTCCGACATCAAATGTCGAAAATGAGATCATGCACCGCAAGCCAAGCGTTTGGGAGAGCGTGGATGATCCATTCCATTCCGACGGCGACATTATCGATCATCAGACCGCCATTTTGCAGTATGAGAATGGGGCCTCCTTGGCGTTCCACACCAATTTGAATGTACCAGATGAGCACCGTCGCTTTTGCGTCATGGGTGCGCTTGGTATGGCTGAGGGTGATTTTGTCCGCGGCAATTTGCAGGTCACGTTGCGCGATGGTTCCGTGGTTGCCGATCACGACTATACCCAAATGGATAGCGCCAGGGCGTCGGCCCACTATGGCGCGGATCATATGATGGTTGATGAAATCGTTAGCTTCCTGAAAGGTGAGGCGGAAACGCTCCCGGTAGGGGTGGTTGATGCACTTGAGGCTGGACTCGCCGCTATGGCGATGGATGAGGCGCGGATCACAGGTCGCGTGGTCGATCTTACAGAAACTTGGGCCGAGTTTGACGGCTATGCATTGAGACAATGAGCATGACAAAGAACGAAACAGTGCCCGGCCATTTTATGGCGACCGAATCCGCGCAGGCGCTAGATGTCTTTGCGACCGCCGTGCGTCAGGATGTTGATGTGGCGGACCTTGCTGGTTCAACAGCCTTTTACACGATTGCCCGTGGGTCGTCGGACGCAGCGGCCAACATTCTATCCTACGAGTTTATGCGCGAGCTTGGTGTTCCAATGACCTCGCTGCCGCCATCGGTTTTCTCGTTGGGCAAAGGCGTATCGCTCGCCGGTTCGGCCGCGATTATCGTCAGCCAGTCAGGGGCGAGCGATGATTTGGTGCGATCTGCGGTAGGTGCCAAGGGGGCAGGGGCCAAAGTTGTTGCTATAACGAACCAACCAGACAGCCCGGTCGAAGCCCAGTCCGATTGCATCGTTCCTATCGGAGCAGGGCCGGAAAAGGCCGTTCCAGCGACAAAAACAGTTTGCGGTTCCATTGGCGCGGGGCAAGCGATCTTGTCAGCGATGTCATCTGACTTCCAAAACCGCGCTCACAGGGATGCTAAGAAGTTAGCGGGTCTTTCGACCCAATTTGAGCAAGCTAACAGACTGCAATCAGCTCTTCTGAGAGCGCGCCATGTTTACGTTATTGGCCGAGACACAGGCTACGGTGCGGCGATTGAAACAGCGTTAAAGCTGAAAGAATGCGTTGCGATCCACGCGGAAGC
This sequence comes from Cognatiyoonia sediminum, assembly GCF_900129845.1. Taxonomy (GTDB): domain Bacteria; phylum Pseudomonadota; class Alphaproteobacteria; order Rhodobacterales; family Rhodobacteraceae; genus Cognatiyoonia; species Cognatiyoonia sediminum. The sequence continues at coordinate 45,854 of NZ_FQXB01000008.1, forward strand.
TTATTCTGCTTCGGAAGTTCTGCATGGACCTTTGCAGCTCGCCACCAATCCGTTGATGGTTCTGATCCTCGATACAGGAACAGCTGAAACCCAAGACAGTTTGGACCAAGCGGAAGCGCGGTTTGAAAAAGAAGATTGCGACGTCGTTCGCATTCGCGTTTCCGACTTTGGCATAGATTTAGAAACTCCTGCGGCATCAGCTGCTCTTTTGCTCGCTGCGGTTTATCCGATCATCCTCAATACAGCTTTGGCGCTTGGGTACGACCCAGACACGCCTGCAACACTATCGAAAGTTACGCAAACTACATGACCCAAGACCTGTCAAATATCGCGACGTGGAAAGAGCTTCACCGACAACCCCAGATTTGGCGGTCATGGGGCAATCAACTGGATGTCGAAGGCATTCGAGCTTGGATTGCTGATCAGAGCTTTGATGAGGTATGGTTCTGTGGTGCTGGAACGAGCGCTTACATCGGTGACATCATCGCAGCCGAATTGAAGGGAACGCGATCTGTCCCGAGCACGGATTTGGTGCAAAGACCTGCGCATTACTTGAGTGGTGCGCGTCCGTTGGTCGTGAATTTTGGTCGCTCTGGAAACAGCAGCGAAAGCGTTGGAACGCTGGAGGCTTTGGCAGCTTTGACGCCAGAGGCCCCTCAGTTAAACATCACCTGTAACGCCGAAAGCGCCCTTGCCACGGCTCAGACGACAGGCCCTCGAAAGACTATCATCTTGCCGGAGGAGACGCACGACACCGGTTTTGCGATGACATCGAGCTTTTCGACAATGTTGCTGACCGCGCTCGCCTTGTTTGATGCGCCTTGCGATGTGGCGGATCGACTAGCGCGGCTTGCGGATCAATTGGACGATCTGTTGCCACGGTTTGGCGGTACAAAGATGCCCGGCCGCGTTGTTTATGTCGGTGCCGGTCCTTTGACTTTCGCTGCGCGAGAAGCCGCGTTGAAGGTAACTGAGCTTTCTGCGGGCAAAATACCGGCGATTTGGGACAGCACATTGGGGTTCCGTCATGGGCCAAAGTCGTTCGTTGATGGCGAAACGGCTATTACTATTTTCACCAGCCCCGATACGCCCGCAAATGATTACGATGCGGACCTTGCGAGCGAGCTTCGACAGCAATTTCCGAACGCGCAAGTTGAGACGATCGGACCCGGCGGAGACATTGATGTGCCCATGCCCTTTGGCATGCATTGGGCTGCTGCGATTTGTGTCGCAGCTGCACAAGTGCGTAGCGTGGAATGGTCAGCGCAGCTTGGGATGAATGTGGACGATCCATTCGCTGGTCAAAACACGCTCAGCCGTGTGGTCAGCGGCGTCAAACTCTATGCGGTGGCGTCATGACGGTTGCTGGTCTCGATATTGGTGGCACCAAGATCGAGGTGCAGATCTTTGATGAGGATTGGAATGAAGTCGCGCGCAACCGATGTGCGACACCCGAGGGCTATGAGGACCTAGTTGGCGATATTGCGTCACAGATCCGCTGGGCGACAGAGGAAGCTGGCGGCCTCGACGCAATCGGTGTAGGAACCGCAGGTTTGGTGAACCCACGCACAGGTCTCGCTTTGACGGCAAACTTACCTGCAACGGATCATCCCCTGCCAGCAGACATTGAAAAGGCCATTGGACGACCGATCACTTTCGTAAATGATTGTCGTGCTTTGGCACTTTCTGAGGCCGTGTTCGGAGCGGGACGCGGCCGTCGTACGGTTATGGGGCTGATTATTGGGACAGGCATCGGTGGCGGTATCGCGATTGATGGCGCTCTGATACCGGGGCCAACCGCGACGGGCGGGGAGTTTGGGCATTTTGCAGCACCTGCGCAACTTGTCGCAAAACATAGCCTCCCCGTTGTCCAGTGTGGCTGCGGGCGCATGGGGTGCATCGAAACCTATGTTGCTGGTCCGGGGCTCGAACGGCTTGCGAAACACCTGACAGGACAATCGCTAACGGCGCCAGAAATCGCGGACCGGCGCCATGTCGTCATGGCAGAAGTCTGGTCGCTATGGTGTGAATTGGCAGCAGAGATGCTTCACACTCTGACGTTGACGGTTGATCCAGATGTCATCGTTTTCGGCGGTGGCCTTAGCAAAGTTCCTGGCGTCATCGATGATCTGACTGCGGCGGCGGCGTCTAGCCAAATTCCCGGTTTCGCGCCCGCCCAACTAGTCTTGGCACAAGGCGGGGATTCAAGTGGTGCGAGAGGTGCGGCTTACGCTGCATGGACGGAGCAGCAAGATGGTTGAAGTGCTTCGAGACATCATTGCCCGTAATCGGGCAGGGGAGGTGATTGCCGTCCCGTCAGTTTGTTCTGCGCATCCAGATGTCTTGCGGGCGTCGTTGGGCTTGGCGAAACGTTTGGGGCAACCCGTCGTGATCGAAGCAACGTCCAATCAGGTCAATCAGGACGGTGGCTACATGGGGATGACGCCGGCTGATTTTGTCGCATATGTCCATGGATTTGCGGATGAGGTCGGTACGGACCGGCACGCGATCATCTTTGGCGGCGATCACTTGGGCACGCAGGCGTGGCGCGACCAGGCCGCAGAGGCTGCAATGGAAAAAGCGAAGGTTCTTGTCGCGGACTACGTTGCAGCGGGCTTTGAGAAAATCCACCTTGATTGCTCAGAAGGGTGCGCTGGCGAAGCCGCTCAATTGACGGATGAGATCACGGCTGATCGGTCCGCAGTTTTGGCCAAAATCTCTGCAAAGCAAGCCGATGATCTCTTGTTTGTGGTGGGCACTGAAGTCCCGCCGCCGGGCGGGGCGAGGCTGGACGAAGACGGAGTTTTTCCTCCAACCGACCCAAATGCTGCACGGGATACGCTTGCGGCGCATGAGGCAACCTTTGGATCGTTGGCAAGCAATATAGGTGGTTTGGTGGTCCAGCCCGGTGTCGAATTTAGCCCGACGGCGGTTCATCACATGCCCGTAGACAGAGATCCGCACATATTGGCAGCACTGTCCGATCGTCCCACTATCTGTTTGGAAGCGCATTCGACCGACTATCAAGTTGATGCGGTCTATCCGCGATTGGCAGAGCTTGGGTTTGCATTCCAAAAGGTTGGACCGGCGCTGACATTCTCCTATCGCGAAGCGCTGTATGCCTTGGATCAAATTCGATCCGATGCAGGACAGCTGGAAGCGGCAATGGAACAGGAAATGCTGCGGCAACCTAAATATTGGCAGGGGCATTACAGCGGCTCGCCCGAAGAACTTCGCGAGCAGCGGCATTCCGGTTTGGCTGATCGTATTCGCTACTATTGGCCGACCCAAGGAGCCCAAGACGCCGTTGCGGCTTTGTTGGAAGATTGCGGCAACGGGCTTTCGGATGCGCAGCTGAGCAACGTTTTCGACGACAAAACGTTGGAGCGGGCGGAAAACCTTTGTGGTGCGCAAGCACGGCGTCTAATTGACGCGCACATTGAACTGGCCCTCGAGCCCTATTTCTTTCTGGAAACGCCATGAATACGCGGTGGATCACATTTCAGCATGTCTTTGACGGTGAACGGGTTCACGATAGCGCATCGGTGCGGATTGAAGATGGGCACATCGCGGAGTTGGATTTTGGCGTAAGAACCGACCTAAGCCATTCTGGCTACCTTGTTCCGGGCTACCTTGACCTACAAGTCAACGGTGGCGGAGGCGTTCAATTGAATGCGACGCCTACGGTTGATGCCATGGCGCAGATCGCAGAGGCTCATCGCTGCTTTGGAACCGTTGGGATTCTTCCGACCGTTATCACTGATGCACCGGAAGTGCTTGAGAAGGCGGCGACTGCGGCGCTGTCGGCCAAAGGTCGGACCGGGATTTTGGGGATTCATATTGAAGGTCCACACTTGTCGAGGAATCGTCGCGGCACACACAAGAGCGACTTTATTCGCCGTTTTGCCCCCCGCACACTGGAGATCGTTGAAAATCTGCGCGCCGCAGGCGTGACGGTGATGATCACTGTCGCTCCAGAAGAAATGGATTTTGCTGACATTGCCAAGTTATCGGCGATGGGCGCTATTGTGTCCGTGGGCCATACCGATGCGAGCGCTGATCAGATTGAAACCGCGGTCGCTGCTGGGGCGTGTTGCGCGACCCATTTGTTCAACGCCATGTCACCAATGACCAGTCGCGAGCCAGGAGCGGTTGGCGCTGTTCTGCATAGCGGCATTCACTTTGGGATCATTTGCGATGGATTCCATGTGGACGATCGCATGATCTCGCTCGCGCTACGTGCAGGATCCAATCCAGATGCAGCCTTCCTGGTCTCTGACTCAATGGCAACTGTTGGGGGCCCCGATTGCTTTGAACTCTATGGTCAGGTGGTACGATTGGAAAACGGTCGCTTGATCAACGGTGAAGGCAATTTGGCTGGGGCACATATCACCCAAGCTCAAGGGGTCAAACGGCTCGTGCAAGAGATCGGTGTTCCGCATGAGCGGGCCTTCAAGATGGCGACAACGGTTCCTGCAACGGTAATTGGACGGCCAGACCTCGCGACATTGGTGGGTCGCTCGATTTGCGACGTTTTGGTTTTGAACGAAACTCTGGACGTCACAGACAACGCCGTTCTTGCGCCGCAATTTGATGCCGCGGAATAAAATCCCGAACTTTGAAGTCTGCGTTGACTCAGCTCAAGGCATAGAAGCATGTGTCGGCTTAGTCGATCGGATAGAGCTGTGTTCCGCGCTCGACATCGGGGGGCTGACCCCAAGTGCCGGTTTGATGGAATGTGCGAAGGCAAGTGGGTTAGAAACCCATGTCCTTATCCGTCCCGCGGGCGGTGATTTCTTTATGACGAGATCGGACCTCGATGTTGCGTTGGCTGACATTGAGCAGGTGAAGAAAATTGGTTTGGACGGTGTTGTTATTGGTGCGGCAATAGATGGGCACTTAGACACGGAAGTGCTTCGGGAAATGGCAGCGGCCTCAGCGGGCCTTAAATTGACACTGCACCGTGCGTTTGACGTTGTCGAGAACCAAGCGAAGGCGCTTGAAGATGCCATAACTCATGGTTTTCAAAGGGTTCTGACCTCAGGCGGGGCCAGTAGCGCACCGCTCGCCTTGAAAAGGTTGGCTGAACTCGTCGAGCAATCGAACGCGCGGATCGAAATTATGGCAGGTGGCGGCATAACGCTTGAGAACGTCGACGAACTCCTTTCCCAAACGGGTGTCCATGCGATTCATTCATCCTGTTCCAGTGAAAGAACGTTGGCAGACCCCTTGGCTCAAAAGGGATTTGGAGAGGTTGCTCGCTTAACTGACATTGAGAAAGTGCGAGAAATGCGCGACCGGATCTTGAGTATGTTCCCGAGCTAATTTTGCACCCTTCAATAGGGCCTCCCGATCGCACAATCTATTGCTCTATAGCTGTCGCAACAGGATCCTTAGAGTAGCAGGCAATCCTCTCGGAGAGAATTCCTGATGCGTCGAAATTCGTAAGGACGCATTGTTTCGATTCCAAAGTTTTTTGACCGGACGGCTCATAGAAAGGGCTCAGCCGTTCCTGAATCACGAATCCCCTTTGCCGGATTTGACAGTTTTAGTTGTTTTAAGGGGCACGCATTGAGATAGACGCGATGCGGACAGCTCGATAAGGTTCATCCAAGAGAAGCTTCGGAGGCAATGTGGTCCAAAAACTCAACCAAGATCCGCATGCAACCCAACAAGCCCGTGAAAAGGTTCTTGAAGTTGCAATCGGGCGCGCTGTGCGCGGCCACCGCAAACAGCAAAACATGACTGTCTCCAACCTGTCTGATCTGACCGGTCTATCGATTGGAATGTTGTCCAAAATCGAAAATGGAAACACTTCGCCATCCTTGTCTACAATGCAATCTCTCGCGAATGCACTTTCTGTCCCGTTAACGTCGTTTTTTCGTCAGTATGAGGAGCGGCGCGAAGCGGTTCATACAAAGGCTGGAGATGGTGTTGAAACCGAACGGGAGGGCACTCGAGCTGGTCATCAATACAAGCTGTTGGGGCATATCGGCAGCAACTCTAGCGGTGTCATCGTCGAACCGTATCTGATCGAATTGACGGCTGAGAGCGATACATTTGAAACGTTTCAACACGACGGCATAGAAACGATCTATATGCTGGAAGGGGCGGTTGATTACAGACATGGCCCGAACATTTTTGAGCTTCGCCCCGGCGACACACTCTTTTTCGACGCGGATTCACCCCATGGGCCGGAACGTTTGGTAAAACTGCCCGCCAAATATCTTGCTGTCATTAGCTATCCACAGAACCAGTGACAGATCTCCCAAATTCCTCGATCGCTTAACAACCTGAACTCTGAGCCAACAACGACGTTCAAAACAAATATTCCGCGTAATCAATCTTATGTTAAATCGCGGCCAAGGCGGGCAATTTTGCTAAATTAACTTGCTTCACAATGCCATACATCGCAGGGTTGTCATGCAATTTTAGGTTTACTTGCTATGGCAGACGGATCGATTAATTGGCTGACAAATCAGAGTCTTAAACAAGTCGATGTAAGTCAACTTGTTGAAGCAGCTCGAAGCGGTGCTGACGTTCCTGGCGTTACATTTGTAGATGTGTCAGGTATCGTTGCCTTTAGCGTCCCCGAAGGTTTCAACGTCAGTTGGCCACTGATCCTCGGAAATGACCTGATCCTCGTTCAGCCCGATGGTACATTGTTGGTTCTCGGCGACGCTATGGGTGAAAACCTTGTGCTACTTGTCGACGGCTTTCGCATTCCCGTCACGCGCTACAATGATCTCGCACTTCACGAAGAGACTTGGCAATCTTTAGACGATGTTGAGCAAGTCACGCTGTTGGAGCTTTCGGGTGGAACTCAAACAGGAATTGGCGGTTCTGGCGAGGAAGAAATCGTCACTGTCGGAGATCCTCTGGTCGGGCTTGCAATCAATCCGCTTTTGCCACCTGTTGACTACGAATTCCCGGAGTATGAACGTCGAGAGACCGGCAATGATGGCGGTATTGGCCCACCTGATGTTGACTTTGACATTACTGGCGAAGCTGTTCTTGCCGAAACCGATGCAGCGCTGGTGTTCAGACCTGACGATTTCGTCGATATCGTCGCTGGTGGCTTTGAGGACGGCGAACGCATTACCGACGTTACCATTACGATCGAAAATCTACCGATAGGCACGACTTCAAATTTTGGAACATTTACCAATAGCAACGGATTGCTGACATTTGAGTTCAACGGGACCGTCGAAGAGTTTGCCAATCTAGAGATTTTGTTCCCTAAAGATTTCTCGACCGACAATCGGAACGACGGTCCAAACGGTACCGATATTTCTGGCGACCTCATCGTTTCGATTTCTGCGAATTCCAACTTTGGGCAAGGGACAAGCACCGATATCCCTTTGACGATAACAGTCGAAGGTGATGTGGAAATTCAGGGTTCCGGTGTCGTTGCGGATATTGAGACGGATGCCCCAATAGATATCAAAATTTCCGACGCTCTGAATCCCGTGGCAACAGATGCTGATGGGAGTGAAAGTATCACAGGAGTCACGCTGACGTTGTTTCCTTTGCCGCCCGGGACTTTGATTTCTCTGACTGGCGCTGAGGCGGATTTTGCGGCTGTCGGTCCCAATTTTGTCTTTCAAGGATCATTGGCCGAATACGAAGAAATCGTCGTGCGCCTGCCCCGCGATTTCTCAACCGAGAACCCCCCGACCCAGCTTGGCGGCACGCTGACGGCAGTCACCGATGAAAACGGAATGGCATCGCGCGATTTCACGATTGAGATCGAAGCGACACCCGACATTGTCATCATCGCGGATAGTCCACTTATGGCAATGGAAGACACGGCCGGCCCAGACGGGAGCGGTGTGTTGATCGACCCGATGATCGATGTCCGTGTTGAAGATATCGACGGGTCGGAAGACAACACCATCGTCTCCATCGAGTTTGCGAACCTGCCGCCCGGCACCACTTTTTCGCGTGGGATATTCCAAGAAGCCTCGGTCTTTTGGCGAGGCACGTTGGATGATGCCAACAATCTGACATTCCAACTGCCCGGCGACTTTTCGGGTTCGGTGTCTTGGACCATCCGCGCCACAAATTTGGAAGGTGAAGAAGATGCCAGCCAAGAGTTGGTGGTTACGCCGAAAGGCGATGTTGATATTGATGTCGATCCAATCGTTGTGGCCGAAACAGATGCGCCATTCACGATCAATCCTTCCTCGGAATGGGTCGTTTCTATTAGTGACCTTGATCCCGGGCTTCCTCTGGAAGCACTGACGGAGGTGACTCTCACCCTCCGCGATCTCCCACCAGGAGTGACCACAAGTGCTGCGTTCCCTGGTTTCCCAGACGGGACGCCCAGCATCACCTATGATCCGGTAAACGGGGGTGATTTCACATTCATCGGGACAGGCGAACAGTATGAACAGCTGCGTATTGCATTCCCGCAAGACTTTTCCACAGCGGTTTTGGACGGGTCAGACAATCTGATCCAAGAGTCCATCGTTGGTGAGATTTCTGGCGTTTCGACCGAGGGCAGCAATGGCCCGGTGCCAGTCGAATTGATCATCACGCCCGAGGGCGACGTCGAAATCGACGTTTTGACGCCGGACAATCTTGAGGAAACGGACGCCGCGCTCACCTTCACTTTGGGCGACTATCTTGATCCCAAAGTGACCGATTTGGACTCTCTGCTAAGCGCCCCTGCCCCGCGGTATGAGATTTTTGAATCGCTTGAGCTCATCATAACTGGTTTGCCGAATGATCCTCTAGGTCGGTTTGATTTGGCAAGCTTCAGTGGGCTGCCAGCAGGCGCCTCGCTAACATATGACCCAAGCGGAACGGGACCGGGCACCCTCACCGCTACGTTCACAGGTCGCGATGCTGCTGATCTGTTCAGCGCTGTTACTGTGACCGTTCCACCGGATTTCTCGACCGCCAACCGCAGCGATCTCGCGCCCGGAGAAACTGCGCTTCCGATCCAGATCACGATCAATGTCGTCACAAACGAAGATCAGATTTCCGGTGACGATACCGCAATTGATGGCGAAGCCACAGCTACGGCCGAAGTGAACATTGATTTCACGCACGACATCAATTTGGATGTCGGCGATACGGTCATTGCCGACGAAGACGGTGGGATACCAAACGTCTCTGTCGGCGTGACGGTTGATCTCGGTCTATCGATTTCCGTCGATGATACCGACGACTCCGAGGATCAAGAAAACACATCAGCGCCATTTGGGTCGCAGGTCATGATACAATTCAGCCAAGTGGTTGGAGGCTTGAGCGCCAATCGTGGTGCAGTCGACCCTCTGACTGGTGAATGGACTGGCTCTGTCGATGACGCCAATAATTTACAACTGCGTTACCCGGGGGATTATTCCGGAACCACGCTTGCACAAGTCACTGTTGAGACGCCTGAGGGGATTGTCCAAGACGTCAAACAAATCATAATTCGTCCAGTTATCGACGTTGCTGTAGACGGCCGGGTCGAGGTTGATGAGACCGATGCGGATCTCGTGGTCTTGTTATCCTCTTTCGTGGCAGTCGATGTCGTACCTCCAAATGAGACCTTATATTCGATCGACTTCACATTGGATGACCTTCCACCGGGGACGCAAGCGATTGATCGTGTTTCTGGCGATCCAGTTGGCACGTTCACTACGGATCCGACCACGGGCCTGTTAAGCTTTGAGTATCAATGGACACAAGGCGATCCCGGCCCCTCCCCAGCTGACGCGGAACTGGTGTTCCCGACCGACTTCTCGACTGCAAGCCCCGATCCGGATCTACCGTTGGTCGCCAACCTTTCGATTGAGACGATCCAAGGGGGCACAATCTTAGGCCCAGAAGACTTCGACGTTGAAATCAGGATAAATTACGAAGAAGATATCACGCTCGTCGTCAATCCCATGCCGCCATTGGCAGAGACGGACGATTTTGTCGCGGTTCGCCCGTTCGACTACTTGCAACCGGGAGCAGACGATAACGATGGGTCAGAATTCATCGACGCTGTTTCGCTGATTTTCCCTGACCTTCCACCCGGAACCGAATACGATATCGGCGCGGGCCGTGTTGCAGCGCCGCTTCCCGCTTTCTTTGATGGCGTCGAATATCAGAACCTTATCATCTATCTGCCACCTGATTTCTCTACAGAGAACCCGGGAACAACGCTTGAGGCCCAATTCACCGCAACAACCAACGAAGGCGGGTTTGTTCAAGAGACCTTGACGATAACTCTATCTGCCGAGGGCGACCTAGACGTTACGGGACCGGGTACAATAACCCTGTCCGAGAACGACCCCGCAGGCAGCATCGATACCGATGCGACAACTGAATTGCCGCTTGAGTTCTCGCTGACGCAACTCTTTGACGCTCAAGCGAGCGACGCGGACGGTTCGGAATCCATAGAAGAAGTCACAGTCACGTTCGATAACCTTCCGGATGATGCCCTGTATTCGGTCGATGGCGGCTTGGTCTTTAATGCTGTGCCAAGTGGTGTGTTTACACTCGGACCTATTAGCAAAGCTGAATACGACGATCTTGTTATCCGTTTGCCTGACGATTTCTCGACCGAAAGCCCCGACAATGGACCCCTGACAGGCACTGTCATCTTTGCCACCGATGAATCGATCGCGGCGGGCGAGACACCAACACCTGCAAACCCCAATGATGGGATTGAGCAAGTTGCCTTTGAGGTCAACGTTGATGCCGAAGGCGACATTCGGATCACCGGTCAAGACATCACGCGGATTGAAGACCTCGGTGCGCCAATCCCGCTCGAACTTGACGTTGCAATCACGGATATTGACGGGTCAGAGCGCTTAGAAGACTTGCGGGTCACATTCACCGGCTTGCCAACCAATGGTGATACGATCCTCAGCGACGGCACAGTTCTTAACCCAGCCAACAATGTTTGGACCGGTACAGAAGCCGAGCTTTTGACATTGGCAATAGATAGTTTCCCGACTCATTTCTCCGGTCGAATTACGATGGATGTCGATGTCACTTCCAATGAAGGAACAGCAAGCGATCAGTTCCTCCTCGACATTACGCCTGTTGCTGAGCCAGAGATTGAAGTCTCCATCGACACGGATGCCACGACGTTCCAGCTTGGGCCAAAGAACTTCTCAAACAAAGAGGACACACCCGCCCAGCTTCGGATTGAGGCGACGACGGCTGACAAAGATACGTCAGAAGCCCTCACGATGGTGGTCGTTGAAAACATCCCGACGAATTGGCTGACGAACGGCGACGGCAACGTCGATCCGAGCAAAATCATCGAAGGCGATGGGCAAATTGCCTCGGCCAGCGTTTCAGGCACGACGCTGACAATCATGCTGAACGCAGGTGTGACTGATTTCACCGGCGTGTTCCAATTGCAGCCAGAAGCGGACCGTGACGAGGACGTAGCGACTCTCTTGGGCGGGAATGAAATCACTGCGACGGTAACGTCTGTCGATATGGCCACCGGCCTTCCAACAGATACACAAACGGCGGCGGATTTTGTTGATCTTGATGTCGATGCAGTCGTGGATGATTTGGCCGTGAGCGGGAAAAACCGCAATACGGATGAAGACACAACAAATGTCAAACGCTTTAGACTTGGCCTTGAAGACGTAGCGCTGTCGGATACGGACGGTTCCGAATTCATCACCGGTTTGGAACTGACCATTGATGTCGCAACCCTCAGCGACAACTACGATCCCAATTTGAACAGCAATCTGCGCCTTTTCGCAGGGGGCGGAACGTCTGGGGCCATTGATATCGTGCGCGTCCCTATTCCGGGAACGAGCAGTACAAGCTTTACTCTGAGCAAGGCCGCCGGCGCGACGGATGCTGAGTTCCAAGATGCCCTAACGGAGCTGCGTATCGAGGTTCCGCAACATTTCTCAGGTGTTTTAAGCAACTCCGGGACAATCAGTTGGCAGGAAACCCAGACGGTGGACGCCCCTCCCGGTGGCGAGTTTGATATCAGCGACAACTTCGCGACGGACAGCACGTTCACCTCGACGATAACGGTGCGCCCAATTGCTGAAGCTACGTTGGCTTTGGATGTTTTTGTGCTCGATGGCGGGGCGACTGACCCACTCGACTTCACTGACAATGACGTGGTTGATGGCGCGCCGATGAGTGTGTCCGGCGAAGCAAAGAATGGCGAGTCCATCACGATCGCGGAAATCATGCAGCTACGAGAGTCCACTCTGGACGGGACTGGTCCGGGGACGAACCCCCCCACCCTGCCTGACGGCTCCATCAATGATCAGGTGCAAGTGTACCTTGGCCTGAATGCCTCCACACCTGACCGCGACGGATCAGAAGAGCTCGAGAATTTGGTAATCTCGAACGTGCCGACGGATTGGTATCCGACAAGCTGGCAAGGCGGAACGGTTCCTCAGTCAGAATGGATTTTGTTGCGGAGCCTTTCAGGTGATGCCCCAATTCTCCAAGCGGAACTCGACAAAATTCAGTCGATCCGCTTCGATCCAACAGGTCGCGTGCTTACCATCGAATTTGTAGATGATGTTGTCGAGTTCTCAGCGTCGCTCGTATTGAAGCCAACGCCCTATGAAGACTGGGATCCAGACCAAGTTGCACCATTTGGTGTCGTGCGTCCGTTCAATGCCACTGGCAAAACCAACGGCACTTCGGAGGGAGAGTTTTTCGGTCAGGACATCACTGCCGTTGTTTCAACGCGGGATGGAAATACAAAAACCGACGATACCGAAACGGCAGAAGTTGAAGTCAACATTGATGTCGCGCCGGTTAACAACCTTGCCGTCATCGTTGATATTTCGGTCGGCAATGAGGCTGTCATCGACAACCTTCCCGGAGGCCCAAGCGGAATTTGGGACATAAACATCATCCTTGATCACGACGACAAAGACGGGTCAGAGATCATCACTGCGGTTGTCCTGCGCGCGATCCCAAGTGGTGTTTCCGTCTTTGTGCCTTCCGTTGTTGGTGATCCAACGAGCCCCTACGCCCCTGCCCTGATCACCCAAATCAATCCAGATGGATCGTCGGATTGGAGTTTGCAAGACGGTGCTTGGGAAAACGTTCAATTCCGCGGTGTTCCGCTTCATCTTGCAGGTGATTTCCCGCTACAAATCGATGCCATCACGACAGAATTTGACGGCGGCGGGACACGGGTGTCTAGCTACAACGAGATATTGCGGATCGAACCAGTTGCCGATGGCGGTAACCCTCGTGGTAACGGGTCTGGCGTTGAAGATACGCCGTTTGGCGTCAATATATCCGCAAACATCATCGACAGTGCAGCACTTCTTGTCGATCGACCAAATGATATCTCAAAAGAGATCGTCGATCGCTTCCGCCTTGTTGATGGCGACTTTCCACGCGACTCATTCGGGCGTCCGTTCCTACTGTTTGATGGCCCTCCACAGATTGACCCAGCCAATCCGCCTGATCTGACGGACCCTTATAATGAAACAGGCTATCTGAACTTAATTGATCCGACCGCATGGATCGATTGGTCAGTCGTACCAAACCTGACCATGCTTGCAGGCATCGACAGTAACGAAGAACTGACCTTCCAAATCGAGGTCGAATACGTCGAAGAAATCAAACCATCCGAAGTCACAACAAATATCGGTACGGTATCCATCGAAGTTGAAGGCGTCGCTGACACGCCAATCACCACTGCACAGCAAGAAGACCCAACGCTAACGCCAAACGGCATTGCTTTGGCGGACATTGATGCGGTCTATCGTGCGAATAGTTTTGACACCGATGGTCCAGGCGGGATCGCTCCGGGCCCCATTCAGAATTACAACCGTGTTTATGGTTATGCAGGAGATGACAGCGCACCGTTCCTTCTTAATCAGCGCCTAACCGACAATGCGCTGGAAAACGGGTTTGCTTCCTTAGCTCCAGATGAAATTTTCCAAGCCGCCGATCCGATCACAGGCATCATGACGGAGACGACCGCGATCACCGGTGGCACACCGTTTGATGGGTCAGAGACGCTTTATTACCTTATCACCGGTGTCCCTCCTGGAGGATCTTTCCTTGGAGTGACACCAGTCGACCCGACAGGCGAAACCTATCTTGTCACCGCCCAACAACTGGCAACGCTCGCCTTTGTTCCGCCTGATGTGGATGTCGTCACCTACTACGATCTGAGTTTCTATGCGATCGTCATTGAGGATGATGTAAGCCCTACGCTAATTTCCTCGACCCGAGCGCTTTTCTTAGACCCAATTTCCAATTCAGTGATTGATATCGCCGGCTTCTTGAACGCGATCGCCACCGATAGAGGTGCCGCTTTCCAAGAAGAAACGATCTCAATCGTTCTTCTCCCCGAGGACACTGGCGGAGGCGACAATTGCCCTGATGTTCCGCTCGATGTTCCGACCATTTCGCTCAAGGGTAGTGGACTAGAAGACGAAGCGGCGGAGCTTAAGCTTCACATCGATCCAAGCGGAAACCCACAATACCAAGACATTCTTGATCTGATCAATTTGCCGACTCTTGAAGGCATCGCAATCCAAGGCGACCTTGGTATCTTGATCGACCTTCCGCCCGGATCACAAATCTCCGCTGATCCGCCGGGCTCGATCATTTATGATCCTGTTTCCGGTGGATGGGCAATTGATCTGCAGAAATTCCTCTCCGGGAACGGGGACGGCGACACAGTTTCGTCGGGGACGATTTTCTACACCCCGCCTGCGCATGAATCGTCTCCAGTCAATCCGTTTAATCCCACTGAAACGTTTGGGCCGGTCGATCCATACGACAACCTTCCTGACCTCGAACTCTCGATGGTTCTGAACGATATCACCTGTGGTACAACGACGACCGGAACAGGCTCACTAGATATTACAATCGCGCCAGTCCTCGATCCGGCGATCATTAACGTCAGTCTGGAAAGTCAGGCACCTACTGCCGACTACCCAACGCCAGAAGACCAACCCATCGACCTGAACATTAGCGTAAGCAGTCCGGACGGAGGAGAGCGGATTGTACCGGGAAGTTCCGTTGTCATTACGATAAACGGAACTCATATCGGGGGTCCGCTCTCGTTACTCGATCAAACGTTGGGATTGGAACAAAGCGGTCTTTATGATGCGGGTGGCAAAATCATCGATGATGGGCGCCTTCAGATCATCGGCGGAGATTACGTCTACACCCTTGATCAGGCCGACCTTGCCGGTCTCTATATTATCCCCAAAAATCACATTCATGGCGAACTGACGGTTAGCGTTGCGGTGCAAACTGAAGACATTGATCTGGCACCTCAAACATGGACAGGAAGCGGAAGTATCGAAATCGACGCAATTGCAGATGAACCGGTTGTCGATATTGATGAAACGCTTCTCGATCCTGAAACCGGATTGCCTATTGCCGTTCTCAACGACAACGGTACTCCTGACGATGTAACGGATGATTTCGTGGTCGTGACGGCCATCGAAGATCAAAGGATTTTCCTTCAACAAATCGCGCCGGCCTTTACCCCTGACATGGACGGGTCCGAATTTCTATCAGCCGTATTTATCCCTGATCCAAATCTCGAGATTGGCGCGACAAGACCGCTGACGTCCATCATCGACAACGGTGACGGAACATTTACCATCGCGCTAGAAGACTTCGACAAAATCTGGCTCAAGTTGAAGGACGAACACGCGCGCACACCCGACAATCTTGATCCGACTGTGCCTAGTCAGGTTGAAGTCGACATTCGATTGATCAGCTATGAGCTGCCGAATGGCGATGAGTTCGAATTTGATAGTAAGTTCTTTATTCAGGTTCGCCCTGATGCAGATAAGCCGGAATTGGTTGCGAGTGTTACTCCGACCACCGGCGTTGAAGACCAACCACAACCTTATGAAATTGTTATAACCGGTAACACGCCTGATCCGCACGAGGCCATGCAGTTCGAGGTCGCTATTCAAATTCCGAGTGGTGGATTTGACCCGGCAAATCTTCCTGTGTTTGAATTGGACGGCACACCGCTTACCTTACAGTTCTCAAATCCAGCCGATCCAGATGATCCGTATGGCGGTGTTCCTCATGCCTTTGTTGTCCTCGATGGCCAACAAAACGTTTCTGTTCCGGGAGTAGACACATTTATTCCAAATGGGCAGCTGACTTTCATTCCACCACAGGATTTCGGTGGTGATACTGCCTCTTTAAAAGTCACAGCGATCACGATCGACGATGTCCCTGCCCCGTGGAGCGGCGATGGCTACATTGATAACGAACGGTCCGATGTTCTTGAATTGACACTCGACATCGCTGTCTCGCCTGACCTCGACTTTGACCTCAGAAACCCGACCGTCTCCATCGATGAAACTGATGCGCCGCTCGATTACACACCGACGACGGACATCGACATTGATCTGACGGATCAGGATGGCTCCGAGACTATCGAGATCATTTATGAGCTCGATAATGTTCCAGATGGGACGAGCTACACGATCGGCGGCACGACAACGCCGGTCCCCGCAGGGCCGCTTAGCATCACGCTCACATCCGTTGCTGATTTCAACGATCTGACGATCACGTTCCCTGCTGATTTCGCGACGGACAGCGGTGTCATCAATGGAACGGTCTCGGCAACGACCAACGAAGGTGGCAATGCGGGTGGCGCGTTTACGCTCGAAATCAACGGAACGTCAGATTTGGACGTGACGGTCACTACGACGGCATCAACCGAAACAGGTGCTGCATTGGTCATTCCTTTGGGAATCGACGCGACAATCAACGACAATACACCAACAGCCTACGAGTTCCTTGAGACTGTAGAGATTGCGTTCGACGCGCCACTGCCTGCGGGCACCATCGCCTCAGCTGGAACGATTGCGCCAGATGGATCGTCATTGCTTCTTGAGCGGAATGGTGCAGCGCCGGCAGTGTTCGTCCCTACGGTCGCGGCCCTGACCCTGACAATACCGCCGGGTTTTGCTGACGATATTGTCGCCGATATCACTGTGACCTCAACTCACGACACGCAAGTCTTCACCGATCAAACCTACTCGATCAACGGAGCACCCGACATCGTCGCACCTCCGATCGATATCGTATCAACCACGACGACAACGGTCCTGACGTTTGCCGAGTTGACGGCAACGGCGACCGATCCAGATACGCCTCTCATTGTGGAAAACGTATCTTCTGACGATCCCGCAATAAGCTCAATCGTCGTCGATCAAGGCGCCAAAACCGTTACAATCGACGTCGCCGCTGGGTATGATGCGACTTCCATCCTGACATACGACATAGTCGATAGCGGGGTCGGACCTGCCCGAACGACAACCACTGCAAATCTCGATATTGATACCCTGCAAATGGTATCAACCGGCCAGCAAGTCGGAGCCGATGGCATCACCAGAGAAGTCATGTCCAATGTGGCTGGTACAGTCGGAGGGACCGACTTTGCCAAAGGGACGGCGGATGCAGATTTGGTGACGCACACGGGCGCACCGGATAGTTACATCGACATAGCCGGTTTCCGCATGGAAGGAGGCAACGACCTTGTTGATCTCTCTGCCGCGAGCAACGGGTTTGATGTTGATCTTGGCGCAGGTGACGACATTGCTATCGGATCGTCTGGAGATGACATATTGACCGGCGGAATTGGGGCGGATCAACTCACTGGCGGCGCCGGATTCGATACGCTTCAGGGCGGCCTAGGTGATGATACCTTTATCCTAGATGCGCTACCGTCCGTGGCTGACGTGATCACAGACTATGGAACTGGTGCAGATCAGATCGACATATCTGCGCTCGTCAATGGTGTAGCAACAGTTACTGACGCAGAAGCTGACTATAACCCACTGACCGGAACTCTCGATGTATTGGGTGCCCAAGCGTATCTAATCCAAGGCCTACCGCCCTCGGTGGAAGTCATTTTTGAGAATGCGAGTGGAGTAGCCGAAGTTGCGACGCTGACCTAACGCTCGCGCAACGCCTCATATTGGGCTTTGCGCAATGGCTTTAGAATGTAGTCGAGAACCGTTCGTTCACCGGTCAGGATGTCGACGGACGCAACCATCCCCGGTTTGATCTGATGCAATTCACCATCCCGTTCTAGCGTGTTCGCTTCTGTCTCAACAATGATCGGGAAATAGGTTGTACCAGTCGCTTCATCCTGTTCCGCATCCGCGCCAATCCGTACGACGCGTCCATCAAGCGCACCATAGATCGTGAAGTCAAAGGCGGTGAGTTTAACCCGCGCCGGCAAATCCTCTCGGATGAAAGCGATGTCTTCAGGGCGCAGGCGTGCTTCGACCTCCAGAAGATCGCCCTCAGGTACAATGCGCGCCACTTCTTCGCCCGGAGCAACGACCGATCCCAACGTGTTAACGTTGAGCACAGATACAATGCCATCCACTGGTGCGCGCAGGCTGGTCCGCTCGACAACATCGCTCGCCCGCTTCAGCGACTCCTCAATCACGCTCACTTCAGCCAACGCATCGGCGCGTTCTGAATTGATGTCGGCGCGGCGGTTCAACCGAAGCTCTTCAATTCGCGCTTCGGCTTCGGCCAGCGCCGAAGTCGCCTGCGCCAACCGCCCAGACAAGCCATCGCGTTCTTGCCGCTTTACAGTCCGTTCGCGTTCAATCGGAATAATCTGGGCCCTTGGAACGACGCCAGAGTCGCTCCGAAGTTGGATTTCTTCATCGAGCAAAGCCAGCGATTCATCGACGCGGGAAATGGCGTTTGTGATCTCTTCGATTTCCTGCCGTCGCTGCGTGGCTTGAGTTTCGAGAACTGTCGTCTGGCTCAAATCCGCGGCGCGGCGGCTGTCAAATAGGGCCACTTCTCGTAAAGCCACTGGATCATCTGCGGCCAATCCGAGTGATGAAAAATCAACCGTGTCGGCGCCCGCTAATTCCGCCTCAAGCCGCAAGGCGCGCGCGGCCAAAGATGTCCCCCGCGCCTCTAACTCACCAAGACTTGCCGCTGCACTGGTGTCATCAATGCGTACGATTTCATCTCCGGCCGAGACCGTATCGCCTTCGCTTACCGAAATCGCGCGGACAATCCCACCCTCAAGACTTTCAACACCGCGCGCTCTGCCTGACGGGACGACAACACCATCAGCGCGCGCCACTTCTTCGATGCGGGCCCAACTTGCCCACGCGACAAAGGAACACACCGCAACCAAAAGAACCAATAGTGCCAGAGTGAGCGCCCAAGATGTTTTCCCCAAACGCGCTGCGTCCGGTCCCTGAGCAAACTCTCTCAATTCCCAATCAGAGCCAGCCACTATCCAGCCCCCTGCCCTTGTCGATCCAACCGCGCGAGCACATCGCCCTTGGGGCCATCCATCAGAACTTTGCCCTTCGCCATCAAGATCGTTCGATCAGTCAGTTCCAACAGACCCATACGGTGTGTCGCGATGATGAGCGTCATCCTCCGTTGCTCGACCACGCGAGCAAGGCTGTCGATTAAGATACGTTCGGATTGCATATCCATTGCCGATGTCGGTTCGTCCAAAACCAACACGCGAGGCGAATGGATCAAAGCGCGGGCCAAGGCGATCAATTGGCGCTGTCCACCCGAAAGTGTCCGCCCCCGCTCTCCGACTTTCATCGCAAAGCCGTCGGGGTGTTCAGCGGCGATTTTATCGACGCCAGCCGCCCGAGCTGCGGCCACAATCTCGATCTCTGTCGCACCGGGTTTCCCAAATGCAATGTTCTCAGCCAATGTACCCGTGAACAACACCGCTTCTTGCTGAACCACTTGAACTTGGTCTCGCAAAGCAGGCGGAGACATTTGGGCAATGTTGATGCCGTCCAAAAGCACCAGACCCTCACTTGCAGGCCAAAGACCGGACAACACGCGAACAAGGCTAGTTTTGCCCGACCCCACCGGCCCAATCAAAGCCACGCGCTCCCCCGTACCGATTGCAGCGGTAATACCGCTCAGCGCCGGAACCTGAGCGCCGGGATAAGTCAATCCAAGGTCGTTCAGTTCAATCGCGCCTGCACCTGACGCTTCGCTTGCGCCCATTTTGCGCCCATCACCGTCGGAGGGGATCGACATATATTCGTTCAGCGCTTTCAACGTCGATAAGGCGAAACTGCCGCGCACGAAAAGTCCGGAAAGCGCAGCGGTTGGTGCCAAAGCGCGGCTCGACAAAATCATCGAGGCGATCACCGCACCCATGGTGATCTGACCCTCAAGCGCAAGGTAAACACCAATGATCACAATTCCAACGGATGCGCCCTGTTGGGCCAAACCCGTCACTGTTGTCGCAAATGTCGCGATCGACCGGCTGCGAGATTGAGTTGTAGCGGCTTCCGCAACAAGGCTTTCCCAACGGCCTTGCATCCGTCCGTGACCAGAAACAGCGCGGAGTGTCTCTGCTTCTGCCAAGCTCTCGACTGCAACGCCGGTTTTCGCACTCGCTGCCGCTCGGTTGTTCTGGGCATTCCGGCGCAGTGGCCAAAGCGACAACAACCCGACCAAAGTGACAAATCCTAAGGCCAACGCGGGCGGCCATGCCAACGGGCCACCGATATAGAAAATAACCGCGATGAAGAATACCGCGAAACAAAGGTCCATCAGGGTCGCGAGGGTCTGGGACGAGAAAAACTCAACCACTTGTTCGTAGTCTTTCAAGGTATTCGCCAGACTGCCCGCCTGCCCCGGCACCCTGTCGGCACGGATCGCGCTCAGATGTTGAAAGATCGCCGACGAAACAGCCAAATCTATCCGCCGCCCCGTATTGTCTACGACCCTTGCGCGTACCCATTTCAGGAAGGCATCAAAGGTCAGCGCTATCCCTACACCCGCCACGAGCGACCAAAGCGTGACCAAAGCTGCGTTCGGAAACACGCGATCATAGACGTTCATCGTAAAAAGAGGCGTCGCCAGCGCCAAGACGTTGACGAGCGCTGAGGCCAGCGCGACTTGCAGATATGCGGGCCAATGCCTGCGCAGTGTGGACCAAAGCCAGTGACCCTTCGGGCCTTCCGCTTCTGTGTTGGAAGCGTCGTTCGCCACCGAGGCCCGCAACAAAAGCGCGTGGCCTGCATAGGCTTCGGCAAGCTCTGATTGGTCTATCCGAAACGTACCCGATCCTCGTTCTGGCCATCCGACGAGACATTGGCCGTCAGAATCTTGATCAAGCAACGCGCAAGCACCCCGCCCCTGCAGAAAAAGAACGGCAGGCAAAACAGCTTTAGGAATGTCTTTCAATCGCAGCCGTACAAGTGCTGCGCGGTAGCCTTCACGTTCTGCCGCTCTCACGGCGAGTTGCGGCGTCAGCTTCCCATCCGGCGGAAGAGGTAATCCATCCTTGAGTGTCACAGCATTCACGTCACGCCCGTCAGACAGCATTGCCGATCCAAGCGCCGCAGCTAACACATCACGCGGTTGCCCGTCCAACGCCCATTCCTTTTGCCGCACGCCCTTGGCGGCGTTAGAGAATTGAAGCGTTACAGGCTTCTTGCCACTGGGCTCGGGACGATCAGAAATCGGTCGGCTCCTCCCTATGGCGTGGTCTAGTCGTCGAGCGAGCGGCGGAACTCGCTAAGTGACCTAGCATCGTTTCGGATGCTTGTCGGTGCGGGGTTTACGCCAGGAACACGTTCCAGCTCACGGGCATAGTCACGTGCATCTTCTGGTAGTTCGATGCCAAAGCTCGGCAACAAAACACCAGACGCGGCAAGAAGTCGGTAATGCACAAAAACTTGCGTCGAACGTGCATTCACCAAGTTCGCTTCCGATTGGAACAGTGCATTCTGAGTATTCAACACATCCAGAAGTGACCGGGAACCAACTTCAAATTCGCTTTCGTAAGACTCCAAAAGCTCGCCGCTCAACTTCGCCTGACGGCTCAAGACTGAAGCGCGACGCTTGGCTGACTGCAAAGCTGCCCAGCTTTGACGCACTTCGCGTTCGACCAAACGAACTTGCGTCAACAAACGTGCACGAGATTCACTCGCCCGACGTATTTGCTCTTCCCGAGCAGCATTCTTGCGCCCGCCTTGGAAGTCATAGCGCAGAACCAAACCTATCCTTGCATCATTTACTTCGCCTTCGAACCCGCCAATGTCTTCGCCATAGCGCACATCTGCTTCAAGGTTCAGGTCAGGTGTCAGTTCCGAAGCGGCACGGCGAGACAAAGCTTCTGCTGCACCCACATCAGCTTGCATGAACCGCACCGTCGGGTTCAACGAACGCGCCTTGGCCAAGGCTTCGTCCAAAGTGGCCGGGACCAACCGCGCAACGCTTGGAACGCTGCTTAGGTTCGTTGGGTCAACTCCGACCGTTTCAAGAAACAAGGTTTCCGCAACAATCGCATCAAGCTCGAATTCAAGCAAAACGTCATCGGCAAGGAAGACCCGTTCTTCCGCTTGCTGATAATCGGCGATACCAACGACGCCGTTCTGATATGCGCGCTCGATCCGGCCGAATACCTCGCGATGGTAGGCGACATTGTTGCGCGCCAGACGCACCAACTGCCGGGTTCGAAGGACATCCGCATAAACCCGCACCGCTTCAAGGGACAGGAACTCTGACCGTTCCAAGACCCGTAACGCCGCACCGTCAATGCGGTAGGCCTGTCGTTCAACTTCGGACCGGACAAATCCGCCGTCTAAGAGGGTTTGCACCATCCGGCCGCGCACTTCCCAGCCACCGATCGCGCCATCTGCTGCCGTGCTGTCACTGGTTCGCGTGCCCCGATTGATACTGGCCTCGGCACGCCCCTCAAGTTCAAAGCGCGGCGTGCCGAGGCTACGGGCCTGATCCAACTCAAATTCGATAGCTTGTTTGTTAGCTTCGGCCGCACTGATCTCGGGATTTGTCTCTAGAACAAACAGAATTGCTTCTTCGACTGTCAAACTCTGAGCCGGCCCCGCAATTACGAAGCAGAAAGCCGCGATTGCAGACAGCCGAAACAGGCCCCGCGTTGCTTTCAACAGCCCGGTCAGATTTCCCATTCAGCCATCCCTCACGGCATAAAAGTGATTGTTTTAACAGCCTTACGGCTTGATTGCTCACTTTAAGTCTTACACTATAGCGAGAGGAAAAAATGTAAAGCTCTGCCCATGCGTCTATTGCTTACTCTTTTTGCACTACTCTTTCCGGTCTTTGTCGCGGCACAAGACCTTGGAACCGTAAACTTTGATTTCGACAGTGATGTCCTTGACGCGGAAGCCCGCGCGGAGATTGCCGAGATCGCCGAAGACCTGAAAGCGTCGCCGACCTATAAGCCGACAGTGGTGGTAGGCTATACGGATGCTGTCGGCTCGTCGGGTTACAACCAAGACCTCGGTTTGCGCCGCGCGCGCGCCGTTGCGCGCGAACTTGTGGCGCAAGGCGTACCTGTTGAGCGCATTGGAACCGTGGAAAGCCGCGGAGAAAACGAACTGCTTGTTTCCGTTTCCGCCCCGCTTCGCGCCAACCGCCGTGCGACCGTGACACTCGACGATATGTTGGCGGCGTGTCGCAGTTACCGCGACATCGCCATCAACTCAGCGAGCGTAGGCGATCAACTGCAAAACGATCTTCGCGCCAGACTGGCAGAAGCTGTTACAGCCTATGCGTTTTACGAAGCGAATGGGCGAAATGGCCCTGCCTTCCAAATGGCAGGAGCCGCTCGAGAGGACTGCGGCATTGCAATAGGCTACGTGAACGACAGTTTGCGCAAAGTTGAGTATGCGCAGCGCTGCATTTGCAACTCGACCCGCCTGCGCACCGCGATGTCTGGTCGGTAAGTCAAATAGGCTCACTCGCCTCGCCAAACTATCGTGTCATCGTAAAACTGCGACCATGCAAACCAATATGCTTCGTGGCTTGGCACCTGTTGACCGTCCGCAGTAAGCGCCCGAAGACCGTCAGCAAAAAGAACAAGCGTGACATCAATATGTTCGACTGAACGACCGTCCTTCAAGGCGGCTATCGCTGATGAACGAGGAAATGCGATGGGTTGTCCAGTCGAAGAAATAACGCCGACAACGTCTTCCTGCATAGGCAATCGTGGATCAACATCACCAATTGGGAAAATCGGGCCTCGTGCGTCGCGAGTTTCTCTCAGGTTGTAGTCACGACCTAGCGCCAGTTCTTCAACCAATACAGTGGTTTCGGGAAAGGCGTCACGCCAAGCGCCCCAAGTGGACGTGATGACCGTCACAGGTGGCAAAACAACATCCAAATCCGCCAAGGGTCCTGTCACAGCCGTACCGAGAAAGGTATCAAAGAGCGAGTTGGTCTCGACATCATACATCACTTTATTGGAGCGGATCAAAAGGCCTGAGGTCCGCAGTACGGGTCGTGCGACCCCGTTCGGCATCCGGTCGGTAAAATAGGCCTGCGCGGCGCCACATAGTGAACAATACGGCAGAGCGATGTCTCGACCACCAAGCGTGTCATTCACCATCTCCCGCACTTCCATGATCTGGCGAGGATAAGCGCGCGCTTCACCGTTGATCTCAACGCCGAAAATAATGTCGTCATCTGCAAGCCACGTCGCGGCGTCAGCAGAACTCACTTCTGGATTGTCGATTGCTGGGATGCAGTGGCAGATGTCATCCGTTGCATCGTAAGGGCGCGCATCAATGTCCACCCCGCCCCAATCGACGAGTTGCCAATCAATCTCACCTTCGACGAACAATTTTTCCCAACCGGGGATGTAGTTGGTGAAGATGCTTCGCTTGTGTTCCAGATAGTTTGGGTAGGCTGGAATATCCCACGCGATCATCCTGTTAATGATCGCTTCGCGATGCTGGCCATCATCGAAACTTATCTGAAGAATATCCTCAACCGATTGAGTCAAAGCATCATGAAATTCCATCCGCCATGAAAAGCGCTGCATATCGGTCAACGTCCAAATCACCCGTGAATCATTGCTTTTGGCAATGACATCAAAGGCCGCCTTGTCATCTGGAGACCAAGCAGATTGGTTCAGCGCAATGACAACAAGGTCATCGAGCGCTTCTGCCATGATGGGATCTAAAGAACCTGATGGGATTACGGGTGGAACACCATACTCCGCAATCACGTAGTCAGGCAAAGCCTTGCGCTGCTCCGCTGACACCAAAAACGGCAGAAAAATCAACGTGGCGGCAAACAGAACAGAACGTCGAACCATGAAAGCTCCAAACAGCTTCTATAACGCGTGAAACCCTAACCCAATTTGCGACATCATGCTTTCACGTTTGCATCAGCACGGCGCGAAGACTGGCGCAAAACGACAAGAATGCGGTTGAAACGGGCTTTGGCAGGTCATTTCGCACCCCTATGGTCACATCAAAACACCGCGAAGTTTGCGCGGTTGGAGCGACCAAACGGAAGGATTTCTCATGCGCACCCATGCTCAGGCAGTAGTTATAGGCGGCGGCGTTATCGGATGCTCAATCCTCTACCATTTGGCCAAGCTGGGCTGGACGGATGTTGTTCTGCTGGAGCGTGATGAGCTAACGTCAGGCTCCACATGGCACGCAGCGGCAAACATCCACGGCTTGCACGACAGCACCAATATTTCGCGGCTCCAGCATTACACGATGAACCTCTATAATGAGCTGGAAGCGGAAACAGGCCAAAGCTGCGGCGTGTTCCAACCTGGGTCACTCTATCTAGCGCAGACAGAAGACCGCGAACACCAACTGCGCATTCAAGAAGCCAAAGCGCGCCGCTATGGCATGAACTTTTATGAGGTGAGCCGCGACGAAGCAGAGCGGCTTCATCCGCTCGTGAACTATGACGGCATCCGCTGCATCATGTTCGAACCTGACGGTGGCAACGTGGACCCCTCTGGCGTCACAAATGCCTATGCTGTCGGCGCGCGTCAGCGCGGGGCCGAGATCATGCGGTTTACACCTGTGATCGGGACCGAGCCGCAATCAGATGGCAGTTGGATTGTCCGCACCGAAAAAGGCGACATCCGCACGCCTTGGGTGATCAACGCCGCCGGGCTTTGGGCGCGAGAAGTCGCGGCGATGGCGGGTATCGAACTGCCGCTACTGCCGACCGAACACCAGTATTTTGTGACCGAAGCCATTTCGGAAATCGAAGGAATGGATCGCCGCCTGCCCTCCGTCGCGGACCGTGATGGCGAATACTATCTGCGTCAGGAAGGCAACGGCTTGCTTGTTGGCGCCTATGAAAAAGACGTGCAGTTCTGGGCCGAAGAAGGCACACCGCTGGGCTTCGGTCATGAGCTTTTCGCCGATGATCTGGAACGGATCGAAGACAACATGATGCGCGCGATTGACCGCGTACCGGTTGTTGGAACCGCTGGGATCAAACGCGTCATAAACGGCCCAATGATCTGGTCACCTGACAGTTCCGTCCTGCTTGGCCCCGTCCCTGAACTGCGCGGCTATTTCTGTTGCTGCGGCATCATCCCCGGCTTCAGCCAATCCGGCGGTATGGGCCAGCACGTGGCCGAATGGCTGGTCGACGGGGAACCAAAGCTCGATATGTTCGGTTGGGACATGGCGCGCCATGGCCATTGGGCCGGCAAATCCTTCACCAAAGCGCGGGTCGAGGACCAGTACGCCCACCGCTTCAAAATCCACTTCCCTGGCGAAGAACGCGAGGCTGGCCGTGCCGAGCGCACCAGACCCATCTATGAGATGCAAAAGGATATGGGCGCAAAGTTCGGCCTCAACTATGGCTGGGAGCATCCGCTGTACTTTGACGCGGATACGCCGGACAGCGCGGGCTTCACCCGTCAGCCATGGTGGCACAGCGTTGGACGCGAGGCGCGGATGCTGCGCGAGGTTGCAGGGATCATCGATATTTCGAACTTCGCCAACTACTCGGTCAAAGGCGCCGGGGCCGAACATTGGTTAAACGCCCTCTTTGCCAACAAAATGCCCAAGGCCGTTGGACGCTCGTGCCTAACGCCACTCATCGGCAAACGCGGCGGCCTAGCGGGCGATTTCACGGTCACGCGGTTGGGCGACGAGGAATTCATGATCATCGGGTCCGGAATGGCTGAACGGTTCCATGCGCGTTTCTTCAAAGAAATTCCACTACCAGACGGCACGACGTTTGAATGCCTGACGGAAGAGATTTGCGGGTTCAACGTTGCGGGCCCAAAGTCCCGCGCCTTGCTGCAGCGCCTCACTAACAGCTCTCTGGAAACGGCCGACTTCCCCTTCATGCGCTCCAAGCGGATCATGATCGCGGGCGTGGAGGCTGTGGCTCTTCGTGTGTCCTTTACCGGCGATCTTGGATGGGAATTACACAGTGCGACCGAAGATCAGGCAACGCTCTACACCGCGCTGATCGAAGCTGGAAAAGAGATCGGCGCTGGCCCCGTCGGTGGGCGCGCATTGATGAGCTTGCGTGTTGAGAAAGGCTATGGCTCTTGGGGTCGCGACTACAGCCCCGAATATTGGCCGCAAGAACAGGGATTGGCCGGTCTTGTGAAGATGGACAAGGATTTCCTTAACAAAGAGGCATACGCCGCCATCGCGGGCAAAGACCCACGCGAGTTGATGGTTGTCATGGAAGTGCATACCGAAGAACATGACGCTTTGGGCGGCGAACCTATCTTCTTGCCCGACGGAACACCCGCCGGTCAAGTGACGAGCGGGGCTTATGGATATAGCGTCGAAAAATCACTTGCGATCGGGTATCTGAAGGCCGGAACAGCGACCGCTGGCGATACTGTTCATGTCGCCATTTTGGGTGGATCAGTACCAGCCACAGTGCTTTCGGAGCCGCCCTTTGATCCAACTGGAGCACGTCTCCGGGCGTAATCCAGACAACTTTTCTGCATCGTCAATGCAGGACCTGTGGCGGCGCAAGTTTGGATGCGCCCCACCCGACCAACGCGCCAACGCAAAGCGGCCAAATGGCAACCGGACCGATCAACAAGAGCGCGATCAACATCGCGGCGATGGGCTTGCCCATACCTGCGGTGATGGCTGCGGCCATGCCGGATACCAAAGCAACCGTGAGCGGCGTAGCCGGAAGCAACCAGACCACGGCCCCTCCTGCCGCTGCACCGGCAAACAAAAGGGGGAAGGCAGCCCCTCCGCGCCAGCCAGATGACAAACAAAGCGCCAGAGCCAGCATCTTCAGGGCGGCTAATCCCAAAAGCGCCGCCATCCCAAACTCTTGTCCCCAAACGAGCATCTCTTCTAATTCGTGGTGACCGGAGAACCTAAGGATTGGAAAAGCGGTAGCCAGCATTGCAAACAGAGCGGTTCCTACCAGGGTCTGCAGCCATATATGCTCCCAGCGGGAAAGCACTGATGTAATCAGCGGGAGTATCAGAAGAAAAAAGACCCCTGCTCCTGCCCCAAGAATTGCAGGAAGAACTGCAAAGATAATGTCAGTCCCGTCACCGGCTGGTACATGATCGGGCAAATGTATGTGCAGCGGGTTTTCCGGCAGGAACATCCTTACCGTCAGGATAAACCCCAGCAGCCCAGTCAAAGCAGCCAGATAGAGCCGCAATTTTGGTGCCTCAGGATGCTCTTGTGCGATCACAGCAGCCCCTGGAGGCGAGCCATAGATGCCACCTAGTGCGCCAGCCGCACCAATTTCGCCAATCAATCGTGCCTCAGCATGATCGCGGGCAATCAACATCGAAATGAGCAACGACATTTCTGCGACCACGGCAAGAATACCCGCCTCTGGGCCAACAGCGCCACCAAAGCCAACAGCGACGATTGCCATGATTGCGAGGAAAGCAGTGTTGCGGCGTTTTTGAGATTCCAGCATTCTGGCACCGGCGATTTGCTCGTTCAGACCTGATCCGGCATACCAATGACGCAGCACTGCAAGGATCATCCCGCCAACCATTGTCATCGTGAAGATGTACCAGCGCGTCTCTGGTCCAGACCAGATGAAATGGGCCAGAAGCTCCATCAGCCACAGAACGAAGGCCGCAACGATACCTGCAAGAAAGCCATAACCAGCGGACAGAAGCGTCAATCTCATCGTCTTTCCTCTCCAGCGTTTCGGATTGATTAACTCGTTTCTCGGTTATGCTTGAGTACTTTTTGCAACCTCACGCATCTGGCTGAGCGATTGACGAGGTGTTAACGCTTCTGAGGAGACGTTCAGATCGAGAACTGCGCCTGTTTCAGAAGCTAATGCTCTTTCAAAGGCGGACTCGAAATCCTCAGTGCTTTCAACCCGTTCCGCATGATAACCATAAGACTTAGCAAGCATCACAAAGTCAGGGTTCTCCAAGGTGGTGCCTGATACCCGCTCTGGATAGGTCTTCTCTTGGTGCATACGAATGGTGCCGTAGGTGCCGTTGTTCAGGATAAGGACTATCGGCTGAGCCCCTGACTGCATCGCACTCCCAAGCTCCTGACAGTTCATCTGGAAATCACCGTCGCCGGCGAAACAAACCACTGTGCGTTCGGGATGAACCGTCTTAGCCGCGATTGCCGCTGGCAAACCGTACCCCATCGCTCCGGCTTGTGGGGCCAAAAGTCTTTGATTAGGTCCAAACTTGAAAAATTTGTTCGGCCAAACCGTGAAGTTCCCCGCCCCATTTGTAAGAATAGTGTCTTTTGGCAAACGGTCGCGCAGAAATGTGCTCACCTTGCCCATATCCACTGGGCTCGGCAGGTCAGGCAATTCGAACCCAGATTCATAGCCTGCCCGAGAAGCAGATCGCCATTCGGACCAGTCACAGGAAACTGGATTTTTTGCCATAGCGGCGGCAAAGGCATTCGGACCAGCGTGGATCGCAAGCTCGGGCACATACACCTTACCCAGTTCACGATCCGAGCCATGTACATGGATGATCCTTTGCTTTGGCTGCGGAACATCCAGCAACGAGTAACCGAGTGTGGAGTTTTCACCGAACCTTGCGTTGATGGCCAAGATGACATCAGCCTCTCGCATCATATCTTGGATGGCGGGAGACATGCCTACGCCTGCTTCTCCGCAAAAAGACGGAGAATGATTATCGAACTGATCTTGGTATCGGAAGACCGACAAGACGGGAATATCACTTGCCTCGGCAAAAGACTGTAACGCCTTACTACCGTCAGACGTCCAATTGCAGCCGCCGTAAAAAATCAACGGCCGCTTCGCACTTTCCAAAATCCGTCGTGTCTCAGCGATGGCTTCTTCGGTTGGCGCCGCTTCGCTCTGTTTTGCCGGGCCACGCAATGGTTCCGCCGAGCTAACATCCGTCAGCATATCCTCAGGCAAGGCGACGACAACAGGACCAGGTCGACCCGTCACCGCTGTATGCCACGCACGCGCAATGATCTCTGGAATACGGGCCACTTGTTCAATCTCAGTGGCCCATTTTGCAATCGACCCGAAATAGGCCCGATAGTTTACCTCCTGAAAGGCTTCACGCTCCATCATGTCGGTGCCAACCTGCCCCACAAACAAGATCATCGGAGAGCTGTCCTGCATTGCGGTATGCACACCGATCGAAGCATTTGTGGCACCAGGTCCGCGGGTGACAAAACAAATCCCCGGCGCGCCTGTTAGCTTTCCGTACGCGGCCGCCATGAATGATGCCCCGCCTTCATTCCGGCAAAGGGTGAAATCCAGAGAAGCTTTTGCCTCACCATGCGTACTGCTTGTGTCGTACAATGCATCGAGTATTGCGAGATAGCTTTCACCTGGCACGCCAAAGCTATGCCGAGCTCCAAGCGCACGCAGACAATCAACTAAGAGCACGCCACCTGTTCGCTTTGTCATTTTGGACCTATTTCTAACAGCTAATTTGGCTATTCGGTAAGCCTGTTTTCGAAGAAACCATTGACCCTTCAGTACCCACTTGTAAATCACCACTTGACGGACCAGATGAACTTTTTTGGTTCCCGTAGAAGGCAAATTACTTACCTTTTCTGATCATATAGAACCCGAAACTTTTTATGCTCGGCTACTGTTAATCCTCTTTGTTTAGAATACTCCTTAAGTTTCCTGAGTAGGTATCAAAACAAAATCAACGTCGATGGCAGAACACAGCAAGAAGAACTGGACAATTTGATATTCACATGATCATCGGGGTGAGTGCAATTTCCTGACCAAAGAAGGCTTCACACCCGCCGGGTTGTTCTTCGACAAACTCATTAAATTTACGAAATAGGATACCTATTATGGTCAAACTATTTTCCGTCTCAACAGTTTATCAATGACGAAAAAGAATTATTAAATCTAATCAAATACTCAACGGTATTTTAGGCACTGGAAAACTGCCTTTCGATCAAGGCTGTGCAATGGGTCAACAACTCTGGGTATTGGGTCTCTTGCTGCCGGTACAAGCAAACGTCCCGAACATCATTGAACCCATCTATCGGTAAAAAAACGCAATCATAAGGCAATATGCTTACAACTGATTGCGGCAGAATCGAGAGCCACCGTCCTGTTTGAATGAGAGCGACAAGCGATTGGGTATTTCGGATCGTCACCGGCGCTGCACTGGTCAAATCACGAACAGCCTCGGTCTTTATATGATCGCAAAGTTCGTTTCTAATGAACGGGAATGAAAAGACACCATTGATAGTTGCATCTTGACCTGATTGGTGCAGCGGGTGGTTGGCCGAGATCACAAGCCCAAACCGGTCCTGAAACAAAACGCTAGACGTCAGCCCATTGAAATATTGTGAACCGGAAGCAATACCAATGTCAGCAACACCATCGCGTAAAGCAGCCAAGACCTGTGCGCTATCGGCATCACGCAAATCAAGTCTAACGCCCGGAAACTCCACCGTAAGCTGGTCCAAAAGCGTCGGGAACACAGAAGCCGCCACAGAAGGGATTGACGAAATACGCAGCAATCCATGCTCAGACGACGCGCGAGCCTCGATCGCGTCTACTGTCGCATCAAACTGTTTGATTTGCCGGATTGCCAAATCAAACACATCTTTCCCAAAGGGTGAAAGCCTGTCTTTCCTTTCCCCCTCAAAAAGTTTTTGCCCCAGATCAGTTTCAAAAAGCTTTAAGCTCATTGAAACGGCAGAGGGTGTCCGCCCAAGACGCGCAGCCGCTGTCGCAAGTGAGCCGGATTGCGCGACTTCAACAAATGTCTTTAAGGTTTCAATTTTCAAATGACTTACTTCAATTTCTCTGAACCTAACTTCAACTATTTAAGTTTGACTGACAACATAGTGAAAGTCCAATGTGTGGTCATACCCAATGAAAGAGGCCCCCTTGACACATCTGAACCTAATCGCAGGCGAATGGCTTGCAGGTGAAAGCGAAATCGAGAATCGCAATCCTTCTGATCTGAGCGATGTCATCGGTCAGTTTAGTCAGGCAAACAGCAGCCAACTGAACACGACCTTGGCACAGGCGCAAACAGCTCAGAGAGAATGGGCACAGTACGGTTTGGAACGTCGGCAAGCGATCCTGATGAACATTGGGAACGAATTGATGGCCCGCGCCGAAGAGCTTGGCACGCTTTTGTCCCGCGAAGAGGGCAAGCCACTGGCCGAGGGCAAGGGCGAAGTTTATCGGGCGGGTCAGTTCTTTGCCTATTACGCTGCCGAATGCCTGCGCCAGATCGGCGAAAATGCGGATGGCGTTCGGGACGGTGTTGAAATTGATGTCAGACGCGAACCTGTCGGTGTCGTCGCTGTCATCAGCCCATGGAACTTCCCGACCGCAACCGCATCATGGAAGATCGCACCTGCGCTTTGCTATGGCAACGCGGTCGTTTGGAAACCTGCAAATATCACACCTGCATCTGCGGTGGCCCTGACAGAAATCATCGCGAGACAAGACATTCCAAAAGGGCTTTTCAGCCTTGTTATGGGGTCCGGCGGGACGATTGGACAGCAGTTGGTCGAAAGCCCATCGATCAACGCGATTTCTTTCACCGGCTCTGTGCCGGTGGGCAAACAAATCGCCCGTGACGCCATTCAAAACCTCACAAAGGTTCAGATGGAGATGGGGTCGAAAAACGCACTTGCCGTCATGAACGACGCCAATCTTGATCTGGCTGTCGCCTTGGCGCTTGGAGGAGCGTTCGGTGGGACAGGGCAAAAATGTACAGCGTCCTCTCGTCTTATCGTTCATGCCTCTATCCATGATGCTTTCGTTGAAAAACTGGTCGACGGAGCAACGGCAATGAAAGTCGGGCACGCGCTTGATGACAGCACCCAAATGGGGCCGGTTGTCAGCCAACAGCAACTCGATGAGAATCTCGCTTATGTTGACTTGGGCAAGTCGGAAGGTGCGGAATTGGCCTGTGGCGGCGCGCGCCTCGATTTGCCGCACGACGGGTACTATATGTCGCCAGGTGTGTTCCTGAACACCCGAAACGACATGCGGATCAATCGTGAAGAAATGTTTGCGCCACTGACCAGTGTCATCAAAGTCGACAGCTATGAAGAAGCATTGGCAACCGTCAACGACAC
This sequence comes from Cognatiyoonia sediminum, assembly GCF_900129845.1. Classification (GTDB taxonomy): domain Bacteria; phylum Pseudomonadota; class Alphaproteobacteria; order Rhodobacterales; family Rhodobacteraceae; genus Cognatiyoonia; species Cognatiyoonia sediminum. The sequence continues at coordinate 79,102 of NZ_FQXB01000008.1, forward strand.
CAACTTTGGCCTCACCTCGGGCATCGTCACGCAAAACCTTGCCCGTGCTACACACTTCCGACGCAACGCGCAGACGGGTGTCGTAACAATAAACTTGCCAACCGCGGGCACGGACTATCACGTCCCCTTCGGTGGTCGGGGCGACAGCTCTTACGGGCCGCGTGAACAGGGCAAGGCAGCTGCGGAATTCTATACCACCGTCAAAACCGCCTATATCAGCGCGGGAACACCGTTCTGATGCGGATCGACGGCCTGCAATACGCCAATTGGTCAGAAAAAATCTTTCGCCAACTGCGCGAAGGGCAGGTCGACGCGATCCATGTCACCATCGCCTATCACGAAAATTTTCGCGAAACGGTTCTGAACTTTGAAAAGTGGAACCGCTGGTTCGAACAATACCCTGACCTGATTATGAAAGGGCAGTGCGCCAGCGACATAGACGTGGCCCGCGAAACAAGCCGTACCGCAGTGTTCTTCGGGTTCCAGAACCCCTCACCCATCGAAGACGATATCGGGTTGGTTGAAATCCTGCACACGCTCGGCGCGCGTTTCATGCAGCTGACCTACAACAACCAATCGCTCCTTGCGACGGGATGCTATGAAGTCGAAGACACCGGCCTTACACGTATGGGCAAACAGGTGGTCAAGGAAATGAACCGTGTCGGTCTTGTCGTCGACATGAGCCATTCTGCCGACCGATCCACGATTGAAGCGGCGGAATATTCAGACCGCCCCATCGCCATCACTCACGCGAACCCGCACCGCTGGCATCCTGCGCGCCGAAACAAATCCGATGACGTTATTCGCGCGGTCACTCAAAACTGTGGCATGTTGGGCTTTTCGGTCTACCCTCATCATTTGAAGGACAAAACAGACTGCACGTTGGAGAGCTTTTGCGAGATGATCGCACGAACGGCTGATAAGTTCGGTGTCGATCATTTGGGGATCGGCACGGACCTGTGCCAAGATCAGCCTGACAGTGTGGTGGAATGGATGCGCGTGGGCCGGTGGACGAAGAAAATTGACTATGGTGAAGGATCGGCTTCCGACGCCGGTTTTCCACCTATGCCAGAGTGGTTCCAAGACAATCGCCACTTTGACAACATCGAAGACGGCCTGCGGCAAGTGGGCATGAACGAAGCCGAGGTCGCGGGCGTCATGGGCCAAAACTGGTATCGATTCTTTTCTGAAAACTTCGGGCCACACCCATGAACGATCTCTCGCCTCTGATCCCACGTCGCGATCCGAACGTGGTGATGCGTTTGTCGCGATTGGGGTCGCTGCATCAAACCAGGCTCAGCTTTATGCGGATTCTGATGCGGCGCATGGCATCGGAAGACTGGACGTTCAGCCGACCAGAGTTTGACATTGATGAAATCGGCGTCGGCTATGCGGTTTATTCCGCAAAGACCCCCAACCGCAGTTATTCGCTTGTCGCCTTCGCCCATGATCTGCCGCCCGAAGACCGCTCCGACCGCGTGATTGCAAACGCATGGGATGCAACCTTTACACTCTTCGATGGGGTGCCGACGAGGGACGACATTCAACGGCTATCCGAGAACGTGCCCGTGCAAGAAGCCGGTCGGATCACTGAAAAAGAGCTCACCATGTCCCGCGCTAACCGCTCGGTCAGATTGTGGGAGCATGTCGTTGAACAGCTCTCAAATGGTCAGCAACCTGACCTCGAACAAATTCAGCAGGTCGGCTACCTGATGCGTACCACCGCCGTCTATGGTTCTGGCAAGTTCGGAGCCGCAGATCGCGAATCAATCGAAGACCGATCAGAGTTTAAAGCACCGTTCCAAGTTGAAATGCTGACAGTCTATCTGATCCGCACCTTCGTCAAAGACCTTGTCGAGCATATGGCCCGCGCCAAGGGCGGCAATGCTGCTGCCCCTCTGTCATCTGACATCGCCAAACAGCTTGGTATCGGCAATTCAACAGGGCTTGGCATGGCGCCATTCCTGATCAACCACCCAATCCTGTTCAGCAACTGGATCATGGTACGAGAGGAAGCAATCTCGCGCGTCCGTTCTGTTGCTCAGGCATCGAAAGAAGAAATTGCCCTGTTCCTGTCCCTCTTCGACCGCTGCCGCCACTCAATTGATCAATGGACATCAGAACATCCAATCCAGAAGGAACGATTGTCCAAACTAAAGTCAGACATCGCCTCAATAGTAACGCGCTTAGACGCGCAGGATTTCGACGTCGCCTACCCATGGGATAGCATTTTAAAATGGGCAGCCGAAACGCTTAGCGAAGAAGGTCAGGAGTTTCTAAATTCACTGGTTTTGGAGCCCTACGCTCAACTGGTTGATGGACTGAGTAGCTGCATGTCGGATCACTTTGAACGGAGCTTCCACATTGATGGCGCCATTCCTGTTGAAAACGTAAGGCAACTGATCACCGATACGTTCGGATGGGCTTTGTCCGTCGATTGGACAGCTCAGCCTGAAAATGCGCGAGCATGGTATGTCTCAGAAGAAAAGCTAGAGCCGCGCTTGGGCGAACGGTTTGAAGAACCCATCGCCAAATATGAACAGCCCTTGGCCCCGGCACGCGATGCGGCAGCTGCATTTGGGGCTCTCAAACCCTACGCAAAGGATGCACCCATCAGCGCATTCCTCGCAGACCACCCGCATTTCCGGCACACGATCCGTCGCGCGCAAATGAGTGCACTCGCCCCCTATTCCGAAATCCGTGACAATACGATCAGCGCAGAACTTTTGCCGATTGATATGCTTCGCGCGAAATTGTCTTTCTTTGGAGCCATTCATTTCGATCCACGCTCCGACCGCTGGGTGCGTATATGCATGTTTTCCGGTGCGCCGTATCCCGCTGATCTGACAGTAGAAAACGCCGACTTTTGGATCTATCCAGAGGTCGCTTAATGGACCTTTCAATGAACGAAGTTGAAGCCCAAGCGCGAAAGGCCGCGAAAGGGGCCGACTATTCGTGGGGCGAAGCAGAAGATATAGGAAAAGCGGTGAGGTGGTTGTGCAAACGCGGAGTAAATGGGTGCGAGCATCTTGCGCAGCTACTGCTAGCGAAGCCTGATCCCAAAAACTGCCCGATCCGATTGGGTATCCTCATTTTGGACAATGCAAAAAACTTGGGTGACACTCTGACATCCTTCGGTTCGGTCGCCGAACCAGCGCTGGTGATCCCTTTCGCAGCTTTTGCATCAGCACAGATTGAACGTCCACTGGCGATTCAGGCTGGCAAATGCTCAGTTATTGTTAGCGAGAGTGCTTTCGAAATTACTGGCGAGCCGATGCGCAATAAGTCGGTTATTGAAGTGAAAGCCACGGCCAAGTCACCAAAACTAATGACTTCAGTCTCCCGAGCGAGTCCGCAAAGGGAGACATGGGAAACGCTCGACAAGTTCGCTCACCGCACCTACGCTCCCGCGACTGAGGAGTCTCGGATGCTCGGTGCCGGCGCTGGCATTTCAGACAACGACTAAGCGCAGTCTAAATTGTCCAACCGCCATCGATCTTAAATTCAGCCCCAGTGACGAAAGCACTTTCGTCAGAAGCGAGATAGACTGCCATCGCCGCAATTTCATCAGCACTCGCAACACGCCCCATCGGCTGACGCGCAACAAACTGGGCCTCGGCCGCGTCCACACCGCCAACTTCATCCGCGATGGCCTCCACTCGGTCGCGCCAAGACGGGCTATCAACCGTCCCCGGACAAATGGCATTACACCGCAACTTTTGTCCGGCAAAATCAGCGGCGACCGCCTTTGTCAAACCAATCACCGCAGCCTTCGTCGCGCCGTAGATATAACGCGACGGCGCCCCTTTGATCGAAGACGCACCCGAGGACATGTTTATAATTGACCCACCAATGTCAGCAGTCCCGCGCGCCAACATACCCGGCAAAAAAGCGCGGATCATGCGGTGCATGGATTTGACGTTAAGATTGAAAGAAAAATCCCAGTCTTCATTTGTTGCGTCCAAAACCGTACCATTGTGGACAAAGCCCGCAACATTGCAAAGGACGTCAACATCGCCAACTTTTGCGGCATAAGCTTCCACCGCTGCATCATCAGTGACGTCCAATTTGTCAGTCCTTTGGGCATTAAGATCAGACATCAAAACAGGATCGAGATCACTTGCGAAAACCTCCGCGCCGTCTTCACTGAAACGTCGCGCAATTGCCGCTCCAATCCCCTGCCCTGCAGCAGTGACAACAGCGCGCTTTCCAGCCAAAGGCCCCATTAGCCCTGCACCACCTTTTGGCTTTGCTTACCGAAACCTTCGATACCTACCTCAACAGTGTCACCGGCTTTTAGGTAAACCTGCGGATCATGCCCCATACCGACACCGGGCGGTGTGCCCGTCGTGATCACATCACCGGGGTGGAGCGACATAAATTGGCTGAGGTAAGATACCAGATAGCGTACGCCATAAACCATCGTCGCGGTTGAGCCATCCTGATACCTATGTCCGTTCACCTCACACCACATGGCGAGGTTTTGAGGATCAGGAACCTCGTCCGCCGTTACAAGGTAAGGCCCAAGTGGCCCAAAGGTGTCGCAGCTTTTACCCTTAGTCCATTGGCCTGACCGTTTCTGCTGAAAATCGCGTTCGCTGACGTCATTCATAATCGTGTAGCCAGCGACATATTCGAGCGCGTCGTCTTCGTTCACATTTTTTGCATGACGGCCGATGACGATGGCAAGTTCGACTTCCCAATCTGTCGCAACCGAACCAACAGGAAGCTCAAGATCATCATTTGGACCGCAAATGGCGCTAGTGGCTTTTGCGAAAATTATCGGCTCTGGCGGCACATCCATCCCGCTTTCGGCGGCGTGGTCCGAGTAATTCAGACCAATGCAGATGATTTTTCCAACATCGCCAATACAAGGCCCAATCCGAACGTTGTCAGACACGATTGGCAAAGCGTCCAAGTCTTTCTGCGATATACTCGCACGAGATAATGTAGACAGCGTCTCTCCGGAGATGTCAGCAAACAAAGAAGATAGGTCGCGAATTTGACCACAACTGTCCAAAACACCGGGTTTTTCCTGCCCAGAGTTTCCAAACCGCAAAAGTTTCATCTGTCTCCCCCTTTGTAGTTTCCGTTGGACCCTACATCAGGCAGCCTCGGCGGCAAGTCATGTTTCATTGGGCATACCCTGGAGTCATGGCCTATAAAATGGGTGAGAGACAGGTATCGGCTGTGCGCCCAAGCCGCCTTTCAGAGTGGCCTACGAAAATCGTTATTAAAGACGAGAAGCAATCCTTTGCTGCAAGATCCTTTTGAGATTGTCACTTAACCAAAGCCGTCATTTAACTTTCAACATTCTAGCGCTGAGCGGTGATCCAATTACGACATTCGCTTTCGCGGTCTTTTTAGACACAAACGCTCTTATCCTGGCAAAAAACCAAAAATTAAATTGGAGATTTTTAATTCATAGAAATCTAGTCGGACGACTGATGCACAAACATTGGTAGCCTGCTTAAACGGAAGCTTGGCTAAGAAGCTTCCATAGCTCTAGCACTATCTAAACGCCAATATACCTTTGTGTTATTTCGGTTGTTAGGCTTGGCATCGCACCACTCCATACCGTCTTTCCGCGTGTTAGAATCGCAGCATAGTCAGACACAGCAGCCATTTCCTTTAAGTTCTTGTCGATCAGGATGATTGCCATCCCAGTTTCCGATTTAATTCGCTTTATTGCAGCCCAAATTTCTTGCCTTACGATTGGTGCTAAGCCTTCGGTCGCCTCATCAAGGATCAAGAGTTTTGGGTTCGTCATCAATGCACGACCAACAGCCAACATCTGCTGCTCACCTCCAGAAAGAAAAGCAGCACCTTGATTGCGCCGTTCCGCCAACCGCGGAAAAAGCTCTCCAACCGTTTTGAGATCCCAAGGTCCCGTCCTTGCCGCAGCGATCAAATTTTCTTTAACCGTTAAGTTATAAAAGCATCTGCGCCCTTCAGGAACCAAACCGATCCCAAGCCGAGCGACCCGATGACTAGGAAGCTTATGAAGAGTGTTGCCATTGAAATGCAGCCCACCATTGGAGCTGATCATCCTACAGATCGCTTTGACGGTGGTCGTTTTACCCATGCCGTTGCGACCCATGAGCGACATCACCTCACCAGCCCCTAGTTCCAGATCAACACCAAAGAGCGCAGGAACTGGACCATAAGACGCAGTCAGACTTTCCAAGCTCAGAAGACTCACGTCTCTTCTCCTAGGTAGGCTTCTCTGACTTTTTTTGAGGCCTTAATCTCATCGACGGAACCAGACGCAATGATACGTCCGTATACCAAAACCGAAATTCGATCCGCCAATGCAAAAACAGCATCCATATCGTGTTCTACCAAAAGGATTGGTGCTTCATGTCGAAGTTCGGACAAAAAGTCTGTCATTGAGTGGGATCCTTCTGCGCCAAGGCCAGCCATCGGCTCATCCATCACGAATGCCTTTGGAGTAAGAGCCAGAGCAACGGCAACCTCCAATTGTCGCCGCTGACCATGACTAAGATTCGCAGTCACTTGATCACAGACCTCAGCCAGACCTACACGTTCTAACGCAGCCATAGAACTTTCAATCAAATCACGTGCTTTCAGAGCGGGCGACCAAAACCGCCACGGTTTTGCAGATCGACCGACCACTCCGAGGAGCACATTCTCAAGAACCGTATCTTCCATCGCCAAAGCAGAGATTTGAAAAGTTCGGCCAAGTCCAGCTTGCGCGCGTTCGGCTGTCGAGAAGTTGGTGACATCGGAGTCCCCCAAATGAACGCTGCCAGCATCAGGCTTGATCCCACCGCAAATCTGGCCGATCAGCGTTGACTTCCCCGCGCCGTTTGGGCCGATGATCGCATGAATTTCACCTGGCTTCAGATCGATGGAGACATCATCAGTCGCAACAAGCGCATTGAAGGTCTTACACAAATTGCGAGTCGCTAAAACTGGCTCAGACATGCGGCCCATCTTTTCCGGTCAAGATGCCGATAATGCCACCTCGAGCGAAGAGAACAATCAAAAGCAGAATCAAGCCAAGCCAAATATGCCAAAAGTCTGTAAATTCTCCCAGGAAGTGTTCCAAAGTCACAAATAACGCCGACCCAATCACCGGACCTGCCAACCGCCCCACCCCACCAATGATAATCAAGACGATAAGTTCGCCCGAAAGTTGCCACGAGAACATGGTTGGGCTGACAAAACGATTGAGATCAGCAAACAATGCTCCTGCTAATCCCGTAATCGCGCCAGAAATCACAAAAGCCAAAAGCTTCAATCGCATTGGGTTCAACCCAACGGTTTCAGCCCGCACTGGGGTTTGACGCGCTGAATTAAGCACAAGCCCGAATATCGAAGCCCGTAAGCGCGATTGGACGAACAGCGCAACACAAAGGGCGGTGAAACATAGGCCAAAGAACTGGATCGGTACAAGTGTATTGACCCCCGGAAATACATTGCGAACATAAATCGATAGCCCGTCCTCTCCGCCATAAGCGCTCCACGAAATCGAAAAGAAAAAGAACATCTGACCGAAGGCCAACGTGATCATGATGAAGTAGACACCCGTCGTACGGAGCGACAAGAGGCCGATGATCAGTGCCGCGAAGGCGGAGACCAGAACAGCCGTCAACCAAATGATCGGCATTGACTTAGTACCGTTAATGGTCAATGGACCGAGTTCTACTGGAATATAGTTTTGAGCGTGAAAGGCCAGAATGCCCATGGCATATCCGCCGAGCCCGAAGAATACCGCGTGGCCAAGACTGACTAGCCCACCAATGCCCAACGCAATGTTAAGACCAACGGCGGCCAGCGCCAAGACCGCAGCCCGCGTCGCAAGCGTGATCGTGTAGGGCTCTTCGATAATCAGTGCGCAGATTGGGATTAAGAGGAACCCAAATAGGACAATCGCGTTGATGTAACCTTCCCGGATCATGGCCGCGCCCCAAAAAGCCCCGTGGGACGCCAAATCAGCACGACGCTCATCAAGATATAGACTGCCATCGAAGCAAGCGCAGATCCGGTTTGCGTTGCTGCACCACTTTCCATGAAGAGCTTCAAAAACTCAGGCAGGAAAATGCCGCCCAGTGTATCCGTCAATCCAACCAATATGGCCCCAATTAACGCTCCTTTAATGGAACCGATACCGCCTATTACAATGACTACAAAGGCAAGGATTAGAACCGGTTCCCCCATACCAACCTGAACAGATTGAATGGCACCCACCAGTGCACCTGCCAAACCGGCAAGTGCAGCACCCAAAGCAAATACGAGGGTATAGAGTTTTGAAATATCAACGCCAAGAGCAGCAATCATTTCCCGATCGTTTTCGCCAGCTCGGATCTGAATACCAATCCGTGTCCGCGCAGTAAGCCACCAAAGGCCGAGAGCAACCAGAAGTCCAACGCCGATAAGAGTCAGACGGTAAAGCGGATATTCGATCCCGCCTGGCAAGGTAACGGGGCCGGAGAGATAGCTCGGCACATCAAGGAAAAGCGGGAAGGAACCAAAGACCCAACGCGTCCCCTCCGAAAAGATGAGAATCAATGCAAAGGTAGCAAGCACCTGGTCCAGATGAGCTGCTCGGTATAGTCTCCGGATGACCACAATTTCCACGATGGCACCGGCAAAGGCAGCAACGGTAAAAGCAGCTACTAGGGCCAATAGAAAAGATCCGGTCGCGCCGGCTACCGATGCCGCAGCAAAAGCACCAACCATGTAAAGCGATCCATGCGCGAGATTGATCAAACCCATAACCCCAAAAATCAGGGTGAGACCCGCAGCCATCAAGAACAGCATAATGCCGAATTGAAGACCGTTCAGGATCTGCTCGATGACCAGGATTGCTGACATAATGGAAACTTCGGCTCAGCCAAGATCTGAGCCCTTTTCTACGGCAAAGGGGCGGCCCCAAGGTAGTGCCTTGGGGCCAAATGCTTACATTTTACAGTCACCCGCATATGCATCCGCATGATTTTCGAGAGCAGTTCCAAGGATCTTGTTGGTGAAGATTTCGCCTTCCTGAACAACTTCCCGAGCATAGATGGTTTGAACCGGGTGATGGTTCGGCCCAAACATAAAATCACCTCGTGTGCTGTCAAAATTAGCTGCTCGAAGTGCTTCACGAAACGTATCGGCGTCATCTGGGTTTGCAATATTTAGGGCGGACAAGATTAGGTTCGCAGTGTCAAATCCCTGACTTGCATAGAGCGATGGCAAACGACCGTACTCTGTTTGGAAGCTCTCAACAAACGCGGCATTGGTTGCGTTTTCGATATCCTTGCTCCATTGCGATGTGTTGACAACACCAAGTGCTGCCGCACCCACGGCCTGCAAAATGCCTTGATCAAAACTGAACGCAGGACCAACAACCGGCAAATCGACCCCGCTGTCAGAATATTGCTTCAGGAAAGAAATTCCCATCCCGCCGGGCAGGAAGAAGAATACACTGTCAGCGCCAGAAGCGCGGATCTGAGCAATCTCAGCTGCGTAGTCCGTTTGACCAAGCTCTGTATAAAGCTCCCCTGCCAGTTCTCCTTCAAAAAAGCGTTTGTAGCCTGTAAGCGCGTCCTTACCCGCAGGATAATTCGGAGCGAGGATGAAACTGTTGCTGTAACCTGCACCATTGGCATAGGCACCAGCGGCCTCGTGCAGATTGTCATTCTGCCAAGCAACATTGAAGTAATTCTCATGACATCCGGCCCCGGCTAACGCCGACGGGCCGGCATTAGGTGACAGATAGAATACGTCTTGATTCACCGCCGAAGGCACTACCGCCATTGCAAGGTTTGACCATATAATACCGGTCATTATGTCGACCTTCTCAGATTGGATCATCTTGTCCGAAAGCTGGACTGCGATGTCTGGCTTGCGTTGATCATCCTCGATCACAACCTCGATGTCGTCCCGACCGGATTGCGCAATTGCCAGCATGAATCCGTCGCGGACATCAATGCCAAGCCCAGCACCACCGCCAGATAATGTTGTAATCATGCCGATCTTTGTGTCAGCTGCGGCACCTGCCGCTGTGAGCGCCAAAGCGGTCGTTATCCCAAACAAATTCTTCATGATTTTGATCTTTCTCCCCTTGCCAATTCTAAGCTCACTGGTTCAGGAGCCATGGCGTTTTACTATCTTTTTGCCATGTTACTTTTCGGGAGATTTTTAAAGAACACAAGCCTTTCAAATAGCCTTTGAGCAAGTGGGGTGAACGAACGAGCTTGGCAGGAAACTACTTCGAGCAAAATATGTTCACGTGCTTGCTTTAGAAACTTTGGTAAATATTGCGGCGCATAGCCGCGCGTTACGACAGATGCGCCCACACACTCCGATCCACTATATATCTCGCAGTCAAAATCATCTTCTGATAATGAATCCTGACCCTAACGGATACCAGCCTCATCGAACTACTGATTAAAAAAGTGCTTAAAAAATAAGCATAATTAGATTTGCCGCTTGCCAGATAAGCATTAGCTTTTTGTTCATTGAGATAGGGCTTAAATTTCTATCCTTTTAAAAAAAGACAGAGGGAGATTTAGTGGTAAATCGAAATTTGAGTGCGAAAATGTTAACCCGTGGTGCCACTAAAAGACGAAACGTTGAACTAGAACAGATTATCCCGCGGTCCGAAGGGCGAGGAGCTTTGTCTTCGAAGCTATACAAGGGCCGAAGCGTTATCGACGATTTCAGGTGCAGTGGCGCGTTGCGCGTGCTGTTTCCGAGAACTGATCAGGACTTGTCCGCGATCCTGATCAACACATCCGGCGGCCTGACCAGCGGCGATATTTTCGAATTTGAAGCAACGGCGCAAAAAGGCTCAAACCTAACTCTTTCTACCCAAGCGGCGGAACGCGGCTATCGCGCCCTGACAGGTTCAGCGGTCACGCAAACAACGCTGTCAGTCGAAGATGGTGCGCGGCTCAATTGGCTCCCCCAAGAACTGATATTGTTTGACGGCTGTGACATCGAACGTTCACTCACCGCCAACATGCAGGGCGATGCGCAGTTTCTATTCGTCGAACCGATGGTCTTTGGCCGTACGGCCATGAAGGAAACAGTCAATCGAGGCCGATTTCTCGATCAGGTCACAATCTACAGAGATCAGATACTTCTCTATTTTGATCGTGTTCGACTAGAAGACGACCTTAAAAATACCCTTTCACAACGCGCCATCGCGCAAGGCTGCCTTGCAATGGTGAATCTCATTTATATTGGCCCCGACGCCGAAGCACATCTCGATACTGTGCGTAGCCATCTACCAATAACAGGTGGGGCGACTATGATTGAAGACGACGTGATGGTAGGCCGTGTGCTCGCATCCGATGGGTTCGAGCTCCGCCAAGCGCTTTTGCCGATCCTTGATCTCCTCAGCCAAAACACACTCCCAAAAACTTGGAGGCTTTGAACACATGCAGCTGACACCCAGAGAAAAAGACAAACTGTTGGTCGCGATGGCTGCAGAAGTTGCGCGCAAACGGCTGGCGCGGGGGGTCAAATTGAACCACCCCGAAGCGATTGCTTTGATCACAGATGCAGTGATCGAAGGCGCACGCGATGGCCGCTCTGTCGCTGACATGATGCAGGCTGGGGCGCAGGTTATCACCCGCGACCAATGCATGAATGGCGTGTCTGATATGATTCACGAAGTGCAGGTCGAAGCCACCTTTCCCGACGGCACCAAGCTTGTCACCGTTCACAACCCAATCCGCTGAGGGCCACCATGATACCAGGAGAGCTTTTCCCCGCCGACGGCACCCTAACCCTAAACCCCGATGTGGAGGTGACCGTTTTGATGGTCGCCAACACTGGCGACCGCCCCATTCAGGTGGGCAGTCATTATCACTTTGCCGAATCCAATCCTGCCTTGGAGTTTGATCGAGAGGCAGCGTATGGAATGCGATTGGACATCGCAGCTGGAACAGCTGTTCGGTTCGAGCCGGGGCAACGCCGCGAAGTGAACCTAATTCCGATCTCCGGCGCACAGCGGATATTTGGGTTTAATCAAAAAGTCATGGGGGATCTCTAAATGCCCGCAACCATCTCCCGCTCTGATTATGCAGCCATGTATGGTCCCACCGTTGGGGACAAGCTCCGCCTGGCCGACACAGATTTGCTTATCGAGGTCGAACGAGACCTCATCGCCGAACGTTCTGCACAAGCCGCGACCGAAGTTTCTGTTGCGAACACGCTGCAGTACGGTGAAGAAGTTAAATTTGGCGGCGGGAAAGTCATCCGCGATGGCATGGGGCAAAGCCAAATAACCCACACTGCAGGTGCCGTCGATACCGTCATCACCAATGCGCTAATTGTTGATCATACAGGGATCTATAAGGCAGACATCGGCCTAAAAGACGGGCGCATCCTCAAGATTGGGAAGGCCGGAAACCCTGACACGCAACCGGGGGTTGACATCATCGTTGGCCCTGGGACAGAGGCCATTGCGGGTGAAGGCCGTATTGTCACCGCGGGTGGGTTCGATAGCCACATCCACTACATCTGTCCGCAGCAGATCGAAGATGCACTACATTCCGGACTGACAACCATGTTGGGCGGCGGCACCGGTCCCGCGCATGGCACACTCGCTACCACCTGCACCCCCGGCCCTTGGCACATAGGCCAGATGCTCCAATCGGCAGACGCCTTCCCGATGAACCTCGCATTCGCAGGCAAGGGCAATGCGTCGCTTCCTGCAGCATTGGAAGAACAGGTAAACGCGGGCGCCTGCGCTCTAAAACTTCACGAGGATTGGGGCACGACGCCCGCCGCCATCGACTGCTGTCTCTCTGTCGCTGATGCGATGGATGTGCAGGTGATGATCCATACGGATACCCTGAACGAAAGTGGCTTTGTGGAAAACACCGTCGCCGCGATGAAGGGCCGGACGATCCACGCCTTCCACACCGAAGGCGCAGGCGGTGGGCACGCACCGGACATCATCAAGATCTGTGGTGAGGATCATGTCCTGCCATCCTCCACCAACCCAACTCGGCCCTTCACCGTGAACACCGTAGAGGAACACCTGGACATGCTGATGGTCTGTCACCACCTCGACAAATCCATCCCCGAAGACGTGGCCTTCGCTGAAAGCCGGATCCGCCGCGAAACCATCGCTGCCGAAGATATCCTGCACGACATGGGCGCTTTTTCGATTATCGCATCCGACAGTCAGGCCATGGGCCGCGTTGGCGAAGTGATCATCCGCACATGGCAGACCGCGGATAAGATGAAGAAACAGCGCGGGCGTCTGGCGGACGAAGCAGGCGACAATGACAACCTGCGCGTGCGCCGCTATGTGGCAAAATACACGATCAACCCTGCCATCGCCCACGGCATAAGCACTGAGATTGGCAGCATCGAGGAAGGCAAACGCGCCGACCTCGTTCTATGGTCGCCTGCTTTCTTTGGTGTAAAGCCGGAAATGGTGCTGATCGGGGGTTCCATCGTCTGTGCGCAAATGGGCGACCCGAACGCCTCGATCCCAACGCCGCAGCCGGTCTATTCCCGCCCAATGTTTGGTGCCTATGGTCGAGCGGTCGAAAACTCCGCCGTGGTTTTCGTGTCCGAGGCGGCCTATGCAAATGGCATTGGCGATAGGCTTGGCTTGGCCAAGTCCACCTTGCCCGTGAAGAACACACGCAACATCGGCAAGAAAGACCTCAAACTCAATGACGCCACGCCAGAGGTTGAGGTGAACCCAGAAACCTACGAGGTCCGTGCCGACGGCGAACTCCTCACCTGCCAACCAGCGACGGAATTGCCAATGGCGCAGCGGTATTTCCTGTTCTGATGCCGGATTTTGTAGCCCAGGACATCAAACGCGCTGGCGATTGGTCCGGCAGCTTTGAACTATGCGTCATGACCTATGATGAGCGGTTCTTACGCCGAAAAGTCGTCAAAACAGCGCATGATGAGAACTTGCTGGTCGACCTGAAACAGACCACCTCAATCAATGATCACGACGCATTTGTGCTGACAGATGGACGGTTGATCGAAGTCATAGCTGCGGAAGAGGAGCTTTACAAAGTGACCGGCGATTTGGTGCAATTGGCATGGCACATCGGCAATCGCCACACCCCCTGCCAGATTGAAGAAAACCGCCTGCTGATCCAGCGGGACAAGGTCATCGGTCATATGCTGGAACACCTCGGCGCGACGGTGACAGAAGTCTTCGAGCCCTTCACTCCCGAAGGCGGGGCCTATGGCCACGGTCGCACGCATAGTCATGAACATGGGCATTCAGCGCATCATGACAACTGATCCGAAACTGCTGACGCTGGTTCATTGGCTGTCGCCGTCCTATCCGATTGGGTCATTCGCGTGGTCCCATGGGATTGAAGCCGCGATTGCACAGGGATGGATTGAAGACGACCAAAGCCTGAAAGAATGGCTCACCGATTTGGTTCAGCAAGGATCAATTCGCAACGACGCGATTCTGATCTCGCTCGCCTATGGAACAACAGATTACGACACGGTGCGCAATCTAAACGCAACCGCACGCGCATTGGCCGCCTCAAAAGAGCGGATTAGAGAAGCGGAGCGTCAAGGGACGGCCTTTGCCAAAACAACCAGAGAGGTATGGAAGCTCAACCTGCCTGATCTGATGCTACCCGTGGCGCTTGGCTATGCGGCACGGTTACAAGACCTTGATGGGCAGAGCTTGACCGCGATCTATGCACAATCTGTGCTTAGCAATCTCGTGCTGGCGGCGCAAAGACTGATGGCCCTCGGGCAGACATCAGCGCAAACGATCCTCCTGGAGCTAACACCACTTTGCGCAGAGCTGTCGCAAGACGTCGCTCATTCAGACCTTGATGACATCTATTCGAATTGCTTTCTCTCAGATGTCGCGTCGATGGTACACGAAACCCAACAACCTAGACTGTTTCAATCATGACTAAATTGAATGGCCCTTTGCGCGTTGGCATCGGCGGTCCCGTCGGGGCTGGCAAGACGACGCTTACAGCAAAACTCTCCGAACAACTGAAGGCTGAGTATTCCGTCGGTGTGATCACCAATGACATCTACACGCAGGAGGATGCAGAAGCGCTGACGCGAATGCAAATCCTGCCATCCGATCGGATCATTGGCGTGGAAACCGGCGGCTGCCCGCACACGGCGATCCGCGAAGATGCCTCGATCAATCTCGCGGCGGTTGCGGAAATGCGGGAACGCCACGCCGAACTTGATCTTGTTCTAATCGAGTCTGGCGGCGACAACCTTTCCGCCACGTTTAGCCCGGAATTGGCGGACCTGACCGTCTATGTCATTGACGTGGCCGCAGGCGAAGAAATCCCGCGCAAGGGTGGCCCTGCCCTAACCCGTTCGGACATCCTTGTGATCAACAAAACAGACCTCGCACCTTATGTCGGCGCCTCCTTGGAAGTGATGGATCGAGACTCGCAAAAGATGCGCGGCGGGCGGCCTTATGTCTTTGCATCTTTGCGAAACAACAACGGTGTGCAGGACGTTGTTGATTTGATCAAAAGCAAAGGCGGTCTTTAGCACCGCTTGCACGACGATTTGACTTCGGCCTAGGTAAAAGGATGCGGATTTTCGTCCCACTCCTTTTGATTGGCGTCATGGCCATCGGTGCCTTTGGCGCCTATTGGGGCGCGTATGTCTATTTCCGTGCGGAAGTGATGGACCGCGCCGCTGCCCGATTGTCTCTTTACCGCAGCACTGTGGTTTCGGAGCTTGAACGCTTCTCCCACCTAACTTTTGTACTGGCCAACGATAGCTTTGTTATAGCGACAGCGCGGGGCGGTAACAGACAGGTTTTGAACGAAAGGCTCGCAGGCTTTGCGGATCGTGCAGGGATCGATGCGATCTATTTGATGGATCTGTCCGGCGTCACACAATCCGCATCAAACGCTGGAACAACAAGGAGCTTTGTTGGCCAAGACTATTCCTTCCGCCCATACTTTCAACAAGCCCTAAACGGCAGGCAAGGACAGTTCTACGGCATTGGAGCGACAACAGGTATTCCGGGGTATTTCTACGCTGAGGCTGTGAATGGTCCCAATGGCGCGGCGCTTGGCGTTATAGCCATAAAGATCGATCTGTCCAAGCTGCAAACCTCGTGGCAAGAAGCCGGAGAAAAGGTCATCCTTGCCAATGCTGACGGAATATCCCTCCTCGCATCTGAACCTAATTGGCGATACCGGGCTATGTCCGATCTGTCGCCTGCGCAAGTCACCCGCATTGCGGACGCGCGCCAATTCAGTGGACAAGACCTGCCGCGCCTGGATTGGATGACCGATGCAACTGGCACCGCGCAGGTAGAAGGGGAGGATTTGCTTCACCTCAGTTCTCTTGATTTGCCAAACGATTGGGCGCTGCACTATTTCACCACCGACGATGTGGCGGTAACCCGCAGTTGGCTTGCTACGGCGATTATGGTGTTCCTTGCAGGCAGTGCCTTCATCATCTTCCAAATACAACGCAACCAACGCATCGGTCGCGCGCTGCAACGTTCAGAAGCAGAAGAAGCACAGTTACGATTAGCCAACGAACGGCTCGCAATAGAAATCGAAGACAGGCGCGCCGCTGAACTCAAATTGCAACGGACACAAACGGAATTGGAACGTGCTAGTCGCCTGGCAGCACTAGGGCAGTTATCTGCCTCAGTGACCCATGAACTCGGCCAGCCGATCACAGCGATGCGCAACCACCTAACCGTAGCAGAGATGCAAGGTGGGCCAAGTAAGATTGTTGATAAAATGAAAGACCTTGTTGACCGGATGGAAGGTATCACCCGCCAGTTAAAGTTCTTCGCCCGCAAAGGTCGGGACAATTTCGAGGATTTCGATTTGAGAGACGCCCATGCCGCAGCTTTGGAACTCCTAGCGCCGAATTTGAAACAGCAGGGCGTCAAGGTCACAGAACATTTCGGGGAAGACCCGCTTGTTATCCATGGCAATAGACTTCGGATCGAGCAAGTGATGACCAACCTTTTGCGCAATGCGCTCGACGCAACAGAAGCGATTGATGCGCCAAAGATTACCGTGGAAGCCGGCACCGATGAAAACACCATCTGGTATCAGATTGCCGACAACGGCCATGGTTTGGATGATCAAAATTTTGACGACCTCAAAGAACCGTTCCGAAGCACGCGCGAAAGCGGTAAAGGTATGGGGCTTGGCTTGACGATTTCTGCTGGCATTGTCGAAGACCACAACGGGCATTTAAAGGCCTCAAACGGCACCGAAGGCGGCGCTGTGTTCAAAGCAACCTTTCCCGCGCCCACGGCGGAGGAGGTCAGATGAGCAAACCTCATGTAATGATCGTCGAAGACGACCACGAAATCAGATCATCGCTTGTTGATTTGTTGGATGCCGCAGGCTGGACCGCCTCCGCCTTCCCGCGTGCCGAAGACGCGCTGAAACAGCTCGATGACCTGCAACCAGCCGTGGTTCTGTCTGACATCCAAATGCCCGGCATGGGTGGCCTTGCACTGCTCGATACAATCCCCGGCGACGGGCCGCCTATCGTTCTGATCTCGGCCCATGGCGACATTCCGATGGCCGTCGATGCAATGAGCCGTGGCGCCTATAGCTTTGTAGAAAAACCGTTTGAGCCACGACGGTTGCTGACCATCCTGTCGCACGCCGCCGACCAGTACCAAATGAAGGCCGCCAACGAGCGGTTGAAAGACCGTCTGGTCAGCGTAGCGGGTTTGAACCGTATCCTCTTGGGTCAAAGTGCGGCGATGCAGGGTTTGCGCGATACGATCATGGATTTTTCAGACACCGGATTGCCAGTGCTCATCAAGGGCGAAACCGGCACCGGTAAAGAGCTCGTCGCCCGAGCGCTGCATAATCTTGGCCCGCGTGCTGAGCAGAATTTTCTAGCTCTAAATGCCTCGCTCTTAACGGCGGAAACCCTGGCAAAAAGCGTCCACCCCGCAGATGGCGGCACGCTGTTTCTCGATGAAGTCGGGGCCTGCCCAGTCGACGTTCAAGCCATGTTTTTGCGGCTCATTGAGCACAAGGAACTCCCCGCCGAGGATGGCAGCATCCTATCGTTGGACATCCGCATCCTTTCGGCCACCAATGAGAACGTGGACGAGGCGGTCGCCGCCGGAACACTACGCTCTGACCTCTTGTTCCGGCTGAACCCCTTCACCATCTCGATCCCTCCTTTGAGAGAGAGAAAGGACGACATTCTACTGCTGGCAACCCACTTCCTCGACACCGCAGCCCAGACCTACGAAATCGCAACGCCGGAGATCACTGCGCAAGATGTCAAAGCCCTCTTGGCACACGACTGGCCCGGTAATGTGCGCGAATTGCGCAGCGTCGCCGACCGCCGTACCCACGCTGCCCGTCGCGGTTTGGGCTCGTTTGCCGAAGCGATCAGCCCACTGGTCGATCAAGACGATGTGCCAGATACCTTGCGAGAGGCCGTGGCGAGCTTTGAACGGGAATTGATCGGTAAAGCGATCCAAAGCCATCAAGGCCGCATGGACGCGGTGGCTGAAGCTTTGGGGATCGGGCGGCGGACGCTCAACGAGAAGATCGTGAAACTGGGGTTGAATAAGGATGCATTTTTGTAAGGGTATTGTCGACATTTGGTGAATGCCACCCTTAGCGACAAATCCATCAATTGTTCTCGGATATAATACCAGTAGGCGACAACACGCGCGATGCGCACTCCACCGTTAAAAAGCACATTCTCAGTTCAAACTCACTTATCCGCCAGCTGTTCATTTGTAAGCTGTGACTACACTGAATGAGCTTTGCGCTTTCTGAACGTAGGCGTTACATCCTGTGGCCGACTATTTTGACCACTTTATACAGATTTCAGCGCTTGGAAATTTCCAAGTACCTGCAACTTAACCATAACTTTCATCGAAATAGGTGGTCTTGCCGCACCACCTTTAGGATCCAAAATTGAGGAAATTCTCATTTGCCTGCCTCATTTGTATTTTTACTGAAAATTGTAATTTAGCAAAATCAGGCACGCGCATGCCCATCGTACAAGACGGCAATGCGAAAGATGGTAGGTATACTGTACTATGACCCTGCCCAAATCTTGAGGACGAGTTAGGATGTAGTAAAAAACTGGTGCATGTTCAGTTGATGAGAACGGTGGCGTGCGTTGGCATGTAGTCAGATGGGGAGAGCAGCCGTGCGAGTACCACTTAAAAGATCACGATGGCTCCGTTAGGAGCAGATTCAGAGGCCTCAACAAAGTTGTGGCGCGCCATGTCGATGGGCATCAAACAAAATAAGTTGCTTAGGCAAGACAATTTCTTCACGCAGTTATTAGAAGCTGATCACCAAATTCCTATCATTCTTACGGCGCATAAATAGCACTAGTTTCTGACTGCTTTAGGGACCGAAATGCCGTAAGCTACTCGATCAACCATGGTTGACAATTCGGGACAAAACCGTCGTTCTAACTCGTTGAACCATGGAACATAAAATACAATTTTTAGTTGCTAATGGAGACGTATCGAGATGAGCAACTTGGAAGACGAATTCCTGAAACTCATTGAGACTGAGTTCGACAAGCCCAACTCGAACAGCATCCTGCTAAGCGTAAGGTCAGGTAGCGGACGTGTTCTGTTTGAAGCTACCGCCGGTGAGGGTGAAATCGACAGCCCCTATTTTGTTGCAAGCATTTCGAAAATGTTTACGGCCACGGTAATTATGCAATTGGTGGAAGAAGGATGCCTTAGTCTGGATGATACAATTGACGAATACTTGCCGCATCTCAGGCTGGAGGGCATTCATGTCTTCAGGGGCACGGACTACAGTCATCAACTAAAAGTATATCAGCTGCTCCATCAGACATCTGGACTTGCGGATTATTTTGCGAAGGGCTTGGATGAAGATTTCAAGAAGAACCGAGACCGGTTGTACAGCGTAGAAGATGTCCTCGACCTGATCCGAGGTCAGTCGCCCTTCGCAGCCCCAGACAGCGGAAGATCGCATTACTCCGACACAAACTATCAGCTTCTGGGTGCACTAATCGAGGTCGTTGCAGAGCGGCCTTTAGCCGAATTATTCGCGGAACGTATCTTTGCCCGTTTGGAAATGGCGGACACCTACCTTTTCGATCACACTATCCCTCGTGAAAAAGAGCCGCTGCAGTTCTTCTGCGAGAACACACAATTGTCGTTGCCGCTTGCTTTAACCTCAGAGCGAGGGGCGGGCGGGTGCGTCTCAACAATGCAGGATAATTATCGATTTCTGCGCGGTTATTTTGAGGGGGAGCTCTTCAATAAAACGTACTTTGAGCGCATGACAAAATGGAACCGCATGTTTTTCCCAATGCATTATGGCTATGGGCTATGGCGGTTTCAATTACCACGCTGGCTTACCCTTTTTCAGAAGATGCCAGAGTTCATCGGTCACGCAGGCGTCAACGGGGCAATGGCTTTCTATAATCCCGAAAAGGACCTGTACATCACGGGCACACTCAACCAAATTGACGACCCTGCAAGGCAATTCAAGTTCATGCCCAAAATCGTTGGCGCCGTGAAGTGAAAATCCCCACGATTAAAAGTGGGACCTGTCCAATTTGCTTCACCATAGGCTCAAACTGGAAGTTTGATAGGCTGAAAATTACCCTCTGCGGAAATCCGCAACGCTTCGCCTCAACGCCACGCGGTTTCCTTCATTGATTGAATCTACGGAATCGCCGACACTGACCTCACAAGTTTGAGATCGGGAGGAGTTCTCATGAATAAACTACTAAGCCAAACAGCGGTTGCCGCTATTACGCTGGCCTTCGCGGGTGAAGCGCTTGCAACAGAATGGAACGTATCCCTCTGGGGCAAACGACGCGCGTTTACGGAGCATGTCGAAAAGCTTGCCGAATTGGTTAGCGAAAAAACCGGCGGTGAGTTCACGCTGAACCTGTCTTACGGTGGTCTGTCCAACAACCGGGAGAACCTGGACGGGATTTCCATCGGTGCGTTCGAGATGGCACAATTCTGCGCAGGATATCACCGTGACAAGAACCCAACAATCACCGTCCTGGAATTACCGTTCCTCGGCGTGGAGTCGTTAGAGCAAGAAGTGGCACTTTCCCTTGCTGTCTATAACCACCCGGCCACTGTCGCAGATCTGGCTCGTTGGAACGCCACACTTCTGATGCCGTCGCCATTGCCGCAGTATAATATCGTTGGCGCAGGAGACGCGCCTGCGGGTCTTGCTGATTTTGAAGGCATGACGGTCCGTGCGACCGGCGGTATTGGCAAAGCTATGGAAACCATCGGGGCTGTGCCCACATCCACAACAGCATCCGAAGTGCGTCAAGCAATGGACGGCGGAATTGTTGAAGCGGTCAGCTTCGCACCACATGCACATATGTCTTTTGGCACCATCGAAAATGCAACGTGGTGGACGACAAACCTGAACCCAGGCACCGTAAACTGCCCAGTGGTCGTGAACACCGATGCATTGGATTCGCTGTCCGATGAGCATCGGGAGGCTTTGATGGGGTCTATCGAAGAATCGCTCAATCATTACATTGCCAACTACAATGGTGCGACTATGGACGCTTGGGGCCCTGCTCTTGATGAGCGTGGCATTGAACGTGTGACGTTCAGTGATGATGAAATAGCCGCCTTCAAAGACGCCGCTGCAGCCCCTGCGGCTGCGTCTTGGATTGAAGAGAACGCTGCGCGCGGGCTTCCGGCGCAGGAACTCTACGACATGGTGACAGGGATGATCGCTGGCGAAAGCTAAGTTCGAACCGGTAAGAAATGGACCTGCGCCGCATCAAGCGGCGCAGGTCCAGCTACGACCAATTGGGAGCACAAAATGGCCATGGCATCATTGGTGCTGGCTGATGACAGCACGCTCAGCAAGATCGACCAGCACCTTTTGAAACTTGAAAAATTTCTAGCGCTGCTCAGCGGCCTTGCTGTTTTTGCGTTGATGATTTTGGCCGTTGTCTCAGTCGGTGGACGAAATTTCTTCGCAAGCCCCCTACCCGGCTATGTGGATTGGATTGAACAAGCCATGCCACTTATCGCCTTTATGGGCATTTCATACGTGCAACGCGAAGGTGGACATATCCGTATGGATATTGTCGTGGGGAAACTGCGCGGGCGCACGCTGTATATCGTCGAACTTCTGACAACCCTTTTGATACTTTTGCTCATGGCGATGCTAGTTTGGGGCACTTGGTCCCACTTTAGCCGCAGCTTTGACTTCAACGCCCCGATGTGGAGCCGCGATAGCTCAATGGACATCGCCCTACCGATCTGGCCAGCTAAATTGCTTGCCCCAATCGCTTTTTCTGTGCTGTGCGTAAGACTGTCCTTGCAAGCCTGGGCCTATTGCCGGGCAATTGCTACAGGCAACCCGATCGCCGTACCACTGCCAGCGGATGCTGCAAAACAGGCCTCCATGGAAGCCGATCAGTTGAAGGGCGAAGATTGATGGATTCTATTGAGATTGGACTATGGGTCACGGGCGGCTTGCTTGTACTTGTTGTTCTAGGAATGCGGGTCGCCTTCGCCGCGGCACTGTCAGGACTGATTGGCCTGATTTGGATCTTCTGGTCCAGAAAAGGCTATGCCGGCGACGAATTCGGTTGGGCGCTCAGTGTCGCGGTGAAGACGGCAGGGCAAGTTCCGCATTCGAAAGTCTCGTCGCAAGCCCTGTCACTGATCCCGACCTTTATTCTGATTGGATACCTCGCCTATTACGCCGGCCTAACCAAAGCACTGTTTGAAGCGGCGAAGCGTTGGATCGCATGGGTGCCCGGCGGTTTGGCGGTGTCCACAGTGTTTGCAACGGCCGGTTTTGCGGCCGTATCAGGAGCCTCCGTCGCTACATCAGCCGTGTTTGCGCGGATTGCGATCCCTGAGATGCTCAAGATCGGCTATAATAAGCAATTCGCGGCGGGTGTGGTCGCGGCAGGTGGGACGCTCGCGTCTTTGATCCCACCGTCAGCCATACTCGTGATCTACGCCATCATTGTTGAACAAGACGTGGGCAAGCTGTTGCTTGCAGGCTTTGTTCCAGGCGCGTTTTCAGCACTGATCTACGGCTTGCTAATTATTGGCCTTGCTCTAACGGTTAAGAACTTTGGCCCCCCTGTTTCGGGCTTCACATGGCGCGAAAAGTTTGAATCACTCCCCCCCGCCCTGCCGATCATTTTTGTGGTCGTGACGATCATTTGCTTTGTCTATAACCCTTTCGGCGAAAAGGCGTGGGGCACCCCGACCGAAGGCGGCGCGATTGGGGCGTTCGTCGTGTTCTTGATGGCGCTCTACAAGGGGATGCGTTGGGAACAGTTGAAGAATGCACTCCTCGAAACCGCAAAACTGTCGGTGATGATCTTTTCGATCATCTGGGGAGTGCTTCTCTACGTCCGCTTTCTTGGCTTCGCGGACCTGCCTGGAGCCTTCTCTGACTGGATCACCGGCCTGGACATGGCGCCGATGTTAATCCTTATCTGCATCCTTCTGGCCTATGCAGTCTTGGGTATGTTCATGGACGCTATTGGAATGCTGCTGCTCACTTTGCCCGTGGTCTACCCTGCGGTCATGGCCTTGAATGGCGGCGAATTCGTCTCTGCAGCGGAAAGTACGTTCGGTATGTCAGGGCCAATGTGCGCGATTTGGTTCGGGATACTGGTAGTGAAAATGGCGGAGTTCTGTTTGATCACCCCGCCCATTGGCCTGAACTGTTTCGTCGTGGCCGGCGTGCGTGATGACCTGACCGTACAGGACGTTTTCAAGGGTGTGACACCCTTCTTCATCGCTGATGCCATCACCATCGGCTTGCTCGTCGCCTTCCCCGCGATAGTGCTGTGGTTGCCAAGCTTGGCTTAGATGGACCCTATTTCGCGCCCTTGAGAAAGGATGCCCCAAAATTGGCCTATCCGTCTTGTGTCACTTGCAGGTGTTCAGCGGCAAGCGTATGAAGCTCAGGCAACTTGTGAAATGGTGCCTTTAAGTAGCCGTGATGTTCGGCGTGGTGCAGCATTTTCCATGCGATTAAGCGCACGATGCAATTGGTGATTATTAACCACGTATTCACAAACATATTCGCAACAAACGAGTAACGTCCGTGTTTGGCAATAAGATAGACAAGACGGGCGTTTTGCGGCTGGTTTTGTGCAGAAGCGCAAAAGGAAAACGATCAATACGCCTTGCGGCAACACTGCCAGCTACCAAAACGCGCTATCAGACAGCATCGGGAAATCTCGCCAGAAACATCTGATGATCCAATTCGGGCAATTCCTTGTGGTCTAGTAGGACGCAGCTTAGATGAAATTGTGAGAATCAAAATTCGCTGGATCAAAAAATTGGAGATCCTCATGGCCAAAACCGCAACATTGCACCGCATGGTGATGCCCGGACATGTCTGCCCCTTTGGTTTGAAATCCAAAGACCTGTTGGAGCGAAACGGCTATGTCGTTGATGATCAACATCTGACGACCCGCGAAGATGTGGATGCGTTCAAGGCCGAGTATGGCGTTAAGACGACGCCTCAGATCTTCATAGATGGTGAACGGATCGGCGGTTTTGACGATTTAAGCGCCCATTTTGGTAAGCAAGTCGCGAAAGAAGGCGACGTGACCTACCAGCCGGTGATTGCGCTCTTTTCGGTCGCAGCGCTCTTGGCCGTTGCTGTGACTTGGTTGGCGCGGGATACGCTGTTCGTTGGTCAGACCATCGGCTGGTTTATCTCAATCGCGATGGTTTTGCTTGGATTGCAGAAACTGCAGGACATCGAAAAATTCGCGACCATGTTCCTCAACTACGACCTGCTGGCGCAACGGTGGGTGCGGTATGGGTATGTCTACCCCTTTGTGGAGACCGGCGCAGGTCTGTTGATGTTGATGGGGGCGCTGACGTGGCTTGCGGCCCCTGCGGCGCTCTTTGTGGCGGGTATCGGTGCCTACAGTGTCTTCAAAGCGGTCTACATCGAAAAGCGCGAGCTAAAGTGTGCCTGTGTCGGCGACGCACGTGTGCCGCTAGGCTTTGTCAGCTTGACAGAGAACCTGATGATGGTCGGAATGGCCATATGGATGCTGTTTATCGCCTAAAGGAGCCGTCATGACCGAAATCCGCAACCCAATCTTACGCGGATTTCATCCGGATCCGTCTATTTGCCGCGTTGGCGACGATTACTACATCGCGACCTCGACTTTTGAATGGTATCCCGGTGTCCAAATCAGCCATTCGAAAGACTTGGTGAACTGGCGGACGGTTGGGCAAGCTCTGAACCGCAAAGAACAGCTCGACATGCGCGGCAATCCGGATTCCGGTGGCGTTTGGGCGCCTTCGCTAAGCTACGCGGATGGCAAGTTCTGGCTGATCTACACGGACGTCAAAAGGCTCGATGGCAGTTCGAAAGATGCCCACAATTATCTTGTGACATCTGAGACGATTGAAGGGCCTTGGAGTGATCCCATTTACATGAACTCTTCGGGTTTCGATCCGTCGCTGTTTCATGACGACGACGGGCGGAAGTGGTTCGTGAACATGGTTTGGAACCACCTCGCGATGCAGGGTGATCCGAATGCGCCGACCAAACATCTTTTTGGCGGGATACTGCTGCAAGAGTATGACCATGAGGCGGGTCGCCTGACGGGCCCGATCAAAAACATTTTCCCAGGGAGTGATCTTGGACTTACGGAAGCCCCTCACCTCTTTAAGCGCGATGAGTACTACTATTTGATTACCGCTGAAGGCGGCACGGGCTACGGACACGCTGTGACCTTCGCGCGATCCAAAACGATCGAAGGGCCTTACGAGCTCCACCCAAACCCACATCTGTTGCGCGTGTTTGAGACGCCGGACAGCCCGTTGCAGCGGACCGGCCATGGACAATACGTCGAAACGCAGGACGGCACGCCGTATCATACGTTCCTTTGCACCCGCCCCCTACCCGGAACACGGAAATCACCCATGGGCAGAGAGACTGGGATTACGCGGTGCCGTTGGGAAGATGACGGCTGGCTCTATCTTGATCAGGGCGGATTGATACCGCCAGCTCAAGAAACGGCTCCCGATTTACCCGTGTATGAGTTTGAGCCGGAACCGACCATTCATGACTTCTCGCAACTGGAAAGCTTGCCCAACACCTTCATGTGGCCGCGAACGCCTGAGTCGGACCGTATCTTCAACCTGTCTTCTGAAGGTCTGGTCCTGACGGGCCGAGAAAGCATTGGGTCTTGGTTTGAGCAATCGCTTGTCGCGCGGCGTCAGACGGAATGGGACTGCGAAGCGCGGACAAAGGTTTCCTTTGATCCAGAAGATTTCCAACAGATGGCGGGTTTGACCGCTTACTATAACCGAACGCAGTTTCATTATCTCGGAGTGACGCGCAGCCAAGACGGACACCGTGCTCTTAACATCCTAAGCTGTCACAACTGGCCGGAAGGTACGCTGACCTTTCCATTGGATGCGATGTTCGCAATTCCCGAAGAAGGTGCTGTTTGGCTCGCTCTTTCGATACGACGCGGAGCGCTCCAGTTCAGCTACAGCTTAGATGGAAGGGCATATGTGGAAATCGGGCCAGAACTCGACGCACACATCCTTTCTGACGAGGGGGTAAGGGGCGAACACTCCAACTTCACCGGGACGTATATTGGCATGGCGGCGCAGGATTTGACGGGTCGTGCGCAGCAAGCGACTTTTGAGTTCTTTGAACTCAGCAACCATCCATAAGGGCGGTTAGCGGTCTAGTTCAAAAACATCGGCAATACGTTTGCCGGTTCCGGATGCTGCATAGATCGGTCTGGGCGGCCTTAGCTCCGGGATAAGGTTGCGCTTGACCCACGTGCGTTCTTCTAGGGCTTTCAAGGACTGGGACAGGGCACGATCGGTAATGGGCCCGAGTTGCCTCTTAATCCCACTGAACTGCAATGGCGTTTGGAGCGTGGCGAGCACGGGGATCGTCCAACTCCGGCGTATCAGTGGATCGCCATCCTCGCGGTCAGCGGACCTTATCTTATGTGCAATCTCTGCTGCCTTCACACCTGCTTCTGTCAGTCGAAACTCCGGCCGAAGCGGATGCCCATAACCGGGGTTGCGTTCGATCAGACCGTTTTGGATCAGATGGTCCAAGCTCTGCGCAAATGCTGTCCGCCCTGCTCCAGTCGCAGCCAGAAGCGGCGCTTGGCGACCAGGAACCCCATCATAAAACGCCTTTAGGATCGGCAAATTCCATGCTCTGGAGGTCATCTTGACAACTACATCAATGTCCATAAAGTATAGTAACTATATTTTTAGTCAGAAGGAAGTGTCATGTCGCTCATATCCGTTGAAAAAACCATTACAATCGCCCTTTCCGTTTCAGATCGCCACGCCAGTGCGGATTGGTATACATCGATGCTGGGATTTGAGCTGTTATATCATGCAGACGAAGCAGGTTGGTCAGAAGTTGCAACCAATACGGACGGCGTGACCATCGGATTTGGTGAGCATACAAAGCCGGTTCCGGGGAACAGCGTGCCTGTCTTCGGGATTGCGGATATTGAGGACGCGAGATCAAAACTGGAAGGTGCGGGCGTGAAGTTCGATGGGCCGACCGATGTGGTCGAAGGAATGGTTAAGACCGCAACCTTCTACGACCCTGATGGCAATGCGCTGATGTTGGCCGAAGACCTCACCGGCGGGCAGTAGGCTACTGCGCAATGATCTGAACGGCAGAAATTGACGGATCCTGAGCGCGCAACGCGTAGAGGATCCTCTGCTGTAGGTGAGACGTAACGTAGGTGGCGTGAAATCGTGAAGGTGCGACCAAGACGATTTGACCGGCCTCATCGCCGCCAAATTTCAACAGTGCAATCCATGAGGCAAACGTTGATGGGTCGTCGACATGAAGCACCTTGCAGGCGCGTCCCCAAACATCGTTGGAAAATTCGACGGCACTTTCATTTCGAAACGGAATGACATTCGTGTCGGATTGCTGAGGTTCAGCTCCCATTCGCTGAACGAAGTCGGGACCAATATTGTCCCATGTAGGCTGTGTATCTGCCATGACACGGGCCAGGTCCAAACCGTAGACAGACACCCGTCCCCGCGCGCCCTGTCGCTTTTGCACGAGCCACCCAAGAGAGCGCAAGCGCGCCATTTCTCTTTTGACGGTGCGAGTATCCACTGACCAAAGACGCGCGATTTCCGCTTGTCCCATAGATAGCTCGTCACATTGCCAATTGTAGCGCGTAGTAATCAGAGCCATGAGCCGCAGGATCTGGCGTTGCTTGTGCTTGTCTTTTGACAGGCCAAAGGTCGCCAATGCGGACAAAATATCATATTTCTTCGTCGCGGCGTCACGCCCGACGGGTTTTGCGACCAACACGATTGGCGCTCCTGCTGCAATGGCTAATAAGCCTCAATATACCGCGGGGTCTTTGTTGCCCCATTTTCTGGTCGATGGCGGTGTTCTCAACGCTTTTCCCGACCGTGGAGGTATTTGCGTCCTCTCAATCGATTCTGTCAAGACGTTTTGAATTTATGGCGTGAATGTGGACCAATTTATTCATCACAAAACTTAAAGAAATGAGGTTTATTGGTAAAGGGGGACATTCTGGGTGTCCTCTTATTTGACAGTTTTGTCCCCCAATTTGTTGAGGTAGGTCGTAAACTGTCCCCTAGATATTGGGGAAGATGCTGCTGCTTTTGGTGGTCCTTGAGCGAATCGATAGAGGTTTTGTTTTATGTCTATGCGGCCTGTTTTCCCAGGGTTTTCCGAAGTTTAGCAAATTCGCGTATTTCCGCAAATCGCGTTTTGCTTTTTCCTGAAATCCAGCGTAATTTGCAAATAACTAAGAATTTGCGTCCAGAAGAAAGCAGAATAATCCATGTTCACACATGAAGACCTCGCGCAATTACAGGCCGAATCGCTCAAGATGCAGAGCTGGATCAGGCGTCAGACCTTTTCGCCAGAGATGGAAAAGACGCTGAGGCGCTTTTCCTCTTGGGAGGTGTCGGAGCTGATTTTTGGGATCAACCAGTCGACGTTTCGTGGGCGGCTTGCGGCAGAACCTGATTTGCCTGGTGGAGAGGTCGAACCAGATGGGCGGCAGCGTTGGTTCAGTTTGGATGAGATCAATGTGTTGCGGCGACGGATGAAGGTGAACCGGAAATCTCTGATGCCTGAACGGCCTGCGGGTAAGCGCGCTTTCCGCGCGGCGATTGCCAACTTCAAGGGCGGTGCGGGCAAATCCACCGTTGCTTTGCATTTTGCCCATGCGGCTGCTCTGGACGGTTATAGGGTGCTGTGCGTTGATTTTGACCCGCAAGCGACGCTGTCGCATTCGATGGGTCTCAATGATGTAGAGGAGGATCACACGGTGTGGGGCATCATGGCCCGCGATTTGATCCGGGAAACCGATCGGATGAATTCCTCAGCGGTGGGTGCCGCGAGCGGCACTGCCCTGCCCCAGCGCAAGATCCCTGCGTCGATACGTGATCTGGGTCTTGCGGATTTGCGGATTGGGGATTTCATTAAGCCAACCGCGTGGTCTACGATTGATATCATTCCGTCCTGCGCCAATGCGGCATTTGTTGAGTTCGCCAGTGCTCAGTACCGGCACCTCAATCCTGATTGGTCGTTCTTTGCGGCTGTCTCGCGCTATCTGGATGCGATCCCAGACGATGCCTATGATTTGATCCTTTTCGATTGTCCGCCTGCCATCGGCTATCAATCGATGAATGCAGTGTTCGCTGCCGATATGCTCTATATCCCCTCTGGTCCGGGCTATTGGGAGTATGACAGTACCACGTCCTTCATCGGTCAGTTGGCGGAGGCATTGGGCGATTTGGCGGATGGTTTTCCGCAGATCTTCCCCGCGGGGAAGGTTTCGCTGCCGAAGGCATTCATCGATATTAAATTCCTGATGACCCGTTATGAGCCAGGAAACGATTTGCACCGCGCGATGTTCGATGCGTTCGGGAGGGTCTTTGGTGATGCCTTGACGGAACACCCGGTCGAGATGACACGCGCTGTTGAGCAGTCCGGGCGGTTCCTGAGTTCGGTTTATGAAATCGACTATCGTGACATGACGCGGGAAACATGGCGACGTGCACGCACGACATTTGATCGGGCGTATGACGAATTCAAAGGCAATGTTTTGCAGGCGTGGGACAGCATTGAGGTGACAGCATGAGCAAGAAACGTCGCGTATTTGATATTGATCTTCCGCAAGATGATACGCCGGAAAGCTTCCCCGCGGGGAAGGTTGAGGAAAAAGAGCGTCGCGGGCCGATGGCTGCTGCCATAACAGAGAATGCCGATAGCTTGAGGGAGCGGCAACGGC
>NZ_FQXB01000009.1 GCF_900129845.1 Cognatiyoonia sediminum
AGTGACAATCTCTTCCGGTTTATGACGCTTGATTCCCATATCTGATCCTCCGTTTCCTAACTATAGGGGCGGACCACTTCAAAGGGGGAGGATCAATCTGGCAAGCCCTTCTTTCCGGAACTTACAGAAACAATCCAATCACTCATCGCCCGCTTTGGAGCCACGGCTATGTTGGACACTTCAGCATTCCTCATATCCACCAATATGCGACGGGTCAGGGAATGACGGTAAGCGAAGTTTGGGGTGTCGAAGGCTTCGACCCCCAGTTTGTCGGGCCCGAGACAAACGCTAACCAAGTCGAACATCTCGGCATCAGCTCGCTCCTCCAAGGCGTCGCAAGCGTTCCTGGCGCCGTCCTGAATGAGGCTGAAGCGTTTGAGGTATTTGTTAAGGGCGAAGACCCCGACGAAGCAAATGCAGATAGAGCCCTCAATGGTGTCGTTCGCGAAGTCTTGCTGCCAAGGATCGAAGGGGAACCCGAAGAGATTGAGGCGGCATTGGGTGAAGCTTTGGGGCCAATGACGAGATAGTAGTTGCGTCATTGGTGTCCATTAAAGGTCGAAAAACGGAATTGGCCAACGGTCCATTACCATTCCAAACTTGTTCTCTGTGAACCAAAGAAAGAACCTACCGTTGCTGTTTGCCAAAAGGATATTGGTCCCAAAGACGCAGCGTCTTTTGTTTCAAGCGACTCTTCATCAATGATGCGCAAGGTGTAGTCGAGCGCATGTATGCAATGCGGGCAACAATCGCAGCCCCTGAATACTATTCAGTCATGCCCTAAACATTGTTCCATCTTAGGTAGCAACATGGCTCACATCATCGTTTGGTGAGTAGATATCCAAAATATTCCAATGCCCTGTTGTTGGAGTTGGGTTGTTGATCATGGGCACGTCCAAGACGGTCGGTTTACCGCTCGCGATGGCGGCTTTCAACGCTGGTAACAATTCATCCGCCGATGTTATCCGTTGGCCCTCTGCCCCGTAAGCCTTTGCTATTTCTGCATAGCCGGGTCCGTTTGTCGGTGCCTCTGCTGACCCCGGGAAGGTTGTTCCGTAAGTGAGCCCATAATGCGCCTTTTGGAGGCCAGCGATCGTTCCAAATGCGTTGTTGTTCATCACCAGCCACACAATGCCAAGGTTAAGCTCAACGGCTGTAGCAAGCATGGAAGGGTTCTGGCCAAAGCCACCGTCTCCAACGAGGCTGATCACGACCCGTTCCGGTGCTGCGAGTTTCGCGCCAATGGCCGCAGGTGGTCCGAAGCCCATGGTTGCAAACCCGCCGGGTGTCAAGATGGATCCTGGCGTCAGGATATCGAATTGCTGACCAACACCATTTTTGTTCCAACCGACATCGGTGGTGATGATTGCATCGTCTGGCAAGGCTCCGCGTGTATCGGCCAGAATGCGTTCGGGCATCAGAGGGAACGCGTCTGAGGTTTGCATATCGAGATTTGAGGCTTTGAAAGTTTCACGGAAGGAGGCGATCTCAGCTGTCTTCTCGGTTCGATCGATGCCATTTGGATACATCTCTTTCGCGACGCGGTTCAGTACGCGCAGAGCGGATCTGGCATCTGCCACCACCCCAATCTCAGTCGGGTAGTTCCGGCCGATTTCTTGAGGTTCGATGTCAATATGGATGACTTTGGTATCGTTCCCTTCCGCACCGATGTTGAAGGTGTAACCGGGATACCAGCTTGAACAATCCGCTTCCTTGAACCGTGTCCCAACTGCGAAAACATAATCCGCATTCAGGCAGCTTTGATTGACGAGTTCTGTGCCCCAGAAACCCGTCATGCCCATCACCAATGGGTGCGCATCAGAAAGCGCGCCTTTGCCCATCAGCGAATGCGCGACAGGTAAGCCCATGTGGCTGACGAAGGCATCCAGTTCGTCTGACGCCTTAGCAAGAAGTATGCCACCCCCGACGTAAGCGACGGGGTTCTCCGCCTTCGCCAGAGCCTCGACAATATCGCCTGCCGTTTCGTCGTCGATCGAAGGTTTCTTCAGCGACTTGGTATTTTGTGCCACGCGATCAAAGGTGTCGGACGGGATCACTTCGGAGAAGATGTCCATCGGCACGTTGACCAATACCGGCCCGGGTTGACCACTTTCTGCGAGATGGAAGGCCTTTTCCAATATCTCAGCCATCAGGTCTGCGCGATCTACCCGCCATGCGCGCTTTACGAATGGACGATAAATTTCCCACTGCGCGGCATCTGCGTGGAGGTTCACCTCCTGATGTGGATGTTTGCCGTAGTAATGCGTAGGAATGTCGCCTGCGATCACCACCATTGGGATGCAATCCAATGCGGCATTGGCCACCCCCGTGGCGCAATTTGTCAAACCGGGAGAAAGGTGCGACAGAACCACGGACGCCCCCCCTTGCACGCGAGCATAGGCATCTGCGGCATGGCTTGCGATCTGCTCATGGCGGACCGTGATGAAATCAATCGGGCTGTCAGCCAGGGCCGCAAGCACGGCGATATTGGTGTGACCACACAAACCGAAGACATGCTTTGTATCGCGCCGCGCCAAATAATCGACGATGTGTTCTGCGACTGTTTTGTCCGCAATCATTCCGCCATCCATCACGCGATCTCCTGTCCATAGAATTCGCCGAATAGCTCCTGTTCAGAGGGGCGGTCTTCGGCAATTGGGCGCGAAACCCAAGTGTAGTTCATCATGTGTTTCATGGTGACATTCTCGTTCGTGATGTTGCCGCCCCAGATGCCGCAGCCGAGCGAACTGGTCATTGGCATCCCATTGGTCCAAGCCCCCGCATTTGCTTTCGATTGCGGCTGACGCACCATCATGCGGCTTACGGGCGCGAGGCGCGCCAGACGGTCGATGTGATCGTCGTTGTGGGAATAGATGCCGCAAGAATGCCCTTTGCCTCCGGTGTCATAGATTTGGGCAACCGTCGCCAAAGCGTCGTCAAACGTGTCGAAATGATACAACGCCATGAGCGTCGTGAGCTTCTCTTTGGAGAACTTGTGATCCGGCCCAATCTGGCCTTGGTTCTCAACCATCAGGAAATTGCGATCCTCTGGGATGGAGAACCCTGCTACATCTGCCGTTTGCTGCGGTCGGCACGCAATGGTTGGGAAAGTGCGGTTGCCTTTCTCGTCCCACATCGCCTTTTCAAGCAGGTCTTTTTCTTCTTGCGAACAGAGGTACCCGCCTTCGGCCTCCAGCGCGTTGATCATTTGATCGTAAATGGATTTTTGAATGATGATGTTTCCGTCTGCGGAACAGCCTGATCCAAAGTCGGACGTTTTTGAAATACGGGTGTTTTGAGCGGCTATTTCAATGTCTGCGGTATCATCAATCACGATAGAAGAGTTTCCGGCCCCTACCCCATAAGCTGGACGACCAGAGCTATAGGCCGCCTTGACCATCGGCTTACCACCAGTTGCCAAAGTCAGATCCGCAACTTCCATCAGGAACTGTGTCAACGGAATCGAAGGGTAGCGAATGGTTTGGAACAGGTCTTCAGGTGCCCCAACCCCACGACAAGCCGCACGCATCACTTCGACCATTTCAAATGTTGTCCCCGCCGTTCGCGGATGCGGGGAAAAGATCACGGCGTTCCGAGCATTGGCAGACGAGACGCCTGTCACAGGTGGCGTCATGGCGGGGTTTGTCATGGGAATTAGGGATGCGATTACGCCGGCAGGTTTGGCGTATTTCACCAGTCCGCGTTCCTCATCTACCTCAACCACGCCAGTCGACGGAGTGCGCAAAACATCCCGCAAAACCATATGGATTTTGAACCGCTTCGCCGGACGCCCTTCTCGATCGCCAATGCCGCTTTCGTCAACTCCTTGTTGCGCCAAGCGGGTGAAGGTTTCTTCGTTGCCAGCATACCAAGCAATCGCTTGCGACAACCGGTTCAAATCTTTCTGGCTCCAATCCTCAACAGCCGCCATTGCAACGCGCGCGCGCTCAACCATGTCCAATGCCAATTGGCGTTCGTCTTCTGTCAGTTCTCGTGCCATCGTGGCATCCTTTGTTTGGGTAAGTCTAAGCCGCCTGCTGAGTGACAGACCGGCGTTTTGATCGGGCCTCGCCAAAGGTGCGCTTGGCATGAGCCAAGCACCGGCGGGCGTGTTCTTCGAAACCCAATTCAGCAACACGTGCCTGATTGGGGAGTTCAATGGAGTAGTTCATTGGCGGGCAACGCTCGATGATGCCTGCGAAATCAATCCAGCCCTCACCGGGGTAAAGCCGCGCGTCGCGGGCAAGCTGGATCATCCCTTCCCGCGTATCTGCTATGCCGGGGAGACAGTCAGAGATATGCAAAAAATGCAGCCATTCTTGCGGCACATGAAGCAGTTCTCCTAAATCCACGCGGCTAAGGTGCAAGTAGAGCGTATCAACAAGGATACCGCCATTTGGCCGGTCTGCCGCGCGAACGATATCGAGTGTTTCATCTAAGGTGCGCAGGCGCGAAAAGGACGGAAATTCCAGATCGATGGTTAGGCCATACGGTGCTGCCAGATCGCAGGTTTCGGCATATGTATCGAGGATGAAGTTTCGATCATCGCGGCGTTTCGTCCACGCGGACATGATCATATGTTTGGCGTTTAGGCGTGCACCCAGCTCAAAGGCACTCTCGAAATCCCGCGGATCGCAATCTTCGGTGATGCGGGCGAGTTCGATGTCCAGAACCTGCAATCCCGTGGTGTCTATCGCTGTTTCAAGTGCTTGAATTTGAGCCGGATCGAGGGGCGAGCGTTCAAACTCGCCCGGGACATTCATCGTGATGAACCGCGGGCTGACGGCGTCATAGCCTGCGCGTGCGGCGATATAGACAAGCTCTGCCGGAGTGCAGTTGATCAGGGTCAAATGCGCAAGCGAATAAAGCGGGTCTTGGTCAAAGGTCTCGGGCATCACGCCACCTATCGATCAGATTCGACTGATTAACCTATATTTTATAAAATATCTGATATTTTGTAAATCATCAATTATCTAGATATGCACCCATGCCCCGCCGCTCTGATGGGATTGAAATGAAGCCTCAATAAATGCCACACCCTTTGCCCCGTCGGCGACGCGTGGCATTCCCAACCAATCCGAAGGCGCTCTGATACCGTCCTTGCGGGCCGCAACGGCCATGGCGAATTCGGTATACAGATTTCCCCAAGCCTCAATGATCCCTTCAGGGAAGCCTCGCGCCGTACGAACCAAACGTTCGTTGGCGGTTGTCATCCCATGCCCATGCCCGCGGCTGATGATCTGATCAGGCTGCCCGAAACGATTGAGTTTCAATTGCTCCGAGTTTTCGAGATCCCATTCGATCCCGCCCTCCGAACCAAAAATCCGCAACCGCAGACCGCCGCGATTTCCGGGAGCGAGGCGCGTGCACATTAACGTGCCCGGGACACCGCCCTCAAATCGCGTGGTCATGAAAGCGGTATCCTCTAGCGGCTTAGGCGCACCGCAAACGTGAAAATCGGCCCGTACCTCTTTCATCGCAAGCCCACTCACGAACTGAGCCAAATGCGCCGCGTGGGTTCCGATGTCTCCGACACAAGACGTCTTGCCCGACTTTGCCGGATCGAGGCGCCACTTTACGTGCGGAGCATCGGCCACATCATCCGGTGTCATCCAATCCTGCATGAATTCGACGTGGATCTGATTAATCCTGCCAATGGCTCCAGACGCGACAAGATCGCGAGCCTGCCTGATCACGGCAAAGCAAGACATCACGTAAGACACACCGAAAACACAACCAGACTTTTCAGCTGCTTCGATCAAAGCATCGGCTTCGCTCACCTCGTTGGTCAGCGGCTTGTCACACAGCACATCAATTCCTTTGTTCAGGAACGCAATCGCCGCATCATGATGCAAATGATTGGGTGTTGTGATCATCACTGCATCGACACCGTCGTCACGTGCCGCTTCGACCTCCGCCATTTCCGCAAAAGACGTGTAGCAACGGTCTTCATCTAAGAACCAATCCGCCGCTGCCGTCTTCGCTCGAACCGGATCAGACGACATCGCGCCTGCGACAACATCCCAACGATAACTCAGACGCGCCGCCGTGGCCTGCATTCCAGAAACTCGGCCACCGCCCACGACACCCAAGCGCAAGCGGCGCGAGAACTTCGGGAACGGACCTTCGAAATCAATTTGACCCGGCAATAGCATCGAAAGTCTCCTCAAACTGGGGGCGTCGCGCCGTCAGGCAGCATTTCAACGGCCATAAAAATCGACGGGGTGATGGTTTCATACTGATGCCAAGGATAGTTACCTTCAGCGTCATACATTGGGCGATGTGTCGTCCCAGGGGCCATCGGCTCTTCGCAGTAGAGCGTGTTGATATCCTTTTCTCGACACTGCTGCATCTTGCCGAAACCGACGATCTGGGTGTGGACTTCACGAAACCCGGGAACTGGGCAGAAGTCGTGAAATTTATGAAGGCCAACGTTCAGCGGGATGGTTGCTGAATGATACAGCGTGAAGCCAAACTGACCGACCCAAACTTTGGGTGACATGTAGTGCCCAATGCCTTTGAGCCGTTCCTCCTTGCGAACGTCATAAGCCGAGGGCCACGCGTCCCGAACACTTCGCATTAGCTCAGCATCATCAGGATGATCGTCGAGACCTTTGATCAGCACCGCATGTGCGACATGTTTTATTTCTGTATTTTGCAAAATCACCGATTGAAGCGATCCGATAGTTTGGTCTTGTACTACAATAGCCGTGTCCGACAGATTTAAGACGATGGTACGTCTGTCGATTTCGACAGCAGGTTCATTTTCGACAACCAAAACAGCAAAAAATGGGTCCGCAATCGACAAAGGGATAACAGGCATGGCGCTGTCCTAAGGGTAAGTTTCGGGGAGGATTTCAGGCACGGGTGGGCGGCTTTCGATGTCGACAAACCGGCCAGATTTTGGACTGTCGAGGATGCCGTACATCACTTCCAAAACATGATAGGCCAGTTCTCCGCTGCATCTCGGCGTGCGCCCGTTTCGAATGGCATCCGCCATTTCGATCAGACCGATGCCGCGGCAGTCTTCGTTCAAACCATGGGTATTCATGGCGACCTGCCACGCCTCGCGGCCCCGCGGACGCGGTTGGTGAGACCAGCGTGACGTATCCCGCGTGCGATACCACACCTCCCCCTGAAAGATGTTCGCGCCATGAACTGGGTCCGGATCAGGGATACAAATCACTCCATCCTCGCCATAGATTTCAAAGCGCGGCATTTCACTGTCCCAGACGTCAAAACTCATGGTGATGGAACCAATGACGCCGCTTTCAAACTCCAACATTCCTTGGACATGGGTGTCGACCTCCACCGGCATCATTTGGCCATGGCGCGGGCCGTTTTCGATCATGCGCTTGTCAAACGCGCGATTAGAAAGTCCGGCCACCCGTGCAATCGGCCCAAGAAAGAACACCATGGCAGACAAATAGTAGGGCCCGAGGTCCAACATAGGTCCGCCGCCCGTTTGGTAGTAGAAATCAGGGTTCGGGTGGTGCCGCTCGGTGCCATGTGTCCCTACAAAAGCCGCCGCGCCCGTCGGGCGACCGATCGTTCCGGCATCCAAAAGCTTTCGCACCGTCTGCCAACGCCCGCCAAGAAACGTGTCTGGCGCATTGCCAACTGAAAGACCCAGCTCGACGGCCCGGTCCAGTACTTTGCGTCCGTCCGCTAAACTACCGACCAAGGGCTTTTCGCTATAGACGTGTTTTCCGGCCTCCAACGCAGCCAAACTGACCTCAGCATGAGCGGCTGGAATGGTCAGATTGAGAATGGCGTCAATCTCAGGATCAGCAAGAATGTCCTCGGGTGGCTTGGCAATCGGAATGTCATACTGGATCGCCTTTACGCGACTTTCGTCCATATTCAGGCTACCGCAAGCAACCACGTTCACAGAATCGGATTTAGAAAGCGTCTTGAGGTAGATGTCGCTTATGCGGCCTGTTCCGATCAGGCCGACCCGGAAGGATTTCGCCAGGTCATTCATCGGGGTCCTTTGGTTGGTAAAGGGGAAGGTAATTCGGAGGCATAGGCCCTTTGTTTCGGCCGCCTTGCTGCATTTGTTCCCACCCATGAGACAGAATGCCGACAGAACGAGACAGGCAGAAGAGGCCACGTGACAATGGGGCCGGAAAGCCAAGTTCGCAGAAAATCACCGCTGTTGCCCCGTCGATGTTCATTGCGATGTCAGCTCCACGAGACCGCCCGATGGCGCGCTGGATAGCTTCTCCGATCTCAGCGAACTGACCTGACACCGTACCTTCGGCTGCCGCTTCGCGAACAAGTTGCATCAAGCAAGGCGCGCGGGGATCAACTGGCTTATGAAACCGGTGTCCAAAACCTGATACGATTTTTCCCCGCGTTTCGCGCCAATTCTGAAGGGCCGCCTCGACGGCCTCTTCCAGTTCAACCCCTTCGTTCATCGCTTGAGCGACTTCATAATAAAGCTCAGCACATTGCTCGCCGGCCCCGCCATGCACATCGCCGAGCATATTGACGCCCGTTGCCATGACGTTGTTCAAACCAACGCCACAGGTCGCCGCCATACGCGCCGCTGCAATTGATGGTGCCTGAGGCCCATGATCAACACCCGCAACCAAGGCTGCCTCGAAAAGCAATGCCTGCGCCTTTGTCGGCAAATCGCCACGGGTCATCAGCCAAATCATCTGGGGGAAACTGACGTTGCCAATCAAACCCTCAATGGGATGCCCGCGGAACGCAATCTTCCCCGGCTCCATGTCAATGATTGAGGTTTGCCACCACTTGCGAATGTTGTCGGCGTCTTGGCTCATGCGGCTTGCCTTTCTTGAAGATACCTAAGTTGAGCAGCCAATCGGATTGGCGCATTTGGTGCACCATATCCCTGATATCCGCCTTTGCGTTCAACAATCTCAAAGAAGAAGCCTTTGAAGATGGGCGCGCCGTAGATTTGGAAATATTCCCCGGCTTCGTCCCGATCGTAGAGCATTTGTCCATCACGCAGCGCTTTAGTGAGCTCCCCATCGAGGCTGAAGCGAACCTCAAGATCATCATAGTAATTTTCCGGCATTTGTAGCCGTTCGAAACCCGTCTCGGCCAATTGATCTGATGTCTCAAAAATGTCGTCGCTTACAAATGCGACGTGCTGCACCCCCGCCCCAAATTGATCTGCCAAGAAGGCACCAGCAAATGTGCGTTTCTCGTCAGCACCATTTAGGTTCAAACGAACTTCCCCTTCAGGGCTCGACAAAGCTTGGCTAAGAACCACGCCGGACGGATCCGCGACATCGACAACTGGCGCTTTCTCCAGTTCAAAGGTTGTCGTGTAGTAAGTCAGCCAGCTTTGCATCTCTTCATAGCGCATCGTTTGAGCGACGTGATCGATGCGTCGAAGACCTGCGGGCGCAATGGCTTTAGCTTTTGAAACAGGATCAAACTCAATATCCCAAACGCGATGAAGATCGGATTTTTCGTCGATAAAGTGGACAACATTCCCACCAACACCTTGGATCGCTGGGATCGCTAGCTCACCAGTCCCAACTGGCTGCTCGAACTCCGGCGCACCTAGTGATTTCGCGCGTGCGACTACAGATTTCGCATCTCGAACTCTAAGCCCCATATCGCACACCGTTGGTCCGTGCGTCTCAAACGCATCTGCGGCGAAACCGGCATTTTCCCAATTCACTACAATATTGACCGCCCCCTGCCGCCAAAGCTCAACCGACTTCGACACGTGTCGACGTTCTCGTCGAAAACACATCGTGGAAAGTGTTTGGGTGAGTTCTTGTTTTGACTCTTCGTCAACGGCAAATTCGAGAAACTCAAAGCCGCTCGGATAACCCCGCGCAGGCAAGTGTTTCATCGGTCGCTGTAAAGAGCGTTCTGTTCGCGCAACTTCGTCAAGCAGTGATACAATCGCTCGGAAACCGTCTTTGGCGGACCCTTCAGCGCCAAGAACAGATCCCTCTGTAACCTGCCCCAATGACCACGGTCCATCATACCCAATTCTGGCAAGCACCCGCACAAAGCTTTCAAGATTTAGCTCGCCCTGTCCGGGCAGCAGCCCCGCTTGGTTCTTGGTATGAATGGGCTCTTGGGCAACCACGGACGCATCTGACAACTGAACGTGAAAAACCTTCTCGTTCGGCAAATCGCGAAGCCGCGCGGCCTGAGAGCCATTTAACAATGAGAACCTTGAATTGAGGGCCAAGCCAAGATTAGGGTTGTCTAACTCAGAAACGATTTCGAAAACTTGAGTCTCTTGGAACAGATGCTTCGCCCATGGCAGGGCAAGTACAGCCACTCGAACACCAAATTGTTCTGCTCGACAGGCAAGATGTTCGAAATCTTTCAGGATCTTCGCTCGATCAAAATTGTGATTGGTGTTGGCTGAGGTGCAGACCAACAGAGTATGCGCTCCGAGCGCAGATGTCAGTTCCAGTTTCTGATCCAGTCGGGCCATGGTCGCTGCTCTTTCGGCTCCGACCTTCCCTTCGAACTCCCAAAAGGGTTGCAGCAGATTGATCCTCAAATCAAGATCATCGGCTTGACGAACAACATCCTCAACTTTGCCAGAGAACTTCAGCAGGTCAGGCTCTGACAACTCGACACCGTCGAAACCCGCTTCGGCTATTGATTCTAGCTTCCTCGGTAAGTCGCCTGGGACAGCAGATGTCGCCATGCAGAGTTTCATTACCCTTGATACCCAAACAATCTTGGCAACCAGAGAACGATGTCTGGGACAAGGATCATCACAACGAGGGCCGCGATCAGAATGCCAAGGAACGCCCAGATTTCACGAATGATCTCCTTAAGCGGAATCCCTGTCACCGCGTTGATGACGAACAGGAGAATACCATAAGGAGGGGTTATCAATCCGATCATAGAATTCACAACGATCAAGACGCCAAAGTGCACCAAGTCAATTCCAAGCTCCCGACATGTCGGGATGAACAACGGAATGATGACCAAGATGATGACGGTCGCGTCCAAGATACAGCCCAGAAGCAGGACCAGAATGTTAACCATCAGCATGAACATCAGTGGGCTGATGTCGGCTCCGGCGAACATAGCGGAGATTGACTGAGGGACATTCTCTTGGATGACGATGTAAGTCAGGATCATCGACGCTCCGATAACCAAGCCAACCGAGGCTGCAGATCGCGCGCTTTCCACGAAAATTTCATAAAGCGTTTTGATCTTGATCGCGCGATAGAGACCTGCAGCAACAATCAAAGCATAGAGTGCTGCGATGGCCGCGGCTTCTGTCGGTGTCGTGACGCCAGAATAGATACATCCC
Organism: Cognatiyoonia sediminum; assembly: GCF_900129845.1. Classification (GTDB taxonomy): domain Bacteria; phylum Pseudomonadota; class Alphaproteobacteria; order Rhodobacterales; family Rhodobacteraceae; genus Cognatiyoonia; species Cognatiyoonia sediminum. The sequence continues at coordinate 11,276 of NZ_FQXB01000009.1, forward strand.
AGCAGGATAACTGGCATCAAAAGTGCAGGTGTGGCCCGCACGGTCAGGCGCGGAATTTCACGCAATGGGACGGGTTCTTCCTGGCCAAAACCCCGCTTATGAGAAATGAAACTGTTCATCCCCATAAGCACAACGCCCATCACCAAGCCCGGTACGATACCCGCTAAGAACAGATCGCCGACCGAGGCATTGGAGACCAATGCGTAAAGTACCATCGGAATGGATGGGGGAATGATTGGTCCGATTGTTGCGGTCGCCGCCGTGATCGCCGCCGCGTAACCACGCGTATAGCGGCCGCTTTTGACCATCATGTCGATAATGATTTTGCCGATACCAGCCGCGTCAGCCACAGCAGACCCCGACATGCCAGAGAAAATCAAACTGGCAACCACATTGACGTGTCCCATTCCGCCTCTGAAACGCCCAACCAATGCAATGCAGAACTGCAGAAGGCGATCAGAAATTGTGCCAGCATTCATGATATTTGCGGATGTAATGAAGAGCGGCACCGCAAGGAGCAAAAAACCGTCGAAAAGACGCTGCACCATGGTGGTACCCGCAATGGCCAAGTCCTGACCGGATACGCCAAGATAGACCAAAACACCGACCAATATGGCGTAGGCAACCGGCGTACCGATCGCTGCCATCCCAAAGAGGGTGATCATACCTAGGGTAAGTTCGAGACTCATTCAGAGACCTCATCGGAGGGAGCCTCAGCCGCAATGATCGCTTCCATTTCGGTTTCAGGGGGACCGAACTTCAGAACCGTGTAGATGCGCCAGATGTAGCGGATTGTGACAACAACCATGAACATAACGAACGGCGCAAAGAGCCACTTAATCGCTATTTTGTCCCCTGTGATCGGGATGCGAATGGTTTGAATTTTCTTCAACTCCATAAGGCGGTTGCCGAAAACCGTCTCCCATACGGCGGGGAATGAGTAGACCATCGCTGCCACCATTATGACCGCGGTGATGAGGGCCATAACTTTGCGAGCTGGTCGAGGTGCAGCAAGGTATAGGACGTCAAATGTGACGTGATCCTTTTCTTGGACGATGAACGAGCATCCAAAGAAAATGACAAACACCCAGAGCAGGGAAATCAGAACAACCGACCAGCCGATTGGCTCCAAGAAGGGAACGTATCTGAAAATGATTTGTAGAAGAAAAGTAATAAAGATCGCCGCCAAACACATGGCGGCGATAAATTCAGTGCCGCGGGTGAACCATTTCGAAAGTGTCTTCATCTTAGGTTCTCCCGCGGAAGTAGCGACTATTAGTTACCCAGCTCGTTGATACGATCCAGAACGCCTTCTGGCCAAGCAGCAGCTGCTTCGCTACCCACATATTGCCCCTGCACATGCTCACGGAAGGCAGCGAGGTCTGGTGTATAGATTTCTACACCCTGGCTGCGGATAAAGTCGGCAAGACTGTTCTCTTTGTCCAACTGCTTGAGGCGTCCATAAGAGGCTGCCGCATCTGCCGCGCGCTGCACGGTGAGCTGCTGCTCTGGTGTCAAGCTATCCCAAGTTTCCTTGGAAAACGCGATGTAGTTCAGATCAACAAGGTGGGACGTCAGAGAAATCTGCTTAGTCACCTCATAGAACTTCTGGTCTACCACTGTTGGCAATGGGTTGTCCTGACCGTCAATCGCACCAGACGCCAGCGATGTATAGACCTCTGAGAATGCCAGCGGCGTTGGCGAAGCACCAAGTGCGGCGCCAAGGAATTGCCAAGCATCAGTTCCAGGCATACGCAGGTTGACGCCCGCCAAATCTGCAGGGGTCTGCACATCAAGTTCATCGCGTGTTTGGCGCAGGTTCACATGGCGACGTCCTAGATACATCACTGAGAGAAGCTTCACGCCCAGTTCGTCTTCTACAGTCTTTTTGAACGGATCCATCAACGGATCGTTGAAGACACGAACCTGGTGCGCTGCATCTTGATGGACATAGCCGGTCGCGAAAATCGAGAATTCTGGGAAGAACTGAGCAAGCTCTTGCGCCGACGCGATGGACATCGTGAGGTTTCCGCCAGCGATCGCTTCCAATTCGGTGCCTTGCGCGAACAACGTACCGTTATAGCCCGCCTGATAATCTGCAAATTCCGCGACCATAGGCGCAAATACTTCAGCCATCGCGACAGAACGCTGATCCGTTTCAGACCCCGACGTCGCGAGTGTAAATGTCAATTTGTGGCCGTCAGCGACAGCAGGAGCGGCAAAGCTCGTCGCGAGCCCCAAGGCCGCAACCGACGCGAGAGCCGCGCGGCGTGTCAATTTGGTGATCATGGTATTCCTCCCTTTGGTGTGACCAACCTTATTGGTCGAGTAAGTTATTCCTGATTTTTCACATCTTGCAATATATTTTGCAAAATATCTGATATTTTTAGCTCGCTTCCCTCGGTTTGAATTCAGATCGCGATGACATCGACGCAATAGAAACGGCTTGCCCGCTCTCCGCTGAAAGTGCGATGGCTTCGACAACCTCCAAAGACTTCAGCCCCTCGATGCCAGAGACCAAAGGCGCCTCCTCGCCTCTTATTACTCGCGCGAAGTGATGCATCTGCGTGACCAACGGGTCCTGACTGTCACAGGTCAGAACTTGTGCATTGATCGGGGACCACCAATCGGGGCCGCTTTCATGGCGCCAGACCCGCAAATCCGGTAGCGACAGCCCCCCTTCTGATCCTCCGATCAGGTAACAACTTTCGTTCGTAGCTGGGTAGCGTGGGTTTTCTCTGGAAGTTAATTCCCAGCTCCAGGGTGCGACGATACTGTCGGACACTGAGATCGTGGCAACGGCCCCAGATTTGAAAGTTAGAATGGCACTCGCCAAGTCTTCATTTTCGAAACCGCGTCTTGAGGGGACCGATAGCGCTTGAGCGGTTCGAACCTCCCCACAGAAGTGCCGTAACAGGTCGACATCATGAACCAGGTTCACCGAAATAGGCCCAGCGCCTTTCTTCTTTCGCCACGGCGCTTCATCGAAATAATAGTCCGGCTTATAGAACCAACAGGTCGTTTGGATTGCGCGAATATCGCCAACTTGGCCGTTAACCAACGCCGACTTAGCTGCCTGAACCATTCCATTGTGCCGCCGATGATGCCCAACAAGAAGAGGGACGCCAGCCATCTCTGCAGCGTTGGTCAATTGAAGCGCTTCGCCCGAAGTGACGGAGATGGGTTTTTCAATAAGCGTCGGACAGTCGTTTGCAATGCACTCCAAACCCTGCTGAACATGCAGAGGTGTTGGCGTCGCGAGCAAAACACCATCTGGCTTGTCCTGCTCGAACATCTTCTCCAAACTGTCAAAGACACGAATTCCGAGCTCTTCCGCATCCGCTCGCCCTTTGGCGTCTGCCTCCACTACGCTTGCGATGGTAACACCCGGCGCTGACATCAAAACATCGACATGACGGCGACCAACAAGGCCAAATCCCACCACCGCAATTCGCGTTTCCTGTGTCATAAAATCTAATCCAGATCGCCGATTCATTGAGTCGCGGATGAGTTTGTACCGCGTCCAATACAATTGCAATAATATCTGATACTTTTAATTTTGACAGATTTTATATCGAATTGAGAAAATTGTAGCGTTGGTGTAGATCACATGATGAACGGGCTAGAGTCAGACGAAAATCATGGCAAAATCACTAAACGTAGTTGGCGCGACAACATACCAACGCATCAAACGAGACATTATCTTTGGTCGGTTGGCCCCGGGGTCAAAATTGAAACTCGATGGTCTGAAAGAGCGGTATGAAGCAAGCATGTCAACGCTCCGGGAAACCTTGAACAGGTTGGCCAGTGAAGGCTTCGTTGCTGCTCAAGATCAACGTGGTTTCTTTGTTACTGATGTCTCTCGCGACGATCTTATCGAGATCGCTAATCTGCGCGTCTTGCTCGAATGTCACGCCCTGCGCTTGTCGATCACGAATGGCGATACGGACTGGGAAGGCAACCTAGTCGCCGCGCACCACAAGCTTCACTTGATGGAGCAGAAGATGATGGCCGGAGATGAAAAACAAAAAGAAGACTGGAAGCGTTATGACTGGGAGTTCCATCAGGCATTGATTTCTGCCTGTGGCTCAAAAAATCTCCTCTCGCTGCACGCCGTCTTGTTCGACAAATATTTGAGATACCAGATGCTGGTGCTCACCTACCGTGGCGACGAGGCCGTTCAAGAACATCGCGAGATGTTCGAAGCGGCGCTCGCGCGCGATGAAGCAGCAGCGGCGGCGGCTTTGAAGACACACGTGGAAAAGGGGCTTGAGCACACCTTGGAGGCTTTCTGAATTTTCTGCTCTGCTTGGAACCAATGGCCGGCCAACTTTTGCAGAAGGCTTTTGGTTGCTGTCAGACTGCTTCGAACCAATCTCAGTTTACCTCCAAATGCCGAACCTATCTGAAACAAAGCTGATGCCACTCGGCGAAGCGACGGTTCGTGACATCTTGAGAGTGACGTTGGTTGAAATCGGTCTTGCTGATTAAAGTGGTCGTGGATTGAACCGGCTCACTTGTGTCACGTTAGTCTGTTCCGATCCGCCTACAGTACCGCTTCGAAGAGTTCGCGCAAGTTACCTTCGTTCAACGTCACGGGATTGCCACCACAGCTGGGGTCATTTAGCGCACCGTTTACCAAGCGGTCCATGTCGGGGTTCGACACGCCAAGTTCAGAAAGGCGCTTCGGAATTCCCAGATCATTGTTAAATTGATCCACGAATTCACAAAAACCATCGAATCCGCCTTCAATTCCTAAATAGCCTACACAGGAGTCAAACCTGCCCCGAATTGCAGGTGCGTTGAGTTTCAAAACCGCAGGCATACAGACCGCATTGGTGGTACCGTGATGAGTGTGGTGCATTGCTCCGACCGGGTGGCTGAGCGCGTGAATTGCACCCAAACCTTTCTGAAAAGCAGTCGCCCCCATCATGGCAGCAGACATCATATGGGCTCGAGCATCGAGATTTTCTGGCTCGGAAAAGGCGATAGGAAGATTTTCAACCACAAGGCGCATGCCTTCCAGCGCAATGCCCTGGCTCATCGGGTGATAGTGTGGCGAGGAGAACGCCTCAACACAGTGAGCAAAAGCATCGAGACCCGTTCCAGCCGTAATAAAAGATGGCATACCAACCGTCAGTTCAGGGTCACAGATAACAACAGACGGCAGGACCTTCGGGTGGAATATGATCTTTTTCTCTTCGGTTTCAGAGTTGGTGATGACGCTGGCGCGCCCGACTTCTGACCCCGTACCGGCAGTCGTTGGCACAGCAATGTTGGGAAAGATCGCATCGGCATCCGCACGCGTCCACCAATCATCAACATCTTCGAAGTCCCAGACGGGGCGGGTTTGTCCGGCCATGAAGGCAACCATTTTCCCAAGATCCAGACCAGAGCCACCACCAAAGGCAACCACTCCGTCGTGACCTCCAGCCTTGAACGCCGCAACACCGGCGGCGAGATTCTTTTCATTGGGATTGGGGTCCACATCTGCGAAGCTCGCGCGGCCCAGGCCGCCCGCCTCCAACACGTCCAATGCACAGGTCGTAACCGGCAGGGACGCTAGACCACGATCGGTGACCAAGAGCGGTTTTGACATTCCGGCGGTTCGGCAGGCGTCAGCCAATTCGGTGATGCGCCCTGCACCAAAACGCACCGAGGTGGGATAGGACCAGTTGGCAGTGGGGCTCATGATGTGACTTTCTTTAAGTGATAGGATTTGGGGCGGGTCAGGTTGTGATAGCCAATGACGGACAATCCCCCGCCGCGCCCAGTGTTCTTGCAGCCTGTCCAGCAAAGCCCCGGATCAAGATAGTCGGCCCGGTTCATAAAGACCGTGCCTGTTTCGATCTGATCCCCAACGGCGGCGGCCCGGTCCAGGTCTTTGGTCCAAAGGCTGGCGGTCAGGCCAAATTCACTGTCATTCATCAAGCGGACGGCCTCTGCATCATCCTTGACCGGCATAATGCCCACAACCGGGCCAAAGCTCTCGTCGCGCATCACACGCATGTCGTGGGTCACATTGGTCAGGATTTGCGGGCTCAGATAGGCGCCGCCATCGTCTTCGGCAAACGTATCGATATGGGCGGTAGCGCCAGCAGCGACCGCTTCAGCGATTTGTGACCGCACCTCATCGGCAAAGCGTTTGTGTGCCATCGGACCGAGCGTGGTGTTCGCGTCCAATGGATTGCCGAGCTTATAGTCGCTCACAATCGAAACAGCCTTTTCGACAAAGGCGTCAAACAGGCTTTCGTGCACATAGATGCGTTCGATTCCGCAGCAGCATTGGCCGGAATTAAACATCGCACCGTCGATCAACGTATCGACAGCAGCATCGAGGTCCGCATCCTCCAACACATAGCCGGGGTCTTTTCCGCCAAGTTCAGTGCCTACACCCGTGAATGTGCCTGCCGCGGCGCGTTCCATTGCAGCGCCGCCGCCGACGGAGCCTGTGAAATTGATGAAATCGAATGCGTTGTCGGCGATCAGGCTTGATGTGGTGTCATGGTCCAGAAACACGTTCTGAAAGACATCCTCCGGCAAGCCCGCAGACTGGAACGCCTGCGCCATCCGTTCGCCAACTAGCAGGGTTTGCGTCGCGTGCTTGAGCATCACCGCGTTGCCAGCGATGAGAGCAGGCGCAACCGTGTTGATTGCGGTCATATAAGGGTAGTTCCAGGGTGCTACGACAAATACCACACCGTGAGGCACCCGTTTGATGTAACGCTTGAAGGTCGCATCCTCGCCCACCTCGATATCGGCAAGGCTGTCTTGGGCAATGCTGGCCATGTGGCTGGCGCGTTCTTCGAACCCGCCAAACTCACCACCAAATCGGATCGGGCGGCCCATCATTTTGGCAAGTTCGGGGACGATTTCGTCATTCATCGCGCCAACTGCAGCAACGCCTGCCATGACAAGATCGATGCGTTCTTGCAGCGGCCGCGCTGCCCAACTGCATTGTGCAGCACGCGCCCGGTCCGCCACCTCTTTCGCTGCGGCTTCACTCAGGCATTCGCGTGTCGCAAACACCGTGCCGTCAATTGGAGAAATGCAAGTCAGAGTGCTCATGCTTTTTCAAAACCTCTAGCGATTTCATAATCGGTGACGACACGGTTGAATTCTTCGATTTCCCATTCCGCTGCGCGGGCATAGTGAGTAACGGTTTCTTCACCAAAGGCCTCTTTCAGCATGTCAGAGGCAAGCAACGCCTCTCGCGCGTCGCGTAATGTGCGCGGAATATGGTTGGCATCATCATCTGCATAGGCGTCGCCGGTGAAGGGCGCAGGCAATTCCAGTTTCTCTTCGACCCCCTTCAGTCCAGCGGCCAACATTGCGGCCATGGCAAGATAGGGGTTCATGTCAGAACCCGGCGTGCGGCACTCAACGCGCACCCCCTTCGTTCCGTCTCCACACAGGCGGAAAGCCGCAGTGCGGTTGTCGACAGACCAAACTGCTTGTGTGGGGGCAAAGCTGCCCTTGGCGAAACGTTTGTAGCTGTTGATGTAGGGGGCCAAAAAGACCGTAATGTCAGAGGCGTAGGTCAACATCCCAGCCATATAGTGATCCATCAGTGCAGATTTGGCGAGCGGGGCATCCGCATCATAAAACGCATTGGCGCCATTGCTCCAAAGCGACTGATGGACATGCGCGGCGGACCCAACCCGGTCGTGGTGCCATTTCGGAATGAACGTTGCCGCGTACCCTTGCTGGTGCGCAATTTCCTTGATCCCATGTTTTGCAATCGTATGATGGTCGGCCGCAGCCAACGCATCTGCGTATTTTATGTTTAACTCTTCCTGACCGGCCTCGGCCTCTCCTTTCGAGCCTTCGACTGGGATGCCCATGGAGCGCAAATGGTTGCGAATGGGACGCATCACCGGCTCTTCCTTAGTGGTCTGAAAGATGTGGTAATCTTCGTTGTAGCGGCTGATCGGTTTTAGGTCATATCCGCTCGCTGCGATTTCATCATGGGTGCCCTGAAACAGGAAAAATTCTAATTCCGTCGCCATGATTGGGGTCAGGCCCATCGCCTCGGCGCGGGCAATCTGGCGTTTTAATACTTCGCGCGGGGCGAAGGGCACCGGCTCATGGGTGTGATGATCCAGCACATCACACAAGACCATCGCGGCACCCTCTAACCAAGGCACGGGGCGGATCGTGCTCAGGTCAGGCTTCATGATATAGTCGCCATACCCCGCCTCCCAGGAGGTCGAGGCGTAGCCATCCGGTGTGGCCATCTCTAGATCAGTGGCCAGCAAGTAGTTGCAGCAATGGGTTTCACCTACGGCCATCTCCAAGAAAGCCTCAGCGTGGAACCGTTTGCCCATCAAGCGACCCTGCATGTCCACAATGCAAGTTAGCACCGTATCAATGTCGCCGGCAGCAATCTGCGATTTGATCTCTTCAAAGGTCATTTGTTGAGCTCATTTGTTGGTGGTTGATATGCGCCCCGAGATTAACCCGAGGCGCATATGAATGTTTAACCGTAACGGTAAGGCCGTCCAGCTTTCTGCATATCAGCGTTATATTTGCGGAAAATATCCACAACTTTCGCCTGAACTTCGCCTTCGGACGCGATTTCGTCCCAGAAGGCAACGGCCGCGTTCTCAACCTGCGCCCATTCCTCGTCAGGGATAGATGTCAGTTCCATCTTGGTCCCATTGACCCGCAGGTTGGCTTCGCCGCCCCAGTACCACCACTGGCGATAGTAGTGGGATTGATCGCAGCAGACGCGGAACAACGTCTGAAGGTCTTCAGGCAATTCGTTCCAGCGGTCCATATTCGCGAAGAACGAACCAGCCCAAGCGCCAGAGATGTTATTTGTCAGGAAGTAGTTGGTCACATCGGCCCAGCCGACGGTGTAGTCTTCGGTGATACCAGACCAAGCGATGCCATCAAGTTCGCCTGTTTGAACAGCAACTTCAATGTCTTCCCAAGGAAGCGTTACTGGTACGACGCCAAACTGGCTCAGGAAGCGGCCAGCTGTTGGGAAGGTAAAGACACGCTTGCCCTTGAGATCTTCGAGGCTGCGGATTGGATCCTTTGTAGCAAAGTGGCAGGGATCCCACGACCCGGCGCTGATATGTTTGACGCCGACAGCAGAATACTGCTCATCCCAAATCTCGTTCAGGCCGTACTGATTAAACAGCACAGGCACATCCAACGAATAGCGGGATGCAAATGGGAAGTAGCCACCGAAGACGGTGACGTCCGTAGGTGAAGCCATCGAGTCGTCGTCAGATTGCACCGCATCAATCGTGCCCTGCTGCATCGCTCGGAACAGCTCACCCGTTGGAACCAACTGATCTGCATAAAACAGTTCGATCTGCATACGATCGCCCGCAATTTTGTTGAACATCTCAATCGCAGGGTCGATCACATGAGCGGCGAGTGCGGGACCGGCATAGGTCTGCATACGCCATTTGATCGTGGATTGCGCCAAGGCTGGCGTGGCCAACGGCGCGGCTGCCGCGCCAACCGCAGCAGTGGTTAAGAACTTACGTCTTGTTGTCATTGTTTCTTTCTCCTTGTTGATAGGCCCAATTTCCAAGGGTCTTGGTTTTAGTTTCCGTAAACGTACCCGGGCAGCCATAGGGCGATTTCCGGGAATGCCATGATGATAGCGAGCGCTGTCACCATCACTCCGACAAAGGGGATGATGGATCGATATATGTCGCGCAGCGTGATCTCCGGCGGAGCCATCGCGCGCATCAGAAAGAGGTTATAGCCGAAGGGTGGCGTCATATACGCAATCTGAGTGGTGATCGTGTAGAGGACGCCATACCAGATCAGGTCAAAGCCGAGGCTGCCCACCAAAGGCACATAGAGCGGAGCAACGATGACCAGCATCGCCGTGTCATCCAAGAATGTGCCCATGATAATAAAGCTCAACTGCATCAGGATCAGGATGACCCAAGGTGACAGTCCCAATTGCTCTGTGAACAAGTTGTCAATGGCGTTCACAGCGCCCAAGCCATCGAAAATGGCTCCAAAACCAAGCGCTGCAAGGATGATCCACATGAACATGCAAGAAATGACCAGCGTCTGTTTGGTGCATGTATGGAAGACGGCCCAAGTCATGCGGCGCTTAAGGATTGAGGCGGTCAAGGCCGCAAGCGCGCCGATCGCCGAGCTTTCCACAAGAGACGTCCAACCGTTGACGAACGGGACCATCATTGAGGCAAAGATGATGAGCGGCAGCGCCCCAGCCCAGAGCAGTTTGCGTTTCTCTTGTGGAGTGACTTGATCTAGATCGTCGGCCACAGGGCCTAAAGCTGGATTCAGGCGGCAGCGGATCCAGATGTAAATCACAAACATCGCGGCCATCATCAGGCCCGGAATAATGCCCGCAAGCCACAATTGCCCCACCGGTTGCCGCGCGATCATCGCATAGAGCACCAAGACAACTGAGGGCGGCACGAGGATACCAAGCGAGGAACCAGCCTGAATAACACCTGTCACCATCTGTTTGTCATAGCCGCGCCGCAAAAGTTCCGGCAACGCAATCGTCGCACCGATGGCCATTCCTGCGACCGACAAACCATTCATGGCGGAAATCAAAACCATCAAACCGATGGTCCCCATGGCCAATCCGCCATTCACATTGCCAAACCAGACATGAAACATCCGATAAAGATCATCAGCCAGCTTACTTTCGCTCAGCACATAGCCCATAAAAATGAACATGGGCAGCGTCAGGAGCGGGTACCATTTCATCAACTTCATGGCGGCCGAAAACGGGATGTCCTGTCCACCCGTTCCGTAAAGAGCCAGCGCGGCAATGGCGGCAATGGCGCCGATGGCTCCAAAGACCCGCTGGCCGGTGAATAGCATCAACATCATCGAGCCGAACATAAACAGGGCGATATGTTCCTGGCTCATGTCCGTGCCTCCGGTTCCATGCGGCCTGTGGCGCGGGCAACGTCCTTGATCAGTTCCGACAGCGCTTGCAACAGCATCAGAAACAGACCAAAGATCATCGTGGCTTTGATCGGCCAGATATAAGGGCGCCACGCGGTGGAGGAGCGTTCAAGCCGCCCGACCTCTTCTGTGCCCGTGATCAATCCAGCAAAAAACTCCAATGGTGCTTTGCCCCAGTACCCCAACGAATAGGCCGTGGAGCCGAGCGCGCCATAGAGCAAAACAACAAGGTAAAAGATAAGAAACAATACGGTTATGACGTCAATCGTCGCCTTTCGACGTAATGACCATTCGCCGTAAAACAGATCCATCCGCACATGCCCGCCGGACAAAAGCGCATAGGGCCCGCCCAGCATGTAATAGGCCACCATCGCAAATTGTGCGGTTTCCAACGTCCACAGCGAGGGCAGGAAAAACGTCTTGGAAATGGACGACCAGAGCAGGATGCCCATCAGGACAAACACGCTATACATCACGATCAAACCGATGACGCGGTTCATGCCATCAATGGCGCGCGAGAAGCCAAGCAAGGCGTTCATGCGACACCCCCGCGATACGAGACCTGATCCAACGTCTGCTTCACCCAATCGGTCAGGAACAGTGCCATTGCGCGTTGATCCGCATCGGTAGAGATCAAATCATTGCGGATTTCGATCATGACGCTGGGCAGGTCATTCGCCTGTCCATGTTGGTCAAGTGTATGGGCCACACCGTCGACAGCGGCGTAGGGTTCGTTCAATCGAATGCGAAAATGCGCATCCTGTGGTTTGCTTTGCATCATGGCATGCGCAAATCGAGCATCTTCGCCGTGCAAAACCCCTATTTCGGCCTCGCGCGCGACCCCATTAAAAACAGGCGTAAAGCTATGGATCGTAACCATCAGTTTCAAAGTTTCGAGGTGGCACGCTATCTCATCTGCCAGCGCTTCGGAAAACGGCGTGTAGATGCGTGCGACCCGTGCTTCACGCTCTGCCGCTGTCAAACGCGCGTTGCCAGGAATGTCAAAAACTTCGCTACGGGTCGGTATCGCGCTGGGCGCCTCAGGCGGACGATTACAATCATATAACAGCCGTGACATCGTGCCATAAACAAGTACGGCATCAAGGTCTGCCGCTATGCGTTGCGCAACAGGCAGTGCTCCTGGGTCCCATGCAACATGACTGTTCGCAGCGTCATTCGATAAGCCAAGTTGGTTGAATTCCGAGGGGATATGCGCAGACGCATGCTCACACACAATCAGCACTCGCGGCGCCTTCTTGGCACGCGAAACCATAAAAGGTTTTTTGGTATGTGAAATGGTCGCTTGAATGACGGAATCCTTGCATGCTGATTATGGAAAATGATTGACACAACGAAATCATCTGTCAATATTTTTTCGAACAATTTTTTTCATGTTGATTTGTTGCGTGGAAATTTTGACAGATCTTTGGTGAAAGGCCAGAAATGACCGTTTCTGAAAAACTGCTGCAACATCGCGATGAGATGACGCCATCGGAACGACAACTTGTCAGCACCTTGTTGGACGACTACCCCATCATCGGTTTAGGCCGCATCACCGAGCTAGCGCAGACAGCGTCGGTATCGACAACAACCGTGACACGGATGTTGCAAAAGACCGGTTTTGATGGGTTCCCCCAGTTTCAGGCTGCACTGCGATCTGAGCTGAAAGAGATGATCTCCGACCCGGTGGCAAAGCGCCAACACTGGCAAAGCGATTTTCCCGATGAACATATTCTGACCCGATACTTTCGGCAGGCGATTGAAAACCAACAACGCAGCATGGACGACATCGATCCCGCTGATTTCGACGCATTGTGCAAGTTGCTGAGCGACAAAAAGCGAACGATCTTCATCACAGGGGGCCGCATCACGGGAACGTTGGCGCGGTATCTCTTCCTTCACATGCAAATGATCCGGCCCAATGTGCGTCTAGTGGCGGATGGCGGTGCTTGGCCGCATGACCTACTCGATTTGCAAAAAGGCGACGTTGTTGTGGCATTCGACGTGCGTCGGTATGAAAATACCACACTTCAGCTGACGCAAATGTGCCAAAGCAAGGGTGCAGAAATTGTTCTGCTCACAGATCAATGGCGTTCCCCCATCCATCGTATTGCGGCCTTAACGTTTACCGGGCGCATTGCAGTTCCGTCTGCATGGGACAGCTGTTCACCCTTACTCATGCTCGTCGAATGCACAATCGCCGCTTTGCAAGAAACCATGTGGGACACGGTCAAGGGTCGCAACGAAGCGCTGGAGGATGCATTTGATCAGACAAAGCTCTTTCGAAAGTTCACATGAGCAAACAATTAGAGCCGACCAAGGGCGACAATACCCCACGAATATTGACAAAGTCGGAAGGTTCTCTTCAGACAAACGCACCGCATTAATGATCGAGAATGCTCAAAGATGGCGTTCCATACGTCTCTTTGATGTGCGAGCGACGGCCGTCGCTCACGCAAAGACTTCCTTTACGAAAAACCGGACTGGCGACCCTTGCTGCGCCGCAGCGATGAGGGTGCCGCGTCTGCGAACGAATGCTGCGTCAGCGAAGTGAGAAAATCCAAGGTCGGGTTTGTCCGCAAAGCCGATAGACGATTGTAATCTTGATCCTCCCCCTTTGAAGTGGTCCGCCCCTATAGTTAGGAAACGGAGGATCAGATATGGGAATCAAGCGTCACAAACCGGAAGAGATTGTCACTAAGTTACGGCAGGTTGAGGTACTGTGCGGCCAAGGGATGCCGCGCATTGATGCAATCAGACAGGTGCAGATAAC